>NZ_CP107960.1:2979682-5959365 GCF_036077095.1 Streptomyces sp. NBC_00376 | reverse complement strand
ACTGGCCGGGCGGCGACGTCCAGGACAAGATGCCCGACGACCTGCAGCAGACCTCGGCCCGCACCGAGTTCGGCGCCGCTCTGGAGGCCGCGGCCACCGGCCGCGAGCCGGGCAGCCCCCTGCACGGCGCCGGCGCCCACCACGACGGCGCGGAGACCGCGATCTTCGAGCGGATCGTCAAGGAGTACAGCGGCGAGGACGCGCCGAAGAACCAGAGCTCCGTGCCCCTGCCCATGCGCACGAGCATGGGCAACATGATCGGGGACTACGCCTCGGACGTGCACCAGATCCTCGGCAAGAACATGGACGGTCCCACCGACTACAACAGCCTCGAGATCGAGCGGGGCGACCTCCTCCGCATCATGCGCGGCGTCGCCGAGGATCCCAAGGCGTTCGGTGTCATGCACCACTCGCAGAGCGTGGTGATCGCCGAGGGGATGAACGAATACCCGGCGGACTCGTTCCGCAAGGAGGACGAGGGGCTGCGCGCCTGGGTCAAGCAGTCCGCGTCGGTGCTCGGGCACCTCGACGGCGTGCGCGGCGACGTCATCTACGACCTCGGCCAGGCGGAGAAGGACACCAACGGCTGGAACAAGATGATGAACTACCACGTCATCGGCGCACCCCTGACGGCCATCCCCATCGTCGGAGACGTGGTCCAGCGCTCGGTCGACGTGGGCACGGCCGCGTACATGAACGATCTCAACGCCACGGTCGACGCGGACACCCGCAAGAACATGGTCGACCACTTCGAGAACGGCGAGAACCAGATGGACGCCATGATGCGCAAGATGGCGATGGAGAAGGGCCTCACGAAGGAGGAGTTGGACGCGACCCCGGGCGAGTACGAGGACCATCTCCAGACGACTGCCGAGAACTGGTACCAGTACGGCATCGAGGACGCCCAGAAGAAGATGGGGCAGCCGTAGTCGTGAACAAGAAGTACCTGGTCCTGCCGGCCGTGCTCGCCGTCGCGGCAGCGGTCGTCGCGACGCTCGAACTCCGGCCGACGGAGCTCAAGAAGCTGCGTGAGCAGAACTTGTGCCTGGGCATGCTGACGGAGCAGACCGCGGGCCTGCTCCAGGACGGCAAGGGAGGGGCCGTCCAGGTCGACGAGTTCATCCCGAAGAGCTCGGGATCCGAGACCGAGCCGGCGGACCCGGTCTTCTCCACCATCTGCTTCGTCAATCGGGAGAACGCTGAGGACAAGGGCAGCAAGCGGCTCCAGTACACCCTGGACGTGAGGTCCACCAATACGCTGAACGACCCCCCGAAGGACGCCAACCACATCGGTGACGGCCTCACGGGCTGGGTGGGCCAGCGGCAGAGCGAGGTGCAGCTGCCGGACGGGTGCGCAAAGAAGATGAGGCGGCCCGACGCGGGGTACATCAGCGTCACCCTCAAGGTCTCACCGGTCGCCATCGTCGGACGGGACTGGAACTACGCGTCACTGATGAAGGACCAGCGCACCGTGATCCTTGAGGCCGTGGAGAACCTGACCAAGCAGTACGACTGCGCCGCCTGACCGACGTCAACTCGCCCGCCGGGGCCCCGCTGATCGGGTTCGTGAACCCGATCAGCGGGGCCCCGGCGGGTACGAGGACCACCTCCGGGCGACCGCTGAGCAGTGGTACCGGAACGGCATGGGGCGCCGACAAGTGAACGGGACAGTAACCGATGGACAAGAAGTGGCTGCCGCTGACCGTCATGCTCGGCGCCGCCGGGGTGGCCGCCGTGACGGCGAGCTTCTGGCCTGACAACGAGGAGAAGCCGCCGCTGCCGAAGACCCTGTGCCACGGGGCGCTCAGCCGGGAGACGGCGGAACTGATCGACGACGGCAAGGGGGGCGAGGTCAGCGCGGAGGAGTGGGAAAGCCCGGGCAAGGGCGACCTCAAGGTGTTCAAGGGGTGCGGCATGATGCGCGCCAACCCCGACAGCGACTACCGCCGAGGCACCTTCAACCTGATCATCGCGGACGCCCGGTACGACTCCGGCCCCAGGAAGAACTCCGTCCCCCTCGGCCCCGGGTTCACCGGCTGGGCACTCCCCGAGGAGGCCGAGGCGGTGCTGCCCGCCGGCTGCGCCGCCCGCACGGGCTCGACCGCCCGGTACATCACGGTGACGCTCATCGCGCCCTCGCAGGCAGAGGAGAAGGGCCTCGTCGACCGAGACACGGCGCTCCGCAACAGCGCGACCGTGGTGCGGGAAGCCGCCACCAATCTCGTCAAGCGGTACGGCTGCGCCGCCTGACCGGCCGGCCCGCCCGCCACGCCTCGCGGCAGGGGGCTGGGCGCGCGAGGACTAGCGCTCGCTGCACCTCCGTGCGGCGTCCGCTGCACGCGAAGCACCCTCACAAAAGCACGTCTCCCCAGGTCAGAACGATTCTTCCCAAGGTTGTTCGGTGGGGCGGGTGGGACTCGAACCCACGGCCGACGGATTATGAGTCCGCTGCTCTAACCGGCTGAGCTACCGCCCCTTTTCGGCGTGGCGCGTACAAGTGTGCGCGCCGTCTGCCGCAGCATAGCCGGTCATACGATCTCTCGCTCCGGATGGTCGGCTTCGCATGACCATGAAGACCGCGCCGTCGGCCGTCCGGTTCCGGATGGAGCGAAGTGCACGCGAAAGAGTCGCATGCGCCCCACGCGCACCACGGTGACGACCGTCGCCGGGCACACGAAAAAGGACCCCTCGGGGTCCTCTTCCGTTCCGCTCCCCCGACTGGACTCGAACCAGTAACCCTCCGGTTAACAGCCGAATGCTCTGCCAATTGAGCTACAGGGGATCGCGCTCCCCCGACTGGACTCGAACCAGTAACCTGCCGGTTAACAGCCGGCTGCTCTGCCAATTGAGCTACAGGGGATTGCTGCGTGTGCACCGAACCCTACCTACCTGGCTGCTGCCGGGCGGCGCTCGTTCGCTGCGACACATACATTAGCGCAAGCAGGGGGGTGCTTTGCCAATCGGTATCCCCCGGGGTGATCTCAGGTGCCCGCGGGTAGGCGGGCAGCACACGTCGCACTGAAGCTTCGCAGTGAGCAAGGAAGGGTGGCAGCCATGCGGTACCGGCTCACGTTCATCGCCGGACTGGCCCTCGGATACGTGATCGGGACACGGGCCGGACGCGAGCGCTACGAGCAGATGAAGAAGTCCGCACGCCAGTTCGCCCAGAACCCGGCCGTGCGCAATACCGCCGAGTCCGCGGCGCAGAGCGGCCGTGATCTGGCCGGCAAGGCGTACCACGCGGTGAGTGAGAAGGTCGGCGAGAAGGTCCCGGCCTCGGTGACCGACCGGGTGCGCTCGCTGCGGGACCGCGGCCGCAACGGCGAGGACGACTGGGGCACCAGCAACACCTAGGGCCTGGGGGCCAGGGGTCCGCGCAACCGGTACTGAAAAGGTCCGGCGGTGCGGCAGAATCTTGGGCATGGGGATAGTCGCCGGCTTGGACAGCTCTTCCGCCTTCACACACATCGTCGTCTGCGATACGGACACGGGCGCAGTGCTGCGCCGGGGGTTCGCCGCACACCCCGTCGAGGCGAAGGCCACCGAGGTCGACCCGCAGGCATGGCTGCTCTCGCTCGGCGAGGCCGCCGGCGGCGGGCTGCTCGAAGGGGTGCAGGCCATCGGCGTCTCCGCCCAGCAGCACGGCCTGGTGCCCCTGGACCACCAGGGCAATCTCGTACGGCCGGCGCTGCTCGGCAACGACAAGCGGGCGCAGGCCGCCGCGGCCGATCTGGTCGACGGGCTCGGCGGGCGGCAGGCCTGGGCCGAGGCGGTCGGGGCGGTGCCGCAGGCCGCGCAGCCGGTGGCGAAGCTGCGCTGGATGGCGCGGACCGAGCCGGAGGCGGCCCAGCGGGTGGCCGCGGTGCTCCAGCCGCACGACTGGCTGGTCTGGCAGTTGCTGGGGCGTCCGGCCCGGCGGACCACCGACCGGGGTGCCGCGTCCGGCACCGGCTACTGGTCGGCGGACACCGGTTCCTACCGGCCCGACCTGGTGGAGCTCGCGCTCGGGCACCAGGCGGCGCTGCCCGAGGTGCTCGGTCCCGCCGACGCGGCCGGGACGACGCCCGAGGGGCTGCTGATCTCCGCGGGGACCGGCGAGACGATGGCGGCGGCGTTCGGGCTCGGGGTCGGGGTCGGCGACGCGGTGGTCTCGCTGGGTGCGTCGGGCTCGGTCATGGCGGTGCACCACGAGGCGCTGTCCGATCCGGCCGGGATGATCACTTCGTTCGCGGACGCGACCGGGAAGCACCTGCCGGTGGTGCACACCTCCAACGCGGTGCGGGCGCTGCGCGGGACCGCCGAGATGCTCGGCATGGAGGGGCTCGACGAGCTCTCCGCGCTGGCGCTGAAGTCCACGCCGGGCTCGTCCGGGCTGGTGCTGCTGCCGTACCTGGAGGGCGAGCGGACGCCTCGGCTGCCGCACGCCGCGGGGACGCTCTGCGGGCTGCGGCGCGAGTCGATGAAGCCGGAGCACCTGGCGCGGGCGGCGTTCGAGGGGATGCTGTGCTCGCTGGCCGACGCGCTCGACGTGCTGCGCGGCCGGGGCGTCGAGGTGCGGCGGGTGTTCCTGCTGGGCGCGGCGGCCGAACTGCCCGCCGTACAGGGGCTGGCGCCCGCGCTCTTCGGTACGCAGGTGGTCGTGCCGCAGCCCGCCGAGTACGCGGCGCTGGGCGCGGCCCGGCAGGCGGCCTGGGCACTGGGGGTCTCGCAGGGGACGGCCGATCCGCTCACTCCCCCGGCCTGGCAGGGCGCCGCGGCGCAGGTGCTGGAGCCGGGCGAGGAGCTGACGGTCGGGCAGGCGGTGCGCCAGCAGTACGTGGCGACGCGGGACCAGATCCACCCGGGGGCGTTCGACTCCGCGAGCTGAGTCCGTACGTCCGCGCGACGGGCCGAGTACTCCGAGCGAGGTGAACCCCTCCACTTGTGTACTCGGTCTGTTTTTTGACCTGGTCTTGAGTAAAACCGCTCGCAGTCACGGCCGTCGGTGCCGGAAAATGGGTCGACCCCTGCCTTCTGCCGACTCCGAGAGACACGCGTGCTCATAAAACTCCTGCGGGCCTATCTCGGTCCGTACAGAAAACCCATCCTGCTGCTGGTCCTCCTCCAACTGCTGCAGACCTGCGCCAGCCTCTACCTGCCCACGCTGAACGCCGACATCATCGACAACGGTGTCGTGCAGGGCGACACGGGCTACATCCTCGAATTCGGCGGCATCATGATCGCCGTCAGCATCGCCCAGGTGGTCTGCAACATGGGGGCCGTCTACTTCGGCGCCCGTACCGCGTCCGCGCTCGGCCGCGACATCCGAGCGTCGGTCTTCGACCGGGTGCAGTCGTTCTCGGCCCGTGAGGTGGGGCGCTTCGGGGCGCCCTCGCTGATCACCCGTACGACCAATGACGTCCAGCAGGTCCAGATGCTGGTGCTGATGACGTTCACACTGATGGTGTCGGCCCCGATCATGTGCGTCGGCGGCATCATCATGGCGCTCGGCCAGGACGTCCCGCTGTCCGCGGTGCTGCTCGCTGTGGTGCCGGTGCTCGGCATCGCGGTGAGCCTGATCGTGCGGCGGATGCGCCCGCTGTTCCGCACGATGCAGGAGCGGCTCGACACGGTGAACCGGGTGCTGCGCGAGCAGATCACCGGCAACCGCGTCATCCGCGCCTTCGTCCGGGACGGCTACGAGGAGGAGCGGTTCCGCGGCTCCAACACCGAGCTGACGGATGTGGCGCTGTCCACGGGCCGGCTGATGGCACTGATGTTCCCCACCGTGATGACGGTCGTGAACGTCTCGTCGATCGCGGTGATCTGGTTCGGTGCCCAGCGCATCGACAGCGGCGGCATGGAGATCGGCGCACTGACCGCGTTCCTCGCCTATCTGATGCAGATCGTCATGTCCGTGATGATGGCCACCTTCATGTTCATGATGGTGCCGCGCGCCGAGGTCTGTGCCGAGCGCATCCAGGAGGTCCTGGAGACCGAGTCCAGCGTGGTCCCGCCCGTGAAGCCGGTCCGCAAGCTCCTCGCCCGCGGTCATCTGGAGGTGCGCGGCGCGGACTTCCGCTACCCGGGCGCCGAGGAGCCGGTGCTGCGGTCGGTGGATCTGGTGGCCCGCCCCGGCGAGACCACCGCGATCATCGGGTCGACGGGCAGCGGGAAGTCGACTCTGCTCGGTCTCGTACCGCGGCTGTTCGACGTGACGGACGGCCAGGTGCTGGTCGACGGCACGGATGTGCGGACGCTGGAGCCGGCGCTGCTGGCGAGGACCGTGGGTCTCGTTCCGCAGAAGCCGTATCTGTTCTCCGGGACGGTCGCGACGAACCTGCGGTACGGAAACCCGGACGCGACCGACGAGGAGCTGTGGCACGCGCTGGAGGTCGCGCAGGCCAAGGAGTTCGTCACGGCGCTGGAGCACGGTCTGGACGCGCCGATCTCGCAGGGCGGCACCAATGTGTCGGGCGGGCAGCGGCAGCGTCTGGCCATCGCCAGGACGCTGGTGCAGCGCCCGGAGATCTATCTCTTCGACGACTCGTTCTCGGCGCTCGACTACGCCACCGACGCCGCGCTGCGCGGGGCCCTCACCCAGGAGACGGCCGAGGCGACCGTGGTGATCGTGGCGCAGCGGGTGTCCACCATCCGCGACGCTGACCGGATCCTGGTTCTGGACGAGGGCCGGGTGGTCGGCTCCGGCACCCATCACGAGCTGATGGACGGCAATGAAACGTACCGGGAGATCGTGCTCTCCCAGCTGACGGAAGCGGAGGCCGCGTAATGGCCGGGCCTGGCGGACGCATGATGGCGGGCGGGGCGCCGACCGACCGGTCCATGGACTTCAAGGGGTCCTCGAAGCGGCTTCTGAAGCGCTTCGCGACGGAGAAGACCTCGCTCTACGTGATGCTGGTGGCCTGTGCGCTGAGCGTGGGCCTGTCGGTGGTCGGGCCGAAGATCCTCGGCCGGGCGACCGACCTGGTCTTCGCCGGGGTCGTCGGCCGGAAGATGCCGGAGGGGGCGACCAAGGAGCAGGCCATCGAGGGCCTGCGCGCGAGCAACAGCGGCCTGGCCGACATGCTCTCCAGGGTGGACTTCGTCCCCGGTCACGGCATCGACTTCGGCGCGGTGGCCGACGTACTGCTGGTGGCGCTGGCGGTCTATGTCGGCGCCGGTCTGCTGATGCTGGTGGCGACCCGGCTGTCGATCAGCATCATCAACCGGATCGTGTTCCAGCTGCGCGAGGACATCCAGACGAAGCTGTCGCGGCTGCCGCTGTCGTACTTCGACCGGGCCAAGCGCGGCGAGGTGCTCAGCCGGGCGACGAACGACATCGACAACATCTCGCAGACGATGCAGCAGACGATGGGCCAGCTCATCAACTCCCTGCTCACCATCGTCGGCGTGCTGATCATGATGTTCTGGGTCTCGCCGCTGCTGGCGCTGGTCGCGCTGGTGACGGTGCCGCTCTCGGCGTTCGTGGCGACGAAGGTCGGCAAGCGCTCGCAGCCGCAGTTCGTGCAGCAGTGGAAGACGACGGGCAAGCTCAACGCCCACATCGAGGAGATGTACACCGGGCACACCCTGGTGAAGGTCTTCGGCCGGCAGGAGGAGTCCGCGCGGGACTTCGCCGAGCAGAACGAAGCGCTGTACGAGGCCGGTTTCAAGGCGCAGTTCAACAGCGGGATCATGCAGCCGCTGATGATGTTCGTCTCCAACCTGAACTATGTGCTGATCGCCGTCGTGGGCGGTCTGCGGGTCGCTTCGGGCGCGCTGTCGATCGGTGATGTGCAGGCGTTCATCCAGTACTCGCGGCAGTTCTCGATGCCGCTGACCCAGGTCGCCTCGATGGCGAACCTGGTGCAGTCGGGCGTCGCCTCGGCCGAGCGGATCTTCGAGCTGCTGGACGCCGAGGAGCAGGGCACCGACCCCGCGCCCGGCGAGCGGGAGCGCCCGAAGGAGCTGCGGGGCAGCGTCTCGCTGGAGAAGGTGTCGTTCCGTTACGACCCGGAGAAGCCGCTCATCGAGGATCTGTCGCTGAACGTCGAGCCGGGTCACACGGTCGCGATCGTCGGCCCGACCGGGGCCGGCAAGACCACGCTCGTCAATCTGCTGATGCGGTTCTACGAGGTGACGGGCGGCCGGATCACGCTGGACGGGGTCGACGTGACGAAGATGTCGCGCGACGAGCTGCGCCAGGGCATCGGCATGGTCCTCCAGGACACCTGGCTGTTCGGCGGTTCGATCGCGGACAACATCGCGTACGGCGCTTCGCGCGAGGTCACCCGGGAGGAGATCGAGGAGGCGGCGAGGGCGGCCCACGCCGACCGGTTCATCCGCACCCTGCCGGACGGTTACGACACGGTGATCGACGACGAGGGCTCCGGTGTCAGCGCGGGCGAGAAGCAGCTGATCACCATCGCGCGGGCGTTCCTGTCCGACCCGGTGATCCTGGTGCTCGACGAGGCGACGAGCTCCGTCGACACCCGTACCGAGGTGCTGATCCAGAAGGCGATGGCGCGGCTGGCCCACGGCCGCACGAGCTTCGTGATCGCGCACCGGCTCTCCACCATCCGGGACGCCGACATCATCCTGGTGATGGAGAACGGCTCGATCGTCGAACAGGGCACCCACGAGGAGCTGTTGGCCGCCGAGGGCGCCTACGCCCGGCTGTATTCGGCGCAGTTCGCGCAGGCGGTCGCCGAAGTCGACTAAGGGCGCTGCGCGTTCGTACGTAAGTGAGGGCCCGTACCGCTGTCCGGCGGTGCGGGCCCTCGCGGCGTCAGTCCAGGTAGCCGCGGAGCTGGTCGGCGAAGGCGTGGTCCCGCAGCTTGCTGAGGGTCTTGGACTCGATCTGGCGGATGCGTTCGCGGGTCACGCCGAAGATCCTGCCGATCTCCTCCAGGGTGCGGGGCCGTCCGTCGTCCAGCCCGTAGCGCAGCTGGACCACCTTGCGTTCGCGCTCGCCCAGGGTCGAGAGCACCACTTCCAGGTGCTCGCGCAGCAGCAGGAACGCGGCGGACTCGACCGGGGACGCGGCGTCGCCGTCCTCGATCAGGTCACCGAGGGCGACGTCCTCCTCCTCGCCGACCGGGGCGTGCAGCGAGACGGGTTCCTGGGCGAGCCGCAGGACTTCACCGACCCGCTCCGGGGTGAGGTCGAGCTGGTCGGCGACCTCCTCCGCGGTCGGTTCGTAGCCGCGCTCCTGGAGCATCCGGCGCTGGACGCGTACCACCCGGTTGATCAGCTCGACGACATGGACCGGGACCCGTATGGTGCGCGCCTGGTCGGCGAGGGCGCGGGACATGGCCTGGCGGATCCACCAGGTCGCGTACGTGGAGAACTTGTAGCCCCGGGCGTAGTCGAACTTCTCGACGGCCCTGATCAGCCCGAGATTGCCCTCCTGGACCAGGTCCAGCATGGTCAGCCCGCGGCCGACGTAGCGCTTGGCGACGGAGACGACGAGCCGGAGGTTGGCCTCGATGAGGCGGCGTTTGGCCATCCTCCCCATGACGACGAGGCGATCGAGGTCGACGGCCAGCCGGGTGTCCGGGTCGGGGGCGCTCGCGAGCCGTTCCTCGGCGAAGAGCCCGGCCTCGACACGGCGGGCGAGCTCCACCTCGTCGGCGGCGCTGAGCAGGGGGATCCGGCCGATCTCCCGCAGGTACTGGCGGAAGAGGTCGGAGGACGGACCGGCGGCCTCCGGGCGGCTCCTCGGCCCGGACTGCTCCGGCGCCCTGGGCGGCTCCTCCATGAGCACCTCGGGCGGGTCGGGCGGCTCGTTCGGTATCGGCGGCTCCACCGCGCCCTCCGGATGGTGCACGGCCCGGTTCTGCGCGGGGACGGCCGAGACGTGCTCGGTTTTGGTCAGGGTCCGGGTCTGCACGGGGGCGACCTCCAGGTGATCGCTGCCGGACCGCGGGGATGGAGGACCACCGTTCGATGGGCCGGCCGCGCTCCGATGTCTCAGGCACCGCACCCCAGTGTGGGGTAAGACACATCGCTGCCACGAGGGGCGTGCGGGGACTTTCTGAGTCCGGTCCGTGACCGGCCGGTTACGCGGGGGCGCTCCCGCTGCCGGGCCGGCGTGTCAGAGCGCGTCGGCTCCGTTGTTGCGCAGGGACTGGGCGTACTGCTGGAGGACCCAGACCTCGTTCTGCGCCGCCGCGAGGTGGTCCGGGGCGACATTGCTGCCGAGGCGGGCGAGGCTGCCCTGTACGTCGTTGATCCGGCGGTCGACGGCGCGCAGCCGGACCTGGACGAGCTGCATGCCCGCGTAGGTCTCGTCGATGGTCTTGCCGTGGAAGACCTCGACGGCGAGCTCGGTGACCAGATTGCGCACCGTGTCGTTGGGCGCCGCGTCCAGGACCTGGACCAGGTATTCGCGGGTCTCGGGGACGCCCAGCTCGGCGCCGCCGGCCTCAGCGATGCACTGCCGGACGGCGGCGTACGGCGGGGCGGTGAACTCGTCGGCCCCGTAGGCGTCGAAGGCCGGGGAGACCAGGGCGGGCTTCTGCAGGGCGAGCTTGAGCAGCTCGCGCTCGGTGCGGTGGGCGGGGCTGCGGAGGTTGAGCGCGGGGCCGGAGGGGGCGGCGGGGGGCGCCTGGACCTGCTGGTGCCGGGGGCCGCCGCGGGAGGGGGTCTGGCCGGGGCCCCGCTGGTCGCCCCGCTCGCGGGCCCAGCGGGCGAGCTGGCCGACGCGCTTGACGACGAACTGGGTGTCCAGGATGCCGAGCATGCCGGCCAGCTGGACGGCGACCTCGTGCTGCGAGGAGCTGTTCTTGATCCGGGCGACGACGGGTGCCGCCTCGTCGAGCGCGGCACCGCGGCCGGCCGGGGTCTCCAGGTCGTACCGGCCGACGATCTGGCGGAGCGCGAACTCGAAGAGCGGGGTGCGGGGTTCGACCAGGTCGCGGACCGCCTCGTCGCCCTTGACCAGGCGCAGGTCGCAGGGGTCCATGCCGTCCGGGGCGATCGCGATGTACGTCTCGGCGGCGAACTTCTGGTCGTCCTCGAAGGCGCGCAGGGCGGCCTTCTGCCCGGCCGCGTCACCATCGAAGGTGAAGATCACGCGGGCGCTGCCGTTGTCCATCAGGAGCCGGCGCAGGATCTTGATGTGGTCGCCGCCGAAGGCCGTGCCGCAGGTGGCGATGGCGGTGGTGATCCCGGCGAGATGGCAGGCCATGACGTCGGTGTAGCCCTCGACGACCACGGCCCGGCTGGCCTTCGCGATGTCCTTCTTCGCCAGGTCGATGCCGTAGAGCACCTGGGACTTCTTGTAGATCGCGGTCTCGGGGGTGTTGAGGTACTTCGGTCCGTTGTCGTCGTCGCGCAGCTTGCGGGCGCCGAAGCCGACGACGTCGCCGGAGGTGTCGCTGATCGGCCACATGAGCCGGCCGCGGAAGCGGTCGATGGGGCCGCGCCTGCCGTCCTGGGAGAGGCCGGAGGCGATCAGCTCCTTGTCGCTGAAGCCCTTGCCGCGCAGATAGCGGGTGAGGTGGTCCCAGCCGGCCGGGCTGTAGCCGACGCCGAAGTGGGCGGCGGCCGCCTGGTCGAAGCCGCGCTCTGCGAGGAACTTCCGGCCGATCTCGGCCTCGGGGCCGTCCAACTGCTCGACGTAGAACCGGGCGGCCACCTTGTGCGCCTCGACCAGCCTGATGCGCTCGCCGCGCTGGTGGGAGGGGTTGTAGCCGCCCTCCTCGTACCGCAGGGTGATGCCCGCCTTGGCGGCGAGCCGCTCGACGACCTCCGCGAACGTCAGATGGTCGATCTTCTGCACGAAGGCGATCGTGTCGCCGCCCTCCTGGCAGCCGAAGCAGTGGAAGAGACCCTTGCTCGGGCTGACCTGGAAGGAGGGGGACTTCTCGTCGTGGAACGGGCAGAGTCCCTTGAGGTTGCCACCGCCCGCGTTGCGCAGCTGGAGATACTCGGAAACGACGGCGTCGATCGGGACCGCGTCCCGTACCGCCTTCACATCGTCGTCATTGATCCTGCCTGCCACGGGTGAAGTCTACGGGTGGGCTACGACAGCCGTGGAGCGCGCCGATGTGATCCATGGAACCGGTGGGACCGCGCGGACCGGCCGGGTCGTCCCGCCCGGGAGCCCGGGGCGGGACGGCCGTGCCGGTCCGGGAGCGGCTCAGCCAAGGGATTCCAGCGGCACCGACGGGTCCGCCAGCGCGTCCGGGTCGACCTGCCGGCCTGACCGGATCAGCCCCTGCACGGTCTCGGTGACGTCCCACACGTTGACGTTCATCCCGGCCAGCACCCGGTGGTCCTTCAGCCAGAAGGCGATGAACTCCCGCTTCCCCGCGTCGCCCCGGATGACCACCTGGTCGTAGCTGCCCGGCGGCGCCCAGCCCGAGTACTCGAGGCCGAGGTCGTACTGGTCGGAGAAGAAGTACGGCACCCGGTCGTAGCTGACCTCCTGGCCGAGCATGGCGCGGGCCGCGGCCGGGCCGCTGTTCAGTGCGTTCGCCCAGTGCTCCACGCGCAGCCGGATGCCGAGCAGCGGGTGGTCCACGTTGGCGACGTCACCGGCCGCGAAGATGTGCGGGTCGCTGGTGCGCAGCGAGGCGTCGACGGCGATGCCGCCGCCGACCGCGCGGGGGGCCATGGCGAGCCCGGCGGTCTCGGCGAGGGCGGTGCGGGGCGCGGCGCCGATCGCGGCGAGCACGGCGTGGGCGGGGTGCTCCTCGCCGTCGTCGGTGCGGACGGCGAGCACCAGGCCGTCCTGGCCGATGATCTCGGTGAGGCGGAGGCCGAAGTGGAAGCGGACCCCGTGGTCGCTGTGCAGATCGGTGAAGATCTGGCCGAGCTCGGGGCCGACGACCTGGTGCAGCGGGGTCGGCTCCGGTTCGACGACGGTGACCTCGGCGCCGTACCCGCGGGCCGCCGCCGCGACCTCGAGGCCGATCCAGCCGGCCCCGGCGATCACCAGATGGCCGTTGTCGCGGCCGAGTGCGGTCAGCACGTTGCGCAGCCGGTCGGCGTGGGCGAGGCGGCGCAGATGGTGGACGCCGGTCAGGTCCGTGCCCGGGACGGGGAGGCGGCGCGGCTCGGCCCCGGTGGCGAGCAGCAGTTTGTCGTAGTGGACGACGGTGCCGTCGCCGAGCTGTACGGCGCGGGCCTCCCGGTCGAGCGAGGTGACGGGCTGCCCCAGGTGCAGCTCGATGTCGGCGCCCGCGTACCAGGCGGTCTCGTGGACGAAGACGCTGTCCCGCTCCTCCTTGCCGGCGAGATAGCCCTTGGAGAGCGGAGGCCGTTCGTACGGGTGGTCGCGTTCGTCGCCGAGCAGGATCACCCGGCCGCTGAAACCCTCCGCCCGGAGCGTCTCGGCCGCCTTCGCTCCCGCCAGTCCTCCGCCCACGATGACGAACGTGCGATGTGCGTCGACCACTTGGTGCCTCCTCGGTGCTTGCTTCGCGGCGCCGCCAACTGCGAGCGTCCCGCACGCAGCGTGATGGCGAAAGAGGGTGTACCCCGATCAGGTCACACCCGGTGTCTGCGCTCCGTGAGCGACACGTGCAGCGAGCGGGCCGAGGCGTCGGTCAGGGCGGCGATCTGGTCGACCAGGACCCGCTTGCGGGCCCTGTCGTCACGGGCGGCGTCGAACAGCGCCCGGAACTGCGGCTCCAGTCCCTCCGGGGCGCGGGCGGTCAGGGCGGCGGCCAGCTCGGCGATGACGATCCGCTGGTCGGCGCGGATCGCCTCCTGCTCGGCACGCTGCATGACGTAACGGTCGGCGACCGCCTTGAGCACCGCGCATTCGTTGCGGGCCTCGCGGGGGACGACCAGCTCGGCGGCGTACCGGCCGAGGCGGCCCGTGCCGTGAGCCTGCCGGGTGCTGCTCTCGGCGGCGAGGCAGAACCGGCCGATCAGCTGGCTCGTCGCGTCCTTCAGCCGGGCCTGGGCGACGGCGGATCCGTCGTAGCCGTGCGGCCACCAGTCCTGGGCGACGAGCCGGTCCAGTGCGTCGGCCAGCTCCTGGGGGTCGGTGTCCGCCGGGACGTAGCGGCCGATGGCGACCGCCCAGATCGCGTCCCGTTCCGGTTCGGAGTAGAGGCAGTCGGGGTCGATGTGCCCGGCGTGCAGCCCGTCCTCGAAGTCGTGCACGGAGTAGGCGACGTCGTCGGACCAGTCCATGACCTGGGCCTCGAAGCACTTGCGGTCCCTCGGCGCCCCCTTGCGGGCCCAGGCGAAGACCGGCAGGTCGTCCTCGTACACCCCGAATTTCGGCGAGCCGGGGTCGGTGGGGTGCTCGCCGCGCGGCCACGGGTACTTGGTGGCGGCGTCCAGGGCGGCCCGGGTGAGGTTGAGCCCGACGCTGACCAGCTCGCCGGTGCGGGTGTCGGGCACGAACCGCTTCGGTTCGAGTCTGGTCAGCAGCCGCAGCGACTGGGCGTTGCCCTCGAAGCCCCCGCAGTCCGACGCGAAGTCGTTGAGCGCCTGCTCGCCGTTGTGTCCGAACGGCGGGTGGCCCAGGTCGTGGGCGAGGCAGGCCGTCTCGACGAGGTCGGGGTCGCAGCCGAGCGCGGCCCCGAGCTCGCGGCCGACCTGGGCGCATTCGAGGGAGTGGGTGAGCCTGGTCCGGGGGCTGGCGTCCCAGGCGTGCCCGCGGGTGCCCGGGGTGACGACCTGGGTCTTTCCGGCGAGCCGCCGCAGCGCCGCGGAGTGCAGCACCCGGGCACGGTCGCGCTGGAACGCGGTGCGGCCCGGCCGTTTGTCCGGCTCGGTGTCCCAGCGCTCGGCGTCGGCCGCGCCGTAGGGGCCGGTGCCGTGGTCGTGCGTGCCGTGGTCCTGCGTGCCGTGCGTGCCGTCCATGGTCCGACAGTAAACGGCCGGACCGACAAGAAGGCTCAGGCAGGCGCCCGGAAATGTCCGTTCATCAGGTTTTCACTGCAGGCGCTGCGGATGCCGCGGATGCCGCGGACATGCTCTGGGGGCTGTCCGGTGGCCGGGACCGGGCCGGCTGGGCCGATGCGGTCCTTCGGGTTCCGTTCCGCGTGACCAGTCCGAGCTGGGTGCCGAGCTGCGCGGTGATGCGGGTCAGCAGTTGCGCCGTGCTGTCGAGGGGCAGGGACTCCTGGGCCGGTGCCGGCTGCGTCATGGCTCGATGGTGCGGGAGGCAGGTTGCCGCGCCGTTGCGAGCGGGTGACGGGTGACGTGCCGCCGGGTCAGCGGGCGGGTCCGAAGAGCCGCTCGATGACGTCCGCGACCCCGTCCTCCTCGTTGCTGAGCGTGTGCGTCTGTATCGCGGCCAGCACGCTCGGGTGGGCGTTGCCCATCGCGTAGCCGGTGCCGGCCCATTCGAGGACGGTCAGGTCGTTGGGCATGTCGCCGAAGGCGATGACCTCAGCGGCTTCGATGCCGCGCCCGGCGCACAGCACCGACAGTGTGCCGGCCTTGGTGACGCCGGACGCGCTGATCTCCAGCAGTCCGCGCCCACCGGAATGGGTGAGCTGCACCCCGTCGACCGCCCCCGCCTCGGCTGCGGCCAGCAGCGCGTCCGCGTCGAGCCGGTCGGACCAGGCGAGGAGCTTGGTGACGGGGACATCGGCCAGCCAGAGGTCCGCGAGCGCCGGTACGGGCAGCTCGGCGCCGACGTCCTCGGAGAGCCGCAGGCGGTAGGCCGGTTCGTACAGGATGTGGTTGCCGGTCTCCAGGGCGAAGCCGATCCCGGGCACGGCGGCGGCGAGCGCGGTGGCCACGCGGCGGGCGGTGGTGAGCGGCAGGGCGCGGGAGGAGACGACGGTGCGCGTCCCGATGTCGTAGACCATCGCCCCGTTGCTGCACACCGCCGTGCCCGCGAAGCCGGCGGCGTCGGCGAGCCGGTCGACGAACCTGGGCGGCCGGGCGGTGACGAGGACGATCTCCGCGCCGGCGCTCTCGGCGGTGCGCAGGGCGCGCAGGGTGCGGGGCGAGAGGGTGCCGTCGTTGCGCAGGAGGGTGCCGTCGAGATCGGAGGCGATCAGTCGTGGACGCAGCATTGGGCGATGGTATTGGCCGGACCGCCCGGCGGCCCGCGCGGTCCCGGACCGGTGAGGCCGGACCTGAGCGGCCGTGCGGCATTCGTCCCGCCCGTCGGAGAACTCTTTCGGCCTCCGGTTCGTCCGATCAAGTGGGACGACGGAGCACGGCACGGAAAGAGGGGGCTCCCATGCGGGTGAAGTGGCCGGGACGGCAGGTGCTCGGGCGGTTGCGGCCGCGATGGCCGCGCACGCGGCGCGGGCAGCGGCGGGCCGTGCAGGGGGTGATGCTCGCGTGTGTGGCCGGGCTGGCGCCCATGACCTGGATGTACTCCGTCGCCGACGCCCGGGTCAGGACGACCGCGGACGCGCCCGCGCAGCAGGTGGCCGTGGTGTTCGGGGCGGGGCTCTGGCAGGGCAGGCCGTCGCCGTATCTCGCCAACCGGCTGAAGGCCGCCGCCGAGCTGTACCGGGACGGGAAGGTGAAGGTCGTGCTCGTGACCGGTGACAACAGCCGGAAGGAGTATGACGAGCCGGATGCCATGCGTACCTATCTCACGGAGCACGGGGTGCCGGACGAGCGGATCGTGAGCGACTTCGCGGGGTTCGACACCTGGGACTCGTGCGTGCGGGCCAAGAAGATCTTCGGGGTCGACCGCGCGGTGCTGGTGAGCCAGGGGTTCCACATCCGCCGGGCGATCGCCCTGTGCCGGACCGCGGGGATCGACGCGTACGGGGTCGGCGTGGACGCCAAGCACGACGCGACCTGGTACTACGGCGGGACGCGGGAGGTGTTCGCGGCGGGGAAGGCGGCGCTGGACGCCGTCTTCAAGCCCGATCCGCACTTCCTGGGGCCCCAGGAGACGGGGATCGGGGAGGCGCTGGCGGCCGGGGAGCGGTAGGCCCCGCGGCCCGGGAGGGCCCGGGGCTGGGGTCGGTCCGGCCCCGGTCCGCCGGACCGGCCCTACAGCGAGGTGACCGGAGCGGTCTCGCCCGAGACCCAGGCGAGGTAGCGGGCGCTGCCCCGTACCACCGGGACCGCGATGATCTCCGGGGTCTCGTAGTCGTGCGCCGCCTCCAGATGGGCCTCCAGTTCCTCGTACCGCTCCGCTGTCGTCTTGAACAGCAGCTGCCACTCCTCGTTGGTCTCGATGGCGTTCTGCCAGCGGTAGACCGAGGTGACGGGCGCGGAGATCTGTACGCAGGCGGCGAGCCGCGCCTCCACCGCGCCCTGCGCCAGGGCATGGGCCTTCTCCTCGCTGTCCGTCGTGGTCAGTACGGTCAGCCATGCCGGCGTCGTCACTTTCGGCTCCTGCGGGGTCGGGTGGCGGGGTGTCCCGGTACCCGTCGATTGTCGGGGACGTCGCGGCACGGCGCAGCGCTCCCGGGTCAGGCGCCGTACGGGCGGACCGCCTTGGCGTCGCGCAGGGCGTGCCCCCACCAGACCAGCTGGTCGAGCAGCACCTTGGCCGCCGCGTCGCAGCCCGCCGGGTCCCGGTGTCTGCCCTCGTCGTCGAACAGGGCGCCCGCGTTGTGGAAGGACACGGTTTCGCGGATGCCGACGGTGTGCAGCTCCGCGAAGACCTGCCGCAGCTGCTCGACGGCGCGCAGCCCGCCGGAGACCCCGCCGTACGAGACGAAGGCGACGGGTTTGGCCTGCCACTCGTCGCGGTGCCAGTCGATGAGGTTCTTCAACGGGGCCGGGAACGAGTGGTTGTACTCGGGGGTGACGACGACGAAACCGTCGGCCGCCGCCAGCCTGGACGCGACGGCCGCGAGCCGGGCCTGCGCGTCGGCGTCGGGCCGGAAGGAGAGCGCGACCGGGAGGTCGAGTTCCGCGACGTCGATCAGATCGGTCTCGATGTCGGGGCGGAGGCCGGTGTGCGAGAGGAACCAGTCGGAGATGACGGGGGCGAACCGCCCCTCGCGGTTGCTGGCGAGGATGACCGCGACCTTCAGGGGCGCGGTGGACGAGGGCGAAGAGGATGCTGTGGTGAGGTCCATGCCGAAAGACTCGTATGTCAACCGAGGTTGAGGTCAAGCGCCTCGTGCCGGTCAGCCCCGCCGGGCGTCGCGGCTACGGTGGAGGCATGGTGACTCCCCCGCCCTCGCCCTTCCCGTACGCCGAGTTCGACGGCCGTCCGGCCACCGAGGCGGACCTGCGGATTCCGGCCTTCCTCGGCTACGGCCATTTCACGGCCATGCAGGTCAGGGACGGAAAGGTGCGCGGCCTCGATCTGCATCTGGCTCGGCTGGACGCCGCGAACCGGGAGTTGTTCGAGCGCCCGCTGGACGGGGAACGGGTCCGCGGGCTGGTCCGGCACGCGCTGGACGGTGCCGGGGTGCGGGACGCCTCGGTCCGGGTCCATGGCTATCCGCCGCCGGGGGCCGCGGAGACGACCGTCATGGTCACGGTGCGCGGGCCGGCCCGGAAGTCCGCCGAACCGCACGCCCTGATGTCCGTCCCGTACGTCCGTACCGTGCCGCACATCAAGCGGCCCGGCGAGTTCGGCCAGACGTACTACGCGCGGCTGGCCGCCCGCGCCGGGTTCGACGAGGCTCTGCTGACCGCGCCGGACGGCACGGTGACGGAGGGTGCGATCACCAACGTCGGCTTCTGGGACGGCACTTCGGTGGTCTGGCCCGACGCGCCGTGCCTGATCGGCATCACCATGGCGCTGCTGGAGCGTGAACTGCCGGGCGCGGGGATGGAGTCCGTACGGCGTCCGGTGACCCTGGACGGGCTGGGCGCGTTCCGGTCCGCGTTCCTCGCCAATTCGCAGGGCATCGCGCCGGTCGGGCGGATCGACGACATGGAATTCGTGGTGGACGAGGAGCTGATGCGGCGGATCGGGCAGGCGTACGACGGCGCGCGGTGGGACACCGTCTGACGCGCCCGGCCCCGGTGCGGTCGGCGACCGTACCGGGGCCTGGGCCCGGCTGTCTGCGGGCTACTTCTCCCAGCCGACCGTCTCCGGGAGCGGGCTGTAGAAGATGGTGGCGCCGACGTTGGCGAGGCCCTTCTTCACGCTGTACGTCGAGGGGCCGCTGAACAGCGGCAGGAAGGCGTACTGCCGGAGCGCCTTCTGCTCGACCTTGTTGGCCGCCGCGATCTGCTCGTCGAGGTCCGCTATGCCGGCGGTGGCGCGGATCTCCTTGTCCAGAGCAGGCGTACCGGAGCCGGTGATGTTGGAGTCACGGTCCGAGCAGTAGAAGTCGCACAGGTAGCGGGCGCCGAACGGGTCCATGGAGCGGTTCCCGGACAGGAAGAGGTCGAACCGGCGCTCGCTGAGGATCTTCGAGAAGTCCGCCTCGTCGGCCTTCCTGGTGACGACCTCGACGCCGATCGGCTTCAGCATCGCGGTGAAGGCACCGGCGATGGCCTTGTCCAGCGGGTCGTCGCCGAGGATCGTGTAGCCGACCTCCAGCTTCTTGCCGTCCTTGACCCGGATGCCGTCGCCGCCGGGCTTCCAGCCCGCCGCGTCGAGCGTCTTCTTCGCCTCGTCCGGCGAGTACTTCAGAACGGTCGAGACATTGTCCTGGTAACCCTTCTGGAAGCTGTACAGCACCGCCGAACCGGGCAGCGGCTCCTTGTAGTCGAGCCCCTGGAACTGGATCTTCGCGATCTGGGAGCGGTCGATGCCCTCCTGGATGGCCTTGCGGACGGCCGTGTCCGAGAGGTTGGCCGACTTCGTGTTGAAGTACAGCGAGTACTCGAAGGGGCTGCCGCCGCTGCGGATCTCCGTCCCCTTCAGCCCCTTGACCTGCTTGAGGCTCTCCGCGTCGACGGCCGAGGTGTAGTCGAGCTGGCCGTTCTTGAAGGCGTTGACCGCGGCGGTCGACTCCAGGTTGACGTAGACGCGCTTGTCGAGCTTGCCCTTCTTGCCCCACCACTTCGGGTTGCGGACGAAGGTGATCCCGCCGGAGTGGGTGTCCCACTCGCCGACGGTGTACGGGCCGGCGCCCCACTCCGGGTGGGCCTTCTTGACGTACGCCTTGTTGAAGTTGGCGACGGTGGCGGCCTTGGGGTGCAGGAAGGTGCTGAACAGGGTCGTCCAGGCGGCGTTGACGCCCTTGAACTCGATGACGGCCTGCTTGGCGTTCTCGCCCTTGTGGACCGAGGTGATCTGGTCGTAGCCGTCGGTGGAGGAGGTGTCGAAGGCCTTGTCGGAACCGTTGTTGGCCTTCCAGGTGGCCTCGATCGCGGTCCAGTCGATCGGGGTGCCGTCGTTGAAGGCGGCCTTGTCGTTGATGGTCAGCGTGACCGTCTGCTTGCCGCCCTCGACGGAGACCTTCACGTCGCTGTAGTAGTCCGGGTTGTACTGCACCTCGCCGGTGGGCGAGTACGTGATCGCGTCGGCGTTGTACCAGGCCCAGACCCGGGACGCGGTCAGGGTCGCGTTGACGTTGAAGGGGTTGCCCTGGTCGTCGAAGGTCCCGGCGGTGGTGTACGTGCCACCGTCCTTGATCCGGTCGTACGGCACGGGGTTGTAGTCGGCCGCGGCCGACGCGGCCTTGGGGGTGTCCTTGCCCGCCGTGTCGGCCCCGTCCTTCCCGGAGGAGGCGTCGCAGGCGGTGGCGGCGACCGAGACGGCGGCGACGAGGGCGATGGGCAGGGCCAGTCTTGCGCGCATGGCGGAAGGGCTCCTTCTGGTTCGGGGAGGGAGGGACGGACTGTGTTCAGGGGATGGGGCGGTGCCCCGGGGTGCCGTGACCCGGCTCAGACGGCGTGGCAGGCGTACTGGTGGCCGGGGCGTCCGGCCACCGCCGTCGGCTCGGGACGCTCGGTGCGACAGCGTCGGCGCACGTCCTCGTCGGCGAGGCGGTACAGGGGACAGCGGTCGACGAAGACGCAGCCCGCGGGCGGGCGGGTGGCGCTCGGCTGCTCGCCCTGGAGCACGACGCGTTCGCGGGCGCGTTCGCGCCGCGGGTCGGGCACCGGGATCGCCGAGAGCAGCGCCCGGGTGTAGGGGTGCTTGGGGTCGGAGAAGATCGTCTCGGTGTCCCCGGTCTCGACGATGTGCCCGAGGTACATCACCGCGATGCGGTCGGAGACGTACCGGACCACGGCCAGGTCGTGGGCGACCACCAGGTAGGCGAGGCCGAGTTCGCGCTTGAGCCGGGCCAGCAGGTTGATCACCCCGGCCTGCACCGATACGTCCAGGGCCGAGAGCGGCTCGTCGAGGGCCAGCAGTTTCGGCTCGGTCGCCAGGGCCCTGGCGATGCCGACGCGCTGACGCTGACCGCCGGAGAGCGCGGCCGGGAAACGGCCGCTCACCGAGGCGTCCAGGCCGACCAGCGTCAGCAGTTCGTGGATCCGGGAGCGGATCGACTCCCGGTCCCGTCCGATGGCCTGGAGGGGTTCGGCGAGCAGCTGGAAGACGGGCAGCCGGGGGTTCAGGGCCCCCAGCGGGTCCTGCATGACGATCTGTACGTCCCGCCGCAACTCCCGTACGCGGGCAGAGGAATCGACCGTTCCGACGTCGGTGCCGGCGATCTCGATCCGTCCGCCCTCGGGCTGCTTCAGCCGGAGGACCTCCAGCAGCGTCGTGGTCTTGCCGCTGCCCGATTCGCCCACCAGGCCCAGGGTCTCCCCGGCACGCAGCTCGAAGCTCACCCGGTTCACGGCGTGCAGGGTGCCGACCCGGCGCTTGAGGAGGGCGCCCTTGGTGACCGGGAAGGTCTTGACCAGGTCCTCGACCCGGAGCACCACCTCGCCGGTCGCGGTGGGCCCGGAGCCGCCCGGGAGGTCGTCCGGTGCGGTGTCCCCGGCGGGGTCCAGGGTGCCGTCGGCCATCTCGTCCGCGCGCAGGCAGGCCACGTGCCCGTGCCCGGTGATCTCGCGCAGCTCCGGCTCGTCGGCCCGGCAGGCGTCCTGGGCGACGGCACAGCGGCTCGCGAAGGGGCAGCCGCCGGTGAGGTCCACGAGGGCGGGCGGCTCCCCGCCGATCGGGACCAGGGGGCGGTGGACCCCGCTGTCCACGGTGGGCACGGCGGCGAGCAGCCGCGCGGTGTACGGCATGGTCGGGCGGCGGAACAGTTCGTCGACGCCCGCGCGCTCCACGAACCGGCCCGCGTACATGACGGCGATGTCGTCGGCATGGCCGGCCACGACCCCGAGGTCGTGGGTGATGAGGACGAGTCCGGCCCCGGTCTCCTTCTGCGCCAGCCGAAGGACGTCCAGGATCTGGGCCTGCACGGTGACGTCGAGGGCGGTGGTGGGCTCGTCCGCGACGAGGACGGACGGCTTGTTGGCGATGGCCATGGCGATGACGACGCGCTGGCGCATGCCGCCGGAGAACTCGTGCGGGAACGACTTGGCCCGGCCCCTCGGGTCGGGTATGCCGACGAGGTCGAGCAGTTCGACGGCCTGTTCCCAGGCCGCCCGCTTGGTGAGCTCCTGGTGGACGCGCAGGGCGTCGGAGAGCAGCCGGCCCACGGAGAAGATGGGCGTGAGCGCGGACAGCGGGTCCTGGAAGACCATGCCGATGGAGTTGCCCCGTACCGCGGAGAGTTCCTTGTCCCCGAGGCCGATCAGGTCCCGGCCGCCGAGCAGTACCTGCCCCCGCAGTTCGGCGGAGGGCGGCAGCAGGCCCATCACGGCCATCGCGGTGGCCGATTTGCCCGAGCCGGACTCGCCGACGATGCCGAGAGTCCGGCCCGGCAGGAGGTCGAAGCCGACGCCGCGCACCGCCTCGACGGGGCCGGCCTCGGAGGGGAAGGTGATCCGCAGGTCCCGTACCGAGAGCACGGGGGTGACGCCGGTGGGTGCCGGGGATCCGGCCAGGGTCGTGAGGGTCATCGTCGGCCTCCTGCCGCACCGGTCACGGACGTGGGGTCGAGGGCGTCGCGCAGCCCGTCGCCGACGAAGGTCATCGACATGGTGAGCAGGACGACCAGACCCGCGGGGAAGGCGAAGAGCCACGGGGCGCTCGTGACGGTGCTCGCACCGTCCGCGAGCATCGTGCCGAGGGAGACGTCCGGGGTCAGGACGCCGAACCCGAGGAAGGACAGGGCGGTTTCGCTGAGCACGGTCGCGACGACGCCGAGCGTCAGATTGACGATCAGCAGCGAGCCGAGGTTGGGGATGATGTGGCGCAGGATGATGCGCGGCGCGCTGATGCCCATGAACTCGGCCGCCGTCACGTAGTCCCGTTCCCGCAGCGAGGTCGAGACGGACCAGATGACCCGTGCGGTGGACATCCAGCCGAACACCGTGAGCACGACGATGAGGACCCGCCAGTCGCCGGCGAGGCGGTGGGAGACCAGGGCGAGGATGAGGAACGAGGGGACCACCAGCAGGAAGTGGATGACGGCGAGGGTCGCCTTCTCCACCCGGCCCCCGAAGTACGCGGCGCTGGAGCCGATGACCGCGGCGACGACGATGGTCAGCGCGGAGACGCTCACGGCGATCGCCAGGGAGCGCTGGAGTCCGTGCACGGCGGAGGCGTAGACGTCGTTGCCGCCCTGGTTGGTGCCGAACCAGTGGGTGGCGCTCGGTGGCTGGGTGAGGGCGGCGAAGTCGGCGTCGGAGTACGCGTAGGAGGTGAACAGCCCGCCGGACAGGCTGAACAGCACCAGCAGTACGAAGATCACCACCCCGACGACGGCGAGGCGGTTGCGCAGGAAGCGCCGCAGGTAGAGGCGGCCGAGGCCGAGGTGGGGCACGTCCACCTTCCGCGCGGGGGAATCCGCCGGCGTCGCACCGGACGCGGCGTCGGTCGTCATGTCCGTGGCCACGTCAGTTCACCCTCACTCGGGGATCGAGGAAGACGGTGGCGACATCCGCGAGGATCGCGCCGATCGCGGTCAGTGCGGCGGCGAAGGCCGCGGTCGCGACCGTGCCGTGCACGTCGTTCTTGGCGATGGTCTGGATGAAGTAGCGGCCCATGCCGTTCCAGCCGAAGATCGTCTCGGTGATGACGGCGCCGGTGAACATGGCCGGGATGCTGAACGCCACGGATGTCGCCGTCGGAATGAGCGCGGCGCGCAGGGCGTGCCTGCGGATCGCCCTGGACCGGGTGAGCCCGGTGGCCCGGGCGGTGCGTACGAAGTCCGCGTTGATCGTGTCCAGCAGCAGCGAACGCTGCGTCAGGTGATAGCCGACGTAGCCCATCAGCGTCAGGCTCAGGGTCGGCAGGATCAGATGGAGCAGGCGGTCACCGATCGTCGGGAACAGCCCCTCGACGCCCGGCGAGTTCTCCCCGGCGACGTAGAGGAAGTGCAGCCCGGCGTTCTGGTTCAGCCAGATGGCGACGAAGACCACGGCGAGCGCGGCCACGGACGTCGGGATGTTGAACACCGCGATGGACACGGCCTGCGAGATCCGGTCGGCCCAGCCGTACTGCCGGGAGGCGGTGTACACGGCCAGGGCGACGCCGAAGACCACGGACAGGACGGTCGCGATGATGACCAGCTCGCCGCTGATGAGCGCCCGGTAGCCGATCTCACCGTTGACGGGGACGCCGGTCGGTGACCGGCCCCAGTCGAAGTGGAGCACCACCGAGGTGAACCAGTCCCACCACCGGTGGACCAGCGGCTCCCGCGGGCTCAGGTTGTACGGCGCGAGCGCCCGGTCGATCTGCTCCTCGGTACGGACCGGGCGCAGCTCCTTGAAGTTCGACCGGGGGTCCAGGAACCAACTGGCCAGGAAGTACGTGGCGTTGGTCGCGACCACGATCATCAGCAGCCAGCCGGTCGCCTTGCGGATCACATGGCGCACCATGGCCGGCACCTCCTCACCGCACGGGGGAGACGCACCTCGAAGGTGCCGGGTCTGGGGGACGTGTGCATGTGCGGCGAGGGCTTTCTGAGTACGGAGCGTGAGCACGAATGTGCGAGTTCCAGCCTGGTCCGCACCTGTGGGCCACCGCCAGCCCTTGATCGTTCTCGCCACGAGGTCGAAATACTGCCGCAGTATTCGGCCATCGAATGTGACGGAGTGTGCGCGACCCGGCGCCGTCCGCTTCCGGCCTGCTTTCCCGCTGCGCGAATCCGCCCTCACCGGGCCCGGGGGGATGGGTCCGGCGAGGGCGGTGGCCGGGGGCGGCCTGGTGCACCGTCCCGTGGGGGGTGACAGACGTGTGCCCGACACCCGCGAGGTCATGCGTGTGACGTGCACCACTTCCCTCCGGGCTCCGGTCACCCGATCGGCACCGGGCGGCAGAGGGGCGGCCCCACCTGCGCCGATCACCGCTGTGACCTGCACGATCACCTCTTGGCAAGAGGGCCACGCCGGTCCGTTCGAGTGAAAGCTGACTCGGTGTCAGCAGGCATGGGTGGCTGGCGGCCCGTTAGCTCAGGGGCAGGACACACCTACTCGTGCCATCGCCGGAGGAACCCCCATGCGTCCTGTCCGCCTAGTGACCGGTACCGCCGCATCGGCGGTCACCATAGCCACGCTCGGCTTCCTCACCGTCGGCCCCTCCGCGTACGCGGAGGAGGCCGGCGCGCAGCGGATCAGCTCGGCCGATGCCGTGTCGCGGGCCACCGGGGACGAAGCCTCGGACGACGGGGCCTCGGGCGACGAGTCCGGGTCCGGGTCCGGGTCCGGGTCCGGTGCGGACACTCCGTTCAGCCTGGACAACCTCTCCAACCTCATCGCGCCCTCGCTGCTCGACTCCGCCGGCGGGTTCACCGCCCCGGGCAGGGACGAGGGCACGGGCCGGGACGAGGACACGGGCCGCGACAAGGGCACGGGCCAGGGCGAAGGCACGGACGGCGGCGGCGAAGGCACGAACCGGGGCGAAGGCACGGACGGCGGCGGCGAAGGCACCGACCGGGGCGACAGCTCCTCGTCCGGGCGCGAGAACTCGTCCTCGTCCGGGCGCGAGAACTCGTCCTCGTCCGGGCGCGACAGCTCCGGCGGACGCGAGAGCCCGTCCAAGGAGGGGGGCTCGGGCAAGCACGACGGCTCGTCCTCCGGGAACCGCCCCGAAGGCCCCGATGGCCCCACCGGCCACGTCAAAACCGGAGTCGGCGGCAGCGTCCGGCCCGACACCACCCAGATCGCGGCGGGCGCCGGCGTTCTCGCCGCGACCGCCGTCGGCGGAGCCTGGCTCCTGCGTCGCCGGGCGAGCGGCACGCAGGCAGCCGGCTGACGGAGACGGATTCACGTCTCCGTACCGCCTGGTTTCCGTCCCGGTGGCCGCGCGCCACCGGGACGGGACCGTCCCCGTTCCATCACCCGGAGGACAACCGTGACCCAGAAGGCCAAGGGCTGGCTGCTGGTCATCGCAGCGCTGGCCGGCGTCTGGCTGATCCGCAACGGCGCCGACGCCCAGCTGGTCCCGCCCCGGCCGACCGCCGCCCAGGCGTTCACCGGCGGCCCGGAGCCCCAGCCGGGATCGCCGGTCGCCGAACCCCTGAAGCCTTCCGCCCCCGTGCGCATCCGCATCCCGAGCATCCGGGTGGACGCCCCGGTGATGCGTCTCGGCCTGGGGGCGGACGGCAGTCTCGACGTGCCCCCGGCCGGCAACCGCAACATCGTCGGCTGGTACCGGGACGGCACTCCCCCGGGCTCCAAGGGCAGCGCGATCGTCGCCGGCCATGTGGACAACGCGCAGGGCCGGTCGGTCTTCTACGACCTGGGCGCCCTGCAAAAGGGCAGCACGGTCGAGGTGGTCCGCCAGGACGGTCGCACCGCCGTCTTCTCCCTGGACGCGATCGAGGTCTACGGGAACAAGGACTTCCCCGACAAGCGGGTGTACGGCGCCGCCTCCTTCGCCTCGCTGCGGCTGATCACCTGCGGCGGCGGTTTCTCGAAGGAGACGGGGTACGAGGGCAATGTGGTGGCGTACGCGCATCTGATCGCCGTGCGCTGAACCCGGCTGCCGGGCACGGTCCGTTCAGGCCGTCCACTGGTCGAAGCCCAACTTCACGACCAGCGAGAACACCACGACCAGCAGCACGCCGCGGACGAACTCGCTGCCCTTGCGCAGCGCCATCCGCGCCCCGATGAGCCCGCCCGCCAGGTTGAACACCGCCATCAGCGCGGCCAGTTGCCACAGCACGCTGCCCTGGTAGGCGAACATCGCCAGCGCGCCGCCGTTGGTGCAGACGTTGACGATCTTGGCGGTGGCGGACGCCGTCACCAGGTCGAGGTGGAGCACCGCGGTCAGCGCCAGCACCAGGAACGTGCCCGTGCCGGGGCCGAACAGCCCGTCGTAGAAGCCGATTCCGCCGCCGACCAGCACGATCGCGGTGACGGTGCGGGCCCGGGTGACCCGCTGCCGCGCACCGTCGTCCGTGTCCTTGCCGAACGAGGGCCGCAGCATCACGAACGCCGCGACGGCCAGCAGCACCACCATGATCACCGGCCGGAGCACCTCGCTGCTGATCCCGGCGGCGAAGAACGCGCCGGCCATCGATCCGGCCAGTGCCGCGAGCCCGATCCGCAGCGCGGTCCCGATCTTCACCGGCGCCTTGCGTACGTACGCCACGGCCGCCCCCGACGTACCGACGATCGCGACCGCCTTGTTGGTGCCGAGCACCTGGGCGGCCGGGACGTGCGGCAGGCCGAGCAGCAGCGCGGGCAGCAGAAGCAGTCCGCCGCCGCCGACCACCGCGTCGATCCAGCCCGCCGCGGCCGCCGCGAGACAGAGGATGATCAGAGTGGTGAGCGCTATGTCCGGCATGATCACGACCTTATGGACACGATCTGCGCGCCGTCCAACCTCCTCGGCCGGATCACGGAAAAGTTGAGCGACTCCTGAGGTTCGCGCGCCCCCGCGCCGCCGGTGCGCACCGGCCCTGGATCCGGACCGGCCCGACCGGTCCGGGCGGCACACCGCGGTCGTACGCTGGGCCCATGAGCCACGGCTGGAGCGCGAACGACATCCCGGACCAGAGCGGCCGTACGGCCGTGGTCACCGGAGCCAACAGCGGCATCGGTCTGCACACCGCGCGGGAGCTGGCCCGGCACGGAGCGCGAGTCCTGCTCGCCTGCCGTGACGAGGCGCGCGGCAAGGAGGCCGAGTCCCGTATCCGGAAGGCCGTGAGCGGCGCGGACGTGGCGTTCGTACCGCTCGATCTGGCCGATCTGGGCTCGATCCGTGAGTTCGCCGCGACCCGTGCGCCCGAGCGGATCGATCTGCTGATCAACAACGCGGGCGTGATGGCCCTCCCGTACGGGACGACGGCCGACGGCTTCGAAAGGCAGTTCGGCATCAACCACCTGGGGCACTTCGCCCTGACCGGGCTGCTGCTCCCCCGCCTCCTCGACACCCCCGGGGCACGTGTGGTGACCGTCTCCAGCGGGATGCACGCGCTGTCCGACATCGACATGGGGGATCTCAACAGCGAGCGCGACTACCGTCGCTGGATCGCCTACGGCCGCTCGAAGACCGCCAATCTGCTCTTCGTCCACGAGCTGGCGCGACGGCTCACGAAGGCGGGCTCCCGGCTGGTGGCCGCCGCCGCGCACCCGGGATACGCGTCGACCAACCTTCAGTCCGCCGCGGCCCGGATGGAGAACCGGCGGGCGATGGAGCGGTTCTTCGAGCTGGGCAACCGGATCGTCGCCCAGCCCGCTTCGGCCGGTGCGCTGCCCACGCTGTACGCGGCCACCGCGCCCGGCGTGCGCCCCGATTCGTTCACCGGGCCGGGGCTGCTGGGCTGGCGCGGTGCCCCGGCCCCGTCCTGGCGTGCGGGCTGGACCCGGGACGACGTCACGAGCGAGCGGCTCTGGATGGCGTCCGAGCAGCTCACCGGCGTGACGTATCCGGGCCTCGCCCCCTGAGACCGGGTCAGCTCTACTGGGCCTCCACCGCGGCCGGGTCCATCCACATGACCTCCCAGATGTGGTTGTTCGGGTCCTGGAAGGAACGGCCGTACATGTGGCCGAAGTCCACCGGCTCGTTGGCGGGCGAGCCGCCGGAGGCGAGGGCGGTGTCGACCAGCTCGTCCACCTTCTCCCGGCTCTCGGCGCTCAGGGCGAGGATCACCTCGGTGGACTTCGAGGCGTCGGCGATCTCCTTCTTGGTGAACTCCTTGAAGCGCGGCTCGGTGAGGAGCATCGCGAAGATGGTGTCGCTGATGACGAGACATGCGGTGTTCTCGTCGGTGAACTGCGGGTTGCACGAGAAGCCCAGCTTTCCGAAGAAGGCCTTGGTCGCTTCGAGGTCCTTGACCGGCAGGTTGACGAAGATCATCTGAGGCATGGCCGCTTCGCTCTCTCTGTTGTTCGAACGTGTACGACAGGTAGACGGCGGGGCGTCGCGGAACTCATCGCCGCCCGGACAAAAAAATTTTCGCCGCTCCGCCGCCCGTCCGCCTGCCGTCGCGTCCGCCCGGCTCAGGACAGCGCGAGCGGGGCGCCGCCCCTGAGCAGCGATCCGCCCAGCGGCGTCAGCGTGTGCAGGACCGAGCCGCCGTGCCGCAGGGTGTGTATGAGGCCCGCCTCGCGCAGCACACAGGCGTGCTGGCTCGCCGAGGCGAGGGACACCCCGGCCCGCAGCGCGAGCTCGCTCGTCGTACAGCCGTTCCCTATGGCGCTCAGGACCGTCGACCGGGTGCTGCCGAGGAGCCGGCCGAGCCAGGGGCCCGGTTCGGCGAAGACCGGGGCGCGGGAGTGGGTGACCGGGTAGACGAGGACCGGCGGGAGCCCCGGGTCGCGGTAGACGACCGGGGTGACGCGGCAGAAGAAGGACGGCTGGAGCAGCAGCCCCCGCCCGTCCAGATGGACGTCCCGGTCGACGGGGTAGTCCGCCTCCAGCACGGGGGCCCGCCAGCGGATCATCGGCGGGAGGGAGGCGAGCAGTTCGTCCGCGCCGCCGTCCAGGAGGGCGCGGCCTCGCACGGCACGGTCGGCCTCGACGCTGGCCCGGATGTGCGGCCAGTACGGCTCGATGGCGGCACGGTGGTAGCTGCGCAGCGCGTCGACGAGGCGGCCGAGCGGTTCGGCGCGGCCGTCCGGGGAGAGGCACGCGTCGCGGCGTTCGGCGCCGAGCAGAGCGAGTTCGGCCCGGACCCGGCCGGGCGGCGTCTCGCGCAACGCCTGCATTCCCGCGTCGATGCCGTACGGTTCGCCGTATTCCTGAGAAGGCGTCAGGAAATCCGGGAAATAGCCGCGCGGTGGAATCACGGCGGACAGCAGACGTACTTCACCATTCAACCGAGGCCGGGTTTCCGTACGCCATTTCCCGAACACCGCGGAACCTCGCCGGTCCCGCAGCCGGTGGAAACTCAGAGCGGTTTCCCACAGCGCGTCGGGCCGGGTGGCCATCCGCACCCTGGAAAGGTCCACTCCGGACATGTGGATACGCAGCACCGGTCCCCCACCTGTTGCACCTGCAATTACCCCCACCCCAGGGTAGGTGATCCGTAACAGCACGTCACCACGGGGTTTCGGCCAGAGGTGAAACGCCTCGCACCCGCACACCGTCAACCGAAAAGCTGTACGGCGTCGGGTGCGAATCCGGCGCCACCGGAAGGGTGAGTGAAGGCCGTGGGGGGTTTCGCTCACCCGGCGGCGGTGGACGACGGTGCGGCTCCGTGCCCGATGGGGTAACCCGGGTGCGGCCCATGGATGGGGATCCATGGGCCGCATCCCGGTCCGTACCCGGCCCGTTCCAGGTCCGTTCCGGGTCCGCTCTTTGCGTATTGAACGAACTTTGCGTAATGCGCGAAGGAACTCGAAGAAAAAGGCACAACGCCGCACAACGATTTTCCCCAGAACAAAACGGGACGGCGGCACCCCCGCACAGGGTGCCGCCGTCCTCGGGTGTTTCGGAGTTGCCGTCGAGCCGGTGAGGGTGGTGCCCGGACGACGGCGGCTCCGGGTCAAAGGGTCATGCGGTCAGGGGCTTCCGGTGTCGGCTCAGCGGCTGTCGCTGCCGGTCGAACCCGCCGCCGCACGGCCGGCTTCGAGCCGGGCCACGGGGATGCGGAACGGGGAGCAGGACACGTAGTCCAGACCCACCTCGTGGAAGAAGTGCACCGACTCCGGGTCTCCGCCGTGCTCGCCGCAGACGCCGAGCTTCAGGTCCGGGCGGGTGGCCCGGCCGGCCTCGACGGCGCTGCGGACCAGCGAGCCGACGCCGTCCTTGTCGATCGTCTCGAACGGCGACACCCCGAAGATGCCCTTCTCCAGGTACGCGGTGAAGAAGGAGGCCTCCACGTCGTCGCGGGAGAAGCCCCACACCGTCTGGGTCAGATCGTTCGTACCGAAGGAGAAGAACTGCGCGGCCTCGGCGATCTGGCCCGCGGTCAGCGCGGCGCGCGGCAGCTCGATCATCGTGCCGATGGTGAGCTTCAGCCGGGTGCCGGTGGCGGCCTCGACGTCGGCGATGACCTGGTCGGCCTCCTCGCGGACGATCTCCAGCTCCTGGACCGTGCCGACGAGCGGGATCATGATCTCGGCGCGCGGGTCGCCCTTCGCGTTCTTGCGCTCGGCCGCAGCCTCCGCGATCGCCCTTACCTGCATGGCGAACAGGCCGGGGATGACGAGCCCGAGGCGCACACCGCGCAGACCGAGCATCGGGTTCTGCTCGTGCAGCTTGTGCACGGCCTGGAGCAGGCGCAGATCGTTCTCGTTGGCGTCCTTGCGGGACTCGGCGAGCGCGACCCGTACCGAGAGCTCGGTGATGTCGGGCAGGAACTCGTGCAGCGGCGGGTCGAGCAGCCGCACGGTGACGGGCAGTCCGTCCATCGCCTCGAACAGCTCGATGAAGTCGGCCTTCTGGAGCGGGAGCAGCTCCTCCAGCGCGGTCTCGCGCTCGGCGTCGGTGTCCGCGAGGATCAGCTTCTCGACCATCTCGCGGCGCTCACCGAGGAACATGTGCTCGGTGCGGCACAGGCCGATGCCCTGGGCGCCGAAGCGGCGGGCCCGCAGCGCGTCCTCGGCGTTGTCGGCGTTGGCCCGCACCCGCAGCCGGCGCACCCGGTCCGCGTACGCCATGATCCGGTGCACGGCGGCGACCAGCTCGTCGGCGTCGTCGGCGCCGGCGTGCATCCGGCCCTCGAAGTACTCGACGACCGGGGACGGCACGACGGGGACCTCACCGAGGTACACCTTGCCGGTCGAGCCGTCGATGGAGACGACGTCGCCCTCCTCGATGACCCGGCCGCCCACCGTCATCCGGCGGCGCTTGGTGTCGACCTCCAGGTCCTCGGCGCCGCAGACACAGGTCTTGCCCATGCCGCGGGCGACGACGGCCGCGTGCGAGGTCTTGCCGCCGCGCGAGGTCAGGATGCCCTCGGCCGCGATCATGCCGTCGAGGTCGTCGGGGTTGGTCTCGCGGCGGATCAGGATGACCTTCTCGCCGGACCGGGACCACTTGACCGCGGTGTACGAGTCGAAGACGGCCTTGCCGACCGCAGCGCCCGGGGACGCCGCGATGCCACGGCCCAGCAGCTCGGTCTTCGCGTCGTCGTCGAATCGCGGGAACATCAGCTGCGCCAGCTGCGCGCCGTTGACCCGCTGGAGCGCCTCGGCCTCGTCGATGAGCCCCTGGTCGACGAGCTGGGTGGCGATGCGGAAGGCGGCACCGGCGGTGCGCTTGCCGACCCGGGTCTGGAGCATCCACAGCTGGCCGCGCTCGATGGTGAACTCGATGTCGCAGAGATCCTTGTAGTGGGTCTCCAGCGTCTTCATGATCTGCATCAGCTGGTCGTACGACTTCTTGTCGATCGACTCCAGCTCGGCGAGCGGCACCGTGTTGCGGATACCGGCGACGACGTCCTCGCCCTGCGCGTTCTGCAGGTAGTCGCCGTACACGCCCTGGTGGCCGCTGGCCGGGTCACGGGTGAACGCGACGCCCGTACCGGAGTCGGGGCCGAGGTTGCCGAAGACCATCGAACAGACGTTGACGGCCGTGCCCAGGTCGCCGGGGATGCGCTCCTGGCGGCGGTAGAGCTTGGCCCGGTCGGTGTTCCACGAGTCGAAGACGGCCTTTATGGCCAGGTCCATCTGCTCGCGCGGGTCCTGCGGGAAGTCGCGTCCGGCGTCCCGGGCGACGATCTTCTTGAACTGCTTGACCAGCTTCTTCAGGTCGGACGCGTCGAGGTCGACGTCGACGGTGACGCCCTTGGCCTCCTTCGCCGCCTCCAGCGCCTCCTCGAAGAGGTCGCCGTCGACACCGAGGACGGTCTTGCCGAACATCTGGATGAGGCGGCGGTAGGAGTCCCACGCGAACCGCTCGTCGCCGGCCTGGGCGGTGAGACCGGCCACGGACTCGTCGGAGAGGCCGATGTTGAGGACCGTGTCCATCATGCCGGGCATCGAGAACTTCGCGCCGGAGCGGACGGAGACCAGCAGCGGGTCGTCGGCCTGGCCGAGCTTCTTGCCCATCCGCGCTTCGAGGGCGTCGAGGTGCGCGCTGACCTCGGCACGGAGCGCGGTCGGCTCCTCGCCGCTTTCGAGGTAGACCTTGCACGCCTCGGTGGTGATGGTGAATCCCGGAGGGACGGGAAGCCCGAGGTTGGTCATCTCGGCGAGGTTCGCGCCCTTGCCGCCGAGGAGATCCTTCAGATCCTTGTTGCCCTCGGTGAAGTCATAAACGAACTTCTCGCCCTTGAGCTCCGGGGATTCCGGGGTGGCTACCTGGGGATCTTTGTTTTCCGACACGGGTCTCGACTCCTCGAGGACGCGGTGGCTGCCCTGACGGCGAGGAACATACCCAGATCGAAGGTGTCTGGGTACGTCCACTTGCGCGTCATGAGGCCTCAACCACCCGTCCGCCAGCAGATCGAAAGTGACACGACCTGTAGTCCGATCAGCAGCATTCGTTCACTTCTTGAATTCATAAACACTGAGAGCCACCAATATCCGCCATTCTGATGACACTGTGCAGCGGAAGCGTCGATCGATCAAAGTGGAGATCCTTGGCACCCAGTGCCATCATTTGAGAAATGCAGCCCCTGGAATTGCGCTCATCTGAGCGCGTCGACCCTCAGGGTGGCGAGAATCACTCCGCGATCGGCGCTCAGATGTCACCATCCGGACGCCCGATCGGCGACTGCGCGTTACGCCATGATCACCGAGGTGCACCCAGAGCGGGACGGAGTCACCACGCGACGCCCGTTTCCGACTCGTTCGAGCCACCTGCCGACCCAACCGTCGCCGAATCCGACCGAATGCAACGCTCAATTGCGCTCAGATGAGCGAGACAAAAGAAGAGGCACGCGGTGCCTATGGCGCCGCGTGCCCACAGAAGGCCGGAAGACCTCAGCCGCCCGAGGTGTCCAGCTCCGCGTCCGGGCTCACGCCCGCGCAGTCGTACGGGTCCTTCAGCCAGCCGTCCGGCAGCACCACGCGGTTGTTGCCCGACGTGCGCCCACGCGGCCCGTCCGCGCCGTCCGGCCACGGCTGGTCCAGGTCCAGCTCCTGCAACTGCCCGCCGAGCTCCACCAGCGACGAGGTGACCGCGAGCTTCTTGCGCATCTCCGAGCCGACCGCGAAGCCCTTGAGGTACCAGGCGACGTGCTTGCGGAAATCGATCACACCGCGCGTCTCGTCGCCGATCCACTCCCCCAGCAGCGTCGCGTGCCGCAGCATCACGTCGGCGACCTGCCGCAGCCCCGGCGCCTGCCGCGCCCCCGAGCCCTCGAACTCGCTCACCAGGTCGCCGAAGAGCCAGGGGCGGCCCAGACAGCCGCGCCCCACGACCACACCGTCGCAGCCGGTCTCGCGCATCATCCGGCGGGCGTCGTCCGCGCACCAGATGTCGCCGTTGCCGAGGACGGGAATCTCCGGGACGTGCTCCTTGAGGCGCGCGATGGCGTCCCAGTCGGCGGTGCCGCCATAGTGCTGGGCGGCCGTCCTGCCGTGCAGGGCGACGGCCGTGACGCCCTCCTCGACCGCTATCCGGCCCGCGTCCAGATAGGTCATGTGGTCGTCGTCGATGCCCTTGCGCATCTTGATCGTGACCGGCAGCTCACCCGCGTTGGAGACCGCCTGGTTGAGGATCGCGCGCAGCAGCGGCCGCTTGTACGGGAGCGCCGAGCCGCCGCCCTTGCGGGTCACCTTGGGGACCGGGCAGCCGAAGTTCAGGTCGATGTGGTCGGCGAGGTTCTCGTCGACGATCATCCGGACGGCCTTGCCGACGGTGACCGGGTCCACTCCGTACAGCTGGATCGAACGCGGGGTCTCGCTCGCGTCGAAGTGGATCAGCTGCATGGTCTTCTCGTTGCGCTCGACCAGCGCCCGCGTGGTGATCATCTCGCTGACGAACAGCCCCTTGCCGCCGGAGAACTCCCGGCACAGGGTGCGGAACGGGGCGTTGGTGATGCCGGCCATGGGGGCGAGCACCACCGGCGGCTGCACCGTGTGCGGGCCGATCCGGAGCAGGGGAAGAGAGGGGGCGAGCGTGGTCATTGCTCCATTGTCGCGTACCGGGCGGGTCTCCCCGGCAGCGGAGTTCGTTAGTTAACCGTACTATCCATGTATGCCCGAGCTCAGTCACCGCCGACGGCAGTTGGTACTGGCGATCTGCTGCATGAGTCTGCTGATCGTCAGTCTCGACAACACCGTGCTCAATGTCGCCCTGCCGTCCATGCAGAAGGAACTGCACGCCACCGTCGCAGGCATGCAGTGGACGATCGACGCCTACACCCTGGTCCTGGCCTCGCTGCTGATGCTCGCGGGCTCCACCGCCGACCGGATCGGGCGCCGGAAGGTCTTCAAGGCCGGGCTCGTCCTGTTCACCCTCGGTTCGCTGCTCTGCTCCGTGGCGCCGAACCTGGAGTCGCTGGTGGCGTTCCGGATGGTGCAGGCGGTGGGCGGCTCGATGCTCAACCCGGTCGCGATGTCGATCATCACCAACACCTTCACCGACCCGCGCGAGCGGGCCCGCGCCATCGGGGTGTGGGGCGGTGTCGTCGGCATCTCCATGGCCGCGGGACCGGTGGTCGGCGGCCTGCTGGTGGACTCGGTGGGCTGGCGGTCGATCTTCTGGATCAACCTGCCGGTGGGCCTGGCCGCGCTCCTGCTCACCTGGCGCTACGTCCCCGAGTCCCGCGCCCCGAAGCCGCGCCGCCCCGACCCGGTGGGGCAGCTGCTGGTGATCGGGCTGCTCGGTTCGCTGACGTACGCGATCATCGAGGCGCCCTCGCAGGGCTGGGACTCACCGCTGATCCTGCTGTTCGCCGCGCTCGCCGGATGTTCCCTGATCGGCCTGCTGCTCTACGAGCCCCGGCGTACCGATCCCCTCATCGAGCTGCGGTTCTTCCGCAGCGCCCCGTTCAGCGGCGCCACGGTCATAGCGGTCAGCGCCTTCGCCGCGCTGAGCGGGTTCCTCTTCCTCAACACCCTGTACCTGCAGAACGTGCGCGGGCTGAGCGCGCTGCACGCCGGTCTGTACATGCTGCCGATGGCGGCCCTCACCTTCGTCTGCGCGCCGCTGTCCGGGCGGCTCGTCGGCAGCCGCGGGCCCCGGCTCCCGCTGCTCGTGGCGGGCGTGGCCATGACGGCGTGCGGGCTGCTCTTCGCCGCGTTCGACGCGGAGACGGACAACGTCCTGCTGTTCACCGGCTATGTGCTCTTCGGCCTCGGCTTCGGCATGGTGAACGCGCCGATCACCAACACGGCCGTCTCCGGGATGCCGCGCTCGCAGGCCGGGGTGGCGGCCGCGGTGGCTTCGACCAGCCGGCAGATCGGCGGGACGCTCGGGGTCGCCGTGATCGGTGCGGTGCTGGCGGCAGGGGTGGCCGGCACCGGGTCGCCGCGCGGCGCCGCCTACGCCGAGGCATTCGTGGACGCGAGCAAGCCCGCCTGGTGGATCCTCGCCGGGTGCGGGCTGTCCGTCCTGCTGGTGGGGGCGCTGACGAGCGGGCACTGGGCGCGGGAGACGGCGCGCCGGACCGCCGAACGGCTGGAGCGGCCGGCGGACGCCCCGGCCGGAGGTCAGACGTCGGCGAGCTCCAGGGCCTGAAGCCGCTCCAGGCGCTCCCGGGTCTCCTCGTCGGCGGGGGCGTACGTCACCATGCGCGGCCCGCTCGACGGGCCGAGCCACAGGTCGGTGTGTTCGAGGCGGAGCAGTCCTACGTGGGCGTTGCGGAAGATCTTGGTCCGGCCGCCCGCGCCCACCACCTCGTGCCGGGCCCAGATCTCCCGGAACTCCGCGGACGACTCCTCCAGCCGCCCCAGGAGCGCCTTCCAGGCGGGCTCGGCCAGGTGCTCGGCCATCGCCCTGCGGAACTTGGCGGCCATCAGCCGGTTCACCTCGGGGAGGTCGACGACCGAGGAGCGCCACTGCGCGTTGGTGTAGGCGAGGATCATGCAGTTGCGGTCCTCGGGGGCGACCGCGTCCAGGTCGCAGAGCAGCCTGCCGTAGGTCCGGTTGTACGCGAGGATGTCGTAGCGGCTGTTCTGGACGCAGGCCGGGATGGGGTCCAGCTGCCGCAGCATCTGGCGCAGCGCCGGGGTCACGCTCGGGCAGTCCGCGCCCGGTGACGGGTCGACGGCGCCGGCGAGCGAGAAGAGGTGGCCGCGTTCGCTGCGGTCGAGCAGCAGGGCGCGGGCCAGCGCGTCGAGCACCTGGGGCGAGACCTGGATGTCGCGGGCCTGTTCCAGCCAGGTGTACCAGGTGACGCCCACGGCGGAGAGCTGGGCGACCTCCTCGCGGCGCAGGCCGGGGGTGCGCCTGCGGCGGCCCCGGGGCAGGCCGACCTGTTCGGGGGTGATCCGCTCGCGGCGGCTGCGCAGGAAGTTCGCGAGCTCGTGCCGCCGGACGTCAGGCTCGGAGGGCTCCCGCCGCCCCGGGGCCGACGGGACCCCGGGCGCCACGCGTACCTCGGGCAGTCCGCTCACCATCGTCGCCATGCCTCCAGCCTGCCGGGCCTCCCGGCGCTCTGCCAGGTGCTCCTTGTACCAGGATAAAGACACTCTGGTACCAGGCTGGGACTGCGGCGATCCTCGATGGCGTGAGTGAATCAACTGTCGCGAATGGATCAACCGTGCGGACTGCCGTGAGTCGATCGACTGCACGGACCGCCGTGAGCGAATCGTCCGTGCGGACGCAGGCGGCCGTCGGCGCCGACGCCGTGGTGCGGCACGACCACCCGGCTCCGGTGCTCGGCACGCTCGGGCTGTTCACCGTGCTGCTCGGGGCGGCGCTGCCGCTCATCGACTTCTTCATCGTCAACGTCGCGCTGCCCGCGATCGACCACGATCTGGACGCGGGCCCCGCCCTGCTCGAACTGGTCGTCGCAGGCTACGGCCTCGCCTACGCCGTGCTGCTCGTCCTCGGCGGCCGGCTCGGCGACATGGCCGGGCGGCGCCGGCTCTTCCTGCTGGGCATCGCCGCCTTCGGCGTCACCTCGCTCGGCTGCGGGCTCGCCCCGGACGCCTGGACGCTCGTGGGGGCGCGGGTGGCGCAGGGCGCGGCAGCCGCGCTGATGCTGCCGCAGGTGCTCGCCACGATCCAGGCGGCCACCTCGGGAGATCGACGGGCCCGCGCGATGGGCCTGTACGGGGCGACGGGCGGGCTCTCCATGGTCGCGGGCCAGATCCTCGGCGGTGTCCTCGTCGCCGCCGCGCCGCTGTCGTCGGTGTTCGGCGAGAGCGCGGGCTGGCGTTCGGTGTTCCTGGTGAACGTTCCGGTGGCGGCGGTGGGGCTGGTGCTGGCCGCCCGCGCCGTGCCGGAGACCCGCTCCCAGCGGCCCGCGCCGATCGACGTACCGGGCACGCTGCTGCTCGCCGCGTCGCTGGTGACGCTCCTCGCCCCGCTGACGGAGGGGCGCGCCGCGGGCTGGCCGGTGTGGACCTGGGTCTCGCTGGCCCTGTTCCCGTTCGCCGCGTACGCCTTCTACCGGGTCGAACGGCGGGCCGACCGTCGCGGGCTGACCCCGCTGGTGCCGCCGAGCCTGCTGCGGCTGGAGTCGCTGCGCCGCGGGCTGGCACTGGTGGTGCCGTTCTCGATCGGCTTCGGCGGCTTCATGTTCGTCATCGCGGTGGCCCTCCAGCAGGGGCTGGAACTGGGTCCGGCCGCGGCCGGACTGTCGATGGCGCCGATGGCGGTGGCGTTCTTCGTGGCGTCGCTGGCCGGTCCGCGGCTGATCCTGCGGTACGGCAGCCGGGTCGTGACGGCCGGCGGGCTGATCCAGGCGGTGGGGGTGCTGGTATTGGCGCTCACCGTGTGGCGCGAGTGGTCCGGTCTCGGGGCGCCGGGGCTGCTGCCGGGGGTCGCGATCGCGGGGTTCGGGCAGGGACTCCAGCTGCCCGTCCTGTTCCGGATCGTGCTCTCCGACGTACCGGCCGCGCGGGCCGGGGTGGGCGGCGGGGTGATGACGACGACTCAGCAGGCCGCGCTGGCCCTGGGGGTGGCCACGCTCGGCACGCTGTTCCTCGCCCTGGTCCCGGGCGCGGGCATGCGGGACGCGCTGGCCGTGACGCTGCTGGTGCAGCTGGCCGCGGTGGTCCTGACGACGCTGCTCAGTCTGCGGCTGCCGCGCAGGGTGGCGTGAGCGCGGGCGGCGCCGGGGCGCTGACAAGGGCGTGGGCCCGGATCACGGGGTGATCCGGGCCCACGGTCGTACCGGTGGTGAGGCGGCTTCAGCTCCCCGAGAGGGCATCAACTCCCCGAGGAAACATCAGCCCCCGAGGAGGCGTCAGCTCTGCGCCGGGGCGTCCTGCTCGGGCGCGTCCGCGGCGCCGTCCGCCGGGGCCGCCCCGGGGGCGGCGCCGGACTGCGCGCGCTCACGCATCTTGCGCAGCAGCTCCTGCTTCTGGTCGGCCGCCGCCTTGCGGTCGGTGGTGCGGGCAGCGCCCACGCCCTGCTGATCGGCGCGGGACAGCTTCTTGCGCTGTCCGCCCACACCGAGAAGGTTGTTACGGCTCTTGGCCATGGCGTTCTCCCGTTCGTATGGCGAAGTGAGGTCTGAAGCGACCTTGATCGGTCCGGTGGGCGGCGGGTGGTCGCACCCGCCGCGCGCTCACTCGTAGATCTGGAAGAACGAATACATACCGGAACCGTACCCCGGCCCGGTCGGCCGTCGCACCCGGTTTCCGCCCGGTCGGGCGCGCGCACGGCGAAGCCCCCGGTTCCGTACGGGCAACCGGGGGCTTCGTCAGTACGAGCGATACGTCAGCAGCCGAGCAGGCGGGCGCCGAGGTAGGCCTGGATCTGGTCCAGGGAGACGCGCTCCTGCTTCATGGTGTCGCGCTCGCGCACGGTCACCGCGTTGTCGTCAAGGGTGTCGAAGTCGACGGTGACGCAGAACGGCGTACCGATCTCGTCCTGGCGGCGGTAGCGGCGGCCGATGGCGCCCGCGTCGTCGAACTCGATGTTCCAGTTCTTCCGCAGGTCGGTCGCGAGGCCCTTGGCCTTCGGCGACAGCTGCGGGTTGCGGGACAGCGGCAGGACGGCGACCTTGACCGGCGCGAGGCGCGGGTCGAGACGCATCACGGTGCGCTTCTCCATGACGCCCTTGGCGTTGGGCGCCTCGTCCTCGATGTAGGCGTCGAGGAGGAAGGCGAGCATCGCCCGGCCGACACCGGCTGCCGGCTCGATGACGTACGGCGTCCAGCGCTCGCCGGCCTCCTGGTCGAAGAAGGACAGGTCGGTGCCCGAGGCCTTGGAGTGCGCCTTGAGGTCGTAGTCCGTGCGGTTGGCGACGCCCTCCAGCTCACCCCACTCGCTGCCGCCGAAGCGGAAGCGGTACTCGATGTCGGCGGTGCGCTTGGAGTAGTGGGAGAGCTTCTCCTTCGGGTGCTCGAACCAGCGCATGTTCTCCTCGCGCATGCCGAGCTCCGTGTACCAGTTCCAGCGCTGGTCCATCCAGTACTGCTGCCACTCCTCGTCCTCGCCCGGCTTGACGAAGAACTCCATCTCCATCTGCTCGAACTCGCGGGTGCGGAAGATGAAGTTGCCCGGAGTGATCTCGTTCCGGAAGGACTTGCCCATCTGGGCGATGCCGAACGGCGGCTTCTTGCGCGAGGTCTGCAGCACCTGGCCGAAGTTGGTGAAGATGCCCTGGGCGGTCTCGGGGCGCAGATAGGCGACCGAGCCGGAGTCCTGGGTCGGGCCGAGGTGGGTGGAGAGCAGACCCGAGAACTGCTTGGGCTCGGTGAAGGTGCCCTTGTTGCCGCAGTTGGGGCAGTTGAGCTCGGTCAGGCCGTTCGCGGGCGCGTGACCGTGCTTCTCCTCGTACGCCTCTTCCAGGTGGTCGGCGCGGAAGCGCTTGTGGCAGGAGGTGCACTCGGTCAGCGGGTCCGTGAACGTGGCGACGTGACCGGAGGCGGACCAGACCTCGGGGGCGAGGATGACCGACGAGTCGAGACCGACCACGTCCTCGCGCGAGGTGACCATGTAGCGCCACCACTGGCGCTTGAGGTTCTCCTTCATCTCGACGCCCAGCGGCCCGTAGTCCCAGGCGGCGCGCTGGCCGCCGTAGATCTCACTGCACGGGTAGACGAAGCCACGGCGCTTGCTCAGGCTGACGATGGAGTCGATCTTGTCGGCGGCCACGGTGCTCTCTTCATTACGACGAAATTGGACAGGGGCGGCGCGAAGCGCCTCAGTGGGGGGTGGTGGTCGGGAGACGGGCGGGCGAATGCTTCAGATTACCGGCGGGCACGGGCCCTGGATCAAATCGGTATCGGCGCGGTCGGCGGCAAAGTCATCTCATAGGTCTTGTTGACAATCGTTTCCAGTTTTGTTGAAAATGACTGTCATGAACGTCAGCCGCCGCCTCATACCCACCGCCGCCGTCGCCGGAGCAGTCGTCCTCGGCCTCACCGCCCTCACCGCCTGTTCCTCCTCGGACGCCGCGGACCACAAGAACGGCGACAAGCTGGATGTGGTGGCCTCGTTCTATCCGATGCAGTTCCTGGCCGAGCGGATAGGCGGGGAGCACGTCTCCGTCACCACGCTGACCAAGCCGGGCGTCGAGCCGCACGACCTGGAGCTCAGCCCGCGGCAGATCGGCGGGCTCACCGACGCCGACTGCATCCTGTACCTCAAGGGCATCCAGCCCGCCGTGGACGACGCCATCGAGCAGTCCGGCACGAAGGACGCCGTCGACGCCGCGAAGCTCACCACGCTGGAGGACCACGGCACCGAGGCGGGCGGCGAGGAGCACGGCCACGAGCACCACGGCGACGAAGCCGGCGCCGACCCCCACATCTGGCTGGACCCGGTGAAGTACGCCGAGGTCGCCAAGGGTGTCGGGAAGTCCCTGGAGAAGTCCGACCCCGATCACGCCGCGGACTACCGGAAGAACACGGCCGCGCTGGTCACCGAGCTCGACGGGCTGGACAAGGCGTACACGGACGGCCTGAAGACCACCGCCACCAAAACGTTCATCACCACCCACTCCGCCTTCGGGTACCTCGCCGAGCGCTACGGCCTCACCCAGGAGGGCATCGCCGGCGTCGACCCCGAGGCCGAGCCCAGCCCCGCCCGGATCAGCGAGATCCACACCATCGCGGAGAAGGACGGGGCCACCACCGTATTCTTCGAGACGCTCGCCAGCGACAGGACCGCGAAGACCCTCGCCAAGGACACCGGCCTGAAGACCGACGTCCTGGACCCGCTCGAAGGAATCACGGACAAGTCCAAGGGCGCCGACTACATCGAGGTCATGCGATCCAATCTCGCCGCCCTGCAGAAGGCGCTCGGCGCGAAGTGACCCCCGCGAACCCCGCAACACCCGTGACACCGGCGACACCCGCCACAGCAACACCGGAGGCGCACATGCCCGAGACCGGGAGCACCACGACCGACCCCGTGATAGCCCTGCGGGGCGCCACGGCCACGCTCGGCGCGCGCCCGGTGCTGCGCGGCATCGACCTGACCGTCCACCGCGGCGAGGTCGCCGCCCTGCTCGGCGCCAACGGCTCGGGCAAGTCGACCGCCGTCCGCTCCGTCATCGGGCAGGTCCCGCTCACCGGCGGCTCCGTCGAACTGTTCGGCACCCCGCTGCGCCGCTTCCGCTCCTGGGCGCGGATCGGCTACGTGCCCCAGCGCACCACGGCGGCCGGCGGCGTCCCCGCCACGATCCGCGAGGTCGTCACCTCCGGGCGGCTGTCCCGCACGAAGCTGGGCCTGCTCCGCAGGGCCGACCGGGCCGCCGTCGACCGGGCCATCGAGCTCGTCGGCCTCGCCGACCGCGCCGGGGACTCGGTGGACGCGCTCTCCGGCGGACAGCACCAGCGGGTGCTGATCGCCCGCGCGCTGGCCGCCGAACCCGAGCTGCTGATCATGGACGAGCCGATGGCCGGCGTCGACCTGGCCAGCCAGGAGATCCTCGCCACGACCCTGCGCGAGCAGGTCGCGGCCGGCACCACGGTGCTGCTCGTCCTGCACGAGCTGGGCCCGCTGGAGCCGCTGATCGACCGCGCGATCGTGCTGCGCGACGGCTGTGTGATGCACGACGGGCCGCCGCCGAAGGCGCTGGGCCAGCACGCCCTGCCCGGACACGACCACGTACACCCCCACGCGGCCTCCGAGCCCGTCCGGACGGGACTGCTGAGCTGACCATGGAATTCCTCACCCCTCCCTTCATGCAGCGGGCCCTGCTCGCCGCCGTGCTCGTCGGCGTCATCGCGCCCGCCGTCGGCATCTACCTCGTCCAGCGCCGCCAGGCCCTGATGGGCGACGGCATCGGCCACATCGCGATGACCGGTGTCGGCCTCGGCTTCCTGCTCTCCACCAGCCCGGTCTGGATGGCCACCGCGGTCGCCGTCGCCGGTGCCGTCGTGATGGAGCTCATCCGCTGGTACGGGCGCACCCGCGGCGACATCGCGCTGGCCATGCTGTTCTACGGCGGCATGGCGGGCGGTGTGCTGCTGATCAACCTCTCCGACACCGGCTCCAACGCCAACCTCACCTCGTACCTCTTCGGCTCCCTGTCCACGGTCTCCGCCGAGGACATCACCTCGATCTGCGTGCTGGCCGCCTTCGTGCTGCTGGTGACGCTGGGGCTGCGCCGCCAGTTGTTCGCGGTCAGCCAGGACGAGGAGTTCGCCCGGGTCACCGGGCTGCCGGTGCGGGCGCTGAACCTGCTGGTCGCCGTGACGGCGGCGGTGACCGTCACCGTCGCGATGCGGGTCGTCGGGCTGCTGCTGGTCAGCGCGCTGATGGTGGTGCCGGTCGCGGCCGCGCAGCAGATCTCCCGGTCCTTCAAGGTGACGTTCGTGCTGTCGGTCGTCATCGGTACGGCGGTGACCCTGGCCGGCACCGTCACCTCGTACTACCAGGACGTCCCGCCCGGCGCGACGATCGTGCTGCTGGCCATCGCGGTCTTCGTCGCCCTGACGCTGCTGGCGACCCCGCTGGCCAGAAGCCGCGCCCGCCGCAGCGAAGCGGCGTCCGGGGGATGCACCCTGGAGGTACCGGCCTCCCGTCCGGCCCCGGACGAACTCCGGGTTTGACCGCGGCGTCCGGACGGGCTGGCACAATGGCCCGACACAGGTACGGGCGACACGAGGAGGCTGCTGTGGCGACGGCGCCGATCAGTGGAACGAACGCGGCCCCGGTACGCGGCCGGTCGACCCGGCAGCGGGCGGCGGTGGCGGCGGCGCTCGACGAGGTGGACGAGTTCCGCAGCGCCCAGGAGCTGCACGACGTGCTCAAGCACCGCGGCGACTCGGTCGGGCTCACCACCGTCTACCGCACCCTCCAGTCCCTGGCCGACGCCGGCGAGGTCGACGTGCTGCGCACCACGGACGGCGAGTCCGTGTACCGGCGCTGTTCGACCGGGGACCACCATCACCACCTGGTGTGCCGGATGTGCGGCAAGGCCGTGGAGGTCGAGGGGCCCGCGGTGGAGCAGTGGGCGGAGACCATCGCCGCCCAGCACGGGTATGTGAACGTGGCCCACACGGTGGAGATCTTCGGCACCTGCGCGGAGTGCGCGGCCGCGAAGAAGTGAGGAAGCAGTGAGGGCCCGGGGGCGCCGCCCCCGGGCCCTCACCCGTCTCAGAACCGTCGTCTCAGAGCCTTCGTACGTTGCGGTCCAGCACGCTCCGCAGCCGGTCGAGGTCGTCCGGCCCGCGCACACCGCGCTTGGGGAGCATGGTGATCCCGGTGGCCTGCTTGTCGCCGCTGAACAGCACGAAGAGCTGTGGCGTCTCCCGGTAGCGGGGCACCATCTCCCAGTTGACGGTCGTGGTGCTGTGGTCCGTGACCATCTGAATGCCGGTCTCGCGCACCACCGTGCGGCAGGTGCCCTGGCGCGCGGCGAACCGGTACAGCTGCCGGGCCTGGAGCCAGGGCGTCAGGATCACGGTCAGTATCACGAAGACGAGCCCCACCCAGACGGGCGCCCCCGGGCCGTGCCGGCCGCTCGCGATCGTGATGCCCATCAGCACTGCCAGCGCCGGCATCAGGATCAGCAGCTTGCGCTGCATACGGCCGCTCCTACTGATCTTCGCGCGGGCGTTCAGCGCCTCCGCGAAATCGGCCGTGGTCGGCTGGTACTCCAGCTCGACCACGACCCCTTCCAGTTCCCACCCCTGAGTTGTCATGGGGCGGAATCGTAACGGCAAGGTCAGACGGCCGGCCCCGCGGTACCCGCCTCCACCGCGCCACCGAAGCGCCGGTCGCGCTGGGCGAACTCCAGGCAGGCCCGCCACAGGTCGCGGCGGTCGAAGTCCGGCCAGAGCACGTCCTGGAAGACCATCTCGGCGTAGGCGCTCTGCCAGATCAGATAGTTGGACGTGCGCTGCTCGCCGCTGGGGCGGACGAAGAGGTCGACGTCCGGCATGTCCGGGTAGTAGATGTACTTCGCGAAGGTCTTCTCGTTGACCTTGGACGGGTCCAGCTTCCCGGCCGCGACATCCTGCGCGATGCGCTGCGCGGCGTCGGCGATCTCGGCCCGGCCTCCGTAGTTGACGCAGAAGTACAGCGTCATCTTGTCGTTGTCCTTGGTCTGCTCCTGGGCGACCTGGAGCTCCTGGACCACGGACTTCCACAGCTTGGGCATGCGGCCGACCCAGCGGATGCGGATGCCCAGTTCGTCCATCTCGTCGCGGCGGCGGCGGATCACGTCCCGGTTGAAGTTCATCAGGAACTTCACCTCCTCCGGGGACCGCTTCCAGTTCTCGGTGGAGAACGCGTACAGCGAGAGGTTCTTGACGCCCATCTCGATGCAGCCCTTGAGGACGTCCATGACGACGCCCTCGCCGACCTTGTGGCCCTCGGTGCGCGGGAGGCCGCGCTCCTTGGCCCAGCGGCCGTTGCCGTCCATCACGACGGCCACGTGCTTGGGCACCAGCTCGCCGGGGATCTTCGGGGGCGTGGCACCGGAGGGGTGCGGCTCCGGGGTCTTGTAGTCGCGCCGGTTACGGCCGCCGAGCATCCCGCGTACTGCCATGAACTGTCTCGCTCCCTGTGCCTGATCTGCCTGTGTCACTTCTCTACGTACCGCAGTGAGCGCAGCCCGCGCTCCAGATGCCAGTGCAGATAGGCGGACACCAGCCCGCTCCCCTCCCTGACATGACGCGGCTCGCACGCGTCCGCCGTCTCCCAGTCGCCGCTGAGCAGTGCGCTCAGCAGCGTGACGGCCTCAGCCGAGGGTACGACGCTGCCGGGCACCCGGCAGTCGCCGCATATGACGCCCCCCGCCGCGACCGAGAAGAACCGGTTCGGTCCGGACATTCCGCACTTGGCGCAGTCCTCGAAGCTGGGCGCGTAGCCGTTGACGGCGAGCGAGCGCAGCAGGAAGGCGTCGAGGATGAGATGCGGCTCGTGCTCGCCGCGGGCGAGGGTGCGCAGCCCGCCGACGAGCAGCAGGTACTGCTGGACGGCCGGCTCGCCCTCGTGGTCGGTGAACCGCTCGGCGGTCTCCAGCATCGCGGTGCCCGCGGTGTAGCGGGCGTAGTCGGTGACGATGCCGCCGCCGTACGGAGCGATCGTCTCGCTCTGGGTGCAGAGCGGCAGCCCGCGGCCGACCAGTTCGCTGCCCCGGGCGAAGAACTGCACGTCGACGTGGGAGAAGGGTTCCAGCCGCGCCCCGAACTTGGACTTCGTGCGGCGCACCCCGCGCGCGACGGCGCGTACCCGGCCGTGGCCGCGGGTCAGGATCGTGATGATCCGGTCGGCCTCGCCCAGCTTCTGCGTGCGCAGCACCACGCCGTCGTCCCGGAACAAGCTCATGCGTCCATTGTCCGGTACGGGGACGGCCCGCGGGGCCCCCGGCCCGTCCGGGGCCGTCAGGAGGGCGTGCGCGCCGCCTCGGCGAGCAGTCGGGCGGTGTCCTGGGCGCAGAGCTGGAGCGCGCCGCCGACCGTGGTCAGCACCTCGCGCTCGGCCGGTCCGTACGGGCCGTCGGCGAGGGCGATCCGGGCGCCCTGGAGCAGAATCGATTCACGTCCGGCGGGGGCCAGGTGCGGGGCGAGGGGTTCCAGCGCCTCGTGCAGTTCGATGGCGAGGGCCGCTCCGCACGCCTCGGCCGCGGGGTCGAAGGCGGAGCCGTGGCCGGTGTCGGGGGCGAGGACCTCGACGACGGTGCGGAGCTGTTCCTCGGTGCAGTCCTCGAACCCGGCGCCGCGCACGATGGCGGCCGCGGTCTCCAGCACCGTGCGGGAGGTGGTGCCGCCGGCCGCGAGGACGCCGAGCGCGACGGTGTGGACGGCGTCCCGGAGCATGGCGGAGAGCCGGGTGGTGGTGGGGTGGTCGAGCGCGTCGGTGCCGAAGTGCTCGCGGCAGGCGGCGCATTCGACGACGGGGCCCACGGTGCCGCGCCGCAGCATCGGCACACCGAGCACCGCGAAGCGCCGACGGCCCGTGAGACGGCGGTAGTTGCGGTCGCCGCCGCAGCCGGGGCAGAAGAACTCCCCGTCGCCGACGGGGTCCCAGATGGTGCGGATGCCACAGATACGCAGCTTCATGGCGCGTTGTCCCAGGCCTGGCCGCACGTCGCACACCTCCGTAACTCCCCCGTAGCCCTAAAAGCACGGGAGGTGCCCCCTCCGGCAACATTGCCGTGTGGACGTGATGTTAACCACAGTCGTGATGTGACGTCAGTACCTCGCTCGTCACAACCGCCCGGAGATGGCCGAACCCCGCCCCCCGGAAGCGGGTGGACGGGGTTTTCGGCCGTGCGGACGCGCCCTCGCGGGCGCCAGATCAGCGGGTGGCGCGGTTGACCGCGGAGACGACCGCCTTCAGCGAGGCCCGGGTGGTGTTGGCGTCGATGCCGATGCCCCACAGGACCTTTCCGTCGATCGCGCACTCGATGTACGAGGCGGCCTGGGAACTGGCGCCCTCGCTCATGGTGTGCTCGGTGTAGTCCAGCAGTCGGGCGTCGATGCCGATGGCCTGCAGCGCTTCGAAGAACGCGGAGATCGGTCCGTTGCCGGTGCCTGTCAGCACGGTGTCCGTGCCGTCCACGGTCGCCTCGACGGTGATCGTGTCCTTGCCGTCGGAGCCGGTCGTGGACTGGCCGGTGCGGATCTGTACGCGGCCCCAGGCGTTCTCCGGGTTCGGCAGGTACTCGTCGCGGAACGTGGACCAGATCTGCGTCGGCGTGACCTCGCCGCCCTCGGCATCCGTCTTGGCCTGAATGATCCGGGAGAATTCGATCTGCATCCGGCGCGGCAGGTCCAGCTTGTGGTCGTTCTTCAGGACATAGGCGATTCCGCCCTTGCCGGACTGCGAGTTGACCCGGATGACGGCCTCGTAGCTGCGGCCGACGTCCTTCGGGTCGATCGGCAGGTACGGCACCGCCCACTCGATGTCGTCGACCGTCTTGCCCTGGGCGGCCGCGTCGGCCTCCATGGCGTCGAAGCCCTTCTTGATGGCGTCCTGGTGGGAGCCGGAGAAGGCGGTGTAGACCAGGTCGCCCGCGTAGGGGTGGCGCGGGTGGACCTCCATCTGGTTGCAGTACTCGCTGGTGCGGCGGATCTCGTCGATCTGCGAGAAGTCGATCTGCGGGTCGACGCCCTGCGAGAACAGGTTCATGCCCAGGGTCACCAGGTCGACGTTGCCGGTGCGCTCGCCCTGGCCGAACAGGCAGCCCTCGATCCGGTCCGCACCGGCCATGATGGCCAGTTCGGCGGCGGCGACGGCGGTGCCGCGGTCGTTGTGCGGGTGGACCGACAGGCAGACGAACTCGCGGCGCGACAGATTGCGCGACATCCACTCGAACCGGTCCGCGTGCGTGGACGGCGTCGAACGCTCCACGGTGGCGGGCAGGTTGAGGATGATCTCGCGGCCCTCCTCGGGCTGCCAGACGTCACAGACCGCCTCGCAGACCTCCAGGGCGAAGTCCAGCTCGGTGTCGGTGAAGATCTCGGGGCTGTACTGGTAGCCGAAGGTCGTCTCCGGGCCCAGCAGCTTCTCCGCGTACTCCATGACCAGCCGGGTGCCGTCCACGGCGATCTGCTTGATGTCGTCCTTGGAGCCGCGGAAGACGACCCGGCGGAAGGTGGGTGCCGTCGCGTTGTACAGGTGCACGGTGGCGCGGCGGGCGCCGACGATGGACTCGACGGTCCGCTCGATCAGGTCCTCGCGGGCCTGCGTCAGGACGGAGATCGTCACGTCCTCGGGGATCGCGCCCTCTTCGATGATGGAGCGGACGAACGCGAAGTCGGTCTCGCCGGAGGACGGGAAGCCGACCTCGATCTCCTTGTAGCCCATGCGTACGAGCAGATCGAACATCTCGCGCTTGCGGGCCGGCGACATCGGGTCGATCAGGGCCTGGTTGCCGTCGCGCAGGTCGGTGGAGAGCCAGCGGGGAGCGACCGTGATCCGGTTGTCCGGCCAGGTGCGGTCCGGGATGTCGACGGCCTCGTAGCTGCCGTACTTGTGGATCGGCATCCCGGACGGCTTCTGCAGCTGAGTCGCGTTGGTGATCGGCGTCGGACGGCCGACAGCGGTTTCAGCGGGGGACTGAGCGGGATTTGCGGCGGTCATGGCGTACGGCTCCTCGGGGTCCAACCAATGGGTCGGCCGACTGTGTCGCTGCAACACAAGACTCCGCGGGGAGGGGGTCGGCCTACGACTACAGGCCCTCGCCGCGGCAGCTAAGAAGAAGCAGCCCGAAACGCATGATGCGACGAGACTAACCGAGTGGCGCCTGATGCGTCGGTCCCGTATCAGTATGCGGGACCGGGCGCAGGAAACGCCCAACCGTGATCGATCACTCCATTTCGTCAATCCTGATCGCAACCAGTGACAACGTGATTACCTGCTGCCACAGTCGGCGGTATGCACCCTCAGTCACAGCACGGATTCCGCCCCGTCTTCTGCACGATCGTGCCGCCCCAGGTCCTGGACAGGCTGTCGCAGTCCGACAACCCCGATCTCGCCGGTCCCGCCCGCCGCACCCTGGAGGGCGACGCGGCCCGCCGCACCCGCCGCCAGATGGCCACGGTCGTCACCGTGCCCGTCGCCCCCGCGCCCGACGGGGAAGCGTCCGACAAGCCCGAGCGCGTCCTGTACGACTGCCGCCACCGCACCCAACTACCCGGCACCAAGGTCCGCTCCGAGGGCCAGGACCCGACGAAGGACGCGAGCGTCAACCGCGCGTACGCGGGACTCGGCGCCACCTTCGAGCTGCTGCTCAAGGCGTACGGCCGCAGTTCGATCGACGGCAACGGACTGCCGCTGATCGGTTCCGTGCACTACGACGAGAAGTACAACAACGCCTTCTTCGACGGCGAGCAGATGGTCTTCGGCGACGGGGACGGCGAGATCTTCCTGGACTTCACCGTCGCCATCGACGTGATCGGCCACGAGCTGACCCACGGCCTGACCCAGTACACCGCCAATCTGAGCTACTACGGCCAGTCCGGAGCGCTCAACGAATCCATGTCCGACGTCTTCGGCTCCCTGGTCAAGCAGTACTCGCTGGGCCAGAGCGCCGACCAGGCCGACTGGCTGATCGGCGCCGGGCTGCTGGCGCCCCGCGTCCAGGGCGTCGCGCTGCGCTCGATGAAGGCGCCGGGCACGGCGTACGACGACGACGTACTGGGCAAGGACCCGCAGCCCGCGAAGATGGAGGACTACATCCACACCAGCGAGGACAACGGCGGGGTGCACCTCAACTCGGGCATCCCGAACCGCGCGTTCTATCTGCTGGCGACGGCGCTCGGCGGCAATGCGTGGGAGCGGGCCGGGCAGCTCTGGTTCGATGTGCTCACAGGTGGTCAACTGGCCGTGGACGCGGACTTCGCGTCCTTCGCCCGTCTTACCGTCGCAGCGGCCCGCAGCCGCTTCGGCGAGGGCGACGAGGCCGAGGCCGTCCTGAAGGCATGGTCGGAAGTGGGCGTACCGACCGCGTAGGGCACGGACGTCCGGCGTTGGAGGGCATCGCATGCGGATTCAGGTCAGCAGGACCGGCGGCTTCGCCGGCATCGCACGCCACAGCGAGGTCGACACCGCCGGGCGGGACGACGCCCCGGAGTGGGAGGCGCTGGCCGAGTCGGCGCTGGCCGCGGGCCACGACACCCCGCCCAAGGGGGTGCCGGACGGCTTCCGGTACCGGATCACGGTCGGCGACCGTACGGTCCACTGCGCGGACCCGAGGCTGACCGACGCCCAGCGGGCACTGGTCTCACGCGTCCTGAAGGAGGGCGCGTGAGACCGGCTTCCACGTGAGGCCGGTCTCCCCGTGGGACCGGTCTCCGCGTGACCCGGGTCGCCGGTCTCCGCGTGACCCGGGTCGCCGGTTTCCCTGTCGTCCGGCTCAGAACCCCAGCTTGCGCAGCTGCTTGGGATCGCGCTGCCAGTCCTTCGCGACCTTCACATGGAGGTCCAGGAAGACCGGTGTGCCGAGCAGGGCCTCGATGTGTTTGCGGGACTTGGTGCCGACGTCCTTCAGCCGCTTGCCCTTCGGGCCGATGATGATGCCCTTCTGGCTCGGGCGCTCGATGTAGACGTTGGCATGGATGTCGAGCAGCGGCTTGTCCGCCGGGCGGCCCTCGCGCGGCAGCATCTCCTCGACCACGACCGCGATGGAGTGCGGCAGCTCGTCCCGTACGCCTTCGAGCGCGGCCTCGCGGATCAGCTCCGCGACCATGACCATCTCGGGCTCGTCGGTGAGGTCGCCCTCCGGGTAGAGCGGCGGGCTCTCGGGGAGCAGCGGGGCGATCAGGTCGCCCAGCAGATCGACCTGCGTGTCCTTGACCGCGGAGACCGGAATGATCTCCGCCCACTCGAAGCCGAGCTCCTCGCCGAGGCGGGAGACGGCCAGCAGCTGTTCGGCGAGCTGCTTGGAGTCGACCAGGTCGGTCTTGGTGATGATGGCGATCTTCGGGGTCTTCTTGATGCCCGCGAGTTCCTTGACGATGTACTTGTCGCCGGGGCCGAGCTTCTGGTCGGCGGGCAGGCAGAAGCCGATGACGTCGACCTCGGCCCAGGTGGTGCGCACGACGTCGTTGAGCCGCTCGCCCAGCAGCGTGCGCGGCTTGTGGAGGCCGGGGGTGTCGACCAGGATCAGCTGCGCGTCGTCGCGGTGCACGATGCCGCGCACGGTGTGCCGGGTGGTCTGCGGCCGATTGGAGGTGATCGCCACCTTCTGGCCGACCAGAGCGTTCGTGAGGGTGGACTTGCCCGCGTTGGGGCGGCCCACGAAGCAGGCGAAACCGGCCCGGTGGGGGGCTTTGCCCGCGGCCTGCTGCGCGGCGGCATCTGTGTCAGGTCGAACGCTCATGGCGCCCATTGTCCCCGATCCCGGCGGCCCCGCCGCACCAAGGGCCGCGGCGGGGCCTGTCGGATGTCGTCTCAGGCGGTGCGGGTACGGCCTCGGCGGGCCCGTATCCACATCCCCGTACCGCCGCCGACGATCACCAGCAGGATCCCGGCCACCAGCCAGGGCAGGGCGAAGTACGAGGCGGTGGCGGACTCCCGGGTCTCGCGGGCGCTCGCGGTCAGCCGGATCTCGCCCCATTCCAGCTGCGGCGCGCCGGCCCACTGCTCGGTCAGCCGGACCTCCTGGCGGGGCAGCAGCTCGGAGGGAATCTTCTTCAGGTCGCGGGCGAGCAGGGTGCGGCCGAAGAGTCCCTCCGCCTTGAGGGCGACCTTGGGGCTGAGGGTGACATTGCCCCGGTTGTGGAGCGTGTACGAGATGACGGCCCGGCTCCTCCCGGTGCCGGGGACCAGCGGCTGGGTGTGCTCGACCCGGATGTCGTCCACGGAGAGCGCGGGCATGGTCGGGCCGTTCACCCGCAGATAGATCCGGGCGCCGACCGCCTTCTGGATGCCGACGGCGACGGCACCGGCGTCGGCGGGGTCGACGCGCTCGTCGAGTGCGACGAGCGCGCCGGGGTGGTCGCCCGGTTCGGCGTTCTCGGGGACGGCGATGGTGACCGGGACGGTGACCGAGCCGTGCGGCTTCACGGTGACCCGGTCGCGGCCGGTCCTCGCCCAGGCGCCGATCGAGCGCTGCTTCTCGTCGCGGGTCCGTACGGCGAAGCCGCCGTCGCGGGCGGTGTTGTAGGCGTCGGCTGCGTACAGCCGGAAGGTCTGCGGCCGGTCCGTCTTGTTGGTGACGGTGACCTTGTCGTGGAGCGTGGCGCCCGGGTCGGCCGAGAGGTAGAAGTACGGGCGCTGACCGGCCCGTCCGGTGGCCGGGTAGACCGACCAGCTGCCGTTGTCCGCGGCGCCGGCGGCGGGCGCGCCGGTCAGCAGGAGGACGCCGGCCAGGAGCAGTACGTAGATGTTGCGCACGGTGCGGAACCCCCGGGTGGTGGTCGGGACGGCGGTCCGGGCGGGTGCGCGCCCGGTCCGCCGGTTGCTCAGGAGCACTCGGGCCTCTCGGTCACGTGAGGGTGAGGGTGAGTACGCCGGAGTACGCGCCGGGGGCGGTGTACGCCGGTACGTTCAGCGCGAGCCGGGCGTCGACGGTGAACTCGCCGCCGGTGACGGTCCCGTTCGGCGTGGACGCCAGCGTGGCGCCCGCGCTGCCGACCGACCCCTCGGAACCCGCCGCACAGGTGCTCGGGCTGCCGGGCTTCGTCGCGCAGACCGGAGTCCAGGAGAGTGCGGACGCGCCGATCGTCGCGCCACCGGGGCCCTGGAAGTCGGTGACCTTTCCGGTCAGGGACCAGCCCGCGGGGCCACCGCGGAAGTCCTCGACCGTCACCGTCTGCAGGGAGCCGCGGGAGGCGCCGCCCCGGCCGAAGTCGACCGCCGACATCTCGACGCTGTCCCCGGCCTGGACCATGGAGAGCGTGCCCGCCTCGATGGAGGTGTTGAGCTGCTGGCTGCCGTCCGGGGTCTCGCCGCCGCCGGTGACGGTGTAGGCCTGCGGGCCGGCACCCTTGGCCGGGTCCCAGGCGCCGCCCTCGTAGGCGACGATGCCGGTGGTCGCCGGGTCGCTGACGGTGAGCCGGCCGCTGAAGCCGCCGGAGCCGTCCGCCTTCACGGTGGCCGTGTCGGCGGTCTGGGCGTCACCGGCCCGGCCGGCGAGGGTGATGTCCGCACCCGGGGTGAACTTCGACCCGGTGACGGCGACCTCGTCGCCCGCCTTGCCGGACGCGGCCCCGAGCTGGATGGCACGCTCGTTGACCTGGCCGCCGTCGTCCGTCGCGATGATCGTCTCGGAGACGGGGGCTGGCGGGTCGATCACGGTGCAGGGCGTGTCCAGCTCCATGATGTAGCTGGTGTGGATGTTGTAGTCGCCGGGCGACAGGGTGATCGAGCCGGGCGCCGTGACCGTGAAGGTGCCGGTCATCGAGAACGACGGGAAGGTGCCCTTGCCGGGTACCGGGTCGTTCTTCTTCGGGCCCGCGACGGTGACGCTCGCGCTCTGCGCACCGCCGACGGTGACCTTGCCGGTCGGCGTCATGATATCGGCGGGCAGCGCCAGATCGACCGGGTTGCTCGCGGCGGCTTCGACCACGGTGTACGTGATCGTGACCGTGTCGCCCACCTTCGGGGCGGCGTTGTCGACGGTGATCGAGGCCTTCGTCGTACCGTCGATCGGCGGGATGCCCGCGATGGCCGGCGGGATGCAATGGGTGGGGAAGTCCACCGGCACCGAGGCAGTGACCATGGCCTGCGCGGGGGCCGCGATTCCCCCTCCCCCGGCCACGACGAGCGCGCCGACGCCGAGCGCGGCGGCCCAGCGGTGGCGGTGTCCGGGCCGTCTTCTGACGCCGGATCTTCGCATGCTGATTCTTCGGACGGTAGGACGCATGGAGCCCCCTCCTGCGGATGCGGCGCAGCGGCTCTCCGCGCCGACGGGGGCCCATTGACGGTTCCGGCCCCGAAGAAGTCAATGGGAGCGAAACACGTCGGCTGATGACCCATCAGATGCTGTCAAGATCCGCACCCGGCGGGCGAATGCCGGGTGCGGATCCCTCCACGGGGGGGCAGGGTGGCCGGGTCAGCCCGCCGTCACGCTGACCCGCAGGGTGCCGTCGGGCCCGGCGAGCAGGACGGGGGTGTCCGGGCCACCCAGGTCCCGCACCGCGGCGCGGTCCTCGTCCGAGGGGGTCTCGGCCTCGGAGACGACCGCGGCCGCCTCCAGGGAGGTGGCCCCGCTGGCCACGGCCATCGCCACGGCGGTCTGCAGCGCGCTGAGCTTCAGCGACTCCAGCCGTACGGTGCCCGCGACATACGTACGTCCGGTCTCGTCCCGTACGGCTGCGCCCTCCGGCACACCGTTGCGGGCGCGGGCACTGCGCGCCAGCGTGACGATCTTGCGGTCCTCGGCGCCGAGGTCGGTGCTCTCAGTCATGTGCCGAGCATACGAACCGGGCGCGCGGGCACTCGCACGGGACGGCCCCTACGGCCGGTCGAGCCGCAGCCGGTCCGCCTTCGGCAGCCCCGCCACCACCAGGTCGTAGGAGTCCTCGATGAGCTCGCGGAGCACCCGGTCCGGCACCCCGGACACCGTCACCGTGTTCCAGTGCCGCTTGTTCATGTGCCAGCCCGGCACCACCGCGTCGTACTTCTCCCGCAGCCGCACCGCCTCGTCCGGGTCGCACTTCAGGTTCACCGTCAGCGGCCGGGCGTCCAGCGCGCTGAGCGCGAACATCTTGCCGAGCACCTTGAAGACGGAGGTCCCGGGGCCGAACGGAAACTCCTCGGCACTTGCGTTGAACTCCAGGCAGAACGCCCTCAGCTGCTGCGGAGTCATCCCCCGTCCTCCCCCCGGGAAGCCACGGGCTCCACCAGCACCGTGATGATCTTGTTGCGGCGGCCCGCCGGGGACTCCGCGGTCAGCCGCAGCCGGCGGCCGTCGGGCAGGTCGACGACGGCCGAGGCCCCGGCGATCGGGACCCGCCCGAGCGCCTTGGCCAGCAGTCCGCCGACGGTCTCCACGTCCTCGTCGTCGTACTCGTCGAGGCCGAACAGCTCCCCGAGGTCGCCGATGTCGAGGCGCGCGGTCACCCGGAAGTTGTCGTTCCCCAGCTCCTGGACGGGCGGGAGTTCGCGGTCGTACTCGTCGGTGATCTCGCCGACGATCTCTTCGAGGATGTCCTCGATGGTGACGATGCCGGCCGTGCCGCCGTACTCGTCGATCACGACGGCGACGTGGTTGCGTTCCTGCTGCATCTCGCGCAGCAGGTCGCCGGCGTTCTTGGTGTCGGGCACGAAGGACGCCGGCCGCATCGCGGTGGAGACCACATCGGCCTCCGACTCGCGGTTGATGTGGGTCTTGCGGACCAGGTCCTTGAGATACACGATGCCGACGATGTCGTCCTCGTTCTCCCCGGTGACCGGGATCCGCGAGAAGCCGGAGCGCAGGGCCAGCGTCAGCGCCTGCCGGATCGTCTTGTAGCGCTCGATGCAGACCAGGTCCGTCCGCGGCACCATGACCTCGCGCACGAGCGTGTCACCGAGCTCGAAGACGGAGTGCACCATACGGCGCTCCTCGTCCTCGATCAGCGACTCCGCCTCGGCGAGGTCGACCATCGCGCGCAGTTCCGCCTCGCTGGCGAACGGGCCCTTGCGGAACCCCTTGCCCGGGGTCAGCGCGTTGCCGATGAGGATCAGCAACTGCGGGACCGGGCCCATGACCCTGGCCAGCGGCAGCAGGACGTACGCCGCGGCCGTGGCCGTGTTCAGCGGGTGCTGGCGGCCGATGGTGCGCGGCGACACCCCGATGGCGACATAGGAGACGAGGACCATCACGCCCATGGCGACGGCCAGCGCCTGCCAGGTCTCCGGAAGCTCCTTCAGGCAGGCGTACGTGACGAGCACCGCGGCCGACATCTCGCAGGCGACCCGCACCAGCAGGGCGACGTTGAGATAGCGGGTCGGGTCCGCCGCGACCTGCTCCAGCTTCCTGCTGCCGCGCCGCCCGGAGCGGACCGCCTCGGCGGCCCGGAAGCTGGAGACCCGGGCGATGCCCGCCTCCGCGCAGGCCGCCAGCCAGCCGACGACGACCAGCAGAACGGCCCCGAGAACGAGAGGAACGCTCACGAGACGGTGGGGGCGGGCGACGGGCCGGTCAGGCCGTGCTCGGCGCGCCAGCCGTCGACGATCGCGGCCTGGAGCCCGAACATCTCGGCCTTCTCGTCCGGCTCCTCGTGGTCGTACCCGAGGAGGTGCAGCACCCCGTGGACGGTGAGGAGCTGGAGCTCCTCGTCCATGGAGTGCCGGGTCTCCGCGTCCTCGCCCTGCTTCTTGGCGACCTCCGGGCAGAGCACGATGTCACCGAGGAGCCCCTGCGGGGGCTCCTCGTCGTCCTTGGCCGGCGGACGCAGCTCGTCCATCGGGAAGGACATGACATCGGTCGGACCAGGGAGGTCCATCCACTGGATGTGGAGCTGTTCCATGGCGTCGGTGTCCACCACGATCACCGAGAGCTCGGAGAGCGGGTGGATCCGCATCCGCGCGAGCGCGTAGCGGGCGATGTCGAGGATCGCCTGCTCGTCGACCTCGGTTCCGGACTCGTTGTTGACGTCGATCGACATGGTGCGCTGCGACTACTTCCGTTTGTGGCTGTCTCGGTTGTCGTACTTCTCGTACGCGTCGACGATACGGCCGACGAGCTTGTGCCGGACGACATCCTGGGAGGTGAGCCGGGAGAAGTGCACGTCCTCGACGCCGTCCAGGATCTCCTGGACCTGGCGCAGACCGCTCTTGGTCCCGTTCGGCAGGTCGACCTGGGTGACGTCACCGGTGATGACGATCTTCGAGTCGAAGCCGAGCCGCGTCAGGAACATCTTCATCTGCTCGGCGCTGGTGTTCTGCGCCTCGTCGAGGATGATGAAGGCGTCGTTGAGCGTGCGGCCGCGCATGTACGCCAGCGGCGCCACCTCGATCGTGCCCGCCGCCATCAGCCGCGGGATCGAGTCGGGGTCGAGCATGTCGTGCAGCGCGTCGTAGAGCGGGCGCAGGTACGGGTCGATCTTCTCGTAGAGCGTGCCGGGCAGGAAGCCGAGCCGCTCGCCCGCCTCGACGGCGGGACGGGTCAGGATGATCCGGTTGACCTGCTTGGACTGCAGGGCCTGGACGGCCTTCGCCATGGCGAGATAGGTCTTGCCGGTACCGGCGGGGCCGATGCCGAAGACGATCGTGTGCTTGTCGATCGCGTCGACGTAGCGCTTCTGGTTGAGCGTCTTGGGGCGGATCGTGCGACCGCGACTGGAGAGGATGTTCTGCGTGAGCACCTCGGCCGGGGTCTCCTCGCCGTCCCCCTCGCCGTTCTCAGTCGCCCTGAGCATGGCGATCGAGCGTTCCACTGCGTCCTCCGTCATCGGCTGACCGGTGCGGAGCACCAGCATCATCTCGTCGAACAGGCGCTGGATCAGAGCGACTTCCGTCGCGTCTCCGGCGGCGCTGACCTCGTTTCCCCGGACGTGGATGTCGGCCGCCGGGAAGGCCGTCTCGATCACGCGCAGCAAGGCGTCGCCTGAGCCCAGGACGGTCACCATCGGATGGCTGGCAGGGACGGTGAAGTGGGCTCGCGCCTGCCTCGGCGCAGTGGTCTGGGCTGTGGGTGTCTGAGTCATGGGCCGGCTCTGTGGCCTGCACATACCTCCCGTTGCAAGGTCCTCGCCGATCGACAACCTCTCGGATTACCAAGCCTACGACTCCGCACCGACAACACCGAGGACTTTTTCGCACAGGCTCGCGAACGGGTGCGCCCCTCGGTCAGGCGGGGTGGCGGAAGCCGATCGTCGGTACCGCCCGGCGCAGCGGCCAGGGCCGGGCGGCGGCGGGCAGCAGCTCGTCCAGGAAGGCGTACCGCTGGAGCGCGGCCGGGTCCTGGCCGGCGACGGTACGGATCTGCTGCCACCAGGCGGCGACCTCCGCCCAGCCCGGCGCCGACAGCGATCCGCCGAACTCCTGGACCGAGAGCGCTGCGGTCAGTCCGGCGAAGGCCAGCCGGTCGGCCAGCGGCCAGTCCGCCAGGGTTCCGGTGACGAAACCGGCGACGAAGACGTCGCCCGCGCCGGTCGGGTCGAGCGCCTCGACCTCGATCGCGGGCACCTCGGCGCTCGCTCCGGTCGCCGAGTCCACCGCGTAGGCGCCCTCCGCGCCCAGGGTGACCACGGCGAGCGGCACACGCTCGGCCAGGGCGTGGGCGGCGGCGCGCGGGCAGTCGGTGCGGGTGTAGCGCATCGCCTCCTCCGCGTTGGGCAGGAAGGCCTGGCAGTGCTCCAGGTCGGTGAGGGCGCCCAGGTCCCAGCGGCCGCTCTCGTCCCAGCCGACGTCGGCGAAGATCCGGGCGCCGTTGCGGGCCGCGGTGGCCACCCAGGGCTCGCTGCGGCCGGGGGCGAGCGAGGCGACGGCGGCCCGCGCGCGCGGCGGGCAGCACGGGAACGCCGGTTCCCCGGCGGGGACCGCGGGGCCGGGGGCCTCGTGGCCGTGCGAGACCATCGTCCGCTCGCCCTCGTACGCCATCGAGACGGTCACCGGCGAGTGCCAGCCGGGGACGGTGTGCGACATGGACAGATCGATGCCCTCGCCCTGTTCCAGGGCGTCCCAGCAGTACTCCCCGTAGTGGTCGTCGCCGAACGCGGCGGCCAGCGAGGTGTGCAGCCCCAGTCTCGCCAGGGCGGTCGCCATGTTGGCGACCCCGCCGGGGCTGGATCCCATGCCGCGCGCCCAGGACTCGGTGCCGCGCACCGGGGCGCTGTCGAGGCCGGTGAAGATGATGTCGAGGAAGACCGTGCCGGTGAGAAAGACGTCGCAGGCCGGGTCCTGCGGGGCGCGCAGCCCGTCCAGTGGGTCGATACCTGGGATGTCCGCTGGGATGTCTGTACTCACCTTGCACTCCCCGGTCGTGGCAGATCCGGCCAGTGTGCCCGATTCACCGCCGTAACCGGAGGGCGCGCGCCGCCGGTCGCGAAGGGCCCGCTCCGGCACCTCATATGTGGGCTCCGACCTGCATAAACATGCGCTGCTACCCGGACCTCCGGAAGGTAAACGCACAAGTGACCCAGATCACACTGGGGCAGCTTTCGGTCGACTGGCCGCAGTTGATACAAATTGGCCCGCGAGCCCCGTCGGTGACAGTTACCGAAGAGTGGCCCGAATTCCCCGCATTTCCTGCATCACCCTCCCCTGCCTTTCCGCATTGCCCTCCCCTGCCTTCTCTGCCGCCTCAGGCATGTCTTCAGGAACGCCCATGTCCTCGCGCCCTCGCGCCGCGTGGCCCCTGGTCGCCGTGTTCACCGCCGGTTACCTCGCCGCCTATCTGCTCCCCACCATCGTCGGGCGGCTCTCCGTCTATCTCGGCCTCAGTACGGCGCAGGCCGGGCTGGTCGGCAGTGCCCTGCTGCTGAGTTCGGCGACCGCCGGGTTCACGCTGGCGGGCCGGGTCGAGACGTACGGGCCGCGGCGGCCGGCCCGGATCGGGCTGGTGCTGGCCATGGTGGGGTACGGCTGCGCCGCCCTGGCCGGGTCGGTGCCGCTGGTGGTCATGGGCGCGATGATCGGCGGTCTCGGCTCCGGTACGGCGACCGCGGTGGCCGCCGCGGGCATCGCCGCCCAGCGCGATCCGCACCGGACCTCGTCGCTCGGACTGCTCAGCGTCTCCGCGACGGCGGGCGCCCTCTATCTGACGATCCCGCACCTCGGCGGCGGCCACCGGCTGCCGTTCGCCTCGATCGCCCTGGTCGCCCTGCTCGTCTGGCCCGCCACCGCACGGCTCGGCGGCGTCACGCCCACCGGTCCGGCCGCCCCGGTCGCGGGCCGGCTGCCGCACCGCCGTTCCGGTCTGGTGCTCGCGGGCGGCATGCTCGTCTGGTCGATGGCGCAGAACGCGCTGTGGGGTGTCAGCAGCCGGATCGGGGTGTCCCAGGTCGGGCTCTCCGAGGTCACCATCGGCGCGGTGTTCGCCGCCGCGCTCGGTGCGGGTCTGCTCGGGGTGATGGGCGCCGGGATGCTGGGCGCCCGGCTCGGCCGGGCGGTGCCGATCGGCATGGGCACCGTGATCATCGCGGCGAGCATCGTGCTCAGTTCCTCGGCCGGGAACCTCGGCCAGTTCGCGACCGGCGAGATCCTCTGGAACACGGTCTACCCGGTGGTCCTGTCGTACCTGATCGGCCTGGCCGCCTCCCTGGACGTACGCGGCCGCTGGGCGGTCCTCGCGGGCTCCGCCTCGTCCGTCGGGGTGGCCTGCGGGCCGGTCCTGGGCAGTGTCCTGTCCGAGCAGGCCGGGTACCCGGTCATGGGCCTGATCCTGGGCTCCGTCACGCTGCTGGTCGCGGCCCCGGTCACGGCCGTCGCCCTGCACACCGGCGGCCGTCCGCTGGTGCCGGGATCGGTGCGCCGCAGGGGCGGCGCCCCTGCCGCGCTGCTCGCCGTCACCACCGGAGCGGTGCCCGGCGCCGTGCCCAAGCTGGGCGCGCCCGAGCAGGCCGTCACGGAGATCAGCCTGCCGGTGCGCCGCAGGCGCCCGGTCCGGGCCGCGTTCCGTACGGCCGGCCCGGCGGGCGTGGCCGGTCAGTCGAACGCGTACGCCTCGACCTCGGACAGATAGCGCGCCCTGCGCTCCTCGTCGTGGTCGAGGAAGGCCGCCTCGAAGGAGTTGCGGGCCAGGGTGCGCAGCCGCTCCTGGTCCAGGTCGAGCGCCTCGTGGACGGCGTGGAAGGTGTCCCCGACGTATCCGCCGAAGTAGGCGGGGTCGTCGGAGTTCACCGTGCAGAGCAGTCCGGCGTCCATCATGGCCCGCAGCGGGTGCTCCTCCAGGGTGTCGATGGCGCGCAGCCGTACGTTGGACAGCGGGCAGAGGGTGAGCGGCACCCGGTCCGCGACCAGCCGCTCCACCAGCTCCGGGTCCTCCATGCAGCGCAGCCCGTGGTCGATGCGCTCGACCCCGAGGACGTCCAGCGCCTCCCGGATGTACTCGGGCGGGCCCTCCTCGCCGGCGTGGGCGACCTTGCGCAGTCCGAGTGCCGCGGCCGCCTCGTACACCTCGCGGAACTTGACGGGCGGGTGGCCGACCTCCGCCGAGTCCAGGCCGACCGCGCTGATCCGGTGCAGATACGGCTTCGCCGCCTCCAGGGTCTCCATCGCCGACTCGGCGGACTCGTCGCGCAGGAAGCACATGATCAGCCGGGTGGAGATGCCGTGCCTCTCCTCGCTGCGGTCCAGCGCCCGGCCGAGCCCCTCGACGACGGTGCCGATCGGGACGCCGCGGGCGGTGTGCGCCTGCGGGTCGAAGAAGATCTCCGCGTGCCGGACGCCCTGGGAGGCGGCGCGGGCGAGGTACGCGTCGGCGAGTTCCTCGAAGTCCCGCTCGGTCCGGAGCACCGCCATCAGCGCGTAGTACAGGTCGAGGAAGCTCTGCAGGTCGTCGAAGAGGTAGGCGGTGCGCAGCTCTTCGGTGTCCGCGTACGGCAGCTCCACGCCGTTGCGCGCGGCGAGCGCGAAGGCCAGCTCGGGTTCGAGGGTGCCTTCGATGTGGAGGTGGAGTTCGGCTTTGGGGAGGGGCACGGGTTTTCACGCTCACAGACGGTGGTGCTGGTGTGGTGCTGAATTGCTGCTGCTGTGTTCAGAGGTGCCGGCTGGGCACGGGAACGCGGTCGAGGTCCTGGGCGACGGTCAGTTCGCCCTCGAACCCCGCGGCGCGGGCCTGGGCCACAAAAGCTGCAGGGTCGTCGTACCGCTGCGAGAAGTGCGTCAGCACGAGGTGCCGCACGCCCGCGTCCCGGGCCACCCGGGCCGCCTGGCCGGCGGTCAGGTGACCGTGGTCGGTGGCGAGCCGTTCGTCCTCGTCGAGGAAGGTCGACTCGATGACCAGCAGGTCGCAGCCCTCGGCGAGCACCTGCACGCCGTCGCAGAGCCTCGTGTCCATGATGAACGCGAACCGCTGGCCGCGCCTGCGCTCGGAGACGTCGTCGAGCGTGACGCCGCCGATGGCGCCCTCGCGCTGGAGCCGGCCGACGTCCGGTCCCTTGATGCCGTGCTCGGCCAGTTTCGCGGGCAGCATGCGCCGCCCGTCGGGCTCGACGAGCCGGTAGCCGTACGACTCGACGGGGTGCGAGAGCAGGTGGGTGCTGAGCGTGTACGTGTCGGTGGTGGCGAGCACACCGTCGGCGGCGACCGGGGCCTCGGTCAGCTCGACGGACTCACGGTAGGCGGTGGCGTACCGCAGCCGCTCGAAGAAGTGCTGCCCGCTCGCCGGGTAGTGCGCGGTGACCGGGTGCGGGACCTGGTCGAGGTTGATCCGCTGGATCACCCCGGCCAGGCCCAGCGAGTGGTCGCCGTGGAAATGCGTGACACAGATCCGGTTGATGTCGTGCGCGGCGACACCGGCCCGCAGCATCTGGCGCTGGGTGCCCTCACCGGGGTCGAAGAGGATGCCCTCGCCGTCCCAGCGCAGCAGGTAGCCGTTGTGGTTGCGGCGTCTGGTCGGGACCTGGCTGGCGGTGCCGAGGACCACGAGTTCGCGTACGGACACGGTGTGCGACCGGCCTCTCTAGCCGGGGGGCCACTGCAGTCCGCGGCCGCCCAGGACGTGGGCGTGCGCGTGGAAGACGGTCTGGCCGGCGCCGGAGCCGGTGTTGAAGACGACCCGGTAACCGGTGTCCACGATCTTCTCGTCGGCGGCGACCTGCCCGGCCTCGCGCAGTATGTCGGCGGCGATGGCCGGCTCGGCGGCGGCGAGCGCGGCGGCGTCCGGGTGGTGGACGCGGGGGATGACGAGTACGTGGGTGGGGGCCTGCGGGTTGATGTCCCGGAAGGCGACGGTGGTCTCGGTCTCGCGGACGATGGTTGCCGGGATCTCACCCGAGACGATCTTGCAGAACAGGCAGTCGGGCTGCGGTTCTCCCGCCATGGGGTGGCTCCTCGCTAGGTGATGATCGTTCTACGGCATGGTATCGGCCCAGCAATCCAGCCCCTCCGGAACCTGGAACCCAGCCCCTCCGGCGATCGAGGAGCGGGGTTCCGGGGGCAGCGCCCCCGGTTGCGGGAAGGGGCGGGCAGGGGCGACGAGCCCCCGCAGGCGCACCCCGCCCCCGCCCCGCTCCCCCTACGCCTCCGGCAGCCCCGGCAGCCCCGGCGCCCGCTTCGCCGGCGTCTCGGCCAGCGACTCCAGCGCGATCCGGATCGCCTCGTCCAACTGCGGATCCCGCCCCGCCGCATAGTCCTGCGGTGTCACCACGACCTCGACATCGGGATCGACCCCGTGGTTCTCCACGCCCCAGCCGTAACCCTCGAACCAGAACGCGAACTTGGGCTGGGTGACCAGAGTCCCGTCCACCAGCCGGTACTTGCTGTCGATGCCGACCACGCCGCCCCAGGTCCGGGTGCCGACGACCGGGCCGATGCGCAGCGCCTTGATCGCGGCGTTCACGATGTCGCCGTCGGAGCCGGAGAATTCGTTGGCCACGGCGACCACGGGACCGCGCGGCGCGTCCAGCGGGTAGCTGAACGGCCGCCTGCCGCGCGGCAGGTCCCAGCCGATGACGCGGCGGGCGAGCTTCTCCACGATCAGCTGCGAGGTGTGGCCGCCGCGGTTCTCCCGTACGTCCACGACCAGCCCCTCGCGGGCCACCTCGACCCGCAGGTCCCGGTGGAGCTGCGCCCAGCCCGCGCCGACCATGTCGGGGACGTGGAGGTAGCCGAGGCGGCCGCCGGAGCGCTCGTGCACGTAGGCCCGCCGGTCGGCGACCCAGTCGTGGTAGCGCAGCGCCTCCTCGTCGGCGACCGGTACGACGACGACATGGCGGGCGTTGCCGCCGTCCACCGGCGAGACGGTCAGCTCGACCGGCTTGTCCGCCGAGCCGATGAGCAGCGGTCCGGGCCCGGTCACCGGGTCGACCGGGCGGCCGTCGACGGCGATGATCGCGTCCCCGGCGCGTACCGCCACGCCGGGCGCGGCGAGCGGGGAGCGGGCCTCCGGGTCGGAGGTCTCGGACGGCAGGACCCGGTCGATCCGCCAACTGCCTTCATCCGTACGGGAGATGTCCGCGCCGAGCAGCCCCTGCCGGGTCGATTCGTCACCCCATCCGCCGGACGGCCGCACATAGGCGTGCGAGGTGCCGAGCTCCCCCTGCACCTCCCAGAGCAGGTCCATCAGGTCGTCGTGGGTGGCGACCAGCTCCAGCACCGGGCGGTAGCGGTCCAGGACCCCGTCCCAGTCGAGACCGCCCATGTCGGGGCGCCAGTAGTTGTCCCGCATGATGCGCCCGGCCTCGTTGTACATCTGGCGCCATTCGGCGGCCGGTTCGAGGGTCCGCCGGATCCGGGAGAGGTCGACGGTGACGCCGCCGTCGCTGCCGCCGTCGTCGTCATCGGCGGCGACACGGCTGTCGGACGGCACGACGCGCAGCTTGCCCCGGGTCTGCATGGCCACCCGCTTGCCGTCCCCGCTGACCGCGAAGTCCCTGACTCCGGAGGCCAGTTCCTCGCAGCGCAGCTTCTCCAGGTCGTACCGCTCCAGGACCGTCTCGGGCCGCCGGGCGTCGGGGGTGGGTCCGCTGGTGCCGAGCACCCCGGTCACCGGGTGGCTCAGCCACAGCAGCCCGTCCTTCGCGGCGTGCAGCGTGGAGTAGCTGGCGGCCTCGACGGGCAGCGGCACGATCCGGTCGGCGAGCCCTTCGAGGTCGATCCGGGTGACGGGGAGCGCGGTCGGGTTGTCCTGGTCGCCCTCGCCGCCGCTCTTCTCGGTCGGGCGGCCGTGGCGCTGCGGCCCGAACGGGGAGGGCGTGGTGGCGGCGAGCGTCAGCAGGTGCGGGCGGCAGGCGCCGATGAACGCCAGGTCGAAGACATGGGCGTCGTAGACCGGGTCGAAGGAGCGCTCGGAGAGGAAGGCCAGGTGCTTGCCGTCGCCGGTGAACGCGGGGGAGAAGTCCCGGAAGCGCAGCGGGGTGGCCTCGGTGACCGAGAGATCGGCGAGGTGGGCGAGCTTGAGCTGGCTGAGCGGCTCGGGCCCGGGGTGGGACCAGGCGAGCCAGGAGGAGTCGGGCGAGAAGACGAGGCCGGAGGCGTCGCCGTGCTCGCTGCGGTCCACCTCGTGGACCTCGCCGCTCTCCCGCTCGACGATCAGGATCCGCCCGTCGTGCGCGGCGACGGCGAACCGGCTGCCGTCGGGGGCCGGGGCCAGTTCGAGGACCCGGCCGATACGGCCTGCGGCGAGGCGGCGCGGTACGGCGCCGGGGGCGGTTCCGGTGGCGGGTGCGCACTCCAGGGCGTCGTCGCCCTCGGCGTCGGTGACCCAGACGACGTGCTGGTCGCCGTCGGCCTGGAAGGCGCGGGGCAGTCTGGCGCGTACGCCCGGTTCGACGGCGAGCGCGCGGGCCGGGCCCTCGCTGTGGGTGACCCAGTGGACGGCGCCGCGCGTCCCGACGGCGCTGCCGCGGCCGGTGCGGTCCGGGGACGCGGAGTCGAGATGGCTGCCGGCGTGCACGGGGTGCGGCTGGAGGTCGGCGCGCTGACCGCCGAGCCGGATGTCGATGCGGCGGGGCCCGTCGCCCTCCAGGCCGTCCAGCAGCCAGAGTTCACCGGCCGAGGCGTAGACGACGCGGGTGCCGTCGGTGGACGCGTGGCGGGCGTAGAAGCCCTCGATGCCGGTGTGGCGGCGCAGATCGGAGCCGTCGGGGAGCGAGGAGTAGAGCGCGCCGACGCCTTCGTGGTCGGAGAGGAAGGCGACGCGCTCGCCCACCCACATCGGGCATTCGATGTTCCCGTCGAGGTCGGCGTGGAGCCGTACGAACTCCGCAGGGCCGTCCGCCGGGGACTCCTGCTCGATCCACAGCTTGCCCGCCGTGCCGCCCCGGTAGCGCTTCCAGGCGGCGGCCTCGCGCCCCATGGTGACCGAGAGCAGCAGTACCCGGCCGCCGGGCCCGTACGCGAGCGAGCCGACCGGCCCGTACGGCAGGGTCCGGGCGGGTCCGCCGTCGACCGGCACGGCCCTGGCCCAGGTGCGCCGGAACGAGGCCTGCCCCTGGGCGCTGACGACCAGCACCTCGCCCTCGGGCGTCCAGCCGTGCACGGCGGTCCGGGCGTCGCCCCAGTGGGTGAGCCGCTGGGAGGGGCCGCCGTCGGCCGGTGCGATGTGCACCTCGGGGGCCCCGTCCCTGGTGGACGTCCAGGCGATCCGGGTTCCGTCGGGCGATATCCGGGGGCCGGCGACCGGCCGGTTGTCGGCACAGACGCGCCAGGCTCGGCCGCCGTCCAGCGGCGCCAGCCAGACATCGTCCTCGGCGGTGAAGGCGATCGAATCGCCCTGGACATGGGGGTATCGGAGGTAGGCAGACTGCGTCACACCGGTCACCCTAGGTCGCGGTTCCGCTCCGCGTAAGCGGGTTGGCCGGAGTTCGACGGGCCGCCGCGGGGCGGGCCGGTTCACTTGCCCATGGGTGTCTCGGTCACCGTCACCGTGACGGTGACCACCGGCCGGAGGCCCTGGCCGCCGCCGGCCGGCGGCGGATTCACCGCGGCGGTCGACGGGACGGCGTCGCAGTTGCCGAGCACATCCGCCCGGAAAACGGCCTTCCCGCCGGTCTTCGCGGTCAGGTCCCCGCGCACGCAGCGCCCACCGAGCTCCTGGGTCACCTTGCCGGTGAGGGTGATGGGCTCGCCCTGCCCGGTCTTGCCGGTGCAGTCGACGTTCGCGATCCGGCGCGCGGACGCGGAGGGTTGTACGCCCCCGGCCAGGTACCCGTCGACACCGGCGGTGCAGTTCAGCCACTGCACGTCGACCCCGTTGCTTTCCAGTGCGCCGGTGCCGACCCGGTCGGTGGTCACGGCGATGGAAGCGGAGTTCAATCCGCCCTGGGGGTCACAGGCGGCAGCTCCCGCGACCGCCGCGACCACGAGTGCGGACGCGGCCAGAAAGCGCCGTTCTCTTACCTGACCCCATGCCCTTGATGTCCCCATACGGGCAGCTTCCCACCGTTCGCTCACGAAGCGGTAGACGGCTTGCCGCCAAAACCGTGAGCGGCTCCGGCGCACGCGACGGGGCGCGCGGCAGGCTCACGACGGGGCGTGCTGCGGCCTCACGACGGAGCTCGCGCCGGCCTCACGACCAGCGGCCGGTGCGCCCCAGCAGCAGAGCGGTCGCCGCCGTGCCCGCCGTGGAGGTGCGCAGCACGCTCGCGCCGAGCCGGCAGGTCCTGGCACCCGCCGCGGCGAACGCCGCCAGTTCCTGCGGCGACACCCCGCCCTCGGGACCCACGACGAGCACGATCTCGCCCTGTTCGGGGAGCGGGACGGTGGCCAGCGGTTCGCTGTCGTGCTCCCGGTCCTCGTGCAGGACGGCGGCGAAGTCCGCCGCGGCCAGCAGCGCGGCGACCTGCTTGGTCGTCATCGCGTCGGCCACCTCGGGGAAGCGCACCCGGCGGGACTGCTTGCCCGCCTCCCGGGCGGTGTTGCGCCATTTCGCGAGGGACTTGAGGCCGCGGTCGCCCTTCCACTGCGTGATGCAGCGCGACGCCTGCCAGGGCACGATCGCGTCGGCCCCGGTCTCCGTCATCGTCTCCACGGCGACCTCGCCCCGGTCACCCTTGGGCAGGGCCTGGACGACGGTGATGCGGGAAACGGGCGGGGGCTCCTCCCGGACCCCGGTCAGACCGGTGAGGACGAGCCGGTCCTTGCCCTCGGCGGCCAGGACGACGCCTTCCGCCCAGTGGCCGCGCCCGTCGGTGAGTACGACGTCCTCACCGGCGTGCAGCCGCTTGACCGACACGGCGTGCCGGCCCTCGGGCCCCTCCAGGACGAACTCGGGTCCGCCGGGGACCTGTTCGACGACGAAGACCGGTGCGGTCACTGCGTACTCCTTGTGCTCACTGCCGTCCGTGCGGCGTCCAGTTCTTCGGCGAGCAGCCTGACCAGCCGGCCGGCCGGCAGCTCGCGTGCCATCCGGTGTCCCTGCCCCGCCCACAGGGCCATGCCCTGCGCGTCCCCGGCCTTCGCCGCCGCCTTGCGCAGCCCGGCGGTCAGATAGTGGACCTGCGGGTAGGCGGCGGGGGCGTACGGGCCGTGCTCGCGCATGAACCGGTTGACCAGGCCGCGGGCCGGGCGGCCGGAGAACGCCCGGGTCAGGGCGGTCCGTACGAACAGCGGGTTGGTCAGGGCCTGCTTGTGCAGCAGGCCCGCCCCGGACTCGGGGCAGATGAGGAACGCCGTGCCGAGCTGCGCCGCCTCCGCGCCCGCGGCGAGCACCGCGGCGATCTGGGAGCCGCGCATCAGCCCGCCGGTGGCGACGATCGGTATCTGCACGGTCTCGCGGACCTGGGAGACCAGTGAGAGCAGCCCGATTCCGGCGCCGTCGGTCTGCGGGTCGTCGCGGTGGGTGGACTGGTGGCCGCCCGCCTCGACGCCCTGGACGCAGACCGCGTCGGCGCCCGCCCACTGGGCGGCCTGGGCCTCCTCGGGCGTGGTGACCGTCACGACGGTGTACGTGCCGACGCCGGCGAACGCGTCGAGGGTGTCGCGGGTCGGGCAGCCGAAGGTGAACGAGACGGCCGGGACCGGGTCCTCCAGGAGGATGGCGATCTTGGCGTCGTAGTTGTCGTCGCCGCCGGAGTCCGGATCACCGAGCGGGGTCTCGTACCAGGCGGCCTCGCCCGCGAGCTGGTGCCGGTACACCTCGACGGCGCTCGGGTCGGCGAGCGCCGGCTGCGGCATGAAGAGATTGACGCCGAAGGGCTGACCGGTCAGCCCGCGCAGCTGCTTGATCTCGTTGTACATGCCGTCCGCCGTCTTGTACCCGGCGGCGAGGAAACCGAGCCCGCCCGCCTCACAGACGGCGGCGGCGAGCTGCGGACAGGATGCGCCCCCCGCCATCGGGGCCTGCACGATCGGATACCGGCAGAGATCGGTCAACGCGGATGACATGACCGCATCGTGTCACGTCCCGCGCGGCGCGGGGCGCGCGGGACGGGGCCCGCTTTGTACTGAACGCCGGACAAGGTCCGTAAGCGAACACCGCACGGGTTCATACGCGAACGCCGGACAGGTTCGTACGCGGACACCGGCAGGCCCGCACGCGAACGCCGGACAGGCCCGCCGAGCGGGTCCGTCCGGCGTCCGGAAACGGTGTGCGGGACCGGTCAGCGGCCGTTGAAGGCGTCCTTCAGCCGGGAGAACAGCCCCTGCTGGCCGGGCTGGAACTGGCCGGTGGGCCGCTCCTCGCCGCGCATCTTCGCCAGGTCGCGCAGCAGCCGCTCCTGCTCCGGGTCCAGCTTCGTCGGGGTCATCACCTCGACGTGCACGATCAGGTCGCCGCGCCCGCCGCCCCGCAGATGCGTGATGCCGCGGCCGTGCAGCGGCACCGACTGGCCGGACTGGGTGCCCGGCCGGATGTCGACCTCCTCCAGGCCGTCGAGCGTCTCCAGCGGCACCTTGGTGCCGAGCGCGCCCGCCGTCATGGGGATGGTGACCGTGCAGTGCAGGTCGTCGCCGCGGCGCTGGAACACCGAGTGCGAGAGCTCGTGGATCTCCACGTACAGATCGCCGGCCGGGCCGCCGCCGGGGCCGACCTCGCCCTCGCCCGCGAGCTGGATGCGGGTGCCGTTGTCGACACCGGCGGGGATCTTCACGGTGAGCGTGCGCCGCGAGCGGATGCGGCCGTCACCGGCGCACTCCGGGCACGGGGTCGGCACGACCGTGCCGAAGCCCTGGCACTGCGGGCAGGGCCGCGAGGTCATGACCTGGCCGAGGAAGGACCGGGTGACCTGGGAGACCTCGCCGCGGCCGCGGCACATGTCACAGGTCTGGGCGGAGGTGCCTGGGGCGGCGCCCTCACCGCTGCACGTCGTACAGACGACGGCCGTGTCGACCTGGATGTCCTTGGTGGTGCCGAACGCCGCCTCGGCGAGATCGATCTCCAGACGGATCATCGCGTCCTGGCCGCGCCGGGTGCGCGAACGGGGCCCGCGCTGCGACGACGTACCGAAGAACGCGTCCATGATGTCGGAGAAGTTGCCGAAGCCGCCCTGTCCGAATCCGCCCGCGCCACCGCCGCCGGAGGCGGACAGCGGGTCGCCGCCGAGGTCGTAGACCTGCTTCTTCTGCGGGTCCGACAGCACCTCGTAGGCGGCGTTGATCTCCTTGAACCGCTCCTGGGTCTTCGGATCGGGGTTCACATCCGGGTGCAGCTCGCGGGCGAGCCTCCGGAATGCCTTCTTGATCTCGTCCTGAGATGCGTCGCGGCGCACGCCGAGTACGGCGTAGTAGTCCGTGGCCACTTACGACTCCGCCAGGATCTGTCCGACGTAACGTGCCACTGCGCGTACCGCTCCCATCGTTCCGGGGTAGTCCATGCGGGTCGGTCCGACCACGCCGAGTTTGGCGACTGCCTCGTCGCCCGAACCGTAGCCGACCGCGACGACGGACGTGGAGTTGAGCCCTTCGTGGGCGTTCTCGTGCCCGATACGTACGGTCATGCCCGAGTCCTTGGCCTCGCCGAGCAGCTTCAGCAGCACGACCTGCTCCTCCAGTGCCTCCAGCACCGGCCGGATCATCACCGGGAAGTCGTGCCCGAAGCGGGTGAGGTTGGAGGTGCCGCCGATCATCAGCCGCTCCTCCGTCTCCTCGACGAGGGTTTCGAGCAGGGTGGAGAGCACGGTGGACACGGTTCCCCGGTCCTCGCTCTCGAAGGATTCCGGCAGGTCCTGCACCAGCTGCGGGACGTCCGCGAAGCGGCGTCCGACGACCCGGCTGTTGAGCCGGGCCCGCAGATCGGCGAGAGAGGTCTCGCCGAACGGGGCGGGGCAGTCGATCATGCGCTGTTCGACCCGGCCGGTGTCCGTGATGAGCACGAGCATCAGCCGGGCGGGTGCCAGGGAGAGCAGTTCCACGTGCCGCACCGTCGAGCGGGTCAGCGAGGGGTACTGCACGATGGCGACCTGCCGGGTCAGCTGCGCGAGCAGCCGTACGGTGCGGCCCACGACGTCGTCGAGGTCGACCGCGCCGTCGAGGAAATTGTGAATGGCGCGACGTTCCGGCGTCGAGAGGGGCTTGACCCCCGCGAGCTTGTCGACGAAGAGCCGGTAGCCCTTGTCCGTCGGAATGCGTCCCGCGCTGGTGTGGGGCTGGGCGATGAAGCCCTCGTCCTCCAGCACCGCCATGTCGTTGCGGACGGTTGCCGGGGAGACTCCCAGCTTGTGCCGCTCGGTGAGCGCCTTGGAGCCGACGGGCTCCTCCGTGCCGACATAGTCCTGGACGATGGCGCGAAGCACTTCGAGTCTGCGTTCGCTGAGCATCGCGCACACCTCCAGCTGTGTTTCCTCGTTGGTTCTCGGGTCGTTCCTGTTTCTCTGCCCAGGAATCCGCCTGGCACTCTGTCAACGCGAGTGCCAGCAACCCCCCGGCCAGTGTACGGCGGCCGAGTGGGGACCTAGCAAGGGCGACCGACCACGCTACCTCGCGACCTCACAGGTGGTTTGCGGATAGCGTCACGGTATGGATGCCTCTTGGGAAGAGTTCGGCTGGGAGCGACTCGGTCGCGGAGTGGGGCGGAGGCGCCTTCCCGGGTGGGACGCGACGGTCGCACTGGTGTCGGGAACGGACGGAGTGCTCCTCTACGACACCGGATCGACGCTCCGCGAGGGCGCCGAGGTGCGGGCCCAGACGCAGGCCCTGCTCGGCCGGAGGGTGACGCATATCGCACTCAGCCATCCCCATTTCGACCATGTGCTGGGCACGGCCGCGTTCTCCGGCGCCCAGGTGTACGGGGCGGTCGGCATGGCCGAGCTGCTGAAGCACGGGAAGGACGAGCTGCACAGCTCGGCCGTGCGCCACGGGGTCGAGGAGCACGACGCGGTGGAGGCCGTCGACGCGCTGGTCGCGCCGCAGCACGAGGTGTGCGGCGAGTGGACGCTCGATCTGGGCGGCGGACGCAAGGTGCTGCTGGCCGACGTGGGCCCCGCGCACAGCAGCCACGACCTGGTGGCGGTCGTCCCCGGCTCCCCCGCGATCGTGCTCTGCGGCGACCTGGTCGAGGAGTCCGGCGAACCGCAGGCGGGCCGGGACGCCTTCCCCGCCCGGTGGCCGGCCTCCCTGGACCGGCTGCTGGCGCTGGGCGGCGAGGACGCGGTGTACGTGCCGGGGCACGGGGCGGTGGTGGACGCGGCGTTCGTACGCGACCAGCGCGAACAACTGGCCGTGCGCTTCGGCGTGTCGTGACCCCCGGGGCCAAGTCGTCCTATCGTCGTCCGATGCGCAGCTACCAGCCGGACCTGACCCCGCCGTGGAAGAGGTCCGCCCCCGTTCCCGAGGTGCCCGCCGAAGCCGATCTGGTCGTGGAGGAGGTCGCCACCGGATTCTGCGGCGCGGTGATCCGCTGCGAGAAGACGGCCCAGGGTCCGACGGTGACCCTGGAGGACCGCTTCGGCAAGCACCGGGTGTTCCCGATGGAGCCGCGCGGCTTCCTGCTGGAGGGCCGGGTCGTCACCCTCGTACGCCCCTCGGCCGCCGCTCCGGTGCGCCCCGCGCGGACGGCCTCGGGTTCGGTCGCGGTGCCCGGGGCGCGCGCCCGGGTCGCGCGGGCGGGCCGGATCTATGTGGAGGGCCGGCACGACGCGGAGCTGGTCGAGCGGGTCTGGGGCGACGACCTGCGGATCGAGGGCGTGGTCGTCGAGTACCTGGAGGGCATCGACGACCTTCCCGCCGTCGTGCGCGAGTTCTCCCCCGGCCCGGACGCCAGGCTGGGCGTCCTGGTCGACCACCTGGTCCCCGGCTCCAAGGAGTCCCGGATCGCCGACCAGGTCACGGACGGGAACGTACTGGTGGTCGGCCACCCCTACATCGACGTGTGGGAGGCGGTGAAGCCGTCCTCCGTGGGCATCACGGCCTGGCCCGTGGTCCCTCGCGGCCAGGACTGGAAGACGGGCGTGTGCCGCGCGCTCGGCTGGCCGGAGAACACCGGCGCGGCCTGGCAGCACATCCTGTCCAGGGTCCACTCGTACCGCGACCTGGAGCCGTCCCTGCTGGGCTCGGTGGAGCACCTGATCGACTTCGTGACGGCACCCGAGTAGCCGGGGAGGCGGGGGCCCAGGGGCGGAGCCCCCGCCCTCAGTCCACCAGGTCCCGCACCACCGCGTCCGCCAGCAGCCGGCCCCGCAGGGTCAGCACCGCCCGCCCCCGCTCGTACGGCCCCGGCTCCAGGAGCCCGTCCGCCAGCGCACGGCGGGAAGCGGCCAGACCGGCCGGGGCCAGGATGTCGAGCGGGCACCCGTCCTGGAGCCGGAGCTCCAGCAGGATCCGCTCGACCCGCCGGTCCTCCTCGGAGAGGATCTCGCGCCCGGCCCCCGGCGACCGCCCCTCGGCCAGCGCCTGCGCGTACGCGCCCGGGTGCTTCACGTTCCACCAGCGCACCCCGCCGACGTGGCTGTGCGCCCCGGGTCCGGCGCCCCACCAGTCGGCCCCGCGCCAGTACAGCTCGTTGTGCAGGCAGCGCCCCTCGGGCGTGCGGGCCCAGTTCGACACCTCGTACCAGGAGAAGCCCGCCGCGGCCATCGCCTCGTCCGCGATCAGGTACCGGTCGGCGTGGGCGTCGTCGTCGGTCATCGGGATCTCGCCGCGCCGGATCCGGCGGGCCAGCCGGGTGCCCTCCTCGACGATCAGCGCGTACGCCGACACATGGTCCGGCCCCGCCCCGATCGCCGCGTCCAGCGAGGCCCGCCAGTCGTCGTCGGACTCCCCCGGCGTGCCGTAGATCAGGTCGAGGTTGACGTGCTCGAAGCCCGCCTCCCGGGCCTCGGCGACACATGCCTCGGGCCGCCCCGGCGTATGCGTACGGTCCAGGATCTTCAGCACGTGCTGCCGGGCGCTCTGCATCCCGAAGGAGATCCGGTTGAAGCCGCCCTCACGCAGTTCGACGAGGTACGCCGGGGAGACGGACTCCGGATTGGCCTCGGTGGTGATCTCGGCGTCGTCCGCGAGCCCGAACTCCTCGCGGATCGCCCCCAGCATCCGGACCAGGTCCGCGGCGGCCAGCAGGGTCGGCGTACCGCCGCCGACGAAGACCGTGCGAACCGGGCGCGGATCGTCGCCGAGGACCTTGCGGGCCTGGCGGACCTCGCCGATCAGATGCTCGGCGTAGTTGTCCCTGGAGGCCAGCGCACCGCCGGAGCCGCGCAGCTCGGTGGCGGTGTAGGTGTTGAAGTCGCAGTAGCCGCAGCGGGTCGCGCAGTACGGCACGTGCAGGTAGAAGCCGAGCGGCCGGCCGGCCGCGCCTTCCAGGGCATGGCGGGGCAGCGCCCCGTCGTCGGGTACGGGTTCACCATCGGGCAGTACGGAAGGCATACCGCCCATTGTCGCTCGCCGCCGGGGAACCCCCGGCCACGCCCGTGATCACGGAGGCCGCCCGTCCCCGGCCACGCGTCCTCACCCCGCCTGGAGCACCAGCAGCGCCAGGTCGTCGTCGGGCGGCCGCTCGGCGAATTCATGCACCGCCCGCTTGATCCGGTCCGCTATCCCGTCCGCCGACAGCCCGGTGCAGCCGGCCAGCGCCTGGGACAGTCCGTCCCCGTCGTCGAACATCAGCGGCCCGCAGCGCCGCTCCGTCACCCCGTCCGTGACGCACAGCAGGCTGTCGCCGGGCGCCAGCTCGAAGCTCTGGCTCTCGTACGCGACGTCGTCGAAGATCCCGAGCAGCATCTGCGGCTCGGCGGCCGGGCGCACCTCGCCGTCGGGCCGCAGCAGCAGCGGCAGCGGGTGGCCGGCGCTGGCCAGGGTGCAGCGCACGCCGCCGCCGGGCAGCGGTACGAGCTCTCCGTACAGCAGGGACAGGAAGCGGGACTGCCCGGTGTCCGGGGTCTGCTGGCCGCCGGCGGCGGCCACCATGAGCGCGGCGGCCTCGGCGGCCTCCATCGCGTCGTCGAGGAGCAGCCGGTTGAGCCGGTCCAGGACCTCGCCGACGCCGAAGCCCTCGCGGGCCAGCAGCCGCAGCCAGGGGCGGGCGAGGCCGGTGACGACGGCGGCCTCGGGGCCGCTGCCCTGCACATCGCCCAGCACGAAGCACCAGCGGTCGCCGGGGCAGGGGAAGATGTCGTAGAAGTCACCGCCGACGACGCCGTCGTCGCTGGGTTCGTACACCAGTGAGCTGGTGACCCCCGGTATGTCGGCGACCTTGCCGGGCAGCAGGGCGCGCTGCAGGATGCGGCTGATGGTGGCCTGCCGGGTGTACTCGCGGGCGGCGCCGACGGCGAGGCCGACCCGGCGCACGAAGTCCTCGATGAGCGCGGTCACCTCGTCGGGGACGCGGGCGAGGCCCTCCCGGCCGAGGAGTACGGCGCCGAGTGTCCGGCCGCCCGAGGTGATCCGGTAGGCGAGGGCGGACGCGGCGGGCTCGTCGGCCTTCGCGCCCTCCTCCTCGCCGCCGGGCCACGGCATGGAGACGGGCCCGGTGCCGACCCGCTCGGGGAGCCGGATCGGGTCCTGTTCCAGCAGGGTGCGCAGCTCCCCGGTCTCGGCCTCGTCCCGGTGCCAGATGCTGGCGAGCCGGGGTACGGCGGAGGGGCCGCCGTTCTCGGGTTCCAGCCAGATCGCGCACCAGTCGGCGAGTCTGGGCACCAGTAACTGTCCGGAGAGCGCCGCCACGATGTCCTCGTCGAGCTGGCCGGCGAGCAGGTCGGAGGCTTCGGCGAGGAAGGAGAGCGCGCCGCGGCCGGCCCAGTCCGCGTCGTCGCGCAGCGCACGCCGGGCGGTGGGGGCGAGCAGCTCGGCGGCGCGCAGCCCCTGCTGGAACCCGGGCTCGGCCGCCGGTTCCGGGAAGGGGTTCCAGTCGTCCACGGGGAGCCTGGCCCAGACGGTCTTGAGGCCGGTGCGGTAGGTGATGCCCCAGCGCTCGGCGAGGGTGCCGACGAGCTGGAGCCCGCGACCGTACTCGGCGGGCTCGTCGGGGCCGACGAGGCTGGTGCCCTCCGCGGCGTCGGCGGCGCTCCCGGACTCCGGGCGGTCGCTGCGCACGGCGCGGGCCGGGTGGTGGTCCGAGACCTCCAGCACCAGGGCCGCGACCTCGTCCTCGGCGGCCTCCTCCAGCCGGGCGAGCACCTCCACATTGGTCCCGGCGTGCACGACCGCGTTGGTGACCAGTTCACTGACGACGACTTCCGCGTCCTCGGCCACGCGCTCGCTGAAACCCACGGCCGCGGGCAGCCCGAGCCCGGTCCACTCGCCGAGCGCGGCCCGGACGAACCTGCGGGCGGCGGAGGGTGCGAGGAGGTTCCCGGGCAGGGACGTATGGGCGACCGGCCGTGCGTCCGCACGGCCTGCGGGATCACCGGGACGCTGAACGATGTCCCGCTGCAAGGGAATGGGCCCCACGGTGCAGCTCCTGACCTGTTCTCGCTCTGTCTGTTCTCGTTGCTGTCTGTCTGTTCTCGTTGGGCGGCGCTGACGACACCGACAGAGTGACAGATGGACCATGCCCATAAGCAACGAGTTGCCGAAGTGAGCGGAGAAAAAGAGCGGGAGGAACACCGTGGGGCAGGCCCTATGCCTCGCGGGTCCCCGCGTACATGTCGTCGATGAGGCCCTTGTACTCGCGCTCGACGACCGGCCGCTTCAGCTTGAGGCTGGGCGTCAGCTCGCCGTGCTCGATGTCCAGGTCGCGGGGCAGCAGCCGGAACTTCTTGATGGTCTGCCAGCGCTGCAGGCCCTCGTTGAGCCGCTTCACGTAGCCCTCGATGAGCGCGACGGCCTGCGGGGAGGCGACCACTTCGGCGTACGGCTTGCCGCCCAGGCCGTTCTCGGCGGCCCAGCCGAGGATGGTCGGCTCGTCGAGTGCGATCAGGGCGGTGCAGAAGTTCCGGTCCGCGCCGTGCACCAGGATGTTGGAGACGAACGGGCAGACCGCCTTGAACTGTCCCTCGACCTCCGCCGGGGCGATGTACTTGCCGCCGGACGTCTTGATCAGGTCCTTCTTGCGGTCGGTGATCCGGAGGTAGCCGTCCACGGACAGCTCGCCGATGTCGCCGGTGTGGAACCAGCCGTCCGGCTCCAGTACCTCGGCGGTCTTCTCCGGCTGCCCGTGGTAGCCCTCCATCAGGCCGGGGCCGCGCAGCAGGATCTCGCCGTCGTCCGCGATCCGCACCTCGGTGCCGGGGAGCGGCTTGCCGACGGTGCCGGTGCGGTAGGCCTCGCCCGGGTTGACGAAGGAGGCGGCGCTGGACTCGGTGAGGCCGTAGCCCTCCAGGATGTGGATCCCGGCGCCGGAGAAGAAGAGGCCGATGTCGGTGGCGAGGGCGGCGGAGCCGGAGACACAGGCGCGCAGCCGGCCGCCGAACGCCTCACGGATCTTGGCGAAGACGAGGGTGTCGGCGACCTTGTGCTTGGCGCCGAGCCCGAACGGGACGGAGGCCGTGCCGGTGCGCCGGAAGTTGTCCTGCGAGACCGTCGCGTACTCGCGGGCGACCCCGGCCGCCCACTGGAAGATCTTGTACTTGGCCCCGCCGCCGGCCCGCGCCTTGGCGGCGACGCCGTTGTACACCTTCTCGAAGATGCGGGGCACCGCGGCCATGTACGTCGGCTGGACCACCGGCAGGTTCTCGATGATCTTGTCGACCCGGCCGTCGACGGCGGTCACGTGGCCTACCTCGATCTGGCCGGAGGTGAGGACCTTGCCGAAGACGTGCGCGAGCGGCAGCCAGAGGTACTGGACGTCGTCGGCGGTGATGAGGCCGGTGGCCACGGTGGCCTTGGCCATGTACGACCAGTTGTCGTGCGGCAGGCGCACGCCCTTGGGGCGGCCGGTGGTGCCCGAGGTGTAGATCAGGGTGGCCAGCTGGTCGGCCGTGATGGCGGCGACCCGCTCCTTGATCGCCTCGGGGTGCTGCGCCAGGTACTCGGCGCCGCGGGCCTCCAGCTCGGCGAGGGTGAGCACCCAGCCCTCGGGGTCGTCCTCGGCGGGGTCGGCGCCCTCGGGGTCGATGACGACGACATGGGCGAGGTCCGGCAGCTCGGCGCGGCGCTCGCGGGCCTTGGCCAGCTGGGCGGCGTCCTCGGCGATGAGCACCCGGCTGTCGGAGTCGGAGAGGATGAACGCCGACTCCTCGGCGTTGGTCGACGGGTAGATCGTGGTGGTGGCGGCACCCGCGCACATCACACCGAGGTCGACGAGGATCCATTCCACCCGCGTGCTGGCGGCGAGCGCGATCCGCTCCTCCGGCCGCACGCCCAGACCGATGAGCCCGGCCGCGATGGCGTAGACCCGCTCGGCGGCCTGCGCCCAGCTCAGCGACTTCCACTCATCGGGTCCGGCGCCGGTGGCCGCGGGGACGGGGTAGCGGTAGGCCTCCCCGTCCGGGGTGGCCGCCACGCGGTCGATGAAGAGGTTCGCCACGGAGGGCGGTCGGTTCTCGATCAAGGTCAGTGTGTCGCTCACGACGTCCTCCGGGCCTGCGGCAGTGCTTCACGACCGGCTGCTGGTTGCTGCTTGTTCCTGTTGTTCCTGCGGGTGTCTGTCTGCTTGGTCCTGCGGCGCTCGTCCTGCGGGGCCTGTTTCGCGCGGGGCTTGTTTAACTGGCGAGTAACTACGAAGTCGTGATCAGGGTAGAGCGCCCGCGTCCACCGCGTAAGAGGCAACGGGCCGCCGCTTCATAACAAACGGGCCCCCGCGTCGCGAGATGCTGCGACGCGGGGGCCCGTTCGGGCTACCACCGGGGGTGGGGGCGGGGTGCGGCTCGGGCGGGCTACTTCTTGCCCTTGCTCTCGCCGCCCGACTCGTCCGTGGACAGCACGGCGATGAAGGCCTCCTGCGGCACCTCCACGTTGCCGACCATCTTCATCCGCTTCTTGCCCTCCTTCTGCTTCTCCAGCAGCTTCCGCTTACGGGAGATGTCACCGCCGTAGCACTTGGCGAGGACGTCCTTGCGGATGGCGCGGACGGTCTCACGGGCGATGACCCGGGAGCCGATGGCGGCCTGGATCGGCACCTCGAAGTTCTGCCGCGGGATCAGCTCGCGCAGCTTGGCGACGAGCCGGACGCCGTACGCGTACGCCTTGTCCTTGTGCGTGACCGCGGAGAACGCGTCGACCTTGTCGCCGTGCAGCAGGATGTCGACCTTGACGAGCTGGGCGGTCTGCTCGCCCGTGGGCTCGTAGTCGAGCGAGGCGTAACCCCGGGTCTTCGACTTCAGCTGGTCGAAGAAGTCGAAGACGATCTCGGCGAGCGGCAGGGTGTAGCGGATCTCGACCCGGTCCTCGGAGAGGTAGTCCATGCCGAGCAGGGTGCCGCGCCGGTTCTGGCAGAGCTCCATGATCGCGCCGATGAACTCGCTGGGGGCCAGGACCGTGGCGCGCACGACGGGCTCGTGCACCTTGTCGATCTTGCCCTCGGGGAATTCACTCGGGTTGGTGACGGTGTGCTCGGTGCCGTCCTCCATGTCGACGCGGTAGACCACGTTGGGGGCGGTGGCGATGAGTTCGAGGCCGAACTCGCGCTCCAGCCGCTCCCGGATCACGTCGAGGTGGAGCAGCCCGAGGAAGCCGACGCGGAAGCCGAAGCCGAGGGCCGCGGAGGTCTCCGGCTCGTACACCAGGGCGGCGTCGTTGAGCTGGAGCTTGTCCAGCGCCTCGCGCAGGTCCGGGTAGTCCGATCCGTCCAGCGGGTACAGACCCGAGAACACCATCGGCTTGGGGTCCTTGTAGCCGCCCAGCGCCTCGGTCGCGCCCTTGTTCAGGGAGGTGATGGTGTCACCGACCTTGGACTGCCGGACGTCCTTCACACCGGTGATGATGTAGCCGACCTCGCCCACGCCGAGGCCGTCGGCCGGGGTCATCTCCGGGGAGGAGACCCCGATCTCCAGCAGCTCGTGGGTGGCGCCGGTGGACATCATCTTGATGCGCTCGCGCTTGTTGAGCTGGCCGTCGACCACACGGACGTACGTGACGACGCCGCGGTACGAGTCGTAGACCGAGTCGAAGATCATCGCGCGGGCCGGGGCGTCCGCCTGGCCGATCGGGGCCGGGACGTCCCTGACCACCCGGTCGAGCAGCGCGTCCACGCCGATGCCGGTCTTCGCGGAGACCTTGAGCACGTCCTCCGGCTGGCAGCCGATGAGGTTGGCCAGCTCCTCGGAGAACTTCTCGGGCTGCGCGGCCGGCAGGTCGATCTTGTTGAGTACCGGGACGATGGTGAGGTCGTTCTCCATCGCCAGGTAGAGGTTGGCCAGGGTCTGGGCCTCGATGCCCTGCGCGGCGTCGACCAGCAGGACCGTGCCCTCGCAGGCGGCGAGCGAGCGGGAGACCTCGTAGGTGAAGTCCACGTGGCCCGGGGTGTCGATCATGTTGAGGACATGGGTGCGGCCCTGGCCCTCGCCCGTGGTGGGCGCCCAGGGCAGCCGCACCGCCTGGGACTTGATGGTGATGCCGCGCTCGCGCTCGATGTCCATCCGGTCGAGGTACTGAGCACGCATCTGCCGCTGGTCGACCACACCGGTCAGCTGGAGCATCCGGTCGGCAAGGGTCGACTTGCCGTGGTCGATGTGCGCGATGATGCAGAAATTGCGGATCAGCGCCGGGTCGGTACGGCTCGGCTCGGGCACGTTGGTAGGAGTCGCGGGCACGCAGGGTCCTGATTCTTGAGACGCCGAACGCCGTGTCTCGGGTCGATGTCGGGTCGGTCGGATCGATACGTAGCCTCCATCGTCCCATGGTTGCGGGGCGGAGACCGGTTTAGGCCGGTCGGAGTGGGGCTGGTACCGTTGACAGCTGTGCCTCGCGACTCTCTCAGGCCGTGGGGCGCACATCGAATGATCCAACGAACCTGAAAAGGCTCTTTCGTGGCGAACATCAAGTCCCAGATCAAGCGGAACAAGACGAACGAGAAGGCGCGCCTGCGCAACAAGGCCGTCAAGTCCTCGCTCAAGACCGCTATCCGCAAGGCCCGTGAGGCTGCCGCCGCCGGTGACGTCGAGAAGGCCACCTCGGCCGCTCGCGACGCCTCCCGCGCGCTCGACAAGGCCGTCTCGAAGGGTGTCATCCACAAGAACGCCGCCGCCAACAAGAAGTCGGCGCTGGCCTCCAAGGTTGCCTCCCTCCAGGGCTGAGCATTCTGATGTGATCGCCGGGACGGATCCAGCGGGCCCTCTCTCCCGTTCCTGACCGGCACCCCGCGCCGCACACCGAACCTGCGTTCGCCACGCGGGTGCGGCGCACCAAGCGTGAACCGAAGGCCCCGGCCTCAGCTCTCCCCAGAGCGAGACCGGGGCCTTCGGCGTACGCGCTCAGTGCGGGGCGGGGGCCTTCGGGGCTGGGCCTTCGGCGTACGTGCTTGTGGTCGGACGGGGCCTTCGGCGTACGTACGTGCCCGTGGCCGGGCGGGGCCTTCGGCGTACGTGCCCGTGGCCGGGCGGGGCCGGTGTGGTCACCCGGCCCCGGGCTCACCGCCCCGACCGTGCCGCCCGCGCGATCGCGACCACGGCCTTCTCCAGGGCGTACTCCGGGTCGTCGCCGCCGCCCTTGACCCCCGCGTCGGCCTCCGCGACCGCCCGCAGGGCGAGGGCCACCCCGTCGGGTGTCCAGCCACGCATCTGCTGCCGCACCCGGTCGATCTTCCACGGCGGCATCCCCAGCTCACGGGCGAGGTCGGCGGGCCGCCCGCCGCGGGCCGAGGACAGCTTGCCGATCGCCCGTACGCCCTGCGCCAGCGCACTCGTGATCAGCACCGGCGCCACCCCGGTCGACAGCGACCAGCGCAGCGCCTCCAGCGCCTCCGCCGCCCGGCCCTCCACCGCACGGTCGGCGACCGTGAAGCTCGACGCCTCGGCACGGCCCGTGTAGTAACGGGCGACGACCGCCTCGTCGATGGTGCCCTCGACATCGGCGACGAGCTGCGAGACCGCACTCGCCAGCTCCCGCAGATCGCTGCCGATGGAGTCGACCAGCGCCTGGCACGCCTCGGGCGTCGCCGAGCGCCCCAGTGCCCGGAACTCCGACCGTACGAACGAGAGCCGCTCGGCCGGCTTGGTCGTCTTCGGGCAGGCGACCTCCCGCGCACCCGCCTTGCGCGCCGCGTCCAGCAGGCCCTTGCCCTTGGCGCCGCCCGCGTGCAGGAGCACAAGGGTGATCTCCTCGACCGGGTCGCCGAGATACGCCTTGACGTCCTTGACCGTGTCGGCGGAGAGATCCTGCGCATTGCGCACGATCACCACCTTGCGCTCGGCGAAGAGCGACGGGCTCGTCAGCTCGGCCAGGGTGCCGGGCTGGAGCTGGTCGGAGGTGAGGTCTCGGACATCCGTGTCGGGGTCGGAGGCCCGGGCCGCCGCCACCACCTGTTGCACGGCGCGGTCGAGGAGCAGGTCCTCCTGGCCCACGGCGAGCGTGAGGGGGGCGAGCGGGTCGTCGGTGGAATTCCTTCTGGTGGCCATCGTCGTCCAGCATCCCATGCACCACTGACAGCTCCCGGTCTCCCTCCCCCGCCCGCCTGGCCCGCACGCCCCTCCGCTCGCCCTGGCAGGAGAATTCTGCACATTGCCAGGATTCCTGCCGCGACAACGGATCAAGTGAATTCCGGAGGAGAACCCGAATTGAGTTCGTCAATGATTCCACGCCGCCGGCTCTGCAATACCGGACTGGAAGTTTCCGCCCTCGGGCTGGGATTCATGGGAATGAGCCAGACATATGGAATTCCGGACGACACGGAGTCCATGAGGACCATCCATCGGGCCCTCGACCTCGGCTGCGATTTCTTCGACACCGCGGAGTCCTACGGCCCGTTCGTCAACGAAGAACTCTTAGGCAGGGCGCTGCGCGGCCGCCGGGACGACGCGGTCGTCGCGACGAAGTTCGGCTGGGAGTACGAGGGCACCGCGCGGGGCGCGCTCAACAGCCGGCCCGAGCACATACGCGAGGCGGTCGACGGGAGCCTGAGCCGACTGGGTACGGACCGGATCGACCTGCTGTACCAGCACCGGGTGGACCTGGAGGTGCCGATCGAGGACGTGGCCGGGGCGGTCGGCGAACTCATCGCGGCCGGAAAGGTTCTCCACTTCGGCCTCTCGGAGGCGGGAGCGAGCACCGTCCGCCGGGCTCACGAGGTCTGTCCCGTATCGGTTCTCCAGACGGAGTACTCGCTCTGGGAACGCGATCTGGAGCAGGAGATCCTGCCGGTGATCCGAGATCTGGGTATCGGACTCGTTCCCTATTCACCGCTGGGTCGAGGATTCCTGACCGGCACGGCGGTCCGCGCGGAGGAATACCCGGAGAACGACTACCGAAGGCACGATCCGCGATTCCAGGGCGATAATTTCAGAATCAATTCCGCGGCCGCCGACGTGGTCCGGGACGTCGCCCGCGGGTGCGGTGCGACCCCGGCGCAGGTGTCGCTCGCCTGGCTGCTGCACCGGGGCGACGACATCGTGCCGATCCCCGGCACGAAGCGCAGGTCGACGCTGGAGGAGAACCTCGCGGCGGCGGAACTCACGCTCGGCCCGGACGAGCTGCGGCGCCTGGACACGGCGCTGCCGCCGTCGGTGGTCGCCGGCAGCCGGTACCCCGAGAGCGTCATGCACATGAACGGCCGCTGAGGCTGTCCGGCCAGAGGCTCCTCGCCGGGCCGTGCGGCACACCCGGTACGGGAGAATGGTCAGGTGAGCGATGTGAGACATGTACTGGTGCTGCCCGACCGCGATGCCGCGGAGGAGGTGGCCGGAGAGCTCGCCGACCGGTTCGGGGTCGCCGAGGAGCCCCAGCTCGTACGCGATGCGCTGGCCGGTGAGGACGACGCCGAGGACGCCCAGTGGCTGGTGGTCGTGGAGGACCCGTCGGGGCGGCTGGACTCCTCGGCGCTGGATGCCTTCGCCGCGGAGTACGAGGGGTGGCTAGAAGCGCCTCAGAACTCCTGACTGAATGATCTTCGAGACGTGGGCGTCGGTCCGTGAGTCCTGCACGATGACGGTGATCGTCTTGGGTTTCGGGAGGGCTCGTGGTTGAGGACGACGGGGTGGACTTGATCCACATGGTCGGCGCGGACAGTAGCGTCCGGCTGCGAGTACTGGGTCGACACATGCCGGGGGCGACTCCGTACAACGACTACCTCGACGCCGAGATCATCGTCACGAGTGGCTTCGCCAACGGGCGCCTTGAGGTGCGTCTGTCACCCGAGGATCTGGACGACTGGCACTCGGCCCTGGACGAGCTCGCAGCAGGCAGTGGCATCCGCTGGCTGCGCAATACTGAGATCCGAATTGAGATCGACCGCCAGTTTTCGGTGCCCGTGCCCATCGTCACGGTAAAGGACGAAGCCGAGTCGATCTCCTCGGTCCGAATCTGGTTGGACGTGGGCCACGGCTGGGTCGATGACCTGCGCAGGCAGTACGAGCGGGTGCGGAGGACCTGGCCGAACGAGGTGGTCACATCACCACGTGCACTGAACTACTGGCAGTGAAGCGAGCCGACCGACGCGGGCCGAAACCGAACTCCTGTGGCAGGTGCCCCCGGGCGATCCCGGTATGCAGAGATCATTCTTTGGGAGTTCTCAGCGGGGCGCCGGCGGCTCAGGTCTTGGGGACGATCTGGATGTCCATGTCTATGGAGATGCTGGAGCCGACGGCCGCGATGCCTCGGGCCAGCATGGTCTGCCAGGTGAGAGTGAAGTCCTCGCGGTGCAGTTCCGTGGTGGCCCGGCAGGCGGCGCGGGTCTCGCCCTCCAGGCCGTTGCCCAGGCCGAGGTACTGGGTGTCCAGGGTGACCGTGCGGCTGACACCGTGCAGCGTGAGCGCACCGGTGACGCCCCAGCGGGTGCCGCCGCGGTGGACGAAGCGGTCGCTGTAGAACTCCATCGTCGGGTAGCGCCCGACGTCGAGGAAGTCGCTGGAGCGCAGATGGTCGTCCCGCATCTGGACATTCGTGTCGATCGACGCGGCGTCGATGATCACGTGCATGGCCGAGTCCTCCATGCGGTCGGCTATCCGCACGGCACCCGCAAAGTTGTTGAACCGGCCGTGGATGCGCGCCAGACCGATGTGCCGGGCCGTGAAGCCGATCTGTGAATGCATCGGCTCGACCTCCCACTCCCCCGGTGCGGGAAGCTGCGGAGGCGCGGACAGTTGCAGGGTCACATCACCCAGACTCGCGTGACCGCCCTCGGCCACAGTGGCCGACGCATGGAAGGGGGTGAAGCCCTCGGCCGTGACGGCCAGCCGGTACTCACCGGCCGGGACGGTGGCGAGGACATTGCCGAACGGGTCGGTCTCACCGCCGAAGACCTTTCGGCCCGCGCCGTCCGTGACCACGAACTCTGCCTGCGGCACGACCGCGTTGACCGGGTCGAGCACCCGGCAACTGAGCAATCCGGCAGTGAGCGGCACTTCCAGCCCGGCCAGGGCATTGCCCTGCGCCACGCCCGTCGCTCGCCTGCTGTTCAGCCAACGACCGAACATGTTCCACCTTCCCCCGGGGACGATTCACCTTGGGGCCCGGCGGCTGGACGTCTCTGTCGGAGCAGCGGCCCACCGACGAGCATGCATTCGATCACCATTGTGCCGTTCGAGGCAAACAGAGCGGCTAGGCGGGTCTTGGAATGGCTTGGGCGTAGGTGTTACCGAAGGTCCGAATTCGCCTCGTGCCCGGCACTCCCGGCTCGTTCCGGTCATGACCGGCCCACCGCCCGCAGCCCCGGGCCGGCACCCGTCAGGGCGATCGCGCCATCGGTGTCCGTACGCAGCACCGCGGCGCCGCCCGCTCGGAGTGCCTCGACGGTTCGCGCGGCCGGGTGACCGTACGGGTTGTCCTTGCCCACGCTCACCAGGGCGAACCGCGGACGCGCACTGCGCAGCAGCGCGGGGTCCTGATGCGCTGAGCCGTGATGCGCGACCTTGAGCACGTCCACCCTCGGCAGTGCGGGATATCGGTGCAACACCCCTTGCTGGGCCTGTGGTTCGAGGTCTCCCAGAAGCAGCAGGGTCAACCCGCCGGTTCGGACGTACAGGGTGACACTGGCATCGTTCGGCTCCAGCGGTACGGGGCCGGCGCCCTGGCCCAACGCTGTTCCCCCGGCTCCCGTCGCATTCGCCGGCCAGAGGACCCGCCAGTCGAGCGCCCCGATCCGGCGGCGTTCCCCCGGCGCGGCCCGCACCAGGGGCACATGCGATTCGGCCGCCGTTCTCCGTACGAACGCGACCTGGTCCGGCGGTTCGTCCAGGCTCGTCGTCTCGATCGCACCCACCGCCCTTCCCCGCAACACCCCTGGCAGGCCCCGCACATGGTCGGCGTGAAAGTGTGTGAGGACCAGGAACGGCACCTCGGTGATGCCGAGGTCGCGAAGGCACCGGTCGACGAGCGAAGGGTCGGGGCCCGCGTCGACGACCACCCCCGCACCGTCCCCCGCCGCCAGCACCAGGGCGTCCCCCTGCCCCACGTCGCACATCGCGAACGTCCAGCCCGGCGGCGGCCATCCGGTCAGTACCCGGGTGAACGGCACCGGGCGCAACACCGCGAGGATCAACAGCAGCGCGGCGGCCGAACAGACCCAGGGGTGCCGCACGATTCGCCGGGCGAAGAGCACCACCAGAGCGGTCAACGCGGTGAGCAGCACCGCCCCCTTCCCGCCGTCGGGCCAGTCGATCTCCGCCCCGGGCAGGGCCGCCCCGGTGCGGGCCACCGTGGCGATCCAACCGGTCGGCCACCCCGCGATCCGGGCGAGCAACTCCGCCACCGGCATGGCCACCGGCGCCAGGGCCAGTGCGGCGAACCCCAGGACCGTGGCCGGTGCCACCGCCGGCTCGGCCAGCAGATTGCACGGAATCGCCACCAGGCTGACCCGGGAGGCGAGCAGCACGACCACCGGCGCGCACACCGCCTGCGCAGCGGCTGCCGCGGCCAGCGCCTCGGCGGGCCGGGCCGGAACTCCGCGCCGTTGCAGCGCATCGCTCCATCTCGGGGCGATCGTCAGCAGGGCGCCGGTGGCCAGCACGGAGAGGACGAAACCGTAACTGCGCGCCAGCCACGGGTCGTGGAGCACCAGCAGGAGAACAGCGGCTGCCAGCGCGGGAATCAGCGATCTGCGCCGCCCCGTTCCGATGGCGAGCAGGGTGATCAGCCCGCAGGCTGCCGCCCGCAGAACGCTCGGCTCGGGGCGGCAGACGATGACGAAGGCAAGCGTGAGCCCGCCGCCGAGCAGTGCCGTGAACCGCAGTGGGATCCCCAACCGGGGTGCCAGCCCGCGGCGTTCGGCCCGGAGCGCCGTGCCCGGTGGTCCGATGAGGAGGATGAGGAGGATCGCGAGGTTGGAGCCGGAGACCGCCATCAGGTGGGTGAGATCGGCGGCCTTGAACGCCTCGTGCAGTTCGGGGGTGATCCGTGACGTGTCGCCGACCACCAGGCCCGGGAGAAGGGCCTTCGCATCGGGATCGAGCCGTTCGGTGGCCTGCCGCAGTCCGCCGCGCAGCGCGCCTGCCGTGCGCTGGAGGGCGGAAGGGGGGCCGATGACGCGAGGCGGCCCCTTGCCCTCGGGCCGCAGCACGGCGGCACTGCGCTCCCCGTCGTGCAGCGGCGGCGAAAGCCGGCCGCCGACGCGCAGGTGGGTGGAGGGGAGCAGCTGCTGCCACCGCCCCGTCGATCCGCCGGGCGAGACGATCAGCAGCACCGGTGTACTCAGCCTGGTGACCGCGCCGTCGGGCCCGGTCAGCCGGGTGATCTCGGCGTCCACGAGGAGGGCGGCGGGCGTGCTGTGGTCGCCCCGCACCCGCGGCGTGGTCCGCCGGGCATCGGACGTCACCGTCACCTCCGCCTCGACCCTCGCGAACCGCTGGGCCAGCGTGTGGACCGGCCCCTGTCGTACGTCCGCGCTGTGCAACCCGGCCGATACGGCCCCGGCCGCCGCGCAGAGCAAGGCCGCGGCGGTGGCTGTGGCGGTCGCCGTGGCCGTGGCCCGCGGCCACCGCCGACCGCGTGACGCGGCCTCGCCCCTCGCCCCTTCCTCACCCGCCTCCGCGTCCTGGGAATCCCCTTCGCCCTCGCCCTCGCCTCCCTCTTCGTCCTCGGCCGTCCTGCGCAGCGCCCGGGTTGCCGAGGCTCCCGCCATGGCCAGGAGCACCATGGCCGTGCCCACGCAGAGCATCACGCCTGCCGTGGTCCACCGCCCCGGCGCACTCAGCGCCAGCGCCGCTCCGGCCCAGGCCGCCAAGGCAGGCGGGACCAGACGGAGATCGGCCGGGCCCTCCTGCCGCGGTTCGGAGAGGCCGAGCCGACGGCCCGAAGCCGCATGGACGTCCAGGTGGCTCATGGCCCCACCAGTGGTTGGAGGTCGGCGAACCGGCGGTCACCGATCCCGTTGACCTCACGCAGTTCATCGATGGACCGGAAACCGCCGTGCTGTGCGCGGTAGTCGACGATGTGCTGGGCGAGAACCGGGCCGACGCCGGGCAACGTGTCCAGTTGTTCGACGGTCGCGGTGTTGAGGCTGACCGGGCCGGCCGCAGCACTCCCGCCGCCGCCGCTGCTGCCCAGCGCGACTCCTCCCGCCCCACCCTCAGTTGAAGTACCGGACGGGGCGCCCACCACGATCTGCTCGCCGTCCATGAGCACCCGCGCGCGGTTGAGCCCGGTGAGGTCTGCTCCGGCCCGGACTCCGCCGGCCGCACGTAGCGCATCGGCCACCCTTGAGCCGGAGGGCAGTTGCCGGATCCCGGGCCTTCGTACCTTTCCGCTCACGTCGACGACGATGTGCCCGCCCGGACCTGTCGCAGGCGGCGGACCCGGTGAGGGCTCCGGCACTCCGACGCCCTCCGACGCCGGAGGCGATGTCCGGGCATGCGCGGCCTCGTCGACCAGATCGGGGGCACGCACGGATTGGGGGCGCGCGGACCAGAAATGCACTGCGGCAAAGACTCCGGCCGCAACCAGGACAACAGCCAACGCGGCAAGGGTCTTTGGCTCCAAGCCGCATCTGAGCTGAAGCCACACCGGAATCCGTTCCCGCAGCGCGGGAACCATTCTCTCCCGCCACCGCCCTGCCACCCCGGAGACCGGAACCGAGGGCGGGGTCGGGGCCGAGGCCGGAACCAAGGCCACGGTCGGGCCCGATACCGGCTCCGCGACCGGGGCCGGAGCCGATACCGAAGCCGGGGCGGTCCCCAGCACGGGCCGCGCGGCCCGCCCGTCGACCCCGCCCGTCATGAGCGCGTCCGCCCGACGGCGCGAAGCCGCCGCTACGGCGTTCGCACCCCCGCGCGACGCCCGTCGCCGACCGGGCCCGAAGCCCGGCCCCGAGCCTGGTCCGGTGCCGGCGCCACCGCCCGGTCCGGTGCCGGGACCACTGCGAACACGGACGTCCGAGGCCGGGGCCCGTCCGGGGCCGCTGCCGCTGGTTGCACGAGGTGATCGGGGAGTCATGCCTCACGACGGTAGGCACATCTGCCCGAACCCGCTGAGCAGCATCAATTCCGGTGGACAACCGACCAGTTGTGGATAACTCGGCCACCCCTCGGGGTGACGTACGAGTGACCGGCAGGGCCTCCCGCCCCGGGTCAGCGCGGCGAGACCACTGCCCCGAGCAGACCGGGCCCGGTGTGCGCACCGATCACCGCACCCACCTCGCTCACATGCAGATCGACCAGCCCCGGCACCCGCCCACGCAACCGCTCGGCGAGCCGCTCCGCCCGCTCGGGGGCCGCGAGGTGGTGCACGGCGATGTCCACTCGGCCGCTGCCCGCCCGTTCCGCGACGATCTCCTCCAGGCGTGCGATCGCCTTCGAGGCCGTCCGTACCTTCTCCAGCAGTTCGATACGGCCGCCGTCGAGCTGGAGCAACGGCTTCACGGCGAGTGCCGACCCCAGCAGGGCCTGTGCGGCACCGATGCGGCCACCACGGCGCAGATAGTCCAGCGTGTCGACGTAGAAGTACGCGGAGGTGCCCGCTGCCCGCTTCTCCGCGGCCGCGACCGCCTCGTCCAGGCTTCCGCCCGCCTCCGCCGTCTCCGCCGAGGCCAGGGCGCAGAATCCGAGGGCCATGGCCACCATCCCGGTGTCCACCACCCGTACCGGAACCGACGCCTCCTTCGCCGCGAGCAGGGCGGCGTCGTACGTTCCCGAGATCTCGGCCGAGAGGTGCAGCGAGACGATGCCGGTGGCCCCCGCCTCGGCCGCATCCCGGTACGCGGCGGCGAACACCTCGGGACTCGGCCGGGACGTGGTCACGGGACGACGCTTCTGGAGCGCCACGGCGAGGGAACGGGCCGAGATCTCGGTGCCGTCCTCCAGAGCCTGATCACCGAGGACGACGGTCAGCGGCACCGCGGTGATGCCGTGCCGCTCCATCGTCTCGGGCGGCAGGTAGGCCGTGGAATCGGTGACGATCGCGACATGGCGGGACATGAGCGGGAGGTTACCTGGCGAGTCCGTGTCCCGGCAGTCCGACCCCGGCCGAATGATCTCTCCTGACCGCTTCGGACCGCATCCGGTCACCGGCGGTCATCGAACGTGTCAGTTCGGCGTTTCGGGCCGGGCCGTCTTCTGCCATGGGTATGCGGTCTGCCGTCGCGGGTCGGGAGCCGTGATCGCCCGCGCCGCATCATCGGCCGGCCCGCTCCCCTGCTCCGGCCGCCGGTCCTGCTCCGGCCGCCGGTCCTGCTCCGGCCGCGGTTCGTGCCCCGGCCGCTGGTCCTGCCCAGGTCCCCGGCTCTGCCCGCTCGTGTCGCCCTGCGGCCGGCCGCCCTGCCCCTGGACCGGTTCGTCCGTCTCCGCGGTCCAGTGGCGAAGCGCCCCCGCCTCCACGTCGATCTGTGCGTTCAGCGCGTCCAGCGAGTCGTCCGAGAACTGCCGCGCCCGGTCACGCGCGGCCCATCGCAGCGAATCCGCGGAGTGCGTGATCCGCTCCGTACGCTGCTTCAGGCTCGGCAACAACGAGGCGACGGTCGCCCGGTCGGGCTCGCGTTCCAGTTTCTTCAGCTCGTCGTCCAGCTCACGGCCGTGCACGCTCAGCCGCTGGAACAGGCCCAGCGACTCCGAGAGCGAGGCGTCCTCGGCGACTCCGGCCCGCAATGCCTCCTGCGTGGCCCGCATGGATGTGCGCAGCGCCAGCCGGAGCTGCGCCAGCTCGCCGCCCACACCCGTCTGCCCGTAGCTCTTCGCCCGCAGCGTGGTCTCCTCGACGGTGCGGCGCGCCTGGCTGATCGTCCGGTCCACACCGCGCTTCGCCGCGCCCACGGCTTTGATGCCCGCGTACACGCCCAGGGCCACAAACGCGAAGAAGAGCAACCCCAGAATCAGGATCACAAATTCCATGAGCGCCCCTCGGATGTCGTTTCGGCTGCCGGTGCCGGCCCCTCCACCGTAAACGGAAAGGGCAGGCCGAGGGTTCCTTCGGAACCCCCAACCTGCCCGTAGGGGAATGCCCCCACACCGTCGCGCGGGGCGCGGTCAGCGCCTCACACGGAACGCCTCGTCATCACGCCGGGACGATGTTGACCAGCTTCGGCGCCCGCACGATCACCTTGCGGATGCCCGCGCCGTCCAGCGCCGCCACCACGGCCGGGTCGGCCAGGGCCAGCGCCTCCAGCTCCTCGTCCGTGATCGACGGGGAGATCTCCAGGCGCGCCTTGACCTTGCCCTTGACCTGCACGACGCAGGTCACGGTCTCGTCCACGACGTACGCCGGGTCGGCGACCGGGAAGTCCTGGTGCACGACCGAATCGGTGTGGCCCAGCCGGCGCCACAGCTCCTCGGCGATGTGCGGGGCCAGCGGCGCCACCAGCAGCACCAGCGACTCGGCGACGGACCGGGACAGCGATCCGCCCGCCTTGGTCAGGTGGTTGTTCAGCTCGGTGACCTTGGCGATCGCCGTGTTGAAGCGCATTCCGGCCATGTCCTGGCCGACCCCGTCGATCGCCTTGTGCAGCGCACGCAGCGTCTCCTCGCCCGGCTCCGTGTCCACGACGGTGACCTCACCGGTCTCCTCGTCGACGACATTGCGCCACAGCCGCTGCAGCAGCCGGTACTGGCCGACGACGGCGCGCGTGTCCCACGGCCGCGACACGTCCAGCGGGCCCATCGCCATCTCGTACAGGCGCAGCGTGTCCGCCCCGTACTCGGTGCAGATCTCGTCCGGCGTGACGGCGTTCTTCAGGGACTTGCCCATTTTGCCCAGGACGCGGCTGACCTTCTCGCCCTGGTAGTAGAACTGTCCGTCGCGCTCCTCGACCTCGGCCGCCGGGACCGCGATGCCGCGGCTGTCCCGGTAGACGAACGCCTGGATCATGCCCTGGTTGTACAGCTTGTGGAACGGCTCGACGGACGAGATGTGCCCCAGATCGTGCAGCACCTTGGACCAGAAACGGGCGTACAGCAGGTGCAGGACGGCGTGCTCGGCGCCGCCGACGTACAGGTCGACACCGCCGGTCGGCTGCCCCTCGCGCGGACCCATCCAGTACTGCTCGATCGCCGGGTCGACCAGCTTTGAGTCGTTGTTCGGGTCCAGATAGCGCAGCTCGTACCAGCAGGAGCCCGCCCAGTTGGGCATGGTGTTGGTCTCGCGGCGGTACTTCTTCGGACCGTTGCCGTCGCCCAGGTCCAGGGTGACGTTGACCCAGTCGGCGTTCCGGGACAGCGGGGTCTCGGGCTGGGTGTCGGCGTCGTCGGGGTCGAAGGTGCGCGGCGAGTAGTCGTCGACCTCCGGCAGTTCCAGGGGCAGCATCGACTCGGGCAGCGGGTGGGCGATGCCGTCCTCGTCGTAGACGATCGGGAAGGGCTCGCCCCAGTAGCGCTGGCGGCTGAACAGCCAGTCACGCAGCCGGAAATTGACGGTGCCCTCGCCGACGCCGTGTGCCGTCAGCCATTCGGTGATCTTCGCCTTGGCGTCGACGACACCCAGGCCGTCCAGCGAGATCTCGTCGTTGGCGGAGTTGACCAGCTTCGCGTCGTACGAGCCGAAGGCGTCCTCCCACGTCGAGGGGTCCGTGCCGCGGTCGTCCGACGGCTCGACGACACAGCGCATCGGCAGCTCGAAGGCGCGCGCGAAAGCGAAGTCGCGCGCGTCGTGCGCCGGTACGGCCATGATCGCGCCGGTGCCGTAGCCCATCAGGACGTAGTCGGCGATGAAGACGGGGACCTTCTCGCCGCTGACCGGGTTGGTGGCGTACGCGCCGGTGAAGACACCGGTCTTGTCCTTGGCCTCGGCCTGCCGTTCCACGTCGGACTTGGCGGCGGCCAGCTTGCGGTAGGCGGCGACCGCCTCGGCCGGGGACGCGTATCCGCCGGTCCACACCGCGTGGGTGCCCTCGGGCCAGGCCGCCGGAGTGATCTGTTCGACCAGCTCGTGCTCGGGCGCCAGCACCATGTAGGTGGCGCCGAACAGGGTGTCCTGGCGGGTGGTGAAGACGGTGATGCTGCCGTCGCCGTCGACCGGGAAGTCGACGCGGGCGCCTTCGGAGCGCCCGATCCAGTTGCGCTGCTGCAGCTTGATCGCCTCGGGCCAGTCCAGCCCGTCCAGGTCGTTCAGCAGCCGGTCGGCATAGGCGGTGATGCGCATGTTCCACTGGCGCAGCTTGGCCTTGAAGACGGGGAAGTTGCCGCGCTCGGAGCGGCCGTCGGCCGTCACCTCTTCGTTGGCCAGGACGGTGCCCAGGCCGGGCGACCAGTTGACGGGCGCGTCGGAGGCGTACGCCAGGCGGTACTCGCTCAGGATGTCCGCGCGCTCGGTGGCGCTCAGCGCGCTCCAGTCACGGCCGTCCGGGGTGGGGCGTGCGCCGCTCTCGAACTGTGCGACCAGCTCGTCGATCGGGCGGGCGCGGTCGGCCTCGGTGTCGTACCAGGAGTTGAAGATCTGCAGGAAGATCCACTGGGTCCACTTGTAGTACTCCGACTCGATCGTGGCGAACGAGCGGCGCTTGTCGTGGCCCAGGCCCAGCCGGCGCAGCTGGGCGGTCATGTTCTCGATGTTGGCCTCGGTGGAGACCCGCGGGTGCGTGCCGGTCTGCACCGCGTACTGCTCCGCGGGCAGGCCGAAGGCGTCGAAGCCCAGGGTGTGCAGCACGTTGTGCCCGGTCATCCGCTGGTGGCGGGCGAAGACATCGGTGGCGATGTAGCCCAGCGGGTGACCGACGTGCAGGCCCGCACCCGAGGGGTACGGGAACATGTCCATGATGAACTTCTTCGGCCTGGCGGCCAGCTCCGGATCGCCCGCCAGGTCACCGGTCGGGTTCGGCGCCTCGTACGTGCCCTCGGCGTCCCAGAAGTCCTGCCAGCGTGCCTCGATGTCGGCGGCCATCGCCGCCGTGTAGCGGTGCGGCGCAGCCGTCTCGGCTGCGGAAGTCGTCTCGCTCATGATCCTCAAAGCTCCATCGATCGTCATCTGCCGGCGCCCATGTCTACGGACACGCGTCTACGGAAACGAAAAATCCCCTCGCACAGGAGGGGACGCCGCGCCGATTCCGACCAGGCATTCTCACCGGTCGGGACTGATCAGCGCGGCTCGCTAAGCAGAAGGCGTACGGCACGCATGGCGTCAGGGTACCGCACGGGCCCGGAACGGGGCCGGGCGCGGCCGAAGCGTGGACAGGGCGGCGGGAGCGTACATGCGACGGAATCCCGGTTCCGGCATCGGTACACGCACACATGCGAGAAGCGGGTCGCCCTGTGTGGGTGACCCGCTTCTCGTACTTCCCTGTGGAGCTAAGGAGAATTGAACTCCTGACCTCCTGCATGCCATGCAGGCGCTCTACCAACTGAGCTATAGCCCCGTGCTGTTTTCCGCCCGGTTTCCCTGGCGACATCGAGAACATTACCGGGGACCCCGCCCGTCCACCAAATCGATTCCCGACCGCTCCGATTTGACCGGTTCTGCGCCACCTGGACCGAGGCCGGCGGCGGCGCCGAAGGGGGTCAGGCAGTGGCGAAGGAGTAGAAGCGCTTGAGCGTGCAGTGCTCCTCCAGCAGCCGACCGTAGATCGGCTCCCCCTCCAGCTCCCGATAGGTCTCGATCGGGTCGCCCTTTATGATCAGCGCCCGAGCGCACTCCTCGCACCAGTACTGGTACTCCGGATTGATCGGGTCCATGTCCCTGACGATGGGCGTACCGCTGCCGCACCAGTCGCATTTCCGCCTGTGTGCACCCATGGGTCAGCTCCGGCTTTGGCCGCGGGCGGTGCATACGAAGAAGGTCCCGCCGTTCTCCAGGGCTGCGGAGAGACCGGGAACTGCGCGGAAACCGGGACCTGCGGGAAGACCGGGAACAAGGAGCAGGTCCGGGACCTCGTGGCGGCTCGCAGGCATCGCGCTCCCTCCCGATCGGTCCGTCGCCCCCTCCGGCGCTCCGATTCTGCCATGACCCCGCAAGAGGGGCAGCCCACCGGAGTTCCGGCCGCTCACCGACGTCGCACGAGACCCGTCACCGCACCCGCCGCAGCGGCCGTCGAGAGCGCGAGGGCGCATACCCACAACGCATGCCCCGACCCCTGCGCCCCTTGCGTATCAAGGCGGTTGAGATAGAGCGTGCCGAACGCGGCGACCCCGGTCAGCTGTCCCAACTGGGTGACCGTCACCAGTACACCGCTCGCATCGGCCGCGTCCTTGGGACTTACGTCCGCCAGCGCCCTCGTGAGGGTGGGGCTGAAGCCCAGCGCCAGGCCGGCGCCCAGCGCCGCGAAGGCCGCGTACAGCGCGGGCCCGCCGTCGCCGCCACCACGCATCAGCAGCCCGACGGCCACGGAGGCGGCGGCCACGAGCACGAACCCGGCGGGCACCAGGGCCCGTTGGAGACCGGTGGGCCAACGCCGCCAGGTCAATCCGGTCACACCGAATACCAGCGCGGTCGGTGCGAACATCAGCCCCGCACGCAGCGGCGAGTAGCCCAGACCCCCCTGGACGTGCAGCGTCATGGCGAACAGGAAGCCCGCGTTGATCGCCATCACCAGGAGAATGCGCAGCGCCGCTCGGGCGATACCGGGAACACGCAGCACCCTGGGCGCGATCAGGGGCGCACCACCGCGCGCGGCCAGCCGTGACTCGTACCCGACGAAACCGGCGAAGAGCCCCACGGAGGCGGCCAGGCAGACCTGCGACCAGACCGGCCAGTCCAGCTCCTGCCCGAGCACCAGGGGGACGGCGAGCAGCGTGACGGCGGCGGCGAGCAGTACCAGCCCCGGCAGATCGAGGCCGCGAGCCCGTGCCTGGACCCTGCCGGGCGCGGTGCGCGGTTCCCGCGGCAGCACACGGATGCCGAGCACCAGCAGCACGAGCCCGATCGGCACGTTGACCAGGAAGACCGGCCGCCAGCCCGCGCCGAACAGATCGGCGCTGACCAGCACCCCGCCGACCACCTGTCCGGCGGCCGCCCCCGTGGCGAGCACCGCGCTGTAGGCACCGAGCGCCCGGATCCGGGCCTCGCCCGTGAAGTGGCGCTGGATGAGGCTGAGCACCTGCGGAATCATCACCGCGGCGGCCGCGCCCTGCACCAGCCGGAAGGCGATCAGCTGCCCGGTTCCCGCGGCGAGTCCGCAGGCGAGCGAGGCCGCGGTGAAGACGCCGAGCCCGGCCAGATGGGCCCGACCGTGTCCGATCAGGTCGCCGAGCCTGGCGCCGGTGATGAGCAGCACCGCGTACGTGATGGTGTAGCCGGCCACGATGAGCTGCAACCCGGCTCCGGAGGCGCCGAGTTCGCTGCGGATCGTCGGGGCGGCGACGTTGACGATGAAGATGTCGAGCAGTGCCATGAACTGGGCCGCGAGCACCAGGGCGAGCACTCGCCCGGAGCGGTTGTCAGTGGCGGGGTCTTTACTGGTTACGGAATGTGGAGTTGCCTCGGATGCCGTCGTCATGACATCGACCCTGGCCCCGGCCGAATACGGGTAACGAGAGCCCGCTGATGCTGGTACCGACAGCACCTGGCAACTCCCCTGCGGGTCACCGAACATGGGGGTGTGGCAGCGGTGACGACACATCAGGCGGCGGGCCTGTCGGGAGATCGGACAACGCCTCGGACAACGCCTCGGACGACACCTCGGACGACGCCTCAGTCGGCGCCTCCGGCAGGCCGGCACCGGCGGCGTCCGGAGCTCGCGGCGTTCCTGCGCAATCGCCGGGCGCGGGTGACACCCGCCGATGTGGGCATGGCACCCGGGCTGCGCCGCCGCACCCCGGGCCTGCGCCGCGAGGAGGTCGCGCAGCTCTCCGGCGTCGGCGTCACCTGGTACACCTGGCTGGAGCAGGGCCGTCCCATCAACGCGTCACCGCAGGTGCTGGACGCCGTGGCGCGCACGCTCCGGTTGGATGCATCGGAGCGCGAACACCTGTACCACCTGGCGGAGGTGGCCTGCGCACCCGGCAGGCAGTCCGACGTCATCGAGGTGGGGCCGGAGATCCAGGGCATCATCGACGCGCTCGATCCGCATCCCGCCGTGGTCTACAACGCGAGATACGACATCCTGGCCACCAACCCCGCCTATCGCGACCTGTTCGCCGTCCCCGCGATCACGGGAACGGGGCTACGCAACGTGCTGTGGACGTTGTTCACGGTGTCCGAGGATGCCTGTCCCGTCGTCCACCGGGCACAGGAGCTGCCGATCATGGTGGCCACCCTGCGGGGCGCGTACGGGCGCCATACGGGCGAGCCCGCCTGGGAGTCGTTCGTCGAACGACTCTCGGCCGCCAGCCCGTACTTCGCCGAGTTGTGGCGCAGCGGGGACGTCGCCCCGCCAGGGCCTCGGGTGAAGAGCTTCCGGCACTGGGCGGTGGCCGGGGACATACGGATGACCTCGGTGTCGCTGTCCATCAACGGCCTGCCGGAGTGCCGGATCGTGGCGTACACACCGGCGGACGAGGAGAGCAGGGAGCGGGTCGCCGCGTTGCGGCGGCGCCGGGAGAGCTGAAGGGCTGCTGGGCGGCTGGGCGGCTGGGCGGCATGCAAAGATCCCGCCCCCTGTTGGGGACGGGATCCTGATTGTGGAGCTAAGGAGAATTGAACTCCTGACCTCCTGCATGCCATGCAGGCGCTCTACCAACTGAGCTATAGCCCCGCTGTTCGCTGTGTTTCTCTGCGTTTCCGCGCTGCGAACAAGAAGAACTTTAGCCTGTGACCTGCCGGAAAGTGAAATCCGGCCGGTGCCGGGGTCGGGACGGCCTCAGGTGTCGTCGCCGAGCACCGGCTCGGGCAGCGTGCCGGCGTTGTGCTCCAGCAGGCGCCAGCCTCGCGCACCCTCGCCCAGCACCGACCAGCAGCAGTTGGAGAGCCCGCCGAGCCCTTCCCAGTGGTGCGCTTCCAGGCCCAGCAGCCGGCCGATGGTGGTGCGGATGGTGCCGCCGTGGCTGACCACGACGAGCGTCCCGTTCTCGGGCAGCTTGTCGGCATGTCCGAGCACCACCGGGGCGGCCCGGTCGGCGACCTCGGTCTCCAGTTCGCCGCCGCCGCGACGCACGGGCTCGCCCCGCTTCCAGGCGGCGTACTGCTCGCCGTACTGCCCGACGATCTCCTCGTGGGTGAGGCCCTGCCAGGCACCCGCGTAGGTCTCACGCAGTCCCGCGTCGTGTGCGACTTCGAGGCCGGTGATCGCGGCGAGCTCGGCGGCGGTGGCCGCCGCCCGCTGCAGATCGGAGGCGACGATCGCATCCGGCTTCAGCGAGGCCAGCAGCCGGGCGGCCCGCTGGGCCTGCCCGACCCCGGCGTCGGTGAGTGCGATGTCCGTGGAACCCTGGAACCTGCGCTCCAGGTTCCAGGCCGTCTGGCCGTGACGCCAGAGGACGATCCTGCGGCCCCTGCCGCTTCCGCCGCTTTTCAGCTCTGCTCACCTTCCGTGCTGCCGGTGAGCCGGGCGTGCTCCTCGGCCTTCCCGCGGGTCTTGACGGCGTCCTCGGGAAGCGCGATCTCGGGGCAGTCCTTCCAGAGGCGCTCCAGCGCGTAGAAGACCCGCTCCTCGCTGTGCTGGACGTGGATGACGATGTCGACGTAGTCGAGGAGGATCCAGCGCGCGTCGCGGTCGCCCTCGCGGCGCACCGGCTTGGCGCCGAGCTCCTTCTGGAGCCGCTCCTCGATCTCGTCGACGATCGACTTGACCTGGCGGTCGTTGGGGGCCGAGGCCAGGAGGAAGGCGTCCGTGATCGACAGCACGTCGCTGACGTCGTACGCGATGATGTCGTGCGCGAGCCGGTCGGCGGCCGCCTGAGCGGCGGCGTTGATGAGCTCGATGGAGCGGTCCGTGGCGGTCACAAGCAGGCTTTCGTCGGCGGTCAGAGAGACCTCTAGGGTCTCACGGACCGCCGACAGCCCACGCAGCGATTGTCCGAAGATCGAATCGACGTCGTCCGGGCGGCCGGACGCGGGTCATTTGATCTTGTAGTCCTGGCCGAGCAGTACGGACACGTCCGCGTTCGCGGCGGGCTTGCCCTGCTTCACCGCGCCCGTCGGCAGGCCCAGGGTCTTGGCGACCTGCGTCGCCTTCTCCTTGTCCGCCGCGGTCCTGTAGACGACCTCGGACAGTGCCACGGTCTCGGCCGTTCCGCCACCGACGAAGGTGTAGCCGCCATTGACCAGCTTGACCTGCGCGGACCCCGTGCCGTCCTGGTCCCCTGTGGCGTTCCTGAGGCCGACCCGCACCGGTGCGTCCGCGCCGGCGCCCGGGGCCTTGACCGAACCGCCCAGGATGTCCTTGACGACGCTCTCGGTGGCCGCGTCGGTCAGTGATCCGTCGGCCTGCACCGGCAGCACCGCCGTCTTGTAGTCGCCGACCTTGGCGTGCTGGGCGAGCTTCGCCAGGGAGGCTCCCAGGTCCTTCTCGGGAAGCGAGGGGTCGAGGATCTGCGCCAGCGTCTGCACGGTGACCGTGGCGGCCTTCGGGTCGTCCGACACCTTCCGCAGCACGCCGCGCATGACCTCCCCGAACCGCGTGAGCTGCTTCGTCTCGGCCTCGCCCGGCCCGCGGTAGGTGGCGTACGCGACGGCCATCCGGCCGCTCAGGGTCTGTGCCTCGCCCTTCTTCACCAGGGGGGAGGCGCCCTTCTTCTCGTCCGGCACATCGGTGTCGGTGTCGACCTCGATGTTGCCGACCAGATCGACAAGGGTCTCCAGGTACGGAGTGTCGAGCCGCCAGGTGCCGCTGATGTCGGTGCCGAGCAGGTTGCCGATGGATTCGCGGGTGCCGGTGGTGCCGTCGTCCTTGACGGACTTGCCGAGGGTGGTCGCCACGCCGTCCTCGTCGGCGACCGCGAGCGAGTTGGGGAGCAGGACCGTGGTGCCCTGCTTGGTCGTCACATTGTCGACGAGCAGCGCCGTGGAGGTGCCGCCCTTCTTGGTGTTGTGCAGATGGACCACGATGACGTCCCGCTTCTGCGGGCCCGTCGATGCCGTGCTGTCCTTGTCCGAGCCGGACAGGCCCGGGATCATTCCGGCGGACCAGAGGTAGCCGACACCGCCGACCACGACCAGGGCCACCACGACTATGAGCGCGACCATGCGGTTGCGGCCGCGACGCCGTGCCTCCTCGCGCCGCTCGCTGCGGCTCTCGGTGAACTTCAGCCAGTCGATGACGTCTTCGGAGTCCTCGTCGGGCTCCTCGATGAAGGAGAACTGCTCGGTGCGGTAGTCGCGGTCGCCACGGCGCTGCCCGGGGACGGCCGCGTCCGGCTCCGCGCCGGGCTCGGGTCCGGGTTCCGGCGGGGTCGGAGCGGCAGGCGCGGGCGGGGCGGGCTGCGGGGCCGCCTGCTGCGGGATGTTCCACTGCTGGGCCGTGTCGACCGCGGCGGGCTGCTGGCCCGCGTCGTAGCCGTAGCCGTCATAGGCGCCGTACGCCTGCTGCTGAGGCTCGTGGGGCTGTTGGGGCTGCTGCTGCGGCTGAGACGCATAGGGGTCGTACCCCTGCGGCTGCACATGCTGCTGGGGCTGCTGCGGCTGGGCGTACGGGTCGTATCCGTACCCCTGGCCGGCCTGTTGCGGCTGCTGCGGCTGCTGGTTCTGCTGCTGCGGCTGGGACGCATACGGGTCGTACGGCTGCTGCTGGACGTGCTGCGGCTGCTGGTACACCGGCTGCCCGTACTCGTCGTAGCCGATGATCTGCGGCTGCTGGTAGTACGGGTCGTACGCGTTCTGTCGGTCGTTCACCGGTGCCCCTCTGCGTCGCTCATTCGCCGCGGTACAGCTGGCGCTTGTCGATGTAGCGGACCACGCCGTCCGGCACCAAGTACCAGACCGGATCCCCCTGCGCGACCCTCTCACGGCAGTCCGTGGACGAGATAGCGAGCGCGGGAACCTCCACGAGGGAGACCCCGCCCTCCGGCAGTCCGGCGTCCGTGAGCACATGCCCCGGCCGCGTCACGCCGATGAAGTGGGAGAGCGAGAACAGTTCGTCCGCGTCCCGCCAGGTGAGGATCTGGGAGAGCGCGTCGGCACCGGTGATGAAGAAGAGGTCCGCGTCGCCGTGGATCGCGCGCAGGTCCCGCAGGGTATCGATGGTGTACGTGGGCCCGCTGCGGTCGATGTCGCTGCGGCTGACCGAGAACTGCGGGTTGGACGCTGTCGCGATGACCGTCATCAGATAACGGTCCTCGGCCGGGGAGACGTTCTTGTGGCTCTTCTGCCACGGCTGCCCGGTCGGAACGAAGATCACCTCGTCGAGGTGGAACTGGGCGGCCACTTCGCTGGCCGCCACCAGGTGTCCATGATGGATCGGGTCAAACGTCCCGCCCATTACGCCGAGTCGGCGCTTTCCGCGGCCGGTAGGCACTTCCTGCTCTCCCATGCGTGCAGAGCCTACTGGCACAGCTGTACGCCTTCGCCTCAGCGGTCGCGGTTGAAGCGAGTGGTGATCCACAGCAGGAGCAGCAGCGCGATGAACGCACCCCCGCCGGTCATGTACGGGCTGAGGCTTTCGTGGTTGCCACCGTGCTCGCCGCCCTCGGAGGCGAGAGTGACCAGCTGGTGTGCGGTGCTCGTGAGGCTCATCTTCGGCAGGACCTATCGATCGGGAGTCGGAAGGAAGACGTCGCGCACATCGTATGCGGGCGCTCCGGGCACGCTCACGCCGACTCAGTCGTTGTTGTCGTCGTTGCGGTATCCGCGGAGCAGGAACCAGCCGAGCAGCCCGGCTCCGACGAGCGAGACGAGCAGCACGATGCGAAGCGTGTTGCCGGGCCCCTGGGCCCCGGATGCGGCGGCGAGCAGAGCAACGGTGTGCGGCATGTCGGGCGTCTCCTCAGTTATCCACAGCCCCCCGCACACCGTAGCCCCAGCACCTACGCTGGGATTTGTCAGGGGGGCGAGTGACATCTCGTACGAACAGGGGGCCCATTCATGACCGAACACAGCAGCGAGAGCCACGAGAACGTGCCGAGCAGGCAGCGCAGGCGTTTCGCAGGGATCTCGTCCCGGGCCTACGAACACCCGGCGGACCGCTCGGCCCTGGTGGCCCTGCGCAAGCTGAGCGGTTTCGACACCGTGTTCAAGACGCTGAGCGGCCTGCTGCCCGAGCGCAGCCTGCGACTGCTCTTCCTCTCCGACTCCGTCCGGGTGAGCGACGCGCAGTTCGCCCATCTCAACGACATGCTTCGCGATGCCTGTTACATCCTGGACCTGGAGAAGGTCCCGCCGATGTACGTCAATCAGGACCCGCAGCCCAATGCCATGTGCATCGGTCTCGACGAGCCGATCATCGTGGTGACGACGGGGCTGGTGGAGCTGCTCGACGAGGAGGAGATGCGGGCCGTCATCGGCCACGAGGTGGGACACGCCCTCTCGGGCCACGCGGTCTACCGCACGATCCTTCTGTTCCTCACCAATATCGCGCTGAAGGTCGCCTGGATCCCGCTCGGCAACGTCGCGATCATGGCGATCGTGACGGCGCTGCGCGAGTGGTTCCGCAAGTCCGAGCTCTCGGCCGACCGGGCCGGGCTGCTCGTCGGCCAGGATCTGCAGGCGTCGATGCGCGGCCTGATGAAGATCGCGGGCGGCAACCACCTGCACGAGATGAACGTGGACGCCTTCCTCGCCCAGGCCGACGAGTACGAGAAGGGCGGCGATCTGCGGGACTCCGTACTCAAGATCCTCAACCTGCTCCCCCGCTCGCACCCGTTCACCACGGTGCGCGCCGCCGAGCTGAAGAAGTGGTCCGAGACCCGCGACTACCAGCGGATCATGGACGGTCACTACCCGCGGCGCGACGAGGACAAGGACACCTCGGTGACCGACTCCTTCCGGGAGTCCGCGGCCCACTACGCGGACACGGTGCGCACCAGCAAGGATCCGCTGATGAAGCTGGTCGGCGACATAGCGGGCGGCGCCGGGGACCTGGGCGGCAAGCTCCGCGACAAGTTCACCGGCCAGGGCGGCAGCTCGGCGGGCAAGGGCGGCGCTAAGGACGGCTCCGCGGACTCTGCGAGGCGGGATGAGCCGCAGAACCCTGATGGGCCGGGGACTGAGCCGGGGTCTGCGGGGAGCTGACCGCCAGGGTCCCGCAGAGTGCCGCCGTGGGCCGGCCCGTCGCGTACGGGTCGGTGCCCGCGGGGCCACGGAGGACGGCGCGCTGCCCGGCGAGCAGTGGGCTCAGCGCACCGGTGGTGTCCGCCGGGCACGACTGCGGTCCGGCCTGGACGTAGCTGGTGCGCAGCTCCAGCCGGTGCAGCCGCAGGTCCTCCCGGTCGAAGCGGAAGTGCAGCTCGCGCCGTACGGTGAAGAGCGAGGCGCCGCCAGCCGGTTGGGGCCCCGCGACGGCCGGGCGGAGCGTGTAGGTGAAGGTGTGGTCCGACACCACCTCCAGGGTGTCGGACCCCTCCTCGGTGTAGCTCAGAGTGCCCCGGACCCGGATGTCCGGACCGGCCAGGGCCACCTTCGCCGGGTCGAACCGCACCAGCCAGCCGGTCGCGGCATGCTGACCGTCGTCCCGCGGATGGTTCATGCTGCGCTCGAACTGGGCCGTCTGATCCGGGTCGAGCAGCATTCCCACCGGGCGCGCAGCGGCGCCGGTGAGCACGTCGGGGTCGAGCGAGGAGGCCACCAGGTAGTCCTTGACCGTGGTCAGGGCCGTCGCCACCTGGCTGTCCGTGAAATTGTCGGTCCGCCTGATCGCCGGCAGATTGATGCCGTCGGCACCTGATCCGAAGTGGGCGGCGGGGCTCCGGGCCAGGAGGGCTGCAGCGGTTCCGCCCGGTACGACGCCCTGCGGTGCCAGGGGTACGACGGTCGACCTCAGCGGCTCGGCCCGTCTGCCCACGGGCACCTCGTAGGGGTGGCGGAGGCCCATGTACACGGCCATTCCGAAGGCCAGGGCGATCAGGAGGATCAGGGCGATGGCGGCTCTGGGCCCGTTGCGCAGGCGCCTGGCCGGCAGACTGCGTACGGCGGGGGCGTGGTCCTCCATGCGCTCCTGGGCGGAGAATTCCCGCAGCCGGGCAGCGCGCACGAACGACTCGTCGAAGACGAGTGACCGGTACTCGTCCTCACCACCGCCCGTCGGACTCTCGGGCGGCCCTTCCGGTGGTTCTCCGCGACCTGCCATGACTTCTCCCGACTCCACGTCATCGACCGGGGCCGAAACGCTTCGCTCTGTCTCGGCCGAATGGCTTCGACAGGGCCTGCCCGTCATGAGTTCGTATGACGTCGCACGACTGCGCATGTACGGACGAGTGAGAAGCCCCCTCGGAGAGAGGGGTCACACCTTCAGGGTAGGTCGATTACGACCGCGATAAACGCCCAGCCGCGAGCGAACCACGGGAGAAACGGAGAAACGGCCGACACGCTTGCCGACCGCTGCCGACGCGGTGCCTGCACGTCGCCGACCGCGCCCCGGTCTGCGCGTGCCTCAGTCCGTGCGGGGGATCGCGGACACCGTGGGGCGCAGAAGGCCCGTGGGGGCCGAGGGGGTGGCGTCGGGGGCAGAGCCCGGTGCGCGGTCCACGCCGGTCGTGGCGGGCGGCGGGGCGGGGTCCTGACGGCTGCCCGAGGTGTTCCGGTAGACGGCGCTGAAGGCCAGCGCGACCATGCCGATGCCCATCAGCACGGCGAGCAGCCAGGCCACCGGCCGGTGCCAGCGCGCCGCACCCCGGTAGGGCCGCAGAGCGCCGCCGTGGCGCCCGTAGGGCCCGCCGCTGCCGTAGGCGTCGTCATCGGGGTCCAGCGGGTCGTCGTAGGCGCCTTCGCGGCTGTACGCGCCGGGGCCGTACCCCTCGTCGTAGAGCTCGTCGTCCAGGGGGCCGCCACCCGCCCGCGCGCGGGAGGCCTCGGCCTCGGCGCGCGCCTGGGCGGCCGCCAGCAGCCGCTCCACGGCGGTCGGCTCATGGATAGCGGCGGCCCGTACGAAGTCCTCGTCGAACACCACGGAGGCGAAGTCCTCGTCCGCGCCCCCGCGGTCGTCGTCGGGCTCCCAGCCGTCCGGGAACGGCCTGCCCCCCACGTCGTCCGGCACGGCTCCAGACTAGCCCCGCCGGGACGTTCTGGGCAGGGAGCCCGCAACATTCACCGGCCCCGTGACCGCCACACTGAAGGTCGCCGAAGGCCGATGAATGCCACCGCAGGGTCACCGCACGTGGCCGTCGCCCGTGACGATGTACTTCGTCGAGGTGAGTTCCGGCAGGCCCATCGGGCCCCTGGCGTGCAGCTTCTGCGTGGAGATGCCGATCTCCGCGCCGAAGCCGAACTGACCGCCGTCGGTGAAGCGGGTGGACGCGTTCACGGCCACCGTCGTGGAGTCCACCAGTTGGGTGAAGCGGCGGGCCGCGGCCTGGGAGGTGGTCACGATCGCCTCGGTGTGGCCGGAGGACCAGAGCCGGATGTGCGCGACGGCCGCGTCCAGCGAGTCCACGACGGCCGCGGCGATGTCGTAGGAGAGGTACTCGGTCTCCCAGTCCTCCGGCGTCGCCTCGACCACGGTGGCCTTGGACCCCTTGGCGTGTTCGAGCACCCGCTCGTCGCCATGGACGGTCACGCCCGCTTCGGCCAGTGCGTCCAGGGCGCGCGGCAGGAACTGCGCGGCGACGTCCTTGTGCACCAGCAGCGTCTCGGCGGCGTTGCAGACGCTCGGGCGCTGCGCCTTGGAGTTGATCAGGATGTCCACGGCCATGTCGAGATCGGTCTGCGCGTCCACGTAGACGTGGCAGTTGCCGGTGCCCGTCTCGATGACCGGCACGGTGGATTCCTCGACCACCGTGCGGATCAGCGAGGCGCCGCCGCGCGGGATGAGGACGTCGACCAGGCCGCGGGCCCGCATCAGCTCCCGTACCGAGTCACGGCTCTCGCCCGGGACCAACTGCACCGCGTCGGCCGGGAGGCCGGAGCCGCCGACCGCGTCGCGCAGCACCCGTACCAGCGCGACATTGGAGGAGTACGCGGAGGACGAGCCTCGCAGCAGGACGGCGTTGCCGGACTTCAGGCAGAGGGCCGCGGCGTCGACCGTCACGTTGGGCCGGGCCTCGTAGATGATCCCGACGACGCCGAGCGGCACCCGGACCTGTCGCAGGTCGATGCCGTTGGGCAGGGTCGAGCCGCGGACGACCTCGCCCACCGGGTCGGGCAGTGCCGCCACGTCCCGCACATCGGCGGCGATGGCGCGGATCCGCTCCGGGGTGAGGGTGAGCCGGTCGATGATCGACTCGCTGGTCCCGGCCTCCCGGGCGCGGGCGACGTCCTCGGCGTTGGCCGTGACGATCTCGCCCGTCCGCACCTCCAGCGCGTCCGCGATCGCCAGCAGTGCGTCGTCCTTGGCCGCGCGCGGCAGCGGCGCGATGTCCGCCGCGGCGGAGCGTGCCCGGTAGGCGGCCTGGGCGACCGGGGACATGTTGTCGTACGGCGAGAGCGTGGTCATGCCCGCAGGGTAGTGCGCACACTGCGGGCATCCGTCACTTATCCCGTGATGCGAGACAGCCACGGCCGGGACAACCGTTTTGGCAGCGGGCGCAGGGTCAGTACGGGTGCACTCCGACCGGAGCGGCCGGGGGCGGCCCGTACCCCTCCGCGACGCGCTGGTGGTACGTCTCGCGGTCGATGACCTCCAGGCCGACGATCTCCCAGGGAGGGAGCCTGGCCGTGGAGCGGTGTTCGCCCCACAGCCGCAGCGCGACGGCCGCCGCGTCGTGCAGATCGCGGGCCTCTTCCCAGTAGCGGATCTCCGCGTGGTCGGCGGCGTACCGGCTGGTCAGCAGGAAGGGATGGTCGTGCGCGAGCTGTTCGAGTCCGCGTCTGATCTCCGACAGAGGAGTGGCGGCTCCCGAGACGCTGAGCGTGATGTGCCACAGCCTCGGCGGGGTGCGTTCCTCCCTCACCACCGTCTGCTCGGACCCGGTGGTCCGGTCGTCCCCTCGCTCCTTGGTCCGGCTCCCGTCGAAGCCGGCACCTGCTCCGACGCTGGTCAGGGCCCGGCCACCCGTTCCTCGGGGCGGCGCCCCCGGGCGCGCTCGTCTCACCGGCGGCCTCCTGTGAATGCGTTTACTGTGCTGTACCCCGCTGTTTCCCCGTTACAAAGTTGACCAGCCCGCGGCCGGGGATGGGGCGGTTTTCGTGAAGGTCCCTGCCCCGAGGCTGGACTTTCAGTCGTTTCAGGACTGTGTCAGGAGTGCAGTACGACCAGATCGTCTCTGTGTACGACCTCGCGCTCGTAGGCCGGACCGAGCTCCCGTGCCAGCTCGCGGGTGGAGCGGCCGAGCAGCTGCGGGATCTCCTTGGCGTCGAAGTTGACGAGTCCGCGGGCCACCGGCCGGCCTGCGAGATCGCGCAGTTCCACCGGGTCACCGGCGGTGAAATCGCCCTCGACCGAGGCGATTCCGGCGGGCAGCAGCGAGCTATGGCGTTCGACGACCGCCTGCACGGCCCCGTCGTCGAGGGTCAGTGAGCCCTGCGGGGTGGAGGCGTGGGCGAGCCAGAGCAGCCGGTCCGCGGAGCGGCGTCCGGTGCGGTGGAAGTACGTGCCGGTGTCGCGGCCGGCCAGGGCGTCGGCGGCCCGGCTCGCCGAGGTGAGGACGACGGGGACGCCGGCGGCCGTGGCGATCCGGGCGGCCTCGACCTTGGTGACCATGCCGCCCGTGCCGACGCCCGCCTTCCCGGCGCTGCCGATGGTGACGCCCGCCAGGTCCTCGGGCCCGGTCACCTCGGCGACCCGTGAGGTGCCCGGGGTGCTGGGGTCGCCGTCGTACAGGCCGTCCACGTCCGAGAGCAGGACCAGCAGATCCGCGCGGACGAGATGGGCGACGAGCGCGGCCAGCCGGTCGTTGTCGCCGAACCGGATCTCGTCGGTGGCGACGGTGTCGTTCTCGTTGACGACCGGGAGCGCGCCCATGTCCAGGAGCTGGTCGAGGGTGCGGTAGGCGTTGCGGTAGTGGGCGCGGCGGCTGGTGTCGTTGCTGGTGAGCAGCACCTGGCCGACGCGTACGCCGTAGCGTGCGAAGGAGGCGGTGTAGCGGGCGACGAGCAGTCCCTGGCCGACGCTGGCGGCAGCCTGCTGCCGGGCCAGGTCCTTGGGGCGGCGCACCAGTCCGAGCGGGGCGAGCCCGGCCGCGATGGCGCCGCTGGAGACGAGCACGATCTCGCGCTCCCCGCCGCTGCGCACCTTCGCCAGCACGTCGACGAGCGCGTCCACACGGTCCGCGTCGAGGCCGCCGGCCGCGGTGGTGAGGGAAGAGGAACCGACCTTGACCACGATCCTGCGGGCCTCTGTGACGCCTTGCCTTGCCCCTGACACTTCCATCCCCAATGATTCGGCCTCGCCCAGCCCCCGCAATCTACGCGAGCGGCGGATCCGGCGCCCGCGCGTTCCGCCCTCTGGACCTCCGGGCCCTGGCCCCCTGGACCTCCGGGCCTCCGGCTGGGGCCGCCGCAGCCCGGCAGTTCCGCCGCACCGGCCGTTCATGCGCGCGACCGCGCGCGTATACCGAATGTCCCGGGACTCCTCGGACGGTATCCGCGCACTGTCGGCAGGATCACGCCGAGCCGGTATGCGCAACCATCTCGGCATCTCGACCATCTAACAGCCGATAGGGTGCACGGCGGGTGGCTTCCTATGCCCATTTTCAGCAGTGCAGGCCCCGCACCCGCCGCCGGCCAAAGGGACTTCCAACAGACATGGGACAGCAGTAATGCCAGTCAAAGTAAGTGTCGTCATTCCTGTATACAACCCGGGCAAGTACATCGACCCCTGCATCGACTCGCTGCTGCGACAGACCCTCCCCGCAGGGGATTTCGAAGTTCTCTTCGTCAACGACGGCTCGACGGACGACACTCGTGAGCGACTCGAAAAGCTGGCCGGGGAGCACCCGCATTTCCGTGTGATCACCATCCCGAACTCCGGCTGGCCCGGGAAGCCCCGCAACATCGGTGTGGACGAGGCGAAGGGTGAGTACGTCCAGTTCGTCGACCAGGACGACTACCTCGCCTCCGGCGCCCTGCAGCGGCTGTACGACATGGGCCACCGCAACGGTTCGGACATCGTCATCGGCAAGGTGGCGAGCAACTTCCGCGGCGTCCCGCACGGCGTGTTCAAGAAGAACCGCGAGAAGTGCACCCTGCACGACGCTCCCCTGTACGACAGCCTCACACCGCACAAGATGTTCCGTACGGAGTTCCTCCGCGAGAACGGCATCGCCTACCCCGAGGGCAAGCGCCGGCTCGAGGACCAGCTCTACATGATGCAGGCGTACTTCCCCGCCAAGGTCGTCTCGATTCTCGGCAGCTACACCTGCTACTACTACTCCCGCCGGGACGACGGCCAGAACGCCGGATCCGCGAAGATCATCCCGTCCGGCTACTACGGCAACCTCCGCGAGGTCCTCGACGTCGTCGTGGAGAACACGGAGCCCGGCGAGTTCCGGGACATGCTGCTGCGCCGCTTCTACCGCGTCGAGATGCTCGGCCGGCTCAGCGAGCCCGCCGTCCTCAAGTACGACCCCGCATACCTGGACGAGATGTGCGACGCCGTCCAGGACCTGACCACGGACTTCATGCACGACGGGGTGCACGACGGGCTCGGCCCGGTGCTCCGGCTGCGCTCCACGCTGCTGCGCAACAACGACCGCCAGGGCCTCGTCCGGATCTCCCGCTTCGCCGCGTCGGTCAAGGCGGCTGCTCGCCTGGAGAAGTTCGCCTGGCGGCCGGACGGCAGGATCGACCTCACCATCAGCGGCCGCCTCGTCCACGGCGAGGACCAGGCCCCGCTGACGCTGCTGCGCCGCGACGGGCGCTACTTCCTGCACCCCGACATCACCGAGGGCCTGCTGCCGGACGGCGAACTCCTGGACGTCACCGACGACATGGCCGGGTTCTCCGCCGAGCTGTCGCTGCGCAACCGTGAGACCGCCGTCGAGTGGTCCTGCCCCGCGAGCTTCACCGCCCGCGTGGAGGAGCTCGGCGACGACGTCTGCGAGGTCGTCCTGCACGGCAGCGGCCAGATCGGCTCGGAGGCGGTCAAGGGCCGCGGCCGGGTGTCGCGCGGCTTCTGGGACGTCTGGGTGCCGCTGCGCGGTCTCGGTCTGGTCCGCAAGGCCCGGCTCGGCGCCGACCGCGCCCCGGAGGTGGACGCCGACTGCCTGCCCGCCTCGCTGGGCTCGCCGGCCCGTGCCGTCATTCCGTACTTCACCGACCCGCACGGCAACATCACCCTCGACGTGGCCCGCCGCGCCAAGAGGCTGGCCGAGTACCTCGAAGGCCGTCCGGTCCGCCGCTCCCCCTCCAGCCCCACCGAACTGCGGCTGGACCTGTTCACCACGTCCGCCACCGTGGCCTCCGCGACCACGCTGGTCCTGAGTCCGGCGGACGGCGGCGACGGGCCGTCCCACCAGCTCCGCACGATGCTGCGGCCCACCGACGGCCGGGCCCACCTCACCGTGCCCGACCGCGCGCCGGACGTCGCGCCCGGCACCTGGAAGCTCGGGGTCCGGCTGGACGGCGACAAGCACCCCGCGTTCCACCTCTGCGACGTCACCGTCGGCAAGGGCGGCCGGATCACCGTCCCCCGGAGCCTGCCCGCGATCGAGGCCGAGATCATGCAGGGGATCGTCGGCAGGCGCCGGAAGGCGAAGCTGCGCCGCGCGCTGCGTACCGTCGGCGGTCCCATCGTGCGCAGGCTCCCGGCCAAGAGCCGCAAGCGGGCGCGACGTCTCGCCGCCCGGTTCACCGGCTGACCGAGCCCCGTACCTCCGTACGTTTCCCACCAGAACACACCGGCCGGGTCCATCGGCCATGAGCAACAGAACAAGGACGTGATCGCATGCGGCAGCTCTCCATCGCAGGGGCCTGGGTGCATGAGCCCAAGGTCTTCCCGGACAGCCGCGGCAGCTTCCACGAGTGGTTCAAGGCGTCGGAGCTCAGCGAGGCCGTCGGCCACACGCTGCGGCTGGCGCAGGCCAACTTCTCCGTCTCCAGCCGGGGGACGCTGCGCGGGGTGCACTTCGCCGACGTACCGCCGAGCCAGGCGAAGTACGTCAAGTGCGTGCGCGGCGCGGTGCTCGACGTCATCGTGGACATCCGGGTCGGCTCCCCCACGTACAAGCAGTGGGAGGCCGTCCGGCTCGACGACGTGGACCACCACTCCGTGTACCTCGCCGAAGGCCTCGGTCACGCCTTCATGGCGCTGACGGACGACGCCTCGGTCGCCTATCTGTGCTCCGAGGGCTACGCGCCCGGCCGCGAGCACGGCATCAACCCGCTCGACCCCGAGCTGGGCATCGAGTGGCCGCAGGGGATCACCCCGCTGCTGTCCGACAAGGACGCCGCGGCGCCCTCGCTGGCCGAGGCCGAGGAACAGGGCCTGCTGCCCTCGTACGAGGCGTGCCAGGAGTACTACGCGCAGCTGCGGGCCCGCGGCTGAGCCGTCCGGGCCGGTACGCCGAAGCCCCCGTGGTCCGTTCGGATCACGGGGGCTTCGCGTCGTCCGGATGCGGTCAGCCCGTCACCGACTCGATGCGCGAGCGCAGCGGCGCGAACGCCGAGCGCGGGCGGCGCAGGTTGCGGGCGCGGGCCAGGGCCGGCCAGAAGTCGGCGCGGAGCAGCGCCTCGGGACGGACCGCGTTCTTGCGGACGAGCACCTCTTCGGGCACGTCCTGCGGGTCGGGTACGACGAACTCCTCGATGATCTTGTCGTACTCGTTCTTCAGGACGTTGTTCTCCGGGTCGGCGCCGAACACGGCGACCACGCCGGTCGGTTCGGTGTCCACCTCGACGACCAGCAGATCGGGGCGGTAGCGGCGCAGCACCTGCACCACCTTGTACACATCGCCGGTCCAGTACTTGGTGTGCCGGTCGCGGGCCGCCTCGTCGACGTCGCGCGGCAGCATGTCGTCGAGCACGATCACGCTCGACCAGCGGGAGTGCTTCTCCACGTTCATGAAGTCGCGCAGGGCGTACTCGAAGAGGTGCATCCCGTCGATGAAGGAGAGCTCCAGCTTCGGGTCTCCCCCGAGGACGTTGAGCGCGTCGCGGCGGGCGAGGGCGCGGAACGGGTTCCGGCCGTTGCGCAGGTGCAGCAGCGGGTCCTTGCGGGCGAAGAAGTCGTCGCTCGTGGCTCTGACCAGGTGGACGTCACAGCTGATGTCCGTCACGACCCGGAAGGCGGGGTCGACGGCGACGGAAGGGACCCGCGAGAGGGCCAGGCTTCTGCCGTCGTTGACCCCGATCTCCAGATAGTTCCGAGGCCGGTAGACGCGGTGCAGATGGCGCAGGAAGTCGTGGCGGTTCACGTGGAGCTGCCCTTCGGAGGAAACCAACTGGTCCGGTTCCCGGCGAAGTTACCTCATGACCGCACTGTGATGTAAGCGTTCTCCCCGATGTAAACCTTGGTTATGGATTTCTTTGAAATTCGACGAGATTCGACCAGCTATACGATCAATTGATGATCATGGCCGTTGTGGTCATGGCCGTTCTGCCGCGACAAGTGCCGGAAATGCTTCTTCAAGTGCCGCCCGCCAGTCCCGGACCGGTTCGATCCCGGCCGCGGCCCAGCGGTCGTGGCCCAGCACGCTGAACGCGGGCCGGGGGGCCGGCCGCACGAAGGCCTCACTGGTCGTGGGGCGGACCCGCTCCGGGTCGGTGCCGAGCAGCCGGAAGATCTCCCGGGTGAAGCCGAACCAGGTCGTCTCGCCGCCGCTGGTGCCGTGGTAGACGCCTGCCGGGGCGGTGCCCGCGAGGGCGGCCTGCCCCAGCCGGACCAGCCGGTCGGCCAGATCGACGGTCCAGGTGGGCTGACCGTGCTGGTCGTCCACCACGTCGAGGGTGTCCTTGATGCCCTCCAGCTTGATCATCGTACGGACGAAGTTGCCGCCGCCCGCGCCGTAGAGCCAGGCGGTGCGGACCACGTAACCGGTCTCCGGCAGGGTGCTCAGCACGGCCTGCTCGCCGGCCAGCTTGGTACGGCCGTAGGCGCTGCGCGGTCCGGTCGGGTCGTCCTCGGCGTACGGCTTCTCGCCGTCACCGGCGAAGACGTAGTCCGTGGAGACCTGGAGGAGAACGGCGCCGTGTCCGCGGCAGGCCTCGGCGAGGACACCGGGGCCCGTGCCGTTGACCCGCAGCGCGGCGTCCTCCTGGGACTCCGCGTCGTCGACGGCGGTCCAGGCGGCGCAGTTCACCACGACGGCGGGGCGGTGCTTCCCGAAGGCCGCCCGTACCGACTCCGGGTCGGCGATGTCCAGTGCCGCCCGGTCCGCGGCGACGGCGGTGACGTCCTCACCGGCCAGCCGGGCCAGGACGTCCTGGCCCAGCATCCCGGCGGCTCCGGTGACCAGCCAGACGGCGCTCACAGGGCGGCCCGGTCCTTCAGCGGCTCCCACCAGGCGCGGTTGTCGCGGTACCACTGCACGGTCTCGGCGAGACCGGTGCGGAAGTCCTTGCGGGGCTCGTAGCCGAGCTCCTCGCGGATCTTGGTGCAGTCGACCGAGTAGCGGCGGTCGTGGCCCTTGCGGTCCTCGACGTAGGTGACGCTGGTGTCCCAGTCGGCGCCGCAGGCGTCCAGCAGCAGGCCGGTGAGCTCCTTGTTGGAGAGCTCGGTGCCGCCGCCGATGTTGTAGACCTCGCCGGCCCGGCCCTTGGTGCGGACCAGTTCGATGCCCTGGACGTGGTCGTCGATGTGCAGCCAGTCGCGGACGTTGGCGCCGTCGCCGTAGAGCGGGACCGTCTTGCCGTCCAGCAGGTTGGTGACGAAGAGCGGGATGACCTTCTCGGGGAAGTGGTGGTGCCCGTAGTTGTTGGAGCAGCGGGTCACCCGCACGTCGAGGCCGTGGGTGCGGTGGTACGAGAGCGCGATCAGGTCGCTGGACGCCTTGGCCGCGGAGTACGGCGAGTTGGGCGCGAGCGGGTGGGTCTCGGGCCAGGAGCCCTCGTCGATCGAGCCGTAGACCTCGTCGGTGGAGATGTGCACGAAGGTCTTGATGCCCGCCAGGTGCGCGGCGTGGATCAGGGTGTGGGTGCCCACCACGTTGGTACGGACGAACTCGGCGCCGCCGTCGATGGAACGGTCCACGTGGGACTCGGCGGCGAAGTGCACCACCTGGTCGTGCTCGGCCATCAGCTTGGCGACCAGCTCCGGGTCGCAGATGTCACCCTGCACGAACCGGAAACCGGGGTGGTCGCGCACCTCGTCGAGGTTGGCCGGGTTGCCCGCGTAGGTGAGCTTGTCGAGCACGGTGACGGCGATGTCGCCGGGGCCCTCGGGGCCGAGCACCGTACGGACGTAGTGCGAGCCGATGAAGCCGGCGCCGCCGGTCACCAGGATGTTGGTGGTCATGAAGAGATCTGCACCTTGCTGTGGTCGCCGAGCACGAGTCGGTGGGCGGACGGGGAACGGGGGGCGGGGGTCACTTCGACGTCACGGCCGATGAGCGACGCCTCGACGCGGCGGACACCGGCGATGGAGGCGCCCCGCAGGACGATGGAGTACTCGATCTCGCTGTCCTCGATGCGGACGTCCTCCGAGACCGAGGTGAACGGGCCCACGTACGCGCCGCTGATCACCGAACGCGCGCCGATGATCGCGGGCCCGACGATGCGGCTGCCGCTGACCTTGGCGCCCGGCTCGATCCGGACCCGGCCGATGATCTCGCTGTCCGCGTCGACGTCGGCACCCTCCTGGAACGGCTCGACGGCCTCCAGGACGGTCCGGTTGACCTCCAGCATGTCGGTGACGTTGCCGGTGTCCTTCCAGTAGCCGCGGATCGTGGTGGAGCGCACGTCGCGCTTCTGGTCGATCAGCCACTGGATGGCGTGCGTGATCTCCAGCTCGCCGCGCCAGGACGGCTCGATCGAGCGGACCGCCTCGTGGATGGCGGGGGTGAAGAGGTAGACGCCGACGAGCGCCAGATCGCTCTTGGGCTCCTTCGGCTTCTCCTCCAGCGCCGCCACCCGGCCGTCGGCGTCGAGCTCCGCGACGCCGAAGGAGGTCGGGTTGGGCACCTGCGTCAGCAGGATCTGCGCGTCGGGCCTGTCCGCGCGGAACCCTTCCACCAGACCGGTGATCCCGCCGACGATGAAGTTGTCGCCGAGGTACATGACGAAGTCGTCGTCGCCCAGGAAGTCGCGGGCGATCAGCACCGCGTGGGCGAGGCCGAGCGGTTCGTCCTGCGGGATGTAGGTGACCTCGATGCCGAGCGCGGAACCGTCACCGACCGCCTCGCGGATCTCGGGGGCGGTGTCGCCCACGATGATGCCGACCTCGGTGATTCCGGCTTCCGCGATGGCTTCCAGCCCGTAGAACAGCACGGGCTTGTTCGCCACCGGAACCAGCTGCTTGGCCGAGGTGTGTGTGATGGGACGCAGGCGGGTGCCGGCCCCTCCGGATAGTACGAGAGCCTTCACGTGACCAGTCCCCATGGTGTTCTGTCGGTCCTGTCGCGGGCGCGACGTCCGAACGATTTTACTGAGCTTTTCTGAGTGTTCTTCAGCGAAACGGTCCTGCGGGTTCGCTCGGAGTCCGCCCGGCGGACGAGCGGCTGTCACTCCACGGCCAGCCGCGCCTTCCATCGCAGCACGTCGCGGCGCATCCTGCGGACCACCCGCCGGGAAAGCGAGGCCCGGCGGGCGGCCACCTTCGGCCGGTCGATGCGCTTGCCGTCGTGCCAGTCCGGCACGGTGACCTCGTAATTCAAGTCGGCCAGCCCGGCCGAGCGGTCGCGGAAGTGCGGGTACGCGAGGTAGAGCGTCCGGCCGTCGCGCGAGCCGACCACGTCGGGGACCGTCTTCGCCCGTATGTACCGCACCATCTCGACGAGCAGGTCCATCCTGCCCCGTGCCACACAGGCGAGACGCAGCCGCTCGGACACCTTGATCAGCCGGGCCACGCCGTCGTCCCAGTACGCGTCCATGAGCGGAGCCGCGAGTTCCATCTTGTGCCGCCGGACTTCCTCGGAATCCTTCAGCACCACGGGGCCGAACTGCTGGAGCATCCCGACGGTGAAGGGCCGGACCATGAGAAAGTCCCTTTTCGGACCGGCGGGCTCGATCCGGTGAATGAGGGCCATCATGGCGCGCATCGAGTCGAAGCGCCATTCATAGGTGCCGCTCTTCGTGACGTGCTTCCCGTCGTCACGGCCCACCAGGTAATAGCAGACGTAATTGGAGATCACCGAGACCCCGGCGCCCCGCAGATATGCCTCCATCGTGAAGAGGGCGTCCTCACCGGTCTTGAGATTCTCGTCGAATCTCAAGGAGAGCCGTTCCAGGAGTTCACGCCGGAAGAGCTTCTGGGCGCTCAGGGTGTAAATGACCTTGGAGTTGTAGACGTCGACCCGTTCCTTGGTGGCCCGCCACATCGACTGCGGCGCTCCCCGGTTCACGCCGACCACCTTGCCGAGCACCACATCGGTGCCCGCCCGGTCGGCCATGGCGACCATCCGCTCCAGGGCCTCGTCACCGAAGTAGTCGTCGGCGTCCAGGAAGAACACATAGCGGCCGCGGGCCAGGCCGATACCCACATTGCGCGGCCCGCTGGGCCCGCCGGAGTTCTTCTGTCTGACCACTCTGGTCGGGACCTTCGACCGCGCGGCGAATTCCTCCAGGTACTCGCCCGTTCCATCGGTGGAACCGTCGTCGACCGCGACGATTTCGATGCGGTCGGCGCCGAGGGTCTGCGCCTCCACCGATTCGAGACAACGGATGAGGTAGGGCATCGCCTCATATGCGCCGACAACCACAGTCACGTCAGGAATTTGCGTCTCGTTCACACAAACAGAAGACAGTCGGCCCGGTCCATTGGTTGTCTCACGCCACACAACCAAAAAGTGACACTCATCACAAAAGCCCGGCACAACCCTTTGGGGGGTATGCCGGGCCTTGCTCGATCATGTAAAGCGAATGGTCGACTTCTCAGCCGCCCACGGGTTCGCCCAGGCTCTTCGCCACTCCGGTGTTCCGGGCGTCGGACTTGGCCGCGAGCTCCTTCACGGCCGTGTCGAACTGCACCATCGAGGTGGGCTCGTCCGGTCCGAGGAGGTACTGCTTCAGCTCGCGCCTGGCGTCCGCCCGCGCGTCCGTGGCCGGAGACGTCACCGCGGTGAGCAGTTCGTCCAGCTCGGCCGCCGAGTTGGACAGGATCACCGCGGCGCGCACGGCGGTGTTCTGCCGGCGGAACTCGTCCTCGCCCAGTTCGGCCGAGTCCGTGACCGCGTACGGCTTGCCGCTCGCGATGAAGTCGGACACCACGCTGGAGATGTCCGAGACCATGGCGTCCGACTCGTTGAAGCAGTCGTACAGCCGCATCTGGGCACCGGTGATGACCCGGTGCTCCCACCAGCCCTGCGCACGCCAGGACGCGGCGTTCCACTCGTCCTTGAGCTTCGCCGTCTCGGCCTCGCGCGCCGGGTCGGCCAGCGAGTCCCGGGACAGCTCGGCCTCGTCCCGGGCGGTGCGGCCACCGCCGGCCAGCTCGGCCAGCCGCGCCTCGATACGGACCAGCTCGGCCCGCGCCGCGGCCTGCTCGCCCTGGAGCGCGGCCGACTGCTCCGCCCAGCGGGGGTCGCCGACGCGCTCGGCGGCGGCCTGCTCGATCATCGCGGTGATGCGCAGGTGCACGGCCTTGGCCTTGGCGCTGCGGGTGCCGGTGAAGGGGTGCGGCTTGTACAGCAGCCGGACCGGCTCCTCGGCCTCCAGCAGCCGCCTGACGATGTTCTCGCCGGCCAGCAGCAGGGAGGTGTTGCCCGGGTTGTCGTCCCAGCCCTCCCAGGTGGGGGCGTACAGCACGGTCGGGATCGGGTTCTTCTGCGTACCGGACCAGGACTCGATGGTGGCCAGCTGCGGGCGGCCCACCTCCACGATGTCCTCGTCGCGCACCCCGACGTCGGCCAGCGCGTAACGGTCGCGGCCGGCCCGGCCCGCGGTCCACACCTCGTCGTACACCTTGCTGTACGGGTTGACGCTGGCGATCTTGTCGCTGTCGCCGTGGCCGATGAAGACGTGCTTCATCGTCGGCACCCGGAGCAGGTGGATGTTCTTGCCGACGTTGGCCGCGTAGAGCGCGACCCGCACCGACGAGAGGTCCAGGTTCATCAGGTGCACGCCACCGGGCACGCAGAGCACCGGCACCGAGGTCGTGGCGAGCTGCGGCACGATGTTGCGCTCACGGAGCAGGATCATCGGCCGGCCGCCGAGCTGCGCCATCGTCTCCAGCCACATGTTGACCTGGTAGGCGGAGTCCTTGGAACCGGAGAAGTACAGCATCACGGTCGGCTGGTACTCGGCGAGCCAGTCGCCCACCGCGTTGAGGACCTTGGTCTCCGGGGGTACGAGCCGGCTCGGCCGGACGTACGGCAGCAGCGCCGCCAGGTAGCAGACCGCGAGAACGAGCGTCAGGCCGAGGCCGATGTACGCGATGGCGTCCTTGCCGGTCTCGACCGCGACGAGCACACCCACCATCGAGAAGACGTCGAGGTGCAGCATCTTCTCCGCGGGCCGGCTCATCAGGCTCTGCGGCGGGGCATCCGCTATCCGCACCGACGCCAGGTCGATGTTGCGGGTGACCACCGGAAGCTTGCGGCGGAGCCGGATCAGGGTGACCATCGCGCTCTGCGGCGCCTGGAGTCCGTAGAACGCCAGGAGACAGGCGACCGTCACGTAGAAGAGCGTCTCCTCGCCGTATCCCATGCGGGAGAGCAGCAGGACGAGCAGCAGCTGCCGGACCAGGAAGCGGATCGAAAGCCCCGCCCGCACCGCGGCGAGCCGGTTGATCAGGTAGCTGCCGCAATGGTGCAGATACCGGTCCGCGAGATAGGTGGCCGCGGTGGCCGCGGCGAAGAACCAGAGATTGGGGATTATCGCCGCGAGCATTATGCACGGGAACCCCAGAGCCACCAGGAGCGCGGCGGCCAGCTCCGAACCGCTGCCCACCCGAGCCAAACGCATGGCTTTCGAAATCACGAAGTACCGCTCCCGAGGGTGCCGACTTGTTTACCTTACGAGGGGAATGTGAAGACAGAGCTTCACGAATTCGGACCCCTGCAGTTCGCACGCGGCGACTGCAGGGGTCCGAATAATCGATTGTCAAGCAGTATTACACATCGGCCTGTCGGTCCAGGACAGCGGCAAGGGCCTGCTCGAAACCGGACGCCTCGGAGGCACCCCGGGTCGGGTCCTGCTGGCGTACGTCGATGACGTGGCCGGTCATCTCCGAGAGCAGCACGTCGAGCGAGGTCCGGGCGACCGCCTCCGAGGAGAGCAGCGTGCCCGCGGGCTCGTCGCCGAACGCCTTGGTGCGCATCGGGGTGGCGGTGCGCTCGGGGTTCACGCAGTTCACCCGCACGCCGTCGGCCGCCCACTCGTCCGAGAGCGCCTGGGTGAGGTTCACCATGGCGGCCTTGGTCGACGAGTAGAGGCTGTACTCCGCGCGGCCCCGGGTGTAGCTGCTGGAGGTGTAGAGCAGCAGCTGGCCCCTGGTCTCGGCGAGGTACTTGTACGAGGCGCGGGCGATCTGCACGGGTGCCAGGTAGTTGACGTTCAGCGCTTCCTGGATGACCGCGCTGTCCGTCTCGGCGAGCTTGCCGATGCGGAGCACGCCTGCGGTGTTGATCACGTAGTCGACGCGGCCGGTGTCGGCGTACGCCTTGGAGAGCGCCTCGTCGATGTGCTCGGGGTTCTCCACGTGCGTACCGGTGGTGGAGCGGCCCAGGGCATAGACGGTGGCGCCGTAGGACTCGGCGAGCGTCGCGATGTCCGCGCCGATGCCGTACGAGCCGCCGAAGACGACGAGGGTCTTGCCGGTGAGCAGCTCGCGGTAGGCGGCGTCGTCGGCCGGCTGCGGAGCGGCCGTGGAGGCCAGCTGGAAGAGCTTGTCGGCGATGAAGACGTCGACCGGCTGGGTGACCTTCATGTTGTACTCGTCGCCCGCCACGACGTAGATCGGCACGTCGGGGAGGTACTTGAGCACGACCGAGCAGTCGTCGGTGGCCTGGAAGTTCGGGTCGCCGGCTGCGACCTCGTAGGCCCTGCGGATCGTGGAGAGCTTGAAGGCCTGCGGCGTCTGGCCACGGCGCAGCCGGGAGCGGTCGGGCACATCGGTGATGAACTCGCCGTCGCCGCCGTGGGTGCGGGTCACGATGATCGTGTCCGCGGACGGGATGGCGACGTCGACCGCCTGGTAGCGGTCCAGTGCGTCGACGCAGTCCTTGATGACGCGCTGCGAGAGCAGCGGGCGCACGGCGTCGTGGAAGAGGACGTTGCGGTCCTCGCCCTCGGCCAGGCCCTCGCCGAGCGCCGCGATGGCACGCTCGGTGGTCTCGTTGCGCGTGGAGCCGCCCTCGATCACCTTGGTGACCTTGGTGAGCCCCGCCTTGGCCACGATCTTCTCCACGTCGGGCACGTAGCCCGGAGCCATCAGCACGATGACGTCGTCGATGGAGTCGGCCTGCTGGAAGATCGACAGCGTGTGCTCGATGACAGCCTTGCCTGCGATCTTCAGCAGCTGCTTGGGAATGGACAGACCCACGCGCTGGCCGGTACCGCCGGCGAGCACGACTGCTGTGGTTCGGGCTTTGGCTATGTGCTGAGCAGACACAGACGACCTACCTTGCGAGGGCTGGGAGATACCGCGATGGTTGCACTCTCCGTTACCGTCTCGCAAGGTGGACGTCGGCCACCGCATGCCGTACCGAAACCTTTTGTTGCCTTGCGATCAGGGCGGATACCGGAATTAACGCTTCCTGGCCAGGTGACCGACGCCACACGAGTGAGCGGCATGATTCACCCTTGAGCGGGTCCGGTTCCCCCGGACGTATGACGCGGAGAACGTGCGCGGCCGCCGGACAGGCTTGCGGAACAGCCTGCCCGGCGGACCGGTGCGCGGTCTAGAAGGGGTTGAACTCGTCGAACTCGCGCTGGGCCTCGTCGCGATCCGACTCGCGCTCGCGGCGGCGCTGCGCCGCCGGGCGCGGTGCTTCGAGCCGGTGGTCCTCGCCACGACGGCCGAGCATCTCCGCACCGGCAGCCAGGGTCGGCTCCCAGTCGAAGACGACCGCGTTGTCCTCGGCGCCGATGGCGACGCCGTCGCCCGCACGGGCACCGGCCTTCACCAGTGCGTCCTCGACACCGAGGCGGTTGAGCCGGTCGGCCAGGTAGCCGACGGCCTCGTCGTTGTTGAAGTCGGTCTGGCGCACCCAGCGCTCCGGCTTCTCGCCGCGCACCCGGTAGATGCCGTCCTCCTCCAGGGTGACGGTGAAGCCCGCGTCGTCGACGGCCTTCGGGCGGATGACGATCCGGGTCGCCACCTCCACCGGCTTGGCCGCACGCGCCTCGGCGACGATGCCCGCGAGCGCGAAGGAGAGCTCCTTCAGACCGGTGTGGGCGATGGCGGACACCTCGAAGACGCGGTAGCCGCGCTCCTCCAGGTCCGGACGGATCATGTCGGCGAGGTCCTGGCCGTCCGGGATGTCGACCTTGTTGAGGACGACGATGCGGGGCCGGTCCTCCAGGCCGCCGTACTGCTTCAGCTCCTCCTCGATGATGTCGAGGTCGGAGACCGGGTCCCGATCGGACTCCAGCGTCGCGGTGTCCAGCACGTGCACCAGCACCGAGCAGCGCTCCACGTGCCGCAGGAACTCCAGGCCGAGGCCGCGGCCCTGGCTGGCGCCCGGGATCAGGCCGGGGACGTCGGCGACGGTGTAGACGGTGCTGCCCGCGGTGACCACGCCGAGGTTCGGGACCAGGGTCGTGAAGGGGTAGTCGGCGATCTTCGGCTTGGCCGCCGACAGCACGGAGATCAGCGAGGACTTGCCGGCGCTCGGGTAGCCGACCAGCGCGACGTCGGCGACGGTCTTGAGCTCCAGGACGATGTCCCGGGCCTCACCGGGCTCGCCGAGCAGCGCGAAGCCGGGGGCCTTGCGCCGGGCGGAGGCCAGCGCGGCGTTGCCGAGGCCGCCGCGGCCGCCCTGGCCGGCGACGAACGTGGTGCCCTGGCCGACCAGGTCGGCGAGCACATCGCCGTTGCCGTCGAGCACGACCGTGCCGTCGGGCACCGGCAGGACCAGGTCCTGGCCGTCCTTGCCGGAACGGTTGTCGCCCGCGCCGGGCTGGCCGTTGGTGGCCTTGCGGTGGGGGTGGTGGTGGTAGTCGAGGAGCGTGGTGATCGCCTGGTCGACGACCAGGGTCACATCGCCGCCGCGGCCGCCGTTGCCGCCGTCCGGACCGCCGAGCGGCTTGAACTTCTCACGGTGTACGGAGGCACAGCCGTGGCCCCCGTTACCCGCGGCGACATGCAGCTCGACGCGGTCCACGAAGGTGGTCATGGTTGAAACCTCCAGTTACATACATGCAGAAATGTCTCACTCGTGCTGTCCCCATGGCGGAGAAAGCCGTCTCTCATGGGAGAAACACGCGAAAGGCGGACCCGCTTCCCGTACGGGAAGTGAGGTCCGCCTCCGCAGAAACCGCTCGACGAGCGCCGAAAATCAGCCGGCGATCGGAACGATGTTCACGACCTTGCGGCCACGGTGCGTGCCGAACTCGACCGCACCGGCGGCGAGAGCGAACAGCGTGTCGTCGCCGCCACGGCCGACGCCCGTGCCCGGGTGGAAGTGGGTGCCGCGCTGGCGGACCAGGATCTCACCGGCGTTGACGGCCTGACCGCCGAAGCGCTTCACGCCGAGCCGCTGAGCATTGGAATCGCGCCCGTTCCGGGTGGACGATGCGCCCTTCTTGTGTGCCATGTCTCCTCAGTCCCTTACTTCGCAGCCGCGGGGATACCGGTGACCTTGATCGCCGTGTACTGCTGGCGGTGACCCTGGCGACGGCGGTAGCCGGTCTTGTTCTTGTAGCGAAGGATGTCGATCTTCGCGCCCTTGTGGTGGTCCACGACCTCGGCCTGGACCTTGATCCCGGCCAGCACCCACGGGTCGCTGGTCACGGCGTCGCCGTCGACCACGAGCAGGGTCGAGAGCTCGACCGTGTCGCCAACCTGGGCAGTGGAAATCTTGTCAACCTCAACGATGTCACCGACAGCAACCTTGTGCTGGCGGCCACCGCTGCGCACGATGGCGTACACGCGGATCTCTCTCTCGCTCGGAACGGAGCCCCTGATGCCAGCCGCCCGCGCAGGCCGGGGCCCGCGACGATCCGGAAGGATGAGCGGCCTCTCCTGACGAACGAATCCGCCGGGAGGAATGTGCTCAGGGGAAGGCGCGCATGGAAAAACACGCCGATGGACAAGGTTACGGGGCCGCCTCCTGACGGTCAAACCGGGCCTCCGGCCTGATCCGCGGCAGGCGACGGACCGGGCACGCGGTTCAGCTCCGGCACCCCCCGACACCCTCGCTCCGCTCCCCTGAGGCGATGCCCTCGGGCCCTCACCGGGGATTCATCCGGCGCCTCCGACAGAAGCAAGAAAAAACGAGCAGAAAATGCCGGAGCTGCCGCCTCTGAATTTGCGATGACCCCAATTCTGGCGGCCGCGAGATCGTCGGGTCCGGCACCAATGCGTCTTTCCGGACGGGGAAATTCGGCTCGTTCCGGCCCGGGCTTCAGCAGCAGGAGAAGGGGGGGCTACTGAGTCGGCGGCGGCCACGGGCTGTCCAGTGGAGCGAGACCGACCGGGCTGCTGATGCGTAGCGGCTGGTCCGGCCGAGTCCCGGTCCGATCCGCGATGGAGTGGCTCGCCCTCAAGAGCTTCCGCGCGGCTGTCGACGTCGATTGGCGGGCCCTTGCACGGGGCCCTTGCACGTCCGTGTGTACGCCGCGGTATCGAGCTGCCGGACAAAAGCCGCCGGACAAAAAGAAGAGGTGCTGCCCCCTCCGGGGGACAGCACCTCTCCTATCCGCTGGCTGTCGCCTACGCCTCGGCGTCGGCCGAGACGGCGGACTGCGGCGACTTCTCCGCGGCGACCGTCTTCTTGGCTGCTGCCTTCTTGGCCGTCGTCTTCTTCGCGGCGGTCTTCTTGGCAGCCGTCTTCTTGGTGGCCGCCTTCTTGGCAGTGGCCTTCTTGGCGGTCTTGCGGGCCGCCTTCTTGGCCGGGGCCACCGCTTCGGCGGTCTCGGCGTCAGGCGTCGGCTCGGCTTCGGGCTTCGGCTCGGCTTCCAGCTTCGGCTCGGCCGTGACGGTCACCACGACGACCTCCGCCCCGTCCGCACCGGCGGGCGAGCCCGCAGGGGCGGTGACCTTGCGGGTCACCCGGCGACGCGCACGCGGCGGGGCGGCCTCGGGGGCCACCTCCTCGGGTGCGGCCTCGGGCTGCGCGGCCTCGACGACCGGCTCGGCGGCCGGCGCCTCGGCGACCGGCTCGACCGGGGCGGGCGAGCCCGCCGGGGCGGTCGCCTTCCGGGTCGCCCGACGGCGCGTACGGCCCTGGGGCGCCTCGGCCGCGGGGGCCTCCTCGACCACCGGGGCCGGGGCCTCGGCGACCGGCTCCGGCTCCACGACCGGCTCGGGCTCCGCGACCACGACCGGCTCCGGCTCGACGACGGCCGGGGCAGCGGCGGCCGCGGCCTTCGGGGCGCCGGCCGTGGCCGTTGCCTTACGGGTCGCGCGGCGACGGCCACGGCCGCGCGTTGCGGCCGCCTCGGCCTCGGCCGGGCTGCTGTACAGCTCCTCGTCCGGCACGAACTCCGGCTCGGGCAGCGCCACGGGGGCGGCCACCTCGGCAGCCACCTCGGCCTCGGTCTCGACCTCTGTCACGGTTTCGGCCTCGGCCACGTGCTCGTGGTCGACGCCGCCCCGGCCGCGCTTCTTGGAACGCTTGCCGCCGCCACCGACCGTGGTCGGCTGCTCCATGTGCACGATGACACCGCGGCCGTTGCAGTGGACGCACGTCTCGGAGAAGGACTCCAGCAGCCCCTGGCCCACCCGCTTGCGGGTCATCTGGACCAGGCCCAGCGAGGTGACCTCGGCGACCTGGTGCTTCGTACGGTCGCGTCCCAGGCACTCCAGCAGGCGCCGCAGCACCAGGTCCCGGTTGGACTCCAGCACCATGTCGATGAAGTCGACGACGACGATGCCACCGAGGTCGCGCAGCCGCAGCTGGCGCACGATCTCCTCGGCCGCCTCCAGGTTGTTCTTGGTGACGGTCTCCTCGAGGTTGCCGCCCTGACCGGTGAACTTGCCGGTGTTGACGTCGACGACGACCATCGCCTCGGTCTTGTCGATCACCAGCGAGCCGCCGCTCGGCAGATAGACCTTGCGGTCCAGCGCCTTCATCAGCTGCTCGTCGATCCGGTACGTCGCGAAGATGTCGACCTCGGAGGTCCACCGCGACAGGCGGTCCGTCAGGTCGGGCGCGACCTGCGAGACGTATCCGTAAATGGTCTCCCACGCGTCGTCGCCGCTGACGATGACCTTGGAGAAGTCCTCGTTGAAGATGTCGCGGACGACCCGGACGGTCATGTCCGGCTCGCCGTAGAGCAGGGTCGGCGCGTTGGAGCTGCCGGTGCTCTTCGACTTCTTCTGGATGTCCTCCCACTGCTGCTGGAGCCGCTCGACATCGCGGCGCAGCTCGTCCTCGCTCGCGCCCTCCGCTGCGGTACGGACGATGACGCCCGCATCCTCGGGGACGATCTTCTTGAGGATGGTCTTCAGCCGGGCCCGCTCGGTGTCGGGCAGCTTGCGGCTGATGCCGGTCATCGAGCCCTCGGGCACGTAGACCAGGTAGCGGCCGGGCAGCGAGACCTGGCTGGTCAGGCGGGCGCCCTTGTGGCCGATCGGGTCCTTGGTCACCTGGACGAGGACGGACTGGCCGGACTTGAGCGCGGTCTCGATACGACGCGGCCCATGGGCCATGCCGAGCGCCTCGAAGTTGACCTCACCGGCGTACAGGACGGCGTTGCGGCCCTTGCCGATGTCGACGAAGGCGGCCTCCATGGACGGCAGTACGTTCTGCACCTTGCCCAGGTAGACGTTGCCGACGTAGCTGGTGGCCTGCTCCTTGTTGACGTAGTGCTCGACGAGCACGTTGTCCTCGAGGACGCCGATCTGGGTGCGCTCGCCGTTCTGGCGGACGACCATGACCCGCTCCACGGCCTCGCGGCGGGCCAGGAACTCGGCCTCGGTGATGATCGGGACGCGACGGCGGCCCTGCTCACGGCCTTCACGGCGGCGCTGCTTCTTGGCCTCCATACGGGTCGAGCCCTTGATGGACTGGACCTCGTCGAAGCCGGTGCCGGGCTCCCGCTCCTCCTTCTTGCGGGGCTCGCGGACCTTGACGACCGTGCGCTCCGGGTCGTCCGTACCGCTGTCGACGTCGGCGGAGACATCCCCGCTGCGGCGACGACGACGGCGCCGGCGACGGCTGCTGCTCGAACCGGCGGCGGAGGCCTCGTGGTCCTCGTCCTCCTCCTCGGGCTCCTGGGCGCGCTCCTGCTCGTCCTCGGCGTGGTCGGCGGCGGCCTCGTCGCCGTACTGCTCGGCGGCCTCGTCACCCTCGGCGGCCTCGCCGCGACGACGCCGACGGCCACCACGACGGCGACGGCGCGAGGGCCGGTCCCCGTACTCGTCCGTCTCCTCGGCCTCGTGCTCGGCCTCGACCTCGGCCTCGGTCTCCGGCTCCTCCTCGGCCGGCTCCTCCACGGGAGCCACGGCCTGCTCGGGCTCGGCGGCCTCACCGCGACGGCGGCGACGGCGGCGCGAACCGCCCTGCGGCGCGGCCTCGGCGGCCGGGGCCTCGACGGTGGCCGTCGGCTCCTCGACCGTCTCGGCCTCTTCCTCGGCCTCGACCTCTTCGTAGCGCGACGCCGCCGCAGCGGCGGCCGCGGTCTCCGGGGTCTGGAACATCGGCTCGGCAAAGACCGGCGCCTGGAACACGGCCACGGCGGGGCGCGCGGCGCGACGGCTCTTGCGTACGGGCTCCTCGGCCTTGGCCGTGAACTCCGGCCGGCCGGCGGGGGCGGTGGCCCGGCGGCGCTGACGGCCGCGCGGCGCGGCCTCCTCCGCCTCGGCGGGCTCAGCGGGCTCGGCAGCCTCGGGCACGCTCTCGCCGGTCTCCTCGGTCTTTTCGGCGGCCTTCGGCGCGCCTGCCGGGGAGGTCGCCTTGCGGACCGCACGGCGACGGCCGCGCGGGGCCTCGACGGCCTCGGCGACGGGCTCGGTGACCTCTTCCGTCTCGGCGGCCGCGGGCGCGGCGCTCTCCACGACCGGCTCGACGTGCTGCGGGGCACCGGCCGGGGCCGACGCCCTGCGCCGGGTGCGACCGCGCGGCGCGGGCTCGGGCTCGGCGATCTCGGCGGCCGGCTCGGGCTCGACGGCGGCCGGTGCCTCCTCGACGATCTCCACGGCTTCGGCGGCCTGCGGCGCACCCGCCGGAGCGGTCGCCTTACGGACCGCACGACGACGCGGACGCGCGGACGCAGCCTCCACGACCTCAGCGGCCTCTTCGACCTCGGCCTCGGCAACCGGCGCGGCGGCCTCGGCGGCCTTCGGCGCACCCGCCGGGGAAGTCGCCTTACGGACCGCACGACGACGCGGACGCGCAGGCGCAGCCTCCACGACCTCAGCGGCCTCTTCGACCTCGGCCTCGGCAACCGGCGCGGCGGCCTCGGTCACCTCGGTGGCCTGCGGCGCACCCGCCGGAGCGGTCGCCTTGCGGACCGCACGACGACGCGTGCGGGCGGGCGGCGCGGCTTCCTCCGTCGCGGCGCTCTCGGCGTCGGCGGGCTTTTCGGACACTGCGGCGTCAACGGCCGGTATGGCGGGCGCGGCCGAAGCCTGGGCTTCCGCCACCGGCGGACCGGCCGGGCGGGACGCTGCGCGGCGCCTGCGGCGCGGCGGCAGCTTGTCTCCGGGTGCGTTGTTCTCTTCGGCGTTCCCGGTCGTGCCGGGTTCGTTGGGCTGGGGCATGCGGGCGGTTCTCCCGTCAGGCTCCCGGGCGCCGCGCCTGGTTCCGGTCCGGCACGGTCCGCGTGATGTACGCGGCTCCGCCGTCCGGGGCGCGGGCGCCGCACGGGAGCTCAATGTCTGGCTCGCCGGTTCCGTACGCGTGGTGCGTACGGCCTGGCGAAAGTCTTATGGGTCATCGCGCGGCCCGAACCGGAAGACTCCCGAGTCGGAGGCTGCGCTGCAACGACCGCCTTACGCGGAACCTGCACCTTCCGGCGCCGTCGCGACGGCGGTCCCGGTGGCCGCTGATGGAGCGGCCGGGGCTGCCTCGCGGTCGGGCGCGAGCGGGTCGGTCACCGTGCCGGACTCCTCGTCGAAGAGCCCCTGCGCCAGCCTGGTCACCGCTGCGGGGACCGGCGGCGCCAGGTCGGCCACAACTCGGAGACCGGACAGGACGTCGTCAGGTCGCACGGCAGGTGTCACGTGCCGAACAACCAGCCGCAGTATCGCACAGGGCCTGTCCTCGGGCCTATCAGCCTGTGGATCAAGGGCCTGCAGGTCGACCACGGCGGCACGGGCGTCGAAGGTGCGCATGCCGTTCTTGGCACGGCGTTGGACCTCGACGGTCTCCGCCCCGTTGAACGCGGCCACGGCCTCGGCCGCGTCCGCCACGGCGACACCGTCGAGACGGAGCTCCCAGACGGAGGCGGTCAGCCGGTCGGCGAGACCCGAGGTACGGGCCTCCACGGCGTCCGTGATGTCGAGACCGTCCGGCAGCGAGTCGTTGAGCAGGTCCCGCAGGACGGCCGGATCGCGGGCCTCGGTGAGGGCGATCTCCAGGAACTCGGCCTCACTGCCCGTGCCGGTCGGGGCGGCGTTGGCGTACGACACCTTCGGGTGCGGGGTGAACCCTGCCGAGTAGGCCATGGGCACCTCGGAACGGCGCAGTGCCCGCTCGAAGGCGCGCTGGAAGTCACGGTGACTGGTGAACCGGAGGCGGCCGCGCTTGGTGTAGCGCAGTCGGATGCGCTGCACTGCCGGTGCGGGCGGCGGGCCTTCGGGCTGTCGCTTGCCCAGTGGTTCTTCTCCTCGGTGCGGGGCGGACGCGGTGGGGCGCCGCCCTCGAAATGCGGGTGGCCCGGGGTGTCCGGTCCGGCTCACCCCCGCTCGGCTTTTTTCTCTCCGGGCGAGGAGATCTCTGGTTCGGGCGCCGCGCTGGGCACAGTCGTTGTTTGTTGCGTAGCACCCAGCCTACGCGTAACACGCCTCCCCAGTTCCCGGGGCTCGGGCTCCCGGGCACCGCCGACCAGGGCCCGCCACGCATCGCGGCGTGCCTGGCGTACGGTCTCGCCCGCCGAGCGCAGCGCCGACCGGGCCACCCGTCCCGCCTCGGCGGCGGCCCGCCCGGCCGGGGCCCGGATCCGATCGCGCACGAAATGGCCCAACGGTGTGCAGACCGTGCGGTAGGCCCAGGCCACCGGCGCCCCGACCAGATGCCAGGCCAGCCAGGCGATGGCCCGGCCGAGAGCCCGCGAGATGTACCCCGCGACCTGCCAGGCGATACCGAACGCGGCCGCGATCTCCCGGCCCAGCGGGGAAAGGAGCCTCCGGTGCAGCCAGTGAAGCGGCACGACCAGCAGCGTCCTGACCAGCCACACCGCCGCCCTCCATAGCCCGGTCCCGATGGCCGCGATTCCGTGCGCCAGCTTGTCGAGCAGCCAGGCGGCGCCGTGGCCGAGCGGGGTGAGCACTTCCTCGTACAGCCACCGCAGCGGCCGTACGGCCAGGTGCTCGACCAGCCAGGCCGCACCGTGCCCGAGGGGGACCAGGACGTACCGCCACAGCCCGGTCACCGGCAGGACGACCAAGACGAGGAGCACCCGGCCGACGGCCCGGCGGATACCGCGTCCGGCGGGTGCGAGCAGCTCCCGGTACGTCCACCGCAGCCCGTGCCCGACCGAAGTGAGCACCGACTCGTACAGCCACACCACCGGCACCACCAGCCCGTACCGCACCCCCGGCACCAGCGCATACCGCCAGAGCGCGACCCACGGCCACACGAAGACCGCCGCGCCCAGCCACATCAGCGCATGTCCGAGCGGGACGAGCACCGGCTCGTACAGCCGGACCAGGGCGCGGCCCAGCGGGCGCAGCAGCGTCCGGTAGGCGGCGCGGGCCGCCACCACCAGGGCGTCCCAGGCCATCCGTACGGGCAGGACGACCACCAGCACCACGATCCGGACCGGGATCCGGATCAGCAGGGTCAGGCAGCCCTCGTCGGCTCGGTACTCCGCCGGGGCCCGGTGTCTGGCGCAGTCCATGCCGTGAACGACGCGAAGGCCCGGCCGGGGGTTTCCCGGGCCGGGCCTTCGTCACTCATCCGTCACCTGCGGGGACGCGCCCGCGGCGGCCGGCTACTTCACGACCGTGAGCGGCAGCAGCTTCTTGCCGGTCGGGCCGATCTGGATGCTGGTGTCCATCTGCGGGCAGACGCCGCAGTCGAAGCACGGGGTCCAGCGGCAGTCCTCGACCTCGGTCTCGTCGAGCGAGTCCTGCCAGTCCTCCCAGAGCCAGTCCTTGTCGAGGCCGGAGTCCAGGTGGTCCCAGGGCAGGACCTCCTCGTAGCTCCGCTCGCGGGTGGTGTACCAGTCGACGTCCACGCCGTACTCGGGCAGCGTCTTCTCGGCGGCGGTCATCCAGCGGTCGTAGCTGAAGTGCTCGCGCCAGCCGTCGAAGCGGCCGCCGGACTCGTAGACCGCGCGGATGACGGAGCCGACGCGGCGGTCGCCGCGCGAGAGCAGGCCCTCGACGATGCCGGGCTTGCCGTCGTGGTAGCGGAAGCCGATGGAGCGGCCGTACTTCTTGTCGCCGCGGATCTTGTCGCGGAGCTTGGTGAGCCGGGCGTCGGTCTCCTCGGCGCTCAGCTGCGGGGCCCACTGGAACGGGGTGTGCGGCTTGGGCACGAAGCCGCCGATGGAGACGGTGCAGCGGATGTCGTTCTGGCCGGAGACCTCGCGGCCCTTGGCGATCACGTTGACCGCCATGTCGCCGATCTGGAGGACGTCCTCGTCGGTCTCGGTGGGCAGGCCGCACATGAAGTACAGCTTCACCTGGCGCCAGCCGTTGCCGTACGCGGTGGCGACGGTACGGATGAGGTCCTCTTCGGAGACCATCTTGTTGATGACCTTGCGCATCCGCTCGGAGCCGCCCTCGGGGGCGAAGGTGAGGCCGGAGCGGCGGCCGTTGCGGGTCAGCTCGTTGGCGAGGTCCACGTTGAACGCGTCGACGCGGGTGGACGGCAGCGAGAGACCGATCTTGTCCTCGGTGTAGCGGTCGGCGAGGCCCTTGGCGATCTCACCGATCTCGGTGTGGTCGGCGGAGGAGAGCGAGAGCAGGCCGACCTCCTCGAAGCCGGTCGCCTTGAGACCCTTCTCGACCATCTCGCCGATGCCGGTGATGCTTCGCTCCCGCACGGGGCGCGTGATCATGCCGGCCTGGCAGAAACGGCAGCCGCGGGTGCAGCCGCGGAAGATCTCGACGGACATCCGCTCGTGGACGGTCTCGGCGAGCGGGACGAGGGGCTGCTTCGGGTACGGCCACTCGTCGAGGTCCATGACGGTGTGCTTGGAGACCCGCCACGGCACGCCCGACTTGTTCGGCACGACACGGCCGATCCGGCCGTCCGGGAGGTACTCGACGTCGTAGAAGCCCGGGACGTAGACGCCGCCGGTCCTCGCGAGGCGGAAGAGCACCTCCTCGCGGCCGCCGGGGCGGCCCTCGGCCTTCCAGGCGCGGATGATCTCGGTGATCTCCAGGACGGCCTGCTCGCCGTCGCCGATGACCGCGCAGTCGATGAACTCGGCGATCGGCTCGGGGTTGAACGCGGCGTGGCCGCCCGCGAGGACGATCGGGTCGTCGATGGTGCGGTTCCGGGCCTCCAGCGGGATGCCCGCGAGGTCCAGGGCGGTGAGCATGTTGGTGTAGCCGAGCTCGGTGGAGAAGCTCAGCCCGAAGACGTCGAACGCCTTGACCGGGCGGTGGCTGTCCACGGTGAACTGCGGGACCTTGTGCTCGCGCATCAGCTCTTCGAGGTCCGGCCACACGCTGTAGGTGCGCTCGGCGAGCACGCCCTGGCGCTCGTTGAGTACCTCGTAGAGGATCATGACGCCCTGATTGGGGAGCCCGACCTCGTACGCGTCCGGGTACATCAGGGCCCAGCGGACGTCGCATTCGTCCCACGGCTTGACGGTGGAGTTCAGCTCACCGCCGACGTACTGGATGGGCTTCTGCACATGCGGGAGCAGAGCTTCGAGCTGTGGGAAGACCGAATCGACAGACATCGCGAACTTTCGAGAGCCGGCAAGGGTGACCATCAAGCGTACCCCGATGCTCAGCCTTCCAGAGCCGTCCGCAACCGGGGCCGTGACGCCCGCCTCCACACCTCGGGCAGCTCCCGTTCCCGGGCGGCGGCGACCGCCTCCTCCCGCCCGTACAGCAGTCCCCAGGTGAAGGCCGGCTCCCCCGCCGCGTGCGCCTGGACGGCCAGGGTGCGCAGGGCCTCGCGGGCCACCACGCTGTCCTGGTGGTCGCCGAGGAGGCTCTGGACCGCCTTCATCCGTCCGGCGAACCGCCCGGCGGGTTTCCCGAGCGCGGGCCGGGCCGCCTCCGCCGCGTACCGGACGCGTTTGGCGGCCTTGCGGGCCTCGTGCACGGCCAGATCCCGGTCGTGGCCGGGCGGGAGCTCCAGGGCGCGGCCGGCCCGGTCCGCGAGGCGCCCGTACTCCTTCAGCACGGCGCGGGACAGCTCCCGCCCGGGGGCACGTGCGGCGGCGGGCAGCAGGGGCGGGGCGGCGAGCAGGGCGTCGAGGCTCTCCAGGAGGGCCAGGTACCGCTTCCCGTCGAGCACGGCGACGGTGCGGCGGCGGGAGCCGTTGCGGGTGGCCGCCGACCAGATCCGGAGCCGGCCGCGGACCGGGCCGAGGACCAGGGTGCGGGGCAGTTCCGCGAGACGGGCGCGCAGCCGGGCGTCGAGCACTTCCTGGTCGCGGTCGATGCCGAGCTCGGCGGCCAGCCATTTCAGCTCGGCGCCGACCGGGTCGGTGGCGTCGCGGTCGAGGATCCTCCGGTACGTCCGCAGCGCGCTGCGCAGCCTGCGGGTGGCGACCCGCATCTGATGCACGGAGTCGGGGAGGTCGCGGCGCACGGCGGGGTCCAGGGCGACGATCGCCTCGGTCTGGTGGCGTATGTACGCGAGGACGTGATCGCCCGCGGTGGGCTTCTGCCGGGTCTTGCCCGCGGGGCTCTTCCCCCGGCCCGCCGGGCTCTTCTGCTGCTTCGGCGCGGTCTCGGCAAGTGCCCTGGACAGCTTGGACGGGGACGCGGACGGGCGGATCCCGGCCTTGCGCAGCCGGCGCTCCACGGCGTCGAGGAAGGCGGGGTCGCCGTCGTCCGCGAGTTCCGCCTCGATCTCGGTCCAGGCGGTCCGGGCGGCCGCGGCTCCGCCGCCCGTCAGCCGTTCGGCCCGCACCCGGTCGACGCTGACCTCGGCGAGCAGGGCGCCCTCGGCGTCGAGCAGGTGGTGGACGTCGCGGGCGGAGACCAGCCGGACGACGGGGACGAGGCCGCGGTCGCGGACCCGGGAGCGCAGCAGCCCCGCGAAGGAGCGCGGCAGGGTGTCGGAGAGGGGTTCTCGCAGCTCGTCCCGGATGCCGGAGGCGACCGGGAACTTGAGGTGCCAGCCGGCGTCGCTCCCGCCGGTGCGGCGGCGCAGGGTGAGGGAGTCCGCCGCGAGCCGGAGGTCCTCGGTGTCGTAGTAGACGGCGTCCAGTTCGGTGACGCCCCGGTGGGCGACGGCGCAGACCCCGGCCACCCGGCTCAGGTCCGGGAGCCGGGTGTCCGCGGTGGCTTCGTACTTCCGCTCGATCTCGCGCTTCGAGTCCGCCATGACCCGAATCTAGACGCCTTGTGCGCGAATGGGCAGTGCTCCGGTAGCGGCTCAGGCGCTTATCGGCCGTTGCACCCTGATCGACTGGAGCAGCCCGACGGCCACCCAGACGGCGAACATCGAGGACCCTCCGTACGACACGAACGGCAGCGGGAGCCCGGCGACCGGCATGATGCCCAGCGTCATCCCGATGTTCTCGAAGGCCTGGAAGGCGAACCAGGCGATGATTCCGGCGGCGACGATCGTGCCGTACAGCTCGGTCGTCTCGCGGGCGATCCGGCAGGCGCGCCACAGGACGACGCCGAGCAGGACGAGGATCAGCCCGGCGCCGAGGAAGCCGAGCTCCTCGCCCGCGACGGTGAAGACGAAGTCGGTCTGCTGCTCGGGGACGAACTGGCCGGTGGTCTGGGTGCCGTGGAACAGGCCCGTCCCGGAGAGGCCGCCGGAGCCGATCGCGATGCGGGCCTGGTTGGTGTTGTAGCCGACGCCCGCCGGGTCGAGCGCGGGGTTGGCGAAGGCGGCGAAGCGGGCGATCTGGTACTCGTCGAGCAGGCCGAGCTGCCAGATCGCGATCGCGCCGGCCACACCCGCGCCGAGCAGCCCGGCGATCCAGCGGTTGGAGGCGCCGGAGGCGAGGAGCACACCGAGCACGATGACGACCATGACCATCACGGAGCCGAGGTCCGGCATTCCCATGACGACGGCCATCGGGACGGCCGCCAGGCCGAGGGCCTTGGCGACGGTCCGGTGGTCGGGATAGAGCTGGTCGCCCGCGTCGACGCGCTCGGCGAGCAGCATCGCCATGATCAGGATGATGGTGATCTTGGTGAACTCGGACGGCTGGAGCGAGAACCCGCCGCCGATGATGATCCAGGCGTGGGCGCCGTTGACGGTGGCGCCGAGCGGGGTGAGCACCGCGAGCACCAGGAGCACCGAGAGGCCGTAGAGGATCGGGACGGCGCCGCGCAGGGTGCGGTGGCCGAGCCAGATCGTGCCGACCATCAGGGCGAAGCCGATGCCGGTGTTGAGGGCGTGCCGGAAGAGGAAGTAGTACGGGTCGCCGTGGGTGAGCGAGTCACGTCCCCGGGTCGCCGAGTAGACCAGCAGCGAGCCGATGAAGGAGAGCGCGATCGCGGAGCCGAGCAGCGGCCAGTCGAGTTTGCGTACGACGGAGTCGCGGGCGGTGAGTTTGCCCCAGGCGGACCGCTCGGGGGCGTACCGCTGGACGGAGAAGCCGGCCATCAGTCACGCCTCCCCAGCGCCGCGGCGAGGGTCTGTTCCTCCGGGGTCTTCTGCGAGTCCGGGTTGTAGGGCTTGATCTCCGGGGCGTCGATCGAGCCGTCCTGCTGGATCTTCGGCAGGGACTTCTGCGGGGTGGGCAGCAGCGCCTTCTTCAGGTCCTGCTTGCCGGAGTCGTCGAGACCGTAGAGGGCGTCGTAGATGTTGCGCACGGCGGGCCCGGACGCACCGGAGCCCGTACCGCCCTGGGAGATCGTCATGACGATCGAGTAGTCCTTGGTGTACGTGGCGAACCAGGAGGTCGTCTGCTTGCCGTAGACCTCGGCGGTACCCGTCTTGGCGTGCATCGGGATCTTGTCCTGCGGCCAGCCGCCGAATCGCCAGGCGGCCGAACCACGGGTCGCGACTCCCGCGAGGGCACCGTCTATCTCGTTGCGGGTCTTGCGCGAGAACGGCAGCTTGCCGTGCGACTCGGGCTTGATCACCTCGACACTCTTGCCGTCGCCGCTGACGATCGCCTTGCCGACGGTGGGGTCGTACAGGGTGCCGCCGTTGGAGATCGCGGCGTAGATGGTGGCCATCTGGATCGGCGTGACGAGCGTGTCGCCCTGGCCGATCGAGTAGTTGACGGAGTCACCGGCGCGCATCTTGTCGCCTTCGAGGCAGTTCTCGTACGCGATCTGCTCGACGTACGTGCCGCCCTTCTTGCCCTGCTTGCACCAGGCGTCCTTGTTCGCCTTGTAGAAGTCCTGCTTCCACTTGCGGTCGGGGACCCGGCCGCTGACCTCGTTGGGGAGGTCGATGCCGGTCTCCTTGCCGAGGCCGAACTGGTGGGCGGTCTTGTAGAACCAGTCCTTGGTGTTCTTCTTGGGGGTCATCCCGCCGTCCTTCAGCCACTCCTTGTGCGCGATGCCGTAGTACACGGTGTCGCAGGAGACTTCGAGGGCCCGGCCGATGGTGATGTCGCCGTAGCCCTGGGACTCGAAGTTCTTGAAGGTCTGCCCGCCGACGTTGTACGAGCTGGGGCACGGGTAGTGGCCGTCGAAGGGGTAACCGGCGTTGACCGCGGCGGTCGAGGAGATGACCTTGAAGATCGAGCCGGGGGCGGCCTGGCCCTGGATCGCCCGGTTCAGCAGCGGGAAGTTGGACTTCTTGCCGGTGAGCTTGGCGTAGTCCTTGGCGGAGATACCGCCGACCCAGGAGTTGGGGTCGTAGTTCGGCAGCGAGGCCATCGCGACGACGCGGCCGGTCTTGGCCTCCATGACGACGACGGCGCCGGAGTCGGCCTTGTAGTTCTCGCCGGTGTTCTTGTCGAAGGACTTACGGGCCGTCTTCATGGCCTCGTTGAGCTCGTACTCGGCGACGGCCTGGACCCGGGCGTCGATGGAGGTGACGACGCTGGAGCCGGGTTCCGCCTTGTCGTCCTTCGCCTGGCCGATGACCCGGCCGAGGTTGTCGACCTCGTAGCGGGTGACCCCGGCCTTGCCTCGCAGCTCCTTGTCGTAGGTGCGCTCCAGGCCGGAGCGGCCGACCTGGTCGGAGCGGAGGTACGGCGAGTCGGTGTCCTGGGCCTTGGTGATCTCCTCGTCGGTGACCGGCGAGAGGTAGCCGAGGACCTGGGCGGTGTTGGCCTTGCCGGGCTCTCCGTAACGGCGTACGGCGGTGGGCTCGGCAGTGATGCCGGGGAAGTCCTCGGCGCGTTCGCGGATCGTGAGGGCCTGCTGGGTGGTGGCCTCGTCGGTGACCGGGATCGGCTGGTACGGCGAGCCGTTCCAGCAGGGCTGCGGCGTCTTGGAGTCGCAGAGCCGGACCTTGTCGAGGACTTCCTTGGGCTTCATGTCGAGGACGCCGGCGAGCCGGGTCAGGACGCTCTTGCCGTCGTCGTCCATCTTCATCAGCTCGGTGCGGCTCGCGGAGACGACGAGACGGGTCTCGTTGTCGGCCAGCGGCACACCGCGCGCATCGAGGATGGAGCCGCGGACGGCGGGCTGGACGACCTGCTGGACGTGGTTGTTCTTCGCCTCGTCGCTGTACTCCTGGCCGTTGCGGATCTGGAGGTACCAGAGGCGTCCGCCGAGGGTGAGCAGCAGGGAGAAGACGAGGACCTGGATGACGATGAGACGGATCTGGACCCGCTGGGTCCGGCCGGTCTCGGGGATGTTGGTCACGGGGTGCCCCCGGTGGTGGTCGGGCCGGAGGTACGCGCGGTGTCCCGCCTGCGGTGCGGTCTCACAGTCGCTTGACTCCCTTGATCCGTCCCGCGCGGGCCGCGCGGCTGCGGGCGGCCTTGACGCGCAGTCCGCCGCGCTGGCTGCCGATCCGCAGTCCGGTGCCGGAGGCGAGCCAGCCCGCGGCCACGTCGCCGCCGCCGGAGGAGTCCGAGAGCGGGGCGTTCACCGTGCGTCTGGCGATCGCCATGACCAGCGGTACGACGAAGGGGGCGAGGAGCAGGTCGTAGACGGCCGCCGTGAACATCAGGCTGCCGAGGCCGACATGACGGGCCGCCGTGTCCCCGACGAGCGCGCCGACCATCGCGTACAGCAGGGTCGAGCCGATCGCGGCGGCGACGACCCCGATCATCGGGACCATCGCCGACTTCAGCTGCCCGTTCTCCGGCTTCGCCAGCCCGGCGAGGTAGCCGATGACGCAGAGGACCAGTGCGTAGCGTCCGGCGGCATGGTCGGCGGGCGGTGCCAGGTCGGCGAGGAGTCCCGCGCCGAAGCCGATGAGGGCGCCGCTGACGTGCCCGTACACGAAGGCGAGAGCGAGGACGACCAGGAGCAGCAGGTCCGGCACGGCGCCGGGGAGCTGGAGCCGGGCGAGCACGGAGACCTGGACGACGAGAGCGACGACGACCAGGACGGTGGAGAGCAGAATCCGGTTCAGGCGCATGGGAATCAGCTCTACCTCTGCTCGTCTACCGCGTTATCAGCGTTCGGTGTGGCGCCCGGAGTGCCGTTCGGGTCCGGGCTGTTGCTGGGATCCGGGCTCTCGTGGATGTTGCCGACCACGTTCCCCTCGGTGTCGACGATGTCGCCGTTGGGCGAGATGGTGACGGTGACGGTGGGGGTGGGCTTCGGCTTGGCGGGCTTGGCCGGCTGCTTCGGCAGGACCATGTCACGGGGGTCCTCGCGCGGGGCCTGGACCACGACGCCGACGATGTCGAGCTTGGTGAAGCCGACGTACGGGCGGACGTAGACGGTACGGGTCAGGCCGCCGCCGGACGGGTCGACCCGGACGACCTCGCCGACCGGGACGCCGGGCACGAAGGGCTTGTCCCTGCTGGAGCCGAAGGTGACGAGCCGGTCGCCCTTCTTCACCTTGGCCTTGCCGTTGAGGAACTGGACGGACAGCGGCTGGGAGCCCTGGCCGGTGGCGAAGCCGAGTTCGTCGGTCTTCTCCATGCGGGTGCCGACGGTGAAGTCGGGGTCGTTGGCGAGGAGCACCGTGGCGGTGTCCGGGCCGACGGTGGTGACCCGGCCGACCAGCCCGTCGCCGTTGATGACCGTCATGTCGCGCTTGATTCCGTCGTCGGAACCCGCGTCGATGGTGACCGTCCAGGAGAAGCCCTGGGCCGCTCCTATGGCGATGACCTCGGCGCCCTTGATGCCGTACTGGCCGGCGGCCGAATTCTTCAGCAGCCGGTCCAGTTCACGGACCCGGCTGCGGTTGCGGTCGTCGCTGCCGAGCTTCGTCTTGAGCGCGGCGTTCTGCTGTTCCAGCTGGGCGATCCGGTTGTGCCGTTCGCCGGAGTCGCGTACCGCCCCTATGGCGTTGCCCACCGGGTCGACGGCGGCCGCGACGCCGTTCTCCACCGGCCCGAAGGCCGCTGCGGCGGCCCGCCGGGCGCCGTCCACCGGCGACTCCTCGCCCCCGCGGATGTCCACCGTGATCAATGCGAACGCGATGGCGATCAGCAGCACCAGGAGCAGCCGGCTCTCTCGTGTGTCCCTCACGTGCGGCGGCCGTGCCTTCCTCGTCGGAATGTTCGTGCCTGTATATCAACGATCGGCTGCACGGAACGGCAGTGTTCCGTACAGCGGACCGCTGTGTTGTCCACCCGCCGGGTGGTTCACCTGCGGGGCTGTCCACCTGCGGGTTGTTCACCCGCGGGGTGGTTCACCTACGGGGTTGTTCACCTGCGGGGCTGGGCGTCCAGGACCTGCTGGAGCGCCTCGAACTCCTCGACGCACTTGCCGGATCCGAGCGCCACCGAGTCCAGCGGGTCCTCCGCGATGTGGATCGGCATGCCGGTCTCGCGGCGCAGCCGCTCGTCCAGTCCGCGCAGCAGCGCGCCGCCGCCGGTGAGGACGATGCCGCGGTCCATGACGTCGCCGGAGAGCTCCGGCGGGCACTTGTCGAGCGTGGTCTTCACGGCGTCGACGATCGCGTTGACCGGCTCCTCGATGGCCTTGCGGACCTCGGCGGCCGAGATGACCACGGTCTTGGGCAGCCCGGAGACCAGGTCGCGGCCGCGGATCTCAGTGTGCTCGTCCTTGTCCATGTCGTACGCCGAACCGATCGTGATCTTGATCTGTTCGGCGGTGCGCTCGCCGAGGAGGAGCGAGTACTCCTTCTTGACGTGCTGGATGATCGCGTTGTCCAGTTCGTCACCGGCGACCCGGATCGACTGGGCAGTGACGATTCCGCCCAGCGAGATGACCGCGACCTCGGTGGTGCCGCCGCCGATGTCGACGACCATGTTGCCGGTGGCCTCGTGGACCGGCAGCCCGGAACCGATGGCCGCGGCCATGGGCTCCTCGATGATGTGCACCTGGCGCGCACCGGCCTGCGTCGACGCCTCGATGACGGCGCGTCGCTCGACCCCGGTGATGCCGGAGGGCACGCAGACGACGACCCGGGGGCGGGCCAGGTAGCGGCGCTTGTGGATCTTCAGGATGAAGTAGCGGAGCATCCGCTCGGTGATCTCGAAGTCGGCGATCACGCCGTCCTTCAGGGGCCGCACGGCAACGATGTTGCCCGGCGTGCGCCCGATCATCTTCTTGGCCTCGGAGCCGACCGCCAGGATGCCGCCGGTGTTGGTGTTGATGGCCACGACGGACGGCTCGTTCAGGACGATGCCGCGCCCCCTGACGTACACCAGCGTGTTGGCAGTCCCGAGGTCGATAGCCATGTCACGGCCGATGAACGACATTGATTTCCCCTTGTTCCCCATTGAGGATGCGTCGGGCCTTCCAAGAAAGCGATATATGGCTTGTTCTGGACGGCGAGCTGAGCGCTGCGGGCGTGGAAGATTCCATCGTAGTGCCGTATTGACGGACACCGCGCGAGGGTCCTTCGCCATTGTGGGCGGAACGGGTGGCCGTTCCACTCATGGTGACGTTACGTCGGAGGGATGCGTTCCCGCGATCCAGGACCCTATACCGAAGGGCGACCGAATTAATTCGGTCGCCCCAGGTCATGAGCGCTGTTCGGCTGATCGCGGATCAGACGAGTCCGGGGAAGAAGAGCTTCAGTTCCCGCTCCGCGGACTCCTCGGAGTCCGAGGCGTGGATGAGGTTCTCCCGGGTGATGGTGCCGAAGTCACCGCGGATGGATCCGGGCGCGGCGGCGATCGGGTCGGTGGGGCCGGCCAGCGTACGGACACCCTCGATGACCCGCTCGCCCTCGGCGACCAGCGCCACGATCGGGCCGGACTGCATGAACTCGACGAGCGGCTCGTAGAACGGGCGGCCGACGTGCTCGGCGTAGTGCTGCTCCAGCGTGGCGCGGTCGAGGGTGCGCAGCTCCAGTGCGGTGATCCGCCAGCCGGCCTTGCGCTCGATCCGCCCGACGATCTCGCCGACCAGTCCGCGCCGGACCGCGTCGGGCTTGAGGAGAACGAGGGTGCGCTGGGTCATGGTGTGCGGCTCCTTGCAGGCATGCGGGTGCGGTGAACCCGAGGCTACAGGGGTACGGAGACGGCCCGGCGGCCGGGTTTGGCCACCGGGCACCGCATCAGCCGCCGGCCGGGGCCTCGGCGGCATCCTGCGCCGCCGCCCAGCGGGCCTTCGCCTCGTCGATCTTGCGGCCGTAGTGCACCGAGGCCCACCACAGGCCCGCGAAGACCACGCCGAGGATGAACATCATCGGGACGACGAAGCCGCTCAGCACCAGGGCGATCTGCAGCACCCAGCCGAGCTGTATGCCACCGGGGCGGGTGATCATCCCGCAGAGCAGCACGGAGAGCAGCATGCCGATGCCGCAGACCGTCCAGACAGTGGCATTGGTCAGGTCGTCGGACTTCATCGCGACAAGTCCGGCGAAGCCGATCACGAAGAACTCGCCGATCAGCGTGGATGCACAGAGCGTACGCATGCGGTCAGCGCCTTCCCAGAAGCAGCCGGGCCTCGCCGACCGTGATCACGGAACCGGTCACCAGCACCCCGGCGCCCGCGTACTCGTCCTCTTCCTCGGCGAGGGTGATCGCCGCCTCCAGGGCATCGTCCAGGCGTGGCTCCACCTGGACGCGGTCCTCGCCGAAGACCTCGACCGCGACGGCGGCGAGTTCGTCGACGTCCATCGCGCGGCCGCTGGAGTTCTGCGTGATGACGACCTCGGCGAAGATCGGCTCGAAGGCTTCGAGGAGCCCCTTGACGTCCTTGTCGGAGCTGGTGCCGACGACACCGATCAGCCGGGAGAAGCCGAACGCCTCGGAGAGCCCGTCGGCGGTGGCGCGGGCGCCCGCCGGGTTGTGCGCAGCGTCCAGGACGACGGTGGGGCTGGAGCGGACGACTTCGAGGCGGCCCGGGGAGACCACCGAGGCGAACGCCCGGCGGACCGTTTCGTGGTCGAGCGAGCCGGGCTGCTCGGCGCCGATCCCGAAGAACGCCTCCACCGCGGCGAGCGCCACCGCCGCGTTGTGCGCCTGGTGGGCGCCGTAGAGCGGGAGGAAGATCTCCTCGTATTCGCCGCCCAGGCCGCGCAGCGTCAGCAGCTGCCCGCCGACGGCGATCTCGCGCGAGACGACGCCGAACTCCATGCCCTCGCGGGCCACCGTGGCATCGACCTCGACGGCCTTCTTCAGCATGACCTGCGCGGCGTCCACCGGCTGCTGGGCCAGGATGACCGTGGCGCCCTGCTTGATGATCCCGGACTTCTCGCCGGCGATCTCGGCGGGCGTGGTGCCCAGCCGGTCGGTGTGGTCCAGCGAGATGGGGGTGACGACGGCGACCGAGGAATCGATGACGTTGGTCGCGTCCCAGCTGCCGCCCATGCCGACCTCGACGACCGCTACGTCGACCGGCGCGTCGGCGAAGGCCGCGTACGCCATGCCCGTCAGCACCTCGAAGAAGGAGAGCCGGTACGGCTGCTGGGCGTCGACCATCTCCACGTACGGCTTGATGTCCTGGTACGCCTCGATGAACCGCTCGGGGTCGATCGGGGATCCGTCCAGGCTGATCCGCTCGGTGATCGACTGGACGTGCGGCGAGGTGTAGCGGCCGGTACGCAGGTCGAAGGCGCCGAGCAGCGCCTCGATCATGCGGGCCGTGCTCGTCTTGCCGTTGGTCCCGGTGATGTGGATCGAGGGGTACGCGCGCTGCGGCTCGCCGAGCACGTCCATCAGCGCGGCGATGCGCGTGACGGAGGGCTCCAGCTTGGTCTCGCCCCAGCGTCCGGCGAGCTCCTGCTCCACGGCGCGCAGCGCCTTGTCCACCTCGGGATCGGCGGGGCGGGCGGGGACCTCGTCGCCCTGCGGCGGTCCGGAGCGGGTGCGCAGCGTGCGGCTCCCGGCCTCGATCACCGCCAGGTCGGGGTCGCGCTGGGTCTCTTCGTCGACGATCTCCGCGAAGGTCTCGTCGGGATCGGAGTCGTCGTGCCGGTCGGAAGGGCGGGGCTCACTCACGGGGCCAGTCTACGGATGGGCACGGACATCGCGCGCAGCGCCCGGTGGCGGGGACGAATACCGGGGGCCGGATACCGGCGGAAAGAGCGAAGCCCCCGTCCCCCTGGTCGGTCAGAGGAACGGGGACTCCGTGCTCAGGGGATCAGCTCTGCGGCAGATTCGCCAGTTGACCGGAGATCCGTTCGATGTCGGTCTCGGCCTTGGCGAGCCGGCCGCGGATCTTGTCGACCACGTTGTCCGGGGCCTTGCCGAGGAACGCCTCGTTGGAGAGCTTGCCGACCGCCTGGGCCTTCTCCTTCTCGGCGGCGCCCAGGTCCTTCGTCAGACGCTTGCGCTCCGCCTCGACGTCGATGGTGCCGGAGAGGTCGAGCGCGACCGTGGCCCCCGCGACGGGCAGCGACGCGGTGGCGTGGAAGCCCTCCTCGGCGGGCTGGAGCCGCAGCAGCTGGCGGATGGCCGCCTCGTGCGGGGCGAGCGGCGTACCGGTCAGGGTGAGCTCGGCCGGGACCTTCTGGCCGGGCTGCAGACCCTGGTCGGAGCGGAACCGGCGGACCTCGGTGACGACCTGCTGGACGAGCGCGATCTCCTGCTCGGCCGCGTCGTCGCGGAAGCCGGAGTCCTTCGGCCAGTCGGCGATGACCAGGGTCTCCTTGCCGGTGAGCGTGGTCCACAGCGTCTCGGTGACGAACGGGACGATCGGGTGCAGCACGCGCAGCATCACGTCCAGGACCTCGCCGAGGACCCGGCCTGAGACCTTGGCGCCCTCGCCGCCCGCGAAGAAGGTCGTCTTCGACAGCTCGACGTACCAGTCGAAGACCTCGTCCCACGCGAAGTGGTAAAGGGCGTCGGAGAGCTTCGCGAACTGGAAGTCGTCGTAGAACGCGTCGACTTCGGCGACCGTCTTGTTCAGCCGCGACAGGATCCACCGGTCGGTCGCCGACAGCTGCTCGACGGGCGGCAGCTCGCCCTCCACGGTCGCGCCGTTCATCAGCGCGAAGCGGGTGGCGTTCCAGATCTTGTTGGCGAAGTTGCGGGAGGCCTTGACCCAGTCCTCTCCGATCGGCACGTCCGCGCCCGGGTTGGCCCCTGTGGCGAGCGTGAACCTCACGGCGTCCGAGCCGTACGCGTCCATCCAGTCGATCGGGTCCACCGCGTTCGGGTTGGACTTCGACATCTTCTTGCCGAACTCGTCCCGGACCAGACCGGTGAGCGCGACGGTCTTGAAGGGGACCTCACCGTCCATCGCGTACAGACCGAACATCATCATCCGGACGACCCAGAAGAAGATGATGTCGTGCCCGGTGAGCAGGACGTCGGTCGGGTAGAACTTCTCGAGGTCCGGGGTCTCCTCCGGCCAGCCGAGCGTCGAGAACGGCCAGAGACCGGACGAGAACCAGGTGTCGAGGACGTCCTCGTCCTGGACCCAGCCCTCGCCGGTGGGCGCCTCGTCGTCGGGGCCGACGCAGACCATTTCGCCGTTCGGCCCGTACCAGACGGGAATCCGGTGGCCCCACCACAACTGCCGTGAGATGCACCAGTCGTTGAGGTTGTCGACCCAGTCGAAGTACCGCTTCTCCATGTCCTTCGGGTGGAGCGCGACCCGGTCGTCGCGGACCGCGTCGCCCGCGGCCTTGGCGAGCGTCTCGACCTTGACCCACCACTGGAGGGAGAGGCGGGGCTCGACAGTCGTCTTGCAGCGCGAGCAGTGCCCGACGGAGTGGACGTACGGACGCTTCTCGGCGACGACGCGGCCCTGCTCGCGCATGGCGGCGACGATCGCGGAGCGCGCCTCGAAGCGGTCGAGTCCCTGGAAGGGGCCGTGAACGGTGATGACACCGCGCTCGTCCATGATCGTCATGAGCTCGAGGTCGTGGCGCTGGCCGATCGCGAAGTCGTTCGGGTCGTGAGCGGGCGTCACCTTGACGGCACCCGTGCCGAACTCGGGGTCGACGTGAGTGTCGGCGACGACCGGGATCGTCCGGTCGGTCAGCGGCAGCTTGATCCGCTTGCCGACGAGGTGTGCGTACCGCTCGTCGTCGGGGTGAACGGCGACGGCCGTGTCACCGAGCATGGTCTCGACCCGGGTGGTGGCCACGACGACGGTCTCGTCGCCCTCGCCGTACTTCAACGAGACGAGCTCGCCGTCGTCGTCCTGGTAGTCGACCTCGATGTCGGAGATCGCGGTCAGACAGCGCGGGCACCAGTTGATGATGCGCTCGGCGCGGTAGATCAGCTCGTCGTCGTAGAGCTTCTTGAAGATCGTCTGGACGGCCTTGGAGAGCCCCTCGTCCATGGTGAACCGCTCACGCGACCAGTCGAGCCCTGCACCGAGGCGCTTCAGCTGGCCCAGGATCCGGCCGCCGTACTCGTCCTTCCACTGCCAGACGCGCTCGGTGAACGCCTCGCGGCCGAGATCCTGCCGCGACTTGCCTTCCTCGGCGAGCTGCTGTTCGACCTTGTTCTGGGTGGCGATGCCCGCGTGGTCCATTCCCGGCAGCCACAGCGTCTCGAAGCCCTGCATGCGCTTGCGCCGCGTGAGGGCGTCCATGAGCGTGACCTGGAAGGCATGGCCCAGGTGGAGCGCACCGGTGACGTTCGGCGGCGGAATGACGATCGTGTACGGGGGCTTGTCGCTCTTCGCGTCGGCGGTGAAGTAACCCCGTTCTACCCAGCGCTCATACAGCTTCCCCTCTACCTCGGCCGGTGCGTACTGGGTCGGCAGTTCGGGGTTGCTGGCTGGCGTCTGCTGAGTGTTCTCGGTCACGGGGGACAGTTTAGGGCCGTCACAGTCGTGCACTGAAACCGGTTTGTTGAGTAACGGAGTGACTCCCGGTGCTCCATACGGGGAGCCCTTCCGTCAGGATGTTCGGAACGCATAAGCATGACGAACAGGGGACACCGCAGATGAGCTACAACCAGCCGGGCCCGTACGGCGGCCAGCCGCCCCAGGGCCAGCCGGGGCCGTACGGCGGTCAGCCGCCCCAGGGTCAGCCCGGCCCCTACGGCCAACAGCCGCAGGGCCAGCCCGGCCCGTACGGCCAGCAGCCGGGCCCGTACGGTGGCCAGCCCCCGCAGGGCCAGCCGGGGTACGGATACCCGCAGCAGGCCCCCCAGGGTGTCCCGCCCCAGCAGCAGCCCCAGCCGGGCTACGGCTACCCCCAGGCCCAGCAGCCCGGCCCGTACGGCCAGCAGCCCCCCACGCCCCCGTACGGCGGCCAGCAGGCGTACGGCACGATGCCGATGCCCCCGGCCCAGCCGAAGAAGAAGACCGGCCTGATCGTCGGTGGCGTCGTCGTGGCGCTGGCGGTCATCGGGGGCGGGGTGTACTTCCTGACGTCGGGGGGCGGCGCGAGCAACAGCGACGTCGCGGACTCCACCAAGGGGTACAAACTGACGCCCGCGGCGTCGGTGGACGACTACAAGAACGACTCGTCGGGGGGTGCGTCGTCGCCGATGACCGGCGAGAGCAAGACGAAGGCCGAAGGGATGGGGATCAAGAACCCCCAGCAGACGGTGGCTCAGTACAGCGCGGGCACCAAGGAGAACGAGCTCAGTATCAAGGGCCTCACGCTCCAGGGCATCTGGGGCGACGTCACCGACCCCGCGAAGGTCATCGACAATTCGTTCACGAACACCGAGAACGACATGCAGAAGAAGAACAAGGACTTGCAGTACTCCCTCGTCGGAAGCGCCCAGGCCAAGACCCCGTCCGGTTTCAAGGGGGCGCTGATGAAGTGCCAGGACATGAAGGTGACGAACAGCAAGGGTGACGGAACCGCGAAGAACGGGCCGAAGGAGTTCACCATTCCCACCTGTGTCTGGGCCGACTACAGCACGGTCGGTGTGGTGAGCGGGGTCGACGTGGCGCTCTCCATGGCCGGCAAGGGCATGTCCCAGGACGACCTGGCCGCCCTGACCGCCAAGCTCTACAACACGTCCCGCACCAAGGTCTGATCGGACCGCACATACGGAAAAGGGGCGCCCGGCCGGGCGCCCCTTTTCCGTATGCCTGCTGCTACGCGGACTTCTCGTGCCGCCCGCCGTCGCCCTTGCCGATCGTCCGCGGCTCGCGCGGGACCAGCGTCGGGTTCACGTTGTTGCGGACGACGTCGGCCGTGATGACGACGCGGGCGACGTCCTTGCGGGACGGCACCTCGTACATCACCGACTGGAGGACCTCCTCCATGATGGCCCGCAGGCCACGCGCTCCGGTGCCGCGCAGGATCGCCTGGTCGGCGATGGCCTCCAGGGCCGGGCGGTCGAAGTCCAGCTCGACGCCGTCGAGTTCGAAGAGGCGCTGGTACTGCTTCACCAGCGCGTTGCGCGGCTCGACGAGGATCTGCAGCAGCGCCTCGCGGTCCAGGTTGTGGACCGAGGTCAGGACGGGCAGCCGGCCGATGAACTCCGGGATCATTCCGAACTTCACCAGGTCCTCCGGCATGACCTCCTGGAACTGGTCGCTCGCCTCGATCTCCCGCTTCGAACGGATCGTCGCGCCGAAGCCGATGCCCTTGGCACCCGCCCGGGACTCGATGATCCGCTCCAGGCCGGAGAAGGCACCGCCCACGATGAACAGCACGTTCGTCGTGTCGATCTGGATGAACTCCTGGTGCGGGTGCTTCCGTCCGCCCTGCGGCGGTACGGAGGCGGTGGTGCCCTCCAGGATCTTCAGCAGGGCCTGCTGGACGCCCTCGCCGGAGACATCGCGGGTGATCGACGGGTTCTCGCTCTTGCGGGCGACCTTGTCGATCTCGTCGATGTAGATGATCCCGGTCTCGGCCTTCTTGACGTCGTAGTCCGCGGCCTGGATCAGCTTCAGCAGGATGTTCTCGACGTCCTCGCCGACATAGCCGGCCTCCGTCAGCGCCGTCGCGTCGGCGATGGCGAACGGGACGTTGAGCATGCGGGCCAGCGTCTGCGCGAGCAGCGTCTTGCCGGAGCCCGTGGGGCCCAGCAGCAGGATGTTGGACTTGGCCAGCTCGATGGCGTCGTCGCGGCCCTGCGCGCCGCCGTTCTCGCCCGCCTGGACCCGCTTGTAGTGGTTGTACACAGCGACCGAGAGGGCCTTCTTCGCGGGCTCCTGCCCGACGACGTACCCCTCGAGGAACTCGTAGATCTCGCGCGGCTTGGGGAGTTCCTCCCACCGCACCTCGGAGGTCTCCGCGAGCTCCTCCTCGATGATCTCGTTACAGAGATCGATGCACTCGTCGCAGATGTACACACCGGGTCCCGCGATGAGCTTCTTCACCTGCTTCTGGCTCTTTCCGCAGAACGAGCACTTGAGCAGATCGCCGCCATCACCGATGCGTGCCACGAGGTGCTTCCCCTTCGCCTGGGAGCAGCTTGGTTCAGCGGCTCCTGGTGCCTCTATCCGACGGTACCTTGCCTGGCCCCCCGTTCGGGCCCCCCTTGGCACGGTTCACACGGCGAAGACCGCGCGAACACGGTGTGCCAAGGGGTGAAGGCGGACGTCAGGCGGCCGTGGCCGCCTGCTTGCGGGTCGACACGATCTGGTCGACGAGACCGTAGGCGAGGGCGTCCTCGGCGGTCAGGATCTTGTCGCGCTCGATGTCGTCGCGGATCTTGTCGATCGGCGTGGTGGAGTGCTTGGCCAGCATCTCCTCCAGCTGGGTGCGCATCCGCAGGATCTCGTTGGCCGCGATCTCCAGGTCGGAGAGCTGCTCACGGCCGGTCTGCGAGGACGGCTGGTGGATCAGCACACGGGCGTTGGGCAGCGCCATCCGCTTGCCGGGCGTACCCGCGGCGAGCAGCACGGCCGCGGCGGAGGCCGCCTGGCCCATGCAGACCGTCTGGATGTCCGGCTTCACGAACTGCATCGTGTCGTAGATCGCGGTGAGCGCGGTGAACGAGCCGCCGGGGCTGTTGATGTAGATCGAGATGTCCCGGTCCGGGTCCATCGACTCCAGGCACAGCAGCTGCGCCATGACGTCGTTGGCGGAGGCGTCGTCGATCTGCACGCCGAGGAAGATCACGCGCTCCTCGAAGAGCTTCGCGTACGGGTCGTACTCACGCACGCCCTGCGAGGTGCGCTCCACGAAGCGCGGCACGATGTAGCGGTTGTCCACCTGCGGGCCGGTGTAGAGGCCGCTCGCGGAGGCGCCGGGGAAGTTGTTCATGTGGGTGTTCACCATCCTGGTGGCGTTCTGTGGCTGGGTGTCTCGGCGTACGAGAGGTGCGCGGGGCGGTGGGCCGGATCCGGTGACCGGATCAGGCGCCGGTGCCGCCGCCGCCCGGAACGCCCGATGCGGCTGTGATGATCTCGTCGATGAGGCCGTACTCCTTGGCCTCCTCCGCGGTGTACCAGCGGTCGCGGTCGCCGTCGCGGATGATCGTCTCGACGGTCTGGCCGGAGTGACGGGCGGTGATCTCCGCCATCCGCTGCTTGGTGCGCAGCAGGTACTGGGCCTGGATCTTGATGTCCGAGGCCGTGCCGCCGATGCCGGCCGAACCCTGGTGCATGAGGATGTCGGTGTTCGGGAGCGCGAAGCGCTTGCCCGCGGTGCCGCCGGTGAGCAGGAACTGGCCCATCGAGGCCGCCATGCCCATTCCGATGGTGACGACGTCGTTCGGGATGTACTGCATGGTGTCGTAGACCGCCATGCCGGCCGTCACCGAACCGCCGGGGCTGTTGATGTAGAGGTAGATGTCCTTCTCGGGCTCCGCGGCGAGAAGAAGCAGCTGCGCGGTGATCTTGTTGGCGATCTCATCGTCGACCTGCTGACCGAGGAAGATGATGCGCTCGCCGAGCAGCCGGCTGTAGACCTGGTCACCGAGGCCTCCACCGAGGGACGGCTCTCCGGCGGCGTAGGGCATCAGATTCGTCACGTATCCACCTGCTCGTCTCTGACGGCTCCGGCCGTCTCAGCGTCTTCGTACCGGGTGGGCGGGGACTCCCCTGCCCTTCCTATTCATGGACCCTAACGCGCAGGTAGGACAACGCCATCCCGCTTCCGCAACTGTTCGCTGGGAGCGCAAGCTCCGCAGTCCGCACAAGGGTTGTGGGGCACCGTACGCCATACGGCGACGGGCTCCGGACGCACATGCGTCCGGAGCCCGTCGTTCGGGTTCAGCGCGAGGCTCAGGCCTCGTTCTTCTCCTCGGCGGCCTCGGCGGCGGCGTCGGCCGCGGCCTCGGTGGTGCCCTCGGCGGCCTCGACGGCCTCGATGGCCTCCTCCACCACGTCCTCGTCGTCCTCCAGCTCGACGATCTCACCGTTGGTGTCGACGACCTTGGCGGCCTCGACGACCACGGCCAGCGCCTTGCCGCGGGCGACCTCGCCGACGAGCATCGGCACCTGGCCGCCCTCGACGACGGCCTGGGCGAACTGGTCGGGGCTCATGCCGGAGGAAGCAGCGCGCCGCATGAGGTGCTCGGTGAGCTCCTCCTGGTTGACGTTCAGCTTCTCCTTGTTGACGATCTCGTCCAGGATGAACTGGGTCTTGATGCCCTTGATCGCCTGCTCGGAGGTCTCGGCGTCGAACTCCTCGACCGTCTTGCCCTGGATCTCCAGGTACTTGTCGAGGGTCAGACCCATCTGACCGAGCTGGTGGTGCTCCAGGTTGTGCTTGCGGGTCTGGACCTCGTCCGCGAGCAGCTTCTCCGGGATCGGGACCTCGGCGAGCTTCAGCAGCTCGTCCAGGACACGCTCCTGGGCCTGGGTGGCCTGGTCGAACTGCTTGGTGTTCTCCAGGCGCTTGCGGCTGTCCGCCTTCAGCTCGTCGAGGGTGTCGAACTCGCTCGCCATCTGGGCGAACTCGTCGTCCAGCTCGGGGAGCTCACGGGCGGCGACGGCGGCGACCTTGACGGTGACCTCGGCCTCCTTGCCCTCGGCGGAGCCGCCCTTCAGCTCGGAGGTGAAGGTGGCCTCGCCACCCGCCTCCAGGCCGGTGACGGCGGCGTCGATGCCGTCGAGGAGCTCTCCGGAACCGATGGTGTACGAAACACCCTCGGCCACGCCGTCCTCCAGGACCTCGCCGTCGACCTTGGCCTGCAGGTCGATCGTCACGACGTCGCCCTCGGCGGCGGCGCGCTCGACCGGGTTGGTGGAGGCGAAGCGCTCGCGGAGCTGCTCCACGGCCTTCTCGACGTCCTCGTCGCTGACCTCGAGGGCGTCGACGGTGACCTCGATGCCGGAGTAGTCCGGGATCTCGATCTCGGGGCGTACGTCAACCTCGGCGGTGAAGGCCAGCAGCTCGCCGTCCTTCAGCTCGGTGATGTCGACCTCGGGCTGACCGAGGACGTTGAGCTCACCCTCGTTGACGGCCTCGGTGTAGAACTTCGGGAGGGCGTCGTTGACGGCCTCCTCCAGCACCGCACCGCGGCCGAAGCGCTGGTCGATGACCCGGGCAGGGATCTTGCCCTTGCGGAAGCCCTTCACCGTGACCTGCTGGTTGATCTTCTTGTACGCCGCGTCGAGGCTGTCCTTGAGCTCCTCGAAGGGCACCTCGACAGTGAGCCGAACCCGGGTCGGGTTCAGGGTCTCCACGGCGCTCTTCACGGTTCGGTCTCCTTGTGGCTGACTTCTTGGGGTTCTGCTCCACCGCACTGGAGGCGGCTTCGCGGACCGAGCCCGGTACATCAGACACACGGGCACGCATTTTGCATAGTAACGGCAAGGAGTCGGACTCCCACAATGCGATCTTGCCCGTGGTCTGCGATCTTGCGGGTGGTCCCTGGATCTTGCTCGTGTGGTCCTGAGGTCTTGCCGGTGGTCGGGGTGGCCGGATTCGAACCGACGACCTTCCGCTCCCAAAGCGGACGCGCTACCAAGCTGCGCCACACCCCGTCGGTGCGACACGTAGGGTACATGCAGTCAGGCAGTGCATCGGCCGCTTTTCGCGGGTGGCACCGGACGCGACACCAGGTGGCCGCAATCGGGTGTGCGGGCAGCCTCCGCGACCCGCTACGATGCTTCACGTGCCGCCGGTCCCCGGATCTGCGGTGCGGCTTTGCGGGCGTAGCTCAATGGTAGAGCCCTAGTCTTCCAAACTAGCTACGCGGGTTCGATTCCCGTCGCCCGCTCCATGCTTGGGCCCGGTCCGGCGAATTCCTCGCCGGACCGGGCCTTTTGCGTTCCGTATGAACTGCGCCGGTCCGCCGCCCGTGCCGGAGCGCGGGCGGCGGACCGGATTCAGAAGGAGATCTGGTTGATGGTCTCCGCTATCGAGTTCATGAACCTGGTGATCGACGGCGCCATGCCGGTCGATGCCAGGAAGAAGCCGAAGAGCGCCGCGACGATCGCCGGCCCGGGCTTGATCGAGCCGCCCCGGATCAGGACCACCAGGATGATCGCCAACATCAGCACCACAGACAGTGAAATGGCCACGACTGATCACACCCTTGGTCGGTCCGCCTTGCCGGCCCGGAGGTGTGCGGCCGAGCACTCCTCCGTCCCGTCCATCGTGCCACCAACTCCCCTGTGGTCGCTGCCGGGTGACGGATCGAAGTGGCGGGATCTCGCCATCCTTGCGCCCCCGCGTGCATCCGGGGCGCACGACCGCACGAGGGGTCGCACAGGGCTCCGCCCGTGCCCCGCAAGTCCGCGAGCGGCGTTCCGTAACTCTGTGCGCGAGCTGTGAATCACACATTCACAATGGATTGCGAATGTGACGGTTTCCATATCCACACACTTCATTCACATGCAATTCCCAGGCTTGAGTGCGATTAAATTCACGCCGCCCAACAGGCTGCCGATATGCACCATTTAAGGTGGATGAATCGGTGCATAGCGGGCGGTTGCCGGTGGTTTCACTTTCGATTGGACAGGAACACACGGCAGGACCGAGCGATATCCCCGAGCGGTTTTACGAATTGCAATCGGGGCGTCTAAGGTGCATGAGATGTTCCACGCTCCGAACGTATTTCAGAGGGCCCCGCTCCCATCGGCGACCCGGGAGCCGGAGCCCGGACACCGAGGGACGACCGTCACCGCTGCACCCGCCGCACCGGTGGCGAACAAGCCTCCGGCCTCCGCACCGGCGAAGCGGCGTGACGCCTACTTCGACAACGTCAAATATCTGGCCATCGTGCTCGTCGCGGTGGCGCACTCATGGGAACCGGTGATGGACGGCAGCCGGACCGCCCGGGCGCTGTACATGGTGGCGTACACCTTCCACATGCCGGCGTTCATCATCGTCTCCGGCTACTTCTCCCGCTCCTTCGACATGTCCGCCGCGAAGGTGAAGCGCCTGGTCACCGGCGTCGCCGTGCCCTACGTGGTGTTCGAGACGGCGTATTCGCTGTTCAAGCGGTACGCGGACGACGCGGCCGATCAGTCGATCAGCCTGATGGACCCCTGGTACCTGACGTGGTTCCTGATCGCGCTGTTCATCTGGCGGATCACCACGCCGCTCTGGCAGGCGCTGCGCCATCCGCTGCCGGTCGCGCTCGTCATCGCCGTGTTCGCCTCCTTCTCCCCGACGATCGGCGACGACCTCGATCTCCAGCGTGTTCTGCAGTTCCTGCCGTTCTTCGTGCTGGGGCTGCGGCTGAAGCCCGAGCACTTCGAGCTGGTGCGCCGGCGCGAGGTGCGGATGCTCGCGCTGCCGCTGTTCGCCGGGGCCCTGCTGTTCGCGTACTGGGCGGCGCCCCGGATGCAGCTGGGCTGGTTCTACCGCAGCAACAGCGCGCAGGAGATGGGCGCCCCGTGGTGGTCCGGTGCCGTGATGACGCTGGCGATGTTCGGCTGCGCGCTGCTGCTCACCATCGGGTTCCTGGCCTGGGTGCCGCGCCGCCGCATGTGGTTCACGGTGCTCGGCGCCGGAACGATCTGCGGCTATCTGCTGCACGGCTTCCTGATCAAGGGGGCCGGGTACGCCGGGGTGTTCGACGCCTACGAGTGGCTCTCGGACCCCGCCGGGCTGGTGCTCGTCTCGGTGGTCGCAGCCGCCGCCGTCACGCTGCTGTGCACGCCACCGGTGCGCCGGGTGCTGCGCCCGGTGACGGAGCCGGACATGGACTGGGCGTTCCGGCGGGCCTCGGACCGGCTCTGAGCCCGGCCGGTCTCCGGGCCGATCCGGTCTGGAGGCCGATCCGGTCTCCGGTCCGGGCCCGGCCGGGAAGTTGATCAGTCCTCCGCCGTGTTGGCTTGAACCGATTGTTCGGCGGGCGGTTCGCCCGGTGTGAGCCCCAGCAGCGCCCGTACCTGCGCATACTTCTCGGTCAGCCGGGTACGGGTCGCCGGTTCCAGCACGGCGAGGCGGGCCGGGTCCGCGTTGTGCGCCAGGTCGGACTCCTTGATCAGCAGGGCGCCCGGGGTGTCCAGGATGCGCCGGGTGTACGAACGAAGGTCCTCGCCGTCACGTTTGCTGACGGCGAGGACCATCTCCTTCACCTGCTGCGGCAGCGCGGCGTCGGCCAGCCACCGCTCCGACAGCGCGCCGTCCTCGACCGCGTCGTGCAGCCAGGCCGCGGCGATCTGTTCGTCGCTGCCGCCCCGGATCCGTACCCCCTCGGCGACGGCGGCGAGGTGTTCGGTGTACGGGCGTCCCGCCTTGTCCCGCTGTTCGGCGTGGGCCTCGCGGGCGATCGCCTCGACTTCGGCCAGGGTCAGCTGTGCGCGTGGGGTGGGCATGGCCCGACTCTACGGACGCTCGGTTGTCCCACGCAGGGCGGCCCGGGCCGGGACCGTCATGGCGGCCAGGCCGAGTCCGATGGTCGCCGCGAGGAAGGACCCGTACAACGTCGGCGGGATGTAAGGCGATTCGCCCGTGAGTCCCTTCACCATCGGGACCAGTGTGGCCAGTGCGATGCCTGTACCGATCGCGGCACCGGCGACCGTGACGAGCAGCGCCTCCCAGCGGATCATGCCCATGACCTGGCGCCGGGTGGAACCGACGAGGCGGAGCATGGTCAGTTCGCGGCGGCGGTCCAGGACGGTCATCACCAGGGTGTTGACCGCGGCGACGGCGGCGAATCCGCCGAGGACCGCGGCCATGGTGGTGTTGGCCCAGGCGTTGATCTCACGGCTCTGGTCCTGAGCGGCGGCGTAGCCGGTCCGGTCGGTGACGGTGCCGAGCGCGGCGAGCTTCTGTGCGGCGGCGGGTGTGGCCCGTACCAGCAGTTCGGAGACGTACGGCGAGGTGACATGGGTGCTGAGGTCTGCGGCGGGCAGTGTGACCAGACCGGTGCCCAGGCCGCGGCCGTAGACGGCGACGATCTTCGGAGTCGCCTTGGTGCCGTCCGGGAGACGCAGGGCCAGCAGGTCGCCCGTGCCGAGCTTCGTGGATCCGGCGAGGGTGGTGTCGATGGCGACGGTGCCAGGGCGCAGGCCGGTCAGCGATCCGGTCCGGACGTCGAGGTCCTGGACCTTGGCGAGGTCGTGGCCGGAGCCGGTGATCCCCTGGGCTGAAGTGCTCTGGAACTGCCCGTCCCCGGTGGGCACCAGAACGGAACTGCGGAGCAGCCCGACGGCGGTCTTGACGCCGGGTGTGGCGGCGGCCCGCTCGGTCGCGTCGGAGGCGAGTCCGGCCGGGGCAGAGACGATGTGGTCGGCGGTGACGGCGTCGCGCTGCTGGTGTGCGATCACCCGTTCCTCGCTGGTGTGCATGAACACGAGCGTGCAGGAGAAGGCCATGGCCAGCACAATCGGGGTGATCGCGGAGGCCAGGCGGCGCGAGTTCGTCCGGGAGTTGGCGGCGGCCAGCGAGCCCGACGCGCCGGTGGCGCGCAGCGGGAAACCGATGACGGCGGCGCAGATCCGCGCGATCAGCGGGCCGAGCAGGCCGACCGCGAGCATGAAGAACATGACAACGCCGAGTGCGGCGTTCGCCGCGTCCTCGCCGCTCGTGGACGCGGCGACCCCTGCGAAAGCCACGCCGCCGGCGAGGGCGGCGATACCGAGCGGGGTGCGGATCCAGCCGAACGGGGGACGTTCCACCGCGGACTGGGCGAGAGCCAGCCCCGGCTTGGTCTTCGACGGCCGGCGGGCGGCGAAGTATCCGGCGCCCAGCGCGGTGAGCATCGTGGCGGCCACGGTGACGGTCAGCGGCAGCCAGGACACCCGCAGCGCGACGGCTTCGGGGATGGCGCCCATGTTCTGGAGCTGCCCGAACCACCAGTGGGCCAGGGCGATGCCGGGCAGACAGCCGAGCGCTCCGGCGAGCGGGGCGACGAGCAGGGACTCGGTGGCGATGGTGCGGCGCAACTGGCGCGGGGTGGCGCCGATGGCGCGCAGCAGGGCGAACTCGCGGCTGCGCTGGCCGACGGAGAGGGCGACCGTACCGGCGGCGGTGAAAACGGCGACCATGGTGGCGACGCCGCCGAAGGAGCCGCCGAGGCCGACGAGGCCTTCCTTGGCGCCCGCGAGTTCCGCGTCCTCGGCGGCGCCCCGGCCGTCACCGGTGTGGACCTGGGCCCCGGCGGTGTGGCCGACGGCCTCGCGTACCTGGTCGGCGAGGGTGCCGGTGGGGGTGGAGCGGGCGGCGAGCACGGCGATGGCGTCGACCCTGCCGGGGTGGCCGGAGAGCTGTACGGCCTGCCGGTCGGCGAACCAGACGGTGGCCTCGGTGGCGGTGGTGCCCGCGACACGGAACTCCCGTACGCCCGCGGGGGTGTCGAGGATGATCTCCTCGCCGACCCGGGCATCGGTGCCGGTGGGGACGACGACTTCGCCGGTCCCGGGCGCCTCGCCGGTGAGCAGTCGCGCGCCGGTGAGGGCGGTGGAGCCCCAGCCGTGAGCGGTGAGGAGCGTGTCGTCCTGCCGTACGGAGTAGCTGACGTCCCCGATCGCGGCGGCCGCGCCGGGGGCCGAGGCGGCCTTGCCCACCAGGGATTCGGGGAGCCGCACGGTGTCCGGTACGGGGGTGGCGGCGTCGTACGCGCCCTCGCCGCTGCCGACCGTCATGTGGACCTGCTGGTCGGCGGCGACCACCACGGGTGCCTTCGCGTAGCGGTCCGCGGGTACCGAGGCGCGCAGGCCGGTCTCCAGCAGGATGCCGCAGGCGGAGACGATCGCCGCGGCCAGCAGGAGCGCGACGAAGGTTCCGACGAACGACGAGGGCTTGAAGCGAACGGCCGCGCGGGCGAGGCCGTTCGGGACGTGCGGGGTGAACATCAGGCTGCTGCTCCGGCGTGGGCGGGGACGGTCCGTGCGGTCAGTGCGGCCATCCGGGCGGCGATCCGGCCGGCGTCGGCGCGCGGCAGGCGGTCCACGATCTCGCCGTCGGCGAGGAAGAGCACCTGGTCGGCGTAGGAGGCGGCCGTCGGGTCGTGGGTGACCATGACGACGGTGGCGCCGAGGCCGTCCACCGCGTTGCGCAGCAGGGCGAGGATCTCGGCGGCGGTGGTGGTGTCGAGGGCTCCGGTCGGCTCGTCGGCGAAGATCACATCGGGCCGGGAGACCAGGGCGCGGGCGACGGCGACGCGCTGCTGCTGGCCGCCGGAGAGCTCGCTGGGGCGGCGGCGGCCCTTGTCACCGAGGCCGACCCGGTCGAGCATCTCGGTGGCTTCGCGGCGGCTGCGGGCGGAGCCGGTGCGCTGTCCGGCCAGGCGCATGGGCAGCACGACGTTCTGCTCGACCGTGAGGGACGGCAGCAGGTTGAAGGCCTGGAAGACGAAGCCGAGGCGGGTGCGGCGCAGTTCGGTGAGCCGGTTCTCGCTCATGCCGGTGATCTCGGTGCCGCCGAGGCGTACGGAGCCCTCGGTGGGGCGGTCGAGCCCGGCCGCGCACTGGAGGAAGGTCGACTTGCCGGAACCGGAGGGCCCCATGACCGCGGTGAAGGTGGCGCGTGGGAGGGCCAGGTCGATGCCCCGCAGCGCGTGGACGACGGAGCCGCCCCTGCCGTACTGCCTGCGGACACCGCGCAGTTCGACGGCGAGGTCCGCGGGGACGGGCCCCTGGTGGAAGTCCGCCGGGTACCGACTGTCCTGCGCGCGCTGCCGGGTGCGTCGCAGCCCCATGATGTCCGCCTTCCGTTGCTCGACGGCCGCTTCTTCGACCGTGATTCGAAGGTACGGATCAGGGGTGGGCCGGGAACATGGCGGCTGCTGGCGGATCGGGGGTGGGGAAAACCCCAGGTCCGCTCCGGGGGAAGACGGATCCGGGCAGGTCACGGCAGGGCCCCGGGGCCGGTGCCCGGAGAGGCACAGTTGCAAGGTCAATCATTCGGTAAACTAATTACTGACGATTCCTTGACGTTCTCTTGACCTGACGAAGGACTGGGCTCATCGGACACGCAGACACGCTCATCGCCATGGGCGGCGCCTTCCTGGCCGCCGCCGTTCTCGCCCGCGTAGGCAGCCGCATCGGACTGCCGACCATCCCCCTGTTCATCCTGGCCGGAATCCTGCTCGGCCCGCACACCCCCGGGATCGTGCTCGTCGCCGACCCGCACGAGCTGGAGATGCTCTCCGCGCTCGGTCTGGTGCTGCTGCTCTTCTACCTCGGTCTCGAATTCCACCTCGACGACCTCAAGACCGGCGGCCGCAAGATGCTCATCGCGGGCTCCGTCTATCTGGCGCTGAACGTCGGCGCCGGGCTCGCCTTCGGTTTCGTGCTGGGATGGGGCACCTCGGAGGCCCTCGTCCTGGCCGGGGTCATCGGGATCTCGTCGTCCGCCATCGTGACCAAGATCCTGGTCGACACGAAGCGCCTGGCCAGCCCGGAGACCAAGACGATCCTCGGCATCATCGTCGTCGACGACATCTTCCTCGCCCTCTATCTCGCCGCCCTGCAACCGATCCTGTCGCGCTCGGACAGCCTCGCCGCCGCGGTGCTCGACGGGGGCAAGGCGTTCGGCTTCCTGCTGCTGCTCGCGCTCACCGCCCGGTTCGGCACGAAGCTCATCAGCAAGCTGATCCACACCTCGGACGACGAACTGCTCGTCATCTCCTTTCTCGGCGCCGCCGTGTTCGTGGCGGGGGTCTCCGAGTGGTTCGGGGTCGCGGACGCGATCGGCGCCTTCATGGTGGGTCTGATGCTCGGCAGCACGACGTCGGGCGGGCGCATCCTCAAGCTGGTCCACCCGCTGCGCGACGCCTTCGGGGCGATCTTCTTCTTCGCCTTCGGACTCTCCATCAACCCCGGCGATCTACCGGGAGTGATGTGGCCGGTGCTTGCCGCCGTCGTGCTGACCGTGGCGATGAACATCCTCTCCGGCATGGTCTCCGCACGGGTCTACGGCTTCGGCCCGCAGGCCGCGGCGAACATCTCCACCACCCTGACGGCCCGCGGCGAATTCGCGCTGATCCTCGCCACGATGGCGGCCGGCGCCGGGTTGGACGAGCGGCTCCCGCCGTTCATCGCCGGGTACGTGCTCGTCCTCGCGGTCCTCTCCCCGCTGGCGGCCGGGCGCTCGCACTGGCTGGCCCGCATCCTGCCGGGCGGGCGGGACCGGGGTGGCAGCAGCGGTGACAGCGAGGCCGGGAAGCTCTCGGTCCCGGCCTGAGCCGGCCCCCCTCGGCGTTCCGGGTACGGGGAGACGGAGTTCGTCGCCCCCGTGCCCGGAGGCGCCGGTGCCTCGCGGTTCAGGACCTGCGCGCAAGGGGCCTGCGCGGTCAGGACCAGCCGTTCAGGACCTGCGCGACAGCAGCAGCAGCGCCCGGTCGTCGTTGACGTCCTTGGCGCACGCCTCGATCAGGTGCCAGGCCGCGCCCTCGAAGCCGGTGGCGACATAGCGGTCGGCCTCGCCGGTCAGCCGGTCGATGCCTTCCGCGATATCGCGGTCGGACGCCTCGACCAGGCCGTCCGTGAACAGCATCAGCACGTCGCCGGGGGCCAGCGAGCCCTTCACGGCGTCGAACTGCGCCCCGTCGTAGACCCCCAGCAGTGGCCCCTCGGCCGCCTTCTCCTCCCACTGGCCGCTGCCCGAGTGGAGCTGGAGGGCGGGCGGGTGCCCGGCCGACAGGAGTTCGTAGTCGCCCGATTCGAGGTCCAGGACCAGATGGATCGAGGTGGCGAACCCCTCGTCCCAGTCCTGGCGCAGCAGATAGCCGTTGGCCGCCGGCAGGAAGCCGTGCGGAGGCAGCGAGCCGAGCAGCCCGCCGAAGGCCCCGGACAGCAGGAGGGCGCGGGAGCCCGCGTCCATGCCCTTGCCGGAGACATCGGTGAGCACGGCCTCCAGGGTCCGTCCGCCGTTGGTCCGGGCGGCGACCACGAAGTCACCGGAGAAGGACTGCCCGCCCGCCGGGCGCAGCGCCATCTCCCGGTGCCAGCCCTGCGGCAGCCGGGGCAGCGCGCTCTGCACCCGGATGCGTTCGCGCAGGTCGAAGAGCATGGTGCCGCCGCGCCGCCACGGCACCCCGACCCTGGCCCGGAACTGGGCGAGGACCAGCCCGAAGAAGCCGCAGGCCGCGACCACCAGGACGATTCCGGGGGTCACCCGGGCCGGGCCGTCGCCGTACGGCCCCAGTGCGAGCGACTCCACGATCAGGGCCGTGGCGGCAGTGGCGTACAGGCCGAGCAGGCTGGCCGGGCGCAGCAGCAGGCCGCCCGCGACGATCGGCAGGACGAGTGCGGCCGGTGAGCACCACACGGCGTTGAACAGGGTGGCGCAGGTGATGGCCGGAATGGTGAGCAGCAGACCGGCCAGCGCGATCCAGTCCGAGCCGTCGCCGCGGAAGTAGTCGACCCCGGACTTGCGCAGCGCGATGCGTGCCCGGTGCGCCGATTTCCGCAATCGGGCCGGGTACGTGTCTGCTCCTGCGCGACGGGCCATTGCGGGGACCCTATCTACCCGGCCGCCCGAGGTGCAGGGGGACCCCGTGACAATGCGTTCGAAATCGGGTCGCCCCGCCGCCCTGCCCCCTGGTAGGCATGGCCCATGACTACTGAGCTTCGCGTACTGCGTCCGTCCGAATGGAACCAATGGTTCGGGTGTCTGGAGCTGGCGTTCGGCGGGGACCCGGAGACTCCCGAGGAGCGCGAGCTGTTCGAGCAACTGACCGAGCACGAGCGGTCGCTCGGCATCTGGGACGGCGACGACGTGGTCGGCACGGCGGGGGCGTTCAGCTTCCGGGTCGCGGTGCCGGGCGGGGCGCTGGTGCCCGCCGCCGCAATCACGATGGTGAGCGTCGCCGCCACGCACCGCCGTCGCGGGCTGCTGACCTCGATGATGCGCCGGCAGCTGGACGACATCCGCGCGCTGGGCGAGCCGATCGCCGTCCTGACGGCCTCGGAGCCGGTGATCTACGGCCGCTTCGGCTACGGCGCCGCCTCGCGGCAGATGTCGCTGACGATCGAGAAGGACCGGATCCGGCTGGACGTGCCGCCGGGCACGGACGAGGTGCGGTTGCGTCACGCGAAGCCGGACGAGGCGATGGCGGCGTGCGAGAGCGTGTACGAGCGGCTGGTCTCCGGCCGTCCCGGCGTCCCGGTCCACGGGCCCGGCTGGGAGCGCAAGCCCATGGTCGACCCGGTCTCCGGCCGGCAGGGCTCCTCGGCGCAGCAGTGCGTGCTGGCGGAGCGGGACGGGGAGATCGTCGGCAATGTGACGTACCACATGAAGCCGGAGTGGGAGCCGGCCGGCCCCAAGGGCACCGTCGTGGTCAACGACCTGGCCGCCCTGGACCCGGCGGCGTACGCGGCGCTGTGGCGGTTCGTCTTCGACATCGACCTGATGACGACGATCGTGGCCCGCAACCGGCCGGTCGACGACGCGGTGCTGCACCTGGTGTCGGACGTGCGGCGGTGCAACATCCGGGTCCGCGATTCGCTCCATGTGCGCATTGTGGAACTGGGGGCGGCGCTGGAGGCCCGGTCGTACCGGGGCCCGCTGGACGTGGTGTTCGAGGTGGAGGACGCGTTCTGCCCGTGGAACGCGGGGCGTTGGCGGCTCACGGCCGACGCGAAGGGCGCCGCGACGTGCCGGCGGACCGAGGACGCGGCCGATCTGGCGCTCTCGGCAAGGGAGTTGGGCTCGGCTTATCTGGGCGGCGAGTCGCTGAGCTCGCTGGGTCTGGCCGGGCGGGTACGGGAGCTGCGGGCGGGTGCGCTGGCGGAGGCGTCGTCGGCGTTCCTGTCGGACACGGCGCCGTGGCTGCCGCGGGGGTTCTAGGACAGACCCTGGGGGCCTTCTAGGCCTTCTGGCACCCCGGGCACCAGAAGAGATTGCGGGCGGCGAGATCGGCGGTGCGGATCTCGCCGCCGCAGATGTGGCAGAACTGGCGGGCCCGGCGGTAGACGTACACCTCGCCGCCGTGGTCGTCGACGCGTGGCGGGCGCCCCATCGCCTCCGGCATGTGCTCGGGGCGGACCGTGTCGATCCGGTTGTTCCGCACGCCCTCGCGCATCAGCGCCACCAGGTCCGCCCAGATCGCGTCCCACTCCGCGCGCGTGAGGTCCCTGCCGAGGCGATACGGGTCGATCCCGTGCCGGAACAGCACCTCCGCGCGGTAGACGTTGCCGACCCCCGCGATGACCTTCTGGTCCATCAGCAGGGCCGCGACGGTGATCCGGCTGCGGGAGATCCGCAGCCAGGCCCGCTCGCCGTCCTCGTCGGTGCGCAGCGGGTCGGGCCCGAGGCGGTCGTGTATCGCGCGCTTCTCCGGGTCGGTGATCAGCGCGCAGGTCGTCGGGCCGCGCAGATCCGCGTGGTGCTCGCCGTTCAGCAGCCGCAGCCGGACCGTGTCGGTGGGCGGCGGGGCCGGGACGGTACCGAATCCGAGCTTGCCGAACAGGCCCAGGTGGATGTGGACCCAGCCGGTGCCTTCGAAGCCGAGGAAGAGGTGCTTGCCGTGGGCGTCCACGTCGGTGAGGGGCCTGCCGTCGAGCAGCGCGGCACCGGCGGAGAACTTGCCCTGCGGGCTGCTCACCCGCACCGGACGCCCGGCGAACCTGTCCCGGTGGTCCGCGGCCAGGCGGTGGATCGTGTGTCCCTCGGGCACGGTGGCGGCTCTCCTCGGTGAGACTCGGTGGGACTCAGGGGACTCGGTGGGATGCGGGGCGGACATGGCTGTGCCGCCGGGCGCGCCGGCGGCACAGGGGTGGAGGCCGGTCAGCCCTGCTGCGGGTGGTGGGCCGGGATCGGGGGGAGCTCGCCGGTGCTCTCGTACGCCGTCAGCATCTCGATGCGGCGGGTGTGACGCTCCTCGTTGGAGTACGGGGTGGCGAGGAAGATCTCGACGAACTTGGTGGACTCCTCCACCGAGTGCATCCGGCCGCCGATGGCGATCACGTTGGCGTTGTTGTGCTCGCGGCCCAGGGCGGCGGTCTGCTCGCTCCAGGCCAGTGCGGCACGGACGCCCTTGACCTTGTTGGCGGCGATCTGCTCGCCGTTGCCGGAACCGCCGATCACGATGCCGAGGCTTTCCGGGTCCGCGGCCGTCCGCTCGGCGGCACGCAGGCAGAACGGCGGGTAGTCGTCCTGGGCGTCGTAGATGTGGGGGCCGCAGTCGACGGCCTCGTGGCCCTGGGACGTGAGCCACTCGACGAGGTGGTTCTTGAGTTCATAGCCGGCATGGTCCGAGCCGAGGTACACGCGCATGTTCCGAGTGTGGCACGTGCGAAGCAGGGTAGCCGCCATCGGGGTCGGAACGCTCCGGCCGTCACGTCCGGGGACCCGCGGCGCACACCCTGTGACCGTGATGCGCAAATCGCGTGTGAGCTGGGCCACCTGGGCAACGATCGGGCAAACGATCCGGAAGAAGGGGTTCCGCTTTTGCGGTTCTCCGGGCTTCAATGCATCACTCGCTGTCGCACCCCACTGCGGCGGCCGGGCACGCATCGCGTGATCCGAGAACGTAAGGATTCGATTCCATGACGTCGCAGACCACCACGGCCGGGCCGGTCGAGAGGCCCGGCGAGCCGGACTCTCCCCACAGCCCCTCCGCCTCCCCCTCCCCGGACGGTCTCCAGCCGGGACTCAAGAACCGCCATCTCTCGATGATCGCCATCGGGGGCGTGATCGGCGCGGGCCTCTTCGTGGGCTCCGGCGCCGGTATCGCCGCCGCCGGACCCGCCATCCTGCTGTCGTACGCCCTGGTCGGCCTGATGGTCGTCTTCGTGATGCGGATGCTCGGCGAGATGGCCGCGGCCCGCCCCAGCTCCGGCTCCTTCTCCGCCTACGCCGACCAGGCGCTGGGCCGCTGGGCCGGTTTCTCGATCGGCTGGCTGTACTGGTTCTTCTGGGTCGTGGTGCTCGCCGTCGAGGCCACGGCGGGTGCCAAGATCCTGGAGGGCTGGGTGCCGGGCGTCCCGCAGTGGGCGTGGGCGCTGATCGTGATGGTCGTGCTGACCGCGACCAACCTGGTCTCGGTCGGGTCGTACGGCGAGTTCGAGTTCTGGTTCGCCGGGATCAAGGTCGTGGCGATCGGCGCGTTCGTCGTCGTCGGACTGCTCGCCGTCTTCGGACTGCTGCCCGGCTCGGACAACCCCGGCGCGGGGCTGGCGCATCTCACCGACACCGGCGGGTTCTTCCCCAAGGGGCCGGGCGCCATCCTCACCGGTGTGCTGATGGTCGTCTTCTCCTTCATGGGCAGCGAGATCGTCACCCTGGCCGCCGGTGAGTCGGAGAACCCGCAGCGCGCCGTCCAGAAGGCCACCAACAGCGTGATCTGGCGGATCGCCGTCTTCTACCTGGGCTCGATCTTCATCGTGCTCACCCTGCTGCCGTGGAACGACGCGTCGATCGTGAAGGACGGCAGCTATGTCGCCGCCCTCAACTCCATCGGCATCCCGCACGCCGGACAGGTCATGAACGTCATCGTCCTGACCGCCGTGCTGTCGTGCCTGAACTCCGGCCTCTACACCGCCTCGCGGATGGCCTTCTCGCTCGGCGGCCGCGGGGACGCGCCGAAGGCGTTCGCCCGGACGAACAAGCGGGGCGTGCCGCAGGCCGCCATCCTGTCCTCGGTCGTCTTCGGCTTCGTCGCCGTGTTCTTCAACTACAAGTGGCCCGACACCGTCTTCCAGTTCCTGCTGAACTCCTCCGGTGCGGTCGCCCTCTTCGTCTGGCTGGTCATCTGCTTCACCCAACTGCGGATGCGCGGCATGATCCTGCGCGAGTCGCCCGAGAAGCTGGTCGTACGGATGTGGCTCTTCCCGTACCTGACCTGGGCGACCATCGCGATGATCTCGTTCGTCCTCGTCTACATGCTGACCGACGACAGCGGACGCGAGCAGGTGCTGCTCTCGCTGCTCGTCGCGGCCATCGTGGTGGCGATCTCGCTGGTCCGTGAGGTCCGGAACCGCAAGAACCGCACCGCTGTGGAAACCCCCAGCAATACCTGACGGCCGATGTCAGGTTTACCGGAAAGGCTCTCCCTCGCAACGCCACCGCGCGAGCGATCGGAGAGCCTTTCCATGACCACCACCGCCCCGTCCGGTTTCCAGACCGGTTTCGCGATCCGCCCCGACCTCGTCGTCGAGGCCGCCCACGCCGAGGACGTACGCGCCGCCGTGGCCGACGCCGCCGCGCGCGGCCTGCCGGTCCGCGTCCACGCCACCGGCCACGGGCTGCCCGGCGCCATCGAGGGCGGGGTCCTGATCAGCACCCGCCGGATGGACTCCGTGGGGATCGACCCGGTCCGCCGCACCGCGCGGATCGGCGCGGGCGTCACCTGGGGGCAGGTGATCGAGGCCGCCGCACCGCACGGCCTCGCCCCGCTGAACGGATCGTCCCCGTCGGTCGGCGCGGTCTCCTACACCCTCGGCGGCGGCCTCTCCGTCCTGGCCAGGGAGTTCGGATACGCGGCCGACCATGTGCACTCCCTCGACGTGGTGACGGCCGACGGGGTGCTGCGCCATGTCTCCCCGGACAGCGAGCCCGATCTCTTCTGGGCGCTGCGCGGCGGCGGCCACCGGCTCGGCGTGGTGACCGCCATGGAGATCGGCCTGGTCGGGGCCGAGCGGCTGTACGGCGGCTCGATCGCCTTCCACGCGGACGGGGCGGGCGTCGCGGCGGAAGAGGTGATCGGCGGCTATCTGGAGTGGACCCGGACCGTGCCCGACGCCCTGACGTCCTCGCTGGCGGCGGTCCGGTACCCCGACTCCCCGCAGCTGCCAAAACCGCTGCGCGGGCGGTACGTGGTCTCGGTACGGGTCGCGTACACCGGCAGCACGGCCGAGGGCGAGCGGCTGGTCGCGCCGCTGCGGGCGATCGGGCCCGCGGCGGCGGATTCGCTGCGGGAGATGCCGTACGCCGACAGCCACACCATTCACAGCGACCCGCCGTTCCCGCACGCGTACTACGGCGACAGCGTGGTGCTCGACGGGCTGGACGCCGACCGTGCCGGACGCGTGCTGGAGCTGACCGGGCCGAAGGCGCCGATGATGACCGTGGTCCAGCTCAACCACCTGGGCGGCGCGCTCGCCGCCCGGCCCGCCGTCGACAACGCGGTGCCCTACCGCGAGGCCGGGTTCCTGCTGCGGCTGCTCTCACCGCTCGACGGCACGGACGTGGCCTCGGTACGGGCCCTGTACGCGGAGGTGGCCGAGCTGCTCGCCCCCGACGCCCTGGGCCGCTCGCTCGGCTTCTCCTTCGGCGGCGGGGACCGGACCGAGGGCTTCCACGACGCCCGGACACAGCGGAGGCTCGCCGGTCTGGTGTCGCACCACGACCCGGCGAGCCTCTTCGGGGGAAGCTACGGAATCAGCCCCGGCGGCCGATGAGCTTCCAGGCCGCGGGCAGCGCGCCCATGGCCAGCGCGGCCTTCACCGCGTCACCGATCAGGAACGGCACCAGGCCGGCCGCGATCGCGGCGCTCGCCGACATTCCGGTGGCCAGCGCCAGGTACGGGACGCCGACCGCGTAGATGATCGCGGAGCCCAGCACCATCGTGCCCGCGGTGCGCAGCACGGAGCGGTCGCCGCCGCGGCGGGCGAGGCCGCCGACCACGGCGGCGGCGAGCAGCATGCCGAGGACGTAGCCGAAGGAGGGGAAGCCCATTCCGGAGGTGCCCTCGGAGAACCACGGCATGCCCGCCATGCCCACCAGCGCGTACACCGCGAGGGAGAGGAAGCCGCGGCGGGCGCCGAGGGCGGTGCCGACGAGGAGCGCGGCGAAGGTCTGGCCGGTGACCGGTACCGGGGAGCCGGGGACCGGTACGGCGATCTGGGCGGCGATGCCGGTGAGCGCGGCGCCACCGAGGACCAGGGCCGTGTCGACGGCGTAACGGTGCCTGGCGGCGGGCAGCAGGTCGGCGAGGACCGCTCCGGTGCGGGCAGGGGCGGCGGCAGCAGTGCTCATCGGGACTCCGCGGGGTGAGGGCAGGTGGGGACAGACTGAGCCCGACGTTAGCCCACGGGTTAACGCTCGATCACCATCAGTGGCCCACAAAGCGTCGACCGGGGCATTGGTGGGGTTCGCACAATGGGCGGTACGCAATCGCACGGCGGCGTGATGCTCGTCACTGAGGTGGGGGCGGAGTGCCCCCGATCCGGTCGGGCGTGGCCACCGGGAGGGACTGTAGGTTCCCGCCAATTCCATCCGGCTCCACCGGGGGTGGACCGGTGGCTTCCGTCCGGGATGGAGCGCCGACTTCCACCCGGGGCCGACCGGCGGCCGAGCGGGCGCCGACCCGGCCGCGACCCGGCCGAACTCCGCCCGTGTCCGGGTGTGCACCTTGTGTGAGCATCGTGCCCGTATAGCGGACAGTGGTTCCCCGTGGGCGGGGTGCGTGCCCAGACTGTGCGCGCACGCCCCCCACACACCGCTCGGACCCCCCTCGCCCCACCTATCTCGTCTCACCTATCGAACAGAGCTTGTCCATGTCTCGGAATTCCGTGTCTCCCCCCACCGATTCCCCGGCTGCCGTCTCCGACGCCGGGGCCGATTCGGCTCTCACCCACGGGCTCAAGCAGCGCCACCTGTCGATGATCGCCCTCGGCGGGGTCATCGGCGCCGGACTCTTCGTCGGCTCGGGCGCGGGCATCGCCGCCGCGGGACCGTCGATCATCGTCGCGTACGCCGTCTCCGGGCTGCTGGTCATGCTCGTGATGCGCATGCTCGGCGAGATGTCGGCCGCGAACCCGGCCTCCGGTTCCTTCTCCGTCCACGCGGAGCGGGCGATCGGGCCGTGGGCGGGGTTCACCGCCGGCTGGGCGTTCTGGGTACTGCTCTGTGTGGCCGTCGGCCTGGAGGGCATCGGCGCGGCGAAGATCGTCACCGGCTGGCTGCCCGGCACGCCGGAGTGGGCCTGGGTCGCGCTGTTCATGGTGGTCTTCCTGGGCACCAATCTGGCCTCGGTGACGAAGTTCGGCGAGTTCGAGTTCTGGTTCGCCGCCCTCAAGGTCGTCGCGATCTCGCTCTTCCTGGTCCTCGGCGTGCTGGCGATCCTGGGCGTGCTGCCCGGTACGGACGCCCCCGGCACCGCCAACCTCAGCGGTGAGGGCGGCTTCATGCCGAACGGCACCGAGGGCCTGGTGATCGGGCTGCTCGCCTCCGTCTTCGCGTACGGCGGTCTGGAGACCGTCACCATCGCCGCGGCCGAGTCCGAGAACCCGGTGCAGGGTGTCGCCAAGGCCGTGCGGACGGCGATGTGGCGGATCGCGCTCTTCTACGTCGGCTCGATGGCGGTCGTCGTGACGCTGGTCCCGTGGGACGACCCGAAGGTCGCGACGGTCGGCCCGTTCTACGCGGCCCTGGACCACCTCGGCATCAGCGGCGCGGCCGAGATCATGAACGTGGTCATCCTGGTCGCCCTGCTCTCCGCGATGAACGCCAACATCTACGGCGCCTCGCGCATGGCCTGCTCGCTGGTCGCCCGCGGCCAGGGTCCGAAGCGGCTCGGCAAGGTCTCCTCGGGGGTCCCGCGCGCCGCGGTCCTGGTCTCGTCCGTCTTCGGTTTCCTGTGCGTGCTGCTCAGCTACTGGCGTCCCGACGACGTCTTCCCGTGGCTGCTCAACATGATCGGCGCGGTGATCCTGGTCGTCTGGATCTTCATCGGCGTCTCCCAGCTGATCCTGCGCGTCCGGCTGGAGCGCACCGCCCCGGAGCTGCTCGTCGTACGGATGTGGTTCTTCCCCGTCCTGCCGGTGCTGGCGCTCCTGGCGATGGCCGGAATCTTCTTCCTGATGCTGCGCCAGCCGGACACCCGTGACCAGCTGCTGGCGACCGGCGTCCTGACCGTGGTGCTCATCGCCATCGGTCTCGTACGGCAGCGGCGGGCGGCGGCAGCGGCCGTCAAGGGCTGACCTCCGGTGCGCAGGGCAGGTTGAGGGAGAGCAGCGCACCGCCCGCCTCCCCGATCCGTACCTCGCTCACCGCCGCGTTCCGCAGCTGCGGGAAGACCCGGCGGTAGGAGCCCAGCGGAATCGACAGCAGTTCGCACAGCACCAGCCGCAGCAGGGTGTTGTGCGCGACGACGAGCACCCGCTGCCCCGGGTGCGCGTCCGCGATCCGGCGCAGCGCCGCCGCCCCCCGGGCCGCCGCGGCCCGGGGGTCCTCGGCCCCCGGAAAGGGGTGGGCCACCGGGTCGGCGCGGTACTCCCGGGCCCGATGCGGGTGCTCGGCCGCGAATTCCGCCAGGGTCCGCCCCTCCACCTCGCCGAAGTCGCATTCGCGCAGCTCGTGTTCGCGCCGGGGCGTGATGCCGAGCGCCTCGCACGCGGGGCGCGCGGTCTCGATCGCACGGCTGACCGTGGAGGTCCAGACCGCGTCGACCTCGCTCCGGGCCGCCCATTCGGCCAGCCTGCGGGCCTGGCGGCGGCCCTCGTCGGTGAGGGCGATGTCGCTGACCCCGGCGTAGCGGTTCTCCGCGTGCCAGACGGTCTGGCCGTGGCGGGCGAGCAGCAGGGTGGCCGGGCTCCTGGTCATGACGTCTCCGTTCTCATGGCTTCTCCGTCCGGGTGCGGGTGGTCGTGGACGGTCACGACTGCTCCGCCCGGGTGCGGGCGTGGGCGGCGACCGGGCCGGGGAGCCAGCCGCGTCGCTCCAGTTCGTCCACCAGCGTGAGGTACGGCTCGGTGTACCACGCGGTGCGCGCCGGGTCCGGGCGCAGCACGTGGCGCAGCCGCACCATCGCACCCGCTGTCCTGATCAGGCTGGTCCCGTCCCCCGCCCCGTACGCAGCGAGGATCGCCATACCGAGGGCGGGTTCGCTGTACTGCGGGATGTACACGGGCCGGCCCAGGATGTCGGCGCGCAGCCGGCTCCAGTAACCGCTGCGGGCCGCACCCCCGGTGAAGGTGAGCCGGCCGTACACCTGGGCGCCGAGCAGGTCGAGGTAGTCGAAGCAGAGCCGTTCGACCAGGCCCACGCCGGTGAGCAGGGCCAGCCAGTGCTCGGCGTCGGAGGCGGGCTCGCCGAGCAGGAAGCCGGTGGCCTCCGGCGCGACGAAGGGGAACCGCTCCCCCGTCGCCACCAGCGGATACGCCACCACCCGCGCCGGTTCGTGGTCGCGGGCCAGCGCGTCCAGCCGGGCCGGGTCCGCGTCGCGGAACGCGGCGGTCAGTGCCCCGCCGCCGACGCCCGAGGCGCCGCCGGGCAGCCAGTTCCCGTCCGGCGCGCGGTGGTTGTAGACCACCCCGGCCCGGTCCTGCACCGGCGACGAGGTGACCCCCTTCAGCACCAGCGTGGTGCCCAGCACCGAATTCCAGGAGCCGACGGTGAGCGAACCGGAGGCGATCTGCGCCGCGCACCCGTCCGTCATCCCGGCCACGATGGCGGTGCCCGCCGGAATCCCGGTCTCCTCGGCCGCCGCCCGCCCCACCTCGCCGATGCGCGTCCCCGGCCGCACCACGTCCGGGAACAGCCCGTCGGGCAGGCCCAGCTTCCCGAACCTCCGCCGCGGCCACTCGTCCCGCTCCAGGTCGTAGCCGGTCTTCAGGGCGTGGCTGGAATCGGTGGGCAGCGGCGTCCCGGCGAGCCGCGCCAGCACCAGATCTGCCTGGTGCATCACCCGTACGGCGCCGTCCGCCCCTCCCCCGTACTCCTCCAGCAGCCACATCGCCTTGGGCAGGGCCCAGCTCGGCGCGGTCCCCGCCCTGGCCGCCTCCGCCACGGCCCGCCCGTCGTCGTACATCACCCCCGGTGTCAGCGGCCGGCCCTCCCGGTCGCCGAGCAGCACGGTGCCGGAGGTGGCGCAGACGGCCAGCGCACGGGGGGCGGGGCAGTCGCGCAGCGCCTGACGGCTGGCCGCGCACAGGGCGGTCCACCAGTCGAGGGGCCGCTGCTCATGCCGTACGCCGTCGCGTCTGCCCGTGAGCGGGGCCGAGCCGCTGCCGAGGATCTCGCCGCTGTCTCCTGCCACCACCGCCCGGACGCTCTGCGTGCCGAGATCGATGCCCATCCACATATCGGTCCCCTCTGTGAAGTTCTCACTCTGCACCGAGAATTTCCGTTGCGCGAGGGATTGACGGCCAACTTGCGTTGTTCCAAGCTCTGTTAACCAGTCGATTCAACGTGTGAACGGGCCCCCCACCCATCTCCGGCCGGACCGTGGAGGTCACGGATGGACATGCACGCCCACGACCGGCGACGGTTCCTCGCCCTCGGCGCGGCCGCGGCCGCCACCCCGCTGCTGACCGCCTGCGGCGCGGGCTTCGGCGGCGACAGGGCCACGGGCGACGGCTCCGCGGCCGACGACGTCACCGGCCCCTTCGACTGGAAGCGGGCCAGGGGAAAGACGGTCAAGGCGCTGCTCAACAAGCACCCGTACACCGACGCGCTGATCGCCGATCTGAAGGCGTTCACCGAGAAGACCGGGATCAAGGTCGAGTACGACGTCTTCCCGGAGGACAACTACTTCGACAAGCTCACCGTCGACCTGTCCAGCGGACGCGCCTCCTACGACGTGTTCATGCTCGGCGCGTACATGGTGTGGCAGTACGGGCCGCCGGGCTGGCTGGAGGACCTCGGCCCCTGGATGCGCAATTCCTCGGCCACCGGGGCCGAGTGGGACCAGGAGGACTTCTTCCCCAACCTCCTCGCGGCCGACCAGTGGTCGCTGAAGGCGGGCGCGCCGCTCGGGCAGGGCGGGCAGTACGCGCTGCCGTGGGGCTGGGAGACCAATGTCGTCGCGTACAACACCGAGGTGTTCAAGAAGCTCGGCCTGAAGCCCGCCGAGACCTTCGACGAGCTGCGCGAGGTCGCCGGGGCCATCACCCGCCGGGCGCCCGGGGCGGGCTTCGACGGGATGTACGGGGTCGCGGTGCGCGGCTCGCGCAGCTGGGCGACGATCCACCCCGGTTTCATGACGATGTACGCCCGCAACGGCCTGAAGGACTTCACCGTCGACGGCGGGAAGGTGAAGCCCGCGATGAACTCCCCGGAGGCGGTCGCGTTCACCCGGGACTGGGCGGAGATGGTCAAGAAGGGCGGGCCGCCGTCCTGGACCTCGTACACCTGGTACCAGTGCTCCAGCGACCTCGGGGCGAAGAAGGCGGGGATGCTCTTCGACGCGGACACCGCCGCCTACTTCCAGGCGGTGAAGGGGGCCTCGCCCGCCTCCGGGAAGATCGCCTTCCACCCCGGCCCGAAGGGCCCCGGCGGCTCGCTCGCCACCAACATGTGGATCTGGTCGCTCGGCATGAACGCCCGCAGCCGCAACAAGTCCGCGGCCTGGCTGTTCCTCCAGTGGGCGACCGGCAAGGAGCATCTGCGCAAGGGCGCGATCGAGCACAACCACATCGACCCGGTGCGGAAGTCGGTCGGCCAGGACGCCACGTACAAGGACAAGATGCGTGCCATCCCGGGGTTCATCGAGACCTTCGAGGCGGTCGTCGACGAGACGAGGATCCAGTTCACCCCGCAGGAGCAGTTCTTCGACGCGACGACCAGCTGGGCCGCCGCGCTCCAGGAGATCTACGGCGGGAAGAACGCCTCGTCGGTGCTGAACGGCCTGGCCGGCGATCTGGCGTCGAAGGTCGGCTGACCGGTGCCGGGACGCACGGCCACCGCGCCGGAGGCCGGTCACGGGGCGGCCGCCGGCCCGGAGGGTGGCGGGAAGCCGGCGGTGCGGGCGGTGCCGGCGTGGCGCCGCTCGCTGCGGCCGTATCTGCTGATCGTGCCCGCACTGCTGCTGACCGGCGGCATCCTCTACCCGTTCGGACTCGGCCTCTACTACACGGTGTTCGACTTCGCGGCGAGCAAGCCGCAGCCCGACCTGGTGGGGATCGGGAACTACCGGCGGATCCTCACCCAGCCCGCGTTCTGGGACTCGGCACGGGTGACGGTGGCGTACGCGGTCGGCGCGGCGGCCGTCGAGACGGTGCTCGGGGTGGCCGTGGCGCTGCTGCTGCACCGGTCGAGCCTCGTCGGGCGGGTGCTGGAGAAGATCCTGATCCTGCCGCTGATGATCGCGCCGGTGATCGCCGCGATCATGTGGAAGCTGATGCTCCAGCCCTCGGTCGGCGTCATCAACCACCTGCTGGAACCGTTCGGGCTCGGCGGTGTGCAGTGGACGGACACCCCGACGGGCGCGCTGCTCTCGTCGATCGCGGTGGACGTGTGGGTCTACACCCCGTTCGTCGCGATCCTCGCGCTGGCCGGTCTGCGCTCGCTGCCCGCCTCCCCGTTCGAGGCGGCGGCGGTCGACGGGGCCGGCTGGTGGTTCACCTTCCGGCGCCTGACCCTGCCGATGCTCTGGCCGTACGTCCTGGTCGCCGTGATCTTCCGGTTCATGGACTCGCTGAAGGTCTTCGACATCATCTACGCGCTGACCGAGGGCGGTCCCGGGGACTCGACGATGGTGCTCCAGATCCGGGCCTATCTGGAGGCGATCCGCTTCCAGCGCTACTCGTTCGGGATCAGCTACATGATCGTGCTGTGGGCCGTGGTCTACCTGGTCACGATGGTGCTGGTGCGCTATCTGGGCCGGATCCAGAACCGGGCCGCGGAGGTGGAGCGGTGAGGGGCGGACTGCTCGGCCGTGTTCCGGCCGTGGGCGTGGAGGTGCAGCGATGAGGCGCAGACTGCTCTCCGTCGCCGCCGACCTGGCGCTGATCGCCTACTTCGTCTTCGCGCTGTTCCCCGTCGTCTGGATGGTGGTCCTGTCGCTGAAGCCGACGAACGAGCTGTTCAGCACGTACTTCTCGTTCACCCCGACCCTCGACTCGTACCGCACGGTGCTGGGCGCCGGGGACGACCAGGGAGTGCCGTTCCTCCGGTTCTTCGTGAACAGCCTCGTCGTGTCGCTGGGCGCGGTCGGGCTGTCGCTGGTGATCGGGCTGCCCGCCGCGTACGCCGCCGCGCGGTGGCGGTTCCGCGGCTCGGAGAACCTGATGTTCACCCTGCTCTCGTTCCGCTTCGCGCCCGAACTCACCGTGATCATCCCGCTGTTCGTGCTCTACCAGCAGCTCGGGCTCTTCGACACCTACGTCGGCATGGTGTGGGTGCTGCAACTGGTGACGCTCCCGCTGATCGTCTGGATCATGCGGTCGTACTTCTCCGATCTCTCACCCGAGCTGGAGCAGGCGGCGCTGCTGGACGGCTACACCCGCAAACAGGCGTTCTTCAAGGTGGCGCTGCCGCTGGTGAAGCCGGGGATCGCGGCCGTCTCGCTGCTGGCGTTCATCTTCGCGTGGAACAACTTCGTCTTCCCGCTGATCCTCACCTCGTCGAACGCGCAGACGGTGACGGTCGGCGCGCTGTCCTTCCTCGGCGGCGACCGGCCCAAGTACAACCTGACCGCCGCGGCGGCCCTGGTCTCGGTCGTCCCGCCGCTGCTGCTGGCGCTCACCATCCAGCGGTATCTGGTGCGCGGGCTGTCGTTCGGGGCGGTGAAGTCATGACCGGCCCGGCGGCCATCGCGCTGCGCGGGGTCAGCAAGCGCTACGGGAAGCACACCGCGCTCGACGGCCTGGACCTGGAGGTGGCCGAGGGCGAGTTCTTCTGTCTGCTCGGCCCGTCCGGCGCCGGGAAGACGACCACGCTCAAGACGATCGCGGGCCTGGAGCAGCCGCAGGCCGGGACGGTCGAGCTGGACGGGACGGACATGGCGGGCGTGGAGCCCTACGACCGGGGTGTGGCCATGTGTTTCGAGTCGTACGCGCTCTACCCGCACCGCACCGCGTACGACAACCTCGCCTCCCCGCTCCGCTCGCCGCGCCACCGCCTCCCCGCGCACGAGGCGCGCGAGCGGATCGGGGAGATCGCCGGACTCCTGGGCATCGGCGCCCTGCTGGACCGTCAGGTGGGGCGGCTCTCCAACGGCCAGCGGCAGCGGGTGGCGCTCGGCCGGGTGCTGGTGCGGCCGGCCAGGGCGTTCCTGCTGGACGAGCCCCTGTCGCACCTGGACGCGAAGCTGCGGCAGGCGATGCGCGCGGAGCTGCGGGCGATCGGTGCGGTGCGGCGCACCACCACGCTGTACGTCACGCACGACTCGGTGGAGGCGCTGGCGCTCGGCGACCGGATCGGGGTGATCAGGGACGGCCGGATGGTGCAGACCGGCACCCGCGAGGAGCTGTGGCACCGCCCGTACGACACCTTCGTCGCCCGGTCCTTCGGCCGGCCGCGGATCAATCTGCTGCCCGGGACGGTGACGCCCGAAGGGTACTTCCGGTCGCCGGACGGGGCGTACGAGCTGCCGCTGGCGGTGCCCGCGCCGCCCGGGACCGCCGTCCAACTGGGCCTACGGCCAAGGGACATCGGCCTGGCGGGTCCGTCGGGTCCGGCGGAGAGCGGCGGCGGGCCCCCGGTCCTGGAGCTGACCGGCGCCGTCCATGTCACCGAGCTGCTGGGCCGGGCCACCGAGGTCACCGTACGGATCGGCGGGCAGCGGCTGTCCCTCGTCGTCCCGCGCGCCGAGGCGGCCGGCCTGAGCCCCGACCAGCCGGTCCGGCTCTCCGTACCGCCTGAGAGTCTGCTGCTGTTCGAGGCCGACCGGCCGGCACGTCCAGGACGAAGGATCAGCACGTGAGCAACGTTCCGCAGCGGGGTCCCGCCCCGCGTCAGGCATCCATAGCCGAGTACGTCCTCGCGCAGGGCGAGGTGAGCGCCGCCGAACTGGCGGAGCGTTTCGACGTCAGCCTGATGACCATCCACCGCGATCTGGACGAGCTGGAACGGCAGGGCATCGTCCGCAAGTTCCGCGGCGGCGTCACCGCCCAGCCGTCCGGTGTCTTCGAGTCGAACGTCTCCTACCGGCTGAAGACGATGCGGGCCGAGAAGGCCGCCGTCGCCGAACGGGCCCTGAAGCTCATAGAGCCGGGCATGGCGGTGATGCTCGACGACTCGACGTCCACGCTGGAGATAGCGCGCCGGCTGCGCTCGATCACTCCGCTGACCGTCGTCACCAACTTCCTGGAGGCGATCAATCTGCTGTCGCAGGAGCGGGGCATCCATCTGATGGGCCTGGGCGGGGACTTCGACCCGCTGCACTCCTCGTTCCTCGGTGTCTCCTGCGTGGAGGCGGTGCAGTCGCTCCAGGTCGACATCTGCTTCACCTCCACCTCCGCCGTGTCCGGCGGCTTCGCCTACCACCAGGAGCAGCACATCATCTCCGTGAAGCGGGCGATGCTCGACTCGGCGAGCCGCAATGTGCTGCTGCTCGACCACTCGAAGCTGGGCCGGGTCGCCCTGCACCGGCTCGCCCCGCTCTCCCGTTTCGATCTGCTGCTGGTCGACGACGGGGCGTCCCCGCAGGCGCTGCGGGAGCTCGACGAGCACAAGGTGCCCTACGAGGTCTGCTCCACCGGCCGGGACTCCGGGGCGGGGGAAGGCGATGACGGATGAGGGCGAGGCGGCGGTGACGGATGACTGAACTGGCCCTGCGCGCACTGCGCAAGACCTACACCGGGCGGGGCCGGGTGGCCGTCGAGGCCGTCCGGTCCATCGACGTCGAGCTGCGCTCCGGCGAGCTGCTGGGGCTGCTCGGCCCGTCCGGCTGCGGCAAGTCCACGACCCTGCGGATGATCGCCGGCCTGGAGACGGTCACCGGCGGCGACATCCTGATCGGCGGCTCGTCGGTGGTCGCGCTCCCGGCCCGGCAGCGCAACATCGGGGTGGCGTTCGAGAACTACGCGCTCTACCCGCCGCTGACCGTCGCGGAGAACCTCGGTTTCGGGCTCGCCGCCCGGGGCGGGTGCGGGCGGGCCGAGATCCGCCGCCGGGTCGCCGAAATGGCCGAACGCATCGGGATCACCGAGCTTCTGGACACCCGTCCGGCCGGGCTCTCCAGCGGCCAGAAGCAGCGGGTCGCGCTGGCCCGCGCGCTGATCCGGGTCCCCGACGTCCTCCTCCTGGACGAGCCGCTCTCCCATCTCGACGCCGCTCAACGCGACACCACCCGGCGGGAGTTGAAGCGCATCCAGCGCGACAGCGGCCACACCGCGATCCTGGTCACGCACGACCAGGAGGAGGCGCTCTCGCTCGCCGACCGGATCGCGGTGATGCGGGACGGCGAGATCCAGCAGCTCGGCACCCCCGAGGAGATCTACGACGCCCCGGCGAACGCGTTCGTCGCCGACTTCGTCGGGGAACCGGCCGTCAATCTGCTGCCAGGCACGGCCGACGGATCGGGCGGGGTGCGCCTCTCGGACTCCGTACGCGTACCCGTACCGCACCGGATCGCGGCGGGACGCGCGGTGGTGCTCGGCATCCGCCCGGAGGATGTGCGCCTGGACGACACTGGTGCACGGGCCCGGGTCGCCGCCCACGAGCCCCTGCTGGAATCCGGCATCGCCACGCTCTCGCTCGACGGGGTGGCGGAGCCACTGGTCGTCGTGACCGGTCCGGGGGTACGGCTCGACCGGGACGACACCGTACGCATCACCGCCGATCCCCGGCACGTCCATGTCTTCGACGCCCAGACAGGAGACGCTCTGCGATGACCCTCCCCGAGACAGACCGCCCGGAGACAGTGCCCCCCGAGGCAGTCCGCCCCGCCACGAGGATTCTGCTCGCCGGTGACCACTTCGTCCGCAACTCGCTGCTCGCAGAGGCCCTGAACCACGCGCTCGGGGCGCTCGGCACGGAGCCGCAGCTCGTCGAGCTCACCCTGCCCTGGCCGCTGGAACCCTTCGGCAAGGTCGCCGAGGTCGACGAGGCGAGCGATGCCGAGGACGCGCTGATCGCCGCCCTGGACGGGGTGGAGGTGTGCGTCACCCAGATGGGCCCGTTCACCGAGCGGGTGCTGGCCGCCGCCCCCGATCTCCGGCTGATCGTGGTCTGCCGGGGCGGTCCGGTCAATGTGAACGCGGCCGCGGCGCGCGCCCGGGGCGTGCGGGTGTGCTTCGCGCCGGGGCGCAACGCGGCGGCGACCGCCGAGTTCACCGTCGGGCTGATCCTCTCCGCCCTGCGCCGTATCCCCGAGGCACACCGTTCCCTCGCCGCCGACGGCCGCTGGGACGCCTCCCACTACACGTACGAGAACTGCGGCCTGGAGCTTGAGGACACCCCGGTCGGCCTGATCGGCTACGGCGCGGTGGGCAGCCGGGTGGCGCGGGTGCTGTCCGCGTTCGGCGCCGAGGTCGAGGTGTACGACCCGTATGTGCGCGGCGACGTCCACGGCATGCGGGCCGGCTCGCTGGAGGCGCTGCTCGCCCGCTCGCGCGTGCTGACCCTGCACGCCCGGCTCACCCCGGAGTCCCGGCATCTCATCGGCGCCCGTGAGCTGGCGCTGCTGCCACGCGGCGCGGTGCTGGTGAACGCGGCCCGGGGCGGGCTGCTGGACACGGACGCGCTGTGCGACGCCCTGGACTCGGGGCAGTTGCGGGCGGCGGCGCTCGACACGTACGAGCAGGAGCCGCCCCCGCCCGGCTCGCGGCTCTTCCGTACCCCGCACCTTCTGATGACCCCGCATGTGGCGGGTGCCAGCCGGGCCGTCGCGCAGAAGGCGGCCCGGATCGCTGCGGCCGAGGTGGCGCGCTACGTACGGGGCGAACCGCTCGCCCACGCGCTGTGAGGGGAACGGTGACGATGACCGGAACGACGAGATATATCGGCATCGACGTCGGCACGTCCGTGGTGAAGGCCGCCGCCTTCGACCCGGGCGGCCGCACGCTGGCCGTCGAGTCCCGCCCGGTGGGGCTCGCGATCCACGACGGGTCCGTGGAGCAGGACATGGACGAGGTGTACGGCGCGGTCCGCGAGGTGCTGGCCGCGCTGGGCTCCGACAGGGTGGCGTTCGCCGGCCTCACCGGCCAGGGCGACGGTGTCTGGCTGGTCGACGCGGCGGGCCGGCCGGTCCGCAAGGCGATCTCCTGGATGGACGGCCGGGCCCATGAACTGGTCGACTCCTGGCTGGCGTCCGGGGTCTTCGAGACGGTCTACCGGCGCACCGGCAGCGCGATGTTCCCGGGCTGTCCGGGCCCGGTGCTGGCCTGGCTCGACCGGCACGAGCCGGCCGCGCTCGACGCCGCGACGACCGCCCTGTACTGCAAGGACATGGTGTTCCAGCGGTTGACGGGGGTCCGGGCCACGGACGTCTCCGACGCGTCGATGCCCTTCCTGGACCCGGTGACCCGTGCGTACGCCCCGGATGTCGTGGCCGCCCTCGGCCTCACCCACCGGGCCCCGCTCCTCGCCCCGGTCAGCGACCCGGTGGCCACCGCCGAACTCCCCTCCGGGTTACGGATCTCCAACGGCCCGTACGACCTGCCGGCCTGCGCCCTCGGCGCGGGCGTCACCCGTCCCGGCGACGGGCTGCTGATCGTCGGCACCTGTCTGGCCGCGCTGGTGGCCACGGAGCGGCTCGACCTGGACGGCGAACCGGCCGGGCTGCACATCTCCACCGACCGTCCGGGCCACTGGCTGCGCGCCATGCCCGCGATGGTCGGCACGGCGGCCCTGGACTGGGTCCTGACCACCACCGGCGTACGCCACACGGAGGTCGACGCGCTGCTCGCCGCCACCCCGCCCGGCGCGAACGGGGTCCGGGTCCTGCCCTACTTCGCCCCGTCCGGCGAACGCGCCCCGTTCGTCGAGCCCCGGCTGCGCGCCGAGTTCACCGGCGTGTCCCTGGAGACGACCCCCGCCGATCTGATCCGTGCCGTCTGCGAGGGCATCGGCTTCGCCGCCCGGCACTGTCTGGAGGCCGCGGGGCTCACCGGCACCCTCGCCCTGTGCGGCGGCGGCACCCGCTCCCCCGCGTGGATGCGGCTGTTCGCCGAGGTGCTGGGCCGGCCGGTCCGGATCGTGGAGGGCGAGGTCGGTGCGCGCGGCGCGGTGCTCGCGGCGGCGCGTCGGTTCGGCGCGGAGCTGGACACGGCCGCGTGGACGGCCCCGACGGCGGTCGTCGAGCCGGACCCGGCGCACGCGGCGTACTACGCGAAGGAGTACGAGGACCACCTGAACCGGCTCGCGGAGGCCCGTACGCGCGCCCGTGCCTGAGTAACGTCAGCGTGCCCGCGCCTGGCCGGCGTCGCCGTGCCCGTGCCTGGTCAGCGCAGGGCCCGGCCGAAGGTGGCGGTCGCGAGCACGGTGCCGTGCGCGTCGGTCAGGCGTACGCCGGTGACCGGCGCCGTGCCGGCCGGGTAGCGCCCGCCCCAGGAGCCCTAGCCGTCGGCGTCGAGCGTGAAGGATCCGGCCTTGACGGTGGTGCCGTCTGCCCGCTGGACCAGGCAGTGGACGGTCCCGGAGTGCCCGTCGGCGTCCACCGCCGTGTACTGCCAGGGCGAGGCCCCGGCGTAGAGGTATGCCTGCCCGAACGAGTGCTTCCCGTGGGCGAGTTGGGCGGTGAGCAGCTGCGGCTGCACCGGGGAGGCGATGGGCGCGACCGGGGCCGGGGGACCGGTGTACGCGCCGAGCACCCAGCCGCCGCCGAGCGCCAGGCCCGCTGGCGCCGCCGCGGCGGCGAGGGCGATCCACCGCCACCCCGGGTGCCGGACGGCCGGCCGCCGCGCCGGGGCGAGCCCGAGCCGCTCGATCACCCGGTCCTCGAACCCGGCCGGCGGTTCGCTGGCCGGGACGAGGTCCAGCAGCGCGTCCGAGGCGACGGCCAGCTCGTGGACGTGTTCGCGGCAGGCGGCGCAGTCCCCCAGGTGGCCCGTCGCCCGGGAGACACGTCCTAGGTCAAAGGGCTGATCACCTGCGCCCCTTCCTGCTGTTAGCCTGCTCCTGCATATAGGTTGCAATAACAACAGGACAGCAGCTGGAGGGTTCGACCACATGGCCACGTACACGCTCCCGGAACTCCCGTACGACTACGCGGCGCTCGAACCGGTCATCAATCCGCAGATCATCGAGCTCCACCACGACAAGCACCACGCCGCCTACGTGAAGGGCGCGAACGACACCCTGGAGCAGCTGGCGGAGGCGCGCGACAAGGAGGCCTGGGGCGCGATCAACGGGCTCCAGAAGAACCTCGCGTTCCACCTCTCCGGCCACATCCTGCACTCGATCTACTGGCACAACATGACCGGCGACGGCGGCGGCGAGCCGCTCGCGGCGGACGGTGTCGGTGACCTGGCGGACGCGATCACCGAGTCGTTCGGCTCGTTCGCCGGTTTCAAGGCCCAGCTGACGAAGGCCGCGGCCACCACGCAGGGCTCCGGCTGGGGCGTCCTGGCGTACGAGCCGGTCAGCGACAAGCTGATCGTCGAGCAGGTCTACGACCACCAGGGCAATGTCGGCCAGGGCTCCGTCCCGGTCCTGGTCTTCGACGCCTGGGAGCACGCCTTCTACCTCCAGTACAAGAACCAGAAGGTCGACTTCATCGAGGCGATGTGGGCCGTCGTCAACTGGCAGGACGTGGCGAAGCGTTACGCGGCCGCCAAGGAGCGCGCCGACGTACTGCTGCTCGCCCCCTGACCGGGAGGCACAAGTACGTCCTGCCTCGTGATCGTCTTCTCAACCTTCACCGGGCAGGCGGATGAAGGGAGGGCCCTCGCCTGGACGTGACAGGTGAGGGCCCTTCTGTCACGTCCGAGGACTCAGGGGGCACATGGGGTCTCGTCTCAACGTGACAGGTGGGGGCCCTACTGTCTCGTTCGAGGACTCAGGGGGTCGCGCCGCGCCCCAGCAGCGTGCTCAGCACCTGCCCGGCATGGGTCCAGAGCACCGCACCGCCGGCCTCCGGCACCAGGTGCCGGACCGCGCCCGGGATGCGCGAGGCCAGCCGGACCCCCTGGTCCGGCGAGTGACCGGTGTCCTTCTCCCCGTACCAGAGGTCGACGGGTACGGAAATGTCCGACAGCCCGATCCCCCAGCGCCCCATGGCGAGGACGGTGTCCCGGGCGTATCCGGCCGTCCCCTGCGCGAAGGCTTCGTCGAGTGCACGCCGGTATGCCGCGGCGAACGCGGGCTGCCGGTACACATCGAGGTCGCACTCCGGGCTGCCGGACATGACCATGTCCCACATCCCCTGCGGGGTGAACCCGGCGAAGACCTGCTCGGCGGCGGCCGGATCGGACACGGCCAGGCCGACGAGCCCCCGCAACTCCTCCGGAAGCGCGTCGGCGAAGCCCGGTTCCGCGACCTCGTCCGCACCGGAGACCACCGCGAGCGCCCGGACCGCCCCGGCGGCGGCGCACGCCAGCGCGAAGGGCGCCCCCTGCGAATTGCCGACCATCAGGGGCCGCCCCAGGCCGCGCAGACCGGCGAACGCCCGGATGTCGTCGACGAAGTCACCGAACGTACGCCCCGGTGCGGGCGAGGAGACTCCCAGACCGGGGCGGTCGACGGAGATCAGCCGTACCCCGAGCCCGTCCAGCACATCGGCACCGAAGCCGAGATGCCTGCTGGTGGCCGCCCCGGGCGAGAACAGCACCGGCACCCCGTCCCCCGGTCCCCACTCGGCCCACCCCAGCAGCCGCCCTCCCGGAAGCTGTTCGGTACCAATACGAACCGGGTCACTCACACGCAAACTCATGCGCCCGATCATGACCGGATCCGCTGCCCGTGTCGAAGAGGTTTCCCGCCGACAGCCGGACGCCGTCCAGGCCGGGCAGGCAGTCCGGAGCGCCGTGGTCGGCCGTCAGTCACTCATCGATCACGGCCAGGCCCTTCACCTCTTCGGCGCTCACGATGTCCGCACGGCGGGGCGGCTTCACCCGAGCCCCCGCTCGAACGTGACAGACGGGGGCCGTTCCGTCATGTTGCGCGGCAGGGGGCAGGTCAACCGGGCAACGGGCCGCCGAGGTCCGGCATGGGGACGACCTTGCCGGGGTCCGGGGCCTTCGCCCGCACCGGCTTCCCGTGGTCCGCCAGGTTCATCGTCGCCTTGACGCCCGCCTCCCCCATGGGCCAGTCGAGCCGGGTACGCACGAGCCGCCCCTTCCGGTCGATCCAGGCATCCGCGTACACGGTGATCCCACCGACCTGCTCCCGCACGGAGTCGATCTTGGCCCGCATATCCTTCGCCATCCGCAGCGTGACCGTCTCGTCGGCGAGCACACCCCGGTAGTGGACCGTGGGCGTGCCGTTCACCGTCTCCTCACCGACCCGCGAGATCCGGCGCATCTGCGCCACCTGGCGCAAGACGTGCTCGGGGTCGTTCATCGGCGCCCGCAGCGCATAGTGAGCCTCGGCCTTGTCCCGGCGAATCGATCCCCAGGAGCCTGCCATCTCGGCGAATCCGCCCACGTAGACGGTGCCACCGACGAAGATCTCGTCCATGCGGGGCGACGTCTTCCCAGGGACCGCCGGATTGCGGAGGGCGACCGCGAGGCGCCCTCCGGCACCCGCCCAGTCGAAGTCGCCCTTGATCGAGACGACGTATTCGGTGGCGCCGTCCCCTATCTCGATCCGCTCGTCGATCCGGGCGCTGCTCTTCTTCGTCTCGGCCACCGCGGCCCGTACCGCTGCCCCGTGGTCCGCCGCCGAGCTGGACGGTGAGTCCTTCGCGGCCCTGCCCGCCTCTCGCGCCGACCCCGATCCCGATCCCGATCCCCCGGAGCATCCAGCACACAGCAGCGACGCAGCGACAACGAGGGGGACGAGGGGGCGCTGCATGGTCTCTCCACAGGGTGATAGCCGGGTGCAGAGGCATCACCGACGCGTCGAACGCGCGATCGTATCAACGCGGTTCCGGAACCTACCCGGTGACCAGCGCCATCATCAGCCCGTCGTACCCCTTGCTCCCGACGGTCTGCAGCGCGGTCGCGGTCAACGTCGGCTCGGCCGCCACGAGTTCGGTGAACCGGCGCACGCCCTGCACCTTCGGGTCGTCGCTCTCGCCGTCCACCACCTCTCCGTCGCGTACGACGTTGTCGGCGACGATCAGGCTGCCGGGCCGGGTCAGCTTCAGGGACCAGGCCAGGTAGTCGGGGTTGCTCGGCTTGTCGGCGTCGATGAACACGACGTCGAACGGCCCGTACCCCTGCGCCGCGAGCTCCGGCAGCGTGTCGAGGGCGCGGCCGACCCGGATCTCGACGACGTCCGCGAGCCCGGCCCGCTCGATGTTGGCCCGCGCGACCTCCGCGTACGCCGGATCGGCCTCCAGCGTCACGACCTTGCCGCCCTCGGGCAGCGCGCGGGCCAGCCAGATGGTGCTGTACCCGCCCAGGGTGCCGATCTCCAGCACGGTGCGCGCCCCCTGGAGCCTGGCCAGCAGGTTCAGCAGCTTGCCCTGGTTGGCGGCGACCTGGATCGCCGGGAGCCCGGCCCCGTCACTGGCCTCCACGGCCGCGTCCAGGGCTTCGTCCGGGCCCACCAGCAGGCCGTTGAAGTAGTCGTCGACCTCGGTCCATTGCGCCAGCGTCACGGCGCACCCCTCTCCCGATTCGGTTAGTTCCCAAAAGAAACTTACATCATGGGAAGTGGATGCGATGATGAGCGCCATGAACCCAGTCCCCGCCGACCCCACCGTCCTGCACCCGATGCCCGGCCAGCCCCGCGTCGTACTGCTGAAGCCCCTGGTGAAGTCCGAGCTGATCGAGGTCGGGGACTTCTCGTACTACGACGACCCGGACGACGCGACCGGGTTCGAGACCCGCAACGTGCTGTACCACTACGGCCCGGAGAAGCTCGTCATCGGCAAGTTCTGCGCGCTCGGGACCGGTACGCGGTTCATCATGAACGGCGCCAACCACCGGATGGACGGCCCTTCCACCTTCCCGTTCCCCTCCATGGGCGGTTCCTGGACCGAACACTTCGATCTGCTGACCGGACTGCCGGGCCGGGGCGACACGGTCGTCGGCAACGACGTCTGGTTCGGCTACAACTCCATGGTGATGCCGGGCGTACGGATCGGGCACGGCGCGATCATCGGCGCCGGCTCCGTCGTGACCTCCGACGTACCCGACTACGGCATCGTCGGCGGCAACCCGGCCCGCCTCATCCGCACCCGCTACGACGAGGAGACCGTCGCCCGGCTCCTCGCCGTCGCCTGGTGGGACTGGCCCACCGACCACCTCACCCGACACATCCGCACCATCATGTCCGGCAGCGTCGACGACCTCGAAGCGGCCGCCCCGGAAGGGACACCATGACGATCACCGTCCACGAGCTGGCGTACTACCCCGTCAAGGGCTGCGCCGGGACCACGGTCGACTCCGCGCAGGTCTTCGGCACCGGCCTCGAACACGACCGCACGTTCATGGTGGTGGACGCCGCCGACGGCGCCTTCCGCAGCCAGCGCACGCACCCCGCGATGGCCGCGATCGGGGTGGAAGTCCTGGACAGCGGAGAGGCGTTGGCCCTGACCGCCGAGGGCGTCGAGCCGTTGCGCCTGGACATCGACAGGGACGGCGCGCGCCGTGACGTCAGCATGTTCGACCGGCCGCTCGGCGCGGCCGCCGACCAGGGCGACGAGGTCGCGGAGTGGTTCTCCGACGCGCTCGGCGCGAAGTCCCGCCTGGTACGGGTGGTTCCCGGCTTCGACCGGGACGGCTGGGGCGACACCCCCGGCAAGGTCAACTTCGCGGACGCGCACGCGGTGCTGGTCGCCTCGACGGCCTCCCTGGCCGACCTCAACGCCCGCATCATCGCCCGGGGCGACGCGAAGCCCGTCCCCATGAACCGTTTCCGCCCCAACATCGTCCTGACCGGCGACGACGAACCCCACTTCGAGGACCGGGTCCGCCGGATGACCATCGGCTCCGTCGAACTCGCCCACTCGGTGCGGGCGACACGGTGCGCCGTCCCGATGGTCGACCAGGCCACCGGCCACCGCGCGGGCCCGGAGCCGATCCGGACCCTGTCGACGTACCGGCGCGAGCCGGAGTACGGCAACAGGGTCAGCTTCGGCGCGAAGAACGCGGTGGTGTGCGAGGGCGTGCTGACCGTCGGGGACGTGGTCGAGGTCGTGGAGTGGCTCAACGCGTAGAGGCGATGGCTGGGGCTGTCCCGCCCTCAGGCTGCGGAGCATGGACATCGTGATCCCGCTCTTCGACCGGTTCGAACCGCTCGACGCGATCGGTCCGTACGAGATCCTCGCGTACGTGCCCGGCGCCACCGTCCGCTTCGTGGCCGCCGAACCCGGCCTGGTCCAGGACGTGTTGGGCTCGATGCCGATGCACGTCCCGACGAGCTACTCCGAGGTGGAGAGCCGCGACGTCCTGCTGGTCCCGGGCGGGGGCAGCTTCCGGACCATGGTGGGCGACCCGGCACTCCTCGACTGGGTGCGCCGGATCCACACCGGCTCGGTGGCCAAGGCCCCGGCCGAAGTCCTCGAACGGGCCCGCACCCTGGGCTGAGACACCTCTCTTGTTCCCTTGTGGGTTACAGCGGATTCAGCCTCCTCGTGGTGAGGCGGGCGGGCCACGGGCCCCAGCGGGCTGAGGGGCGAAGAAACCAAACGGCGATTTTTGGTTTGTTTCTGTGGTCAATCGGCATATCAGGCCGTTTGGGTGACCTCTTCGAGCAGCAAGATTCCCCTCGCAAGGTTCGAGGTAAGGGGACAGGAAAATGGCTGACTGGAAGAACGTCTCCGGTGGTCTCACTTCGATCTCGGTCGGGTCCAGGACTCATGTCTGGGGCGTGAACTCCCTGGGCCAGATGTACCGCTACACGGGCCACGACTCCAACCCGTGGGTGGGCATCCCCGGCAAGGCCGTCGACATCGGCGTCGCAGCCGACGGCACCGTATGGCACGTCAACTCAGCAGGCGGCATCTACCGCTACACCGGAGACCAGGGCTCCACCGACTGGGTCTCCGTCTCGGGCGGCCTGACCCGCATCTCCGTCGGATCCAGAACCCACGTCTGGGGCGTGAACTCCCTGGGCCAGATCTACCGCTACACCGGCCACGACTCCAACCCCTGGGTAGGCATCCCCGGCAACGCCGTCGACATCGGCGTCGCAGCCGACGGCACCGTATGGCACGTCAACTCAGCAGGCGGCATCTACCGCTACACCGGAGACCAGGGCTCCACCGACTGGGTCTCCGTCTCGGGCGGCCTGACCCGCATCTCCGTCGGATCCAGAACCCACGTCTGGGGCGTGAACTCCCTGGGCCAGATCTACCGCTACACCGGCCACGACTCCAATCCCTGGGTAGGCATCCCCGGCAACGCCGTCGACATCGGCGTCGCAGCCGACGGCACCGTATGGCACGTCAACTCAGCAGGCGGCATCTACCGCTACACCGGAGACCAGCCGAGCTGATCCCGGACCCCGATGAAGGTGGGCCCACGCGTGGTGCGCGTGGGCCCACTCTCCTTGGCGGCGGATGCCGTCGGGAAAACGTGTGTGCGTTCGGGATCTCCGCCGTGCAGGATGGCGTCGGAAAGCGAGGTCTCGTGGACGAGTTGAGGCGATTCCGTCAGGCGGCGGTCACCTGGGCGGCGGGTGGAGCGGGAGCGGACGCGGCAGCCGCGGAGGCGCGGGAACTGGCAGGTGGTGTGCGTACGGTCGTGCTCGTCGAGGGAAGCAGCGACCAGGTGGCGATCGAGGCCCTGGCCGCCCGCCACGGCCGCGACCTCGGCGCGGAGGGCGTCGCGGTGGTGCCGCTCGGCGGCGCGACGAGCATCGGCCGCTTCCTGAACGTGTGCGGCCCGCCGGGGCTCGGTCTCCCGCTGGCGGGGCTCTGCGACATCGGCGAGGAACGGCACTTCCGGCGCCACCTGGAACGGGTCGGGCTCGGCTCCGGCCTCACCCGTGCCGGACTGGAGACCCTCGGCTTCCAGGTGTGCGTCGCCGACCTGGAGGACGAACTGATCCGCGCCCTCGGCGCCGACGACGTACAGCAAGTGATCGAGGCCCAGGGCGAGATGCGCCCCTTCCTCACGTTCCAGGGCCAGCCGGCCCAGCGGGAACGCCCCGTGGAACACCAGCTGCGCCGGTTCATGGGCACGCACAGCGGCCGCAAGGCGCAGTACGCGCAGGCGCTGATCGCACACCTGGACCTCACGCACGTACCCCGGCCGCTGGAGCGCCTCCTCGCACACGTCTGATACCGCGACCGGAAACGATCAACGGGTTCGACACGGAGGACCGCGGGCGGATGTGTCGTCGACCGGTCCGCGCGCCTCGTGCGGGCGCTGCCCGTGGCCACGGTCACCGCGGTTCCGGGACGATGGACTTCGCGATGTGTGCCATGACGGACCAGATGATCGCCTTCCGGCAGTCGCTCAGGCCCTTGTCCTCGATGTACAGGGTGTTGTCCCCGCCGACCCGGTGGTTCTCCCGGCGGCCGTCCGCCTTGAGTTTGAGGCCCTCCACGCGGCGCCGCAGATGCGGAACGGTGATGCCGACCTGGTGGTCGTCCACGGTCAGGCGGGTGACCTCGTCCCAAGGGACCTCTTCGGCGGCGCCCTTGACGTACAGGTACGTACCGCCGAGTTCGAAGTGGCCGTACTGCACCTTGCCGCCCTCGGTGCCCAGTTCGCGCACGTCGTGCCGCACACGCGCCTCGACGACGCGGTCGATGATGCCTCCGAACATCGGCGTCAGGTTTCCCGGGGAGCGCAGGAAGGTGCGCAGGAGGCCCGCGCCGACGTCGGTCAGGAAGTAGTTGCCGGACAGTTCGCGGGCACCCTGGCCGGTCGCCGTCCACAGGCGCGCGACGATCTTGTCCGAGATCGGCCGGGAGGACCTGGTCGGCTCCTGTCCAGTGGTCACCTCGCCCCGTGGTGACCATGCCGCCGGCGCGGCCGAAGGTGCCGGGTCCTGGGCGGTGCCGCCGGTCTGCCGGCAGCCCACCCGTTGGCAGAGCCAAGAAAGTACCTGACAGAGCGCCATTAGCATGGCGGTCATGGCGATCATGTCAGCGACACGGGCGGGCGCGGCGGAGCGCATACTGCGCGGCATTCTCGACGCTGCGCGGGGTACGGACGGGGCGGGCCCGGAGGAAGAGGGCGCTGCGCTGCGGGCCGTGGAGCGGGGGCGGCCCGCTCGTACGGTGGCGGCGAAGGTCGCGGCGGCCGGTGGGGTCGACGATCAAGCGGCTTCAACGTTGCGGGAGTTGGCGGGGTGTCAGCTCGGTGCCGACATGGACCGGTGGCGCGGGCTGTACGACGCGCTTCCCGGGTACCGGGGCGAGCTGACCGCGCTGCTCGCCGAGCAGCCGGCGCCCCTGGGGTCCGGCGACACGCTCCGTGCGCCCGCGCCCCGCAGTGTCCACGCCACACTCGGGCTGCTCCTGGAGCACGCCGAGCCGTGCGACGCCGCCGCCGCGCTGGCCGCGCTGCCCGAGCGGTTGACGGCGGACCTGCTCGCCGGCGGGGCACCGCCCGCGCCTGCCCTCGTGGCCGCCGTGCTCGACCACGGCGACAGCCGTTCCCGTACCGCGCTGGCCGGGCATCCCCGGCTCGATGCCCGAGTGCTCGCCCGGCTGGCCGCGATCGGTGACGCCCGGGTCTCGGCCGCCGTCTACCGCAACCCGCGCACCACCGCGTCCCTGCGCCGCGCCATCGCGCACCGGACCGACACCGTCCCCCTCGACGACGCACTGCTCGCCGAACTGACGGCACCGCACGGCGATGTGCCGCTCTCCTGGCTGGCGCCGCTGCTCGGCTCCGGCGACCCTCAGCTCGTGGGCCTCGCACTGCGGGTCGGGTTCCGCCAGGTCGCGCAGCAGCACGCGCTGTTGCGGGTCTGGGAGCGGGGCGGCCCGGACGCCGTACGCGCACTGCTCGACGACCCTGCCGCCGCCTGGCTGAGCCGGGCCGTCGTGACCACGGTGACCGAGGCCCTGTCCGATACGGACGGCGATACAGGCGGCGACACGGGCGGCGACGCCCTGCGCCGGCTGCGCGCGGAGTGCGAACCGTACGAGGACCCGGCCCGGCTGCCCGCGCTGCTGGCCACCGCGCGGGGCACCAGCACCCTGCGCGATCTGCTGGCCGAGCCGTACGCGCACGATCTCGACGCCCTGGCCGCGGCCCATGCCGCGACCCCGTTCATGCCCAAGGCCTGCGAGGAGCTGGCCCGCCACGAGGCGGCGGACGACACCCAGCGCCTGGCGTTCCGGCTGAGCGTCCTCAACGAGCCGTGGCGGGCCGGCGGACGCCGTGCGGGCAACAGCACCCCGCCCGCGCAACGCCTGGCGGAGGAGGCGCTCGACGACAGCGCTCCCCGCTGGGCGGAGGGCATGGTGGTTGCGGGGCTCCTCTACCCCGTCGAGCTGGTCCGCACCGCGCGGCCCGCCGTCCACGCCGTGGCCGCGCTCGCCCGGCTCGCCGAACGGGACCTGCTGGGCGAGGCGTCCGCCGCCGAACTCCGCGCACTGGCCGCGGCCCACCTGGGCGAACGGCCGCACGCCTGGGCGGCGCTCGACACCCTGCTGCCCGAACACGGCGGGACCGTCGCGGAGTTGATCGCCGAGGCGGGCGCGGCCGCCGTCGAGGAGACCGAGGAGACCGTCGAACCCGGCCCGCCGGCCGCGGTGCCGCCGCCCCGGGCGCCCCTGAACCGGGTCGACCGGGTCCACGCCCTGCCCGCCCTCGACCTGCTGTACTCCCTCGCCCCCGCCGACGCACCGAAGCCCGCCTCCCCCGACGTCCTGCGCGCGCTGACCGTGTACGACTGGAGCGACGCGCCCGGCCTCGCCACCCCGGACTGGTTCGCCGACGCCTGCGCCGCCGAAGGCATCCCCGCGTCCGAGGACGGCTACGTGTACACCGCGCCCAGCCTCGCCGAGATACGAGCGAAGCTCCCGGAGTCGTACGGATCGAGCACGCACCTCACCGAACACGCCTACCGTCAGGGCGTGTTGCCTGCGGACGAACTGCTCACCATGCTGCCCGCGCACCGGCTGCTCCGGCTCCCCCACGACTGGCGGCGGCTGGCGTTCGCGGAGGCATGGCGCTCCGCGCTCGCCCGGCTGCTGCGCTCCGAGCTCGGCACCGACCCCGACGCATGGCTCCGCCTGGCCGCGACGGTGACGGCGTCCGAAGCCGCCGAGGAGGGGCTGACCTGGGCCCAGTTGCTGGGGCGCGCGCAGTCGCGGACCGGTGGAGCCGCACCGGCGGCGGGCGGCGGGCCACTCGTGCCGAAGCCCGGACCGGGCACACCCGACGAGGCGGTCGGCCTCCTGGAGCGCGGCAACCACTTGTGGGCGTGGCCGGTGGGCACCCTGCTCTGCCTGGCCGACGCCGAGGTCGTCGACGCCGTGCTGCCCCGGCTCGGCCCCGACGGGCCCTGGCTCCTGGCCGCGTACCTGCTGCGGTACGACCGCACGCCGCTCCGGGTCCTCGACCGGCTGCTGGCCGGACGCGACCGCGACGCACTGCGCGTCCTCGCCGCGCAGTCCCGCTGGATGAAGAGGAGCGGAGCGGTGGAGCGCCTCGTCGACCTCGACGACCCCGACGTGGACCTCGCCCTGCTGCGGCACTGGAACCCCCGGCCCACCGTCCACCGGATCGTGACCCGCTCACGGCCCGTCGCCGGAAGGACCTCGCTGGGCGGCCGGGTGCTGGCCGACTGGCTCGCCCGCGGCTCCGCCTATCCGGCCGGGGGCCTGGTGTGGCTCTGCTCCGCCGAACCCGACCTCGTCGAGGAACTGCTCGCCAGGGAAGGAACGAAGCTCGGCCTCGGCCATCAACTCCTGGGCTGTCTGCGGCTGTTCGAGCACGGTGGCGCCGACCGGCTGGCCCGCGTCGCGGGCGCGGACCTGCTGGGGCGGGCCGCCACCACCGTGTGCGCGAAGGCCCTGGCCGCCGCCGACCCCGCCACCGTGCTCCGCGCCCGGCTCGACCGCGAACTGGCGCCGGGGAAGCTCGTCACGAAGCTGCGGCGTGCCCCGCACGCCGCGCAGGCGCGCGAGATCCTCGGGTCGCTCCCGCCGGGCGAGGCCGTGGACTGGGCGGCTCTCGAAGCCGCCCACGCCGAGGAGCCGATCCCGTACTGGTCCGACGTGGTCCGCCTCGACGACGTACCCGAGGAGGTCCGGCTGCGGCACGCGGCGCTGTTGCACGAGCCGGGTCCCGACGGGCTGTCCGGGAGCGTGCGGCTGACCCGGGAGCGGGCCCGGCACGGGCTCGGCGGCCTGTTCCACTGCGCGCCGGCCACCCAGCTGGACGGCCTGCTCGCGGCGGGCCTGCTGACCGGCGCGGACCTGCTGCGGTCGGCGGCCCCGGCCGCGCGCATCCTCACCTACCTGAGCGGGACCGCCCGCCGCACCGACGCCCCGCCCGGGGCCGCCGCCGCCCGGACCGGCCTCGCGGAGCTCGTACGCTCCCGGCTCGGCACGGACGAGAGGGCCTGGGCCCGCGTCGCCGAGCGGCTGACCGGGCAGGACCCCGAGTGGGAGCCCATGTCGCCGGTGGCCGCGCTGCTCGGCGAGTGAAGCGAGTGATCCGCGACCGGCGAGGACCGGAGCCCTCGACGAACCGGGCGAGTACCGGGACGAGCACGGCGTCCCGCCGCACGCACGGGGCGGTGCGGGGCCGGGCGGCCGCCGGGACCCGCACCGCACGGTGCGCGGTCAGTCGAAGATCGGGCCCTGCGTACGGGTCCGCTTGATCTCGTAGAAACCGGGGATCGACGCCACCAGCAGCGTGCCGTCCCACAGCTTCGCCGCGTCCTCGCCCTTCGGGGCGGGGGTGACGACCGGGCCGAAGAAGGCGATCTGCTCGCCGTCCGCGCCCGGGACGGCGATGACCGGGGTGCCGACGTCCTGGCCGACCTTGTCGATGCCCTCCTTGTGGGAGGCGCGCAGCTCGGTGTCGTACACGTCCGAGTCCGCGAAGTCCGCCAGCTCGGCCGGCAGGCCGACGTCCTGGAGCGCGCCCTCGACCGCCTCGCGGGTGGGGCCCTCGCCCTGGTTGTGGAAGCGGGTGCCGAGCGCGGTGTACAGCGGGCCGACGATCTCGTCGCCGTGCTTCTGCTGGGCGGCGACGACTACGCGGACCGGGCCCCAGCCCTTCTCCAGCAGCTCGCGGTACTCCTCCGGCAGCTCGTCGATCCGGTCCTCGTTGAGGACGGACAGGCTCATCACGTGCCAGCGGACCTCGACGTCGCGGACCTTCTCCACCTCCAGCATCCAGCGGGAGGTCATCCAGGCCCAGGGGCAGAGCGGGTCGAACCAGAAGTCGACGGGGGTCTTTCCGGTCGTCGCCGTGCTGTTGTCAGACATGTCTCTCCTCATGAGGGCGTTCGCACCTGTGGCGCAGAACGTTCACGGACGCACCGCTCATTCCCACCTGCCGGGCCGAGTGACGGCATGGGAGGATCAAAGTATTCGAACGTGACACAAAGGAGTGCACCCGTGCCCGGTGAGAACCTGTCCCGCGACGAGGCCCGTGAGCGGGCCGAGCTGCTCAGCGTCGACGGCTACGAGGTCGATCTCGATCTGCGTTCCGCCGTCGGCGGGTCCGACGGGGACGGGGACGCCGCTTCCGGTCCGCGGACCTTCCGCTCGGTTACCACGATCCGGTTCCGCAACGCGCGGGCGGGGGCGTCGACCTTCGCGGATCTCGTGGCGCCCGCCGTGAACGCGGTGACGCTCAACGGGCGGCAGCTCGACCCCGCCACCGTCTTCGACGGCACCCGGGTGGCGCTGGACGAACTGCCTGAGGGCGAGAACGTCCTGGTGGTCGACGCGCAGTGCGCGTACAGCCGGACCGGCGAGGGCATGCACCGGTTCGTGGACCCGGAGGACGGCGAGGTCTACCTCTACACGCAGTACGAGCCGGCCGACTCGCGGCGGGTCTTCGCGAACTTCGAGCAGCCCGATCTGAAGGCCCCCTTCCGCTTCCAGGTGACGGCGCCCGAGGGATGGACTGTCTGGAGCAACGGGACACAGGAGTCGCGGGACGGCGGGGTCTGGCGGTTCGCCGAGACGAAGCCGATCTCCACGTACATCACGGCCGTCGTCGCCGGTCCGTACCACTACGTGACGGACTCCTACAGCCGCACCTTCGAGGACGGCACGACGCTGGAGATCCCGCTCGGCGCGATGTGCCGCAAGGGACTCGCCCGGCACTTCGACGCGGACGACATCTTCCTGATCACCAAGCAGGGCCTGGACTTCTTCCACGACAACTTCGACTACCCGTACCCGTTCGGGAAGTACGACCAGGCGTTCGTGCCGGAGTACAACCTCGGCGCGATGGAGAACCCGGGCTGTGTCACGTTCCGCGAGGAGTACATCTTCCGCGGCAAGGTGACACAGGCCGCGTACGAGGGCCGGGCCAACGTCATCCTGCACGAGATGGCGCACATGTGGTTCGGCGACCTCGTCACCATGCAGTGGTGGGACGACCTGTGGCTGAAGGAGTCGTTCGCCGACTTCATGGGCGCGTTCTCCATGGTGGAGTCGACCCGCTTCGAGAACGGCTGGATCACCTTCGCCAACAACCGCAAGTCCTGGGCGTACCGCGCCGACCAGCTGCCCTCCACGCACCCGATCACGGCCGACATCCGTGACCTGGAGGACGCCAAGCTGAACTTCGACGGCATCACGTACGCCAAGGGCGCCTCGGTGCTGAAGCAGCTGGTGGCGTACGTGGGGCGGGACGCGTTCCTGGAGGGCGCCCGGCGCTACTTCAAGAAGCACGCCTACGGCAACACGCAGCTGGGCGATCTGCTGTCCGTGCTGGCCGAGACGTCCGGGCGCGACATGACCACCTGGTCGCGCTCCTGGCTGCAGACCGCGGGCGTCAACTCGCTGACCCCGGTGGCCACGTACGACGCGGCGGGCCGGATCACGGAGCTGGCGGTCCTCCAGGAGGCGGCCGAGTCCCACCCGGAGCTGCGGCCGCACCGGGTCGCGGTCGGCCTGTACCGGCGCGCCGCCGACGGCGACCTGGTGCGGTACGCCCGCGCCGAGGTCGACGTGGCCGGGCCGCGCACGGTGGTCGGGGAGCTGGCGGGGGCCGAGCGGCCCGAGCTGATCCTGGTCAACGACGACGACCTCACGTACTGCAAGGTCCGCTTCGACGAGGTGTCCCTGGCCACGCTGCGGGCGCACCTCGGCGACATGACCGACCCCCTGGCACGGGCGCTGTGCTGGTCCGCGCTGTGGAGCATGACGCGGGACGGGCTGATGCCGGCCCGCGACTTCGTCTCCCTGGTGCTGGCCTTCGCCGGCCGGGAGTCCGACATCGGCGTGCTCCAGATGCTGCACGCCTGGACCCGGACCGCGCTCACGCAGTACGCGACGCACGGGTGGCGCGAGGAGGGCGGCCGGGCGCTGGCCGAGGGCGCGCTGCGGGAGCTGCGGGTCGCCGAGCCGGGCAGCGAGCACCAGTTGGCGTGGGCACGGTTCTTCGCGTCGGTCGCCGACTCGGAGGCGGACTTCCGGCTGCTGTCGGGGCTGCTGGACGGCTCGGCCCGGATCGACGGGCTCGACGTCGACCAGGAGCTGCGGTGGGCGCTGCTGTCCCCGCTCGCCTCGCACGGGGTGGCCGACGAGTCGGTCATCGATGCCGAACTGGCCCGCGACGACACGGCGTCCGGCAAGCGGCACCAGGTGCGGTGCCTGGCGTCGCGGCCCTCCGCCGCGGTCAAGGCGCAGGCGTGGGCGGGCGTGGTGGAGTCGGACGCGCTGTCCAACGCGCTGGTCGAGGCGACGATCGCGGGCTTCGCCCCGTCGTCGCAGCGGGAGCTGCTGGCGCCGTACACGGGCAAGTACTTCGACGCGATCGAGCGGGTCTGGGCCGAGCGGTCGATCCAGATCGGGGTGATCGTGGTCAAGGGCCTGTTCCCGGCGCTCCAGGACGACCCGTCGACGCTGGCCGCGACGGACGCCTGGCTGACCGCCCACGAGGACGCGGCGCCGGCGCTGCGCAGGCTGGTGCTGGAGGCACGGGACGACCTGGCGCGGGCGCTGCGGGCGCAGGCGTGCGACTAGGGCGCGGCGGAGGCCGAAGCCAGGGCCGCGATCTGACGGGCGCGGGGCGGGGCGGGGCCGGCGTGTCCGGCCCCGCCCCGCCCCTGCCCGTGCGGCCGCCGAAGGGACTCGCCGGGCCATTTCGGTCGTCGAACACGCGTACTTTAGGACGGCGTTGTCCTGAATTGTCGACGAGCGTGTAACAGGGGTTAGCGCCGCGACGGCTTGCGGGATACCCCGGAACATGACCCAGAACACTCCGCTCTCCCCCTGTCACCCCCGCACCCCCGGCGACGTCCGCCCATGCGTGCTGTCCGCAGCGCAGTTGAGGGCGCGGGGGGTGTCCGCGTCAGTGGCCGCCGCGCGTTGCGGGGACGGCGGGCCGTGGCAGCAGCCGCTGCCCGGCGTGTACGTACTGCACCCGGAGCCGCCCACCGGCGAGGAACGACTGGTCTCCGCACTGCTGTACGCCGGCCGGCCGCCGGCCTCCGGCCATCGGGACGTACCGGCGCAGCCGGGGCGGGAGACCGGTCCGGAGCCCGGGTACGGGGAGGCCATGGTCACCGGGCTCGCCGCACTCGCCCTGCACGGGTTCGCCGCCGCCCCGGCGCCCGGGTCGGCGGCCGCCATCGACGTACTGGTGCCGCGCACCCGGCGACTGCGCTCGGTCGGGTACGTGCGACTGGTGCGCTCCGCCGGAACGCCCCGCGCCGAGCAGGTGCGCGGCCTGCCCGTGGCTCCTGTGGAGCGGGCGCTCGCGGACGCGATCGCCGGGCTCCAGGACCCCTTGGCCGTACGCGGGCTGCTCATCGAGGCGGTTCGCGGCGGGCACTGCGAACCGGCCGTCGTGGTACGCGAGCTGAGCCGCGCCAAGCTGCTGGGCCGGCCCCAGGTGGTGGCGGCCGTCGACTCGTTCCTCGCCGAGGGGCGGGCGGTGGCGGAGGGCCGCCTCTACGACCTGGTGCGGACGTACGAACTGCCGGAACCGCTGTGGAACGTGGAGCTGCGCCTGCCCGGCGGCCCCCGGCTCGGCGGCGTGGACGCCTACTGGCCCGAGCAGGCGGTCGCCGTGGAGCTGGACACCAGGGCGCCGCGGCTCGGCGGGTCTGGCGACGGCCGGCACCTGGAGGAGCTCGGGGTCCAGTGGTCCGCGTACGCTGCCCGGCGCGAGCACCTGGAGAGGCTGGGCATCACCGTCGTCCACCTCACGCCGAAGAAGCTCCGCGACGCGAGCGAGCAGCAGGCGGTCGTGGTCCGTACGGCGCTGATGGCGGCGGCCGACCGCGAACCAGCCGCACAGGTGGTGGTCCTGCCCCGTTGAGAGCGGCGGGGCGGGCCACAGGAGCCACTTATCGACCGTTTCATCCCTGATGGCACATCAGTACCAGTGGCGGGATTCTGCCATGTCCACATCTCACGCCCGTCAACTCTCCACAAACCCCTGTCATTTACGAAAGGGTGAGCGGTCATCCGGTACCGAATTCCGGACTCTCTCTTTCATATCCAGGGATGCTGATGACCTCCGAATCCCCCAGTTCCATACCCGGGGCGAGACGCGCGGCCCGAGTCGCGGCCGCTGCCGGTCTGGTGGCCGCACTGGCCGCCACCGGTGTCGCCCCCGTCTTCGCCGCCGACGCGCCCGACACCGCTCCCGTCAAGTCGGCCGCCGAGGGCGTCACGGCGAACAAGCTCGGCACCAATGACGAGCAGCTTCTGGCCAAGGCGAAGGCCAAGGGCGAGAAGAACATCACGATGATGATCGCCACCGCTCCCGGCGCGACCGAGCAGGTCGCCAAGCAGCTGGACGCCGTCAAGGGCTCCGTGCTGGGACGCACGTACGACAAGCTCGGCTACGTACGGGTCACCGTGCCCACCGCGACCGCCGACGCGACCATCAGGGCGGCGTCCAAGCTGTCGTCCGTCCAGGGCATCGATCTCAAGCAGGAGATCAAGCTGGACGACCCGACGCCCGCGGCCGACCGTGCCGCCGGCGCCGGGGTGAAGGTCAAGTCCACCGGCTCGTACCCGGCGCCCGGCAAGAAGACCCCGGCGAAGAACCCGTACAACCCGTCCTTCGAGACGGGCGCGGTCGACTTCGTCCAGCAGCACCCGAAGGCCGACGGCCGCGGGGTGACCATCGGCATCCTCGACTCGGGTGTCGACCTCGGCCACCCGGCGTTGCAGAAGACCACCACCGGTGCCCGCAAGATCGTCGACTGGGTGACCGCGACCGACCCGGTCAGCGACGGCGACGGCACCTGGCTGCGGATGACGGACGCCGTGTCCGGCCCGACGTTCACGTACAAGGGCCTCACGTACAAGGCGCCCGCGGGCGACTACCGGATCAAGCTGTTCGCCGAGGCCGCCACCAAGGGCGGCGACATGGCGGGCGACCTGAACCGCGACGGCGACACCACCGATGTCTGGGCCGTGCTCTACGACCCGGTCACCGGCACCACCCGTGTCGACCTGAACAGCAACGCGGACTTCTCCGACGACGCCGTTCTCAAGCCGTACAAGGAGAAGCACCAGGTCTCCTACTTCGGCAAGGACGACCCGCGGACCGACGTCGCCGAGCGCATCCCGTTCGTCGTCGAGACCCGCAAGAACGTCGTCTACAACGCCGCCGGTGACACCTCCGACTTCGTCAACATCGGTGTCATCGAGAGCGAGCACGGCACCCACGTCGCGGGCATCACCGCCGCGAACGGCCTGTTCGGCGGCAAGATGAACGGTGCCGCGCCGGGCGCGAAGATCGTCTCCTCGCGTGCCTGCACCTGGTCGGGCGGCTGCACCAACATCGCGCTCACCGAGGGCATGACGGACCTCGTCGTGAACCGCGGTGTCGACGTCGTCAACATGTCGATCGGTGGCCTGCCGCCGCTCAACGACGGCAACAACGCCCGCGCCGCGCTCTACAAGCGGCTCATCGACATGTACGGCGTCCAGCTGGTCATCTCGGCCGGCAACGACGGTCCGGGCGTCAACACCATCGGTGACCCCGGCCTCGCCGACCACGTGATCTCCGTCGGTGCGTCGATCTCCAAGGAGACCTGGGCCGCCAACTACGGCTCCAACGTCACCAAGAAGTACGACATGCTGCCCTTCTCCTCGCGCGGTCCGCGTGAGGACGGCGGCTTCGCGCCGATCCTGACCGCCCCGGGTGCGGCCATCAACACCACCCAGACCTGGCTGCCCGGCGGCCCGGTCAAGGAGTCGGGCTACTCGCTCCCCGCGGGCTACTCCATGCTCCAGGGCACCTCGATGGCCTCGCCGCAGGCCGCGGGCGCGACCGCGCTGCTGCTGTCCGCCGCGAAGCAGAAGCACATCGAGCTGCCCCCGGCCGACCTGCGCACCGCGCTGACCAGCACCGCCACCCACATCAAGGACGTGCCCGCGCACGCCCAGGGCTCCGGTCTGATCAACATCGTCGACGCCTGGAAGCAGATCGAGAAGCAGGGCGCCCCGGCGCACGAGTACTCGGTGAAGGCGCCGGTCGACACCTCGATCGACTTCGCGCTGGAGACCCCCGGCTTCGGCACCGGCCTGTACGACCGCGAGGGCGGCCTGAAGGCCGGCCAGACCAAGTCGTACGACGTCACGATCACCCGCACCACGGGTCCGGACAAGGCCGTCAAGCACAAGCTGTCGTGGAAGAACAACGACGGCACCTTCAAGCTGACCGGTTCGAGCACCGTCTCGCTGCCGCTGGGCAAGCCGGTGACCGTCAAGGTCCAGGCGAAGCCGGGCAGCGCGGGCGTGCACAGCGCGATCCTGAAGGTCGACGACAGCAAGACCGTCGGTGTGGACCAGCAGATCCTCACCACGGTGGTCGTCTCCACGGAGCTCGTGAAGCCCGGCTACGCGTTCAAGGCGTCCGGCTCGGTGCAGCGCAACGGCACCACGTCGTACTTCCTGACCGTGCCGGAGGGCGCCAAGACCCTTGAGGTCGCGATGAGCGCGCTGCGCTCGGGCAGCCAGACCCGTTTCATCTCCATCCACCCGTACGGGGTGCAGATGGAGGACAGCTCCACGATCTTCTGCTACCCGAACTACGAGAACCCGGCCAACACCTGCCGTCCGGACGTGCGCTCGTACAAGGACCCGCAGCCGGGCGTCTGGGAGATCGAGGTCGAGGCACGGCGTACGTCGCCGCTGCTGGACAACCCGTACAAGCTGGATGTCTCGCTGCTCGGCGCCACCTTCGACCCGGCGGTGCAGACCATCGCCGAGGCGAAGATCGGCACGCCCGCCGCGGTGGACTGGAAGGTCACCAACAACGCGGGCGACCTGGAGGGCAAGCTCAAGGGCGGCTCGCTGGGCTCGGCCAAGGTCGACAAGCCGTCGATCAGGACGGGCGACCAGCAGGAGTACACGGTCACCATCGGTGAGGGCGTCGAGAAGCTGGACGTCGCCATCGGCGGCACGGCGGACGCCAACGCGGACCTGGACCTGTACGTCTACCTGGGCGACGAGGAGGTCGGCAAGTCGACCACCGCGGGCTCCGAGGAGGCCGTCAGCCTGGCGAAGCCGGCCGCCGGTACGTACACCGTCGTGATCGACGGCTACGACGTCCCGGCCGGCACCACCACGTACGACTACCGCGACGTGTACTACGCACCGTCGCTCGGCACGATCAAGGTCGACGAGTCGAAGGCCGTGAACCTGGCCAACGGCGCCTCGGCGCAGATCGGTGCCGAGGTCTCGGTCGCCGGAGCGGCCCCCGAGGGCCGGCAGTTCTTCGGCGAGGTCCACCTGGTGAACAGCCGCGGCACCGCCGCGGGCACCGGCAGCGTCGTGATCGAGAAGGTCACGCCGTAACGGCCACCGTGTGATCCGTACGACATGTACGGCAGTGGGGCGGGCACCCGAACGGGCTCCCGCCCCACTGCCATGTGCCCGGCCGGGCGGGGGCTGTCCGTACCCCGGACAATGGATTGGACAAGGAAGCCGTGGACATACGCATCATGGAGCGGCAACCGTGCCAGTTCGTACGTTCGAAGGAGTCCCTGTGAAGGTCGGAATCGTCGGCGCCACCGGTCAGGTCGGCACAGTCATGCGCGGGATCCTGGCCGAGCGGAAGTTCCCGGCCGACGAACTGCGGCTGTTCGCCTCCGCGCGCTCCGCGGGCTCGACGATCGAGTGGCAGGGCCGGGAGATCACCGTCGAGGACGCCTCGACGGCCGACTACACCGGGCTGGACATCGTGCTGTTCTCGGCCGGTGGCGCGACCTCGAAGGCGCTCGCCGAGAAGGTCGCCTTGCAGGGTGCCGTCGTGATCGACAACTCCTCCGCCTGGCGCAAGGACCCCGAGGTCCCGCTGGTCGTCTCCGAGGTCAACCCGCACGCGATCGCCGACCGGCCCAAGGGCATCATCGCCAATCCGAACTGCACCACGATGGCCGCCATGCCCGTGCTGCGCCCGCTGCACGACGAGGCCGGTCTCCGGACTCTGACCGTCGCCACCTACCAGGCGGTGTCCGGCTCCGGTCTGGCCGGTGTCGCCGAGCTGCACGGCCAGGCGTCCAAGGTCGTCGCCGAGGCCGACAAGCTCACCCATGACGGCGAGGCCGTCGAGTTCCCCGAGCCGAACGTCTACAAGCGCCCGATCGCCTTCAACGTGCTGCCGCTGGCCGGTTCGATCGTGGACGACGGCTCGTTCGAGACCGACGAGGAGCAGAAGCTCCGCAACGAGTCCCGCAAGATCCTGGAGATCCCGGAGCTGAAGGTGTCCGGCACCTGCGTCCGGGTCCCGGTCTTCTCCGGTCACTCGCTCCAGGTCAACGCCCGTTTCGCCCGCCCGATCAGCGTGGAGCGCGCGTACGAGCTGCTCAAGGACGCGCCGGGCGTCGAGATCTCCGAGATCCCCACCCCGCTCCAGGCGGCCGGCCAGGACGCCTCGTTCGTCGGCCGGATCCGGGTCGACGAGACCGTGGAGAACGGCCTCGCGCTCTTCGTCTCCAGCGACAACCTGCGCAAGGGCGCGGCGCTGAACGCGGTGCAGATCGCGGAGCTGGTCGCGGCGGAGCTGAACGGCTGACGCCGGACGGACACGTGCGGAAGGGCGGCCACCGGGTGCGGTGGCCGCCCTTTCGCATGCGTTCGTCCGGGTGTGCTCAGAGGGCGAGGTGGCGTCGCAGGGCGGCGTCGATCTCGGCCATGCGCCGGCGGGGAACGGTGCCCACCCGCCTCAGGACGCGGTCCGGGGTGACTGCCCGGACCTGCTCGCACTGGACCTTCGAATCCCTCGGCAGTCGGCACTCGCCGGCTCTGAGAAGGACCTGGAACGTGAGCACGCGGGTGGTGTTCGACGTCAGGGGCACCACGGTGACGACGCCTCTGCCATTGAGCTCGACCGACTGGTTGGCGGCGTTGTTGGACACGATCACGGCCGGCCTGACCTTGTTGGCCTCGCTGCCCCTGGCCGGCTCCAGGTCGACCAGGTGGATGTCTCCCCTACGCATCGGCGATTCCGTCCCCGACCGTACGGTCCCAGAGCTCGGCGTCCTCGCTCGCGTCCCACTCCTCGAACGCCTCCGTGTACTCCGCCTCCAGCCCGGCGGTGCGCAGCAGCTCGATCGCGGCGTGGATCACCGCGGACCGGGAGTCCGCCTCGGTCTTCGTGGCGTACTCGTCGAGGAAGGCGACATCCTCCTGCGGCAGGCTCACGCTGATCTTCATACCATTGATGCTACCGCAGTGGCATTCGCATAGCTACTCCGTTCCGGCGCACGACGTGGAAGGATGACCGGAAACGTCACACACCAAGGAGATGACCGCGTGCCTGGCACGAATCTGACCCGCGAAGAGGCACAGGAGCGGGCGCGCCTGCTGACCGTGGACGCGTACGAGATCGATCTCGACCTCTCCGGAGCGCAGGAGGGCGGCACCTACCGGTCCGTGACCACCGTGCGCTTCGACTCCGCCGAAGCCGGTGCGGAGACCTTCATCGACCTGGTCGCCCCGGCCGTGCACGAGGTCGAGCTGAACGGCAAGTCGCTGGACGTCGCGGCCGTGTTCCGCGACTCGCGCATCGCTCTGCCGCACCTGGTCGCGGGCTCCAACGAGCTGAAGGTCGTCGCCGACTGCGCGTACACCAACACGGGCGAGGGCCTGCACCGCTTCGTCGACCCGGTCGACCAGCAGGCGTACCTGTACACCCAGTTCGAGGTGCCGGACGCCCGCCGCGTCTTCGCGAGCTTCGAGCAGCCGGACCTGAAGGCGACGTTCCGGTTCACCGTGAAGGCGCCTCAGGGCTGGACGGTCATCTCGAACTCGCCGACGCCCGAGCCGAAGGACGACGTCTGGTCCTTCGAGCCGACGCCGCGCATCTCGTCGTACATCACGGCGCTGATCGCCGGCCCGTACCACTCGGTGCACAGCAGCTACGAGAGGGACGGCCAGTCCGTACCGCTCGGCATCTACTGCCGTCCGTCGCTGGCCGAGTTCCTCGACGCGGACGAGATCTTCGACGTCACGCGGCAGGGCTTCGACTGGTTCCAGGAGAAGTTCGACTACGACTACCCGTTCGCCAAGTACGACCAGCTGTTCGTCCCGGAGTTCAACGCCGGCGCGATGGAGAACGCGGGCGCGGTCACCATCCGCGACCAGTACGTGTTCCGGTCGAAGGTGACGGACGCGGCGTACGAGCGGCGTGCGGAGACCATCCTGCACGAGCTGGCGCACATGTGGTTCGGCGACCTCGTCACCATGGAGTGGTGGAACGACCTGTGGCTGAACGAGTCGTTCGCCACGTACACCTCGGTCGCCTGCCAGGCGTACGCCGAGGGCTCGAAGTGGCCGAACTCCTGGACCACGTTCGCCAACACCGAGAAGACCTGGGCCTACCGCCAGGACCAGCTGCCCTCCACGCACCCGATCATGGCGGACATCCGTGACCTGGACGACGTGCTGGTCAACTTCGACGGGATCACCTACGCCAAGGGCGCCTCGGTCCTGAAGCAGCTGGTGGCGTACGTCGGCATGGACGAGTTCTTCAAGGGCGTCCAGGCGTACTTCAAGGCGCACGCGTTCGGCAACACCCGGCTCCCCGACCTGCTGGGCGCCCTGGAGGAGACCTCCGGCCGCGACCTGAAGACCTGGTCGAAGGCATGGCTGGAGACGGCTGGCATCAACGTCCTGCGCCCCGAGCTCACCACGGACGAGAACGGCCACGTCACCTCGTTCACCGTGCTCCAGGAGGCCCCGGCCCTGCCCGCCGGTGCGAAGGGCGAGCCGACGCTGCGGCCGCACCGCATCGCCATCGGCTGCTACGACCTCGATGGCTCCGGCAAGCTGGTCCGTACGGACCGCATCGAGCTGGACGTCGACGGCGCGCGCACGACCGTGCCGTTCCCGGCCAATGCCGCCCGCCCCGCCGTGATCCTGCTCAACGACGACGACCTCTCGTACGCGAAGGTCCGGCTCGACGAGGAGTCGCTGCGCGTCGTCACCGAGCACCTCGGCGACTTCACCGAGTCGCTCCCCCGCGCCCTGTGCTGGGCCTCCGCCTGGGACATGACCCGCGACGGCGAGCTGGCGACCCGCGACTACCTGGCCCTGGTGCTCTCCGGCATCGGCAAGGAGTCGGACATCGGCGTCGTCCAGTCGCTGCACCGCCAGGTGAAGCTGGCGCTGGACCTGTACGCGGCGCCGGAGTGGCGCGAGGCCGGGCTGACGCAGTGGACCGAGGCCACCCTCGCGCACCTGCGCGCGGCGGAGCCGGGCAGCGACCACCAGCTGGCCTGGGCGCGCGCCTTCGCGGCGACGGCCCGCACCCCGCAGCAGACGGACCTGCTCCAGTCGCTGCTCGACGGCAGGGAGGTGATCGAGGGCCTGGCCGTCGACACCGAGCTGCGCTGGGCGTTCGTCGAGCGGCTCGCCGCGACCGGTCTCCTCGATGAGGACGAGATCGCCGGCGAGTACGAGCGGGACAAGACGGCGGCGGGCGAGCTCCACGCGGCGACCGCCCGCGCGGCACGGCCCACCGAGGAGGCGAAGGCGGAGGCGTGGGCCTCGGTCGTCGAGTCCGACAAGCTGCCGAACTCCCTCCAGGAGGCGGTCATCGCCGGCTTCGTCCAGACCGACCAGCGCGAACTGCTGGCCCCGTACACGGAGAAGTTCTTCGCCGCGGTCAAGGACGTCTGGGACTCACGCAGCCACGAGATGGCCCAGCAGGTCGCGGTCGGCCTCTACCCGGCCCTCCAGGTCTCGCAGGACACCCTGGACGCCACGGACGCCTGGCTCTCCTCGACTGAGCCGAGCGCGGCCCTGCGCCGGCTGATGTCGGAGTCCCGTTCGGGCGTCGAGCGCGCCCTGAAGGCCCGCGCCGCGGACGCGGCGGCGGCCACGGCGTAACGCGCCGGACGGCCGAGCAGTGAGGGGCGCCTCCCGCTACGGCGGGGGCGCCCCTTCTTCTCTTCCCGCTCTTCCCGCCGGCCGTCGGATCACAGCCGGAACGTGTTGCCGACCAGGTCGACCACGACCTCGATCTCCGCTCCCACAGTCGCTTCCGCCGCGCCGTAGGGGCGCGGGAAGCTCGCCTCGAAGGGCGGGAAGCCGGTCCCGCCGACCCGAACGCGGATCCAGATCAGCCGTGAACCGCCGTCCGCGGTCGTGTCCTCGGGCCCGACCCCGATCACTTCCGCCCGCGCCCCGACCCCGGCGGCTTCGAGCCGGAGCGTCGCCCGCCGCACGTCCCGGTGGTGGAGCACCGTGCCGAGTCCCACGTAGGCGACGAGTGCCGCGAACAGGCCTGCGGCGATCAGGAGCCCCAGGTCCACGCCCTCGGCGTCTCCCGACACCGCACGGGCTCCGGCGACCAGCGCCGCGCCCGCGCCACCGATGAGGAGGACCAGGCCCACGGCGCATCCGATCACGGCCAGGACGGGACCCGTCGGTTCTATCCGCTCGGGCCCGGTGCTGCTCTCCTTCGGCATCGCAGAACCGTAGCCCGTGGCCGGTCCGGGTGGACAGGTGCGGGCGGGAATCCGCCGGTATGGAAACCGCCCGTCGGACGGGCGCGGTCGCGCAGCCGTCCGACGGGCGGGAGCGGGGAGGTACCCGGGGCCGGGGTCGGGTCAGGGCCTGTCCGAGGCCCTGACCCGCCGGACAGGCCTTACGCGCCGGACTCCTCGTAGCGGCGGGCCAGTTCGGCCGTGCCGGACTCCGTCAGGCTGCCGTGCAGGCGCATGCGGGCGACGCCGCCGTCCGGGAAGGCGTCGAGGCGGACGTGGGTGACGATCGCCTGGGCGCGGAGCGGGAAGCGGTGCAGGGCGTCGGGCTGGAGCCGGGTGCGGGGGATGATCTCGAACCACTCGCCGGTCTCGCCGTTGCGGCCCTGGAGGGCGATCCAGCCGGCCGAGTTGCCCTTGAGGTAGGCCGTGTCGATCTCGACCGCGCGGACCGCGCCCTGGGCGGGGAGGCGGAAGCGGACCCAGTCGTTCGTGTCGCGGACCCGGCGGCGGCGGTTCTCCCAGCCGTCGTCCATCTTGCGGGAGGTGCCCGGCAGGATGATCTGGGTCGGCGAGGAGTAGAAGCGGTCGGAGGCGTCCTCGTAGCTGCCGCCGTTCAGGACCGAGATCAGGTCGAACGTGCCGAGCGTGGCGAGCCAGGACGGGTCGGGGAGGACCTCGCCGTGGACGCGGAGGCGGGCGATGCCGCCGTCGGGGTGCTGGCACAGGCGGATGTGGGTGTAGCGGCGGCCGCCGGTGATCTCGAAGCCGTTGGCTGCGTGGCCGAGCACGGGGGTGGTCGGGACGATCTCCTCCCACTTCACGTCGTCGGCGAGGAGGTCCTCGGGGCTGGGCGTGCCCTCGACCGCGGTGGCCTGGATCGATACGCGCTGTGGGTAGTTGCCGCGGAAGTGGGCCGTGTCGACGACGATGCCGCGGATGATCCCGGGGGCGCCGAGGCGGATCAGGGCCCAGTCGTGCTCGCCGGGGGCCGGGAAGGGGTTGTCGGCGTCCGCGCCGCGTCGGCGGCGGGTCTCCCAGCCGTCCATGATCTTGCCCTTGTGGCCGAAGTGCTCGGGGTCGAAGACCGCGCGCTCCCGGAGCAGCAGGTTCTCTCGCTGGGCGAAGAACTCGTCGTTGGCGGCGATCACGCCCGCGCCGAGACGGCGGTCGGCGAGGTCGACGAGTTCGGTGAAGGGGAGGTCGGTGGTCCGGTAGTCGGCGTACGGGTCACCACCGCCGTACGGGGCCGCGTCGTTGGCGTGGGGGTCCTCGTGGTGGTTCTCATTCTGATCGAAGGTCATGCGTCCACTGTCGCGGCGGACGACCCATTAGGTCCAGCGAAAGTTTTTGCACTGTTCATTCAGTTGAAGTGAACGAATCGGCTGTCGCGGTGAGCGCGACGAGGACCCTGGCCACCGCGGGGCCCCGCTCGGCGCCCTGCCGGACCGCCGCCACCACATGGCGGCGCGGCTGGTCGGCGTCGAGTGCGCGCATCACCACGCCGCCCCGGCTGCGGCGTTCCGCCGACGCCATGCGCGGGACCAGCGCCACTCCCATGCCCGCCTCGACCATGGCCAGGATCGCCGTCCAGCCGGAGGCGCTGTGCGCCTGCTCGGGCACGAATCCGGCGGCCTCGCAGGCGGCCGTCGTGATCTGCGACCAGGGCCCCGAGCCGCCGAAGATCCACGGCTCGCCGGAGAGGTCCGCCAGCCGGAGGGCGGGCGCGGCGGCGAGCGGGTGGTCCGCGGGCAACGCCACGTCCAGGGGGTCCGCGAGGAGCGGCAGCACCGCGAACCGGGGATCGCGGGCCGTCGGGGCGTGCGCGGCGAGGGACAGGGCGAGGTCTACGTCACCGGCGGCCAGGAGCTCGTACGCCTGCCCGGCCTCCGCCTCCCGCACCCGCACGTCGGGGCCCGGCCGTTCCTCGGCGCGCAGCCGTTGGACGGCCGGTACGACGAGGGCGGACACGGCGGTGGAGAACGCCGCGATCCGCACCTCGCCGGCCTCGCCGCGCAGATAGCCGGTCAGTTCGGCGTCGGCGCGCTCCAGTTGGGCGAAGACGGCTTCGGCGTGGCGCAGCACGAGGTGCGCGGCGTCGGTGAGCCGGACCCGTCGGCCCTGCGCCTCCAGGAGCGGCACGCCGAGTTGCCTGGACAGGGCGGAGAGCTGCTGCGAGACGCCGGAGGGGGTCATCAGCAGGGCCTGCGCGGTGGCGGTGACCGTGCCCCGGTCGCGCAGGGTGCGCAGGATGCGGAGCTTCTTGACGTCCCACTCGATCATGGCCGCAACCTACCGGGCGCCGCGGACCGGGTGCCCGGCTCCGGGCGGGGTGCCCGGCCGCGGGCAGGCGCGTGCGTCGCCCGGCACTCGCCGCGGACATGCGTGTGCGCCGCTCGGTACTCGTGGAGTACCTGCGGCGCACTCGGGACGGGCGTGGAGTGTCAGGCCTGCTTCTTGGACTTGTCCAGGACCATGACCAGGCCCGTGATGACCAGGAACAGAACGATGGGTGCCACGACGTAGAGGCCGATGGTCTCCATCGCGCTCAGGCCGGGCCCCGGGTCGTCACCGTCGTCGCGGGTGAGCGCGAGCGCGGGGGACGACATGAGCAGCATCATCAGCGTCGTTCCGGCCGCGACGGCGCCGGCGCGCATAGCGTTCTTCTTGTCCACGGTGCAAACGTAGCGAACGCCCGCGAGGGGCGCGCGCCCGGGGGTGCCGTACGGGGTCCGGGGCTGGGCTCCGGGCAGAGTCGGCGCGAGGTCCGGGCGGGGTCACCGGGTGGGATCCGGGCGGTCCGCGCACGGTTCGAAGACCTCCATCAGCCGGTGCAGGCGGGGCGCGGCGGCCAGTTCCTCCAGGGTGACCGGGTGGCCCTCCGCGTCGGCGACGGGCAGGCGCCAGTTGGGGTACTGGTCCCAGGTGCCGGGGAGGTTCTGCGGGCGGCGGTCACCGAGCGCGTCGGGCAGCCAGACGCCGGTCATCCGGGCGGGAGTGCGCAGCAGGAAGCGGTGCACGGCGCGTACGCAGCCCTCCTCGTCGCCCTCGCCCTCGGGGAGCAGGCCGAGTCTGGAGAGGTACCCGAGCCACTCGGCGGTGTCCGCCGCGTCCGCCGTCAGCTCCTGGTCCAGGGGGCGGGCGAGCAGGCCGAGGCGGTGGCGCAGCGTCACATGGTCGCCGGTCAGCCGGGCCGCGGTGGACGGCAGGTCGTGGGTGGTGACCGTCGCCAGGCAGTCCTCGCGCCACTGCTCGGGGGGCAGTGGGCGGCCGGTGTCAGCCCAGTCCCGTTCGAACCAGAGGACGGAGGTGCCGAGGACCCCGCGCCGGACCAGCGCCTCGCGGACCCCCGGTTCCACGGTGCCGAGGTCCTCCCCCATGACGACCGCGCCGGCCCGGTGCGCCTCCAGGACGAGGACGGCGAGCATCGCCTCGGCGTCGTGGGTGACATAGGTGCCCTCGGTGGGCGGGCGCCCCTCGGGCACCCACCAGAGCCGGAACAGGCCCATGACGTGGTCGATGCGCAGGGCGCCGGCATGGGCGAGGAGCCCGCGCAGCAGTCCGCGGTACGGGGCGTAGCCGGACGCGGCGAGGACGTCCGGGCGCCAGGGCGGCAGGCCCCAGTCCTGGCCCCGGGCGTTGAAGGCGTCGGGCGGCGCGCCGACGGACATGCCGTGCGCGAAGGCGTCCTGCTGGGCCCAGGCGTCGGCGCCGCCGGGGTGCACGCCGACGGCGAGGTCGTGGACCACGCCGACGGCCATGCCCGCGTCGAGGGCGGCGCGCTGGGCTTCGGCGAGCTGACCGTCGGTCAGCCAGGCGAGCCGGCAGTGGAAGTCGACCCGGTCCAGCAGTCCGGCGCGGGCGCGGGCGGTCTCCTCGGAGCGGGGGTCGCGCAGCCCGGCGGGCCAGGCGTGCCAGTCGGAGCCGTGCTCCTCGGCGAGCGCGCACCACAGGGCGTGGTCCTCCAGGGCCTGTCCCTGCCCGGCCAGGAAGTCGCAGTACTCGGCGCGGCGGCCGGGGGTGAGGGGCACCTTCCGTACGAGTTCGAGCGCCTGGCGCTTGAGCTCCCAGACGGCGTCACGGTCGATCAGGGCGCCCTTGTTCAGGACGGTGTCGCCGAGCGCCACGGCGTCCTGGCGCAGGTCGTCGAGGGCGGCCCGCTCCGTCACGTGCCCGTACTCGGGGACGGACTCGACGCGCAGATGCACGGGGTCGGGGAAGCGCCGCGACGAGGGGCGGTAGGGGGACGGGTCGGTGGGGCTGCCGGGCACGGCGGCGTGCAGCGGGTTGATCTGGACGAATCCGGCGCCGAGGGTCCGGCCGGACCAGGCGGCGAGGTCGGCGAGGTCCCCGAGGTCTCCCATGCCCCAGGAACGGGCGGAGAGCAGGGAGTAGAGCTGGACGAGGAAGCCGTGGGCGCGGGCGGGCGGGCGGGGCGCCCGGGGCGGGGCGACGACGAGCGTGCCGGCCGCGCTCCGGCCGCCGGGCGCCCGTACGGCCAGCCGGTGCACCCCGAGCGGCGGCTCGGTCCACCAGGCGGGGACCGCGGGCGCCCCCGTACCGGCATCCCCGCCCCTCTCATCCCCTTCGTCCCCCGGATCCGTGCGCCCGCCGGCGGCGCCCCGTTCCGAAACGGCCGGATCCGGTCGGTCGGCCTGGACGCGCATCCGCGGCGGCGGGGCCGCACCGGGGTCTTCGAGGGCGATGTCCAGCGTGGTGCCGGGCCGCAGGGCGGTCAGGGCCGCGGGCAGCGGCTCACCGGTCCACACCACCAGGGTCGGCGGGAGCAGCCGGGAGCGGGCCGCGGACTCGGCGGCGGCGAGCGACCGCCGTACCGCCTCGGGCGTTGCGGCGTCCACGCCGAGCGCGGCGAGCACGGCGACGACCGTGTCGTCGGGGACGGTCACCGTCACATCGGCGGACGGGGAGTAGGAGGTGGCGACGCCGTGCAGTGCGGCGAGCCGGGACAAGCCCATTCAGACTCCTGGGGACTCCATGCCCCACGCGCCGCCGGAGGTGGCCGGCTCGCTGGTCAGCGGGGCGTTTACGGCGAGCGGGGGTTCGCTGGTCAGAGGCGTGGCGTCGGCGAGCGGCGGCTCGCTGGTGAGGGGTATCGCATCGGTGAGCGGCGACTCGCTCGTCAGCGGGCCGGTGCGGGGCGCGGGCGCCGGGAGCGGGCCGGGCACGGGGGCCGCGTCGCCCGGCGGGGCGGTGGTGTCCGGCACCTGTCCGGAGAGGGCGGAGAGCAGAAGCTGTGCGGCGGCGGGCATGGCGGCCTCCTGGCCGTGGGGTGACAGGACACAGCAGACCTACCCGGCGGACTCGACCACAGACGTAGGCGTCATCACAACGAGTCCAACGTGCCCTGGGTCACATTCCGTTCCCCGCAGGCCGGTTCCCCGCAAGTTGTCCGCTCTTTTCGGCCATCCGGCGTCATCTTTGGCGTCCGCCGCCGCGCCCCGCCGCCGCTCACCCCGTCCGCGACATCAGGCATTTCCGGCACACCACCCACGCGCATTGACACCCTCGCGCGCGGGTGGTGGGCTCGGAGCCCACCAGCCGGAACGCCGGAGACCAGCGGCGGAACGGGAAGCGCCGGGGACCAGCGGCGGGAACGAGGGAGACGGGGATGCGGCTCAGGCGCGGAAAGCAGGCGGCGGCCATCGCGGTCGCGGTGCTCGGCGGACTGCTCTCCACGGGAACCCCGGCCGCCGTCGCGGCCCCTTCGGCACCCGGCTCCCCCGCCGTCACCACCCCCGACCGCGCGGACGACGGCGGGCTGCCCGCCGTATGGCCCCGGCCGCAGTCCATCGAGGCCGCCGGAACTTCCGTACCGCTCTCGGCCGAGGTCACCCTCGTCGCCGACGCGCACGCCGATCCGTACGCGGTCGACGCGCTCCGGCGCATCCTGCGGGACGCGGGCGTGCGGACCGTCCACGGGGCCATGCCCGGCCGCGGCCCGGTCATCAGGCTCGGCGGCGACGGCGCCCGCGACGCGCTGCGCACGCTGCACGCCTCCGAGCGCGGCGACCTGCCCTCCGGGGGCTACCGGATCGCGGTCGGCCGGGTCGCGGGCCGGGACACCGTCGCGGTGGACGGTGTCGGCGAGGACGGCCTCTTCCACGGCGTGCAGACCCTGCGTCAGCTGATCCGGGACGGAAGCGTCGCCGGGGTCACCGTCAGGGACTGGCCGGGCACCGCCGTGCGCGGGATGACCGAGGGCTTCTACGGGCAGCCGTGGACCCGCGAGGAGCGGCTGGCCCAGATCGGCTTCATGGGGCGCACGAAGCAGAACAGGTATCTGTACGCGGCGGGCGACGACCCGTACCGCCAGGCCCGTTGGCGCGACCCCTACCCGGCCGACCGGCGTGCCGACTTCCGGGCACTGGCCGAGCGGGCCCGCGCCGAGCACGTGACGCTCGGCTGGGCCGTCGCCCCCGGCCAGGCCATGTGCATGTCGTCGGCCGGCGACGTGAAGGCGCTGACGAAGAAGCTCGACGCGATGTGGGCGCTGGGCGTGCGGGTCTTCCAGCTCCAGTTCCAGGACGTCAGCTACAGCGAATGGCACTGCGACAGCGACGCCGACACCTTCGGCAGCGGCCCGCAGGCGGCGGCCAGGGCGCAGGCGCGGGTGGCCGGCGAGGTGGCGCGGCACCTCGCGGAGCGGTATCCGGGTTCGCAGCCGCTGTCGGTGATGCCGACGGAGTTCTACCAGGACGGGTCCACCGACTACCGCGAGGCGCTCGCCGCGGAGCTGGACGACCGGGTCCAGATCGCCTGGACCGGTGTCGGGGTCGTACCGAAGACCATCACCGGCGGGGAACTGGCCGGCGCCCGCGCCGCGTTCGGGCACCCGCTGGTCACGATGGACAACTACCCCGTCAACGACTACGCCCAGGACCGGATATTCCTCGGCCCGTACACCGGCCGGGACCCGGCGGTGGCCACCGGTTCCGCGGCACTGCTCGCCAACGCGATGGAGCAGCCGTCCGCGTCCCGCATTCCGCTGTTCACCGCCGCCGACTTCGCCTGGAACCCGAAGGGTTACCAACCGCAGGAGTCCTGGCAGGCGGCGATCGACGACCTTGCGGGCGGTGACGCGCGTACCAGGGAGGCACTGCGCGCGCTGGCCGGGAACAGCGCGGCATCGGTGCTGGGCGGTGACGAGTCCGCGTATCTGCGGCCGCTGCTGGCCGCGTTCTGGAAGACCCGTGCGGCGCACGACACCACGGCGCGGGACGACGCGGCGCGCGGGCTGCGGGAGGCGTTCACCGTGATGCGGGAGGCGCCGCAGCGGCTGAAGGGCCTGGCGGACGGGCGTCTGGACGGCGAAGTGCGGCCGTGGACGGAGCAGTTGTCCCGGTACGGCCGGGCGGGTGAGCTGGCGGTGGATCTGCTCCAGGCCCAGTCGCGCGGCGACGGCGCCGCCGCCTGGAAGGCCTCGCTGGCCCTGGAGCCGCTGCGCAAGGCCGCGAAGGCGGACGGCGCGACGGTCGGCAAGGGGGTGCTGGGCCCGTTCCTGGACCGGGTGCGCCGGGAGGCGGACGCCTGGACTGGCGCGGACCGCGACGCCGGTACGGTCACGAAGGCTCCGGGCAGCCACACGGTCCGGCTGGACCGGGCCCGCCCGGTGGAAGCCGTGACGGCGATGACCCTGCCCGACGGCGGCACGGTGGCCGGCGCGGCGCTGGAGGCCCATGTGCCCGGCGAGGGCTGGCGCCGCCTGGGCGCGTTGTCGGAGAGCGGCTGGACCCAGACGGCGGGCAACGGGCTGCGGGCCGACGCGATACGGATCAGCTGGCCCACGGGCGGCCCGGCGATGCCCCCGATCATCTCCCGCACGGTGGCGCCGATGGCCCCGGGAGCCGGCGCCCCGGGAAGCGCCCCGCTGCCGGCTCCCCGGGTGCACGCGCTCGTGCCCTGGTTCGGCGACGAGCCCGCGGCCCGGCTCGATCTGGCGCGCGGTGAGACGGACGCCGAGATCGGCGGCGGTCCGCAGCGGGTCGAGGCACGCCTGGCCGCCCGGCGCCCCGCCGAGGTGCGGGGCGCGCTCACCGCGCAGGCGCCCAAGGGCATCAAGGTGGCCATCCCGAAGCAGACGAGGGTGGCGCGCGGTTCCCGTACCGATGTCCCCGTCGAGATCACGGTCCCGGCGGGCACCCCGGCCGGGGAGTACGAGGTGCCCTTCAGCTTCGGCGACGAGCGCAGCACGCTCACCGTCCGGGCGTTCCCGCGCACCGCGGGCCCCGATCTGCTGCGTACCGCCACCGCGTCCTCGTCCGGCGACGAGACCCCGGACTTCCCGGCGTCGGCCGCCGCCGACGGCGATCCGGAGACCCGCTGGTCCTCCCCGGTCGAGGACAACGCCTGGTGGCAGGCGGAACTGCCCCGGACCGCCCGGATCGGCCGGGTGGTGCTGCACTGGCAGGACGCGTACGCCACCCGCTACCGGCTCCAGGTCTCCTCGGACGGCCGCAGCTGGCGCACGGCGGCGACCGTCCGGGACGGCAGGGGCGGGCGCGAGTCGGTCCGGATGGACGCGAAGGACGCCCGCTACCTCAGGGTCCAGGGCGATGCCCGGGGCAGCGAGTTCGGCTACTCGCTCTGGTCGGTGGAGGCTTACGCCGTCGCCGCAACGGAGTAGCGGCGGAGCGGCGATCCGGGCCTTCGACGTCCCAGGGACGACAAAGGCCCGGATCCCTAGGCAGAAATGCCGTCGATCCGGGCCATGGCGTCGTCCGCGCCGAACGGTTGCAAGTACGGCAACCAGCGCGGGTCACGGTGTCCCGTGCCGATGATCCGCCAGGCGAGGCCGGTCGGCGGGGCGGGTTGCTGGTGCAGCCGCCAGCCGAGCTCCGGCAGATGCCGGTCCGCCTTGACGTGGTTGCAGCGGCGGCAGGCCGCCACCACGTTGTCCCAGGCGTGCTGTCCGCCGCGGCTGCGCGGAATCACGTGGTCGACGCTGGTCGCGGCGGCGCCGCAGTACATGCAGCGCCCCCCGTCCCGGGCGAACAGCGCCCTGCGGGTCAGCGGTACGGGCCCCCGGTAGGGAACCCGTACGAACCGCTTCAGGCGGACGACGCTGGGGGCCGGGACGGCCCGGGTGGCACTGTGCATGAGGGCGCCGGTCTCCTCCAGGCAGATGGCCTTGTTTTCGAGGACGAGGACGAGCGCGCGGCGGAGCGGTACGACGCCGAGCGGCTCGTACGACGCGTTGAGAACCAGGACATGCGGCACGGTGGATGCCTCCTTGTACGCCGGCGGCGCGTGGCTCGCGCCGGGACGATCCGATCTCAGTCTCTACTCCTGCCTGGTCGGAGCGCCACCACGTGCGGGTAACGGGCCGGGAGGATTTTTCTCCCGGCCACCTGCCGCGGACGGGCCCGCCGGGTGTGCGATCGGCCACAGAAGGCCGCCGCAGGTACCGTCCCGCCGCCGCTCATCGCCCCCGGTATCCCCCGGTTGAGGCGTTTCTCGCCGCTCTGTCGGGGCAACGGAACATTCCCGATGCCCCGTTAGTGTGGTCGGACGGCCGTCGCCCATCTGGAGGTCCCACCGTGTCCCTGTCCGCCCTGTTGGCCGCAGCCCCGTCACCCGGGCCCGGCAGCTCGTTCGACGAAGCCGCCAAACAGGCCGGCGACGCCGCGGGCTGGGTGGAGGAGAATTGGTCCACCTGGCTGAACACCGGCCTGCGCATCATCCTCATCGCGGCGATCGCGATCGCGTTGCGGATCGCGATCCGGCGTGCTCTCACCAAACTCATAGAACGGATGAACCGCAGCGCCCAGGCGGTGGAGGGCACCGCGCTCGGCGGGCTGCTGGTCAACGCCGAACGCCGCCGTCAGCGCTCGGAGGCGATCGGTTCGGTACTCCGCTCGGTCGCTTCGTTCCTGATCCTCGGCACGGCCGCCCTGATGATCCTGGGCGCCTTCCAGATCAACCTGGCCCCGCTGCTGGCCTCCGCCGGTGTGGCCGGCGTGGCGCTCGGTTTCGGTGCGCGCAACCTGGTCACCGACTTCCTCTCCGGTGTCTTCATGATCCTGGAGGACCAGTACGGCGTGGGCGACACCGTCGACGCGGGCGTCGCCTCCGGCGAGGTCATAGAGGTCGGCCTGCGGGTCACGAAGCTGCGCGGCGACAACGGTGAGATCTGGTACGTCCGCAACGGCGAGGTGAAGCGGATCGGCAACCTCAGCCAGGGCTGGTCGACGGCCGGCGTCGACGTGACGGTGCGCCCCACCGAGGACCTCGACAAGGTCCGTACGGTGATCACCGAGGCCGCCACGGCCATGGCCAAGGAAGACCCCTGGAACGAGCGGCTGTGGGGCCCCGTGGAGATCCTGGGCCTGGACGCCGTGCTCCTGGACTCGATGACGGTCCGGCTGAGCGCGAAGACGATGCCGGGCAAGGCGCTGGGCGTGGAGCGCGAACTGCGCTGGCGGATCAAGCGGGCCTTCGACGAGGCGGGCATCCGCATCGTCGGCGGCGTCCCGGCCCAGGCGGACGAGCCCAGCAAGGCCGACCCGTCGGCCTCCATGGCCGCCCCGTCGGCCTACGCCTCGACCACCTCGCCCCAGTCGCTGGCCACGGCCCCGATCACCCCGCCGAACATCTCGAAGTAGCCGACCGGAAAGCAGTTGAGGGGCACCCACGCATCTTGTGGGTGCCCCTTCCGCTGCTCCGGACCCCGGGTCAGGTCGGCGCCTTGAACCCGTCGCCACGGCCGGCACCGCCCACGCCGACCGGAATCCCGGCTCCCGAAACCGATTCCGGGGCACAGACCGGGTAGGCGACGACGATGCCGTCCCCCTCCGTCCGGAAACCGGACTTCATCGGCACCGGACCGTTCGTCAACACACAGGACGAGAGCGAGCCGACTGCCGTCGACGGCAGCACCGCGGCAAGCACCAGCTTTCCGGTCAAGGCCCGCAGCGGTGGTCGCCGTCGGCGTAATCCGCCGCCTCCTCGCGCCTGTTCCGGCACGGGTCCCCCTCCCGAAGCCCGGCTGAAGCAGGTCGCCCCCTATTGCCGCTCGTACAGAATGCCCGCCACGGACCCGGAGCGCGCCCCCTCAAGTAACACTTTGGCCACCACAGCGATGCGGACCATTGACGCACCGGCAACCGCGCCATACGGTCCTCACCGAATAGGAAACTTTCCTAACAGAGGGCAGGTGCAGTGCTCATGGCCGGAACCACACCGGGTACCCCCCGCGTTCTGCGGGCCATGAACGACCGGGCCGCCCTCGATCTGCTGCTGGAGCACGGCCCCCTCTCGCGGACCAGGATCGGGAAGCTGACCGGGCTCTCCAAGCCGACCGCCTCGCAGTTGCTGGCGCGGCTGGAGGCGGCCGGGCTGGTCGTCGCGACCGGGACGGTGGCGGGGCGGCCGGGGCCCAACGCGCAGTTGTACGGGGTGAACGCGCGGGCCGCCCATGTCGCGGGGCTGGATGTGAACGCGCGCCGGATCGTCGCCGCCGTCGCCGATGTGACCGGGCAGACGGTCGGGGAGTTCGAGCTGCGTACCCCGGGGCGGCGGGCCGACAGTGTGGTGCGGCAGGTGGCGGAGGCGCTGGACGGGGCGGTGAAGGACGCCGGGCTCACCCGTTCCGATGTGCACCGGGTCGTCATCGGCACCCCGGGCGCCTTCGACCCCGGTACCGGGCGGCTGCGGTACGCCTCGCACCTGCCTGGCTGGCACTCCCCCACGCTGCTGGAGGAGCTGGCCGCCTTCCTGCCGATGCCGGTGGAGTACGAGAACGACGTGAACCTGGTCGCGGTGGCCGAGCAGCGGCTGGGCGCGGCGCGGGGGCACGACGACTTCGTCCTGCTGTGGAACGAGGAGGGGCTCGGTGCCGCCCTCGTCATCAACGGACGGCTGCACCGCGGTTTCACCGGGGGCGCCGGCGAGGTCGGTTTCCTGCCGGTGCCGGGCGCCCCGCTGGTCCGTCAGGTCACCAAGGTGAACGCGGGCGGCTTCCAGGAACTGGCCGGCGCCCAGGTGCTGTCCCAGCTGGGCCGGGAACTCGGCATCGACGACGAGCTGATCCGCGGCTCCGGCACCCACCACGAGGTCGCGGCCCGGCTGCTCACCCGCGCCGCCGAGGCCGCGGAGGCCGGCGAGGACGGCCCGTACGTCCAGCTCCTCGACCGGTTCGCCACCGGGCTCGCGACCGGACTCGCCTCCATGGTCGCCGTGCTCGACCCGGAGATCGTCGTACTGTCCGGCGAGGTCATCGCAGCCGGCGGGGAGCAGCTGCGCTGCCGGGTGGAGTCCGAGCTCACCCAGCTGGCGGCCTCCCGGCCCCGGCTGATCGCCGGGGACGTGACGCACCGCCCCGTACTGCGCGGCGCGTTGGAGAGCGCCCTCGCCACCACCCGCGACGAGGTCTTCGACACGTCCCGCTGACACCGATTCCTGTCGGCCCGTTCCCGTTCCCTTCCTCCGTATCCCCCCGCCCCATTCCTCCACCGGGAGACCGCCATGTCCGGAAACCGCCGGAAGACGGCCGCCGCGCTCGCCGCGACCGCCGCCATATCTCTGCTCGCCTCGGCCTGTACGGGGCAGAGCAACGGTGCCAGTGATGACCCGTCCAAGGAGACGACCATCAACTTCTGGCACGGCTGGAACTCCCCGAACGAGGTCGCGGGAATCCGGGCGACGGTCGACGCCTTCGAGAAGGCGCACCCCAACATCCATGTGAAGGTCATCGGCGACATGACCGACGACAAGATCAACCAGGCACTGCGGGCGGGCGGTTCGAACGCCCCGGACGTCGTCTCGTCGTTCACCACGAACAATGTCGGCAAGTTCTGCTCGTCGAAGGCGTTCGTCGATCTCGACCCCTTCCTGAAGAAGGACGGGATCGACCCGGACAAGACCTTCCCCAAGGCGATGAACGAGTACACCCAGTTCGACGGGGTGCGCTGCACCGTGCCGCTGCTCGGTGACGCGTACGGCCTCTACTACAACAAGGACGCCTTCGAGAAGGCCGGGATCACGAGGCCGCCGAGGACCTGGTCGGAGCTGGCCGAGGACGCCAAGAAGCTGACGAAGACCAAGGGCGACTCGTACGAGCGGCTCGGTTTCATGCCGAACTACCACGGCTACGAGACGACGACCGAGCACTACCTCGGCGCCTGGGACCCGAAGTACTTCGACGCGGACGGCAAGTCGAACATCGCCAAGGACCCGTCGTTCGCCGCCATGCTCACGACCCAGAAGAAGCTGGTCGACGACCTGGGCGGCTACGAGAAGCTGGAGAAGTACCGCACGTCGTTCGGTGACGAGTGGGGCGCCAAGCACCCGTTCCACACCGGCCAGGTCGCCATGCAGCTGGACGGCGAGTGGCGGCTCGGGATGGCCGAGGAGACCAAGCCGAAGTTCGAGATCGGCGTCGCCCCGATGCCCGTCGCCGACGACGAGGCCGACACCTACGGCAAGGGCTATCTGACCGGCACCATCGCCGGTATCGCCGCCACCTCGAAGAAGCAGAACGCGGCCTGGGAGCTGGTGAAGTTCATGACGACCGACACCGACGCCGTGGTGAATTTCGCCAATGCCATCCACAATGTGCCCTCCACCCTGGCGGCGCTGAAGTCGCCGAAGCTGAAGTACGACCCGCGGTTCAAGACCTTCCTCGACATCGCCGCGGACCCGAAGAGCACCACCACCCCGCCCTCGGTGAACGGCGGCGCGTACCTGACGTCCCTGCAGAACCTCGGATTCGACATCGAGAAGGGCAAGCAGAAGGACATCGAGGCGGGTCTGGAGAAGACCGCCAAGGAGATCGACGCAGCCATCGCGCAGGCGAAGTAGCGCCGCGATGACCACCTACACACTCCGTGCGAAGCGCCGCCGGTCGGCGCTTCGGACAGCGGCCTTCATGTCGCCGTGGCTGATCGGGTTCTGCGTCTTCTTCGCCTACCCGCTGATCTCCACCGTCTACTTCTCCTTCACCTCGTACGACGGTTTCACGGCCCCCGAGTTCAGCGGGCTGAAGAACTGGTCGTTCGTCTTCAACGACTACCCGCTGTTCTGGCCGGCGCTGCGCAACACGCTCTGGCTGGTCGTGGTCATGGTCACCTGCCGGGTGGTGTTCGGCCTCGGTGTCGGGCTGCTGATCACGAAGATCAAGACGGGTGCCGGGGTCTTCCGGACCCTGTTCTACCTGCCCTACCTGGCCCCGCCGGTCGCGGCGACCCTCGGCTTCGTCTTCCTGCTCAACCCGGGTACCGGGCCGGTCAATTCGATCCTCGGCGAGATCGGGCTGCCCACGCCCGGCTGGTTCACCGACGCCGCCTGGTCCAAGCCGGCCCTGACCGCGCTCGCGGTCTGGGGGGTGGGCGACCTGATGGTGATCTTCATGGCCGCGCTGCTCGACGTACCGAAGGAACAGTACGAGGCGGCGGAGCTGGACGGGGCGACCGCGTTCCAGCGGTTCCGCTTCGTCACCCTGCCGAACATCTCGCCGATCATCCTGTTCGCGGTGGTCACCGGGATCATCCAGACGATGCAGTACTACACCCAGCCGTTCGTGGCCGGGAAGGTCGCCTCGGGCGTGATGGGCGGCTCCGGGCAGCAGTTCGAACCGGGCTATCCCGACAAGTCGACACTGACGCTGCCGCAGGTCGTCTACAACCTCGGTTTCCAGCGCTTCGACTACGGCTCCGCCTGCGTGGTCGCGCTCGTTCTCTTCGTACTCGCCATGGCGTTCACCGCACTGCTGATGCGGCGCCGCAGCGGACTGATCCAGGCAGGTGAGTGACGTGGCGCAGACTCTCGACGCCGTGAAGACGGCCGGCCCCGCGACCGGCCCGGCCACCCCGGCCGAACGCGTCGCGCGGCGCAAGTCGCTGCTGAACTGGATCGCGGTGCACGCGCTCGGCGTCGCCGCCGCGCTCTTCTTCGTGCTGCCGTTCGTCTTCCTCCTGCTCACCTCGCTGATGAGCGACCAGCAGGCGCTGACCCGCGAGCTGTGGCCGCACCCCTTCGAGTGGAGCAACTACCGGCGGGTCTTCGAGACCGACGGCTTCCTGACCTGGTGGCGCAACACCCTGCTGTACGCGGGGCTCGGCACCGTCCTCACGGTCGTCTCGTCGCTGCCCGTGGCCTACGCGCTCGCCAAGTTCCGCTTCCGCGGCCGGCATCTGTCGCTGATGCTGGTCATCTCGATGATGATGCTGCCGCCGCAGGTCGTCGTCATCCCGATGTATCTGTTCTGGGCCAAGCAGCTGGACATGTCCGGCACGCTCTGGCCGCTGATCATCCCGATGGCGTTCGGCGACGCGTTCTCCATCTTCCTGCTGCGGCAGTTCCTGCTGACCATCCCGAACGAGTACCTCGACGCGGCGAAGGTCGACGGCTGCGGCGAGTTCCGCACCCTGATGCGCGTCGTGGTGCCGATGGCCAAGCCGGGCATCGCCGCCGTCGCCCTCTTCCAGTTCTTCTACGCCTGGAACGACTACTTCGGCCCGCAGATCTACGCGTCGGAGAACCCCGCTGCCTGGACGCTCAGTTACGGCCTGGACTCCTTCAAGAGCGCACACCACACCGACTGGAACCTGACCATGGCCGCGACCGTACTGGTCATGGCCCCCGTGATCCTCGTCTTCTTCTTCGCACAGAAGGCATTCGTCGAGGGCGTCACACTGACCGGAGTAAAGGGCTGACCTATGAAGCTCGCAGTAGTTGGTGGCGGGTCCACCTACACACCTGAACTGATCGACGGTTTCGCCCGGTTGCGGGACACGCTGCCCATCGAGGAGCTGGTGCTCGTCGACCCGGCGGCCGACCGCCTGGAGCTCGTCGGCGGCCTCGCCCGGCGGATCTTCGCCAAGCAGGGCCACCCGGGGAGGATCGTCACCACCTCCGACCTGGACGCGGGCGTCGCCGACGCCGACGCGGTCCTGCTCCAGCTGCGCGTCGGCGGCCAGGCCGCCCGCAACCAGGACGAGACCTGGCCGCTGGAGTGCGGCTGCGTCGGCCAGGAGACCACCGGCGCCGGCGGCCTCGCCAAGGCGATGCGCACCGTGCCGGTCGTCCTGGACATCGCCGAGCGGGTCCGCCGCACCAACCCGGACGCCTGGATCATCGACTTCACCAACCCGGTCGGCATCGTCACCCGGGCGCTGCTCCAGGCCGGCCACAAGGCCGTCGGCCTGTGCAACGTGGCGATCGGCTTCCAGCGCAAGTTCGCGCGGCTGCTCGACGTCACCCCCGGCGAGGTGCACCTCGACCATGTCGGGCTCAACCACCTGACCTGGGAGCTCGGGGTGCGCCTCGGCGGCCCGGACGGCGAGAACGTGCTGCCGAAGCTGCTCGCCGAGCACGGCGACGCGATCGCGGACGATCTGCGCATGCCCCGGGCGATCACCGACCGGCTCGGCGTCGTCCCCTCGTACTACCTGCGGTACTTCTACGCGCACGACGCGGTCGTGCGGGAGCTCGGCACCAAGCCGTCCCGGGCCGCCGAGGTCGCCGCGATGGAGAAGGAACTGCTCGCCATGTACGGCGACCCGGCGCTTGACGAGAAGCCCGCGCTGCTCGCCAAGCGGGGCGGCGCCTTCTACTCGGAGGCGGCCGTGGACCTGGCGTCCTCGCTGCTCGGCTCGGGCGGCTCGGCGGTGCAGGTGGTCAACACGTACAACCGGGGCACCCTGCCGTTCCTGCCGGACGACGCGGTGATCGAGGTGCAGGCCCGGGTCGACGGCACGGGCGCGACGCCGCTCGCCGTTCCCGAGCTGGACCCGCTGTACGCCGGTCTGATCGCCAATGTGACGGCGTACGAGGACCTCGCCCTGGAGGCCGCACTGCGCGGCGGCCGGGACCGGGTGTTCAAGGCGCTGCTCGCGCACCCGTTGATCGGGCAGTTCGAGTACGCCGAGGCGCTCACCGACAAGCTGATCGCGCACAACCGGGAGCACCTGGCGTGGGCGTGAACGCTTCGGTCCTCGCGATCGACGCGGGGAACAGCAAGACCGACGTGGCGCTGATCGGCGCGGACGGAACGGTGCTTTCGACGGTCCGGGGCGGCGGCTTCCAGCCGCCGGCGGTGGGTGTCGAGGCGGCCGTCGACGTCCTCGGCGCGGCCGTCGACCGGGCGCTGGAGCTGTCCGGCGAATCCGGCCGATCCGGCCGACCGTTCAGCCCCGTCGCGCACGTGTCCGCCTGTCTCGCCAACGCCGACCTTCCGGTGGAGGAGGAACAGCTGGCCGCGGCGCTGCGCGCGCGGGGCTGGGGCGCCACCGTCGAGGTGCGCAACGACACCTTCGCGATACTGCGCGCGGGGGTGGACGAGCCGCGCGGTGTGGCCGTGGTCTGCGGCGCGGGGATCAACTGCGTGGGCATGGTGCCGGACGGGCGGACCGCGCGGTTCCCCGCCATAGGCCGGATCTCCGGTGACTGGGGCGGCGGCGCGGGGCTGGCCGAGGAGGCCATGTGGTTCGCCGCGCGGGCCGAGGACGGGCGCGGTGAGCCGACCGAGCTGGTCCGTACGCTGCCGGGGCACTTCGGGCTCGGCTCGATGTACGCGCTGATCGAGGCGCTGCATCTGGGCCGGGTCGAGTTCGAGCGCCGGCACGAGCTGGCCCCGGTGCTCTTCGCGACCGCGGCGGCCGGGGACCCGGTGGCTGGGGCGCTGGTGGACCGGCTGGCCGAGGAGGTCGTCGCGATGGCCTCGGTCGCGCTGGGCCGGCTCGATCTGCTGGACGAGGAGGCGCCGGTGGTGCTGGGCGGCAGCGTACTGGCGGCCCGCCACCCACAGTTGGACGCGAGGATCTCCGAACTCCTCGCGGTGCGGGCCCCGAAGGCGGAGCTCCGGGTGGTGGCCCAGCCGCCGGTGCTGGGGGCCGCGCTGCTCGGCCTGGACCACACGGGCGCGGCGGCCACGGTGCACGAGAGGCTGCGCGCACAGTACGGCTGACATGTCGTTCGCGTTCCAAGGGGCGTTCCACGGTGCTTTCGCGCCGCGGGACGCCCCTTGCGCACGGGAACCGATCAGTTGTCCCGGACGTGTTCATGAGTGGGGAGATCGGCCCGCATCGGGTACTGGTCCGCCGATCGTCTTGATCGGCGGCGCAGGCCTTGATCGAATGCAGGTGACCGCAATCGGATGTGTGATCGCATCGCATCCGTGGGCCGATGCAGAATCCGGACGTTCCAGGTGTGGACGTCGGTCCCTGCGGCCATACTTCATGGCCGGGCACCAGCCCCCGATCGGCCGGGGGCGGGGCCACCGTCAGTGACCGAGGGGGAGGTCGAGTGACATACCCGCCGAGTGTGCGCACGGCGCCGGAACACGAGCAGGCGCAGCCGCCCGCGCCCGCGACCGTACCCGCTCCGCAGCAGCGCGGTGTGCTGTCCATGACCGCCGACCGGGTGCGGGCCGCGGCCACCACCGAGCCCGGCAGGCTCCAGATCATCGGGGCCGTGCTGGCCCTGCTCGTCGTCGCGTTCGGGGCCGTGACGGCGTTCGAGGTCGCCGACCGCGAGTCCGCCGCCGGTGACGTGGTGGGCCGCAGCCAGCCGCTGAGCGCCGACGCGGCGGCCGTCTACCGCTCGCTGGCCGATGCCGACACCGCGGCTGCGAGCGGCTTCCTGGCGGGGGCGCAGGAGCCGCGCGATGTCCACGACCAGTACGAGCGGGACATCAAGGAGGCGTCCCGGCTGCTGGTGAAGGCCGCCGCCAACACGGACGCGGCGACGAAGTCCGGGCAGGAGATCACCACGCTCAACGTGGAACTCCCCCGCTACACGGGCCTGATCGAGCGGGCCCGCGCCAACAACCGGCAGGGTCTGCCGCTGGGCGGCGCCTATCTCCGGTACGCCAACCAGAAGATGAGCAACGTGCTGCTGCCGGCCGCCGAGCGGCTGTACGCGGCGGAGACCGGCCGGCTCGGCGAGGACAACGACTCGGCGCGGACCCTGCCCTTCCTCTCGCTGGGGCTCGGTGTGGTGGCGCTGGCCGGGCTGGTCTGGGCGCAGCGGCGCAACTACCGCAGGACGAACCGGGTCTTCAACCACGGGCTGCTCGTGGCGACCGCCGCGTCCACCGTGATCCTGCTGTGGCTGGCCGTGGGGCACACGGTGGCCCGGTCCCAGCTGAATGCCGCGGATGTGAACGGGCAGCAGTCCCTCGATGTGCTCAACCACGCGCGGATCGACTCGCTGAAGGCCCGCGCCAATGAGAACCTCACGCTGGTCGCCCGTGGTGCGGTGCTCACCCCGGACGGCAAGAACGACAAGTACGAGACGGACTACAACACGGGCATGAAGGCACTCGGCGAGGAGCTGGGGAAGGCCGGGGGGCTCGCGGACGACGCCCGGGGAAGCGATCCGGTGAAGGCCGCCTCCGCCGCCGTCACCGAGTGGCAGGAACGTCACCGGGCCGCCCGCACCACCGACGACAACGGTGACTACGAGGGTGCCCTGAAGCAGATCGTCGGGCCCGAGAAGTCGACGGGTGAGTCGTTCCAGCAGGTGGACGACGCGCTGGCGAAGGCACTAGCCCATGAGCAGGACCAGTTCACCCGGGCCGCCGAGGACGGGCGCGGGGCGCTGTGGGGACTGTCGGCCGGGGCCGCCGTGCTGGCCGTGCTGGGCGCCGCCGCGGCGATCATCGGGATCAACCGCAGGCTCTCGGAGTACCGATGAGCGGGGGAGCGATGAAAGGAGGAGCGATGACCAGGAAGCGCATGGGCGCATGGTCGGCCCGGGTCAGGCTGCGCGGCTGGGGCGGAGTGACAGCCATGGCCGCGGCCTGCGCCGTGACGGCCTCGCTCACCCTGCTGCCGCTCTCCCACGGCGGCGCCGACGCCTTCATCGGGGACCTCGCGGGCCAGGGCACCTCACAGGCCGTCCAGGCCAAGGCCGACGACTGCACGGACCCGGAGGCGAGCCTCCCGCCCTCGTCCGCCGACGGTCCGAGCATCGAGAAGATCAAGAAGCGCGGGAAGCTGATCGCGGGGGTCGACCAGAACAGCTTCCGCTGGGGATACCGCAATCCGGAGAACCGTCAGATCGAAGGCTTCGACATCGATCTGGTGCGGGCCATCGCCGAGAACATCCTGAACGACCGCGACGCGGTGATCTTCCGGGCCATTCCCACCAACAAGCGGGCCGAGCTCCTGGCGAACGGCAAGGTCGATGTCGTCGTCCGCACGATGACGATCAACTGCAAGCAGGCCCGGAAGGTCTCGTTCTCCACCGCCTACTTCCAGGCCGGACAACAGGTCCTCGCACCGAAGGAATCGTCGATCACCGGGTACGACAAGTCCCTGGCCGGCAAGCGCGTCTGCACCGCCAACGGCTCCACCGCCTACGACGCGCTGAAGAAGCAGTCGTTCGGCGCGGTCTTCGAGGACCCGCACGACGGCACCGCCGCGGACGAGAACCAGCTCACCGTCCCCAACCAGCTGGACTGCCTGGTGCGGTTGCAGATGGGTGAGGTCGACGCGGTGGTCACGGACAACGCCCTGGCGGCCGGACAGGCGGCCCAGGACCCGGCGGTCGAGCTGAAGGGCGACAAGCCGTTCACCACCGAGTACTACGGTGTGGCGGCGAAGCTCGGGGCCGACGATCTGGTGGCCCGGGTCAACCAGGTGCTGGTCGACTACCGCAGTGGTGGTGCGAAGAGCGCCTGGATGCTGTCGTACCAGGATTGGTTGGAGGCCGGGCTGCCGGGGATAAAGGGACCGCCGGCCCCGAAGTACCGGAGCAACTGACGGTCGGTCCGTCCGGGTGTGCGCGACGGCGCGGACCCCGGCCGGTGAGGCAGTGGCACTGATCCTGCCGGGTACGTCCCGGCAGTAAGAGCGGAGAGGTGATCGATGGGCGCGGGCCCCTTCCCCGGCTATGCGGCCAGGCCCCCCGGCCCGGTCATGGACCGGGACGAGGCGGACCGCGCGCTGGCCCGGCTCGGCGCGGAGCACGAGGCGATCGAGACCTCGCTGCTCGCCCTGCAGGACCACGCGGGCCGCCGGCTCCTGGAGGGCGCCGAGCTGACCGGCGTCACCAGGGAACGCTGGGCCTCCACGGAGCAGTCGATCACGCTGCTGTGGGGGTATTTCGACGCCTACGCGGGGGCGCTCGACCGGGCCCGTTCGGTGCGGGCCCGCCGCCGCTATCCCAACCGGGACGACCTGCTGGCCCTCACCGAGCTGCTGCGCGGCCAGGGCGTCACCGTGGCGCACGCGGCGGCCCGCCCCGATCCCTCGGTCAACGGTCCGGCCAAGCTCTCCGAGCGGTTCACGCTGGAGGAGCTGGTCTCCCGGATGAACGAGCTGTACGCCCGCTCGCTGGACATGGTCGTCGCCTCCGACTCCGTGTGGTCCGCGCTGCCCGCCCGGATAGATCTGCTCGCCGCCGAGCTGCACCGCACCCGCTCGCTGGCGCACTCCGTGGGAGTACGGCCCGGTGAGCACCCGGCGGGCGACGACCTGGCGGCGATCACCCAGGAGCTGACCACGCTGCGGGCGCAGGTGATCTCCGATCCCCTCGCGTTCTGGCTGCCGGGGCCCGGCAGTTCGGCGCCCGGCGGCGGCCGCCCCGACACGACGCGCTACGACCGGGCGGCCCGCGCCCTGGACGACGTACGCCGTGAGATCGAGGCGGTGCTCGCGGTCCGGCAGGACGCCGAGCAGCGCCTGGTCCAGCTGCGCGACGTGCTCTCCCGCGCGGACCGCACCCTGACCGAGGCCCGGTCGGCGCGCGGTGAGGTGCTGGCGAAGATCGCGGCCTCCGAGGTGCCCGCGGTCAGCGGCCCGGCGACGGTGCTCCAGGAACGGCTGGCCGCCGCCTCGGAGTACCGCAGGCACGCCCAGTGGCACCGGCTGTCCCCGCTCCTGGAGACGCTGGAGCGGGAGGCGGAGGAGGAATTGCTGCGGGCCCGCGAGTCGTTGACCGCGGTCACCGCCCCGCTGGCGGTACGGGCGGAGCTGCGCGGCAGGCTCGACGCGTACAAGGCGAAGGTCGCCCGGCACGGGCTGGCCGAGGACCCGCTGCTGATCGAGCGGTACGACGCGGCGCGCCGGATGCTGTGGAGCGCGCCGTGCGATCTGCGGGTCGCCGGACAGGCGGTGCTGCGCTACCAGGAGGCGGCGGCCGAGCTGCTTTCCCAGCGCCGGGCACCGGGGCCGGAGGACCGGCGATGACCACGGATGTGTGCAAGGTGGCAGGGCCGTTGCGGCGGCGGGGCGATCAGGGGGACCGATCATGAGTACGCAGTGCCAGCGCCCCGCGTGCGAGGGCAGTTACGAGGACATGGGCGGCGGTGAGCTGTACTGCGACACCTGCGGGCTGGCTCCGGTCGTGTCGCCGAATGGCCTGGTGAGCTCGCCGCCCACCGGGATCGCGGTCGGCGGCGCGAACAGCCGTGGCAGCAGCAGTGGTTCGCGGTCCTCGTCCCGGGCGTCCTCGCGGTCGTCCCGTTCCTCGCGCTCGTCGACCTCACGGCGCTCGGTGTCGGGCCGGCTCTCGCGTTCGCTGTCCGGCAGCGTCACCTCCCCCTCGGTCTCGGTCCGTTCCTCCGGTTCGGCCTCGGGCGCGTCCACCCGGGGCAGGCTGGGCGTGGGCCTGGTCGAGGTGCCGGACGTGCCGCGTCCCGACCCGCGCTCGGCGGTGATGGAGAACCCCGAGGTACCGGAGCGGAAGCGTTTCTGTTCGCGTTCCGACTGCGGGGCCCCGGTCGGCCGGTCGCGCGGCGAACGGATCGGCCGCACGGAGGGGTTCTGCACCAAGTGCGGTCACCCCTACTCCTTCGTGCCCAAGCTCCACGCGGGCGACATCGTGCACGGCCAGTACGAGGTCGCCGGCTGTCTGGCTCACGGCGGGCTCGGCTGGGTCTACCTCGCGGTCGACCGTGCGGTCTCGGACCGCTGGGTGGTCCTCAAGGGCCTGCTCGACACCGGCGACCAGGACGCCATGGCGGCCGCGATCTCCGAGCGCCGCTTCCTCGCCGAGATCGAGCACTCCAACATCGTCCGGATCTACAACTTCGTCGAGCACCTCGACCAGCGCACCGGCTCGCTCGACGGCTACATCGTGATGGAGTACGTCGGCGGCAAGGCGCTCAAGGACATCGCCAACGAGCGCCGCACCCCCGCCGGGAAGCGCGATCCGCTGCCGGTCGAGCAGGCGTGCGCGTACGGCATCGAGGCGCTGGAGGCGCTCGGCCATCTGCACAGCCGCAACCTGCTGTACTGCGACTTCAAGGTCGACAACGCGATCCAGACCGAGGACCAGCTGAAGCTGATCGACATGGGCGCGGTGCGCAGGATGGACGACGACGAGTCGGCCATCTACGGCACGGTGGGCTACCAGGCGCCGGAGGTCGCGGAGATCGGCCCGTCGGTCGCCTCCGATCTGTACACGGTCGCGCGGACGCTCGCGGTGCTCACCTTCGACTTCCAGGGCTACACCAACGTCTTCGTGGACTCGCTCCCGGATCCGGACAACATCGAGGTGTTCCGGACCTACGAGTCGTTCTACCGGCTGCTGGTGCGGGCCACCGACCCGGATCCGGCGCGGCGGTTCGCCTCGGCCGCGGAGATGGCGGAGCAGCTGACGGGTGTGCTGCGCGAGGTGGTGTCGCTGCAGACGGGGCGGCCGCGCCCGGCGCTCTCGACGCTGTTCGGCACCGAAGTGCGGGTCACCGACACGCAGTTGTTCCCGGAGCCGATGGGCGATGTGTCGCGGCTGGGGATCCGGGCGACCACCCCGGCCCGGTCCGGCCGCCGCGGGCGGCGCGGCGGGGCGGGCAACGTGCCCCGGGTCGCGGCTCCGCCCGCGCCCGGCGCGCTGCCCGGGTACGCCCCGCCCGCGCCGGGGTACGCCGCGCCCGGGGCCGCTCCGCTGATCGCGCCGCCCACCCATGTACGGGCGGGCAACGCGCCGGGCGGGAACGGTGAGGCCGCCGCGTACGCGCAGCCGCAGGCCGCCATTCCGGCCCCCCGGGTCCCGGCCGCCGCTCCGGCGGCGCTCCTCCCCGCGCCGGACGGCCCTAGGCTCGCCGAGCTCGACGTACGGTCCACCTCGCTCGCGCTGCCGGTGCCCCGGGTCGACGCGAGCGACCCCAACGCGGGTTTCCTCGCCGGGCTGATGACCACCGCCCCGTCCGAGCTGATCTCCGCGCTGGGCGCGGTGCCGGTGGCCTCGCTGGAGACCCGGCTGCGCGAGCTGCGCGCCCGCCTGGAGCTGAACGACCTCGGTGCCGCGGGGCAGACCCTGACCGCGCTGGAGGGCCAGTACCCGGACGACTGGCGGGTGGTCTGGTACCGCGGCATCACCTCGCTGGTGACCGGCGACAACGAGAACGCGGCGCTGTCCTTCGACGCGGTGTACGACGCGTTCCCCGGCGAGCCGGCGCCCAAGCTGGCGCTGGGGATCTGCGCGGAGGTCCTGGGCCAGCTGGACAACGCCGCCGAGTACTACCGGCTGGTGTGGACGACCGACCCGAGCTTCGTCAGCGCCGCCTTCGGGCTGGCCCGGGTGCAGATCGCCGCCGGAAACCGGGCCGGGGCCGTCAGCGCCCTGGAGTCGGTGCCCGAGGCGTCGATCCACTACACGGCGGCACGGGTCGCCGCGGTGCGTGCCCGGCTGCGCGGAAGGTCCCCGGACGAGCCGCTGATCACCGATCTGATGGCCGCCTCGGCCCAGGTATCGGCACTGGCCGGTTTCGGTCTGGACGCGGTGCGCCGGGAGCAGCTTTCGACCGAGGTGCTGGGGACGGCGCTCGACTGGATACTCTCCGGTAGCCCCTCGGCGCAGCCTCCTTCGCCTGCCGGGCCGGGAAAGCTGCTCGGCAGTGAGCTGGACGAGCGGGGCCTGCGCTTCGGGCTCGAACGTTCGTACCGGATGCTCGCCAGGCTTGCGGAGCCCGGCGATGAGAGGATCGAACTGGTGGAGCGGGCCAACCGTTTCCGCCCCCGGACGTGGGTGTGAAAATGTCGCAGAAGCCCCAGGAGCAGAAGCCCCAGGAGACGGCCCTGTCGAAGTGCCCCGGCTGCGAGGAGCCGCTGGAGCCGGGGGACCTGTTCTGCGGTGCGTGCGGGTACGACCTGTCGGCCGTGCCCGCCGTCGCCCAGGACCACCCGACGGTCGCCATGACCGTGCCCGCGGAGGGTTCGGCGGGGGTCCGCTTCGACCGGCGGCGTGAACCGGACGGACCGGCCGGACCGGGCACATCCAATGTGTCGAGTGCGTCGAGCGGGCCGAGTGCGTCGAGCACGTCGAGCGGATCGGACGACTTCGAGCTGCCCGCGCCCGCACCGGCGGCCGCACCCGACCCCCGTACCCCCGCCGTGGATCCGGTGGCGGCCACGCCGCCGGCCGGTACCAAGCGCTGTGTGGCCTGCCGGGCGGGCAGTGTCGACACCGACGGCTACTGCGAGAACTGCGGTCACGCCCAGCCGCGCGAGCGTGACCACATGGAGCAGGAGCTCGGTTCGGTGGCCGCCGTCAGCGACCGGGGCCTGCGCCATCACCGCAACGAGGACTCGTTCGCGGTGTCGACCACCGCCCTGCCCGACGGTTCACCGGCCGTCGTCGCGATCGTCTGCGACGGCGTCTCGTCGGCCAGCCGCCCGGACGAGGCGTCGGCGGCCGCCGCGAGCGCGGCCAACGAGGCGCTCCTGGAGTCGCTGCCTCGCGGCACCCACCCGCAGCAGGCGATGCACGAGGCGATCCTCGCGGCCGGCGAGGCGGTCAACTCCCTGGCCCAGGAGCCCGGCCGGGCCACGGAGCACGACCAGCACCGCCACCAGAACGCCCCGGCGTGCACCCTGGTCGGCTCGATCATGGCGGGCGGTCTGCTGATCGTCGGCTGGGTCGGCGACAGCCGCGTCTACTGGGTGCCCGACGACCGCACCAACCCGCCCGCCCGGCTGACCGAGGACGACTCGTGGGCCGCGCAGATGGTGGCGGCGGGCCTGATGAACGAGGCGGAGGCGTACGCGGACGAGCGGGCCCACGCGATCACGGGGTGGCTCGGCGCCGACGCGTACGAGCTGGAACCGCACACCGCGTCCTTCAAACCGGACCGGTCCGGTCTGGTGGTCGTGTGCACGGACGGCCTGTGGAACTACGCGGAGTCGGCGGCCGAGATGGCCGCGGCGGTACCGGCCGACGCGCACCAACGGCCACTGCACGCCGCCCAGGTGCTGGTGGGTCACGCGCTCGACGGCGGGGGCCACGACAACGTAACAGTGGCTCTGCTGCCGTTCGCCGTGGAGCCGCAGGGGGCAGGATCGGCGTGCGGTACCCCGTGAGTCCCGTTCCGTAACGCTTGGTTCCAGTTCCGACAGTCCGCCCCGTCACCGCCGCCTTCGCCCGTTTTTCTTCGCTCTCAGCTGTCTTCATCCGACACCTGGAGTCCCAAGGAGCCGACCAGATGGCCAACTTCTCCAAGTCGAACGTGCCGCAGTTCTCCGTCGAGGTGTACCAGAACGAATATCTGCCGGAAGGCGGCCGCGAGGTCAACGCGATCGTCACCGTCACCTCGACCGGGGGCGGCACCACCGGCGGCGTCCCGCTGTCCGGTGCGGCCGCGTCGCCCGCGCACGTTCCCGGGCGGGGGCCGAACGCCGCCGTGGTGATCATGGTCGACTGCTCCGGCTCGATGGACTATCCGCCGACGAAGATGCGCAACGCCCGCGACGCGACCGCCGCGGCCATCGACACCCTGCGCGACGGCACCTCGTTCGCCGTCGTCGGCGGTACGCACGTCGCCAAGGAGGTCTACCCGGGCAACGGCAGGCTCGCCGTGGCCGACGCGCGGACCAAGGCCCAGGCCAAGGGGGCCCTGCGCGCGCTCAGCGCCGGTGGCGGTACGGCGATCGGCACCTGGCTGCGGCTGACCGACCGGCTGCTCGGCGCGGCCGATGTGGACATCCGGCACGGCATCCTGCTCACCGACGGCCGCAACGAGCACGAAGCCCCGGAGGACCTGCGGGCCGCGCTCGACTCCTGCGCGGGCCGTTTCACCTGTGACGCCCGCGGTGTCGGCACCGACTGGGAGGTGAAAGAGGTCACAGCGATCGCCTCCGCGCTGCTCGGCACGGCCGACATAGTCGCCGACCCCACGGGGCTGGCCGCGGACTTCACGCAGATGATGGAGAACGCGATGGGCAAGGAGGTCGCGGATGTCGCTCTGCGGCTCTGGACGCCCGTCGGGGTCGAGATCAAGTTTGTGAAACAGGTCGCACCGACGGTCGTCGATCTGACCGACCGGCGCACCGAGGCGGGTCCCCGCGCCGGGGACTACCCCACGGGCTCCTGGGGCGACGAGTCCCGCGACTACCACGTGTGCGTGACCGTGCCGCAGGCCGGAATCGGGCAGGAGATGCTGGCGTCCCGGGTCTCGCTGATCCTCCCCGACCCGTCGGGCGGGGCCCCGCAGACGCTTTCGCAGGGCCTGGTCAGGGCCGTGTGGACCGAGGACATGGTGGCCTCCACCTCGATCAATCCGCAGGTCGCGCACTACACCGGACAGGCCGAACTGGCCCAGGTCATCCAGCAGGGACTCGATGCCCGCAAGTCGGGCGACTTCGACGGCGCGACCGCGAAACTGGGCCGCGCGGTGCAGTTGGCATCGGCCTCCGGGAACGAGGACACTGCGAAACTGCTTTCGAAGGTGGTGGACGTCGTGGACGCGGCGACCGGTACTGTGCGACTGAAAGCGAAGGTCGCGGACGCCGACGAGATGACACTCGAAACACGCTCGACCAAGACCGTTCGCGTCAAGAAGTAGAAACGATCAATAAACAGCAAACAGTAGGCACAGAGCCACACAGTCGAGCCGCCCGGCCGGAATGATCCGCCGGGAGGCGAAGAGCAGAAAAATACGCCGGCCCCGGGGCCGGCCCAGGAGAGGGGGAAGCGCCGACATGCCGACCTGCCCGAACGGACACCAGTCGGGTTCCGACGACTGGTGCGAGGTCTGCGGCCATCGCATGGCCGGCGCGGGCGCGCCTGCGGGTGCGGTCCCCCCGCCGCCGCCTCCGCCGCCCGCCGCCGGTTACGGCTACCCGCCGAACCCGGGTTCCGATGCGACCCAGGCCGCCGAGCTCTGCCCGCAGTGCCGCACGCCGCGTGAGGCGATGGCGCCGTTCTGCGAGGAGTGCCGCTGGAACTTCCTCACGAACACCGCGACGTCGTACACGCCGCTGGCCCCGGCTCAGGGCGTGCCAGGCCCGCCGCCCGGCCTCAACCTGCCGCCCGGTTTCCAGGCGCAGCAGCCGCCGCCCCCGCCGCAGCAGCAGCGCGACCCGTTCGAGTACCAGGGTTCGCGGCCCTCGCAGATGAACCGCCCGGCCGAGCCGCTCTCCGCCGAGCGGGGCAACCAGCCCGGTCCCCCGGCCCCCGGCCCGGGCCCGCAGTCGCCCCCGGCCCCCGGACCCGGTCCGCAGTCGCCCCCGCCGCCGTTCCAGCAGCAGGGTCCGCCGCCTCCGCCGTCCTTCCAGCAGCAGTCGGCACCGCCCGCGCCGTTCCAGCAGCAGTCCGCGCCGCCGCCGTTCCAGCAGCAGTCGGCACCGCCGGCACCGTTCCAGCAGCAGTCCGCGCCGCCCGCGTTCCCGCAGCCCGGTCCGCCGGCTCCGCAGCCGCCCGCGCCGCAGCAGCAGGGGCCGCAGAGCAGCGGCAGCGGCGACGACGACTGGATGCTGTCGCCGCCGTCCCACGCCCAGGGCCCGCAGCAGTCGGCCCCGGCGCAGCAGCAGCCGCCGTTCCCGGGGCAGAACCAGAACCAGCCGCCCGCGAGCTGGACCGCGGTCATCGCCCCGGACCGGGAGTACTTCCTGGCGATGATGCAGCGCAGCGGCCCCGAGGCGACCGGGCTGAACCTGCCCGCGTACTCCCCGGAGCAGCAGCTTCCGCTGGCCGGCAACCAGATCACCATCGGCCGTCGCAGGCACAGCACCGGCGAGTCGCCCGACATCGATCTGTCCGTGCCGCCGGAGGACCCGGGCGTCTCGCACCAGCACGCGGTGCTGGTGCAGCAGCCCGACGGCGGCTGGGCCGTGGTCGACCAGAACTCCACCAACGGCACCACGCTCAACGGCGCCGAGGACCCGATCCAGCCCTATGTGCCCGTCCCGCTCCAGGACGGCGACAAGGTGCACGTCGGGGCGTGGACGACGATCACGATCCGCCGCGGCTGATCCCACGTCGCAGGCGTGGGGCGCGCCACACGCGTCGCAGAGATAACAGAGGTCACACGGTCGGCAGTGGCCAGGCGTACGGTCCCTCGGGGTCGTCCAGCCAGGCCCACTGCCGACCGCCCCTGACCGTGATGCCGAACCTCTCCCGCTCGGGGCGCTTCTCGCGCTGCCAGAGGGAGAGGGCCTCGCGCGGGTCGAGCGAGCCCTCGGTCAGCGCCAGCAGGAACTGGAAGAGGTCGTTGTCGCTGAAGCGCCTCGGCAGTGCGCGGGTGTGCGGGCGCCGGGCGGGCGGCACCGGGCTGCCGCGCAGCGGCACGAAGTAGGCGGCCGTGTGCAGGAACCGGCCCTCGGCGTACTTCCCGTGCGCCGCCTCCCGCACCCGCAGCATGATCAGCCCGGTGGCGAACGGAGCCAGTATCCGGGCGCCCGGCACGCACTGCTCCAGCCAGGACTGCGGTACGCACGGCAGGGTGCAGGTGGCGATGATCCGGTCGTACGGGCCCCGGCGGGGCCAGCCCCGGGTCCCGTCCCCGGTGATCACCGCCGGGTGGTACCCGGCCGCGTCCAGGTGCCGACGGGCCGACTCGGTGATCTCCGGGTCGAGGTCGACGGTGGTCACGGCGTCGTCGCCGAGCCGGTGGGCGAGCAGCGCCGCGTTGTAGCCGCTGCCCGCGCCGATCTCCAGGACCCGGTGCCCGTCCCGTACGTCCAGTTCTTCGAGCATCCGGGCCATCAGCGAGGGCTGGCTGCTCGACGAGATCAGTTCGCCGTCCTTGATGCGGGTGGCCAGTGCCCCGTCCTCGTACGCCCCGCGCAGCCATTGGGCCCGCCGGACCGGGTCGGGGTCCTCGCACCACAGGCGGTCGTAGCCGCCGGCCACGAAGTAGTACGGCACGAACAGATGCCGCGGCACCTCCTCGAAGGCGGCCCGCCAGCCGGGATCGACCAGCGCCCCGCCGGCCACGATGGAGCGGACCATCGCCCACCGCTCCTCGGCGGCGGCCGCGGCGAACCGGTCGGTGTGCGCGTCCATACCTCCACCTTCCTGCGCCGGGAGCCCGGTGGCCAGGAACCCGGGCCGGTCCCCGATGGCCGTTCGGCGAGTCGGACCAGGGCCTAGGTCCCCGGTCCTCGGCCGGTGCGTCTGCGACGATGGACGGGTGACAGAGAATCCGCACGACACGCTTCAGGAGCAGACCTTCTACGAGCAGGTCGGCGGCGAGGAGACCTTCCGGCGCCTGGTGCACCGCTTCTACCAGGGAGTCGCAGAGGACCCGCTGCTCCGGCCGATGTACCCGGAGGAGGATCTGGGCCCGGCCGAGGACCGGTTCGCGCTGTTCCTGATGCAGTACTGGGGCGGGCCCCGTACCTACGGCGAGCGGCGCGGACACCCCCGGCTGCGGATGCGGCACGTCCCGTTCCGGGTGGACCGGGCGGCGCACGACGCCTGGCTGGGCCATATGCGGGTGGCCCTGGACGAACTCGGGCTGGCGCCGGAGCACGAACGGCAGTTGTGGGACTACCTGACCTACGCGGCCGCCTCGATGGTGAACACCCAGGGCTGAGCCCCGTACCACCCCCTGCAACTTCCTTCTGCACCCCCCAAGAACGGAAGTCGGTCTTCCGACACCGATAAACGGTCACAATCGGATCAAGTACTCACGCAAGCGGTTTCCAAGCGCGCATGCCCTTGAAAGCATCCGTAGAACGCCGGGGGGCGTGTGTGGCGTTGAGGGCCCAGGGGGGCGCGAGTGACGGGGTTCGTCTTTCTCCGGGTACGGGCCCACCGGCTCCTGCTCTCCGCGGCGGTTCTCGCCGTTCTGCTGACCGCCTCGGTGCTGGCCGCGCTCACCGCCTTCTCCGGTTCCGTCGGTGACGCGGCGCTCCGCCACGCCCTCACCCACCGTTCGGCGGCCGACGCCTCCCTGGTGATGTCCGCGCAGGTGGCACCCGCACAGCGGGACGCGGCCGACGCGATCGCCAGGAAGGCCGCCCGCGAGGCCTTCGACGGCCTTCCGGTGACCGTCCGGACGCTGGAGACCTCGGGGGCGTACGCGCTGCCGCGCGAGCTGCGGGCCCCGTCGGCCCGGGGCGACGAGCCCGACCTCGCCCACTTCGCCTCGCTCGACCGCAGCCGGGTCAGGATCACCGCGGGCCGCGTCCCGGCGGCGGGCGGCGGGAAGTCCGGTGCGCCCGTCCAGGTCGCCCTGCCCCGCCCGGCCGCGAAGGCGCTGAAGCTGAAGCCCGGTTCGCGGTTCACCGTCACCGACCGGCTGACCGACAAGCCGCTGCCGGTCCTGGTCACGGGCGTGTACGAGGTGTCCGACCCGGCCGATCCGTACTGGCAGCTGGACGAGCTCGGCGGGCGCGGCATCCGCAAGGTCGCCTTCACCACCTACGGTCCGCTGCTCACCGACCCTGCCGCGGCGCGCACCGGACGGCTCAGTTCCGGGACGATGTCCTGGCTGGCGGCCGCCGATTTCCGCACCGTCACCACGGGGCGCATCGACGCACTGCACGGCACCGCCACCGCCGCTCCGAAGGCGCTGCTGGCCGCCCCCGAGTTCAAGAGCGGTGCCACCGCACGGACTTCGCTGCCCCGGGTGCTGGAGCAGATGGACCGGGCGCTGCTGGTCTCCCGCTCGACGCTGATGATCGTGGCCGTCCAGCTGGTGCTGCTCGCGGGGTACGCGCTGCTGCTGGTGGCCCGGCTGCTGAGCAGCGAGCGCGACGGCGAGACCCGGCTGCTGCGGGCCCGGGGCGGATCGCGCGGCCGCATCACGGCACTCGCCGCGATCGAGGCGCTGCTGCTCGCGCTGCCCGCCGCGCTGGTGGCCCCGCTGCTCGCCGGGCCGCTGACCCGGCTGCTCGCGGGGCGCGGCGCGCTGTCCCGGATCGGGCTGCGGATCGACGGCGGCGCCACCGCCACGGTGTGGCTGGTCGCCGTCGTCACCGCGCTCGCCTGCGCGCTGGCCGTCGTGGCGCCCGCGCTGGCGGCGGGTGCCGGGGAACGCCGGGCGGGCCGGACCGCGGCGCTGCCCGCGCCGCTGCGGGCGGGTGCCGACATCGGCCTGCTGGTGATCGCGGCGGTGGCGTACTGGCAGCTCGACCGGCGGGCCACGGGAGTCGGCGGCGGCGTGCTGAGCGGGGACCGGCAGGGGCGGCTCGGCGTCGATCCGCTGCTGGTCGCGGCTCCCGCCCTGCTGCTGCTCGCAGGCACCGTACTGACGCTGCGGCTGCTGCCGCCCGCGGCCCGGCTCGCGGAGCGCGGCGCGGCGGGCGGCCGGGGGCTGATCGCGGCCCTGTCCGGCTGGCAGTTCAGCCGGCGCCCGCTGCGCAACGCCGGGCCCGTGCTGCTGCTGGTCCTCGCGGTGGCGATGGGCATGCTGGCCGTCGGGCAGCGCGCCTCCTGGGACCGTTCGCAGAGCGACCAGGCGGACTTCAGGGCCGGTGCGTCGCTGCGCGTGATCACCGGTATCGAGGACGATCCGGTGAAGTCGGGCGCGTACACGCGGCTGCCGGGTGTCCGGGACGCGGCGCCCGCGTTCCGCACCACCACCGAACTCTCGGGCAACCGCACCGCCTCGGTCCTCGCCCTGGACACCGCGCACGCCACCGAGCGGATGCTGATCCGCGACGATCTCGGCGACCGGCCGCCGGAGCGGCTGTTCGACCCGCTCGACCCGCCGAGTACCGCACGGGCCGGCCTCATGCTGCCGAAGAACAGTGAGCGGCTCGGCTTCGACGTGCGGATCAAGGCGGCCGGGGCGCACGGGCGGCCGGGTGACGAGCCGGTCCTCGCCGTGCTGCTGGAGGACCGCTACGGCCTGCCCTACCGGGTGCCGGCCGGATCCGTACCCGTCGACGGCAGGACGCATCCGGTCGCCCTCGCGGTGTCGGCCGCGGGCGATCTGGCCGTGACCGGATTCGAGCTGACCGGCAACCGGCCGTCCGGCCGGAGCGAGACGTACCGCCTCGACGTCAGCGCCCTGCGGACCGTGACGGCCGACGGCACCGAGCGGCCGGTCCCGGTCCCCGCAGGCTTCCGCTGGGACGCCGAACTGACCGGCTCCGGCTCCGGCTCCGAGACGCAGGCCGGCGAACCGGTGGACGCGACGGCCTCCGCGAAGAGCCCGCTGGCCTTCACGTACGACACCGGCTCCGCCCCCAACGTGTGGGAATGGACGCCCGCCTTCTCGGTACGGGTCACCGTGCCCCGCCCGAAGGCGCCGGCGCCGAAGGCGATCGTCACCGACGCGTATCTGAAGGCCGCCGGGGCGAAGAAGGGACAGCGCGTCGATGTCACGCTGGCCGGCGAGACGGTCCGGGTGGAGATCGTGGACTCGGTGCGCCGGCTGCCGACCACCGGCGAGGGTTCGGACGGTGACGGGTCCGCGGACCGGAGCCGCGACGGCGGGGCCGTACTGCTCGATCTCGGGGCCGTCGGCCAGGTCTTCGCGCAGCGTCCCGGCGCCGTGCTCGACGCGAACGAGTGGTGGCTGAGCACCGCCCCCGGCCGGGCCGCGGACGCGGCCGCCACGTTGCGGGCGCAGCCGGACACCGATCCGTCCCAGGTCCTGGTGCGGGACGAGATCGCGCGGGAGCTGGTCGGCGATCCGCTGGGCGCCGGACCGCAGTCCGCGCTGCCCGCGGTGGCGGTGGTCGCCGCGGCCCTGGCGGCGGTCGGCTTCGCGGTGAGCGCCGTCGGCGCACAGCGGGAACGGGCCGGCGAGTTCGCCGTACTGCGGGCGCTGGGCACCCCGCGCCGCCGGCTGACCAGGATGATCGCCGCCGAGCAGGGCGTGCTGATCGCGATCGCGCTGCTCGTCGGGACCGTGCTCGGGGCGGTGCTGAACCGCGCCGTCGTACCGCTCGTCGTACTGACCGGGCAGGCCACCGCGCCGGTGCCCGGAGTGCTGGTGCAATTGCCGGCCGGGCAGATCGCGGCGCTGCTGGCGGGCGTCGCCGCGCTTCCGCTGGTGATCGTCGTGTCCCTCGCCCTGCGCGGTGCCGACCCCGCGGCCTCACTGCGTGTCCAGGGGGACAACTGACATGACTCCGCGTTCCGTTCGAGACGACAGTTCCATTCGAGACGGCAGCTCTGTACGAGACGGCGCCTCCACGCATGACCGCGGTTCCGTTCGAGACCGCAGCACCCCCGCCGGTGCGCCCTGGGTCCGCACCCGGCTGCGCACCGCTCCCGGCACGGCCTGGGCGCTGGGGCTGCTGGTGCTGCTGACGTCGTTCCTCGCGGCCGCCTTCCCGCGCGCCGTCGAGCGCTACGAGAACGACGGGCTGCGCCAGGACATCGCCGTCGCGGACCCCTCGCACAGCGTGCTGGAACTGAGCGCGCCGGAGCCCGAACTCCAGCTGCCGTCGGCCGAGCGCGAGGCGGCCGTCCGTGACACGGCGCTGGCCTCCGTCCACCGCAAGGCACGGTCCCTGCTGCCCGGCCAGGTGATGCCGGGCACCGCCGATTCCTCGTACGGCTTCCGCACCGGGAAGCCGATCGCCGCGCAGGACGGCTGGCTGGCGCGGCCGGACCTCGTCGACCCCCAGCTGACCTACTCCACGCTGTCCGCCCTCCCGGACCACGCCACCCTGCGCGCCGGGAAGTGGCCCGCCGTGCACGGCGAGGTCACCGAGGAGACGAGCGAGGTGGAGGCCGCGGTCACCGAGGAGACGGCCAAGGCCCTGAAGGCGAAGGCCGGTTCGGTCATCTCCGTACCGGCCCAGAGCGGGAAGCAGCTGACCGTACGGATCACCGGCATCGTCGCCCCGACCGCCCCCCGGTCCGCCTACTGGTCGGCCGTTCCGCTGCTCCGGACCCCGGCCCTGGTCCCCGAACCGAATCTGTACCCGCCGCGCAATTACTGGACCGCGGCCGTTCTGCTGCCCCCGGACGCCGCGCCCGCGCTGCTTGCCACGGCGGGCCAACCGGAGGCGTTCTGGCAGTTCGCACCGGACGCCTCCCGTCTCACCGCCCCCGACGTGGCGGGGCTGCGCTCGTCGATCGCCTCCCTGGAGGGCGGCCCCGGGCTGGTACGGCTGCGCGGGGTGGCCGGTGTCAACGCCACGTTTACGACCGACCTGGACGAGATCCTCACCGGGTACGGATCGCTGCGTGCGGCGATCGGCCCGGTCGTCACGGTCGCCGCCGTGGGCGCCGGGGCCGTCGCGGGCGTCGTGCTGCTGATGACCGTGGGGCTGATCGGCGGGCAGCGCCGCGCCGAACTGGCGCTGCTGCGGGCGCGCGGCGGATCGCTGCGCGGGATCGGCGGCCGGCTGTTCGCCGAGACGGCGGTGATCGCGGTGCCCGCGGCGGCGCTGGGTCTGCTGATCTCCGTGCCGCTCTTCGACCGGGCCCGGCTGTGGCCCTCCGTCGTCGGGCCGGCCGCCGTCGCCGCGCTGGTCTGCCTCGCCCTGCCGCTGGGCGCGGTGCTGCCGCACCGCAGGCCGCGACTGCCCGGGGCCCGCGACGACCTGATGGACGCCCGCCCGTCGCGGCGGCGCACGGTCGCCGAACTCACCGTGCTGGTGCTGGCCGTCGGCGCGGTCGCGGGCCTGCGCCGACGCGGTACGGGAGGCGACGGCGGCAGCGACCTGCTGGTCAGCGCCGCCCCCGTGCTGGTCGGGCTGATCGCCGCCCTGGTCCTGGTACGGCTCCTGCCGCTGCCGCTGCGGCTCGCCTCGCGCGCCGTGGCCCGGCGGCGCGGCTTGGTCGGCTTCCTGTCGCTGGCACGGGCCGGGCGGGGCTCGGCGGGCGGCACCCTGCCGCTGCTGGCGCTGCTGCTCGCGCTGACCACGGCGGCGTTCGGCGGCTCGGTGCTCGCGGGTGTCGCGGACGCCCGGGACCGGGCAGCGGTGCACACGGTCGGTGCCGACGCCCGGATCAGCGGCCAGCACGACTCCGTACCGCTGCCGGACCGCCTGATCCGGCAGGTGCGGAAGGCGGACGGGGTGCGGGAGGTAGCGGCGGTGCAGGTCGTGTACGGCGTGCCGCTGCCCGCCGACCCGGCCGGGAACAACCGGATGAAGAACGCCGCCGTGCTGGGCGTCGACCCGGCGGCGTACGCCCGGCTGGCCCGTACGACGGGCCTCGGCCCGTTCCCCGCCGACCGGCTGCGCGCCCCCGGGCGTACGGCTGCGAAGGGGACCGCCCCGTCGAAGGACACGGTGGTGCCCGTGATCGTGTCGCCGTCGGTCGCCACGGAGCTCGGCGACCAGCCGCGCGAACTGTCCACGGCGGCCGGGGACCTCACGGTGCGGGTGGCGGGCGTCGTCCCGCGCACCGCCGCCGTCCCCGACAGCGACTTCCTGATCGTCGACGCCGCGTCGCTCACCCGCCGGCAGACCAGCACCCTGCTGGTCACCGGCGGCTCCCCGGACGCGAAGGCGCTGCGGGCGGCGGCGCAGGAAGCGGGCAAGGGCTTCTCCGTACGGCTGCGCTCCGAGGAACGCGAGGCGTTCGTCGACACCCCCATGCAGCAGGGCGCCTGGGCCATCTACGCGGCGGCGATCGCGGCCGGTGCGGGCTACGCCCTGCTCGCCGTCCTGCTGTCGCTGCTGCGGACCGCGCCGGAGCGCACGGCCCTGCTGGCCCGGCTGCGGACCATGGGCCTCACCTCCCGGCAGGGCAGGCGGCTGCTCGGCCTCGAAGCGCTGCCTCAGGCGCTGCTCGCGGCCGTCGGCGGGGTGCTCGTCGGCTGGGCGGCGATCGCGCTGCTGGCACCGGGCGTCGACCTGGTGGGCCTCTCGCTCTCCGCCGGGCCCGGACCCACCGCACTCGACACCGCTCCGCTGCGGCCCGACCCGTGGTCGCTGACGCTCCCGGCGATCGGCGTGGTCGTCCTCACCGCCGCGGTGGCCGCCGTCCAGGCCCGGTGGGCCGGCCGTCGCGGACCGAACACCGAACTCAGGGCAGGAGATTCCCGATGACGTCGCCGTCGGCCGACACCACACTCGCCGAGCTCGAACAGCGCGCCAACGCGCGCCGCGACCGACCCTCGTACGGGCACGACGCGCTGATCGCCTGCGACCGGCTGGTCCGCATCTTCTCCGCGGACGGGGTGGAGGTGCAGGCCCTGCAGGGCCTGGATCTCCTGGTCACCGAGGGCGAGTTGATGGCCCTGGTCGGCGCGTCGGGCAGCGGTAAGTCGACCCTGATGAACATCCTGGCGGGGCTCGACGTGCCGACGGCCGGGTCGGCGAAGGTCGCGGGCTGCGATCTGCTGTCGATGGGGCCGAAGGAACGGCTCCGCTACCGGCGGGACGTCGTCGGGTTCGTCTGGCAGCAGACCGCCCGCAATCTGCTCCCGTACCTCACCGCCGTCCAGAACGTCACCCTGCCGATGCAGCTGCGCGGCCGGGGCCGGATGCGGGGTGCCGAACGGGCCGCCCGCGCCGAGTCGCTGCTCCGCATCCTGGAGGTCGAGGACTGCCGCGACCGGCGCCCGCAACAGCTCTCCGGCGGCCAGCAGCAGCGGGTGGCGATCGCGGTCGCGCTCGCCAACAACCCGTCGGTGCTGCTCGCCGACGAACCGACCGGTGAGCTCGACTCGGCCACCGGCGCGCAGGTCTTCGCGGCGTTCCGCCGCGCCAACGAGGAGCTCGGCACCACGATCGTGATCGTCACGCACGACCAGGCGGTGGCCGACGAGGTCCGCCGCACGGTCGCCATCCGGGACGGCCGTACGTCCTCCGAGGTGCTGCGCCGCACCGAGGTCGACGCCACCACGGGACTGGAGTCCCAGGTGGCCCGGGAGTACGCGATGCTCGACCGCGCGGGGCGGCTGCAACTGCCCGCCGACTACACGGAGGCGCTCGGGATGGAGCACCGGGTGATGCTGGAGCTGGAGCGCGACCACATCGGGGTCTGGCCGGACGACCAGCCGCGCCCGTGACGGGTGTTGGTGGTGCTGGCCCCAGGTCGCTTCGGCCGGGTGGCCCGATGTTCCCGCGCCGCGTACGCGCCTAGCGTCGTGCGGGAGTCATCCACCTGATCTTGAGGAGCACCATGCGCGTCGCCACGCCGGCCGCCGTCGGCCTGGGCCTGACCTGTCTGCTCGCGGGCGGTGTGCCCGCATCGGCCACCCCCGCCACCCCCACCGCACCCACCGCACCCACCCATCAGCGGCTCGTCTGGGGCCCCTGCTCACCGCAGCAGCGGGACCTGAACGAGGCGGGTGCGCAGTGCACGGAGGTGACCGTCCCGCTCGACTACTCCGACCCCGGCGGGCGGACGATCCGGATCGCCGTCTCCCGGATCAAGGCCACCGCGAAGCACGGGCAGCGGCGGGGCATCCTGCTGTCGAACCCGGGCGGTCCGGGCGGCGCCGGACTCGCCAGCACCCTGTATCTGCGCCCCGCGTTGAAGGACGCCGCCGACCGCTACGACCTGATCGGCTTCGATCCCCGCTTCCTCGGCGAGTCCACCCCCGTCGCCTGCGACCCGGCCGCCCCGGCGCCCGCGCCCGGCCCGGTCACGACCCGTCGCGAGGACTTCGAGCAGTCGGTACGGTCCTCCCGCGACACCGCACGCCGCTGCCAGGAGCACGGGGACAACGCCCGGCTCCTCCCCCACGCCACGTCCCGGAACGTCGCCCGCGACATGGACGTGATCCGCGCGGCGCTGGGTGAGCGCAGACTGTCGTACTACGGCGTCTCGTACGGCGCCGATCTGGGCGCCGTCTACACCCAGATGTTCCCGCGCCGCGCCGACCGCGTCGTCATCGACTCCTCGACCGACCCGTCGGCCACCCAGTACGAACTCTTCCAGCGGGCGGGCAGACCGCTCGAAGAGGCGCTGGACGCCTGGGCCGGCTGGACCGCCCGGCACGACGGCACCTACCGGCTCGGCGCCACGCCCGCCCGTGTGCGGTCGAGCGTCCAGCGGCTGCTCGACGGGGCCGAGCGTCGCCCGGTGACCGTCTCCGGCGTCCGGCTCGACGCGCCGCTGCTGCGGCTGGTGCTGCGGCAGCTCATCCAGCACGAGGAGTACGACCCGGTGCTCGCCGCCACGGTGCGGGACCTGGCCGACGCCGCGGCGGGCAGGCCGGTCGAGCCCGGCCCGGAGCTCGCCGCCATGCTGGAGCTGCTCGCCTCGCCCGAGCTGGCGGACAGCATGCTGGGCGGCACCTTCTTCATGTGCGGCGACAGCGGCTGGCCGGCCGGCGGCTGGCCACGGAACCCGGAGACGTACTGGCGGAACATGGAGGCCAGTCGCGCCACCCAGCCCGTCTTCGGCCCGCTCGTCAACAGCATGATCGCCCCGTGCGCGTTCTGGACGAGCACGTCCCGCGAGCCGGCCACGGTGATCGGCAACGACGTACCCGTCCTGATGCTCCAGGCCCGGCGCGACAACAACGTCCCGTACGAAGGGGCATTGGCCCTGCACCGCCGCCTGACCGGCTCCCGGCTGGTGACGGCGGACATCCGCTCGCACGGGGTGTACGGGCGCGGACTCGACGGCCTCACCTCCGTCCCCTGCGCCGACCGGGCCGTCAATGACTACCTGCGCGACGGCACGCTCCCCGCCGCCGACCTGACCTGCCCGCGCACCGGGGAGGACCGGTGATCAGCAGACGTACCGGCCTGGCGGCCACGGCGGCGGCCCTGCTCACCGCAGCGTCCGCCCCCACGGCGACGGCCGCACCCCGCAACCGTCCCGGGCTCGGCGACCACCTCCAGGAAGACGTGGACGCGATCGTGGCCACCGGCGCCACCGGCGTACTGGCCGAGGTCCAGAGCGCCCGCGGCCGCACCACGGCCCGCGCCGGCTCCGCCGCCCCGGCAGCCGGGCACCACCCCGTCCCCTGGGACGCCTACTACCGGATCGGCAGCGACACCAAGACCTTCACGGCCACGCTCGCCCTCCAACTGGTGGGCGAGGGACGGCTCGCGCTCACGGACACCGTCGAGCGGTGGCTGCCCGGCGCGGTCCGGGGCAACGGCAACGACGGCCGCAGGATCACGGTCGCCGACCTGCTGCGCCAGACCAGCGGCCTGAACGACTACCTGGCCGTCTCGCCCGACGCTGCCGACGCGTTCACCCCGGCCGGGTACCTCCGTTCCCGGTTTCGCACCACCACCCCCGAGGACCAGCTGAGGGCGGCCCTGAGCCGGCCGCCGCTGTGGGTGCCGGACGCCGGAGCGCCCGCCCCTGGGCGGCGCTGGGGCTACTCCAACACCAACTACGTGGTGGCGGGCCTGATCATCGAGCGGGTGACCGGCAACTCCTGGGCTCGGGAGATCCACGACCGGATCGTCGAACCCCTGGGCCTGCGCCACACCTTCACCCCGGGCACCTCCCCGTACCTGCCCCGGCCCACGGCCACCGCGCACACCTGGTTCCCCGGCCGCACCCGGCCGACCGACACGACGCTGGCCTCCGGCGGCGGGGCGGACGGCTCCGTCATCAGCACCACCCACGACCACGGGGTCTTCCTGCGCGCCCTGATGAGCGGCCGGCTGCTGCGCCCGGCCGAGCTGGCCGCGATGAAGGAGACGGTCGTGGCCGAGGACTGGATCGATGCGCCGGGAGTCCGTTACGGGCTGGGCATCGCCTGGCGCCCGGTGGCAGGGAGCGACGGCGGGATCTGGTTCCACGGCGGAACCCATCTGGGGATCGTCTCCGAGAGCGGGGTGACACCGGACGGCTCACGGGCCGCGACCAGCGCCACGTTCACCCTGCGGATGGGCGACCCGGCCCAGGACGCCCAGGACGCGGCCGCGCGGCGCCTGGTGGACAGGGCCCTGACCGGCTAGAACCGGTCGCTCAGCCCGTGCCCACCGACAGGTTGAGCGAGCCGAGCCCGCTACCCGGACCGCGCAGGGCGACGGAGCCGTACGGGGTACGGAGCCGGAGCCAGGACCCGGCCGTGAGCAGGGCGACGGGAAAGTCCGGCGCGGGGCGGAGGAATCCCAGCGACTGGGCGGCGTGGACGGCCCGCAGCGGAAGCCCGGTACCGGCGACCGTGCGCGACCAGATCTCGCGGCCGATCAGGTCCCGCTCCGCCCGGGTACGGCGCTCCTCGGGCAGCGCCTCGTCGCGGGAGCGGAACTCCGCCACCGCGGCGGTGACCGCCGCGCGCAGGGAGACCGGGTCGGGCAGGCCCGGCAGTTCGCGCCAGCCGCCGCGGGGCGGGAGGACCCCTGTCCACGGCGGCCCGGTGACGGGTGCCGGGACGGCGCCGGTGCCGGTGGACTCCCCGAGGGATTCGAGGAGTTCACCGGCGGACACCGTGACGTCGAAGCCGTCGTCCGGCCCGGACAGCCGCGCCGTCCGGATCGCCAGGACCTCGAACGACGGCGGCCTGCCGAACACGGCCAGCGCACCGCCGCCCGCCTGCATCCGCACCGCGGCGGCCCGGTCGTAGTGGAGCAGCCGACCGAGGAAGGCCGCGAGATCCGCGGCCTCCCTCGGGTCGGCGAACTCCAGCGACCGTACGGGCACCGTCATGCTGCGGCAGGCTCCTCGGCCAGGTACTGCTGGAGGAAGAGCTTCTCCTCGGCGGAGATCCGCCGGGGCCGCTCCTCGGCCAGGTCGTACGGCACGACGACGGTCGAGGCCCGGACGTACACCTGGTCCGGGTCCTTGATCTCGTACGAGATCGTCAGCGACGCGGCGCCGATCTTCGTGACCCACGACTCGACGGTCACCGGCTCGTGCCGGTGGACCAGCGGCCGTACGTAGTCGATCTCGTGCCGGGCCACGACGGAGCCGCCCGCGAAGGACGGCGAACCGTCCCCCGGCGCCAGCCGGAACATGAAGTCGATGCGCGCCTCCTCCAGGTAGCGGAGGAAGACCACGTTGTTCACATGGCCGAAGGCGTCCATGTCCGACCAGCGCAGCGGGCAGTTGTAGATGTGACGAGCCAAGACGATCAGCCTCGCGTGAGCTTCTTGTACGTGGCACGGTGCGGGCGGGCCGCGTCCGCACCGAGTCGCTCGACCTTGTTCTTCTCGTACGACTCGAAGTTGCCCTCGAACCAGTACCACTTGGAGTCGCCCTCGTACGCCAGGATGTGCGTGGCGACGCGGTCCAGGAACCAGCGGTCGTGGGAGATGACCACTGCGGCGCCCGGGAACTCCAGGAGCGCGTTCTCCAGCGAGGACAGGGTCTCGACGTCGAGGTCGTTGGTGGGCTCGTCGAGGAGCAGCAGGTTGCCGCCCTCCTTGAGCGTCAGCGCCAGGTTGAGGCGGTTGCGCTCACCACCGGAGAGGACCCCGGCCGGCTTCTGCTGGTCCGGGCCCTTGAAGCCGAACGCGGAGACGTACGCCCGCGAGGGCATCTCGACCTGGCCGACGTTGATGTAGTCCAGCTCGTCCGAGACGACGGCCCAGAGGGTCTTCTTCGGGTCGATGTTGGCGCGGGACTGGTCGACGTAGGAGATCTTGACCGTGTCACCGATCTTGACCGAGCCGCTGTCGGGGGTCTCCAGGCCCTGGATCATCTTGAACAGCGTGGTCTTGCCCGCGCCGTTCGGACCGATGACGCCGACGATGCCGTTGCGCGGCAGCGTGAACGACAGGTCGTCGATGAGGACCTTGTCGCCGAAGGCCTTCGAAAGGTTCTCGACCTCGACGACGATGGAACCGAGCCGCGGGCCCGGCGGGATCTGGATCTCCTCGAAGTCCAGCTTCCGCATCTTGTCCGCCTCGGCCGCCATCTCCTCGTAACGGGCGAGTCGGGCCTTGGACTTGGTCTGCCGGCCCTTGGCGTTGGAGCGGACCCACTCCAGCTCTTCCTTGAGCCGCTTGGCGCGCTTCTCGTCCTTGCGGCCCTCGACCTTGAGGCGGGCGGCCTTCTTGTCGAGGTACGTGGAGTAGTTGCCCTCGTAGGGGATGGCACGGCCGCGGTCGAGTTCGAGGATCCACTCGGCGACGTTGTTCAGGAAGTACCGGTCGTGCGTGACGGCGACGACGGCGCCGGAGTACTTCGAGAGGTGCTGCTCCAGCCAGTTGACCGACTCGGCGTCGAGGTGGTTGGTGGGCTCGTCGAGGAGCAGCAGGTCGGGGGCCTCGATCAGCAGCTTGCAGAGCGCGACGCGGCGCTTCTCGCCACCGGAGAGGTTGACGACCGGCCAGTCGCCGGGCGGGCAGCCCAGGGCGTCCATGGCCTGCTCCAGCTGGGCGTCCAGGTCCCACGCGTTGGCGTGGTCCAGGTCCTCCTGGAGCTTGCCCATCTCGTCCATGAGCGCGTCGGAGTAGTCGGTCGCCATAAGCTCGGCGACCTCGTTGAAGCGCTTGAGCTTGCCCATGACCTCGGCGGCGCCGTCCTGGACGTTCTCCAGGACGGTCTTGGTCTCGTCGAGGTGCGGCTCCTGCATGAGGATGCCGACGCTGAAACCGGGCGACAGGAACGCGTCACCGTTGGACGGCTGCTCCAGGCCCGCCATGATCTTCAGCACCGTGGACTTACCGGCGCCGTTGGGACCCACCACACCGATCTTCGCCCCGGGCAGGAAGCTCAGCGTGACGTCGTCAAGGATCACCTTGTCGCCGTGCGCCTTGCGCGTCTTGCGCATGGTGTAGATGTACTCAGCCAAGAGAAACCGTCCGGCAATCGATGTGTGGGCAGATACACCCCATCTTGCCTGACGTCCATCCCAGGATGGAAACCCGCCCGGCCCGCGAGACACCCCGTTCCGGCCCCCGGAGCGCGCGGGGAGCCGTCGCCGGACATGCGAGGGCCCCGGTACGCGTCGGCGTACCGGGGCCCTCATCAGCGAACGTGACAGTCCGCCCCGTGTTCGTCACTCCGCAACCAAGGGTGCGGAGTGACGGTGCGGAATCACTGTGCGGAGGTCTGCGTCTTCCGCTTGCGGAGGAGGAAGACCGCGCCGCCGCCGACGACGACGAGGGCGATCGCGACGCCCGCGATGACCGGGGTGGCGCTGGAGCCACCGGTCTCGGCGAGGTCACCCGAGCCGCCGGTGGTGGAGCTGCCGCCGGACGTGGCCGGAGCGGGCTTGTCGCCGCCGGTCTGGGTGTCGGTGCCACCGGCGGCGCTGCCGCTGGTCTTGCAGTCCAGGACACCCTTGAACGTCTTGGAGAAGCCGCCGGGGCCGGTGATCGTGAAGTCGTAGGCCTGGTCCTCGGCGACCGGGACGGTGACCGTCTCGGACTTGCCCGCCTCGATGGTGTGCTTCACACCGGCCAGCTCGAAGGTGAAGGCCTCGTCGCCCGTGTTGGAGGCGGTGACGTCCACGCCGCCCTTGGCGCAGTTCTTCTTCGCCGTGACGGCCGGGATGGCGCCCTTCTTGGCCCAGGTGCCGGTGGCGGTCGCGGAGACCGTGGACTCGCTGGAGCCGGCCAGGATCATGGTCTGGCTCTTGGTGACACCGGCGAACGCGCGGCCGACCGGCACCGAGGTGGTGGCCTGGACCGTCAGCGAGGCGGAGCCGTCGGCGGTGCCCTCGGGCACGTCGAAGTAGAGCTCGGCGCCGTTGGCCGCGGCGGTGACGGGCTTGCCGGCCTTGTCGGTGACCTTGACGCCGGTGGCGGCGTCGGCGGGCGGGGTCACGGAGACCTGGCCGGCGTTGGTGTGGACGGTGACCGGGCCGAGCCGCTCACCGGACTTGCCGGAGACCGCGGCCGGGTCCAGGGCGAGGGACGCCTTGGGCTCGGCCTGGTCGACGGCGTTCTTCTCCAGCCAGTCGGCCAGCTTCTCGGCCTGGCCGTCGGTCGCGTCGACCTTCACGTTGTCCGAGTAGCGCCAGATGGCGACCTGGGTGCCCGCCGCCGCGGTCTTCTCGGTGAGCGGACCGGTGCCGGCCTCCTTGGCGAGCGCCGCGAGGTCGTCGACCTGCGGGTAGGAGTGCTCCAGGATCCAGCGGATCTTGCCGGCGTTCTTGTTGCTGCCGAGCGAGGTCTGGTTCCAGGGGGTCTCCAGGTACTTCGCCTGGTCCTGGGTGGGGTTGTGGATGTCGATGCAGTACGTCTTGAGCTTGCCGCCGCCGTCGACGGTCATCTCGAAGACGCCGGCGGGCAGCTGCTGGTCCTTGCCGCCCGTGTGCAGCACGGCGCGGTCGAAGGTCTTCAACCCGTCCAGCACCGCGGCCGCGCCGCCCTGATGCTGCGGTGCCTCGTCGGCGACCGCGCCGCCCGCGCCGACGAGGGCGCCTGCCATGACCAGACCGGATGCCACCACCGATGCGGCCAGCCGGGCTATGCCGCGCCGCCTCGGAGAATTGGCCGTCGTCCCCGAGGACGACGAAGCGGTCGCTGAAGAAGCAGAAAACACAGAATTCCCCTCCGGGCGGGACCCTCCGCGCCTTATGCGCGTGTGGGGATTGCCCCGCCAGTCGACTCAAGTGCCCCGTGAGTACTGGGGAATCCTAAGGAGGAAGCGATGAACAGTCCCCCGTCATACCGTCGTACAACCATTCCGAATCGGAATCGTTATCGCCGGTATCACCCGCGTTCGCCTCCACGGCCCCTCCACGGCCCCTTCCCCGCCCGCCCCCGGCCCGTATTTCGCCCTGCTCCTGGACCGCTCCAGACCCGTCACGGCACCGACGCGAGCTCTTTCGCAGCCTTCTGACGGTCCGTCGACCGTCCGCGCCGGGAGCCGTCCGGTCCCCCGAACCCGTCGGGGCCGCCCGGCCCGGCGACGTCCTCCGGTTTCGCCGGCGTCCCCGCTCCCGACCCCGCCCCGTCCACACTCCCCACCCGTGCCGTCAGCGCGGGTTCAGCCCTCATCACCCGCCGGAACGCCGCCGTCCCCCGCGTCAGATCGTGGCCCACCGCGACCGCCTCGATGTCCACGAACGTCCTGCGCTGCCCCTCCCGTTCCTCCTCGCGCACCTTCAGCCGGCCGTGCACGACGAGTGGTTCCCCGACGGAAACGGAACCGGACAGATTCAAGGCCAGAGTCCGCCAGGCCCACACCGTGTAAAAGCTGGTGTGCCCGTCCGTCCAGAGCTGTTTCTCGCGGTCCCAGCGGCGCGGCGTCACCGCGAACCGGAATCGCGCCATTCCGCCGGTCGCGGTCTCCCGGAACTCCACGCCCGTAGCCGCGTTGCCCACCAATGTCACCAAGGTGTCGTTCATGACTCCGCCTCCCCTTCGGCCTTCGGAACAGCGATCGCGTCCACGCGGTCACTGATCCCAGGTTGAAGGGGAGGCGGAAATCCTGCTCGCGCCTGTGGACTACCCGCCGGTTGTGGAAATCTCCGTCACCGCCGCGTACCTCTCGCGCACCTCGCGGTACCGCACGAGCTCCGCGGCCACCGGGTCGAGCACCCGGGCCCGCCCGCAGGCCGCCGCCGCCTCGCGCAACTGCCGCTCGGCCTCCTGCCCGTACCGTCGCGCCGGCCCACGCGCCGCGGCCGCGCACGACCACTCCACGAGCGGCCCGCCGACGATCCCGGCCAGCATCACCAGGGCGGGCGTGAAGTAGCCCGGTTCGAGCACGCCGACGATCTGCCCGACCAGCCAGAGCCCGCCGAAGACCTGCAGCAACGTCATCGCAGCCTGTGCCAGAACCGCCGCCGGCCACCACTTCGGCCGCGGCGGCTTCCCGCCCACCCGGCCGCTGTGCGCCACTCCACAGGCCCCGGCCACGCCCGTGGCCACCACCGCCCCACCGCCCGGGGCGTGCTCCGCGCCGGACCTTTCCGCCAGCGCGTCGAGCGCCTCCGGCAACCCGTCCGCTCCGTTCACCGCCGCCTCGCGGACCGCCTGCGCCCAGGGGCCCGGCAGCCCGTCGGCGGCCTCGTCCGCCACCGTCCGTACCGCCTGCTCGACGCGCTGCCGGGAGGAGGGCCGCTCCTCCGGGGGCTCGGGCCGCACCGGGCGCTCCAGGCCTCCGGGCCGCCGGGTTGACTCGTACCAGCGCCAGAGCCGCAGCCATGGCGTGCCGCACGCCCGTCCGGCGTTCCTGCGCCACTCGCGCTCGGCCGCCTGGCCCGCCGCGGCCGCCCCGACGGCTTCCGCCAGCCGGTCGGTGAACTCCTCACGGCTCCGCTCGCCGAGGCCGGGCCGCCCCTCGGCCACGTACACCGGGCGGAGCCTGGCCGCGGCTGCGTCCACGTCCGCGGAGAGCCGGCGCGCCGCCGCGGTGCGTCCCTGGACGAACCGGCCGAGCACCTCGCGCAGTTCATCGACGCCCTCGCCGGTGAGCGCGGACAGGGACATGACGGTGGCGCCCGGTTCGCCGTGCTCGCCGAGCGCCATGCCGTCCTCGTCGAGCAGCCGGCGCAGATCGTCGAGGACCAGGTCGGCGGCGTCGCCGGGCAGCCGGTCGATCTGGTTGAGGACGACGAAGGTGATCTCGGCGTGTCCGGCGAGCGGCTGCAGGTAGCGCTCGTGCAGGGCCGCGTCCGCGTACTTCTCCGGGTCGACGACCCAGATCACCGCGTCGACCAGCGCCAGGACCCGTTCGACCTGTTCCCGGTGTTCGGTCGCCGCCGAGTCGTGGTCGGGCAGGTCGACGAGTACGAGGCCCTGGAGAGCCTCGTCGGTGTCCGCGCCGCCCGGCTGCGGCCTGCGCCTGAGCCGTCCCGGGATGGCGAGCCGGTCGAGCAGTCCGGCGGCCCCGTCGGTCCAGGAGCAGGCGATGGGGGCGGCGGTGGTCGGCCTGCGCAGCCCGGTCTCGGAGATCTGGGCGCCCGCGAGGGTGTTGAAGAGCATCGACTTGCCGCTGCCGGTGGCCCCGGCGATGGCGACGACGGTGTGCCGGGAGGAGAGCCGCTGCCGGGCCGCCGCCTCGTCGAGCACCCGTCCCGCTTCGGCGAGGGTGTCCCCGTCGAGCCGGGCCCGGGACAGTCCGACCAGTTCCCGCAGCGCGTCGAGCCGGGGCCGGAGCGGGCCGCCGGAGGGCACGTACGCCTCGACCTGGGGCGGTCGCACGTCGTCGTCCGGGGCGGGCTCGGGTTCGGGGTCCGTCGCCTTGGCCGCCGCCCGCCGGGCGATGAGCCCGTCGTTCCATTCCCGGCCCGGCTCCGGCACCCGGCCCGGCTCCGGCACGCGGCCGGCCTCCGGTACCGGGACCGGCCCGTCGGTCTCCCGGTCCTCGGGGGGAGCGGGGCTCCCGGCCGGTGCGGTCCCCTCGTCAGTGACGGCAGTCATCGCTGCCACCTCTCCTTCTGCAGTACGGACAGCGCGGCGATCAGTTCGGCCTGCGGCTCCGGGGCCACGTCGAGCGCGTCGAGCGGTGCGAGCCGCCGGTCGCGCTCGCCGTCCAGCACCCGGTCCAGGCATTCGGTGAGCAGCGCCCCGCCCTTGTCGCGCAGCCGCAGCGCGGTCTGGGCGCCGATCCGTTCGGCGAGCTGTTCCCCGGCGCCGCGGGTGCGGCGGCCGCCGAGCAGCGCGGCGGCCAGCAGCGCGGCCAAGGTCTCGGGGTCGGGGGCGGCATTGCGTTCCAGGCTGCGCACCTCTTCCTCGGCCAGCTCCTCCAGGACCCGCCACCACCGCCGTACGGCCATGGCGATCCGGCCCCGGATGTCCTCGGCGGGCCCCCATCCCCCGGCCTCCCGGCCGACGTCCTCGAAGCCGAACTCGCCGGCCGCGGGTTCGCGCTGCCAGGTCGTACGGATCTGCTCGTCGGCGGCGGCCACGGCGCACTGCAGGAGCGCGGCGAGGCTTTCGACCAGCGCTTCGAGGAGTTCCCCCGAGGTGCTGTACTGCGGGTAGCCGCGCCACCTGGTCCGGGCGTCCCCGGCGAGCACGCCGCCGCTGTGCAGCCTGCGCCGGACCCGGGCGCCCTCCGCCCGGTACGCGTCCTCGACCACGCCGGTCAGCCGCACGGCCGCCGCGTACTGCGCCGCGACGGCCCCGGCCAGCTCGGGCATCCGTACGTCCAGCGAGTCGATGACCCCGGCCGCCGTACGCCCGACCGCCTGCTGGCGGGCCGCCGGGTCCTGGGCGCGGTGGCTGAGCCAGGCGCGCAGCGGGGCGACGGCGGTCGTGGGCAGCAGCCCGCTGCCGCCACCGGCCGATTCGGGCAGCTCGGGGATGGTGAAGCGCGGCACCTCGCCGAGCCCCGCACGGGTGAGCAGCGCCCCGTACTGCTGCGACACCTCGGCGATCACCTGGTGCGGCACCCGGTCGAGGACGGTGACGAGCGAGGCGTCGTACTGCTTGGCGGTACGCAGCAGGTGCCAGGGCACCGCGTCCGCGTAGCGGGAGGCCGTCGTCACCATCACCCATACGTCCGCGGCGCAGATCAGCTCGGCGGCCAGCATCCGGTTCCGCACCACGAGCGAGTCGATGTCGGGCGCGTCCAGCAGCGCGAGCCCGCGCGGCAGCCCCGGCGAGGTCTCGACCCGCAACGAGGTCCCGTTCTCCTCCTCGCACCCGTCGAGCCCGTCGAGGTCGTCGCACCGGCCGGGCTCCCCGGACTCCTCCGGCGGCAGCCAGACGCGGGTCAGCTGCGGCAGTACGCGTGCCCCCGCGAACCAGTGGTGATCGTCCGGATGGCAGACGAGCACGGGTGTCCGGGTGGTCGGCCGCAGCACCCCGGCCTCGCTGACCGGCCGCCCCACCAGCGAATTGACCAGCGTCGACTTCCCCGCGCCGGTCGACCCGCCGATGACCGCGAGCAGCGGTGCTTCGGGATCCCTGAGCCGGGGAAGCAGATAGTCGTCGAGCTGGGCGAGCAGCTCGCTCCGGGTCTGCCGGGCGCGCGCGGCACCCGGCAGGGGGAGTGGAAGACGCACGGCGGCGACACGGTCGCGCAGGGCGGAGAGTGCGTCGATGAGCTGAGGCCGTACGTCCAAGGTCACCACATGCGAAGAATGCCCAATTTTGGAGCCATTTTGAAGCGTATAGCCATCTCTGCGCGCCGGTTCTCTCCCAGGAATGAAGTCGGGACAGAGGGGATGAGTGGGGCGCAGGCATAACGAGTGCACAACACCCGGGGCGCGAGGCGCCAAAAGCGGTGCAGGAATCCCACCCACCTGCGATTATCGGTTCGCTTCACCGAACCTCCACATCGTGCCACGCAGGTGAAGCAACCAGGACGAGGCGATCGGAGCCCTATCCTTGTCCCGGCAGGTCACCGACCGGCCCGGCCCCAGGGCTCCAGGCCGCCGAGGCCACCACCCGGCCCCCGTAGCTCAGTGGATAGAGCAGGTGCCTTCTAAGCACTTGGCCGCAGGTTCGAGTCCTGCCGGGGGCGCACGAATCAAGACCCTCCTCCGGGAGGGTCTTTTTGCCGTTCTCGGACCGGTTCGGGTCGGGGGCCGTCAGGCGCGCAGGAAGGTCAGGACCGCCAGGACTCTGCGGTGCGTCTCGTCGGCCGGCGGGAGGTCCAGCTTGGCGAGGATGTTGCCGATGTGTTTGCCCACCGCCGCCTCGGAGACGACCAGTTCGCGGGCGATCGCGCCGTTCGACCGGCCCTGGGCCACCAGGGCGAGCACCTCGCGCTCCCTGGCGGTGAGGCGTTCCAGCGGGTCGCGGCGGCGGCGCAGGAGCTGGCGTACGACTTCGGGGTCGACGACCGTGCCGCCGTCGGCGACCTCGCGCAGCGCGTCGATGAACTCCTCGATCTGGCCGACCCGGTCCTTGAGCAGATAGCCGACGCCCGAGCCGTCGCCGGAGTCCAGGAGGTCCGCGGCGTAGGCGCGTTGCACGTACTGGCTCAGGACCAGCACCGGGAGGGCGGGCTGCCGCTCGCGGAGCCGGACCGCCGCGTGCAGGCCCTCGTCCTGGAAGCCCGGCGGCATCCGGACGTCGGTGACGACGATGTCCGGGGCGTGTTCGGCCACGGCGGTGGCGAGGGCTTCCGCATCGCCGACCGCCGCGACCACCTCGTGGCCGAAGCGGCCGAGCAGGCCCGTCAGTCCCTCGCGCAGCAGCACGCTGTCCTCGGCCAGGACTACACGGAGTGATCGGTCCACTCGCAAGGAATCTCCACACGCAATCGGGTCGGTCCCCCGGCCGGGCTGGACAGCGCAAGTCTGCCATCGAGCACGGAGACCCGGTCGGCGAGGCCGGTCAGTCCGCTGCCGCCCCCGGACGTGCTCGCGCCGCCTCGTCCGTCGTCGTGGATCTCCAGGAAGAGGCGGCCCGCACGGTGGCCCCCGCTGACCTCGGCGCGGCTCGCGCCGCTGTGTCTGGCGACGTTGGCCAGGGCCTCGCAGACCACGAAGTAGGCGGCCGCCTCGACGGCTTCGGGGAGCCGGCCGGGCAGTTCGACGTTCAGTCCGACGGGGATCACGGAGCGTTCGGCGGCATCGGCGACCGCGGCCCGGAGGCCGTAGTCGGCCAACACCTGGGGGTGAATTCCGTGGATCAGTTCGCGCAGTTCCGCGAGGGCCCTGCCCGCCTCCTCGTGGGCCCGGGTGAGCTGGTCGGCGAGGGGGCCGGGCGGGGCGTCCAGGCGGGCCAGGCCCAGCATCATGGTGAGGGCGACGATGCGCTGCTGGGCGCCGTCGTGCAGATCGCGTTCGATGCGACGGCGTTCGGCCTCGAAGGCGTCGACCAGCCGGACCCGGGAGCGGGTCAGTTCCATGACCCGTGCGTCCCGCTCCGAGGGTCCGGGGGTGAGCAGGAGGCGGGTCAGCTCCGCCCTGGCCCCGGCCAGGGTGCCCAGGGCGTAGCCGCCGAGCAGCAGGAGTACGAGCCCGAGCGCCGCCGTCGCGAAGGCCCCGGGCCAGGTCGTGACCGTCCACAGCTTCACCACGCGGAGCTCCTCGCCGTCCCCGTAGACCTCCATCAGTACGGGGGTGCCCGCCATCGCGAGGGGTGCGGCCGTACAGAGGGCCACCGCGAGGGCGTCGAGCGGCCACAGGACCAGGGCGAACAGCGCCGCGTACCCGAGCTCCCACCAGGTCGCCCGTTCCCGGAACCGGCATGCCGCCCAGCTCCGCAGCCCCGGTTCGGCCGGGCGGCGGTGCGGGTCCGGGGCCGGGGCGGGGCCCATCAGGCCGAGCCTGCGCCGTTCCACGGCCGCCACCGGGATGCCGGTCAGGGTGAGGAGGGCGAGCAGCGGCAGGCCGATCAGTACGACGGAGAGCGCGCCGCCCACGACCGCGGCGGTCACGGTCACGACCAGGACGACCGCACCGGCCAGGGCGCCGCTGATCAGGTAACCCGCCGACCGCCAGGGCCAGGAGGACAGTGGGTAGCGGGGGGACGGCAGGGCCTGCCAGACGGTGCGGGGGCGTGTCCGGGGTCCGTCCGGCTCCGCATCCGCCGGGAGTACGGCGGGACTTGGCTGACGCTGCCTCGGGCTCATGGCCCCACCGTAGAAGCCGGTTCCGGGCGGGTACATCCGTGCTGCCCGACTCCCGGGGGTAGGGCAGGGCCTACCCCCCGGGGCGGGGACGCGGGGTCAGCGGTTGAAGGACGACCCCAGCGCCGCGTTCGTTCCCACGGTGCCGAGCACTCCGTGGCCGAAGGTGAACGAGCCCTTGGCCACCGGGCCGGACGCCGCGGTCGGGAAGATCCACAGGGAGCCGGCGTCCGTGTTCTCGCCGGGGGCGCCGACGGCCAGTTCGCTGCGGCCGTCGCGGTTGGCGTCGACCAGCTTGGCCGCGCCGCCGAACCGGTCGTTCGCCTCGGCCGCTCCGGGGACGTCCGCCGTGTCCTGGTTGAAGCCCACGGTGCCGGTCCCGGTCGGGCCGGACGCGGTGCCGGGGAGGACCAGGACCGAGCCCGCGTCCTTCGTCGTGCCGAGGTCCTCGTTGGGGACGCCGACGGCGATGTCGCCGTAGCCGTCGCCGTTCATGTCGCCGATCGACACCGAGGCGCCGAAGCCGTCGCCCCGCTCGGCGGCGCCCGGGACACCGGCGCTGTCCTGGTTGAAGACCTTGGCCCGGTCGCCCTGCGGGCCGTTCGCGCCGCCCGGTACGTAGGTGATCATGCCGCCCTTGGCGAGCGGGAGCTCCAGGTCGCTGTCGTAGCCGTCGACCGGGCGGCCCACGACCAGGTCGGCGTACTTGTCGCCGTCGATCCGGCCGGCCGTGATGGTCTCGCCGCCCTGGAGGCGGTAGCCGTTGGCCGCGTTCACGGTGGTGTAGTCCTCGGCGAGGCCGGTGGCTCCGCCGTCGCGGACGAGGATGCGGCGGGCGTCGTACTCGTCGCCGTCGTGGACGACGCCGGCCAGGTCGTCGTGGCCGTCGCCGTCGAAGTCGCCCGCGGTGATGTCCATGTAGCGCAGGTCGTCCATGTCGCGGATCTCCCTGGCGGGGGCCGCGGTGCTGCCGTCGCGCTTGAACGGGCCCGACAGGACATAGGTGTTGTGCATGCCGACCGTGACGATGTCCATGGCGCCGTCGCCGTCGAAGTCGCCTGCCGCGGTCCTGGCGCCGACCTCGTCGTACAGCTCGTCGCCGGTCAGGAGGGTCGCGCCGCCGGAGAGTCCCTGCGCGCCGCCCCAGATAACGGTGAGCGAACCGGCGGACCCGGCCGAGCCGATCTTCTCGTTGCCCGCGCCGACCACGAGGTCGCTGTATCCGTCCTTGTCGAGGTCGGCGGAGACCATCGAGCCACCGAACGCGTCACCGGCCTCGGCGGAGTCCGGTATGCCGGGCGAGTCCTGGGTGAAAACCTGCTTGTTGGAGGTCTGCGGCCCGTTCCCGGAGCCGTACACCACGGCCACGTAACCGGCCTTGGCCTTGCCGTCGACGGTGGCGCCGGGCGCGGTGAACGCCAGGTCCGGATAGCCGTCCCCGTTGAAGTCGTCGCGGCGCGGGACCGGTGCGGGCACCGCCCCGTTCGCGGACGCCGGCGCCGAGGTCGTGGCGCGGTCGGGCGTCGCTGCCTGGGCGGTGGGGAAGGTGATCACGGCGGTCGCCACGGTGATGGCGAGTACCACGGTGGTTCCTAGCGCGCGGGATGCCACGTGGACTCCTTCGTTCGGGTGCGGGAGGTTGGTGTGAGCCTGAGATCCGGCGTACGCGGATGGTCCGGTGCGGCGTACGGCACCGGTGCTTCGCAGAGTCAGACCTGCGGTGGCGCGCGGCGGTTGCGTTCGCGCGGCAACCGTCACAGCTCCTCCACCCGGGCCCCTGCCGGGCGGGTGCGGAACAGGGGCGCCACCGCACCATTGACGGTGCCCGCGATCCCCGTCTAGCTTCCGAGCTACCTCATTGAATCCTTTCACGGTGTGGGGGACACCGCGTCACATCGGTGCGTGCCTCCGCTGAGGAGCCCTCATGAACCAGCCCGCCAAGGGCCCGGCCCCGGCCCCCGCCGCCCCGGTCCTGGCACTGAAGGACGTGAGCAAGTCCTTCGGCGCCGTACGCGCCCTGCACGACGTGTCCCTGTCGCTGTGCCCCGGTGAGGTGCACGCGCTCGCCGGGGAGAACGGCGCGGGAAAGTCCACCCTCATCAAGACGCTCGCCGGGGCGCACCGCCCGGACGGCGGACAGGTGCTGCTCGACGGCCGGCCCGTCGCCTTCCACGGGCCCGCCGACGCCCGCGACGCCGGGATCGCCGTCATCTACCAGGAGCCGACCCTCTTCCCCGATCTGTCGATCGCCGAGAACATCTTCATGGGCCGTCAGCCCCGGCGCGGCCTCGGCCGGATCGACCGCCGCGCCATGCACGGGGCCACCGCGGCACTGATGCGCCGGCTCGGCATCGACCTGGCGCCCGGCCGGCCGGCCCGCGGCCTGTCCATCGCGGACCAGCAGATCGTCGAGATCGCCAAGGCGCTCTCCTCCGACGCCCGGGTCCTGATCATGGACGAGCCGACCGCCGCGCTCACCGGCAGCGAGACGGCCCGGCTCTTCGCCGTGGTGCGGACGCTGCGCGACGAGGGCGCGGCCGTGCTGTTCATCTCGCACCGGCTCGACGAGATCTTCGAGCTGTGCGGACGGGTCACGACGCTGCGCGACGGCCGCCTGATCTCCTGCGAGCCGCTGGCCGGGCTGACCCAGGACGACCTGGTGCGCCGGATGGTCGGCCGCGATCTGGACGAGCTCTATCCGAAGCAGGACGCGAAGGCCGGCGAGGTCGCCCTGTCGGTGAGCCGGCTGACCCGCGAAGGGGCCTTCCGCGATGTGTCGTTCGAGGTCCGACGCGGGGAGATCGTCGCGCTCGCCGGGCTCGTCGGCGCCGGCCGGACCGAGGTCGCCCAGGCGGTCTTCGGCGTCGACCGCGCGAACGCCGGGGAGGTACGGGTGAACGGCACTGTGCTGCGCCCCGGGTCGCCGACCGCCGCGATGGCCGCCGGGCTGGCACTCGTACCGGAGGACCGCCGTCAGCGCGGGCTCGTGATGGCGATGTCCGTCGAGCGCAACATCTCGCTCACCGGCCTCGGCGACGTCCGCAGGCGCGGGCTGGTCCGCCGGGCCCTGGAGCACGACCGGGCCGCCGACTGGGCGGTGCGCCTCCGGCTCAAGTACCACCGGCTCGCCGACGCCGTCGGCGAACTGTCCGGCGGCAACCAGCAGAAGGTCGTGCTCGCCAAGTGGCTCGCGACCGGGCCGTCCGTACTCATCGTCGACGAGCCGACCCGTGGCATCGATGTCGGCACCAAGGCCGAAGTCCACCGGCTGCTCTCCTCGTTGGCGTCGGACGGGCTCGCGGTGCTGATGGTCTCCTCCGATCTGCCCGAGGTGATCGGGATGGCCGACCGGGTGCTCGTCATGCGCGAGGGCCGGCTCGTCGCCGGACTCGCGCGCCGCGACGCCACCGAGGAGACGGTCATGGCCGCGGCGACCGGGCTGGGCGGGAGGGCGGTGGCATGACCACCACCGGTGGCGTGACCACCACCGCCGAAGGCCCGCCGGACACCGGCTCCGGGGCTCCGGCGCGCGGCGCCGCCCGGCTCGTGGACGCCGTGTTCCGGGCCCGGGAGATCTCCATAGCCGGGGCGCTCGTGCTGCTGGTCCTCGGCACGTATCTCGCCAACCCCCGGTTCCTGTCCGGCCAGGGCGTCAAGGACCTGCTGCTCAACGCCTCGATCCTGGTGCTGCTCGCGGTCGGCCAGTCGGCCGTCGTGATCACCCGCAACATCGATCTGTCGGTCGGTTCCGTGGTCGGGCTCTCCGCCTTCGCCTGCGGCCGGTTCGTCGCCGGGACGGACCGCGGGGTGCTCACCGTGCTGCTGCTCGGCGCCGCCGTCGGGGTGGTCTGCGGGCTCGTCTCCGGCGCCCTGGTCAGCTTCGGCGGGGTCCCGGCGCTCGTCGTGACGCTGGGCATGCTCTACATCATCCAGGGCGTCGACTACTGGTGGGCGCAGGGCGACCAGATCAACGCCGCCGAGGTGCCGGACCCGGTCCTGGGGCTCGGCAGCGGCAGCGTCAGCGTCGTCGGCCTGCCGTATCTGCCGCTGATCGCCCTGGTTCTGCTCGCCGCGACCGCGTACTTCCTGCGCAACCACCGCTCGGGCCGGGAGCTGTACGCGATCGGTTCGAGCCCGGAGGCCGCCCTGCTCGCCGGAATCCCGATCCGCCGCCGGATCCTCGGAGCGTACGTCTTCTCCGGGGCCGTCGCCGGTTTCGCCGGGGCCCTGTGGCTGGCGCGGTTCGGCACGGTCGTCGCGGACAACGCGCACGGCTGGGAACTGACCGTCGTCAGCGCCGTGGTCGTCGGGGGCGTCGCCGTCACCGGTGGTACGGGGACGGTCTGGGGCGCGGCGCTGGGTGCCCTGCTGCTCACCACCATCGGCAGCGTGCTGGTCGTGCTGAAGGTCGACTCCTTCTGGCAGGGCGCCATCACCGGTGCGCTGCTGCTGCTCGCCATCGGTGTCGACCGGGTCGTGAACCTGCGGATGACCGCCGCACCGAGGAAGAGGAGCGCCCGGCATGGGAACGTCGGCTGAGACGCGGCAGGCGGCGGACGCCGCGCGGACCGGGAGGGGCCGGGCCGCCCGCGTACGGAGTGCGGCGCTGCGCTGGGACACCGCGGTCGGGGTGCTGCTGGTGGCGGTCCTCGTCGCCGGCCTCGGCACCACGGACGGCTTCGGCTCCGGCGAGAACCTCGCCTTCGCGTTCAACGACATCGTCGAGGTCGCCGTCATCGCGCTGCCGATGACGCTGCTCGTCGTCGCGGGTCAGGTCGATCTGTCGGTCGCCTCGATGCTGGGCCTGGGCAGTGCGCTGACCGGTGCGCTGTGGAACGCCGGCTGGGCCTTCGAGACGATCGTGCCGGTGGTGCTGCTGGCGGGCGTGGCGGGCGGGCTGCTCAACGGCTGGCTGGTCACCCGGGTGGGGCTGCCGTCGCTGGCCGTCACCATCGGCACCCTGGCCCTCTACCGCGGTCTGGCCTCGGTGGTGCTGGGCAGCGACGCGGTGACCGACTTCCCGCGGACGTACGCCGACTGGACCGTCGACACCACCACGGTGCCCGGCACCTTCGTCACGTATCCGGTCCTGCTGTTCGCCGTCCTCGCGATGGTCACCGGGATCGTGCTGCACGCCACGGCGCTGGGCCGTTCGCTGTTCGCGATCGGGTCCCAGGAGGAGGCGGCGTACTTCGCTGGGATCCGGGTCAAGCGGATCAAGCTGCTGCTGTTCGTCGTGACGGGGCTGTTCGCCTCGTTCGCCGGTGTCCTGTTCACGTTGCGGTACGGCAGTGCCCGCGCCGACAACGGTCTCGGCTTCGAAATGCTCGTCATCGCCTCGGTGCTGCTCGGCGGCGTCGACTTCGACGGCGGGAAGGGCACCGTGTTCGGCGCGGTCGCCGGGGTGCTGCTGATCGGGGTGCTGAAGAACCTCCTGACGCTCAACGACATCGCCAACGAGGTGCAGGTGATCGTGACCGGCCTGCTGCTCGTGGCGTCCGTGCTCACTCCCCGGGTGATCGCCGCCGTCTTGGAACGACGGCACCGGCGTTCCACCGCCGACGGCCCGTCCTGAGCCCTCCCCCGCACCTCGCCGGAACCACTGAAACCGCCGAAACCGTCGAAAGGCAGATCGCCGCCATGATGCTCCGCAGCACCGCCGGGCGCCGCGCCGTCGCGACCGCCGCCACCGCCGTGTCCCTCGCCCTCGCCCTGGCCGCCTGTTCCGGCACCACGAAGGACAGCGTGGGCGAGGGCTCCGCGAAGTCCGGGCGCACGGCGAAGGCCGATCCGGACGCGCCGCTGAAGAAGGGCCTGAAGCTGGCCTTCCTGCCCAAGCAGATCAACAACCCGTACGAGAAGATCGTGGACGACGCGGGCATCGCGGCGGCCGGGGAGTTCGGCGGCACGGGCAAGGAGGTCGGCCCCTCCGACGCCGGCGCCTCCTCGCAGGTCAGCTACATCAACACACTGATCCAGCAACGCCAGGACGCGATCCTGGTGGCGGCCAACGACCCCAACGCGGTGTGCGGCCCGCTGAAGCAGGCCATGAAGAAGGGCATCAAGGTCGTCGCGTACGACTCCGACACCGCGAAGGACTGCCGCCAGCTCTTCATCAACCAGGCGAGCTCCGAGCAGATCGGCCGCGGCCTGGTCCAGCACCTCGGCGAGCAGATCGGCTACAAGGGAAGGATCGCGATCCTCTCGGCGACCCAGAACGCCACCAACCAGAACACCTGGATCGGCTTCATGCAGGACGAGTTGAAGCTGCCCAGGTACAAGGACATGAAGCTGGTGAAGGTGGCGTACGGGGACGACGCCGACCAGAAGTCGTTCCAGCAGACGCAGGGCCTGATGCAGGCGTACCCCGACCTGAAGGGCATCATCTCGCCCACCACCGTCGGCATCGCCGCCGCCGCCCGCTACCTGAGCGACTCCTCGTACAAGGGCAAGGTCGTGCTGAACGGGCTGGGCACGCCGAACCAGATGCGCAAGTACGTCAAGGACGGCACCGTCGAGCAGTTCTCGCTGTGGAACCCGGAGGAGCTGGGCTACCTCGGTTCGTACGCCGCCGCCGCGCTGGCGTCGGGGCGGATCACCGGCGCGCAGGGGGAGAAGTTCAAGGCGGGCCGGCTCGGCGAGTACACGGTCGGCAAGGACGGCGAGGTCATCCTCGGCAAGCCGACCGTGTTCGATCGCGGCAACATCGACAAGTTCGACTTCTGAGCGGCAGAACCGGCCCGGCTCTTCGTTCCGCGCGTTCCGCGCGGCCTAGAACTCCGCCCCGACCACGGCCAGCAGGGCGAACGCGGCGAGGGACAGCAGCGTCCTGACCCGGTGGAGCCGGTTCCAGCGGGACTCGAACGCGGCGCGGGCCGCGCTGTCGTCGCCGCCCTCGGACTCCGCGAGCGCCTTGTTGAGCGGGATGTTGCCGGCGATCGTGATCAGGTGCCCGGCGACCGCGCAGACCAGCGCCGCGACGGCGAGCACCCGGTCCGTGCCGCCGTCGCCGCCGATGGCCACGACGGCCGGGAACGCGATCACGCCGAGGAAGAGGACCAGGAAGGCCGGTCCCGGCACCTTTTCGTTGAAGCGGCGCATGGCGTCCGTGAACCGCTCGTCGGGCAGCGCGGCGATGCCCGGCATGACCGCGGTCAGGAAGGTCAGCATGAATCCGGCGTAGAGGCCCGTCGTGATCACGGCGAGCGCCAGGAACAGGGAGGACAGGGAGGAGGACATGAGGCACATCATGTCCTCGGCGGGCGGGCCGCCGCCCCCCGTTCGGTCCAGCCGGTCCAGCCGGTCCGGTCAGCCCAGTTCGCCCTCGGGTGTTTCGTCCGAACCGCCGCCTCCCGGGCCGTTCTTGAGCCGGTCGGCCTGTCCGATCATGGTCGCCAGTTTCTGTACCGAGTCGTCCTCGGTCTCGGCGGCCAGCCTCCTCCCGTGCGCGGACAGTTCACCGAGGCCGGGCGCGCCCGGCAGCTCCTCGCCGCGCAGCTCCTCGGCGAGGTAGGCGGCCAGCGCGGCCACTTGGAGGCGCAGGCTGTCACCGCTCCACAGCGGTCCGCCGATCGCGCCCGTCCCGACGGTGCCCTGCTGCTCGTGCGGTGCCCGGGTCTTCGGGTCCAGCCAGCGCACGGTCGCCGTGGCCACATGGCCCGAGGCGCCCGCCCTGAGCCGTACGGCGTAGAGCGCGGTCACCGTGTGGCCGGGGCCGACCTCGCCGCCGTCGACGCGGTCGTTGCGGAAGTCCTCGTCGGCGACCTTGCGGTCCTCGTACCCGATGAGTTTGAACTGCTTGACGGTCTTGGGGTCGAAGGCGACCTGGGCCTTGGCGTCGCGCGCCGTCAGTTCGAGGTGGGCGGGCAGCTGGTCGACGAAGACCTTGCGGGCCTGGTCCTTGTCGGCGATGTAAGTGGTGTGGCCGTCGCCCTTGTTGGTGAGCTGCTCCATGAACGCGTCGCCGTATTCGCTGCCGACGCCGACGCCGAAGAGGGTGATGCCGTGCTCGCGGCGGGCGGAGCCGATGCGTTCCAGGATGGCTTCGGCGTCCGTCTCGCCGGTGTTGGCGAGGGCGTCGGAGAGCAGCACGACCCGATTGTTGGCGCCCTCGACGCGGCCGTCGACCGCCTCGTCGTACCCGCGGCGGATGCCGGCTTCCACGTTGGTGGAGTCGGTGGGTTCCATGGAGTCGACCCGGTCGCGGATCCTGCCCCGGTGGTCCCGCAGCCGGGTCATCGGCAGCAGGGTCTCCGCCTCGTCGCTGAAGGTGACCAGGGAGACCGAGTCGTCGTCGCGGAGTTCGTCGGTGAGGATGTCCAGGGACTCCTTCACCAGGTCGAGTCGGCCCGCTTCGGCCATCGAGCCGGAGATGTCGACGACGAAGGTGAGCGCGGCGGGCGGGCGTTCGTCACGGTTGGGGGCGGCCCGGGTGGCCAGCCCGACCCGCACCAGCGACCAGTCCTCGTCCTTGTCCCCGGCGCGGGCCCCGTCGACGTTCACGGTGAAGCCGTTGCCGTCCGGGCGCCGGTAGCCCTGGCGGAAGCTGTTGACGAACTCCTCGGGCCGCACGGTGGACGGATCCGGCAGGCCGCTGTCGGCGAGGGTGCGGCGCGCGTAGCCGTACGAGGCGGTGTCGACGTCCAGGGCGAAGGTGGACAGGTAGTCGGGCGGTGCGGACTCCCGCAGCCCGTCCTGCTTCTTCGCCCCGTCGCTCTCGGCACCGGCCGAGGCGGCGGGTGCGGGGCCCGGGCGCCCGCCGCCCCGGCTGTCCGTGGCGGCCTTGTCCCCGCTCGACATCCCCGCCGAGCATCCGGTGAGCAGCACACCGCCCGCCAGCAGCACACCGAGTGCGCCGCGCCATTTCCGTACGTGCCGCCTTGTGTGTTCAGCCGTCCGGCGTTCCATCGCCTGCCCCCAACGTCGTCGTGTCAGCACTTGTGAATGTGACGTGCGAGACGGCGCCGGGGAGCAGACGAAGACGTTGCGGAAGCGTCTCGATGCGGCAACGGAGGCGGGGAAATCGGCGGAACATCAAGGTCAGGACACGATGTCCTTACGACTGAACCCCCGGAAGGCGAGAGCGAACAGGATCAGGGCATAGGTCACCGAGACCGCCGCCCCCTTGGCCATGCCGCCCCACTCCAGCTCCGGCTGGAGCGCGTCCGCCCAGGCGAACTGCCAGTGCGCGGGAAGGAATTCGCGCCAGGAGCCGAGTGCGGTGACGGCGTCCAGCACATTGCCGACGATGGTCAGCCCGACCGCTCCGCCGACCGCGCCGAGCGGGGCGTCGGTCTTGGTGGACAGCCAGAACGCCAGCCCTGCGGTGACCAGTTGGGACACGAAGACGAAGGCGACGACGAGTGCGAGCCGGGGCACGGTCTGCGAGGCGGCGAGCGCGCCCCCGGTGGGCAGTTCGAGCGGCCCCCAGCCGTACGCGACGGCTCCCGCGGCCAGTGCGACGAGCGGCAGCAGCACCATCGCGGCCAGGCTGAAGCCGAGCGCCACGACGAGCTTGCTCCACAGCAGCCTGGCCCGTGGCACCGGCGCCGCCAGCAGGTAGCGCAGCGAGGACCAGCTCGCCTCGGAGGCGACGGTGTCGCCGCAGAACAGCGCGACCGGGACGACGAGCAGGAACCCGGCCGAGACGAACAGGCAGGTCGCGGCGAAGTTCGCGGCGGACGCGGTCGCGGTGTCCATCAGGGTGATCCGGTCGCTGCCGCCGCCCCGCGAGTCCGGGGTGCCGCCGATCGCGAACGCGACGATCAGGATGAACGGCAGCGCGGCCAGCACCCCGCCCATGAGCAGGGTGCGGCGCCTGCGCAGCTGGCGCACCGCCTCGACGCGCAGCGGCAGGGTGTGCCGGGCCCGGTAGCCGGGGGCTTCGACGCCCCCGGTGAGATCGACTGCGGCACTCATGCGGAGCCTCCGGAGATCAGGGTGAGGAACGCGTCCTCCAGGCGGCGGTGCGGTCCGACACCGGTCAACGGCACGTCCAGCCTGACCAGTTCGGTGATCAGCCCGGACGCGGTGGCGCCGTCGAGCCGTACCAGCAGTCCGGGTCCGTCGTCGGTGCGGACCGCCGAGCCGATCCCGGCGAGCGCGGCGATCTTCTCGACCAGCGGTTCGGGGACCTCCTCGGCGGTGGTGACGAGCAGCATGTCGCCGGAGCCGGTGATCTCGGCGACCGGGCCCGCCTGGACGAGCCGGCCCCGGTCCATGACCACGAGGTGGGTGCAGGACTGTTCGACCTCGGAGAGCAGGTGGCTGGAGACGATGACGGTCCGGCCCCCGGCCGCGTAACGGATCATCACGTCACGCATCTCGCGGATCTGGGGCGGGTCGAGGCCGTTGGTCGGTTCGTCGAGGATCAGCAGGTCCGGCATGCCGAGCATGGCCTGGGCGATGGCGAGCCGCTGCCGCATGCCCTGCGAGTACGTGCGGACGGCGCGGGCCAGGGCGTCGCCGAGCCCGGCGATCTCCAGGGCCTCCTCCATGTGCGCGTCCTCGGCGGGGCGCCCGGTGGCCTGCCAGTACAGCTCCAGGTTGGCGCGTCCGGACAGGTGCGGCAGGAAGCCGGCGCCCTCGACGAACGAGCCGACGCGGGAGAGCACGGGTGCGCCCGGCCGGATGGCCTGGCCGAAGACCCGGATCTCGCCGTCGTCGGGGGTGATGAGCCCCATCAGCATGCGCAGCGTCGTGGTCTTGCCCGCGCCGTTGGGGCCGAGGAGGCCGAGCACCTGCCCCTTCTCGACCCGGAAGGACAGGTCCTTCACCGCATACCGATCGGCGGACTTGGCGTACTTCTTGGCCAGGCCGGTGATCTGGAGGGGTACGTCGGCCAGCGCCGGGTCGGGTGCGGGTGTCGCGGTGCGGCGGCGGGCGGTGAGCAGCAGCAGGGCGGCGATCACGACGGCGGCGGCCGGGAGTCCCCAGGTCCACCAGGGCAGGGTGGCCGGTGCGGTCTTCAGGGCGGGTGCGGTGGGGACGCTGAGCGGTCCGGCGGGGGTCACGGTGTACGTCGTCGGCTCGGCCGGTGAGGCGTAGCCGAGGTCGGTGGCGGAGAGGACGAGGCGGAGCCGGTGTCCGGCGTCGAATCGGTGGTCGATGGCGGGGAGGGTCAGCCGGACCGGCTTGCCCTGCTGGTCGGGGGTGATCCGGAAGGGGGCGACGAGCTGGGAGGGCAGCAGTTGCTGCTTGCCGTCCGGCGACACGTCGTACACCTTGCCGAACAGCACCGCGTCGCCGTGCCCGGCCTTGACGTCGACCTGAACGGCCGGCGAGCCGGTGACGCTCAGCTCCTCGTCCAGCGGGGCCGAGTCGAAGCGGGCGTACTGGCCGGGGAAGTCGATCGAGAGGCCGACGCCGAGGGAGGAGATCTGGGCGAGGCCGCCGCCGACGCCGGGAACGGCGGAGATGGCGGGCGGGCCCGCCCCGGCGGGGTTGCGGAACGTCTTGGTGCGGCCGGCGAGGGCGACGCTCTCCGTGCCATTGCTCAGCCCCGGGTACGTATCGCTGCTCGCCCCGCGCACCAGGGTGGCCCCGTCGGTGGAGTCGATGCCTCCGGTGCGGGTGACGCGGAAGGCGGGCCCGGTGTCGGCGCCCTTGTCGTCCTTCAGGTACCGGTCGAACCAGCTGCCGATGCGCCGGTGCACCCGGTCGGCCTCCAGGTCGCCGCCGTCGTGTCCGCCGGCGATCCAGTCGACGGCGACCGGTGCGCCGTTGCCGCTGATGGCCTTGGCCATGGCGTCGGCCTGGCCGAGCGGGAAGAGGGAGTCGGACTGGCCCTGCACGATGAGCGCGGGCACCTCGATGCGGTCGGCGACGGCGCTCGGTGAACGCTCGGTGAGCAGGGCGCGTGCGGCGGCGTCGGGCTTGCCGCTCACGGCGACCCGTTCGTACATCTCGCAGAGCTGCTTCTCGAACTTCTGGCAGCCGCCGCCGGTGGTGACGAAGATTCCGGCCCAGAGCTTCTTGAAGACCCCGTCGGGGAAGAGGGCGTCGGCGAGGTTCCAGTAGGTGATCTGCGGGGCGATGGCGTCGACCCGCTTGTCGTGCCCGGCGGCGAGGAGGGAGACGGCTCCGCCGTAGGAGGCGCCGGTGATGCCGACGCGGGGGTCGCCCTTCGCGTCGAGTTCCACCTCGGGCCGGTCCGCGAGCCAGTCGATCAGCCGGGACACGTCCGCGACCTCGCGGTCGGGGGCGTTGAGCCCGATGTTCCCGCCCGACTTCCCGAACCCGCGGGCGGACCAGGTCAGCACGGCGTACCCGGAGCGGGCCAACTGCTCGGCCTGCGCCCGCACATCGTCCTTGCTGCCGCCGAAGCCGTGCCCGATCAGCACGGCGGGCCGGCGCCCGGTGGAGCCGGCGGTGAAGTACGAGGTGTCGATGGACACCCCGTCGGCCTTCATCATCCGGTCCTGGCGGTGCACGGCGGGTCCGCTGTCGTCGGCCGCGGCGTTCCAGGTGCCCGCGCCGGCCAGCACGGCGAGCGCCGCCAGGCCCGCGACCCACCGCCCGCGTCTGCGGAGCGGCAGCCGCCGCCACCTGGACCTGCTCGCTTCGGAAGTCTCCATGGTGCGACCCTAAGCGGGCCGCCGCGGCGTGCGGCCAGCCACCAGGGGGAGGTATCCGGCCTCCTTGCGGCGTACGGCATTCCGCCGCCGTACTCCATGCGCGGTATACCGGGCCGTTCGTGGCGGCGCCGGACACCAGGTGGCTCACATGGTGTTGACGATGAGGCCGATGTGGGTGAAGTAGTTGAGCCCGCCGAAGAGCAGGAACGCCAGACCGGCCAGCCCCCAGACGACGCCGGTCACCGGGGCCAGCCGGCTCGACGGCCGGCGCAGCACGAACGGGAACAGCAGCGCGCCGATGCCCACCAGGACGTACAGCCCGGACATGAAGCTCGCCTCCAGGATCGGCCACCGCGCGAACTCCCCGGAGATGGGTTCCTCGGGCGGTGCGGCGAAGAGGGTGTACTTCCAGCCGGCGGCGGCGATGCCGAAGCAGGCGAGCCCGATCCCGAACACGAAGACGGAGATGGGCTTGGCGACGCGGGCCGACCGTTCGATGCGTTCCGCGCTGTTGAGTTCGGCTCCGCGTTTCCAGAGGTAGAAGGACGCGGCGAAGAGGAAGATTCCGAAGGCGAGGGCCGGTTCGCCGAAGATGATGTTGTCGAACGGGAAGCCCTGCCCGGCGAGCGGCCAGGTCAGGGTCATGTGGAGGCCCGTGGTGACCAGGGTGAAGCCGAGGGCCCCGAAGGCGAGGACCCACCCTTCGGGGGTGATGGCGCGTCCGGGAGTGAGGAGCTGGCGCCCCAGCGCCACCACGAGCAGCAGCCCCGCACCGGCGGCCACCGACATGATCGTGTTGTACGTCGGCATCCTGGCCCAGTCGATCTTCAGGCCGGACGCCGCCAGGGGGATGACGTGGTGGATCATCCCGGGAGCGTATCGATGAATATGCGACCGATGCGGCATTTGCCCCGCTCACCCGAGTCGCAGGCGCGTGACGCATCCTCACGCAGCCCCGCACCCCGCCCCCTCCCGGCGGCACGGAAACCCGGGCGGTCTTGTCATGGACACTCGGTCGCGATCTACTCGCATAGACCGATGCGCTCACCCCCCTCCACCCGCTCGCCGGATGCCGGTGGTGCTTCGGCCTTCCCGTAGTGCTCCACATTCCCGTAGTGCTCCAACTGCCGGCAGGAGAGATCCCCTTGAGTACATCGACACCGCTGCGCACGGCACTGATCGGTGCCGTCCTGGCCGCGACCGCCCTGGTCCCCCTCCAGGGCACCGCGCTGGCGGCACCGTCCGGAAAGGACGCGGCGGCCACCGCCGCCTCCTCGGTCTCCGGAATCGAGGACGCCACCGCGCTCGCGCTCGCCCGCTCCCTGGCCGACCCGGACTGGAGCAGAGAGGTCCGCAGAGCCGCCCTGGCCGCGGATTCGGTCGGCCTCGGCGCACTGGCCGACGACGCCACCGCCTCGGCCGGCCGGAAGCTCGCCGACCGGATCACCGCGGCCGACCGGGGCGTCGCCACCGCCAAGGGCCTGGGCAGCGGCGCGGGTTCACTGCTGCGGCTCGGCCTGGCGGACGCGTCGATGAAGGGCCGGCTCGCCTCGGGCGCGGCTCCTCTGGTGGCCGCCGCTCCGTCCGACGACGACGGCGCCCGGACCTTCACCGCGTACGACAGCCGGGGCACGGCCCATGAACTGCCCCTGGACAGCGCCCCCGACCGGCCGGTCTACCTCATCGACATCGATGGTGCGAAGGCCGTCGCCGAGGGGCTGAAGGTCATCGACAAGACCCTGGAGTCCAAGGGCCTCGGCCTGAGCGCACCGTCCGCCGGAACCAGCCTGTCCGCCGCGTCGGGCATCGACACCACCCGGATCGACTCGGTGCGGCTCGGCGACGTCAAGGAACCGTTCTTCAAGGGCGACGCCGAGATCTTCACCCTCGTAACGGGCTTCGGCAAGGACGGTAAACCGCGCGTCGACACCGTCGAGATGCCCTATCTGAACAAGGAGGACACGACCTACTACCCGGGCCAGGTCCTGGTCAACTGGTCCAACTACAAGTACGACATGGCCGACGCGGTCATGATGGAGGACGACGGGGACACCAACTACCAGGCCCTGGCCAAGGCCATCGCCGCGGTCCTGCTCACCATCACCGACCAGGGCGCGTACATCCCGCTGGTCGACGCGCTGCTCGACGCCATCCCCACCAACTGGTGGACCGACGACCCGGACTACGTCGAGTCCTGGTACACCCTGGCCAAGAACAGCAGCGGCCAGCGCAACGGCGCCGCGGGCAACGGCTGGATGACCGTCTCGCCGTACCACGTGCCGGAGCTCTGACCACTCGCGCCATGACGAGCCGGAGCATGCGCGAAGCGCGTGCCGCGCATGCTCCGGGGTCAGGCCGCCGCCCGCGCCGGAAGCGGGACGCCGCCCGGCGGGTACGGCGACTCGTGGGGCAGGAGCGCCGCCGCCTCGTCGAGCCTTCCGTCACGGACCAGTTGATGGATCTGCCGGGCGAGCGGGGTGACGTCGCGGATGGACACCGTCCACTCGTCGGCGTACCGCCGTGATGCCTCGCCGGACAGCCCGAGCTGGAGGGAGCGGTACGGCAGCCGGTTCAAGTGCAGGTCGCGCTCGGGGTCCCACTGGACGCGGGCCGGGGCGCGGCGCAGATTGCGCTGCCAGGTGACGCGGTCCGGGTGGACTCCCCTGACGTAGTGGGAGAGTTCTGCGTGCTCCAGGGCCCAGTCGAAGCCCTCACGGGTGATCTCGACGGCCAGCACGGTCTCCTGACCCTCCTTCAGCCCCCAGCCGCAGCGGTACATCATCCACAGGAAGCTCGGCTTGATCCATGTCATGCGGTCGCGCTTCCAGGCTTCGGGGAAGCGCCCGTCACGGACGGCGGGACCGCCGATGAGGGGCGAGTACGCCTGGTAGACGGTGACGGTGGTGTCCGTGTGCTGGGCGCGGATCTCGTACTGCGGCCTGGTCAAAGCGGTCATGGCCCCATCAGAACACCGCTCCGGCGGGCGCGGCGAACGGTTACGACCTACCGGAATCCAGGGCTCCGCAGATGGTGGACGGGTCTGCCACCGACGGGTACTGACATTCGTCATACGGAGCCCGGTACACGCGGCTCTGCCGGGCAACGGCCCCCGGCGGCCAGTCTGTACGTATCGAGAGCGGGGCCGGGAAGGCACCGCCGACACGCGGGAGAGGAACCCCTCATGACCAGCCCGTCCGCCACCGTCACCGCCCCGCTCGCAGATGCCCCGGCCGCCACCGCTCCGCACACGCCGCGCAATGCCCTGCTGGACAGCCTGATGCCGCTGCTGGTGGATGTGGCGGTGCCGCTCGCCTCGTACTACGCGCTGAAGGCGGCGGGTCTGAGCACCTTCGCCGCGCTGGCCTGGAGCAGTGTGCTGCCGGCCGTGCGTACCGGGTGGAGTGTGCTGCGCAGGCGCCGGCTCAACGGGCTGGCGGCGCTGATCGTGACGGTCAACGCGGTGAGCCTGCTGACCAGTCTGATGGTCGGGAACCCGCGCCTCATGGTCGCCAAGGACAGCGGGGTGAGCAGCATCATCGGGCTGATGATCCTGGTGACCGCGCTGAAGGGGCAGCCGATGATGACCGCGGGACTGCGGCCCGTGCTGGTGAAGGGCGACGCGGCCAAGGACGCCGCCTGGCAGCGGCTCGCGGCCGGCTCGGCGGCGTTCCGGCGGGCGGAGATCCGGTTCTCGGCGGTGTGGGGTGCGGCGCTGCTGGGCGAGTGCGTGGTGCGGGCCGTGGGTGCCTACACGCTGCCGGTGGAGACGATGGTGTGGCTCGGCACGGTGATCATGGTGGTGACGATGGTGTCCGCGTTCATGGTCTCGGGCCGGGTGGGCGCGGTCCCGATGCAGGGCATGATCGCCGAGGAGGCCGGTGCCGGGAAGCCTGCGGACACCGCCCGCTGACGGACCGGGCCAGGCGAAAAGGGCCGGTGGGGGAGCCGCGAACGGCTCCCCCACCGGCCCTTTTCGGGTCTCTTCGGGGCTCCGGCGATTACCTGGGAGGTAATTGAGCGGCCCCCCGCCCGCCCCTACCGTTCCCGTACGGGCCGGCCGGCGGCTGCTCGCCGCCCGCGCGACCGCACGACAACGGAAGGAAGACCCCATGATGTCGTCCCACGACGCGGGTACGGTCACGGCTCCGGACGCCGCCCGTTCCGACAGCCTGCTCCGGTTCGCCCTGCTGGCGGACGTGGTCCTCACCGGCGCCAACGGCATCGGCTATCTGGCGCTCGCCACGGTCCTGGACTCGTTCCTCGGCGTGGACCGCTCGGTGCTCTACCCGGTGGGGGTGTTCCTCACGGGGTACGCCCTGTGGCTGCTGACCGTCGCCCGCCGGGAGGACATCGGCCGTGGCGCGGTCGCCGCCGTCATCGCCCTGAACACTGCGTGGGCGGTGGCCGGCGTGGCGGCCGTGGCCGTGGACACGCTGACCGCCACGGGTGCGGGCAACATCTGGATCGTGTTCCAGGCCCTGACGGTGGGGGCGATGGCCGCGCTCCAGTACGCGGGGCTGCGGCGGCTGTAAGACATACGGCGACGGCCCGTACGGACGCGGGGTGCGTCCGTACGGGCCGTCGGGGCCGGTCCGTTGATCAGTGGTTGCGGGGGAAGCCCAGGTCCACACCGGCCGGGGCGTCGGCCGGGTCCGGCCAGCGGGTGGTGACGACCTTGCCGCGGGTGTAGAAGTGCACGCCGTCGTTGCCGTAGATGTGGTGGTCGCCGAAGAGGGAGTCCTTCCAGCCACCGAAGGAGTGGTAGCCCACCGGCACCGGGATCGGCACGTTGACGCCGACCATGCCGGCCTCGATCTCCAGCTGGAAGCGGCGGGCGGCGCCGCCGTCGCGGGTGAAGATCGCGGTGCCGTTGCCGAACGGCGAGGCGTTCATGAGGGCGACGCCCTCCTCGTACGTCTCGGTGCGCAGGACGCACAGGACCGGGCCGAAGATCTCGTCCTTGTACGCGTCCGAGTCGGTGGACACGTTGTCGAGGAGGGAGAGGCCGATCCAGTGGCCGTCCTCGAAGCCCTCGACGGTGAAGCCGGTGCCGTCCAGGACGACGTCGGCGCCCTGGGCGGCGGCGCCCGTGACGTAGGAGGCGACCTTGTCGCGGTGGGCGGCGGTGATCAGCGGGCCCATCTCGGACGTCGGGTCGTTGCCGGGGCCGATCTTGATCTTCTCGGCGCGCTCCTTGATCTTCGCGACGAGCTCGTCGGCGACGGAGCCGACCGCGACGACCGCGGAGATCGCCATGCAGCGCTCACCGGCGGAGCCGTACGCGGCGGAGACGGCGGCGTCGGCCGCAGCGTCGAGGTCCGCGTCCGGCAGCACCAGCATGTGGTTCTTCGCACCGCCGAGCGCCTGGACGCGCTTGCCGTTGGCGGAGGCGGTGGCGTGGATGTGGCGGGCGATCGGGGTGGAGCCCACGAAGGAGACCGCGGCGACGTCCGGGTGGTTCAGCAGCCCGTCGACGGCGACCTTGTCACCGTGCAGGACGTTCAGCACACCGTCCGGCAGACCGGCCTCGGAGGCCAGCTCGGCCAGCAGGTTGGCGGCCGAGGGGTCCTTCTCGCTGGGCTTGAGGACGAAGGTGTTGCCGCAGGCGATGGCCAGCGGGAACATCCACATCGGCACCATGGCCGGGAAGTTGAACGGGGTGATGCCCGCGACGACGCCGAGCGACTGGCGGATCGAGGAGACGTCGACCCGGTTGGAGACCTGGGTGGACAGCTCGCCCTTGAGCTGGGTGGTGATGCCGCAGGCCAGCTCGACGATCTCCAGACCGCGGGCGACCTCGCCCAGCGCGTCCGAGTGCACCTTGCCGTGCTCGGCGGTGATCAGCGCGGCGATGTCGTCGCGGTGGGCGTCGAGCAGCGCCCGGTAGCGGAACAGGACCGCGGTGCGGGCGGCCAGCGAGGACGTGCCCCAGGTGGCGTAGGCGTCCTTGGCGGCGGCGACCGCGGCGTCGACCTCTTCGAGGGAGGCGAGCGCGACCTGGGTGGTGACGGCGCCGGTGGCCGGGTCGGTGACCGGGCCGTAGTTGCCCGAAGCGCCCTCGACGGTCTTGCCACCGATCCAGTGGTTGACGGTCTTCATGACAGAACTCCTTCAGAGGTGGGGGCGTCGGTCGGCGACGTGACGTTCGTACACTTCCCGGGCTTTCACGGCCGGCGGCCGGGTGGCCGTCTCGGCTACGGGAACATCCCACCACGCCTGTGCCGGAGGGGGGCCCGACACAGTGTCTGCCGTTTCGGTCTCGACGTAGACACAAGTAGGACGGTCCGCGGCACGTGCCTCGGCGAGGGCTTCGCGCAGGTCACGCACCGTCTTGGCGCGCAGCACCCGCATGCCCAGCGAGCCGGCGTTGGCCGCTAGATCGACGGGGAGCGGAGGGCCGGTGAACGTGCCGTCCGCCGCCCGGAGCCGGTAGGCCGTGCCCAGGCGCTCGGCGCCGACCTGCTCGGACAGGCCGCCGATGGACGCGTAGCCGTGGTTCTGGAGGACGACCAGCTTCACCGGGAGTTCCTGCTGCACGGCGGTGACGATCTCGGTGGGATTCATCAGATACGTGCCGTCGCCGACCAGCGCCCAGACGGGACGGCCCGGAGCAGCGAGCTGCACCCCGATCGCGGCCGGGATCTCGTAGCCCATGCAGGAGTAGCCGTACTCCACGTGGTACTGCTGCGGGGAGCGGGCCCGCCAGAGCTTGTGCAGGTCGCCGGGGAGCGATCCGGCGGCGTTGATCAGGATGTCGTCCTCGGTGACGAGGGCGTCGAGGAGGCCGAGGACCTGGGCCTGGGTGGGCCGGGCGTGCGGGTCCGGGGCGGTGAACGCGGCGGTGACGCGCCGCTCCCACTTCTCCTTGGCGTCGGTGTACTCCGTCTCGTAGGCGGGGCCGACACGGTGGTTGCGGGCGGCGAGCGCGGTGGTGAGGGCTTCGAGGGCGGCGCGGGCGTCGGCGACGAGCGAGAGGGCGCCGAGCTTGTGGGCGTCGAAGCCGGTGATGTTGATGTTGAGGAAGCGGACCGCCGGGTCGGCGAAGAGCGTGCCGGAGGCGGTGGTGAAGTCGGAGTAGCGGGTGCCGATGCCGATGACCAGGTCGGCGGTGCGGGCCAGCTCGTCGGCGGTCGCGGTTCCGGTGTGACCGATGCCGCCGACGTCGGCGGGGTGGTCGTGGCGCAGCGAGCCCTTGCCGGCCTGGGTGGCGGCGACCGGGATGCGGGTGGCGGCGGCGAACGCGGCGAGGGTCTCCTCGGCGGCGCTGTGGTGGACCCCGCCGCCCGCCACGATCAGCGGCCTGCGGGCGGTGCGCACCGCCCGTACCGCCCGGTCGAGTTCGTACGGATCGGGGGCTGGGCGGCGTACGTACCAGACGCGCTCGGCGAAGAACTCCGCCGGCCAGTCGTACGCCTGCACCTGCACGTCCTGCGGCAGCGCGAGCGTCACGGCGCCGGTCTCCGCCGGGTCGGCGAGGGTGCGCATGGCCTGGAGGGCGGCCGGGACCAGGGCCTCGGGGCGGGTGATCCGGTCGAAGTAGCGGGAGACGGGGCGCAGGCAGTCGTTGACGGAGATGTCGCCCGCGGACGGGACTTCGAGCTGCTGGAGCACGGGGTCGGCGGGCCGGGTCGCGAAGGTGTCGCCGGGCAGCAGGAGGACGGGGAGGCGGTTGATTGTGGCGAGGGCGGCGCCGGTGACGAGGTTGGTGGCGCCGGGACCGATGGAGGTGGTGACGGCTTGCGCGGAGAGCCGGCCCGACTGGCGGGCGTAGCCGACGGCTGCGTGCACCATGGCCTGCTCGTTGCGGCCCTGGAGGTAGGGCATCGCGCGGCCCGACTCGACGAGCGCCTGGCCGATCCCGGCGACGTTGCCGTGGCCGAAGATGCCCCAGGTGGCGCTGATCAGGCGCTGTCGCCGGCCGTCGCGCTCGGTGTACTGGCGGGCCAGGAAGGCGACCAGGGCCTGGGCGGTGGTGAGGCGGCGGGTGGTACGGCTCATGGGCGCGGCTCCGTCCCGTAGAAGGGGAGTCTGGGGTCCACCTGCTGGGTGGGCCAGGTGTCGCGGATCCAGCCGTGGTCCGGGTGGTCGCTGATCAGCCACTCCCGCTGCTCCCCCGGGCCCGCCATCACGTTGAGGTAGTAGAGGGTGCGGCCGGGGGAGGCGATGGACGGGCCGTGCCAGCCGTCGGGGATCAGGACCGCGTCGCCGCTGCGGACCTCGGCGAGGACGTCCGTACCGCCGGGGCGGGAGGGCGAGACCCGGTGGTAGCCGAGGCCGCCGTGCTCCACCTCGAAGTAGTAGATCTCCTCCAGCACGGACTCGGCGCCGGGGCGGTGCTCGTCGTGCTTGTGGGGTGGGTAGGACGACCAGTTGCCGCCGGGGGTGAGCACCTCGACGGCGATCAGCCGGTCGCACTCGAAGGTGTCGGCGGCGGCGAAGTTGTTGACCTGTCGGGAGCAGTTCCCGGAGCCGCGCAGCTCGACGGGTACCTCCGGCGCGGGGCCGTAGCGAGCGGGGAGTCGTCGCTCGCACTTCGCTCCTGCCAGGGCGAAGCGGCCTCCAGCGCCGGAGGCGATCTGTGCACGGGCCTCACGCGGTACGTACGCGAAGTCGGATACCCCGCTGAACACGCTTTCCCGGCCCAGCAGTTCAAAGATCTCACCTGAGGCGTGCACCGTACAGCCACCGGTCAACGGCAGAACGATCCACTCGCTCTCCCCGGTGACGAGTGTGTGAACTCCGCCCGGTGCGAGTTCGAGGACCCGCAGGCTGGAGCGGTCCCAGCCGGCCCGCTCCGGGTCGATGTCGAGGGCGTAGGAGCCGCTCGCCGTGCTCCCGGCCTTCAGGTGGTGGCGCGATCCGTCGCCGGTCGTGGTCATGCCCTCGGCTTCCTCTCTCCCGGCCCCGTTTCTCTCGGCTCCAGCAGTGAGACGGCCGTGTCCACGGCCGCGGCCACCTCTCCGTCGGCCGGGTAGAGCAGCGAACGCCCCACCACCAGCCCCTGGACGGTGGGCAGTCGAAGCGCCGTGCGCCATTTCTCGAACGCCCCGTCCAGGTCGTCGCCCACCTCCCCGCCCAGCAGCACCGCGGGCAGCGTCGACGCCTCCATCACCCGGGCCATGTCGTCGGGGTTCTCGGTGACGGGGACCTTGAGCCAGGTGTACGCGGATGTCCCGGCGAGCCCGGAGGCGATGGCGATCGAGGTGGTGACCGCCTCCGCGCCGAGGTCGTTGCGGACGTGGCCGTCGGTGCGGCGGCAGAGGAACGGTTCGACGAAGACCGGCAGCCGGTGTGCGGCCATGGCGTCGATGGCGCGGGCGGTGGCGTGCATGGTGTCGAGCGAGCCGGGGTCGTCGTAGTCGATCCGGAGCAGCAGTTTGCCCGCGTCAAAGCGGAGCCGGGCGAGGTCCTCGGGGCGGTGGCCGGTGAACCGGTCGTCGAGTTCGAAGGCCGCGCCCGCGAGTCCGCCGCGGTTCATCGATCCGATGACGACCTTGTTCTCCAGCGCGCCGAGCAGCAGCAGGTCGTCGATGATGTCGGCGGTGGCGAGCACTCCGTCGACGCCGGGGCGGGAGAGGGCCAGGCGGAGCCGTTCCAGCAGCTCGAAGCGGTTGGCCATGGCCAGTGCGCGGTCGCCGACGGCGAGCGAGCCGCGGGCCGGATGGTCCGCGGCGATGATCATCAGCCGGCCGCCCCGGCCGACGAGGGGGCGTCTGCGGCGCCGGGCGGCGGCCTCGGCGACGGCCTCGGGGTGGCGCATGCGCAGCTGGACGAGTTCGGAGACGGAGGAGGCCGGGGGTGTCATGGGGTCGCTCCGGTGGGGCGGGAGGTGACGGCGCCTGCGGTCAGGGCCGCTTCGACTTCGTACGGGAACGGCATGGCGGACGAGCAGGCGAGCCGGGAGGCGACGATGGCCCCCGCGGCGTTGGCGTACCGCATGATGCGCCCGGTCTCCCAGCCCGCGAGGAGCCCGTGGCAGAGCGCCCCGCCGAAGGCGTCGCCGGCGCCGAGGCCGTTGACGACGTCGACGGGCAGCGGCGGCACTTCGGCCACCGCGCCGTCGCGGTGGACGGCGAGCACGCCCTCGGGTCCCTGTTTGACGACGGCGAGTTCGACGCCGGCGCGGATGAGCGCGCGGGCGGCCGCGCGCGGTTCGCGCTCGCCGGTCGCGATCTCGCACTCGTCGATGTTGCCGACGGCGACGGTGGCGAGGGCAAGCGCCTCGCGGTAGCGGGCGGCGGGGGTGGAGCCGGGCGCGGATTCCTCCGTGGTGTCCCAGAACATCGGGCGCCAGTCGAGGTCGAAGACGGTGATGCCGCGGCGGTCGCGGGCACGCAGCGCGGCGAGGGTCGCGGAGCGGCTCGGTTCGGCGCACAGCCCGGTGCCGGTCATCCAGAAGACCCGGGCGGACCGGATCGCTCCGAGGTCCAGCTCCGGGGTGCGGATCTCCAGGTCGGGGGCCTTGGGCTGCCGGTAGAAGTAGAGGGGGAAGTCGTCGGGCGGGAAGATCTCGCAGAAGGTGACCGGTGTCGGATACGCGTCGACGGCCGTCACCCACCGGTCGTCCACCCCGAACTCCCGCAACTGGTGGTGGAGATACTCCCCGAAGGCGTCCCGTCCGGTACGCGTCACCACCGCCGTCCGGCGGCCGAGCCGGGCCGCCGCGACGGCCACGTTGGACGGCGAACCGCCGAGGAACTTTCCGAAGGTTTCGACCCGGGCAAGTGGCAGACCGGTCTGGAGGGGGTAGAGATCCACACCGATGCGGCCCATGGTGATGACGTCGTACCGCTCAGGCATGACCATCCCTTCGACCGCCGTCCGGGGTGACTTCCCCAGGTCTAGCCCTCCCCCGGAACCGTGTCAATGGCTTTGTCCGGACATACGGACGAATGATTGACAGCCGCCGCCCCGGCCGGAACCCTGGACGGCATGACCTCCTCCGCAGTGGCCCCGACCCGTATCCGCATCGGCTCGGCACCCGACTCGTGGGGGGTGTGGTTCCCCGACGATCCGCTCCAGGTGCCCTGGCGGCGCTTCCTCGACGAGGTCTCCGAGGCGGGTTACGAGTGGATCGAGCTCGGCCCGTACGGCTACCTCCCGACCGACCCGGTCCGCCTCGCCGACGAGACCCGCCGCCGAGGGCTCTCGGTCTCGGCCGGGACCGTTTTCACCGGATTGCACCACGGACCGGGCGTCTGGGACCGGACCTGGGCGCATGTCGCCGACATCGCGGCACTCACCCGGGCGATGGGCGCCCGGCATCTGGTGGTCATCCCCTCGTTCTGGCGCGACGACAAGACCGGCGAGGTCCTGGAGGACCGCCGCCTCACCGCGCAGCAGTGGCGCGATCTCACCGCCCAGACGGAGCGGCTGGGCCGGGAGGTGCTGGACCGTTTCGGGCTGCGCGTCGTCGTCCATCCGCATGCCGACACCCATATCGACACCGAGGAGAACGTCGCCCGTTTTCTCGACGCCACCGCCCCGGACCTCGTCTCGCTCTGCCTCGACACCGGGCACTACGCCTACTGCGGCGGCGACAGCGTCAAGCTGATCGAGGCCTACGGCGACCGGATCGGCTATCTGCACCTCAAGCAGGTCGACCCGGAGATCCTGGCCCGGGTCGTGGCGGACGAGGTGCCGTTCGGCCCGGCCGTGGCGCGCGGCGTGATGTGCGAACCGCCGGGCGGGGTCCCGGCGCTGGAACCCGTGCTGGCCGCCGCCCGCGCGCTGGACGTCGACCTGTTCGCCATCGTCGAGCAGGACATGTACCCGTGCCCGCCCGACAAGCCGTTCCCCATCGCCCGCCGCACCCGGGAGTTCCTCCGCTCCTGCGGCGGGCCGGGCGCCGGGCGGGACACGCCGAACGGACCGGGGGCGTGACGTAGCGGCGCTGTGCGGTGTTGTCCTCGGTGAGAGGCGGGGGTGCGGCCCCGGTCGCGCCCCCGCCGCCGTACGCCACACCTCCGCACAAGGAGCAGCTCACCATGATCCGAAAGATGCTGCCGTCCCGCAGGACGGCCGCGGCCCCGGCACTGACCGCCGCCGCACTGACCACGGTCGCCCTGGTCGCCGCCCTCGCCTCGGCGCCGGGGGCCTCGGCCGACGAGGACAACCCGGCACCGCCGCCCGGCTCCAGCCCGGTCTGCGCCTTCTACGACGGCGACCGGCCGACCTCCTTCGGCGAACAGGGTGAAGAGGTCTCCCAGGTGCAGTGCCTGCTGGCCAACCGTCACTACCTGCGCTGGTCCGCGGTCGACGGGACGTTCGGAGCCGAGACGCTCATCGCCGTGCATCGCTTCCAGGCGGACCATCCGCCGCTCGTGCCGGACGGCCGGGTCACGCCGGCCACCTGGTCGGCGCTCTGGCACGCGGGGCCGAACCGTGTGACCCCGCTGCCCTTCCCGTAACCCGCCGCCCTTCCCCCGCGACCCGCGCCTCCTCCTGGCCCCGTACGGCGGCGAGCCGCCCCGTACGGGGCATCCCTCGCCCGAATGCCTCACGGCACCACACACCATAGGATTCGGACAAATTATGAGATTATGCGCGAGATGTAGAGGGAGTCCGCGTGAACCGGAACAGCGATCCCGACAGCCCGTCACCCGCCACCCCGTCCGCCCGGCAGTCACCGTCCGCCCCGCCGCACCCCCCTGGCCCGCCGGAGCCGCCGCAGCCACGGCCCGGGCTCTGGAAACGGTGCCTGTGGGGCGGCACAGCCCTCTGGCTGCTGACGGCGGTCGTCACGTACACCACCAGCAACACCAACCTGCTGCCGACCCTCATCCTGCTCGGCAGCTTCCTGGTCCCGGCCGTCTTCGTCCTGTGGGCGTACGAGCGGCACGGCCGCGACCTCGGCGTGGGTCTCATCCTCGGCTGCTTCCTGACGGGCGGAATCCTGGGCGTGCTCGGCGCCTCCGTCATGGAGTCCTATCTGCTGCACCCGTCCATCTGGATATTCCTGGGCGTCGGCCTGATCGAGGAGGCCGTGAAGCTCCTGGCGCTGATGTTCGTGCTCCGACGTCACCCCGGCGTCCACGGCATGCGGGCCGGTCTGGTGCTCGGCGCGACGGTCGGATTCGGGTTCGCCGCCTTCGAGAGCGCGGGCTACGCCTTCAACGCCGCCGTCACCATGAAGGGCATCGACCTGCACGCCCTGCTGGAGACCGAGGTGCTGCGCGGGGTGCTCGCACCCTTCGGCCACGGACTCTGGACCGCGATCGCCGGTGGCGTACTGCTCTCGTTCCGGAAGCCGAACGGGCGTTTCCGCTTCACCGCGCCCGTGATCGGCACCTATCTCGGCGTCGCCGTGCTGCACTCGCTCTGGGACTCGATGCACGGCATCGCGATCTGGCTGGTCGCCAGGGTCACCGACACGGGCCTGAGCCGTGCGCTCTTCTCGCAGGGCTACATCCCGACCCCCACCGACGAGCAGCAGCATCTGTTCACCCTCTTCTCGGTCGGCGGCATCGTCGTGATCACGCTCGTCGCGCTGGCCTGGCTGCGGTCGCTGGCCCGCAGCGCGCGGCATCCCCGAACCGGCGACCGGCGAGGCACTCGCATTCATACCCCCTAGGGGTATAGTGTGGACGTGTCGGGGCGCACCGGCCTCCCCCGGGGCCCCTGACGCCACAACCCTTTGTGCTCGTCGAAGAGGAGAACACCATGACCGCCGAGACCCAGCTCCCCCAGGCCACCGGCTCCTGCTGCTCGCCCAGCGGCTCCTGCCACGACGGCGCGGACGCCGGCGCGCAGGCGGGCGGCGTGACCACCGTCTACCAGGTGTCCGGCATGACCTGTGGACACTGCGAGGGCGCCATCTCCGAGGAGGTCTCCGGCATCGAGGGTGTCACCTCGGTGAAGGCCGTGGCCGCCACCGGTCAGGTGACCGTCGTCTCCGCGGCCCCGCTGTCGGACGACGCCGTGCGCGCCGCGGTCGACGAGGCGGGCTACGAGCTCGTCGGCCGGGCCTGAACACCGTCGGGGCACACCCGCCGCTCCGGACGCGCCCGCGTCCCCCTTTGCCGCCGGGCCGGACCTGCCAGCAGATACTGGTGGGGTACGGCCCGGTCGGCGTTTCAGGAGTTCGGACATGCACAGCGCAACAGAGGCCGCGGCCCGGATGGCGGAGGACTCGACCGCCGAGCTCACGATCGGCGGGATGACCTGCGCCTCCTGCGCGGCCCGTGTCGAGAAGAAGCTCAACCGGATGGACGGCGTCACCGCCACCGTCAATTACGCGACCGAGAAGGCCAAGGTCGCCTTCGGCCCCGGGACCGGCCTCGCGGATCTGATCGCCACGGTCGAGAAGACCGGTTACACCGCGCAGCCGGTACACCGTCCCGAACCGCCCGCGCCCCCGCCACCACCGGCGACGACGGGCACCCGCACCGGCACACCGGCCGACGTCGAAGCCGGCACCGGGGCCGGGACAGAGGCCGAGGCCGAGATCGAGACCGGTGCCGGTGCCGGTGAGCAGCAGGAAGCCGGCCCGGCTCTCGCCTCGCTGCGGCAGCGTCTGATCGTCTCGGCCGTCCTCGCCGCCCCGGTCGTCCTGCTGGCGATGGTCCCGGCCCTCCAGTTCGACAACTGGCAGTGGCTCTCGCTCACCCTCGCCGCCCCCGTCGTCGTCTGGGGCGCACTGCCCTTCCACCGCGCGACCTGGACCAACCTCCGGCACGGCGCGGCCACCATGGACACCCTGGTCTCGATCGGCACGCTCGCCGCCTTCGGCTGGTCCCTGTGGGCGCTCTTCCTCGGCGACGCGGGCATGACCGGGATGCGGCACGGCTTCGACTTCACCGTCTCGCGCGACGGTGCCTCCTCCACCATCTATCTGGAGGTCGCTGCCGGGGTCGTCACCTTCATCCTGCTGGGCCGCTATCTGGAGGCGAGGTCCAAGCGGAAGGCGGGCTCCGCCCTGCGGGCGCTGATGCACCTGGGCGCCAGGGACGTCTCCGTCCTCCGGGACGTTACGGAGGTACGCGTCCCCGTCGCCCGGCTCGCCGTCGGCGACCGCTTCGTGGTCCGCCCGGGCGAGAAGATCGCCACCGACGGCACCGTCGTCGAGGGTGCCTCGGCCGTGGACGCGTCGATGCTGACCGGCGAGTCCGTGCCCGTGGAGGTCGGCGTCGGCGACCCCGTCACCGGGGCCACCGTCAACACCTCCGGCCGGCTCGTCGTGGAGGCCACCCGGATCGGCGCCGACACCCAGCTCGCCAGGATGGCGAAGCTCGTCGAGGACGCCCAGAACGGCAAGGCCGAGGTGCAGCGCCTCGCGGACCGGATCTCCGCCGTCTTCGTACCCGTGGTGCTGCTGATCTCGCTCGTCACCCTGGCCGGGTGGCTGCTGGTCACGGACGACGTGACCGCCGCGTTCACCGCCGCCGTGGCCGTACTGATCATCGCCTGCCCCTGCGCCCTGGGCCTGGCCACCCCCACCGCCCTCATGGTCGGCACCGGACGCGGCGCCCAGCTCGGCATCCTGATCAAGGGCCCCGAGGTCCTGGAGACCACCCGCCGCGTCGACACGATCGTCCTCGACAAGACCGGCACCGTCACCACCGGCCGCATGACCCTCCTCGGCGTCCACACCGCCGACAACACCACCGAGACCGACGTACTGCGCCTCGCCGGCGCCCTGGAGCACGCCTCCGAACACCCCATCGCCCAGGCCGTCGCCGCCGGAGCCGCCGAACGCACCGGCACCGCCCTCCCCACCCCCGAGGACTTCACCAACATCGCCGGACTCGGCGTCCAGGGCATCGTCGAGGGCCACGCCGTCCTCGTCGGCCGCGAGCAGCTGCTCGCCGACGCGGGCATCGACGTGCCCGGCACCCTGTCCGGCGCCGTCGCGGACGCGGCGGCCGAGGGCCGTACGGCAGTCATGGTCGCCTGGGACGGGCGGGCGCGCGGCGTCCTCGCGGTGGCCGACAGGATCAAGGAGTCCAGCGCGCAGGCCGTCGCCGAACTCCGCGCACTCGGCCTCCACCCCGTTCTGCTGACCGGTGACAACCGTGCCGTGGCCGACGCCGTGGCCCGTGCCGTCGGGATCGACGAGGTCCACGCCGAGGTGCTGCCCGAGGAAAAGGTGCACGTCATCGAGCGGCTGCAGGCCCGGGGGCGCTCCGTCGCCATGGTCGGTGACGGGGTCAACGACGCGGCCGCCCTAGCCACCGCGGACCTCGGTCTGGCGATGGGGACCGGCACGGACGCCGCGATCGAGGCGGCCGATCTCACCCTGGTTCGTGGAGATCTCAAGGTGGCCGCCGACGCGATCCGGCTCTCCCGGCGCACCCTGACCACGATCAAGGGCAACCTCTTCTGGGCATTCGGCTATAACGCGGCCGCCCTGCCCCTTGCGGCATTTGGCCTGCTCAACCCTATGATTGCCGGAGCGGCGATGGCCTTCTCATCGGTCTTCGTCGTGACGAACAGCCTGCGGTTGCGCGCCTTCACGTAAAATCCACAAAGAGATCCAGATCACATGGATTTCAGGGTAACCATCCGGCGGGTTCGTGAGTCTAAGAGTGCGATGCCAAGGATGTCTTGGGGGACGTCCGCGGAGCGTCTTGGGGGACGCGCCGGGCAAGCGTTGGCCGGGGCACGTGCACCGGGGAGCTTTGAGCGGCCCTCCCGTGCGTACGTACCCCGGCAGACCGCACGAAGCAGGACAAGTGAAAAGCGCAGTTCGCAGCTAGTCGAGGAACGCAGGAGCTCCGGCTCCCACAGACGCCCGGCCGGATCCCGTGGGGGGAATCCGCTCCGGGACATGGGAAGCGCCTCGCTGTCGGCCCGTGGGGGGATCGATGGCGGGGCGCTTCTCTCTGCCGTCCCTCTGCCGCCGGGCGGTGGAGCAGCCCGCCGGACACGCAAATCGCCCCGGACACCGCGCTCTGTGCGAAGGCGCGGTACTCGGGGCGAAGTCGACCGGCCTCGGCGGCCGGGGTCGTGCGGGGGGTGCTAGGAGGTTCAGCGAGCCTCGACCGGGACGAAGTCGCGCAGGACCTCGCCGGTGTAGATCTGGCGCGGGCGGCCGATGCGGGAACCCGGCTCCTTGATCATCTCGTGCCACTGGGCGATCCAGCCGGGGAGGCGGCCGAGCGCGAAGAGCACGGTGAACATCTCGGTCGGGAAGCCCATGGCCCGGTAGATCAGACCCGTGTAGAAGTCCACGTTCGGGTAGAGGTTGCGCGAGACGAAGTACTCGTCGGAGAGCGCGTGCTCCTCCAGCTTCAGCGCGATGTCGAGCAGCTCGTCGGACTTGCCGAGCGCGGACAGCACGTCATGGGCGGCGGCCTTGATGATCTTGGCGCGCGGGTCGAAGGACTTGTACACCCGGTGGCCGAAGCCCATCAGGCGGACGCCGTCCTCCTTGTTCTTCACCTTGCGGATGAAGGAGTCGACATCGCCGCCGTTGGCCTGGATGCCTTCGAGCATCTCCAGCACCGACTGGTTGGCGCCACCGTGCAGCGGGCCCCACAGGGCCGAGATGCCGGCGGAGATCGAGGCGAACATGTTCGCCTGCGAGGAGCCGACCAGACGCACGGTGGAGGTCGAACAGTTCTGCTCGTGGTCCGCGTGCAGGATGAGCAGCTTGTCGAGCGCGGAGACGACGACCGGGTCCAGGTCGTACTCCTGGGCCGGGACCGAGAAGGTCATGCGCAGGAAGTTCTCGACGTACCCGAGGTCGTTGCGCGGGTAGACGAAGGGGTGGCCGATCGACTTCTTGTAGGCGTACGCCGCGATCGTCGGCAGCTTGGCGAGCAGCCGGATCGTCGAGAGGTGGCGCTGCTCCTCGTCGAACGGGTTGTGGCTGTCCTGGTAGAACGTGGACAGTGCGCTGACGACCGAGGACAGCATGGCCATCGGGTGGGCGTCGCGCGGGAAGCCGTCGAAGAAGCGCTTGACGTCTTCGTGCAGCAGCGTGTGCTGGGTGATCTCGTTCTTGAAGGTCGACAGCTCGTCGACCTTGGGAAGCTCGCCGTTGATGAGCGTGTACGCGACCTCCAGGAACGTCGAGCGCTCTGCGAGCTGCTCGATGGGGTAGCCGCGGTAGCGCAGAATGCCCTGCTCACCGTCGAGGTAGGTGATGGCGGATTTATAGGCTGCGGTGTTGCCGTATCCGCTGTCCAGTGTCACCAGACCGGTATTGGCCCGGAGCTTCCCGATGTCGAAGCCCTTGTCGCCGACGGTGCTGTTGATCACCGGGTAGGTGTACTCGCCGTCGCCGTACCGCAGTACTACAGAGTTGTCGCTCACGTCATCCCTCACCGACGTAGTGCCTCTTCTTCGAGGTTCCCTGACTGTCTCCACCCTCCCCCATTTGGCTCAGGAGAGTGCACTCGGGGTCGTCCATTGGACCTACTCGCGGCACTGAGTGCCGCGAACTTACTCATCCTGCCCCCTCGGTACCGGTTCCGGAAGGGCTGGGTGATGTTTCCCACCGATTTGATCGATCATTTTTTCCGCCGATCCTCCGCCCGAGCCGCCCGACAGCCGGTAATCCAGCGCCGTACAGCGTCTGCCTGCGGAAACCGTGCGGACCGCCTGGCCGATCGCCTGCCGCGAGCCGACCAGTACGACAAGCTTCTTGGCCCTGGTCACAGCCGTGTACAGCAGGTTCCGCTGGAGCATCATCCAGGCGCTCTTGGTCACGGGGATGACGACGGCCGGGTACTCGCTGCCCTGGGAGCGGTGGATCGTCATGGCGTACGCATGGGCCAGCTCGTCGAGCTCGTCGAAGTCGTAACCGATCTCCTCGTCCTCGTCGGTGAGCACCGTCAGCGTCTGTTCGTCCAGGTCAAGGGCGGTGACGACGCCGACCGTGCCGTTGAAGACGCCGTTCTCGCCCTTGTCGTAGTTGTTGCGGATCTGCGTGACCTTGTCGCCGACCCGGAAGACCCGGCCGCCGAACCGCTTCTCGGGGAGGTTCGGGCGGCCCGGGGTGATGGCCTGCTGGAGGAGTCCGTTGAGCGTGCCCGCCCCGGCCGGGCCCCGGTGCATCGGGGCGAGTACCTGCACGTCGCGCCTCGGGTCCAGGCCGAACTTGGCGGGAATGCGACGGGCCGCCACATCCACCGCGAGCACTCCGGCGTCCTCCGTCTCGTCCTCCACGAAGAGGAAGAAGTCCTTGAGGCCCTGAGTGAGGGGCGGAATGCCGGAGTTGATTCGGTGTGCGTTGGTGACGACGCCGGACTGCTGGGCCTGGCGGAAGATCGTGGTGAGCCGGACCGCGGGAACGGGACTGCCGTCGGCGAGCAGATCGCGCAGCACCTCCCCCGCGCCTACCGAGGGCAGCTGGTCGACGTCCCCGACGAGCAGCAGATGGGCACCGGGTGCCACCGCCTTCAGCAACTTGTTGGCCAGCAGCAGATCGAGCATCGACGCCTCGTCGACGACCACCAGATCGGCGTCCAGCGGACGGTCCCGGTCGTACGCGGCGTCGCCGCCCGGCTTCAGTTCGAGCAGCCGGTGGACGGTGGAGGCCTCGGCGCCGGTCAGCTCGGAGAGCCGCTTGGCCGCCCGCCCGGTCGGCGCGGCCAGCACCACCTTGGCCTTCTTGGCCCGTGCCAGCTCCACGATCGACCGGACGGTGAACGACTTCCCGCAGCCGGGCCCGCCGGTCAGCACCGCGACCTTCCGGCTGAGCGCGAGCCGGACCGCCGCCTCCTGCTCGGGCGCCAGCTTCGCCCCCGTACGCGTACCGAGCCAGGCCAGCGCCTTGTCCCAGTCCACGTCCGCGAAGGCCGGCATCCGCTCCTCGGGCGTCCGCAGCAGCCGCTGCACCTGGGCGGCGAGGGCGACCTCGGCACGGTGGAAGGGCACCAGGTAGATGGCGGTGACGAGTTCGCCGCCCTCGGGCGAGGGCACCTTCTCCCGTACGACGCCCTCCGGGTCCTCGGCCAGTTCGGCGAGGCACTCGATGACCAGCCCGGTGTCGACCTGGAGCAGCTTCACCCCGTCCGCGATCAGCCGCTCCTCGGGGAGGAAGCAGTGCCCCTGGTCGGTGGACTGCGACAGCGCGTACTGGAGGCCGGCCTTGACCCTCTCCGGGCTGTCGTGCGGGATGCCGACCGCCTGGGCGATCTTGTCGGCGGTGAGGAAGCCGATGCCCCAGACGTCGGCGGCCAGCCGGTAGGGCTGGTTCTTCACCACGGAGATCGAGGCGTCCTCGTACTTCTTGTAGATGCGGACGGCGATGGAGGTGGAGACGCCGACGCCCTGGAGGAAGACCATCACCTCCTTGATCGCCTTCTGCTCCTCCCACGCCGCGGCGATCATCTTCGTGCGCTTGGGTCCGAGGCCGGGGACCTCGACGAGCCGCTTCGGTTCCTTCTCGATGATGTCGAGGGTGTCGACGCCGAAGTGGGTGGTGATCCGGTCGGCCATCACCGGGCCGATGCCCTTGATCAGCCCGGAGCCGAGGTAGCGGCGGATGCCCTGGATGGTGGCGGGCAGGATCGTCGTGTAGTTCTCGACGGTGAACTGCTTGCCGTACTGCGAGTGCGAGCTCCAGCGGCCTTCCATGCGCAGCGATTCACCGGGCTGCGCACCGAGCAGCGAACCGACCACGGTGAGCAGGTCGTTGGCACCGCGACCGGTGTCGACGCGCGCGACTGTGTATCCGTTCTCCTCGTTGGCGTACGTGATGCGCTCCAGCACACCTTCGAGGACGGCCATGTTGGACATGCGTCCGACGGTATCGCCTGCCACTGACATCGTGTTCCGGGCCTCGGGGACGGCAGGCCTCGGGGACACCGGCCGACGCCCCTGCCCCGCCGGCCGGCGGCCGACGGGGCAGGGGTGTCGCGGTGGTTCAGCGCTTGGTGGTGCTGTTGAAGAGCGAGCGCGACCAGACGTAGCCGACCAGGGCGATACCTGCGCACCAGGCGAGGGAGATCCAGCCGCTGTTGCCGATCGCCGAGCCGGTGAGCAGGCCGCGCAGGGTCTCGGTCATCGGCGTGAACGGCTGGTACTCGGCGAACCAGCGCAGGCCGGGCGCCATCGAACCGGCCGGCACGAACGCCGAGCCGAGGAACGGCAGGAACTGGATGAGCAGCGGCTTGTTGCTCGCGGACTCGACCGTCTTGGAGATCAGGCCGAGCGCCGCCGACAGCCAGGCCACGGCGAACGCGATGGCCGCGATCAGCCCGGCCGCGGCCAGCCACTCCAGCGGGTTCGCGTCGGGGCGGAAGCCGAGCGCGACGGCCACGCCCACCACCAGGACCAGGCTCACCACCGTGGTGATGACGGAGCCGATGACATGGCCCGTCATGAACGACGAGCGCGTGATGTTCATGGTGCGGAAGCGGTTGATGATGCCTTCGGTCATGTCCTGGCAGACCGCGATCGAGGTCGACATGGCCCCGGCAGCCACGCCCATGATGATGACGCCGGGCGTCAGATACTCCAGATACGCGTCCCGGCCGCCGGAGCCCGGCAGTCCGGCGCCGATCGAGTCCCCGAAGGCGTACACGAAGAGCAGCAGCATCAGGATGGGCATCATGGCCGGGCCGAGCGAGACGGCCGGGTAGCGCAGCGCGTGCTTGATGTTGCGCCGCAGCATCGTCATCGAGTCGTGCACGGCGTACGTGAGGGTGCTCATCGCAGGGTCTCCTTGACGTGGAGCGGGGTGGCGTCGGTGCCGTCGCCGGTCAGGGCGAGGAACACGTCGTCGAGGTCGGGGGTGTGCACGGAGAAGTCGGCGGCCCGCACTCCGGCCGCGTCCAGCTGGTCGAACAGGGCGCGCAGTGCCTCCATGCCGGCGTCGCTCGCCACGCGCAGGGAGAGGTTCTCGTCGTCGCGTGCGGCGCCGGGGAAGGCGGCGGCCGCGCGATCGAACTCGTCGACGGCGTCGAACCGCAGCCGTACGTGGCTGCCGGGGATCTGCGCCTTGAGCTCGTCGGCGGTGCCCTCGGCGACGATCCGGCCGCCGTCGAGCACCGCGATCCGGTCCGCCAACTGGTCGGCCTCCTCCAGGTACTGCGTGGTGAGGAAGACGGTGACGCCGCTCTCGACCAGCGTGCGCACCGTGTCCCACATCGTGCGGCGGCTGCGCGGGTCGAGCCCGGTCGTCGGCTCGTCCAGGAAGATCACCTTCGGGTCGCCGACCAGCGTCATCGCGAGGTCGAGACGGCGCCGCATGCCGCCGGAGAAGGTCGCGGCACGGTTCTTGGCGACGTCCGCGATGCCGAACCGCTCCAGCAACTCCCCGGCCCGCCTGCGCCCTTCGCGCTTGCCGAGGCGCAGCAGGTCGGCCATGAGGAGCAGGTTCTCCTCGGCGGTGAGCAGGTCGTCGAGCGCGGCGAACTGTCCGGTGACGCCGATCGCGGCGCGCACCCCGTCCGGGGAGCCGACGACGTCGTGGCCCGCGACCTGGGCCTGTCCGCCGTCGGCGGCGATGAGCGTGGACAGGATCTGCACGGTCGTCGTCTTCCCGGCGCCGTTCGGGCCGAGCAGCGCAAACACGGATCCGGCCGGGATGTGCAGGTCGATGCCGTCGAGGACGGTCTTGTCGCCGTAGGACTTGCGCAGCCCGACGGTGGAGACGGCGGGGGCGTCGACGGACTGGCGTGTGGACGTGGGCATGACAGATGAAGGCATGGAGCCCTCCGGTAGGTGAGGGAAGTGAGTGAAGTGAGTGAAGTGGTACGGGAGTTGCTGACGCTCAGGCCTTGGCGCGGCGGATGTCGATGTTGCCCCAGCGGGTGCGGGCACGGACCTGCACGGTCCGCTCCGTCTCGGCCGGAGGCGCCGAGTCGGCGATCGTGTTGTGCACCTGCCCGCGCTCGGCGCTGACGTCGAGCCAGGCGGCGGTGCCCCGGCGGACGCCGATGTCGATGGCGCCGTAGGAGGTCTCCAACTGGACGGTGCCGGAGACCACTTCGGCTACGCGCAGGGCGCCGTGGGCGGTGGTGGCGGTGACCGAGGCCTCGGCGCACATGACTTCGATGTCGCCGTAGGCGCCGTTCGCCCGCAGGTCGCCGACGACGGCGCCGACGGTCGTGCTGCCGTGCGAGTTCTTCAGGACGGCGGGTCCGTCGACCGTGCCGACGCGCAGGCTGCCGGAACTGGTGGTGATCTCGGCCGCGCCCTCGACCCGGTCGACGGAGATCGAGCCGTGGGAGACGGTCAGGTGCACCGGCCCGGTCTCGTCGAGCCGGACGTCGCCGCCCGAGCTCTTCACCCGGACCTTGCCGAGCCGGCCCTCGGCGGCCACCTGGGTCCAGGCGCCGGTGATGTCGACGTCGGAGCCGACGGGCAGGTCGACCATCACGTCGACGGCGCCGGTGGGGCCGATGAAGCGGCGTTCCTTCGTCCTGACGGTCAGGACGCCGTTCGCGTACGAGACCTCGGTCTGCTCGGCGGCCCGCACGTCCTTGTCCCGCTTGGGGCTCGCGGGCCGTACCTCGACGGCGGTGTCGCCGCGCTCGCTCGCGGTGAGCCGGAGGGAGCCGGCGCCGACGTGCGCGGTGACCGTGATCGGTTCGGGAGTGTCGAAAGAAGGCATGGCTGTACCGTCCTCATGACTCGTCGGGGCGTCCCCGCAGGTGGGACGTGGTGTGGGTGGCGCAGGTCGGGTGCGGGTGCGGCTAGCGCACCCAGCCCGTGAAGCTCTGTCCTGTGGTGCTGGTCTTCTGGGGTGTACGGGGCTGCGCGCCGCCGTCGACCGCGGCCGACACGGCTCGCACCAGCCACGCGTTGACCGACAGGCCCTCGCGGCTCGCGGCCTCCTCGGCGCGCGCCTTGAGGTGGGCGGGCAGGCGCAGGTTGACGCGGGCGGTGCCACCCTCGTCGCCGTCGGCGGGTGCCGGGGCCGGGGCCGGGGCCTTGAGCGGCTCGGCGGGCCCGCCCCTGTCCCCGTACGTCTCCTCGCCCGTCGGCCGTGTCACCACGAAGTCGGGGTCGAGCCCACGCAGTCGTACGTCGACCGATCCGGGGGCGAGTTCACGGGTGATCTCGTCCATCGCGGCGGAGAGCACGTTGAGCATCGTCAGGCGGGTCGCCGACTCCAGCGGAGCGGTGAGCCGCTCGGCCAGCTCACGGGCTTCTTCGCCGCCGGCTTCGGCGGCCACCGCGAGTTCGCGGCGGAGGTTGTCGACATACGGCGTGAGGTCCATGACGCCATAGTGGCACCAGAGTGGCGCCATCCGCAACCCCGAAAGAGGGACAACTGCGGTGCACTCACGCCCTGATGGCCTTGACCTGCGAAAATATATCGACGCCACGTTGCATCAATGCGGTGCCACATGGATTCTCGGCTTCTCCGGCACCTCCGATGGCGCCATGTGGCGCCACGTGATGCCACGTGGCGCCATGTGATGCCGCATGACGTCACAGGGCCAGCCGACGGGCCGGGTCCCGGGCATGCGGCAGCCGCAGCGACGGCGATGGCGGCAGCGGTGGCAGCGGTGGCGGTGGCACCGTGCCCGACGGGCGGCCCCCGAATACGAAACGGGGCCCGGTCGTATGACCGGACCCCCCTCGCTTTCCCCCAACGCCGAGACTTCCTGATCCCCCCAGATCCCTCCCCGGAAGCACCCGACGTCAGATACGACCCGGCGAGCCACCAAACGGTTGCACGCCTTGACGATCTCTTTGCCTTGTTGGCAAAGAGCCTTGTCAGCAGGCGTGCTCGGCGTACCGGGAGGCGACCTCGGCGAGGACTTCGGCGCCGTCCCGGGCCCAGAGCGCCTCGTTGAAGATCTCCACCTCGACCGGGCCGTCGAAGCCGGCGGCCTCGACCAGCGAGCGGAACGCCCGGAAGTCCACGGCCCCGTCGCCGAGTTGGCCGCGGCCCACCAGAACTCCCGCCGGGAGCGGGGTGATCCAGTCGGCCAGCTGGAAGGAGTGGATCCGGCCGCCCGCACCGGCGCGGGCGATCTGCGCGGCCGCCTGGTCGTCCCACCAGATGTGGTACGTGTCGACGACCACGCCGACCTGGTCCGCCGGGAAGCGCTCCGCGATGTCCAGCGCCTGGGAGAGCGTGGAGACGACGCAGCGGTCCGAGGCGAACATCGGGTGCAGCGGCTCGATGGCGAGCCGTACGCCGCGTTCGGCCGCGTACGGGGCCAGTTCACCCAGGGCGTCCGCAACTCGTTCACGGGCGCCGTGCAGGTCCCTGCTGCCCTCGGGGAGGCCGCCGGAGACCAGGACCAGGGTGTCGGTGGACAGGGCCGCCGCCTCGTCGAGCGCGGCGCGGTTGTCGTCCAGGGCACGGGCCCGTTCCGCCGGGTCCAGGGCGGTGAAGAAGCCGCCGCGGCACAGGCTGGTGACGGACAGGCCGGAGTCGGCGAGGAGCCGGGCGGTGCGCTCGATGCCGTACGACTGCACGGGGGCCCGCCACAGGCCGACCTTGTCGATGCCCGCCTTGACGCAGCCCTCGGCCAGCTCGGGCAGCGACCACTGCTTGATGGTCTCCTGGTTGATGGAGAGACGGCCGTCGCTCATCGGGTTCCTCCGTTGCCGCCGTTGACCGTGAGCAGGGCCCGCATCCGGGATTCGGCCAGCTCCGGGTCGGGGAACAGGCCCAGCCGGTCCGCGAGTTCGTACGCCTTCGCCAGATGCGGCAGCGAGCGGGCGGACTGGAGACCGCCGACCATCGTGAAGTGGTCCTGGTGGCCGGCCAGCCAGGCCAGGAACACCACGCCCGTCTTGTAGAAGCGGGTGGGCGCCTGGAAGAGGTGCCGGGACAGCTCGACCGTGGGGTCGAGGAGATCGCGGAAGCCCTGGGTGTCGCCCGTGTCGAGGACCCGTACCGCGTGGGCGGCCAGCGGGCCCAGCGGGTCGAAGATGCCGAGCAGGGCGTGGCTGAAGCCCCGGTCGTCGCCCGCGATCAGCTCGGGGTAGTTGAAGTCGTCGCCGGTGTAGCAGCGCACCCCGCCGGGCAGGCGCCGGCGGACGTCGATCTCGCGCTCCGCGTCGAGCAGGGAGATCTTGATGCCGTCGACCTTGTCCGGGTGTTCCGCGATGACCTTCAGGAACGTGTCGGTGGCGGCGTCGAGGTCCGAGGAGCCCCAGTAACCGTCCAGCGCGGGGTCGAACATCGGGCCCAGCCAGTGCAGGACGACCGGCTCGGACGCCTGGCGCAGCAGGTGCGCGTACGTCTCCAGGTAGTCCTCGGGGCCGTTCGCAGCCGCGGCGAGGGCGCGGGAGGCCATCAGGATGGCCTGGGCTCCGCTCGCCTCGACGAGCGCGAGCTGCTCCTCGTACGCGGAGCGCACCTCGGCGAGGGTGGCGGGCCCGGCGGGCAGCTGGTCGGTGCCGACGCCGCAGGCAATGCGGCCGCCGACCGCCTTGGCCTCGGCGGCGGAGCGGCGGATCAGTTCGGCCGCGCCGGCCCAGTCCAGGCCCATGCCGCGCTGGGCGGTGTCCATCGCCTCGGCGACGCCCAGGCCGTGCGACCAGAGGTGGCGACGGAAGGCGAGGGTGGCGTCCCAGTCGACGGCGGCGGGCGAGTCGGGGCTGATGTCGGCGTAGGGGTCGGCGACGACATGGGCGGCGGAGAAGACCGTGCGCGAGGCGAGCTTGCCGGCGCCGGGGGCCAGGTCGAGCGGGGTGGTACGGGGTTCGTACGGGCCCTGCGGGAGGTGGATGGTCACTCAGATCAGCTCCGATGCGCCGTGCGTGGGGTGGCTCGTCACAGCGACAGCTCCGGTACGTCCAGACGGCGGCCCTCGGCGTGGGACTTCAGGCCCAGCTCGGCGAGCTGCACGCCGCGGGCGCCGGCCATCAGGTCCCAGGTGTACGGCTCGTCGAGGACGATGTGGCGCAGGAAGAGCTCCCACTGGGCCTTGAAGCCGTTGTCGAAGACCGCGTTGTCGGGGACTTCCTGCCACTGGTCGCGGAAGGACTCGGTGACCGGGAGGTCGGGGTTCCAGACCGGCTTGGGGGTGGCCGAGCGGTGCTGGACGCGGCAGTTCCGCAGGCCCGCGACGGCGGAGCCGTGCGTTCCGTCGACCTGGAACTCGACGAGCTCGTCGCGGTTGACGCGGACGGTCCAGGAGGAGTTGATCTGGGCGACCGCGCCGCTCTCCAGCTGGAAGATGCCGTACGCGGAGTCGTCGGCGGTGGCGGCGTAGGGCTTGCCCTGCTCGTCCCAGCGCTGCGGGATGTGCGTCTGGACGTGTGCCTGGACGGTGGAGACCCGGCCGAACAGCTCGTGGAGCACATACTCCCAGTGCGGGAACATGTCGACGACGATGCCGCCGCCGTCCTCCGCGCGGTAGTTCCAGGAGGGGCGCTGGGCCTCCTGCCAGTCGCCCTCGAAGACCCAGTAGCCGAACTCGCCGCGCACGGAGAGGATCTCGCCGAAGAAGCCGCCGTCGATGAGGCGTTTCAGCTTCAGCAGGCCCGGCAGGAAGATCTTGTCCTGGACGACGCCGTGCTTGATGCCGGCCTCGCGGGCCAGCCGGGCCAGCTCCAGGGCGCCCTCGACGTCCGTGGCCGTGGGCTTCTCGGTGTAGATGTGCTTGCCAGCGGCGATCGCCTTCTTGATCGCGTCCACCCGGGCCGAGGTGACCTGGGCGTCGAAGTAGATGTCGATGGTGTCGTCGGCGAGCACCGCGTCGAGGTCGGTCGACCACTCGGTCAGACCGTGCTGCGCGGCGAGCTCCTCCAGCGCGTGGGCGCGGCGGCCCACCAGCACGGGCTCGGGCCACAGCACGTCCCCGTCGCCGAGGTCGAGGCCGCCCTGCTCGCGGATCGCGAGGATCGAGCGCACCAGGTGCTGCCGGTAGCCCATGCGACCCGTGACGCCGTTCATGGCGATGCGCACTGTCCTGCGTGTCACGAAACTTCCTCCATACAGCCGTAGCAAGCGCTTTCTATCCAGGATGACGCTAGCCTGCCGACAGCGGCCCGGACAAGAGGGCCCGGCCCGAAACCCTCGGAGGAAAGCGGATGACAGTCACCCTGGCGGATGTGGCGGCCCGCGCCCGGGTGTCGCCGGCCACCGTCTCCCGCGTGCTGAACGGCAACTACCCGGTGGCCGCGTCCACCCGTGAACGGGTCCTGCGCGCGGTGGACGACCTGGACTACGTGCTCAACGGGCCGGCGAGTTCGCTCGCGGCGGCCACCTCCGACCTGGTCGGCATCCTGGTCAACGACATCGCGGACCCGTTCTTCGGGATCATGGCGGGCGCGGCGCAGACCGAGATCGGCGGGCCCGGGGACGGCTCCGGCCGGGCGGGCGGCGAGAAACTGGCCGTCGTCTGCAACACCGGCGGCTCCCCCGAGCGCGAGCTCACCTATCTCACCCTGCTCCAGCGCCAGCGCGCCGCGGCAGTCGTCCTGACCGGCGGCGCGGTGGAGGACCCGGCGCACCAGGCCGCGGTCTCCGCCAAGCTGGCCAAGCTCGCGGACGCGGGCACCCGGGTGGTGCTGTGCGGGCGCCCCCCGCTGCCGGACGGCGGGGCGGTCGTGGCCGCGCTCGCCTTCGACAACCGGGGCGGCGGCCGCCGCCTCACCGAACACCTGCTCTCGCTCGGCCACCGGCGGATCGGCTATGTCGCGGGCCCGCCGGAGCGGACGACAACCCGCCACCGGCTGGAGGGCCACCACGACGCGATGCGGGCGGCGGGGCTCGGCGGCGGCCATACGGACTCGCACGAGGAGGATCGCCTCACCGTCCACGGCCCCTACGACCGCCGCTCCGGCTACGAAGCCACCCTCGAACTCCTGCGCCGCGAACCGGAGGTGACGGCGATCGTCGCCGCCAACGACACGGTGGCGCTGGGCGCGTGCGCGGCGGTCCGGGACCAGGGACTGCGCATCCCCGAGGACATCTCGGTGGCGGGCTTCGACGACCTGCCGTTCTCGGTGGACGCGGTCCCGGCGCTGACGACCGTACGGCTGCCGCTCTTCGAGGCGGGCGCACGGGCGGGCCGCCTCGCGATGGGCAAGGAGACACCGCCGCCCGGGGGAATCGCGACGATCGCGGCGGAGCTGATGGTGCGGGGGTCGACGGCACCGCCCCGGGGGCGGTAGGGCCTCTCGTACGGTCATGGCCGCTTCGGACGCACGGGGGCAGCAGGGCCTCGCGTACGGCTGTGGCCGCTTCGGGCCCCGGCGCCGGCCTCCGAACGGAGCCGTGCCGGGGCCCGTTCCGGTTCCCGTTCGGGCCGTGGGCAGAAAGATGGGGGCGTTGCCCCCATGCCCGCCGGGGGGGATCGCCGGAAGTATGGGGCGTGGCGGACCGGTGGTGCCGGCGCCGGACCGAGGAGGTGCGATGGCGGAGATCCATGCGGGCGGCCGACGGCTGGGCGTCTCTTCCGCGTCATGTCCGGCTGCGGCAGCGGGTACTTCCGCCGATGCGGTCGGCCTGCTGGAGGCCGAACGGCCGGCGGCGGACGGGGCCTCCTGGGCCGATGGTTCGTGGTGGCGGCCGGCGCTGACCGGCGACGCGCTGCCCGAACGCGCCCCGGACTGGGCGGTGTTCGTCCGGGACGCGATTGCCGCCGCACCCGAGCGGGCGGTGATCGGCGACCGGGAGGAGCTGCCGGGGCTGCGTGGATTCGAGCGTGTTCTCGCCCCGTTCACCGCCTGCGCCGCGCGGCGGATGCGGGACGGTCTGCCGCGGCGGCTGAGCCGGTACGTCGATCTGGACGCCGTGCACGACGACTTCGAGCGCCACCTGTCCCGGCGGCTCGCGCGGCTCGCCGCCCGGACGCTGGTCCTGGAGCTGCACACGGCGCGGCGGGACGGGCGGCTGGCCGGGGACGGCCCCGAGGACCGGTTCACCGACTTCCTGCGGCTGACCGGCGCCCGGTCCGGACTGGCCGCGCTCTGCACCACGTACCCCGTACTGGCCCGGATCCTGGCGCGCACCGCGCTCGACACCGCCGCCGCGCTGGCCGAGATGCTGGTCCGGTTGGCCGCGGACCGGCCGGTGCTGCCGGGCGTCCACGAGTCCTGGGGTGAAGAGGCCGGGGGCGGGCGCCTGGTGGGCGTCGATCCCGGTGCCGGGGACGGCCACCGGGGCGGGCGGACCGTGATGCTGCTCCGGTTCGAGGACGGTGCCCGGCTGGTCTACAAGCCGCGTCCGCTCGCCGCGCACCAGCACTTCAACGAACTGGTCCAGTGGTTCAACGCGCTGCCCGGCACCCCCGGACTCCGTACGCTCGCCCTGCTGGACCGGGGGCCGTACGGCTGGGTGGAGTTCGTCGCGGAACGGCCCTGCCGCTCGGGCCGCCAGGTCGAGACCTTCTACCGGCGCCAGGGTGCCCTGCTGGCCCTGCTGCACGCGCTGGACGGCACCGACCTGCACCACGAGAACCTGATCGCGGACGGGGAGTACCCGGTACTCGTCGATGTGGAGACGCTGTTCCACCCGCCGCTGACCGCCGCGGGTTCGGACGATCCGGCGGCCCGCGCCCTGCACGACTCGGTGCACCGGGTGGGGCTGCTGCCGCAGCTGCTCGTCGGGGACGAGTCGGCGCTCGACATGTCCGGGATCGGCGGTGGGCAGGCGGCCGATTCCCCGGTGCGCAGCGTGGACTGGGCGGACGCGGGGACCGACCGGATGCGGCTGGTGCGCCGGACGGCCCGGTTCGGCGGTTCGGCGAACCGGCCCCGGCTGACCGGAACGCCCGCCGACCCGTCCGCCTTCACCCATGCGCTGTGTGCCGGATTCCGCGCCGGTTACACCGCGATCAAGGAGGCTCGCACCGAACTCCTGCGCACCGGTGGCCTGTTGGACCGGTTCGCACACGACGAGGTGCGGGTGGTGGTGCGGCCCACCTGGATCTACGCCTCGCTCCTGGACGAGTCCACACACCCGGACCTGATGAAGGACGCCGCCGAACGGCACGAGGTGCTCGCGCTGCTGGGCACCGACACTCTGGGATCCGCCGCGCTGCCCGGTCTGCTGGACGAGGAGATCGCCCAGCTGTGGTCGGGCGACGTGCCCCTGTTCACCGCCCTGCCCGAACGTACCGACCTGTGGAGCGGGACCGGCCGGCTGCTGCCCGGCACACTCGCCCGGACCGGGCTCTCCCTGGCCCGCGCGAAACTGGCGGCCATGGGCACGGTGGACCGCCAGGACCAGGAACGGATCATCCGTGCCGCGATGGTGACCACCTCGCGCGAGCCCGCCCACGAGCCCCGGCCCGGCCCGCGCCGGGTCCGTACGGCCGCGACCGCGCCGGATCCGGACCAGCTGCTCGCGGCGGCCCGGTCGGTCGGCGACGAGCTGGTGTCCCAGGCCTACTCCGGGCCCACTCGGCTGAACTGGATCGGCCTGGAGCTGCTCGACGAGCGCTACTGGCGGCTGGGCCCGATGGCCGCCGATCTGGCGGGCGGCTACACCGGTACGGCGTGCTTCCTCGCCCAGCTCGCCGCGCTCACCGGGGCGGACCGGTACGCCACGGCAGCCCGGGACGCGCTGGCGCCCCTCGCCGGGCTGCTGGATGTGCTGCACTCGCGCCCGGACGATCTGGGCCCGGTGGGCTCGGGCGCGTTCGCCGGGATCGGCGGGATCGCGTACGCGCTGGCGCAGGTCTCGGACGCGCTGGACGACCCGCGCCTCGGTGGACTGGTGCTGCCCGCACTGCGGTTGACCGGTGCGGCGGCCGTCGCCGAGAGCGATTACGGGGTGCGCGGGGGCACGGCCGGCGGGCTGGCCGGTCTGCTCGCCGGGTACCGGGTCACCGGGCGGGCCGATGTGTGGCGTGCGGCGGAGCGCTGCGCCGGGATGCTGCGCGAGGCGTCGCTGCCCGCCGCACCGGGATTCGCCGACGGGTCCGCCGGGATCGGCTGGGCGCTGCTGCGCTTCGCCGAGGCGGGTGGCGGCGAGCCGTACCGTGCCTCGGGGCTCGCCGCGCTGCGGGCCGCGACCGGTGCCGTGGACCACGACATCTCCTGGTGCCGGGGCAGGACGGGCGTGGCGCTGGCGGTGCTGGACAGCCCAGCGGCGCAGAGCGACCCACTGCTGTCCGCCTGGGCGCACGAGGCGGCGGCGGACATCGCACGGGCCGAACCGCCGCCGGACGACAGCCTGTGCCACGGCGAACTCGGCGTCCTCGAACTGCTGCGCCGCGGCGAACCCTCCGGTGCCCGCACCCGCTGGGTGGAGCGGGCCGGGGCGCTGCTCGCGGCGGCCGACCGGACGAAGCCGCGCTGCGGAACACCCGGTCAGGTGTCTCATCCGGGGCTGCTGACCGGGCTCGCGGGGATCGGGCACGGACTGCTGCGGGCCGGATTCCCCGACCGGGTGCCGTCGATGCTGCTGCTCGCCGGTCCCACCGTGTCGGCGGCGCCCGGCTGAGCGGTCACGGGACGGAACCGGATCGGATCCGGGGCCGGAGCGAGGGCCGGGTGATGGCGGGGCGAGGGCCGGACGAGAGCCGGGCGAGGGCCCGGAGCCTGCGTCCACGCGCCGCCCACACCTCAGCGACCGCCCCTGCCCCTCACGCCTCCAGTCCGCTCACACCCCACCGCCCGCCCTGCCCTCACGCCGCCGCGTCTCGCACGTAACACCCGTAACACCCGTACCCCAGCACGTACTTCCTCACCGCTCATGTACCACCGCGTCGTACACGTCTCGTCGCGCCGCTCACGCAACGACAACCTCCCACGAGAAGAGGCAGACCATGCAGACCGTGCAGACCCTCGAAGCTTCCGCCTTCCGCACCAACGAGTTCGACGACTTCGCCGACTTCGCCGACGAGCACCCCGTCGGCAGGATCGCCCTGGGTGCGGGCGGCAGACTGGGGTTGCGCAGCAGAATCCTCGGCGCCGCGGACGGCAGCACCGACTGCACCTCGGACCTGCCGTGGACCACGATGACCTGGGTTTGAGTCAATTCCTTTTGGGATCAAGCGATTTGCGGCACTGACCGGTGGGTAGTGGCTCAAGTAGTCTGCGTCCATGCGTGCCACTTCGTCAGTGATTGTCGGGCGTGTCGCTGAGACCGGCCTGCTGAGCAATGCCCTGGACGCCGCGTCGCGGCGTTCGGGACGTGCGGTCTTCTTCGTCGGTGACGCGGGCATCGGCAAATCCCGGCTGGCCGGTGAGTGCGCCTACCGGGCGTACGAGCGGGGCATGCCGGTGCTGCGCGGCAGGGCCACGTCGACCGGGCTCGTGGTGCCGTTCCGCCCGCTGATCGAGGCGCTGTCCTCGCGGTTCCGGGCGGCCGGGACACCCACCGACCCGGAGCTGGACCCGTACCGTCCGGCGCTGGCCAGGCTGGTGCCGGAGTGGCGCCGGGGCTCCTCCCCCGGCTATCCGGAGACGGTGGTCGAGCTGGCAGAGGCGCTGCTGCGGCTGCTGTCGGTGCTCGGCCAGGAACACGGCTGCGTGATCCTGCTGGAGGACCTGCACGACTCCGACACCGAGACGATCGCGGTGGTGGAGTACGTCATCGACAATGTGGCGGACCTGCCGGTGCTGCTGCTGGGGACGTTGCGTCCGGAGCCCGGTGTCGCACTCGACCTGGTGCGCTCGGCGGAACGGCGGCAGGTCGCCACGGTGCGCGAGCTGGCGCCGCTCGGGGACACGGACGTGCGGGAGATGACCGCCTCGTGCCTGGAGGCCGCCCCGGACGAGGTGCCGCAGGCCACCCACGAACGGCTGGCCGCCCGGGCAGGCGGCAATCCGTACCTGGTCGAGGTGCTGCTCGCCGATCTGCTCGACTCCGGCCAGCTGCGCCGGGCGGGCGGCCGGTGGGAGGAGCACGTCAACCCGGACGCGTCGGTGCCCACCGGGGTGGTGCGCAGTTGGTCGCGGCGGCTGGACCGGTTCGACGAGCCGGTGCGCGAGCTGCTGCTGTGCGCGGCCACGCTGGGCAGCCGGTTCTCGGTCACCGTGCTCCAGACAGTCACCGGGTTCGACGACCGTACGCTCTTCAGCCATCTGCGCTCCGCCGTGGAGGCGAACATCATCGCCCCCGACGGGGCGGACCCCGACCGCTACACCTTCCGGCACGCGCTGACCGCCGAGGCGCTGGTGGCCTCGCTGGCGCCGGCGGAGCGGGCCGCGACCGCCCGCCGAGCGGCGCTGTCCCTGGCTGCCGCCGAGCATCACCTCGGCGACGAACAGCGGCAGTTGATGGCAACGCTGCAACTGGCCGGGGGCGACCGGCACGGCGCGGCCCGTCAGTTCGCCGACGTCGGCCGCCGGATGCTGGCCGCGGGCGCGTCCGGTTCGGCCGTCATCCTGCTGGAACGGGCCCGCTCGCTCGCCCACGAGAGCGATCTGCGGAGCATCACGGAGTCGCTCGCCGTCTCCCATGCCGAGGCCGGTGAGCTGGACACGGCTCTGGCGCTGACCGCGGAGCTTCCCCCGGTGCCGCCGCGCTCCGACGCCGCCGAGCAGCGCGGCGAGACCCACATCCGGATCGCCTGGGCGGCCGTGATGGCGGAGCGCGTGGACGAGGCGGCCGGGCAGATCCGGACCGCGCGGAGCGTGCTCGGTGCGGCCGTCCGCCCCGAGCAGGAGGCGGCGCTCGACGTGGTGGACGGTCATCTGGCGCTGCTGCCCGGTCATGCGGGCCACGGGCGGCAGAGGTCCGCGCAGGACGCCGCGCGCCGGGCCGCCTCCGTCGCGGAGGAGCGGAAACTCCCCGTGGTCGCCTGCCAGGCCTGGCAGTTATTGGCGCTGCTCTCCCGGGAGCGCGGCTTCGACGAGGCCGACGCGTGCCTGGAGCGGATGCTCGCGGTCTCCGAACAGCACGCCCTGCCGGTGTGGCGGGTGGAGGCGCTGGTCCGGCTCGGCGCCAACACGTTCATGCGCACCGGTGACCCGGCCGGGCTGGAGACGGCCCGGACCGCCGCCCAGTCGCTGGGCGCGCTGGTGCCGACGCAGACCGTGGACGGGCTGCTCGCCATGAACGCGGTGATGCGGAGCGAGTGGGACGGGGCGCACGAGATCATCGAGCGGTCGGTGGCCGCCAGTGCGCGGGTCCGCAATCTGGGGGCGCACCGCTATCTGCTGCTGGCCTCGGCGACACTCGCCGCGCACCGGGGCCGAAGACGGGACCTGGACCGGGCCATGGTCCGGTTCCGCCGGGCGGGCGGCGAGGAGTCCTTGCTCGTCCCGCTGCAACTGGGGCTCTGCCGCGCCTTCGCGGCGCTGCTGGAGGAGGACCGCGAGGGTGCGCTGGCCGACCTGGACGCCTCGCTGGCCTGGGAGCTCGAACACCCCAGTTTCTTCTACCTGAGCGGACGTTACGGTCTGCGTCCGCTGCTGCGGATACTCGACGGCCGGGACGGCCGGGCGGAGCTCGACGCGATCCTGGAGAGCCCCGGCGCGGACCTGGCGTGGAACCAGCTGTTCCTGCGGCTGGCCGATGGCGTCCTGCACGGCCGCGCGGGCGACGCGGACCGGGCCGCCAGGTCGGTCGGGGCGGCCGTCACCGAGGCCGCCGCCTTTCCGCTCGCCCGCCACCTGGGGCTGCGGCTGGTCGCCGGCGCGGCGCTCGCCGAGCAGTGGGGCGAGCCGGTGAGCTGGCTGCGGGCGTCGGAGGAGTACTTCTACGGGGCGGGCATCCAGCCGGTGGCCGCCGCGTGCCGGGCGGCGCTGCGGCAGGCGGGGGCCAGCGTCGGACAGCACCGGGGCGGCTGGGACCGTATACCGGCCCAGCTGCGGACGAGCGGGGTGACGCCGCGCGAGTACGAGGTCTTCGTGCTGCTCGCGGAGCGGCCGGGCAATCAGCAGATCGCCCGGCGGCTCTCCATATCGCCACGCACGGTGGAGAAGCACATGGCGAGTCTGCTGAGCAAGACGGGGCGTGCGGACCGTGCGGCACTCTGCGAGTTCTCCGCCGAGTGCGCGGCCGAACGCGACTGACCGGGGGCCGGATACGGGGGCAGGGCCGGACACGGGGTTCGGGACCGGGTGCGGCGGTACGGGACCGGGTGCGGCGGATCTGGACCGGACACGGGGGCTCGGGGCCGGGTGCGGCGGATCGGGACCGGACACAGGAGCTCGGGACCGGACACGGCGGTCCGGGACCGCACACGGCGGATCGGGACCGGACACAGGACCTCGGGACCGGACACGGCAGTCCGGGACCGCACACGGCGGATCGGGACCGGACACAGGAGCTCGGGACCGGACACGGCGGTCCGGGACCGCACACGGGGGCTCGGGGGCGGCCCGCGGTGTCTCCCCCACGTACGGATGACGGGTACACGGGCCCAACATGGGGGCGCGGGCCGGGTTTGGTCGGGTGCCGGTACGGAACATGCGGGCCCGGCACCGATGTGGGGGCCGCAGCCGTCGGCGGACCATCCAGGGGTACGACCGGCAGCCCGCCACCGCCGTCCCCCCGGTTCTTCGGAGGCCCGTCCATGACCCGACCCCCCACCCGCGCCCCGTCCTCCGGTGCGCTGAGCCTCTCGGTCCTCGGCCCGCTCTCCGGGCACCTGGACGGGCGACCGCTGCTTCTCGGGCCGCGCAAGCAGCGGCTGGTCCTGGCCATGCTGCTCAGCAGGCCCAACACTCCGGTACCGGTGGACGTGCTCACCGACGCGGTGTGGCCGGACGCGCCGCCCCGCACGGCACGCAAGAACCTCCAGGTGTACATCAGTTCCACCCGGGCACTGCTCGGCGCTCGGTGTCCCGAGGGGCCGGACGGCGGTGGCGGGGAACGGCTGGTGCACTCCTGCGGCGGCTATCTGCTGCGGGTCGGCGAGGACGAGCTGGACGCCCTGCGGTTCCGGTCGCTGGCCGCGGCCGGCCGCCGGGCCGCCGACGACGGCGATCCGCGCGCCGCCGCCGGTCTGCTGCGCCGGGCGCTGGACCTGTGGCAGGGGCCGCCGCTGCACGATCTGCGCGACTCGCCGGAGGTGGCCTCGGCGGCGGAGCGGCTGGAGGCCCGGTGCCTGACCGTGCACGAGGACTGGGCCGAGACGGAGATCGCGCTGGGGCGGGCGCCCGCCGTGGTGGACGGGCTCCGGGACCTCGCCGAACGGCATCCGTCCCGCGAACGCATCCGGGCGGCCTGGATGGACGCCCTGCACCGGACCGGCCGCCGGGCCGAGGCGCTCGCCGTGTACGACGACTACCGCCAGTTGCTGGCACGGGAGTTGGGCCTGGAACCGGGGGCGGCCATCGCCGCCCGGCACCGTGCGATGCTGACCGGCCGGGACACCGCGGACCGGCCGGGCAGCGCGGCCCCGGCGCGCCGGGCACCCGCGCTGCGGGCGGTACTGCCCGCCGAGATACCCGATTTCACCGGCCGGGGCGAGCAACTGCGGGAACTGCTGGACGTCCTGGGCGGGGAGAACGGCCGGGTGGTGGCGGTCACCGGGGCCGCCGGGACCGGGAAGACGGCGCTCGCGGTGCGGGCGGCCCATCTGCTGGCCGACCGGTACCCGGACGGCCGGATCCACATCCGGGTCCGCGACGGCCAGGGGGCGGTGCGCCCCGCCGTGGAGGTCGTCGGCGAACTTGCCCGGCTGACCGGCGGTCCGCATCCGGCGGAGCCGATGACGGACGCGGAGCACTGGCGGCACTGGCTGGCCGCGCACCGCGCGCTGGTCGTGCTCGACGACGTGCCGGACGAGGCGTCGGTACGGGCCCTGCTGCCGGGAACCGGGGGCAGTTCGTTCGTCCTGACCGCGCGCGGTCAGCTGGCCGGGCTCGCGCCGGTGCACCGGATCGCGCTGCCCCCGCTGGCCCCGGCCGAGGCGCTGGCACTGCTGGGCCGACTGATCGGGCCGGGCCGGGTGGGTCTGGACCGGGCCGCCGCGCTGCGCATGGTCGACGCCTGCGGGCTGCTTCCGCTGGCGGTGCGGGTGAGCGGGATGCGGCTGGCGGTGCTGCGCCATCTGCCGCTGGCCGAGTACGCGGAACGGCTGGCCGATCCGGCCGGGGCGCTGGACGAGCTGGTGGCCGGGGACATCTCGGTGCGTGCCCGGCTGGCCTCCGGCTGGCAGGACCTGTCGCCCGGGAGCGGACAGGCGCTGACCCTGCTGGCCTCCGCGGTCCGCGAGGGACCGTTCACCCTGCCGGAGGCGATGACGGCACTCGGCTGCGGTGAACGGCAGGCGCTGCGAGCGGTGGAGTCACTGATCGACGCCGGGGTGGTGTCCTCCCCCAGCGGCGAGGTCACCGCACACTGCGTGCTGTACGAACTGCCGCGCCTGACGAGCCTGTACGCCCGCGAACGCAACGCCGTACCGGAGCCGGTCGCGGAACCGGCGGGGGCCCACCACACATAGGCCCGACGCCCCTCGGGCCGCCGCCCGGCCCGGTTCCGACCGGACCGGTTCCGACCGGACCGGGCGGTGGCCGCGTCTCACCCCAGCGTCAGCACGTCCAGCAGGTCGGGCCGTTCGTCCGGCGTCGCGAACACGGTGTGCAGGCCGAGCAGTACCCCCGCCGCGCCGGTCGCGAGATCGGCGGAGAACCGGCGCAGCCGGGAACCCGGCACCAGCAGCCGGTCCTGTTCGGCGACCAGGTGCCAGGAGAGGTTCCGTACCGAGTCCAGCACCTCGGGCCCCGGCCCGCCGCCGGCGAGCTGGTGGGCGGTGGCCACCAGTCCGCTGCGGCCCCTGAAGAGCCCCGGTTCGCGGATGAACTCCAGGACGCATCCCTGCCCGATGCCGGGCAGCAGGGCGGCGAGCGCCGGGTCCTCCCGGTGGGTCAGATAGCGCTGCGCGACCAGGGCCACGCCGCCGCTGCCCTGGTCCAGGTAGAGCAGATGGCGCTTCCCGTCCTTCACCTGCACGCTGCCGCCCGGCATGGTCACGCAGTGCCCGGCCTCCCGGGCGAGTGCCGCCCCGGCGGCGCGGAGCAGCCAGTCCTCGCCGGTGTGCGCGTGCAGTTCGAGGTGGAGCAGCGCGGCCCCGCAGAGCCCGCTCAGCAGACCCGCCGAATGCGGGGCGGAGGGGCCGCCGGCGGTGGGCTCGCCGCGGACCAGCGAGTCGAGTTCCCAGGCGGTCCGCAGGGCCCGGTCGAGGAGTTCCCGGTCGGGCTCGCCGGTTCCGTCCGTGGCGAACCGCAGAGCCGCCAGCGCCGTTCCCGCCGTACCGGTGCGCAGGTCGGCCGAGGTGGATGCGGGGGCCCGCAGGGCCCGGTCGAGCAGTTCGCGGCCCTCCTCGCGGCGGCCGAGCCGGGCCAGGACCAGTGCGACGCCGGGCAGCCCGTCGAAGAGCCCGCCGGGGGTGTCCGGGGCGCGGCGCGGTGCCGTGCGCGCCAGCCAGTCGACGTACTCGCCGGGGACCGGGGCGCCGACGCGGTGCAGGGCGTACAGCACCCCGGCGGCACCGTTCGCGGCGCAGATCCCGCCGGTGGTGAAGCCCGCCGGGTCGCCGGGGAAGAGCCGGTCGGTGCGGTCCGGGGTGGCCCCGGCGTGGATGCCCGCGACGATCCGTTCGCGGATGCCGGGCCAGTCCGGTTCCGGGCCGCGCAGCAGCGCGTCCACCGTGGATTCGCCGCTGTCCGCCGGCAGTCCGTGGGAGACCGCGGCGGGGCGGGGCGGGCCGCCGGCGGCGGCCGGGCCGTACCGGGCGCGGGCCCAGCGTTCGATGGTGAGGGCCTTGCCCCGGTCGTGGTCGGTCACCTCCATCAGCGGCATCAGGATGTGCAGCCAGATCGCCCAGAGCGCGTAGTCGTCCGCCTCGGCGCCCTCGGTGCCGTACGGGGCCTGGAGGCCGGGGGCGCCCGCCAGCGGGGTGTCCTGGTCGTCGAGGTCGGTGGCGTACTCGAAGTCGATCAGGACCACACGACCGTCGGGGCGCAGGATGATGTTGGCGGGGTGCACGTCCCCGAACCGCAGTCCGCGGGCGTGGATCCGGTCCAGGGCGTCGGCGAGCCGGGTCGTGACGGACCGGGCCCAGCGGGCGTAGGCGTCGAGTTCGGCGCGGGTGCGTTCGCCGCGCACCAGCGGGAAACGCTCGACGATCTCGTCGAACAGGGTGGTGCCCTCGATGTACTCCTCGATGAGGAAGTGGTGTTCCCAGACCGTGCGGACGCCGTACACCTCGGGCACGCAGTCGAGTCCGGCGAGCCGGGTCAGGGCCCGGTGCTCGCGGTGCAGCCGGGTGACGGCGTCGTCCCCGGCGGGGTCGAGTCCGCAGAGCGGCCGGGCCTCGCGCAGCACCACCCGCTGCTTGGTGGTGCGGTGCTCGGCCAGGTAGATGCCGCCCGCGTTGGAGAACTGGAGCGCCTCGGTGACCACGTACGGGAAGCTGTCGTCGTGGGCGGCGGCACGGGCGGCGAGGTGGGGGCGCAGCTCGGCGGGGACGGTCACCCACTCGGGCATCCGGAAGACCACGCCCCGGGTGTCGGGGACGAGTCGGCCGGACGGGTGGCGCATCGCGCGGACGCGTTCCCCGTCGGCGTCCCTGCACCAGAGTTCGACGAACGCTCCGTAGCGGACGTGCACGGGAGAGTTCCCGATCCGCAGGTCGCTGAGTATGTACGGTCCGCTGCGCCCGTCCAGGGCCTCGCCCAGGGCATCGAGCAGCTTCAGGAGTGCGGGTTCGTCCTCGGGGTAGAGGGTGAGGAACTTCCCCGCGCCGGACCGGTTCATGTACTTCGCCGACATCAGCCGCAGGGCCCGTTCGCTGCGCAGGAACTTGAACGCCACGCCCTGCTCCAGGCAGATCCGGGCGGTGTCGGCGAGGGTTCGCTCGGCCTCCTCCGGGACGGTGGAGACGTGGATCTTCCAGCCCTGTTCGGGGAGCCGGGCGGATTCGGGGTGCAGCGCGGTCCACAGGCCGCCGGTGCCGCGCCGCCAGCCGGCGGGCGGTTCGGCGCGGTCGAGCGGGTAGCGGGTGTTCTCGTCGGGCAGCCGGTCCGGGGTCTCGTAGTAGCGGCGGTCGGCGAGGCAGTACAGCTGGGTCTCCTGGATGCCGGGCACGGCATACCTCCTGTGGTTCGTGGTCAGGGGCGGGGGCTGCCGGCCCCGGTACGGTCCGCGGGGGTCTCGGCCGCGGCCGGTGCGGGCGGTACGTCCGGTCCGGGCCGTGCGTCCGCCACGTCCGCCGGCTCCGAGTCGGACGGGGCGTCCGGTGCGGCCGGTTCGGGTGGTGCCGAGCCCGGCCGGGCGGACGGGGCGAACGTGACGACGGCGGCGGACACCGCGAGGACCCCGGCGATCGCCCCGAACGTCGTCCGGCTGCCGAAGGCGGTGAGGAGCGCGCCCCCGGCCAGCGGCCCGAACGGCTGGACCAGCGAGGAGAGGAACCCGGCGGCGCTCTGCACCCTGCCCACCCGGTCGCCGGGGGTGACGGCCAGCAGGGTGGAGAGGAAGCCGATGCTGGCCACGGTGGACAGGCACATGCAGGCGGCGCAGAGCAGCCCGGCGAACAACGGCACCCGGACCCAGGCCATCGCGAGGGCGCTCGCCACGCAGAACCAGCAGGTGGCGGCGATCAGCGCCCAGGTATGACGTTCGGGACGCAGCCGGGGCGCGAGGAGCGCGCCGCTGAGTGCCCCGACCGAGATGAAGGTGACGACGGTGCCGCCGCCGAGCCCGGACCTTCCACCGCCCGAGAAGACGGTCAGCGCGGTGAACGTCAGGGCGCCGAAGGCGAAGTTCATGCCGAGTCCGAAGACGAGGAGCACGGTCCGCAGATAGGGCAACCGCCACAGGAACGAGAGCCCGGCGGTCAACTCGGCCTTGCTGAAAGCCGATCCGGCCCCGCTCTCGGACCTGGACCGGGTGCGTACCAGGGCCACGCAGACCGTGGACAGCAGGAGCCCGATGGCCTCGGCGAGAAACGGCAGCACCGGGTGCAGACCGAACAGGGCGCCCCCGACCATCGGCCCCACCAGCCGCGCGGTGGCGGTACGGGCCTGGAGGCGGGCGGTCGCGGTCCCCATGTCCTCGGGGGGCACGACGCTCCTCATCAGCCCGAACGCGGCGGGCCCGTAGAGGCTGCCGATGACGGCGCCCGCGCCCGCGACCAGCAGCACCAGGACCAGCGGGACGTGTCCGGTCCACACCGCCACGACGAGGGCGCCGACGACACAGAAACTGCCCAGGTCGCACAGGCGCATCAGCCTGCGGCGCTCCACCCGGTCGGCCATCACCCCGCCGGGAAGCATGGTGATCAGGACCGCGGTGACGGACACCGTGCCGATCGCACCGGCCTGCACGGCCGATCCGGTCTCGCGGAGCACGAGGAGCGGCAGGGCCAGTGCGGTCATCTGAGTGCCGAGAACGGCGAACAGACCGCTCATCCAGAGCAGTCGGAAGTCCCGGTTGTTGCGTAGCGAGGCGGCCATCGTCGGCTCCCGGTCGGTGGTTCGGGGACAGGGCTCGGCCAGTGGCCCGGCGAAGGCGACGGCCCGGCACCGGGGCCGGGGCCCGGTGAACGCGGGGGCCCGGCCCGGAAAAGCGAGGCGGGGCGGTCTCCGTGTCACGGAGCCGCCCCGTTCCGGCCGGCCGGGGCGCCACCGGGGAAGGTTCCTCCCCGGGGTGGCGCCGCGGCCCGGTCATCAGCCCTTACTGCTCCGACAGGACGAGGCTCACGGTGCTGACGCAGCTGCCGTCGATCTCACGCTCGTGGACACCCGCGGTCTCCTGCAGGTCCAGAACGGAGTGCGCCTCGACCTCGGGGGTCTCGTTGTCGTCGCCGGCGGGCTTGGTGTTCTCGGCCATGGTGGTCTCCGTCCACTCGTATGACTCAGCGGTCTCCGGTCGTTCCGGGGCGTGCCCCGGTTCTTCCGGTTGCGGCCGGCGAGTGCCTGCCGCTGACCAGAAAGTTAGGAGCCCCGGCCTGGCAAACGGCTCGACGCCGGTATGGCGGCGGTATCCCGGCAGTTCACCGGCGGTGGACGGGAGCGGGCGGGCGTCCGCCGGTGCCGGTGGCGGGCCGGCGGACACCGTCCGGCCTGCGGCCATACCGGCCCCGAACCGGATCCGGACCGGTGCCGAACCGTGCGGCGGGACGCTGTGTCCGCGCACGCGGCCGCGCGCCGCGCCCCTACGCCCGAAGGAGACGGCCGGATGGAGCTCGCCGAACTCATCGGACTGCGGCCGGTCCCGGCCGGTGGAGTGCTGGTCACCCTCACCCGCCGCTGTCCGCTGCGCTGCGCCCACTGCTCCACCGGTTCCGGGCCGGAGGTGCGGGAGGAACCGGAGGCGGACGCGCTGGAACGGTTCGTCTCCTCGTTCACCGCCGCCGACCGGCCCGAGGTGATGATGCTGACCGGCGGTGAACCCCTGCTCCGGCCCGGCCTGGTGACCTCGCTCGCCCGCTCCGCGCGGGCCGCCGGCACCCGGACCGCGCTGCTCAGCGGCATGTTCTTCGCCCGGTCCGGCGGGCTCCCGGACCCGGTGCGGCGGGCGGTGCGCACGCTCGACCACTTCTCCGCCAGCCTCGACCTGCCGCACGAGCGGGAGGTGCCCCGGGCCGCGGTGTTCCGCGCGGTGCGCGAGATCCGCGAACTGGGGGTGGCGGTCAGCTTCCATCTCACCGGCACCGGAGCGGACGACGGCTATCTCGCGGACGTCACCGCGGACATCGACCGGGCCTTCAACGGCACGGTGCCGTCCCTGGTCAACGAGGTGCGGCCGTTCGGCCGGGCCGCGTCCTGGGCCCGGCCGGCCCGGACCGTGCCGGACGGCGAGGGGGCGCTGCCGTGCGCGATGGCCGCCTGGCCGGTGGTCGCCTTCGACGGAACGGTCCTGGCCTGCTGCAACCAGGACGCGGTGGATCACCGCCCCGTACCGCCCCATCTGCGGCTCGGCCATGTCGCGCAGGACGACTGGCCGGCCGTACGGTCGCGGACGCTCGGTTCGCCGCTGCTGCGTCTGGTCCGCACGGTCGGCCCGGCCCATCTGCGGCAGCGCTGGTCGCCCGGCACACCGGCCGGTTCCTACTGCGGGGACTGCCGCCGGCTGGGCGGGCTGCCGGAGGTGGTCGCGGCTGCCGACGCGCTGGCCTCAGGCGCTGCCGGCGCGCTGCTCGATCTGACCGCCGCCCGCCGGCAGCACGAGCAGGGTCCGGTGTCGCTGGTACGACGCCACGGCTGTGCCGCGTACGCCGGTCTGGTGGCGGCCCCGGGCGGCGGGCGGAACCCGCGTCCGGCGACGGAAGGCGCCGGGTCGTGAACCCCACCGGGGCGCCGGGAGCGCGCTGCGGCGGGCGCGGGCTGCCGGCCTCCGAGCGGCTGCGGGTCAAACTCGCCTTCGCCGAACCGGCGTTGCGTGCCTCGTCGGCCGCGCTGTGGCGGTCCGATGGGCTGTTGCCCCGCTACCGGGCCTACCTGTGCGCGATGCACACGGTCATCCGGGCCTCCGTACCGCTGATGGAACGGGCCGCCGAACGGGCCGAGCAACTGGCCCGGTGCGGCGATCCGCTGGGGGCGCCACTGGCCGCCTACCTGGACGGGCACATCCGGGAGGAGGCGGAGCACGACAGCTGGCTGCTGGAGGACCTGTCGGCGGCGGGCAGCGGGCCCCGGGCCGCGCTGGACCCGGTCCCCTCCCCGCTCGTCGCCTCCCTGGCGGGGGCCCAGTACTACTGGATCGAGCACCACCACCCGGTGGCGCTGCTCGGCTACATCGCGGTGCTGGAGGGGCACGCCCCGGCGGCCGGCCTCGCACCGCGGCTGGCCCGCTCGACCGGGCTGCCCGCCCCGGCGTTCCGCACCGTGCACGAGCACGCGCGGCTCGACAACGGCCACGCCGGCGAACTGTACGCACTGCTCGACCGGTTGCCGCTGTCGCGGGGCCAGGAGACGGCCGTCGCCGTCAGCGCCCTGCACACCACGGACGCGCTCACCCAGTTGTTCGTCCGGCTCGGGCGCACCGGACCGGCACCGCCGGTGCGGGGAGCCGGGCGGTCCGTCCCGAGGGAAGGCCAGACATGACCGAACCACCGGACCGGCTCGCCGTGCTGTACGGCGCCGGCTTCGCCGTCGATCTGCTCACCGACGAACAGCGCCAGGTGCTCAACGACCTCGCGCCGGAGGAACTCACCGTGCTGCTCGACATCAAGAGCCGGCTCGACGCCGTGGGGCCCGAGGTGCAGGCGCACGGCGAGATCGCGGGCGGCGCCCTCTTCTGAGGCCGGCCGGCCCGGGGCCGTCCGGGTCCTGCCCCGTCAGGACCGTCACCGCGCGGCGGGCCGGTTCCCGTGACCCGGCCCGCCGCTCCGGCCGGACCAAGCAGAGAGGAACCCTGATGAACTGCACCTCGTGCCGGCACGAACTGCCCGCCGCCGCACGGTTCTGCCCGTCCTGCGGCACCCCGTGCCCGTCCCCGGTCGCCGCGGCGCCGGAGGACGAACGCAAGCTGGTCACCGCGGTCTTCTGCGATCTGGTGGGCTCCACGGCGCTGTCCGGGCTGCTGGACCCGGAGACCCTGCGCACCGTGACGCTGCGCTACTTCGCGGTGATGAGCGAGCGGATCGAGGCGCACGGCGGCACTCCGGAGAAGTTCATCGGCGATGCCGTGATGGCGGTGTTCGGGGTGCCGGTGATGCGTGAGGACGACGCGCGGCGAGCGCTCGCCGCGGCGCTCGGCATGCGCGAGGCGCTGGCGGAGCTGAACACCGATCTCGAAGCCACCCTGGGCATCCGGCTCGACATCCGGATCGGCGTCAACACCGGTCAGGTGGTGGCGAGTTCCGATGCCAGCACCCGGCAGGCGCTGATCTCGGGCGAGACGGTGAACGTGGCTGCCCGGCTGGAACAGAACGCGGCGGCCGGTGAGATCCTGATCGGCCCGCAGACCCTGGAGGCGGCCGGTCCGACCGTGGTCGTGCAGGAGACGGGCCCGCTGCGGCTCAAGGGCAAGACCGACAGCGTGCACGCGTACCGGCTGATCGCGCTCGGCGCCGACGACCCGGAGCTGCTGCGCCGTTTCGACGTGCCGTTCATCGGCCGCGCCGCGGAACTGGCTTCGCTGGACGAGGCGTTGGACCGTACGGTGCGCGGGGCGGGCCCGGGTCTTGTCCGCCTCGTCGGTGACGCGGGGATCGGCAAGACCCGGCTGGCGCGCGAGTGGCTGACCGGGCTCGGCGGGCCCGAGCGGCCGGTCGTCGGCACCGGGCGCTGTCGCAGCTACGGCGACCACGGCACCCTCGCGTCGCTGGCCGACGCGGTGCGGGAGGTGCTCGGCTCGCCCGTCGCCCGGGAGGCGCTGGACGGGGCGTCCGGGCGGTCCGGTGCGTCCGTGGCGGACGCCTGGGCGCTGCTGCGCGGCGGTCTGCTGCACGACGGCACGCCCAACGCCCCGTTCGAGGACATGTGCGCGGCGCTGGTCACCGTGCTGTCCCGGACGGCGGCGCGGCGGCCGGTCCTGCTGGTCCTCGACGACTGGCACTGGGCCGAACCGCTGCTGGTGCGGGCGGTGAACCGGCTGGCCGGGCCGCTCGGCCGGGCGGGCGGACTCATCGTGTGTCCGGGCCGCCCGGACGGCCCCCCGGCCGTCGCCGACCCGGCCGCGCGTCCGGCGCAGATCGTGCCGCTCACCGGGCTGCCGCGCGACGAGGCCGCCCTGCTGGCCCGCGAACTGACCGGGCCGGGCGCGGGAACCGCCCCGGACGGCACCGTCCCGGACGAAGCCGCTCCGGCCGCCCCCGGCGGGTACGACCGTGAGCTGTACGACCGGGCCGAGGGCAACCCGCTCTATCTGGAACAGCTCCTCGTCCCCGCGGGCCCGGCGCCGGAGGGTGCGCGGAACGTGCCGGGCGCGGCGCTGCCGCCGACCCTCCAGGCGCTGCTCGGTGCCCGGATCGGCGCGCTGGAGCGTGCCGAACGCACCACGCTGGACCTGGCGGCGGTCGTCGGCCGGGACTTCACCGCGCCCGAACTCGTCCGGCTGGCCCGGGCGGCACGCGGGACGGAGGGCGCGGCCCGTACCGCCCCGGCCGCCCACCCCGAGGTGTCCGCACCGGAGGACGACCGCGGCCGGGTCGCCCGCGCGCTGGCCCGGCTGTGCGGACGCCGGCTGGTGGAGGCCGCGCCCGGCGGCGAACCGGGAACGGGCCGGCACCGGTTCAGCAGCGGTCTGGTCCAGGAGGTGGCGTACGCCTCCCTGTCGAAGCGGGCCAAGGCCGAGCGGCACGCCTGGGCGTCCGAGCTGCCCAGTGTGACGGCGGCGGGCGAGGCGGCGGTCGGCGGGCACCTGGAGCGGGCGTACCGGTACCGCACCGAGCTCGGTCTGGCCGACGACCGGGCCGCCGCCCTGCGGGTCCGGGCCGCCGCGGCGCTCGCCTCGGCCGGTGCGCAGGCCCTGGCCCGTTCCGATCTGCACTGGGCCCAGGGCCTGTTGGAGCGGGCCGTGGACCTGCACCCGGCCGGTGATCCGGCCGCGGCCCCGGCGTTGCGGCGCCTGGGCGAGGTGCGTCTCGCGCTCGGCCGTTCCGAGGACGGGGAACGGCTGCTGCGGCAGGTGCTGGCCATCGGGACCGCGCCGGTGGAGGCCGCGCACGCCCGGCTCGCGCTGGCGGTGCTGGACCCGGCCTCGGCGAATGTGTCGGCCACCGCCCGGTCGGTGCTGCCGCTCTTCGAGTCGGCCGGGGACTCCGTCGGGCAGGCCCGGGCCCGGCTGCGGCTCGCGCAGCGGTTGCAGCTGGCCGGCCGCCACGAGGAGGCCGACCGCGATCTGACCCTGGCCCTGGACCACGCGGTGCGGGCGGAGGCCGAGCCGGAGCGGGCGGCCGCGCTCGGGGCCATCGGGATCTCGCTGTGGCGCGGCCCGGAGCCGGTACCGGTCGCGGTGAACCGCTGCCGTGACCTGCTCGCCGCGCACGGCTCCGGCCGCCCCGCCGTACGGACCACGCTGAACTGTCCGCTGGCCGTGCTCTACGCCCTGCACGGCCGGGCGGACCGGGCCGGGGAGTGCCTGGCCGAGGCGGAGCGGCTGGCCGACGAGCTGGGGTACGCGGAGGCGGAGGTCTTCCTGCCGGTGTTCCGGGCGACGGTCGAGGCGCTGCTCGGGCGCACCGGACCGGCCCTGGACCTGCTCGTCCGGGCGGACCGTGCGGCGGAGCGCGGCGGGGCCCGGTCCATGCGTCCGGCCATCGCGCTGGAGGCGGCGCGGCTGCTGCTCGACGACGACCGGCCGGACGATGCCGGTGCGTGGCTCGAAGGGGTCGGGGCACCGCGGTCGCTGCCGCACTCGGACCGGGTGGACCTGGCGGGACTGCGGGCCCGGCTGGCGGCCGGGGCCGGGGACGGGGCGTCGGCCCTGCGCCACGCGGACCGTGCCGTGCGGGACTCCCTGCTGACCGATTCCCCGCTGGTGCGGGCCACCGCGTCGCTGGACCGGGCGCGGACGCTGGCGCTGCTGGGCGATGCGGCGGGCGCGGCGGCGGCGGCGCGGGAGGCCCGGGAAGGGTTCACGGAGAAGGGACATCTGCCGGGCCGGCGGTGGGCCGCACGGCTCGCCGTCGGAGCGGCGGCGGCCACGACGGAGAAGAGCTGAGGGATGACGACCACGGACACGGCACCGGGGCCGGGACTGACCTGGAGTCTGCGGGGGCGCGGCCCGGACGACGTGGCGGTACTCGCGGACGCCGGCCCCGGGCACGACGCCGGGGGCGTACCGGGCACGGGGCGGGGCGTACGGGTCTGCGTGGTGGACTCGGGCGTCGAGCGCGATCATCCGGGCGTCGGCCCGGTAGAGGGGTCATGGGTGGTGGTCAAGGACCCGGAGACGGGCGGGACCGAGGTGCGGCCGACCGACACCGGGGACTCCTGCGGACACGGCACCGCCTGCGCGGGCATCATCCGGCGGACCGCTCCGGACTGCGAACTGCACAGCGTACGGGTGCTGGGCGAGCGGTTCTCCGGTACCGGGGACGTGCTGCTGGCCGGGCTGCGCTGGGCGGTGGAGCAGGGTTTCGACGTGGTGAACCTGTCCTTGTCCACCACTCGTGCCCGGTTCGCCGAGGAGTTGCACGCGCTGGCCGACCACGCCTACTTCAACCGGACGGTCGTCGTCGCCTCGGCGCACAACTCCCCGGTGGAGAGCTATCCGTGGCGGTTCGCCTCGGTGATCTCCGTGGGCAGCCACCAGGAGGAGGACCCGGGCCTGCATCTCTACAACCCCGACCCGCCGGTGGAGTTCTTCGCCCCCGGCCAGAACGTGACGGTGCCCTGGCTGGGCGGCACCTCGATCCGTACCACCGGGAACAGCTTCGCGACCCCGTACATCAGCGGACTGTGCGCGCGGCTGCTCTCGGCCCATCCGAGGATGACGGCCTTCCAGCTCAAGAACGCCCTCTATCTCTCCGCGGCCAACGTGCGGTTCGGTCCGCGGCTTTCCACCCCGGCAGGAGAGGTTTGTGATGACTCCGAGAACTGAATCAGCGTCCGCCGCGGGCAGGGTGCCGTCGGCCGATCCGCACCGGCGTGAGCTCCTCCAGTCCGTCGTCGACGTGGCCCGCGCGATCTTCGGCGCGGCGGCCAGTTCGGTCTTCCTGCTGGACGAGGAGGCGGACGAGCTGGTCTTCCAGGCGGTCTCGGGCCGGGGCGAGGAGTTCCTGGTGGGCCGTCGGTTCCCGGCCGGTCGCGGGATCGCGGGCTGGGTGGCGACGTCCGGCGAGCCGATGGTGGTGGACGACCTCAGCACGGACTCCTCGTTCGACCGTTCGCTCGCCGAGTCCACCGAGTTCGTGCCCAGCGCCCTGATGGCGGCCCCGCTGATCAGCGACGGCCGGGTGCTCGGTGTGCTGGAGGTGCTCGACCCGTCCCCCCGTGCCCGCACGGACATCCGGGAACTGGATCTGCTCGCCATGTTCGCCCGGCAGGCCGCCGCGGCGTTGCGGATGGCGGCGTACGCGCCGGCGGCGGCCGGTGCGCCGGAGCCGGGCGAGCGGCTGGGGCCCCGGCAGCGGGCGGACGCGCTGAGGCTGCTGGATAGTCTGGAACAGCTGCTCCGGGAGCCCTGCTGAGGCCGGGCCGGCAGGGCGGCCGGACGACGATGGAAGGACCACGCAAGTGAAGCTCGCTTTCTCGACCCTCGGAGTGCCGGGGATGCCGGTCGCCGATGTCGTCCGGCTCGCCGCCGGGCACGGCTATCAGGGTGTGGAGCTGCGCGCCCACCCCGAGGAGCCGGTGCACCCCGGCCTCTCGGCGGACGAACGGGCCGCCGTCGTCCAGGAGTTCAAGGAGGGCGGTGTGGAGATCCTGACCGTCGCCGGGTACGTCCGGGCCGCCGCCGAGGGCGACGACGCGCCGGTGCTGGACGAGCTGGCCGGGCTGGTGGACCTGGCGCACGACCTGGGTGCGCAGAACGTCCGGGTCTTCCCGGGCGGCGGTGGCCAGGACCCCGACACGGCCGACGCGACCGCCGCCCGGCGGCTGGCCGCCGCCGCCGAGCACGCCGCCGACCAGGGCGTACGCATCCTGCTGGAAACCCATGACTCGCACCGGGGCGGCGCCGATGTCGCCCGGGTCGTCGGGACGGTCGGGCACCGGCAGGTGGGCGCGCTGTGGGACATCATGCACACCTGGCTGGCGGGCGAGGAACCGGCCGCGAGCCATGCGGTGCTGGCCCCGCACCTGGGATACGTGCAGGTGAAGGACATCGCGTCGGCCGAGGACACCGAGCCGTTGGCGCTGGGGGCCGGGGTGCTGCCGCTGGGCGCCTGCCTGGACACGCTGGACCCGGACAGCTGGGTCTGCTGGGAGTACGAGAAGCGCTGGCACCCGGCCGCGGCGGAGCTCCCCGGGCTGCTGGACGCCGGGCGGGAGCACCTGCTGCGGCTGGGCGCGCCCAAGCAGTAGGCGGCGCGCGGGCCGGGGGGCGCGGCACGCGGCCGGGTCAGGCGGCCCGCGCCACCTCCGGCTCCGAGGACTCCGGGGCTTCCTGGGCCCCGGTGCGCGGGCGTCGCGCCCCCGCCAGCGACGTGAGGGCCACCCCGCCGACCAGCAGCGCCGCCGCGCACCACCGCAGCGGGCTCACCGACTCGCCCAGCAACAGCGCGGCCGAGGACATCCCGAAGACCGGGACGAGCAGGGTGAACGGGGCCACCGAGGAGGCAGGGTGGTGGCGCAGCAGGAAGCCCCAGGCGCCGAAACCGAAGACGGTGGTGATCCAGGCGACGTAGACGATGATCCCGGCGCCGCTCCAGTCAAGCGCGGCCAGCGCCTCCTTGTCGCGGTCCCAGCCCTCGAAGAGGAGGGAGAGGCCGAGCAGCGGGAGCACGGGCACGGTCGAGACCCAGACCATGAAGTTGAGCGAGTCGGGCGGGGCGGCCTTGCGGGTCAGTACGTTGGACACGCCCCAGCAGGCCGCCGCCGCGATCACCAGGACGAAGGCGAGCACGGGGCCGCCCGCCCCTTCGTCGACGGCGGCGACCCCGATGCCCGCGAGCGCCACCCCCATCCCCAACACCCGTACCTTTCCAGGGCGTTCACCGAGTGCGACGGCGGCGAAGAGGGCGGTGAAGACCGCCTGGACCTGGAGCACCAGAGAGGACAGACCGGCGGGCATCCCCCGGTCCATGCCGATGAAGAGCAGGCCGAACTTCGCCACCCCGAGGACGAGCCCGACGCCCACGATCCACTTCCAGGCGACCTTGGGCCGGCCGACGAAGAAGACCGCGGGCAGCGCGGCGACCAGGAAGCGCAGGGCCGAGAAGAGCAGCGGCGGGAAGTGCCCGAGACCGAGCTCGATGACGACGAAGTTGACACCCCAGACGGCTGCCACCAGGGCGGCCAGGGCGATGTGGAGGGGACGCATGCACCGAGGATCACCCGCAGCGACCATGTAGCACCAGCGCGGATTTCTTCATGGTGAAATTGAGCATCGCTAATGAATCACGTGACTGATCACGTGTCTGATCCACTCGTGGATCACCGAGGTCCGGGAGGTTGCGGTGCTCGATCTGGCCCGGCTGCGCGCCCTGCACGCCGTCTTCGTCCACGGCTCCGTCGCGGGCGCCGCCGCCGCGCTCGGCTACACCCCGTCGGCGGTCTCGCAGCAGATCACCAAGCTGGAGCGGGAGACCCGCACCACGCTGCTGGAACGGCGCGGTCGCGGTGTCGCGCTGACCGAGGAGGCGCTCCATCTGGCCGAGACGGCCCAGCAGTTGCTGGCGATCGTGGAGCGCGCCGAGACGACGCTGGAGGAGCGCAGGGGGCTGCCGACCGGGCGGCTGTCGATCGGCGCGTTCGCCTCCGCGGCGCGCGGCCTGCTGCCCGGAGTACTGGCCTGGCTGGACCGGGAGCACCCGGCGCTGGAGGTCCGGATGACCGAGGTCGATCCGCATCTCTCGGTCGACCTGGTGGCCAAGGGCGTGATCGATCTGGCGGTGGCGCACGACTGGGACATCGCCCCGCTGCCCGCCCCCGAGGGCGTGGCGCAGGCGGTGATCGGCGACGACCACTGCGATCTGCTGGTGCCCGCCGGGCATCGCCTCGCCGGGCGGGGCGCGGTGCGGCGCGAGGAGCTGGCGAAGGAGCGGTGGATCTGCCAGCCGCCGGGGACGGTCTGCCACGACTGGCTCGTACGGACGTTGCGGGCGGCGGGCTGCGAGCCGGACATCCGGCACCAGGCGGAGGAGAACCACACCCAGCTGGCCCTGCTCGCCGCCGGCCTCGGGGTCGCGATGATCCCGCGCCTGGGGCGCGGGCAGCTGCCGCCGGGGGTGGTGGCGGTGCCGCTCGATCCCGTGCCGGTGCGACGGCTGTACGCGCTGTGGCGTACGGAGGCGGCCCGGCGGCCCGCGATCACGGCGGCGGTCTCCGCGCTGCGGGCGCACGGCGCCGCGGTGGGGCTGGGACAGGGGCAGGACTGAGGCGAGGCAGGGGCCGGACCGAGGCGGGTCGGGACGGTCTCAGCCACGCCGGACGTGCTCAAAACGGTCCGGACTCTTGACCGGAAGTTATTTTCTGGATATCCGTGCTCCTTGGAAGTTTCTTTCACCACTCTCACCACCTCTCGTCCCCGAGTACGGCCGAAGGAGCTCACGTGCACCACCGCACCTCCAGACGCACCCTTCTCACCGCCACCGCCGCGACGGCCGTAGCCGCCGTCACGGGCGTGGGCATCGCCCCCGGCGCGCTCGCCGCCCAGCGGTCCGCGAGCAGCGGACAGCACTATTCAGCCGCCACCACCAAGCGCCTCAGGCGGATCATCTCCGGGATGTCCCTGGAGGAGAAGGTCGGGCAGCTCTTCGTGATGCGGGTGTACGGGCACTCCGCCACCGACCCCGACCAGGCCGACATCGACGCCAACATGGCCGAGATCGGGGTCCGCACCGCCGCCGAGATGATCGACCGGTACCACGTCGGCGGGATCATCTACTTCGCCTGGGCGCACAACACCCGCGACCCGCACCAGATCGCCGAACTCTCCAACGGCATCCAGCGCGCCGGTCTCGCCGGCCCCACCCCCCTGCCGCTCCTCGTCTCCACCGACCAGGAGCACGGCATCGTCTGCCGGGTCGGCGAGCCCGCCACCCTGATGCCGGGCGCGATGGCGCTGGGCGCGGGCGGTTCGCGCTCCGACGCCCGCCGGGCCGGGCAGATCGCGGGCGCCGAACTGGCCGCGATCGGCATCAACCAGAACTACGCCCCGGACGCCGACGTCAACGTCAACCCGGCCAACCCGGTGATCGGCGTGCGCTCCTTCGGCTCCGACCCGCAGTCCGTGGCCGCCATGGTCGCCGCGCAGGTGAAGGGGTACCAGAGCAGCGGGATCGCCTCGACGGCCAAGCACTTCCCGGGCCACGGCGACACCAGCACCGACAGCCACACCGGACTGCCCGTCATCACCCACACCCGGGAGCAGTGGGCGGAGCTGGACGAGCCGCCGTTCCGGGCCGCGATCGCCGCGGGCATCGACTCGATCATGACCGCGCACATCGTGGTCCCGGCCCTGGACCCGGCCGAGGACCCGGCGACGCTCTCCCACCCGATCCTCACCGGCATCCTGCGCGAGGAGCTGGGCTACGACGGTGTCGTGGTGACCGACTCCCTCGGCATGGAGGGGGTGCGGACGAAGTACGGCGACGACCGCGTGCCGGTCCTCGCCCTCAAGGCCGGCGTCGACCAGCTGCTCAACCCGCCGAGCCTGGACGTCTCCTGGAACGCCGTCCTGGAGGCCGTGAAGAGCGGTGAGATCAGCGAGGCCCGGATTGATGAATCGATCCTGCGCATCCTGCGGCTGAAGACGAAGCTCGGGCTGTTCGACAACCCGTTCGTCAGCCGCGCGGGGGTGGACCGCACCGTGGGCACCCGGGCGCACCTCGCCGCCGCCGACCGGATCGCCGAGCGCACCACCACGCTGCTGGCCAACGACGGCGCGGTGCTGCCGCTCTCCCGCCGCTCCCACAAGAGCCTGCTCGTGGTCGGCGCCGATCCCGCCTCCCCGTCCGGCACCACCGGACCGCCGACCACCACCCTGGCCACGGCGTTCGGCGAACTGGGTCACGCGGCGACCGCGCTGTCCACCGGCACCGCCCCCACGTCGGCGAAGATCGCCGAGGCGGTGGCCGCCGCACAGGGCAAGGACGCGGTGGTCGTGGCGACGTACAACGTCTCGGCGACCAGCTCGCAGCGCACCCTGGTGCGCGCGCTGGCGGCGACCGGCGTCCCGGTGATCACGGTGGCGATCCGCAATCCGTACGACATCGCCCAGCTGGCCGGGACCGGGTTCGCGGCGAACCTGGCCACGTACTCCTGGACCGATGTCGAACTGCGGGCCGCCGCCCGGGTGATCGCGGGCCGCGCCGAACCGCAGGGCACCCTGCCGGTCCCGGTGCAGCGCGCGGACGACCCGTCGAAGGTGCTGCACCCGGTCGGTTACGGGCTGACGTACTAGCCGGAAAGCACGGAACACGGAGGGGCTGTGCGGCACGCGCACAGCCCCTCCCCCTGCTCACGGAACCTGCTCGGAGAACCTGCTCGGAGAACCTGCTCACGGAACCGGATCGCAGGGCCCGCTCGCGGAGCCGTTACCGCCGCAGCCGGCGCTCGTTCCTCACGTCCTGCCGGTCGAGCCGCGTGTCGAACTTCGCGAGCGGCTTCGCCTTCGCCGGGTCGTCCTGCACGGCGGCCGGAGCGACGCCCGCCCAGCGCAGGATCGCCGCGGTGGCCTTCGCGTTGTCGTTAGCGGCGAGCCCGGCCACGTTGGCACCGTGGTTTCCGCCGGGCACGGTCATGACGTAGCTGTCGTGCGAGCCCGCGCCGGGCCGGAAGCGCTCCGCGCCCCACGGGTCGTTCTCCCCGTACACGTACAGCATCCGGTCGGCGTGGTTCTTCACCCACTTGTCGACGTCGCGCATCACCGACGGCTGGAACTTCATCGGGATGGAGCGCGGCACGTAGTTGCGCGGCGGCTGGTACCCGTACCGGCTCAGGTCGCCGAGCCACGGCTGCTTGATGTCGGGCGAACCGAGCTGGGTGCCCGCCTGGTAGTAGTACGGGGTGTACCGCTCCAGGCCCTGGTCCGTGTAGGCGGAGAAGCCGGAGATCGCGTCTATCGAGTCCCAGATCGCCTGGTCGGTGGCGGAGGCGGCGTCGGCCGGGATGGTGTCGCAGTCGGACAGCAGGCTGTACTGCCAGTACGCCCAGACGTAGTCCATGACGACGGCCTCGTACGCCTTGTCGAGCGAGCCGGTGGTGTCGAAGGTGTAGCTGTTCGTGGCGGCGTACTCCCGGTACTTCTTCTCCAGCGGCTCGCGGCGGACCAGGGCCTCGCGCTGGACGCCGTTCAGCCTGTCGCGGCACTCCTTGGTGCCGACGTTCTCGAAGAACCGGTCGTAGGCCGAATCCTCCTTGTTCACCACGTCGTTGGGTGCGACGTACGCGACGACGCCGTCCATGTCCCTGGGGTAGAAGCGCTCGAAGTAGGTGGCCGTCATGCCGCCCTTGGAGCCGCCGGTGGCCAGCCAGTTCTTGGTGTAGATCGCCTTCAGCGCGGTGAAGACGCGGTGCTGGTCGCTGGCGGCCTGCCAGATGTCGAGCTTGGACCAGTCGGCGGGCGCCGGGCGGGACGGGGTGAAGAAACGGTACTCCAGCGAGACCTGGTTGCCGTCGACGATCCGGGTCGGCTCGGAGCGGCTGGGATTGGTGGAGACGTTGTATCCGCCGGTGTAGAAGACCGTCGGGCGGGACGTGTCCTTGTGCAGCAGGGTGATGCGCTGCTGGAAGGTGCCCTTGGACGGGTGCCGGTGGTCGACCGGCTGGGTGTAGTTGAGGACGAAGTAGCGGTAGCCCTCGTACGGCTTCTCCTCGATGAGGCTCATCCCCGGAATGGCCAGGATGCGGTCCTTGATGTCCGTGCCGGTGCCGTTGTCGGCGGCGGTGCCGGTCCGGATCGCTGCCGGTTCCGCGGCGGTGGCCGCCCCGGCCGAGGCGCCCGTCGCGCCCACCGTGCCGATGAGCACCGCGAGCGACAGGAACCCTCTGAACGCCTTGCGCATACACCCTCCCAGGAATCACAACTTTCGCCGTGAACCTAGCGGGGCAACTCCCTTGCCGCCAGACCCGGTCGGCACACAAAACCGCGGGTCCGGGCCGGTGGGGGGAGAATTCGGCAGGGATTCAGCACAGAATCCGGCGGAGAGTTCAGCACAGGATCCAGCCCGTGGAGCCCGACTTCCCCGAGATGGTGGCCGAGGCCCTGACACACCGGTTCAGCGCATGGACCGTCACCGGACCGGCCTGCTTGGTGTACCGGCCCCGGTCGACGACGGGGCTGCCGCCGCGCGCCTGGAGCGTGACGGACATGGTGCGGCGCGGGCCCGACTTCTTGGCGACGGCTATCGCGCAGGCGTAGGAACGGTTCTTGTAGACGCGCAGCTCCCCGGTCTTGAACGCGACCGTCTTCGCGGGACGTCCGGCGCAAACCGACGCGGCGTCGGCACGGCCGACCGAGGGACCGCCGAGCACCAGGCCGAGCGCGGCCACCAACGGCAGGGCGATCGAGCACACCAGCATCCGACGGCCGGCCCGGGGACCGTTCCGGCCTCCCTCTCCACCACCGCCCTCGTCGGACAATGCGACCTTTCCGGACTTACGCGTCCCTCTGATCACCAGTAACCCCATCACCAGTCGAACATCTACGCCCCTGCGCGGCGCATACGCATACATGCGTACGACGCAGGAGGCCATCCGGAGGTTGCATACGGCTCGCTCCCGCCCCCCGGGCAACCGAATCGCCACAGCATGGCTCCAACAGGACAGAGCCATACGAAAGGCAGGTACTGCCCATGCTTCAGCTCCGCAACACCCCGGGTCTCCGCAGCCGGCGCCAGATCGGCCGGACGCTGCTCGCCTCCGCTCTCCTCACCGCTGTCGCCGCGGTCCCGGCAGCGGCGGCGGCCCCGCAGGCCCCGGCCGCCGCCGCATCGGTACGCAGTGACCTCGGATCCCCCGCCTACCAGCAGGTCGCCCATTTCTACGGTGCCTACATCGATGCCGTCGCCGCCTCCACCGAGGACGGCGGACGGCTCGCCACCGCCCTGCGAACCTTCTACCTGACCCCTCGGCTGCGCTCCGAGCTGAACACCTGGGAGCGGCGCAACCACGCGGACGGGGTGCTCCGGGCCCAGAACACCCCGCTCGCCTTCCGGGTCACCGCGGGCGACAGCGCCGCCGGCCACACCTGGTCGACGGTGCGGCTCACCTGGAGCGGCGGCAAGCACCCCACGTACTCGTACCTGACCGTCCGCTCGGACCTGCGGACCGGAAAGATCTCCGGCATCGGCGACTGACCCGGCGGACGGGCCCGGCTCTCACACCTGCGCGGGCTCGTCCTCCCCGATGAACGTGCGCCACAGCACGGCGTAGTGCCCGTCCCTGGCCAGGAGTTCGTCGTGCGTACCGTCCTCGACGACCCGGCCGTGGTCCATCACCACGACCCGGTCGGCGCGGGCGGCCGTGGTCAGCCGGTGGGCGACGACCAGGGTGGTGCGGCGGCCGGTGAGCCGGTCGGTCGCCTGGTTGACCAGGGCCTCGCTGGCCAGGTCGAGCGAGGCGGTCGCCTCGTCGAGCAGCAGGACGTCCGGGTCGACGAGTTCGGCACGGGCCAGCGCGATCAGCTGGCGCTGACCGGCCGAGAGGTTGCGGCCCCGCTCGGCGACCTCGTGCAGATAGCCGCCGTCCAGCGTCGCGATCATGTCGTGGGCGCCGACCGCCCGCGCCGCCGCCTCCACCTCGGCGTCGGTGGCCTCGGGCCGCCCGTAGGCGATGGCGTCGCGGACCGTGCCCGCGAAGAGGTACGCCTCCTGCGGTACGACGCCGAGCCGGTGCCGGTACGCGGTGAGGTCGAGGCGGCGCAGATCGGTGCCGTCAGCGGTGACCCGGCCGCCCGTGGGGTCGTAGAACCGGGCGACGAGCTTGACGAGGGTGGACTTGCCCGCGCCGGTCTCGCCGACGAACGCGACCGTCTGGCCGGCCGGTATCCGCAGGTCGACCCCGACGAGGGCCTCTTCGGCGCCGTCGCCGGAGCCGTACGCGAAGGACACGTCCTCGAAGGCGATCTCGCCGCGCAGCGACAGCACGTCCAGCGGTTCGTCCGCGGCGTCGGTTGAGGTCGGCTCGCGCAGCAGTTCCTGGATGCGGCCGAGCGAGACGGTGGCCTGCTGGTAGCCGTCGAAGACCTGGGAGAGCTGCTGGACCGGGGCGAAGAACAGATCGATGTAGAGCAGGTACGCGACCAGCGCACCGGTGGTGAGCGTGCCGTTGTCGACCCGGCCCGCGCCGACGATCAGGACGGCGGCCGCGGCCACCGAAGACAGCAGCTGCACGAACGGGAAGTAGACCGATATCAGCCACTGGCCCCGGACCCGGGCCTCGCGGTAGTGGTCGCTGCGCTCCGCGAACCGCCGGGTGCCGTCGTGCTCGCGGCGGAACGCCTGCACGATCCGCAGCCCGGAGACGGACTCCTGGAGGTCGGCGTTGACGACGCTGATGCGCTCACGGGCCAGCTCGTAAGCCTTGACGCTCTTGCGGCGGAAGAAGAACGTACCGACGACCAGCACCGGCAGCGTCGCGAAGACCACGAGGGCCAGCTGCACGTCGAGGACCAGCAGCGCGACCATGATGCCGAAGAAGGTGACGACGGAGACGAAGGCGGTGACCAGACCGGTCTGCAGGAACGTCGACAGCGCGTCCACGTCCGTCGTCATCCGGGTCATGATGCGGCCGGTCAGCTCGCGCTCGTAGTAGTCCAGGCCGAGCCGCTGCAGCTGCGCGAAGATCTTCAGCCGCAGTGAGTACAGCACCCGTTCGCCGGTGCGGCCCGTCATCCGGGTCTCGCCGATCTGGGCGGCCCACTGCACGAGGACGACCACCAGGGCCAGCGCGGACGCCGCCCAGACCGCGCCGAGCGCGAGCTGCGAGACGCCCTGGTCGATGCCGTGCCGGATCAGTACCGGCAGCAGCAGACCGGCGCCCGCGTCGACCGCGACCAGCACCAGGCTCACCAGCAGCGGCAGCCCGAAGCCGCGCAGCAGCCTGCGCAGCCCATAGGAGTCCTCGGCGCCGACGGCCCGTGCCTCGTCGATGTCGGGGGTGTCGGTGGCGGGCGGCAGCGCCTCGACCTGGGCGAGCAGTTCGGGGGTGGCGGGCATGCCGGCCGCGCCGGTGTCGCGCGGCTCCTCCTTGCGGACCCACAGGTGGGGGCTGATGCCGCGCTCGGCGTCGAACTCGGCGTCCAGCTCCTCCTGGAGCGCGCGCTCGTCCTCGGGGGTCGTGTCGGGTGCGGGGGCCAGCCGCTGGTGCCCGGGCGAGGTGCCGCCCAGCTCGTCGGGGTCGGTGAGCAGCCGCCGGTAGAGCGGGGAGCGGCGCTCCAGCTCCTCGTGCGTGCCGATGTCGGCGAGCCGGCCGTTCTCCAGGACGGCGATCCGGTCGGCGAGGCCGAGGGTGGAGCGGCGGTGGGCGATCAGCAGGGTGGTCCGCCCGGCCATGACCTGGCGCAGCGCCTCGTGGATCTCGTGCTCGACGCGGGCGTCGACGGCGGAGGTGGCGTCGTCGAGGAGGAGCAGCCGGGGGTCGGCGAGGATGGCGCGGGCGAGCGCGACGCGCTGGCGCTGGCCGCCGGAGAGGGTGAGCCCGTGCTCGCCGACCTTGGTGTCGTAGCCCTCGGGCAGCTCCGCGATGAACCGGTCGGCCTGGGCGGCGCGGGCCGCCTCCTCGATCTGCTCCTGGGTGGCGTCGGGGAATCCGTAGGCGATGTTGGCGCGGACGGTGTCGGAGAACAGGAAGCTGTCCTCCGGTACGAGGCCGATGGCGGCGCGCAGGGACCGCTGGGTCAGTTCGCGGACGTCGTGGCCGCCGACCAGGACGGCGCCGTGCGTCACGTCGTAGAAGCGGGGCAGCAGCAGCGAGACGGTGGACTTCCCGCTGCCGGACGCGCCGACGACGGCGACGGTCTCACCGGGCTCGATGGTCAGCGAGAACCCGTCGAGTACGGGGCGCTCGGCGTCGTAGCCGAACCGTACGTCGTCGAACTCGACGCTGGCGGGGGCGTCGGCCGGGAGGTCCTTGGTGCCGTCCTTCATGGTCGGCTCGGTGTCGATCAGTTCCAGTACGCGCTCGACGCCGGCCCTGGCCTGCTGTCCGACGGTGAGGACCATGGCGAGCATCCGGACCGGTCCGACGAGCTGGGCGAGATAGGTGGAGAACGCCACGAACGTACCGAGGGTGATCTCGCCCCGGGTGGCGAGCCAGCCGCCGAGGGCCAGCATCGCGACCTGGCCGAGCGCGGGGACGGCCTGGAGGGCGGGGGTGTAGCGGGAGTTCAGCCGGATCGTCCGCAGCCGCCCGGCGAAGAGCTTGCGCCCCACCTCGCGCAGCTTGCCGGTCTCCTGCTCCTCCTGCCCGAACCCCTTGACGACCCGGACCCCGGAGACGGCCCCGTCGACCACTCCGGCGACGGCGGCGGCCTGCCCCTGGGCGTACCAGGTGGCGGGGAAGAGCCGGGTGCGGGAGCGGCGGGCGATGAACCAGAGGGCGGGGGCCACGGCGATCGCGACCAGGGTGAGCAGCGGCGAGAGCCACGCCATGATCACCAGGGAGATGAGGAAGAGCAGCACGTTCCCGATGGTCATCGGGAGCATGAACAGGAGTCCCTGGATCAGCTGGAGGTCGCTGGTGGCGCGCCCGACGACCTGGCCGGTGGACAGCTCGTCCTGCCGCTTCCCGTCGAGGCGGGTGATCGTCCCGTACATCTCGGTACGCAGATCGTGCTGCACGTCGAGGGCGAGCCGGCCGCCGTAGTACCGGCGGATGTAGGTGGCTATGTACACGAGCCCGGCGGCGGCCATGAGGAGCCCGGTCCAGACGGCGAGGGACCGGGTGTGGCCGACCACGACGTCGTCGATGATCACCTTGGTGATCAGCGGGACGAGGGCCATCACCGCCATGCCCGCGAGCGACGAGCCGAGCGCCAGCAGCACATTGCGCCGGTAGCGCCATGCGTACCCGCACAACCGCCGGGCCCATCCCGGGGCCCGCGCCGCGCCCTGTACGTCCCCTGCGTCCGTCACCGGTGCCTCCCCGTTCGACCTGCTCTACCGGAAGGCACCAACGCCGTGGGCAGCGGATTTCATCCCGCTGTTACAAAGGCGGGCCGAAGACGGGGCCATCGGCGTAGGGCGGACGGCGACACGATGCGGGTGGCGTTCACCGCGCACGCGGGTTCCGGGGCGCCGGAGTCCGGCGCAGGGGCGGACGACGGGGCGGGCCCGGCGGCTGCCGATGCCCGCGCCGCCCACGGCTGAGCGGGGCCTCGGTGCGGGTCAGGGCCGCAGGGGCCGGCCCCGACCCGCCGATGCCGGTCCCTACGGCCGCGGCGTCGCGGTGAGCATCCGTACGGCCGGGGCCTCCGGCACCGCGGGCACCGCTTCCTGCGGGGCGGCGGGCGGGGCGATGGTCGAGGTCGTCTTCGCGGCGACGGCCGGGTTGAGGTCCTTGTGCACGGCGCGGGCGACGGCCTGGATGGTGTTGATGCCGTCGTTCATCGTCTTGTTGTCCTGGGTGAGCACGGTGATCGCGTAGTCGTGCCCCTTGCCGGTGAACGCGCCGATGCTGTGCACCCGCCAGCCGTGGGTGGCGCGCGGCAGCCAGCCGTTCTTGACCTGCACGGTCACCCCGGACGGCGCCCCGGCGGGCGTGCCCCAGCGCTGCGAGGAGACGACCTTGCGCATCAGGCCCAGCTCGTAGGCGCGCGCGTTGTCGCTCAGCACGGAGTTCTTGGCGGTCAGCAGGGTCAGCAGTCGCAGCTCGTCCTGGGCGGTGATCTGGGTCAGCCCCCAGTAGCCGCCGGAGCCGGGCACGGTGTGCGTCATCCCGGCGGCCTTGAGGAACGCCTTGACCTTGGTCACCCCGAGCTGCTTCCACAGGCTGGTGGTCGCGTTGTTGTCGGACTTGGTGATCATCGCGGTGGAGAGGTTGATCTCGCGCTGGGTGAGGTAGCGGTTGTGCTTCTTGTTGTCCCAGAGCAGCGTCGCCAGCACGGTCGCCTTCACGACGCTGGCGGAGTCGTACTTCGTCGTCGCGCGCAGGGTGCAGTTGGTCTTGGTCGTGCGGTCGTAGAGCGCCACGGCCGTCGTCGACTTCCGGTCCTTGAGCGCGGCGGTGATGTCCTTCGACAGCTTCGCGGCGAGCCCGGCCTTGCCGGACGTGCAGCTCACCGTCGGCGTCGCCGCCGCGGCGGGCGCCGCGCCGAGCGCCACGGGTGCGAGCACGCCCGCGGCGAGCGCGACGGAGAGCGCGGCCTTGGCACGACGGGATATGCGGGGCTGTTCTTTCATGTGGCTGGTCCCCCATGAGTGGATCGGTACGGTGCGCCCCCGGCGCACCCGTGAGTAACGACTCACGACGGGCCGGAAAGTTGCGCATTTTGGGCTGTGTGGTTCGTCGCCCGTCGCGCGGGTATCGGTCACCGGGTGCGACCCGGCACCTTGATCGAATCGAGGGAACCTTGACGAGCGCTCAGCCGGTCCGGCACGCCGAGGCATACCGCTGTGGCCGGCTCTTCGCGGCGGTAGCGGCCCTGCAGCGGCTCGCGCAGAACGAACACCATGCGCTGGGACAGCCGGGAGCCGCGGAGAAGGCCGCCGCACGCCCTGAACCCGTTCTGCGAGAGCCCCTGCGGGAGATCGTCCAGTACCTGGTGCAGGCCCGGATCCGCGGTCAGGGAGCGGCGGCGGACCCGGTGTTCCGGTCGCTGACCGATTTCCTGCCACCGGCGAAGGCCGTGCCCACCAGCCTCCATCCCGACGAGCGACCGGACTTCCACCGGGGCAGGGAGGAGCAGGCGGCACTCATCGCGAAGGAGCATCCGCCCCGCAGATGAACCCGCCCGCGCCCCGGCCGAAGCCGGGTACGCGGACGGGCAGCGAGCCGATGCCTACAGGTGCGTCGGCTCGAACATCCTCAGCAGGGCCGGGAGCACGACCACCGAGGGGCCGGGCGCCGCGAGGGACGCGGCCAGGTCGGCGGTGAGCGACTCCGGGGTGGTGCGGATCGCCGGGACGCCGAAGGACTCGGCGAGGGCGACGAAGTCGGGGCGGGTGAGCTCCGTCGCCGTGGCCTCGCCGAAGGCGCCCGTCATGTACTCGCGCAGGATGCCGTAACCGCCGTCGTCGACGATCAGCCAGGTGACCGGAAGGTCGTACTGGCGGGCCGTGGCCAGCTCCGCGATCGAGTACATCGCGCCGCCGTCCCCGGAGACCACGAGGACCGGCCGCGTACGGTCGGCCGCCGCCGCGCCGAGGGCGGCCGGGAAGCCGTAGCCGAGGCCGCCCGCGCCCTGGGCCGAGTGCATCGTGTTCGGGTGGCGGGCGTCGAAGGCGGACCAGGCCCAGTAGGCGAGGATCGTCATGTCCCAGAAGCTGGGCGACACGTCGGGCAGCGCCTCGCGGACCGAGGCGATCAGCCGCTGTTCCAGGGTGAGTTCCTGGGCGGCGATCCTCTCCCTTACCGCTTCGAGGACCGTACGGACCCGCTCCGGCGCCGTCGGGTCCTCGCGGCGGTCGACCGCTTCGAGGAGGTCGGACAGCGCCTCGCGGGCATCGGCGTGGATGCCGAGCGCGGGGTGGTTGGACTCCAGCTTCCCGGCGTCCGCCTCGATCTGGATCACCCGGCCGCGCGGGGCGAACGTGTGGTAGTTCGAGGAGAGTTCACCGAGTCCGGAGCCGACGACCAGGAGTACGTCGGCGGACTCCAGGAAGTCCGTGGTGTAGCGGTCCTCCAGCCAGGACTGGAGCGAGAGCGGGTGCTCCCACGGGAAGGCGCCCTTGCCGCCGAAGGTGGTCACGACGGGTGCGTCGAGCTTCTCCGCGAGCGCCAGCAGCTTGCCGGACGCGTCGGACCGCACGACTCCGCCGCCCGCGATGATCGCCGGACGCTCGGCCTTCGACAGCAGGTCGGCCGCCACGGCGGTCAGTTCGGGACGGGCGTACAGCTCGCGCGGGGTGGCATCCATCGCCGAGACGACCGGCACGATGGTCTCGGCCAGGAGCACGTCCTGCGGGATCTCGATCCAGACCGGACCGTGCGGCGCGGTCAGCGCGGACTCCCAGGCCGCGGCGATCGCCGACGGGATCTGGGAGGCGGTCCGGACGGTGTGGACGGACTTCACGACGTCGCGGAACGACGCCTTCTGGTCGCGCAGTTCGTGCAGGTAGCCGTGGCGTCCGCCGCCCAGCCCCGCCACCGGGATCTGGCTGGAGATGGCCAGCACGGGCGCGGAGGCCGCCGCCGCCTCCTGGAGCGCGGCGAGGGAAGTAAGAGCCCCCGGCCCGGTGGAGAGCAGCAGCGGCGCCACTTCCCCGGTGATCCGGCCGTACGCGTCGGCGGCGAAGCCCGCGTTGTTCTCGACGCGCAGCCCGATGTACGTCAGGGAGGAGCGGCGCAGCGCGTCGAACATGCCCAGCGCGTGCTGGCCGGGCAGGCCGAAGACGGTGGTCGCGCCGAGGCCCTGGAGGGTCTCGACGACGAGGTCGCCGCCGTTGCGCCCGGCCGGCGGGTTCAGGGCGGCCGCGGTCTGCTCGGGGGTGAGCCGCGGCCGCTCGTCGTGGTGGTCGTGGCTCACTTCGTACGGGCCTCTGCGATCTGGCGGGACATGATCGTGGTCAGCTCGTACGCCGTGTGGGAGGCGGCGACGGAGGTGATCTCGGCGTGGTCGTACGCGGGGGCGACCTCGACCAGGTCGGCGGAGACCAGGTTGCAGGAGGACAGCCCGCGGACGATCTCCAGGAGCTCGCGGGAGGTCAGGCCGCCGGCCTCGGGGGTGCCGGTGCCGGGGGCGTGCGCCGGGTCCAGCACGTCGATGTCGATGGAGATGTACAGCGGCCGGTCGCCGATGCGCTGGCGCAGCTGGTCGGCGACCTCGTCGACGCCGCGCCGCATGACGTCGGCGGAGGTGACGATGCCGAAGCCCATCTTCGCGTCGTCGTCCAGGTCCTGCTTGCCGTAGAGCGGGCCGCGGGTGCCGACGTGGGAGAGCGCGGAGGTGTCGAGGATGCCCTCCTCGACGGCGCGGCGGAACGGGGTGCCGTGGGTGTACTCGGCGCCGAAGTAGGTGTCCCAGGTGTCGAGGTGCGCGTCGAAGTGGAGCAGGGCGACCGGGCCGTGCTTCTTGGCGACGGAGCGCAGCAGCGGCAGCGCGATGGTGTGGTCGCCGCCGAGCGTCATCATGCGGGCGCCGGTGCCGAGGAGGTCGTCGGCGGCGGCCTCGATGGTCTCGACGGCCTCGTTGATGTTGAACGGGTTCGCGGCGATGTCACCGGCGTCGGCGACCTGCGCGAGCGCGAACGGCGAGGCGTCCTGCGCCGGGTTGTACGGGCGCAGCAGGCGCGAGGCCTCACGGATCGCGTTGCCGCCGAAGCGGGCGCCGGGCCGGTAGGAGACACCGGTGTCGAAGGGCACTCCGACGACGGCGACATCGGCGGTGCCGACCTCGTCGAGCCGGGGCAGCCGGGCGAAGGTCGCGGGTCCGGCGTACCGCGGGACGCGGGAGGAGTCGACGGGGCCGCGCGGCGTTTCGTTGCTGCTCATGTGAAGTGCCTTCCTTCGGGTTGCGTGCGTTGTTCAGTGTGCGGGGCGAGGCGGGAGGGGCGGGGGCCGCCCCTCCCGGGGGCGTGCGGGGACGGTTACGTCGCGGCCGGCTCGTGCACCGGCTCCTCCGTCGTCGCGCCCCGTCCCGCCAGCCGCTCGCGCCAGGCCGCGAGTACGGCCGCGTCGGTCGGCTTCGTCGCCAGGGAGACGATCACGTACGCCGCGAGCGAGGCCAGCAGGCCGTAGTAGACCGGTTCGTTGGCGAGGATTCCGTATCCCGCCATCAGGCCGATCACCGCGAGGCCGCCGACCGACACCGCGGCCAGCGCGCCCGCCGCGGTGCCACGGCGCCACAGCAGGCCGCCGAGGATCGGCACCAGCAGGCCGCCGACGAGCAGGTTGTACGCGACGGTCAGGGCCTCGACGACGTTGTTGAGCGCGATGGCGATCAGGATGACGGCGACGCCCATGATGAGGATGAAGACCCGGTTGCCCTTCACCTCGTCGTGTTCGCCCTCGACGGCCTCGCCGCCCCGGGACACCGCACCCCGCAGCCGGGACCAGATGTCGTTGTTGGCGACGGTGGCACAGGCGATCAGCGCGCCCGAGGACGTGGACATCACGGCGGCCAGCGCGGCGGCGAGCACCAGTCCGCGCACACCGATCGGCAGCTCGTCCTTGACGATGGTCGCGAACGCGGAGTCGGCGCTGGGCAGCGTCGGGTACATGACCTTCGCGGCGGTGCCGATGACGGCGCCGGCGATGGCGTAGATGAGGCAGTACGTACCGGCGACGGTGCCGCCGATGCGGGCGACCTTGTCGCTGCGGGCGGTGAACACCCGCTGCCAGATGTCCTGGCCGATCAGCATGCCGAAGGTGTAGATCAGCACGTACGTGAAGATCGTCTCGCCGCCGATGCCGAGCGGGTCGAAGTACTCGGTGGGCAACTTCGCCTTCATCTCGCTGAAGCCGCCCGCCTTGATCACCGCGATGGGCAGCAGGAGCAGCAGCACACCGATGGTCTTGACGACGAACTGCACCATGTCGGTGAGCGTGATCGACCACATCCCGCCGAGCGTGGAGTACGCGACGACGATGGCGCCGCCGAGGATGATCGCGACGGTCCGGTTCATGTCGAAGAGGACGTCGAAGATGGTGGCGTACGCGATGGTCGAGGTGACCGCGAGCATCAGCGTGTACGCCCACATCACGACGCCGGAGATGATCCCGGCCCGGCCGCCGTAGCGCAGGTCGAGCATCTCGGAGACGGTGTAGACCTTCAGCCGTGCGATGCGCGCGGAGAAGAAGACGGACAGGGCGAGCAGTCCGAGGCCGATGGTGAAGACCATCCAGGCGCCGGAGAGTCCGTACTGGTAACCGAGTCCGACGCCGCCGATGGTGGAGGCACCGCCGAGGACGATGGCGGCCATCGTGCCGGAGTACATCCCGGGGCCGAGCCTGCGGCCCGCCACCAGGAATTCGCTCTTGGACTTGGCGCGGCGCATGCCCCACCAGCCCATGGCGAGCATGCCGGCCAGATAAATGATGATCACCGCGTAGTCGACAGCCATGGGCTTCCTCCGTTTCAGTCATGTGCGCACGTCGTATGTGGTGAAGACGGTAGGTGGCCCACAAGCAACGCTGAAGTGTACGTTTCATCCATAATTGAAGTCACTGATGGATGGACCGTCCATGCCTGAAGCCTTGGCCGGGCTCACCCCGCCCACTCCCCCCTCTCCTTCCGCTCCTCCCACTCCCCCGATCCCTCTCACCGAGCTGCTCGCCCGCGAGGAGCTCGGGCTGCACCGGATCGCGGGTCCGGTCGAGGCGGATCTGCTGTGGGTGCACACCTCGGAGATGGCCGACCCGTACCCGTATCTGCTCGGCGGTGAGCTGCTGCTGAGCGCCGGGGTGCTGCTCAAGGACCCGGACGCCTATGTGGCCCGGCTGGTGGAGGCGGGGGCGGCGGCGCTCGGTTTCGGGGTGACGCCGGTGTTCGACACGGTGCCGCAGGCACTGATCGAGGCGTGCGACCGGCATGGCCTGCCGCTGGTGGAGGTGCCGCCCGAGACCCCGTTCACGGCGATCGCCCGGGCGGTGTGGCGGCTGATGGCCGAGGCCCGGCACCGTGAGCTGCGCCGGGTGACCCGGGCCCAGCAGGCCCTGGCCACTGCGGCGGCCCGGCCCGACCCGGTCCCCGCGGTGCTGCATCAACTGGCGGCCCAGCTGGAGGGCCGGGCGGTGCTGCTCTCCGCGGACGGCGAGGAACTGCACGCGGCAGGCCGCCGACCGGCCCCCGACATCGGGGCGGCGCTGGCCCGGCTCACCCGGGTGGTCTCCGCCGTGACGCGCCCCGCCCCGTCGTCCGCCACCGACATGTTGCGGGACGCGCATCTGTCCGCGTACGCGCTGGGCGGCGGCCAGGGCCTCGTCCTGGCCCTGGCGACGCAGCGGCGCGAGGCGGGCGACCACACGATCGCCGGGGTAGCGGTCGTCCTGCTCTCCCTGCTGGCCGCCCCGCACCAGGGCGCCGACGCGGCGGGCCGGTCGGCCGCCCTCGTACGGATGCTGCTGGGCGCGGACCCGCAGGACGTCGCCCCGCTGCTCGGTGGCGCCGAGCAGTGGACGGTGGTGCACGCGCGCCGCAGCGGCGACGGCCAGGTCGACCCGCTGACCGCCGGCGCACTGGGCGCCGCCCTCGGTTCGGCGCTGGTCGACGCGGGCCGGGGCGGCGACGCGGTACGGGTACTGATCCCCGGCGGCGACCGGATCACCCCGCAGCCCGGCTGGACGCTCGGCGCGTCCGCCCCCGCCGCCATCACCGCCCTCGACCTCGCCGACGGTCAGGCCTCCCGCGCCCTGGGCCGCGCCGTCGCCACCCGCACCCCGCTGGCCCACCACCACAACGGCGGCGGCTCCGGCCTGGCCGCCCTGATCCCGCCCGACCGCGCCGAGGCACACGCCCGCGTCCTCCTCGCCCCGCTCACCGAGCCGCTGACCGAGACCCTGCGCTGCTGGCTGAGCCTCCACGGCAGCTGGGACCGCACGGCCACGGCCCTGCGCATCCACCGCAACACGGTCCGCCAGCGCATCGCCCGCTGCGCGTCCCTGCTGGACGTGGACCTGGACGACATGGACGTACGGACGGAGCTGTGGTTCGCGCTGCGGGTGCGGTGAGCCGTCGGCACTCCTGACGTACCGACACCACGACGCCGGCCGCCGCTTCGGAGGCCGACCCTGCCACTGCCGCACCTGAGCCATACGGGAGCACAACATGCACAACAACGCCATGAACATCGAACTACTGGTCGTGCCCGACTGCCCGAACACCCGGACCGCCGCCGACCGTCTCCATCAGGAGCTCGACAGGCTGGGCCTGCACGATGTGACGTGCCGGACCCGCACCATCACCAGCCAGGCCGAGGCGGAGGCCGCGCACTTCACCGGCTCGCCCACGATCCTGATCGACGGACGCGACCCCTTCGCCGAGCCCGGCCGGGCCCCGGGACTGACCTGCCGCATGTACCGGACCCCGGAGGGCCTGGCCGGCATGCCCACGGCCGACCAGCTGCGCCAAGCCCTGGCCAACGCCCGTCCTGCCCTTCCTGACGCACCCTGGCACCCCGCCCCGACTCCGTGACCTCAGGTCTGCTCGATGGCGAAACGGTCGACTCCCCCGGTGAGACCGTCATGTGCGGCCGGGCCCGCTCGCCGATTTCGTCACCGCGGATCTTCCATGGGCTTCGCAGCCGCCTCCGGCCCAGGACGCGAGGGGCATCACCGGGCCGGACATGGTGGATTCAGGGTGGTTCAGGACTCCGAGGGGCACGGGCCGACGTCCGGGGCGCCGGGACCCTGGCCTGAGGTCCGGAGACGAAGGCCCCGGCTCTCGGCGACGCGGCACACATCGCGCAGCGCCTCGCTCATGCGGGCCACGACATAGCGGAGCTGCACCGACGTGACCTCCGAATCGCCGAGCATGTCGTCGACATGGTCGAGGAGTTCGGCGGCCATGCCGAGCTGCACGCTCTCGACGTTGTCGGCGACGCGGGAGACGTATCCGGTCCCGTCACCGATGACGTAACACGGATTGCCGTCCACGCCGGACCACGGAAGCAGACGTACCGAATCGGAGCCCGGGGTGTTCGGGGCGATCACGCGGTCACCTCGGCACCATGGATCGGGCGAGGCGTCATGCCGATGCCCGGCGTGGGGTGCACGCCTGCGGGAGGCGCGGCGCGATACGAGTCCATGGGCCGGTGGCACCCCTGGGCGGGCCACAGAAACCGCAGCAGCGACTCAAAAGCATCGGCGATACAGCGCAGCACGTCGTCAACTCCATTGAGCTAGATGGCCGTTCTCCGGACCGTGTGACGGCGGCGGCCGACGTCCGGGCGAGTCACCGCTGTGTAGCGATCCACTCACAGAGTGAGACGGTGCGGACTAGGCTCGCCAGGGGGTTCCAGGTGACAGGCCCTTTGGCGCACGGGAGTTGACCATGAGTAATACCTATGGCGATTGGTTGAAGGCGCAGCGGGAAGCGGCCGGACTGACGCAGCAGGAGCTGGCCGACGCGGCGATCATGACGCGGTCGCACATCTCACACATCGAGGCGGGGCGCCGCATCCCGTCGGAGGAGGACGCCCGGCGCCTGGACAAGGCTCTCAACACGGGAGATGTATTGAGCAGCTTCCTGCCGAACAAAAACGACGGCACCGTCGCCAACCATTTCGAACCCGTACGCCAGCTCGAACCGCAGGCCACGATGATCAGGGAGTTCGCCCTGAATTTCGTGCCCGGCATCCTTCAGACGGAGAGATACGCTCGCGCGGTGCTCGGCTCGGCGTTCCCGCCCACGAGCGCCGAAGAGCGTGACAAGAACGTCGTCACACGGCTTGAGCGAGCCAAGATCCTGAACGATCCGGTGACGCCCGTAGTCTGGGTGCTGCTGGACGAGGCGGTGCTACATCGCCCCGTAGGCGGCCCGGACGTCATGGCGGAGCAGCTCACGCACATCATCCGGCTGGCCGAGACCGAGCGGATCCGTGTGCACGTGCTGCCCTTCGCGCTGGGCTTTCACACGCTCATGGAGAGCATGCTCACCCTGATGTGGTTCGAGGACCAACCGCCCGTGGCCTACAGCGAGGGCTTATCCATGGGAAAGGTGCAGGATTCTCCGTCCGTGGTGAGGCAGTTGCAGAGCCGATACGATCTGGCCCTGAGCGACGCCCTGCCGCTGAAGGAGTCGCAAGGCCTGCTGAGGACGGCAGCGAAGGAGTACGGACACCATGACTGACCGCACCATCCTGGACGCATCCACGTTGAGCGGCTGGCACAAGTCGTCGTACAGCTCAAGCGCGAACGACAGCTGCGTCGAGGTGTTGGACGGTCACCCCTCCGGCGTCCCCGTCCGCGACTCCAAGGCCCCGCACGGCCCCGCCCTCGTCTTCCCGGCAGCCGGCTGGTCAGCCTTCGTCGCCGCGGTCAAGGACGACAACTTCCCCGCCTGAACGTCCCGTCCCCGGCCCACAACAAAGGCGTACCGGGGACGGGGCTGTTCGTGCCGTGCGAGTGTGCGGGGCTGCCGTGTTACGCCGTCGTCGGGGCGGGAGCCTCGCCGGTACGGTCGACCGCGGCTCGGGTGAGGACCGCGGAGGTGCCGACAACGGTTCCGGCCGGGCCGGCGTCGCCGGATTCGGTGAGGACCGTGCGCTCGCCGAGGAACGCGTACGTGGCCCGGTCGAAGATCCACTGCGTCTGCTGCCCGTGTGCCGTACGGGCGACGGCGACGCCCTCGCGTCCTGCGGCGTCGGTGGCCGCATCGATCACCGTGACTCCGGGGATCTTCGCGGCGGCCTGGTAGAGCGCGGCGCCGACCTGCGGGGGTGCCCAGGTCTCGGCCAACAGGTCGCCGATCGCGGTGAATGCCCGCTGGTCCGGGTCCTGGCCCTGCCCGTGGGTCTCGTCCCGGATCAGCTTCAGCAGGGCGTCCGGGTCGGTGGGCAGCGACGCGACGTACTCGTGCGTCGGGTCGCTGATCGACGCGGCCTTCTTGTGTGCGGTGCGGGGCCGGGGTGTCGCCCCTCGGCCGTCGAGGTCGTAGACCGGTGCGTCGCCGCCGAGCGAGGAGTCGGGCTCGCCCTCCTCACGCAGCAGGCCGGGGCGGCTGCCGTCGGCGGACAGCCACACCTGCCGCGTGTGCGCGGGAGGCATGGTCACCTCGCCGCCCCCGGCGCTCTGCCCGGCGAAGGCGACCTTGCTCTCGATGTACACGAACTGGTCGGCGCGGACCGTCGGTTGCTTCTGCCCGGCGGCGGCGAGTGCGATGCGGTCGAGGAGCTGTGCCGCTTCGGACGTGCCGGGGGTGCGGCCGCCCGGGACCGCGGCGGCGCCGTGCCCCGGCGCGTCCGCGAGGTTCACCACCACGACGCCGCCGACCGCCAGGGCGCAGGCGACAGCGGGCACCATGACCCGGACCAGACGTCGGCGCGGGCGCGAGGCCCGAGGGGTGAGGCCGCCACGCGGTTCCGTGACGGCGGCCTCGCGCAGCAACGCTTCCTTCAGCAGCAGTTCACGGTCGGGGTCCAGACCGGGGACCGACGGCGGGGGCAGCAGTGCGGTGAGGCCGGGACCTTCGGTCTCCTCGGACCGGTGGTGCGTACGGCGCCGCGAGGTGAAGTTCATCCGTGGTTCTCCTGGGTCAGCAACGGGGCCACGGGGGTGCGGCCCGGCAGTGGCTTGTCGGGGGTGGTGGTGGCGGTGGTCGCGGCGGGGGCTCTGTTTCCCGCCGCGGGTGGACGTTCGGTTCCGGCCCACGTGTCCCGCGGGCGTGTGGCGCGGGTTTCGGCCTCGGTGAGCTCGCGCAGTCGGGTACGGGCGCGGGACAGGCGCGACCGGACGGTGCCGACCGCCACGCCGAGCGCCTCGGCCGCTGCCGCGTAGTCCAGGCCGGCCCACACCACGAGGGTGAAGACCTCCCGGTCCCGGCGCCGCAGGCGCGCGAGTGCGGCGTGTGCGGCACGCAGCTGCTCGGTGTCCGCGAGGTGTGTGACGAGGTCGTCGGCGAAGTCCGGAATCGAGCCGCGTTCCGGGACGCGGGCGAGCGCGGTCTCGCGGCTTCGGCGTGTGCGTGCGTTGCGGCGCATGATGTTGGTGGCGATGCCCAGCAGCCACGGGCGCAGACCGTCCCCGTCGGGGTTCAGCCTCTCGCGGCTGCGCCACGCTTCCAGGAAGGTCGACGAGACGACGTCCTCGGCCTCCGCCCAGTTGCCCGTCACCCGCAAGGCATAGCGGTACACCGCTTGGGCGTGCTCGTCGTACAGCTCCCCCAGGGCGTCGCGGTCTCCGCGGCGGAAGCGATTCCTCATGAGTGATTCCACACTCTGCTCTGCCGCGCACGTTGCGCCGGTTCCGGTGACGTGCGCCACATGCATGCCCGCCCCGGGTCACGCCCCGCATCCCGTGTGACTCAGCTCACGGGAACGCCGACGCCCGGCAGCGCAGTACAAGTCATGAACAGTTCTTCCGTATCCCGCCGGAGCGCGCTCCGGACACTCGCTGTCGCCGTCGCCCTGGTCGGCAGCACGACGCCCGCGTGGAACACCGCCGCCTTTGCCGCGGAGCCGACGACGTACACCCTCACGATCAATCACCTCGACCGCACCGGCCACAAGACGGCGGACTACACCACCCACGTCACCGGAGTCTCCGGGCCGGGTGCCGACGAGGCCGTCCAGCCGTACGACGCCTCCGGTACGACCACCGTGCGTCTACCCAAGGGCCGGTACCTCCTGGACAGTGCCCTGACCACCGGCACGGCGGCAAACGGCACGGACTGGGTCGTCCAGCCGCGCCTCGACCTCGACCACGACACCACCATCACCGTCGACGCGCGGACCACCGCCCCTGTCGACGTGACCCCGCCCGACTCCTCCGCAGGTTTCCGGCACAGCGTGATGTTCGTCCAGGTCAAGCACGACGGCGCGGTCCGGACCGCCAACCTCGTCAACGGCACACCGAACCTGCGCGTCGCACACCTGGGCCCCGACAGCGAACCCGGATCGGTGGAGCAGTGGTTCGACTCCTACTGGACCACCGGGACCGCCGGCTACGCGCTCGGCCACACCTTCACCGGCAGCCGCGCCCTGACCGGGCTCGTCCGGCACCCTGCCGCGAAGGACCTGGCCACTGTGCAGATCCGCGGCGCGGCGCGGCCGGGCACCGAGGGGCGGGCGACTGTCGACCTGCAGCCCACTGCCGGACCGACCCTCGGCGTCACCCAGACCCTGCCGACCCCCGCGACCGCCACCTACTTCGTGACGCCCGAACGCGGCACCTGGGACATCACTTACTGGGCCCCCACCGCGCCCGGCGCGGCATCGAACCGCTACAGCGCCAACGGCATCGCCGTACGCGCCGGAAGTACGACCACCCACACCTTCGACAACGCCGTCTTCGGCCCCGATCTCACCGACCGCCCCGGCGTCGTGCGCGACGGCGACCGGCTCGCCGTCGATGTCCCGCTGCTCGCCGACGGCGACGGCCACGTGCCGTCGTCACCGTCGTACGACACGGCGTCGACCACCCTGCACCGCAACGGCGTGCGCGTCGGGACGAAGACCGGCACCCCGGGAAAGGCCGGGTTCACCCTGGAGCCGGGGCCCGCGGCGTACCGGCTCACCAGCACGGTGAAGCGTGGCGGCGCGCCCGGCGTCGCCACGCGGGTGACCACGTCGTGGACCTTCACCTCGGACACGACGGGAGGTCCGGTCCCGGTGCCGGTGAGCGCCGTGCGGTTCTCGCCCGAACTCAGCCCGACCGGCACCGCGCCGGCGAACGAGACGCTCCGTGTCCCGGTCACCGTGCTGGGCGCCGCCGCGAACGGACGCGTACGGTCGGTGGCGGTCTCCGTATCCGTGGACGGTGGCACTTCGTGGACCCGGGTCCCGGTCGAGCGGGGCGCCGTCGAGATCCACAGCCCGCGCGCGGGCACCGGCGTCTCTTTGCGCGCCGCGCTGACCGACACCGACGGGAACACCCTCACCCAGACCGTCATCGACGCCTACCGCACTCGGTGATCCGGTAAGGCCCGCCCCATGACCCCGTGGTCCGGGCAGGCGAACGGCGAATGTGCGCGCCGGTGTACACAGGGGTGCCCCGAGCCGTGACGCACGCTTCGGGCGCCCCTCCCTCCGCCCTGGCTTCTGCGGCAACAGCCGTGACACGGTGATGATCGCCGAGAGTACTCACTCCGTCACACATGGGAATGAAGAGGCTTCGCCATGAACCGCATCACCGCGCTCGCCGTCACCTCGATCGCCTTGACCCTGGGGCTCGGCTCCGGACCCGCCGCAGCCACAGCAGCCGAGAACGCCGCCGCCGGAACCGCCACCGTCCAGAACGCCGCCGTCGGGAGCGCCAGGGCTTCCTACAGCTGCAGCCCCGGCTACTTCTGCATCTACAGCGACTGGAACGGAGGCGGCACCCGCTGCCAGTGGTCGGACAAGAAGCGGGCGAATACCGCCGACGACTGCTCGTTCATCCAGCGGGGCCAGAACGTCCGCTCCGTGTGGAACGCGACCGGGCACCGCGTGCAGTACTACACCCAGACCAACTACAACTCCCGGGTCGGCTCCACCCCCGCCGGCAGCGGTGGCAACCTCCAGGGGAACTACCAGATCCGTTCCTTCAAGCCCCAGTAGCGGCGACGGTCACAGAAGTACGACGGCCCTCCCCGGCCACCTGCCGGGGAGGGCCTCCGCATGCCGCGTCCGGGCGACGATGTCCGCGGCCGGGCGTGCCGCGCATCACCCTGGACAGCTTCCATGACTGCCGGGTAACTTTTGAATGTATCTGAGCAAGCGCTTAGCCAGGCCGCCGGCCGGGCCGACGCCGACCGAAGCTGATCTAGGAGGCACCCCGTGCGCCGTACGGCATTCAACGAGGACCACGAGGCGTTCCGGGAGACCATACGCGCCTTCATCGAGGCCGAGGTCGTCCCCCACTACGACGAGTGGTTCCAGCAGGGCATCGTGCCGCGCGAGCTCTACACCAAGCTCGCCGACCTCGGCCTGTTCGGCATCAACGTGCCCGAGGAGTTCGGCGGCGCCGGCCTGGAGACCCACAAGTTCGAGGCCGTCCAGTACGAGGAGACCGCCCGCGCGGGCGTCAACTTCGGCGGATCCAACGTGCACGTCCTGCTCGCCCTGCCGTACATCAAGATGCTCGCCAACGACGAGCAGAAGAAGCGCTACCTGCCGAAGTTCGTCTCCGCCGAGGAGATGTGGGCCCTCGCGATGACCGAGCCGGGCACCGGTTCCGACCTCGCGGGCATGAAGACCACCGCCAAGCTCTCGGAAGACGGCACGCACTACGTGCTCAACGGTTCCAAGACCTTCATCACGGGCGGCGTCCACGCCGACCGCGTCATCGTCTGCGCCCGTACCTCGGCTCCGACCGCCGAGGACCGCCGCTTCGGCATCTCCCTGTTCGCCGTCGACACCAAGTCCGAGGGCTACTCCCTGGGCCGCAAGCTCGACAAGCTCGGCCTGCGGACGTCCGACACCGCCGAGCTGGCCTTCGCCGACGTGAAGGTGCCCGTCGAGGACCTGCTCGGCGAGGAGAACAAGGGCTTCTACTACCTCGGCCAGAACCTGCCGTCCGAGCGCTGGGGCATCGCCTACGGCGCGTACGCGCAGGCCAGGGCCGCAGTCCGGTTCGCGCAGGAGTACGTGCAGGAGCGCACCGTCTTCGGCAAGACCGTCGCGTCCTTCCAGAACACCAAGTTCGAGCTGGCCGCCTGCCAGGCCGAGGTGGACGCCGCCGAGGCCGTCGCCGACCGCGCCCTGGAGGCCCTCGACGCCGGTGAGCTGACCGCCGCCGAGGCCGCCTCCGCGAAGCTGTTCTGCACCGAGGTCGCACACCGCGTCATCGACCGCTGCCTCCAGCTGCACGGCGGCTACGGCTACATGAACGAGTACCCGATCGCCCGCCTGTACGCGGACAACCGGGTCAACCGCATCTACGGCGGCACCAACGAGGTCATGAAGTCGATCATCGCCAAGTCCATGGGCCTGTGAGAGCGGCTACGTTCCTTCCATGAGCGCAGCACTCGACTCCCTGCTCGATCTGCTCGACCTCGAGCAGATCGAGCGGGACATCTTCCGGGGTACGAGCCGTTCGGCGGTCGTCCCCCGGGTCTTCGGCGGCCAGGTCGCGGCCCAGGCCCTGGTCGCCGCGGGCCGCACCGTCCCCGCCGACCGGACCGCCCATTCCCTGCATTCCTACTTCCTCCGGATGGGCGACCCGGGCGCGCCGATCGTCTACAGCGTCGACCGCATCCGCGACGGCCGCTCCTTCACCACCCGCCGGGTCGTCGCCGTCCAGCACGGCCAGCCGATCTTCCACCTCTCGGCCTCGTTCCAGACGTACGAGGAGGGCCTGGAGCACCAGGCGGCCATGCCGTCCGCCCCGGACCCGGAGACGCTGCCCACGGCGGAGCAGATGCTGCCCCGGTACGCGGACCGCTTCAGCGGGCCGGGGGTCGTGGACCGGCTGATCGAGGCGCGGGCCGCGGTCGACCTGCGGTACGTGGACGAGCCGCCCTTCGGCACCGTCGGCGAACCGCGCGAGCCCCGCTCCCAGGTGTGGTTCCGCACCAACGGCAAGCTCGCGGACGACCCGCTGCTCCATGTCTGCATGGCCACGTACGTCTCCGACATGACGCTGCTCGACTCGGTGCTCCTCGCCCATGGGCGCGGGGGCTGGGCGGTCGGCGACGTGGTCGGCGCCAGCCTGGACCACGCGATGTGGTTCCACCGGCCGTTCCGGGCCGACGAATGGCTGCTGTACGACCAGGAGTCGCCGTCCGCGTCCGGCGGGCGCGGGCTCGGCCAGGCCCGGATCTACACCCAGGACGGCCGGCTGGCGATCACCGTCATCCAGGAGGGCGTGGTCCGCGTACCCCGCGACTGACGCACACCTGACGCCTGCAGGCCATGTCCTGTCAATTCGGACATACTCCCCACCATGAGCGACGAGACCACAAGTGGTACGAAGTCCGGCGGCGGGGAGTCCGCGTTCACGGTCGTCGTCGCGGCGGCCGCCAACCTCGGCATCGCCGTGGCGAAGGCGGTCGCCGGGGTGATCAGCGGATCGAGCGCGATGCTCTCCGAGGCGGCGCACTCGGTCGCCGACACGGTCACCGAACTGCTGCTGCTCACCGCGCTGAAACGCAGCGACAAGCCCGCGGACGAGGAACACCCGCTGGGCTACGGCCCCGAGCGCTACATCTGGGCGATGCTCGCCTCCGTGGCCACGTTCGTCGGCGGTGCGGTCTTCTCCGTCTACGACGGCGTCCACACCCTCGCGGCGGGCGAGGAGCTCGGCGATCCGCTCGTCTCGTACATCGTGCTCGCGGTGGCCTTCCTGCTGGAGGGCTACTCGCTGCGCACCGGGGTCCGGCAGGTCCGCGGCGAGGCCGCGCGGCTGGGGGCGCCCGTCGGGCACTACTTCCGCCACACCCCCGACACCGCGGTCAAGGCCGTGGTGATGGAGGACTCGGCGGCGCTGGTGGGTCTGCTGCTCGCCGCGGGCGGCCTGCTCGGCGGCCAGCTGACCGGCTCCGGGGTCTGGGACGGCATCGCGTCGATCCTGATCGGCCTGCTGCTGGTGTACGTCGCCTGGGTGCTGGGCCGGTCCAACGCCCAGTTGCTGATCGGGCGCCCGGTGTCGAAGCCGATGCGGGCCGGCATCCGCGAGGAACTGCTCTCCGTACCGCACATCATCGACGTGCTGGAACTCACCACGCTCATCCAGGGCCCGACCGAGATCCTGATCGCCGCGAAGATCGACTTCCGGGACGCCTCGACCGCCGACCAGATCGAGTGGGCGTGCGAGGAGGCCGAGGAGCAGCTGCGCGAGCGCTATCCGTCGATCCGGCGGGTGTACCTGGACCCGACCCCGGGCCTGAAACAGCGGGGGCGCGGGGCGGGCGGGGCGGGTACCGGGTCGGTCTGACCGGGCGGGGGACGGCCCCGGCCTGCGCGCCCCCTGCCCCCTCGTCAGCCCCTCGTCAGCCCCGCCGCGTCCAGCAGATACTCCGTCATCGGGTCGTAGAACCGCGGGTCCAGCACATGGTCGTCCAGCGGGACGGCCACCTGGAGCGTCCCCTCCGCCTCGCCGAGGAAGAGTGCCGGGTCGTTGCAGTCCGCGTACCCGATCGCGTCGAGACCGCGCTGCGCCGCGCACCCCGCCCAGCCGTGGTCGGCGACGACCAGGTCCGGCAGCGGGCGGCCCTCGCGCTCCAGGCCGTCCAGGATGGCGGCCATCGGGGCGGGCGAGTGGGTGTGCCAGAGGGTCGCGCCGCGCTCCTGCACGGCGACGTCCGCGAACTGGAACACCATGCCCTCGTCGGCGATCAGCCCCGAGGGAATCGTCACGATCTCGCATCCGGCGGCCCGCAGCGCCTCCGCGGTCTGCCGGTGCACATCGAGGAGCCCGCCCGGATGGCCGGTCGCGAACAGCACCCGCTCCGCCCCCGCCACCGCCTTCCGCAGCCGCGCCGCCATCCGCTCCAGGGCGTCGACCGTCAGCTCCGGGTCGATGGTGTCCTGCCCGAACCGGTGCTCCGGATCGTCGCTGACCCCGCAGCGCTCGGCCATCACCGCCAGTACGTCCTGCTCGTCGCACCACCGGTCACCGAGCTCCAGGCCGAGCCAGTAGTGGCGGTCGCCGTTGGCGAGCTTGCGGTAGTGGGAGAGGTTGTTGTCGCGCGGTGTGGCGACGTCTCCGGCGATACGCGTACGGACGAGATGTTCGACGAGAGCGGCACGGCTGGGTATCGGCATGAACCCATTGTGCCGTCAGGTGTGCGCAGTGTGCCGGGTGTCTTGCCCGACGGACGGATCGAACCCGGCCGCCGGTCAGGGCAGCCGGGTCGAGTGCGTGATCTTCTCCAGGTGGTAGTACTGGGCGACGCACTTCGCCGGCCACGCCCGTCGGCCGTGGTTGCCGAAGGGCTCCAGCATCCCGCTGACCGACACCGGCGTGTACGGGAGCACCCGGGCGCCGCGCGCCGCCCCTTCCCTCAGCGCGCGGTCCTGACGGTCCCACCGCTGGGCACGCACGTCCATCTGCCGTTCCAGCCGGAACAGCGGGACGGCGAGGCCGACGCAGCTCGCGGCGCACATGACGGCGGCGACGCCCGCCGTCGCCGTACGGATCCCCCACCGGCGGCCCCGCAGCCAGCGGCCCAGCAGGGCGCCGGCGCCGACCAGGAGCAGCACGTACAGCAGAAGGAAGTCGCCCCAGATACGCGACGCGGTCCCCACGCTCGCCCCGAAGACGGGGCGGGTGACGACGACGCAGAGGTAGCAGGAGACCAGGAAGGCGAGGAATCCGACGAGAACCAGGCGGAGGGGCCTGCGGCGCAGGGACCCGTCCGGCACATCCGTTCCTCGCTCGCTTTCGCGCACCAGCAGGCCCAGCAGCACGCCGACGGCGACCGCTCCCAGGTACTGCCAGGTCGTGAAGACCGTTCCCAGGACGTGTGCGAACGACCGCAGCGCCGCGGTCAGCGCCTCAGGGCCGAACATGGAGGTGCTGTCGGCGCCGAACCGTCCGCGCCGGAAGCGTGCGCCGGGCGACAGGTACAGGATGGCCGTCCCGACGGCGACCCCGGCGAACGCGACCACGCACCAGACACGCGTACGGGTCCGGCCGGCCCCGGGAAGCGCCCACCGGCTCATCAGCAGGGCGGCGGCGAGCACGACGACCGCGACGATCGCCGTCTCCTCCGACAGGGTGCCGATGAAGATCCCCGCCAGGTACGCGACGCCCAGCGCGAAGGCGCGTCCCCACCGCGTCCGTGCCCGGAGCAGCGGGATCACGGCGGCGCAGGCCAGCACCGGTGCGACGGTGTGCGACACGGAGGAGGCGGGCCAGTAGAACGCCTTGTACGGGTTGGGCGTCGCGAAGAAGAAGAGCGCCGCCGTCGTCGCGCCCACCAGCAGCGCCAGCCCACGTGGCGCGGTCAGCCCGGCCCTCTTGAGCACGGAGGCGACCAGCGCCCAGAGGATGCCCAGCATGAGCACTCCGCTGACCAGGGCGAACCATTGGTGGCCCGGGACGCCGAAGGCTCCGTACCCGATGACGAGCAACGCGTTGGCGATGCGTCCGTTGTCGTGGAGGAAGAACTTCCCGATCATCCCAGAGGCGCCCTCGTCCCGTACGACCGGGAGAAAGCACCAGTCGTCCCCTCCCGGGCGGACCAGCCTGCCGATCCAGAAAGCCGCGCCGAGCAGGGCGAGCGGCAGCAGGGCGAGGCCCGACGTCCCGATCGCCGTCCACCACCGCGCGGGGCCCAAGCCGGGTTCCGCCCTGGGGGATTTCCCGCCCTCCGCCTGTGTGCCGGCGGATTTCGACGTGTTCGTGGTCATGTGCACTGGTGCCCTTCGTGCGTTGCTCGCGTCCTGCGTGCCAGAAGGTTCAGGCGTGGGTTCACGGTGTGGTGTGTCCGGTACTGCTCCCGGCCGGGCGGCAGTCCTGCCGGGCGAGGGCGGCACCGGAGTCGATGGCCCAGCGGGCGAGCAGGAACGAAAAGGGGGTGGCGAGGATCCCTGCGGCCACGGCGGCGATGTTCTTGTCCATGCCCAGCCTGCTCACGCCGAGGTAGAGCAGAATTCCGGTGAGTACGAGATTGACGACGCTCGACAGGGGATACCGGACGAAGGCGTGCCAGGTCGGCTTCGTGCGGCAGGTGATGCAGGAGTTGAGCAGGAATGATCCCACGACGCTGACCGCATATCCGATGACATGTGCGGCCAGATAGGGAATCCATACATTCAGCGAGGCGTATACCGCCAGATATACCGCCGTATTGATGATTCCGATCAACCCGAATTCGATGAACTGGCGCAGGGTGCGCCTCCTCGGCGCCCCGAGCGCGGTCGCCCCGGTGCGTCGCGCCGGCGGTCTCCCGCCCTCGGGGTCGGACGGGCCCGGACGCACCTCTGCCGGAATATCGACCGGGCGGGCGTGCGGGGATTCGTTCGTCTCCCGCACCAGGTAGTGCGGGCGGCGTTTCGACTCGGAGTAGATCCGTCCCACGTATTCGCCGATGACGCCGAGCGTGGCGAGCTGGATTCCGCCGAGCGCCACGACAGCGGTCAGCAGGGTGGTGTAGCCGGGTACGACGACACCGTGGAGCACGACGCCGACGATGGTCCACACGGCGTATCCCAGTGCCGCCAGCGCGAGCGCGAGGCCGATGTGGATGGCCAGGCGCAGCGGATGACTGTTGAAGGAGATCAGCCCGTCGATCCCGTAGTTGAGCAGGCGTCTGCCGCCCCACTTCGAAGTTCCCGCCGCGCGCTGGACGTTCCGGTAGGTGAAACCGACGGTGTCGAAGCCGATCCAGGAGAAGATCCCCTTGGAGAACCGGTTGGTCTCGGGCAGCGCGAGCACGGCGTCCACGGCGGTGCGCGACAGCAGTCTGAAGTCGCCCTCGCCGTCGACGACCTCGACGTCCATGCACCGGCCGATGGCCCGGTAGTAGAGGGCGCTGAGAAAGGTGCGCAGGGCGCCTTCTCCCACTCGGTCGCGCCGCGCGACGACCTGGTCGTAGCCGCGCTGCCTCAGCTCCAGCATGCGGGGCAGCAGTTCGGGCGGGTGCTGGAGGTCGGCGTCCATGAGGACGACGGCGTCACCGCGGGACATGCGCAGTCCCGCGAGCATGGCGGCCTCCTTGCCGAAATTGCGGCTGAAGGAGGTGTAGCGGACCCGTCGGTCCGCAGTGGCGAGCGAACCGATCCGGAGCCTGGTCCGGTCGCTGCTGCCATCGTCGACATAACAGATCTCGAAGGTCCGCCGAGTCGGTTCGAGGGCGGAGATCAACGCACGGTGGAATACCTCGATGATCTCGTCCTCATTGAAACATGGGACAACGATCGAAACCTGACATGTTTTCATTCAAATTCCCCATCAGGCGCGAGTGAGACAGCTCAAACCATAAGCCTGCGGACCCCGCGGAACTGCGTCCGACGGCGCTCATCGAGGAAAATGAAAGGGAATATGAGGAGACACCTCACCCCTTTCGCATTAATTCATATGTTCAAGGCCGGGCGGAAAACGCGGACACACCCGCCGGACACCCGCCGACCCGCCCTACGCGCGGGCCGCCGCCTCGAACGCCCCGCGGGCCAGCCGGTGCAGCAGTGCCGCCGTGTCCGCGCGGTCCGGCTGGGCGCCGGGCCGGCCGAGGTGCGGGGTCGAGTTCAGCAGGCCGAAGACGGCGTGAACGGCGGCGCGGGCCTCGTGCTCGGGCAGGTCCGGATACATCTCGCGGACCACCTCCACCCACACCTCGACGTACTGCCGCTGGAGCTGGCGGACCCGCTTGCGGTCGGCGTCCCGGAGACGGTCCAGCTCGCGGTCGTGGAGGGTGATCAGGGGGCGGTCGTCGAGGGCGAAGTCGATGTGCCCCTCGATGAGCGCGTCGAGCAGGGCCCGCGGGGAGCCGTCCTCGCACGCCGCGTCCTCCGACACGCGCAGCTGCCCGCCCGCCAGCAGCCGCTCACTGATGCCGACCAGCAGCTCGGCGAGCATCGCGTCCTTGCCGGGGAAGTGGCGATAGAGCCCCGGACCGCTGATGCCGACGGCGGCACCTATCTCGTCGACACCGACGCCGTGGAAGCCGCGCTCGGCAAAGAGGCGGGCGGCCTCCTTGAGGATCTGCTCGCGGCGAGTGGGGGCGTCCGTCCTCGTGGTCATGGATTCGATTCTAGACAGTCCGGTTAGCGAACGTTAACTCCTGCCGGGCCGCGCCCACAGCGTCACCGCACGCAGCAGCCACTCCACCGGCCCGAGCCGGTACCGGCGCATCAGCCACCCGCTCAGGGCGAGCTGGCAGGCGTACAGCACCAGCGCCCCACCGACCGCCGCAGCGGCGCCCGTACGCCCGTACAGGCCGAGCCCGTACCCGGAGAAGACCAGGGCCATGACGAGCGACTGGGTCAGATAGTTGGTCAGCGCCATCCGCCCGGCGGGCGCGAGGACCCCGGCCGTCGCGGCACCGCCCCGCGTGGTGAACCAGAGCAGCAGCCCGGTGGCGTACGCGGCCGAGAGCGCCGGGGCCGCCACCATACCGACCGCCAGGCCCAGCAGCGTCCAGCGTTCCGGCAGCGGTCCCACGAGCGCCGCGGCGGAGAAGACCGCCCCGGGGACCCCGACCGCGAGACCCGTCAGGCAGATGCGGCGCAGCCGCGCCCGGTCGGCGAGCGCGGCCGCCCCGAGCCACTGCCGCCGTCCGGCCACGAACCCCACGAGGAAGGCGGCGACCACGAATCCGCCCATCAGCGGAACGGCCGCCAGGGTCTCGGGCAGTGCCCGGATGTTGGCGCCGACGACCTCGGTGAAGCCGCCCCGGTACGCGGCGGTCAGCTCGGCCTTCACGGTGGCGGACTCGCCCAGGTCGCCCGGGTCGAACAGGGCCGCGCCCAGCCCGATCAGCAGCAGGAACCCGCCCGCGACGCCGAACACCCACAGCGCCGCCCGCCGGACCTTGGCGGGTCCGGCGTTCCGGGCGGCCAGCAGGACCAGCCCGAGCAGGGCGTAGATCATGAGGATGTCGCCGGTGTACAGCAGCACCGCGTGCGCGATTCCGAGCACGAACAGTCCGGCCAGCCGCCGTGACATCCGGGGCGCGAAGCGCGCGCCGGCGCGCTCGGCCGAGTCCATCTGGAGGGTGAAGCTGTATCCGAAGAGGAACGAGAAGAGCAGGTAGAACTTCGACTGCGCGAGGAGAACGACCAGCCATTCCACCGCCCCGTCCGCCGCGTGCACGGCCGCGAGGCCGCCCCTGGCGGCGGGAGGTCCGGCGGTCGTCAGGAGATTCACGACCAGGATCCCGGCGAGCGCGAACCCGCGCAGGGCGTCCACTTCGAGGACGCGCGGCCCCCCGGTCACTCCAACGGCCGCTCCCTCCCCCGCGCCCGCGCCCCGAACCGTCTGCTTCCGTATCTGCGACTGCTGCGTCATCCGCCTTTTCCCCCACCCCGAAGGCCATCGTCGGTCCGCGACCGTCGCCGCCCCGAGTCAGGGAGCGGCGCGAGCCATTATTCCGCCCCGGCATTCCGCCCTGGACAAGGCTGTTAGCGCTCGTTAACCTGAAGTCGGACGTTAACGGTCACTAACTACTGCGGTACGGGCAAGGGGGCTCGACACGATGCAGCAGGCACCGGTGCTGGCGAGCGCGGCCGATCCCGCCTCCGAGGCCTGGAAGGCCAACGAGGCGGCGCATCACGCGCTCGCCGACGAGCTGCGTGAGCGGCTCGCCACGGCCAGGCTCGGCGGGGGTGAGAGGGCCCGCGCCCGGCATGTGGCGCGCGGCAAGCTGCTGCCCAGGGAGCGGGTGGACACCCTGCTCGACCCGGGTTCCCCGTTCCTGGAGCTGGCCCCGCTGGCGGCCGAGGGGCTGTACGGGGGCGCCGCCCCGGCGGCCGGGGTGATCGCCGGGATCGGCCGGGTCAGCGGCCGGGAGTGTGTGATCGTCGCCAATGACGCGACCGTCAAGGGCGGCACGTACTACCCGATGACGGTGAAGAAGCACCTGCGGGCCCAGGAAGTGGCGCTGGAGAACCGTCTCCCCTGCCTGTATCTCGTCGACTCGGGCGGCGCGTTCCTGCCGATGCAGGACGAGGTCTTCCCAGACCGGGAGCACTTCGGGCGGATCTTCTACAACCAGGCCCGGATGTCGGGGGCCGGCATTCCGCAGATCGCGGCGGTGCTGGGCTCGTGCACGGCGGGCGGGGCGTACGTCCCCGCGATGAGCGACGAGGCCGTGATCGTCCGCAACCAGGGCACGATCTTCCTGGGCGGCCCGCCGCTGGTGAAGGCCGCGACCGGCGAGGTCGTGACGGCCGAGGAGCTGGGCGGCGGCGAGGTGCACTCCCGCACGTCGGGGGTGACCGACCATCTCGCCGAGGACGACGCGCACGCGCTGCGGATCGTGCGGAACATCGTCGCCACCCTGCCGGACCGGGGCGCGCTGCCGTGGTCCGTGCAGCCCGTCGAGGAGCCGAAGGTCGATCCCGCGGGTCTGTACGGCGCCGTCCCGGTCGACTCCCGCACCCCGTACGACGTGCGCGAGGTGATCGCCCGGGTCGTCGACGGCTCGCGGTTCGCCGAGTTCAAGGCCGAGTACGGGACGACGCTGATCACCGGCTTCGCCCGGATCCACGGCCACCCGGTCGGGATCGTCGCCAACAACGGCATCCTGTTCTCCGAGTCCGCCCAGAAGGGCGCCCACTTCATCGAGCTGTGCGACCAGCGCGGCATCCCGCTGGTCTTCCTGCAGAACATCTCCGGGTTCATGGTCGGCCGGGACTACGAGGCCGGCGGCATCGCCAAGCACGGCGCCAAGATGGTCACGGCGGTCGCCTGCACCCGGGTCCCGAAGCTGACCGTGGTGGTCGGCGGTTCGTACGGGGCGGGCAACTACTCCATGTGCGGCCGGGCCTACTCCCCCCGCTTCCTGTGGATGTGGCCCAACGCGAAGATCTCCGTCATGGGCGGCGAGCAGGCCGCGTCCGTCCTCGCGACGGTCAAGCGCGACCAGTTGGGCGACGACTGGAGCGCGGCCGACGAGGAGGCCTTCAAGGCCCCGATCCGCGAGCAGTACGAGACCCAGGGCAACGCCTACTACGCCACGGCCAGGCTCTGGGACGACGGGGTGATCGACCCGCTGGAGACCCGGCAGGTGCTGGGGCTGGCCCTGACCGCGTGTGCCAACGCTCCGCTGGGTGAAACCGGCTTCGGCGTCTTCCGGATGTGAGGAACAGATGACGATGTTCGACACGGTTCTGGTCGCCAACCGCGGCGAGATCGCGGTACGTGTCATCCGCACGCTGCGCGAGCTGGGCGTCCGCTCGGTCGCCGTCTTCAGCGACGCGGACGCGGACGCCCGGCACGTCCGGGAGGCCGACACGGCGGTACGGATCGGGCCCGCCCCGGCCGCGATGAGCTATCTGAGCGTGCCCGCGCTGCTGGACGCGGCCCGTCGCACCGGCGCGCAGGCCGTCCACCCGGGATACGGATTCCTCGCCGAGAACGCGGGCTTCGCGCGGGCGTGCGCCGAGGCGGGGCTGGTCTTCATCGGCCCGCCCGCCTCCGCGATCACGCTGATGGGCGACAAGATCCGGGCCAAGGAGACGGTCGCGGCGGCCGGGGTCCCGGTGGTGCCCGGCTCGTCCGGGAGCGGGCTCACCGATGCCCAGCTGGTCGACGCGGCCGGCGGGATCGGGATGCCGGTGCTGCTGAAGCCCTCGGCGGGCGGCGGCGGCAAGGGCATGCGGCTGGTGCGCGACGAGGCGCTGCTCGGGGACGAGATCGCGGCCGCCCGGCGCGAGGCACGGTCCTCGTTCGGCGACGACACCCTGCTGGTGGAGCGGTGGATCGACCGCCCCCGGCACATCGAGATCCAGGTGCTGGCCGACGCCCACGGCAACGTGGTCCACCTCGGCGAGCGCGAGTGCTCGCTCCAGCGCCGCCACCAGAAGATCATCGAGGAGGCGCCCTCCGTCCTGCTCGACGAGGAGACCCGGGCGGCGATGGGTGAGGCGGCCGTCCAGGCAGCCCGCTCCTGCGGCTACGTCGGCGCGGGCACGGTGGAGTTCATCGTCCCGGGCAACGACCCCGCCTCGTACTACTTCATGGAGATGAACACCCGCCTCCAGGTCGAGCACCCGGTCACCGAGCTGATCACCGGCCTGGACCTGGTGGAGTGGCAGCTCAGGGTCGCGGCAGGCGAGCAACTCCCCTACCGGCAGCAGGACATCACACTCACCGGCCACGCCATCGAGGCCCGGATCTGCGCCGAGGACCCGGCCCGCGGCTTCCTGCCCTCCGGCGGCACGGTCCTCACGCTGCACGAGCCGCAGGGCAACGGCGTGCGGACGGACTCCGGGCTCGGCACGGGCGGCGAGGTCGGCAGCCTGTACGACCCGATGCTGTCGAAGGTCATCGCGTACGGCCCCGACCGCCCCACCGCCCTGCGCCGGCTGCGGGCGGCGCTCGCGGACACGGTGATCCTCGGCGTTCCGACCAACGCCGGATTCCTGCGCCGGCTGCTCGCCCATCCGGCGGTGGCGGCGGGCGATCTGGACACGGGTCTGGTGGAGCGCGAGGCGTCCGGCCTGGTCCCGGAGGGTGTCCCCGAAGAGGTGTACGCGGCAGCCGCACTCCTGCGCCACTCCGCCGCCTCCCCCGCCGACGCCCCCGCCGGCTGGGTGGACCCGTTCTCGGTGGCGAGCGGCTGGCGCCTCGGCGGCACCCCGGCCCGCACGGTGCTCGACTTCCGGCTGCCGGGCCACGACCCGGTGCAGGTCTCGCTGCGTTCCTGCCCGGCCGGTACGGAGCTGACGTTCGGCCACGTCGGGGAGGGCGCCGAGCCGCCGCAGCCCGTGACGGGGGCCTGCGGCCCGCTGGCCCCGCTGCCCGGCGGCAAGGAGACGGCCAGGCTGGTCGAGGTCTCCGGGCCCCGCCTCACCCTCGAACTCGCCGGTGTCACCCACGCGTTCAGCCACGCCTCCTCCCCGGACGGGGTGTGGCTCGGCCGGGACGGTGACAGCTGGCACGTACAGGATCACGACCCGGTGGAGGCGTCGCTGGCCGGCGCGGGCCGTTCCGGGGCGGACACCCTCGCCGCGCCCATGCCGGGCACCGTGACGGTCGTGAAGGTGGCGGTCGGTGACGAGGTCGTGGCCGGTCAGAGCCTGCTCGTGGTGGAGGCCATGAAGATGGAGCACGTCATCTCCGCCCCGCACGCCGGGACCGTGACCGAACTGGACGTCAGCGCCGGCACCACGGTCGCCATGGACCAGATCCTGGCCGTGGTGGCCCCCACAGAGGCCCTCGTCGCTCCCGGGGAGGAAGCATGACGACGCCACGCACCCTTCCCATGACCGTCCCGGCCCAGGACCTGCCCGCCCGGGTCCGCATCCACGAGGTCGGTGCCCGCGACGGGCTGCAGAACGAGAAGGCCGTCGTACCGACCGAGGTGAAGGCGGAGTTCATCCACCGGCTGGCCGCGTCGGGCCTGACCACCATCGAGGCGACCAGCTTCGTGCACCCCAAGTGGGTGCCCCAACTGGCCGACGCCGAGGACCTGTTCCCCCGCCTGGCCGACATCGACGGCGTCGCGCTGCCGGTCCTGGTCCCGAACGAACGCGGCCTGGACCGGGCACTGGCGCTCGGCGCCCGCCGGATCGCGGTGTTCGGCTCGGCGACCGAGACGTTCGCCGCCCGCAATCTCAACCGCACCGTCGACGAGTCGCTCGCCATGTTCGAGCCGGTCGTCGCCCGCGCCAAGGCCGACAAGGTGCACGTGCGCGGCTACCTGTCGATGTGCTTCGGCGACCCGTGGGAGGGGCCCGTCCCCGTCCACCAGGTCGTCCGGGTCGCCAAGGCGCTGATGGACCTCGGCTGCGACGAGCTCTCCCTCGGCGACACCATCGGCGTCGCCACGCCCGGCCACGTTCAGACCCTGCTCTCGGAGCTGAACGAGGAAGGGGTACGCACCGACACCGTCGGCGTGCACTTCCACGACACGTACGGCCAGGCGCTCTCCAACACCCTCGCCGCGCTCCAGCACGGGGTGACCACGGTGGACGCCTCCGCGGGCGGCCTCGGCGGCTGCCCGTACGCGAAGAGCGCGACCGGAAACCTCGCCACCGAGGACCTCGTGTGGATGCTCCAGGGCCTCGGTATCGAAACCGGGGTCGATCTCGACGCGCTCACCGCCACCAGCGTGTGGCTCGCCGACCGACTGGGCCGACCCAGCCCGTCCCGTACCGTCCGCGCGCTCTCGGTGCGATAGACACCCGTTCCCACAAGGAGTGACCCCTGCCATGTCCCTGGACCACCGGCTGACCGCCGAACACGAGGAACTGCGGCGCACCGTCGAGGAGTTCGCGCACGACGTGGTCGCGCCGAAGATCGGCGACTTCTACGAACGGCACGAGTTCCCGTACGAGATCGTGCGGGAGATGGGGCGGATGGGCCTGTTCGGGCTCCCGTTCCCCGAGGAGTACGGCGGCATGGGCGGCGACTACCTCGCCCTCGGGATCGCCCTGGAGGAGCTGGCCCGGGTCGACTCCTCCGTGGCGATCACCCTGGAGGCCGGGGTCTCGCTCGGCGCGATGCCGGTCTACCGCTTCGGCACCGAGGAGCAGAAGCAGCGGTGGCTGCCGAAGCTCTGCTCGGGCGAGGCGCTCGGCGCGTTCGGCCTGACCGAGCCGGACGGCGGCTCGGACGCGGGCGGCACCCGGACGACGGCGGTGCGCGACGAGGCCACCGGCGAGTGGGTGATCAACGGCTCCAAGTGCTTCATCACCAACTCCGGTACGGACATCACGGAGCTGGTCACGGTGACCGCGGTGACCGGCCGCAAGGAGAACGGCGCCCCGCTCATCTCCTCGATCATCGTGCCGTCCGGCACCCCCGGCTTCACGGTCGCGGCCCCGTACTCCAAGGTCGGCTGGAACGCCTCGGACACCCGTGAGCTGTCCTTCTCCGACGTCCGCGTCCCGCTGGAGAACCTGCTGGGCGAGGAGGGCCGCGGCTACGCCCAGTTCCTGCGCATCCTGGACGAGGGCCGGATCGCCATCTCCGCCCTGTCCACGGGCCTGGCCCAGGGCTGCGTCGACGAGTCGGTCAAGTACGCCGCCGAGCGCCACGCCTTCGGCCGCCCGATCGGCGCCAACCAGGCCATCCAGTTCAAGATCGCGGACATGGAGATGCGCGCCCACATGGCCCGCGTCGGCTGGCGCGACGCCGCCTCGCGCATGGTGGCGGGCGAACCCTTCAAGAAGGAGGCCGCGATCGCGAAGCTGTACTCCTCGACGGTGGCGGTGGACAACGCCCGCGAGGCGACCCAGATCCACGGCGGCTACGGCTTCATGAACGAGTACCCGGTGGCCAGGATGTGGCGCGACTCCAAGATCCTGGAGATCGGCGAGGGCACGAGCGAGGTCCAGCGCATGCTGATCGCCCGCGAACTGGGCCTGCCGTCCTGACGTACGGGTGACACGGCTCCGGGGCCGGTCGGGCGAGCAGACGGACGGTCGGCTCGCCCGGCCGGCCCCGGAGCCCCTCTCCGGGGCCGGCGGCCGAGTCCGGCCCGCCCGTCGCGCGGCGCGGTGCGTCAGTAGCTGTGACCGGGCCAGTGGGGGTCGTCCCAGCGGGCGTCGCCGGTGAGGCCCAGGAGCCTTATCCGGTGGAGGAGTTCGTCGGGTGCTCCATGGGCGACGAGCCGGGGGCGGGCGTGGTCGAGCAGCCAGGCCGTCAGTTCGGCACACTTCTCCTGACTGTTGTCCCGGGCATCCCAGGCATCCCAGGGGAGGTTGTCGCCGAGCAGCTCGTACTCCCAGTGGTCGGCGGCTGCGGTGAGGTGCTGGTCGGCCGTGGTTCCGGACTGTGACTCCCAGTGGGCGAGCCACGGACGGAGTTCGCCGGACGCCTCGGCGATCAGGGCGAGGAGGTCGTGGGCGGAGAGGACGGGGGCCGGGTCGGCGAGTGTGTCGGCCCACCAGGCGTCGAGGAACTCCCGTACCGCTGCGGCCTGTTCGGCGGGCCACTGCTGCCAGCGGCCACGGGCGAACGAGCGGCCGATGTCGTCCGAGTCGCGGTACGGGTCGGTGTGGCCCGTCACGAGGAACCGGGCGAACTGAGGGAGTATCCGGCGCAGCACGGAGGGGTGGTCGCTCCAGTCGGGTGCGCTCCAGGTGCGGCGCAGCAGGTCGGGGTCCAGCTCCCGGTCCGCCACCTTGAGCTGGGCGAGTTCCTCGGCGCTGCCCCAGTGGCACTCGCAGTTGTTCTCGTCGGGGTGGGCGGTCATTCCGCGGAAGGTGACCGCGAGGCCGTCCAGTGCGGCGTCGAGGCGGCGGCGGGTGGGGCGCGGCGCGGAGTGTGTCATGGGCGTTCGCCTTCAGGGCTCCGGAGGCTGACGCCGGCCGAAGATTGCCACCTTACCGGGAAGGGAAGGGGCGATGTGCTGACGGCCGCTCCCGACGTGACGAACCGGAGCGGCCCCGTCAACCAGTCGCAGTGCGAGGCTGGTTGACGGGGCCGGGGTGCCGACGCGTTGTCGTCGGCTCGCATCTCGTACGTTTCCGGACGCCCGGGCGTCCGGGGCAGGTCAGGCCTTGGCCGTGGCCTGTTCCACGGCGGCGTCGGCGCCGGTGCCGGACTCGGCGCGTCGCGCGGCCGGGATGGCGGCGGCGATCACCGCCGCCACCAGGGCGACGCCGCAGCCGACCATGAGACCGGTACGGAAGCCGTTCTCGGAGGTGAGGCTGTAGCCGCCCATGGTGACGGTCATCTGGGAGAGGACCACGCCGATCACCGCGGCGCCGATCGACGTACCGAGCGAGCGCATCAGCGTGTTGAAGCCGTTGGCGGCGGCGGTCTCGGACAGCGGGACCGATCCCATGATCAGCGCGGGCATCGCACCGTACGCCAGGCCGACACCGCTGCTGGTCACCATGCCCACCACCATCAGGCCCCACGCGGAGCCCATGAGCACCAGCGCCAGACCGTAGCCGACCGCGATGACCAGGATGCCGCACACCAGGGTGAACTTCGGGCCCCTGGCGTCGATGAGCTTTCCGCCGAGCGGGGAGACGATCATCATCATGATCCCGCCGGGCGCCAGCCACAGGCCCGCCGCGAGCATCGACTGGCCCAGGCCGTAGCCGGTGGCGGAGGGCAGCTGGAGCAGCTGCGGCGCGATCAGCATGCTGGCGTACATGCCGAAGCCGACGAAGACGGAGGCGAGGTTGGTCATCAGCACCCGCGGACGCGCGGTGGTGCGCAGGTCGACCAGCGGGTCGCGGGTACGCAGCTCCCACAGGCCCCAGGCGAGCAGCACGACGACGGCGGCGGCGAACAGGCCGAGCGTGGTGGCCGAGCCCCAGCCCCAGTCGGCGCCCTTGGAGACCGCGAGCAGCAGGCAGACCAGGCCCGCCCCGAGGCCGAGCGCACCGAGCACGTCGAACCGCTGGCCCTTGGCGCCGGCCGGCACATCGGGGATCAGGAACCAGATCAGCACCGCGACCATGGTGGCCAGGCCGGCCGAGCCCCAGAACAGCACCCGCCAGTTCGTGTACTGGGCGACCGCCGCGGCGATCGGCAGGCCGAGCGCGCCGCCGATGCCCATGGAGGCGCTGACCAGTGCGATGGAGGAGCTGAGCTTCTCCGCCGGGACCACGTCACGCAGCAGGGCGATGCCGAGCGGCAGTACGCCCATGCCCATGCCCTGCAGACCGCGGCCGACGATCATGGGGACGACGGACGAGGAGAGCGCGCACACCACCGAGCCGACGATCAGCGGCACTGAGCACACGAGAAGCATCCGGCGCTTGCCGACCATGTCGCCCAGACGTCCGGAGACGGGCACGCAGACGGCGGACACCAGCAGGGTGACGGTGATCACCCACGCCGCGTTCGAGGGGGTGGTGCTCAGGATCTGCGGCAGCTCCGCGATGAGCGGGGTGACCAGGGTCTGCATGATCGCCGCAGTGGTGCCGGCGATGGCCAGCGTGGCGACTACGCCGCCGCTGCGGGTTGATGGCTGGGGCGCGCCCATCCGGGACTCCTCGGGTATACATCGGAAGAAGACTATGCATCGTACACACTTAATGCATCGAGCACGTTATATGTATGTTGCATAGACCTGTGGGAGAATAACGGCCGACATCCGGAATCACGCCGGGACGCCCGGACGACAACAGGAGGCGGCAGGCGCATGACCAGGCCCACACACGAGGTCGAGTACGAGCAGATGCTCCTCAGCCGTCACGGCCTCCTGCAGAACAAGGGCGGCCGGCGCAAGGACGGCCTGATGGACCGCAGCGCCTACATCCTGCTCAGCCGCGTCCGCGTCCAGGGGCCGATGTCGATCGGTGAGCTCAGCGACGCCTTCGGGCTCGACGCCTCCACCCTCAACCGGCAGACCGCGGCGGCCATGCGCGCCGGACTCGTGGAACGCATCCCGGACCCCGAAGGCGGCATGGCCCGCAAGTTCCGGATCACCGACGAGGGCGCCCGCATGCTCGACGCGGAACGCGAGGGCCTCGTCGGCTCCCTGGAGCGGGTCATGGCCAACTGGTCGGACGAGGACATCTCCGGCTTCGCCGCCTACCTGAGGCGCTTCAACACCGACATCGAACGCCTGGCCGGCCGACCCTGGCCGCGCCCCTGACCGTTCGCGGCTCCTGGGCCGCTGCCGTGGAGTCCCGCCCGGCTCGCGACGCCCGGCCGTGGAGTCCCGCCCGTTCGCGCCCCCCGGGCCGTGGCCGACGCACGCGAGCGCGGCGTGCCGGCGGAAGGGCCCGCGGTGCGGCCGGCCGGGAAATCCGCTCGACAGTGCGCCGTCCCGCCCGGCAGAGTCCGTCCATGAAGCCGCAGCACTGGCCCCTGTACGGGCTCCGCCTCCGCACACCCCGCCTGGAACTACGCCTCCCCGACCTGGAGTTGCTGGACGACCTCGCGTCGGTCGCCGCCGGCGGGGTGCACGCGCCGGGCGAGATGCCGTTCGCGGTCCCCTGGACCGACGTACCGCCCGAGGAGCGCGGCAGGGCAGTGCTCCAGCACGTGCTGTCCACCGTCGCCGACTGGTCGGTACGGGACTGGGCGCTGAGTCTCGCCGTGCTGTACGAGGGCAGGGTGGTCGGGCGGCAGGACCTGACGGCCGAGGACTTCGCCGTGACCGGCCAGGTCAGCACCGGGTCGTGGCTGGGCCTGGCCCACCAGGGCCGGGGCATCGGCACCGAGATGCGGGCCGCCGCCCTGCATCTCGCCTTCGCCGGCCTCGGGGCCCGGACCGCGGTGTCGGCCGCGATGACCGACAACCCGCGCTCCCTGGGCGTCTCGCGCCGGCTCGGCTACCTGCCGGACGGCCTCACGGTCGCCGCCGTGCGGGGAGTGCCCGTCACCCTGCAGCGGCTGCGGATGGACCGGGCGCGCTGGGAGGAGTGCCGGAGCATCGAGGTCACCGTCGAGGGACTCGAAGGCTGCCGTGGGGAGTTCGGGGCATGACACTGCTGGTGCACACCTTCGTGTACGACGAGCCGGGGAAGCTGAGACTGCTCGACGACCCCGAGGACGGCAGCGACATGGCCGGGTTCGAGAGCAGCCGGACCAAGCTCTGGGGCTCGGAGCACGCGCGGGCGATCGGGGCCCGGTTCTTCCCCGAGCTGGCCGCCGACGACCTGTACGTACAGCCGGAGGACGTCGAGGACTTCCTCGCCGAGTGCGAGCTGATGCGCGGGCACACGGCGGAGCTCGGTGCACACAGCGGCTACGGGGAGGACTACGTGACGGCCCGGCTCGCCAACATCACCCGGGCCGCGCTGCGGGCCCGGTCGGTGGGCGGCGGGGTGCTGGTCTGGTGAGCGGCGACGACGGCCGCGGGCGAAGGGGGCGAAGGGGACGAGCGGAGCGCGAGCACCGATTCCGCCCGGCGACCGGAGGCGCGCGGTCGCCGGACGGGCCCGGTCAGCTCACTGAGCCGCCCAGGGGACCTGCGGCGCCCGGTAGTAGTTGATGCCCAGCGCCGAGAGCCTCGGCCCCTGCGCGCCCAGCCGCACCTTGTACGTGCCCCAGTCGTGCGTGGCCGCGGGCGACCAGCCGAGCTCCGCGACCCCGGGCAGCCGGGGGAACGCCATCTGCTCGATCTCGTCGCTGTTGCTCAGGGTCTCCGACCAGAGCGGCGCCTCGACACCGAGGACCGACTCCGCCGGGGCGCCGGCCAGGTACGTCGCCGGGTCCCAGTCGTACGAGCGCTGCACCGAGACGTAACCGGCCCAGGCCAGGCCCAGCTTGGTGTCCTTGTCGTACTTCATGTCGAGGTAGCTGCGGTCGGCCGGGGACAGCACCAGCTTCGTGCCGTTCGCGGCGGCGGCCGCGACCTGCTCGCGCTCGGCGGCGCCCGTCCTGTCGTAACCCCAGTACTGGGCGACCGCGCCCTTCACCGGCGTGCCCCCGGTCAGCTGGTGCCAGCCGATCACGGTCTTGCCGTACTTGCCGACGATGGCCTGCGCCTTGTCCATGAAGGCCACGTAGTCCTCATGGCTGGTGGAGTGCGCCTCGTCGCCGCCGATGTGGAGGTACTTGCCGGGGGTGAGCTCGGCGAGCTCGCGGACCACGTCGTCCACGAAGTCGTACGTGACGGCCTTCGGCACGCAGAGCGAGCTGAAGCCGACGTTGGTGCCGGTGTACAGCGGCGGCGCGACCCCGTTGCAGTTCAGCTCCGCGTACGAGGCGAGTGCCGCGTTGGTGTGGCCGGGCAGGTCGATCTCCGGGACGACCTCCAGATAGCGGGAGGCCGCGTACCGGACGATCTCCTTGTAGTCGTCCTTGGTGTAGTAGCCGCCGGGGCCGCCGCCGACCTCCGTCTGGCCGCCGTACGTGGCGAGCCGCGGCCAGGAGTCGATGGCGATCCGCCAGCCCTGGTCGTCGGAGAGATGCAGATGGAGCTTGTTCATCTTGTAGAGGGCGAGCTGGTCGATGTACCGCTTGACCTCGCCGACCGAGAAGAAGTGCCGGGAGACGTCGAGCATCGCGCTGCGGTAGGCGTAGCGCGGCGTGTCCGTGACCGTGCCGCCCGCGACGGTCCACGGCCCCTGCTGGGGGCTCTTCTTCTCCACGTCGGCCGGGAGCAGCTGCCGGAGCGTCTGGACGCCGTGGAAGAGCCCGGCGGGGCCGCGTGCGGTGATGGTGACGGAGCCCCGGCTGGACTTCAGGCGGTAGCCCTCGGCGCCCAGTTCACCGTTGCCGGGGTCGAGGCGCAGCCGGATGCCGTTGCCCGCGTCGCCGGTGACCGGCAGGGCGTATCCGGTGGACGGGCGCAGCACGCCCGCCAGGTAGTCGCCGACCTTCCGGGCCTCTCCGGAGCCGTCGACGCGGATCCTGGTGTCCGCCGTGATGGTGTACGGGGTGCCGCCGGGCTTCGCCTCGGCGGGGGCGGGCACGATCTGGTCGAGCGGACGGGGCGAGGCGGCGGCCGGGCCGCTGTCCGCCGCCGCTCCCTCCGCCGCCGCGCCGATACCGGAGATCCCGGCCGCCGTGACGAGCAGCAGCGAGCCGAGAAGGCGGGGAAGGGCGGTGCGCTGTGTCCTGTGCAGTCTCACAAGCCGGGTCCCTTTCGACGGGTTCACACCTGTGGAGCTCCTGAACATCCGAACCATCACCATGCGTATCGTGCGCCTCACGCGTGGTCAAGGTGTAGACCACTTCCCTGTCACGCGGGCTGACAGAATCTGCCGCATGGCGGAAATAATCCAGCGCGACGGAACCTGGACCTTCGACGGCGAATCGGTACGGATCACACCGGGCCGGGGCAAGGGCATCCACCCGCTCCGGGAGGGGCTGGGCGAATGCGTCGTCCCGCTGGCGGCGTTGGCGGGGATCTCCTTCGAGCCGGACCGCAAGGGCGGCCGGCTGCGACTGCGGCTGCGCGACGGCGCGTGCCCGGTCCTGCGGGCGGCGGACGGCCGGCTCAAGGACGCTGCGGACCCCTACCAGCTGGCCGTGGAGAAGGACCGGACCGGGGTGGCCGAGTACTTCGTCGACGAGGTGCGCAACGCCCTGCTGGTCGAGCAGGTGCCCAACGGGGCGGTGGACGAGTTCCTGCTGCCGGGGCCCGCGGTGCCGGTCGCCGGCGGCGGCGGGGACGGCACGGCCTCGTTCGACGGGGAGACCGTCCGCCTCACCTGGAACTGGAAGGCCAAGGAGGTCAAGACGTCGGGCGGCCCGGTCTCGTTCCCGGTGTCGGAGGTGACCGGCGTGCACTGGGTGCCCGCCATCGGCCTGGAGAACGGGCATCTGCGCTTCGTACGGGGCGAGGGGGCGGCACCGGCCCCGGCCGCCGAGTACGACCAGTACTCGCTGGACCTGTGGGGGCTGTCCAAGAAGGAGCACACGGCGGTGCTGGTCGCGGCGGCGGTGCTCGTACGGCTGCCCGGCACGGCGGCGAGGACGACGGGGCCGGCCGGGGCTCTCGAAGGCGCCACCACCGCGGCTCCGGAGATCGCGCCCCTGGCCGCACCCGCGGAACCCGCGCCGTCCGGCGACGATCACGACGCCCTGCTGCGCCGGCTGCGCGAGCTCGGCGATCTCCACCGCGCCGGGGTTCTCACCGACGACGAGTTCACCGCCGCCAAGCAGGCCGTGCTCAAGCGGCTCTGAGCGGGCACCCCCGACTCGTCCCGCTCGTCCCGCCCACTCCGAGGCCCCGCGAGACGGCAATCACACCCACCCCTGCCCGATATCGGGCAGAATTGTTGCGTAAGCGCCCCGCCCACCGCAATATCAACGAGTGCTCGAACGCCGCCCGTCGCATGACGACCTCATCGATCACCTGGTGCGCAGCACCGCGCTCCAGCGCGGTGAAGCCGCCCGGGTGATCCTCGACGTGCTGGCGTACTTCGACGAGACGACCGACGACTTCGTCCGCCGCCGCCACCGCGAACTGCAGTCCGGCGGCCTGGTCAACGCGGAGATCTTCGAACGGATCGCGGCCGAGCTGCCGCACCGCGCGGTCGCGCCGCCGGAGCTCTCGCTCCGCCAGCTGCGCCGCATCGTCTACGGCTGAGCAACGGGCACCACAAGTACGTCGATGGAGGGGCAGAGACTTTATGTGCGGAATCGTCGGATACATCGGGAAGCGTGACGTGGCTCCGCTGCTGCTGGAAGGGCTGCAGCGACTGGAATACCGGGGTTACGACTCCGCGGGCATCGTCATCACCGGCAAGGCGTCGGCCGGCAAGCCCGCCACCCTGCGGATGGTGAAGGCCAAGGGCCGGGTCCGCGAGCTGGAGGCCCGCGTCCCCAAGCGCTTCACCGGCACCACCGGTATCGCCCACACCCGCTGGGCCACCCACGGCGCCCCGAGCGACGAGAACGCGCACCCGCACCTGGACGCCGAGAACAAGGTCGCAGTCGTCCACAACGGCATCATCGACAACGCCTCCGAGCTCCGTGCGAAGCTCGTCGCCGACGGTGTCGTCTTCCTCTCCGAGACCGACACCGAGGTGCTGGTCCACCTGATCGCCCGCGCCCAGGCGCAGACCCTGGAGGAGAAGGTCCGCGAGGCGCTGCGCTCGGTCGAGGGCACGTACGGCATCGCCGTCATGCACGCCGACTTCAACGACCGCATCGTGGTCGCCCGCAACGGCTCCCCGGTCGTGCTCGGCATCGGCGAGAAGGAGATGTTCGTCGCCTCGGACGTCGCCGCTCTGGTCGCCCACACCCGCCAGGTCGTGACCCTGGACGACGGCGAGATGGCCACCCTCAAGGCCGACGACTTCCGTACGTACACCACGGAGGGCTCGTCCACGACGGCCACGCCGACCACCGTGGAGTGGGAGGCCGAGTCGTACGACATGGGCGGCCACGACACGTACATGCACAAGGAGATCTCCGAGCAGGCCGACGCCGTCGACCGGGTGCTGCGCGGCCGGATCGACGACCGCTTCGCCACCGTGCACCTGGGCGGCCTCAACCTGGACGCCCGCGAGGCGCGCGGGGTCCGCCGGATCAAGATTCTCGGCTGCGGCACCTCGTACCACGCGGGCCAGATCGGCGCGCAGCTGATCGAGGAGCTCGCCCGTATCCCCGCGGACGCCGAGCCGGCCTCCGAGTTCCGCTACCGCAACCCGGTCGTCGACCCGGACACGCTGTACGTCGCGGTCTCCCAGTCCGGTGAGACGTACGACGTGCTGGCCGCCGTCCAGGAGCTCAAGCGCAAGGGCGCCCGGGTGCTCGGCGTCGTCAACGTGGTGGGTTCCGCGATCGCCCGGGAGGCGGACGGCGGTACGTACGTCCACGCCGGCCCCGAGGTCTGCGTCGTCTCCACCAAGTGCTTCACCAACACGGTCGTCGCGTTCGCGCTGCTTGCCCTGCACCTGGGCCGGATCCGGGACCTGTCGGTCGCCGACGGCAAGCGGATCATCGAGGGGCTGCGCAGGCTGCCCGCCCAGATCAGCGAGATCCTGGCGAACGAGGACGAGATCAAGAAGATGGCGGCCGAGTACGCGGACGCCAAGTCGATGATGTTCATCGGCCGGGTGCGCGGTTACCCCGTCGCCCGGGAGGCCTCGCTGAAGCTCAAGGAGGTCTCGTACATCCACGCGGAGGCGTACCCGGCCTCCGAGCTGAAGCACGGGCCGCTGGCCCTGATCGAGCCCGCGATGCCGACGGTCGCGATCGTGCCGGACGACGACCTGCTGGAGAAGAACCGCGCCGCGATGGAGGAGATCAAGGCCCGCAGCGGCCGCATCCTCGCCGTCGCCCACCAGGTGCAGGAGAAGGCCGACCACACCATCGTCGTACCGAAGAACGAGAACGAGCTGGACCCGATCCTGATGGGCATCCCGCTCCAGCTCTTCGCGTACCACACGGCGCTGGCCATGGGCCGTGACATCGACAAGCCGCGCAACCTGGCGAAGTCCGTCACCGTCGAATAGGCCCGCGCAGGGGGCGGCCCCGGCGCGCGCAATGCTGTCCTGGTGCGCGCCGGGCGCCCTCGAATCCGCCATCGAGGGCATGAAATGCCGGTTTACGCAGGCGATTTGACGCCATGTCGAACGGGGACGTCACACCGGATCGCAGGGGTGACGGAGGGGTTGCCGGGGCGGTGACGGAGGGGTTGCGGGGGCGTCGGGCGCTCAGGGGATGACGACGACCGGGCGCTGCGCGCGCCGGGCGAGGCGGCCCGCCACCGAGCCGAAGATCCGGCCGACGATGCCGTGCGTGGAGCCGACGACGATGGCGTCGGCCGAGTACTCCCGGCCGACCTCCTCCAGCTCGTGGCAGATGTCCCCGCCGCGCTCCACGAGGACCCAGGGGACCTCGGAGAGGTAGTCCGCGCAGGCGAGCTCCAGGCCGAGCACCTCGGTGCGGTGGTCGGGCACGTCCACGAAGACGGGCGGCTCGCAGCCTGCCCAGACCGTGGTCGGCAGCCGGTTGGCGACATGGACGATGATCAGACCGGAGCCCGATCTTCGGGCCATTCCGATCGCATAGGCGAGGGCGCGCTCACTGGAGGTCGAGCCGTCGAAGCCGACCACGACCCCATGACGGAACGCGGGGTCGCATGAATGACGTGTTTCTTCGACCGTCTGCGGGTCCGACATGGGGTCGGCCACCTGCTTGCGGTCGGCGGGTTCGGGGATTTCGTGACCGGCCATCGGTGTCTCGGCGAAGAGAGTCCTCGTGAGGAGAGCGACTTGGGGAAGGTGCGTCAGCGAGCGGTGTTGCGGTGTCCGGGAATCATCTTCCCAACCCCTTACCCCCAAGGGTACGGCGCCACTCCTCCACTGCCCAGACCCGCGCAAAGCGCGCGCGACGTTTCACGGAGCATGCCCGAGGCGGACCCGGATGGCAATGCCGCTTGTGCTGTACACCGACGCCGCCGGGCCCGGACGACCGCCCCCGGTGACCGGACGGCACCGCAACCGTCACCTTTTCCGGACGCCGGAGGGCCCCGCTCCCCCGCGAGACCGTCGGACGGATCACCGTCCCGGGACCGACCCCGGGAGCCGGCAACCCGATCCCGTGCGTCACACCGTCCCCGTTCCGGACCGCCCGTCGCCCCCGTTCCAGACCGCCCGCCCCGTTCCCCGCACGCCGCCCGGCCGGCGACGGACACCGGCCCGTCCGGCGGAATCCGATCGCCGCCGTTTGCCACCGGCCCGTTCCGTACGATCGGCCGTCCGACCTGCCAAGGGGGCGCAAAGAAGCGGTTGATCACCCGGGTTGTGCGCCGGTTCAATGACTGAATCACACACGCACAACCATCTATTTTCAGCCAACTTCATACCCCCACCGACACCTTGTCGATTTGGCCGATCAACCCCCTTGTCACCAGGCAGGAAGAGACCGCGCGGTACGCTTCCACCCAACGGGGACGGGCCATGAACGCCAGGCGCACTTCCCTGAGCGTCCACCGGATGAAACGCTTCGTGATCGAATGCTTCCCGCCAAGTTGCCTTGTCGACATAACGGCGGTTGGTGAACTTGTCACGTCGGCACCATGGGACGCAGTAGATTCGATCTTGGGTATCGAAGTCTGGGGAACTCGTGCATGACCGAGGGGAACAGTGCAGGTGCGACAGGCCCGTAAGGACCAGGAAGACGCGAACACCGAGGGGGGCTTAGCGTCATGAGCCAGGACTCCGCCGCCGCAACGGAGGCTGTACGGAAGCTCAGTGGCCGTCGACGACGAGAAGTCGTCGCCGTGCTGCTGTTCAGCGGCGGCCCCATCTTCGAGAGTTCGATCCCGCTCTCCGTGTTCGGAATCGACCGCCAGGACGCGGGAGTTCCGCGCTACCGACTCCTCGTCTGCGGCGGGGAAGAAGGGCCGCTGCGGACCACCGGGGGACTCGAACTCACCGCGCCCTACGGGCTGGAGGCGATCAGCAGGGCCGGCACCGTCGTGGTGCCCGCCTGGCGTTCGATCACCTCGCCGCCGCCCGCCGAGGCGCTGGAGGCGCTGCGCCGCGCCCATGAGGAGGGCGCCCGCATCGTCGGGCTGTGCACGGGCGCGTTCGTGCTCGCCGCCGCGGGCCTGCTGGACGGCCGACCGGCGACCACACACTGGATGTACGCGCCGACGCTGGCCAAGCGCTATCCGTCGGTGCACGTCGATCCGCGCGAGCTCTTCGTCGACGACGGCGATGTGCTCACCTCCGCCGGCACGGCCGCCGGGATCGATCTCTGCCTGCACATAGTCCGCACGGACCACGGCACGGAGGCCGCCGGGGCACTGGCCCGCCGGCTCGTCGTGCCGCCGCGGCGCAGTGGCGGTCAGGAGCGCTACCTCGACAGGTCTTTACCGGAGGAGATCGGCTCCGACCCGCTCGCAGAGGTCGTGGCCTGGGCGCTGGAGCACCTCCACGAGCAGTTCGACGTGGAGACACTGGCCGCGCGCGCCTACATGAGCAGGCGGACCTTCGACCGCAGGTTCCGTTCGCTCACCGGCAGCGCACCGCTCCAGTGGCTGATCACCCAGCGGGTGCTGCAGGCGCAGCGACTGCTGGAGACGTCCGAGTACTCGGTCGACGAGGTGGCGGGCCGCTGCGGCTTCCGCTCGCCGGTCGCGTTGCGCGGACACTTCCGGCGTCAGCTGGGCTCCTCCCCCGCCGCGTACCGGGCCGCCTACCGGGCCCGCCGTCCGCAGGGCGGTGGCGCGGAGCCCGTGGCCGCGGTGACCGAGCCCGTGGTGCCCGCCCAGGGCAACGCGGCGATCCGGCGCGCCACGGCCGCGGCCGCACCGTCGGGTACGCATGCCGTCACGGCGCAACCGGCCGGCCCGGTCCAGTCGGAGCAGGGGAAACCCGGCCCCGACGCGTACACGACCGGACGACCGACCCTGCCGGGGCAACGGAGTGCCCCGTAGGGTGGGGCCATGAACGATCGCATGGTGTGGATCGACTGCGAGATGACCGGGCTCTCGTTGACGGAAGACGCACTCATCGAGGTGGCCGCACTGGTCACCGACTCGGAGCTGAACGTGCTCGGTGAAGGGGTGGACATCGTGATCCGCCCGCCGGACGCGGCCCTGGAGACCATGCCCGAGGTGGTGCGGCAGATGCACACCGCCTCGGGCCTCCTCGACGAGCTGGCCGGGGGCACCACCCTGGCCGACGCCGAGGCCCAGGTACTGAACTACGTCCGCGAGCACGTGAAGGAGCCCGGCAAGGCCCCGCTCTGCGGGAACTCGGTCTCCACCGACCGCGGATTCCTGGCGCGGGACATGTCGGCCCTGGAGGGCTACCTCCACTACCGGATCGTCGATGTCTCCTCCATCAAGGAGCTGGCGCGCCGCTGGTACCCGCGGGCGTACTTCAACAGTCCGGCCAAGAACGGCAACCACCGGGCACTCGCGGACATCCGTGACTCCATCACGGAGCTGCGCTACTACCGCGAGGCCGTCTTCGTGCCGCAGCCCGGCCCGGACTCGGAGCGTGCGAAGGCCATCGCGGCGCACGTCGCACCGCCCGCACCGTAGGACCTTGTGAAGCCGCTGGTCATAGCCCTTTCGGGGGTTGGGGCCGGCGGCTGAACAACTGGGGCGCGAGCACCCTCTCGGACCCTGTACACTTTTTCTCGGCCGGTCAGAAAAAGACCGGACATGGTGGGTATAGCTCAGATGGTAGAGCACCTGGTTGTGGTCCAGGATGTCGCGGGTTCGAGTCCCGTTACTCACCCTGAAGGGAAGGGCCCCGGTCTTCGGACCGGGGCCCTTCTCGTTTCTGAGTCCCCCTCAGCCGCCACCTCGATCACCACCCCGGCCGCCCTCGCGGGCGGCCGTGTGACGGCCGTCACGAGGAGTCGCGGACGACCAGTTCGGTGGGGAGCACGATCTGCGGGCGTTCCTGGGTCTCGCTCGCGATCTCCTTGAGCAGGACACGGGCCATCGTGCGGCCCATCTCCTCGATCGGCTGGCGCACGCTGGTGAGGGCCGGGTCCATGTGGCGGGCCACCGCCGAGTCGTCGAAGCCGACGAGGGCCACGTCGTCCGGGATGCGGCGGCCGGCCTCGCGCAGGACCTGGCGGGCGCCCGCGGCCATGACGTCGGAGGCGGCGAAGACCGCGTCGACGTCGGGTCGGCGGGCCAGCAGCTCGCGCATGGCCCGTGCGCCGCCCTCCTCGGAGAAGTCGGCGGGGGCGATCAGCCGCTCGTCCGGTTCGAGACCGGCCTCCCGGACCGCGGCGCGGTAGCCGTCGAGGCGGCGCTGCGCACCGTGGACGTCCCGGGGCCCGGTGATCGTGGCGATGGCGCGGCGCCCCCGGGTCACAAGATGGGCGACCGCTGCTCGGGCGCCCCCGAAGTTGTCGGAGTCGACCGCGGCGAGCGTTTCGGAGGCCGACCTGCGGCCGCCCATCACGGCCGGCATGCCGAGCTGCTCCAGCAGGTCCGGCAGCGGGTCGTCGGCGTGGACGGAGACCATCAGCACACCGTCGACGCGGTGCGCGGTCAGGTACTGGGCCAGCCGGCGGCGCTCGCGGTCGCTGCCGACGAGGGTGAGCAGCAGCTGCATGTCGGTGTCCGCGAGCGCCGCGCCGACACCGCGGACGATGTCGGAGAAGTACGGCTCGGCGAAGAAGCGGGTCTCCGATTCGGGCACCACCAGGGCGATGGCGTCCGTGCGGTTCGCGGCGAGCGCGCGGGCCGCGCGGTTGGGTACGTAGCCCAGCTCGGCGACGGCCGCCTCCACCGCCTCGCGGGTCTGCGCGCTGACCCGTGGTGAGCCGTTGATGACCCGCGAGGCCGTGCCGCGCCCCACCCCTGCCCGTGCCGCGACTTCTTCGAGCGTGGGCCGGCCACCGCTCCGTACTCGCGCTGCCGTCATGGCTGCCTCCCGTTCGCGGTCAATTTCTCACAGCCGGGTGGCCTGGCCAAGTCCTGGTATCGGCGCCTCCGGCAGCCCGTACGGGACGGGCCGCCGCTCCGCATCACCCTTCTGGGAGCGCTCCCATCCTACGCTGGCGGCGGATGACGTCGGCGTACCAGTGGGCGCTCGCCTTGGGGATGCGGCGCTGGGTGGCGTAGTCGACGTAGACGGCGCCGAAGCGCTTGGAGTACCCGTAGCCCCACTCGAAGTTGTCCATCAGGGACCAGAGGAAGTAGCCGCGTACGTCCGCCCCGGCGGCGATCGCCCGCCGTACGGCGTCCAGGTGTCCGCGCAGGTACTCGATCCGCTCGGGGTCCTCCACCCTGCCCTCGGGCGAGACGTAGTCGTCGAAGGCGGCGCCGTTCTCGGTGACCATCAGTGGCAGGCCGGGGTTGTCCCGGGCCACATCCAGGAGGAGCTCGTACAGCCCGTCGGGGTCGATCGCCCAGTTCATGGCGGTGCGCTCACGGCCCTCGGCCAGGTGGAAGGCGACGTGTTCGGAGCCGGGCCACGGGGAGTGGTCGCTGTTGCCGTGGCCGTCGTCGCGCGCGTCGCCGGCGCCGTCGGCGGGCGTGGAGACCAGCGTCGGCGTGTAGTAGTTGACTCCCAGGACGTCGACGGGGCGGGAGATGACCGCCGGGTCGCCGTCGTGGACCAGCTCCGACCAGTCGACCAGGCGCTCGGTGTCGGCGATCAGGTCCTCGGGGTACGCCCCGTGCAGCATCGGGCCGGTGAAGATCCGGTTGCCCACCGCGTCGATCCTGCGGGCGGCGTCCGCGTCGGCGGCGCTGCCGGTCAGCGGACGGACGTGGTGGAGGTTGAGGGTGACCGAGATCCGCGCGGTGGCGGGGAGGCGGTCGCGCAGGACCCCGGTCGCCCGGCCGTGGGCGAGGTTGAGGTGGTGGGCGGCGCGCAGCGCGGCGGCGGGCTCGGTGCGGCCGGGGGCGTGCACGCCGGAGCCGTAGCCGAGGAAGGCCGAGCACCACGGCTCGTTGAGGGTGGTCCAGGTGCTGACGCGGTCGCCGAGGGCCCCGGCCATGATGTCGGCGTAGTCGGCGAAGCGTTCGGCGGTCACGCGCTCGGGCCAGCCGCCCGCGTCCTCCAACTCCTGGGGCAGGTCCCAGTGGTAGAGGGTGGCGACGGGTGCGATGCCCGCTTCGAGGAGTTCGTCGACGAGCCTGCGGTAGAAGTCCAGGCCGCGTTCGACGGCGGGGCCGCGGCCGGTGGGCTGCACCCGGGGCCAGGAGACGGAGAAGCGGTAGGCCGTCAGGCCGAGCCGTTTCATCAGCGCCACGTCGTCGCGGTAGCGGTGGTAGTGGTCGGCGGCGATGTCTCCGGTGTCGCCGTTGCGAACCTTGCCCGGGGTGCGGCTGAAGGTGTCCCAGATGGAAGGGGTCCGGCCGTCCTCGGCCGCGGCGCCCTCGACCTGGTAGGCGGCGGTGGCCGCCCCCCAGACGAAGCCGGTCGGGAATTCCGCCGCTTCGGGTGCGGCCTTCGGGGCGGTGGCGGGTCGTACGGCAGTCATGCGGGAGCGCTCCCAAGGTGGATGGGCAGGGGGAAGGAAGGGGTGGGGAGGAAGGGGTGGTGCTGCATCGGCCCTTGGCGGCAGCGGGATCGGCCCTCGGCGGCGGTATCAGCCCTTGACGGCGCCGGACATGATCCCGCCGACGATCCGCTTGCCGAAGACCACGAAGACCACGAGCAGCGGCAGGGTGCTGATCAGCGCACCCGCCATCACGATGCTCTGGTCGGGGACGTAGGAGGCGCTCAGCTGGCCGAGGGCCACCTGGAGCGTGGGGTTCTCCTGGTTCAGGGCGAGGTACGGCCAGAAGAAGTCGTTCCACGCCTGTACGAAGGTGAGCATGCCGAGCACCATCATGGCCGGGCGGGCCACGGGGAGCACGATGCTCCACACGACACGGAGGTTGTTCGCTCCGTCGACCTTGCCCGCCTCGATGAGTTCGTAGGGCAGCGCCTCGCTGAGGTACTGCCGCATGAAGAACACTCCGAACGCGCTCACCAGCGTCGGGAAGATCACCGACTCCAGCTGACCGCCCCATCCGATGTCGGACATCATCATGAACAGTGGTACGACGCTGAGTTGGGGCGGGATCGTGAGCGTGGCGACGACCGCGGTCATCAGTGCGCCGCGGCCCCTGAAGCGCATCTTGGCGAAGGCGTAGCCGGCCAGGGTGCAGAAGAAGAGCGTCGCCGCGGTGATGCTCGCGGAGACGACGAGCGTGTTCCAGATGGCCTTGCCGAGGTGGGCCTGTTCCCAGGCCGCTTCGAGGTTGTTGAACAGGTTGCCGCCGGGGACGAACGGCGGGGTGGTGTCCAGTATCTCGTCCTGGGTACGGGACGCGGCGACGAGCGTCCAGTACAGCGGGAAGAGGGAGCCGATGCCGACGACGGCGAGGGCGAAGTAGGCGAAGGGGCCGGCGTGGTGCTGGCGGCCCGCGCCCTGCTTGAACCTGCCGCGCCGCGGAGGAGTGCCGGGGGCGGCGGCCTTGGACACGCGGCGGCTGTCCGGGGCGGTGACGGTGCTGGTCGTGGTCATGGATATCGCTCCCGGTCAGGCCGAGGTCTTGCGCACGGAGCGCCCGACGAGCCAGTTGATCGCGGCAATGAGCAGCAGCAGGGCGAGCATGGCCCAGGCGACCGCGGCGGCCGGACCGAGGTGTCCGAGCTTCCAGCCGTAGTTGTAGAGGTAGACGCTGAGCGTCTCGTACTGGTGCTCGTTGCCCCCCTGCGCTCCGATGGTGCCGCCCTCCAGGAGCAGCGGCTCGCCGAACAGCTGCATCGACCCGATGGTCGAGATGACGATCGTGAAGAGGATCGTGGGCCGCAGCGCCGGGATCGTCACGTTGCGGAACTGCTGCCAGCGCGAGGCGCCGTCGAGCGAGGCGGCCTCGTAGAGGTCGGACGGGACGGCCTGCATCGCGGCCAGGTAGATCAGGGCGTTGTAGCCGGTCCAGCGCCAGATCACGATGACCGAGATGGCGCTCTTGGACGACCAGTGGCCATTGGCCCAGTTGGTGTCGCCGAGACCGATGAAGTCCAGGGCCCAGTTCAGCAGGCCGCCGTCGGCGCGGAAGACGAGGGCGAAGACCAGGGCGGCGGAGGCCACGGAGGTGGCGTACGGGGTGAGGATCACCGTCCGCCAGAAGGTGCTGGCGCGCAGCTTGTAGTTCAGCAGGTGGGCCAGGCCCAGCGCCACCAGCAGCTGCGGGACGGTGGAGATCACACCGATGACGAAGGTGTTGCCGACGGCCGTCCAGAACTCCGGGTCCTGGAGGATCCTGCTGAAGTTCTCCCAGCCGACCCATTCCATCCGGTCGAGGCTGATCATCTCCACCCGGTGCAGGGCGATCCAGCCGGTGTAGAGGAGGGGGTAGAGCCCGAAGGCGCCGAAGACGAGGAAGAAGGGGGCGATGTAGGCGTAGGGGGACGCCTTGTCGTCGAATCGCCACAGCCGGCTGCGCCATGCCTGGCGGCCGGGGGACATGGGCTTCGGGACGCGACGGCCCGGCTTCGAGCCGGGTGCGCCCCGGGCGGGGATCGAGGTTGCCACAGGTGGGAGTCCTTCCCTGGGGTGTGCCGACACCGCAGGGGCAGGCCGGAGTTCTGGTCAGGTCCGGCGGTGGTGTCGGGGTCCGTGCGCGGGGCCGGCAAGGAAGAACGGCCCCGGTGCGGGTGGGCCGGGACGCGAAGGTGGGGTCCCGGCCGCCCGCATCGATGGGGAGCTCAGCCGATCACCTTGTCGATGGCCTCCGTGGCGGCCTTCCAGGCGTCGTCCGGCGCGGTGCCCCGCTGCTCCATGTTGTTGATCTGGGTGGAGATGCTGTCCTTGATGATGCCGTCCTTCGGGCCCAGCACGGCCGCGGGGATGACCTGGGCCTCCGCGGCGTAGATCTCACCGATGGGGGCGTTGTTGAAGTACGCGAGCTTGGCGCTCTTCACCTCGGGGAGCTCGTAGGCGCCCTTGTTGGACGGGAAGACACCGACGGCCTTGAACACGGCGGCCTGCTGCTCGGGGGCGGTCAGCCACTTGACTAGCTTCTGCGCCTCCTCGACGTTCTTTCCCTTGGCGGGCACGGCGAGGAAGGAGCCGCCCCAGTTGGCCGCGGTCTCGCCCGGGGTGCGGGCGATGTCCCACTTGCCCTTGAACTCGTCACCGGCGTACGTGGCGATCTGCGCGGCCATCCACGCGGGGCAGGCGACCGTGGCGACCGTGCCCTTGCGCAGTGCGGCCTTCCACGGGTCCTGGAACTGGGCCAGGCCGGCGGTCAGATCCTTCGCGGCGGCCTCGGCGGCGAGGTTCCAGCCCGCCTTGACGCCGGCGCTGTCCTTGTAGATCGCCTTGCCGTCCTTGGCGTAGTACTGCTCCTCGTTGGAGGAGACCACGCTGTTGTACATGGCGCTGGCGGAGTCCATGTAGAAGGTGCCCTTGGGGGCCTTCTTCCTGTACTCCTCGCCGAGCTTGAGGTAGTCGTCCCAGCCTCCGGCGACCTTGGCGGCGACCTCCTCGCGGTCGGCCGGGAGCCCGGCCTGCTCGAACAGGTCCCGGCGGTAGCAGAGCGACATCGGACCGATGTCGGTGCCCGCTCCGATGACCTTGCCGTCGTCGGTGGTGGCCTGCAGCGCCTTCCAGTTGACCCACTGGCCGGCGTCGATGACCCCGGCCAGGTCGGCGAAGGCGTCCGCCTTGGTGTCGACGAGTTCCTTCACCCGGCCGACCTCGATGCCCTGGATGTCGGCCAGCCCGCTGCCCGTGTTGAGCTGCTGAAGGAACTTCGGGTAGTAGACCTGCTCGTCGGCGGTGACGTTCTCCTTGACCGTGATGTTCGGGTGCAGTTCGTGGTACTTGGCGAAGAGTCCGGCCTCCTTGTAGCCGAACTGCCCGAAGTCGGCGACGGTCAGCGTGATGTTCCCGTTCGCGTCGGGGCCGGTGCTGCCCGACTGGTCCGAGTCGCTGCTGCAGCCGGTCAGCAACAGGGCCGAGGCCGTCAGGCCCGTGGTGGCCAGGACCGCGGCTCTGCGGCTCCGGCCGGTGACGGTGCGGGTGATGCGCATTCCACTGCTCCTTGTTCCGGGGTGGGACGTTCCGGGGTGACGTCCGGGGGAGGTGTTCCTGGGCGGGGTGTTCCTGGGCGGGGCGTACCGGATGTGTTCCGGATGTCTTCCGAGTGAGGGGGGAGGGCGCGCGGTGCCGGTCGGGCGGGAGGGCCGTCCGGCGTGGGAGCGCTCCCATGCGTCGATGTCGGAAGGTTCCTGCCTCGGAGGGGTGGGTGTCAAGAGTTGAAGACGCTTCCGTTGCCCGAGCGTGTCCGGCAAGTCACGGGACCGTGTCCTGCCGAGGGCTTGCCACAACCCGCATGCGCTGCCCGGAATTTCATGCCGCCCGGGGAATGCGCAGGTCGGCGGCGTGGAGGGCAGGACGCACCGCACTCCGGCCGCCCCGGACCCCGCATCCGCGCCCGCCGCCGGCAGCGGTTCCCGTCATCCGTGGTTCACACCGGCCCGCCCGCCGGAAGGTGAACGGGGCGCCACGCGGCGGGGCGGCCGCGGGCACGTCCGCCTTCTCCCTTTGGAGTCGGCCCTCCCTACGCCTCCCGCAGCCGGGCCAGCGTGGATTCGAGTTCCGTCTGCGCGGCCCGGCCCGCCGATTCCGCGTCCCCGGCCACCACGGCCCGCACCAGCGCGTCATGGACGGCGTCGCCGTGGTCCGGGTCCTCGCGGCGCAGGCCGAACAGCTCCACGAGGTCGATCAGCCCCTGCCGCAGCGCGGGCGCGAACTCGCCGAAGAGGTCGGTGAGTACGGGATTGTGCGCGGCGGCCACCACGGCCCGGTGCAGCGCGATGTCCGCGTCGACGAACCCCGCGTCTCCCCCGGCCCCGGCCGCCCGCCGTGCGGTGAGCGCCGCGTCGAGGGCGATCAGGTCCTCGTCCGTGCGGCGGCTCGCGGCCAGCCGGGCGGCCTGGACCTCGATCAGCATGCGCACCTCGTACACATCGGTGACCGCGGCCCGGCGCAGCCGCGCCGGCCAGTCCTCCGTCACCCGGTCGGCCACGACGAAGACTCCCGCGCCCTGCCGGGACCGGAGCAGCCCGAGCGTGGCCAGCGTGCGTACCGCCTCGCGGACCGTGGAGCGGCCCACGCCGAGTGTCCTGGCCAGGGTCGTCTCGCCGGGAATCCGCGTGCCGACCGGCCAGTGCCCCTCGGTGATCTGCTCGCGCAGATGGTTCGTGGCCTGTTCGACCAGGGGGCTGGGGCGGAGCGGACCGAGCGAGGACACGGGTTCACCTGTCAGGTTGTCTGAGGACTTGCTTTCTGGCTACTCTACCGGCCATGACGCTCAGCGGTCTCCTTCTTCTCGGCTGCCGCGGCGGGGCCTGAAGCGACCGGCACCCCGCCGCGGGATGCCGTGCTGCGCCGGTCGCGTCCGGCGATGCGAGAAGAGACCGTCCTCATGTCCGACCGTCAGTCACCGATGCACGGCTTCCCCACGATCTGCACCCCGCGCGGGCCCGTGCCCGCCGACGCCCCCCGCTGGAATCCGCAGCGGGCGAGCTCCATGCCCTCCCATCGCTACCGCTCGGCCTTCGACCGCGTCGAGGTCCCGCTGACCGGCCGCACCTGGCCGCAGGCCCGTATCGAACGCGCCCCGCTCTGGGTGCCGGTGGACCTGCGCGACGGCAACCAGGCGCTGGCCGAGCCCATGGACACGCCGCGCAAGCGCCGGATGTTCGATCTGCTCGTCGCGATGGGCTTCAAGGAGATCGAGATCGGCTATCCCTCCGCGAGCCGCACCGACTTCGACTTCGTCCGGCACCTGGCCGAGGGCGACGCGGTGCCGGACGACGTCACCGTGGTCGTCTTCACCCCGGCCAAACCGGAACTGATCGAGCGGACCTTCGAGTCCATCGTCGGGATGGCCCGCGCGGTCGTCCATCTGTACATCCCGACCGCACCCGTCTGGCGCGACGTGGTGCTCGGCCGCAGCAGGGCCGAGGTGCACTCCACGGTGCTGGAGTCCGCGCGGCGGATGGAGCGGCTGGCGCGGGCACGGCCCGGGGCGGACATCAGGTTCGAGTTCTCGCCCGAGGTGTTCATCCTCACCGAGCCGGATTTCATCCTGGAGATCTGCAACAGCCTCACCGCCCTGTGGGACGCCTCCCCGGACCGGCCGGTCATCCACAACCTGCCCGCCACGGTGGAGATCGCGACGCCGAACGTGTACGCGGACCAGATCGAGTACATGCACCGCCATCTGGACCGGCGCGACTCGGTGATCCTCTCCGTCCATCCGCACAACGACCGCGGCACCGGCACCGCCTGCGCCGAACTCGCCGTACTGGCGGGCGCGCAGCGGGTGGAGGGCTGCCTGTTCGGCAACGGGGAGCGCACCGGCAATGTCGACCTGGTCAACCTGGCCCTCAATCTGCACGCCCAGGGCGTCGACCCGATGGTCGACTTCTCAGACATCGACGAGATCCGCCGCACGGTCGAGTACTGCAACCGGCTGCCGGTGCCGCCTCGCCACCCCTACGGCGGCGATCTCGTGTACACGGCGTTCTCCGGCACCCATCAGGACGCCATCAGCAAGGGCTTCGCCCACCGCGCGAGCAGTGGCTCCGAGCTGTGGTCGGTGCCGTACCTGCCGATCGACCCGGCGGATGTGGGGCGTACGTACGAGGCGGTCATCCGGGTCAACAGCCAGTCCGGGAAGGGCGGCATCGCCCATCTGCTGCGGAGCAACTACGGGGTGGACCTGCCGGCCCGGCTGCGCGCCGACTTCTCCCGCACGGTGCAGGCCGCGACCGACGACAGCGGCCTGGAGGCCACCCCGAAGGATCTGTGGGAGCTGTTCGACGCGGCGTACCTGGCCCCCGGGCGCGACGGGAACGTCGCCCTGACCTCCTGGTCGACGGACCGGAACCCGGCCGGTGAGCACCGGTTCATCTGCTCGCTGCGGGTGGACGACCGGGAGGGCGACTACGAGGGCACGGGCAATGGCCCGGTGTCGGCGTTCACCCGTGCGCTGGCCGCCGCGGGCATCGAGGTGGACATCCTCGACTTCACGGAGCACGCGACGGGTGCGGGGCAGGGCAGCCCGGCGATGGCGTACGTGGAGTGCCGGGTGGGCGAAGAGGTGTGCTGGGGTGCGGGCCAGGACACCTCCGTCCTCACGGCCTCGATCCTGGCGGTGCTGTCGGCGGTGAACCGGGCCGCCTGACGGGCGGACAGGGGCGCGCGTCCCGGCCGGGGGTGGGGGGACGGGGGCCGGCCGGAACGCGCGGGCGGGGGTGGACGGTCTGCGTGCGTGGCGGAACGCGCGGGCGGGGTTGTGAGCTGCTGTCGGCCCGGTGAGCTGGAGCGAGTCGTGGTGAGCGGGAGTGAGTCCTGCCCGGCGGGTTCGCGGGGTGGGAACGGGGGCTCTTGGGTCGAATGGCCCATCTCATGCGGGCCGCTCCGGAGCGGGTGGCTCAAGCTTCACGCCGACGCCGCGCAGGGTGTGCAGATAGCGCGGCCGGGCGGCCGTCTCCCCCAGCTTCCGGCGCAGCCAGGAGAGATGGACGTCGATGGTCTGGTCGTCGCCGTAGGACTGCTGCCAGACCTGGGCCAGGAGTTCCTTGCGGGGCACGACGACCCCGGGCCGGCCCGCGAGGAAGGCGAGCAGGTCGAACTCACGGCGCGTCAGGTCGAGTGCGGTGCCGTCCAGTTCGGCCTGGCGGCGCAGCGGATCCATGGCGAGCCCGCCGACCCGGATGACGCTCGGCAGCGGTGCCTCGCCCCCGGCGGCGCGCGAGCGGCGCAGCACGGCGGCCATCCGTGCGGACAGGTGCTCCACCGAGAACGGCTTGGTGAGGTAGTCGTCCGCGCCGTCGTTGAGCAGCCGGACGATCTCGCTCTCGTCGTCCCGCGCGGTGGCGACGATCACCGGCACGTCGGTGATGCCCCGGAGCATCTTCAGCGCCTCGGCGCCGTCGAGGTCGGGCAGGCCGAGGTCGAGGACGACCATGTCGAAGCGGAAGTGGGCGACCTCGCGCAGGGCTTCGAGCGCGGTGCCCACGCTGCGCACCGTATGGGACGCCTCGGTCAGGTGCCGGATGAGGGCGGAACGTACGAACTGGTCGTCCTCGACCACGAGCACACTTGCCATGGGCGGCACCGTACGGCATCCGGGGCGCGGCGATACCGCCTGCGGGGGAACCGGGACAACGGGCGTCCCGATGGGGCAGGATGTGCGGGTTCAGCCGAAGGCCGAGGGCGGCGGCGCCGGGGACGGCTTGGCGTCCGCGTCGCTCACCGCGGCCGCGCCGCCGGTGAAGTCGGCCAGCGCCCGCCCGTGTTCGACGCGTCCGGGATGCGGATCGGTCGCCACCCGGCGGGTCAGCTCCGCGACCTTCAGCGGCAGGTCCGAGGCGAGCAGCACGGCGTTGCCGAAGCGGCGGCCGCGCCACACGGTCGGGTCGGCGGCCAGTGCCAGTTCCGGGAAGACCGTGGCCGCGGTGGCGATCTGGCCCCGCAGATGGGTCAGCGGCGGCCCGTCCGCGAGGTTGGCGACGTAGCTCCCGCCGGGCTTCAGGACCCGGCGGACCTCGGCGAGGAATTCGGTGCTGGTGAGGTGTGCGGGGGTGCGGGCCCCGCTGAAGACGTCGGCGATGACGAGATCCGCCCAGCCGTCCTGGATCTTCCCGAGCCCGGCGCGGGCGTCGGTGGCCCTGACCCGGATCCTGGCCTGCGGGTCCAGCGGCAGTTCCCGGCGGACCAGTTGGACGAGGGCGGCGTCCACCTCGATGACCTGCTGGGTGGACCGGGGCCGGGTCGCGGCGATGTAGCGGGCGAGCGTGAAGGCGCCGCCGCCCAGGTGCACCACGTGCAGGGGCTGTCCGGGGGGTGCGACGAGATCGGCGATGTGGCCGATCCTGCGCTGGTACTCGAAGGACAGGAACGTGGGGTCGTCGAGGTCCACATGGGACTGCGGGGCGCCGTCCAGCGTCAGCGTCCAGGCGTGCGGCCGCTCCCGGTCGGGCACCAGTTCGGCGAGGGAGCCGTCCACCGGTTCGGCGAGGGGCTCCGTCCTGCGCCCGGCTCGCCCGGTACCGCGTTCGGTCCTGCTCCCGGTCCTGCCGTCGTCCTTGCGGTCGGCCCGCTTACGGGCGCCCGCACCCCCGCCCGACGCTCCTCGACGTGCCACCGCTGCTCGTGCCTGCTCACTGCTCTTCGCTCCGGACCGGTACGGAACCGGCCGTGCCGGGGAAACCCGCCCACCTGCCCATTATGGGTGCGCGGCCGGTGGACCGGTGGTCAGCGCATGATCGCTGGACCAGGCGGACCGGGGGTCAGCTCCTGGGCACGCGGCCGGTGAGCCTGCGGTCAGCGGCAGCTGTCGGCCGCCTCGATCAGCCGGGCCGCCTGGTCGAGTGCGGCCCGCAGCACGGCCGGGTCGGTGACCGGGGCGTCGCCCTCGGGCGGCAGCAGCCAGCCGCTGCCGGTGACCGGCGGCTCGGCGGGGATGCGCAGCCCGCGGCCGGCGGTCTGCGTACAGGCGCTGCCCGGTACGTCCCACCCCTCGGCGGTCCCCGGCGGCACCAGGAAGCCGAGGGTGTCGCAGGTGCCGTCGTGCAGGACCGGGCCGATGTCCCGCTCGGCGTCCCGGCGCAGGATGTCCACGGCCTCCAGGCCCTGGCGGGCCGGGACGGTCACCAGGTCGCAGGGCTCGGCCCCGTGGCCCTCCGCGGACGCGGGTGCCGCGGCACCCGTCGCGGCCGGGGGCGTCGCAGTCGTCCGTGCGTCGGTCTCCGTGCCGGGATGCAACAAGGGACCTCTCCTCTCATCGCCGGGCGGAGTCGGTTTCCGTCTCCGCATGGACCAACGCGCCGACCGCGTCAAGGGCTACGGTGCCACGCCGCCGCAAAGGGTGGCAGTTCATGGCGGATCGTGGGCGAGATGCCCGGCTTTGCCCGTAAACGCTCTATGTGCGGCCCGTCACAGCGGGTACGTTCTTGCTCCGCCGGGGACACCGGAAGCAGGAACCCCGGCTGCGGAAGAGAGGTTCCGGTCCATGGTGTCGACAGGGGCAGTTCCCAACCTCGCCTTCCGGCGGCTGCGCGGACAGCGCTCCGCCGGGGAGTTCGCTGCCGCGGTACGCAGGTCCGCCCGTGAGATCGGCGAGCAGGTCGCGTGCGACGCCCGGTACATCGGACGCGTGGAGTCCGGGGAGATCCGCTGCCCGAACTACGCGTACGAACGGGTCTTCCTGCACATGTACCCCGGGAGGACCCTGGCGGACCTGGGCTTCTCGCCGCGCGAAACCGTGCGCGGCCGGGCGGCGCGGGCCACCGCCGAATCCCCACCGCCCCCTGCGCTCCACAGCGACACCGACGAGGAGAGCGACGTGCTGCGTCGCGTATTCATGACGAGCGGCACCACCACGATGGCGGCCGCGACCCTGGGCCTGGGCCCGGGCGGCACGTCCGCCGCTGCCGCCGTCCTGCCCGACCCGCGCCGGGTCGGCGAGAGAGAGGTCGGCGCCGTCGAGAAGGCGGTGCGGCAGATCCGGCTGCTCGACGACCGGCACGGCGGCGACGGCCTGTACCGCAGGGCGTCCCGGCCGCTGCGGGCGGCGTACGCGTTGCTCGACTCCGGGACGGCCACCAAGCGCTCCACCGCCGACCGGCTGCATGCCGGAGCGGGCGAACTGGCCATCTCGGTGGGCTGGCTGGCCCATGACTCGGGCCGGTACGAGGACGCCCGCTCGCACTACGCGGAGGCCCTCGCCACGGCGCGGGTGGCCGGTGACGCGGCGCTGGAGGCGCACGCGTTCTGCAACACGTCGTTCCTGGCCCGGGACACCGGTCGGCCCCGCGAGTCCGTGCGCGCGGCGGAGGCCGGGCAGCGGGCGGCGCAGGCGCTGGGCTCGCCCCGGCTGCTGGCGCTGCTCGCGCTGCGCGAGGCGGGGGGCCGGGCGGGGCTCGGGGACCGTACGGGCTGCGAGCGGGCGATCGGCCGGGCGCACACCGCGTTCGGGCGCGGACCCCGCGACGCCGATCCGGAGTGGATGACGTTCTTCCGGGAGGCGGAGCTGGAGATGCTCCAGGCGCAGTGCTGGTCGGCGCTGGGCGACTGGTCCCGGGCGGCCGGGCACGCGCTGCGGGCCACCCGGCTCCAGGACCCGCACTTCACCCGGAACCTGGCGCTGTACCGGGCCGAGCTGACCTGGGACCTCGCGCGGGCGGGCCGGGCCGCGGAGGCTGCGGCGGCGGGCCATCAGGTGCTGGACCTGCTGGACCGCGTCCGGTCGACCCGCATCCGGGCGATGCTGGCCCAGGCCGCGGGTGTGCTGGTGCCGCAGCGCGGCGTGGCGGAGGTACGGGAGTTCCTGGAGCGGTACGCGGAGGTGGCGGAGGCCGCCGCCCCATAGGCTTCAGCCGTCCAGGTGGCCGGTGTCGTTCCAGCGCTCGATCGCGGGTGCCCCGTACGCCCATCCCAGCACCGACAGCGACGTCGGGTCGAGCCGGATCCGCGCCGCGAACGACACGTCCTCGCCGAGCCACCGCGCTCCCAGCGCCCGCAGGATGTGGCCGTGGGCGAAGACCAGCACATCGCGGTCGGCCGAGCGGGCCCAGTCCACGATCTCGTCGGCGCGGGCGGACAGCTCGGCCAGGGTCTCCCCCTCCGGCACCCCGTCACGCCAGATGAACCAGTCCGGGCGGATCGCCTTGATCTCGGCCGGGGTCATCCCCTCGTACGCCCCGTAGTCCCACTCCATGAGCGCGTCCCACAACTCGGCCCGGTCCGCGAATCCCGCGATCTCGCAGGTCTCCCTGGCCCGTACCAGCGGGCTGGTGCGCACCTCCAGGCCCGGCAGGTCCGCCCACGGACCGCGCCGCAGCCGCTCGCCGAGGAGCTTGGCCCCCGCACGGCCGGTGTCGAGCAGCGGAATGTCCGTCCTGCCGGTGTGATTGCCCCTGACGGACCATTCCGTCTGGCCGTGGCGGGCGAGCAGGATACGCGGTGCCATGACGGCTCTCCCTGGACTGAGGTCTGAGGCCGGAGATCGGGACGCGGCGGATCATCCGGTTTTCCCATCATCTCGCACATGATCGCGAGGCAACCTCCGGGGCCCGGCCGACGTCCCACTCTGCGCGGACAAATGTTTGGACCGGCCGGCAACTGAGCCATGGCTCAATTACCGGCCGGTCCAACGCGCACGGGGCTCCGGAACGGACCCCCGGGGAACCCCGACCGACCCACGCCGTACGGTTGAACGCCCGCCGTCGGTCGCATGAACACATGATGGAGAGCTTCCGGATGCAGCATGCCAGCACCGCACCCGTGCCGCGCCCGAGGCTTCGCTGGTGGACCGAACTGCCACTGCTCGCCCTGGTGTACGGGCTCTACTCGGCGGGACGGCTGGTGGCGCGCGGTGACGTGTCCACCGCCATCGACCACGGCCTGAGCATCCTGCGCCTGGAGCAGACGCTCCACATCAACCTCGAACATCCGCTCAACCGGCTGTTCACCGCGCACCCCTCGATAGGCATACCCGCCGACTTCGCGTACGCGTCCCTGCACTACCTCGTCACCCCCGCCGTCCTGGTCTGGCTCTTCCGCCGCCGCCAGGAGGTGTACCGCCGGGCCCGCACCTGGCTGATGGCCTCCACGCTGTTCGGCCTGATCGGCTTCACGCTGCTGCCGACCTGCCCGCCCCGGCTGCTGGAGGCCCGGTACGGCTTCGTCGACACGATGGCGCAGTACAGCTCGTACGGCTGGTGGGGCGCGGAGGCCAGCGCCCCGCGCGGCATGGGCGGGATGACCAACCAGTACGCGGCGATGCCGAGCCTGCACGTCGGCTGGGCGCTCTGGTGCGGCATCCTGCTGTGGCGCCACAGCAAGAACCCGTACGTCCGGGCCGCGGGCGTCGCCTACCCCCTGATCACCACTTTCATAGTGATGGGCACGGCCAACCACTACCTCCTCGACGCGGTCGCGGGCGCCGCCGTGATGGGCGTCGGCGCCCTGCTGGCGCGGCCAGTGATGCGGCTCGCGGACCGGATCAAGGACCGGGTCCAGGCCCGCTTCCCGCGGGTCGCCCCGGTCGCGGAGTCCCCGATTGTCAGTGCCGGATGCAAGACTTCCGCGGGTGAGCGAATCCCTGGCCAGCGGACCACCTCCGCAGACTCCCCCGATGCCGCGGCATCGGCCGACGCAGACGCCTCGGCCGGTCGCGCACCCCGGACCGATCCCGGCGCCCGCGCAGGAGCGGGAGCGGCCGGCGACGACGCTCCGGCAGCGGCTCGCTGAGCTGCGGGGACCGACCGTCCCACCGCGTCCGCTGGACGCCCGCGCGCTGGCCGCCCTCGCCGCCAACCCCGGCTGCCGGCGCCGCGCCCTGCTGGACGGCGCCGGGGTGGACAAGGCCGCGCTGGCCTCGGCGCTCGGTTCGCCGGCCCCCTTCGGGCAGTCGCAGTTCGCCTTCGTCCGGGGCAACGCCTTCGAGGCCAGGGTCAAGGCCGACGGCGGTACGGAGCTGATGCGGCTGCTGCTCGAACGCCTCGGCGGCCCCGGCGCGGCGCCGGGCGAGGTCTCGGTGCCCGATCTGACGGCGGCGGGCCCCGAGGGCCGCGCCGCGCGTACGGCGCTCGCTCTGCGGGAGGCGACCGCGGCGGGCGGCTGGGCGCTGCTGGACCACCCGATGCTGGCCCTGGAGGTGGCGGGCTCCCCCGCCTATCTGGAGCCGGACGCGGTGGCGGTGCACCCCGACGGCACGTGGACGGTCGTCGAGATCAAGTCCTTCCCCATGATCGACGGCTCGGCCGACGCGGCGAAGGTCGGCGCTGCGGCCCGGCAGTCCGCCGTCTACGTGCTGGCGCTGGAGCGGATCGCGGCGCTGACCGAGGGCGCCGAGGTCGACCACCGGGTGCTGCTGGTCTGCCCGAAGGACTTCTCCAACCTGCCCACCGCCTCGGTCGTCGACGTGCGCAAGCAGCGCGCGGTCACCCGCCGCCAGCTCACCCGGCTGACCCGGATCGAGGACATCGCGGCGGCCCTGCCCGAGGGCACCACCTTCGACCCCGAGTGCCCCCGGCAGCAGCTCGACGCCGCGGTCGAAGCGGTCGGCGCGGCGTACGCCCCGGAGTGCCTGGCCGCCTGCGAGCTGGCCTTCCACTGCCGGGCGAAGGCGCGCGAGGCCGGTGCGGTGGAGGCGCTGGGGCGGAGTGTGCGCGGTGAGCTCGGCGGGCTGACCACGGTGGGCGAGGTGCTCGCGGCCGCCGCGGGCAAGGAGGGCGACCCGGCGGACCCGACGGTCGCGGCGCTGCGCCGCGCGGCGGCCCTGCGCGCCGAGGCGCTGACGGGCGGTCCGGCATGTCGCTGATCAGCACCCTGGCCCGGCTGGAGGCGGTGGAGAGCGCCCGGGCCCAGCCGATGGCGACGGTCCGGCACCGCCATCTCACCGACCGGCCGCTGGTCCTGGTCCCGCTGACCACGGCCGGCGAGGCGGGCGCCCCGCTGGGCGCGCTCGTCGGGACGGACCGTCAGGCGCCCCGGCTGCTGGCGGTCTCGCAGCCGCGCGACCGGGATCTGCGGTTCGCGTTCCTCGCCGAGCTGGCCGAGGCGGTGCTGCCGCACATCGAGGCGTACGAGGACGTCGTCGAGCCGGCCGAGCGCAACGAGACCGATCCGGAGACCGGGAAGAAGGTCAAGGTCGAGGTCGAGCTGTGCGCGGACGCGCCGCAGCTGGTCGTGCCGAGCCGGGCCGGCATCGAGTTCGTACGGCTGCTGGGCCGCTCGATGCGGTTCCGCCGCACCACCGAGGACGATCCCGACACCCCGTACCCCGCCCCGGCCCGGGTCCCGCTGCTGGGCCGCTGGCTGACGCACTACGGGGAGCGGGCCAGGGTGCCCGGCTCCTCGCTGCTGCTCGCCGCGACCGATCTGCTGAACCGGCACTGGGCGACCGGGCAGAGCAGCCTGGAGGATCAGCATCTGGGCGCGCTGCTGGCCTGGATCGACGCCCCGGCGGGCGAGTCGGGGGCCGCGGCGGCGCTCCGTGCGGAGCTGGAGCGGGACGGCGGCGGACAGCTGCTGTGCCCGCCGGCCGGTCCGGCCACGGACCCGGCGTTCGACAACCGGCTGCTGGCGCCCGCCATCGAGAAGTACGACCGGGCGCGCACCTCGCTCGCGGCCGCCGAGGACGGTCTGGCGGCCGATGCCCGGCTCGGCGAGCTGACCGCCGCCGAGCGGGAGATCAGGGCGCTGCTGGCCGGCGTGATGCGGCCGACGTGGGACGCGGTGTGGCGCGGGCTCGACCTGCTGCGGGAACTCCCCGAGGGGGCCAGGTCCGAGGACCGCTGGACCAGGGACCGCTGGTCGTTCACCGGTCACCGGGACCGGGTGCGCTCGGGCGAGCCGCCGCAGCCGCGCCGGGACGACGCGGTGACGGCGGCGCAGAAGCTGGCCTCGCGCGAGACGGCGCAGGCCCAGCTGGAGGCCCAGGAGGCGCTGGACGATCCGCTGGTGCTGGCCGGCCGGCGGCTGGCCGGTGAGGCGTTCGTCTCCGAGGTGGCGGAGGTGGAGATGGCGTACAGCGAGTCGAAGCGCCCCTCCCCGCGCCCGCTGGTGACGGTCCGTACGGACGAGTACCCGCATCTCGGCGAGCGCACCAAGGTGTACCGCTCGTTGGACGGCAAGCCGCAGACCGCCGAGTTCGTGGCGTACGCCGAGCCGGAGGACGGGGGCGCGCCCCCGCTGGTGCTGCGGATCCTCGACCGGATGGGCCGCGGCAAGGAGCCCGCCCCGGGTTCGGTGCCGGAGCCGGGTGACCGGATCGCCTGGACGCTCTTCGAGCACGATCAGCGCGGCGGCCCGAAGCTGCCGGACCCGGAGGAGACGCCCTGGACGCACGGCGGCCCGCCGGGTTCCGCTGCCGGGCATGCCGAGAGCCCCGATCCCGTGACCGCGGAGGACCTGTTGTGACGGCCGTATTCGACCCGGGCGCCCAGGCCGCGCGGGCGACCGACGCGATCCTCGCCGACACCCTGGGCGGTACGTCGCGCGGGATCGTGGTGGACTCCCCGCCGGGCGCGGGGAAGTCGACGCTCGTGGTGCGCGCCGCGCTCGAACTCGCGGCGGCCGGGCATCCGTTGATGGTGGTCGCGCAGACCAACGCCCAGGTCGACGACCTGGTGGTGCGGCTGGCCGAGAAGGACCCGGGGCTGCCGGTCGGCCGGTTGCACAGCAACGACACGGACCCGTACGACAAGGTGCTGGACGGCCTGGCCAACGTGCGGAAGTCGGCGAAGGCCTCCGATCTGGCCGGGCTCGACGTGGTCATCTCGACGGCCGCGAAGTGGGCGCATGTGAAGAACGTCGAGCCGTGGGGCCACGCGATCGTGGACGAGGCGTACCAGATGCGTTCGGACGCGCTGCTGGCCGTCGCGGGGCTCTTCGAGCGGGCGCTGTTCGTGGGCGACCCGGGCCAGTTGGACCCGTTCTCGATCGTCGGCGCGGACCAGTGGGCGGGGCTCTCGTACGACCCGTCCGCGAGCGCCGTCTCCACGCTGCTCGCGCACAATCCCCAACTGCCGCAGCACCGGCTGCCGGTGTCGTGGCGGCTGCCCGCGTCCGCCGCGCCGCTGGTCTCGAACGCGTTCTACCCGTACACCCCGTTCCGCAGCGGTACGGACCACGGCGACCGGCGGCTGTCGTTCGGCGTGGCCTCCGACGGCTCGGCCCCGGACCGGGTGCTGGACGAGGCGGCGGAGTCCGGCTGGGGCCTGCTGGAGCTCCCGGCCCGGCACGCCCCGCGCACCGACCCGGAGGCGGTACGCGCGGTGGCCCTGGTGGTCCGCCGGCTGCTGGACCGGGGCGGCGCGGCGACCAGCGAGCGCTCGCCGGACCCGGTGCCGGTGACGGCGGACCGGATCGCGGTCGGCACCGCCCACCGCGACCAGGCCGCGGCGGTACGGGCTGCGCTCGCCGAGCTGGGTGTGAGCGGCGTCGCGGTGGACACGGCCAACCGGCTCCAGGGCCGCGAGTTCGATGTGACGGTGGTCCTGCACCCGCTCTCCGGCCGCCCGGACGCCACCGCATTCCACCTGGAGACGGGTCGGCTCTGCGTGCTGGCCTCGCGCCACCGGCACGCCTGCATCGTGGTGTGCCGGGCGGGCGTCACCGAGCTGCTGGACGAGCACCCGTCCACGGAGCCGGTCCAGCTGGGCGTCACGGTGAAGTTCCCGGATGGCTGGGAGGCGAACCATTCGGTGCTGGCACACCTGAACGAACACCGGGTGGCCTGGCGCCCGTGACCGCCGGACGGAGTCCGGCACGCCGCCGGAGGCGGCCAACGGTCGCAGCCCCGGACGGCTGGGAGGCGAACCATTCGGTGCTGGCGCACCTGGCCGAACACCGGGTGGCCTGGCGCCCGTGACCGCCGCCCCGGCTCGTGACCCACGGGTTCACGAGCCGGGGCGCACGGCCGGATGCCGGGCCCTCTTGCGGGACGTTGGACAATGGAGGGTGGCCATCGGGCCGACCCGAGGAGGAAACACCACATGCCACAACCCGAGCGGAACGAGCGGCAGCGGCTGCGCCCCGCACCCCTGCTCTTCGAGCCGTCGGCGGCCGTCGCCGATCCCGAGCACTTCTTCGATCTGGAGTCGATGGACGATCCGAGGGAGCTGCTGTCCCGCGCCACCGAGCTGACCGTGGCGTTCCGGGCCGCGACCGACCGCGCGGTCGAGTTCCAGGCGATCGCCGCCGCCCAGCTCGCCGATCCGCGCCGGTTCGACCGGCTCACGACCGCGGACATCGCGCGGCGTGCGGAGTGGACCGAGGACTACGCCAAGAAGATGGTCGAGTTCGGCCGGAGCCTGCTGGGCGGTTCCACGCCCTGACGGCCCGGCCCCGAGGGCGCGGTCCTGACCCCGGGTAGAACCACTGGCATATGCCCGAGCGCAAGATACTCCTCCTCACCCCGGCCTGTCCCAATTTCCGGCAACTCTTGGAATCCACTCGATCACTCCCGGTAGACATGCCCGTATGACCGCATGGCTGCCCGACAACTCGTCCCTGCACCACGGCGACGCCTCCCACCACCGCGCCGACGCCTTCACCGTTCTGCGGAACCAGGCCGCGAACCAGACGGCACACGTCACGGCGGCCGGTGCCGCCTGGCTGGCCGGTGCCACCGCGTATCCCCGCTCCACTCTGGCCCAGTGGGAGGCCCATCCCTCCTCGCCCGGGGTGCTGCCGTGCGGGTCGGCCTTCGACGTGGTGAACGTGCCCACCCTCTTCGGGCGCCGGATGCTGGAGCACCTGTGGTCCGACGGCCCCGGCTCCGGGCCGGTGGCCACGCACCGCGGCCGGATGCTGTTGTTCGCCTCGCCCGGCACCGCCCAGCGGCTCCCCTCGCTGCTCGACTGGGAGGAGTGGGGCGGCGCGCCCCAGCCGCGGGCCGTCATGGGCCCGCGGGGGCACGACGACGAGGGCGAGGGCGGGGGCGATGGCAAGGTGCCGCCGCTGCTCTGCCACGGCACCGGGGACGCGGTGACCGTCCCGCCCCTGACCTGCACCTCCACCACGCCCGGCCCCCGCTGGCTGGTCGCCCCCGACACCCGCAGCCCCTGGTTGCCGGGCCCCGATGTGCTGCTCTGGGCCTGTGTCCGGGTGACCAGGTCGACACCCTCGCCGGTGGCCCCGCCGGCGGCCAGGAATTCGATTTTTCCTCCCGCCGATCCGGATGCTAATGTCTACGACGTCAGCAGGCGCCGCTAGCTCAGTTGGTTAGAGCAGCTGACTCTTAATCAGCGGGTCCGGGGTTCGAGTCCCTGGCGGCGCACAGACGGGAGAAGCCCCTCGCGGAAGCGGGGGGCTTCTTCGTGTTCGGGCTCGTGGGACGCCTCACGTGCCGGTGGTGATCCGGACCGTCCAGGCGCCCGACGGGGTGCGGTCGGCGACCTCGACCTTCGTGTGCGCGTCGGGGATGCTGTACGTCTCGCCGACCCGCAGCGGGGCGTCCGCGAGCGGCGCGTAGACCGAGCGGTCCCAGCAGGCGTCGCTGCGGGGGTGGGTGTCGATGACCTCGACCGGGCCGCCGCCGGACGGCGTTTCGTTGCGCACCCGGTAGAGCAGGATCCCCTCGGTGCAGGTCGTGCTGTCGTTGCCCGTGGCGCTGCGGGCCTCGATGACCACTGCGCTGCCCTCGCCGGTCCTGATCACCGCGAGCCGGGTGCCGAGGGAAGCGCCGGGTGCGGGCGCGGCGGCCATCGGTTCCAGGGTGATGTCCCGGCTGCTCTGGACGCAGATCACCTGCCGGCGGTCCAGCCAGCCCAGTTTCCACTTGTGCCAGCCGAAGAAGTCCGGCGCGAGTCCGAACTGGCTGCCCATCACGTCCCAGTCACCGACGTAGGTGTCCCAGTCGCCCTTGCCGTCGGCCGGCCGGTGGTAGAGGTCCGGCAGGTCGAAGACGTGCCCGGTCTCGTGGGCCAGCACATTGTGGTCCGGCGGGTGCTGTTCGAAGACGGTGACGACGCGGCGGATCTCCGTGCCGTCGGCGTGCAGCGGCTGGTCGAAGTTGACGACCTTGGTGGCGTCGGAGTCGACGCCCGGGGCGTCCGGGTCGGCGACCAGATAGACGATGTCGTACCGGGAGAAGTCGACCTTCGGATCGGCTGCGGCGATGGCGTCGCGCAGATAGGAGCTGCGTCGCTCGTTGTCCCAGTCCCGCCGTATGCCGTACTGGTCGGACGTCTTGGGCATCCGCGTCCACTGCCGCATCGGGTGCGGGCGCAGGGTGAACTTCCCGTACGAGGCGCGCTGGAAGAACTGGGTGGTGGCGGGGAAGTAGTCGGCGGTGAGCTCGGCGGGGGTGGCGGCGGGGCGGTGGTCCGGGAAGGAGAGGAAGATCATGACCGCGTCGAGGGAGTGGTCGGGCCGGGGGTAGGCGCCGTTCCAGTCGCTGACGCCGAGCGAGTGGTGCGCATCGGTCCGGGGCAGGGCGCAGGGCCCCGCCTCTCCGGTGGCGGCCACGGCGGGCCCGGCCACGAGAGAGGTGGCGGCGAGCGCCAGGAGGGAGGTCACAGCGGCGGCCACACCGCGCAGGCTCGGTCTCTCCACTCCCCCGGTCCTGCGCTGACGCGGCACATCCACCTCCGGGTGCGAGCTACGGTCACCCACTCACCCTGTGATGGTTCGAGGCTTTCGTCCTGTTGAGCTGGCCCGGTCGAGTCAGCGGCCGACCGGAGCCCTTACCCTCACGGAAAGTAACAATCGATCACCTAGGCATTACAGGGAAACGCAATCGCTCAGAAGTGATCCGTTACGGGCAAATCGGAACCGCGCGTGAATGGCCCATGCGGGGCGCTCTCGGGGCATGCAAGGGTCGGACGCTGGAACGGCCGACGTACCAGCCTCTATGCTTCACCAGGCTTTCCCGCGTGGTTTCCGCCTCCGACCCAGGCGCTCCGCGCGGCGGGCCAGTCCGGCCACACCTGTTCAGGACAGAACTGCACGGCGGGAGCGAACGGTGAGCGGAACCTCCGAAGGGCGCGGGCCCACGGCGGGCACACCCCGGTATTCCGCAGGACCGCCGACCACGGAACGTCACGCTCCGTGGCCTCCCGCCGGGGCCGGCGGATCCGAGCCGCACGGCTACCGGGCCGCGTTCCTGGCCGCCACGCTGCCGATGGCCGTCGTCGATCACGAGGGCCTGGTCGTCACCGCCAACGAGGCCCTCGGCGGCCTCCTCGGCCGCTCCGCCGCGACACTGGCCAACCAGTCCGCCGCCGATCTGCTCGATCTCGCGGCGGACGGCCGCACCTGGCACGCGTACCGCGAGGTGCTGCACGGGCGGCGCTCACGGTTCCGCTGCACCCGCCGGCTCAAGCATCCGGACGGGCGCGCGCTGTGGGCCGAGGTCACCGTCGTACCGATGCCCGAGCGGGAGGCCGGCGCGGGCGACGGCGCCGGGCCCGGCCGGGTGCTGCTCTCCGTCTCGGACATCAGCGACCGGCGCGAGCTGCAGAAACGACTGCGCCACCTCCAGATGCACGACCCGGTGACCCGGCTGCCCAACCGGACGCTCTTCTTCGAACGGCTCTCGGCCGTCCTGGAGACCCCGCCGTACGACGACGGCTCCCCCGGCCGCGCCCGGGTCGGGCTCTGCTACCTGGACCTGGACGGCTTCAAGGCAGTCAACGACACGATGGGCCACCGGATCGGCGACCGGCTGCTCGCCGCCGTCGCCGCGCGGCTCACCGACTGCGCCGCCCAGGACGGCCCGCACCGTGACGGCGCCCATCTCGTGGCGCGGCTGGGCGGCGACGAGTTCGCGATCCTGGTCGAGGACTCGGCCGGCACGCAGCAGCTCACCGATCTGGCCCGCTCGGTCCTCGCCGCGCTCCAGCAGCCCTTCGACCTGGCCGGGCACCGGCTCTCCGTCTCCGCCTCGATCGGGGTCGTGGAGCGGGCCGTGGCCGGCACCTCCGCCACCGGTCTGATGCAGGCCGCCGACACCACGCTGTACTGGGCGAAGGCGGACGGCAAGGCCCGCTGGACGGTCTTCGACCCTGAGCGCAACGCCCACCGGATGACCCGGCAGACGCTCTCGTCGACCCTGCGGCCCGCCGTGGAGCGGGGCGAGTTCACCATCGAGTACCAGCCGCTGGTCGGCATGGCCGACGGAGTCGTGCGCGGGGTGGAGGCCCTGGTCCGCTGGAACCATCCCCAGTTCGGCATGCTGTCGCCGAATCGGTTCGTCGCGATCGCCGAGGAGGACGGCTCGATCGTCCAACTCGGCCGGTGGGTTCTCCAGTCCGCCTGCCGCCAGGCCCGGCGCTGGCAGTTGGAGCACCCCACCGACCCGCCGCTGTTCATCAGCGTCAACGTCGCCGTACGCCAGGTCTGGGACTCCGACCTGGTCACCGATGTCGCGGAGATCCTCGCCGAGACCGGCCTCGATCCCTCGCTGCTCCAGCTGGAGCTGACCGAGTCCGCCGTGATGGGCTCGGCGGGCCAGCCGATCCAGGCGCTCCGGTCGCTCAGCGAGATGGGCGTGCGGATCGCCATCGACGACTTCGGTACCGGCTACTCCAACCTCGCCTATCTGAGCCGGCTGCCGGTCTCGGTGCTGAAGCTGGACGGCTCCTTCGTGCGCGGCTTCCGCTACGACGACGGCGCCCATCCGTCCCCGGCCGACGAGACGATCGTCGAGGCGATGGTGCAGCTGGCGCACCGGCTGGGCCTGACCGTCACCGCGGAGTGCGTGGAGACGGCCGGCCAGGCGGAACGGCTGCGCAGGATCGGCTGCGACACCGGGCAGGGCTGGCTGTACTCCCGCGCGGTGGCCCCGGAACGGATCGGTGAGCTGATCGGCACCCGGCCGATGCAGGGCTGATCAGGCGGGAACGCGGTCAGGCCGTGACCGTGGGCAGTCCGTACGCGTCCGCGATCAGCTCGTAGCTGCGCAGCCTCGCCTCGCCGCCATGGGCATTGGCGGTGATCATGAGTTCGTCGGCGCCGGTGCGCTTGGCCAGGTCGTCTAGGCCGGTACGGACCTCGTCAGGCGTGCCGTGGACGATGTTGGTGAGCCAGCTGTCGACGAACTCGCGCTCCATCGGGCTGAAGGCGTACGCCTCCGCCTCCTCGGGCGTCGGGACCAGGCCGGGGCGGCCGGTGCGCAGCCGGACCATGGACAGGGCGCCGGAGAGCACCTGACGGCGGGCCTCGCGTTCGTCGTCGGCGGCCAGGGCCGAGACGCCGATCAGGGCGTACGGGGCGTCGAGCACCGCGGACGGCCGGAACGACTCCCGGTACAGGTCGAGCGCCGGGATCGTGTTCTGGGCCGAGAAGTGGTGGGCGAAGGCGAAGGGCAGGCCGAGCACCCCGGCCAGCCGGGCGCTGAAGCCGGAGGAGCCGAGCAGCCAGACCGGCGGGCGGGCCGGCGACTGGACGCCGCCCTCGGCCGTGGCCTGGACGGGGCCGGGGACCGCGTGGATACGGGCGTAGGGGTGGCCGTCGGGGAAGTCGTCGTCCAGGAACCGGGTCAGCTCGGCGAGCTGCTGCGGGAAGTCTTCCCCAAGCTCTCGGCTGCGCTCGAGCAGGGGAGACCCCATCTCCCCCTCGTTCAGCCGGTCGGTGCGGCGCAGGGCGGCCGCCGTCGCACCGTCGGTGCCGGGGGCACGGCCGAGGCCGAGGTCGATGCGGCCGGGGGCCATGGCCTCCAGGGTGCCGAACTGTTCCGCGATGACGAGCGGTGCGTGGTTGGGCAGCATCACACCGCCGGAGCCGAGCCTGATGCGCTCGGTGTGCGCGGCGAGGTGGGCCAGGATCACGGCGGGCGAGGAGGAGGCGACGCCGGGCATGGAGTGGTGTTCGGCGACCCAGTAACGGTGGAACCCGCGGCGCTCGGCGAGCCGTGCGATGTCCACGCTCGTGCGCAGCGCCTGGGTGGCGGTGCGGCCCTGCCCCACGGTCACCAGGTCCAGAACGGAGAGCGGAACGGTGGCCGTTCCCTCCGCCTTGCCACGAATCTCGTCGCCTCGAATCTCGTCCACGCCCTGGCCTCTCCGGTGATGCGCCTACGTCCGGCTCGTACGTCTGGCTCGTACATGCGTCTCGTACATCCGGAAGCGAATAACGGGAGGTTGTCTCCGGTTATTCCCGCACGTCTCGGGGGGCTATTCCCGTACGTCTCCGGGCCCCGCCCGCCGCCCGCTGTGCGCTCGCTCCCGGCCCTCGCCCCAGGAAGCCACCGGGGCCGGGGGCGCCTCCCGGGCCGCGAAGATCCGGCCCAGCCTCGGGGACCACGCGCGGCGGCCGGCCAGGCGGAGCCCTTCGCGGACCGCGACCTGGTTCCCGGTGAGGACCGGCTTGCCGAGGAGCTCCTCCAGCTCCGCCTCGTGCCCGGCGGTGTGCAGCGCGGTGTCGGGCAGCAGTACCGCGTCGGCCTCCGGCCGGTCGGCGGCGACGGCGAGCTCCTTCACCCGGTCCAGGTCCCAGGCGGCGGCCTCGGCGGCCGATCCGAGCGGGGCGGCACGGGTGAAGGCCGCATCGATGCCCGCGGCGTGCAGGAAGTCGGCGAACAGGGCGGTGATGCCCTCGGGGTAGGTGGAGGCGACGGCGACCCGGCCGGCGCCCAGCTCGCGTACCGCGTGAGCGAAGCCGAACGAGGTGCTGGAGGCGGGCACACCGGCCGCCCGCGCCAGGGCGGCCGTCTGTTCATGGGCGCCCTCCCACCCGTACAGGAAGCTGCCGGCGCCGCTCGCCCAGACGACGGCCTCGACCCCGGCGCGTCGCAGCTCCTCCACCCCGGCGGCCAGGCGCTCGGGCGAGCCGGTCCGGATCAGCGCGTCGATCCGGTAGGCGTCGTCGTCGACGTCGGTGCGGTTCACCACCAGCCGGACGGCGTCGAGCAGGACCTCCATCCGCGGGAAGTCGTCCTCCGCGAAGTGACCCGGGTAGAGAAATCCGACGGTCGTCATGTCCGCCCTTCCTGTTCCTGTCCGACCGGCCTTCCTGCTCCCGCCCGACCTCCTGTTCCTGTCCAGCCTCACCGCTCGCGACCTTTCACCCCACTTCCTCCAAGTATTCCCCCATATGTCGTGACCTCGGCTCCGACCTGTTGACGGGGGCGGAGGCGGGTGCAAGCGTGGTCGCACCCGCCGCCCGGGCGGAACCGCACCTCCCCAGACGCAGCGGAGCGACCGTCTCTCATGCCCGAGCCCACCCTGCTCGTCCTGGACACCGACCCGTCGCCGCGTCTCGGCCGGCTGACCGGCCGGGCCCGGATCCGGTACACGGACGAGGCCGGACTCGCCGCCCGGCTCCCCGAGGCCGATGTGCTGCTGGTGTGGGACTTCACCTCCGACGCGGTACGGGCCGCCTGGCCCGGCGAGGGACCGCGTCCGGCCTGGGTGCACACCGCGAGCGCGGGCGTGGACCGGCTGCTCTGCCCGGAGCTGGCGGCCTCCGACACGGTGGTGACCAACGCCCGGGGCATCTTCGAGCGGCCCGTCGCCGAGTACGTGACCGGTCTGGTGCTGGCGTTCGCCAAGGACCTCCCCGGCACGCTGGAGCTCCAGCGGCGGCGGCACTGGCGCCACCGCGAGAGCACCCGGCTCGCGGACAGCCGCGCGGTGGTCGTCGGCGCGGGCCCGATCGGGCGGGAGATCACCAGGCTGCTGATCGCGCTGGGGGTCCAGGTGGCGCTCGTGGGGCGCACGGCGCGGCGCACCATCCACGGCACCGAGGACCTGGACCGGCTGACCGCCCTGGCCGACTGGGTGATCTGCGCGGCTCCACTGACCGAGTCGACCCGCGCCATGTTCGACGCCCGGTTCTTCGGACTGATGCAGCCGTCGGCCCGCTTCATCAACGTGGGGCGCGGACCGCTGGTCGTCGAGGACGATCTGGCCGAAGCGCTGCGCAGGCGCTGGATAGCGGGCGCGGCGCTCGACGTGTTCGAGCGGGAGCCCCTGGAGCCGGGGAGCCCGCTGTGGGACGTACCGGATCTGATCGTGTCGCCGCACATGAGCGGCGACACGGCGGGCTGGCGGGACCGGCTGGGTGAGCAGTTCGTGGCGATGTACGAACTCTGGACGGCCGGGCAGCCCCTGCCGAACGTGGTGGACAAGCAGCGCGGTTACGTCCCCGTGCGGGAGCCGGGCGAGTGAACCGGAACGGTGGGCCGCCACGGCCCGCCGGCCGGTCCGGCACCGGCCACCCGCGACACGGGAAGGTCACACTCCGGCCACTTTTCGGTTGCATGCCCTCACTTCCTGCATAGACGTCCGGGATCGGGCAGGCGCCACCCCTGTCCGGACTGTTCGATCCCTCCAGGAGATTGCGAACCATGGCTGACTTCCCGAACCTGTCCCGCCGGGGCTTTCTGAACCGATCGGCAGCCGTGGGCGGCCTGCTCGTCGTCCCCGGTCTGCTCTCCGCGTGCAGCAAGACCGACGCCGGTTCCGCGGACGGTGCGGAAGCGCTCGAAAAGCTCCGCAAGCAGGGCTTCGTCCGGGTCGCGTACGCCAACGAGGCCCCGTACGGCTATCTGGAGGGCAAGGAGCTCAAGGGCGAGGCGCCCACCCTGCACCGGGAGATCTTCAAGGCGCTCGGCGTCGACGAGCTCAAGCCCACGCTCTCCGAATGGGACGGGCTGATCCCCGGGCTCCAGGCGGGCAAGTACGACGTGGTCAGCGCCGGAATGGCGATCACGCCCGAGCGCTGCGCCAACGCCCTCTTCTCCGAGCCCGAGTTCATCTCGCCGACCGCGCTGATGGTGAAGAAGGGCAACCCGAAGAAGGTCACCGACCTGGTGTCCGCGAAGGCCGCCGGGATCACCGTCGGCGTGATGTCGGGCGCGGTGGAGGGCAAGTACGCCGAGGGCGCCGGCATCGCCGGGGACAAGGTCAAGACGCTGCAGAAGCCGCAGGACGGCGCCGACGCGGTCAAGGGCGGCCGGATCGACGCGTTCCTGCTCACCGGCATCTCGCTGCGCTGGCTGGCGAAGACCAACCCGGAGACCGAGGTCACCGAGCCCTTCGTGCCGGAGCTCGACGGCACCAAGCAGTACAGCCCCGGCGGCGCCGTCTTCCGCAAGGGCAACGAGGACCTGCGGGACGCGTTCAACCGCGAGCTGAAGAAGATCGTCTCGGACCGGTCGCGCTATGTGTCACTGCTCCGGGAGTACGGCTTCTCCGACACCGAACTCCCGCCGGCCACGCTGAAGACGGCCGACCTGTGCAAGGGCTGACGGGGACGGACCGCAGCGCATGAGTGATTTCTTCTCCGCCTTCTTCGACGAACTCCCGCAGGTGCGCTCGGGGTTGTGGGTGACCCTCGAAGCCACCGTCCTGGGCTCGCTGGCCGCGCTCCTGCTGTCGTTCGTCCTCGGTCTGATGTCGATCAGCCGGCTGCTGGTGCTGCGCGGCACCTCGCGCGTGGTCGTGGAGTTCTTCCGCGGCACCTCGCTCTACATCCAGCTGTTCTGGCTCTACTACGCGATGCCGACGCTGACGGGGTACCAGCTGGACCCGCTGCTCTGCGGCGTCGTCGCCTTCGGCCTCAACTACGGCGCGTACGGCGCCGAAGTGGTGCGCGGGGCGATCGGCTCCGTGCCGCGCGGCCAGTACGAGGCCGCCGTCGCGCTGAACATGTCGCCGCTGCACCGGATGCGGAAGGTGGTCCTTCCGCAGGCCTGGGTGCAGATGATCCCGTCCTTCACCAATCTGCTGATCCAGCTGCTGAAGTGCACCCCGCTGCTGTGGCTGATCTCCGCGGCCGACCTGATGACCGTGGTCCAGCAGCTGCGCGACCGTACCGGTGAGACGCTCACCGCGTACGTGACCCTGCTGGCCGTCTACTTCGTGCTGGCGTACGCGCTGACCCTGCTGATGAACCTGCTGGAGCGGGGCGCCAAGCGGCGGCTCGGGCTGCCCACCGGCGCGGGTTCGCTGCTGCGCAGCCGCAGTGCCGCCGAGGCCGTCGCCGCCACCCCGGGAGGTGCCCGGTGAACAACGGTTTCGACTGGAACGCGGCCGGGGACGCCCTGCCCCTGCTGCTCGAAGGCTTCCGGGTCACGCTGCTCGCGACGGTGCTCGGCACGCTCGTCGCCGCGGTCCTGGGGCTGGCCGTCGCGGTCGCCGGCCGGGCCCCGAGCAGGCTGGTGACGGTGCCGGTGCGGGCCGTGACGGAGTTCGTCCGGTCCACCCCGCTGCTCGTCCAACTGGTCGGCGCGGCGGCCCTGTTCACCTCGGTGGAGCCGTTGACGGTCGGCATCGTGGTGCTGGGCATCCACTACGCCGCGTACACCTCCGAGGTGTACCGCGCCGGGATCGACGGGGTGCCCAAGGGCCAGTGGGAGGCCTGCCGGGCGCTCTCGCTCGGCCCCCGGCGGACCTGGCAGGCCGTGATCCTGCCGCAGGCGGTGCGCAATGTGCTGCCCGCGCTCGGCAACTACGCGATCTCGATGTTCAAGGAGACCCCGTTCCTCGCCGTGATCACGGTGCAGGAAATGGTCTTCGAGGCCCGTAAGTACGGCGCCGACCACTTCGCCTACACCGAGGCGTTCACGCTCGCCGGCCTGGTCTTCCTGGTCGCGAGCTACCCCACCTCGCTGCTGATGAGAAAGCTGGAGAAGCGCCTTGGCCACTGAACACCTCCCCCTGCGCAAGACGACGGGTGCGGCCCCCGCGGCCCCCACGGCCCCTGCGGACGCCGCACCGGCCGCCGCACCGGAGACCGGCCATCCGCTGGTCCGCTTCGACGATGTCGTGAAGCGGTACGGCGACCATGTCGTCCTGGACCGGCTGAACTTCTCGGTGCGGCGCGGTGAGCACGTCACCCTGATCGGGCCCAGCGGCTCGGGCAAGACCACCATCCTGCGGCTGCTGATGACGCTGGAGAAGGTCAGCGGCGGCGTCATCTGGGTGGACGGCAGCCCGCTGTCCCACATCAGGACGCCCGGCGGACCGCTGAAGCCGGCGCCGGAGAAGCATCTGCGCGAGGCGCGGAAGAAGATCGGCATGGTCTTCCAGCAGTTCAACCTCTTCCCCAACATGAAGGTGCTGCAGAACATCACCGAGGCGCCGGTCAACGTGCTGGGCAAGGACCGCGAGGAGGCGGAGACCCGGGCCCGGGAGCTGCTCGACCTGGTCGGGCTCTCCGCGAAGATCGACGCCCACCCCTCCCAGCTCTCCGGGGGGCAGCAGCAGCGGGTCGCCATCGCCCGCGCCCTGGCCATGGAGCCGGAGATCCTGCTGCTGGACGAGGTGACGTCGGCGCTCGACCCGGAACTGGTGGCCGGGGTGCTGGAGCTGCTGGGCGACATCGCCAGGAACACCGACATCACCATGCTCTGCGTGACCCATGAGATGAATTTCGCCCGGGACGTCTCGGAGAAGGTACTGATGTTCGACTCCGGGCGGGTGATCGAATCCGGTCCGCCGGAAAAAATCTTCACCGACCCGGAGCACGAACGTACGCGCGAATTCCTCGACGCGGTGCTGTGACCTCACCCTTTGTCGCAAGCCAATGACTTTGGCATATGCCGGACGGATGCGCCCCAGCTCACCGGGGTGGGGCGCTCCGCCGAGTCGCCAACAGCCGCCCTGGAACAGGGTCTTGGCGGCTATCGTGAGATCAGAGCTTGCGGTAACAACCTGGTAGGGGGAAACCGTGGCATTGAAGCCCGAACCGACCGCACCGTTCCATTCGGTGCAGTACGCCCTTCGCGTTCTCGAAACGGTCTCCAAACACGGCAACGGTGTGACGGACACCCAGATCTCCCGCGAGACGGGACTGCCCACCGGCCACCTCACCTCCCTGCTGCTGACACTGCGCCGCGAGGGTTACGTGGAGCAGGTCACCGACGGCGCGTACGTCATCGGCGCCTCGCTCCTGCTCCTCGGTTCCGGCCCGGCCCGCAGACAGGCCCTGGAGTCCAGGCTCCAGCGGATGCTGGCGCAGCTGCGCGACTCGGTCGGCGCGGCGGTCTACATCAGCCGGTACGTCGACGGCGAGATCCGGGTCACGCAGTACGCCGACGGCCCGCTCACCCCCGCGGTCAACGAGTGGGTGGACTTCCGGTCGGCGGCGCACGCCTCGGCGGCCGGCAAATGCCTGCTGGCCCAGCTCGACCAGGACGGCCGCCGGGACCACATCTCGCGCCACAAGACGCCCCGGCTCACCTCGCGGACGATCACCAACGAGAAGGTGCTCTTCTCCAAGCTGGACAGCCAGCCGGCGACGGTCCCGGTGCTCGACCTCCAGGAGTACGCGGTCGGCACGGTGTGCGCGGCGGTGCCGCTGACGGCCGGGGCATCGGCGGGCTGCCTGGCACTGTCGCTGCCGATCGAGGACGCGCACCGCCTGCGCTCGGCGGCGGACACGCTGAACCGGCGGGCGGCTCCGGTGCTCCTGTCGATGGCGCTCTAGGCCCGTCCGACGGGGCTCCCGGCGGGGGTGGCATCAGCACCCCTCCGGAGCAGGTATTATTTTCGAGTCAGCAAGCGCCGCTAGCTCAGTTGGTTAGAGCAGCTGACTCTTAATCAGCGGGTCCGGGGTTCGAGTCCCTGGCGGCGCACAGACAACGCACTGGGCGGTTCACGTACACGTGAACCGCCCAGTGCGTTTTTTGCTGCCCATCGAGATGTACGAACGTTTTACACACTCGTACTAGACAAGCGTTTTAAACGCTCGTACATTTCCTGGCATGACGAACGCTACGAGCACCACCGCCGAGCGCGGCCACCTCGCCGGCCGCCGGGAATGGACCGCCTTCGTGGTCCTCCTGCTGCCCCTCCTCCTCGTCTCGATGGACATCTCCGTCCTCTTCTTCGCGATCCCGTCCATCGACCGGGACCTCGCCCCCAGCGCCACCCAGCAGCTCTGGATCTTCGATGTGTACGCCTTCGCCCTGGCCGGCCTGCTCATCACGATGGGCTCGCTCGGCGACCGGATCGGCCGTCGCAAGCTGCTGCTCCTGGGCGCGCTCGCGTTCAGTGCCGCGTCCGTCGCCGCCGCGTACGCCGACAGCCCCGAGATGCTGATCGCGGCCCGCGCCCTGCTCGGGGTCGGCGGGGCGACGCTGATGCCGTCGACCATGGGGCTGGTACGGAACATGTTCCGCGACGAGCGGCAGCGCGGCCGGGCCGTGGGGATCTGGTCGGGCGCCATGGCGGGCGGCATCGCGCTCGGCTCGGTGCTCAGCGGGGTCATGCTGGAGCACTTCTGGTGGGGCTCGGTCTTCCTGATCAATGTGCCGGCCATGGTGCTGCTGCTGGTTCTGGTGCCGGTGCTGGTCCCGGAGTTCAAGGACCCGAACCCCGGACGGTTCGACTTCCTGAGCGTGCCGCTGTCGATGGGGTCCGTGCTGCCGGTGGTCTACGGCGTCAAGGAGAGCGCCGCCCATGGGCTCGATGTGCGGAACGCGCTGATCACCGGCGCGGGGCTGGTCGTCGGTCTGTTCTTCGTCCGCCGCCAGCGCGGCCGCTCCGACGCGATGATCAGCCGGGAACTGTTCCGCCACCGCGGCTTCGCCGCCGGGATCGGGCTGAACGCGCTGGCCGCGTTCGCCATGATGGGCTCCTCGTTCTTCACCACGCAGTACCTCCAGTCGGTTCTCGGCATGAGCACGATGGAGGCCGCGCTGTGGAGCCTGGCACCGTCCCTGGCGGTGGGCGCCGCGGCCCCGACGGCCACGGCGATCGCCCAGCGCACCGACCGCGCCCGGGTCATCTGCGCCGGTTTCGTCATCGCCGCCGCCGGCTTCGCCGTCCTCGCCCTGACCGGTACGGACTCCCTGTGGCTGCTGCTCGGCGGCTGCGCCGTGATGAGCAGCGGCATCGTCACCGTGATGGCGCTCGTGTCGGACCTGGCGCTGTCCACGGCCCCGCCGGCGAAGGCCAGTTCGGCGGCCTCGCTGCTGGAGACCGGCCAGGAGTTCGGCGGTGCGATGGGAATGGCCCTGCTGGGCGCGGTGGCCACCGCGATCTACACCGCGGACATGCCGGACTCCGCCCCGGAGACCGCCCGCAAGACCCTCGCCGGTGCGGTGGCCACGGGTGACGGTTCGCTGATCTCGGTCGGCCGGGAGGCCTTCGTGCACAGCATGCAGTACGCCTCGGTCGCGGGAGCGGCGCTGCTGCTGGCGGGGGCGGTGCTGGCCGCGGTACTGCTGCGGCGGAGGGGGACCGCGGGGGAAGAAGCCGCGGAGGCCGCGGTGCACGAGGAGCCGGCCCTGGTGAACTAGGGCCTCTCGTGCGGGCCCACCCTCCTCGCCGCCGTGTCCTCGATCGCCGGACGGGCCCGCACCCCGGGCCCGTCCGGCGCATTCGGTCCGTCCGGCGGCCGGGAACAGACCTCGGCACGCCCGTGCGCCTCGTACTCACGCAGCAGAGCGCTCAACTGCCCGTCGCCGAACGGCTCGTACCCGGCGCCGGCCCCGTTCCACCACACGGGTCCCACGGACCAGAACCCCTCCCGGCGCAGCCGCACGCGGTGCACCTTGTTCGTCGCCGTCACCGGCATCGCCGGGACGATCCGTACGAAGCGGGGGGCCATCTTCGTACCCAGGTCCGGCTGCGCGGCGAGGAAAGCGGCGAAGGCGGACGGGTCGAAGGCCGCGCCCTCCCGCAGGGCGAGCGCCGCCATCACCTGGTCCCCGGCGACCGGGTCCGGCACCGCGTACACCGCCACGGCGGCCGCGTCCTCCCAGCGGGCCAGGATGTTCTCGATCATCGCGGCGGCCAGGTTCTCGCTGTCCACCCGCAGCCGGTCGTCGGTGCGGCCCGCGAAGTAGAGGAAGCCTTCGGCGTCCCGGAAGAAGAGGTCCCCGGTCCAGTACCAGCCGCCGCGCACCCGCTGGGCCTCCGCCTCCTCGTTGCGCCAGTAGCCCTCGAAGGGCGTGTGCCCCCGGTTGACCAGTTCACCGATCGCCTCGGCCCCGTTGGTCAGCCGGCCCGCGCCGTCGAAGACGGCGGCGGGCCGCTCCTCGCCGGTCTCCGGGTCCACGACCGCGAGATCGTCGCGGGCCGGTGCCTTCCCGATCGCCCGCTCCGGGGTGTCGGGGGTCCGCTGGACCGCCGCGCCGCCCTCGGAGGAGCCGTAGCCCTCGACCAGCCGCACCCCGAACCGCTCCCGGAACCGGGCCGCGTCCACCGCACCGGCCTCGGTGCCGAAGCCGAGCCGCAGCGGGTGCTCGCGGTCGTCCGGGCGCTCGGGGGTGGCCAGCAGGTACTGCACGGCGCGGCCGACATAGGTGAAGTACGTCGCCCCGTGCGCCCGTACGTCGTCGAGGAATCCGGAGGCCGAGAAGCGGCGGCGCAGCGCGACGGCGGCCCCGGCGGCCAGGGCGGGCGCCCAGTCGGCGATCACCGCGTTGCCGTGGAACATCGGCATGCAGATGTAGTGGACGTCCTCGCGCCGGATGCCGAAGTGGTCGACGAGCGACTGCCCGGCCGCCGCCAGCCGTCCCTGGGTGCAGATCGCCGCCTTGGGCGCGCCGGTCGATCCGGAGGTGAAGTAGAGCAGCATCCGGGTCGTGGGCCCGACGCCCGTGCGGGTCGTGTCGCCCGGTTCGGCTCCGGCGTACGGGGCCAGGAGTTCGGCGTACGCGTCGGTGTCGGTCACCAGCATCCGGACGCCCGGCAGGTCCAGGCCGTCGAGCAGCGGCAGGTGGGCGCGTTCGGTGACCAGGACCCGGCAGTCGGTGTGCAGGATGTCGCGGGCCAGTTCGGCGCCGCGCCGGGTCGGGTTGATCCCGGCCACGGCGGCCCCGGCCAGGGCCGCCGCGCTCAACCAGAGTGGGAATTCAGGGGTGTTGTCCAGCAGCACCCCGATGTGCGGTTCGCCGCCCGCCGACAGCAGATCCGCCAGGAGCGCGGCCCGCGCGGCAGCGCCGGCGGCGACCTGGTGATGGCTGAGAACGGTGTCCCGATGTCTCAGTCCGGGCCGGTGGTCGCCCCATTGGCGCTGTACGAGCTCCGCAACGGTGCCTGCGCTCCTCATGGCGCCGCACGATAATTGACTACACGTCAGAACTGAACATCGGAGCAGGCATAGAACGCGTTCGCCGTGTCAGCGATGTTCCAGACGCTCAGGATGATGTGCTTCCCGCTCTTCTGGGTGGGGATGGTGCCCTGCTGGGTCAGGGTCGCCGGGGGCTGCTTGCCGCCGTACGGCACCGTCATGAAGGGCTGCGATTCCAGGTCGGCCCTGGTGAGCGGCTTGGTGGGGTCCCAGCCGTCCTTGGTGATGTAGTAGCGGAAGTCCGTCGTGGCGTGGCGCGCGGTGAACTGCCAGCGGAAGCTGAAGCCCTGGCCGGCGGTGACCTGGGTGGCGGGCCAGCTGCCGCCGCGCGGGTCGTCCAGCTGCGCGAACTCGCCATGACCGCCGGAACAGATCTTGCCGTCGGCCGGACCCGCCGCCGGGAAGCCCTTCGGGCCCTCGACGCTCTGCGGCTCCCACTGGATGTTGCCGCAGCCTGTCACCGTGCCGTTGGCACAGAGCTTCTGGCGGCTGATGGGGTTGTCGGTGTAGCCATGGCTGCCGGCGCTGCCGGTCGCGAACATCGAGACGCCCGCGATGGCCAGGCCGACCACGGCCGCACTTGCCCTTTTACGCATTGCTGTCGCTCCTCAAGAACGTGGGGGAGGTTCCATGAGCTGTGCTGCGCGCGCGCTTTGCGGTCTAGACCAAGACTTAGATTATTGACGGGATATGAACATGTCCAGACCAATGAGAGTTGGATTCCGCTTGGCCGCGCGGCCTCCCCCGGGACCCTCAGGCGCCCTCCCCGCCGCTGCGTCCGGTGTAGAAGGCCACCGTCAAGTCCTTGACCAGGGACTTCCGTTCGTAGTCGTCCAGCTCCACGATGCCCCGCGCGGTGAGCCGGTTGACCGTGTCGTCGACCGCGTCGACCACCGAAGTCAAGACGCTGTCCCGGTGCTTGGCGTCGATGGCCGCGATCCGGCGGCGCTGCATCGCCGCGGCGACCTCCGGCGCGTACTCGATCCCGGTCGGCTGGGCCGAGTACACCTCGATGCCGACCGGCTCGCAGTCCGCCTTCAGCATCCGGGTCAGCGCGTCGCCGACCGCCTCGGCGTTGCGCAGGGTGTGCGCGTCCTCGTGGAAGGCGTCGGCGGGCAGCTGCGAGAGGACCCGGGCCATCGCCGCCTCGACCTGCTCGCGCAGATACGCCTCGTGGTCGGCGACCCCGAGCGCCGCCCGCACGGTGTCCTTGATCCGCCACACCACGAGGACGACGACGCGCAGCGCCGTGCCGTTGGCATCCACGGCGGGGAGCGGTTCGCTGCGCCAGTGCCGCAGGCGTACGTCGACCCGGCGGCGCAGCAGCAGGGGGCTGATCCACATCAGCCCGGTCCGCCGCACGCTCCCCCGGTACTCGCCGAACAGCGTCAGCACCCAGGCGTACCCCACCCGCCCGCGGCTCAGGCCGCCGAGCGCGAAGAGCACCACCGACGCCAGCGCGGCGAGCGCCGCCCAGGCGCCGAGGCCGATCCCGTCGTACGGGTGCGAGCCGATCCCGAGCCGGGCGAGCACGGCGGCGGGCAGCGCGCCGATCCACCAGAGCACTGCGCCGCCGGCGGCGGACCCGGCCAGTGCGACGAGCAGCGCGAGCCAGCCGGGGAGGGCGGGGCCCGGCCGCTCGGCGAGCCGTGGATCACCGACCGGTGCCGGCCTGGTCGGGGGCCGCACCTGGGGCCCCTCGGGCACCTGCGGGCGCCGCACCCCCGGCTGCGTCCGGTCGCCACCGGCTCCCCGTCGCAGCACACCGACGGGGAGCGCGGTCGCGTCGGCTCGCTCGGCGCCCTCGGCGTCCTCCCGGAAGAGCAGATGCACGGGGATGGACGCGGTCCGCTCGTTGGCGATGACCGCGTGGTGCCGCCCGGCCCCCCACAGCGGGTCGCCGGACTGTTCGGCCCCGTCGCCCCCGGCGACGGGGAGCGAGTCGAAGACGGCGTCGGGGGCCGTGCGGCGCCGGGGAGGCGCGTCGGCGCCCGCACCCGACCCACCCGGCACCGGCGCGGATACGGCGCCCGCCACCGGGAGCGACACCGACACCGAGGCCGATGTCGCGCCGAGCCCCGGATCCCGGTCCTCGCCCGGGACCAGATCCAGCACGAGGTCGACCACGGAGCCCGGCCCGGGATCCGGCCCCGTGTCCGGCCCCTCACCGACCCCCGGAACCGGAACCGTCGCCCCGGCGGGTTCGTCCGGGCCCGTCGCCCTCACCGCCCCCCGCTCCCTCTCCCGCCGCCCGCCGTTCTCCGGGGTTCCGGAGCTGTCCGACACCGTGGATCGCATACCCGCCTCCGTCATGTGCGTCGTGTCACCCGAAGAGTCGCCGCCAGGTCTCCGGACCGGGGTAGCCGTCGGCCGCTCCGCCCCGCCAGCCCTGAGCCCGTTGGAAGGCCTCGACGTTCCGCCGGTCCGCCTCGGTCCACCGGGGCCCCGGCCCCGAGGTGTAGTGCTTGCCGAAGCCCTTCTTCACCAACTGCTTGCCGAGCCTGTCGACATGGCTGTTGGACTGACCGGGCCGGAAATAGCCCCGCCCGGGGAACTTCGAACCCGGCTTCGAGTCGCCGTGGCCGACTCCCGTTCCGCTTCCGCTCCCGGGGATGTCATGGCCGGTTCCGTTCGCCAGGAGCCGCCAGGTGGCGGGGCCGGGGATGCCGTCCGCCTCCTTGCCCTTCCAGCCCTGGGCCTTCTGGAACGCCTGGGTCGCCCGCCGGTCGGCATCGCCCCAGCCGGGACCGGGGCCGACCTTGTAGAAGCGCTTGCCGCCCCGCTCCACGAGCATCCTGCCGAGCTCGGTGACGTACGTGTTGCTCGCACCGGGGCCGAACTTCGCGGCGCCCGGGAACGCCTTCACCGACGAACCGCTGCCGGCGCTCGGGCTGATGAGGCCCTTGTAGCGGTAGGCGACGTAGCTGCCGGAGTTGGTCCAGTACGCCATGGGCGTCGTCTTCTTGCGGGCGTGCGGCTTCGTCTGCTCGTAGGCCGTGTAATGGGTGTGCGTGTAGTCGGTCCAGCCGCCGAAGATCGTGACGTGGGAGCCCTTCGAGGGGTCGGCCGGATTGTGGAAGAGCAGGATGTCGCCGGGCTGGAGCTCCTCCCGCGCGATCTTCTTGCCGAACTCGGCGAGGCTGCCGGTCCACTCGTTGCCGGGCAGGTTCCAGGCCATCGAGACGTAGCCGGAGCAGTCCTGCCGGTAACCGTCCGCCCAGTACTTGGTCATGCTGTACGGAACCTGCGCGGACACCCACTTCTTCGCGCGGTTGATGATGTCGGCCCGGCTGCTCTTGCGCAGCTTGGGCGTGGTGGTCGTGGACGAGGGCGGGCCCGCGGCGCCACCGCCGCGCAGCGGGCCCGGTCCGCCCTGCGGGCTGTCCCCGTCCGCGTCGGCCGGGGCGGTTCCGGCCGTCTCCGCCGTCCGCTCGCCCGTCGCACCCGTCGCGCTCGTGGCGCTCGCCGCCTCGGTGACACCGCTGCTCAGCACCACTCCGGCCGCGGTGGCCAGCACCAGGGCGCGGCGGGCGCCGCGTGCGGCCGGATGACCTCCGTACCGCATGGGCAGTGCGCTGGCGGCGGTCCGCCGCTGCGCGGCGCACCCCGCACAGGTGCAGTCGATGGCGGGCACGTACTCCTCGAAAGCCGGCACAGTCATGCGATTCCCCTCCGCACTCGTCAAGATCTTTGGGCGCATCTGCACGGGCGCCAGTGTCTCAACTCTCCTGACATATCGCATTTTGACGGACAGAAGAGAAAAAACGACCATCCGACAGGCCGCGATGGACGGTAAATGGTCAGGAGCACCCCCCGGCTTCGGGTAGAGTTCTCCAGGTCAGCAGGCGCCGCTAGCTCAGTTGGTTAGAGCAGCTGACTCTTAATCAGCGGGTCCGGGGTTCGAGTCCCTGGCGGCGCACGCAGGGTCAAAGCCCCCTCACCACGCGTGAGGGGGCTTTGCTCGTTCGCGAACCCCTCACGCCGAAGCCTCCCGCACCGAAGCCTCGCGCCGGGCCTCCGCTCCGTGACGCCGCCCACAGCGCCACCGTTGACCACTACCCACACAGGCGCCGCACAGCCTTCGCGCAGATGTCACGGCGTCACCACCCGGTCACTCAGCGACGCGAAGTCCGTTTTCATACGCCCTCGCACACCCCCTCCACAAGGGGGCCACAAATCGTACGTATGACTGGCAACCCACCCGTTTCACCCTTGCGGTCGGGACCGGGGGCGGACAACCCGTCTATTGGTCATCGGCCCCAACCAGGCCGATGAGCCGTGCAGTTGGGGGCTGTAGAGGGAGAAGTTCCGGTTGTCCGCAACGCGGGGTGGGGGCCCCGCTCGGGGACTGGTGTCGAGGGGACATCAGAGACGGACCGGAAGGGCGGCGTTCCGTGTCCGAGCGGGCGGCCGCCCGCCGATCATGTCGTCCGCGGCGACCGACGGGGAATCGCCGCGGCCGAGACGACCGACCATTCACGCACCGACCATGCGTGCAGGGGGATGACCCATGACGTCGACGCCGACAGGCGCCCGGCAGAACAACGACCTCTCCCGGACCACCTGCCCCGGATACCGGCACAGCCGATACCCGGGAAACGACGCCGGCAGCCGGAGGAAACGCTGCCGCGTTACGGCTACGAGCACTGCAGCCGGCTCGCCGGGCCACTGACCGGGCCCGGCCCCGACCGGCCGTACCGGGTGCGGTACCGCTCACTGCTCTCGCAGGAACCGCACCGGATCCGCGCGGCGCTCCTGCTGGGTGCCGCGCCACTCGTCTCGATCGGCCTGTTCGTCTGGCTGATGCGGCCCGACCACTGGACGCGCCGCGACCCGAACCTCAGGAACGGCGCGCTGCTGGTCCTGGACATCGTGATGCTGGTCTTGATCGGCCTGATCGAGCTCTTCCGCACCCTGAACGTCCTGTCCGACGCGCACGCGACGCCGGGTCGCGCGCGACCCTGCTGCCGGTCGTCCCGGAGACCGGCACCAGGGTCGTCTTCCTCACCTCCTTCGTCCCGGGCAAGGAGCCCCTGGAGATGGTGACGAGGACCTTGAGGCCGCGGTCCGCATCCGGCACCGCGGGCTGCTGCACGTCTGGCTGCTCGACGGGGGCGACGACCCGGCGGTCAAGGAGGTCTGCGCCCGGCTCGGGGTGCACCACTTCTCCCGCCGGGGCGTCGCGCACTGGAACCAGGACCGGGGCCCGCACCGCGCCAGGACAAAGCACGGCAGCTACAACGCCTGGCTCGACGCGCACGGCGGCGACTACGAGTTCTTCGCCTCCGTCGACACCGACCACGTACCGCTGCCCAACTGTCTGGAGCGAATGCTCGGCCACTTCCACGACCCGGATCAGGGGCCGAGCGATCACCTCCGCGAAGCTGATCCGGCCCGGTGCGGTCACCCATGTCACGGACACCGACCAGCGGTCGGTGGCGCTGAGGCTGAAGCGGACTGCGGGCGGGATCACGGTCACGGTGCCGGGCAACCGGGCGCTGGTGCCGTCGGGTTGGCACATGCTGTTCGTGACGGACGCCAAGGGGACGCCGTCCGAGGGCAGATGGGTCGAGGTCCCGCAGGGCCGGGCGGTGCGGCTACTTCGCCGCCCGCGCCGGGCCCAGCGCGTACTCGGGCCACCATGCGCCCGCCTACCGGGCACCGCCCCCGGGACTCCGGCCGGTGGCGCCGCGAGCGGGAGACGGCCCGGGCCGGGGCCGAAGACGCGACCCGCGAGCAGCAGCACGGCCCCCGCCACTGCCACCGCACCCGTCCGCACCCGTCCGCACCCCCCGCCGGCCGTCGTGACTGCCGTACATCCACTTCCCCTCGGTGCGGGCGTCGGTGCGCTGCCGCATCCGTTCCTTCCTGACACAGGGCTTCTGTCCGCATCTCCCGAACCAGGGGTGAGCAGCTGTCGACGCTCCGTCAGGCTCTTTCCGTACCAAGAGGGTTCGGCTTCAGTCGCCGTCGCCCTTGGACTTCTCGCCGGTCAGGTAGGCCGAGACGACGACATTCGCGTCGTACGAGTGCGTCGCCCGGTCGAAGGTGCCGCCGCAGGTGATCAGGCGGAGCTCCGCCCGGCCGGCCTTGCGCGGGCCGTACGCCTTGTCGGCGTCGAAGCGCGCCCGGGTGAAGACCTGGACGTCGTCGACGGTGAATTCGGCGACGGTTCCGTCGGCGCGGGTGATCTCGACCTTGGCGCCGGGGCGGGCCGCGCTCAGCCCGTAGAAGACGGCCGGTCTCGTCTCGGTGTCGACATGGCCGACCATGAGGGCGGGGCCCTTCGCGCCGGGCTCGGCGCCGCCTTCGTACCAGGCGACGGACTGGGCCGCGGCGAACGAGGGCGGTTCGATCGCCCCGTCCTTGTCCAGGCCACGGGCGACCACGGGTGCCTCGACGCCGATCGACGGGATCTCGATCCGCTCCGGCGCCGCGCCCTCGATCGGGTCGTGCGGCGGGGGCATCGGTACGCCGAGGGGGCGCCCCACCGCGGCGATGTCGCCGGTGGTCGGGGCGGAGCCGGCGCCGGAGCCGTCGGTGATGCCGCGGCCCCAGAACCACAGGCCGAGCAGCAGGACGGCCCAGACCACTCCGGCGAGCAGCCTGCCGTGGCCCGCGGTGCTGTCCGGGGCGGACATGTCAGTCCGAGACCGGACGGCGGCGGCGCGCGCTGCGGAACGCGACGGCGACGGCCGCGACGGCGGCCAGGGCCAGACCGATCACCGCGTGGACGGTGCCGGGGCCCTGCTGCTCGTCCTCCCGGTCGGTGAACAGGGCGGTGCCGCCGCCGCCCGCGGCGACCGGGGCGAGCGGGGTGGCCCGCCCCCGGTCGATAACGGTGACCGTGCCGGCGGCCTCGGCGCCCTTACCGGCCTCGCCGCCCTTGTCGGCCTTGTCGTCCTTGCAGGTGATCCGGATGCCGTACTCGCCCGGGGAGGCGTCCGAACTGATCCGGGCCTCGGCGAAGAGGCCACCGTCCGCGGCGGGCGAGAAGTGCGCCTCGGAGACGAAGACATCGGACTCGCCAGTGGCCTCGCGGCCTTCGCAGCCCTCCAGCCGCAGATCCGTCTCACCGCCCGGCCCGACGGAGGCCGGGGTCGCCGTCAGGGAGGTGCGGCCTTTCTCCTGGGCGGACCCGGAGTCGGAGTCGGCCAGTGCGGCGGAGGCCGGCACCAGGGTCGCCGCGACCACCGCGGCGGCACAGAACGTGAGGGTTGTGGAACGCATCGTGAACCTCCTCAGTGCAGGTTCACGCCTCCGGAGGGATTCCGCATCCGCAGGAGCGCGGGGGGCGGGTCCGCGCGGACCGGCCGGAACCCTCCCCCGCCCCCTTGGTGGCCGTGCCCCGCCGGGCTCAGCCCGCGTCGACGAGATCGACCAGGTCGGCGATCGAGTCGACGACGGTGGACGGCCGGAAGGGGTACTTGTCGATGTCGGCGACCGTGGTGAGACCGGTGAGGACCAGGAAGGTCTGCATCCCCGCCTCCAGGCCGGCCAGCACATCGGTGTCCATCCGGTCGCCGATCATGGCGCTGGACTCGGAGTGGGCGCCGATCGCGTTGAGCCCGGTGCGCATCATCAGCGGGTTGGGCTTGCCCGCGAAGTACGGGGCCTTGCCGGTGGCCTTGGTGATGAGGGCGGCGACGGACCCGGTGGCGGGCAGCGGGCCCTCGGCGGACGGGCCGGTCTCGTCGGGGTTGGTGCAGATGAAGCGGGCGCCGCCGTTGATCAGCCGGATCGCCTTGGTGAGCGCCTCGAAGCTGTACGTGCGGGTCTCGCCGAGGACCACGTAGTCGGGTTCGTGGTCGGTGAGGACGTAGCCGATGTCGTGCAGGGCGGTGGTGAGGCCGGCCTCGCCGATGACGTACGCCGTGCCGCCGGGCCGCTGGTCGTCCAGGAACTGGGCGGTGGCCAGGGCGGAGGTCCAGATGTTCTCCACGGGCACGTCCAGGCCCATGCGGTTCAGCCGGGCGTGCAGGTCGCGGGCGGTGTAGATGGAGTTGTTGGTGAGGACCAGGAAGGGGAGTCCCGAGTCACGCAACCGCTTGATGAAGGCATCCGCTCCGGGGATCGGCGTCCCCTCGTGGATCAGGACTCCGTCCATGTCGGTGAGCCAGGACGAGATCGGCTTGCGCTCTGCCATGTGTGGGACTCCTGCCGTACGCCGTGTGCGGGGACGCCGGCGGCACCGCGTTGTGCAGCGCCGACGCCCCCGATTTTAGGCCGTTCGTTCGACGTGCCGGAACGGCCGGATCACGCGGGTGTGAGGGTCACTCCGTCGACCGCCCAGAACCAGTTGTTGCCGCCGGTGTACCGGAAACGGACCCGTGCGGTGGTGGCTCCGGCCGGGACCTGGAGGGTGAGCGATTCGGTCTTCGCGACGGTGTCGGAGGTGTACGTCTTCACGACGGCCGGGGTGCCCCCGTCGTAGGAGACGAGGACCTCGCCCTTCTGCGGGGCTTCCTGACGGTAGTGGGTGGTGTAGGCGAGGGTGGCGGTGCGGCCTCCGGTGACCGGCCAGGCCGGGCCGACCAGGGTGGAGTCGAAGGTGCCCGTGAAGCTCTTGTCGACCCATTCGTCGCCGTCGGCCACCGCGAAGACGTTCCGGGCCCGGACGTTGGTCTCGCGCCACTGGTCGCGCTCGGCGGAGGTCCAGAACTCGTCGGTGGTGAAGGTCCAGCCGCGCCATTCGGTGACTCCGCCGGCGCCCATCGCGCTGTTGTCGATCGACCAGCCGGGCGGCGGGGTGTGGGTGAAGCCGACGACCGCGGCGCCGATTCCCGTCTCGTCGACACGGGTTCCCAGCTGCGGGCGCAGCGCGTCGAAGGCGTCGGGGACGGGCTGCTGGAGCGGGCGGCCGTCCAGGCCCCAGGCCGGGTCGACGGCTATGCCGAGGTGGGCGAGGGCGGAGGCGGCGACGTCCGGCATCTTGATGTCGTACCGGGTGGAGCCCGGGGTGACGGAACCGCCGCTCGCGATGAGGAAGGTCTGCCGTTCGGCCGCGCTGGAGCCGCCGTGGCCGCCCGCGTCGGTGTGCCCGTGGTCGGCGGTGATCATGATGAGCCAGTCCTCGGAGGCGTGGGTGGCCCGGCCCCGTACGGCGGCGACCAGCTGCCCGACCTGGGCGTCCACGCCGTGGATGGCGTCCAGGTACTGCTTGCTCGCGGCGCCGTGGCTGTGTCCGGCGTGGTCGACGTTGTCGAGGTGGACGAAGACCGCGTCCCGGTTGCCGCCGGCCAGTTCGGCGACGGCTCTGCTGGTGGTACCGGTGTCGTACTCGGCTTCCGGGGTGGAGACCCGGGTGTCGACCTTCGCGGAGAAGATCGTGTCGGTGACCGGGTTCCAGGAGGCGACGGCGTACGTCGACAGGCCCGGCTTCGCGGTCTCGATGCGGGTGAGGAAGTCGGGGTACTGCGCGAAGGCGTGGCCGGTGAAGGCGTTGTCCTTGACGCGGTGCTTGTCGGGCCAGACGCCGGTGATGATCGTGGACCAGCCGGGGCCGGAGAGGGTGGGCGCCATCGGGTTGGCGTAGAGAGGACTGACCGAGGTGAGCCCGGAGGCCATCAGGGCGTCGAGATTCGGTGCGTCCGCGTCCTTGATCCGGTTCAGCAGGGCACCGTCCAGGCCGATGACCAGGACCTTGGGGGTACGGGCCGCGGCCCGTGCGGTGGTGGCCGCGGCGAGCGGTCCGGCGGCAGCGAGGGCGGCCGCGCTCATGAGGAGGGTGCGGCGGGACATGCCTGTGGTCACGGGGTCCTCCGTCGAGGCGTGGGGGCACACGTTCAACTCCCCGTCCTGAAAAGGGGAGTTGAACGCGGGACTAGACCCGTTATCTTTTCGCGATGATCCGTCGGAGGTCCATACCCGTGCCGTGAATCCTCCGGCAACGGTCAGCTGCCGGTGGCCGACTTCCAGGCCTCGACGTAGCTGTCCAGGTTGGTGCCGATGTCCGACCAGTCGGGCTCGAAGACCTCCACCCCGTCCATCAGCTTCGCCAGCTCGATGGCGTTGGCGTCGGTGCCCTTGACGTCCTTGCGGGCGGAGAAGCCGCCGCCGACCGCGCTGACGTCCTTCTGGGCCTGCTCGGAGAGCATGAAGTCGAGCAGCTTCTTGCCGTTGGCGCTGTGCGGGGCCTTGTTCACCAGCCCGGCGGCGTACGGCAGGGCGAAGGTGGTGGACTTGCCGCCCTGCTTCGCGGGGAACCAGATGCCGAGGTTCGGCATGTCCTTGGACTGCGCGAAGTTCATCTGGACGTCGCCGTTGGCGGCGAGCAGCTCGCCCTTGTCGACCTTGGGGGCCAGCTTGCCGGTGGAGGCGGACGGGCCGACGTTGTTGGCCTGGAGCTTCTTCAGGTACGCCATCGCCGGCTCCTTGCCGCCGAAGTCGTGCATGGCCTTGATGAGTACGGCGGTGCCGTCGCCGGCGACCCCGGGGGTGGAGTACTGGATCTTGTTCTTGAACTCTCCGTCGAGCAGCTCCTCCCAGGTGGTGGGCGCCGACTTCAGTTCCTTCTTGTTGTAGATGAAGCCGAAGTAGTTGTTGACGACCGAGGTCCACTTGGAGTCGGACGCCTTGTCTGCGCCGTCGACCTGGTCGGAGCCGGCCGGGGCGTACGCGGCGAGGAGGCCCTTGCTGTCGGCCTGCTGGATGAACGGCGGCAGGGTGACCAGGACGTCCGCCTGGGTGTTGGACTTCTCGCGGACGGCGCGCTGCACCATCTCGCCGGAGCCGCCCTCCACGTACTTGACCTTGATGCCGGTCTTCTTCTCGAAGTCCTTGAACACCTTGTCGTACCAGCCGTCGCCGTTCTCGCCCTTGAGGCCGTCGGCGCTGTAGACGGTGACGACCTTCTCGTCGGAGGCGGCCGAGGAGCCGCCGCAGGCGGAGAGGGTGGCGGCGAGGGCGAGGCAGCCGGTGACGGCGGCTATGGGCTTGAGGTGGTTCTTGCGCATGGCAGTCGTATCTCCTGGATGTCGGCCGGAAGCCGGCCGGAGGTCGGTACGGGGAGGTATTGGCGGATCAGCGGTACGAGGCCCTGGTGCGGATCCGGGAGACGCCGAGCAGCACGAGCAGCGTCGTTCCCATCAGGACCACGGCGACGGCCGCTCCGGTGAAGAGCGAGCCACGGTCGGTGGCCGCGAAGATCTGCACCGGGAGCGGTGTCCAGTCCGGCGGGTAGAGCATCATCGTGGCGCTCAACTCGCCCATGGACAGCGCGAAGCAGAGCCCCGCCGCCGCCGTGAGGGACGGCAGCAGGAGCGGCAGCTTGATGCGCCACAGGACGTAACCGGGGCGGGCGCCCAGACTGGCCGCCGCCTGCTCGTACATCGGGTCGAGACGCACTATTGCCGCCGAGACCGACGAATAGGCGAACGCCGTGACAAGAATGGTGTGCGCCAGGATCACGATCCAGCTCGTCCCGTTCAGCAGCATCGGCGGCTTGCTGAACGCGACGAGCACGGCGAGGCCGACGACCACCGACGGCACGGCGACCGGCAGCATGAACAGTGCGTCGAGGAACCTCCTGCCGCGCCTGCGGAGCGAGGCGGCGGCCAGCGCGGCCCAGGAGCCGATGGTCAGGGCGAGCAGGCTGGCGCTGACGGCCGTGATCAGGCTGGTGGTCAGCGCTTGTAGCGAGTCGCCGCCGGTCGCCGCCGCGTAGTGCTCGGTGGTCGGCCCGGAGGGGAAGGCGCCGGACCAGTTGGTGGTGAACGACGCGGCGAGGATGACCAGGAGCGGCACCGCGAACAGCGGGACGAAGAGCACGAAGAACACGGCCCAGGTGGCCCATTTCCCCGTACGGCTATGCACCAACACGGCGGCTCACCATCCGATACAGGCTGTAGAGGCCGACGGAGATCGCGATGTTGACGACGGCGACGACACAGGCCGCCGGGTAGTCGGACTCCAGGATCGCCTTGCTGTAGACGAGCATCGGCAGGGTCGTGACGCCCTTCGCGCCGGTGAACAGCACGATGCCGAACTCGTTGAGGCACATCACGAGGACGAGGCTGCCGCCGGCGGCGAGCGCGGGGAGCGCCTCGGGGAGGATCACCTGCCGCACGATCCGGGCCGGCTTCGCGCCCAGCGAGGACGCCACCTCCAGCTGCGCGCTGTCGAGCTGCGAGAACGCGGCGAGCAGCGGGCGCATCACGAAGGGCGTGAAGTAGGTGATCTCGGCGAGCAGCACGCCCCACGGCGTGGTGAGGAAGTCGAAGGGGCCACTGGACGCCCCGGTGAGGTCCGTCCAGACGCCGTTGGCCATGCCGACGTTGCCGTAGACGAACAGCAGGGCGAGCGTGATCAGGAACGACGGGAAGGAGAGGAAGACGTCGATGAACTTGGCGACCGCCCTGCCGCCGGGGAACGGCACGAACGCGATGATCATGGCCAGGACGAAGCCCAGCACCAGGCATCCGGCCGTGGAGCCGACCGCCAGCCAGACGGTGGTGGTCAGCGCCGAGCGGAACGATTCGGAGGCGAACACCTCGCCGTACGGGGCGATCGAGGTGCCGCCCTCGTCCGGGCTGACGGACTGCTGGACGACGAGGGCCAGCGGGTAGAGGAAGACGAGCGCGAGGACGGCGACGGGCGGCAACGCCCAGACGAAGCGGGGGACGCGGCGGGCCTCGCGGGCCGGGGCCTGCGGGCCGGACGGGTCCGGCTGCTTGCTCCCGCCGGTGCGCTGACGGGGGGCCGTCGTGCCGCCGATGACCGGTGCGACGGGCTGTGCGGTGCTAGCCATCGGCCCCTCCCCCGGCTCCCGGCGCCGCGCCCGCGGGCAGCAGCACCGCGTCGTCGGCCGCGAAGTGCAGCGTGACCCGGTCGCCGAGCGCCGGTGTCTCGCGCAGCTCCTTCAGGTCCGCCTTGACCCGGTGGCCGTCGACGTCGACGTACAGGCGGTGGGTGGAGCCGCGCCACTGGACCTCGGCGATGGTGCCGTCCAGCGCGTTGGGTCCGTCGCCGAGCCCGACCAGGTGGGGCCGGACGCACAGGGTGGCGGTGGCGCCCCGGGACACCTCGCCGGTCGGTACGTCGAGTGCGCGGCCGGCGAAGTCGACGGTGTCGGCGCCGTCGGCGACGATGACCGGCAGCAGGTTCGCGTTGCCGACGAACGAGGCGGTGAACTCGGTGCGCGGGCGGCGGTACAGGTCCTGCGGGGTGCCGCAGTCCTGGAGCCTCGCCTTGTCCATGACCGCGATCCGGTCGGCGAGGGTGAGCGCCTCGACCTGGTCATGGGTGACGTAGAGGATGGAGACGTCCGGCAACTCCCGGTGCAGCCTCGCCAGTTCGGCGAGCATTCCGGAGCGCAGCTGGGCGTCGAGGGCGGAGAGCGGTTCGTCGAGCAGCAGGACACCGGGCCGGATGGCGAGTGCGCGGGCGATGGCCACGCGCTGCTGCTGGCCGCCGGAGAGCTCGCGCGGGTAGCGCTTGGCGTAGGCGGCCATGCCGACCATTTCGAGGGCCTCGGCGACCCGTTCGGGAATCCCGTCCTTCGCGGCCTTGCGTGCCTTGAGCCCGAAGGCGACGTTGTCCTGGACCCGCATGTGCGGGAAGAGGGCGTACTGCTGGACGACCATGCCGATGCCCCGCTTGTGCGGCGGCAGCCCGGTGACGTCGCGGTCGCCGAGGTACACCCGGCCCGAGGCGGGCCGCACGAATCCGGCGACGGCGCGCAGGGCGGTGGTCTTGCCGGACCCGGAGGGGCCGAGCAGCGCCATGACCTCGCCGGGTTCGACGGTCAGATCGAGCCGGTCGAGGACGGTGTTCCCGCCGTACGCGACGCTGACCTGGTCGAACCTGATTCCGCTGCGGACGGACCGCTCTCCGCCGGTCATGCCTCGGCCCGCGCGATCAGGTCCGGGAGCTCGGCGACCGAGCCGAGCACATGCGTGGCGCCGTTGCGGGCCAGTTGGTCCTTGCCGTGGGCTCCGGTGAGCACCCCGGCGACGATCCCGGCCCCGGAGCGCACCCCGCTGAGCATGTCGTACGAGGTGTCGCCCACGACGACGACCTGCTGGACGCCGTCGACGGCGCCGGTGCGCAGGAAGGCGGCGAGGACCATGTCCGGGTAGGGGCGGCCACGCCCGCCCGCGTCGGCCGGGCAGAGGGTCAGGTCGACCAGGTCCTGCCAGCCGAGCGCGGCCAGGATCGCGTCCTGGGTGGTGCGGGCGAATCCGGTGGACAGGACCACGGTCCGACCCTCGTCCTTGAGCCGTTCGATGGCCTCGCGGGCGCCGGGGAGCGGGGCGATGCGGCCGCCGTCGACGAGTTCGCCGTACGCCTCCTCGAAGGCGGTGTTGGCCTGCTGGGCCCGGTCCTCGTCGCCGAAGAGGTGCCGGAAGACGGAGATCTTGGACTCGCCCATGGTGGCGCGCACGTAGTCGAGCTTCTCGGCGTGGTCGGCGGAGCCGGGCTCGACGCCGAGGCGTTCGGCGGCGGCGGAGAACGCCTGCTCGACGAGGCCGCCGTCGGCGACGGTGGTGCCGGCCATGTCGAGAACGATCAGGTTGAAAGGGGCCCCGGAGTTGGCGGGGTTCGCGGGGTTCGCGGGGTTCGCGGGGTTCTCGGGGTTCTCGGGGTTCTGCGTGGTCAACTTCTTCACCAGCCCAGTTCGTCGGCGGTCGTTTCGGCGATGGCGGGCGAGCAGGTCATGCCCCGGCCGCCCGGCCCGGTGACCAGCCAGACGCCGTCCCGCACCTGCTGGCGGTGGACGACCCGGCTGGTGTCGGTGCACTGGGCGTAGACCCCGGCCCAGCGGTGGCGGATCCTCGGCAGCGGGCGGCCGAGGAAGGACTCGACGACCCCGGTGAGGTGCTCGTACGGCTCCTCGACGGTGTCGAAGGAGAAGGGGTGCTCGTACTCGTGGGTGTCGCCGATGGTCAGTCCGCCGTCCCGGCGCTGCACCATCAGCAGCTGCATCCGGTGCGCCGCCGCGGTGGGCGCCTGCGCCTGCTCGGCGTTGAGGGTGTCCAGCGCCCCGCTCCGGTAGGCCGGGTAGTAGCGGAAGCTGTCCGCGTCGGCGACGGAGGTGGTGAGCGGCTCGCCCAGCGGGTCGGTCTGCATCATCTGGAGGCGGACGCGGCGGACCGGCAGATCGGGGCCGGCCAGCTCGCGGACGAGGCCGCCGAGCCAGGCGCCGGTGGCCAGGATCACCGCGTCGCCGGTGTGCACGTCGCCGTGGTCGTCGCGGACGGAGGCGGTGCCCACCACCTCGCGGACCTCGCGGCCGCCGAGGAAGGTGTACCGGCCGGACCTCGACAGCTCCCGCTTCAGCGCGAGTTGTGCGGTGCGCGGCTCGACCGCGGCATCCCGCTCGCACCACAGGGCGGCGGTGAAGTCCCCGCGCAGCGCGGGGTTGATCGCCCGGGCCTCGCCGGCCGTGAGCAGCTTGTAGCCGCGGGCCGCCGCGTCGGGCCGGGCGACGGCCGCCTCGGCGACGGCGGTCTCCAGCTCGGTGCGGAGCGGGGTGAGCGAGCCGCAGGCCCGGAAGCCGAGTTCCGGGACCTGTGCCCCGATGCCCTCCCAGAGCTCACGGGCGCGCAGCGCGGTCTCCAGCTCCTCGCCGCCGGCCCGGCCGCTGACCCATATCTGTCCGAAATTGCGGAGCGATGCCCCGCGCGCCTCGCTCTCGCGCTCGATCTGTACGACCTCGTGGCCGCGGTTCACTGCGTGCCAGGCGTGCATGGTTCCCACCACGCCGGCTCCTACGACGATGACTCTCACGACGGCTACGCTCCTCGGGGCGGGTGGCCCGCACGGATCCGTACGGCAACGGGACGGTGAACTGGGCCCCAAGCTTGGCCTAGACCCGTTACGTTCCCGTTATCGATGTGAGTCGATTCGCGGAGCTGTCGCGGTCGGTCGTGTGTGCGGAGGTTGTTCAGCGGCCGTCCTGCGGGCCCAGGTGCGCGGTGAAGGAGAAGCGGTCGCCGCGGTAGAGGGTCCTTACGCGCTCCAGCGGCTTCCCGGCGGTGTCGCGCGAGATCCGGTGGATCAGCAGCATGGGCAGTGCGGGCGGCGTACCGATGAGCAGCGCCTCGCGCGGTGTCGCGAGCACCGTCTCGATCCGCTCGTCGGCATCGCCGAAGGGGATGCCTAGCCGGTCGCGGAGGTAGGCGTAGAAGGACGAGTCGGGGTCGAACCCGGTGTCCAGATCCGGTACGCGGGCGACGGAGACGTACGTGCTCTCCAGCCCGACCCGGTCGTCGTCGGCGAGCAGCACCCGCTCCAGGTGCCAGACCGGCTCGCCGCGCTCCACCCCGATGTCGACGGCGAGCGCCTCGGGGCAGGGGAACCGATCGAGCCCGATGAGGTGACGGCCCGGCGTGCGGCCCTGGCGGCGTACGCCTTCGGTGTAACTCGCCAGCGAGAGCGGCTGCTCCAGCTTGGGGCCCGCGACGACGGTGCCGCGCCCCTGGCGGGCGAGTCGCCCTTCCAGCAGGAGTTCCCGCAGCGCCTGGCGCACCGTCTCGCGCGAGACCTCGTAGCGTTCGGCCAGATCGCGTTCGGTGGGCAGCATGCCGCCCTCGCCCAACTCCTCTATGAGGACGGAGACATGGGCCTTGACCGCGTAGTACTTGGGAATACGGCCGTGCTCCGGGATGCCGGAACGGATGGGTGCGCCAGGTGCCTGGTCGTGCGGGTAGTCCACGGCCCGATGGTGGCAGACGGACATGAACAACGGTGAACGTCCGGGCGTGGGAAGGGCGGTTCGGGGGGTGGCCCAGGGCTTGGGTTCGGGGCGTGGGGGCGCGGGCCCTGGGTTCAGGGGTTCGCGCGGCGCGATCGCCGGGCCCTGATCACCATCGCCCCGCCGCCGATCAGGAGCCCGGTGACGGTGATACCGGCCGCGGCGACGCTGCCCGAGCCGGTCGCGGCCAGCTCCGGGCGGCCGCTCTGTTCCGGGGTCCGGCCGGGTCCGACCGGCTGGGGCTCGCGCGGGGCGTCTCCGGTACCGCCGACCTCACCGGTCCCGGCCGTCTCGCTGGTCTCGGGCGCATCACCGGTCTCGGCTGTCTCACCGGTCTCGGTGGTCCCGGCCATCTCATCGGTATCGGCGGTATCAGCGGTATCGGAGGTCTCTTCGCCGTCGCTCTCGTCGACGACGACGGTGAAGGGGTAGTCCTCGGACTCGCCGACCCAGGCCCCGTCGTCCTTGCCCGCCTTGCCGGCCGTTCCGCTCGCCGCACGCTGGCGCTGGACGATGGCGGCGTTGGCGGTCATCCGGCCGGGGCTGGTGTCGGAGGTGAACGCCATCCGGACCTGGACGGTGACGGTGCGGCCCGCCGGGACGGTGAAGCCGTCGAAGGAGTCGCCGCCCTCGCCGCCGAAGACGCCGATGTGCTCGTCCTGGTCGGTGGTCTCCCAGGTGACGCGGTGCTCCGTGCCGGGGCGGCCCTGCTCCGAGAACTTCAGCTGGATCTGGTCGGCGGTCAGCCTGCGGTCCTCGTCGGTGAGGACGAGCACGGGGTGGATGGCCCGGCACGACTCGGTCGTGGTGTTGGTCAGGTCCAGGAACCAGGTTCCGTAGCCGCCGCCGGACGCGTACGTGTCCGGGCCCCCGTGGATGCGGGTGCTGATCGGGAAGTCCTTCGCGTCCGGGTCACCGCAGGCGGGCTGCTGGTCGGCGGTGGTGGAGTCGGGCGACGAGACCGGGGTGGCCGAGGAAGCGGCGGAGGCGGGTGCGACGGATGTGCCGCCGAGGACGACGCTCGCCGCGACCAGCCCGAGCGCGAATCCGTGCCGGGTCCGCCCGGGGGACGGCGGGGGTGAGGGCGAGGGAGGGCGCGCGTGGGCGGTGAACACCGGGATGGACGCGGCGGTGGCCAGGGGGATGGACGTGGGACTGGTGGCGGGGACGGACATGGAGCCGGCGGCGGGGATGGAGTCGGTGCCGCGGCCGGGCGTCGAACCCGGTACGCGGCCCGGTGTCGAGCCGGCCGGTGCGGCGGCCCTGGAAGGCGGTCCGGCCGGGGGCGGGGTGGGGGACATCTGGGGGGATCATCCTTCGCTGCTCGCGAAACGGTCGGCTCACCCCGTGCGCCGGAGTTCACCGGTTCTGGGCCGCGACGCTGCCACGCACGCGCGAGACGGCTTGCTCCGACATGCCGAGGGGCCGCCCGGTCGGCCCCCGGATTCCGCCCGGTCGGCCCAGCCTCCCCGCTCTCGTTCCGCCCCGCCCCGCGCCTCCGCGCCCGCTAAGGCCCCGCTCAGGCCCCGCTCACGCGCCGCCGGCCCGCCCGAAGAGCGGGGCCAGGATCAGCTGGGCGGCCCCTTCCGCGACCGGCCGGTCGCCCCCTCCGGCGGCGGTGACCGGCACCGGGGCGTCGATGCCGCCCAGCCCGGCGCGCTCGTCGATCACGGCCCGGACGCCCCGTACGTAGGCGTCGGGATCGGCGGCCACCGTACGGCCGCCGAGCACCACCCGGTCGATGTCGAGCAGCCCGATGAGGTTGGCGGCGCCGGTCCCCAACACCCGGGCGGCCTCCGCGGCATCCCCCCGGGCGACCGCGGCGAGACAGAGCGCCTCGATGCAGCCGCGTCCCCCGCAGCCGCAGACCGGCCCGTCCAGCTGGACGGTCTGGTGCCCGAACTCACCGGCCGCGGTCCGGGCCCCGCGATGCAGCGCCCCGCCGAGGACCAGCCCGGCGCCGAGCCCGGTCCCGAGGTGCAGGTACGCGAAGTCGCCGCCGTCGCCCGCCGCCCGCAGGGCGAGCCCGAGGGCGGCGGCGTTGGTGTCCTTGTCGACGACGACGGGCAGCCCGGTCCGTACCGCGAGCGCGTCCCGCAACGGATAGCCGTCCCACTGCGGGAACCCCGTGACGCGGTGCAGCACCCCGCCCCGATGGTCGAGCGGGCCCGGCACCGCGACGCCGACCCCGAGCACCTGCCGCTCCCCCGGCCCCTGGCCCCCGCCCCGTACCGCGGTCACCGCGTCCGCCGCCGCCGCGAGCACCTCGTCCGCCGGGGCGCCGAGGTCCAGCGGGGCGGTGCGGCTCGCGGCGACCGCGCCGGACAGGTCGACGAGCACCACCGTCAGCTCGTCGCGGTCCAGGTGCAGGCCGACCGCGTACCCGGCGTCCGGCACCAGCCGCAGCACGGTGCGCGGCTTGCCGCCGGTGGAGGCCCGTTGACCGGCCCCGGCCGCCAGGCCCTCGGCCCGCAGCCGGGCGGTGATCTTGCTGACGGCCTGTGGCGTGAGCCCCGTGCGCTCGGCGAGTTCTAGCCTGCTGATGCCGCGCTCGCCCGCCGCCCGCAGCAGATCCAGCACCAGCGCCGCGTTGTGGCTGCGCAGCGTCGGCAGGTTCGCGCCGCTGTTGCTCCTGTTCACGGCACCATTGTCGCTGTCGCTTGCACTATGGCAACAGCGTTGCTTAAGTGGCGGACATGACTGGCATGACTGGCACGACCGGCAACGCGACTCACGAGACGCCCGGACCGTCCGAGACCCCGCTGCGGGTAGGGCTCGTCGGCTACGGTCTGGCGGGTTCCGTCTTCCACGCCCCGCTGATCGCCGCGACCGACGGTCTCGTCCTCGACACGATCGTCACCTCGAACGAGGAACGGCGGGCGCAGGCGCGCGCCGAGTTCCCCGGGGTACGGTTCGCCGCGTCGCCGCAGGAGCTGTGGAAGCGGGCGGACGGCCCCGACCCGCTCGACCTGATCGTGATCGCCTCGCCGAACAAGACCCATGTCCCGATCGCGACCGCCGCGCTGGAGGCCGGTCTGCCGGTCGTCGTGGACAAGCCGGTCGCCGGTACGGCGGACGGGGCACGGGGGCTCGCGGCTCTGGCCGAGGAGCGCGGGCTGCTGCTCTCGGTCTTCCAGAACCGCCGCTGGGACAACGACTTCCGCACTCTCGCCCGCCTGCTCGCGGACGGTGCGCTGGGCGACGTACAGCGCTTCGAGTCCCGCTTCGAGCGGTGGCGCCCGCAGCCGAAGGGCGGCTGGCGCGAGTCGGGCGACCCGCAGGAGATCGGCGGGCTGCTGTACGACCTGGGCAGCCATGTCGTCGACCAGGCGCTCACCCTGTTCGGACCGGCGGCGCTGGTGTACGCGGAGTCCGACGTACGCCGTCCGGGCGCCGCCGCCGACGACGACACGTTCATCGCGATCACCCATGTGAACGGGGTGCGCTCGCATCTGTACGTCAGTGCCACGACGGCCCAGCTCGGCCCGCGCTTCCGGGTGCTCGGCCGGAGTGCCGGCTATGTGAAGTACGGCCTCGACCCGCAGGAGGCCGACCTGCGCGCGGGGCTGCGTCCCGCGTCGGACCGGCCGTGGGGTGAGGAGCCCGAGGAACTGTGGGGCCGGATCGGCTCGGGCGAGTCCCCGCTGACGGGCGGCGGCACCCCGGTCCGCACGCTGCCCGGCGACTATCCCGCGTACTACGCGGCGGTCACCGCGGCGCTGCGCCGGAAGGGTGAGAACCCGGTGACCGCCCTTCAGGCGGCGGCGGCCCTGGATGTCCTGGAGGCGGCCCGCCGCTCGGCGAGCGAGGGCGTCACCGTGAACCTCTCGTAACGGCAGCCGCGCAACGGAAGATGCGGCGGGACGTGGCGGGGGGGCGGGGCGGCGCGGCCACCGGCGGTCCAGCCCCGCGACCGCACCACACCCCACCGCGCACCGGGCCCCGCCCCGCCCCCGCGCACCCGTTACGCGTCCTTGAGCTCCTGCCGCTGCCGTCCCAGCCCGGTGATCTCCAGCTCCACGACGTCACCCGCCCGCAGATACGGCTTGGGCTCCGGCTGGCCGAGGGCGACCCCGGCCGGCGTCCCGGTGTTGATCACGTCGCCCGGGTAGAGCGTCATGAAGTGGCTCAGGTACCGGACCACCTCGCCCACCGGGAAGATCTGGTCGGCCGTGGTGCCGTCCTGCTTCAGCTCGCCGTTGACCCAGAGCTTCAGCGGCAGCGCCTGCGGGTCGGCGACCTCGTCCGCCGTCACCAGCCAGGGCCCCAGCGGGTTGAACGTCTCGCAGTTCTTGCCCTTGTCCCAGGTGCCTCCGCGCTCGATCTGGAACTCGCGCTCGGAGACGTCGTGCGAGGTCGCGTACCCGGCGACGTGCGCGAGCCCCTCCTCGGCGGATTCCAGGTAGCGGGCGGTGCGCCCGATGACGACGGCGAGCTCGACCTCCCAGTCGGTCTTCACGCTGCCGCGCGGCACCAGCACCGTGTCCTCGGGCCCGACGACGGTGTCCGGCGCCTTGAAGAACAGGATCGGCTCGGCGGGTATCGCCGCGCCCGTCTCGGTGGCGTGGTCGTGGTAGTTCAGCCCGATGCACACGATCTTGCCGATCCGGGCGAGCGGCGGCCCGACCCGCAGCCCCTCGGCGTCGAGCTCGGGCAGCTCGCCGGGCGCGGCCGCGGCGGCCCGTACCCGGGCGAGCGCCGACTCGTCGGCGAGCAGGGCACTGTCGATGTCGGTGACGATTCCCGACAGGTCGCGCAGGGTTCCGTCCCCGTCCAGCAGCGCCGGTCGTTCAGCGCCTGCCGTACCCACACGAAGCAGCTTCAACGGTCTATCTCCCCTTGTTCGAGATCGGGCCCGTCGGATGGGTGGCGGCCATCGCAGGCTTGTCCGATCGTCCAAGACGTCCGATCACTCCGCAAGACCCTGTTCACACACTGGACCGTCGCATCCGCGTCGCGATTACGCCGCGGTGGCCATGGCGGCCCCGGCGGCCGGCATGTCGCGGTACAGGACGGCCCGCTCGACCGCGGTCCAGGTGGTGCTGGTGACGACGTACAGCGCGGCGGCGAGCGGCACCACGGCCACGGTGAAGAGGGTGGCGAACGACATCAGGGGCATCAGCTTCGTCATCGCGCCCATGCCGGGCACCGGCTGCCCGTCGGGGCCGGCGGCCGGGGTGACCGGGTTGGCGGCCATCTGTCGCTTCGTCCGCCGGTAGTTGAACGTGGCCACGACGGCGACGATCGCGAACAGCCCGAGGTAGACCAGGCCCTGCGCGCCGAACAGCCCGCCGTGCGCGAGGGCGTCCTGCCAGCGCTCGCCGAGCGGTGCGTCGAAGAGCTGGTGGCCGAGGAGCTCGTTGGGGTCGCCGCCGATCTTCTGGCTGGAGAAGAGGTGGTAGAGCAGGAAGAAGGCGGGCATCTGCAACAGGCTGGGCAGGCAGCCGGAGAGCGGCGAGACCTTCTCCTCCTTGTGCAGTTCCATGAGCGCCTTCTGCATGCGCTCGGGGTTCTTGCCGTGCTTCTTGCGCAGCTCGGCGATCTGCGGCTGGAGTCTGGTGCGGGCCTTCTGTCCCCGCGCCGCGGCCCGTGACAGGGGGTGCACGGCGAGCCGTACGAGTGCGGTGAACAGCACGATGGCGGCGGCGGTGGAAGCGGTCTGGAAGAGCGGGTGCAGCACATCGGCGAGCGCGCCGACCAGGTCGGCGAATGCGGACATGAAGACGGACATGGGTGAGCCCTCCGGGGGTCTCGTCGTGCCGGGAGCAGGAACGGACTCGGCATGACGAACCGCGTGGGGCGCCCATGGCGCACCTACCGGGGAAGTGGCTGCTGCTGCGAGCCCCTACGCGGCCGTCGGAAGGGCACGGCCGGGGGCTCGGGGGCGTCGGCGCCCCTTGGCGTCCGGATCCCGCTGCGGCAGGAACGCGGTGCGTTTCTCCCGGTCGCGGATGGCGGTGCGAACCCGGGTGCGGGGCACCGGGGCGGCACAGCGGGCGCTGATGACCGAGGCGACGGCGAGCGCGGAGCCGGCGGCGGCGGTCGCGGCGAGCGCGACCGCGGCGGAGAGGCTGCCGCCCTCGGCGAGGAGGACCTCGGTGATGAGGAAGAGCAGCAGTCCGGCGGGGCGGAGCAGCCGGGCGAGGCCACTGCGCAGACGGCTGGTGTCGCCGTTCATCGGCCCCTCCCCTCTTCCGCTCGCGGCCGGTCGGCCGGTCTCGCGCGCCCGTGCCATTCGCACAGACGCGCGCCTGATGCTCTCCAGCCGTTATACACGATGGGTCCGGCGCACCGAACCGTCCGAGGTAGGTCGGTGGCCGGTGAGCAGTCGGTCAGTGGCCGGTCAGCGACTGGTGAGTGGTCGGCCGACGACCGGGTCAGCGACTGGTCCCCGCAGGAGCACCGTCGGGTTCCGCCACCTGTTCCGGGGCCCCGATCTCGTCCCGCGCGAGCACCTCCTCGTCCGGCCGGTCATCGCGTTCGCGCGGCCCCGCGTACGTCACCGCGAGCGCGACGGCGAGGTTGGCGCCGAGCGCGACGATGCCCGCGTTCACCCCCCACACCGGATCGTTCTCCGTGAACACGAACCCGCACACCACACCCACACCGACGACCAGCCCGCTCATCGCCCCGAGCAGGGTCAGCCGCCGCCACATCAGCCCCAGCAGCACCATGGGGAGCAGCTGCGCCATTCCCTCGTACGAAATGAGCGAGAGCCGCACCAGGGTGTTCGGCGCGGTGTACGTGAGCACCAGCGCGATCACGCCCGCCACCACCACGACGGTCTGCGCGGCACCCTTCTGCCGCCGCTCCCAGCGCGGTACGAGCGAGAGCACGCTGCGTCCCCACATCGTGCCGATGACCAGCATGAAGACGGCCATCGGCACGATCGAGGAGAGCGCCGCCGCCACCCCGATGACACCGACCGCCCAGGCCGGCAGCGAGTCCACGACCAGCTTGAAGAGCGCCAGGTTCGACTCGGCGCCGACGAGCCCCGGCACGACGAAGAGGGCCGCCATGCCGAGCAGCATCGGCACGAAGAGCAGCACGTTGTAGGCGGGCAGCAGCATCGCGTTGCGGCGCAGCACGTCGGCGTTCTTCGCGCCGAGGTAGCCCGCGACGGTCGTCGGGAAGATCACCACGGTGAGCGAGTTGAGGAACGAGGTGGTGATGAACCAGGCCTGTCCGAGCCCGCTGTCCCCGTGCCCGGGGAAGGTCAGCCACTCGCTCTTCTCGGTGACGATCCGGTCGAGGAAGGGCCCGTACCCGTCGAAGTAGTGCATCGGTACGTAGACGGCGAGGAAGCCGAGCGTGGCGATCACGAGGACGTCCTTGAGCACGGACACCCACGCGCTGCCGCGCAGCCCGCTGACCACGACGAAGCCGGTGGTGACGGCGAACGCTATGAAGTAGGCCTGGTTCAGGCTGATGGCACCGTAGGAGATGGTCGAGACGACCACGCCCATGCCGGTGATCTGGAGTTGGATGTACGGCAGCAGGAACACGGTCGCGAGGACGGCGACGAGCGCGCCGAGCCAGGGCCGGCCGAAGCGGTGCGCCACCATGTCGGTGATCCCGACGAGCCCGTGCTTGCGCGCGTACGCCCAGAGCATCGGCCCGACGACGTAGCCGATGGCGTACCCGCAGGACATGTACGCCACCACGTAGAGCACCGGCGCCCCGTAGTTGTAGCCCCAGCCCGCGGCGCCCAGGTAGCTGAAGCTGGTGTAGCCCTCGCCGGCCATCAGCACCCAGATGAAGACGGTCCCGAGGCTGCGCCCGCCCACGGACCACTCGGCGAGCCCGCCGCCCTCGCCGTTCCCCTTCCGCCGCCCGCGCGTCGCGAGCAGCCCGAGGGCGACGGTGGCGACCATGAAGACCGCGAAGACGGAGGTCGCGACGGTGGCGTTCACCGGCGGTCCCCCCGACGGGTCAGCCATACGGCGACGGGGGTCAGCAGGGTCGCCCCGAGCAGCCACACGAAGAGGAACGGCAGCCCGAGGATCACCGGGTGGACCCGGTTCACGAGCGGCAGCACTCCCAGGTAGAGCACGTAGGGGGCCAGCAACCACAACAACTGCGGACGTCGTCTGAGCACGTAAGGGAACCTTAGTGCGACGCCGCTACCGCGACCGGACATCCACGAGTTTTCCCCATACGACAAGCCGGTACCGGGAGGTGAATTCGGGCGTGCAGGTAGTGAGCGTCACATAGGAACCGGCCGCGGTGTACCCGGCGTACGGCTTCATGTTGCTGCGCGGGATCGCGGCGATGACACCGCCGTCGCGCGGGCTCGTCCGCGCGAGCGTCCGGTCGACGGTGTACGAGTACACGGCGTCCCGGGTCTCGATGTTGATCCGGTCCCCGCGCCGCAGCCGGTTGATGTACCTGAAGGGTTCGCCGTGCGTGTTGCGGTGCCCGGCGAGCGCGAAGTTCCCGGGCCGGCCGGGCTGCGCGGCGCGCGGGTAGTGCCCGACGTACCCCTTGTCGAGGACGCCGCTCTTGCTGATGCCCTGGGCGACGGGCGCGACGAGCCCGATCCGGGGGACGCGGATGACGGCGTACGCCTGGTCCCACCGGGGCGCGGAATGGGCGGCACGTCCTCCATCCGGTGCCCCACCGGACCCACCGGACCCACCGGGCCCGCCCGAATCCCCGGACCCGCCCCCGGGATCAACGCCGGGCACTGCCCCGGCTCCCCCGCGCTCCTCCCCCCACTCCCGCTGAAGGGCCCGCACCTGGTGCTCGGCCCCGGAGCGGGCCTGCCGATTGGTCCACCACAGCTGATGAACAACGAGCAACAACAGGACGACGCCGAGGGTCACCACCAGCTCGGCACCCGTCCAGAGCCCGCGCGCGGCGACCCTGCGCCCTCGCGAGTTGCGCTGCACCACCACCGGTATCCGCTCCCGCACGGCCGCACGATAGGCCCCCGGCCCGTAACTCACCAGGCCTGGAACAACTCTCCGCCCCGGAGCCGTACAGCAGTACGGTGTGGTCCATGCGCCCCGACACGCCTGCCGACCACACCACCGAAGCCGAGCGCCTGCTGCGCGCCGCGGCGCGGTACCCCGAGGACCGTGAGCCGCTGCTCCTCCAGGCCGCGGCCCATCTGGAACTCGCCGGCGACCGCGCCCGCGCCACCACCCTCTACGACGAACTCCTCGGCTCCCCCGACCTCGATCTCGACCACCCGCACCTGGTCAAGGCCCTCAACGCGGCCAACCTGTGGGAGTACGGCCACGAGGCGGAGGCCCGCGCGATCATCGAAGGCATCCGCGCCGCGGGCCCGCTCGACCCGGGCCCCTGGGAGATCGCGGCCGAGACCCTCGAAGCCCATGACGAACTCGAAGCGGCCCACGACTACTTCTCGACCGCGCTGACGCTGCTCCTGACGCCGGGCGAGGAGGTCCCGTACGCCGTCCAGACACTGGTTTTCGGCCGCCACCGGGTACGGAGGCTGATGGGCGTCGACCACGACTCCTGGGACGAGCTGGCCGACACCCTGCACACCGCCGCCGTCCCGCTGGACGAGCTCCACGACCCGAAGCGCCTGTGGTCGCTGGGCTCCTCGGACCCGGGCGAGCTCCGGGCCGAGATCACCCGCCTCCGCGCCGAGCTGGGCACGTACCGCACCGCGCTGTCCCGGCCGTTCCCGGTCGCGGTGCTGCACTGGCCGGCCGCCGAACTCACCGAACTCCTCGCCGCCTACCCGGACCTGCGCGAGGAGTACCCCTCCCACCCCGAGCACCTGGCCCGCCTGGAGTCCGCCCTCCGCGACCTCCACCAGGCCGGCACCCCGAACCTGGGCATCGTGACCGGCACGGTCCCCTCGTACGAGGCCTTCGCCGCCTCGGAGGCCGCGTCCCCGTCCGACCCGGGCCTCCTCCCCCAGTACGCCACCACCCTCGCCGCCCGCGGCCGCGCGATCCCCTGGCCCCCGGCCCGCAGCGCGGCCTGCTGGTGCGGCTCGGGGCGGGCCTACCGGGAGTGCCACGGGGCGGACTGAACGTCGGCGGTGCGGGGGCTCGTTCCGGTCAGGACGCGGCCCCCGCACCGCGTCAGAACCGCGTCACGGCCCGGGAGAAACCCGGCGCGGAGCCCTACGCAGGTCCCCTGCGCACCTCATCGAGCGCGCTGCGCAGTTCAACGGCTCGTTCGGCCAGCCAGTCGAGGTAGGGCTCCGGTGTCTCCTCCGCCGGGCTGCCGAACCAGAGGTCGGCGGAATGCTCCAGCGTGCGGGCGGCCCAATCGGGAGGGTCGGCCACGACCCTCTCCACGCAGTCGACGACATCGGAAGCCCACCAACCGGCGTTTCTGACCCGGATCTTGAAGACCTCCAGGGCTTCGTCGTCGGGCGTCGTGCGCCAGAGGTCGTCGCAGAGCTCCGCGAAAAAGAGCGCGGGATTCCGCTCACGCCACTCATGGTCCTGCTCGATCTCCCGAAGAATGCGCCAGCCCAGTTCATTATTTTCGGTCATCGGTCCCCTGCTCAGATCGTCGGCCAAGCGCTGTGGACGAACCACCCCTGAGGTGCCGACTTGTCGAGCAGGATGCGAACTTCGGTGCCGCCCGGAGATCCTCTGTCGGCGAGGGGCGGAGATATGGACGCATTGGCGTCCTGGGGATGGAGTTTTCGATTGGTTGAACCCCCCAGCCACGTGGGAAGCTGACTCGCGGTAGCCGCATGACTATCCATGCGCAGAAAACAGACTCCGGCGCCTACCACAGGGACAATGGTCTGGATTTTACCCTTTTTGAGAATTTCAACCCTGAACGCCGTCCAGTCCTGCATGACGTCCGAAACTGCGTTCTGTATGCAGGTGCTCGCATCGCCACTTCCGGCGAACGCCCCCGCCATCCCGCCGCACTTGGGAATGTTGGTGGCTGCGCGGTATGCGACCCAGTCCTCGCTGACGGTGGAACCGAGCACCGCAGGAGCCATGGCGCTCGGGTCCCGCGACTGGCCCAGAACATGCCGTCCCGCAATGTGGCCGCTCTGGTGACCTGCGGCGTCTTCTCCGGCGGCACCCCTGGTCCGCCGCGGATCCTTCTTGGCGAGATGGCCGACGAGATCCTTGTCTGCCGCGCCGCCTATGCGCCGAGCCAGCTCCGCTCTGGCCGCATCGCGGTTTGCGCGGCCTTCCGCACCCTTCTGCCCCTTGAGCCGAATACCCTTCTGCGCGTGTTCCCACAGCTCGACATCCGAGTACGCGCCGGGGTCGTAGACAGGCTCGGGCGGGAGGATGTGCGTATTGGTCTTGATGGCCTGCACGTGGACGTGAGTGCCGTCGGCGTTCGTGGATTCTTTGATCAGCCGGAGCGGAACTCCGTGGCTTCCCGATATGGGGGCGAGGCGGGCCGGAACGGATTCGAGAGGCGGCTTCGATGAAAGGAGACGGTCGGCGGCTGCTATGGCCTGCCGTTTCTTGCCGTCTTCCGACTTCCCGGAATCCCCCTCACCCACCTTTTTCTTATTATTCGACTTTCCGGGGAATTTGTTCTGGAGCTTGCGCCACAGCGCCTTCCCCCTCTTGGCGATGAAGTTGACGATTTTGTCGATGGCGCGGTTGACGGGCCTGGCGACGGCGTGGAAGACGGATTTGACCTTGTTGGCGAGGGATCCGATCCCGAGAAGCGAGGCAAGAAAGCCGATCAGCAACGGCACGCAGGCCGCGAGGGCGGCCTCGACCATCTTCGGGACGCCCGCGGCGCCGCCGTTGGCGATGGCGATGACCGCGTCCAGGACGGCGTTGACGAACTCCACGATCTGGGCGCCCTGGTTCACGATGAACGTGACGATGTCGATGATTCCCTTGACCGCGCGGACGAAGGCGGAGGCGGGGTTGAGGAGGGAGATGATCCAGGTGATCCCGGCGATGATGACGGTGGGGATCAGGTAGCTGGTGAGTTTTTCGAGGATGGTGGCCTTGAGGTCGCCGGCCTCGGACTCGATTTCCTTGACGGCGCCTGCGGGGCCTTCCGTCGCGAGTTTCTTTGCGACGGGGACGGAGGACTCGACGGCGGTCATGGCCTGGTCGGGGATGCCCTTGCGGGTGATGCGGGCGCGGATGTTGGCCCAGGTCAGGCCGAGGAGGGAGCCGATGAGCTGGATGATGCCCTTGAGGTCGAACTTCTGGGGGAGTTCCAGGCCGGCCTTGACCGCGGTGCCCAGCAGCCAGGAGACGACGCCGGTCTTGAGGTGCTCGGCGATGTTGGTGATGAAGAGGTTGAGGCCGGCGCCTACTGCCTTGACGAGGTTGCCGAGGAACCCGATGGGGTCCTTGATGATCTTCATGATGGCGGAGGCGGCCTTGGCGAGGATGCCGAGGAGGAGGTTCTTCAGTTCGTTGATCGTCTTGATGACGCCGACGATCGCGTCCTTCGCCTTGTCGACCAGGCCCTTGTTGGCCTCCTGGAGCTTCTTGATCTCCTCGTCGACCTTGTTCAGGGCAGCGGTGTATTTCTGGGCGAGGTCCTGGACGAGCTGCTCGGACTTCTCGTTGACCGTGGCTTCCAGGTCGTCGAACTTGCCCGCGAAGTCGGTGGCGGCTTCCTGGCCGAACTCGCTTAGGTCTGCGGGGAGTTTGTCCACCTCGGCCTTCAGCTCGGTGCGGCCCTTGGCTATGCGGGCCTTGGCCTTGCCCAGTTCGGTGCCGATGATGTCGGCGACGGACGAGATGACCGTCTGCATCTGGGAGACGTAGAGCTTGCGGGCTTCCTGGAAGAGGTCGTTGGCCTCCTTCGGCATGCCCATCAGCTTGTCCTTGGCCCACTTCGCGGGGCCGAACATGCCTGAGTAGCGCTTGTCCTTGTACTTCTTCATGCGGCGCTTGTGGTCGGCGGTGAACGCGTCGCGGGCCGCCTTCTCGCCCGAGGCGAACGCCTCGTCGACCTTCTTGTCGAGCCCGGACAGGGTGGCCTCGACGTCCTTCTTCGTTCCGTCGTAGACCTTCTGGAGCTTGGCGGTGACCTCGGCGCGCTTCTTCTCGTCCTTGGACTTCGTCTCGCCCTTGCCGCCGTCGACCTGTTTGCCCGCCGAGGTCCTGGTCGCGGTGAGGGCGTTCATGGCCTGGGCGCCGGAGGCCGCCGCTCCGGCCTTGGCGGTGCTCAGTTGCTGGGCCTCGGCGGCCTTGCCCTTGGCGGGGGCCTTCGCGGAGTCTGCTTCCGCGGTCTTCTTCGTGGACAGGGCCTGATCGAACTCGGGCTCGTTGCCCTTGGCCAGCTGGTCCTCGGTGACCTCGGCGTCCGCCATCGCCTGGTCGTTGGCGGCCGGGCCTTCGGAGAAGTCCGTGACCGAGGCCGGCTGATGGGCGGGGATGGCGTCTGCGGCGGAGGGGGCGCCGGGGTTGGCGGGTGCCTGGTCGGGGGTCATCGGGGTGACGGGTTTGTCCTTGGCCGCCGAGGTGTCCGGTGGGGCCTTGGTGGCCGTGTCGATGTCCTTGGCCGAGGAGTCCTTCCCGTCCTTGACCTTCCCGTCGACCTCGTCCTTGATCTGGTCGGCCTTGCCGGACTTGGAGAACTTGTCGGCCTGGTCGAGGTTCTTCGGGGCCTGGGCGTCGATGGCCTTGTTCACCGCGTCGATGAACGCCTGCTTGTTGAACTCGCCGGGCTTCGCGGCGTTCATCTTCTCGGCGTTGGCCGCCTTGCCCTGGGCCTCCTTGTCGTCGGGGGGTGCGACGGCCGCGTCCTGTGCTGACTTGGACTCGGCGGCGGCGGGGGCGTGTGCGGCCAGGTGGACCTTCTTGGCCGCCACGTCCGCCTTGACCTTGCGGAAGCCGGGGGCCTGGGCGGGGGACGGTTTCACCGGGGCCGTGTAGCGCTGGGCGACCAGGCGGGAGACGGCCCTGTTGCCCGCCGCGCGTTGCAGGCGTTGCACGCTGCGGGGGTCGGGGGCCGGGCGGTCGGCCGGCGGGCGGTGGGATGGGGGCGTTTGGGAACGTGACACTTCGGGCTTGAGTGTCACGTTCTCGCGATGGGGGGTACCTCTGCCGTCGGAAGCGGAGGCGGGGTCCTTCTCCGGAACCGCCTTCATCCGCCCTCCCGGCCCGTCGCTGCCGCGTACCCCACCGTTTCGGCCAACACACCAAGGAGAAACATACGAAGCCCGGAAGGCCCTGCGGAAGACCAACTCCGTTATCTGTAACCGGACTTGCCTCAACGGGCACCCTCGCTGCGCGAACGGGAAAACGGAAGCGCACACCCCCGAGGGCCACGCGGCCACCGCCCCTCCCGCGGCCTGCCGACAAAAGAGATCCACCCGACGGCCCGAAATCCATATGGTTGCCCCATGCCCGAACTCCAGCGCCTCCGCCCCGACCACGCACGATGTGCCCCAGGCGGGGCGATCAGAGGCCGGGCAGTGGCACCGCCACGGCACACCACCTCGGAAGAAGCGTCACGATTCCGTGCAGAGACAAGATCGCGGCTACCTTGTCCGAGTTGCTTCTGTTACGAATGAAGAGGTCAGGTGCGCTGCCAGTGGGCAACTAGGGACAGTTGCCGAGGAACTGGCTGCACGTTGAGGACGAGACGTTGGTGACCTTCAAGATGCGGGTGGACGATCCCCTGAGGCGGTTGGAGGGATCTAGGGCCACTCCGCACAGGATCACGGCTCGTGCTCTGCCCACACCGCAACCCGGCGGATTCTTGAGGGGTATTGCCTCTGCCGCAATCACGGATGCGATCCCTGTCGTCGGGGTGCCGAGCAGACAGCGATGCGTCGCCGCGCCGGGCTCCGCACAGCCGGAAGCACCACTGGGACCGAGGCATACGGCGTGGCCGCACGAATACAGCAACTACGGGGGGAGTCCCTGAGATGGTGTGGGACGAGTGGGATCAACTGAAGGCCGATGCGCGGGCCCGTCGGCAGGAGGGCATGAGTCTGGACAGCGCTCCCGCCGCAGGCGGTGGAGGCGGCAGCGGGGACGCGGCAGACCTGAAGACGAACCAGCCGGGCAAAAAAATCGCGGTCAAGGCCTTGCGAGAATCCATACGGCCGGGGACGGACAAAGCAGGCCGCCACGCCGATGAGTCCTCGTCCTCCGCGGTGCGAGAGTTCTCGGGCTGGGACACCGGTACCGGCCTCAAGGACGCGCACGCGGAATGGGAGTTGCAGGTCAGGGACCTCAAGGCGCGTTTGGCGAAGGACCAGGGGGATCTGGAGGGGGCCCACAAGGACCTCCAGTACGTCGACTACGACGTCAGGAGCGGGGTAGCGGGGATCGATGCCGGGCCCGCCCCCCGGCGCGAAGTCTAGGAACGGGGAACAAGCATGCTCGGCTATCAGGACGTGGTCACCATCAGGATCGATGCGCTGACCGCGGCGGCCAAGGACTGGGACGGCATGGCCGGCGGTTTCGAGGAACTCGAGACCCTTTACGCCGCAAAGGTGGAGTCGTTTCCCAAAGACGGCACGTGGGTGGGCGAAAGCGCCGACGCAGCAACAGGGCAGTTCTCGAATACGCGCAAGCAGTTCAAGAACGGGCAGACGGAGGCCCGCGCCATCGCGTCGCTCCTACGGGACGCGCATCAGCAGTTTTCCACACTGATCGGCCACGTCAAAAAGGTGGTGGAGGAGGCGAAGGCGGACGAAATGTCCGTCAACAGCAAGGGGGAGGCTGTCTATGACTTCAGCAAGCTCACTCCGATGCGGCACGACGACGACTACCCCAAGTACGTGTCGCAGGCCAAGGCTTCCGAGGCTGCCTGGACGAAGGCGATCAAAGAGGCCGTGCGGGCGGTCGACGACGCCGACCAAGGCGTCAAACTGGCCCTCCAGGAGGCGGCCGGCATCAAGAGTTGGGTCGAGCGCGCGCTCTACCCTCTGGGGGGCCACACGTTCAATGGCTCGGCGCTGGGCGACATCGAGGTGTACGAGGCTCGCGAGGCCAAGAACTACGCGGACAGGTTGCTCGACGGCGAGAAGCTGACAGCTGAAGAGCGGGCCGAAATGGACCGGTTCTTCCGGGACAACGCGCACGACAAGGTATTCAGCCAGACGCTCCTCGACTCTCTGGGCCCTGAGAAAACCCTTGAGTTGTCCAACCGGTTCAACGATCTCGCATACCACGACGACACCAAGAACAAGACGCAATACCTCGGCCTGGAGCAGGGGCTGGCCAACACGGTGTCCGGTGCGACCCGCGTTCCTGATTTCAAGGGACCGGACGGTAAGCAGCTCACGTACGGATCCAAGGCATACCAGGAAGCCTTCTCGGAATGGAAGAAGACTTCGGATGCGTCGTTCTACAACGAATGGCGCGACGGGCTGAAGACGGCGGGGATGGAGAAGTACGACCTGGACGCCGCGGCGAACAACACCAACACCGTCGCCAAGGGCCATGGGCAGCAAGTACGGGGCTACCAGAGTTTCATGACCTTGATGGAACAGGGTAGCGACCAGCCGTCCGCACAGTTCATGGCGGACGTCACGGACGACATGATCTCCGCGGAGAAGCACGACAAGGACGTCTGGGACCTGTACGGCAACTTCGATGACGCCGGCGGAAAGTCCTGGTTCGCGAACGACCCGGTGGACGCCGCCCTCGGCATCATGGGCCGCGACCCCGAAACGTCCACCGGCTATCTCGACCCCCACTCCGGCGACGGCAGTGACGACCGCCTCGACTACCTCCTCAAGGATCGAGACTGGAACGTCACCAACACCACTGTGTGGCGCGGCGAGATAGAGATGGACGCTTCTGATGTCACTGACGGCGACAACCGCACCGGGCTCGGTGCCGCAATCGAGGCAGGAGCCACCGGCCATCCCGCCGGCGACACATCCCAGCCGAGCGATGGCAAGCACAGCGCGGCCGAAGCACGCATCATGCAGTCGACCGTGAATCTCCTCGACCAGGACACGAAGGGCGACAGCATCGACGCCAACCTGCGCGACCCCATCGCCCGAGCCCTGGTGGATTACGCTCCGGACACCCACAACACCCTCACGCACGACCCCCGTTACAAGTATCCGGAAGGCGGCTCTGTCTTCGAGGATGCCAACGGCGGTCACCTCAACGTCTCCCAGGACTCCCTGACCCGGGTGCTGCGGGGCGTCTCCGACAACCCGCAAAACTTCGCCAATCTTTACGACGCCGAACGCGCGCAGGCCGCCGCGGCACTCGCCGGTGCCGACGCGACGTACAGCGACAACAAGGACTGGGAGAATCGGGTCGCCGATGTAGGCATGGGATCCGGCGTCTTCAACGCCATCGGAGCCGATGTCATCCTCGACGACCGCGACGCCCGCAAGGCATGGGCGGACGACGTGGCTCGGTACTCCTACCACGCAGCGGGTGCGCCCCTGACGATCATCCCCAATATCGGGGACGCCGCACAGCGCATGGTGGACGCCGCCACCTATGAATGGTCCAAGGATGTGAAGGCAGAGGCAGACCAGGTCGCCAATGTCAAGGTGGCCGCGGATATGGGCGCCAAGTCGCAAGGAGCCCTCGACCTGGTCCAGCAGTGGGAGAAGACGCGCGGCATGGACTACACGACGGACTCTCGCGCCATCTACCTGCAGGACCAAATGAACCTGCACTACGGCTCAGCCCGCAACCAAGCCCTTGCCGATCTGCATCGGGGACTGTCCTGATGAAGAAGTCCGTCATCGCTGCCGCAACGGCAGCTGCCGTTCTCGCGGCCGGAGGCAGCATCGTCTACGCCACCGGAACCTACGACGACTGGCGTGACACACGTGCGCTGGACGACGCGTGCCGAGGCATGGTCGATGCCTCCGAGGTGCAGAAGGTGCTGGGCGCGGACCGGGTGAGCGGCAAGAAGTCCGGCGGCGCGGGGTGCTTGGCCTACGACCCCGGTGGCACCAAGGTCCGTGTGGCGATATCCGTTCAGCGTGGCAGGGACGCAGAGTGGATCAAGACGAACTCAGACATGTTCCTCACCAAGCACCCCGCCGAGATGCTGGTTCCAGTGGGCAGGGGCTGGCCGGCACTGGTGTCCGCGGGAACCAGTGCGGGGCCGTACGCCACCGCCTTTCTGCCCTGCGGCAAGGGGGCGGACAATGATCTGGTACTCAACCTGACCGCCACCCGGGCCGAGTCCGCAGGCAGTACGCAGGATCGGCGGGACGGAATGGCCGTTCTGGTCACCCGAGCCCTCGATGCTGCGGCGAAGGAACAGGGGTGTGCGCAGCACGACTCCTCGAAGGTGCACAGCGCGCCGTCTGACGCGTTCAAGGACCTGACGAAGGCCGGAACTGCGACAGGCACCTGTCAGGGCATCAACTCGCCCTCGTACGAGTCTGCGGCAGACACCGCGGCGCCGATCGAGCAATGCCTCACAGCCAATGCCGCAGGCGTTTCCACATTCCGTCTGGCTGCCTACTACGGCCCCTACACGAACGCCCCCCGTCGCAATCCCTTCCGCAGCCCTGACGATTACGTCGGCACGTCAGGCAGCAACGAAGGCAAGTCCTGGACCACCGCGTCATGTCCCACCGGCACGGCCCTGTACACGCTGGAACCCGTCGACTCCCACGCCACAGCCGGCGCCGGGGAGCGTCGGGCGCTCCTCTCCTTCGCCGCACGGTCAGCCGAGCGGCACGGCTGCGGCACCCCCGCCCAAGCGATCAGCGAGTAGTCGGCCCGCGGCAGGGCGCAGGTGCTGTCGGTACCCGGAAGCGGGTGAGGTCAGCCCCTGCTCCACCGCAAACGGACGAGGAGTTGTGGAAACACTGCGGCGTCGCCCTTGGTCCGGCAGGCGCAGAACACGCGGCTGCCTGCGCGAAGTGGCGTGCCTGCACAGATGCACAGGGGCGACCAACGCACGCTGATGCGGCGGCGGCAGCAGCTTGCGCTGCCGCCGCCGCGGGGAGGATGAGCATGGTGACCATCGCCCCTCCCGGAGCCCCGCCAACAAAAGAAATCCACCCCCGGCCCGAAATCCATAGGGTTGCCCCATGCCCGAACTCCAGCGCCTCCGCCCCGACCACGCGCCCGCCCTGCTCGCCTTCGAGCAGGAGAACCGCACGTACTTCGCCGAATCCATCCCGGACCGGGGCGACGCCTACTTCACCGACTTCGACGCCCACCTCACCGCCCTGCTCACCGAACAAGCCGCCGGTATCTGCCACTTCCACCTGCTGGTCGCCCCGGACGGCGAGGTGCTGGGCCGCTTCAACCTGGTCGACGTCGCGGACGGCTCCGCCGACCTGGGCTTCCGCATGGCCGAGAAGGCCACCCGCCGAGGCCTGGCCACGGCCACCGTCCTCCACCTCTGCACCCTGGCGGCTGCGGAGTATGGCCTGACCACCCTCCACGCATCGGCCGCCCTCGACAACACGGCCTCCCGCACGGTCCTGACCCGCGCGGGCTTCGTCCCCACGGGAGAGAAGGTCCAGCTGAGCGAGCGGCTGGGACTCCGTTACGTACGCAGCACGGCACCCCGGGCCTGACACGGAGCAACGACCCCGCCGACCACCGGCAGCGCCTTTGTCAACTGGATTCCACTCTGTCCCACCTTTGCAATATCATCACATCTCAACTACCCATCTCAGGGCCGCACCTCCCCACGCAGGTTCTCAGCCCCGTGTGCGCTAGGAAGTGTTCATGCCGCCCTACCAGCCTTCGGCCGACTGGCAGTTCGAGATCCCGACCTCCGGCAGCAAGCGGCTTCCGCCCGCCGCCCGCTATGTCGAGTCGCTGACGCACCAGGGCTACGGCTTCGAGGCGGCCATCGCGGACCTCGTCGACAACTCCATCGACGCCGGCGCCCGCAACGTCGTCGTGAGCTTCCTCCGTGACGAGGACCGGCTCGTCAGCCTCCTCGTCATCGACGACGGATGCGGCATGGACGACGAGTCCCTGGACACGGCCATGACGGTCGGCGGCCGCGAGGGGTACTCCGACACGGCCCTCGGCCACTTCGGTGCAGGCCTCAAAGCCGCCTCGCTCTCCCACGCCGACTCCCTCACCGTCATCAGCCGGACCAAGCGCAGCCCGTCGACCGGCCGCCGCTGGCTGACCGCACGCGCCCAGGCCGACTTCACGTGCGACATCGTCGACCCGGGCTACTGCCAGGACCTGGTCGACCGTTACGACGGCCTGATCCAGTGGCACGGCACGATCGTCCGCTGGGACCGGGTCCGCGCCTTCGACACCGTCACCACCGGCCAGGCCGACCGTTTCCTCAACGACGCGATCGAGAAGCTGGAGACCCATCTCGGGCTCCATCTCCACCGCTTCCTCGCCCGCGACGGCTTCAACATCGACATCGTCGTCGAGGACGTACGGACCAAGGAGGAGCTGGACCACCGGGGCGTCGAGCCCATCGACCCCTTCGGCTACCGCGTGCCCGGCCGGGCCGGTTACCCCCGTACGTACACCGCGCCGGTCGAGGGCGTCGGCGAAGTGGCACTGACCGCTCACATCTGGCCGCCGAAGTCGCCCCTGGTCAGTTTCCGGGGCATCGGCCCGCTCGCCGAGCGCCAGGGCTTCTACATCTACCGCAACGACCGCCTCGTCCAGGCGGGCGGCTGGAACAGCACGCGCAGCGCGGAGGGGCACCTCGCCCTCGCCCGGATCGCCGTCGACCTGCCGAACGAGCCGAACGACGTCTTCAGCCTCACGGTGAAGAAGGACGGCGTGACCGTCACCCCGGCCTTCGCACGCGGACTGGAACAGGCCACGGACGAGGCCGGACACGCCTTCGGTACGTACCTCCAGGAGGCGGAGACCACGTACCGGGAGGCCGCCCGGCGCGCCACCGAGCCACAGCGCAAGGCCGTCCTCCCGGCCGGCAAGGGCATCGACCCCAAGCTCAGGCGCACGCTGCGCGACGAACTGCCGGAGCTCGACGGCGAGGACCCGATCACCTTCCGCTGGGACACCCTGCCGTCGGACGTGTTCTTCGAACTCGACCGTGAGGAACGGGAGGTGAAGCTGAACAAGGAGTACCGACAGGTCTTCAACGGCGGCCGCCGAGGCGGGCTGAACGACGCGCCGGTGGTGAAGAGCATGCTCTACCTCATGGTCAACGAGATCTTCCAGAAGGAACGGGTCAGGGCCGTCCACACCGACAACGTCGCGCTGTGGAACAGCGTCCTGGTGACGGCGGCACGCTGCGAGCTCGCACGCTGACCACCGCCCCGTCGCCCTCCGCCTCCGCCCGCCCTCCCGAGGAAGCCGTTCCCGCCATGACCGACCACCTGTCCAACCTGCACGGCGACGTCCTGGCCGCGATGCGGCGCGGTCCCAAGCACTTCACCAAGCTGGCCTTCGTCCTCTCCGAGGCCGACGAACCCGCCGACACGGAGCTGAGCCACTTCCGGGACCGGATCGCCGCCGCCGGTCCGGGCGACGAGCTCACCGCGCTCTGGCACCGCACCCTGACCTCCTGGGACCTGGCGGAGCAGGCCGACTGGTCCGCCGCCCCGCCCCGCACGGACGCCCGCCGCACGGACACGTACAACCGCCTCGGCTTCGGCGCCGATCTGCGCAAGGCACTCGACGGAGCGGTCCCGGTCTTCAAGGAGCCGGGCCCCACCGTCATCAGCAAGGAGTTCGCCTCCTGGTACTCCCGTGACTCCGCGGCCGCCCGCTCCTTCTACTGGAACTCCTACGAGCAGCTTCTGCGCCGCAAGGGCTGGTCGGACGCCGCGGTGGCCGGCCTGGACGAGGCCAGCCACGCCGTGGTGGAACGCCTCTCCGACCCCACCCGCACCGAGGCGTACGGCGCCCGGGGCCTGGTCGTGGGCTACGTCCAGTCCGGCAAGACCGCCAACTTCACCGGTGTCACGGCGAAGGCCATCGACGCGGGCTACCGCCTGGTCATCGTCCTCGGCGGCACCCTGAACCTCCTCCGGGACCAGACCCAGCGCCGCCTGGACATGGAGCTGATAGGCCGGGAGAACATCCTGCGCGGAGCCGACCCCTCGGACCCGAACGCCCTGGTCGGCATCGACTACCAGGACGACGAGGACTGGCCGGCGAAGTTCGTCAGCCACGGGCACCGCCCGTTCAACATCGAGCGCCTCACCACCCGGGACGACGACTACCGCAGCCTCCGGCAGGGCATCGGGGCCCTGGAGATCGAGAAGCGCGAGAAGCACCTGCCGCTGTACGTCCCCGACAACCTGCACCGCGCGGCCGCCCGCGTCATGGTCGTCAAGAAGAACAAGTCCGTACTGACGAACCTGGTGAAGGACCTCAGGAAGATCGGCCCGATCCTCCGCGAGATCCCGACCCTGATCATCGACGACGAGTCCGACCAGGCTTCCGTGAACACGTCCGACCCGAAGAAATGGGAGTCGGGCCAGACGAAGCGCACGGCGATCAACGGCCTGATCTCCGAGCTCCTGGGCCTGCTCCCGCGCGCACAGTACGTCGGCTACACCGCCACCCCGTTCGCGAACGTCTTCATCGACCCGAGCGACGGCGAGGACATCTTCCCGCGCGACTTCCTCATCTCCCTGCCGCGCCCCGTCGGTTACATGGGCGTGCAGGACTTCCACGACCTGGACGGCGAGGGGACGGCCGAGGAGACCCACGTACGCGGCATCCACGACGACACGGGCGACCGCCTCCAGGAGGCGATGGACGCCTTCGTCCTCACCGGCGCCCTGAAGCTCTACCGCGCCGACCGCGGAGTCCCCGAGGGCCCGTTCCGCCACCACACGATGCTGGTGCACGAGTCGGTGAAGATGGACGACCACGCGGACCTGGCGCTGCGCATCAACACCCAGTGGCACAAGGCGGGTTACACCTCCCACGAGGGCCACGCCCGCCTGGAGAAGCTGCTCGTCGACGACTTCGCCCACCACGCGGACGACGGCCTCCCGACCCCGTCCGCCTACGCGGACCTGCGCCCGTACGTCTCCCGCGCCCGCCAGCTCATCAACGCGGGCGGCAACCCGGTCCTGGTCGTCAACGGCGACACGGACCGCTACTTCTCCCAGATCGACCTGGACTTCGACCGGACCCCGAACGTCTGGAAGATCCTGGTCGGCGGCACGAAACTCTCCCGCGGCTTCACGGTCGAGGGCCTCACCGTCACCTACTACCGCCGCACCACCCGCCAGGCCGACACCCTGATGCAGATGGGCCGCTGGTTCGGCTTCCGCCCCGGCTACCGCGACCTGGTCCGCCTCTACATAGGCCGCGAGGAACCCCTGACCAAGACGCAGACGGTCGACCTGTACGAGGCCTTCGAGGCGATCTGCCGCGACGAGGAGACCTTCCGCTCCCAGCTCTCCCGCTACGCGGAGCTGGTCGACGGCAAACCTCAGGTGACCCCCGCCCAGATCCCGCCCCTGGTCTCCCAGCACCTGCCGTGGATCAGGCCGAGCGGCCGCAACAAGATGTTCAACGCGGAACTGGTCGAGATCCGGTCACCGGGCCAGTGGGTCGAACCGACCGCGTACCCGACGGACGCGGCGGACCTGCGGCACAACGCGGAGGTGTGGCGCCCGGCCCTGAACTCCCTGGGCTCCGCCCTCGTCACCCTCACGTGCTCGTCCCTCGAACACGGTCGCAGCGACAGCTACGAGGCCCTGCTCGGCACCGTCGGTCACGACACGCTGCTGAAGATCCTCTGCGACCTCCGTTGGTCCGCGCCCTCGCAGTTCTCGCCCCATCTGGAGTCCCTGATCACAGCCGGGGAGTCCGGCGCGGGCATCGACGACTGGTTGGTGATCGCCCCGCAGCAGACCTCGGCCCGCCGCACGGAAGCGACGATCCTCGGCTCCCGTCCGCTGTCCCTGGCACACCGCGCCCGTCGCCGCGGCGACCTCTTCGGTGCGATCAGCGAGCCGAAGCACCGAGGGGTCGCCCTCCGGGTGGCAGGCGCCATCGAGGACTCGGGAGACCCGCTCGTCGAGTCCCTCGTCCGTGAGCGCCGCGGCGTACTGGTCCTGTATCCCGTGGTCGAGAGCGAACCGCGACCGGCCGCCGACGGCTCGATCGACCCCCGGCACCTGGTGATGGCCTTCTCCCTGGTCGCCCCGAAGTCGTCGGCCGACAGCGGGACGACCCTGGTGCGCTTCCGCACCATCGATTCGGGCAGGAGGGATTTCGCGATCATCGACCGGACGACCGACGGGGCGTAGGAGACTTGGCAGTGATGAGTACCGCGAAGCCTTCCTCCCCCGAGGTCTCCGCCCGAATGAGCCGACAGGCGAGCCGCGACACCAAGCCGGAGGTCGCGGTCCGCAAGTTGCTGCACGCCTCCGGCTACCGCTACCGGGTCAACGAGCGGGTGCCGGGGATGTCCCGGCGGACCATCGACATCGCTTTCACCCGGGCGAAGGTGGCGGTGCTGATCGACGGGTGCTTCTGGCACGGGTGCCCTGTTCACGCCACGCAACCGAAGTCGAACGCCGAGTGGTGGCGCGCGAAGCTCGAACGGAACATGGCGCGGGACCGGGAGACGAGCGAGCATCTGGCCGGGGAGGGGTGGACGGTGTTGCGGTTCTGGGAGCACGAGGCCCCGGGCGGGGTGGCCGAGCAGGTGGCGAGGGCCGTCGACCGGGCAGGGATTGTCCGCCGTACGCGACGCAGGAGTGGGGACGAGTGAGCGGGCTTCGTTTTGTGGATGTGTGCGCTGGAGCGGGGGGACTGGCGCTGGGGCTGGAGCAGGCGGGCTTCGAGCCGGTGCTGTTGCTGGACAGGAAGCCGGTGGCCTGCGAGACGCTGCGGCTCAATCGACCGGCCTGGAAGATCCTGGAGATGGACCTTCTGGATTTCGTGCCGGACGAGTACCCGGAGACCTACGACGTCGATCTGCTCTCGGCCGGGCTGCCGCGGGTCAAGTCCAGCGCGACAGCGGCGAGGGCGGAGAGCGGTGAGGAACTGCGCCTTCTGGAAGCAGCCGTGCTCCTCGCGCATTCCGTCCAGCCGCGCGCCCTGATCATCGAGAACGTGCCGGGGCTGGTGGATGCCCCGGAGTTCGAGGACGTGCGGGAATTCATCCGCAAGGAACTCGAACATCTCGGGTACCGGTTCCTCTGGTTCGTACTGAACGCGGCTGACTTCGGCGTGCCGCAGGACCGTAAGCAGGGAGTGCTCGTCGCGTTGAAGCAGCAGTACTTCGACGCGTTCAGCCCGCCGGTTCCGACGGTCGACAGCCATGCTCCGGTGGGCCCCGCACTGCGCGACTCCATGGCCGCTCGCGGTTGGTCGGGGGCGGACGCGTGGGCGACGCAGGCCCTGAGTGTCGCTCCGACTCTCGTGGGCGGCTCGGAGAACCGGGGAGGGGCGGATCTGGGACCCACGGGAACGAAGAAGGCCTGGGAACGCATGAGGGTCAACGGCGGAGCGCTGGCCGACGAGGTCCCGGGCCCGGAGGCCGACCCCTCGGAAATGATCAAACTCACGGTTCCGCAGACCGCCCTGCTGCAGGCGTTCCCGTCGAAGTGGCAGTTCGCGGGAAAGAAGACCGCACGCTACCGGCAGATCGGCCACGCCTCTCCCCCGCCGGTCGGGACGGCACTCGGGCTGGCGATCGCCGCGGCCCTGAGCCCGTGATCGGGAGCGGGGCGGCCGCCCTGGAAACATCGGACGGAGTGATCTTGAACGCCGGCTACACTTGCACACCATGACCCACGCCCCTCGCCACTCGCTTCCGCCTGCGAAATTCGGGATCGTCGATCTCTTCGCCGGGCCCGGTGGCCTCGACATCGCCGCCGTGATCATGCGGGACGAGGGAGTGGAGAGCATCGGTGTCGAATGGGACCCTGCCACGCGTGCGACGCGGGCCGCCGCCGGTCTGCTGACCACCGAGGTGAAGGATGTCGCCGAGCTCGGCCCGTGCGACCCCTCGGTCGTTCACGCGACGGTGCTCACCGGTGGGCCGCCCTGCCAGTCGTTCTCCGTCGCGGGAAGCCGGAAGGGCCACAAGGAGCTGGACACCGTGCTGCGCCTGGCCACGCAGCTGGCCGACCACGAGGACGAGGCCGCGTTCGATGTCGCGTGGAGCGAGGTCAAGACCAAGACGGACGCCATGCCCGACAACCGCACGGGGTTCGTGCTCCAGCCACTGCGCTGGATCATGGAAGCAAAGCTCAAGCGTGGCAGGCCGTACGACGTGGTCGTCCTGGAACAGGTGCCCACCGTGATGCCGGTATGGAAGCACTACGTCAAGATTCTCAGGCGGGCCGGCTACGCGGCCGATGCCCACGTCCTGCACTCCGAGGACTTCGGCGTACCGCAGGCGCGCCGGCGTGCTGTGCTGATCGCTCAGTACGACCCGGAGAACGTTCATCGCAAGGTCCGGTTCCCGGAAGCGACGCACCAGCGGTACAAGAAGGGTGCCGAGCGACAGGCACCGGCACCCGACCACCAGGACGGCTCACTGTTCCCGGTCCCGCACGACGGCGGAACGGTCGCGCCATGGGTTTCCATGGGGGACGCTCTGCGCGCGACGCGCCCCGATGACTTCGTCATGGTCTCCAACTACGGCTCCGGCGGGGATCCCAAGAAGCGGGGGCGACGCACTTCCGACGACCCCGCACCGACGATCACAGGCAAGGTACGACGTAACCGTCTCTTCCTCCTGAAAGAAGGCGATTCGGGTGTGAAGGAGGACGGCGAGGAGCTGGAACGGCTGACGTTCGAAGAGGCCGGACTCCTCCAGTCGTTCCCGGCCGCGTACCCCTGGCGGTCCACCGATGTGGCCCAGCAGATCGGCAACGCGATCCCGCCCCGCCTCTCGCTCCACATCCTGAGCATGGCTCTGCTGCGCGAACCGCCTCGGGAGAAGTGGTACACGCTGCTGAAGGAGTGGAAGCCGGAGGGCCCGCGTCCGGCCGAGGACGTCTGAGGTCTTCGGCCGGGCCCGGTGTCAGGCCTCGTCGTCGGCCGCCTCCCTGCCGCGCACGGGGGCATCGGCGAAGAGCGTCGCGAAGTGGTCGACGAGCGTGGCGACGGAATCCTCCGGAACCCGTTCCTCGTCCGGTCCCTCCGGAAGCGCCCTGCGCGGGACGGCCGGCGCCCATTCCGCGGCGGCGATCCATTCCTGCGACGGTCGGCCGTCCCGATCGGTGTCCGGAGCCAGGACGTCGTACATGAGCGTGGCCGCGGAGGCGTTGACGGCCCGTGTGAGCGCGTTGATCTCCCGGCCGGTGCTCACGGTGCCGCAATCGATCAGGCGCACCAGCGCCTGTGCCGTCGGCCGATGGTCGATCGCATCGAGCCGCAGCGCCGTGTTGAGCATGTCCTGGTGGGTGCAGACGGTCACCACCGGCCCGTAGTCCGCCCCGTTCCTGAACAGCTCGGCCGCCCACCAGAGCCGGGCGAACGCCTGGGTGTAGGCCGCGCCGCGGAATCGCGTGGCCGCGACCTTCGGGACCTCGCCGTCCTTTCTGGGTTCCGGCATGTGACGCCAGACGATGTAGTCGGGGGCCACGCCCAGTGCCAGGTAGTTCCACAACCTGCGGTCGGCGGCCTCGCGGCGGCTGAGTCTCAGGGTCGCGTGGAGCCGAGGCGCGAGCCAGGCATCGGCCGCGGTCGGCCTGCCGTCCCTGAACTCGTGCAGCGCGTCGTCAACGAGGTCACGGACCGGCATCAGCGCCCCCCGGGCCTCCTCCCCGGGCAGCGGCTCAGTGATCTTGTTGAGCCCGATCGCCGGAACGTCCTCCTTGCCGGTGAGTAGCCCGTCGGTGAGGTACTGCGCGGCGTTGAGGTCCGCGAGCAGGGCCAGTCGGCCGGGCAGGTGGATCGGCTTGTCGGTCATGCGTCGGTCCCCCGGTGGAGTCGGTCCAGGCCACGGATCGTGGCGGTGAGGGCCTTGGGTACGTCGGCCCTGCGAGTCGCGGCGTAGTGGATCCGGGGCTGGAGATCGGTCCACCCCGATGTCCCGGTCCTCCGCCGGTGGACCTCGCGCAGCGCCTCCTCCAGCGGACGGCCGGGAACGACGTCGGGGAGCATCTCGCGGAGGACCTCGCCCCGCCAGTCGAGGGGGAAGAGCGGCGTCCCGTCGTCCTCGATTTCCAGATCGCCGATGGCGGTGTGGAACACGGCGGTCCACACGTCCGTGCACATCTGGGCGATCAGCAGATCGCGGACCAGGTTGTCGACCGGTGAGCCGTTGCCACCGACGAGGTCGGTGATGCCCTCGAAATCGGTGTTCACGTGTACGGCCGGCAGATCGCCCGAGGTGTCGACGATCCAGGGCACGTCCCTGAAGGGGCGCAGCCACTCCGGCCCCTCCCGGAAACCGACTTCGGCGACGTCGAGCTCCCGCTCGCGCAGGGGCGCATCGGCCTTCAGGTCGATGATCCAGTCCTTCTCGGAGGCGGCGATCACGCGTCCCGGCACTCCGTCCACCGTGGCGACCACGTGGACCGACATCGTGGCCCGGTCGAGATGGTCCACGCGCCACAGGTCGAGGCGACCGGTCCACTCACGGCCGCCTTCTGCCCGGGGCTCCAGGCAGACGGTGGTCCGGGCGTTGGTGGCTCCTTCGGCAAGGACGGCGACGACCGCGACGTCGGACCAGGGGCCATCCGGATCGGTGGCCCTGCCCGGGACGGTGGCCGAGAGCGTCAGGCGGACGCTCTCCCACTCGTCCCGCCCCGCCGCTCCGGGAGCGACCACCTGCTCGACGGCGGAGAACGCGCTGGTGTCGAGCGGTTCCCGGATCTCGCCCGGCCCCCTCAGCTCGACGGCATTGACCCGGAGCGAGACGACCCCGGGAAGTCGCCTGTACGGATAGACCCTCATGCCTGGCCCCCCTTGTCGGTACGGAGTTCCACGACGAGGCCGCTGTACGCGGCCCGTACCGGATGGGTGGACACGTCCGTGGTTCCCCGAAAGGTCGCGCTGCGCGCGCCGGGCGCGAAGTGGATCGCACCGTCGACCACTTCGCAGTTGTGCACGGCGACGAGCTCGGACCAGGCCAGAACCGGCCGGGGACCGGAGCGCACGTCCAGCTTGGCCACCGGCGCGGGGCGCCAGGAATCGCCGCCTGCGGAAATCCTCACCTCGGCCGTGACACACCACGCGCCCTCGCCGTCGATCCGGGCGTCGAGCTCCTCCAGTGTCGGCGGCCCCGCCGCTGTCGTGGGTCGTGCCGCTTTCCGCCCTCCCACCGACAGGCTCTTGCGCAGCCGCTCCGAGCCACCGTTGCGCTTCTTCTTGGGCAGCGCGACCAGGTCGCGCACGGCCTTGTTGGTCTGGTTGGTGAGTGCGGCGATCCGTCGGTAGGCGGACGGCGAGTACAGCATCCGCAGTTCTTCCGTCTGCCCCCACTTGTCGTGCTCGGGCGGCTCGGAGGCCCGGAGGAACGCCTCGGCCTCGTCCGCGAAGGGGGCGTCGTCGCCCGCCGCGTTGCCGGCGAGCAGCACGGCCTGGAAAGGGTTGGTGCCGACGGGCAGTCCGGGCACCCAACCCGCCTTGACCGTCATGCGGTTGCCCCGCATCGTCGTCACCCTGTTCGGCTTCCCGTCGTCGCGGTCGTCGGCCTCCGTGACCAGCAGGACCGCCTGGTGCTCACCGCCGCTTCCGTGTCCGGTGCGTCCGGGCACGACGAGCGGCACGGCCGCCATGGCCACCTGCCCGGATTCGGTCAGTCGCTCCACCGTCGTACCGTCCAGGAATGCCTGCAGCGCACGCGTCCGCGAGGGTTGGGTGACCCGCGGGTCGACCCTCGTCTCCGGAAAGATCTCCGCTCCGTTGCGGAGCGTCCGCACGGAGGCCTCCAGCAGAGGCCGCTGTGTTCCCCCGCCGGTCATGGCCGCCCAGAAGTTGCGTCCGAGGGCCTCCAGGAGCCGGTGGTGCATGCGATGAACGCTGTCGTCGTCCTCGACGTCGTCGTTGCGCTCGGTCCCCTCGACGAGGCTCGCCACGTCGTGAGCGCCCACAACCAGGAACGACGTGCCCGGCTCGGCGCTCTCGCGCGTGAGATGGAGGCGCTCGACACTCTCCTCGTCGGCCCACCACGAGCGGGTGACGTCGGCGTCCTTCGCGTCCGGGTCGGGCCGACCGAACCAGGCGGGGCCGGCCCAGGGTTGTCCGTCCACTTCCCGCCAGGGCAGATCCAGCCGACCGATGAGGCGTCGTTCGGTGCGTCCCTCGTGCGGTTCGGACAGGGTGGAGTTCATGAGCACGAGGCCGAGCCGGCTCGTCGCCCAGAGCGTCGCCTTGCCGAGTCCGTACGAACCACCGGCGCCGCTCGCCGACTTGTGGCTGTCGAGCTGGCGGCGGACGACCGCTGCGAACCGACCGGTCTCGTAGTCGTCGCCGGTCAGTCCGGAGGCGTTGTAGTCGTCGACGCGGAGGAGGACCAGCCGGTCGCGCTCGTACATGTCGCGCAGCCCGGCGGCGATCACCCGTCCGACCTTCTGGTCCTGGGCGGCCGCCGCCTCGTAGTGCGGGAGGAGATCGTCCCAGCGGATCTCGTCGCGGAATCGGGCCAGTGCCTCACCCGTCAGTTCGTGCAGCGTGTAGCGCACGCGGACCGGTTGGTTGAGGTCGAGACGCTCGTCGAGGCTGTTCTGCGTCGCCTCGCGCGCCAGCACCTCGACGTCGGCCTCGAAGGCGAAGGCCGCCGCGTTGCCGAAGTCGCGGCCCCCGTCGGCGTATCCAGGACGGTGGGACCAGGAGACCGGGAGGCCGGCCAAGGTGTCGGCGGTACGGGTGTGGATGGTTCCCAGGTCGGTGTCGAGAGCCTCCGCGATCTTCGCGATGGTCTCCTCGCGAGGCGTCGCGCGCCCGGTGATCCAGGCCGAGACCGCCGCTCGCGTCAGCCCGACACGCTGGGCCAGCTCGGCCTGACTCATGTGCGACTGCTTCAGCTGCCGTGCGAGCCAGGGACCGAAATCCATGCCGCTCTCCAACGTCACCACTCCTCGGCTGCCGCGCTGCTCATGGGCCAACCGTACACGCCCATTTGACGAGCCCGGCCGGATGACAATCCTGATTGACATCACGCCTGGAGCCCCAGAACGGTTCCCGCCACTCCATCAAAAAGATGTCGCATAGCACCCAGGATTCGAACCAAGTCCGAGAATGCACCGATTACCCAGAATTTCCCCGATGGCCCGAATTGCCCACCCCGTGAAGCTCGCAGACCTGCGGTGAAACGTTCTTGCGGCGTTCGCAAATGGTCGTGTACGGTCAAGGCGGGCAAAGCCTGGCCACCTGGAATCGGCATCGATTTCAAGAGGCCTTATTCGGCATGCCGGACACCGGAACCAGTTTTTTTGCCCGCCACGCAGCACAGAAAAAATATTCCCCCGACTCCTTGCGTAAGCGGCGGGAGTGGGATTCGATCCATCCGCATCACGAATTCACCATCACCACCCCGGAAACTTCATTCATTTCGCGGAATTCGCACTCGTCACCCCGTGTGCATTCAGCCATTCTGCACGTGCGCCATCTTCCGAAACCGCCCGAGCCGACAACGCGCAAATGTTCGCGAGAAGTAGGGGTACCACCATGCCCGAATCCCCCGAGTCCGGGGACGATTTCGACATCGTCGACCAGTACGACTCCACCGAGGACCCCTGGCTGCGGTCCGAGTTCCTGGATGCCATCGGCACGACCCGCCCCTACATCGATGCCCTCCGGCGCAGGCGGGACGCCGAGCGCGGGGCCGCGAAGTCCACCCCGCCGCAGGACGGGCCCACCGCCTCCGCGCGGTCCGGGGAAGCACGCCGCCGCATCCTCCGCACGCGTCGTCGCCCCCGGGTCGTCGTGACCCGCCCGCCGAACAGGGGCCAGGGACGCCGCCGGTACCCGCGTGCGCGCCCTCGGGTCGTTCTCGTCGTCATCCTCGAACTGGACTGACCCGACACATCGTCAGACTCCACGTCTATCGTTCACTTGTCGGTCGGCCGCACCCCGCAGCGGCCGGCCCCGGCTCTCCGCGCTCAGTTCACGGCAATGGAATGGGATCACTTTGAACCACCCCGATGCGACGGGCAGTTCGGGCACCTCGCCCGTCATCCGCAAGATCGTCGAACAGTCGACGCGCGTGCTGGAGACATACCGCGTGGACCCGGGGCTGATCCTGGAGCATGCCAACGGTGAGCGGCGGATCACTCAAGGCGGGTACGGGGACCGCCAGTTGTTCGAGTTGGTGCAGAATGCCGCCGACGAGATCGCCGAATCCCCCGGCGGGAGGGTTCATGTCGTCCTCACGAGGACCCATCTCTACTGCGCCAACGAGGGAACGGCCGTCACGCCCGAAGGCGCGGAGACCATTCTCCGGATGAGTGTGTCGAAAAAGCGTGGGGGGCAGATCGGGCGCTTCGGGGTCGGCGTGAAATCGATCCTGGCCGTGACGGACACCCCTCAGTTCTTCAGCACGTCCGGCTCGTTCGGATTCGACCGGGCATGGTCGTACGAGGAGATCCGGAAGGCGCGCGGGACCGCACCGGACGAGACGTTCGAGGCACCCGTGCTGCGCATGGCCCGTCCGCTGGACGCCGCGAAGGAGCGCATGGAGGATTCCGTCCTCGACGCCCTGCTCGGCTGGGCGACCACCGTCGTCCGGCTCCCCCTGCTGCCGGGGGCGGCGGAGCGGCTCGGTCACGACATGCACGCCTCCACGGACAGGGGCGAGGCCCGGCAGGAGTTCCCCGCACGGTTCCAGCTCTTCTCCCACCACGTCGGGACGGTGGTCCTGGAGGACACCCGCGCCATGCCGCCGGTCCGCCGTGAGATCACGGTCGACCACGAGGGCTCCCACCACACCATCAACGAGACGCGAACGGGCAAGCCGGAATCGCGCTCGACCTGGAAGGTCTTCACGCACGCCCACAGCCCCACCGAGAAGGCCCGCGCGAGCGCCGGCGAGATGCACGACCGCGGGACGATCGACATCTCCTGGGCCGTTCCGGACTACACGGGCGACACCGTGCTCGTCGCCCCCAAGGGCCGCGGCGAGTTCTGGTCGTTCTTCCCGACGAAGTACCCCATGACATTGAGCGGTGCCCTCAACGGCGCGTGGAAGACGAATGAGGATCGACAGAACCTCCTGGACTCCAGTCCGTTCAACCAGGAGATCATCCAGGTGGCGGCACGGCTGGTGGTCGAGTCGCTGCCGCAGCTGGCCCCGGCCGAGGACCCGGGCGCGTACCTTCCCCTGCTTCCCGGCCGGACCAGGGAATCGGAGACCCTGAACTGGGCCGACAGGTATCTGACCGAGCAGATCTGGAAGTTGGCGGCACAGCTTCCGTCCCTCCCGGATCAGGACGGCATCCTGCGGACCCCCCGGGATCTGAGGATCCACCCCGCTCCCCTGCGCAACAAGCTGCCGCTCAAGCTCGAATGGCTCCGCATGTGGAACGCCTGTCCGGGGCGGCCGTCGAACTGGATCCACCCCTCGGTGGAGGCCGCCGAGTTCCGTGCCGGCAAGGTCGGGCACATCCTCGAAGAGACCAAGCAGGGGCGTGCGACGGTACGGGAATGGCTGGAGGCGCTCGTGTCGTCCGGTACGGCCGAGGCCTCCGCCGTCGCGATCCGGATCCTCGCCGCGATGGTCCGGGAAGCATCTCCCTTCGCCGCCGAGGCCCGCTCGGCACGCATCGTGCTGACCGAGGAGAGCGGGTTCGTGCCCGCGGTCGTCGGCAAGGTCTTCCGCCGCACGGTTCAGGACGGCCTGCGGGACGGTACGACCTACGTCGACCGGAGACTGTCCGAGGACGAGTCCCTGATCAGCGATCTCACCGAGATCGGCATCCAGGAAGCGGACTCCCGAGGCCGCTTCATCGGCGTCCTGGAGCAGGGCTTCGGCGGCTACGGCCCGCAGGACTGGACCCGCTTCTGGGAACTGTTCCACAGCGCGGGTGGCAGCCAGGTCAGCGGAGAGATCCGCGCCCGCGTCCCCGATCCCCTGACGACGCTGTTCGTGCGCACCGTGGACGGTCGCTTCCACCGCATGGAGGACTGCCTGTTGCCGGGGCCGGTCGTTCCCGGCAACGGATCCCGGGACGGTTCGATCGCCGTGGACCTGGAGTTCCACTCCGACGACAGGATGGTCTTCCACGACTTCGGCCTGCGCCCGGTACCGACCTCCGGGCACCGCCCCTCGACGGAACAGTGGTTCGACGAGTACCGCACGGCCATTTTCGACAGCTACTGCAAGACGCTGAGCAGCAGCGCGGGCCGCCCCTCCATCCAGCGGCTCAAGCTGGACGGCTCCCCCGTCGGCGGGCCGCTGCACCTCCTGGAGCTGCTGTCCGACGAAGGAAGGGCCGCCTTCGTCAAGGCGTTGCCGGACGCGAGCGTCATCGACACCTGGACCATGCAGTTCGGCGCCCAGGTCTCCACTCGCAAGGCGATCTACTCGCCCCTGCGCTGGATGCTCGTACGCCATGGCAGGGTTCCCACCTCGCAGGGCGTCGTCCCGCTCTCCAGCGCTGTGGGTCCACAGCTCCACGCCTACGCCGATGTCCTTCCCGTGGCCGACATCAGTGCGGAGAAGGCACGCAAGCTGCATCTGCCGGTCCTGGTGGACGACGTCCCCAGGAACCAGTGGGACCGGCTTCTCGAACAGCTCGGAAGCAGCGACGACGACACCTTCGTCGGACGCACCTACGTGATGCTGACCCGCCTGGAGGTGGACTTCCCGGAGGGTGAGCTCACCCGTTGCAGGGTGGGGTCCGAGTGGTCCGGCCGCGAGGATCACGAGATCGCGGTGGCCGCCACCGACGCGGAGTACCGGGCGCTTCGCGCCGAACAGCTCCCGGCGCTGTTCGCGGGCAACGCGGAGGATGCCGCGCTGCTGGTCAAGACGTGGGGGATGCTCCGCTACGCCGATGTCATCAGCAAGGAAAACCGGCACGTGGGGATCGGTGAACCCACGTCCCTGCACGACGAGTTCCCGACGCTTCGCCGGCGCAAGGGCAATTCGATCAACAACTACAGACTGCTGCGCTGCTCGGAACTGGAGGAGTTGACCCGCACGCCTCAGGGAACCCGGGCCACTCCGCTCAGCAGCGCGCTCCAGGGCACCACCGTCCTCGTCCTCGAACCCGAGAGCCGGCTCGCCGCGCTGATGGCCGTCGACAAGGAGCTGCGTTGGGGTCTGGGGGAGTCCGGGTGCAAGGCCGTCCTCGATGCCCAGGAACGTGAGGAGGCGGACCAGCAGTTGCAGGCTTCCCTGCGCCGGGTCCGGGATGCGCAGAGCGTCGAGGAGAAGCTGGAGCTCCTCATCGGTGCGACCGCACTCCGCGAGGGACTGCCCCCGGGGCTGTTGGAGAGCGAACGTGCCGAGCTCGGCGGCGTCGAACCGTCCGCCCGTCGCATCGCCCGCATGGCGTACAACGCGCACGGCGACGGCGTCCTGCAGACGCATGCCAAAGACCTCCTGGCGGCGTTCCCCGGCCAGGCGCCGTCGAGTTTCACCGGTTCCTCGCCCGCGGTGAAGTTCGTCTCCGAGTTCGGGTTCCCCGACTCCTTCGCGGGTGCCAGGGCTCCTTCGCTCCCGCCGAGGGTCGAGGTCGCTGGCCCGACGGAGTTCCCTCGCCTGCACGACTACCAGGAGCGCCTCGCGACGAAGGTCTTCGCGATGCTCGACCGATTCACACCGCAGCGCGGGATGCTCTCGTTGCCCACCGGCGCCGGCAAGACCCGGGTCGCCGCGGAAGCCGTCATCCGCTGGATCAAGCAGGTCGGAGAGCTGGCCGGTCCCATCCTCTGGATCGCCCAGACCGAGGAACTGTGCGAGCAGGCGGTCCAGAGCTGGAGTTTCGTCTGGTCGAAGGTGGGCGCCGAGTCTCCCCTGACGATCAGCAGGCTCTGGACGACCAACGAGGCCGGGCCCGTCCGCGACCGCCCTCACCTCGTGGTCGCGACGGACGCGAAGCTGCGCAACTGCCTGGGCACGGAAGGGTATGCCTGGCTCAGGTCGGCCTGCCTCGTCATCGTGGACGAGGCGCACGTCGCCATCTCTCCCCAGTACACGGAGATCCTGGCCCACCTGGGTCTGACCGCCCGCGAGACGCAACGCCACCTCCTCGGACTCACCGCCACCCCCTTCCGCAACACCAACGACGAGGAGACCAGGCGTCTGGTCCAGCGCTTCGGTGCACAGCGGCTCGACGACGGGGTCTTCCCGTCGGGGGACGCGTACGCCGAGCTCCAAGATCTCGGCATGCTGGCCCGGGTCACCCACAAGGAACTATTGGGTGGCACCATCGTGCTGACCAGTGTGGAGAAGGAACAGGCCGATCAGATGAGCCTGCTTTCGAAAGCCGCCGAGAAACGTCTGGCCGAGGACCAGGACCGCAACAACCGGATCCTGGAACAGATCGGAAACATGCCGGCCGACTGGCCCGTGCTGGTCTTCGCCACGTCCGTGGACCACGCCAAGTTCCTCGCCGCCAAGCTCAAGGACCTGGACATCACCGCTGCTTCGGTGGACTCGACCACATCCCCCGGCGAACGCAGGAAGAGCATCGACGACTTCCGCCGGGGGCGGGTCCGGGTACTCACGAACTACGGCGTCCTGACCCAGGGGTTCGACGCCCCGGCCACCCGCGCGGTCGTCATCACGCGTCCCACCTACAGTCCGAACGTCTACCAGCAGATGATCGGTCGCGGTCTGCGCGGCCCCGGCAACGGAGGCAAGGAGACCTGCTTGATCCTCAATGTCCGGGACAACATCACCAACTACGACAAGGCGCTCGCTTTCACGCAGTTCGAGCACCTGTGGAGGGCGAAGTGAGCGACGCCTACCTCGGCAGCCCGCCCCTCACGGCAGAGCAGCAGGCGGTGGTCGACCAGCCGTGGGACGCCCGGCTGCTGGTCACCGCGGGCGCGGGTGCGGGCAAGACGCACACGCTCGTCCGTCGCCTCGATGCCCTCGTGGGCGACGAGGAGGCGGCGCTCGAAGCCGGCGAGATCCTGGTCCTCAGTTTCTCCCGGGCCGCGGTCCGGGAGTTGCGCGAGCGGATCGCACTCCACGCGCGCCGGGCCCGTCGGGTCAGGGTCCAGACCTTCGACTCCTGGGCGTACTCCGTGCTGCGGAGCGAGCAGCCGGACCGTGACTGGAGCGGGCTCCGGTTCGACGAGCGGATCAGGGAGACCACGGAAGCCATCCTCCGCGGGGCGGTCGAGGCCGGAGAGCAGGGCGCTCCCGCGCATGTGGTGATCGACGAGGTCCAGGACCTGGTGGGCGACCGCAGGGACATGGTGGAGACGCTGATCGATCGGTTCCAGGACAGCTGCGGCTTCACGGTGGTGGGCGACGGGGCGCAGGCGATCTTCGGGTTCCAGGTGTCCGACGAGGACGCCCGTGCCGCGGAGACGAACTACTTCTTCGACTGGTTGCGCGCGTCCTTCGTGGACGACCTGGTCGAGTTGCATCTCTCCACCAACTTCCGGGCCCGCACCGACGAAGCGCGTACCGCTCTGTCTCTCGGCGGTGCGCTGCAGGGACTGCCGTCCGAGTCGGCGGAATCGGACGCGGCTGGAGAGGAGTTCCACCGCAAGTTGGTCGATCTCCTGCGCTCGTGCCCGGATTTCGGCGCCCCGGAGGACCCTTTCACCATCAGCTCGCTGCGGGAGTATCCCGGTACGTGCGCGATCCTGTGCAGGGACAACCGGCAGGCGTTGGTGCTTTCGGACGCGCTGTTCTCCCTGGGGGCGGAACACTGGATGCAGCGGGCCCTCCAGGATCGTCCCGTTCCCGCGTGGGTCGCCTCCGTGCTGCGCGGGACGGGATCCACCACCCTGGCCGAGGAGCGTTTCCAGGCGCTTCTTTCCGAATGCCCGACACCGCCGGTCGGCGATCGCGCACGGATCTGGCGTTCTCTGCGCGGTGCGGCACGCGGGCCACGTGGGTTCCTCGATGTTCCGGCCGTGCGCCGACTGGTCGCCGAGGGACGTTTCCCCGACGATCTCGCCGCCGTCGAACCCGCCGATCTGGTGGTGTCGACGGTGCACCGGGCCAAGGGGCTCGAATTCGACCGCGTGATCGTGGTCGAGCCCGCGCCGATGGCCGAGCTGCGCAAGCAGCACAGCCACGTGGATCCGGCGGCCGAGGCCAGGGCGCTCTATGTCGCGATGACCCGCTCCCGGGACGACCTGTTCCGTATCGCCGCACCGGACACGGCGCTCATCCGCAAGGACCGCGCGACCGACCGCTGGTACCTCGGGGGCTGGAAGTCCTACATCCGCGACGGCATCGCGGCCACGGGGCGGGATGTGTGCCGCGAGCACCCGCCGGGCACGGACGGGTTCTCGGACGATGCCGGAGCGGTCCAGGACTATCTGACCTCGTCGGTCTCCCCCGGCGACGAGCTGGTTCTCCGGGCCCAGCACGAGCTGCCCGTCGCCGCCGACCAGAGCCCCCCGTACACGGTCCTCCACGAGGACCGGCCGATCGCGGTGGTGTCGGAGCAGTTCCGCAAGGACCTGTACGCGTCCTTGAAGATCAACAAGACATGGGACATCAACTGGCCTGTTTCGATCACCGGGTTCAGGGTGGACTGCTTGGAGAGCGTGGCCGGCAGCACGGCATCGGGCGCGCGCGCCGGACTCGGTGATCACGGAATCTGGATGGTGCCGCGCCTGTCGGGACTCGGGCGCTACAGGCGAGTCAGGAAGAACTCCCAGGAGGAACAAGGCCGATGAAGGACGACAACGTGCATTCCGCTCACTACGCGGTGCGCGAGGGGCTCGTCGCGCAGCTCCGGCAGGATCTGCTGGGTCCTGGGGCTCCCGACGAGATCCTGACGCAGGATCCCCCGATCACGACCTACCCGATCGGGGTGCTGTTCCCACGTCCCGCGGACGAAGAGGCCTCGGACGCGCTCCGCGACGACGCCTCCGAGGACGACGGCTCCGACGCCAGTCCCCTCGTCCGAGGCGGCAGGGACGTGGAGGAGGCCGTCCCCGACACCGGTGCACCGCTCGCCGGTGACAGGCGCCCCTCGTCCATGGGACTGACCTTCGCCGTCGATCCCGCCGTCTCTTCGAGCATCGTCGTGCACGCGGGGGCTGCGGCCTACGACCCGGTCGATCCGCAGGGACGTACGATCACGGCCAAGCGGGCCGAGGCGCGCAGCACTTCCGAGCAGAACGAGCACTGGCGGCGTCGCGTGCTGGATCTCCGCCCGGTCACGATCGATGTCACGGATCCGCGCACGCACCGACCCGATCCGCTCGACACGGACGGGGACGTGAACATCGAGGTCCTCGTACGTCCCGCGTCCGCGTCGACCGGGACCGTCACGGTCACCGTCACACTGATCAATTCCAAGAAGGTCGGCGAGCGGGAACTCCAGGACGCCTTCTGTCTCTACCAGCCGCGTCTCACCGTGACCACTCCTTCGGGTGCGACCGCGTTCGTGGAACGTCCCGCGGACCGACGGGCGAACGACCCGGAAGTAGCGGCGAGCAGGCTCCTCCATCGGCACGCGCCCACCTTCGCCATGGGGCACGGGTGCGCGGCCGACTGGGACTGGACGCCGCCCCCCGTGGGGGCGCCCAACACGAAACGGGCCGAGACGGCCTGCGTACGGACCGAATTCGTCCCGGCCCGCGAAGTGCTGCTGACCGACTCCAACCCCGACATCGACGACTCCGCGCTCACGATGCACGGTCTGGCGACGCTGCCGGAGACCGAGGTGCTCGCCGCGCTGAACGGCCTGATGTCCGGCTACGCCGAGTGGATCGACCGCAAGGAGGCGGAGGCGGACGCCTTCGCCGGCACGGCTCACGAGCCGCCGGCGCGTGAGCAGATCGAGCAGTGCCGCACGGCTCTCGGTCGGATGCGCCACGGCATCAGGGTCCTCGGCACCCAGCCGGACGCGATGAGGGCGTTCAGACTCGCCAACCGCGCGATGGCCCAGCAGCGCTCCCGCAGCGAGTGGGTGCGGAACGGGCGGGACGGCACCCCCGACGAGACCCTGGGCCGCTGGCGCCCCTTCCAGGTGTCCTTCATGCTGCTGTGCCTGGAGGGGATCGTCGACCCCGACCACGAGGACCGGGAGGTCGCCGACCTGCTCTGGTTCCCCACCGGTGGCGGGAAGACCGAGGCGTACCTGGGGTTGATCGCCTTCACCACGTTCCTGCGACGCATTCGGCTCGGCGAGCGCGGCGCCGGCGTCACGGTGCTCATGCGCTACACCTTGCGTCTGCTGACCCTTCAGCAGTTCGAGCGGGCCGCCGCGCTGATCTGCGCGATGGAACGCGTTCGCCTGGGCGACGAGCGGACCCTGGGGACCGAGCCCATCTCCATCGGCATGTGGGTCGGCCAGTCCGCCACCCCCAACAAGCTGTCGGTGGCCGAGGAGAGCCTGAACGAGCTCCGCAAGGGCAAGCAGCTCCAGGAGAAGAATCCGGTCCAGCTCCACGCCTGCCCCTGGTGCGGCACCCGTCTCGACGCCTTCCAGTACGAGGTCGACGAGGACGCCCGGCGGATGCACGTCCGCTGCCCCGACACCTGGTGCGACTTCCACGCGGGCCTGCCCGTCCACCTGGTCGACGAGGCCGTCTACGACGCCCGTCCGACACTGGTGATCGCCACCGTCGACAAGTTCGCCGCGATGCCGTGGCGCGAGCAGACGGCTGCCCTCTTCAACCGTGACCGCACCGACGGGACACCACCGCCCGAGCTGATCGTCCAGGACGAGTTGCACCTCATCTCGGGCCCCCTCGGCACCCTCACCGGCCTGTACGAGACCGCCGTGGACCTGCTCGCGGACAGCCCCAAGGTGATCGCGTCGACCGCGACGATCCGTCGGGCCTCACGGCAGGGCAAGGCACTCTTCGACCGCGAGGTCTCGCAGTTCCCGCCGGCCGGACTGGATGCCCGGGACTCCTGGTTCGCCGTGGAGACACCTCGGGAACGGAAGGCGAGTCGGCAGTACGTCGGTCTGCTCACGCCCAGCACAAGTCAGTCGTCGTTGCTCATCCGTACCTACGCGACGCTCCTCCATCAGGCGGCGCGCGCCGACACCACCGAAGAGGTGCGCGACGCCTACTGGACCCTTGTCGGGTACTTCAACAGCCTCCGGCTGCTCGCCGCGGCGGAGTTGCAGGTCCACGACGACGTCGATGCCTACCTGGCGTACCTGGCGGAGCGGGACGGCAGCGAGCAGCGGAAGATCCTGGAACAGACCGAGCTGACGAGCCGGGCCAACTCCAGCGAGGTGCCCACCCGTCTCAAGCAGATCGAGCAGCGGCTGCCGCACCCCGATGTCGTGGACGTCCTGCTGGCGACCAACATGATCTCCGTGGGGGTGGACGTCGACCGGCTCGGACTGATGGCCGTCATGGGTCAGCCCCAGACCACGGCGGAGTACATCCAGGCGACCAGCCGAGTGGGTCGACGCCACCCCGGCCTGGTGGCGGTCATGCTCAACTCCGCTCGTTCCCGTGACCGTTCGCACTACGAGAGCTTCCAGCACTTCCACTCCGCCCTGTACCGCGAGGTGGAATCGACGAGTGTGACGCCGTTCTCCTCCCGTTCCCGTGAGCGCGGGTTGCACGCGGTGGTGGTCGCGCTGGCCCGGATCCTGATCCCGGCGGCACGCCCGAATGACGGCGCCGGACGGATCGACGAGTTCCGGGACGACTTGGAGCACATCGTCAGGACAGCGCTGCTGGCCAGGGTGGGCGAGGTCGACAAGGACGAGTACCGGGCCACGGCCGATGCCTTCGACGAGTTCGTCGACTGGTGGGCGGACGAGGCGGCGGCCCACGGCGGACTCACCTACGAACCGAAACGCGGCAGGAGGACGCCGTCCCTGCTCCGCTCGTTCGACGACGAGAAGAACGAGGAAGCCTGGCCCACTCTGTGGAGCCTGCGGGATGTCGACGCCGAGTCCGCCCTTTTCATGGAGGCAACCCGATGACCCCTCCCCCTGCCCGTCGCCGTCGCGGCGGAGCGCCCGAGCGCAGCTACCCCCGGCGGGGCTCCGTGCGCCGCGCCCAGATGATCACGACGTACGGTGTCGGCTCGCTGGTCGCTGTCGACAACGAGTCGTTCATGGTGAGCGGAATCGACTCGTGGAACGTCAGCGAGGCACCGACCATCCACGAGCATCGGCTCGCCCGTGTCCTCGGGGTGAAGTCCTTCCGGCTCCCGCCCGCGTCCGACGACACCAGCAAGGACGGCGTCCGGGTCCGAAGGTTCCCCCTGTGGCACTCCTGCCCCAACTGCAACGCACTGCAGCATGTCCGCGGATTCAACTCCCCTCCGGGAAAGAACGAGTGCGGGGACTGTGACGAGGAACTGGTCCCTTCGCGCTTCGTCATGGCATGCGCCCAGGGCCACATCGACGACTTCCCGTACTGGAAGTGGGCCCATCGCAGTAATCGGCAGGAGGGCGACTCGGGATTCTGCGGCGGCGAGATGCGGTTGCGCACCAGCGGGAAGACCGCGTCCCTCCGTTCCATCCTGATCTCCTGCACCTGCGGAATTCCCGAGGTCTCGATGGAGGGGGCGTTGCGCCGCCAGGCACTGTCCGGGCTGAAGGTGTTCTGCAGCGGTCGGCGCCCGTGGCTGAAGGACGCCCCGACGGAGCACTGTTCGGAGACTCCTCGGGGGCTCCAGCGTGGTTCGTCCGTGGCCTGGCAGCCCATCGTGAAGACCGCGTTGTCGATTCCGCCGTGGAGCGACGGCCTGGCCGCCCGCCTCGAACCGTACTGGCAGGACCTCCGCGAACTGGGGTCGGACCCCGCCGCGATCAAGATCTATCTCAAGGCATTGACCATGAAGGAGACGTACGAGTTCTCCGTCGACAAGGTCCTCGCCCTCCTCGAAGCCGAGAATCACGAGGACGTGGCACCCGAGCAGGAGCAGGGCACGGACCACGCCTATGTGACGCTGCGGAAACAGGAGTACGAGCGGCTGAGCGAGGGCAAGCCCGAGAGCGAGTCGGACCACGAGGAACAGTTCATCTGTGAGCCTCCGCGCTCTTCCACGTCCCCCCTCGCCCCGTACGGCGTGACGGGCCCGATGCTGGTCAAGCGACTGCGCGAGGTCCGGGCCCTCAAGTCGTTCTCCCGGGTGGACACCCCCGACACACATGTCGACGTGCACGAAGCACCTCTGTCGCTGACCCCGATGGACTGGCTGCCCGCCATGGAGGTCCAGGGCGAGGGCGTATTCCTCCGACTCGACGAGGAGCGGCTCGACTCCTGGGCACGGAGCGCCGCGGTCGCCGCCCGGGTCGAGCGGATCAGGAACAACCACCTGCGCATGTTGCGCGAGCGCGCGCAGGACGCACAGCTGATCCCCGACTCGCCCGCGAGTCCCCGCATGGTGCTTCTGCACACCCTGTCCCACGCGCTGATCAACGAATGGAGCCTGGACGGTGGTTATCCGGCCGCGTCCCTGAGGGAGCGGCTGTACGCGGACGGCACCATGGCGGGCGTACTCATCTGTACGGCAACCAGCGACTCCGCCGGCAGTCTCGGCGGCCTGGTCGCCCAGGGGGAACCCGATCGCCTGGAGCCGTCGTTGCACTCGGCGCTGCGCAGATCCCAGTGGTGTTCGGCCGACCCTCTCTGCGTCGAATCCCATGCGAGCGGGGTCGGCGGCATCAACCTCGCCGCTTGCCACGCGTGCGTGCTGTTGCCCGAGACCAGTTGCGAACACAACAACGGCCTGCTCGACCGCGCGCTGCTGATAGGGACCCCGGAGGATCCGTCGATCGGTTTCTTCCACGAGGCACTGCAACTCTGACCCCGCGGTCATCCAGCCGCTCCGAGCTCGGCCTCGAAGTGCGACTGGGCGCGGTCAAGCGCCTCGTCGGGGTCGTGGCCGTGCGCGCGCAGCCAGTGGAGGAGGTCGGCGATCAGATCGATCGCCGCCTCCTCGTGGGCCGCGACGCCCACTCGTCCCGCCCCAGGATGCTCGCCCTCACGGCCACCCGCGTAGAGCGTCAGGCACGCCTCGCTCTTGGCAACCCTCGGATCGTCGATGTGGCCGGCGGGCGAGATCAGGGGCGTGGCCAGGTCGCACCAGACGAGCTTGGACTCCGTGCCGGGAATCACGCCCCACCGTTCCGACACGGCGGCCAGCATCGCCAGGCCACGCCCCGACTCGTCGTCCGGACCGGCGGACAGAAGTGTGGGAAGGGCGCAGGCTCCAGAATCGCGGAGCGCGACCCGTAGACGCGTGCCGTTCATCTCGACCACGAGCGTGCTCGGCGTCCCCGCGCCGACATGCCGAATTACATTCGCCACCAGCTCGCTCACACAGATCTCGGCGGCATCGGCCACGTCCGACAGACCCCACAATCGCAGGTGCAGCCGCACGACGCGTCTCAGCGCGGCAACCTCTTCGGGCTCCGCCAAGAAGGGCAGCTCCCAGCGCCTCCGCGTCATGCAGCCGTCGATTCCGTTCGCCACAAGCACACGCCTTTCACCGGAGCAGGAACCTGCACTTCACCGTTCGTGAAGCACGGCGACTCACAGTTATCTCAACTCAGACAATGCCAAGCGACAATCCCCTTATGCAACGTGCACGGCGAGATTCGCTCCTTCGGGTGATAGGCGAAGCCGACCACTTTCGATGGGATGGAACCTTCGTTATCTGAAGGGAAGTTGATGTGGCCGGTTCACCGACAGCTCGCCGACGCCGGCTGGCGATCGAACTCAAGAAGCTCCGCGACGAAAGCGGCCTGACCTGCAACCAGGTCGGCAAGGAACTCGACTGGAGCGGCTCCAAGGTCAACAGGCTGGAGACGGGCCAGGGGCGCGTGCAGCCCTCGGACGTGGATGCGCTCTGTCGCTTCTACGGCACGGCCGACGCACTGCGCGAGCTGCTGAAGTCCCTGGCCAAGGAATCGAAGACCAAGGGCTGGTGGCACGCCCACGGCGACGCGGTGCCGTCGTGGTTCTCGGTGTATGTGGGCCTGGAGCAGGCCGCCTCCGATCTCCGCAGTTACCAGGGGGAGTTCATCCCCGGCCTGCTCCAGACCGCGGAGTACGCAACCGAGCTGAGCCGCGCCTCGGCCGACCTGGCGGACGACGAGATCCAGCGCCTGGTCGACGTACGCATGCGTCGGCAGCAGCTTCTGACCACCGAAACCCCTCCGGATCTCTGGGCAGTGATCCACGAGAGCACCCTCAGACATGTCGTGGGAGATCGATCCGTCATGGCGGGGCAGCTCGGACGAATCCTGGAGATCGCGAGGCTCAGGAACGTGACCGTGCAGGTCCTGCCGTACGACGCCGGGGCCTACCCCGTCACCGGCCCGTTCACGGTCCTCGGGTTTCCGGAGCAGGAAGATCCGGACGTCGTGTACCGCGAAGGGCTGACCGACTCGGTCTACCTCGAAGGCGCTGCGGATGTCAGCCTGTACGTGAAGGCATTCGACCACCTCAGGGCACTGGCTCTCAGCCCCGAGCGTTCGAGCTCACTGATTCGCAGAACCCTGAAGGAGCACTCTCCGTGAACCAACCTGCCATCACCCCGAAGTGGCGGAAGAGCAGCTACAGCAACGGCACGGGCGGCGAGTGCGTCGAGGTCGCCGACCTGCAATCGACGGTCGGTGTGAGGGATTCCAAGCAGCCCCGCCGGCCTCACATATCCGTACGTCACAGCGCATGGACGCGGTTCGTCAATTCTCTGCGCACTCGGTAGGCCGGTGTCCGATCGAGCGTGACACCGGCCGTCAGCGAGCGACGGCGCTCCGACGCGCCTGGGCGATCGCCCGTTGCGCCTCGGCTCCGAAGAATGCGGATTCGCTCAGGGTCTGCCATACCCGCCGGCAGATGGCAATGGTGTTCGCGTCGTCCAGCCACAGCTCGGCGTGCCCGGTCCTCGGTGGCCACGGGGCGGTCGTCGAAACACCAGAAGCCGTCTCCCGGAGGGATCTTCACCATTACTGAGCCGTTGAGCCTTCGGCCGACTCACCGACGTTGATGTGGAGTGCATGAATCACACACCGGGCTCAGCGGGCACAAGAGCCTCCGTCGCATCTGCGCGTCGTTCGATTTAGTTGTACGAGGGTGAGCCGATGGCTCACCGCCCGACGAGCGGTTCATTGCTCGTCGTCGAGGCCCTGGACGTCGGCGGGCTGTGTTCCGTTGAAGGTCACGAGGATTCCGTGTGGGTCTGCCAGCCGGAACCGGCTCTCGGTGAAGCGGATCGCCCAGGTCTGGTCGGCCCACACCGTTGCCTCGGGAGCTCCCAGGGGCAGCTCCGGGAGGTCCAGCCAGCTCAGTTCTTCTGTTGTGAGTTCGAAGTGTCGTTCCCGGAGCCGGGTGCGGCAGTACTCCAGAGCCTGGTCGACGAAGGCGTCGAAACGGCTCACGACGTCGTGAGCGAGTTGGAGGGTGTCCTCGTCCGGCGGGGCGGCCGGCTCGATCAGCAGGCTTGTCGCGACTGGGGCCGTGCCCGCTGGATTCGGGAAGTAGCCGGTCCAGCAGGCCAGCGACGGAGGGCTCTCCACTCGGCTCAACGCGAGCCCTGCGATGTGCAGCACTGCGGGTAGCTCCGCGTTGGCACCGGGCTGTTCAGTGTCCGAGCCGTTCGGTGGTGCGCCATTGTCGGACATGTGCTCAGCATAGGCCGAGGCCGATCACAAACGTGCGAGCCGTCAGGCCTCGCCCGGCAGGGCCGTCGGTGTTGCGTTGATCCGTGCGAAGCGTTCTCGCCATGGGAGGTGGTCGGGCTCCGGTGAGGGGGCTTCGGAGTACATGGCGTTTGCTGCGGCCAGGCGGCACGGGGTGCATTCCGTCTCGTCCAGCAGGGGGCGGAAGGTGTGTTTCTTGCCCGGGGCCTGGCATTCGATCAGATCGCGGGGGCGGGCGGGTTCGTAGGACTGGATGGGTGTGCGGGGCTCGGGGAGTTTTTGGGCGAGGCGGTAGCGGAGGAAGCCGACGGCCGAGCGCACGCCTTCTGCCGGGCGTTCGGCGAGCAGGGCGTGGCGTAGGTCGGACTCGCTCAGGCCGCGCTCCAGCCACTTGACCGCCTCGACGGCCAGCTTCGCGGCCTCGCGTACGCCCAGGTGCAGTTCGCGGCGGGAGTGGCGCAGGGAGAGCAGGACGCGTTCGGCTCGGGCCAGTTGGGCGGCGTCGGCTGTGGAGGCCGGGCGCCTCGGTTCGGAGGGCTCGGAGGGCTCGGAGGGCTCGGAGGGCTCGGAGGGCTCGGAGGGCTCGGAGGGCTCGGAGGGCTCGGAGGGCTCGGAGGGCTCGGAGGGCTCGGGGGCTTCGGAGGGCTCGGGGGCTTCGGAGGGCTCGGGGGCTTCGGAGCCTTCCGAGAGCTCGGGGAGTTCGGGGAATTCGGAGCGCTTGGAGGGTGGGTGGGGAGTGGTTTTATCACTGTGGTCTTCTACCGGTTCATAGCCACCGGCCGTCCGGGGAGCCGGTGCACCGACCGTCGGAAAGTGCGTACTCGGTGACCGGGGTGCGGGTAGCGGGAGTGGTGGGGTGCCTTCGCGTAAGCGGCACGCCTGGTCGGTCGTCAGGGGGTTGTTCGCCACCAGTTGCTCGGTGATCCAACGGCCACCGTCGCTCTGGCTGCGCCACTCGTGCACGTAGCCGTTCTCGACCAGTTGTTGCTTCGCCTTCTGGTACGCGCGGCCCTTGATGCCCATCTTCTGGGCCAGTTCGCTCAAGGGCCTGAAGGTGGTGTTGTCGGGGAGGCCCTGCACGTACAGGAGCAGAAGCTTCGCGTCGCTGTTCAGACGCGGGTGGCGGATGACATCGTTCGATGCCTTCGTATAGCGCGCGGAGGGCGCGATAGCATGACGCAGCATTTCCGGTGGCCTCTCAGCTCCACTGGTGGTGTAGGCCCTCGGAAATGGTGTTGGCGCACCGCCGGGGGCCGCTCCATGTGCGTGCGAGCACACGGAGTGTGATTACTTCGTCACCGTACAGCACTTTCTTCATGTCCCGCCACGTGTACGGGACTTCGCTCCGACCCACGTCGTGGAGCTCCTCGCACGTACCGCTGCCCCCGCACTCGTCGCGGAGTGCGGGGGCAGCGGGGCGGCCGGGCAGCGGTGCGTATCAGTGCTGCTGCTGCGCCTTACGGCGGCGGATTGCCAGGAAGGCGCCTGCCGCGACGAGGGCGGCGGCGGCTGCGGACAGCAGGCCGACCGGTGCTCCCGTGCCGGTCTCGGCGAGGTTGCCTTCGTCGTGCGCGGACGGCGACGACGACGCGGCGGCCGGGGCGGCCGAAGCCGGCGGGGTGGAGCCGGTGCCCGCGGGGGTGGATGCGGTGGGCGCCTCGGTCGGCTGTGCCGGGCCGGACGGGGAAGAGGACGAGGAGGACGGGTTGGCGGGGGTCGACTCGGAGGCGGAGGGGGTCGGCTTGCCGCCGCCCGGCTTGCCGCCACCGGGCTTCTCGCCGCCGGGCTTCTCGCCGCCGGGCTTGCCCTCGCCGCAGTCGGTCCAGAAGACCTTGTGCTTGGCCCGGCCGTGTTCGCCGTCGAAGTTCCAGAACAGCTTGTAGTGGCCGTCGGGCAGGGACTGGTCCGGCGTACGGCCATGACCCTCGGCGTCGAGCGTCAGCGAACCGGACTTCACGGTTTCGCCCTTGACGTGGGCGGTCGGGGCCCACGCCTCGATGTGCCAGTCGACCTTCTGGGTGCTGTCGAACCCGAAGGCGTCGAGGTAGAAGGTGCACACGTGCGGCTCGTTCTTGCGGAGCTCTTCGCCGGTCTTGGCATCGTGAATCTTCACGGTGCCGTTGTCCCCGGGGGCAGTGGCATGGGCGGCAGGGGCGAGCAGTATCGCCGCTGCGACGGCAGCTGTGAGCGTGCCTGCGGAAGCAAGTGTGTGCATAGTTATCCAACGGTGAGAGATGGGCTTCCGTGGGGGGCTCCTCAGCCTCCTGCGACCTCAATGAGTCCGTCAAGGCACATCGATGCACCTATGTCGGCTAACGCATCATTCGCCCCACTGCTCTCACATAACGATTGAGGGCGAGGGGGGCGAGACGCCCGGTCGATTGCGCGATTTGACTTGGCACTATGTATCTAGAAAACTAGATACATAGTGAGAGGTGGAGCGATGGACCCGCTGACCGTGCACAAGGCGCTCGCCAATCCCGCGCGCCTGCAGTTCATGCAGTGGCTGAGGGAGCCGGAGAAGTACTTCGACGAGGACTCCTACCGGCAGCAGGGGCTCGGCTTCCACATCGGGGTGTGCGTCGGTGACATCCAGAAGCGGGCCGGGCTGGCGCAGTCGGTGGTCTCCGGGTACCTCCAGACCCTGAAGGACGCGGGGCTGCTCGTCTCGGAGCGCATCGGCAAGTGGACGTACTACCGGCGCAACGAGCCGGTGATCGCCGAGTTCGCCGCGTACGTGCGTGACGAGTTGTAGGTCACCCCGCCCCGCCGCGCGTGCAGCGAGAGGGCACGAAGAGTGCCCCCGGGTCTTCCCTCCCGGGTCTCTCGCCGTGTCCGGGCGGGCTGACATTCTGGGCGGGGCGGTGTTGTGTCGTGTCCGTGCCGATGTCTCTGCCTCTGCCTCCGTTCCTGCTTCCGCCCCTGACCCGTAACGCTGTCGACGAGTATCGCCGGAAGGAGCGAGCTTGCGATCCCGTGTCTCGGCCTCGGACCTTGAGAGCCGGAAGAGCCAGAAGAGCGAGAGCCGGAAGTCCGAGGCTGCGGCGTCGACGCATGTCGACGGCGCCGGAGTCCCCGAGCTCTCTCCGCTGCAGCGCACCGTCGGCAACTCGGTCGTCCTGCGCATGCTTCAGCAGGAGAAGGAGCAGGGGCAGGGGAGCGAGGCGTCCGTTCAGCGTTCCTCGGTCCACGATGTCCTGCGGAGGCCCGGAAGGCCCCTGGACGGGTCGGTGCGGCAGGAGATGGAGAGCCGGCTCGGCGCCGACTTCGGCGACGTACGTGTGCACACGGACAGCGCCGCCCGCGCATCCGCCGCGGAGGTGGGCGCCCACGCGTACACCTCGGGCAGCCACATCGTGCTCGGGGACGGCGGCGGCGACCGGCACACCCTGGCGCACGAGCTGACGCACGTGATTCAGCAGCGCCAGGGGCCGGTCTCGGGTACCGACAACGGGGCCGGGCTCCGGATCTCCGACCCCGGTGACCGCTTCGAACGCGAGGCCGAGGCGAACGCCTCCCGTGCGCTCACGGGGCCGGTGCCATCCGTCGAGCACGCTTCGGAACAGCCGACGGGCAGGGAGCGCGTCGGCGGTGACACCGAGTTGCAGCGTCGCATCGTGAAGATCAAGAAGGGCACCCCGGGCACAGCCGAAACGGCCCTGTTCGAGGGCTTCTTCGAGGCCGTCGACAGGGCGGTGGAGTGGGCATACAACTACGTGACCACCGCCCCGCAACTGGGCCCGCTCAGTGACTACGACGGCTACACGAAGCGTTGGGTCGAGGTCTGGCAGGACTTCCATGCCAACGGCCGGAGCGGCGGCATCTCCAAGGAGTTCGGTTACGCGATCGAATCCGTCGCCCAGGCCCGCCTGGAAGGCGCCGGACGGCCCACGCTCCCCGCGGGGACGTACTTCGCCACGCAGGTGACGTTCGGCTCCACCCGGCCGGACTACGTTCTGTACTCGCAGGGGAATCCCATCGGGGCCGTGGACATCACCGCCACCGCCAGCGAGGGCCACGTCCTGAACAAGACCAGCTGGGACGCCCTGTTCCCGCAGTTCGGCGAGTCCGTCTACCTGTCGCTCGACCCCACCGTCATCGCCGGGATGAAACTGGCCAACGCCAATGCCGCGCCCCTCACACAGCAGCAGGCCGACCAGCTGAAGCAGCAGGCCGCGGCGAACCGCGCCATGTGGGAGGGGAACTGGCAGCAGATGGGCGTCTCCTTCAAGGAGGACATGCAGCGCGCGGGAATCGTGAACGCCGCGGGCCGGGTGAAGGGCGGCGGCGATGCGGTCGTCCGCGAGGAGCAGCGTCGCAACGCCGTCTTCGCCTGGATGATGGAGAAGCTGGGCGTCGACGCCGCCACCGCGCAGAGCAACGCCACGGTCATGCTGCTCAAGTTCAACCCGAGTTGGCCCGACTCGTTCTCCTGCAACTACTCCACGGGAAGCGTGTCCCGCGGCGAGGCTTTCCTGACCTCGGTGTTCCCGAAGTGGCAACAGAGCCAAGGGAATTGACAGCGCACCGACCGACCGACCACCCATTGATCACGGCCTCCGCCTCGGCCCCTGTGTTGCGTCAGGCGTTCATCGACATATGACGCTCGGCCGAGGGGCGGGCCCGGCCGGGCATCCCTTCCCCACGACGCAAACCCATCCCCATGATGCGATGCATCTACTTTTCTAGATTTATGAAAGGTTCGGATCCTTCCGATGAGAAAGACCTCCCTCACCGTCCTCGTGCTCGCCCTCGGCGTGTTCGGGATCATCACCACCGAGATGGGCATGGTCGGCGTGCTCCCCCAGGTGTCGGCCGAACTCGGCGTCACACCGTCCACCGCCGGCTGGCTCGTCGGGGTGTTCGCCCTGGTCATCGCGGTGTCCGGGCCGTTCACCACGCTGCTCGCCTCCGGCATCGACCGCAAGAAGGTGCTCGCAGCCGCGATCGCGGTGTTCGCCGTCTCCAACGCCGTCTACGCGCTCACCACTCAGTACGAGGTGATGCTCGCCTTCCGCATCGTCCCCGCCCTGTTCCATCCCGTGTTCTTCGCGGTCGCACTCGCCACCGCCGCTCGGCTGGTACCGGCGAAGGACGCGACCCGGGCCACGACGACCGTGTTCGCCGGTGTCACCGTCGGCTTCGCGTTCGGTGTGCCGTTGACGTCGTACCTCGCCGAGCACCTGTCCCTGGCGTCGGCCTTCTGGTTCGGGGCGCTCGTCAACCTGATCGCCTTCCTGGGCATCCTGCGGTTCGTTCCGCCGATGCCGGTCGGGCGAGGACAACGCGTCTCCTACGGTGCCCAGCTGAGCGTCCTCAAGCGGCCCCGGATGTGGCTGACCATCGCGTCGGTCGTCCTCGTCTTCGCTGCGATGTTCTCGGTGTACGGCTACTTCGCCGAGTACCTGGGTCAGGTCACGCACATGGACGGTACGTGGGTCAGCGCCATGCTGATGGCGTTCGGCATCGTGATGATCCTCGGGAACTTCGCCTTCGGCAGCCTGCTGCGTCGCGGCCTCGTCCGCACCGTCGTCGCGTACCCGGTGCTGTGCCTGCTGGTCTATGTCCTTCTGTACGCCGCCGGGCCGCTGGTCGCCGCGATGGTTCCGGCGGTCCTGATCTGGGGTGCCGTGCATTCGGGCGGGCTCATCGTGAGCCAGAGCTGGCTCGGGCGGGACGCGAGCGATGCACCCGAGTTCGGCAACAGCCTCTTCATCTCGTTCTCCAACCTCGGCATCACCGTCGGGACCGCGGTCGGCGGCTGGGTGCTGGCCGAGCACGGTGCGCGGCAACTCCCCTGGGCGGGCGCCGGGTTCGCGATCGCCGCACTGGTCGTCATGGCCTTGCGGTTGAGGCTGGGGCGTGGGCGTGGCGGGGAGCGGCGGGTGGCCGAGGCCGACCCGTCGGAGCACGCGAGCGCCGGGGAGAGCCGGGCCTGAGCGGATCGGCTCTCGCCGAGGAGGGCCGGGCCTGAGCGGATCGGCCCGCTGTCAGCCGCATTGCCGGACATGCCGCGAGCATGACAAGCTCCCGTTCCGCCCTCTCCCCCCACACACACGGAGGCGACGATGCGTCGAAGCATCCGGGCCGGACTGGCCCTCCTCTTCGCGGGACTCGCGGTCATGGTTCCCGCGGCGTCGGCACATGCCGACGCCGTGGTGACGGTGAGCGTTCCCAGCGGACTTCCGCTCCAGATACGGTCCGCGCCCAGCCTGGGTGCCCAGGTGCTCGGCAGCCTCGCCAACGGCAGCAGAGTGACCATCCGTTGCTACGGCCGGGGCGACACCGTGGACGGCATCGGCGGTGCCACCAACATCTGGAACAAGCTCCCGAACGGTGGCTGGGTCAGCGACGGCTTCCTGGAGACCGGGTCGAACGCGCCGGTGGTGCCCGCCTGCTCCGGCGGAGCCCCGTTCAAGCTGCCGTACCGGGCCGGCAGCGCGTACACCGTGACCCAGACCCCGGGCGAGGGCTACTCGCACAACGACGACTACAACCGGCACGCGGTCGACTTCGCCACACCCACCGGCACCCCGATCGTCGCCTCGGCGGGCGGCACCGTCTACTTCGAGGGCTGGAACGGCGCGGGCGGCATCATGGCACTGGTCAACCACGGCAACAACCGGTGCACCCAGTACGCCCACCTGAGTTCGACGATCATCGACGTCGGCGACTCAGTGGCCCAGGGACAACAGATCGGCACCTCCGGCGCCACCGGCAACGTGACCGGGCCGCATCTGCACTGGAACGTCGTGTACTGCGACAGCCAGCTCAGCCGCGAGATCCCCAACACCCTGGAGACCGGCACCAGTTACCCCACCGGCTCCGCGCCGGTGAGCCGGAACGGCTGACCGCCCCACTCCTCGTCCCTCGGCCCTCTTACCTGCGCCCCGTCCCCCGTACCTCGCCCCCCGCTCCCACCGGGAGTCGGGGGACGAGGGCGCTTCCGGACCCTGCAGCGGGTGCCGCCAAACGAGTGCCTCCCACGCCATCTCCTGGGCGTAAAGCCAGGACTTTCGGGAGACTGACGGTCAGTGCGGTGGTGCCCCTTGAACAGCTCATATCGAGAGGCGATTTCCGGCCACAACACAACACCCCTTACCCTGCGATACATCGGTCACCAACGGTCGGCCGGGACAGAAGGGCGACACCATGACCTCCGAGACCAGCACACTGGTCACCATCGATGCCACAACTACCTTGCTGGAGGCGGAACTTCCGCGTCTGGAGCAGCACCAGCAGAGTCTGGAGAAGGAACTCGCGACCGTCACCGAACGCCTGGAGTCGGTGCGTACCGCGCTGACCGCACTGCGCGCCCTGGCGGGCACCCCCGCCACCGCCCCCGCGCCCACCGCGAGCGCCGACGCGCCCGAGGACGTCAAGGCCGCTGACGCCGCGACCGCCGACGCCGCAGAGGCCGCCGACGCCGGGGCTGTGAGCGTTCCCATTGCCCGGATTCCGCAGCAGGCGCAGGATTCCGTGGACTCCGTCGTCCAGGTGGAAGCCCCGCAGGAGCAGGCGGCGACCACCCCCGCGCGCCGCACCGCCCGCAAGGCACCCGCCGCGCCCAAGGGCCGCAAGCAGGCCACCGCCAAGCCGAGGGCTCAGCGCGGCCAGGCCAAGAAGGCCGCCGCCAAGCCCGTCGAGGAGGTCAAGGACGCCAAGGGCAGCAGGACCGCCGAGGACACGGAGTCCGCCGCACCCGCCAAGGCGACCAAGGCCACCAGGTCGGTCAAGGGCACCAAGTCCGCCGCACCGGCCAAGGAGGCGAAGGCGACCAAGGCCGCCAAGCCCGCGAAGGCCCGCGCGCCGAAGAAGGCCGCGCCCGCCGCGACCGCCGCACCGGCCGCCGACGACAGCGGCAGCCTCACCGAGCTGACCATGAAGGTGCTCGCCGAGTCCGGCGACACCCCCGTCCGCGCCCGTGACGTGACGAAGGCCCTGGGGCGTGAGCTCACCCCCAACGGCATCAACACCGTTCGCAGCACGCTGGACCGGCTCGTCGCCACCTCCCGGGCCCACCGCGCCGGCCGGGGCCTCTACCAGGCCCCCGCGAACTGACCCTTTTCCCAAGGGAGTTCGCTGGATGCCCGGTGCCGCCACCCCGGCGGCACCGGGCATCCCGACGTTGTGAATCGCCAGGCGGCGGGAACGCGGCGAAGGCATCGAGGCGGTTATTCGTTCGATGCGGCTGAACATCGATCTATAAGTTGCCCGCATGTCTTCATCACTGCGGCTCGAAAAGGTCACGGCGGACAACGTCGAGGCCGCCTGCCAACTGAAAGTACGGCCGGACCAGGACGGACTCGTGAAGCCGGTCGCCTGGTCGCTGGCTCAGGCCTACACCACCCCCGACATCGCCTGGCCCCGGTTGATCTTCGACGGCGAGCAGCTCGTCGGCTTCGTCATGGCCTTCTTCGACGTCCGGTTCTACCCGGACGATCCGAACGACACCAGGCTGCGCTCCGGACTCTGGCGGCTGAACATCGCCGCCGATCAACAGGGCCGTGGGTACGGCCGTTTCGCCGTGGATGCGGTGTGCGAGGAGATCCGGCGGCGCGGGCAGACTCGTGCGACCGTGACCTTTGTTCCCGGTGAACACGGCCCCGAGCAGTTCTACTTCAGGCTCGGGTTCCGGCTGACCGGGGAGAAGGCCGAGGACGAGGTCGTCGGTGAGCTGGAGCTCGGCGACGCGTAGTGCCCGCCACGCGGCAGTGCCCATCGCGACGGGCGTCGCCGTGATGCGTGGTGCTGTGGCTGGAAACGATCAGTGGGGGCGGTGGGTCGAGGCCCGTCACTTGGTGTGAGCTGCGATGATCCGCGCACACTCCATCGCCCCGCTCCGCGTCGTGTCCACCTCCAGGTCGTAGGTCACGCCCTGGTGGACCGCGTCCGCCTGTGAGGCCGCCATGCCGGGTACGCGGTCGCCCCGCGCGGCCTCACGGGCAGTGGCGACGGCGCTGTCGCACCGGACTCCGACCCACAGCACCCGGAGTCCACCGAGCGCCTTCTGCCACCGCTGCTGGGACGCCGGGCCGCCGAGGAACACCTCGTCCACGATGACCCCGGCGCCGGCCCTGGCCATCGCGGCGATCCCCTCGATCCAGGCCGCCTCCAGCGCACGGAACTCGGGGCCCACGACCACCTCGCCGTCCGGAGCGAAATCGATGCCCGTGTCCGACTCACTCATGGACGCGGGCATCGCATCGATCAGTGTGTCGACCCCGAAGGTCAGCCACGGGTCCGGCAACACCCTCTGAAGGCACCTTGCAATGCTGGACTTCCCCGAGCTGGAGCCACCGTTGAGCACGATCATCTCTGTCTTCACCGGGCCACACTATGACCTGCCGGCGAGACGGATACATGCCTCGCCGCCGAACGGACCGGCCCTCGGCGATCGGCATGGTGGTCAACACGGTGCGACCGGCTCATGACCCGCATGGCCGTCGGCAGAACCGATTCGGCATCTCACGTCCGGGTGACGGAACCCCTTTTCCGACCGTAGTCGCAGGTCAGCGGCCGCAGGCTTGGGCCGTCTTCGGCCGTTTCTGATCACCGCACAAGGAGTTCCCCCCATGCGTCTTCGCTCCACCGTTGCTGCCGCCTTCGGCGCTCTCGCGCTCATCGTCGCCGTGCCGGCCTCGGCCGGCGCGGCCACCGGAGACTTCTCGTACACGTACACCGGTCTCGACGGCTCGCCTCAGATCGGCTTCCTCCTCGACCCGCCGAGCCGGATGTGCATCACACTTCCCGAGGTCGCCGACCCCAGCTCGTCGAACCCCGCACACACTCCGTGGAACTTCACCGACTCCAGCGCGACGGTCTTCAGCGGTCCCGACTGTGAGGGCGACTACTTCACCCTCCGGCCCGACGGCGGACACGCCAGCAGCCGGCTGAAGCTCCGCTCGGTCGTCTTCAGCTGATCCCACCGCTCCACAAGCCGCACCACCCGACCCCCACCCCGGTACGAGCCGCCCCGCGCCCGTGCCGGGGTGGTGTCATACACAGGAGCGGGTTAGGGAATTAGGCCTGGGCTCCCGCGAGTTGAGCGAGCATGCCCACTCAATCTGTCATCCTCCTGCTGTCCGGAAGCCTGCGCAGCGGCTCGTCCAACGAGACCGTGCTGCGCACCGCGCAGGCCGTAGCGCCTTCGGGAGTACGGACCGTTCCTTACGACGGCCTCGCGGCGCTCCCGCACTTCAACCCCGACGACGACGTGGATCCGCTGCCGGCTCCGGTGGTGGAGCTGCGTGCGGCGATCGACGACGCGGACGCCGTTCTGGTCTGTACGCCGGAGTACGCGGGAACCCTGCCGGGGACGTTCAAGAACCTGCTGGACTGGACGGTCGGCGGCACCGAGATCTGCGACAAGCCGACGGCCTGGGTCAACGCCGCGGCACCCGGGCGCGGCCAGGGCGCGGAGGCCACGCTGCGTACGGTGCTGGGCTACACCGGCGCGGACATCGTGGAGCCGGCCTGCGTACGGATCTCCGTGGACCGCGACGTGGTCGGACCGGACGGGGTCATCACCGATCCGGGCGCCCGTGAGCAGCTGGAGCAGGTGCTCGGGCTGCTGACGGGGCGGGCCGCGGAGGTCGAGCGGGAGAGGGCGGGGCAGGAGTAGGCGAGGCGGGGGCGGACCCGATCGGGGTCCGCCTCTTCTCAGCTCGTCAGGCTCTTGCGCAGTGCCTCGGCGAAGCCCGTCGGGTCGCCCAGGAAACCGGCGTGGTCGCCGGGGAACTCGACCGGGCGGGTGCCGAGCAGTTCCGCCAGCACGATGGACGTCCGGTACGTGATCAGCCCCTGCGAGGCCGCGCCGACCCCGACGAGGACCCGGGTCGGTGCGGCCGTCAGTGCAGCGATGTCGGGTACGTAGCGGGCGGTGCCCCGCAGGTCGTGGCCGAAGAAACGGGCGCCGTTGGCGAGGTCCTGCGCCGTGGGCTCACCGAACGGCCCGGCGGGGGCGCTCTCGCCGCCCTCGGCACAACCCCCTCCCTCCCCGCCCTCGTCGGCGAATCCGGCGCCGGCCATGAACTTCATCCATGCCGCGCCCTGGCCCTCCTTGTGGAAGGTCTCGATGATGCCCTCGGTCATCGCACGTTGTTCGGCCGCGTCGGGAAGGACCTCCATGACGGGCGGCTCGTGCGCGACCAGCGTCCGTACCCGGTCGGGGTGCCGGGCGACGAGTGCCAGCCCGGTCACCGCGCCGCCACTGCTCCCGAACACATCGGCCGAATCGGCCCCGAGCGCGTCCAGGATCGCCGCAACGTCGTCCGCCCGCCGGTCGGGGACGGTGTCCTCGTCGGGGTCGTCGAGGGTGCTGCCCGAGATGCCCCTCGGGTCGTGCGTGACGACGGTGTGGTCGCCCGCGAGCGCGTCGGCCAGCGGTGCGAAGGCCTCGGCCTCCATGGGTGATCCCATGAGCAGCAGGAGCGGTCCCGCGCCGCGCACCTCGTAGTGCAGGTGCGCGCCGGGGACACGGAGGGTGTGGGTGGCGGTCATGCCGGTGGTCCTTCCTCGATCGGCGCCCCGCGGTCGCGGTGCCGTTGTGGTGACAGAGGTAGGACCCCGGCCGCTGCGGAAACTCATCGCCCGGCCGCCCGACCGCTTGTGGCGCAACGATGGGACAGCTGCTGACAGAATGGGGTGAATGGCAACACTCTCCGTACCTCCGCCCGACGCCCGGCCTCCTGAGCCCTGGCCGGACGGCGCGGCCCTCCACGCCGATCTCCTCGCGGCGAAGGCACGCGTCTACGACCCGAGCGGGCTCGTGTGCACGCGGCCGGTGCCCGAGGCGGAGAGCGCCGAGTACGGGGCGCACGAGTTCACCGTGGCCGGCTCCGCCGTCCGGTTCCGGGTGGCCCGGACCACCCCGGCGAAGGCCGGTCAGTTCGTGACGGTGTGGAAGCGGTCCGCCGGTGGCGGGCCGATCCGGCCCTACGACTCCGGGGACCCCGTCGACCTCTTCGTCATCAGCACCCGCGACACCGACGGCTTCGGACAGTTCGTGTTCCCACGAGCCGTGCTCCGCGAGCGGGACATCGTGTCGACGGACGGGGCCGGCGGGAAGCGCGCGTTCCGCGTCTACCCGCCGTGGGTGACGACGACCAGTCGCCAGGCCGGCCGTACGCAGGAGTGGCAGGCGGAGTACTTCCTGCCGGTCCCGGACGGCGGGGCCGCCGACCCGGACCGGTGCCGGGCGCTCTACCGGCCGTGACCGTGGCGGCCGGTCAGCGGTAGTCCTCCGGGTGGCCCTGCATCCAGGTGTTGACGCGGCCGCGGGTGCCGATCAGTTCGGAACGGTGCTTCTCCAGGTTGTCCGTGGAGGTGTCACCGTTCAACGTCTTGCGCAGGGCGGCGATCCAGGCGATCGGCTCCTTGAAGTGGCCGGGGCCCTGCGCGTCCGCCTTCATGGCCTTGTCCAGGCCGGCCAGTTCGTCGTGGACCCGGCCCAGGAAGTAGGCGCAGTTCGACGATCCCGGGGTGCAGTTGTCGTTCAGCGTGGCCTGGAGGCCCGCGAAGGCGTCGCGTACGGCCACCGGCCTGTTGCGCTCCGCATCGGCCGCCTCCGCCGCCTCCGCGTTCGCCTCCGCCTCGTCCTTGGCGTCCTTCGCCGCCGCGGCGTCGTCGGCGGCCTTGGACGCGGCTGCGGCGTTCGCGGACGGCGCCACATAGGGAAGGTCGCCGCCCGGCCCCTGCGAGGTCTCCGCGCCTGAGCAGCCCACCAGGAACGCTCCGAGAACCACCGCCGTGACCACGGCCGTTGCCGCGCCACGCGCATCGGTACGGATGGAACGCCCGGAACCGATCGAACGGATGGAGCGGATGGAGCGGATGGACATGAGGCCCCCCTCGTCAGATGGCCCAGACCATACCTTCCCGCCCGGTTCCACGGCCTGGTCACCACCGGGATCCGCGGATCAACGACCGTCGATCAAGGACTGCAGCGCGGGGGCGTACAGGTCCGCGATGTGTTCGGCGGTGGCGTCCGCGCCGGCGCCTTCGCGGTGGAGGCTGAGGGTGGCGCCGAGGCCGAGGAGGTGGCCGGCGATCAGTTCGGCGCGCAGGGCGCGTTCCCGGCCGGGCAGTCGGGCGGTCAGGGCGTCGGTGACCTGTTCGTGGAAGCGGTCGCGGAGCAGGGAGCGTTCGTCGCGATTGCCGAGCGAGAAGACGACGCGCAGCAGTGGGTCGGACTGCAGTTCGCGGCGGCGGTTCACCAGTGTCACGACCATGTGGCGGCCCAGGGCGGCGAGCGGCGCGTCGAAGAGTTCGGCGGCGGCGGGGCCGAAGTCGGCCACGGTGTTGAAGAGTTCTTCCTTGCGGCCGAAGTGCTTGACCACCAGGGAAGGGCTCACTCCGGCATCGGCCGCGATCCCCCTGATGGTGACCTCGGCGTACGGGCGCTGCGTGAACGCCCGGCGGGCGGCGCGCAGGATCGCGTCCCGGCCGCTGCCCGGGTCGCCGGCGGGCCGGGCGGAAGAAGGAGCCGAAGACGGGGTCGGGGCCGGTGCGGTGGCCTGGCCGCTGGTCATGCGCCCTCCTGGATCGGCGTCGTCCGCGCACCGCCCTTCCGGTCGGCGGGGACGTCACGGTGCTCTTCGACCGTACCCGTCGCGGGCGTCCGGCCGCCCGGCAGGCACAGGGTGACCAGCAGTGCCGCCAGCGCCGCGCCCCCCGCGATCAGGAAGACCAGCTGGTACGCGTGGAGCGTCGGGGCCGTTCTGCCGCCCACCCGGAACGTGATGTTGGCGAGGACCGCCGCCACCGTCGCGCTGCAGAACGCCTGCCCGATCGACCGCATCAGTGTGTTGAGGCCGTTGGCCGCACCGGTCTCGCTCACCGGGACGCCCCGCATGACCAGCGCGGGAAGTGCCGAGTACGCGATGGCCGTGCCCGAGGCGACGACCGTCGCACCGGCGATGATCAGCCAGAGGTTGTGGCTGGTGAAGTACCGCACCACGTAACCGGTGCCGATCACCCCGGCCGCCAGCGCCAGGCTGACCTTCGGGCCGTACTTCCCGGAGATCCGCGCCGAGACCGGTGAGAGCACCACCATCATCACACCGCCCGGCAGCAGGCAGAGGCCGCTGACGACGAGCGAGGCGCCCAGCCCGTACCCCGTCTCCTTCGGCTCCTGCACCATCTGCGCGGTGACCAGGGAGTTCGCGTAGAAGGCAAAGCCGATCAGCAGGGCCGCGACGTTGGTGAGCAGGACCGCCGGGCGGGCCGAGACCCGCAGGTCGACCATGGGCGACGCCACCCGGAGCTCGTACGCGCCCCAGATCAGCGCCACGACGACGGCCGCCACCAGCAGGCCGACCGTCCGGGCCGAGGTCCAGCCCCAGCCGGCGCCCTGGGTGACCGCGAGCAGCAGGCAGACCAGGGCCCCGGACAGCCCCAGCGCACCGAGGGCGTCGAAGCGGCCACGGGTGCGGACCGGGGATTCCGGTACGCACCACAGCACCAGCGCGATGTCGATGACGCCGATCGCACCCGAGACCCAGAACATCGTGTGCCAGTCGAAGTTCTCGACGACGAGGGCGGCGACCGGCAGCCCGATCGCCGCGCCGATGCCGAGCGTCGAGCTCATCAGCGCCACGGCGGACAGCACCCGCTCGGGCGGGAGTTCGTCCCGCAGGATGCTGATGCCCAGCGGCAGGACGGCGAGCGCCGCACCCTGCAGGGCGCGGCCGGTGATCAGTACCCCGATGTGGGAACTGACCGCGCACAGGACCGAGCCCACCACCAGCACCAGGAGCGAGACGACGAGCACCCGCCGCTTGCCGTACATGTCACCGACCCGGCCCAGGACCGGCGTGAAGACGGCGCCGGTGAGCAGGGTGACGGTGACCAGCCAGCTCGCGGCGGCCGGGGTCGCGCCGGTGAGGGCCGGGATGTGCGGGAGCAGCGGGACGACGATCGTCTGCATCACCGCGACCACGACACCGCAGAACGCCAGCACACCGACGGCGAAGCGGGGGTGCGGCGCCTCAGCGGTGGCGGTGGCCGGGGCGGGTATGTCCGCGGGCATGGCTCTCCGTACGGTGCTCGGCTGCGAGGGCGTCGTGCGGGGCGCGAAAGCGCGACGCGGAGGTGTACACACGTTCACCCCCAGGGTAAACGCTTGTGCACCCCCTCCGCGACCGGAAGTCCGGGCGCCGCGTCGGTCTCGGAGCTGCGTCGCGTTAGCCTCGGAGATCCGGGCCACGACCCTCCTGGGGCCCGGATCACACGGATGAGAAGGCGAAGGTGGCAGCGATGGCGAAGGTTCCGGCAGCGGCGGTGGCGGCGAGCGGGCTGGTCGGCGGGTACGCCGTCGCGCGGTGGACCAGGAAGCGGCCGCTGGGCGGGGTCGCCCTCGCCGCCGCGGGGACGGTCGCCGCGTACGAGTGGAACCGGCAGGCGGGACCGCGCGCGGCCGCCGGGCTGACCGCGGCGTACGTCGCCGCGTTCGCCGGTTCGCACCCGCTGGCCAAGAAGGTCGGCGCCTGGCCGGCCGTCTTCGCCGTGGCGGGCAGCATGGCCGCCGCGTCGTGGGCGGTCACCCGCCGGGCCGCCTGAAGCGCGCAGGAAGCCATGAGAGAGGGGCGGGGGCTCCTCGGAGCCCCCGCCCCTACTGCTGCCCGGACTCCGCTACGCGCCCAGCGCCCACGACACCGTGTAGATCAGCAGGCCCGCCAGCGCACCCACCACCGTGCCGTTGATCCGGATGAACTGGAGGTCGCGGCCGATGTGCGCCTCGATCTTCTTCGACGTCTGGTCCGCGTCCCAGCTCGCGACCGTGTCGCTGATCAGCGAGGTGATCTCCGCGCGGTAGGTCGTGACGACATAGACCGCCGCGTCCTCCAGCCAGCCGTCCAGCTTCGCCTGCAGCCGGCCGTCCGTCGCCAGCCGCGCCCCCAGCGACATCAGTGAGGCGCGCGCCCGCAGCCGCAGCTCGCTCTGCTCGTCCTCCGCCGCCGCGATGATCATCGTGCGCACCGACGCCCAGGCCGAGGCGATGACGTCCTGGACCTCACCGCGTCCCAGGATCTCCGACTTCAGCCGCTCCACCCGGGCCCGGGTGTCCGAGTCCGTCTGGAGGTCCGCCGCGAAGTCCGTCAGGAACGTGTCGATCGAGGCACGCGCCGGGTGCCCCGGCATGTCCCGCATCTCCGTGACGAACCGCAGCAGCTCCTTGTAGACCCGCTCCCCGACCCGCTTGTCGACGAACCGCGGCGTCCAGCCCGGGGCCCCGCCCTGCACCGCGTCCATCACCGAATCGCCGTGCAGCACCAGCCAGTCGTGGGCGCGCACGCAGATCAGGTCCACCACCCTGCGGTGGCCGCCGTCCGCGACGATCTTGTCCAGCATCTTGCCGAGCCCGGGACCGATCTCCGCCGCGTCGGCCCGCCGGGTGATCGCCTCCCCCACCACGGCCTGCACATCCGAATCCCGCAGCACCTTCAACGCCCCGCGCAACGCGGTCGACAGCTCGGCGGTGACCCGGTCCGCGTGCTCCGGCTCGGCCAGCCAGGCACCGACGCGACGGCCGACACCGAGCGCGTGGATACGGCCCCGCACGACATCGCCGGAGAGAAAATTCTCGCCGACGAAGGAACCCAGGGACGCCCCGAGCTGGTCCTTCTTGGTGGGGATAATGGCGGTGTGCGGGATCGGCAGGCCGAGCGGACGCTTGAACAGCGCCGTGACGGCGAACCAGTCGGCCAGCGCACCGACCATCCCCGCCTCGGCGGCCGCGGCGACGAAGCCCGGCCAGCCGCCCACACCCGCGTTCTTCGCCCAGGTGGCCAGTACGTACACGAGCGCGACCAGCAGAAGGAGGCCCGTGGCCGTGGTCTTCATCCGGCGCACACCGCGCCGCTTCTCCTCGTCGGCCGCGGTGTACGCGAACGAGGCCAGCGGGGCCGGACGGCCGCCCGGCCCCGGCCGCGCCGCATCCGCGGCCCGGCCCCCGGCACGCTCCTGCTGCCGCGCGGCCTCATCCCCGGCTCCGGTCCGGTCGATCCGTTCCATCCGCTCCACCCGTCCGCGTACGCATCGCCCCCGGTGTCCCGTACGCATTGTCCCTACCTGACCTACTCCCGGGCCGCACGTCGAGTTCCCGACGCCCTGCCCCATCATGGGATCAGTCCGATTGATCATGAGGAGACACACCGCCCATGCCAAGGCGCCAGGGGTACCCCCTGCTCATCGCCCTCGTGGCGGGCACCGCCGCGCTCGCCGCCGCCGTGGCGTTCGCCGGCTCCCTGCTGTTCTCCGGCACCGGCACCCGGGCGAAGCAGGGGGCCGTACCCGACCCGCGGTCCGTGGCCCGTACGCCCGCCGCACCCGCGCACTCCACCGGCCTCTGGGCCGCCACCTGGACCGCGGCGCCCGCCACCGGGGTGACCGACTCGTACAACAGCAGCGCTCTCAACCGCCGCACCGTCCGTAACGTCGTGCACACCAGCATCGGCGGCGACGCGGCCCGCATCACCCTCTCCAACGCCTTCGGCACCCGTCCTCTGGTCATGGACCGCGTCACCGTGAACACCCGCCCGGTGACCTTCGCCGGTGCCGCCACCGTGACCGTGGCGGCCGGCGGGCAGATCGTCAGCGACCCCGTCACCGTCCCGGTCCCCGCCGATTCCGACCTCGTCGTCACTCTGCGCACCCCCACCGCCCAGGGGCCCGTCACCGTCCACGAGCGCAGCCACCAGACCTCGTACGTGGACACCGCGTGGGGCACCCGGCGGACCGACGGCTGGCGCTACCTCACCGCCGTCGACGTGCACACCCGGACCGCCGCCGGAACGATCGCCGTGATCGGCGACTCCCTCACCGCGGGCACCGGCTCCTCCCTCGACACGAACAGCCGCTGGCCCGACGTGCTCGCCGACCGGCTCGGCGGCCGGTACGGGGTGGCCAACGCGGGGATCGCGGGCAACCGCATCCTGCGCGACGGACGCGGCGGACACGGCGTACGGGCGAGCGCCCGCTTCGACCGCGACGTACTGGACGTCGCCGGAGTGAAGACCGTCGTCATCGCACTCGGCATCAACGACGTGCAGCAGTCCCCGCAGGAGACCGACCCGCAGCGCATCGCGGACGGCCTGCGCTCCATGACCCTGCGCGCCCACGCACGCGGACTCCAGGTCGTCGGGGCGACGCTGATGCCGTACGAGGGGTACGCCACCTGGACCCCCAGGAGCAACGACGTACGGGAACGGGTCAACGCGCTGATCCGGGCGGGCGGGATCTTCGACTCCGTCATCGACTTCGACGCGGCGGCCCGTGACCCCTACCGCCCGACGCGGCTCCTGCCGGCCTACGACAGCGGCGACCACCTCCACCTGAACGACGCGGGGTACCGGCAGCTGGGCTCGATGGTGGACCTGACGACGCTGGTGCACGAGCAGCCCGCGTCCGACCAGCTCTGACGGGCAACGTCGACGAGCGGCACCCCGGGAGCACCCCGGGGCTCCGCCCCTCTCAGTCCGACGGACCCTTCTCCAGCCGACCGCGTCCGCTCCCGCGCTCCCCGTCCAGCTCCCGCTGCCGGTCCCGCAGCCGCTCCAGCTCCGCGTCCCTCAGCCGCTGCTTCTCCGCCTTGCTCCGCTTACGCTCCACACCGACGCCGCCCAGCAGCGCGAGCCCGGTGATCCGCACCCGCGGGGAGTCCGGCGACGGGACCCCGTCGTCCTTCGACCGCTCCCCGAATCCGCCCATGATGCCGATCCCCCGGACCTCGACATTCAGCTCCGGCGGAACCGTCACCTGCATGCCGCCCATGACCGCGAAACAGCGGATGACCACCTCGCGGTCCTCGAAGTTCGCCTCCCGCAGATCGATCTCACCGCCGCCCCACATCGCGAACGCGGTGAACTTCCGGCCCACCGTCCAGTTCCCCCGGCGACCGAACCCGCCCCAGATCGCGAACGCGCCGCTCGACGTGGCGGGCTTGCCGATCCGGTCCGCCCACCGCTTCTGCGATCCGGTGGTCCGCGCCGGAGCCGCCCCCACCGGGGCCACTGCGGCGCCCGGCGCGGGAAGATCCCGCACCAACGGCTCCAACTCCCCATGCGTACGGGCCTTGTAAGCCGCTTCGAGCCGCTGCTCGAACTCCGGCATCTCCAGCCGGCCCTCGGCAACCGCCTCGCGCAGGGTCTCGGCGACACGCTCACGCTCGGAATCGGAAGCACGCATTTCCGGAAGGTCACTTGTCATACCGCGAAGCCTATTGAACGTCCCCGCCCTCGTCCCAGCCCTACATGCCGGTGGCCGACTCATACATCTTCGCGATCACCGCCTCGATGTCCGGCTCCCGCACCGACAGGTCGACCAACGGGTAGTCCGCGGCGATCCGCGCGACCAGCGGAGCGGCCGACTCCGACGCCGGGAAGGCCAGCCACTGCCGCGGCCCCTCCACCTTCACCGTACGGACTGATGGCGCCGACTCCAGCCGGATCGGCGGCAGTTGACACTCCAGATCGACCACCAGCGTCCGCTCGCTCTCACCCACCTCGTGCAGACCGGCGAGGGCCCCGTCGTACATCAGACGGCCGTGGTCGATCACCATCACACGCTTGCAGAGCTGCTCGATGTCCGTCAGATCATGGGTCGTGAGCAGCACCGTCGTACCGCGTTCGGCGTTCAGATCCCGCAGGAAGCCACGGACCTTGGACTTGGAGACCACATCCAGACCGATCGTCGGCTCGTCCAGATACAACACCTCCGGATCGTGCAGCAGCGCCGCCGCGATGTCACCGCGCATCCGCTGCCCCAATGACAACTGCCGCACCGGAACGTCCAACAGCTCGCCCAGATCGAGGAGTTCGATACAGCGGTCCAGGTTCTCCCGGTACCGCGCGTCGGGAATCCGGTACATCCGGTGCATCAGCCGGTACGAGTCGCGCAGCGGCAGGTCCCACCACAACGTGGTGCGCTGGCCGAACACCACACCGATCCGGTGCGCCAGCCTCGTACGCTCCCGCGAGGGATCGATGCCCGCCACCCGCAGCCGGCCACCGCTCGGGGTGAGGATGCCCGTCAGCATCTTGATCGTGGTCGACTTCCCGGCGCCGTTCGGACCGATGTAACCGACCATCTCGCCGCGCGCGACGCGGAAACTGATCGAATCGACCGCCCGTACCTGCCGGCGTTCACTGCGCATGAATCCGGTCCTGCGACGCACGTCGAAGACCTTCTCCACCTGGTCGAGCTCGATGAAGCCGGAGGGGGTTTCCGCGTCCATGTCCGATGTCCTGTCCCGTTCGTAGTCGTGGTTCAACTTCCTGTACTGCGGTACGCGCGCAGCCCCGAGCGCCAGCCCAGACCGGCCGGCAGCCAGCACAGAACCGCCACCACCGGCGGCAGGAACGCCACCCAGACCGGCAGATCCAGCGGGTAGTCCCGGCCCAGCACGTACAGCGCGGGCAGCCAGTTCACGAAGGCCAGCGGCACCACGAACGTCACCCCGCGCACCAGGTCCTTCGCGAAGACCGAAGGCGGGTACTGGAGCAGTGTGTTCCCGCCGTACGTGAAGGCGTTCTGCACCTGCGAGGCGTCCTGCGCGACGAACTGGAACGCCGCCCCCGCCACGAACAGCGCCCCGAAGACCGCCGCCCCGCTCAGCAGCATCATCGGCATCATGGCCACCTTCAGCGGCGTCCACTCGATGTCCAGCGCCACCAGCGCATACCCCAGCACCAGCACACCCTGGATCACCCGCCCCAGCCTGCGCAGCGCGAACTGGTCCGCCGCCACCTGGGCGAGCACCGGGACCGGCCGCACCAGCAACGTGTCCAGCGTGCCGTCGCGCACCCGCGCGCCCAGCCGGTCCATCGAGCCCAGCAACAGATCGGCGAGACCGAACGCGGTGCCCGCCACCCCGTACAGCAGGGCGATCTCGGGCAGTGTGTAGCCGCCCAGCCGGTCCACGTGCGAGAACATCAAAAGGATCGAGACGAAGTCGAAGGCGGTCGCCGCGAAGTTCCCGAACGCCATCATGGCGAACGAGGCGCGGTACGCCATCGTCGAGCGCAGCCACATCATCGCGATCAGCCCGTACGCCCTGACCCCCTCGACGAACCGGGACCGCTCGGCGAACACCGCATCGGGCCAGTCCGCGGAACGGCCGCCGGGCCCGTCCGCCGCCCCGGCCACCTCCACCGCACCGGTCGTGTCAGCCACCCTGGACCACCACCCTCCGCGTCGCCACCGACTGCACCATCCGTCCCACCAGCAGCAGCGCCAGCGCCCAGCCGGCCTGGAAGGCGTACGCGCCCACCAGCTCCCAGCCCGGGTACTTGCCCAGGAACACATCGGCCGGCACCTGGAGCATCGACGACCACGGCAGCGCCCGCGCGACGTCCCCCAGCACACCGGGGAACAGCGTCAGCGGAAGCAGCATCCCGGAGAAGAACATCCCGGCCAGCCAGGACATCTGCGCCATCCCCGCCCCGTCCATCAGCCAGAACGTGGAGAGCGCCACCAGATAGCGGATCGCGAAACTGACCACGACGCCGAGCCCCACCGAGACCAGGAAGGCCACCCAGACCCCCGGCGAGGAAGGCAGCGCCAGATCGAAGGCGAGCGATCCCGCCAGCATCGGCACGATGCCCCGCCCCAGCAGATGGAACGCGGCCCGGCCCAGATCGCCCGCCAGCCACCACAGTTGGAGATCGACGGGCCGGTAGAGATCGACCGCGACGTCGCCGGTCCTGATCCGCTCGATCAGCTCGTTCTCGAAACCGCCGCCCATCATGGAACAGGTCATCAGCAGCGCCTGCCCCAGCCAGACATAGCTGAGCGCCTGGGACATGTCGTAACCACCGAGCTGCGGCCGCTCGTCCCACAATGCCACATAGGTGTACGCGAGGATGAACCCGAAAACGGTGTTGGTGAAGACTCCGGCCGCCGTGGCGGTCCGGTAGGTGGCGAAGCGCCGGAACTGTCCCGCTGCCACCACCGCGTAAAGCCGCACCGCACACACCCCCCATCGCCGGGTGCCCAACGGCTTTGGACACCAAAGCGCAAGACCCTAGTCCAGCGGGGACGGCCGCCGCGACCGCTTTTCGGGGGCCGATCCGGGTTCGATCCAGGGTCGATCCGGTGCTTATTCCCCAGAAAAGGGCACTATGAGGGAACTGACCGCGGCCGAGGAGTCTGCACGGACATGAGCGACGACCCACAGCAGCCGAGCGGGGAGAACGACCCCCGGGGCTGGGCTCCCAGGGACCCGGCCGCCCACAACGCCGAGACGCCCAGGCAACCCAAGCGGCCCAAGCAGCCCAAACGCCCCAGGCGCACCGGATGGCGCCGCGCCATCCCCACCTGGCGCATGGTCCTCGGCGCCGTCCTCTTCGTCGCCCTGCTCCTGATCGGCGGCTTCATCGCCGGCTACCAGCTCGTCGACATCCCGCCCGCCAACGCCAGCGCCACACTCCAGTCCAACGTCTACCTCTACAAGGACGGCAGCGTCATCGCCCGCTCCGGCGAGGTCAACCGGGAGAACATCCAGCTCGCCCAGGTCCCGCTCACCGTCCAGCGCGCCGTCCTCGCCGCCGAGGACCGGGACTTCTACTCCGAACGGGCCGTCGACCTCAAGGCCATGGCCCGCGCCGCCTTCAACACCCTCACCGGCAAGGGCAAGCAGGGCGGCTCGACGATCACCCAGCAGTACGTCAAGAACTACTACCTGGGCCAGGAACAGACCCTCGTCCGCAAGGTCAAGGAGTTCTTCATCGCGGTCAAGCTCAACCGCGAGGAGTCCAAGAACCAGATCTTCGAGGGCTACCTCAACACCAGCTACTTCGGCCGCAACGCCTACGGCATCCAGGCCGCCGCCCAGGCCTACTACTCCAAGGACATCGGCGAGATCACCACCGCCGAGGGCGCCTACCTAGCCTCCCTGCTCAACGCCCCCAGCGCGTACGACATCGTCGTCCACCCCCAGAACAAGGCCGCCGCCCTCGCCCGCTGGAACTACGTACTCGACGGCATGGTCAAGGAGAAATGGCTCGGCCCGGCCGAACGCGCCGCCATGAAATTCCCCGTACCCGGCAAGGTCAAGCCCTCCACCGGCCTCTCCGGACAGCGCGGCTACATCGTCCAGGCCGTCGACGACTACCTCACCGGCAACGACGTCATCGACGAGGACACCCTCGCCACCGGCGGCTACCGGATCACCACCACCCTGGAGAAGAAGAAACAGAACGCCCTCGTCAAAGCCGTCGACGACAACGTCATGTCCCAAACCAGCCCCGACCGCGAGGCCGACCGCAACGTCCGCGTCGGCGGCGCCTCCATCGACCCCGCCAACGGCCGCGTCGTCGCCATGTACGGCGGCGTCGACTACACCAAGCAGTATGTGAACAACGCGACCCGCCGCGACTACCAGGTCGGCTCCACCTTCAAACCCTTCGTCTTCACCTCCGCCGTCGCCAACCGCTCCACCACCCAGGACGGCCGGCGCATCACCCCCAACACCATCTACGACGGCACCAACAAACGCATGGTCCAGGGCCCCGACGGACCCACCGGCTACGCCCCCGCCAACGAGGACGACATCAGCTACGGGCCCATCACCGTCTCCGAGGCCACCGACAAGTCCGTCAACGCCGTCTACGCCCAGATGGCCGAGGACGTCGGCCCCGGCAAGGTCAAGCAGACCGCCATCGACCTCGGCCTTCCCGAGAACACCCCCGACCTCACCGCGTACCCGTCCAACGCCCTCGGCGTCGCCACCGCCAGCGTCCTCGACATGACCGAGGCGTACGCCACCCTCGCCAACCACGGCCGGCACGGCGCGTACGTCCTCGTCGACCGGATCACCAAGGACGGCGAGAACCTCGACCTCCCCGACGGCAAACACACCGAGCAGGCGGTCAGCCGCGAAGCCGCCGACACCACGACCTCGATCCTCCGGAGCGTCGTGGAGCGCGGCTCCGGCACCGCCGCCCAGGCCGCCGGACGCCCCGCCGCCGGCAAGACCGGCACCGCCGAGGAGGACAAGGCGGCCTGGTTCGCCGGCTACACCCCCGACCTCACCACCGTCATCGCCGTCATGGGCCAGGACCCCAAGACCGGCGTGCAGAAACCGCTGTACGGGGCACTCGGACTCGCCCGCATCAACGGCGGCGGCGCCCCCGCCCAGACCTGGGCCCAGTACACCGAGGCCGCCCTGCGGGGCACCACGGCCACGGACTTCGACCTCCGGCTCGAAAGCGGCGCCGAAGAATCCGCCCCGCCCACCGGCGAGGAAACCAACCCCGAAAGCACCGGAACCCCCTCCGAGAGCACCTCCAGCACCCCGCCCAGCACCCCAGGCACCACCCCGCCCACCAGCCCGTCGATCCCCGGCAGCAGCGAACCGGCCACCGGCGGCACCGAAACCGGCAGCCCGACCGGCGGCACGACGGGCAACGGCGGCGGCGACAACGGCGGCCCACGCGGCGGGTACGACGGCGGCGAGGGCCCAGGCGGGTACAACGGCGGGGAGGGTCCGGGCGGATACAACGGCGGCGAGGGTCCGGGCGGGTACAACGGTGCCAGGAGCGGCAACGAACCCCTCCCCGGCACCCGGGGCACACCGGCCCCGAGTCAGTGACCCGAGGTCGCCTTCAGCCCCACGACGGCGACCAGCAGCAGACAGACGAAGAAGATCCGGGCCGCGGTCACCGGCTCGTTCAGCACCACCATGCCCAGCACCGCCGCACCGGCCGCACCGATCCCGACCCACACGCCGTACGCCGTACCGATCGGCAGCGTCCTGGCCGCATGGGACAGCAACACCATGCTCGCCACGATCCCGAGACCCGTGAACACGCTCGGCCAGAGCCGGGTGAACCCCTCGGTGTACTTCATCCCGATCGACCAGGCCACTTCCAGCAGACCGGCGACAACAAGCAGAACCCAGGCCATGACAGCACCTCCGACAAGACAGAACACGCCAACAGAACGGGTGCGTCGTCTTTTCGAAACCCGGTACGGCGCGTCTCGTCGGGGGTCACCCCACCGTAGCAAAGAACATGCAAAAGGCCTGGTGACACCGGTCACCAGGCCAAGCAGACAGCTACGGACAGGGGGCTACAGATAAAGCCCGGTCGAATCCACCGACCCCTCGAACCGGTCCGCCGCCACCGCATGCAGATCCCGCTCGCGCATCAGCACGTACGCCACCCCGCGCACCTCGACCTCCGCACGGTCCTCGGGGTCGTACAGCACCCGGTCACCCGGCTCCACCGTCCGCACGTTCTGGCCCACCGCGACCACCACGGCCCAGGCCAGCCGACGGCCGACCGCCGCCGTCGCCGGAATCAGGATGCCGCCACCGGAACGCCGCTCGCCCTCGGGCGTATCGGACCGGACCAGCACACGGTCGTGCAGCATGCGGATGGGCAGCTTGTCGTCGGTGTTCTCGCTCACGCCCCGCAACCTACCTGCCCGCCGCGCCCACACGCCCCTCCGGGGTGCACGGACCGCGCGTCACCTCTTGCGACGCCGCTTCGACGCCACGACCAGACCCACGACACCCACCGCGAGCAGCGCCGCCGGAACCACCCGCTCCAGACGCGGGGCCCCGTCCTCGGACACGAACTGTGCCTTCACGTCCGACACCGCCCGGTTCACCGCGACGAACGCCCGCCCGGCCGTCCGGTCAACGGCCTCGGCGGCCTTCGCCTTCATGTCACCCATGATCGTATCCGGGTGCACCCGCACCCCGATCTCATCGAGCACCACCGCAAGCTGCTCACGCCTGCTGATGATGTCCGCCTCGATCTGCGCAGGGGTCCTGGCATCCGACACTGCGCCGCCTCCGTGGTCGTCGTCCGGTAAACCTTCATCGAAACCTTCATCGACAGTCTGTCAGCTCGACCGCCCGCGCACTCGGCGGCACCCCTATTACGCTCGGTCCCGTACACCCCACGTGCCACCCGAGGAGAACCATGAGCGAGCGACTCCAGCCCGGCGACACCGCCCCCGCCTTCACCCTGCCCGACGCCGACGGCAACGAGATCTCGCTCGCCGACCACAAGGGCCGCAAGGTCATCGTCTACTTCTACCCGGCCGCCCTCACCCCCGGCTGCACCAAGCAGGCCTGCGACTTCACCGACAACCTGGAGCTGCTCACCGGCGCCGGGTACGACGTCATCGGCGTCTCCCCCGACAAGCCCGAGAAGCTCGCCAAGTTCCGCGAGAAGGAGAACCTCGAGGTCACCCTGGTCGGCGACCCGTCCAAGGAGACCCTTGAGGCGTACGGCGCCTTCGGCGAGAAGAAGCTCTACGGCAAAACGGTGACGGGCGTCATCCGCTCCACGATCGTCGTGGACGAGGAGGGCAAGGTCGAACGCGCCCTCTACAACGTCAAGGCCACCGGCCATGTCGCCAAGATCATCAGGGACCTCGGCATCTGATTCGGGGTTCCGCCGGGCCCTGGACCCCGGAATGGCCTGTGCCCCTTCAGCCTCGACTGAAACGGCACAGGCCATTCCGCATCTTGTCGGATATCGGACGTGACCCTCCGATAAACGGATCGTTGCTCCGTACGAGGCTGCGAACGCGTGGCCGGATACGGAGGGGAGCATGGGGACAAGCCCGTACACACGAGAGCGGCTCGTCGAGGCGGCCCGAGGGGCACGGACACTGACGGAAGCCTTGGTGCGGTTGGGAGTGGATCCGAAGAGTTCGACGCGGCGGTACGTATCCGGGCGGATGAAAAGGCTGGGAGTGGACACATCCCACTTCGAGCGGGAGGTCAAGTGGACCCGGGACATCCTCCAGGCGGCGGTCTTGGCGTCGACGAACATGTGCGAGGTGTTGCGTCACCTCGGGCTGGACGTGGTCGGCGGCCACCACACCCACATCAGCCGCCGCATCAAGGCGTGCGGCATCGACACGTCGCACTTCAAAATGCCGTCCCGGAGAGGAATGCCTTGGCGCCCTCGGACGCCGGAGGGCCTGCTCGTTGAGCAACCACCGGCCCGAGCCCGACGCATTCCGAGCGACCGGATCAAGTGGGCCATGACGGCCTTGGGCATGCCGGAGCGATGCGCCCTGTGCGGTACAGAAAGCGTCTGGCGGGGACGCCCGCTCCCTCTGGAAGTCGATCACATCGACGGCAACTGGCGAGACAACCGCATCGAGAACCTCCGGCTCCTGTGTCCCAACTGTCATTCGACGACGGACAATTACCGAGGTCGCAGCAAGGGACGTGAGAGCTCATGAGCAACGGCGTGCGGTACACCCGCGTCCGACTGGCAGAGGCCGCCGCGCAGTGCGCCAGCCTCGACGAGGTCATCGCCTTCTTCGGCATCAAGCCCTGCGGCAAGCTCCGCAGGTACCTCACGAGGCGGTTCGCCCACTTCAGCATCGACATCTCGCATTTCCGACCCCATGACGGGCTTCCTCGGCCCACCGCCGAAGAGCTGCGTGCGGCAGTTGCCGAATCGATCTCGATCGCTGGGCTGCTTCGCAGACTTGGGCGCCCGGACAGCGGCAGGCAACGCACCCTATTGCGTCAGTGGCTCGCTGAAGAGAACGTCTCGACGGCACATTTCCTGGGGCAGGCTCATCAGCGCGGCAGGCCAGGCGTGGTCCCTCCCAGGCGCCACGAGGACATCCTGGTCAAGCATGGCGGCAAACGCCGGACAAGGACCACCCTGCTGCGTCGGGCGCTTCGCGAGATCGGCGTGCCGGAGGAGTGTGCAGAGTGCGGTACCGGCCCCAAATGGTTCGGGAAGCCGATGACGCTGGAGGTCGACCACATCAATGGGGACTGGAGTGACGACCAGCCCACGAATCTGAGGCTGCTCTGTCCCAATTGCCATGCTTCCACGGACACCTGGTGCCGAGGAGGCGGAGGTAGACGGGTGGCCGTCGACCGGTAGCATGGCGGCCATGCGGCCGTGGCGAAACTGGCAGCACGCGCGGGCCTTAGGAGCCCGTGGGAGAAATCCCGTGTGGGTTCGAATCCCACCGGCCGCACATCTCGACGGGCCGCCCGCGACCGGGCGGCCCGTCGGCGTATCTCACCCCACCAACTCCCGCACCACTGGCACCAACGCCCGGAACGCCTTGCCCCGGTGGCTGATCGCGTTCTTCTCCGCCGGGGTCAGTTCCGCGCAGGTGCGGGTTTCGCCCTCGGGCTGAAGGATCGGGTCGTAGCCGAAGCCGTTGGTGCCGGACGGGGTGTGGCGCAGGGTGCCCGGCAGGCGGCCCTCGACCACGCGTTCCGTGCCGTCGGGGAGGGCGAGGGCGGCCGCGCAGGCGAAGTGGGCGGCGCGGTGGGCCTCGTCGATGTCGGAGAGCTGGGCCAGGAGCAGGTCCAGGTTGGCCTTGTCGTCGCCGTGGGTGCCGGCCCAGCGGGCGGAGAAGATGCCGGGGGCGCCGCCGAGGACGTCCACGCAGAGGCCGGAGTCGTCGGCGATGGCCGGGTGGCCGGTGGCCTTGGCCAGGGCGTGGGCCTTGAGCAGGGCGTTCTCGGCGAAGGTGACGCCGGTCTCCTTGACGTCGGGGATGTGCGGGTACGCGTCCGCGCCGACGAGCTCATGGGTGAGGCCGGCGTCGGCGAGGATCGCGTGGAGTTCGGTGATCTTCCCGGCGTTGCGGGTGGCGAGGATGAGGCGGGTCATGTCACCCAGTATCGGGGGTGGTCAGGGGGTGCAGACCTTGCCGATCTCCGTGGCCGCGTCGGTGACCGGGGTGATGTCGGGGGTGGCGTCGCCCTTGTCGATGGAGTCGCGGACGTTGCCGACGCCCGCCTGGAGGTCGTCGACGGCCTTGCTGAGGTCGGCGTTGTCGGTCTTGTCGCCGAGGTTGCCGAGTTCCTTCTCGATCTCGTCGAGGGCCTCGGAGGCCTGGGTGGGGTCGCTGGTGGCGTTGGAGACGGCCTGCTGGAGGTTGTCGACGCTGGTGGCGATGGCGTCGGCGGTGCGGACGCAGTCCAGTGCCTTGTCGACGGCGCCGCAGCCGGACGCGGCGGTGAGGGCGAGGGCGGTCAGGGTCAGCGCGACGGTGATGCGGCGGTGGCGGGTGGCCTTGGCCATGGTGCGGTTCCTCCCCGGGTGCGGATACGCGGACGGGCGCACGGTTCGACCCGTGCGCCCGTGTTCGTAATGACGCGTTGTGGTGCGTTTTTGGTTGCTTCTTTACTCGCCCAGCGTGCGGGCGAGGGCCTCGTGCTGGATGACGGTGAGGTCCGCGCAGCCGGCCGTGGCGAGGTCGAGGAGTGCGCCGAGCTCCTTGCGGTCGAAGGGGGTGGCCTCGGCGGTGCCCTGGACCTCGACGAAGCGGCCGTCGCCGGTGCAGACGACGTTCATGTCGGTCTCGGCGCGGACGTCCTCCTCGTAGCAGAGGTCGAGGAGGGGGGTGCCGTCGACGATGCCGACGCTGACCGCGGAGACGGTGTCGGTCAGCGGCTTGCGGCCGTGCTTGACGATCTTCTTGTGCTGGGCCCAGGTGACGGCGTCGGCGAGGGCGACGTAGGCGCCGGTGATGGCGGCGGTGCGGGTGCCGCCGTCGGCCTGGAGGACGTCGCAGTCCAGGACGATGGTGTTCTCGCCGAGGGCCTTGTAGTCGATGACGGCGCGCAGGGAGCGGCCGATGAGGCGGCTGATCTCGTGGGTGCGGCCGCCGATCTTGCCGCGTACGGATTCGCGGTCGCCGCGGGTGTTGGTGGAGCGGGGCAGCATGGAGTATTCGGCGGTGACCCAGCCTTCGCCGCTGCCCTTGCGCCAGCGCGGGACGCCTTCGGTGACGGAGGCGGTGCAGAAGACCTTGGTGTCGCCGAAGGAGATGAGGACGGATCCTTCGGCGTGCTTGCTCCATCCGCGTTCGATGGTGACGGGGCGGAGCTGTTCGGGGGTGCGGCCGTCGATACGAGACATGGCGTCGACTTTATCGGGTGCGGCGGTGGCATCCGTTCGAGTGCGTCGCAGGGCCCGTTCGAGTGCGCCACAGGCCCCGTCCGGGTGGGCGGGGCCTGTACGGTGCCGGGCGGCCGGGTCGGCGGAGGGCCGGAAGCGGTCGGGCGGCGGGCTCAGCGGAGGGCTGGGCGGCCGGTCACATCATGTCTTCGATGTCGGCGGCGATGGGGTCGGCGTCGGTGCCGATGACGACCTGGATCGCGGTGCCCATCTTGACGACGCCGTGGGCTCCGGCGGCCTTGAGGGCGGCTTCGTCGACCTTGCTCGGGTCGTGGACCTCGGTGCGGAGGCGGGTGATGCAGCCTTCGATCTCGTCGATGTTCTCGATACCGCCGAGCCCGGCGACGATCTTCTCAGCCTTGCTGGCCATGGCCTTCTCCCTGGTTCTTCACATGCGTGCGACGGCCCACCCTGGGTCCGTTTCGTCACCGTAACGCACGTTTGGCCCAGCTTCGCGAGCGGGTGACTGGACCGTCCCCAATGATGACGATCATCGGTGCCTGTCTTCCAGGCGGGTTACGCACCGTACCTCAACTGGTCTACACCAGTCTGCAACGACCGCCGAACATGCCTTGTTCCGGGAGGATGCCGATGAGCTCGAGCAGCGCCGCTGTGCCACAGAAGACATGGTGGAACGGCTTCTTCCAGGGCCTCCAGAAGATGGGCCGCAGCCTCCAGCTGCCGATCGCGGTGCTCCCGGCGGCCGGCATTCTCAACCGGTTGGGCCAGCCGGACGTATTCGGCGACGAGGGTCTGGGCTGGACCAACATCGCCAAGGTGTTCGCGGCGGCGGGCGGTGCACTGCTCGACTCGGGGCTCGGCCTTCCGCTGATGTTCTGCGTCGGTGTCGCGATCGGCATGGCGAAGAAGTCCGACGGTTCGACCGCGCTCGCCGCGGTGGCCGGCTTCCTCGTCTACTACGCGGTGCTGCACGCCTTCCCGGTGGACTGCGCCCCTGGTTCGACGTTCACCTCGGGCGGCACCTGGTTCGGCACCTGTGTGACCGGCGACGCCAAGGTCACGGCGGCCGCGTACCAGAACCCCGGGGTGTTCGGCGGCATCGTGATGGGGCTGCTGTCCGCCTGGTTCTGGCAGCGGTACCACCGGGTCAAGCTGGTGGACTGGCTGGGCTTCTTCAACGGCCGGCGGCTCGTCCCGATCATCATGGCGTTCGTCGGTCTGCTCTTCGCGGGCCTGTGCGCCTGGCTGTGGCAGCCGATCGGCGACGGCCTGACCAGCTTCTCCAAGTGGCTGGTGGACCTGGACTGGGTGGGTTCCGGCATCTTCGGTCTCGCCAACCGGGCGTTGCTGGTCATCGGCCTCCACCAGTTCCTGAACACCTTCGTCTGGTTCCAGTTCGGCGACTTCACCAAGCCGGACGGCACGGTCGTGCACGGTGACATCAACCGGTTCCTGGCGGGCGACCCGACGGCCGGCCAGTTCACCTCGGGCTTCTTCCCGATCATGATGTTCGCCCTGCCCGCGGCGGCGCTGGCGATCTACCACTGCGCCAAGCCGCACCGCCGGAAGGCGGTCGGCGGCATGATGCTCTCGGTCGGCCTGACGTCGTTCGTGACGGGCATCACCGAGCCGATCGAGTACTCGTTCCTCTTCGTCGCACCGCTGCTGTACGGGATCCACGCGGTGCTCACCGGTGTCTCGATGGCGGTGACGTGGGCGCTAGGTGTGAAGGACGGCTTCAGCTTCTCGGCGGGTCTGATCGACTACGTCATCAACTGGAGCCTGGCGACGAAACCATGGCTGATCATTCCGATCGGGCTGGCGTTCGCCGCCGTGTATTACGTGATCTTCCGGATCGCGATCACCAAGTTCAACCTCCAGACACCGGGCCGCGAGCCCGACGAACTGGAGGCGGAGATCGAGAGGAACCTCACGAAGTAGCACGTCGGACGGGCTTTCGGCCCGATCGGAGCAGGCCCTCGGACCCATGCGGCCCGGGGGCCTTCGCCATGTCACCGAGCGTGGGTGATAGCTCATGCGAAGTAGTCGGACTTTGCAGGTTCCTTATCTCGCGCTCACCGTGCTACAACTGGTCTACACCACTGAGTGGTCCAGACCACGTGGCGTTCTGCCGCGTATTCCGAGTCGCCGCCTCCCCCCTCGACGACCTGGGCGGCGCCTTGTCCAATGGAGGAAGTTGATGTCCACGGCAGACACCGCGCCCGCGGTCACCAAGAAGAAGGGTGCCGGCGTGATGTCGGTCATGCAGCGCATCGGCCGCAGCCTCATGCTGCCGGTCGCGGTGCTGCCCGCAGCCGCGCTGCTGGTGCGTCTCGGCAACGACGACATGCTCGGCAGGGCCTCGTTCCCGGACTTCGTCACCAAGATCGCGAGCTTCATGGCCGCGGGCGGCAACGCGATCCTCGACAACATGGCGCTGCTGTTCGCCGTGGGCATCGCGATCGGCTTCGCCAAGAAGTCGGACGGTTCGACCGCACTCGCCGCCGTCACCGGCTACCTGGTCTTCCAGAAGGTGCTCGCCACCTTCACCGACAGCAACCTTCCCCAGGTCGCGACGGTGGTCGACGGCAAGGTGGTCATGACGCACGCCCCCGTGGACGCCAAGGTCCTCGGCGGTGTGGTGATGGGCATCGTCGTCGCACTGCTCTACCAGAAGTTCTACCGGACGAAGCTGCCCGCCTGGGCCGGCTTCTTCGGCGGCCGCCGCCTGGTCCCGATCCTCTCCGCCTTCGCGGGGCTGGTCATCGGCATCGTCTTCGGATACATCTGGCCGGTCCTGGGCACCGGGCTGCACAACTTCGGCGAGTGGCTGGTCGGTTCCGGCGCGGTCGGCGCGGGCATCTTCGGTGTTGCCAACCGTGCGCTGATCCCGGTCGGCATGCACCACCTGCTGAACTCGTTCCCGTGGTTCCAGGCCGGTGAGTTCCACGGCAAGAGCGGCGACATCAACCGCTTCCTGGCCGGTGACCCGACTGCCGGACAGTTCATGACCGGCTTCTTCCCGATCATGATGTTCGCCCTCCCGGCCGCGTGCCTCGCCATCGTGCACTGCGCCCGCCCGGAGCGCCGCAAGGTCGTCGGCGGCATGATGTTCTCGCTCGCGCTCACCGCGTTCGTGACCGGTGTCACCGAGCCGATCGAGTTCACCTTCATGTTCATCGCCCCGGTGCTGTACGCGATCCACGCGGTGCTCACCGGTGTCTCCATGGCCCTCACCTGGGGGCTCGGCATGAAGGACGGCTTCGGCTTCTCCGCGGGCGCCGTCGACTTCTTCCTGAACCTCGGCATCGCGAGCAAGCCGTGGATGCTGGTGCTGGTCGGCCTCTGCTTCGCCGTGGTCTACTACGCGGTCTTCCGCTTCGCGATCACCAAGTTCAACCTGCCGACTCCGGGTCGTGAGTCGGACGAGGAGCTCGCCGAGCTCCTGAAGGCCGAGGCGAAGTAACCCTCGCCCGCCGCACGACGAAGCCCTCACCTCCCGCCGTGGGAGGTGAGGGCTTCGTCGTGTCCACGGCGCCGCACACGGGGCGGGTCCTAGATCTCGTACACCGCCCCCGGCACCGCGACCTCCGCCGGTCCGTCGAAGACCACGCGGGCGTCGGAGAGGTTGCGGTCGGCGTCGGTCCACGGCGGGATGTGGGTCAGGACGAGGCGGCCCACGCCGGCGCGGGCCGCGATCTCGCCCGCCTCGCGGCCGTTGAGGTGGAGGTCCGGGATGTCCTCCTTGCCGTGGACGAACGATGCTTCGCACAGGAACAGGTCGACGCCCTCGGCGAGTTCGTCCAGGGCCTCGCAGGCCCCCGTGTCGCCGGAGTACGTCAGCGAGCTGCCGCCGTGCTCGATACGGATCCCGAAGGTGTCGACGGGGTGGCAGAGCTTCTCCGTGCGGACCGAGAAGGGGCCGATCTCGAACGATCCCGGCTTCAGCGTGTGGAAGTCGAAGACCTCGCTCATCGCGTGCTCGGACGGGGTGTCGGCGTGCGCGGTGGTCAGCCGCTGTTCGGTGCCTTCGGGTCCGTAGACCGGAAGGGGTGCGGGGCGCCCGCCGTCGTGCCGGTAGTAGCGGACGACGAAGTACGCGCACATGTCGATGCAGTGGTCGGAATGGAGATGACTGAGGAAAATGGCGTCGAGGTCGTAGAGACCGACATGGCGCTGCAGCTCGCCGAGGGCGCCGTTGCCCATGTCGAGGAGCAGCCTGAAGCCGTCGGCCTCTACGAGGTAGCTCGAACATGCTGATCCCGCGGACGGGAACGAGCCGGAGCAGCCGACGACGGTGAGCTTCATGGAGCGTGAACCTCCGAGACGTGGGAACGGGGAGGGTTCGTGCGGTCTGTTGAGCGGTTCGTCGAGCGTAAGGCGCGAAACAGTCGGTCGCTCCTCCACGGCCGTCCGTTGTGGGGGAACTCACCTGCTCTGTCACCGGTTCGATGGAAGCGGTGGTGACGCCGGTACGGTCGGGACATGGACATGTCCTGGTGGTGGATCGCGCTCGTTCTTGTCGTGCTGCTCGCGCTCGTCGCGGCGGTCGCCGATGGGCGGGGGCGGGGCGGGCACCGGCCCCGTGGAAGTTCCCGCAGGTCGGCGGGGGCGGGGACGCGGTCCGGTGGGCGTCCGGGTGGTCGGACGCGTCCGCCGGCGGGGCCCGGCCGTGGGCCTGGGCCGGAGCACCGGCCGCGGCCGGGTGAGATCTGGTGGGCCGAGGTGCCGTACGAGGACGGGCCGGGGGCGAAGGACCGGCCGTGTCTGGTGCTGTCGGTACGGGGTGACTCGGCGCTCGTCGCGAAGATCACCAGCAAGTACCACGAGGAGCGGCCCGGGGTGATCGCGCTGCCTGCGGGAACGGTGGGTGACGCGCGGGACAGGGCGAGCTTCCTGGAGACGGACGAGCTGCGGGAGGTGGCCGTGCGCGGGTTCCGGCGGCGGGTGGGTGTCGTGGACGCGGGGGTGTGGGAGCGGGTGCGGGGGCTGGCGTGAGGTGGGGTGCGCCCTGGTTCGGGCGCACCCCGACCGGGGCCGCCGGGGCCTATGCCCAGAGCTGGCCGTGGAGTGTCTCGATGGCCGCTTCCGTCGTCGGGGCCGTGTAGACACCGGTCGACAGGTACTTCCAGCCGCCGTCCGCGACGACGAAGACGATGTCGGCCGGCTCCCCCGCCTTGACGGCCTTGTTTCCCACGCCGATCGCCGCGTGGAGTGCGGCGCCGGTGGAGACGCCCGCGAAGATGCCCTCCTGCTGGAGGAGTTCGCGGGTGCGGGTGACCGCGTCCGCCGAGCCGACGGAGAAGCGGGTGGTGAGGACGGAGGCGTCATAGAGCTCGGGGACGAAGCCCTCGTCGAGGTTGCGGAGCCCGTAGACCAGGTCGTCGTAGCGCGGCTCGGCGGCGACGATCTTGACGTCCGGCTTGTGTTCGCGCAGGTAGCGGCCGACGCCCATGAGCGTCCCGGTGGTGCCGAGGCCGGCCACGAAGTGGGTGATGGACGGGAGGTCGGTGAGGATCTCCGGGCCGGTGGTCGCGTAGTGGGCGCCCGCGTTGTCCGGGTTTCCGTACTGGTAGAGCATGACCCAGTCGGGGTGTTCGGCGGCCAGTTCCTTGGCGACGCGGACCGCGGTGTTGGAGCCGCCCGCCGCCGGGGAGGAGATGATCTCGGCGCCCCACATGGCGAGCAGGTCGCGCCGTTCCTGGGAGGTGTTCTCGGGCATGACGCACACGATGCGGTAGCCCTTGAGCTTGGCCGCCATGGCGAGCGAGATGCCGGTGTTGCCGCTGGTGGGTTCCAGGATGGTGCAGCCGGGGGTCAACCGGCCGTCCTTCTCCGCCTGTTCGACCATGTGGAGCGCGGGGCGGTCCTTGATCGAGCCGGTGGGGTTGCGGTCCTCCAGCTTGGCCCAGATGCGGACGTCGTCCGAGGGTGACAGCCGCGGCAGGCGGACGAGCGGGGTGTTGCCCACCGCGGCGAGCGGGCTGTCGTACCTCATCAGTTCATGCCGCCGGCGACGGCCGGGAGGATGGTGACGTTGTCGCCGTCGCTGAGCTTGGTGGAGATGCCGTCGAGGAAGCGGACGTCCTCGTCGTTGAGGTAGACGTTCACGAAGCGGCGGAGCTGGTCGCCGTCGACGATGCGCTCGCGGATGCCGTTGTGGCGGCTCTCCAGGTCCGTGAAGAGGTCGGCGAGGGTCGCTCCGTTGCCCTCGACGGCCTTGGCGCCGTCGGTGTAGGTGCGGAGGATGGTCGGGATGCGGACCTCGATGGCCATGGCGTGGGCTCCTGTCGGAAGCGGAGAGGTGGCGTGGGGCGCGCGGCTCTGCCCCCGCGCGGGGGTTGGTGCGTACGTGAGGTGTTCTCGGGCCGCGGGCCCTGCTCAGGCCTTGCGGCCGGCGGGCAGGCGGCACGTACAGATCGCGCTGGAGAGCCTGCACAGGTCGACGTGGAGGCGCGCGACGAGCAGCATGCCCGGCGTCTTGTCGCTCACGTCATGGGGAACCATGCGCTCATCGTATCGATTCCCGGTCCGTAATCCCGAGTGTGATCTCACCTGATGGATGCTCGGTGTTCGACAGGTGGACGGGACCGTGGTGAGCGCGGTCCCGTCCGGTCACCGGCCGTGGTCGGGGCGGGGTCAGGCGGGTTCGTACGCCTCGACGACCTCGACGTCCTCCTCGGTGATCTCGCCGTCCACGATGCGGTACGAGCGGAACTGGAAGGGGCCCGCGTCGTCGGTGTCCGCGGTGGAGACGAGGACGTAGTGGGCGCCGGGTTCGTTGGCGTAGGTGACGTCGGTGCGGGAGGGGTAGGCCTCGGTCGCGGTGTGGGAGTGGTAGACGATCACCGGCTCCTCGTCGCGGTCGTCCATCTCGCGGTAGAGCTTGAGGAGGTCGGCCGAGTCGAACTCGTAGAAGGTGGGCGAGCGGGCGGCGTTGAGCATCGGGATGAACCGCTCGGGGCGGCCGGTCCCGGCCGGGCCCGCGACCACGCCGCACGCCTCGTCGGGGTGGTCGGCTCGGGAGTGCGCGACGATCTGGTCGTAGAGCGCCTGGGTGATGGTCAGCATTTCGCCAGGATAGGCATGTGGGCCCCGTCGTACCGAGGCGTGGTACGACGGGGCCCACATCGTGGACGTGGCCGCTGAAGCCGCAGGTCGGCGGCTCAGTTCTTCGCGAAGGCCTTGTTCTCGGGGTTGCGGGCCTTGAGGACCACGTACGAGATGGCGAGGAGCGCGGCCCAGAGCGGGGCGCAGTACAGCGAGATCCTGGTGTCCTTGTCGATGCCCATCATCACGATGACCATGGCGATGAAGGCAAGTGCGAAGAGGCTGGTGAACGGGGCGCCGGGGGCCCGGAAGGTGGACTGCGGGAGCACTCCGAGGTTGGCGAGGCGCCGGTAGCGGATCTGGCTGATCAGGATCATGATCCAGGCCCACATGCCGGAGATGGTGGCGAACGAGACGACGTAGGTGAAGGCGTCACCGGGCCACTGGTAGTTGATCCAGACGCCGACGAGCATCAGGGCGGCGGAGAAGGTGGTGCCGACGAGCGGGGTGCCGCTCCTGGTGAGCCGGGTGAAGAACTTCGGGCCCTGTCCGTTGAGGGCGAGGTCGCGCAGCATGCGGCCGGTGGAGTACATGCCGGAGTTGCAGGAGGAGAGTGCCGCGGTCAGCACGACGAAGTTGACGATTCCGGCACCGAGGCCGAGGCCCATCTTCTTGAAGGCGGCGACGAACGGTGAGACGTCGGGCTGGAACTCGGTCCACGGGACCACGGAGAGGATCATGATGAGTGCGCCGACGTAGAAGACGGCGATGCGCCACGGCACGGTGTTGATGGCCTTGGGCAGGACGGTCTTCGGGTCCTTGGACTCGCCCGCGGTGACGCCGACGAGTTCGACGGCGAGGAAGGCGAACATCACGATCTGCAGGGTCATCAGGGTGCCCGTGATGCCGTGCGGGAAGAATCCGCCGTCGGACCAGAGGTGGGTGACGGAGGCGGTGTCCCCGGCGTCGGAGAAGCCGAGGGTGAGGATTCCGGCGCAGATGAGGATCATGCCGACGATGGCGGTGACCTTGACCATCGAGAACCAGAATTCGAGTTCACCGAAGAGTTTCACGGAGATCAGGTTCACTCCGTACAGGATGACCGTGAAGATCAGTGCGGAGATCCATTGCGGAATTTCGAACCAGAACGTCATGTACTGGGCCGCTGCGGTGACTTCGGTGATTCCGGTGACGACCCAGAACAGCCAGTAGGTCCAGCCGGTGACGAATCCTGCGAAGGGGCCGATGAATTCGCGGGCGTACTCGGAGAAGGAGCCCGAGACCGGCCGGTACATGAGGAGTTCGCCCAGGGCCCGCATGATGAAGAAGATCACCAGGCCCGCGATGGCATAGGCCAGGACCAGACTGGGTCCGGCCTTGGATATCGCCTTTCCCGCACCGAGGAAGAGCCCGGTGCCGATGGCTCCGCCGATGGCGATCATCTGGATCTGACGGGCGCCGAGGGCCCGCTGGTATCCCTCGCCCACCGGGGCGGCATCCGCGACTTCCACGGCCCGCCGGCCGCCCTGCCCATTGTCGACCTGTGCCGATGTCATGTGCTGCGCCTTTCTCCACGCCGATCCGCGCCGTCGGGGCCGCGCATCGGGTCCTGATCCCCCCGGATATGGATGGAGTGCCGCCGGTGGTGGCCGGCTCGTGGCGTCCTCGGGAAACAGGTGTGGCGTCCCCCGAGTGGTCGTGAAGATTTATCACGGGCACCCGGGCGAGCCACCGGACGTTATGTGGTGCACACCACAGTAAAAAGCGGACAAGGGTTTCCTGCCGCAGCAAAAAGGCCATTCAGGTGACGGGATCGTTATTCGGATTTGAGCGTCCGTTGAGCGAACACTCGACGTCCGTCCGGAGCACGCCGCCCCACCACCGGCCACGGACGGCCCTTACGGCATCAGCGTCTCCACGAGCGTCTCCTGGAGCCCGCCGAGCCAGAGATAGGCCATGACCATCGGTTTGCGCGGATCGCTGTCCGGGAGCCGGTAGAGCGAGTCGGCCTCGCCCTCGTCCTGGTCGGAGACCTCCAGGCGGGTGCCGATGGTGAGCCGGAGGTCGTTGAGGGCGCCGAGCCAGTTGCGGCATTCGTTGCCGGTGAGTTCGAGCACGGCGCCGCCGTTCCCGGCGATCGTGAGCGCGTCCAGGGTGCGCACGACGGCGAGGGCGTCGGTGCGCTTGCGGGCGCGCAGGTCGTTCTCGGTGAAGCGGCGGAACTCGGCGGAGGCGGCGCGCAGTTCGCTGTCCTCGTCGCCGTACGCCTCGGGGAAGAGGCGGGCCAGGGCGGGATCGGTGGGCGGTTCGCTGGGCCCTTCCGCGAAGAGGGCGGCGAGCGGGTCCGCGCCCTCTTCGGGCTCGTCGCCGGGACCGATCAGTTCCAGCAGCTGGACGGCGAGGGAGCGCAGGATCGCGATCTCCACCTCGTCGAGCGCGACGGCCGCGCCGCCGCCGGGGGTGGCCTCGAAGTGGCCGGCCATGGGTTTTCTCCGATGGTGGGTCGGGCGGGGCAGGGAGGGATCGGGAGTGGCGGAGGGGGCCGGTCTAGTTGCGGTCCTGGGTGAGGGTGGCCCACAGTCCGTAGCCGTGCATGGCCTGGACGTCGCGCTCCATCTCCTCGCGGCTGCCGCTGGAGACGACCGCGCGCCCCTTCTGGTGGACGTCCAGCATCAGCTTGTGCGCCTTGTCCTTGGGGTAGCCGAAGTAGGCCTGGAAGACATAGGTCACGTAGCTCATGAGATTGACCGGGTCGTTGTGGACCAGCGTCACCCAGGGGACGTCCGGCTCGGGGACGACAACGCTCTCCTCGGCCGATTCGGGACGCTCGATCTCTGTGGGTGCGACGCTCACCCACCCCATGCTGCCACTCGGGAGGGTGCATCGCACAAACGACCCGAGATCTCGTCACTCTGACGAAATAGGGGTAGCATCCGGAACATGAACTCTGCGGACCTTGGGCGTCGGGTCGGTGTGCCGTCGACCGCGCTCTTCACCGACCAGTACGAGCTCACGATGGTGCAGGCCGCGCTGAAAGCCGGCACGGCCGATCGGCGCTCGGTCTTCGAGGCGTTCACGCGCCGGCTGCCCGAGGGGCGGCGCTACGGCGTCGTCGCGGGCATCGGACGGGTGCTGGACGCGGTGGAGAACTTCTCCTTCGACGACGAGATGCTCACCTTCCTGCGCGAACAGCACGTCGTGGACGCGCCGACGCTCGACTGGCTGGCCGATTACCGCTTCAGCGGCGACATCTGGGGCTACCCGGAGGGCGAGGTGTACTTCCCCGGCTCCCCGATCCTGCGGGTCGAGGGCTCCTTCGCCGAGTGTGTGCTGCTGGAGACGGTGATCCTGTCGATCCTCAACCACGACTCGGCGATCGCCGCCGCGGCGTCGCGGATGTCCGCCGCGGCCGGCGGGCGTGGCCTGATCGAGATGGGTGCACGACGCACCCATGAACTCTCGGCGGTGGCCTCGGCGCGCGCCGCGTACATCGGCGGCTTCAACACCACGTCCGACCTGGCCGCGGGCTTCCGCTACAACATCCCGACCGTCGGGACGAGCGCCCACGCCTTCACGCTGCTCCACGACACCGAGCGCGACGCGTTCCGGGCCCAGGTCGACTCGCTGGGCCGGGGCACGACGCTGCTGGTCGACACGTACGACGTCGCCGAGGCGGTCCGCACGGCGGTCGAGACCGCCGGAACCGAGCTGGGCGCGGTACGGATCGACTCCGGGGACCTGCTGCTGGTCGCGCACCGGGTGCGGCAGCAGCTGGACGAGCTGGGCGCCACGAAGACGAAGATCGTGGTGACCTCGGACCTGGACGAGTACGCCATCGCCTCGCTGGCCGCGGCGCCGGTCGACGCGTACGGGGTGGGCACGCAGCTGGTGACCGGCAGCGGGCAGCCCACCTGCTCGATGGTCTACAAGCTCGTCGCCCGTGCCGGGTCCGCCGACCCCGCGGAGCCGCTGCGCCCGGTGGCCAAGAAGTCGCTCGGCGCGAAGTCGTCGGTGGGCGGTCGCAAGTGGGCCGCGCGCCGGCTGGACGCGCACGGGATCGCCGAGGCCGAGGTGATCGGCACGGGCGCCGTACCGCCGGAGCTGGCCGACCGGCAGCTGCTGGTCGAGCTGGTCAGGGACGGCCAGGTGATCGCCCGCGAGCCGCTGGACGCGGCGCGCGAGCGGCACATAGCAGCACGGGCGGGGCTGCCGATGTCGGCGGTGCAGCTGTCGCGCGGAGAGCCGGTGATTCCCACCGAGTACATGTGACCGGGGAGAGCCGGTGAGTCTTGCCCCGTACGTATGACGGAAAGGCCGGTGAGCCCCGCCGAGTACGTATGACGGGGAGCCGTGCGGTGCGGTGACCGGCGCGCACCGGTCACCCCCGCGGCCACGGACGCCGCAAGGGCTCCGTTCCGTCCCCTCCCTATCCGGGGCCGGAGTCTCTAGGCTCGAATACGCCCCATAAGGCCAGAACCCGCCCCCACCCCCACGAACGCCGACCGTCCCCCACCGAAGGACACCCGTCATGCACCGCGCGTTGATCGTCGTCGATGTCCAGAACGACTTCTGCGAGGGCGGCAGCCTCGCCGTGACGGGCGGCGCCGAGGTCGCCGCCGCCGTCACCGACCTGATCGGCGAGGCCCAGGCCGGGTACGACCATGTGGTGGCCACCCGTGACCACCACATCGACCCGGGCAGCCACTTCTCCGACCGCCCGGACTTCGAGGACTCCTGGCCCCCGCACTGCGTGGCCGGCACGGAGGGCGTCGGCTTCCACCCCAATTTCGCACCGGCGGTCGCCTCGGGAGCGATCGACGCGGTGTTCGACAAGGGCGACTACGCGGCGGCGTACAGCGGCTTCGAGGGCCTCGACGAGAACGGCGTGGGGCTGGCCGACTGGCTGCGGGAGCACCGGATCACCGAGGTCGACGTGGTCGGCATCGCGACCGACCACTGTGTGCGGGCGACGGCGCTGGACGCGGTCCGGGCGGGCTTCACCACGCATGTGCTGCTCGACCTGACCGCCGGAGTCGCCGAGACGACCACGGAGCGGGCGCTGGAAGAGCTCCGCAGGGCGGGCGTGAAGCTGTCCGGCAAGCCGGTGGTGTAGGGCGCCGCCACGGAGACGCGCCGCGGCCCTCGGCCAGCGACCCTGGTCCGGCCCGCGCGCCGCTCAGGCCGGCCGGCGGACGGGTACGGCCGGGCGGAGCAGGGCCCGGATCGGATGCCAGAGCTCCTGTGCCTGCTCCGGCCTCGCGCGCCAGAGCACCCCGTCGGGATGGTGCAGCACGGCGGTGATCTCGTCGGGACTGGGCGGCTCCGCGTTGCCGCGGAGGTAGACCGCGCGCAGGCCGGCGTTGCGCAGCCGGGTCAGGGCGCGGGCCCGGTTGGGCGCGTGCACCAGGACCCGGACCGGGGTTCCCGAACCGGCTCCGTCGGCCGGACTGGGCAGGGTGATCGCCACCACCACGCTTCCGTTCGGCAACTTGCAGAATCCTCCGCCTGCCATGCTCCGCGCTCCCCCGTGAGACGTCGTGTCAATAAGTATCTGAACAAGACGCACCTAAACACGATCGGCCGCCGCCCGCTAGAGGGCGACGGCCGATCATGCTCTGACCTGCGGTTATGCGGAACTACTTGTTCGAAGGACCGACCTTGACGGTGATCGTCTGGCCGCTGCGCGGCTCCTTGACGATCGAGATCCGGGTGTTCGTGTCAGGGACCTGAACGCTTCCGGTCGGGTTCTCCTCGTACCAGTACGTGCCCTTGTGGTCGTCGAAGGCCGGGACGCCGCGCTGCGACTTCACCCGGACCGGTACGTCCGCGTTGTGCAGCGTGAAGGCGTCGGTCGCGTACCAGCTGAAGGGCGCGTCGAACGGCTGGATCTTGTTGCGGATGACCGTGCCGTCGGCCCACTTCAGGGGCTTGGCGTGCGCGTCGACCGGCAGGATCAGGCCCTTGCCGGGGTGCTGCGACACGTTGTTGTCCTTCTGGGACTTGTCCCAGAGCCAGACCATCAGACCGTTCTGGTACGGGTAGTGCTCGACCCAGTCCGGACGGGTCTTGGAGAAGCCGAAGTTGTACGGGCCGACCGCGAGAGTCTTGTCGTAGCTGACGTACTGACGGTTCTCCGCGATGTAGTACTGCGGGTAGTCCTTGGTGAACGACTCGCCGACGCGGGAGAAGCCCTTGGCGGTCCAGCCGTTGTCGTCGCCCTCGGCGTTGTCCGAGAAGAGCACGGCACCGTCGGCGGTCACCGAGATGGTGTCGGCCGCGAAGCCGATGCCGCCCGCGCCGCCGTCGGTGGCGTAACGGAAGCGGACGTCGATCTTCTTGCCCGCGTAGGCGTCCAGCGGGAAGGAGAGCTGCTGGTACTTGCCGGAGACGTCGGTCAGGGCCGGCTTGTCACTGGCGTCGCGCGGGATCGCCTTGCCGTCGGCCGTGCCGTCGATCGCGGTCCAGCTGGTGCCGCCGTTGTCCGACACCTCGGTGTAGAGGTAGTCGTAGTCCTTCTCGATGTCCCACCAGCCCGAAAGGTCCAGGGAGGCCTTGGACTTGCCGGTGAGGTCGACCGAGCGGGTCAGGGTGTTGTTCAGGTCGTCGCCCATGTCGCTCCACCACTGCTTGGAGCCCTCCGCCGGCTTGGTGACGTCGGTGGTGACGGGCTTCTCGGGCAGCGTGACGACGAGCGCCTGCTTGTTCTTGGTGTTGTACTCCGAGACACCGAGCTTGTGGGTGGACTTCGTCGCGGCCTTGGCCTCGGCGTAGTCGAGCCAGCCCAGCTGGAGCTTGTCCCAGGCGGTCATGTCGCCGGGCAGGTCACCGATCGAGTCCTTGCCGGTGCCGAGCCAGGAACCGGCCGACATCAGGGACCAGAAACCGACCGAGTTCTCGGCGGTGTTGGTGGTGTCGTAGAGGTCCGGCAGGCCCAGGTCGTGGCCGTACTCGTGGGCGAAGACACCCAGGCCGCCGTTCTCGGGCTGCGCGGTGTAGTCGCCGACCCAGATGCCGGTGTCACCGATCTGGGTGCCGCCCGCCTTGTTCTCGCCCGGGCCGGTCGCGCCGGCGTCCGTGCCGTAGGCGTACCAGCGGTGGGCCCAGATGGCGTTCTTGCCCTCGGCGCCGCCACCCGCGGACTCGTCCTCACCGGCGTGGACGATCTGGAAGTGGTCGATGTAGCCGTCGGGCTCGTTGAAGTTGCCGTCGCCGTCGTAGTCGTAACGGTCCCACTGGTCGTACTTGGCGAGGTCCGTCTTGATCTGCTCGGGCGTACGGCCCTGGGCCTTCTGATCGGCGGCCCAGGCGTTCACGCCGTCCCGGATCATGTCCCAGGCGTTGGCGCAGTTGGTCGAGCCGCAGTAGTTCGAGCCATAACGGGCCTCGTTGTACGGCACCTTGACCCAGTCGGAGACCTCGCCGTCGACCGAGTAGCGCCCGGAGGACGTCTTCTCGTAGTACGTCTTCAGCGAGTCCTTGCCGGCGCCCTCACCGAAGTAGAGGTCCTGGAAGTGCGCCTGGTTGTAATCGGCCTGCCAGGCGGTGCTGTTGTCCTTCTTGGGGTCCGGCTTGGCTATCTTGTTGTGCAGCGGGCCGGGCGTGCCCCCGTACTTCGGGACGGCCGGCTTCGGGCCGTCGCCGTCCGGGTCGAACATGGTGGTGTTGTCGACCTTGTCGCCGAACTCCACCAGGATCGTGAAGATCTTGTCGGTCTTCTCCCGGCCGAGCTCGACGTACTTCTTGTCGTCGAGCTTGACGACCTGGGAGCCGCCCCGCTTCGAGATCTTCTTGTCGCCCGATATGACCTGCTCGAGGGCGGCCTGACGCTGCGCGTCCTGCTGCTCGCTGAACGGGCCCTTCAGGTCGTGCTCATTGCCCTTGGCCGACCCCGGGTCACGGCGGTCGACGCTGGTGCTCTTGGCTCCCGGCGCCTTGTCATCTGCCTGGGCCGTGGCGAAAGCTGACGCCGTGGCGGCAGTGGCGGCCATGGCCACGACAACCGCAGCAGCGCGAAGCGCCCGTCTGTTTGTGGTCACTTGATGCAGTCCTCCCCGGCACCCGCGGCTGCGGCCTTGAGTGGTATGGAGGGGCCGCGCGCGAATACGCGTCACAAGTGACGACATTCGACCGGAGTTACGCGAGAAAAGACAGACCTTGACTTGAACAGGCCAAGTGCACTATGCAGGAGAACGCTTCCGTTATCCGGACGTTCAGCAAACGACCAACCGGCGCGTCATCGACCACGGTTGGAGCGGCATATGACTCCGTGCGCCCCCTGTGCACCGGCACCGTGGGTTAGGCCACGCTTACCGATGTCCCCGCTCGGGCATCCACCGTCGTAGAGTCGCTTGACAGTGCGACCGTGTTGAGAGACTGCCCATCCGATGCCCCGAGGACGGATACCGCCATGCCGCATCCCACTGCCGCACAGCTCTCCTACGGTTCGGTCACCGTCATCTTCTCGACCCTTGCGATGCTGCTGCTCTCCCGTACGGAGTCGGGCCTCGGCATCGCCGTCATCGGGACCGCGGCGCTCGCGCTCGGTCTGCTGGTGGCCGTGACCGTACCCCAGCCGTCACGCGCGAAAACCGCGAACCGGGCCGGTGCCCGCTCCGCGGTCCGCGTGAACCAGGACGCGGTCTCCGCAGCCGTCGAGGCCGAGGGCCTCGCCCGCGACGGCGCCCAGGGCATGGTCGCGCCCCGCGAGGCCGCACCGCGACCCGCGACCCCCGCGGACGAGCGCGTGGGCCGGCAGTCCGTACGCCGCTAGGACTCGTCCGGACCGGGTCGGTCGCGGCCGGCCCGGTCGGTTCGGCTCGATCGGCCCGGCTCAGTTGGTCTGGACGACCACCGTCTTCGCCGCCTTGTCCTGCAGGCCCTGCCGGTACGGCTTGTCCGTGAACATGAGCACGATGTTGATCAGCCACCACAGGCACGGGCAGCACAGCAGCGCGGGCAGCCAGAGCACCACGGCCCGCAGGAACGCGGCCCCGGTGTCCGGCACCCGGCCGTCGTTGAGCATCGCGACGCGCAGCTTCAGCAGCCGCTTGCCGATGGTCCGGCCGTCCTTGTGCGTGAAGTACGTGTCGTAGGCGACGTACACGACCAGACCGATCAGCGACCAGATCATCTGGTGCCCGCTGTACGTCTGGTTGAAGACGTCGCCGAAGTCGTTGCTGCTGCCGTTGTTGTTCGACACCTCGACCGCGCCGCCCCACGGCAGCGAGATCAGATAGAGCGGGATCGAGATGATCAGGAAGTCGATCAGCCGGGCCAGGATGCGCTTGCCCGGCTCCCCGAGCGGCGGCATGCCGGCCAGTGGATCCGGGCCGCCGTACGGCCCTCCGCCGCCGTAGGGGCCCGGATCGTACGGCGGCGGGGGCGGGGGCGGCGGCGGGGGCGGCGGAGCGCTGTCGTACGGCGAACCCGACGACGGTGGCGGCTCATGCGGCTTCTTGAGGAACGGGTCGTCCTCGGGCGGCTCACCGGACGTCGGCTGATCGTTGCTCATGGGGGCAGTGCACCCCGGCCCGGAGGGGCCCGCAACGGCTCAGAGCCTGTCGGGTGACCTTCGACCGCCCGATCAGAGGTCACCCGACAGGCTCCAGGTGCGTTCGGGGGAACGGCCGGGCCGACGGTCCCTCGCCCGATGGGCCGTCGGCCGAGCGGGTGCGGTCAGCCCGCCACGAAGGTGTGCGCCGCCTTGTCGTGCCAGCACTGGCGCCACGGGCGGTCGATCAGGCACCACAGCACGTTGAACACCCCGATCACGAGGATGCCCAGCACGCCGTAGACCAGCCACCTGCGCAGTGCGGCGCCGAAGGACGGAGCGCCGTGGGACTCGATGTCCCGCACTTCGAGTCCACAGAGCTTCTTGCCGAGCGTACGTCCCCACTTGGCCATCGGCAGCGCCTCCAGCAGGACACCGAGCACGAGGAACGCGCCGAGCACCACGCCGAACAGGCCGGCCGTGGTGGAGTCCACCAGCCAGACGGTGACCGTCTCACCGGACAGCTTCGCCGCATCGATCTTCTCGTCGATGTGGTCCAGCGCCTTCGAGACCAGCGGGAAGCCGATCGCACCGACGAGCCCCATCAGCACGACGCTGTCGATCAGCCGGGCGGCGAACCGCTTGCCGAGCCCGGCGGGCCTGGCCGCCGCCTGGGCCTGCGCGAGCTGCTGGAAGGGGTCGTCGACCGGGGGCTTCCAGGGCACGACGGGCTGATCCGGCTGAGAACCCTGAGCACCCTGCGCGCCGAACTGCGGGCGGGGCTGCTGGGGCTGGGGCTGGAGCGGTGGCTGCTGGAGCTGGGGCCGGGGCTGCTGAGACTGGAGCTGCCGGGGCTGGGGCTGGAGTTGGGGTTGGGACTGCTGGGCCGGCAGGGCCGCCTGAGCGGGCTGATTGGCCTGCTGCGCCCAGGGGGCGCCCGGCGCCTGGGCGGGGTTCTGCGCAGGGGCGGAGGGCTGTGCGCCCGTGCCGGGGGCGATCGCGCGGATCGCCATCGTCCCTTCCGATGCCGCCGGTTCGGTCGTCCGACGGGCCGGCGGACTGCCGCCCTGGCCCACGGCCCGGATCGTGACCGTCCCATCGGCGGGCGGGCGACCCGAGTCGCCCGCACCGGCATCCGTGCCGCCGCCGGGGCGGCCCTGTCGGCCGATCCGGATCGCGACGGTGTTCTCCGGCGCAGGCGCAGGCGCAGCGGGAGAAGGAGAAGAAGAGGCGGGCTGCCGCGGGTCCGGTGCGGGGGCGGGGGCACGGTCGGCGGGGGTACGGACCGCCGGGGCGCGATCGTCCGGCACCCGGCCGGCCGGGGCGCTGTCCGCAGACGTACGCGGATCGCCCTGCCCGCCCTGTCCGCCGGGTTGTCCGCCCTGCTCGCCGGTTTGCCCGGTGCCGCCGCCCCAGGAGACCCGCCGGTCGAGTTCCCCGCCGAAGCCGGCCTGCCGGGAGGCGTCGGCCTGCCAGGCGGTGGCCGGTTCGGAGCGGTTGCCCGCGTTCGGCTCGTCGTCCAGGAAGACCGGGCCGGTCTCGTCCACCGGCGCGGGGGCCGACGGCTGCGGCCGGGACTGCGGCTGCGGCTCGGGCGCCGGTGCGGAGGGCACTGCTCCGGAGGGGCTCGCAGGCGTCGACTCACCCTGCTCAGGGGCGGGGCGGCTCGTGCCTGGCACCCACGAAGCGCCGTTCCAGTACCGGACATATCCGGGAATGGACGGGTCGGGGTAGTACCCCTCGCGGGGGCTTTCGTCACCGGGTGCCGGGGTTGGGGCGCTCATCACCGTGGTCCCGTATCTCTTCGAGGCCTGAATACAACGGGTCCACATCTACCAGACGCCCGCGTACGCCTGGGCCACTCCAGGGGTTTGGGCCACTTTCCCGTCGCTCGGAAATTTTTCTCGGAAGTCGCGTAATAGATGGCGTGGAGGTCGCTCTCTCCTTGTGCGGACCGGTCAGGAGGCCGGTCCACAGGCACCGGAAGGACGCACTCATGCACACCACCGTGGAACGCGAGCTGGAACTCAAGCTGGTCCTGTCGCCCGAGCGCAGCATCCCCGTCCCCGCCCGTCTGACGTACCGCACTCAGGACCCGTACGCCGTGCACGTGGCCTTCCACATCGGCTCCGACTTCCCGGTGCACTGGACGTTCGCCCGCGATCTGCTGGTCGAGGGCGTGTTCCGGCCGTGCGGTCACGGGGACGTCCGGATCTGGCCGACCAAGGTCGACCAGCGCAACGTCATCTTCGTCGCGCTGACCTCGCCCGACGGGAACGCGCTCCTGGAGGTGCCGTCCGCCGCGGTGGCCGCCTGGGTGGAGCGGACGCTGCGAGTGGTCCCGCCCGGTACGGAGTCCGAGCGGCTCGGGATCGACGAGGGCCTCGCCGAGCTGCTCGCGCCGCTGCCGGCCGACGACCTGTGGCTGTGCGACCCGTGGCCGTCGGACGAGTCGCAGGACGGCGAGGCGTGAGCGGGCACGGCTCCGCCCGAACGTCGGAGCACCGGCCGCCGGAGCATCGACCGTCGCCGAAACACCGGCCCCCGTCGCAGCACCGGCCCCCTTCGCGCCCGCCGTCAGAACACCTTGCCGGGGTTGAGGAGCCCCAGCGGGTCGAACGCCTGCTTGATGCCCTGGTGCAGTTCGACGCTCACCTCGCCGAGCTCGCGCGCGAGCCACTCCTTCTTCAGGAGGCCGACGCCGTGTTCGCCGGTGATCGTGCCGCCCAGCTCCAGGCCGAGCGCCATGATCTCGTCGAACGATTCGCGGGCCCGCCGGGACTCGTCGGCGTCGGTGTGGTCGAAGCAGACGACGGGGTGGGTGTTGCCGTCGCCCGCGTGCACACAGACGCCGATGGTGAGGCCGTACTTGTCGGCGACGGCCGCGGTGCCCTCCAGCATGGCGGCGAGCTTCGAGCGGGGTACGCAGACGTCGTCGATCATCGTGGCCGACTTGACGGTCTCCAGCGCGGTGAGCGACATCCGCCGGGCCTGGAGCAGCATCTCGGACTCGGCGGCGTCCTCGGCGGGGACCACCTCGGTGGCGCCCGCGGCGGTGCACAGCTCGGCGACGGCGGCCAGATCGGCCGACGGGTCCGGGGTGTCGAAGGCGGCGAGCAGGAGCGCCTCGGTGGTGTCGGGGAGGCCCATGTTGGCCATCTTGTTGACGGCCCGGACCGTAGTACGGTCCATCAGTTCGAGGAGTGACGGAGTGTGACCTCGCTCCATGATCCGGCAGATCGCGTCGCAGGCGCTCGCCGCGCTCGGGAACTCCGCGGCCAGGACCAGCTGCTGCGGCGGCCGGGGCTTCAGCGCGAGCACGGCCTTGACGACGATGCCGAGGCTGCCCTCCGAGCCGACGAAGAGCCGGGTGAGGTCGTATCCGGCGACGCCCTTCGCGGTGCGGCGGCCGGTGGTGAGCAGCCGCCCGTCGGCGAGGACGACCTCCAGGCCGAGTACGTATTCGGCGGTGACCCCGTACTTCACGCAGCACAGGCCGCCGGACGCGGTGCCGATGTTGCCGCCGATGGTGCACATCTCCCAGCTGGAGGGGTCCGGCGGGTAGTACAGACCGTGTTCGTCGACCGCACGGGACAGCACCGCGTTGATGACGCCGGGCTCGACGACGGCGATCCGGTCGACGGGGCTGATCTCCAGGATCCGGTCCATCTTCACCAGGGACAGCACGATGCAGCCGTCGGAGGCGTTGGCCGCACCCGACAGCCCGGTGCGGGCCCCCTGCGGGACGACCGGGACGCGCAGGGCGGTGGCGGTGCGCATGACGTGCTGGACCTGCTCGACCGTGCGCGGGAGCACGACGACCGCGGGTGTGCCCGCCTCGCAGAAGCTCGCCATGTCGTGGGCGTACGAGGCGGTGACGTCGGGATCCGTGATCAGCGCCTCGGCGGGCAGACCGGCACGCAGTTGTTCGAGAAGACCGTCCATGATCCAAGAGTGGCACCCGGGCCCATTGGTGTGAACCCGTCTGCGACGGCCTTCGCAAGGCGCGGTGTGCTCTTATTACTGACGCAGAGTGATCGGCATGGATGTCATGCCGCAGCAGCCTCCGCAGGCCCCCGATCCGAGCAGCCGACCTCCCCTTGACGTCTCCGATTTCTCCGGCGCCTCCGCGCTCTCCGCGCTCGCCGATCCGGCGTCGCTGGCCGAGCCCCCGCCGCTCTCGCTGCGTGCGACGCTGCGCAGGGCGGCCCTGGGTGTGGTGGCGGGTGCGGTGCTGGTGACGGGTGCGGTGGTGGCCGTTCCGGAGGACGGGAAGAAGGCGTCGCAGCCGCCCGTACCCGGTTCGGTCTCGCGTGCACTGGCGGCGACGGCAGCCGGTTCGCCGGCCTCGCTCTCCGATCTGACGGCGCTGATCGGGGACCGGCAGCAGTGGGTGGGCACGCATCCGTCGGACGCGGGGTCCTGGGCGATGCTGGGGACGGCCTACGTGGAGTGGGGGCGGCGTTCCGCGGACGCGGCGTACTACGGACGGGCCGAGCAGGCGCTGAAGCGCTCGCTGGACATCCGGCCGGGTGAGAACGGGAACACGGCGGCCTGGGTGGGGCTCGCGGAGCTCGCCGGTGCCCGGCACGACTTCGTCACGGCGAAGAAGTGGGGCGAGACGGTGCGGGCACGGCAGCCGAAGCAGTGGGCCGTGTATCCGGCGCTGATCGACGCGTACAGCGGTCTCGGGGACCGCAAGGGCGTGAGCACGGCGGTGGAGCGGTTCACGGCGTTGCGCGCGGGGGTTCCGGCGCTCATGCGGACGGCACGGATGCACCTGGGCCGCGGCCGGCCCGAGGACGCGCTGGCCGACGCGCAGGCCGCGGCGGACCGGGCGGCCACGCCCGCGCAGAAGGCGGAGTGCCTGGCCCTGCTGGGCGAACTGGCCTGGGAGCGGGGCGAGCCGGCGGAGGCGGTCGCGCAGTACGGCGCGGCGCTGCGGACCGACCGCGCCCACCACCCGTCGCTCGCGGGCCGGGCCAGGGCACTGGTGGCGCTCGACCGCACGGACGAGGCCCGGCGCGACTACCGGGCGGCGCTGGCGCATCTCCCCCGGCCCGAATACATGCTGGAGCTGGGCGAGTTGTACGAGTCGCTGGGGCTGGACGAGGAGGCCGGTGACCAGTACGCGCGGCTGCGCGAGGCGCTCGCCCGGGACGAGGCCCAGGGCGTGGACGAGGCGCTGCTGCGCGGCCGTTTCGAGGCCGATCACGGGGACCCGGACGCGGCGGTCGAGCTGCTGGAAGCCGAGTGGGCGCGCTCGCACCGCAGCGCCGCGGTGGCGGACGCGCTGGGCTGGGCCCTGCATCGCTCCGGCCACCCGTCCGCCGCCCTGGAGTACGCGGCCCACGCGGTCGACACGGGTGGGCGGAACGCCTCGTACGCGTACCACCTGGGCGTGATCCAGAAGGCGTTGCGGGATTACGGTCCGGCGCGCCGGAATCTGGAGGAGGCGCTGCGCACCAACCCCCGGTTCTCACCCCTGGCCGGACCCGCCGCCCAGGAGGCCCTGGACGATCTGGCCCCTTCCTCGCCGGGCGGCCCGCAGCACCCGCAGCCCGCCCCGGCCCCGGCCCCGGTCGTTCCCCAGCAGAATCGGCCGCGTAACAACCCGGTTCCGGACCACAGCAGCAGCCCGCGGCCGGCCACTGAGGATCACTCTCGCCAGGACCATGACCTGGCAGGAAGGGCGAACGTGACACCTGGGGCGTGAGGTGTCACGTTCGCACGATGGGGTACCTCCCCGGCCGCCGGCATGCGAATGCGCCCTCGGGCGGGCCGACGCACCGGTCCGGCCGGCGGGCGGTTCCGCGCCCGCCGGGCGGGCGGTCAGAGGTTGCCGCGCTTCTCCTGCTCGCGCTCGATCGCCTCGAACAGGGCCTTGAAGTTGCCCTTGCCGAAGCCCATCGAGCCATGGCGTTCGATCATCTCGAAGAAGACGGTCGGGCGGTCCTGGACCGGCTTGGTGAAGATCTGGAGCAGGTAGCCGTCCTCGTCGCGGTCGACGAGGATCTTCAGCTCGCGCAGGGTCTCCACCGGCACGCGGGTCTCGCCCGCCCACTCGCCGAGGGTGTCGTAGTAGGAGTCGGGGGTGTCCAGGAACTGGACGCCCGCCGCCCGCATCGCCCGTACCGAGGCGACGATGTCGTTCGTGGCGAGCGCGATGTGCTGGACGCCGGCGCCGCCGTAGAACTCCAGGTACTCGTCGATCTGGGACTTCTTCTTGGCGATCGCCGGTTCGTTGATCGGGAACTTGACCTTGAGGGTGCCGTCGGCGACGACCTTCGACATGAGCGCGGAGTACTCGGTGGCGATGTCGTCGCCCACGAACTCCTTCATGTTGGTGAAGCCCATGACCTTGTTGTAGAAGCCGACCCACTCGTTCATCCGGCCGAGCTCCACGTTGCCTACGCAGTGGTCGACGGCCTGGAAGGTGCGCTTGGCGGGCGGCTCGACGATCGGCGCGGCGGCGACGTAGCCGGGCAGGTACGGGCCCTCGTAGCCGGTGCGCTCGACAAGGGTGTGGCGGGTCTTGCCGTACGTGGCGATCGCGGCGAGGACGACGGTGCCGTTCTCGTCCTTGACCTCGTGCGGCTCGGTGAGGCCGAGGGCGCCGTGCTCGACCGCGTACGCGTAGGCGGCGCGGGCGTCCGGGACCTCGATGGCCAGGTCGACTACACCGTCGCCGTGCTCGGCCACATGGGCGGCGAGGAAGCGGCCGTGGTCGGTGGCGGCTTTGATGACGGAGGTGAAGACGAAACGGGCCGATCCGTTGGTCAGTACGTAACTCGCCGTCTCGCGGCTGCCGTTCTCCGGTCCGGAGTAGGCGACCAGCTTCATGCCGAACGCCGTCGAGTAGTAGTGCGCGGCCTGCTTGGCGTTACCGACGGCGAAGACGACCGCGTCCATTCCCTTGACCGGGAAGGGGTCGGCCTGCCGGGCTGTTTCGGGGGTGGTGTGCAGAGTCTCAGTCATGTCCGAAGGCTCTCTCCGCTTCGCAAGGTGCGCAATAGTTTGCGAATCTGCTGGGCAATCTGTACAGCGGATGGGGATGATGGGCAGGCTATCTGTACATGATGACCATCACGTCGACCTTGCGGAGCTGACCATGGCGATCGATCATCTGGACGGGCGGCTGATCGTGCTGCTGGCCCGCGAGCCCCGCATCGGCGTACTGGAGGCGTCGCGCAGGCTCGGTGTGGCGCGCGGGACGGTGCAGGCGCGACTCGACCGGCTTCAGTCGAATGGCGTCATCCGCGGATTCGGTCCGGCGGTCGATCCGGCGGCGCTCGGCTACCCCGTCACCGCGTTCGCCACTCTGGAGATCAAGCAGGGCCAAGGAGCGGACGTACGGGCCCACTTGGCCGGCGTACCGGAGGTGCTGGAACTGCACACCACCACCGGTCACGGCGACATGCTCTGCCGTCTCGTCGCGCGTTCCAACGCCGATCTTCAGCGGGTGATCGACCGGGTTGTCGGTTTTGATGGCATTGTCCGGGCCTCCACGGCCATCGTCATGGAGAACCCGGTCCCGCTGCGGATCATCCCGCTCGTCGAGCAGGCCGCGAAGGACACCGACTGAGCCGAGGAGTGACGTGTGAGCTTCTGGGAGTACCTGGGCAACCGGCACCAACAGCTGCTCACCGACGCGTACCAGCACGTCAGTGCCGTGTTCCAGTGCATGGTCATCGCCACCGCGCTGGGCATCCTGATCGGGGTCGTCACCTACCGCAGTGGCTGGGCGGGGTCACTGGCCATCACCTCGACGGCGACGATCCTCACCATCCCCTCGCTCGCCGCGATCGGTCTGCTCATCCCGCTCGTCGGCCTCGGGGTCGCGCCCACCGTGATCACCCTGACGCTGTACGGGCTGCTGCCCGTCGTCCGCAACTCCATCGTGGGGCTGCGCGGCGTCGATCCGGCCCTGGTCGACGCGGCGAAGGGCATCGGGATGTCGCGGCTGGCCCGGCTGTGCCGGGTGGAACTGCCGCTCGCCTGGCCGCCGATCCTCACCGGCATCCGGGTCTCCACCCAGATGCTGATGGGCATCGCCGCCATCGCCGCGTACGCCTCGGGCCCCGGCCTGGGCAACGAGATCTTCCGCGGCATCGCCTCGCTGGGCAGCGCCAACGCGCTCAATCAGGTGCTCGCGGGCACGCTCGGCATCGTCATCCTCGCCCTGCTCTTCGACGCCGCGTACGTACTGCTCGGGCGGCTCACCATCCCGAGGGGGATCCGTGTCTGAGACCGCCACCGGGAGCTCCGCCGACGGCAGCGCGGGGCCGGAGAGGACCACGTCCGGGGCCACCATCCAGCTGGAGGACCTGACCAAGCGCTATCCGGGCAATCCGAACCCGGCGGTGGACAGCGTCTCGATGGAGATCAAGGCCGGCGAGACGGTGATCTTCGTCGGCCCGTCCGGCTGCGGGAAGTCCACCACCCTGAAGATGATCAACCGGCTGATCGAGCCGTCGTCCGGGCGGATCAAAATCAACGACGAGGACGTCACCGACATCGACCCGGTGAAGCTGCGCCGCAAGATCGGCTACGCGATCCAGTCGTCCGGGCTCTTCCCGCACATGACGGTCGCCGAGAACATCGCCCTCGTACCGAAGATGGTCGGCTGGTCGAAGTCGAAGGTGAAGGACCGGGTCGAGGAGATGCTCGATCTGGTGGGGCTGGATCCGCGGGAGTTCCACGGGCGCTATCCCCGCGCGCTCTCCGGCGGTCAGCAGCAACGGGTGGGCGTGGCACGGGCGTTGGCGGCCGATCCGCCGGTTCTGTTGATGGACGAGCCGTTCGGCGCGGTCGACCCGATCACCCGCGACCACCTCCAGGACGAGCTGATCCGGCTCCAGCACGAACTGCACAAGACGATCGTCTTCGTCACCCACGACTTCGACGAGGCGATCAAGCTGGGCGACCGGATCGCGGTGCTGCGGGAGCGTTCGCACATCGCGCAGTTCGACACCCCGGAGGCCATCCTCACCAATCCGACGGACGACTTCGTCTCGGGCTTCGTAGGGGCCGGTGCGGCGCTGAAGCGGCTCAACCTCACCCGCGTGCGGGATGTGGAGATGGCCGCGTTCCCGACGGTGACGGTCGACGACCCGCTCCAGTCGATCTTCAACAAGCTGCGCAGCGGCCCGCACAACGAGCTGTTGATGCTGGACCGCAGGAACCGCCCGTACAAGTGGCTGCGGCGCGGTGACCTGATGCGGGCCCGGGGTTCGCTGGCGCGGGCCGGGCAGCTGGTCCACGACACGGTGACGCGTGACGGGACGCTGCACGACGCGCTGGAGGCGGTGCTGACCGACAGCGGTGGGCGGGTCGCGGTGACCGGGCGGCGCGGCGAGTTCATCGGGGTCGTCGACATGCAGACCCTGATGAACTCCGTCCATGAGCTGCTGGAGGCCGACCGGCTCGCCGCCATCGAGCACCAGCACGACCTGGAGGAGTTGCGCAGCCACCAGACCGAGACGGAGCTGGAGGGCGGTCCGGGCGCATGACTCGCAATCCACCGCTGAACCACGAACCCCGCCGGCCGCGCCCCGAGCCGCCCGTGCCCTCCGCCGACAAGGACCGCCCGCCCGGCGAGCACGACGTCAAGGGCCATGCCTTCCGGGACGAGGAGGAGGAGCCGGCTCCGCCGCCGGCCGGTCCGCCGCGCCGGTTCACCTGGCGCAAGCTGGTGCTGATGCCACTCGCGCTGTTGGTCGTACTGGCCATCACGTACCTGTGGATCACCAATGTCCATCTCGACTCGATCGCGCGGAACTCGCTGACCGGCGGCAATGTGCAGCTGCGCTGGTGGCAGCATGTGCGGCTGACCGCGATCTCGACGTTCTGGGTGCTGATCATCGCCATTCCGCTGGGGATCGCGCTGACCCGTCGCCGGCTGCGCAAGGGCGCCCCGGTGGTCACGGCGGTCGCCAACATCGGGCAGGCGACACCGGCGATCGGTCTGCTGGCACTGCTGGTGATCTGGCTGGGCATCGGTCCTTCGACGGCGATCATCGGCATGGTGATCTACGCGGTGCTGCCGGTCTTCTCCAACACGGTGGCCGGCCTCAGGGCGATCGAGCCGAACCTGATCGAGGCCTCGCGCGGCATCGGCATGTCGGCGACGGGGACACTCACCAAGGTCGAACTGCCGCTCGCCGTCCCGCTGATCCTGGCGGGTGTGCGTACGGCGCTGGTGCTCAACGTGGGTACGGCGACGCTGGCCACCTTCGTCGGCGGCGGCGGCCTCGGGGACCTGATCACCTCGGGCATCCAGACCCAGCGGATGCCGGTGCTGGTGCTCGGTTCCGTGTTGACGGTGGTGCTGGCGCTGCTGGTCGACTGGCTGGCCTCACTGGTCGAGGTGGCGCTGACGCCGCGCGGACTGGAGGTGGGGTGATGGGTCCGCGGAAGGTGCGTGTGGGCCTGGCGGGGGCGGTGGCGCTGGCGCTGCTGCTCTCCGGGTGCGGACTGAAGAGCGGTTCGCCGATGGTGGACGCGGTGGAGCCGGGCTCGGTCGGCCAGGGGCAGCCGCTGAACGGTGCCTCGCTGACCGTCACCTCGAAGAACTTCAGCGAGAACATCATCCTGGGCCAGATGATCGGCCTGGTCTTCAAGGCCGCCGGAGCGGAGGTCCTGGACCGGACGAACCTGCCCGGCTCGATCAGTGCGCGCGAGGCGATCGTCAAGGGCGACGCGGACGCGATGTACGAGTACACGGGCACCGGCTGGATCACGTACCTCGGCCATGCGAAGCCGGTCCCCGACCCGGTGAAGCAGTGGGAGGCGGTCCGGGACGAGGACCGCCGCACCGGGGTGACCTGGCTGACGCCGTCCACGCTCAACAACACCTACGCGCTCGCCATCAGCCGGCAGAACAACGCGAAGTACCACCTGAAGACGCTCTCCGACGTCGCGGCGCTGGCGAAGACGGACCCGTCGGCGGTGACGATCTGCGTGGAGAACGAGTTCGCCTCGCGCGACGACGGGCTGCCGGGCATGGAGAAGGCGTACGGGATGTCGCTGCCGGCCGCCAACATCAAGAAGATGGACGCCGGGATCATCTACACCCAGGTCTCCAAGTCCGACTCCTGCCTGCTGGGCGAAGTGTTCACCACGGACGGCCGGATCAAGGCGATGAACCTCGAAGTGCTCGTCGACAACAAGCACTTCTTCCCCAACTACAACGCGGCCCCGGTGATCCACACCAAGACCTTCGAGAAGTACCCGCAGATCGCCGGGCTGCTCGACCCGGTCAGCAAGAAACTGACCACCGAGGTAGCCCAGGTGCTCAACGCCAAGGTGGACGTGGACGGGCAGGACCCGCACCAGGTGGCGAAGGAGTGGCTGATCCAGGAGGGGTTCATCAAGCAGGGCTGAGCCGGGGAGCCCACTCGCAAAGGCATGTTGCAAAGAAACCGATGCAAAGAACCTGTTGCAAAGAGAGCTTTGCAACTCTACGGTTTACCCATGCCCGCACCAGAGGACGGCGCCGAGACCCCCGCCGAAGCCGAGAACATCCACAAGGTCGATGCCCGCACCCTGCGCGGGCTGGCCCACCCCCTGCGGCTGCGCCTGCTGGCCGCCCTGCGGGAGTACGGCCCCGCCACCGCCTCCGGTCTCGCCGACCGGCTCGGCGAGTCCAGCGGCGCCACCAGCTACCACCTTCGGCAACTGGCGGCGTACGGCTTCGTCGAGGACGACCCGGAGCGCGGCAAGGGCCGCGAGCGCTGGTGGCGTGCCGCGCACCGGGGCACCGTCTTCGACAGCGGCCGGTTCCTGAGCCACCCGGACCCCGAGGTGCGCGGCGCGGTCGACGTCGTGCTCCACGAGATCGCCACCGCGCACTCCCAGGAGCTGAGCACCTGGATCGGCACCATGCGCGAATGGCCCGAGGAATGGCGCGACGGCTGGGACATCAGCGACTTCCAGGTGCGCCTCACCCCCGATCTCGCCGAGGAGCTGATCGGGAAGATCCACGAACTCATCGAGGGCTACCGGGGCCAGGTCCCGGAGGGCACCGAGGGATCGGCCAACGTCCGCAGCCATGTGCACCTCTTCCCGCGCCCCGCGGATTAGCCAGCCCCTGCTGACCGGAAGGACACCGTCATGCACTCCGACACCCATCTGCTGCTGCACGACCTGCGCTCCGCCGAACTGCGGCGCCGGGCCGTGCGGTCCGGCCCCGCACCGGCCTCGCCGGGCACCGGCCTGCGCACCCGGCTGGGCTGGGCCCTAGTCGACCTGGGGCTGCGCGTCCTGCCCCGCCACCCCGGCCGCCCCTCCTCCGTCGCAGCCGGTCCGGCATGACCGGTCGGGGGGACCGCAGCCGTATTCCGCTCGCCGCCGTACTGTCCGCCAACTCCATATCCAGGGCCGGCAGTTCACTCACCATGATCGGCGTTCCGTGGTTCGTGCTGGAAACCACGGGAAGCGCCGGCCGGGCCGGTGTCGTGGCCTTCTGCGCGACCCTGCCGATCGTCGTCTCCGCCCTGATCGGCGGACCCGTCATCGACCGGATCGGACGGCGCCGGGTCTCCGTCGTCTCCGACCTGGTGTGCGGCCTCTCCGTCGCCGCCATCCCGCTGCTGCACTTCGCGGACGCCCTGGACTTCTGGATGCTGTGCGCGCTGATGGCGGTCGGCGGGCTCATGCACACCCCGGGCGACACCGCGCGCTACGTCCTGGTGCCGGACCTCGCCGAGCACGCCGGCACCACCCTCGCCCGCGCCGCCAGCCTCTTCGACGCCGTCTCGCGCGGCGCCCGGATGGTCGGGGCGGCACTGGCCGGCCTGCTGATCGCGCTCGTCGGCGCGGAGACCGTACTGCTGCTGGACGCGGCGACCTTCCTGACGTCCGCGCTGCTGATCGCGGCAGGCGTACGGGGGGTGCGCGCGGCCGAGCCCCGCAAGGCCGAGGCGCCGGCATCGCTGCGGGCGTACCGCACCGAAATGCGGGAGGGCTTCGCCTACTTGCTGGGCACCCCACTGCTGCTGGCGGTCGTGGTGATGGTCCTGTTCATGAACGGCACCGACCAGGGCTGGTACGCCGTCCTGCTCCCGGTGCACGCCTCCGCCGAACTGGGCGGGGCCGGGGACATCGGGCTGCTCACCGCACTGTTCGGCGCGGGCGGGCTGGCCGGGGCGCTGCTGTACGGGGCGGTCGGGCACCGCTTCTCGCGGTGGGCCGTGTTCACGGTGTGCGTGCTGCTGTGCGGCGCGCCCAGGTACGTGGTCGCGGCGCTGACCGGAACGACGCTGCCGCTCGCCGTGACCATGGCGCTGAGCGGCCTCGCGAGCGGGGTGCTGAACCCGATCCTGACGACGGTGATCTACGGCACGGTCCCCGACGAGCTGCGCAGCCGGGTCTCCGGGGTCATCACGGCGGGCTGCGAGCTGGCCCTGCCGGTGGGCGGTCTCACGGCCGGCCTGCTGGTGGAGAGCACGGGAGCGAAGGGGGCGCTGCTGGCGATGGGCGGGGTCTACCTGCTGGCGACGCTGAGTCCGCTGGTGTTCCCGGTGTGGCGCACGATGGACGGCGCGGTGGCGGACGGCACGGGAGCGGAGACGGGCGGTGCCCCCGTACCGGCGCCTTCACCGGCCGGCGAGGTCAGCAGCTCGGGACCTTGTGCCCCTGCTCCAGTGCCCGGAGCGAGGACACCGCGCCCTTCAGAGTCGTGACCGGAATCAGCCGCAACCCTTTGGGCAGCTCGGCTCCCGCCTCCCGGCACTCCGCCTTCGGCACGAGGAAGACGGTCGCCCCGTCGCGGCGCGCGGCCTGAGTCTTCAGCGACACCCCGCCGACCGCCCCGACCTCGCCGTTCGCCTCGATCGTGCCGGTGCCCGCGATGTTGCGGCCACCGGTGAGATCGCCGCCGGCCCCGTCCCCTTCGAGCTTGTCGACGATGCCGAGAGCGAAGAACAGGCCGGCGCTGGGGCCGCCCACGTCGGCGAGATGCAGGGTCACGTCGACCGAGCCGGGCTTCTTCCCGAGGTAGTTCAGGGCGGCGTCGACCGCGGAGTCCTGCGACTTCCGCATGTCTTCGAGGTTGTGCTTCTCGATCTCCTTCTCGGAGCCACCGCTCGGGTAGACGGAGTCGCGGGGCAGCACCGCCCGGTCCGTACGGAACCAGCTGTCGATCACATCACCGATGCCGACCTCGGCGGTGGGGCCGGTCGCGACGATCGTCGTCATCCGCAGCTGGCCCTCGGTGGTCCGGGTCGGCGCACCCTTGATGCTGATCACCGGCGTGCCGTGATCGTCCCCGAGCACGTTCGCGGTCGAACCGGGCTGCGCCAGGGTGAACGGCAGCGGCGCGAAGGCGGCCACACCGAACAGGGCGAGGACGGGCAGGGCGCACAGGACGAGGGCACGGGGACGCGAGAGACGAGGGAGCACCCGCCCAATCTAACCGTCGGGCCCCGGACGCAGGGGCTCGGAGCCCCGTACGCGGCCGGAGGAACAGCCCCTGGGGGCGTTCCTACGGCGTCCGCCGGGTTCCCATCGACATGGCCAGGGCGACCACCCAGCCGATGAACGTCCAGCCGAGGAAGAGATTGATCACGAACACCGAGCCGGTGTTCACCCCGCGCCCCGCGGCGATGAAGAAGGGCAGGAAGTACACCGCGATACCCACGATGACGAGAAGCAGGAAAACGGAACCATCCATCAGAACCCCCCGGAACGGCCACGCGCTTCGGTCAAGGCGTGAGCCCCGAAAACATACGGCCCGACCGGACATCCGCGAAGACCTGAACCGGCCAGAAATCCGCCCCGGGCAACCACCCCGGCTCGGCCCCGCCGGGCCCGTCCGGCCCACCGGCCCTCCGGGCCCGGCGCCCCGCTCTTCGGAGCACGCCCGCCACGTCCTGCCGGAGCGCGCCCTACCGGAGCGCGTCCGCCACTTCCCGGGCCGCGTCCACCACGCGGGGCCCCACGCGCTCGGGCACGGAGTCCGCGAGCATCACCACGCCCACGCTGCCCTCGACCCCGGTCACCCCCACCAGCGCCGCCGCCGCCCCGCTCGCCCCGGCCTCCAGCTCGCCGTGGGTGAGGGTGAAGGCGGTCTCGCCGACCGGTTTCTGACGGGCGGCGAGGATCGCCCGGCCCGCGGCACCCCGGTCCAGCGGGTGGCGGAAGCCGGCCCGGTAGGCCACGTGGTAATCGGTCCAGGTCGGCTCGACGACCGCGACGGCCAGCGCGTCGCTGCCGTCGACCAGTGTGAGATGGGCGGTGGCCCCGATGTCCTCGGCGAGCGACCGCAGCGCGGGCAGCGCGGCCTCGCGCACGAGCGGATGCACCTGGCGGCCCAGGCGCAGCACGCCCAGACCCACTCTGGCCCGGCCGCCCAAGTCGCGGCGTACCAGGGCGTGTTGTTCCAGGGTGGCGAGCAGACGGTAGACCACGGTCCGGTTGACCCCGAGTTTGTTGGACAACTCGGTGACGGTCAGACCGTGGTCGGTGTCGGCAAGCAGTTTGAGGACCCTCAGTCCCCTGTCGAGCGTCTGGGAGGTTTCCGCTGTCACGACGCCCTCTCCTCTTTGATGAGCGGCAGCGGCTGATTCCCACGGAATGTGCGCCGCCGGTCCCAGCGGCGACGCACGGAGAGGCCGCCGGCCTGGCCAGGCACCGGCTGCGCCCCGCTGCGGTTCTGCCACGGGGCGTTCATTTTTTTGGGACAGTAGCGAGCGAGTCCGCTCAGCGGAAGACCTCGTCCAGAATCCGGGCGCCGTCGGAGCGGGAGTTGGCTTGAAGCAGCATAAGCGCCGGTCAGCGCGGCGTCGGCCGGGTTCTGGAGGTCTACGCGCGTCCAGGTCGGCCGACGCCTTCACGGCACTTCGCGCACCAGAAGTGAACTGCCGTTAACTCACGGTGAATGACTGCTGCACAATTTTTCCGTTCACGAGTACTTCGCAGGCCCGGATCGACTTCGTCGCCGGGTCACGGACGGTGAAGTCGAGGGCGAAAGTGCCGTCGAGTCCGATGACCCGGGTGACGTACGGGTCGGCGGTCTGCTTCCCGTCCGCGGTGCGGCCGGTCACCGAGACCGTGGCGACGGGGGCGAATCCCCGTCCGGTCACCTGGACCGCCGTGCCGACGGGCCCCTCGGGCGGCGAGAGCGCGAAGGACGGTCCGGCGGGCACGGTTCCGTCCTGGACGGTGAACGCCGCCGTCTCGGTGCGCGGGTTGACGAGGACCTCCCGTACCCGGATGGCGACGGTGTCGGCGGCGTTGACCTTGAAGGTCTGCGAGAACGCCCCGTCCAGCCCCACCACCTTGGTCTTCGCCGGGTCGGACGTCTGCGAGCCGTCGGCGCGCAGCCCGACGATGGACACGGTCGCGACCTTCGCGAAGCCCTGCCCGATGACGGTGACGGTGGTGCCCTTCGGACCGGCCGAGGGGGTGAGGACCACGAAGGACGGGGCGACGGTCAGCGGGGTGAGGGCCTGCGCTCCCCCGGCGGTGACCTGGATCGCGTACACGGCACGCGGGGTGGACCCGGCCACGGTGACCGTGCCGGCGAGGGTGCCGTCGGTGCCGATCCGGAGAGTGGAGCCGCTGATCCGGGCGCTGTCGCAGGAGCTGCCGTCGGCGTTGCAGAGCGCGGCGGTGGGCGTGGTACCGGACGGCCAGTCACCGCCGGAGAGGGCGATCGTTCCTCCCGGCTTGACCTTCGCCGCGCCCGCGGAGAGCGTCGCGGAGGCGTCGGTCACGGTGAACGGTGTGGTGAGCACAGTGGCCGGATCGTTGCCCTCGTCGACCTGGATGGCGGCGATGGCCGGGTCGGAGACGGTGAACTCGGCGCTGAACGTACCGTCGGGGGTGCTCTTCACATAGACGGCGGTGTCGTCGAGCGTCGCCCCGCTCGCGTCCAGGCCGACGGTGTTGATCCACCGGTCCTGGAAGTAGTTGCTGCCGGTGACGGAGATGACGCTGCCGACCGGTGCGCCGGAGCGGGAGAGCGCGATGGCCCGCGGCCCGGCGGGGACGAAGGCCTTGACCGTCAGGGGCGCGGTCGCCTCCTTCGTACCGTCGCCGACCTTCACCAGGTACGAGCCGTCGGGCACGGCGCCCGCGGCGGCGAGCACCGCGCTTCCGCTCAACTCCCCCGAGGCGCTGATCGCGAGGGTGCTGGAGGCGAACTTGCCGGTGTCGCAGCCGCCGCCGTCCGCCGAGCAGAGCGACGGTACGGGAGTGGCGCCCGCGGTCCAGAGGCTGCCGGACAGGGCGACGGCGGTGGACGGCCGGACGGCGGTGCCGGGCGCGGTCAGGGTGGCCGGGTGGCCCGCGGTGCCCTCGGCGGTCACCGTGCCGATGGAGCCGCCGCCGCTCACCACGTCGCACGGGGTCTCGTAGGTGGAGCCGAGCACCTTCGTACGCGTCAGATTGCGTATCGGGGTGAAGGTGATCGGGCCGCTCGCATTGGCGGGGATGAGGAAGTCCCCTTCGTACGGCGGGATTTCGATGGGCTTGCCGGACGGGATGTCGAGGTTGATCTGGGGGCCGGTGACGGTGACCGTGCCGGTGGCACCGCCGGACATCGCGAAGTCGATGCTGGGGGTGGTGGGTACGTCGTTCAGGCTGAGGCCGCTGGTGGCGGGTGACGGGCCGAGGGTGACCTTGGCGTGGACCTTGCCGCCCGGGTCGACGATCGACGGCGACAGGTCGACGCTCATCTGCTGCGGCCCGGTCGCCTCGCCCTGCCCCGCGGGCAGGGAACAGTGCACGGTCGGGGTGACGGTGCCGGCCTCGGCGACGGGCGCGAGCGCGACGGTGCCACCGGTCCAGACGAGCACGGCCCCGGCGGTGAGGGCCACGGCACGGCGTAACCCCGAACCCGGACCGTGGGCCCTTCTCGGCCGGTCTGTTCTTCTCGGTCTGACGGACACGGACATGCGTCTCCTCCATGGCTGAGGTGCTGGCTGAGGTATCGACTGCGGGAATTCCCCGGATTCGGAATGGAGGCGCCCGCCCGCTCCGATGCGATACGGAGCGGACGGGCGCCTCCGGAACTTCCCCTTACGGTTCCCGGAGAATTCAGAGAAGGGTGAGGGTGAGAGTGGCGCTGTAATCTCCCGGCTGGGTGAATCCGGGAACGGTGAGGACGAGATCGGCATCGGCGTCGAACCGGCCGCCGGTGAACGGACGGGAACCGTCCGGATCCATCCGGCAGAGGCTCGCCGCCTCGCTCCCGAGCACGGCGGGCGAACCGGCCACCGGCACCCCCACACTGCCGTTCTGCGCCTTGCACTTGGGCGTCCACCGGACGGCGTCGGCCGGGATGGTGCCGCCGCTGCTGCTGGTGAAGCCGGAGAGAGTTGCGGTCAACGACCAGCCGCTGTCGACACCGCGGCCGTCCTCCACCTCGACCCGGTTGAGCCGGGAGCGCTGCACACCGCTGCCGGTGCCCAGGACCGTCGTACCGAAGTCGACGGTGTCACCGTCCTGGACCATGGAGAGCGTCCCGGCCCTGACCGAGGTGCTCAGCCGCTGGTCGGCGCTACCGCCGCCCCCTCCCCCGCCGTCGGAGACGGTGAACGGCGCGGTCCGTACGGTCGCCGGATCGTTGCCCTCGTCGGCCTGGACCGCGACGACGGCGTCGGAGGTCACGGTGAACTCGACGGCGAACGTGCCGTCCGAGCCGCTCTTGACGTACACCGCGCTGTCGTCGAGCCCGGTGCCCGAGGCGTCGAGTCCGATGACGTTGATCCAGCGGTCCGGGTTGTAGTTCTTGCCGCTGACCGTGATCACGCTGCCGACCGGTCCGCTGCTTTGCGACAGCGAGATCTCGCGGTCACCGGCCGCGACGGCCTTGACGGTGAGGGGGGCCGTGGCCTCCTTCGTACCGTCGTTGACCTTCACCTCGTACGTACCGTCCGGCACCGCACCGGCCTCGGCGAGGGTGGCCGTACCGGTCAGCGTCCCGTCACCGCCGATGGCGAGCGTGTTGCTCCTGAACTTCAGCGGATCGCAGCCGCCACCGCCCACCGCACAGAGCGAGGGCACGGGCGCCCCGCCCGGCGTCCACCCCGAACCTCCCAGCGTCACCTCGGTGTTGGGGCGTACGGGATCGGCGGGGGCGGTCAGCGTGGCGGGCTCGGAGCCGGTGCCCTCCACCGTGACACTGCCGACGCTGCCGCCGCCGTCGACGACATCGCAGGGCGTCTCGAAGACCGAGCCGAGCACCTTGGTCTGCGTCAGCGTACGGATCGGGGCGAACGAGACGTCCCCGGAGGCGTTCGCCGGGACCAGGAAGTCACCTTCGTAGGGCGGGAGTTCGATGGGCGTCCCGGACGGGATGTCCATCGTGAACTCGGCCCCCCGCACCGTGACGGTGCCGGTGGCCCCGCCGGACATGGCGAGGTCGAGGCTGGGGATGGTCGGTACGTCCTCCAGCGGCAGCGCGCTGGTGGCGGGGGACGGCCCCAGCGTGACCTTGGCGTGCACCTTCCCGCCCGGGGCGACGACCGCGGGCGACAGCTCGACGGTCATCTGCTGCGGCCCCGTAGCCTCGCCCTGCCCCGCGGGCAGGGTGCAGTGCACGGTCGGGGTGACCGTACCGGCGGCCCGCGATCCGGCTGCCGGCGCGTCCTGCGGCACGGCCTGGGCGGTGGCCCCGGCGCAGCTCAGGGACAGTACGAAGCAGGCAGCGAGCAGACCGGTCACGCCGGGTCTTCGTCGTCGTATCACCAGACACCCCTCCATGGCCCATTGATTGCGCACATTGAGGAGGTCGGGTGCCAAGAAGTCAAGAGAGAATTGATTGATCCTTATCTGAAATGCCCGAAAAGCATTTCCATGGGAATTTCAAGTGCCTCTGTGGACATCTATTGACTTCTCTGAAGATCACAGTTTCACTGCTGCCGACATGCCGGGCCCGGCACGCAGATCCACTTCTCAGCTCTTCGGTGGATCTGCGGAATTCAGAACCGGAAGGAGTTCCCCCCGTCATGTCGTCGAATCGAAGACACATCCCGCTGGTACTGGCCGCGGCCTGCTCGGTGGCCGGCGCGCTCGCCCTGGCTCCGACGGCCCAGGCCGTGAGTCCGCTCACCGCGACGGCCACGTACAACTGCGGCGCCTGGGGCACCGGTCTCGCCACCCTGACCGCCGCCGACTCGGGCACGTCCAAGACCATCAAGATCACGTCCACCGCGATCACGATGCCGGCCGGCACCAGTGCCGACCCGAACAGCATCACGACGACGCTCAAGCTCACCAAGACCTCGGGCGGCGTCACCAGTCAGGTGCAGTTCTCCGGAAAGACCAACCCCGGCATGAGCGGCGGCAGCCCGATCACCCTGGGCCCGCTGAAGCTCACCTCCGGCACCCTGGCGGCCGGTGACCGCACGGACTCCGTGGTGCTGCCCCCGCCCCCGAGCTCCACCAACTGGTCACTGCAGATCGTGGCGTCGTCCCCGACGTCGGCCACGGTTCCGTGTGTGGCCACGTCGAACCAGTCGGCGCCGTTCGTCTGGTAGCGGGCCGTCCGTCCAGTAGCCGGGCTGTCCGTCCGGTAGTCGCGCCACCTCATCCGCACCCGCGTCCGCACCGTCATCCGCACGCACGACGCCGGCCCGGGGCGAGGACCGATGTCCCCGCCCCGGGCCGGCACCAGCACGCCCCCGTGGGCTCACGTCATACGAGTGGCCCACTCCTGGACCTTCTTGATCCGCTGCTGGATCTGCCCGGCCGTGGCCTCCGCGCTCGGCGGCCCGCCGCACACCCGCCGCAGCTCGGTGTGGATCACCCCGTGCGGCTTGCCACTCTGGTGCGTGTAGGCCGAAACCATCGTGTTGAGCTGCTTGCGCAGCCCGAGCAGCTGCTTGTGCGTGACCACCGGCCGCGCCTCGGCCGGCTTCTCCAGCAGGTCGGCCTCCACGGCCGGCTTCTGGCGGCTGTGCGCGATCTGCCGGGACTGCCGCTTCTGGAGCAGCAGCTGCACCTGGTCGGGCTCCAGCAGCCCCGGAATCCCCAGGTAGTCCTGCTCCTCCTCGCTGCCGGGGTGCGCCTGCATGCCGAACTCGGCACCGTCGTACAGCACCCGGTCGAAGACCGCGTCCGATTCGAGGGCCTCGAAGGGCAGCTGCTCCTCGGTCTCCTCGTCCTCCAGCTTCTCGGCGTCGGCGAGGAGCTTGTCCTCCTCCGCGAACGGGTTCTCCTCGTCGCTGCCCTTCTTGGGCTTGTCGAGGACGTGGTCCCGCTCGACCTCCATCTCGTTGGCGAAGTCGAGCAGCATCGGAATGGTCGGTACGAAGACCGAGGCGGTCTCGCCGCGCCTGCGCGAACGCACGAAACGGCCGACGGCCTGCGCGAAGAACAGCGGCGTGGAGATGGTGGTGGCGTACACGCCGACGGCCAGGCGCGGCACGTCGACACCCTCCGACACCATGCGCACCGCGACCATCCAGCGCGAGTCGTCCCCGCTGAACTGGTCGATCCTCTTCGAGGCGGCCTTCTCGTCGGAGAGGACCACGGTGGCCTTCTCACCGGTGACCCGCTTGAGGATCTTGGCGTACTCGCGCGCCGATTCCTGGTCGGTGGCGATGACCAGCCCGCCCGCGTCCGGAATGCCCTTGCGGACCTCGGTCAGCCGCTTGTCGGCGGCGCTCAGCACATTGGGGATCCACTCGCCGGTGGGCGACAGGGCGGTGCGCCAGGCCTGCCCGATGGCGTCCTTGGTCATCGGCTCACCGAGCCGGGCGGCGATCTCGTCACCGGCCTTGGTGCGCCAGCGCATGTTGCCGCTGTAGCTGAGGAAGATCACGGGCCGGACGACGCCGTCGGCGAGCGCGTTGCCATAGCCGTAGGTGTAGTCGGCCGAGGAGCGCCGGATGCCGTCGTTGCCCTCCTCGTACACGACGAAGGGGATCGGGTTGGTGTCCGACCGGAACGGCGTACCGGTGAGCGCGAGCCGCCGGGTGGCCGGGTCGAACGCCTCCTGGCACGCCTCGCCCCAGGACTTCGAATCACCGGCGTGGTGGATCTCGTCGAGGATGACGAGGGTCTTGCGCTGCTCGCAGCGGTTGCGGTGCAGCATCGGCCGCACGCCGACGCCCGCGTAGGTGACCGCGACGCCGTCGTACTCCTTGCTGAGCGGGCCCGCGCTGTAGTCGGGGTCGAGCTTGATCCCTATCCGGGCCGCTGCCTCGGCCCACTGCTTCTTCAGGTGCTCGGTCGGCGCGACGACGGTGACCTGCTGCACCACGTGGTGGTGCAGCAGCCATGACGCGAGGGTCAGCGCGAAGGTGGTCTTCCCCGCGCCGGGGGTGGCGACCGCGAGGAAGTCGCGCGGCTGCTCCTGGATGTACTTCTCCATGGCGCCCTGCTGCCAGGCTCGCAGCTTGCCGGCCGTGCCCCAGGGGGCGCGGCCGGGGAAGGCGGGTGAGAGGTGGTGGGAGGCGGTAGTAGTCACGGTCTCCGGTTCGGGTCTCTCGGGTACGTGGGGCGCTGCCGGTACGGGCCGCGAGGGGCTCGTACGCGATACGACAACCGGGCCACCTTACCGGGGGGCCGGGCGTGAACCGCCTCGAACTACGCCACCCCACACGGAATTGCGATGGCGGTCACACGTCGTCGACGACCAGCTCACGCAGCCCCTGAGAGATCGTTTTCACCTCGTCCATTTCCCCGGTGGCCACCGCGATGACCAGGCGTTCCGCGGCATCGATGTCCGGGCGCAGATCGACCCCGTTCATCGCCAGGAAGGTCACGCACGACAGCCAGGCCGTGCGTTTGTTGCCATCGAAGAACGGATGGTTGATCGCCAAGGACTGCAGAAGCGCGGCGGCCTTGTCGATCAGGTCCGGGTAGGCCTCCTCGCCGAACATGGCCGCGGAGGGGCGGTGTGCCGCCGATTCGAGGAGCCCGGCATCGCGTACGACGATCTGCATGTCCGCGCAGGCATGCTCGGCGATGACGAGGATGTCCTCGGAAGCCAGGTAGACACAGTTCACTTGAGCCGCTCCATGAGCTCGCTCCACTTGGCCGCCTGCTCCTTGGCCGTCTTGCGGACGATGGCCTGCTGAGCGGTCCTGGCCAGGTAGTCGTCCACGGCCTGCAGCAGTATGGCGTGCATGCTGGTCCCCTCCTGCTCCGCGCGCTGCTTGAGGGCCTCGGTCTGATCGTCACGAAGACGCAGGTTCATAGCCATACCAAAACGGTACCACCGAGAGGGGCCAGAGTGGTACCACACGGCGCCTAAGGCTTTGTCCGCACCCGCGCCGCCACCCACGCCCCCACCAGCGCCACCCCCGCCATCGGCAGGAAGACCGCCGCGAACGCCCCCGGATGGGACCCCGCGGCCCCCGCCCCCGCCGCGTCGTGCACGGCCCCCACGGCCCCGCCACCGAGCGCCGCAAAGGCAGCTCCGCCCGCGGCGAGCAGCAGTACGTTCGAGAGCCCGTCGGAGATCTGGAGGGCGGCCGAGTTCGCCCCCGCCTCCTCCGGCGCCGACAGCTTCAGCAGCAGCACGCTCGTCGACGCGATCACCACGCCCATGCCGAAGCACCCGAAGGCCCAGGCCACGGCCACGGTCCAGACCGGCACCGCCTCGATCAGCACGGACGGCGCGGCCGCTATCGAAGCGGCGACCAGCACCATGCCGCCCACCATCAGGCGCTCCCGGTACGGCTCCAGGCGCGGCCGGGACTGCACGTACGAACCGAGCGCCCAGGTCCCGCCGCCGGCCGCGAGCGAGAGCCCGGCCATCGTGGGGCTGAGGCCGCGCTGGGTCACCAGCATCAGGGGTACGAAGGACTCGGCGGCGATGAACGACCCGGCCGCCACCCCGCGCAGCAGCACCACCGAGGGCAGCCCGCGCGCGGCGCGGCCGGTCCCCGGGGGCAGCAGCCCCCGCACGGCGGGCACGAGCAGTGCGACGCCCACGGCGGCCGGGAGCAGCGCGAACCAGTTCAGCTCCTGCCCGGCGTACTGGAGCAGCGCCGCGCCCAGCGAGATCCCCAGCGCGAGCAGGATGCGCCGCCGGTCGTACGGCTCGACGGGCGCCGCCGGATCGGCCGGCCCCGACGCCCGCCGCCGGATCGCGGGCAGCGCGAGCGCCAGCGGGAACACCACGAGCACCGGGATGCCGATGAAGACCCAGCGCCACCCCAGGTGCTCGGTCACACTCCCGGCGGCGAGCGGCCCGACGACCGAGGGGATCACCCAGCTCGCGGCGAACGCGGCCAGGATCGACGGTTGCAGCCGCTTCGGGTAGGCGCGGCTGATCACCACGTACAACGCCACGATCACCAGCCCGCCGCCGAGCCCCTGCACGGCCCGCCCCGCGACGAAGATCCACATGCTCGCGGCGGTCCCGCAGAGCAGCAGCCCCGCCGCGAACGCGCTGATCCCGGCGGCGAGCGGCCCCAGCGGACCATGCCGGTCCGCCCACTGGCCGGAGAGCACCATGGCGAAGAGGCTGGTCGTGAAGTACGCGGAGAACGCGAACGCGTACAAGGGAATGCCGTGCAGCTCCCGCGCGGCGACCGGCATCGCGGTTCCCACGGCGGTCGCCTCGAAGGCGATCAGGAACACGACGGAGACGATGCCGACGCTGAGCGCCCGGTAGCTCCGCCCGAGCACCCCTCCGGTTTCGACGGGCGACCCGGCCCCGCCGGGCACCTCCGCGTCGTCGGCGGTGCCGGTCTCGACACCGGCGTCTCGTGGTTCCAGGGCACTCATGAGCCCAAGAGTAAGGGGCAAGATCTCATTTGAGCCCTGTCGCGAGACGGTCCTCCGGTCGTCCGTTGGTCGTAGGACCACGGCACCGAATGTGAACGCGCCATGGCAGTCGCATTGCACCCCGCCCCGCGCTCTTGAGCGGCCGGGACGCCCGGCCCTACGGTCGGATCACGACGAGGAACACACGGCCGTGTGCCCGAGTGGTTCAGGGGCTCGACTGCAACTCGAGTTACACCGGTTCGAATCCGGTCACGGCCTCCACGCAGTACGCCCGCCCAGCACGCGTCATACGCCACGCCGGGCGGGCCTCAGCATTTTCGGGAACACCCCTGGGCCCTGAGCGCGGACGGTGCGAAACCGTTGATGAATTCCTTCAGCGCTTTGCGGCGATCGGCGACGTCCTCGGGTACCGGCTTGAATTCGCCGAGTTCGACAAGGACGGCGTACTTCCGCGAGGAACCCCGATCTGCACCGGGTCCCCGCGTACGAAGGGCGACCACCCTACGCGCGGCGCGGGCAGTCGCCTTCTCTCGTACGGTCCGGAGATCAGGAGGCGATCGTCGTCTCTTCCTTGAGCGCTTCCTTCACCATCTCCCGCAGGTGCGCCTCGTCCTCCTTGCTGAGCGAGGTCTGCACGAGCTGACCACCGAACTTGGCGATCTCGGGGATGACCTTGTCGCGGGCGGACTTCCTGACGAGCACGAAGACAGCGGCGGCGCCGGGCCGGAGATTGGTGCTCAGCTCCTTCATGAAGTCGTCGTTGACGCCGGTGTCGACGACGGACCCTCCGGCGGCGCCGGCCGCTGCGCCCACCGCGGCACCGAGGAACGGCACGAGGAAGAGCAGCCCGATGACGCTCCCCCACAGCGCGCCGCCCGCGGCACCGGTACCCACGTGGTTGACGGCCTGATGCAGCTTGATCTTGCCGTCCTTCTCACGCCGTTCGACGACGACGACGTCCTCCAGCTCGACGAGGTGCTCGCGGTTCATGGACAGCAGCTTGTCCCGGACCTGGTCGGCGGTGGCGAGATCGTCGTAGGCGATGACGAACAGATTGCTCATGCGGCTGACTCCTCCTCGTGGTGCGTTACCGCACCAACCATAGAGGAAACGTTGTTAAATAAGACATTAAGTCCGAATGCATCGGCCCTCCAAGCGCTTCAGCGGTCCGTTCCGACCCACGTCTCTTCTCCCATACGGAACGCGAGCAACCCCGAGGCAATGCCCCCGTCGGGCTCTTTGGACTTCCCGTAGAGCAGCTGGATTTCAGGAGCGAAGTGCCAACTGGCGTGACAGGGCGGACAGTTCGCTTCCACTGCCCGAGAGGCTTTCTGCAGTGGGCGGCATGGCTGATCGCACAGACCACGGCGTCGACCCGCAGACCCGCCCCGACCTGCCGGCGTGGCTGACCGAACGCGCCCAGAGCTTCGGGCACTGGGCCGAGGCCACCAGAACCCCCGGGACATGGGACTTCTCCCCCCAGTCCCTGGACACGCTGGAAGACCTCATCCGCAGCCGGTACGACAGCGGCGCGGAGAGCCTCACAGCCCGACGCGACGCATTCCTTCAAGGGGCATGCTGGTACATCGGGGAAGTGGTGTGCCGGGCCCGGGGGGCGGTGTGGAAGTTCGAGCCGTTCGCCGTGAAGGGCGCCGAACTTCCGTCCCTGTTCGGGGAGGCGGATCCGTCAGGGGTCATTGACGACCCCTGCGTGGGGGTGCCCGGAGAGGACACGGAGGAGGCCATCCATCCGATGGGCGCCGTGCACGGACTGTTCTCCACCGAAGACGAGCTGGGCAACCTCATCGAGCAGCACCTCTCCGACGTGCTGGGCGACTTCGACGAGGACGACGAGGAGTAGCCGGGGTGCCGCCGCGATCGTGGCCGGTGGGGTCGATGCGCGCGTCGGCGGAGGCGAAGCGGATGGTCGAACCTCCTGCCGCCTCAGCCCTCCAACCCTCCCGCTACCCGAGCCCGCTCAAGACCCGCAAGGACCGCGTCGACCGTCTGCTCCACGGTCTGCCCGGTCGTGTCCAGCCAGAGCCCGATCCGCGGCGTCTCCTCGCGCAGCACCCGGTCCAGCGATTCGACCGTCCAGCCGGCCCCGTAACCGCTCTTGCCCCGCCCGGCCTCCCGCTCGGCAACGGCCCGCGGCTCGGGGGCGAGCACGACGACGTACAGCGGCCATGTCCGTACGAGACCGACGTACGCGGACAACTCCTCCCCCAGCACCACGTCCTGCACCACAGCACTCCAGCCCTCACCCGCGTACGCGTCGGCCGTCATCGCGGACAACCGGTACCGGAGCCGGAGTTGGGCGACAGCCTCCTCATACGCCCCCGGCACCATCTCGGCCCGCCCGGACACCACCATCCGCCGGAAGACATCTCCCCGCACATGCACGGCCCGCGGCAACCGCTCGGCGAGAGCCTGCGCCACGGTGGACTTCCCGGAGGCCATCACCCCGGTGATGAGCACGACGGCGGCCCCTGGCCCGTCGCTCTGCTCCGGCTCCCGCTCTCCGTCGCCGCCCGCAGCCACCATCACGTCATCGCCCGCCCTTCTCTCGCGTCTACTGCCGGAACGGCTCACTGTAGGAACAGAATTCAGAACGCTGCCGCGGCCTGAACTCCTGCGCCTTCGGCCCGCTGGGTGTCCGGGCGCCCCCTTCGGATAAGTCATCGCAGAGTTCACGGCGCAGTTGACCCCCGCGCTGACGGAGACATTGCCGATACTTCCGACGTCCAGTGAGACGGTGAATCCATAGCGGCCCTGGCCCGGATCCGCGGCATGTCCTTGTCGGAACCGACGCTGACGGCCTGGAAGCCCTGTTGTTCCCAGTACCGCTGAACGAGCCCCAGCAGGTGGCCGCGCCGCTGCTCGGAGACCACGGTGAGGACGTTCCTGCTGCGGGTGACGGTCGTGGTGCCGGCCGACTCGTTGAGACCGGTACTGCACGCCGCTTCCACGGGTGCTCCGTAGGCCCATTTCACAGGCGGACGGATGGCCGCCAAAGTACCGTCGAGCGTGGCTTCCGAGCGCTGCCCGGCCTGTTGCGTGTTCATCGCGGAGTTCTCAGGCCCCTTCCCGGCCCGGGTCGGCCCGCTCGCGGACCCACAAGCGGCAAGCACCGCCACCATGAGCACACACCCCAGCAGCCTCCCCCGCCCGATCACACGCGTGGCACACCATCCGTTGACCGCTCCGCCTCCGGCGGACGTTACGGGAAACCGTCGAGGCTCAGCCAATGCCTCGTCCCACGATCAGGATCGCGGCGTCAGCACCGGCTTCTCGGGGAGCCCGCCATTGTTCTCGCACTCCAACTCCTTTGCCAGGAAGAGGGATGCCGCATGCAGAATCGTCAGGTTGACCTTCCTGGGGTCCGACGCCTTCTGTCCACGGTCTTTCGGGCGGCCGAGCTGCCCGAGTATGCGCATCGGACGCACCTTCGACCCCTTGAACTGAGAGCTCACACACTCAAAGTAGAGGGCAGCGGATTCGGGAGTCGCCTCGGACTGCTTTCCCATCGTGTAGAGCCGCCCTCCCGCCGGAAGACGAAGGTCGCCCACGTCCTGCGGCGCGTACAGGGAGAAGGCAATTCCTGCCCGATCCGCCCTCCCACCGCCCTCCGGAGTCAGTTGACACAGGGCGCCCCCCCTGGCCCAGCTGTTGCCGGATTCGTACCCGGCCTTGAGCGCATCGACAACGCGGTCCAACTCTTTCGGGCTGGTCCAGGCGAACGAAGACGCGCCCATGACGGACTCGACCGTCTTCGCCAGCCGGCCTTTGAACACACCGTGGCACACCTCCTCCGTCCCGACGTACTCCGGCGCCTCCTCCCCCCCACACCCGGTCGCCGCCGCGCCGACAGCCATCACCAACCCGACAACGCACAGCGCCCGCCTCACACGCACCGCTCCCGCAGGTCTCACCTCCGCGCTCCGCCCTGCACCATTCGCCGTCTCAGTCTCCGGTCTCGGGATCGCTGCCCTGCTGGTCCTCACGTTGATTCCCCTTTGCGTACCCGCCCGTCATCGACTCCTTCAAGTCCTGGCGGAAATCGTCGTCGACAGCAGGCGCATGGCGCTTCAGGAAGCCTTCCATGGGCGCCTCGGCCATGGACTCGCCGGCCCGAAACACCCTGGTCTTCTCCTCGCGAGTGAGTTCCTCGACCTCTTTCTTGTGCTCATCCACTGACTTATCCGAGATGTCCCCAACAAACTGGCCAATGACATGCTCCACGGCGCCGCTGGCCGTATCGCTTCCCAGCGTGATGAGTGTTGCTGCTGTCCCTGCCGCCGCGATCGGTGGCAGAAAGGCGACCCCGGCAGCGACCCCCACGCCGGTTCCGAACTCCATCCAGCCCGACCTCGCCGCCACTGCCTTCTCGTAGTCCTCATGGGTTTTGAGGTTCGTCGCCTCGATCTGATCCGCGCGAGACTGGTCAAGCATGCCCTGCACCTCGGCACCCGTGCCGACCACTGCCCGCGCAGCACCGGTATTTTTGATCTCACCCTCCGGAGTCACCTGCCGTTCCAGCATGCTGGTGCTGTAGATCTGCTCGGCGTTGGAGACAGTCGCGTACGAGTCGGGGTGCTGACCCAAGGAACTCAGGAATTCGCGGGCGACTAGTCTGCCGTTGTCTTTGACGCCGTCACTGTTCTCAGTGGAGAAGTTGAGGTGGCCTTCCGGGTTCTTTCCTGGAACGAAGACGCTGTCGGGTTCGTTCTTTTCCAGCGACCAGTTGATGTCGTCGATGTAGCCGGCACCCATGATCCCCAGGCTGTCGGACATCGCTTCCTGCTTCTTGAGCAAGCCCGCGTCCGCGCCATATTTCTCCATGACGTCCCGCATGACAGTGGCATTGTCCGCATCCCGCACAACGCTGGCATCTGGACTGTCGTACGGGTACCCGAGAGTCGCCGCCTCCAGTGCGTGACCCAGCGCATCCGGCACATACCCGAGCGACTCCTTCATCTCCTTCGGGGTGTGCATGTCGACGTCCCCGAAGGGCTGCCACTTCTCGTTACCGAAGAAGTCGAGATAGTTCCCGATGGCCTTGCCATCCTTGTCCTTGCCAAGGTTCGCCGTCGCACTCTCGTCGACCGTGCCGTCCTCGTTGTAGGCCGTCGGATCGTCGGTGAAGAACTGCTTTGCCGCTTCCGGGCTGTGCCCCAACGCCTCCAGCATGGAGGCGACCGGGTCGTAACCGGCGCCGTTGAGACCGGACGGGTTGAAGGGGTTTTTGACGGGGATGGTCACCAGACTGTTCCCCCGGAACATGTCCGGGTTCTTCTGGTGCAGCTGCGCCACGTGCTCGGCTATCGGGTTGAGGAACTTCGCGTCGTAGTTTCCGTACCGCATGATGCCGCCGAGCAGCTGGTAGCCGAACGCACCACCGTATTCGTTCTTTTGCAGCGGGATGCGTTCCGTACCCATCTTGCGGAGCTCCGGGCCCCACTTCTTGGTGAAATCCGTGTCCTCGGAGGCGTTGGCCAGATTGAGCCCCAAGTTCTTCTGGAGTTCCTGGACGTCCTTGAGTCGCTGCTCATCGAGCTTGGGGTGGTCGTATGTGTCCTGGGAGAGCTGCCCGAAGAAGGCAAGCGCCCCCTCTGGCCCGAGCTTCCTGTAGAAGTTCGTCGAGAACTCTCTCGAATCGCTGTTGTCTTTCAACAGCTCGTTGAGCGCCTGGAGCTCCTTGTGCGTGAGGTCGCGGCCCTTGGCGGCAAGGCGGGCGGCCCGGGCGGCCTCCTCCTGGTCCATCTTCGTGTACTTGGGGGCGGTGAAGTCCTTGCGATCGGTGACATTGGCTTCGAGGGAGTTCTTGAAGGACACGTCGGTGTCGTTGCAGTTGTCGACGATGAGGTCGATCCTCTTCTGCCACGACTCGACGTTCTTCCTCTCCTGCTGGAGCATCGCGGAGTAGTCGGGATCATGCCTGGCCACCAGGGACTCCTGCACCGGGTGCCGCGCCGTGACCGTGCCCTTGCCATCCACCTTGATCCCTGCCGCGGGTCCTTCGTGGTCCCGGATGTTGATCAGGTCGTCCTTGGCCTTTTTGATGGCCGCGTGCCCCTCTTCGAGGATCGCCTTCACGCCCTTGGCCTCGGCTGCGGCGTCCGCGAACTCCTTGGCCGTCTTGGTGACGAACGCCTTGGTGACGCCCGCGTTGAGGCCCTCCCAGTCCGCCTTGTCCGACTTGACCTTCATACCCTTGGCCGCGTCATCGGCGAGCTTGTCCAGATCGCTCGCCATCTTGTCCCAGTCGTCGACCGCGGACTTCAGTTTCGCTACCGGGGCGTCGATCAAGTCGTCGTACTTCAGCATGTGCGCGCTCCCCCGACCCTTACTTCATGTATTCCGTGAGCTTGGAGATCGGCGCCAGATCCCCCTCGACCTTCGCTTCGTCCTTCGCATGCTGAGCCTTGGTGTAATCCAGGTGGTTCGAGATGTGCGCGAGGGAATCCAGCAGCGTCTTCAGGTGGGTCTTCCAGAAGTCGTGCACCTTGAGCACCGCCGAACCGCTCGCGAAGTTGCCGTTGGTCAGCGCGATCGCCGCGTCGAACGTAGCGGGACGGGCACGGTCCCCCTCCTTCGACAACCGGATCCGCAGGTCGTAGGCGTCGTTCCCGATGGCGCCGAGGGAGTCCCGGTTGACCACCAGGTCGGGGGCGCCACCCCCGCTACCGCCGCCCTCGGCCGGGACGCTGTTGATCTGCATGGCACTCCGCCGCGCGGCCGCCGCATCGCGAAGCTCCGCCCATTCCTCGTCAAACGTCACGAAATCCCCCAAAGCTCTTCCCGGTTGGCGGCCCTGCCCGAAGAACGTGGCGCCCCCGGCACATCATCGGATCCTTCCCCAATGGCACCAGACAAGCGGGACGATATTCATAAAGAACTCCCGAGTCGAAGCGCAATGCCCAGGGGCGCGGTGCGGATGCGTAGTTGCCCGAAAAGAGCCCCTCCGACTCCGAAATTGGCCTCCAGAAAGCGGGATCGGACCAGCGGTACGCACGTACCCATCCGGAACCGTTCGTCGGTGGATGGCCGTGCGGCCGGGGCGACGCGAAGGACGGCCCCGGCCTCCTGTCTCCGGCCTACCTGGTCAGTCCCGAGCCGTAGCGTACGCACCGCACATGTCGCCCGCTCGACGACTCCTGAAGGCAGCCGACGACTGGCGACACCGTGTACCTCCGGGTCGCGCCGGCGACCCGGAGTGCGACATCCGTACGGGGCTCAGGAGTTGGGGGCCGCCACCGCTGCCTGGGGCCTGATGGGGAGGCGGTTTATCGGGCGGCCGGTGGCGGCTCGTACGGCTGCGGCCACTGCTGCCGGGGACGTCACCACGGGGACCGCCGAGGCGGGCTTGGCGCCGAAGGGGGCCACCACGTCTCGTTCCTCGATGAGTTTGACGATGCGGATCTCGGGGGCGTCCAGCGCGGTCGGGAGGGTGTAGCCGGTGAGGTCGGGGTGGCGGATCAGGCCGCGGGCGCTGCGGAGGTTCTCGGTGAGGGCGGCGCCGATTCCCTGGGTGATGCCGGCCTCGATGCGGGTCGCGAGCTGGGACGGGTTGAGGACCCGGCCGACGTCCTGGGCGACCGCCATCTCCACGACCCGGACGGAGCCGAGCTCGATGTCGACGTCCACCACCGCGCGGATCGCGCAGAAGGCGAGGCCGACGAAGGCGTCGCCCTGGCCGGATTCGTCGAGGGGTTCGGTCGGGTGGGGGCGGCACTGGGCGGTGGCCCAGAGTTCCTTGCCGTCCATGGCCTCGGTGACCGTCGTGGACAGCACACCGTCGTACGAGGTGATCTTGCCGTCGGCGATCTGCAGCAGCTCCGTGGACATGCCGAACTTGTGGGCCAGGGGCTGGAGGAGCTGGGTGCGGACCATCTTGGCGGCGCGTTCCACCGCCCCGGCCGAGACCCAGGTGTGGCGGCCGTGCGTCGCCGGGCCGGCCGGGGGCTGGTCGGTGTCGACGGAGGCCACGTGGACCTCTTCGATGCCCAGGGTCTCCTGGACGACCTGGCGGGCGAGGGTCGAGAAGCCCTGACCCGTCTCGACCGCCGCGCAGATGACCGTGGCGATGCCGTCGTGGACCCTGACCGTGGCCGTGGAGACCTCGTCGGCGCCCTCCGCGCCGAGCATGTGGACCATGCCCAGCGCGTAGCCGACCCCCCGGCGCACCGCACCGGGTTCGCCCGCGCCCTCGGGGCCGCCGGGGAGCAGCCAGTCGTCCTCCGGGGCGTCCTTGGGGAGCGCGGGGAGGGGGAAGTCCTGTACGGAGGCGAGGAGTTCGGCGACGGGTGCGGGGCAGGTCACCGTCTGGCCGGTGGGCAGGATGTCGCCGGTGGACAGGGCGTTGCGCAGGCGCAGTTCGACCGGGTCGATGCCGAGCTTGGCGGCCAGCTTGTCCATCTGGCCCTCGTACGCGGCGCAGACCTGCATCGCGCCCTCGCCCCGGACGTGCCCCGACGGCGGGTTGTTCGTACGGACCGCCCAGCCCTCGATGAACGCGTGCGGGACGACGTACGGGCCGCAGGCGAACGCGACCGCGGCGGCCAGCGACTCGGACGAGGAGTCGGCGTAGGCACCCGCGTCGAGCAGGATCTGCGCCTCGACCTTCACCAGCCGGCCGTCGGCGTCCGCGTGGTGGCGGTAGCGCAGTAGCGTCGGGTGCCGGTGGGAGTGGCCGAGGAAGGACTCCTCGCGGGTGGCGGCCAGCTTCACCGGGCAGCCGGTGCGCAGTGCGAGCAGGCCGAGCGGGAGCTGGAAGCCGGGTTCCTCGCGGTCGCCGGTCGCGCCGGGGACGCCCGTGACGACGACCTTCACCCGCTCCGGTTCGAGGCCGAAGCAGGCGGCGGCGAGGTCGCGGTCGGTGTGCGGGTCGGTGGAGGCGGTGTAGATCTCCACGCCGCCGTCGGGGCGGGGCACGGCGAGCCCGGCCTCGGCGCCGATGGGAGCCGGGTCCTGGCGGCCGATGCGGTACAGGCCCTCGACGACGAACTCGCCGGTGGCGTCGGGGTCTCCGTAGCGCAGCGGGATGTGGCGGATCAGGTTGCCGTCGGGGTGCAGCGGTTCGGCGGCGAAGGCCTTCTCCGGGTCGGTGACCGGGTCGAGGACCTCGTACTGGACGGCGATGGCCGCGGCGGCGAGCCTGGCCGTGTCGGGGTGGTCGGCGGCGACCGCGGCGATCGGCTCGCCGTGGTGGCGGACCAGGTCGGAGGCGAAGACCGGACGGTCGACGACCCGGCGTCCGTACGCGCTCTCGCCCGGGATGTCCTCGTGCGTGATGACGGCCTGCACCCCCGTCATCTCGACGGCGGCCGAGGTGTCGATGGACAGGATGCGGGCGTGCGGGTGCGGGGAGCGCAGGACGGCCGCCCAGAGCAGGCCCTCGGCCCAGAGGTCGGCGGCGTACGGGAAGGTGCCCTCGGTCTTGGCGCGCGCGTCGGCGGGCGGCAGCGAGACGCCGAGGCCGAGTACGGGCGTCTCGGTGTCGGGGCCCTCGGCCGTCGGGACGGTGCCCGCCGGGGTGGTGATCCGTGTGCTGGTCGCGTTGGCAGCGGTGGCTGCGTCGTTGCTCACGCCATGCCTCCGTCCTGCGGGTGCGACTGGACGCTACCGGCGCCGGGGGCCGCCTGGTGCGGAATGCGGGCCTCGTCGGGCTCCGGGGACGTGGAGTCCGACGAGGCGGGGTCGGTGCCGGTGCCGGTGTCGGCCTCGCGGCCCGCGATGACCTCGTTGACGGCGTCGAGGACACCGCGGTAGCCGGAACAGCGGCAGAGGTTTCCGCAGAGCGCCTGGCGCGTCTCCAGCTCGCTGGGGGCGTGGTTGCCCTCCAGCAGGTCGTGGACGGTCATGGCCATGCCGGGGATGCAGAAGCCGCACTGGACGGCACCGCACTTGGCGAGGGCGCGCTGGACGTCGGACGGCTCGCCGTCCACGGCGAGGCCCTCGACCGTACGGACCTCGCTGCCGGCCGCGGTGGCCGCGGGGACCAGGCAGGAGGCGACCAGCCTGCCGTCCACCTGGACGTTGCACGCGCCGCACTCGCCCTGCGAGCAGCCGTCCTTGGCGCCCGCGAGGCCGAGGCGCTCGCGCAGCACGTAGAGGAGCGACTCGCCGATCCAGGCGTCGGCGACGGGGCGGTCGGCGCCGTTCACGTGCAGGACGTAGGAGGCGGCCGGGCGGTCGTCGGGAACGCCGAGCGGGGCGGGGTCGACCGGCTGGGAGTCGACCGGCTGGGGATCGAGGGGCCGGGGTTCCTCGGGGGGTGATTCGGGATCGGTCGCCCCGGCCTGTGCGGTCGCCGAAGCCGCTTCCTGCTCCGGGTCCTCGGGCGCGGCCTCCGCCGGCTGCTCGGAGGTGACGTTGTTTGCGTCGGGTTCGGAAGTGGTGTCAGGGACTGTGTCGGGGACAGCTTCCGGAGCGGTTACCGGAGCGGTTTCTGCGGCGGTTTCTGCGGCGGTTTCGAGGGGGGGTCCCGCGGGCTTCGCCGGCTCGGGGGCCGCATCGACGGGGTGCGGGGCGCCTCCGTCGGGTACGGGGGCGGCCTCCGTCTCCGCAGGGGCAACGGCCTCGGGGGCGCGCAGGACGTCTTCGTACGTCACGGACGACGCCTCGACCGACGGCTGCTGCTGCTCGAACCCGGCTTCCGGCGCGTGCTCCGGCTCTATGTCCGCCAGGAGTGCGGGCTCCGCCGCGAACTCGGCCTCGGGCTCCTCGTGGGCGGGCTCCGGGGCCGGCTCCTGCGTCGCCCACGGCGCGGGCGCACCGCCCGGCAGCGTGGCCGGCGGGGTCCGGTCCCCATACCACTGGGCGGCCAGGGCCGAGGCCGCGAACTCGCCGGATTCCTCCGGGAGATCACCGTCGGCGACCGGAATCGTCCACTGACCCGTGTGCCCGGTGTGGTCGGTGTGCCCCGTGTGCCCGGTGCTGTCGCCGTGCTGACCGGTGTGGTCGACGTGATCGGCGAGCCCCGCCTGTCCGGCCTGGCCCGTGTGGACGCCGAACTCCGTGGACTCGGTGAAGTTCCACTGGCCCGTGGCCGCCGGGCTCTGCTGGTACTGCTCCTGCGCATACGGATCGTGCGGGAGCTGCGGGGCGTGGGGAGCCTGTGGGGCGTGGGGAGCCTGCTGCGGGTACTCGTACTCGTAGTCGTACGGGCCCTGCTGCTGGTTCGGGTCCGGCCAGTGCACCGTCTCGGGGGCCTGCTGCTCCGCCCCCGTACCGCGCTCCTGCTGGCTCTGCGTCTGCACGACCCAGCTGCCCGTGGCCGACGGGTCGAGCCCGGCCGCGGGGGTCAGCGGAACGATCATCGGCGGTACGTAGCCGTGGCCGGGTGCGGCCAGCGGGATGTTCGCCAGGTCCTCCGGCGGCAGGTGGACGAAGGCGGTCGCCTCCGCGTCGTACTCGCCGCCCTGCGGCGTCGGCTGCCAGCCCCCGTGCTGCAGGTGCTCCTGCTGCCCGTGCTGATCGTTGCGGTCCTCGTTGCTCACGACAGTGCCCTCCCCAGCGCGCGTCGGGCCAGCGCGGCGACGGTCCGCCGCAGGTGCAGTACGGCGGGGGGCAGCGGTTGTGCCTCTCCCCCGTCGGCGGGTGGTTCCTGGTCCGGGATGCAGGCCGCGGCGACGTACTCGCCGAAGGCGGCCAGCGCGTCGGGGGCCAGGCCCCGTTCGCCGTCCCAGTCGATCAGCGAGGCGATCCAGCGTTCGGCCTCCAGCGGCCGCAGCGGCATCGGTGCGATGGCGCCGACCGCGCAGCGCACCCCGCGCCGGGCCGGGTCGAGGACGATCGCGACGGACGCGGTGGCGCGGCCGGGGCCGGTACGGCCGGTGGCCTTCAGGAAGACCTGGGGAGCGTGCAGCAGCGGCACCCGGACGAAGCCGATGAGTTCGGCGGGTTCGAGCATGTCGCGGCCGGCCAGCAGGTGCGAGACGGGGATCTCGCGCCGGGCGCCGCCCGGACCCGCGATGACCAGCTCGGCCTCCAGCGCGGCGAGCACCGGGAGGGCGTCGCCGGTCGGGGCCGCGGTGGCGATGTTGCCGCCGAGCGTTCCGGCGTTACGGATCTGGGGCGGGCCGGCGGCGCGCGCCGACGCGGCCAGTGCGGGGATCAGGGCCGCGAAGTCGGGCCGCCCCATGCGTGCGTGGGTGAGGCCGGCGCCGAGCAGGGCGTGGCCGTCCTGGTAGTGCCAGCCGCGCAGCTCACTGATCCGGCCGAGGCCGACCAGGCCGGAGGGGCGCAGCAGCCCCTTGTTGACGGCCGCCATCAGGTCCGTGCCGCCCGCCACGGGAACGGCGGCGGGCATGGCGCTGAGCGCCGCCACGGCCTCGTCGAGCGAGGCCGGCAGCGTCACGGACTGCGTCGCCTGCGGTGCGTGCGTGGTCAACCCAGCTGCCCCTTCCCGGTGTCCCGGCTGTCCGGCTGTTTCGCCGTACGGTACGTGCTCAAGGCCTGGACGTGGCAACTCTGGCACATCTTCGGATCGGACCGACGCGAGGGTCCGCGAAGGGCGTATCCATCCCCGATCAGGGGAATGTTCCCGTTTCACCCCGCTTCGGTGCAGAGTGTGAATTGCAGCTCTTCGGCATGGCTCATGACTGATTGTTCTGTTCTGGCGCTTCGTTGCCGCGTCCCGTTCCGACAGAGCGAGTTCCGGACAAAAAAACGCGGCCGGCCCGCCCTCTCGGAGCGGGCCGGCCGGCGACCGGGTTCGGCCGGGATCACACGTTCGGGGGCACCCCGTCGATGGGCCGGCCCAGCACGCCGGGGCGCTGCTGCCGGGGCAACGGGCCGCCCGGCGGCCGGTAGTCGACGCCGAGGGCGTCGAGCCGGGCGTAGTGCGTGGTCATTCGGCTTTCGAAGCCGGCGAAGTCCCGCTCGGCGGGGGCGGGCAGCGGCGACCAGGCGACCTCCGCGAACGCCGCGAGGCGCGGGAAGACCTGGTAGTCGACGCGGGACCGGTTCTGCATCACCTCGGTCCAGACATTGGCCTGGGTGCCCAGGATGTGACGGGCCGCCTCCTCGGAGAGGCCCGCCGGTACGGGCTCGAAGCGGTAGACGTCCTCCAGGGTGCGGACGAAGCCGATGGGCATCGGCTCGTCGGGGCCGCCGTCCTGACGGTGGTCCAGGTACACGTGCTGCTCGGGGCACATGACGACGTCGTGGCCGGCCTCGGCGGCGGCGATGCCTCCGCCGTAACCCCGCCAGGACGACACGGCGGCGCCCGCCGGGAGGCCGCCCTCCAGGATCTCGTCCCAGCCGATCAGCCGGCGCCCGCGCGCGGTGAGCCAGGTGTCGAAGTGCCGGATGATCCAGGACTGCAGCTCGTCCTCGTTGGCCAGGCCGAATTCCTCGATCCGGGCCTGGGCGACCGGCGAGTCCTTCCACTGCTCCTTGCGGCATTCGTCGCCGCCGATGTGGATGAACGGCGAGGTGGCGGCGGGGAAGAGGTCGAGGACCTCTTCGAGGACGCCTTCGAAGAAGCGCAGGGTGTTGTCGGTGGGGGCGAGTACGTTCGAGTTGATGCCCCAGGTGTCCCAGACGGAGAGGGCGGTGGTGTCGACGACGTCGGTGTTGCCCAGTTCGGGGTAGGCGGCGATGGCGGCCTGCGAGTGGCCGGGGATGTCGATCTCGGGGACGACCCGGATGTGCCGCTCGGCGGCGTAAGCGACGATCTCGCGAATGTCGTCCTGCGTGTAGTGACCGCCGTGCGGGGTCTCGTCCCACAGCTCGGACGCCCGGTGGCCGTGCTTCGTGCGGGAGCGCCAGGAGCCGACCTCGGTGAGCCGGGGGAAGCGCTTGATCTCGATGCGCCAGCCCTGGTCGTCGGTGAGGTGGAAGTGGAAGACGTTCAGCTTGTGTGCGGCGAGGAGGTCGAGGTAGCGCAGCACGTCGTCCTTGGGCAGGAAGTGCCGTGCGACGTCGAGCATCATTCCGCGCCAGGGGAAGCGGGGGCTGTCCTCGATGTCAGCGAAGGGGATGGCGCGCCGGGTGCCGGGGGCGGTGGGCGCGCGGCGGAAGGCCTCGGGGCCCAGGAGCTGACGGAGGGTCTGCGCGCCCCAGAAGACCCCGGCGGGGCTGCCGCCGGTGATCTCGACGCATGTGCCGGTCCCGGTGCTCAGCCGGTAGCCCTCCGGTTCCAGTGCCGGGTCGATGCCCAGCCGGACGGTGTTCGTGGCGTGCTCGCGGCCCTCGGCGGCCGGCCGCGGGGCGAGCGGCAGACCGAAGGCGGCGCCGAGCGTGGTGCGCAGCCAGCGTTCGGTGTTCTCCGTGCCGGGGGCCGCCGTGATGGTGGTGGACGGGTCGAACAGGAAGCCGCAGCGCCCTTCACCACCGGCGCCCACGGGTGCCGGGACGATGTGCGCGGGCGCCGGGACGATGTCTGCGGGCGCCGGTGCCGGGTTCGTGTCGTTGTCGGTTTCCATGGCGTCAGTCCTTTACCGCTCCGCCGAGTCCCGAGACCAGGCGGCGCTGTACGAGTACGAAGAAGACCAGTACGGGAACGGTCATCACCGTCGAGGCGGCCATGATCCCTCCCCAGTCGTTCTCATCGGGTTTGAAGAAGACCAGCAGCGCCATGGGGAGCGTCGACTGGGAGGTGTCGCTGATGATGAACGACTTCGCGAACAGGAAGTCGTTCCAGGTGGAGATGAACGAGAAGACGCTGGTCGCCACCAGGCCCGGGAAGACCAGCGGGAAGAGGATCTGCCACAGGAAGCGGGTGCGGCTCGCGCCGTCGATGTACGCGGCCTCCTCCAGAGCCTCCGGGACGGCCTTGACGAAGCCGCGCAGCATCCAGATCGCGAACGGCAGCGAGAAGGCGAGGTGCGGCAGGATCAGGGAGCCGAGCGTGTTCAGCTGGCCGAAGTCCCGCATCAGGAAGAACAGCGGGATGGTCAGCGCCTCGACCGGCACCATCTGCGCGACCAGGAACATGATCAGCAGCGTGGTCCGGAAGCGGAACCTGAACCGGGTCACGGCCGTCGCCGCCAGGAAGGCGATCAGCGCGGAGGCGATGACGACCGTGCCGGCGACGAGCAGGCTGTTGAGGAAGTACCGCCCGAAGTCGTTCTGTTCGAAGACCCGGCGGAACGAGTCCAGGGACGGCGACAGCGTCCACGGGCGGGGGTCGGTGGACTGGATCTCGCCGGCCGGTTTGAGCGCGGAAAGCACCATCCAGTAGAGCGGGAAGGCGACCGCGGCGGCTATCAGCAGGGTCGCGGCCTCGGCGGCCAGCCGGCCGGGCCGGCGGACGTGCAGCATGGTCCGTGCGCTCACAGTTCCTCCCCCTGGCGCCGCACCAGGCGCAGATAGACGAGCGTGACGGCCAGCAGGATCACCAGCATCACGACGCCGATCGCGGAGCCGAGGCTGTACTGCGAGGACGCGAACGCCTTCTGGTACGCGTACACGTTGAGCACCAGGTTCTGGCCGGCGATGCCGCCGCCGCCCGTCATGACGTAGATCTGGGTGAAGACCTTGAAGTCCCAGATGATCGACTGGATGGTGACGACGACGAGGATCGGCCGCAGCATCGGGGCCATGACCGACCGCCAGATCCGCCACTGCGAGGCACCGTCCAGCGCGGCCGCTTCCAGCACCTCGGTGGGGATCGCCCGGATGCCCGCGTACACGGTCACCATGACGAACGGGAACGAGCACCACAGGACTTCGAGGAGCACCAGCGCGAAGGCGCTGTAGCGCCCGTACGTCCAGGAGAAGTCGCCGAGCCCCAGGACCTTGTTGACCGGTCCGAAGTCGGGGTCGAAGAGGAACACCCAGACGGTGGACCCGGTGATCGCCGGGGTCGCCCAGGCGCCGAGCGCGGCCATCATCAGGGCGAGCCGCGGCAGGGCCCGGACGCGGGTCAGCAGGACGGCGAGCGCGCAGCCGACGAGCAGGGTGGCCAGTACGCAGGTGGCGGCGAAGACCACGGTCGCCAGCAGCACCTGCCAGAACTGGCCGTCGCCGAAGAGCGTCGCGTAGTTCCCGAAGCCCTGGAAGGTGGTCGGTTCACCACCGCTGACCTGGGCCTGGGTGTACTCCAGGAAGGAGATCAGGCCGAGTTGGTAGATCGGGTAGACGAGCAGCCCACCGAGCAGGACGAGCGCGGGCAGGAGATAGAGCCAGGGGGTCCGGCCGGGGCGGCGCGCGGACGGGGCCGGGCGGCGCCGCCGGAGCGGGCGGGCGGAGGTGCCGCCCGCTCCGGACGTGCCACCCGTTCCGGGCGTGCCGGGCGCTTTGTACGCCGTACTGTTCGCGGTCATGGTCAGCCCGCGTCGGCGAACGCCGCGTCCATCTTCTTCGCCGCGTCGTCCGCGGCCTTCGCGACGTCCTTCCGGCCGCTGACGATCTCCTGGAACATCGTCGGCAGGACCAGCGAGGAGTCGATCTGGCCCCAGCCCGGCGAGGCCGGGACGAACTTGGCGCCCGCGCCGAGCGTCTTGACGAACGGCTCGACGAACGGCTCCTTCTTCGCGGCCGCGTCCCGTACGTCGGTGTAGGTCGGCAGGAAGCCCATCGCGTCGAACATCTTGGTCTGCGTCTGCTTGCCGGTCAGGGTCTTCATCAGGTCCACGGCGAGCGTGCGGTGCGGGCTGCTCTTCAGCACGCCGATGTTGTTCCCGCCCGCGAAGGCGGGGGCGACGGAGCCCTCGGCGACGCCGGGCAGCGGCACCACCGCGTACTTGCCCTTCACCGAGCCCGCCTCGACGGCCGCGTGGCTGAAGTCGCCGCCGATCGCCATGGCGGCCTTGCCGGAGGCGAAGGCGGTGACGGTCGCGTTGCCGCCCATGGCCGCGCACTTGGCGGCCGGACAGTTGTCGTCGCCGAAGAGCGAGGTGTAGGCCTCGATGCCCTTGCGGGCCTTGTCGCTGTTGATGGCCGCCTTGTACGTTCCGCCGCTCTCGTCGGCGAGTTCGCCGCCGGCCGACCAGATGAAGGGCATCGCGCCGTAGGTGTACGCGCCGCCGACCGCGAGCCCGTACAGGTCCGGCTTCTTCTTGTGGATCTTCTTCGCGGTGGAGATCAGCTCGCCCTGGGTCTTGGGGGCGTCGATCCCCAGTTCCTCGAAGACGTCCGTGCGGTAGTACAGCGCCCGTACACCGACGAAGAGCGGGGCGCCGTAGATCTTGCCGTCCGCCGTCACGGACTGCTTGGCGGTCGGGTCGGTGTCCTTGGCCTCGTCCCAGGCGGCGAACTCGGCGCTCACATCGGCGAGTCCGCCGTCCTTGACGTATCCGGCGGTGTCGGTGTTGCCGTACTCGATGAGGTCCGGGGCGCTCTTCGGGTCGTTGAACGCCGCCTTGATGCGCTGGGCGCGGGTGTCGACCGGTATGTACTCGATCTCGACCTCCGCGTCCTTGTGGGCCTTCTCGAAGTCGGCGACCGCCGCGTCGACGACCTGCTCCTTGGGCTTGTTGCCGACTTCCTGGAAGAGCCAGACACGCAGTGTGCCGGTCTTCTCGTCCCCCTCGGCTCCGGTGTCGGAGGTCTGCGGCGCGCATGCGGTGGCGGTGAGACCCGCCAGCACAAGGGCTGCGGCCGGGGCGGCAATTCGGGCAGACAGCTTCATCCGGGAACCCCTACCGGTTGGCGTTGCAGCATACGCAACGAGCGTTTCGTACTGCACAACTGGCAGGAGAGTAGGTGCGCACGCAGACGCCGACAAGTGGTCTCTACCACTCTGTGACCCGGCGAAGCAGTCCGTGCAACGCGAAGGGCCTCTCGGGGCACGCGTCCGTACAACGCAAAGGGCCCCCGGGGCACGCGTCGTACGCGTGCCCCGGGGGCCCGAAGCGGAGGTCGCCGGACGGCTCCGGCCCGCTTCTCGCTACTTCTTGTCCTTGCCGCCCTTGCCCTTGTCCTTGTCGCCACCGGCGCCCATGGACTCGTAGATCTCCTTGCACATCGGACAGACCGGGTACTTCTTGGGGTCGCGCCCCGGCACCCAGACCTTCCCGCACAGTGCGACCACGGGGGTGCCCTCCAGGGCACTCGCCATGATCTTGTCCTTCTGGACGTAATGGGCGTAGCGCTCGTGGTCGCCGTCGCCGTTCGACACCTGCGGCGTCGGTTCCACGAGGGTTCCGGTACCTGCCCCGCGCTCGGGCTCAAGAGTGCTCATAACCGCCAAGGGTACCGACCGCCCGGAGCTTCAGTTCAGCGAAGGGTCGTCCGGATACGTGGCGATCATCGCCAGTTCGCTGCGCTGGCGGCGCAGGACCGCGCGCCAGAGGTGCTCCGGGCGCGGGAAGGAGACGTCCCCGGGTTCGGACTCGACCACGTACCAGGCGCCCTCGGTCAGTTCGGTCTCCAGCTGTCCGGGGCCCCAGCCCGCGTACCCGGCGAAGATCCGCAGCGAGCCGAGCGCCGCGGCCAGCAACTCCGGCGGCGCCTCCAGGTCCACCAGCCCGATCGCCCCGTACACCCGGCGCCAGCCGAGCGGGCCCTCGTCGCCGGGGATCACGGCCACGCCGAGCGCCGAGTCGAGCGAGACCGGGCCACCCTGGAAGACGACGTCCGGCTCGCCGGTCAGGCCGGCCCAGGGCGTGAGGATGTCACCGACGCCGACCGGGGTCGGGCGGTTCAGGACCACGCCGAGTGAGCCCTCCTCGTCGTGGTCGAGGAGGAGCACCACCGCACGGTCGAAATTCGGGTCCGCGAGCGCGGGTGTGGCCACGAGCAGTCGCCCTGTGAGCGAGGACACCTCCGTCATGGCAGAAATGATCCCGCATCTTCGCCCGCCGCGGGGACCAAGCGGGCCGCCCGGTCACCGGCCGGGCCGGAGCGCAGCTCAGGGCGCACGGATGCATGGGGAGCGCGCGATCCGGAGGGCCTTGCGGACGGTAACCCTCCGCAAGAGTCGGGGAGCAGAGCGTGTTGTGGCGGATTCATGACGTTCGTACACCCCCGGTTCTCTTACGGAATGGGGGTAGTCGGCCATTACTCTTTCGTTTGGCCCCCTGCCCGACCACTCCGGAACGCGAGATTCATGACCGGCACAGACGATGTCCTGCTTGTCCACGGCGGAACCCCGCTGGAGGGCGAGATCCGCGTCAGAGGCGCCAAGAACCTGGTGCCGAAGGCGATGGTCGCCGCGCTGCTCGGCAGCGGGCCCAGCCGGCTGCGCAACGTGCCCGACATCCGCGACGTGCGGGTGGTCCGGGGGCTGCTCCAGCTGCACGGGGTGACGGTCCGGCCCGGTGACGAGCCGGGTGAGCTGATCCTGGACCCGACCCATGTGGAGAGCGCCAACGTCGCCGACATCGACGCCCACGCGGGCTCCTCGCGCATCCCGATCCTGTTCTGCGGCCCGCTGCTGCACCGGCTCGGCCACGCGTTCATCCCGGGGCTCGGCGGCTGCGACATCGGCGGCCGGCCGATCGACTTCCACTTCGACGTGCTGCGGCAGTTCGGCGCGACCATCGAGAAGCGGGCGGACGGGCAGTACCTGGAGGCCCCGCAGCGGCTGCGCGGCACGAAGATCCGGCTGCCGTACCCGTCGGTGGGCTCCACCGAGCAGGTGCTGCTGACGGCGGTGCTCGCCGAGGGCGTCACCGAACTGTCCAACGCGGCCGTGGAGCCGGAGATCGAGGACCTCATCTGCGTACTGCAGAAGATGGGCGCGATCATCTCGATGGACACCGACCGGACGATCCGGATCACCGGTGTCGACCGGCTGGACGGTTATACCCACCGCGCCATCCCGGACCGCCTGGAGGCGGCCTCCTGGGCGTCCGCGGCGCTGGCCACCGAGGGCAACATCTACGTACGGGGCGCACAGCAGCGCTCGATGATGACGTTCCTCAACACCTTCCGCCGGGTCGGCGGCGCCTTCGAGATCGACGACGAGGGCATCCGCTTCTGGCACCCGGGCGGCGCGCTGAACGCCATCGCCCTGGAGACGGACGTGCACCCCGGTTTCCAGACCGACTGGCAGCAGCCGCTGGTGGTGGCCCTGACGCAGGCCACGGGCCTGTCCATCGTCCACGAGACGGTGTACGAGTCGCGGCTCGGCTTCACCTCCGCGCTCAACCAGATGGGCGCGCACATCCAGCTCTACCGCGAGTGCCTGGGCGGCTCCGACTGCCGCTTCGGCCAGCGCAACTTCCTGCACTCGGCGGTCGTGTCCGGGCCGACCCGGCTGCAGGGCGCGGACCTGGTCATCCCGGACCTGCGCGGCGGTTTCTCGTATCTGATCGCCGCGCTGGCGGCGCAGGGCACGTCGCGGGTGCACGGCATCGACCTGATCAACCGCGGCTACGAGAACTTCATGGACAAGCTGGAGAAGCTGGGCGCGAAGGTCGAGCTGCCGGGCGGGGCGCTGGTCTGAGACCGGGCGCCGGACGGCTGCTGACGGGGGTTCGGGGCACTGCCCCGGGCCCCCGTTCCCCGTCTTCGGGCCCCTGTTCCCCGTCGGCCGGGCCCCCGGGGCCTCGATACCGGGCCTCAGAGGCACAGAACGGGGCCTCTCGGGCCGGTACACCGAAGGGCGGTCACCCTGGTGGGGTGACCGCCCTTCGTCGCGCCTGTGGGGCTTACTTGCCCTTGGCGGCTTCCTTGAGCTTGGAGCCCGCGGAGACCTTCACGCTGTAGCCGGCCGGGATGTTGATCGGGTCGCCGGTCTGCGGGTTACGAGCGGTGCGAGCGGCACGGTGGGTGCGCTCGAAGGTCAGGAAGCCGGGGATGGTGACCTTCTCGTCGCCCTTGGCGACGATCTCACCGACGGTCTCGGCGAGGGCGGCCAGCACGGCGTCGGCGTCCTTGCGAGTCACCTCGGCGCGGTCGGCCAGGGCGGCCACCAGCTCACTGCGGTTCATGTTGTTACTCCCGTGTTCTTCTTGCCTGTGAGGCGTGAGATCGAAGCCGATGCTGCCAGGGCCCTCGGACAGTCCCCGGACCCGGGTCTGTCGTCAGACCCTCGCGCCCGATTACGCATCCTGCCCCCACCTGCGGCGGTAACGCCAATCCGGCACCCTCCGGAGTCACACGAAAAGCGCCACCGCCTCCTCGTGGTGACGTTCCGTCGACTCCCCGAAAGCGTTCCGCAGTGGATGCGGGGCTCAGGGCTGCCCCGTAATCCCTGACGGGCGGGACGCGCCGCCCGCCCACCCTAAAGGGGCGTTTGGGGCGTCGCGACCCGCGACGCGCCGTAGGCCGGGCCGACGTGGGCCGGACCGGCGTGGGGCGCCGCGGGCGCGCACGGCGACGGCAGGGGTCGCGCCGGGGCGTGCGGACGGATCCGGGTCAGCCGAGGTTGCCCGGGGCCACCCCGGCAGCGGCCTTCGCGGCCTCCCGGACGGCACCGGCGACCGCACCCGCGACCCGGTCGTTGAAGACCGACGGGATGATGTAGTTCGCGTTCAGCTCGTCCTCGGCGACCACGTCGGCGAGGGCACCCGCCGCGGCGAGCATCATCTCCGTGTTGACGGTGCGGGACTGGGCGTCCAGCAGACCGCGGAAGACACCCGGGAAGACCAGCACGTTGTTGATCTGGTTCGGGAAGTCGGAGCGGCCGGTGGCGACAACTGCCGCCGTCTGGCGAGCGATTGCGGGGTCCACCTCGGGGTCCGGGTTCGCGAGCGCGAACACGATCGCGCCCTCGGCCATGGCCGCGACGTCGTCGCCGTCCAGCACGTTCGGGGCGGAGACGCCGATGAAGACGTCGGCGCCCACGACGGCCTGCTTGAGGGTGCCGGTGACGGACTCCGGGTTGGTGTTGTCGGCGATCCAGCGCAGCGGCGAGTCGGCGTCGGCGGAGACGAGGTCCTCGCGGCCGGCGTGCACCACGCCGTGGATGTCGGCGACGACGGCGTGCTTGACGCCCGCGGCGATGAGGAGCTTCAGGATGGCCGTACCGGCCGCTCCGGCGCCGGACATGACGACCCGTACGTCCCCGATTCCCTTGCCCACCACGCGAAGTGCGTTGGTCAGCGCGGCCAGCACGACGATCGCGGTGCCGTGCTGGTCGTCGTGGAAGACCGGGATGTCCAGGGCCTCGCGCAGCCGTGCCTCGATCTCGAAGCAGCGGGGTGCGGAGATGTCCTCCAGGTTGATGCCCGCGAAGCCGGGGGCGATCGCCTTGACGATCTCGACGATGGCGTCGGTGTCCTGGGTGTCCAGGCAGATCGGCCAGGCGTCGATGTCGGCGAAGCGCTTGAAGAGGGCCGCCTTGCCCTCCATGACCGGCATGGCGGCCATCGGGCCGATGTTGCCGAGGCCGAGCACGGCGGAGCCGTCCGTCACGACCGCAACGGTGTTGCGCTTGATGGTGAGGCGGCGGGCGTCCTCGGGGTTCTCGGCGATCGCCATGCAGACCCGGGCCACGCCCGGGGTGTAGATCATCGAGAGGTCGTCACGGTTGCGGATGGGGTGCTTGGACGCCATCTCGATCTTGCCGCCGAGGTGCATCAGGAACGTACGGTCGGAGACCTTGCCGAGGACGACGCCCTCGATGCCACGCAGGCCCTCGACGATCTCGTCGGCGTGCGAGGTGGAGGTGGCCGCGATGGTGACGTCGATCCGGAGCTTCTCGTGACCGGAAGCGGTCACGTCGAGGCCGGTGACCGAACCGCCGGAGGACTCCACGGCCGTGGTGAGCTGGGAGACCGCTGTGCCGCTCGCGGGCACCTCCAGCCTGACCGTCATCGAGTACGAGACGCTGGGCGCCGTTGCCATGGCCGAGTCCTTCGCTTTCCCTAGCTTCTTTGCCGCGCGGCCGGGGCGCTCGCCTCGGACACGCTTCCCGATCGTCGCACCTACTAGCCGGTAGCCGGTAATGACTGCCACTCTTCGGAAAGTACTTTCCACCATACGAGATATGAGGGCTCCAACGGAAGCCCCGAATCTCCGGTGGAAGCCCCGGAAACAAGAACAGACCCGCGCCACCAAGAGGTGACGCGGGTCTGTCGTACGGGTCAAGCGGCACCGACCCGCCATGCTCGCCTCGCGGCAAGTGGTCGCTCGTAGCGACGAAGGTTGGGCCCGGGGGCTTGGATCGAGCCGGTGCCGACACCAGGCTAACAAAGACCCCGAAGAAGTGATTCCCCGTGGCACAGGTTGACCCGGAAAACAGGCGATCAGTCCCTCAGCAGGTCCGGGACGCCGTTCTCGTCGGGCAGGTCCCGCTCCCCCGAGACCACCGTGAGCTGCTGCGTCGCACGGGTCAGCGCCACGTACAGCACCCGCAGGCCCGCCGGGGACTCGTCCGCGATCTCCGCGGGCGAGACGACCACCGTGGCGTCGTACTCCAGGCCCTTCGCCTCCAGGCTGCCCAGCGCCACCACCCGCTCGCCGAGCTCGGCGAGCCAGGCGCGGGCCTGGGCCCGGCGGTTCATCGCGACGACCACACCCACCGTGCCGTCGACCTCGCCGAGCAGCCGCCGCGCCTCCTCGCGCACCGAGGCGGCCAGATCGCCGTCGCGCACCGTCTCGAAGCGCGGCTTCACTCCGGTGGAGCGGACCGCGGACGGGGACTCCATCCCGGGCATCGCGAGCGCCAGGACCTTCGAGGCCAGCTCGGCGATCTCCGCCGGGTTGCGGTAGTTGACCGTGAGGGTGAAGCGGCGGCGCGGCCGGTTGCCGAGCGCCTCGTCGCGCGCGCGGGCGGCCTCGTCCGGGTCGGACCAGGAGGACTGCGCCGGGTCCCCGACGATCGTCCAGGTGGCGTGCCTGCCCCGGCGGCCGACCATCCGCCACTGCATGGGCGTCAGGTCCTGCGCCTCGTCGACGATGACGTGCGCGTACTCGGTACGCTCCGCCGCCAGCCGCTCGGCGCGCTCGCGCTGCGTCTCCTCGCGCTGCGGCATCAGCTCCTCCAGACCGGAGAGCTGGTCCAGCGGGTCGAGTTCGCGCTTCTTCTTCGGCCGGTGCGGGGTGCCCAGCAGCGTCTGGAGCTCGTCGAGGATGGCCACGTCGTGCACCGACAGCGGCCCGTTCCCCGCGCTGTCGAGCCGCTTCAGGGAGCGCGCGAAACGGCGCACCTCGCCCTGGTTGAGCACCCGGCGGGCCCAGCGGCCGAGCCGCTTCTCGTCGGCCATCGCCGCGAGCACCCCGCGCGGGGTGAGTTCGGGCCACCAGGCGTTCAGGAAGTCGAGGAAGTCCGTCTCGGTGGAGACGTCCTCGTCGAAGGAGGAGCGCAGTTCGGCGGCGAGCTCGGGGTCGGTGTAGCGGCCCCGGCCCGAGGACTTGTTCCACAGGGCGTCCAGCAGCAGTCTGCGGGCGCGCGGGCGCAGCAGGTTGACCGGTGCGGTGCCGCCGAGGACGGACTGCCGGATGCGGTGGAGCTCGTCGGCGTTCAGCTCGACGCGGGCGCCGAACGCGACGACCCGCAGCCGGGTGGGGGTGGCGGGGGTCGCGTCCGCCTCGTCGTCGCCGAAGGACAGCTGGCCGTCCCGGTCCGCCGCCGCCTTGCGGGAGGTGCCGGGCTGTTCCAGCGCGCCCCGGGACGCCCTGCGCAGCACCTGGAGCATCCGGGAGGAGCCCTTGATCCGGGCGACGGCGGGTTCGTCGTAGGTGGTGGCGCCCTCGACGCCGGCCGCCTCGTCGGAGAGCGAGCCGACGGCACGGATCGCGACCTGCCCCTCCTCGCCCAGCGAGGGCAGCACTCCCTCGGTGTACGCGACCAGGAGCGGGGTCGGCGAGACGACGAGGATGCCGCCCGCGTAACGCCGCCGGTCCTGGTAGAGGAGGTACGCGGCGCGGTGCAGGGCGACGGCCGTCTTGCCGGTGCCGGGGCCGCCGGAGACCTCGGTGACCGAGGCGGCGGGGGCCCGGATGACCAGGTCCTGTTCGGCCTGGATGGAGGAGACGATGTCGCGCATGGTGTGGCTGCGGGCCTGGCCGAGCGCCGCCATCAGTGCGCCGTCGCCGATGACGGGCAGCTCGGCGCCGTCCAGGTACGCCGTCAGCTCGGGGCGCATCAGGTCGTCCTCGACCCCGAGGACCTTGCGCCCCTTGGAGCGGATGACCCGGCGGCGTACGACCCTGCCGGGTTCCTTCGGCGTCGACCGGTAGAACGGTGCGGCGGCCGGCGCGCGCCAGTCGATGACCAGCGGCGCGTAGTCGGAGTCGAGGACCCCGATCCGGCCGATGTGCAGCGTCTCCGCGATATCGGCCGACAGGTCGTCGCGTACCGCGTCCTCGGCCGGTTCGACGGAGGTGTACGCGCCGTCCGGACCGCGTACGCCGTCCTTGCCGAGCAGCAGGTCGATCCTCCCGAAGAGGAAGTCCTCGAACTCGCTGTTCAGCCGGTTCAGGTGGATTCCGGCCCGGAACACCTGGGCGTCGCGCTCGGCGAGCGCCCCCGGCGTACCGACCTGGCCGCGCTTGACGGCGTCGTCCATGAGAAATTCCGCCTCGTGGATCTTCTCCTCAAGGCGGTGGTACACACGGTCGAGATGTTCCTGCTCGACACCGATTTCCCGGTCCCGCAACGAATCGACAGCGGCATCCTGCGCGGCCACCGAGGCCCCCTTCTGACGTGCATTGGGCAGCCGTCAACCTTATGCGAAGGGGGACCCTCCGCGCACCTGCCGCGCGTCTCGAAATGGTCTGCCCGGGATCTCGGTCAGGCATCGACCTCGACCAGCCGCCTGCCGTCGAACGTACGCACCTCGAAATGGTCGATGTCGCCCCGGCCCATGGCGGCGCCGCCGGAGACCTGGAGCGGGTATCGCGCTCCCGGGTACGAGGAGTCCTCGATGCCGTATCCCCACTCCGGCACGGACCAGGAGGAGACGACCTCCTCCTCACCGGTCTTCGACACCGCGATCAGCCGGCATTTCTGCGGGCCCTTTACGTTCCCGAGCTCCAGCACGGTGCTGGTGCCCCAGGGTTTCCTCGCCATGCCGATCGTGGCGTCGACCCGGGTGACGGGGTCGGTGGCCCGCACCTTCTCCGGCATGCGGTCGACGGAGGCGTCCCCGGAGTCCACGGAGTCTCCGGTGGGGGTGGTTGGGCTGGTGGGGCCTGTGGGATACGGATCGGCCGCCCGTGTCGTCGGGCCGTCGTCGCCGCTCGCCAGGACCACGGCCACCGGGCCGCCGATGATCAGCGCCACCGCCGCCGCCACCAGCCACATGGAGCGGCGCCTGCGCCGGGCCCGCCCGGCGCTCACTTCGTCGAGCAGCCGCTCCAGCACGTGGGGGCCGGGCTGCCCCGGTACGTAGCGGGCGGCTGGGGCGCCCGGGGAGACGGAGACCCTCGCGAGCACGGGCCCCAGGGCGGCGAGCTCGTCGAGCCGGGCGGCGCACAGGTCGCAGTCGGCGAGGTGCGCCTCGAAGGCGGACGCCTCGGCGTCGTCGAGAACACCGAGGAGGTACGCGCCGGCGGCGTCGTGCCCGGCGGCGTCGGCCGCGTGACCAGCGCGGCCGGGGTGGCCGGGGTGGCCGCAGGGCCCTGCCGGACCGAGTCCGAAGGGCTCCCACTCGTGGTCGTCGTTCATGCCGTGATCCCCCTCTCCTCCAGCGCGAGCTTCATCGAGCGCAGCGCGTAGAAGACCCGCGACCGTACCGTCCCGCTCGGAACGCCCAGCACCTCGGCCGCCTCGCCGACCGTGCGGCCCTTGAAGTAGGTCTCGATCAGGGCTTCCCGGTGCGCGGCGGTCAGATCGTCGAGCGCCTCGGACAGTGTCATCAGCCACAGCGCCTTCTCCATCTCGTCCTCCGCCGGAACGGCCTCCAGCGGCGACGGATCGACCTCGGGCGGCCGGGCCTGCCGGCTGCGGTGGCCGTCGATGACGATGCGCCGGGCGACCGTCACCAGCCAGGGCCGGACCGATCCGGTGGCGCTGCCCAGCCGCCCGGCGTTCTTCCAGGCGCGGATGAGCGTCTCCTGCACCACGTCCTCGGCGCGCTGCCGGTCACCGGCGACCAGCCGGAGCACGTACGCGAACAGGGGCCCGGCATGCTCCCGGTAGAGCGCCCGCATCAGCTCCTCGTCCGGGGCGGCGGAAGGTGACGAGGCCGAAGGCGCGGGCGCGAAAGGCTGGGGTGGCGGCGGCTGTGCCTGCCCGCCACGGTGCCGAGCCCTGTGCGGACGATCATCGGCCACGGCCGCATCCTTGCGCACCCGAACCTCCCGGTCGAGACCCTGTGGAGCTCCTAGGTCATCGAATACGGGGGCGGGCCGCGATCCGTTCAAACCTGGCTCGGGTTTCCTTACGGGACCGCCGCGTCCGGCACCGCCACGGCCGCCACCCGACGCCGGTGCCGGGCCACCCGCTCACGGTTCCCGCAGACCTCGCCGGAGCACCAGCGGCGCCGCCGGCCGCGCGAGGTGTCCAGGTAGAGGCGGCGGCAGTTGTCCGCCTCGCAGCGGCGCAGTCCGGCGCGGGCCACGGGGTCGGTGAGGAGTTCGACGGCGTCACGGGCCACGGCGGCCAGCAGCGCCCCGCACTCGGGATCGGCGCTCAGTGTCCGTACCAGCTTGCCGCTCCTGCCGCGCACGGCCCGCAGGCCCGGTGGCGCCTCGGCGGCGAGCGCGTTGACCCGGTCCAGGGCGCTCCCGGCGCCACGGCCGCCCAACTCGGCGGTCAGCAGCCGTTCGACGCCGGTCCGCAGCTGCCGGAAACGCACCACCCAGCCCTCGTCCACGGCTTCGAGGCACGTGCCGTCCGGTACGAGTCCGGCGGCGAGCAGCCAGTCGGCCAACCGCTCGGCGCAGTCGAGCAGTTCGCATGCGCCGGTGGTTCCGACCCCGGTCGCCACCAGGTCGAGGCAGGGCCGACCGGAGTCGAACCGCCAGTCGCACGAGCTCTTGGCCGCCATGCGCATGTCACCGCCTCGGGGTCACCGGTGGGGTCTCCCCCAGAGTGCTCCTCGCGGGGCGAGCCCGGAACCCCTGCTGCCGCGCGGTGTCCGGGGACATGGGCCGTACGGTTGCCGGATGAACGACGATCACGCCACCACCGGCACCCTCTCGGCCGGCCCGCTCCTGCTCAGGCCCTGGCTGGCCGCTGACCTCCCGGCACTGATCGAGGCGTACCGCGATCCCGCGATGCGCGCCATGCTGCGTTCCCAGGTCACGAACGAGGCGGAGGCGGAGCAGTGGCTGCGGGTGCGGCAGGAGGGCCGGGAGTCCGGCAGTTACTTCAGCTTCGCGGTGGTGGACCGGGATCGCGGGGGCGAACTGGTCGGCAATGTGGCGCTCAAGTACCCCGCACCGGGCACCGGCAGCGCGGAGGTCGGCTACTGGACGGCGGCGCCCGCGCGCGGCCGGGGGGTCGCGCCACTGGCGCTCGGGGCGCTCGGCGACTGGGCGTTCGAGGCGTTCGCCGGGGACGAACTGACACGCCTGGACCTGATGCACCGCCTGGACAACGAGGCGTCCTGCCGGGTCGCGGAGAAGAGCGGGTACGGCTTCGTGGAGGTACTTCCGGCGCAGCCGCCCTGGCCGGTGGACGGGCACCGGCACACGCGGCTGCGTACGCCGCTTACCGGGCATGCACGGCCGCTTACCGGGGATGTGCAGCTGCCTGCCGGGGATGCGCGCCGTACCAGGGAAGTCCGCCCGTAGCCGTCCGTCCCCGGTCGGCCGACCCGTCGCTCAGCCCGTGGGCGGACCGTCGTGCAGGATCCGCTGGAACAGGCAGTGGTCGCGCCATTCGCCGTTGATGTGGAGGTAGCGCGGGGCCATCCCGAACTGCTCGAAGCCGCACTTGGCGAGCACCCGCTGCGAGGCGAAGTTGTCCAGCACCGTCCCCGCCTCCACCCGGTGCAGGTGCAGCTCGTCCCTGGCCAGCTCGCAGATCCGCTCCACGGCGGCCGTGGCGAGACCGCGGCCCGCGTACTCGACGTCGACCCAGTACCCGAGCGTCCCGCTGCGCAGCGGCCCGAGCACGATGCCGTTCAGGTTGAACGCGCCGATCGCGCGGTCCTCCTCGTCGGCGAGCACCCAGGGCATCACCCGCCCCGCGTCGCGGTCCACGAACATCGCGGCCAGCCGCTCCGACTGCCCCTGCTCGGTGTAGAAGAAGTCGGGCCGTACGGGCTCCCAGCGCTCCATGTACGCACGGCTGCGGGTCAGCGAGACGGCGAGGGAGGCGGCGTCGGCCGGGGCGGCGGGGCGAAGTCGCACCTCCGCGTCGAGCCGGTGGATGTCCTGAGTCATCCCGGCACGCTATCGGGGTGCGATCCCGCCTCGCACCCCCTCACCGCGCCGTGTGCGCCTGCTCCGCCAGGGCTATCAGCCGGTCGAAGGTGCGGATCAGCTCCGCGCGTCTGTCCTGCTTGTACTCCGGCTCGGGCTCCAGGCCGTCGATGGTCCGCTCCCACACGTCCATGAACGTCTTCTTCCAGCCCTCGGCCACCGCCGGCTCCGGCACGCTCGCGCCGACGTGGTTCTGCTCCGCCATCAGGCACAGCAGCTCGACGTTGCACGGCACGGCGACGCCGTCGTACTCGTCGGGCTCCAGGCCGACCGGGTCACCGGCCATCGCCTCCTCGATCTCCGAGACGAGCCGACCGGTGATGCCCGACAGATGGTCTGCCGCCGCGTCACTGTCGAAATTCCCGCTGCCCCAGGTACCCACGGGGCCCCCTTCCGCCGGTCTTTCCTGCCTGCCCCCGTTCTACCAAGCGGCACTGACAACGGAGCACTGGCGGCAGCGGCCTCGGGGGCAGCCTCAGCGGTGGTCCTCGCCGCCCTCCGCCGGGTCCAGTGCCAGCCGGTAGCCGCGTTTGACGACCGTCTGGACGATCCGGGGCGCACCCAGTGCCGTGCGCAGCCGTGCCATGGCCGTCTCCACCGCGTGCTCGTCGGTGCCGCCGCCGGGCAGCGCGCGCAGCAGATCGGCGCGGGACACCACCCAGCCCGGCCGGCGGGCCAGGGCGTGCAGCAGGGCCATCCCGGCGGGCTGCACCGGGCGCGGCTCCCCGTCGACGGTCACGGCATGGCCCCGGATCTCGACCCGGTGCCCGGCGACCGGCAACGCCGGGGCCCTGGCGGGGAGTTCCTGGCAGAGCAGCTGGACGAGCGGGGCGATCCGGAAGCGATCCGGCTGGACGGTGCCGATGCCCCGGGCCTGCAGGGGCTGGGCGGTGACCGGTCCGACGCAGGCCACGAGGACGTCTTCGCGCAGTGCGCTCAGGAGCTCCGGGAGCAGCCCGCGCTTCTCGGCCCGGCCGAGCAGGGAGGCGGCGGCCGGGGCGCTGGTGAAGGTGAGGGCGTCCAGGCCGCGGGCGAGAGTGGTGTCGAGCAGCCGGTCGAGCGGGGCGATGTCCTCGGGGTCCGTCCAGCGGTAGACGGGTACGGCGAGGACCTCGGCGCCCGCGGTGCGCAGCGACTCGATGAAGCCGGGAAGGGGTTCGCCGTGCAGCTGGAGGGCGATGCGGCGGCCCGCCACGCCCTCGGCGAGGAGCCGCTCCAGTACCTCGGCCATGGACTCGGAGGCGGGTGACCACGTCTCGGTCAGCCCGGCGGCCCGGACGGCGCCCTTGACCTTGGGGCCCCGGGCCAGCAGTTCGGCGCCGCCCAGGGCCGCCGACAGCCGTTCGCCCAGGCCCCAGCCCCCGGCGGCCTCGATCCAGCCGCGGAAGCCGACCGCGGTGGTGACGACGACCACGTCGGGGGCGGCGTCGACGATTGCGCGGGTGGCGGCGAGGAGTTCACCGTCGTCGGCGAGCGGCACGATCCGCAGGGCGGGTGCGTGCAGGACCGTGGCGCCCCGGCGTTCCAGCAGCGCGCCGAACTCCTCCGCGCGCCGTGCGGCGGTGACCCCGACGGTGAAGCCCGTGAGGGGGCCGTGCTGTTCGTCCTCGTGCATGTGGTCTTCCCGGCTCTCGTCCCGCTGCTGCCCGATGATGCCGAGGGGCGAGCCTGCCAATGATGCGTGACAGGGCTGGTTCACCCGTATTTCCCGCCGGTTACGTCACCCGGCACCGAACGGCCGTGCCCGTACCCGGCCCGCCGAAGGTATACCGCACGCAGCACGTACGAGCGGGCTCAACCGGACTCCAGCATCAGTGCCTCGTCGGGCCCGGGAAGCCAGGTGTCGGCGGGGCGCACCAGCCAGCCCTCCTCGGAGCCCAGCCGGGCCGCGGCCTCGCGCAGGGCGTCGAGGCCGGGGTGGCGCAGCCCCTTGCGCCACACCAGCAGGAGCGGCGAGAGCGGCACCGGCCGGACCAGCGGACGCACCACGGTGCCCGGCACCGGGGGGAAGTCGACGACGGCGAGCACCGGGTGCCGGGACTTGGCCATGACCCGCTGGAACTCGGCCACGCCTATGGCGAGCGGGGCGGGCGGCGCCAGTTCGATGCCCCGCTCGGCGAAAAGCAGCCGGGCGAAGTCCGTCCACTCCTTCGTGCGCGGATTCCCGGCGCCCGCGTAGACGGTCTCACCGGCCAGGTCGTCGAGCGCGACGGTCTCGCGCGCGGCGAGCGGATGGTCGTCGGGGAGCAGCACGGCCATCGGCTCGTACCGCACCGGCTGTGTGCCCAGCCGGGCTCGTACCGAGGGGTCGAGACCGGCGGCGCGGCCGAAGGAGACATCGAGCCGCCCGGCGAGGATCTCGTCCGCAGCCCAGGTCAGACCGCTCTCGAACCGGGCCATGAGCTCGCACTCCGGAGCCAGCTCGCGGGCGCGGGCGAGTACCCGGGCGGCCGCCATGCCGTCGGTGTTGAGGTCGACGAAGAGCGGCCGGGCCGCCGGGTCGGCGAAGGCGGCGGCGAGATCGGCGTGCGCGTCCAGCACCCGCCGCGCGTACGGGAGCAGCCGCTCGCCGTCGGCGGTGAGGGCGACCTGCCGGGTGGTCCGTACGAACAGTTCCGCGCCCAGTTCGCGCTCCAGCCGACGGATGTCGCGGCTCAGTGCCTGCTGGGCGATGTAGAGCCGGGCGGCGGCGCGGGTGAAGTGCAGCTCCTCGGCCACCACGACGAAGGCCCGGAGCAGCCGGGGGTCGGTGTGGGCATGGGCGGTACGTGTCCGGGTGCTCGTATCGTCGGCGGAGGAGGCCACACCAGAATTTACAACACAGATGCGTCAATCGGCGTGGAGAAGGTGTTGGACCCCGGGGACCGCACCCCCCGAGGCTTGCTCCATGCCGTACGAGAGAACCCCCGCCACCGACCCCCTGCTCACCGTCTCCGGTGACCTGCTGGTCATCGCCCAGCGCACCACCCCCGCCCGGCGGGCCTCCACCAACCCGTACCGCAGGCTGCTCGCCACCCCGGGCGCCCGCGCCTTCACCGTGGGCAATCTGATCGCCAGGCTGCCCATGGGGATGTTCAGCGTCAGCGCGGTCATCATGATCGCCGGGTCGCGCGGCTCGTACGCCCTGGCCGGGGCCGTCACCGCGACCGGCCTCGCCGCCACGGCGGTGGTCGCCCCCTGGACGGCCCGGCTCGTCGACCGGTACGGGCAGGCCAGGGTCGCGGTGCCCGCCACCGCGATCGCCGCGCTCGGCTCGCTCGCCCTGCTGCTCTGCGTCCACTACGACGCTCCGGCCTGGACCCTCTTCGCCTCCTACGCCGCGACCGCCACCACCCCCAACACCGGCGGGATGTCCCGGGCCCGCTGGGCCCATCTGCACCGGGGCGACCCGACCGCCCTGCACACCGCGAACTCCTTCGAACAGGCCGCCGACGAACTCTGCTTCATGCTCGGCCCGGCCCTCGCCGCACTGCTGTGCGCGGCGCTCTTCCCGGAGGCCGGAACGCTCGTCGGAGCGATCCTGCTGATGACCGGCGTCCTGATCTTCGCCGCCCAGCGCGCCACCGAACCACCGGTGGCGCCCCGCACCCACGCGGGCTCCCCGCTCCGCACCCGGGGCATGCCCGCGCTGCTCGCCGCCTTCCTCGCCACCGGCGCGGTCTTCGGCGCGATGGAGGTCGTCACGATCGCCCACGCCGGAGGCGCGATCCTGGCGCTCCAGGCGGCCGGCTCGTGCGTGGCGGGCCTGCTGTACGGCTCACTGCGCCCGGCCGCCGACATCCGGCGCCGACTGCTGGTCTGCCTGGCCGGAATGACGGCCCTGATGTCCCTGCCGCTGCTCGCCACCGCCTCGACCGGCTCGCTGCTCGCCCTCGCCGGCGCGCTGCTGCTGGCCGGCGCGGCGACGGCACCGACCATGGTCACCGGGATGACCCTGGTGCAACGCCTCACGCCGGAGAGCCAGTTGAACGAGGGCATGACGCTGGCGGTGACCGCACTGCTGGGCGGAATCGCCGCGGGTTCGGCGACCGGCGGCTGGATGGTCGAGCACACGGGCCGGGTGACGGGCTACGTCGTACCGGTCTGCGCGGCGGGCCTGGCACTGGCCGTCACGGCGGCCGGGGTCCGGGCACCCCGGGGCCGATGACCGGCACAAGAACGAGGACCCCGCTGCCGGTGGGCAACGGGGTCCTCGTTCACATGGGAATTGTGGAGATGGCGGGAATCGAACCCGCGTCCAACGGTGCAGAATCAGGGCTTCTCCGTGTGCAGTTCGCTGCGCTTTTCTCAGCCCCGGAAATCACGCGAACAAGTTTCCGACGGGCTCAGTCACTGTTTGATTTCCTTCTAGGCCCCGTGACCGGGTCTAGAAGTTTAGATCCCTTGATGATGCCAGGATCCGGGTCGGGATCACCCCCGGGCTGACACTTCGCAAGTCGCTACTTAGGCAGCGAGGGCGAAGGAATCGCGCTTGGTGTTGGCGATTATTGGTTGCGACATATGGTTTACGAGATCATTGCCGCTTCCTCGACACGCTTCCCCTGCTTCGACATCCGCTGTCGAAACCGATCATCCCCATGTTTTGTTTTCAATGCGTGCACCTGCTGTGAGGTGCAGTGCCATCGTACGTGACCAACGCGCGACGATGCCAGCCTATTCCTGCCACCGGCCGCCCGAGCCGGTGCTACGCGCTCCGCTGGCGCCTGCGCGCCGCCGCGATCGCGCGGTTGGTCTCCCTCGTGTCCTGCTTCTCGCGGAGGGTCTGGCGCTTGTCGAACTCCTTCTTGCCCTTGGCGAGCGCGATCTCGACCTTGACCCGGCCGTCCTTGAAGTACAGCGCGAGCGGCACGATCGTGTGGCCCGTCTCGCCCGACTTCGACTCCAGCTTGTCGATCTCGGCCCGGTGCATCAGCAGCTTGCGCTTCCGCTTGGCCGAGTGGTTGGTCCAGGTCCCCTGCACGTACTCGGGCACGTGGATGTTGTGCAGCCATGCCTCGCCGCGGTCGATCTGGACGAAGCCGTCCACCAGGGAGGCCCGGCCCAGCCGCAGTGACTTGACCTCGGTGCCCATGAGCACGAGGCCGCACTCGTAGGTGTCGAGGATGTGGTAGTCGTGCCGCGCCTTCTTGTTCTGCGCGATGAGCTTGCGCCCTGTGTCCTTTTCCTTAGCCATAGTGCGGCCATTTTCGCACTACGACCCACCCCCGAGGCCACTCAATACCGTCTCGGCCCGCTGCTCGGCCTTCGAGCCGACCGTGAGGTCCGGGGTGATGCCGTGTTCGTCGACGCTGCGCCCGGCCGGAGTGCGGTAGTGGCCCACGGTCAGCTCGGCCACCGAGCCGCCCGGGAGCTTGCTCGGCATCTGGACCGAGCCCTTGCCGAAGGTCCGTGAGCCGACGGTGACGGCACGGCCCCGGTCCTGGAGCGCGCCGGTGAGAAGTTCGGCGGCGCTCATCGTGCCTCCGTCGACCAGGACGACAAGGGGACGGTCGGTGTCGCCGCCCGGCTGTGCGTACAGGGCGCGCTGCTCGCCGTGCACGTCGTACGTGGCGACCAGGCCGCCGTCCAGGAAGGCGGAGGCGGCGGTGACGGCCTCGGTGACCAGGCCGCCGGAGTTTCCGCGCAGGTCCAGGAGCACCCCGGCGTCCGACGGCGCGTCCCGGACCGCGTCACGGACCTTGGCGCCCGAGCCCCTGGTGAACGAGTCCACCTCGATCATCACGGCCCCGGAGGACGAGGAAGCGGCGGCGGAAGGGGCGGAGGAGGCGGCGGAACGGGGCGGTCCGATGCGGCGCACGGTCACGGGGTCGGTGGTGAGCCTGGCCCGGCGCAGCGTCTCGGTCCGCTGGCGGGCGCCGCGCCCTATGCCCAGGACGACGGTGGAGCCTGCGGCGGCCTCCGTACGGTCTCCGCGCAGCAGGGCGACGACCTCGGCGACGGGGCGCTTGTCGACCCGGTGGCCGTCGATCGTACGGAGCAGGTCCCCGGGCTCGATGCCGGCCCGGTCGGCGGGGCCGCCGGGCTGCACCCGGGCCACCTCGACCTGCCCGCCGGCGGAGCGCTTCGCGGCGATCCCGACACCGGTGTACGAGCCGTCCAGGGCCTGCTCGAACTCCTCGTACTGCCGCTCGTCGTACACCGCGCCCCAGCGGTCGCCGCTGCGGCTGACGACCTCCTCGGCCGCCTCCTTGCCGGACTCGCCGTCGGCCACGGCCCGCGCGGCGGCGTCGGCCACCTCGTCCCGGTCGACGGTGGAGGCGACGGAACGGCTCGCCAGGGCCTCGGACTTCGCGCCGCCACGGGGCAGCGAGCCGGTGACCGCCCCGGTGGCCAGCACGCCCGCGAAGACCAATGTCAGAGCAGCCCCGCGGCGCACGCCGCGGGGCCCGAAACACTGCGTGGGGCCCGACATGCCGCCGAGTCTAGGACAACGCCCCCTCGGCGCACGGCCGGTTGGCCGCGCACCGAGGGGGCGCTTGTCACACCTTGAGGTACTTGCGGAGCGCGAAGAGCGCGGCAACGGCGGGCATCAGCAGGCCGATTGCCAGGACCAGGGGCAGCTTGGTGAAGACCGCGTCCCAGCCGATGAAGTCGATCAGATTCAGCTTGCTCTGGAGCGCCAGACCGCCGTCGATCAGGAAGTACCGGCCCGCCAGCAGCATCACGCAGGCCAGGACACCACCGATGAGACCGGCGAACGCGGCCTCCATGATGAACGGCATCTGGATGTAGAAGCCGGAGGCCCCCACCAGCCGCATGATGCCCGTCTCGCGCCGTCGGCTGAACGCGGACACCCGGACGGTGTTCACGATCAGCATCAACGCGATGACCAGCATCAGCGCCATGACGAAGAGGGCGGCCACGTTCATGCCGTTCATCAGCTGGAAGAGGTTGTCCAGGATGCTTCTCTGGTCCTGGACGGACTGCACCCCGTCACGGCCGGCGAAGGCGGTGGCGACGACCTTGTACTTCTTCGGGTCGTGGAGCTTGACCCGGTAGGACTCCTGCATCTGGTCCGGCGTGATGTTGCTCGCCATGGGCGAGTCGCCGAACTGGTCCTGGTAGTGCTTGTACGCCTGGTCGGCGGACTCGTACGTGACCGTGTCGACGACGTCCATCTTGTCGAGGTCGGTCTTGATCTGCTTCTTCTGCTCCGCGGTGACAGCGCCCTTGGCGCACTTGGGAGTCGAGGTCACATCGCTCTTGCTGCAGAGGAAGATCGAGACGTTGACCTTGTCGTACCAGTAGTCCTTCATCGTGCTGACCTGCTCGCGCATGAGCAGCGCGCCGCCGAACAGGGCGAGCGAGAGGGCGACGGAGACGACGACGGCGAAGGTCATCGTGAGGTTGCGACGGAGGCCGACGCCGATCTCCGACAGGACGAACTGGGCGCGCATGGCGTCCTTTCAGTGCTCGGTGCTCAGTGCTGGTAGCCGTAGACGCCGCGCGCCTGGTCGCGTACGAGACGGCCCTTCTCCAGCTCGATGACGCGCTTGCGCATCTGGTCGACGATGTTCTGGTCGTGGGTCGCCATGATCACGGTGGTGCCGGTCCGGTTGATCCGGTCCAGCAGCTTCATGATGCCGACGGAGGTCTGCGGGTCGAGGTTGCCGGTCGGCTCGTCCGCGATCAGCAGCATGGGGCGGTTCACGAACGCCCGCGCGATCGCCACGCGCTGCTGCTCACCACCGGAGAGCTCACCGGGCATCCGGTCCTCCTTGCCGCCGAGGCCGACCAGGTCGAGAACCTGGGGCACCGCCTTGCGGATCTCTCCGCGCGGCTTGCCGATGACCTCCTGCGCGAACGCCACGTTCTCCGCAACGGTCTTGTTGGGCAGGAGTCTGAAGTCCTGGAACACGGTGCCCAGCTGGCGGCGCATGTGCGGCACCTTCCAGTTGGACAGGCGCGCGAGGTCCTTGCCCAGGACGTGGACCATGCCCTGGCTGGCACGCTCCTCGCGGAGGATGAGTCGCATGAAGGTGGACTTGCCGGAGCCGGATGAGCCCACCAGGAAGACGAACTCGCCCTTCTCGATATCGAGAGACACATCCCGTAGAGCGGGACGGCTCTGCTTCGGGTAGGTCTTGGAGACGTTGTCGAATCGGATCACGGATGCACCACGGTCGGCCGGGAGTAGGTGTGCGTGACCATACGCGACCCGGACTGAGGCGTGCAGGCGCGAGTCCGAGGATGGGCGTTTTATGGCGGAACGGGACCGGTCGGAAGCGGGTCCGAAGCGGGTCCGAAGCACTACGGACCGGGTGATGTCCGGCGGGCCGCGCCGAAATCCGCGCGAGCTGGCACAGTGGTAGGGGGAACGGTTGCGTTTCCATGAGCGTTGTGCGGAGAGAAAGCGTATGCGGCTCCGCCGCGCGGGAGGAGGAAAGCGCATGACCTATGACCGACTGGTGTGCGCGAACTGCGCGGCACCCGTCAACGAGGGCCGTTGCCCCGTGTGCCGGGCAAGCCGCGCGCGGCTGCAGCAGGAACAGGAGCAGGGAATGTTCGCCGGGCTGAACCCGGCGATGCTGGTGGCCCTGCTTGTGGTGCTGCTGGGCGCGCTGGCGCTGCTGGCGCACCAGACCGCGTAGCCGCGCGCTCCACCGGACCGCCCTCAGGCGTCGGGACGTGTACGCGGAAGGGCCCGGGATGCCGATCGGCGTCCCGGGCCCCTCTGTGCCTATCTGTTACCGCAGGTGACCCTTAGGCGACCGAACGGCCACCCATCAGGCGCGGCATGACCCGGAAGCCGATGCCCCCGGCGATCATCGTCGCGGCGCCGACCAGCAGGAACGTGGTCTCGGCGGCACCGGTCTCGGCGAGCTCGTCCTTGCCCTTGCCCTGCTCGACCGGCTGGTTGCCGGCGGAGTCGGGGGTGGTGTTGTCCGCGCAGTTCGCGCCGTCGAGGTCGACGGTGCAGGCGTCGTCGCCGCCGGTGGCGGAGCCGGTGGTGCCGCCGTTGCCGGTGGTGCCGCCGTTGCCGGAGGTGCCGCCGTTGTCCGTGCCACCGTTGCCGTTGCCACCGTTGTTGCCGTTGCCGCCGGACTGGTGGCCACCGTTGCCGTTGCCGCCGTTGTCCTGGCCGCCGTTGCCGTTGCCGCCGTTGTTGCCGTTGCCACCGTTGTTGCCGTTGCCGCCGTTGTCCTGGCCACCGTTGCCGGTGCCGGCGTCGGTGCCCGCATCGGTACCGGCGTCGGTGCCCGCATCGGTACCGGCGTCGGTACCGGCATCCGTGCCCGCGTCCGTACCGGCGTCGGTACCGGCATCCGTGCCCGCGTCCGTACCGGCGTCGGTACCGGCATCCGTGCCCGCGTCGGTACCGGCGTCCGTGCCGGCGTCGGTGCCCGCGTCGGTCCCGGCGTCGGTCCCGGCGTCCGTGCCCGCGTCGACACCGCCCAGGTCGCCGCCGCCGTCGGACTCGCCCTCGGGAGCCTTGATGCCGGCGTCGATGCCCAGGCCGCCCTCGTCGGCCTCCGCCTTCGCGGAGATGCCGCCGAGGTCGACACCGATACCGGCCGCCGATGCCGCACCGGCGGCAGTGAGCGAGGCGCCGGCGGCGATGACCGCACCCGCGGCGATCCGCGCGACGCGCAGTCGCGTCTTCTTCGTCATGTGCTGCTACCCCCAGTAGCTGTTCTCGTCAGTGGAGCAGCCATATGCGGGCCCCGGCTCTGCGGGGTTCGCTCCGAGCAGCACCACTTGGAGCCGTGGTCATGCCGCCCGCCCCCGTTCACACCCGTCCCAGACATACGCATGCTGCCCTAGCACCCTGTCCACAGTTAAGGACTACGTCAAGGCCGTTCCGTGCAATATGCACTGCTTTATTCGCAGTTGGTCTTCATTCGGAGTCACGACTGTGACGCACTCGCCACAGCTCCCGCGCAACCCGAAGCACCAACTCCCCTTCCGGAACGGCCCCGTGCGGCCGACGAAAAACGGCGGTGCCGGAGACCCCGTGGGGTTTCCGGCACCGCCGTGAACGCTTGCTGTTCCTACTTCTCCCGCTGCTTGCGCCAGCGGATGCCCGCCTCCAGGAAGCCGTCGATCTCGCCGTTGAAGACCGCTTCCGGGTTGCCCATCTCGAACTCCGTACGCAGGTCCTTGACCATCTGGTACGGGTGCAGGACGTACGACCGCATCTGGTTGCCCCAGGAGTTGCCGCCGTCGCCCTTGAGGGCGTCCATCTTGGCCTGCTCCTCCTGGCGTCGGCGTTCGAGGAGCTTCGCCTGGAGGACGTTCATCGCGGATGCCTTGTTCTGGATCTGCGAGCGCTCGTTCTGGCAGGAGACGACGATGCCGGTCGGGAGGTGGGTCAGGCGGACCGCGGAGTCCGTGGTGTTGACGCCCTGGCCACCGGGGCCCGACGAGCGGTACACGTCCACACGCAGCTCGGACTCGTCGATCTCGATGTGGTCGGTCGTCTCGACCACCGGCAGCACCTCGACGCCCGCGAAGGACGTCTGGCGGCGGCCCTGGTTGTCGAAGGGCGAGATCCGGACGAGCCGGTGGGTGCCCTGCTCGACGGAGAGCGTGCCGTAGGCGTACGGCACCTGGACGGCGAAGGTGGTCGACTTGATGCCGGCCTCTTCCGCGTACGACGTCTCGTAGACCTCGGTCTTGTAGCCGTGCCGCTCGGCCCAGCGGATGTACATGCGCTGGAGCTTCTCGGCGAAGTCGGCCGCGTCCACGCCACCGGCCTCGGCCCGGATGTTGACCAGCGCCTCGCGGGAGTCGTACTCGCCGGAGAGGAGCGTACGGACCTCCATCTCGTCCAGCGCCTTGCGGACCGACTCCAGCTCGGACTCGGCCTCGGCCAGGGCGTCGGCGTCGCCCTCGTCCTGGGCGAGCTCGAAGAGGACTTCGAGATCGTCGATCCGGCCGCGGAGGGCCTCGGTCTTGCGGACCTCGGCCTGGAGGTGCGAAAGCTTGCTGGTGATCTTCTGCGCCGCCTCCGGGTCGTCCCAGAGGGAAGGCGCTGCCGCCTGCTCCTCGAGCGCGGCGATGTCCGCCCTCAGCGCATCCAGGTCCAGGACGGCCTCGATCGACCCCATGGTCGAGGAGAGGGACTTCAGCTCTTCGGAAATATCGACGACTGCCACGGGTCCAGCGTAACGGCTGTCGGCACGGACGTTCCTCGGGCCGCATGATCAGGACCCCGCGACCGTGTGCCGGGCGCCTCCCTGGACCGCTCCGGGGCCACCGGGAACGCCTCGCCCAGCCCTCGGGTCAGGGCGTGCCCGGCGCCGAGTTCCCCGTCTCCCGCGCGGGTGCGCCCGCGTCGTCGTCGCTCAGCGCCAGATAGCCGCCCACGCCCAGCGCCGCGAGCAGCACCAGGGCCGCGGCGCCCAGGGTGAGGCGGCGCTTGCGGACGGCCGCGGACTTGTTGCGGGCGGAGCCGGGGCGGGGCGTGCCCGGGGAGCGGGGGGCCCTGGCGGTGCCCCGGGGGCCGCCGGAGAGCTCGTCGGGGGCCGGGACGCGCATGCTCGTGTGGGTGTCGCGGTTGGAGTCGGCGGACGAGCCGGGGACCAGCGGGACCGCGCCGCGGCGGCGGGGTTCCTCGGGGGCGGGGGTGTACTGCTGCTCGTCGTAGGTCTGGGGTTCCGGCTCGGTGTCCGGCTCGTCCACGTCGAGCGGTGGGATGCCGGTCAGGTGCGGGAGCTGCTCGCGCAGCCGGGCCGCGAGCTCGGAGGCGCGCAGCCGGGAGGCGGGGGCCTTGGCCAGGCACTGGACCAGGAGCTGCCAGAGCTCGTCGGGGATGCCGGGGAGCGGTACGACCGTCTCCGTGACGTGCCGGCGCAGCACGGCGCCGGGGTGTCCGCCGCCGAAGGGCGTGAAGCCGGCGAGGAGTTCGTACAGGACGGTGGCGAGGGCGTAGATGTCGACGGCGGCGCGCGGCGGCAGCCCCTCGACTATCTCGGGGGCCAGGTAGTCCGGCGTACCGATGATCTTGGTGGCCTTGGTGCGCCGGGGGGTGTCGATCAGCTTGGCCACGCCGAAGTCGGTGAGCAGCGCGGGGTGCGAGCTGCCGGGGCCGAGCGGGCCCTCCATGTCGAGCAGGATGTTCTCCGGCTTGACGTCGCGGTGGACCACCCCGGCCGCGTGCGCGGCGGCGAGGCCGTCGGCGACGTCCGCGATGATCGCCACGGCGGCCTCGGGCGCGAGGCGGCGTTCGCGGTCCAGGCGGGTGCGCAGGTCGGTGCCGCGTACCAGGTCCATGACCAGTGCCAGGTCGTTGCCGTCCACCACGAGGTCGCGGACGGCGACGACGTGCGGATGGTCGAGCCCGAGCAGGGCGGTGCGCTCCTGGACGAAGCGGCCGACGAGTTCCTGGTCGGACGCGAGGTCCTCGCGGAGCAGCTTGATGGCCACCGGGCCCTCGGGCCCCTCGCCGAGCCAGACCGTGCCGGCGCTGCCGCGCCCCAGGATCTGGTGTGCGGTGTACCGGCTGCCGATATTCCGTGCCAAGACTGCTCCCTCAGCGGCTGGCGATGGACCGTCGCTCATGACCCCCGGTCGACAAAGTTACGCGTCGGCCGGGGGGTTGAGTGCCCGGGATGGTGCCAACCTTCACTTCCGCGGGCGATATGCGGTGGAAACTGGCCCGCGGAAGTCGATATAGCTACAGATTTGATGGTGTTGCGGCCCCTCGGAGGCCGGTGTCGCGGCCACGGCTCAGGGGCTGATGCCGCGACCGCGCTCAGGGGCTGCTGTCGCGACCGCGTTCAGGGGCCGGTGTTGCTGCCGCTGCTGCCGCCGTCGCCGCCGCCCAGTTTCGAGATCCAGTCCGTGACGGTGGAGACCGTGTCGGTGATCGCCTCCCAGTAGCTCTTGCCCTGGCCGATCCAGTCCTGCAGCGGGGTCAGCTCCCAGATCAGCCAGCCCGCGACGAACAGCAGCACCAGGGTGAAGAGACAGCCCTTGAGGCAGCCGAGGCCGGGGATCCGCATCGGGTTGGCGCTGCGCTGCCTCGGCTCGCGGGGCTGGCGCGGGGCCGGCGGCTGGGGCGCCGGCTGCTGCGGGGGCGCGTACTGCTGCCGCTGGGGCTGGGGCTGGGGTTGCGGCTGGTACTGCTGCTGCTGGTGCTGGGGGTACTGCTGCTGCGGCTGCTGGTACTGATGCTGCTGCGGCGGCGGCTGCTGCCTCCGCTGGGGCTGCTGGGGCTGCGGGCGCTGGGGGCGGCGGCGCAGCGGGTCCTGGCTCGGGTCGAGGTATTGGACCTGGGTCTGCTCGTTGCGGTCGCGGGCCGCCCGGAGCTGGGACTGCCAGGGGTGCGGCTCCTCGGGCTGCGGAGAACCGTCAGGGCGCGGCGGCACGGGCGGCAGGACCGAGGTCGGGTCGGCGTGCCCGCCCGCGCCCTGGCCGGGGGCGTTCTGCATGACGCTGGTGGCGGCGTTCGGGTCGTACGAGCCGGCGTTGCTCGGCAGCACCTGCGTCGGGTCCGCCGCGCCGGGGGTCTGCGGAACGGCCGCGGGCGCCGGGTCGGGGGCGAGCAGGGCGCCCACGCCGTCGGCCGCGGCGATCTGGGCGGAGCCGGCGTGCACGCCGATCCCGTCCGCGACGACGCGCAGGCCGCGGGCCAGGTTCTCGGCGCTGGGCCGCCGGTCGGGGTCCTTGCTCAGGCAGCGCTCTATGACCGTCCACAGCGGGGCCGGAACGGTGGAGGGGCGGCGGGGCTCCTCACTGAGGTGCCGGTGCAGCACTTCGAGGGCGGTGCCGCCGGCGAACGGCGGACGGCCGGTGACCAGCTCGTAGAGCAGGATGCCCGCGCCGTAGATGTCGACGGCGGAGGTCTGCGGGCGGCCCTCGGCGGACTCGGGCGCCACATAGGCGGGCGTGCCGACGAACTCATGAGTCCGGGTGAGCCCCGGGGAGTCGGCCAGGCGCGCGATGCCGAAGTCGGTGAGCATCGGGTGCATCTGGCCGTCGCGCTCGTCGAGCAGGACGTTGGCGGGCTTCAGGTCGCGGTGGACGACGCCGTCGGCGTGGCTGGCGGCGAGCGCGTCCGCGATCTGCGCGGTGAGCAGCGCGGCGGCGACCGGGGTGAGCGGGCCGTTCTCGCGGAGGTAGCGGTGCAGGTCGGGGCCGTCGATCAGGTCCATGACGAGGGCGAGGAGGTCACCCTCGACGACCAGGTCGCGGGTGCGCACGATGTTCTCGTGGGTGAGCCGCAGCAGCACGGAGCGCTCACGCAGGAACCGCATCACGACGTCGGCGTCGTTGGCGAGCTCCTCCTTCAGGACCTTGATCGCCACGGTCTCGCCGGGCTCGCCCGCGACGGCCGCCTCGGCGCCCGCGGCCTCCCGCTGGCGGGCACGCCAGACGGTGCCGGTGGCGCCGCGTCCCAGCGGCTCCTCCAGGAGGTACTTGCTGCCTACCGGCCGCACGTCATGCGCTCCCTGCAGATCGTGGTGCTTACGGTCTTCCCGGATCCGCCCGGGAGTTCGGGCCCAACTCTAGGGCCTGCCGTCAAACCGCCGCCGACGCCGGAGGGCGGCCGGGCGGCATGTCCCGGTGCGGGGTGGGCCGGCGGGGCCGGACCGCTCCGACCGGATCGTCCGCCCACCGCGTCGCCCACCGCGGCCGGTGCCGCCCCGAGGCGGCACCGACCGGTTGCGGAACAAGACGCTCACATCGGGCGGATGGTTGCCGCACACGCGTGCGACGCGCCGCCCCGGACGCTCTTCCGGAACGGTTCCGTCGCCTCCGGCAACGTTCCGAGCGGGCACTCAAGCAGGCACTTATGGGCGCACAGCCGACGTTTCAAGATCACTTAGTCGTGACCGCCGGGCGTGTTGTCAGTGGCAGGTGCGAGGATGCCTCCAGCACGGACTGTGGGGTCGGGAGCCCCGCAGCACGTGACGAACCTGTACCGGACGACGCGTCCGTGTCGGGTGGGGGGATTCACAGGCCGTCCCCCCTGCCCGGCACCCCGCGCAGAAGGGACCGCTGACGGCGATGCAGATCCGGCTGACCGTCCTCGCGCCGCGCAGCGGCCAGACCCCGGCGCGCGCGTGCGACGTGCTGGTCACCGCCCCGTCGGGGACGGCACTCGCCACCGTGGCGTCCAACCTGGCCGCGGCCGTCCTGGGGCCGGACGGCTCGCTCGGCAGCGGCGCGGTGGTGCTGTTCGCCGGGCGCGAGCGGCTCGACGCGCAGCGGTGCGCGCTGGGTGAGCCACCGCTGGTGGACGGGGCGGTGCTCTCGCTCCAGGTCCCGGGCGAGGACGAGGCGGTGGACGACGCCGTCCCGGCGCGGCTGCACGTGGTCGCGGGGCCGGACGCGGGCGGGGTCCATCTGCTGCACGGCGGGCAGATCCGGGTCGGCCGCTCCGCCGACGCGGACGTGCCGATCGACGACCCCGATGTGTCCCGGCTGCACTGCGCGGTGACGGTCTCCGCCGACGGCCTGGTCTCGGTGGCGGATCTCGGCTCCACCAACGGCACCCTGCTCGACGGCGCGGCGGTCCGCGACCGGCCGGTCCGGCTGAAGCCCGGTGCGCTGCTGCGGCTCGGCGAGTCCACGCTCCGGCTGACCTCCGGCGCGCCCGCTCCGGCGCTGGCCACGGCACCGGACGGCGAGGGTCATCTGCGGGTGTCCGGCACGCCGGCCGGTGCCGGCGGCCGTACCGAGGAGCACGGCTCCGGCCACGGGTACGCCCCGGCGGTCTCCCCCGGCTCCGTTCCCGTCCCCCACGAGGGGTCCGGTTCCGGTCACGCGTACGGGGACGGCGACGGGCGTACCGACGACGGCCGGCCGGCCCCGGGCGAGGATTCGCCCCGGCGGGGCGGGATCGGCGCCTGGGCCCGCAGACTCGCGGGCAACAAGGGCGAGCCCGTCCACGAGGCGGCGCCCGACGGGACGGGCGCGGCCGAGCCGCTGTTCCCGGCCGCCCCCGCGGCGCCGTCCGGGACCGCCGCGCAGAGCGTCTGGCCGGATCCGGCGGCCGTGCTGCTGACCGCGCTCGGCCCCGGCCCCCGGCTGTGGGAGCGCGGCACCGCCCACCCCGAGGCGCTCGTGGTGCGGCTGGGCACGACGGACCGGGCCGAGCTGCCCGCCGTGCCGGTGACGGTGGGGCTGCGGGAGGCCGGTTCGCTCGGCCTCGCCGGGCCGCGGACCCGGCTGGCCGGGCTCGCCCGTTCGACGGTGGCCCAGCTCGCAGCGCTGCACTCCCCCACCGATCTGGAGATCGTGCTGATCAGCACGGACCGCGCCCGGAGCGCCGAGGAGCGCAGGCGCGAGTGGGCCTGGCTCGGCTGGCTGCCCCATCTGCGGCCGATGCACGGCCAGGAATGCCGGCTGCTCCTCGCGTACGACCGCGAGCAGGCCACCGCCCGTACGACGGAGCTGGTGCGCCGGCTGGACGACGGGCCGCTCGGGCCCGGCTGGGCGAGCCAGGACCGCGCCACGATCGCCGAGGCCGCGCAGCGGTACACCGGTCCGTACACCGTGGTGGTCGTCGACGGCGACCCGGGCTCGGCGGCGCTGCGCGAGAACACCGCCCGGCTGGCCGCCGCCGGTGCCGCGGCGGGCATCCATCTGATCTGTCTGGCCGAGACCCCGGCCGCCACCCCCACCTCTCCGGTCGCGGCGACGTATGAGGCCGCCTGCCACGCCTCGATCGCGTTCCGCGAGTGCGGGGCGGTGGCGATGCTGAGCGGCGACGTGGCGACGGCCCTGCGGCTGCTGCGGACGGCGGACGGCCGGGCCGCGGGCCGGGGCACGGTCGCCGCGGTGGACGCGGTGTCGGCGCACTGGGCCGAGCGGTTCGGCCGGGCGCTGGCCCCGCTGCGTACGGAGGGTGCCGCCACGGCCGCCGGCCGGCCGGCGGCGGCCGCACTCCCGACGACCGCCCGGCTGCTCGACGAGCTGGGCCTGGCCCGCGCCACCCCGGCCTCCCTGATGGCCCGCTGGGCCTCCACCGCGGACGACCAGCCCGGTGCCACGGTGCGCGGTTCGGGCCGCTGGTCGGGCGGACCGGCGGGCGGCGCCGATACGGACACCCCCGGCTCGGGCCGTACGGAGTATCCGCGCTCCACCGCTCCCCGGGTCGGCGCCCAGCGGCTGGGCGGCGCGCCGGGCCCGGACGGCACGGGCGGATACGCGCCCGGCTCGGGCCGCACCCCGTACCCCGGCAGTGAGAACGCCACCCACATCGGCACCCCGGGCCACCCCTTCGCCCCCGACGACGCCCACGGCTCCGGCCGCACCCCGTACCCGGACTCGGGCCGCACCCCGTATCCCGGCGGTTCCGTGCCCCGGGTCGGCGGGCAGCGCTACGGCAGCACGCCCGGGGACACCCCGAGCTCGCGGACCGTTTCCGGATCGGGCCGCACCCCGTACCCCGGCGACGGTGACGTCCAGGGGGCCGAAAGTCTGCGTACGGCCGGGTCGGGGCGCGGCTCGAACCGGGTCAGCGGGCCGCGCGGCGCCGACACCCCCCGGATCGCCGCGCGAGGCGCCGGGAGCGCCGCCACGGCCGGGCACCCCGCCCCGGAGGGCGCCGACACGGGCGCCGACACGCCCGCAGCTGCCCCGGCCCCGGCCGAAGGCACCCCCTCCGCCGTCGGGCGGCCCGTGGTGGTGCTCGGGGCCGGGCCCCGGGGCGCGGTCAGCGTGGACCTGGCGGAGGAGGGCCCGCACCTCCTCATCGAGGGACCGGCCGGCAGCGGACGTACGGAGCTGCTGCGGGCCGTCGCCGCCTCGCTCGCCGCGGCCGCCCGGCCCGACCTCCTGGGCATCCTGCTGGTGGACGGCGCGGGCGGCGACCGGGGCGAGGGCCTCGGCCCCTGCACCGAGCTCCCGCACGCGTTCATGCACCTGGTGGCCTCCGATCCGGTGCGGATGCGCGAGTTCGCCCAGGCGCTGGGCGGCGAGCTGAAGCGCCGTGCCGAGCTGCTCGGCCCGTACGACTTCACCGAATGGCACCACCGCCACGAGGTGGCGCGGCGGATGGTCGGCCAGCGCCCGCCGGTCACCGCGGACCAGCGCGGTGACGTGGACGCCCCGATGAGCGGGACGCTCCGGCTGCGCCCCGCCGCCCCGGCCTCGGACCCCGGGCCCTCCCCGCTGCCCCGGCTCGTCGTCCTCGTCGACGACTTCGACGCGCTGGTCGCCCCGGCGCTCGGCAGCCCCGGCCGCCCCGCCGCGGGATCCGTGGTGCGGGCCCTGGAGGCCGTGGCACGGGAGGGCGGCCGGCTGGGCGTCCACCTGGTCGCGGCGTCCGCCCGCCCGGAGCGCACGGAGGACACGGACCTGGCCCACGGGGCCCGGCTGCGCATCGTGCTGGACGCCCCGGTGGTCCCGCCGTCGGCGGAGGACCCCGCGCCCGGACGGGGCAGGCTCGGGCATCCGGACGGGCGGGTGACGCCGTTCCAGGGCGGCCGGGTGACCGGGCGCATACCGCGTACCGCCACGCTGCGGCCCACCGTCGTACCGCTGGAGTGGGAGCGGATGGGCGATCCGCCGACCCGGCGCCCGGTCCGCGAACTGGGCAACGGACCGACGGACCTGGCGCTGCTGGCCAGTGCGCTGGAGTGGGCGGCCCGTTCGGTGAACGCCGAGCCCATAGCCCCGCTCGAACCCGTCCACAGCTGACCGGGAGCGGGTCCGGACATCCACTGACATCACGTCACGAGCCCATCACGATCAAGGAGTTGACACGAGAAGCGGTATTGCGGCACCCGAACGCCGGGCGTAGGACTGTGCGCACACAACGATGTGAGAGACGGGGAAGCAATGCGCACAACCCTTCGGATCAGCAGGGCCGCCGCGGTGTTCACCGCCATCGGCGCCCTGGCCCTCACCGGTTGCAGTGACGACGGCGGCGGGAAGAACGAGTCGGACAAGGGCTCGGGGAGCGGCAAGCAGAGTTCGTCCGTCACCCTGCCCAAGCTGGACGGCGAGAAGCTCTCGGTCGCGGCCGTCTGGACCGGCGCCGAGCAGGCCAACTTCGTCAAGGTCCTCAAGGAGTTCGAGAAGCGCACGGGCGCCAAGGTCACCTTCGTCCCGGCGCAGGACCCGATCGTCAACTTCCTCGGTACGAAGATCGCGGGAGGTCAGCCGCCGGACGTCGCGATGATCCCGCAGGTCGGCGCGATCCAGCAGGCCGCTCAGAAGAAGTGGGCGAAGCCGGTCGGTCCCGAGGCCAAGGCCCAGCTGACCAAGAACTACTCGCAGGTCTGGCAGGACCTCGGGGCGGTGGACGGCACCCAGTACGGCGTCTACTTCAAGGCCGCCAACAAGTCCCTGATCTGGTACAACGCCAAGGCGTTCGAGAACGCGGGCGCGGCCGAGCCGAAGACCTGGAAGGACTTCCTGAAGACGGCCGAGACGGTCTCCGCCTCGGGTGTCACCCCGGTCTCGGTGGGTGGCGCGGACGGCTGGACGCTCACCGACTGGTTCGAGAACATCTACCTCTCCCAGGCCGGTCCGGAGAAGTACGACCAGCTGGCCCAGCACAAGATCAAGTGGACGGACCCGTCCGTCAAGGCCGCGCTGACCACGCTCGCGGAGCTCTTCGGCAAGCCGTCGCTGATCGCGGGCGGCGCCGACGGCGCCCTGCAGACGGAGTTCCCGGCGTCGGTCACCCAGACGTTCACCGGTGGCGACCAGCCCAAGGCCGCGATGGTCTACGAGGGTGACTTCGTGAGCGTCAACATCGCGCAGACGAAGGCGAAGATCGGGACGGACGCCAAGGTGTTCCCGTTCCCGGCGGTCGGCGCCGAGTCCCCCGTCGTGACCGGCGGCGACGCCGCGGTGGCGCTGAAGGACGGCAAGGGCGCCCAGGCCCTGCTGACCTGGCTGGCGTCGACCGATGCCGCGCAGATCATGGCCGAGCAGGGCGGGTTCATCTCGCCGAACAAGGCCCTGGACGCCGCCGCTTACCCGAACGAGGTTCAGCGCACGATGGCGAAGGCGCTGGTCGCGGCCGGTGACTCCGTCCGGTTCGACATGTCCGACCAGGCGCCGCAGTCGTTCGGCGGGACGCCCGGCAAGGGTGAGTGGAAGACCCTCCAGGACTTCCTGAAGAACCCGAAGGACATCGCGGGGACTCAAGCGAAGCTGGAGTCCGACGCGGCCAAGGCGTACAAGAGCTGACGGGATGACGACAGCCGCAGCGGGGGGCGCCGACGCGGTGCCCCCCGCCGACAAGCAATCGTCCGACAACCAATCGTCCGGGAAGCAATCGTCCGGAAAGCCGTCGGTGCCCGCGCCCAGGAAGCCGTCCGATCCGTCGGCCGGCGGCGCGGGACGCAGCCGCAGGAGTGTGACCGGCACCCGCCGGTTCATCGCCGCACTCTTCCTGGCACCCGCGCTGGTGCTGCTGGGCGCGCTCGTGGTCTATCCGATCGCGTACTCCGTCTACCGGTCGTTCTTCGACCAGGCCGGTACGGGCTTCGCCGGACTCGACAACTACAAGGCGCTGTTCACGGACGACACCATCCTTACAGCGGTCAAGAACAACGCGATCTGGGTCGTGCTCGCGCCGACGGTCGCCACGGCCCTCGGGCTGATCTTCGCGGTGCTGACGGAGCGGATCCGCTGGGGCACGGCGTTCAAGCTGGTGGTCTTCATGCCGATGGCGATCTCCATGCTCGCCGCCGGCATCATCTTCCGGCTGGTGTACGACGCCGCCCCGGAGCGCGGGGTCGCCAACGCCGTATGGGTGGGTGTGCACGACACGTTCAACGAGTCGGCGGGCTACCCGAAGGCGCACCCGCTGCCCGTCCACCCGCTCAAGGCAGGGCCCGGCGGCTCGTTCGTCACCAAGGCGCCGGTGCGGGCCGGGCAGCCGGTGCAGCTGCCGCTGGTCGGTGTGATCCCGGCGAACATGCCGAAGGACGCGAAGCCGGCGAAGGCCGCGGCCGCGGGGAACGGGGAGATCACCGGTACCGCGTGGCTGGACTTCACCAAGGGCGGCGGTGGCAAGCCCAACGTCATCGACACCAAGGAGCTGGGGCTCAAGGGCATCGAGGTCGAGGCGGTCAAGGACGGCAAGGTCGTCGCGTCGGCCACGGCGGGCGCGGACGGCACGTTCACCCTGCCCGCCTCGGCGGACGGCGCCGGACTCCGGCTCCCCGCCTCGAACTTCAAGGAGCCGTACAACGGGGTCGAGTGGCTCGGCCCGACCCTCGTCACACCCGGGATCATCGGTTCCTACGTCTGGATGTGGGCCGGGTTCGCGATGGTGCTGATCGCGGCGGGGCTCGCGGGGCTGCCTCGTGAACTCCTCGAAGCGGCCCGTGTGGACGGCGCGAACGAGTGGCAGGTGTTCCGCCGGATCACGGTGCCGATGCTCGCGCCCGTGCTCGTGGTGGTGCTGGTCACGCTGATGATCAACGTGCTGAAGGTCTTCGACCTGGTCTTCATCATCGCGCCGGGTTCCTCGCAGGACGACGCGAACGTGCTGGCGCTCCAGCTCTACCGGTCCTCGTTCGGCACGGACGCGGACCTCGGGATCGGCAGCGCCATCGCCGTACTCCTGCTGCTGCTGGTACTCCCGGTGATGTACGTCAACATCCGCCGGATCCGGAAGGAGGGGCGCCGATGACGACAGCGTCGACCACGGCCACGAACACGAGCACGACGGCCGACGATGCTCCGCTGAAGGCCGAGCGGTCCCTCGGTGCACGGATCGCCGCCCGCGCGGGCGGCGGTGCGATGCGGATCTTCCTCGTCCTGGTGGCCCTTTTCTGGCTGATGCCGACGATCGGGCTGCTGCTGTCCTCGCTGCGCGGCTCGGACGACATCGCGGCGAGCGGCTGGTGGAAGGTCTTCACGGCCCCGTCCCAGCTCACCTTCGACAACTACGCCACGCTGCTGGACAATTCGACGATCACCCACTCCCTCCTCAGCACGGTCATGATCACCGTTCCGGCGACCGTGCTGGTCGTCGTGATCGGCTCACTGGCCGGATACGCCTTCGCCTGGATGGAGTTCCCCGGCCGCGACTGGTGGTTCCTGGTGGTCGTGGGGCTGCTGGTGGTCCCGGTGCAGGTCGCCCTGGTCCCGGTCTCCAAGCTCTTCGGCGCGGTCGGGATCTTCGAGACGACCTTCGGCGTGATCATCTTCCACACGGCCTTCGGGCTGCCCTTCGCGATCTTCCTGCTGCGGAACTTCTTCGCGGAGATCCCGAGGGAGCTGCTGGAGGCGGCCCGGCTCGACGGGGCGGGCGAGATCCGCCTCTTCACCCGGGTCGTGATGCCGCTGGGCGGTCCGGCGATCGCCTCGCTCGGGATCTTCCAGTTCCTCTGGGTGTGGAACGACATGCTGGTGGCGCTGATCTTCGCCGACTCGGACTCGCCGCCGATCACGGTGGCCCTCCAGCAGCAGGTCAGGCAGTTCGGCAACAACATCGACGTGCTGGCGCCGGGCGCCTTCGTGTCGATGGTGATCCCGCTGGCGGTCTTCTTCGCCTTCCAGCGCCAGTTCGTCTCCGGCGTGATGGCGGGCGCGGTGAAGTAGCGGCGGTGGAGCGGGGCGGCGCCGCCGCCGGACGGGCCCTGGGCCTGCCCGGCGGCGGCGCCGTCAGCGTTGCTGTCCCGCCATCACCGTGACGAGGCCGATGACCACGAGCAGCGAGCCGCCCCAGGTCCACATCGAGGTCCGTTCGTGCAGCACGGTCGCCCCGGCCAGCACGATCAGCAGGTACCCGAGGGCGTTGAACGGGTAGGCGATGGACAGCGGCACCTTGGCCAGGGTCGCCATCCAGGCGAGGGCGGACACCCCGAAGACGACCAGGCCCAGGACGACCCAGGGGCTGGTCGCGGCACGCAGGGCGACGGACCCGCCGCCGTGTCCCGCGGCCGCCGCCGCGCCCTTCATCCCGTGCTTGAGCATGATCTGGCCGCCCGCCGAGGAGAACACGGCGAACAACAGCAGCATCAGACTGGGGAGGGTCAAGACCTTGCTCCTGACTGCGGCGCCCGGGGACTGCGGCTCCGGGGCGGGGGCGGGACGGGGTACGGCGGCCTCAGACGCCGACCCGGTCGGCATGGGCGTACTGTCGGTTGAGGATGTCCTGTACATCGATGTGCTCTCCAGCGATGATCGTCTCGGCCGCGTGCGGGGTGAGCAGTGCGACATGCTGATAGCCGAACAGCGTCGGCCGGACCCGGGTGAGCAGCTTCGACGCCCCGCCCAGGACCGCGGGGAGCGGTCCGCCGCCGAGCAACGCCCAGAACGGGGCCCCGGTCGACGCGATGTTCAGGACGTCGTAGCCCGCGTCCCGGACCGTGCGGCGCAGGCTGGCCCGGGTGAAGAAGCGCAGATGCGTTTCGTCGAGGATGCCGCGCCGGTCGTATCCGAAGACGCCGAGCGCGACCCGCAGCCGTGAGTACCAGTGGCTGAAGTTCGGTACGGAGAGCAGCACACGGCCGCCGGGCCGCAGTACTTCGGCGACCTCGGCCAGCACCCGCTCGGGACGGGAGAGGTGCTCGATGACGTCGCCGGCGACCACGTAGTCGTAGTCGGCACCGATCTCGGCCGGCAGCCCCTCCTCCAGGTTGGCGAGGTGGAAGCGGGTGCACCTCTCGCGCACGCCGGGGACCTCGACGTAGTCCACCCCGGTCACCTCGTGGCCGAGGGCTTCTAGGCGCTGGGCGAACAGGCCGCCGGAGCAGCCGAGATCGAGGACCCGGCCGGGCGGGAGGCTGCGCATCTTCTCCAGGATGACGGCGTGCGAGGAGCCGTCGCCCTCCTTGAACGCGTACTCGACGGGTTTGGGGATCCAGCCGCAGGTGCCGAATCCCTTGACGGCGAGCCGGTATTCGAGGACGTCCTTGACGACGTCCTTCGCGTACTTCATGCCGTTGACGTAGCAGATCTCGTCGCCGTAGTACGTGGGGACGGGGATCTCCTTGATCCGCATCCCCTCGTTGAGCAGCTGGACGATGATCTGGGTGTCGAAGTCGAACGCGTCGGTGTTCCGGTGGATCGGCAACTTCTTGAGCGCCGCGACGCTGTAGGCGCGGTATCCGGAGTGGAATTCGGTGAGCTGCGATCCGAGGAGGGTGTTCTCCAGGCGGGTGAGAATGCGGTTGCCGAGCCATTTGTAGATCGGCATGCCGCCCTTGAGCGCGGATCCGGATTTCATCATCCGCGATCCGAAGACGGCGTCGCATTCGCCGCGTTCGATGGGTGCGACCATGTCCGGGAGGAATTCCGGGGCGTACTGTCCGTCGCCGTGCAGCAGCACGATGATGTCGAGTCCGTGCTCGGCGGCCAGCGCGTATCCGGCCTTCTGGTTTCCGCCGTATCCGAGGTTCTTGGTGTGCCGCATCACCACGGTCCGCGGCATTCCCTCCGTCTGCGACCAGCGGCAGCCCGCGGTGAAGGTCGCGTCATGGCTCGCATCGTCGAGAATGAGGATTTCGGCGACCTTGGACCGGAAGTCCTCCGGAATGCGGTCGAGGGTCCTCTCCAGCGTCGTCTCGGCGTTGTACGCGACCACCAGGATGCCGATCCTGGGGCTCGGGCTTTCCTTCACGGGACGTTCTCCAGTTGCGCTCGGTGCTCGGTGCTTGTTGCTCGGTGCTCGGTGTCTGACGCTTTCGGGGAGGGTCAGTTGACGGCACAGTCGGTGGGCTGCGAGGTGCAGGGCGCCGGGAGCGGGGCCCGCCCGGCGGGCGGCCGGGCGGACGGCTCCGGCCGGACGGCGAGGATCTTGCGGACTCCGCTGACGAGGCCCGCGGCGAGAACCACCCAGCCGAACTCGGCGAGGTGGAGGACCGTTTCGCTCCAGTGCACGGCGGAGCGCCCCCGGTACCCGAGGACCGCCGTCAGGCCGAGCAGGCAGCTGTACGCTGCGCCCTCCCAGAACCCGACGACGAACAGTCCGGCGGCGGCCCAGGTCAGGTACTGGAGCGCGGACGCGGTGGAGAGCAGCAGCAGCAGGCCCATCGTGACGGCGACGACGACCGGCAGCTGCGCGGGCCGCAGCCAGGCGAGCCAGACCCCGGCGGCCACGCAGACCAGCACGAAGAGGAAGTGGCCGTCGCCCTCGATGAAGGTGATGAAGGACTGTGGCAGGCCGAACAGGTCGGCGAACCGGACGAGCCCCCAGAGGCGGTAGCCGCCGCCCGCGTACTCCAGGACGTTCTCCTTGAGGTTCTGCGGAACGGTCAGCAGGACCGGCCCCCAGACGAGGGCGACCAGGGCCGCGAACCCGGCGGAGAAGCGGACGAACGCCGGCCGGCCCGCCCGCAGCGCGACCAGGAACAGCGCCGGGATCACCACCACGGGGATGAACTTGATGCTGATCGAGAGCGCGGCGGCCACCCCGGCGGTCAGCGGTGCCTTCCGGTCCACGAGGAGGTGGGCGGCGACCAGGGCGAAGGTGATGGCGACCGCGTCGGTGTTGCCGTGGTACCCGGAGGTGGCGATCAGTACGGGGCTGGCGGCCACGCCCACACCGCAGGCGACGGCGGCACCGAGTGAAGCGCGCCTGCGCACGATCTCGAACACGACGAGTGCGCAGAAGAAGTCGGCGATCGAGGCGGGCGACCTGATCAACGTGCCGAAGGGAATGCCGAGTTCGGACAGTTCATTCAGCCCGAGAAGCATCCAGCCGGCCAGTGGCGGATGGTTGTAGACGGGCAGTCCCGGCAGCGGCTGTTCGTAAATCCGAATGGGCCCGTACCGCACGATCGCTTTTGCGAAACCATGAAAGATTCGCACATCTGCCGGGCCCGGCATATTCGCCGCGATCAGCATTCGGGTGATAAGGCCCGCGGCTGCGGCAATGAGCACCACCGCCCTTGCGCGTGACACGTTCCAGGTTTCGCATCGCATTCGGATACCCATGAAAACAGAACGTAGCAACAAGAAGACGCTGAGCGACGCACCGAAGGCCACGCTTGGATGGACCATTACGCGAATATTTCGCGCATTCGCGCAAACATTCGCATCCCTGAATCACTCGAACGGTTCAGGGGGCATGTGGTGGTGCGAGGGATCTGCCCGGCCGGCAGCGGCACGGCCGGGCAGTACGGATCACAGCATTCGGCCGACCGCGGACCACGGGATCCGGTCGGCTGCGGATCACAGCATTCGGTCGACCACGCCCGCCGCCGCGTGCCCGTCGTCCAGGTCGCAGAAGTCCCGGCGGAACGCCTCGTACGCCTGCGCGTGTCCCGCGGTGGCCCGTTCCGGGTCGCGCAGCGCCTCGACCAGGCCGGTGGAACCGGGGATCAGCGGGCCGGGGGCGCGGGCCTCGAAGTCGAAGCAGAATCCGCGCAGGGTGTCGCGGTAGTGCGCCAGGTCGTGGGTGTGGAAGAGCATCGGGCGGCCGGTCCGGGCGAAGTCGAACATCAGCGAGGAGTAGTCGGTGACCAGGGCGTCGCTGATCAGCATCAGTTCGCCGACGTCCGGGTAGCGCGAGACGTCCCGGACGAAGCCGCTGCCGCTGTCGGGCAGGCGGCCGGTCACCAGGTAGTGGCGGCGCACCAGCAGCACGGTGTCGCCGCCGAGTTCGCGTTCGGCGGCAGCCAGGTCGAGCTTCAGGCCGAGGGCGTAACGGCCGTCGCCGAGCGGCTGGTCCTCCCGCAGGGTCGGCGCGTACAGCACGACCCGCTTGCCCTCGGGGAGGGCGAGCCGCTCGCGTACCGCCGCGGCGACCTTGATCCGGTCCGAGGCGTGGAACAGGTCGTTGCGGGGGGAGCCGCACTCCAGGATCTCGCCCCGGTAGCCGAAGGAGCGTCGCAGGACGGGGGTGGCGAAGCTGTTCGGCGAGACCAGGAAGCTCCACTGGCGGGCGCGGTGCTCGATGGTGGCGGTACGGGCGGCGTCGGACCGGCCGGTGCGCACCAGATCGAGGCCGGTGCGTTTGAGGGGGGTGCCGTGCCAGGTCTGGACGACGCGCTGGCCCTCGCGCCGCTCGAACCACCGGGGCAGCTGGGTGTTGGTGACGACGTACCGGCTGCGGGCCAGCGCCTCGTGCCAGGCGGCGGAGCCGTGCTCGACGGCGGTGGCACCGGCCGGGATACGGGCCTGCTGGTCGCGCACCACCCACAGGTGTTCCAGCTCGGCGCCGCGCCGGACCACTTCCTCGTGGACGGCGCGCGGCGAGTCGGAGTACTGCCGGCCGTCGAAGCTGCTGTACAGCACCGTGTCGCGCAGCGGTGCGGCGCGCCGGGCCCGGTAGCCCTCGCGCAGCAGCCGCTCGCCGCGCGGGCCGCGTTCCGCCGCCGTGAGCACCGGCGCGCTGTCGATCAGCAGCTGGTCGTGGCAGCGCCGCTCGACGGTGTACGTCCGGCCGCCGAGGGTGCGGGCGGCGGGCAGGGTGCGGTGGGCGGCGGCCGGGATGCGCAGCGCGGCGTCGTCCGCCTCGTCCAGGGCGCCCCGCTCGCGGAGGAAGAGGTACCAGTGCCCCTGGCCCAGCGGCAGTTTCCCGCCGGGGCCCTCGACGGCGTCCGGCCGCAGCACGGCCCTGAACCGGCGGGCGCCGGCGGCCCCGGAGAGGGTGAGGGCGAACCGGGCCTCCTCGCCGTGGCCGCTGTGCCTGGCCACCAGGTCGACGGGCCGTTCCGGGAGGTCGGGGAAGGTGCCCTCCAGGAGGAGCTGCCCGTCCTGCGTCCAGGTCGCCAGGTCGACGGCCGGCTGCACGGGGCGGTCGCTGATCAGCAGATCGCCGCGGGGGCCGGCGGTGAGGCCGAGTTCGCGCCGCTCCTCGCCGGTCCCGGCCAGCGGGTAGCGGCCCGGCGGCACCGGCCCCGGCACATCGACCGGGGTGCGGCGGCCGTCCGGTCCGACGAGGTGGAGGCTGTACGGCACCTGGGCCCGGCCCTCCCCCTCGACCGTGTCCGGCCGGGCGTCGGCGAAGGCGCCGAGCGGGATGTCCGCGGTGAACCGCCGCCAGCCGGACGCGGAGGGGGCGGCACCCTCGTGCACCGTCACCGGGCGGTCGAAGGCGGTGCCGGAGGGTCGGTGGGTGAGCACGAGGCGCAGCGGCCCGCTGCCGAGCCGGTCGCGGATCATGCCGTCGATGACCACGGTGGCGGTCCCGTCGCCGGTGTCGCCCGCGCGGTGCGTCTCGAAGCGGGCGTCGATCCGCTCGGCGTGCAGCACCAGCCTGCCGCCGTCGAAGGCGGGCACGATCCGGTGGTCGCCGTCGGGGCGGTGCACGGGCGGCGGGGCGGCCGCCTCGTCGGTGGAGAGCTCCGAGCGGCGCAGCATGCCGTGTCCGGCGATGCCGATCTCCGGCCGCCAGGTGAGGCGTTCGGGGCTGCCGCCCGGGTGGATGCGGAGCCTGGCCGGGTCGACGACGGTCGCGAAGCCGGACCGGTCGTAGTCGTGCAGGCTCTGCCGGGACCGGGCGGTGGCCTCCGGCTCGTCGGCCGTGCGCAGCCGCAGCGGCACCACGTGCCGGCGTCCGGCCCGCAGCCAGCCGGCCCGGAACTCGGCGGTGCGCGGTCCGGCGGGCAGGTTGCGGATGTACGCGTACCCCTTGAGGTGCAGCTTGCCGCCCTGCCAGTGGGCGTCGAGCAGCCGGGCGGTGAGCGGCAGGTCCCGCGCGCCCACGCGCAGCACCGAGCGCGGCACCGGCCGGGTGAGGACCGGGTAGGAGGCGCTGCGGCGGCGTACGCCCCGGACCGTGAAGGCGCCCGGTTCGGCCTTGTCGAGGGCGAGCAGGTCCAGCAGTTCGCCGGTCCGCCGTTCGCGCACGAGGTGCCACATCAGGCGCAGCCGCAGCGGCAGTGCGTCGAGGACGGCAGGGTCGACCTGGTCGGTGAACTCGTTGGCGTACGTGACGAAGGCGCGCCGGTACTCCTCGTCGCCGTCGGGCAGCGCCTCCATGAAGTACCAGAGGTCGTCGGCGAGCACATGCGCCTCGTAGCGCCGTTTGTCGGCGGCGTCGCGGTGTTCGTCGAGGAAGGCGGAGACGCCCAGCAGGTGCGAGACCCGGTCCTGGACGCCGCGGACGACGGCGCGGCGGGTGGCGATCGAGCCCGCCCGGTCGCGCCGGTGGCAGACGGGGTCCTTCAGCACGTCGACGGAGCGGGCCAGGAAGTGGGCGGGCAGGACGACCGGGATGTCCTCGTGGAGGGCGCCGACCGGGAAGGCGAAGGCGTGCTCGTCCCAGAAGGACCGGCGGAAGACCTTGTTGCAGGCGGTCCGGTCGGCGGCCAGGTCCCAGTCCCGCGAGATGTGGGTGCGCAGCCGGGTGGTCGCCATGGGCCGGCGGAGGTCGGGCGACTGCTGGAGCCGGCCGTCGGCCCGCAGCCGCAGCACGTTGCCGGACGCGATGTCCGAGCCGGTCTCGTCCAGGGCGCCGACGAGGAGTTCGTACGCGCGGGGCGGGAGCACGTCGCCGCCGTCGACGAAGGCGAGATGGCGGGCGCCCGGGTCGCAGTTGCGGACCCCGGTGTTACGGGCGTGCCCGAGCCCGCCGTTCTCCTGGCTCACCAGCCGGAACCTGCCGTCCTGTACGGCGAAGGCGGCGGCCAGGGCCGCGCTGTCGTCGGTGGAGCCGTCGTCGACCATCACCACCTCCAGGTCGGTCATGGTCTGCTCCGCGAGGGACTTCAGGCAGTCCGTCAGATGGAGCTCCACGTCGTGGACGGGTACGACGACACTGAGCCGTGGCGACATGTTGGGCACATCCGTTCATCGGGGGCCTGGTTGTCCGTGAGGCTCAACCCCGTGACGGGCCGGGGGTCACCGGTCCCGGTCTCTCCCGAACGGGTGACATCGGCCGTGCCCCGGTTGCCGTACGGTCCGGCTCCGCGTCGCCGTAGCCGTCGCTGTCACCGTCACGGTCGTCGTCGCCCAGGAACAGCCGGCGCACCACGCGTTCGGCCGCGTGCCCGTCGTCGTACGGGCAGAAGCGCTCCCGGAACGCCGCCCGCAGCCCGGCCGTCCGCGCCGAGCGCCACTCGCCGGTCCGGAACAGCTCCAGCAGTTCGTCCTCGGTGGTGGAGACGGCGCCCGGGGTGTCGCCGGGGCGCCCCGAGAGCAGGTCGAAGTAGGTGCCGCGCGAGGCCCGGTAGGCCTCCCGGTCCGGGACATGCGGTCCAGAAGGCGCGGCGGTGGAGGCGTGGGACGTCGGTGCGGAGGGCGTCGATGGAGAGGCCGTCGACACGGAGGGCGCCTGCGCGGAGTGCGTCGGCTTCGGAGCCGGCCGCCCCCGCCGACCCGGGGACCGGGACCGCGCGGCCGTCCCCCATCGGTGCCGGGACCGGGGCCGCACGGCCGCCCCCCACCGGCTCCGGGGCCGTGACCTCGCCCCACCAGTCGACGCGGTCGTGTCCGAGCAGGAGCACGTCCGGTTCGCCGGTGGACAGCCGGTCGGCGACCGCGTCCAGCGCGCCCGGTCGCAGCAGGTCGTCGCCGTCGAGGAAGAGCAGGTGGCGCCGTCGAGGAAGAGCAGGTGGCGCCCGCGCGCGGCGGCCGCCCCGGCGTTGCGGGCCGGGCCGGCGCCGAGGTGCCCGGGTCAGGGTGATCACCCTGACCCGGGGGTCGCGCCGGGCGAACTCGGCGGCGATCCGCGCGCCGCCGTCCCGGGATCCGTCGTCCACGACGAGGAGCTCCGGCTCGCCGGGAATCCGGTCGAGCACGGACTCGATGGCCGCCCTGAGGTACCCCTGCACGCGGTGGACGGGCACGACGACACCGAGAAGCATGGCAGCCGAGCGAAATGGCGCGATTACCGTGCGCAGAATCCCGTGTTCACCCGTTCGGGGCAGTGCCGGTGACCCGGCGCGTCCGCCCCGGTTGACCGGGCATGAAGCCGCGCCTCAGTGTCGTCGTCCCGGTCCACAACGTCGAGGACCACCTGGAGGACTGCCTGCGCTCGGTGGCCGGACAGACGGTCACCGACATCGAGGTGATCCTCGTGGACGACGGCTCGACGGACGCAAGTTCGGCCATCGCGGAGTCGTTCGCCGCCCACGACCGCCGCTTCCGCCTCGTGCGCCGGCCAGGCGGCGGGCCGGGCGCGGCCCGCAACACGGGCGTGCGCCACACCACGCCGGGCGTGCCGTACCTGGCGTTCGCCGACAGCGACGACGTCGTCGTCCACGACGCCTACGCGCGGATGCTGGCCTCGCTGGAGTCGACCGGCTCCGACCTCGCGACCGGCAATGTGTGGCGGCTGACCGTGCAGGGGCGGCAGCAGGCCGGGCAGTACCGTTGGCTGACCGGCAGCCGGGCCCGTACCCACATCGGCCGCGACCCCCGGCTGCTCGCCGACCGGGCCGCCTGGAACAAGGTGTTCCGGCGCTCCTTCTGGGACCGGCACTCCTTCGCCTTCCCGGAAGGCGGGCTCTGCGAGGACACCCGGGTGGTGATCCCGGCGCACCACCTGGCCGGCTCGGTGGACGTGCTGCACGAGCACGTCTACTACTGGCGGGCCCGGGAGGGTTCGGTCACCCGGCGGCGCACGGACGTGCAGGCCGTACGGGACCGGATCTCGGCGTGCGAGCAGGTCAGCGCGTTCCTGGCGGGCCGGGGCGGGGTGGCGAACGGCGCGGCGCGGCGCCGCTACGACCTGTCCTGCCTGCGCGACGACTTCGTGTACTTCCTGGAGGGGCTGCCCCTGGGCGGCCCCGAGTACCGGAAGGCGTTCATGGCGGGTGCCGGGGCGTTCCTGGACCGGATGGAGCGGATGGACGGGGCAGGCCGCGCGGACCGGGCCGTGGCCCACGAGTTGCCGGTGGCGCTGCGGATCAAGTGGCAGCTGGTGAAGGAGCGCCGGCTCCCGGAGCTGCTGGAGGTGCTGGCCTTCGAGCGGGCCAACGGTGCAGGAACGTTCGCGGTCGGCGGGGTGCCGGGGCTGCGGCAGGCCGGTTTCCCCGGCATCCCGGACACCGCCCGCCTCGCCCGTACCGACCTGCAGGCCGTGGCACGGCTGCTGGAGGCGCGGTGGGGCGACGACGGCAAGCTGCGGCTTCGCGGTTACGCGTACATCCGCAATCTGCCGGCCGCGACGCCGCGCCAGTCGCTGAAGGTGGGCATGGTGCGCGCGGCCCTCGGGCAGCAGCTGCGGAGGGTGCCGGTGCGGAACGTGCCCGCGCCCGAGGCGACCGTCGACTCCGGCCAGCAGCTGCACCGTTACGACCACTCCGGCTTCGAGATGACCCTCGACCCGCGCCGGCTGCGGCCCGGCGGCTGGCTGGTGGGGATGATGGTGGCCACCCAGGGCACGGTCCGCCGGGTGGCGGTGCGCGCCGTGGAGGCGGGGGCCGCCCAGCCGCACGTCCATGACCTGGGCGACGGACGCCGGGCGGTGCTCGACTTCCGGGGCGGGCGGCTCCGGCTGACCCTGGAGCGGCTGCCCGCCCGCTGCGAGTCCCGCCGCTTCGGCAAGGACCTGGAGCTGACCGGCCGGCTGTACGGGGGCGCCCGGCCCAAGGCCCTGGTGCTGACCTGCGACGGGGTGGCGGACCAGGAGTTCGGCCACCCCGTCGAGTGCCGGCCGGACGGCCGCTTCACGGTACGGATCCCGCTCGCCGACCTCGCCGGGATGGCGGCCGCGCCGCCGGTGCCGCACCGGGCGCCGCGCGAGGTCGAGCCGGAAACCGGCGGGCGGTGGCGGGCGCGGCTGGTGCTGGCCGACGGGGCGCGGGTGCCGCTCGCGGTGGCCCCGGAGTCGGCACCGCCGGTCGTGGCCGACGCGGTGGGCGAACTGGTGCTGGATCTGAGCGGGCAGCCGTTCGTGGACGGGGCGGTGTGGACGCCGGACGGGGCGCTGCGGGTGGAGGGGGTGACCGGCGCCGGTACGGATGTGCGGCCGGGCGAGGGCCCGGACCGCCTGGTGCTGCGGCACGGGGCGTTGCGCGAGACGGTGTCGGTGCCCGTCACCCATGACGAGCGGCGCGCGAGGGTGCCGGGGGGTGCGGAGAAGGCGTACGAAGGGGTGTACGGGGGGTGTCGGTTCACCGCGTTCCTCGCGCCCTCGGTGGCCGCCGGGCTGCACGAGGGCCGCTGGGAGGCGTATCTGGGCGGCCGGCCGGTCCGGGTGCTGACCTCGCTCGCCGCCCGGCTGCCGCTGCGCCGGAGCGGCCCGGTCGCCACGGGCCCCGTGCCCGGCCGGGAGTTCGCCCTGGACCGCCGCTCCGGCGACCGGCTGACCGTGCAGGCCGGGCCGGTGCTGGCGCCCGCCGAGCGCGGCGCGTACCGCGGGGCCGAGCTGCGGGGCAGCCACTATCCGGCCCGGCGCGCGATGCCGCTGCGGGACGCGGTGCTCTACACGGGCGGCGACTCGCCGCGCGCCGTGCACGCCGAACTCCTGCGCCGGGGCGTGGAGTCGGAGCACCTGTGGGTCACCGACGGGGTCCACGGGCACGTACCGCCCACCGCCGTCCCGGTGATCGAGCACAGCGCCGCCTGGTACGAGGCGCTGGCGCGGTCCCGCCGGATCGTCACGGCGGACCAGCTGCCCGAGTGGTTCGAGCGGCGGCCCGGCCAGACCGTCGTGCAGACCTGGCACGGCACCCCGCTCGGCCGCTTCGGCGCGGATCTGGCCGGCACCCCGTACGCCGACCACCAGGAGCTGGCCACGCTGCCGCGCCGGTCGGCCCAGTGGTCCGTCCTGGTCTCCCCGAGCCGCCACTCCACCGCGCTGCTGCGACGCGCGCTCGACTACCGGGGCGAGGTCCTTGAGGCCGGTTCCCCCGCCAACGACCTGCTCTTCTCGGCCGACCGTGCCAAGACCGCGGAGCGGGTACGGCGCAGGCTCGGCATCCCGGACGGCCGCCGGGTCGTGCTCTACGCGCCGACCTACCGCGACCGGCTGGCCCATCCGTTCGGCGCCGACGGCGCGCGGCTCCGCTACCGCTGGGACCGGGCGCTCCACCCGGCCGCGCTGGCGCGGTCCATCGGCGCGGCCCACACGGTGCTGGTGCGCCGCCACCCCCGGGTGACCGGGAGCGTGCCCGAGCGGGTGGGCGTGCGTGACGTGTCGGCGCACCCGGACACCGCGGAGCTGCTGCTGATCGCCGATGTGCTGGTCACCGACTACGCGGGCCTGATGTTCGACTTCGCGCACACCGGCCGCCCGATGCTCTTCCACACCTACGACCTGGCGCACTACCGCGACACGGTGCGCGGTTTCTGCCTGGACTTCGAGACCCGGGCGCCGGGCCCGCTGCTCGCCGGGGCGGACGAGATCGCCGCGCTCCTTCGCGACTCCGGCTCCCTGGCCGCGTCGGCGGCCCGGCACGCGGAGGCGTACGAGAGCTTCCGCCGGGACTTCTGCGACCTGGACGACGGCGGGGCGGCGGGGCGCGTCGCGGACCGGCTGCTGGCCGAGGGTTAGCCCGCCTTGAGGGCGGCGACCGCGGCGGCGGCCAGGTCGTCGAGATAGCCCTTGGGCAGCGGGCCCCGGACGACGGCGAGCCGCCAGTAGAGCGGGCCGACGATCAGGTCCAGCGCCCGGTCCGGGTCGCTGTCCGCGGGCAGCTCGCCGCGGGCCACGGCGTCCCGTACGACCACGGCGGCGATGCCCAGCTGCGGGTCCAGCAGGGCGGCCTTGATCGTGTCGGAGATCTCCGGGCTGCGGGCCGCCTCGACCAGCAGGTCCGGGATGACCTGCGAGGCGACGGGGTGGCGCAGGGCGTACGAGGCGAGTTCGAGCACGGCGCGGACGTCCCCGTACAGCGAGCCGGTGGCCGGGGCCGGCATGCCCTGGACCGCGACGGCCGAGACCAGGTCGAGTACCAGGGCCAGCTTGGACTTCCAGCGCCGGTAGACGGCGGTCTTGCCGACGCCCGCGCGCCGCGCGATCCCCTCCATCGACATCCGGGCGAAGCCCACCGCGGCCAGCTCCTCGAAGACGGCGCTGCGAATCGCATCGGTGATGTCCTCGCGCAGCACGGCGGCTCCGGCGGGGACGCGGCGGCGGGTTCCCGGGTCGCTGGTCATGGCCGAATCATAGTCCGTGACGACGAAACGGTTGCGTTGCGACGTGAATGCGCCCTACCCTCGGCGTTGCGACGATACGGTCCCGTTCCGTCGAACGTCGCTCCCCCCGCCCCCGTCGAAAGCGATCGTGGTGAGCCAGACAGCAACCCCGCCGGCCCCGGCCGACACCCCAGCCGGTGCGGCCCTCCCGGTGTACGCACCGGGCGAGCTCGCCGCGCTCGCCGCCCGGCACGGACTCACGATGAGCGGGGCCCGGCCCTCGCTGACGGCGTACGTCCGGCAGCTGTGGGGGCGGCGGCACTTCATCACGGCGTTCGCCACCGCCAAGCTGACCGCCCAGTACAGCCAGGCGAAGCTCGGCCAGATCTGGCAGATCATGACGCCGCTGCTGAACGCGACGGTCTACTACTTCATCTTCGGCGTCCTGATGAACACCAAGCGCAATGTCGAGGACTTCGTGCCCTTCCTCGTCACCGGCGTCTTCATCTGGACCTTCACCAGCAGCTCGATCACCGCGGGCACCCGGGCGATCAGCGGCAATCTGGGGCTCGTCCGGGCGCTGCACTTCCCGCGCGCCTCGCTGCCGATCGCGCTGGCCCTGCAACAGCTCCAGCAGCTGCTGTTCTCGCTGGGCGCACTGGTGCTGATCCTCGTCGGGTTCGGGCAGTTCCCCAGGCCGTCCTGGCTGCTGGCGGTCCCGGCTCTGTTCCTCCAGGCCGTGTTCAACACCGGCGTCTCCATGGTGGTGGCGCGGCTGGCCGCCCGGACGCCGGACATCGCCCAGCTGATGCCGTTCGTCCTGCGGACCTGGATGTACGCGTCCGGGGTCATGTGGAGCGTGGACACCATGCTCAAGGGCGACCGGATACCGCACTTCGTGATGGTGATGCTGGAGTGCAATCCGGCCGCCGTCTTCATCGATCTGATGCGGTTCGCGCTGATCGACAGCTTCGGCGCGTCCCACCTCCCGCCGCATGTGTGGGCGATCGCCGCGGGCTGGGCGCTCGTGTGCGGCGTGGGCGGATTCGTGTACTTCTGGCAGGCGGAGGAGCGGTACGGACGTGGCTGACCACATGACCGACATCGACGAGCGGGTGCCGACCGTCGTCGTGGACGACGTCCACATCACGTACAAGGTGAACGGCGCCCGTACCGGAAAGGGCAGCGCCACCTCGGCGCTCAGCCGGATCGTCTCGCGCCGGCAGGCCCCCGGGGTGCGCGAGGTGCACGCCGTGAAGGGGGTGAGCTTCGCCGCGTACAAGGGCGAGGCCATCGGCCTGATCGGCTCCAACGGCTCGGGGAAGTCGACCCTGCTCAAGGCCATCGCCGGTCTGCTGCCCGCGACGAAGGGCCGGGTGCACACCCAGGGCCAGCCTTCGCTGCTCGGGGTGAACGCCGCGCTGATGAGCGACCTGACCGGCGAGCGCAACGTGGTGCTCGGCGGCCTCGCGATGGGCATGACGCGTGCCCAGATCCGCGAGCGCTACCAGGGGATCGTCGACTTCTCCGGGATCAACGAGAAGGGCGACTTCATCACCCTGCCGATGCGTACGTACTCCTCCGGCATGGGCGCCCGGCTGCGCTTCTCCATCGCCGCCGCCAAGAGCCACGACGTCCTCCTGATCGACGAGGCGCTGTCCACCGGCGACGCCAGGTTCCAGCGGCGCAGCAAGGAACGGATCATCGAGCTCCGCAAGGAGGCCGGCACGGTCTTCCTGGTCAGCCACAGCAACAAGTCGATCACCGAGACCTGCGACCGGGCGATCTGGCTGGAGGCGGGGACGCTGCGGATGGACGGTCCGGCGGACGAGGTCGTGGCGGCGTACGAGAAGTTCACGTCCGGCAAGAAGTGAAGTCCAGCTCCGGCAGGAAGCAGGGCGTCGCGGCGGGGGCGATAAACTCCCCTGCCGCACAACGGGGTTGCGTCGCAGGGGTTGCGTCGTGGGGGTCGCGCCCCCGGATCCGCTCAGGGGGACACATGCAGGACGGCGTGCCGGGACCACTGCGGGCGGACGATCCGCGCGAGATCTCCGGCTATGTGCTGCGGGCCCGGGTGGGCGCGGGCGGGATGGGCACCGTCTACCTCTCGCACACCCGGGGCGGCCAGCCCGTCGCCCTGAAGGTGATCCGCCGGGAGTACGCGCAGAGCGCGGAGTTCCGGGTGCGGTTCGCCCGTGAGGTGGCCGCCGCCCGCCGGGTCTCGGGGTACCACCTGGTGGCCGTCGTCGACCACGACACCGAGGGGCCGCGGCCCTGGCTCGCCACCCACTACGTCCCCGGCCTGCCACTGGACGCCGTCATCGGCGGGCACGGTCCGCTGCCCGCGGACGCGGTGCTCCGGCTGACCGGCTGCCTGGCCGGTGCGCTGGACGCGGTCCACGGCGCCGGGGTCATCCACCGGGACATCAAGCCCGGCAACATGCTGCTCGCCGCGAGCGGCCCCTGGCTGCTCGACTTCGGGATCGCGCGGGCGGCCGACACCCGGACCCTCACCACGGCGGGGCGGCTGATCGGCAGCCCGAAGTACATGTCGCCGGAGCACGCGCTGGGCAGGCCGCTGACGCCCGCGTCCGACGTGTTCGCGCTCGGGCTGCTGGCCGCCGAGGCCGCCGCCGGGGAGCACCCGTACGGCCGGGGCCACGGCCTCGCGGTGGCCGCCCGCATCGCGGGCACCGACCGCGAACCCCCGCGGCTGGACCACCACCCGGAGCCGCTGCGCGGGCTGCTCGAACGCTGTCTCGCGGCCCGGCCCGAGGAGCGCCCCGCCGCCCGCGAGGTCGCGGAAATGTGCCGGCGGGCGCTCGGCGCGGACGACGACCGGGGTCTGCGGGTCTTCACCGGCTGGCTGCCGGACCCGGTGGCCGCGGCCGTGGCCCGGATCGAGGCGGCGACCCGGCCCCGCCCGTCCGCGTACACCCCCACCTATGTGCCGACCGTGCGCGATCCGATGGCCGCCGAATGGAATCGCCGGGTCCGTCGAACTCCGTTGCAGGATCGTTGATTGACGGCCCAAAACTTGTCGTAGTCTCGTCCGGCACACTTGCAGTGATGAGCGGGGGAGGCTCCCATCAGTACCGGCACCGGCGACGTGCTCACACCTCTCGGCCCCCAGGATCCGCGCGAGATCGCCGGGTACCGGCTGATCGCCCGGATCGGCGAGGGCGGGATGGGCACGGTCTATCTCTCGCACACCAGGGGCGGCCAGGCCGTCGCGCTGAAGCTGATCCGCCGCGAGTTCGGCGACGATCCGGAATTCCGTCGCCGGTTCGACCAGGAGGTGCAGGCCGCCCGGCGCGTGCAGGGCTACCACCTGGTGCCGGTCGTCGACCACGACACCTCCGGTCCGCTCCCCTGGCTGGCCTCGGCGTTCGTGCCCGGCCTTGCACTCCAGGCGGCCATCGAATCCTGCGGCCCGCTGCCGCTGCCCACGGTCTTCCAGCTCGTCGGCAGCACCGCACAGGCGCTGACCGCCATCCACGCGGCCGGAGTCGTCCACCGCGATCTGAAGCCCGGCAACATCCTGCTCGGCGCGACGGGCCCGTACGTCATCGACTTCGGGATCGCACGCGCCGCCGACGCGACGCAGCTCACCGGCAGCGGAGTGATCGGCACACCGCAGTTCATGTCACCGGAGCACGCGCTCGGCGAACAGGTCGGGCCTGCCACGGACGTCTTCTCGCTGGGGCTGATCGCGGCCGTCGCGGCGACCGGACGGCACCCCTACGGCGCGGGCGGGGCGCTCACCGTCGCCACCCAGATCGCCAACACCGCCAGCCGTCCGCCCCGGCTGGACGGCTACCCGGCCGAACTGCGCGCGCTGCTCGAACGCTGCCTGATCGCCGACCCGGCCGCCCGCATCACCCCCGCCGAGCTGGTGTCCCTGTGCGAGCGGGCCGCGGGCGGGCCGCCGCAGGAGTCCGGCAGCTGGCTCCCCGAACCGGTCGCCGCGGAGATCGCCCGCCGCGAACAGGCCGCGCAACCGCCCCCGCAGCCGGCCGACCCGGCGGCGCAGCCCACGTACCCGCCGGGCCCGCCGCCGTCCGGACCGTACGCCACCGGCACCGTGCCGCCCGCCGATCCCGTACCGCCGCACGGGCCGTACGACACCAACACGGTGCCGCCCGTCCACGCCACGGGCGCGAGCACCGGACCGCTCACGGCGCACCAGCCGCCCCCGCAGGCCCCGGCGACCGGCACCGCCAAGCCCCGCGGCAGGCGGCCGGCCCTGCTGATCGCCGCCGTGGCGGTCGCGTTCGCAGCAGGCATCGGCGGCACCCTCTGGGCGGTCGGCGACAAATCGGACGACGCGAACAACGGGAACGAGCAGAGCACCGACAGCAAGGGACCGGACCCGCAGCAGTCCCGGCAGGCCGGCACCGGCGGTGGGTCCGCCCCGCCGGATCCCGCCGGTTCGCCGTCCGGCACCAAGCCGAAGAGCCCCCCGGCCCCCTCGTACACCCTGGTCTTCCAGGACAAGCCGCTGACCCTGCGCACCCCGTCCGGCCTGGACTGGACGTACGTGGACCTGGACGCCCCGAAGGTGGACCCCACCGCGGAGATCGACTCGGAGGATCTCGAATTCAGCGCGGGGTACGACACCCTGCGGCTCGACCGAGCCCTGGGCAAGGCGAGCGGTGCCTCGCCCGAGGAATGCCGGACCGCGGCCGAGCAGAACCCGCTGCCCAGCTCGGTCCCCAGCGAGACGCTGGTCAAGGACAAGACCATCGCGGCGGGCGACCTGATGTGCAGCGTGACGTCCGAAGGCAATCTCGCCCAGTGGAAGATCGCCGAAGTCGTGGTCAACGACAACAAGGAGACCCCGACCTACGAGGGCTCGCTGACCCTCTGGAAGATCAACGGATAGCCGCTCGCCCCCACAGCCGCAGCAGCACCCGCTCCTCCGGCTCCCCGCCCGCCGGCAGCGCCGCCGCCCGTGCCCGGGTGGCGGCGGGCAGCCCGTGGGCGGTGATCAGCCGGTGGAGCACGGGCGAGGGGCCCGGCAGCACTCGGGGTCCGTGTACAGCTCCGCCACGGGGGTCGCGGTGCCGACGGGCGGTTCGGCGAGGGCCAGCGGTACGAGCCGTACGGTGAGCGCGGCCGGGTCGACCACCGTCACCGGCCGCCAGCCACTGAACCCGTCCGCGGCCGCGCACCACCGCCACCCGGCAGCCCGAGCCGAGCACGGCCTCCGCCCCGTCGACCTGCGCCCACAGGGTCTCCCTCGCGGTCAGCAGCGAGACGGCGACCTCCGGGGAGGGGCCGGAACGCCGCCCGTCCGCGTCCCTGCCGGAACTCCGCGACCGCCGAGGGCGTCAATACAGTTGCACCACAACGGTATTAACATGCCGTCAGCTTCCGATCAGGGACTTCAGAAGTACTTCGAGAAACACTTCTGGAGTACTTCAACGGGACTTCCGGGAAGGCGATCTCGATGGAGGACCACCTCACCACCGACTTCAGCGCGGCCTGCTTCCTGGTGGATCTGTCCAACGTCGTGCGCAACCGCACGCTGGGCGAACCCGGTGCGCGCTCGCTGCGCCGGCTGCGGCTCCTCGTGGACGCCGCGAAGAGGCTCGCCCGGGATCCGGACGTCAAGCTGTATCTGGTCGCCGACGCCGGCCTGCGGCTCGGCGCACGCCGGGAGTTCACCGATCCCACCGACATCCGGCTGCTCGGCCGCTGGGTGGACCGCGGCCTGGTCGAGGAACTGCCGGACGCCGACGACCGCCTGCTCGAACTGTGCGCGTACACCGGCATCCCCGTCATCACCGGCGACCGTTTCCGCGGCCACCGCGAGTCGCACCCCTGGATCCAGGGCAATACGGACGACTTCCTGGAGCCGGTCCCGGCCGGTGGCGGCAAGGTCGGGCTCGTCCCCGTCGACATGGGGGTGGCCAGCGCGCTGGACATCTCCAGGAAGATGGAGGAGGACGTGCTGAAGAAGATGGGGCTGCTGGGCCCGCACCGCACCCCCCGCTTCGACGTGATCAGCCGCAACTGGCGTTGCACGGACCGCCGTTGCACCCTCTACGACACCCACAAGGGCAGCGCCGCCCTGTTGCCGCGTGTACTCAGGGGCGTACCCCGCTGCCAGAGCCACGGCACCCCGCTGGTCGACGACGGCCCGCGCACGGCGACCGTCCAGCTGAAGCTCCTGGTGGAGGGCGACGTGAAGGCCCGGTTCACGCTGGAGGACGGCACGACGGTGAAGGTCGGCCGGGCCCCCGGCGAGGGCGGCATCTCCCTGCACGGCCTGGTCCCCGAGCACCGCACCGCCGGCCTCAGCCGCGCCCACGTCGAGCTGCGGGTGACCGGTGGCATCGTCCACGTACGGGACCACAGCACCTACGGCACCCGATGGCGTTCGACGGCCGGCAGATCGGGTCCGGGCCCGTGGAAGAAGCTCGGCACGACCGAGCGGCAGTACCACGGCGGGGACGAACTCCGGCTGGTCGAGGGCGTGATCCTGGCCCGCAGCGGCCGCCGCTTCCCGACCGAACTGGCCCAGGAATGGCAACGCCGCCGGCCACCCCCGCCGGACGCGGCAGCCGAAACCCGCATGTACTGACGCCCCGCGCCTCGACAACAGAAGGGAGGCGGCCACCGGACCCCCGGCGACCGCCTCCCCTCAACTACCAGCCCTCAACCGGCTACCCGTGCGTACGGAGCAGGGTGCGCATCGTCCGCATCGCCACCGACAGGTTCGCCAGGTCGAACGCGTCCGACCCCTGGATCTCCTCAAGGGTGGAGCGGGACCGCGTCAGGATCGCCGCGTTCTTCTCCTCCCACGCCTTGAACCGCTCCTCCGGCGTCGAGGTCCCGTTGCCGACCGCCAGCACGTCCGCGGTGAGCGCGGCGTGCGCGGCGTACAGGTCCTCGCGGATGGAGGCGCGGGCCATGGACTGCCAGCGGTCGGCCCGCGGCAGCTCGATGATCCGGTCCATCAGCTGGGTGATGCCGAGCCGGTCCGCGAGGTCGTAGTACACCTCGGCGACGGAGAGCGGGTCCTTGCCGGTGCGCTCCGCGATCGCCACGATGTCCAGCACCGGGAAGGCGGAGGAGAATCCGGCGACCCGCTGGGCCAGCTCGCCCGGGACGCCCGCCTCGGTGAGCTCGTCCAGGATCGACTGGTACCACTCCAGGTCGGTACCCATCAGCATCTTGGGCAGCTCTGCCCAGACCTTGTCGACGCCCTCCTTGAAGAAGTCGATCGTCGCGGCGATCTCCAGCGGCTGCGGCCGGTTGCCGAGCAGCCAGCGCGAACCGCGCTCGACGAGCCGGCGCGAGTGCAGCCGGATCCGGGTCTGCACATCGGCGGCGACCTCGTTGTCGAGCGCCTCGACGGCGTCCCACACCTGGCCGAGGCCGAAGATCTCACGGGCCGCGAACTGGGCCCGCACGATCTCCTCGATCGAGGCACCGGTCTCTTCCCGCAGCCGGTGCAGGAAGGTCGAACCACCGCTGTTCACGGTGTCGTTGACCAGGACCGTGGTGATGATCTCGCGCCGCAGCGCGTGCCCGTCGACCGCCTCGGGGAACTGCTTGCGCAGCTGCTCCGGGAAGTAGGCGTGCAGCAGCTTCTGCAGGTGCGGGTCGTCCGGCAGGCTGGTCCGGATCAGCTCCCGGGCCGCCGTGATCTTGGTGTACGCGAGCAGCACGGCCAGCTCGGGCTGGCTGAGCCCCTTGGAGGTGTTGAGCAGCTCACGGATCTGGCGGTCGGCGGGCAGGAACTCGAGACCGCGGTCGAGGTCGCCGTCGCGGCCGAGCCGGCGCATGAAGCGCTGGTGGGCGTGGAGCAGCGAGGGCGACTGGGCGGTGGCGTTGGCGAGCGCCACGTTCTGCGCGTAGTTGTTGCGCAGCACCAGACGGCCGATCTCGTCGGTCATCTCGGCGAGCAGCTTGTTGCGCTGCTTGACGGTCATGTCGCCGTCCCGGACCAGGCCGTTGAGCAGGATCTTGATGTTCACCTCGTGGTCGGAGGTGTCCACGCCGGCGCTGTTGTCGATCGCGTCGGTGTTGATCCGGCCGCCGCCGCGGGCGAACTCGATCCGGCCGAGCTGGGTGGCGCCGAGGTTGCCGCCCTCGCCGACGACCTTGGCCCGCAGGTCCTCGCCGTTGACGCGGATCGCGTCGTTGGCCTTGTCGCCGACGTCCGCGTTCGACTCGGCGGAGGACTTGATGTACGTACCGATGCCGCCGTTCCACACCAGGTCCACGGGGGCCTTGAGGATGGTCTGCATCAGCTCGGCGGGCGTCATCTTGGTGACGCCCGGCTCGATGCCGAGCGCCTCGCGGATGTGCGCGTTGACCGGGATGGACTTGGCGCTGCGCGGGTGGATGCCACCGCCCGCGGAGAGCAGGCCCTTGTTGTAGTCGGCCCAGGAGCTGCGCGGCAGCTCGAACAGCCGGCGGCGCTCGGCGTACGAGGTGGCGGCGTCCGGGGTCGGGTCGATGAAGATGTGCCGGTGGTCGAAGGCGGCGACGAGCCGGATGTGCTCGGAGAGCAGCATGCCGTTGCCGAAGACGTCACCGGACATGTCGCCGACGCCGACGACGGTGAAGTCCTCGGTCTGGGTGTCGTGGCCCAGCTCGCGGAAGTGCCGCTTGACGGACTCCCAGGCGCCGCGGGCGGTGATGCCCATGCCCTTGTGGTCGTAGCCGGCGGAGCCGCCGGAGGCGAAGGCGTCGCCGAGCCAGAAGCCGTACCCGACGGCGACCTCGTTGGCGATGTCGGAGAAGCTCGCGGTGCCCTTGTCGGCGGCGACGACCAGGTAGGTGTCGTCCTCGTCGTGCCGGACGACGTCGACGGGCGGCACGACCTCGCCGGCCACCATGTTGTCGGTGATGTCGAGCAGCGCCGAGATGAAGGTGCGGTACGAGGCGATGCCCTCGGCCATCCAGGCGTCACGGTCGACGGCCGGGTCCGGGAGCTGCTTGGCGACGAATCCGCCCTTGGCGCCGACCGGCACGATGACGGTGTTCTTCACCATCTGTGCCTTGACCAGGCCGAGGATCTCCGTACGGAAGTCCTCCCGCCGGTCCGACCAGCGCAGACCGCCTCGGGCGACCTTGCCGAAGCGCAGGTGCACACCTTCGACGCGCGGCGAGTAGACCCAGATCTCGAAGGCCGGCCGGGGGGCCGGCAGGTCCGGGATGGACTGCGGGTCGAACTTCATCGAGACGTAGCCGTGCGGCTTGCCGCTGTCGTCGCGCTGGAAGAAGTTGGTGCGCAGGGTGGCCTTGATGACGGTGAGGAAGGACCGCAGGATGCGGTCCTCGTCGAGCGAGGCGACCTGGTCCAGGGCCCCGTCGAGCTCTTCGAGGAGGCCGTCGATCAGCTCGGTGCCCGCGTGCTGCCGCTCCGGGGACATCCGGGCCTCGAAGAGCGAGACCAGCAGCCGGGTGGTGTGGACGTTGTTACGGAGAGTGCTCTCCATGTAGTCCTGGCTGAACGTCGACCCGGCCTGGCGCAGGTACTTCGCGTAGGCGCGCAGCACCATCGCCTGACGCCAGTTCAGACCGGCGCCCAGCACCAGTGAGTTGAAGCCGTCGTTCTCGGCCTCACCGGTCCACACGGCGGCGAAGGCGTCCTGGAAGCGGTCCCGGGCGTCGTCGGCGAGGTAGTTGCCGTTGCCACCCACCTGCGGCATCCGGAGCCCGAAGTCGTAGATCCAGGCGTGCGTACGGTCTGCGCAGCGCAGCTCGTACGGGCGCTCGTCGACGACCTCGACACCGAGCTGCTGAAGGGCCGGGAGCACGGCGGACAGGGAGACCTGCTCACCGGTCCGGTAGATCTTGAAGCGGCGTTCGCCGGGGGCGGCGCCGACCGGCTCGTACAGGCTGAGGGCGAAGTCCTTCTCGTCCTGCTTGAGCGCTTCGAGGTGGACCAGGTCGGCCACGGCGGAGCGCGGCGTGTGGTCGGCCTTGTAGCCCTCGGGGAAGGAGTGGCCGTACTGGCGCAGCAGCTCGGCGGCGCGTTCCTCGCCGCATTCGGCGCCCAGCGCCTCCTGGAAGCCGTCGGCCCAGGAGCGGGCGGCCTCGACGAGCCGGGCCTCGATGCGGTCGGCCTCGGCGTCGGTGAGGTCGGGCAGCTCGGTGCCGGGCGCGACGCGGACGACGAAGTGCAGCCGGGAGAGGATCGACTCGGTGTTCCAGGCGGTGAAGTCGACGCTGGTGCCGCCCAGTTCCTCCTTGAGGATGTCGATCAGGCGCAGCCGGACACCGGTGGTGTAGCGGTCGCGCGGCAGGTAGACGATCGCGGAGTAGTAGCGCCCGTACTCGTCCTGGCGCAGGTAGAGCCGCAGCCGGCGGCGCTCCTGGAGGTACAGCACGGAGGTGACGACGGAGCGCAGCTGGTCGACGGGCGTCTGGAAGAGCTCGTCGCGCGGGTACGTCTCCAGGATCTGGAGCAGGTCGCGGCCGTCGTGGCTGTTGGGCGAGAAGCCCGCGCCCTCCAGCACCTCGGCGACCTTGCGGCGGATGACGGGCACCCGGCGCACGGACTCGGTGTAGGCGGCGGAGGAGAAGAGTCCGAGGAAGCGGCGCTCACCGATGACGTTGCCGTCCGCGTCGAACTTCTTCACGCCGACGTAGTCGAGGTAGCTGGGGCGGTGGACGGTCGAGCGGCTGTTGGCCTTGGTGAGGACGAGGAGCTTGCGCTCGCGGGCCTTGGCCCGGGCGTCGGCGGGCAGCCGGTCGAAGGACGGGCTGACGGGGTGCGCCTCGTCGACGCTGTGGTGCGGGTCGGAGCGCAGGATGCCGAGCCCGGTGCCGGGGACGGCGGCCAGCGAGTCGGTGTCCTTCAGCTCGTACTCGCGGTAGCCGAGGAAGGTGAAGTGGTCGGCGGCGAGCCAGCGCAGCAGCTCCCTGGCCTCGTTGACCTCTTCGTCGCCGAGGTCGTCGAGCGGCTCGCCGGGCAGGTCGTCGGCGATGCGCAGCGCGGCGTCGCGCATCTTGTCCCAGTCCTCGACGGTCTCCCGTACGTCGGACAGCACGCGCAGCAGGTCGGCGGAGATCTGCTGGAGGTCGGCGCGGTCGGTCTCGCGGTCGATCTCGACGTGGATCCAGGACTCGACGAGCGCGTCGTGCGGCAGCTCGCTCTTCTTGTCGTCGGCGCCCTTGCGGCCCGCGGTGAGGCCGTTGCCCTCGGCGAGGACCTCGATGAGCTTGCCGGTGACGTCACGGCGTACGACGACCTGCGGGTGGATCACGACATGGATGCCGCGTCCCTGCCGGGACAGCTCATTGGTGACGGAGTCGACCAGGAACGGCATGTCGTCGGTGACGACCTCGACCACCGTGTGGCTGCACGTCCAGCCGTTCTCCTCGACGGTCGGGGTGTGCACCCGGACGTTCGCCGTGCCCTGCGGACGCGTCTCGGCCAGCCGGTAGTGGGAGGAGGCCGCACCGAAGACGTCCACGGGGTCGCGGCCCGCGATGTCCTCCGGGGCGGTGTGCAGGTAGTAGCGCTGGAGGTAGGAGAGGAGCACGTCCTGTCCGGGGCGCTCCTGCTCGGCCCCGGTGGCCGCAACACGCACCCGGGAGGTACCGCCCGGGCCACCGACACCACCGCCCGGGCTGCTGTCAGCTACCTGCGCCGCCCGTGCGAGCAGCTCGGCCTTGGCTTCGTCCAGCTTGGTCTGCATGTCCTCTGGCTCCTGTCGCGCGCCGTTGCGTGACGTAGGTGGAAAAGACGACGTACCGCCACGACACGGGGTTTCCGGTCTGAGTCGACGCTATGCCGCTATGAGAGATGCCCGGGGCCGAATCGTCCATTTTTGACGTTCGACCGGGGCTGGGGGAATCAGCGACGGCCCGGGTGCTGTGGCACTCCGGGCGCAGGCCGGGGGCTTCGCTGCCCCCGAGGCGTATCGCGCTGATCACGGGGTCCAGGCTATATCGGCTGCCCCCGTGACCGTCACGAGCCGTTTGTGTAAAAAGATGGCCCCGAACTTTGACACTCTGGACAGCGCGCGCGTCCGTATTGCCGCACTCTGGTAGGCGGAACAGGCCGACGAACCGTGGGAGTCCCGCCATGGCACCGAAGATCCTGATCGTCACCGGCGACGCCGCCGAGTCCCTGGAAGTCCTCTACCCCTACCAGCGGCTGCGCGAGGAGGGGTACGACGTCCACATCGCGGCCCCCACCCGCAAGACGCTCCGCTTCGTGGTCCACGACTTCGAGCCCGGCTTCGACACGTACACCGAGAAGCCCGGCTACACCTGGCCCGCCGACCTGGCGTTCTCCGAGGTCGACCCCGGGGACTACGTGGCGGTGGTCGTCCCGGGCGGCCGGGCGCCCGAGTATCTGCGCAACGACGCCGAGCTGCGCAAGATCCTCAAGGCGTTCTTCGACTCCGACCGGCCGGTGGCCCAGATCTGCCACGGCCCGCTGATGACCGCGGCGGTCGGTGCGCTGACCGGCCGGCACGTCACCGCGTATCCCGCGCTGGAGCTCGACATGCAGACGGCGGGCGCCACCTTCGAGGACCACGAGGTGGTGGTGGACGGCGTACTGGTCTCCTCCCGCGCCTGGCCGGACCATTCGGCGTGGATGCGCGAGTTCCTGAAGGTCCTCCGCACAAAGGCCCCGGTGACGACCTGACGCTCCCCCGCCGGGTTCCTACCCGGCAAGTCGCTCGGCGAGCTGCGCGGCCTCGGCCAGACTGTCCACCACCGGCACCCCGGCCGCCTCCAGGCTGGCCCTGCTGTGCGACCCGCCGGTGTAGAGCACCGCCTTCGCCCCGACGTGGGCCGCGGCCACGGCGTCGTCCACCGCGTCGCCGATGACCACCGTGTACTCGGCGGATATCCCGTCCAGCGCGGCGATGTGCCGCTCCATGTGGCGGGCCTTGCTGCCGCCGGAGGGCCCGGTGCGCCCGTCGACCCGCAAGAAGTGCCGCTCGATGCCGTACCCCCGCACCACGGGGACCAGCTGCTCGTGGCCGTACATGCTCAGGAGCGACTGGCTGCCCCCGCCCAGCTGCCACTGGGTGAGAAGCTCCTCGGCCCCTTCGGTGAGCCCGCAGGCGGCCCGCCGCTCGGTGTAGTGCTGGTGGAAGATCCCGTCCATCCGCTCCCACTCGGCCTCCGTGGGCTGCCTGCCCATCAGCCGTTCGTAGAAGCGGGGTATCGGGATGCAGTACATCTCGCGGTACTGCTCAAGGGTGATCGGCGCCAGGCCGACCTCACCGAACGCGGCGTTGGTCGCGCCGATGACCGCGTCGTTGTCGTCGAGCAGTGTGCCGTTCCAGTCCCAGACCAGATGAGTGCGGTGCTTCCCTTGCTTCCCCATGCATAGAAAGTACCCGCCCCCTAGGACACCCGTTCGCCCTCTGCCCCCATCCTCTTCCCTCAGGCGATCGGCCCCTCAGGGAATCAGATTCGGAATCTCCTGGATGCCGAACCAGAGCAGCTCGTGGTCCTCGGCGCCGTCCACGGTGAACTGCGCGTCGTCGTCCCCGAGGTCCGCCGCCCCCAGCGCCGCGGCCGCCGCCGTGACGTCCTTCTCCGCGTCGTCGGCGTCTACATGCACCGCGGCGGCCCTGGCGAGCGCCACGGGGGACGCGATCCGCACCTCGCCGAGCGAGGACGGGTCGAGGCTGTGGTCCGGGTCGGCGACCGCCGCACCGTCCGGCACCTCGACGGCGATGACGACACGCCTGCGCGCCGCGCCGGGGTTCTGCGCGATCATGCGCAGCGAGGCGGAGGCGGCCCGGTTGAGCGCCGCGTACTCCAGTTCCTCGATGTCGTCCGAGACGTACCACTCGCGCAGTGCGGGGGTCACCGCGTACGCGGTGAGCGGACCGGGACCGATTTCGCCCGCCCGGTGCGCCGCTGCGAGACCGGACAGGGTCAGGGGGACGTACACGCGCATGGCCGGGCCGCTTTCGTAGTCGGAAACGCCCTCAGGATACGTGTGACGTCCCCCTTTGGGGTCACGTGCACCGATGCCGCCCCGTCCACCCGGCAACCGCCCCTCACCCTCCTCGCGCCCGCCTCACGCCCCGCCCGGCACCGGCCTCATCACCCGGATAGGTGATTCCTCCCGGTCGCTCCCTTCGCCCCAGTGCCGCTTGCGGCGTCCTCGGCCGTCGCCGTAGAAGGTCCACAGCAGAAGTTACCGCCCGGTATTTCACCGGGCCTCTGAAGCACGGGGGCGATGATCGATGAGCACGAACAGGACCCGGCCCGCCGGACGACGCGACCAGCGCAGGCCCGAAGCCGTACCACCCCAGCGCACCCGGACTCCCCGGCGCGTACGCCCGCACCACTGGTTCGCCGATCGCCTCCTTGCGGTCCTCAGCGGCCAGCGCCCGGTGCACTGGATGCTCGGCCACACCATCGGCGAGGCATACGACCAGCTGACCGAACTGGCCCCACGCACCCCCCTCAGGGCCCGCGGCGCCCGCCCCGTCATCCGCATGTGCCACGGCGCCCAGCCGGCCCCGGGCGTGGTGGAGGCCTTCGCGAGCATCGCGGCGGGCGAACAGGTACGCGCGATGGCCTTCCGCCTGGAACAGGGCACCGACCTCCGCTGGCGCTGCGCGGCGGTGGAACTCGGCGACGAACACCTGCGGACAGCCCAGCCCCGCTAGCCCGGCCGAGGCCGGCAGACGCAGGAACCCAAGAAAGGGAGCGCCGAACAAGACGGGGCACAGGACCGCCCCAGCACGAACCACCAAACCCACCCACCCCGTCCCGCCCTCCCCCAGCCCCCGCGGGCTTTGGGAGGGCGGGCGGCCGACAGAGAGAGCCCACAAATCCCTACCCCACCCGCTCCTGCCCCTGCCCCCACCAAGCCCTCCTCCGGCCCCACGTGGCCCCTCCAGCCCCACCAAGCCCTCTCCGGCCCCACGTGGCCCCTCCAGCCCCACCTGGCCCCCTCCCGGCCCCACACCCGGCCCCTCGGCCCACCTGGCTCTCCTCGGGCCCCCTCCACCCGTCCGGGTCCTACGTGGCCCCTCCATCCGCCCCGGTCCTGCGTGGCCCCTCGCTGGCCACACCTCGGCGCCTGGGCCCACTCGGGCCCTGCCCGACCTTCCTCAGCCCCACCTCGGGCCTGCCCGGCCCTCCTCGGCCCCGTCCCGGCCCTCTTCCGCCCCGCGCGGTCCAGCCTGGCCCCACTCAACCCATCTCGACGGCCTGGGCCGACTCGGGCCTGCCTGGCCCACCTCGGTCCCACCAGGCCCCTCCCAGCACCACCTCGGCCCGGCCCTGCCTGGCCCCACTCAGCGCCGCCCCGGGTTCAACCTGTCCCTCCTCGGCCTTGCCCGGCCCTGCCTGGCCCCACTCAGCACCACCCCAGCCCCGCCCGACCCTCCTCAGCCCGGCCCGGGGCTGCCAGGTCCCACTCAGCCCATCTCGACGCCTGGCGTCGCTCAGCCCCGCCTGGCCCTACCAGGCCCCTCCCAGCACCACCTCGGCCCTACCTGGCCCTACCTGGCCCTGCCCGGCCCTGCCCGGCCTCGCTCAGCCCCTCCCGGCGCTGCCAGGCCCCGCTCAAGCCCCTCCCGGCGCCTGGGGTCGCCCCGTCCCTGTCCCAGGCCCCTCGCAGCCCCGTCCCGGCCCTACCCGGCCCTCCTCAGCCCGGCCCGGCGCTGCCAGGTCCCACTCAGCCCATCTCGACGCCAGGCCCACTCGGGCCTGCCCGGCCCCTCACACCTCGGCTCCGCCCGCCCCCTGCCTGGCCCCCATCCAGCCCATCCTCGACGCCTGGGCCGCCCCAGCCCCGTCCCAGACTCCTCTCAGCACCACCTCAGCCCCACCCGCCCGCCCTCAACCCACCCTCGGCGCTACCCGGCCCCTCAGCTCTGCCCCAGCCCCGCCCAGCCCCTCCTCAGCCCTACGTCCCCCTCCTCCTCGGCCCTCTTCCCCCCGCCCAGAGGCTCCAGCCCCACATGGCCCCTCGCAGCCCCTCGCCCCTTCTTCAGCCCCTCCGGCGATTGAGGAGCGGGGTCCGGGGCAGAGCCCCGGTTTCGGGAAGGGGCGGGGAGGGGATAGGCCCCGCCCCTTCCCACCACCCCACCCCGCCGCACACGCCCACAACCCGACCCGACACAACCCGCCCCACACCGAACACACCCCCGCCCCCACCTCACCCCCCACTACCCGCAAACCAAAAAACCGGAGCCGGACGCCCGATCCACGCGCGCCCGACCCCGGCTACATCTCAACTACGACCCGACCACCGCAACGACGTCCAAAGACGTCACCGGCGCCTGCCGCTACCGCTACTTCTTACGGCGCCGCCCGCCCCCACCATTCTTCTGGGCCTTGCGCCGCTCCGCCCGGGTCAGCCCATCGGACTCGGCCCCGACCCCAGCCGTACCCTCACCGTTGGAGAAGTCGCCCTCGACGACCCCGCCCTCCCCATCCACCGTGGGAGCGGAGAAGTGCAGCCGGTCCGGACGCTGCGGAGCGTCGAGCCCCTTGGCCCGGATCTCCGGACGCGCCGCCGGCACGGCGTCCTCCTTGACGAGCGAGGTCCGCTCGGCCTCGTCCTGCACCGGCACCTCCTCGACCTGCTGCTCGACCTGGACCTCCAGGTTGAACAGGTAGCCGACGGACTCCTCCTTGATGCCCTCCATCATGGCGTTGAACATGTCGAAGCCCTCGCGCTGGTACTCGACCAGCGGGTCCTTCTGCGCCATGGCACGGAGGCCGATGCCCTCCTGGAGGTAGTCCATCTCGTAGAGGTGCTCACGCCACTTGCGGTCCAGGACGGACAGCACCACACGCCGCTCCAGCTCACGCATGATGTCCGAGCCGAGCTGCTTCTCACGCGCGTCGTACTGCTCGTGGATGTCGTCCTTGATGGACTCGCCGATGAACTCGGCCGTGATCCCGGCCCGGTCGCCGGCCGCGTCCTCCAGCTCGTCGACGGTGACCTTCACCGGGTAGAGCTGCTTGAACGCGCCCCACAGCCGGTCCAGGTCCCACTCCTCCGCGAAGCCCTCGGCGGTCTCCTGGCGGATGTAGTCGTCGATCGTGTCGTCCATGAAGTGGCGGATCTGGTCCTGCAGATCCTCGCCCTCCAGGACCCGGCGCCGCTCGCCGTAGATGACCTCACGCTGCCGGTTGAGCACCTCGTCGTACTTCAGGACGTTCTTACGCGTCTCGAAGTTCTGCTGCTCGACCTGCGACTGGGCCGACGCGATCGCCCGCGTCACCATCTTGTTCTCGATCGGCACGTCGTCCGGGACGTTGGCCATCGACATGACGCGCTCGACCATCTGGGCCTTGAACAGCCGCATCAGGTCGTCACCGAGCGACAGGTAGAAGCGGGACTCGCCCGGGTCGCCCTGACGGCCGGAACGACCGCGCAGCTGGTTGTCGATACGCCGCGACTCGTGCCGCTCGGTTCCCAGGACGTACAGCCCGCCGAGCTCCTTGACCTCTTCGAACTCCGCCCTGACCGACTGCTCGGCCTTCTCCAGCGCGGCAGGCAGCGCTGCCGCCCACTCCTCGACGTGCTCGACGGGGTCGAGGCCGCGCTGGCGCAGCTCCGCCTCGGCGAGGTCGTCGGGGTTGCCACCGAGCTTGATGTCGGTACCTCGTCCGGCCATGTTCGTCGCGACCGTGACCGCGCCCTTGCGGCCGGCCTGGGCGACGATCGTCGCCTCGCGGTCGTGCTGCTTGGCGTTGAGGACCTCGTGCTGGACGCCGCGCTTTGAGAGCTGCTGAGAGAGGTACTCGGACTTCTCGACCGAGGTGGTGCCCACCAGGATCGGCTGGCCCTTCTCGTGCTTCTCGGCGATGTCGTCGACGACCGCGGCGAACTTCGCGACCTCGGTGCGGTAGATCAGGTCCGACTGGTCGGCACGGACCATCGGCCGGTTGGTCGGGATCGGCACCACGCCGAGCTTGTAGATCTGGTGGAACTCGGCGGCCTCGGTCATCGCCGTACCGGTCATGCCGGAGAGCTTGCTGTAGAGGCGGAAGAAGTTCTGCAGGGTGATTGTGGCGAGGGTCTGGTTCTCGTCCTTGATGTCCACCCCTTCCTTCGCCTCGATCGCCTGGTGCATGCCCTCGTTGTAGCGGCGGCCGGCGAGGATACGGCCGGTGTGCTCGTCGACGATCATGACTTCGCCGTCGATGACGACGTAGTCCTTGTCCTTCTTGAAGAGTTCCTTCGCCTTGATGGCGTTGTTGAGGTACCCGACGAGCGGCGTGTTCACCGACTCGTAGAGGTTCTCGATGCCGAGCCAGTCCTCGACCTTCGACACACCGGGCTCGTGGATGGCCACGGTCCGCTTCTTCTCGTCGACCTCGTAGTCGCCGGTCTCCTCGATGCCCTTGAGCGGGTTGCCCGCCTCGCCCTTGGTCAGCCGCGTGACCAGCTTGGCGAAGTCGCCGTACCACTTGGTGGCCTGGTCGGCCGGGCCGGAGATGATCAGCGGCGTACGGGCCTCGTCGACGAGGATCGAGTCGACCTCGTCGACCACGGCGAAGTTGTGGCCACGCTGGACGAGCTCGTCGGCGGACCACGCCATGTTGTCGCGGAGGTAGTCGAAGCCGAACTCGTTGTTCGTGCCGTACGTGATGTCGCAGGCGTACTGCTCACGGCGCTGGGCCGGCGTCATGTTGGCGATGATGCAGCCGACGGTCAGACCGAGGAACTTGTGGACACGGCCCATCAGTTCGGAGTCGCGCTCGGCGAGATAGTCGTTGACCGTGATCAGGTGCACGCCCTTGCCGGAGAGCGCGTTGAGGTACGCCGGCAGGGTGCCGACCAGGGTCTTGCCCTCGCCGGTCTTCATCTCGGCCACATAGCCGAGGTGGAGGGCTGCGCCGCCCATCATCTGAACGTCGTAGTGGCGCTGTCCGAGGACCCGCTTGGCGGCCTCACGGACGGTCGCGAATGCCTCGGGGAGCAGGTCGTCCAGGCTCTCGCCGTCCGCGTACCGTTCCTTGTACTCGTCGGTGAGCGCCCGCAGCTCGGCGTCGGAGAGGTTGACGAAGTCCTCTTCGATGGAGCTGACCTGGTCCGCGATGCGGTGCAGTTTGCGCAGGATCTTGCCTTCGCCTGCACGCATGAGCTTGTTGAAGACGGACACTGAGGCTGGTCTCCTTGCCGGTCGGGCCTGGCACTGGGTCGTGTTATGGACTCTGGCGCGGGCACGGCAGGTGGGCCCCACCGCAACGGCCATCGTAAGCGAGGACCCCGCCGCCCCGGGAGGGCTGCCGCCGCGTTGCCCCCGCTGTCCCCATCCGATTCAACGGCCGGGGAGCGCCGAAGGTGCCGGGAAGTCCGAAAAGTGTTCGCTTCCCGAGCACTCCCTCCCCAGAATCCCTGCATGGAGCCGATCACCCTCACCAGCGACCGCCTGCTGCTGCGCCCCTTCGCCGACAGCGACGCGGAAACCGTCCACGCCGCCTGTCAGGACCCGGAAATCCAGCGGTGGACGGTCGTGCCCTCCCCGTACAGCCGCGCCGACGCGGAATTCTTCGCGGGAAAGCTGTCTCCCGGCGGCTGGCACGACGACTCCGTGTACAACTTCGCGGTGGTCCTGCGCGAGACCGGGGCCCTGACCGGCGCCCTCGGCATCAACCGCCGCAACCTGCCGGGCACGTACGAGGTGGGGTTCTGGACCGCCGGGGAGCACCGGGGCTGCGGCTACACGACGGAGGCGGTGCTGTGCGCCGCCCGCTGGACCTTCACCGCACTGGGCGGCGACCGGCTGGAGTGGCGCGCCGAGGTGGGCAACGCCCCCTCGCGCGCCGTGGCGCTGAAGGCCGGATTCCTGATGGAGGGCGTCCAGCGGTCGGGCCTGCTCAACAAGGGCGTACGGCGCGACTCCTGGATCGGTGCGCTGCTCCCGTCCGACCTCGGCCTGCCGAGCACCGACACCTATCTGCCCGCTCCCTGACCCTTCGGGCCCGGGTTCCACAGGCACCCCGGCCGGCTGTCAGTGCCTGCCCCTAGGGTTCGGGGCATGACGCCTGTGCCGCCTCCCTCCGTTGAACTCTCCGCCGACCAGGCGCGCCGGATCGCCCTGCGCGCCCAGGGTTTCCTCGGCGCACCGGACCGCAGGGCCGGAGTTCCGGGCGTGCTGCGCCATCTCGGCGCCGTACAGCTGGACACGATCTCGGTGCTCGCGCGGTCGCACGAGCTGATTCCGTACGCACGCCTCGGCGCGGTCGGCCGGCGCACCGTCGAGGAGGCGTACTGGTCGGGCGGCCGCACCTTCGAGTACTGGTCGCATGCGGCCTGCATCCTGCCGGTCGAGGAGTGGCCGCACTTCGCCTTCCGCCGCCGCGCCTACCGCTCCCGCCCGCACTGGCACCACGACCTGCCGGACGGCGCGTACGAGACGGTGATCAAGCAGCTGCGCGCCGAGGGCCCGCTGACGGCCACGGAGCTGGGCGGCGCGAAGAACGGCGGGGAGTGGTGGGACTGGTCGGCGTCGAAGGTCGCCGTCGAGCGCGCCCTGATGTACGGAGAGGTGGTGTGCACCGAGCGGCGCAGCTGGAAGCGGGTGTACGACCTCGCCGAGCGGGCCCTGCCCGACGACGTGCTGCACGACGATCTGGAAGACGCGGAGTGCCTGCGACGCCTGGTCGCCCTCGCGGGGCAGTCCCTGGGTGTGGGCACCCGCGCGGACATCGCGGACTACCACCGGCTGAAGGCCGAGCAGTTCGACGCGGTGGTGGCCGACTCCGGGCTGGTGCCGGTGACGGTGCAGGGCTGGGCCAAGCCGGCCTGGGCGGACCCCGCGGCACTGGCCTCTGAGCCGCGCGGGCGGCACCGTACGACGCTGCTGTCGCCGTTCGACTCGCTGGTCTGGGAGCGGGCCCGCACCGAGCGGATCTTCGGCTTCACCCACCGGCTGGAGGCCTACGTCCCCAAGCCCAAGCGGGTCCATGGATACTTCGCGATGCCGCTGCTGGCGGGCGGAAAGCTGCAGGGCCGCGTCGACCCGGCGCGCGAGGGCAGCACGCTGGTCGCCCGCCAGGTGTCGTTGGCGGGCAAGAAGGCCGTGGCGCCGATGGCCGAGGCACTGGTGGAGGCGGCGTCCTGGGTCGGCTGTACGGATGTCCGGCTGGAGCGGGTCGAGGCACCGGAACTGCGCGGACCGCTCGCTCAGGAAATCGCCCGCGCCCTGGCCTGAGCGCACATTCCCGTGCCCCCGGCCGGCCCTTTGCCGGGTGACCCGCGCCTTCCCGGCCGGGTCACCTGATCTCCAGGATCTTCTCCCGCATGGCATAGACCACGGCTTCCATCCTGGAGTGCAGCTGCAGCTTCTCCAGAATGTTGCGGACGTGGTTCTTCACGGTGTTCTCGGAAATGAACAGTTCCTTCGCGATATCGCGATTGTTCATGCCCGTTGCAACGAGTTTGAGGACTTCGAGTTCCCGGTCGGTGAGCCGGGGCGCCGGCACCAGTCGGCGCTCGTCGGTCCGCTGGATCATCGATTTGAACTCGGTGAGCAGTTTGGACGCCATGGAAGGGCTGATCTGCGACTGCCCGTCGGCGACCGCGCGAATGGCCGTGGCCACCTCGTCCGTGGAGATCTCCTTGAGGAGATAGCCGGTGGCACCGGCCTTGATCGCGTCGTAGAGGTCGGCCTCCTCGTCGCTGATCGTCAGCATGATGATCTTCGCGCTGGGGGCCACCTCCTTGATCGCCGTGCAGGCCTCGATGCCGCCGCGCTTGGGCATCCGGACGTCCATCAGCACGATGTCGGGCAGCAGATCGGCAGCCTTGTCGACCGCCTCCGACCCGTCACCCGCCTCGCCGACGACCTGGATGTCCTCCTCCTGGGCGAGGACGATCTCCAGGCCTCTGCGGAAGAGCGCGTGATCGTCCACCACGAGGACCCTGATCGGCTCCCTGCGGAAACCGCTGTCCGCAGCGGTACCGGCACCGCCGATGTCGTCGGCATCATTCGCATCGCGCACGGGCCCGAAGGCGTCCGCCATCGTTCCTCCCCCTGAAGGCCATGGCCTGAAGTTCACACGGTCCGCCAACGGCAGTTCACAGAGCACCGATTGGCCTGGGACGCCATGATTCCATGCCTGGACGTCAGAGCGGTGATCCTTGGCCGCACGCGGGTGCCCCTGGGGGCGCACAGGCGCTCCAGGGGCACCGCGGGAGCGTGGCGTCAGCCGCCGAGCGCACCGCCTGCGCCGCCCGCCTCATCGGCGGCCAGCGGGTCGGTCCTCAGGTGGATGACACCGTAGTCATAAGCATGCCGCCGGTAGACGACACTGGGTTCCTTCGTCTCGGAGTCGACGAACAGATAGAAGTCGTGCCCGACCAGCTCCATCTCGTAGAGCGCCTGGTCGAGCGACATCGGTGCAGCGACGTGCGTCTTCTCGCGCATCACCAGCGGGCCCTCGCCCTGAACCTCCAGCGAGCCGAACCTCGTGGTCGGTACGGAATCGGCCGACTCATCGGCGATCAGATCGCCCTCGCCGTTGAACGACGCCGCCCCCGGCACGGTCTCGCCGACCTCGGCAGCGGGAATCCGGCCATTGCCGCGGCGGCTGTAGCGCTTGTCGTGCTGCTTGCGCAGCCGCGCCTCCAGCTTGCCGGTGGCCAGGTCCAGCGCTGCGTACGGGTCGCCTGCGGCCGCTTCCGCCCGGATGACCGGACCACGCGAGCGGAGCGTGATCTCCACCCGGTCGGAACGGTCGGCCTGACGGGGATTCGGCTCCTTGGACACCTCGACGTCGAGGCTGATCACCTTGCCGTCGAACTTCTGGATCTTGTCCAGCTTCAGCTTCTCGGCCACGTGCTTGCGGAACCGCTCGGGCACCTCGGTCTTGCGGCCCTTGACGACGATGTCCACGCAGAACTCCGTTCCCGGATCGCTCCGCTCAGCGGCGGAGCATCTCCCTTTTGCACCAGGCCCCGGTGACAACCGGAGCCGCGGACTCGGTGACTTCCACCTCCTCCTCCCCCATCGGCGAGGTCTCCACCCCACCGAATTCCCAGCTTCTGGACTACTGGTACTTCGCCTGCCCGAAACCTGGCGGTGCATTCATCGAGGTCCGGCATTCACCATTCCTCACAACCGAACATAGCCTGCCCGGCCGGATGTCGGCACCCGCTACTCGCACGTACCTCCGTTCGGGACGTTTTTCTCACTCACTACCTGCAACGATGCAAGTTCATTGACAGTTCCGGTTTATTTCGAAGGCCGACGGAGATACTGCGACAACGGCCGCCTGCCCACTGCCGGGGACGCCACCGGCGTGCCCGCACGCCGCCACCGCTCTGGCCGCCTCGGCGAGCGAGGCACCCGTCGTCAGAAGGTCGTCCACCAGCACAACCCGTCCGGCCGCAAGCAGCTGCTCGCCCCCGGCCACGACCTCCAGCGCCCCCGCCAGATTCGCCAGCCGCTGACCGGCGCCCAGCCCCGCCTGGTCGGCCACCGCACGCCGCTGCCGCAACACCGCGACCACCCGGGCCGGGGTGCCGCCGCGTCTCAGTTCACCCGCCGCGGCCAGCGCGATCCGGCGCGTCGGATCGTGGCCGCGTGCCGCCACCGCACGCCGTGCCGACGGCACCGGCACGAGCAGCAGCGGGCCGCCGGCACCCGCATGCCCCGTCCCGGCCCGCACGGCACCCGCCAGCGCCTTGCCGAGCGCTCCGGCCAGCCCCATCTCGCCCCGTTCCTTATGGGCGAGCAGCGCCGCACGTACCGCGTTCTCGTACGCGGCGGCCGCATACACCACCGGCAGGCCAGGCGGCCGAGGAACGGGCCTCACCCGGCGCGGTGCCCCGCCGTGGAGCTCCGCCCGGCATTCCTCGCACAGCTGCACACGCGTCCTGCCACAACCGCCACACGACACCGGCAGCACCAGGCCGGAGATCTCCCGCCACCACCCCCGCATGACTCCACTGTGCGCTTCCCGGAGCGACCGGGCCACCCCTGTGGAAAACGCGGACCGGGCCCTGCGGCTCACACGCCGGGCCCGGTCTGCTGCTCCCGTCCGCGGAACGGCTCTCAGCCCGGGTAGACCAGTGACGAGCCTTCCTTGACCACCGTCTGCCAGTTGTCACCGGGCGACAGCTTCACGATCCCGTCGCTGGACGTCGCCGCCATCAGCGGAAGCTGCTCGTCGTCCGCCGCCGCGACCGACAGCACCTGGTTCACCCCGGGCAGCACGCCCGATGCGGATGTCGAGCCGTCCGCCTGCACGTAACGCACCTGCTGAACGCCGCCCTGCTCCTTGCCGACCACCACGAGGCGGCTGCGGCCCGACCACGACATCGCGGTCACGTCCGTCAGCTGCGGCGCGGCCTGGCGCAGCTCCACCACCGACACCTGCTGCGCCGATTCCCGCCCACGCCGTTCGATCCGGCCGATCTTCAGCGTGTTGCGGCCGTCCTGATTCACCAGCAGGGCGATCCGCACTCCGTCCGCGGACACGCGCAGCGCCTCGATCCGCCCGCCGTCCAGGTCGGGCACGGCGACTTCCTCCGGCGCTCCGGTACCCCCGACCAGCCTCAGCAGTCTGGGCCTGTCGCGATCCCGGTCGGCCACCCACAGGTCGCCCCGGCCGTCCCAGCTCGGCGCCGACAGACGGTTCTTCACCTCGTGGGACCTGCTGGTCACCGAGGCCACGGGAAGTTCACCGTCCGAGACGATGGACGACACGTACAAGGACGCCCCGTCATGCGAGACCGCCGCCGCCGACTGCTCGTCCCTGGCCACACCGACCGCGCCCATCCGCACCGGTCCGTCACCGAACGGACCGGCCACCGCCTCCGGAGCCCCACTGCCCTTGTTGCTGCCGGGAATTCGCTGCACATGCCCCTTGTCATCGACGAAGTACTGGCTGTCCGGCCCACTCGACGAACCATCAGGAGCGAACTCCTCCGCCTGGTCCGCTCCGAGCAGACACAGCGCGGAGCCGTCGGAACGCTGGAGTTCGACCTGCTCGACCCGGGCGGACGTCAGGTCCCTCAGGGTGTAGAGGATCTGCGAGGCCATCATGCGGCAGGAGCGCTGCCCGACGCCGTCCGCGTTCTTGTCGAGCGGGACCTTCAGTACGTTGCGGTCGTCGGGCGCCAGCGAAGTGACCCCCTTCTTCAGCGCCGTACCGGGCGGGAACCGCGATGCGACCACGGGCTGCAGCCAACTGGTCGGCCCCGCGAGGAGGCTGCGGACGGACTGCGTCACGGTGTCCATCCCCGTGACGGGGTCCGTCCGGCTGCGGAGATAGACGGGGTCGGCGACCAGCGTCGGCTGCCCGTCGGACCGCCCCGCCGCGAAGTAGTACTTGTTGACGGAGCGGTAGAGACGCCTGAAGTCGGACTGCCCGAGCAGCAGACCGTCCGGCACGTGGTCGATCCGCCACTCCCTGCCGCCCGGCCCGTTCTCCCTCACCAGGTGCAGGGTCTCGTTGTAGTCGGTGGGCGCGAGCGGCTGATAGGCGTTCTGCTCGTCGACCGTCGCCACCTTCTCACCGGTCAGCGTGTAGGTGACCTCGGTGACGTTGCGGTCGCTGTCACGGAAGGGGCGGTCGTTGCGGTTCGGTGCCTTGGTGAGCACGGTGGTGACCGCGTTCGGCTTCCACGTCCCGGCCGCCTTCTTCGTCAGGTACCGGCGGGTCGTCCTGAACTGCGGGTCATCACTGGTCATGGACTCCAGGAAGCCGTCGACCACCTCGTTGGGCGTGGCGTTGTCACGTGGCGCGACGGCGTACACCTGCACCTGCGAGTCGCCCGGCTGCGAGGCGTCGACAGCCTTGACGTCCCCGGTGACGGGCATCGAGCCGCACGCGGACAGCAGCACCACACCGCACCCGAGCAGCGCGAACAGCCCCAGCACGCGTCCTTGGCCGTCCTTGCGACGGTCAGTCCCCACGATTCGTGTCCCCCCGCTCCGGGTCCTGCATCGCAGTGTCGAATTCGCCGCCCGACTGGTCCTCGGCGTGGCGCGCGACCACCCGTGCGCCGCTCCCCGGAAGGGCCGCCGGATGCACCGAGGCCGGCGCCGTCCGGGAAACCACCGGGGTGCGGGACGGCACGGGCAGCGCGGATCTGTCGTTGCTGCCGGGCTGGGTCGGCACCGCCGTCAGCCGGTGCTCGCTCCCGGTCTTCGGCACGGCCTCGGCCCGCTCACGGTTCTCCCGGTTACGACGGGAGTCCTCGGGTTCCAGTGGTATCGGCGATCCGCGCAGCGGCTCGTCCGCCGTACGCGGCAGAGTCAGCCGGAACTGCGAACCGCCGCCGGGCTCGCCCCACGCCTGGAGCCAGCCGCCGTGCAGCCGGGCGTCCTCCACCGCGATGGAGAGCCCGAGCCCGGTACCGCCGGTCGTCCGCGCGCGGGCCGGGTCCGCCCGCCAGAAACGGTTGAACACCCGCGTCGCCTCGCCCGGCTTCAACCCCACCCCGTAGTCCCGGACGGCCACGGCGACCGCACCTCCGGCCACCCCCATCCGCACCACGACATCGCGGCCCTCGCCGTGTTCGACGGCGTTGACCACCAGGTTGCGCAGGACGCGCTCGACCCGTCGTGCGTCGGCCTCCGCGATCACCGGCTGCTCGTCGCCGACCACCCGGACCCGGGTGCCCTTCCGCTCGGCCAGCGGCTCGGCCCCGCCTATCACCCGTCGTACGACCTGCCGCAGATCTATCGGCTCCGCCTCCAGCGCCGCGGCCCCCGCGTCGAAGCGGCTGATCTCCAGCAGATCGGAGAGCAGCGACTCGAACCGGTCGAGCTGGTCCCCGAGCAGCTCCGCGGAGCGCGCCGTCACAGGATCGAAGTCGCTGCGGGCCTCGTGGATGACGTCGGCGGCCATCCGTACGGTCGTCAGGGGGGTCCTCAGCTCGTGGGAGACGTCGGAGACGAAGCGCCGCTGCATCCGGGAGAGTTCCTCCAGCTGCTGGATCTTCAGCTGCAGGTTCTGCGCCATCTTGTTGAAGGCCTCACCGAGCCGGGCGATGTCGTCCTCGCCGGTGACCTTCATCCGCTCCTGGAGCCGGCCGGCGGAGAGCCGCTCCGCGATACCGGCCGCCATGCGCACGGGCGTGACGACCTGCCTCACCACGAACCAGGCGATGGCCCCGAGCAGCACGACCACGAAGAGTCCCGCGGTCGCCAGCGTGGTCTTGATCAGGGTCAGCGACTTCTCCTCCTGCGTCAGCGGGAAGAGGTAGTAGAGCTGATACGGATTGTGGTCGTTGTCGTAGAGCCGCTTGCCCACGACAAGTCCGGGCTGCGGTTGCTGCCCGTTCGCGTACTGGATCTCGGAGTACGTCTGGAACGCCCCGGACCCCTTGTTCACCGCATCCCGCAGGCGCTGCGGAATACTCACCGCCTCCACGCTGCCCGAGCCGCGTGGGGCACGGGTTCCCTCGTCGGCGCTGAGCGCCACCACGTTGAAGGCGTTCTTGCCGCCGCTGGCGAGCTGGTCGACGAGCTCGGTCCGCCAGGAGTTGTTGGCAGTGGCACCGTCCGCCGCGTCACCGCCCTGCCCACCGGGGGTGAGCGGGGCGTTCGCCTTCTCCTGGGCCGCGGCGAAACCGCCGGCCGCCTGCGTCTGGGCGGCCTTTCCCTTGGCCTCGAGCAGGCCGTTGCGCACCTGACCGATCACGACCAGCCCGAGGAGCAGCACCACACCGAGCGACATGAGCAGCGTGCCCGCGACGACGCGCAGCTGGAGATTGCGCCGCCAGAGCCGTACGGCGGGCAGCAGCGGACGCCGCACCCAACGCATCAGCAATCGCGGCACAGGACCACCGGGCGCCCGGTCGTGGAACAACCGGCCGCCCTGCAGAAGGCGCCCGATCCGGAACGCCCTGTGTCCTGGACCGGCAGCCCGCTCCGCACGGGCTCCCGGCTCCCCGGGCTGCGGAGCAGCGCTACTCGGGGGCATCTCAGCTCGGTCCGGCCTTGTAACCGACTCCTCGGACGGTCACCACGATCTCCGGCCGCTCCGGGTCCTTCTCGACCTTGGAACGCAGTCGCTGGACATGCACATTCACCAGCCGGGTGTCAGCGGCGTGGCGGTATCCCCACACCTGCTCCAGCAGCACCTCACGGGTGAAGACCTGCCACGGCTTACGGGCGAGCGCGACCAGCAGGTCGAACTCCAGCGGCGTGAGGGCGATCGACTGCCCCTCCCGCTTCACCGAGTGACCGGCCACATCGATGACCAGGTCCCCGATGGCCAGCTGCTCCGGCGCCGGTTCCTCGGACCTCCGCAGACGTGCCCTGATCCGGGCAACCAACTCCTTAGGTTTGAACGGCTTGACGATGTAGTCGTCGGCCCCGGACTCCAGGCCCACCACCACGTCAACCGTGTCGCTCTTGGCAGTGAGCATGACGATCGGCACACCCGACTCGGCCCTGATCAGCCTGCAGACCTCGATGCCGTCCCTACCGGGCAGCATGAGATCGAGCAGGACCAGGTCCGGCTTGGCCTCACGAAATGCGGCAAGTGCCTTGTCGCCGTCCGCTACGAACGACGGCTCGAACCCTTCACCACGCAGCACAATCCCGAGCATCTCGGCCAGTGCGGTGTCGTCGTCGACGACAAGGACGCGTCCCTTCATAATCGACATCATCCCATTAGCTAATCGTTACCTGCGATGATCTGGCACACAGCTCTGCCAGTCCGGCCCTCGTGACCGGGGAAACCGCACCCTCCTCCGTGACGATCGCCGTGATCAGCTCCGGTGGCGTGACATCGAACGCGGGGTTGTACGCCCGGGTTCCAGCCGGTGCCACGAGCACTCCGCCGGCGGACTCGCCCACCACCCCGGCCCGCGGCGATGTGAACTCCGTCACCTCGGCCCCCGGCCGCTGCTCGACGACGATCGACGCTCCGTCCGCGGTGTCCAGATCCACGGTCGTGGTCGGTGCGACCACGATGAACGGTACGTGGTGGTACTTCGCGAGCACTGCCAGCGGATAGCTCCCCACCTTGTTCGCAACCGACCCGTCCGCGGCGATACGGTCCGCCCCGATGAGCACGGCATCCACCTCGCCCGCGGCGAACAGCGAACCTGCGGCGTTGTCCGTGAGCAGGCTGTACGGCATTGCGTTGCGCGCCGCCTCGTAGGCAGTCAGCCGAGCACCCTGCAGCAGCGGACGCGTCTCGTCCACCCACAGCTGCCGCAGCCGCCTCTCCCGGTGCGCGGCGAGCGCCACGGCAAAGGCGGTGCCCTCACCACCGGAGACGAGCGCCCCCGTATTGCAGTGCGTAAGCAGGCGGTGCCCATCACCACCGGGCAGCAGCTCGTCCAGCAGGGCGAGGCCGTACCGCGCCATGCGCCCGCTGGCCTCGGCGTCCTCACGGTGCAGCGCCCTGGCCTCGGCCAGCGCCACCGCCGCGGCCCGCTCCGGACCCGCCCCCCTCCCGACGGCCTCCCGATATGCCCGGTCGGCCCGCCGCACCCCGTACCCGAGGTTCACCGCGGTGGGCCGCGCCCGCGCCAGCAGCTCCGCCGCCCCCGCCACGTCATTTCCACGGGCGGCGGCGAGAGCCACCCCGTAGGCCCCCGCGATGCCGAGCAGCGGGGCGCCGCGCACCGCCAGCGTCCGGATCGCCCGCACCAGCGCGGGCACATCGGTGCACACCAGCTCGGCTTCCTCCGCCGGCAGTCGCGTCTGGTCGAGAAGCACCAGAGCGGGGCCTTCCGGCGGCTCGGCCCAGCGAAGTACGGGAAGCGCGGGAGGCTCGATGCCCACCGGCGATTGCGCGTCCTGATCAGCCATCCGCCCAGTCTGCCCGGTGAGTCGCCCGCAAATGAAGGCCGGAAGGAGATAGAGCGCCCGGCCCGGACCCGGGCAACGCGTGGCACGATGGCTGCCAACCTGCCGCCCCGATAAGCGGGCAGGACCGTGAAGGAGCGAGAATGAACGACACTCCGGGCTGGGCCTCGCCCGGATCTGCCCCCTCCGAGGGTCAGGGGGCCGGTGTCCCCCGGCCCTCCGAGCCCGTCGACGGCAGCGGCCCGGCAGGGAACTGGTCTCCCACGCAGCCGCCCGCAGGACAGTGGTCCCCACCGAGCACTCCCGGCTCCGGTCCTGGCGCACCGCCTCCCCCCGCGGGCTGGGGCGGCGGACCTCAGGGCCCCGGCTGGGGACAACCGCCCTTTGCGGCCAAGCCCGGCGTCATCCCTCTCCGGCCTCTCGGCGTCGGCGAGATCCTTGACGGCGCGGTCTCCACGATGCGCGCCCACTGGCGCACGGTCCTCGGCATCACACTCGCCGTGTCCGTGATTGCCCAGATCGCGACCATCCTCGTGGAACGGTTCCTGCTGCCGGAGCCTCCGCGGATCGACCCGAACGCCACCGGCTCGGAAGCTCTGCGGCAGGCCACCGAATCGGCTCAGTCGGCTCTGTTCAGCAGTCTGCCCTCCCTGCTCATCACCATGATCGCCACGCTGATCACGACATCTGTGCTGACCGTGGTGATCAGCCGCTCCGTGCTGGGCCGCTCCGTGACGCCTTCCGAAGCCTGGGCCGAGGCCCGGCCCCGGCTTCCTCATCTGCTGGGGCTGACCCTGCTGCTGGCCCTGATCAGCTCCGCCATCCTGACGGTGGGCCTGCTGCCGGGCATGCTCCTCGGTTCCGCCGCAGGTGCCGGGCTCGCCCTCCTCGGGTTCATGGTCGCGTTCATCGTCGTCATCTGGCTGATGGTCCGCTTCTGCCTTGCCTCGCCGGCCCTGATGCTGGAGCGGCAGTCGATCATCACCTCCATGCGCCGTTCCGCGAAGCTGGTCAGGGGCGCCTGGTGGCGGACCTTCGGCATCCTGGCGCTGACCGGGCTGCTGACGCTCATCGTGGCCGTGATGATCACCATCCCGTTCGGCTTCATCGCGATGGCCGTGGACGGCGACGGAATCGGCTCCGCCCTCACGGACGGCTCCACGGACTTCGGCTGGCCCTTCCTGATCGTCTCCGGCATCGGCGAGGTGATCATCGCGACGATCACGTACCCGCTGTCCGCCGGCGTGATGGCGTTGCTCTACATCGACCAGCGCATCCGCCGCGAAGCACTCGACCTCGAGCTCGCCCGCGCGGCGGGCCTGCCCGGATACGACAACAGGAGCTGATGCCGTGTCGGGGGCGGGGGGCACCACAGCAGTACGGCTACTGATCCGTGCGAGCGGCGACATACCCGTGGACACTCCACGTGGGCCCGCTCGCGAGGCAGCGAAGCACGAACTGTCCAAACCGATGTACCACGAGAACGATCCCAACCTCCTCCAGCGGGGCCTGGACCGGCTCTGGGACTGGATCGGCGATCTCCTGGACACGGCCTCCGGCGCCGCACCGGGCGGCCCGGCAGGTCTTGTCGTGCTCGTACTGATCGTCGTAGGCCTGGTTGCCGCACTCTGGTGGCGACTGGGCACTCCACGCCGCACCGTACGGTCCGCGGACGCCCTCTTCGACGACAGCCCCCGCAGCGCGGCCGAACACCGGAAGGCCGCCGAGGCCCACGCCGCCGCCCAACGCTGGAACGAGGCGGTCCAGGAACGGATGCGCGCCATCGTCCGCTCCCTGGAGGAGCGCGCCCTGCTCGACCCCCGCCCCGGGCGCACCGCCGACGAGGCCGCCGCCGAAGCGGGTCGGCCACTGCCCGCACACGCGACACGACTCCACGCTGCCGCCAGGGAATTCGACGATGTCACGTATGGCGGCCGTACCGCCGAACAGCAGGCATACCTGGTCCTGAGAACCCTGGACCTCGACCTCGAAACCGCCAAGCCTCTCCTGACAACCACGGCCCAGGGGGCGGCCGAATGACCGGGGCCACCGCCGCCTCCACCTCGGCGGCCCTCACCCCTCACCAGGTCTGGGTCCGCATTCGCGGTCTCCTCCTCGCCCTCCTCGTGCTCGTCGCCGCCGGAATCGCTCTGGCAACCGTCCGCTCCGGTGACCAGCACGGCCTCCTCGACCCACGCTCCGCCGACCGCTACGGCAGCCGGGCCGTCGCCGAACTCCTCAAGGAACGCGGCGTCTCCGTTCACGTGGTCACCACGTTCGACGAAGCCGCCGCCGAGGTCGGCCCCGACACCACGCTGCTCGTCGCTTCCCCCAATCTGCTGGCACCGCGCCGGCAAAGCGAACTCCGTGCCGCGACCGACGCCTCGGCCGGCCGCACCGTCCTGATCGCCGCGGGCCCGTCTTCCGTACGCACACTGGTCCCCGGCATCAGGGCGGAGTCCGCCGGACCGGTGACCCCTCGCTCCCCCGAATGTTCCCTGCCCGCCGCCCGGAGTGCCGGCGACGTCGAAACGGGGGGCTTCCGCTACGCCTCGGACGGACTCGACACCATCGGCTGCTTCCCGAGCGGCGGTCTCCCCACTGTGCTCCTGGTCGAACGAGGAGCGGGTGACACCGTGCTCCTCGGCTCCCCCGACCTCCTCCACAACCACAGACTCGCCAACCAGGGCAACGCGTCCCTGGCCCTGCAACTTCTCGGTTCCCGTCCACATCTGGTCTGGTACCTCCCCTCGCTCGCTGATACATCCGCTGCCGCCGAGAACGGGGGTTCCGGAGGCGACGGCGCCCCCGACGACCGCAGCTTCGCCGACCTGATCCCCCAGGGCTGGCTGTGGGGCACCTTGCAACTCGCTCTTGCCGCCGTGCTCGCTGCCATCTGGCGCGCCCGTCGGCTGGGCCCCCTGGTGACCGAGCGCCTGCCCGTGGCCATCCGCGCCTCCGAATCCACCGAGGGCCGGGCCCGCCTCTACCGCAAGGCGAACGCCCGCGACCGGGCCGCCGAGTCACTGCGTTCCGCCACCCGGACCCGCATCGCCCCACTCATCGGCGTCCCCCCACGCGACGCCCACTCCCCCTCAACACTCGCACCCGCCGTTTCCGCCCGCCTGGGCAGCACGGACGACAGCCTCCAGACATTGCTCTTCGGACCCGCCCCGTCCGACGATGCCGCTCTCGTCCGGCTGGCAGACCAACTCGACACCCTCGAAAGAGAGGTACGCACGTCATGAGCGCCCCGCCCCCAGTGCCCGCCGAGACCACCGAGTCCCTCGGGAACGGCGACACAGCCCGCGCATCTCTGGAAGCGCTGCGCTCGGAGATCGCCAAGGCCGTAGTCGGCCAGGACCCGGCCGTAACCGGCCTCGTCGTCGCTCTGCTCTGCCGAGGCCACGTTCTCCTCGAAGGCGTCCCCGGAGTGGCCAAGACCCAAGCGCGTCCAGTTCACCCCCGATCTGATGCCCAGCGACGTCACCGGCTCACTGGTCTACGACGCCCGCACAGCCGAGTTCTCCTTCCAGCCCGGTCCCGTCTTCACCAATCTGCTGCTCGCCGACGAGATCAATCGCACCCCGCCCAAGACACAGTCCTCCCTCCTCGAAGCCATGGAAGAGCGCCAGGTCACCGTCGACGGAACTCCTCGGCAGCTGCCCGACCCCTTCCTCGTAGCCGCCACGCAGAACCCCGTCGAGTACGAAGGCACCTATCCGCTGCCCGAGGCCCAACTGGACCGGTTCCTCCTCAAGCTGACGGTGCCCCTGCCCTCACGGGAGGAGGAGATCAACGTCCTCACCCGTCATTCCGACGGTTTCAACCCTCGTGACCTCAAGTCGGCCGGCATACGCCCCGTCGCCGGCCCGGAAGATCTGGAAGCCGCCCGAAACGCGGTCGCCCGGACCAAGGTCTCTCCCGAGATCGCCGGCTATGTCGTCGATATCTGTCGTGCCACCCGTGAATCCCCCTCGTTGTCCCTCGGAGTCTCTCCCCGAGGTGCCACCGCCCTGTTGTCGACCGCTCGCGCCTGGGCCTGGCTCACCGGCCGCGACTACGTCATTCCGGACGACGTGAAGGCCCTGGCCCTCCCCACACTTCGCCACCGCGTCCAACTGCGGCCCGAGGCGGAGATGGAGGGTGTCACCCCCGACTCCGTCATCACGGCCGTCCTCGCCCACGTCCCCGTACCCCGATGAGGCGGTGACCGTGGCCCTCACCGGACGTACCGCCCTGCTGGCCGCCCTGGGGTCACTCCCTGTAGGCATCCTGGCCCCGAGCTGGACCGGAATGCTGGCAGTCAACGCACCGCTCTCTTTGGCAATTCTCTGCGACTATGCCCTGGCTGCACCAGTGCGAACGCTCCAGTTCACCCGATCCGGTGACACAAGCGTTCGACTCAACGAGACCGCCGAAGTGCAACTCACCGTAACCAACTCTTCCCGTCGCAAGCTGCGGGCACACCTTCGCGACGCCTGGCCTCCCAGCAGCTGGCCCACCGGCACGGAACAGACTTCCTCACGGCACGCACTGACGGTCCCGGCGGGCGAACGCCGTCGGCTGACCACCTTCCTGCGTCCGACCCGGCGCGGTGACCGCCGGGCCGAGCGCATCACCGTCCGCTCGTTCGGACCGCTGGGGCTTGCCTCCCGGCAGGGGAATCACCAGGTCCCCTGGACAGTACGCGTCCTGCCCCCGTTCACCAGCAGGAAGCATCTGCCGTCCCGTCTCGCCAGACTCCGCGAACTCGACGGCCGCACCAGTGTTCTCACCCGTGGCGAAGGCACGGAATTCGACAGCTTGCGTCCATACGTGCCCGGCGACGACACCCGCTCCATCGACTGGCGGGCCACCGCACGTCAGTCCGCCGTCGCCGTGCGTACGTGGCGTCCCGAGCGGGACCGTCACATCCTCGTCGTCCTGGACACCGGCCGTACCTCGGCGGGGCGTGTCGGTGACGTGCCCCGTCTCGACGCGTCTCTGGACGCGGCCCTGCTTCTCACGGCACTTGCCTCTCGTGCGGGCGACCGTGTCGACCTGCTTGCCTACGACCGCCGCGTTCGCGCACAGGTCCAAGGCCGGTCCGCGGGAGAGGTCCTGTCAGCAATGGTCAACGCCCTGGCGCCCATCGAGCCGGCACTTGTGGAAACGGATGCCCGAGGTCTCGTCTCTGCCGTGCTCGCCGGAGCTCCTCGTCGCTCCTTGATCGTGCTTCTCACCGGTCTGGACGCAGCCCCCGTGGAGGAAGGTCTTCTTCCCGTACTCAGTCGTCTCACCCAGCGCCATACCGTGCTGGTGGGTTCTGTGGCGGATCCGTATGTCGAGCAGATGGCGGGTTCGCGAGGCACAGTGGACGCGATCTACGAAGCTGCGGCAGGTGTACAGGCCCAGACAAAGCGACTCCGCACCGCAGAACAGCTCCAGCGTCATGGCGCGGTGGTTGTCGATGCCACTCCGGACAATCTTGCCCCGGCCCTCGCCGATGCCTACCTCGCCCTGAAGGGCGCGGGGCGGCTCTAACTCATCTCATTACTGCCAACAAAACGAGCCGTGCATCGGGGAAGGGCTTCCCGGCCGGCCGTAGAACGCAGAAAAGCCCCGTGTCCACAAGGACACGGGGCTTTCCCGTAAAAGGAGTTCGGCGGCGTCCTACTCTCCCACAGGGTCCCCCCTGCAGTACCATCGGCGCTGAAAGGCTTAGCTTCCGGGTTCGGAATGTAACCGGGCGTTTCCCTAACGCAATGACCACCGAAACACTATGAAATAAACAACACCGGAACAACACGGCCGTTCGTTATTTCAGAACTAACACAGTGGACGCGAGCAACTGAGGACAAGCCCTCGGCCTATTAGTACCAGTCAGCTCCACCCGTTACCGGGCTTCCACATCTGGCCTATCAACCCAGTCGTCTACTGGGAGCCTTAACCAATCAAGTTGGTGGGAATACTCATCTCGAAGCAGGCTTCCCGCTTAGATGCTTTCAGCGGTTATCCTTTCCGAACGTAGCCAACCAGCCATGCCCTTGGCAGAACAACTGGCACACCAGAGGTTCGTCCGTCCCGGTCCTCTCGTACTAGGGACAGCCCTTCTCAATATTCCTACGCGCACAGCGGATAGGGACCGAACTGTCTCACGACGTTCTAAACCCAGCTCGCGTACCGCTTTAATGGGCGAACAGCCCAACCCTTGGGACCGACTCCAGCCCCAGGATGCGACGAGCCGACATCGAGGTGCCAAACCATCCCGTCGATATGGACTCTTGGGGAAGATCAGCCTGTTATCCCCGGGGTACCTTTTATCCGTTGAGCGACAGCGCTTCCACAAGCCACTGCCGGATCACTAGTCCCGACTTTCGTCCCTGCTCGACCCGTCGGTCTCACAGTCAAGCTCCCTTGTGCACTTACACTCAACACCTGATTGCCAACCAGGCTGAGGGAACCTTTGGGCGCCTCCGTTACTCTTTAGGAGGCAACCGCCCCAGTTAAACTACCCATCAGACACTGTCCCTGATCCGGATCACGGACCCAGGTTAGACATCCAGCACGACCAGAGTGGTATTTCAACGGCGACTCCACAACCACTGGCGTGGCTGCTTCAAAGTCTCCCACCTATCCTACACAAGCCGAACCGAACACCAATATCAAACTGTAGTAAAGGTCCCGGGGTCTTTCCGTCCTGCTGCGCGAAACGAGCATCTTTACTCGTAGTGCAATTTCACCGGGCCTATGGTTGAGACAGTCGAGAAGTCGTTACGCCATTCGTGCAGGTCGGAACTTACCCGACAAGGAATTTCGCTACCTTAGGATGGTTATAGTTACCACCGCCGTTTACTGGCGCTTAAGTTCTCAGCTTCGCCGACCCGAAAGTCAGCTAACCGGTCCCCTTAACGTTCCAGCACCGGGCAGGCGTCAGTCCGTATACATCGCCTTACGGCTTCGCACGGACCTGTGTTTTTAGTAAACAGTCGCTTCTCGCTGGTCTCTGCGGCCACCCCCAGCTCGGAGAGCAAGTCTCCTCACCAGTGATGGCCCCCTTCTCCCGAAGTTACGGGGGCATTTTGCCGAGTTCCTTAACCATAGTTCACCCGAACGCCTCGGTATTCTCTACCTGACCACCTGAGTCGGTTTAGGGTACGGGCCGCCATGAAACTCGCTAGAGGCTTTTCTCGACAGCATAGGATCATCCACTTCACCACAATCGGCTCGGCATCAGGTCTCAGACTTATATGCACGACGGATTTACCTACCGTGCGTCCTACACCCTTACCCCGGGACAACCACCGCCCGGGCTGGACTACCTTCCTGCGTCACCCCATCGCTTACCTACTACCACCTTGGTTCATCGGCTCCACCACTACCCTCAACTCCGAAGAGATCGGGCCGGCTTCACGGACTTAGCATTAATGGGCTCAGTATTGGGCGTTTCAAAGCGGGTACCGGAATATCAACCGGTTGTCCATCGACTACGCCTGTCGGCCTCGCCTTAGGTCCCGACTTACCCTGGGCAGATCAGCTTGACCCAGGAACCCTTAGTCAATCGGCGCACACGTTTCTCACGTGTGTATCGCTACTCATGCCTGCATTCTCACTCGTGAACCGTCCACAACTCGCTTCCGCGGCTGCTTCACCCGGCACACGACGCTCCCCTACCCATCCACACAGGCGTTGGCCCTTCATGTGTGAATGACACGACTTCGGCGGTACGCTTGAGCCCCGCTACATTGTCGGCGCGGAATCACTTGACCAGTGAGCTATTACGCACTCTTTCAAGGGTGGCTGCTTCTAAGCCAACCTCCTGGTTGTCTCTGCGACTCCACATCCTTTCCCACTTAGCGTACGCTTAGGGGCCTTAGTCGATGCTCTGGGCTGTTTCCCTCTCGACCATGGAGCTTATCCCCCACAGTCTCACTGCCGTGCTCTCACTTACCGGCATTCGGAGTTTGGCTAAGGTCAGTAACCCGGTAGGGCCCATCGCCTATCCAGTGCTCTACCTCCGGCAAGAAACACACGACGCTGCACCTAAATGCATTTCGGGGAGAACCAGCTATCACGGAGTTTGATTGGCCTTTCACCCCTAACCACAGGTCATCCCCCAGGTTTTCAACCCTGGTGGGTTCGGTCCTCCACGAAGTCTTACCTCCGCTTCAACCTGCCCATGGCTAGATCACTCCGCTTCGGGTCTTGAGCGTGCTACTGAAACGCCCTATTCGGACTCGCTTTCGCTACGGCTTCCCCACACGGGTTAACCTCGCAACACACCGCAAACTCGCAGGCTCATTCTTCAAAAGGCACGCAGTCACGACATGCAAGCAAGCTTGCATGCGACGCTCCCACGGCTTGTAGGCACACGGTTTCAGGTACTATTTCACTCCGCTCCCGCGGTACTTTTCACCATTCCCTCACGGTACTATCCGCTATCGGTCACCAGGGAATATTTAGGCTTAGCGGGTGGTCCCGCCAGATTCACACGGGATTTCTCGGGCCCCGTGCTACTTGGGTGTCTCTCAAACGAGCCGTCAATGTTTCAGCTACGGGGGTCTTACCCTCTACGCCGGACCTTTCGCATGTCCTTCGCCTACATCAACGGTTTCTGACTCGTCCCACGGCCGGCAGACCGTGGAAGAGAGATCCCACAACCCCGCATGCGCAACCCCTGCCGGGTATCACACGCATACGGTTTGGCCTCATCCGGTTTCGCTCGCCACTACTCCCGGAATCACGGTTGTTTTCTCTTCCTGAGGGTACTGAGATGTTTCACTTCCCCTCGTTCCCTCCACACTGCCTATGTGTTCAGCAGCGGGTGACAGCCCATGACGACTGCCGGGTTTCCCCATTCGGACACCCCCGGATCAAAGCTCGGTTGACAGCTCCCCGGGGCCTATCGTGGCCTCCCACGTCCTTCATCGGTTCCTGGTGCCAAGGCATCCACCGTGCGCCCTTAAAAACTTGGCCACAGATGCTCGCGTCCACTGTGCAGTTCTCAAACAACGACCAGCCACCCATCACCCCGCTCCGAAGAACAGGTTCACTGGGGCCGGCAACTGAAGGCGACCATCACGGCCGTACCCTCAGATACCCAACAACGTGCCCGACCCGACCTGCCGTCCCCCACGTTCCACGCCGAAGCAGTACTAGTGAAAAACAACCTGTCGTGCCGAATAGTCAACGTTCCACCCATGAGCAACCACCGTCGAACATTTGCCGACGTAGTGGCCTCTGACCAGGCAAGCCCGGTAAGAAATGCTCCTTAGAAAGGAGGTGATCCAGCCGCACCTTCCGGTACGGCTACCTTGTTACGACTTCGTCCCAATCGCCAGTCCCACCTTCGACAGCTCCCTCCCACAAGGGGTTGGGCCACCGGCTTCGGGTGTTACCGACTTTCGTGACGTGACGGGCGGTGTGTACAAGGCCCGGGAACGTATTCACCGCAGCAATGCTGATCTGCGATTACTAGCAACTCCGACTTCATGGGGTCGAGTTGCAGACCCCAATCCGAACTGAGACCGGCTTTTTGAGATTCGCTCCGCCTCGCGGCATCGCAGCTCATTGTACCGGCCATTGTAGCACGTGTGCAGCCCAAGACATAAGGGGCATGATGACTTGACGTCGTCCCCACCTTCCTCCGAGTTGACCCCGGCAGTCTCCTGTGAGTCCCCATCACCCCGAAGGGCATGCTGGCAACACAGAACAAGGGTTGCGCTCGTTGCGGGACTTAACCCAACATCTCACGACACGAGCTGACGACAGCCATGCACCACCTGTACACCGACCACAAGGGGGGCACCATCTCTGATGCTTTCCGGTGTATGTCAAGCCTTGGTAAGGTTCTTCGCGTTGCGTCGAATTAAGCCACATGCTCCGCTGCTTGTGCGGGCCCCCGTCAATTCCTTTGAGTTTTAGCCTTGCGGCCGTACTCCCCAGGCGGGGAACTTAATGCGTTAGCTGCGGCACCGACGACGTGGAATGTCGCCAACACCTAGTTCCCAACGTTTACGGCGTGGACTACCAGGGTATCTAATCCTGTTCGCTCCCCACGCTTTCGCTCCTCAGCGTCAGTAATGGCCCAGAGATCCGCCTTCGCCACCGGTGTTCCTCCTGATATCTGCGCATTTCACCGCTACACCAGGAATTCCGATCTCCCCTACCACACTCTAGCCTGCCCGTATCGACTGCAGACCCGGGGTTAAGCCCCGGGCTTTCACAACCGACGCAACAAGCCGCCTACGAGCTCTTTACGCCCAATAATTCCGGACAACGCTTGCGCCCTACGTATTACCGCGGCTGCTGGCACGTAGTTAGCCGGCGCTTCTTCTGCAGGTACCGTCACTCTCGCTTCTTCCCTGCTGAAAGAGGTTTACAACCCGAAGGCCGTCATCCCTCACGCGGCGTCGCTGCATCAGGCTTTCGCCCATTGTGCAATATTCCCCACTGCTGCCTCCCGTAGGAGTCTGGGCCGTGTCTCAGTCCCAGTGTGGCCGGTCGCCCTCTCAGGCCGGCTACCCGTCGTCGCCTTGGTAGGCCATCACCCCACCAACAAGCTGATAGGCCGCGGGCTCATCCTTCACCGCCGGAGCTTTCAACCCCGTCCCATGCGGGACAGAGTGTTATCCGGTATTAGACCCCGTTTCCAGGGCTTGTCCCAGAGTGAAGGGCAGATTGCCCACGTGTTACTCACCCGTTCGCCACTAATCCACCCCGAAGGGCTTCATCGTTCGACTTGCATGTGTTAAGCACGCCGCCAGCGTTCGTCCTGAGCCAGGATCAAACTCTCCGTGAATGTTTTCCCGTGATCGGGACAACACAACACGAGAGCGGAACGACCGGACGGAATAAGACCGGTCGTTCACAGCGTCCTCGCTGTGTAAATTGCCCACCAGGTCAGTGACCTCGCGGGACTTTCAAAGGAACCTCCAACCTGCCGAAGCAGGCCGGGGTATCAACATATCTGGCGTTGACTTTTGGCACGCTGTTGAGTTCTCAAGGAACGGACGCTTCCTTTGTACTCACCCTCTCGGGCTTTCCTCCGGGCTTTTCCCTTCGGTCTTGCGTTTCCGACTCTATCAGACTCTTTCGTGTCCGATTCCCGGTCGAAGCGGGATCCTGCTTTTCGCTTTCCAGTTCTTCGCTTTCGCGTTTCCCTTTCCGGCGAGTCCAACCTTACCAGACTCTTTTTCGTTCCGTTTCCGGTTCGAATCTGAATTCCGGTGACCGTTGGAGTGGTCTTTGCCTTTCGGCTGATTCGACTTTATCAGAAACATTCGACCGAAAAATCGGCTTCGTGATTCAGAGGAAGGAATCAATGGCTCTGCGGAAATTCGATTTCCGGTGAGAGCGAGATAGATGCTAGCTGCTGGGCCCGGACATGTCCAGTCCGAGGCAACCGTTAAAATCTACCTCCCCGTGTCGGCCATGTCAATGGCTTTCTGGGGCGAGGAGGAGACTAGCAGGTCAGCGGGGTCGCGCGCACATCAGGCGGCCACCGGGAGTTCGGCGCTTCGTTCCGTGGGATCGACATCTCCGGCGTCTCCGGCTCGCGCGGCTCGGCCGCCCAGGATGTAGACGTAGGCAAGGAAGGCCAGCTCGGCCGCGATGCCGATGGTGATGCGCCCCCAGGTCGGGACGCCGGACGGGGTGACGAAGCCTTCGATGAGGCCGGAGACGAACAGGACCAGCGCGAGGCCGATGGCCATGCCGATCGCGGCACGGCCCTGTTGCGCGAGGGCTGAGCGCCGGCTGGTCGGGCCCGGGTCGATGACCGTCCAGCCGAGGCGCAGGCCCGTACCCGCGGCAACGAAGACTGCGGTGAGTTCGAGCAGGCCGTGCGGGAGGATCAGCCCCAGGAAGGTGTCGAGCCGGCCGGCTGAGGACATCAGGCCGATGCCGACCGCGAGGTTGAGCACGTTGGCGAACAGGATCCAGATCACCGGGATGCAGAGGAACGCTCCCAGGACGAGGCACATGGCTGCGGCCTGGGCATTGTTCGTCCACACCTGGGCGGCGAACGACGCGGCCGGGTGGCTGGAGTAGTACGTCTCGTACTCCCCGCCCGGGCCGGTCATGCGGCGGAGGTCCTCCGGGGCCGCGATGGCCGACTGGACTTCCGGATGCGTGCCGATCCACCAGCCGATGACTGCCGCCAGCAGCGTGGAGAGAACCGCGGTGGGTATCCACCAGTGCCTGGACCGGTAGACGGCGGCGGGAAAGCCGACGGTGAGAAAGCGGGTGGCGTCGCGCCAGGAGGCTCGGCGGGTGCCGGTGACCGTGGCTCGGGCACGGGCCACGAGTTGGGTGAGGCGTGCCGTGAGCATCGGGTCAGGGGTTCCGGACTGGAGGAGCGAGAGATGGGTGGCCGTGCGCTGGTAGAGCTCGACGAGTTCGTCGGCTTCCGTGCCGGTGAGCCGGCGCCCTCGCTGCAGGAGATGGTCCAGGCGGTCCCACTCGGTGCGGTGGGCGGTCACGAAGACATCGAGATCCATGGTCGGCTGCTGCTCCAGGCATGGGTGCGTACGGGTTCGTACTACGGCGGCGGCGCGCTGCCGGTCAGCTTGGCAGACTGAGGCCCCGAGGGGCAGGGATGATCGGCGAAGGGTGGGGTGGCGATGAGTGAGCTCGTGACCGGGGACGCGGTCGTGCTGGGGCTGCGGCCGGCGAAACTTCCGAGTCGGGCGCTGGCGTTGGCCATCGATCTTGCCGTGGTGGGGGCGGCGTTCGTCCTGGTGTCGATCGGGCTGGCCATCGCGACGGCGACGCTGGACGAAGCGGCACTCGCGGCTGTGTCCGTGGCGGCCTTCCTGCTGGTGCTGGTGGGCGGGCCCATCGCGGTGGAGACGCTCAGCCACGGGCGTTCGCTGGGGAAGCTGGCGTGCGGGCTGCGGGTGGTGCGGGACGACGGGGGGCCGATCCGGTTCCGGCATGCGCTGGTGCGTGGGGCCATGGGGGTCGTCGAGATCCTGATGACGTTCGGGGTCGTCGCGTGCATCGCCTCGCTGGTGTCGGCGCGGGGCCGGCGGCTCGGGGATGTGTTCGCGGGGACGCTCGTCGTGCGGGAACGGGTGCCCGCGGGGCGGGCGGCGGCCGTGCCGCCTCCGCCGCCGTGGTTGGTCGGGCGGTTCGCGGGACTGGATCTGTCGGCGGTGCCGGAGTCCCTTTGGTCGGCGGTGCGGCAGTACCTGACCCGTATGCATCAGCTCGATGCTCAGGTGGGGTGGTCGATGGCGGAGCGGCTGGCCGGGGAGTTGGCGGAGCGGACCGGGGTCCCGACGCCGGAGGGGGTGCCGGCCGGGGCGTATCTGGCGGCGGTGGTGAACGAGCGGCAGGCGCGGGATGCGCGGCGGGTGTTCGTTGCCGCTCAGGACGGGGCTGCTCGTGGTGGTCCGGAGGGGGAGGCCGGGCGGTCGGTGAGCGGGGCTCCGGTGGGGGCTGTGCCTTTCGTGGGGGCTGCCGAGGCGGGTACTCCTTTGCCGGCCCCGGGGGCGGAGGGTGGTCGGGTGCCGCCTGCTGCCACGGGGTTCGCGCCGCCTGCCTAGAGCGGTGAGGGCGGGGAGTCCAGGTCTTCGAGCTCGATGCCCGGGGCTGCGAGGACCACGTCGCCGGCGATGTGGACGGTGTGCTGCTCGCCGGTGTCCAGGGCGCTGACCTGGTATTCGTCCACGGTCAGGGGGCCGTTGTCAGTGGCGTGCGCCTCACTGTTCACCAGGGCCCAGGACTGATCGACGGTGCGGGGGGCGAGGACCGGGTCCGTGAAGGCGACGAGGCGGACGCGGGTCGCGGGGGAATCGGGGGTGAGGCGCAGCAGTCGTGCGGTCGCGATGAGGAATGCGGGGGATGTGCCGGTGAAGGCGTGGGCGCGAACATTGCCTTCGGTGGCATGAGTGCCGGTCGGATCGGTACGGACCCAGGTGACGCCTTCGAGGGCGGCGCCGCGGACCTGCCAGCTCGCGGCGTGGAGTTCGAGGCGGATGGGACGGCCCAGTTCGTCGAGGGTGAGGTCGACGGAGCCGAGGTGGTCACCGGAGGGGGTGGTGGTCCGGGAGAGGTAGCGCCAGCCGGAGGGACCGGGTGCGCATTGGAAGTGTTCTTCGCCGAGGGGGGTGTGATCGTGGGGATCGTGGAGCGAATATCGGCCGCGGGGCATGGGGTCCTTCGGGGTTCCTCGGGCTGAGCGGGCGGCGCGGTACGAACGCAGGCCCCCGACACGGGGGTGCGGGGGCCTGCGCTCGTAGCTGCTGCTGAAGCTGTTCCGTCTGTCAGTCTGTTCCGTCTGCCAGCGGCCGGTCGTCACTGACCGGTGGTGACGTGCGCGGTCGCTGACGGGCGGGATCGGTACGGATCAGTAGCGGTAGTGGTCGGGCTTGTACGGGCCGTCGACCTCGACACCGATGTACGCGGCCTGCTCGGGGCGGAGCGTCGTGAGCTTCACGCCGAGTGCGTCGAGGTGGAGACGGGCGACCTTCTCGTCCAGGTGCTTGGGCAGCACGTAGACGTCGGTCGGGTACTCCTCGGGCTTGGTGAACAGCTCGATCTGGGCCAGGGTCTGGTCCGCGAACGAGTTGGACATGACGAACGAGGGGTGACCGGTGGCGTTGCCCAGGTTCAGCAGGCGGCCCTCGGAGAGCACGATGAGGACCTTGCCGTCGGGGAACGTCCAGGTGTGGACCTGCGGCTTGACCTCGTCCTTGACGATGCCGTCGATCTGGGCCAGGCCGGCCATGTCGATCTCGTTGTCGAAGTGGCCGATGTTCCCGACGATGGCCTGGTGCTTCATCTTGGCCATGTCGGCGGCCATGATGATGTCCTTGTTGCCCGTCGTCGTGACGAAGATGTCGGCCTGGCCGACGACATCGTCGAGGGTGGCGACCTGGTAGCCGTCCATCGCCGCCTGCAGGGCGCAGATCGGGTCGATCTCCGTGACGATGACCCGGGCGCCCTGGCCGCGCAGGGACTCCGCGCAGCCCTTGCCCACGTCGCCGTAGCCGCAGACGACGGCGGTCTTGCCACCGATCAGGACGTCGGTGGCGCGGTTGATGCCGTCGATCAGCGAGTGGCGGCAGCCGTACTTGTTGTCGAACTTGGACTTGGTGACCGCGTCGTTGACGTTGATCGCCGGGAAGAGGAGGGTGCCGTCGCGGTGCATCTCGTACAGCCGGTGCACACCGGTCGTGGTCTCCTCGGTGACACCGCGGATCTCGGACGCCAGCTGGGTCCACTTCTGCGGGGACTCGCCGAGGGTGCGGTTCAGCAGGGTGAGGATGTGGGCGTACTCCTCGCTGTCCGCGGTCGACGGGTCCGGGGCCGCACCGGCCTTCTCGAACTCGACGCCCTTGTGGACGAGGAGGGTGGCGTCACCACCGTCGTCGAGGATCATGTTCGGGCCGCCGGTGGGGGTGTTCGGCCAGGTCAGGGCCTGCTCCGTGCACCACCAGTACTCCTCCAGCGTCTCACCCTTCCAGGCGAAGACCGGGACGCCCGCCGGGGCGTCCGGGGTGCCGTTCGGGCCGACGGCGATGGCCGCGGCGGCGTGGTCCTGGGTGGAGAAGATGTTGCAGGAGGCCCAGCGGACCTCGGCGCCGAGGGCGACCAGGGTCTCGATCAGCACGGCCGTCTGCACGGTCATGTGCAGCGAACCGGTGATGCGGGCGCCGGCCAGCGGCTGCGTGGCGGCGTACTCCTTGCGGATCGACATCAGGCCGGGCATCTCGTGCTCGGCGAGGGTGATCTCCTTGCGGCCGAACACCGCGAGGGAGAGGTCGGCGACCTTGAAGTCCTGTCGATTGGCGACCGTCGTCATAACGGGCTGCTCCTCGTAATGGGGTCGAGGTGGGGCACGGATGGCTCTGCGGCGGCGGGCACACGAATGCCCGGACGCTCGCAGCGCAGTCCGTCGGAGGCCCTCTCTCCCTCGGCCGGTCCGCGCGTATGGACCGATCGACCGCCATCAGCAGCGACGTCTGACACTGCCGTCGAATCTACACCGATCGGCCCAGTCGCTCCCAGTCCACCCCGAGCCGAAACGTGGCCGGGGAGCGGTCGGGATGCTGTTGGGATGCGGTCGGACGACATGCCGGGAGCGGGAGGGAGGCGAGTGGAGGGGATGGTCAGTGGCCGGATTCCGTCGGGGTGTCCGGGGTGTCGCCGGGGGCTCCGCCCGGGGCCTTGCCGGGGTTGATGCCCGCCGCGGCGGCGGCCTCGCTGTAGATGTCCGGTTCCAGGTAGATGACCCGGGCGATCGGGACCGCCTCACGGATCCGGCTCTCGGCGGCGTTGATGGCGTTGGCGACCTCGGTGGCCGTGTCGTCGTGCTGCACCGCGATCTTGGCGGCGACGAGCAGTTCCTCCGGGCCGAGGTGGAGCGTACGCATGTGGATGATGCCGGTGACCGTGTCGCCGTCGACGACCGCCGCCTTGATCTTCTCGACCTGGTCGGCGCCGGCCGCCTCGCCGAGCAGGAGGGACTTCGTCTCGGCGGCGAGCACGATCGCGATGACGATCAGCAGGACACCGATGCAGAGGGTGCCGATGCCGTCCCAGACGCCGTTGCCGGTCCCGAGGGCCAGGCCGACGCCCGCGAGGGCGAGTACCAGACCGATCAGCGCACCGAAGTCCTCCAGGAGCACGACGGGGAGTTCGGGGGCCTTCGCGCGGCGGATGAACTCCTTCCAGGAGAGCGATCCGCGGGTCTCGTTGGACTCCTTGATGGCCGTGCGGAAGGAGAAGCCCTCGGCGATGATCGCGAAGACCAGCACACCGACCGGCCAGTACCAGGCCTCGATCTCGTGCGGGTGCTTGATCTTCTCGTAGCCCTCGTACACCGCGAACATGCCACCGACCGAGAAGAGGACGATGGAGACGAGGAACGCGTAGATGTAGCGCTCGCGGCCGTAGCCGAAGGGGTGCTGGGGGGTGGCTTCGCGCTGGGCCTTCTTGCCGCCGAGCAGCAGCAGCCCCTGGTTGCCCGAGTCGGCGACCGAGTGGACGCTCTCCGCGAGCATCGACGACGAGCCACTGAACAGGAACGCCACGAATTTGGCCACTGCGATCGCGAGGTTGGCGCCGAGTGCCGCCACGATCGCCTTGGTTCCGCCTGACGCACTCATGGGTGCCTGGTGTCCCTTCTTCGGTGCTGCGGCCCTGGCGCCGCGGTACGGCCGGACATTGTTGCAGTCGCTGGTGCGGACGGTACGTCAGGCCACCACTGTGGCGCGGAACAGAGCGCCGGTACCGGACACTTCGACCTTTTCGCCGGAGGGTACGAACACGGAGGCACCGGGGGTGAGGTCGAATTCGCCGGCCTTCGGGGCTCCTCCGGTGCAGAGCAGGATCTGCGGAGTGTCCCTGGTCAGGTCGACGGGGGCGGCGCCGGGCGAGAGGTCGAAGCGGGAGAGCCGGAATTCGTCCACGGGCGTCTCGTACAGCTCCTCGCCGGACGGTGAGGCCTCGGGGCGCAGGACGCCGGGCTCGGTCGCCTCGAAGCGGACGATGCGCAGCAGTTCGGGTACGTCGATGTGCTTGGGCGTGAGTCCGCAGCGCAGCACGTTGTCCGAGTTGGCCATGATCTCGACGCCGAGGCCGTCCAGGTAGGCGTGCGGGACGCCCGCGCCGAGGAACAGGGCTTCACCGGGTTGGAGCTCCACGTAGTTCAGCAGCATCGCCGCGATGACGCCGGGGTCGCCGGGGAAGTGGTGGGCGATCCGGGCGTACGGGGCGTGGGCGCCGCCGAGGCGTTCGGCGGCGGCCGCGGCCAGGTGCACCGTTTCGGCCATCTCCGCGGGGTCGGCGCCGAGGATCGCGGTGAGGACCTCGCGCAGGGCGGCCTCTTCCGGGTGGGCGCCGAGCAGGTCGACGTACGGCTTGAGCGCGTCGACGCCGAGCGCCGCAATCGCCTCGGCCGCCTCGGTGGGCGGGCGGAAGCCGCACAGACCGGCGAAGGGGGTGAGCGCGCAGATCAGTTCGGGCTTGTGGTTGGCGTCCTTGTACGTGCGGTGGGGCGCGTCGATCGGGACGGACCGGCGCTCCTCGTCCTCGTAACCCCGCTCGGCCTGCGCGCGGTCGGGGTGGACCTGGAGGGAGAGGGGGGCGCCGGCGGCGAGCAGTTTGAGGAGGAAGGGGAGGCGGGGGCCGAACTTCTCGACGGTGGCCCGGCCCAGTTCGCGCTCGGGGTCGGCGGCGATGACGTCGGTGAGGGGTTGTTGGGAGCCTCCCTCGCCGGTGCCGGTGCCGGTGCCGGTGGCTGTGGCGGTGCCGGTGGCTGTGGCGGTGCCGGTTGTGCGGGTGAGGAGCGAGGGGGCGCCGGGGTGGGCTCCCATCCACATCTCGGCCTGGGGTTCGCCGGTGGGGGCGATGCCGAGCAGTTCGGGGATGGCGGTGGTGGAGCCCCAGGCGTAAGGGCGCACGGTGTTGGAGAGCCGGTCCATGGTCTTCGTCCTTGTGAGGTGCGTGGATCGGGGGTGCGGTGCTCTGGTCGGCTCTGGTGGGGCCGGGGTTCTGGTGAGGGTGCGGTGGAGGGCCTCGGGGTGCGGTGCGGTCTTGGTCAGGCGCCGGTTGCCGATGCCAGTGCCAGGTAGACGGCGGCGAAGTCGGTGACCGCGAGCAGTTCGGCGAGGGCTTCGAGTTCGGTGCCCTCCTCCGGTTCGAGTTCACTGATCGCAGTGTCGTGGCCGAGAGCCAGTTCGCGGGCGGCGGGGGCCGCGCTCAGGCCGCCGGTGGGACGGTCGCGGAGCAGTACGACGCGGGCGTGCAGCGGCTCCGGCTCGTCGACCCGGTCGCGGAAGAAGTCGTCGGGGTCGGCCCCGGCGGCGAATGTGCCCGCCAGCATCGCGCCGTGCACGGGCAGCGCCTCGGGCAGTTCGGCGGCGAGGGCCGGGCGGCCGGACAGCTCGGCCAGGACGGCGGCGAATCTGCGGCCGACGGGGGCGGCGGCTTCGCCCTCGGTCCAGATCAGGGGCAGGCTGTCGGCGAGTTCGGCCGCGAGGGTCTTGGCCGGGTTGCTGTACGTGGCGATGGCCGGACCGCAGAGTTCCGCGGTGCGGTCCAGGCGGTCGGCGACGCTCTGCAGTGCCTCGGCGGGCGCGGTGAGCAGGCCGACCCGGTCCAGCAGCGCGAGCAGCGGGGTGAACAGGGCCCAGAGGGTGCCGGGGCCTGCGGCCGAGGTCTCGGCGTCGTACTCGCCGTGCGGGGCGGAGGCCATCGGCACGACGAGCCCGTGCGCCCCGTCGATCGCCTCGCGCAGCGGTGACTGGTGGGGGGCGACGGCGACGATGCTGCAGCCTCGGCGGTACGCCTGTTCGGCGAGGAGGGCGAGGCCCGGCTCGGAGCCGTCGGCCGTGACGATCAGCAGCAGGTCCACGGAGCCGGCCCAGCCGGGCAGGGCCCAGCGCATCGCGCCCGCGGCGGGGGCGACCCCGGTGGGGTGGATGCGGGTGACGGGTGCGGAGGCGCCCGCCAGGGCGGTGATCAGGTCGGCGACGCCGGACGCGGCGGTGCCGGAGCCGGCGACCAGCACGGCGCGGGGGCGGCCCTCCGGGTTCAGTTCGGCGATGCCCGCCTCGGCGGCGTGGCGGGCGGCGGTACGGACCCGGGCCCCGGCCTCGGCGGCACCGCGGAGCAGGCCGCGGCGGTCGGCTCGGGCCAGGGCTTCCGGGGCATCGAGCAGCGACTCGTCGAGCATGGGGACGGTCCTCCGATCACGTGCTGATCACCGTGCGGGGTGCGGGGCGGTGGGCGTTCGTGCGCCCGTACGCCGTTACTCGGGGCGGCGGGCCTCGTCGACGAGCAGGACGGGGATGCCGTCCCGCACCGGGTAGGCCAGGGCGCAGTCCTTGCCGGTGCAGACCAGTTCGGGGGTGTCGGCCGCCGTCCGGTCGTCGAGCGGGGAGTGGCAGGCCGGGCAGGCCAAGATCTCCAGGAGGCCGGCTTCGAGCGGCATGGGGTGGGTCCCTTCGGGCTACGGATCAGGCGACGTCAGCCTACCGCCGGGGGGCGGGGCGGGCCCCGGGGGCCCGGGGGCGGGGGTGAGGTTGGGGGTGGGGTGTGGAGGTGAAGTGCGGGTGCGGGTGCGGGGGGCGCCTGCGGCGGGCCTGTTCCCCTCCCCGCCCCTTCCCGTAACCGGGGCGCTGCCCCGGACCCCGCTCCTCAAACGCCGGAGGGGCTGGAATATGCCGGCCGGGCGCAGTGGCGCCGGACGGACCGGGGCGAACTCGGGGGCTCCGCCCCCGGAACCCCTGCTCCTCAAGCGCCGGAAGGGCTGGAATGCGTGCCGGAGGGACTGGGATTGGGTGCTGGCAGGGCTGGGGCGGGCGCCCGAGCGGCCGGGAAGGGCTGGAATGCGTGCCGGAACGGCCGGAAGCCGTGTCGGACGGGCCGGGGTCGGGTGGGGTGGGTGCCCTAGACGGTTGGTGTGTCAGGGGAGTCCGGGGTTCGGATCAGGGTCAGGACCTCGTCCCGTACCGCTGCCATCGTCCGTTCGTCGCGGGCTTCCACGTTCAGGCGCAGCAAGGGTTCCGTGTTGGAGGCCCGGAGGTTGAACCACCAGTCGGGGGTCGTGACCGTCAGGCCGTCCAGGTCGTCGGTCGTGACGCCGGTGCGGGTCTCGAAGGATGCGCGTACCGCTGCTGTGCGGGCCTTCTGGTCGGCGACCGTGGAGTTGATCTCGCCCGAGCCGGCGTAGCGGTCGTAGCGGGCGACCAGTTCGGACAGGGGGCCCGGCTGACCGCCCAGCGCGGCCAGGACATGGAGCGCGGCGAGCATGCCCGTATCGGCGTTCCAGAAGTCGCGGAAGTAGTAGTGCGCGGAGTGCTCGCCGCCGAAGATCGCGCCGTGCTCGGCCATCTCCGCCTTGATGAAGGAGTGGCCCACTCGGGTACGGACCGGTGTGCCGCCGTTCTCGCGGACGACCTCGGGGACCGAGAGGGAGGTGATCAGGTTGTGGATGACGGTGCCCTTGCCGCCGTTGCGGGCGAGTTCCCGGGCCGCGACCAGTGCGGTGATCGCGGACGGCGAGACGCCCTCGCCGCGCTCATCGACCACGAAGCAGCGGTCCGCGTCGCCGTCGAAGGCGAGGCCCAGGTCGGCGCCCTCGGCCACGACCCGGGCCTGGAGGTCGACGAGGTTCTTCGGGTCGAGGGGGTTGGCCTCGTGGTTGGGGAACGTGCCGTCGAGTTCGAAGTACATCGGTACGAGGTCAACGGGAAGGTTCGCGAAGACGGTGGGGACGGTGTGGCCGCCCATGCCGTTGCCCGCGTCGACGACGACCTTCAGCGGCCGGACGGCTGTCAGATCGACCAGGGACAGCAGGTGGGCCGCGTAGTCGGCCAGCGTGTCGCGCTCGGTGACGGTGCCGGGGGCGGCGACCGGCTGCGGGGCGCCGGTCTCGGACCACTTCTCGATCAGGGCCCGGATCTCCAGGAGCCCGGTGTCCTGGCCCACGGGTGCGGCGCCCGCCCGGCAGAGCTTGATGCCGTTGTACTGCGCCGGGTTGTGCGACGCGGTGAACATCGCGCCGGGGAGGCCCAGGCTGCCCGAGGCGAAGTACAGCTGGTCGGTCGAGCAGAGGCCGATGAGTGTGACGTCCGCGCCGCGCGACGCGGCTCCGCGTGCGAAAGCCCCCGAGAGGCCGGGCGACGAGGGCCGCATGTCGTGGCCGATCACGATCGCGTCCGCGTCCGTCACCTCGACGAACGCCGCCCCGAACTGCTCGGCCAGCGCTTCGTCCCACTGATCGGGCACCACTCCGCGCACGTCGTACGCCTTCACGATCTGCGACAGATCAGCAGCCACGGGCCGGTCCTCCTGAGATTTCTGCGGACCGCCCAAACTACCCGGAGGGCTCGTGCCCGAGCTCAGGAGTCCGGTGAGCGCAGCACCCGCAGGTGGCCGCGGCGCGCGACCTGCATCGGATCGGCGGCGTGCGGACCGCCGCTGCGGCCGTCCGCCCCGCGGTCCTGCGGCCGTGCCGCTTCCCGTACGGCGTTGGCGAGCGCTTCGAGGTCGTCACCGCTGGGGCGGGTGGGCGCGGAGGGGTCGGAGAGCCGGACGACCTCCCAGCCGCGTGGGGCCGTCAGCCGCTCACTGTGCTCGGCGCAGAGGTCGTAGCAGTGGGGCTCGGCGTAGGTGGCGAGCGGGCCGAGGACCGCAGTCGAGTCGGCATAGACGTACGTCAGTGTCGCGACGGCAGGGCGGCCGCACGCGGTGCGCGAACAGCGACGTACAGGGCTCACGATGTTGGACGGTACCGCACTCTTGAGCGGGCTGCGACGACTCTCCCTCAGCTCACCCCACCGTGTCGCCCTGTGTCCACCGGCACGAACGCCTTCCGGACCCTCCTTCTGACCTGCGGGAGGAGGGGGAAGTACGGGTCGTACCGGCAACGATTCCGGTCACCACTCGGTACAAAAGCTGTCATACAGCAGGAGATCAACGGTCAGGTGCGGGTCCTGAAACGTGCCCCTGGTTGGCCGGATTGTTCAGGATTGGACATGCCGATGCCTTGGACGGTGCTTCGGAAGATGCCTCGTCGGCCGGCGACGATCCATCTGCCCCGCCGAGGGTTACGCTGCGTCAGTGATGGACAGTCCCGTACCTCCGCACCCGTCCGAGCCGCGCCCACGCCGTCGTGACCGACATGGCCGCGGCATGCGGGGGCCCGTCGCCCCGCCCCAGGTACCGCTCTCGGTCAGCCGGGCGGAGAACTTCCGCGATCTCGTGCAGGACTCGGTGGAACGGCTGGAGCGGCGCTGGCCGCAGCTGGCCGACGTCGACTTCATGGTGCTCGACGTGCCGGGGACGCAGGAGGAGACCGTGCCGCTGGGGCGGGCGGTCTCGGCGGAGAAGGGCCGGCCCGCGCAGATCGTGGTCTACCGGCGGCCCGTCGAGATCCGTACGAAGAACCGCGACGAGCGCGCCCTGTTGGTGCACGAGGTCGTGGTGGAGCAGGTCGCGGAGCTGCTCGGGCTCGCTCCGGAGTCCGTGGACCCGCGGTACGGGCAGGAGTAGCGGGAGCCCGGTGGGCGGGCGGGTGAGCGGGGCGGGTAGGCAGGGGCTGTGCGTTGTCCGGTCCCCCGCCCGTCACGGGGGTAGGCGCGTTGTCCGGTCCCCCGCCCGTCCCGCTCAGTCGTCGAGGACCGACAGGTCCTGCTCGGCCGTGGGCACCTCTACGGTTCCGTTGTCGTCCGGCAGTGTCTGCACGGTGAACATCTGGATGCCGTCCTGTGTGACGGTGAGCGTGCGCGCGGCGTGGACCGGACCGCCCGACTCCGTCTCGACCGTCAGGGCGTAGCCGCCCTTGAGCCCGGACGGTACGGGCGGGGAGACCGCCAGCGTCGTACCGCCCTTGACCGTGTACTTCTTGACGGTCTGGTCGCCGCCCCCGCTGCCTGCCGACGCGGTGACCTTCACGGTGGCGGTGGCCCCCGGCGCGGTGAGCGAGAGGACCGAACCCTTGTCCCGGTTGTCGGCCACGGTCGCCCGCGCGCCCACCGGGCCGGTCGCCGGGATGTAGCCGACCTCCTGCTTGTCGCCGGTGCCGCGGACCACGCGCAGTGCGGCGACCACCTGGGGGTTCTTCCCTCCCTTGGACGGGGTCAGCAGCAGGGAACCGGCCTCGCCCTTGGTGATGTCCTTCAGGTCGACGCCCGCGGTCATCCGGGACTTGACGTGGATGGCCTCGTTCCCGACCGGGGAGATCGCGCCGGTCTTGCCGATCAGTTTCACCGTCAGATCGGCGTCGTCGTCGCCCGTCGCGAAGGCCACGAGACGGACCGAGGTGGCGTCCGCGGGGATGCCGGGGAGCACCAGGGTGCCCGACGGGGCGGCGGAGGCGGCCAGCCAGTCGCTGCCGGTCTTCTCGTCCGCGGTCCTGACGACCGCGCCGACGCGCCCGGCACGGGTGGTGACGTGGACGGTGACGTCCTCGGTCGCCTTGCTGGTGAGCGTGGAGATCAGGACCGGGACGCTGGACCGGGCGGGCACCGTGATGCCCTCGCCGGTATCGGACTTGAGCGAGCCGTCGGGGCCGTACAGCTCGATGTCGGCGACGGCCGCGGTGTCGTCCGGGTTGGTCAGGTGGACGTAGTCCTCGCGGGACTTCGCGGTGCTCGCGGCCGGGAACCAGAAGTCCGTGTCGGGGCCGGTGCAGCTGACGCCGAGCAGGCCGCGGGAGCCGCCCGCCTCGACCATGGTGGTCTGCTGGGTGGTCCAGCCGGGGGCCAGCCGGCCGGTCGCGGTGCCGACCAGTGCGGGGGTGCCGGAGCCGGACTCCTCGGCGATGGCCGGTTTGCCGGGCTCCTTGAGCGAGATGACCGGCTTTCCGGGGTCCGCCTTCTTCTCGCTCTTCTTCTCGTCCTTCTTCTCGCCGTCGGCCGTGGTGGAGGTGGCCTTCTGCAGCTCGGCCTTGCCGGCCTCGCCGCCGCTGCCGCCGCCCGCCGGGGTGAACGAGGTGTAGGTCGTCTCCGCGAGGTCCGCGAGACCGGGGGACGGGCAGAGCAGGCTGGACCGTTCCACCGGCAGCCGTGCGGCGGTCTTCGCCTCTGCCTCGCCCCCGTCGCCGGGCGCGGTGAGCGCGGCGAATCCGGTGACTGCGGCGAGGGCGACGGTGCCCGCGATGAGGGACAGGCTGGTGGACTTCACTCGGACTCGCCTCTCGATGCGTTACCGGTCGGCCACGGGTTCTGGCCCGGGGCGGGGTTCTCGTCGGGGTTCTGCGGGTCGTACCCGCCCTGCGGGTGGCCCTGTGGGTCGTACTGGGCCTGTTGGCCGTACTGGGAGTGGGCCTGGGGGTCGTACGGGGCCTGGGCCTGGGGGTCGTACTGCTGCTGGGCGTAGCCGTACGGGTCGTAGGCGTTCTGCTGGTACGGGTCGGCGGCGAGGTGGTCCTGCTGCGTGCCGTACTGGCCTTCCTGGTACTGCTGGTAGCCGGCGTCCTGGTACTGCTGGGCGTCCCATTCGCCGTACTGCTGCTGCTCGCCGTACTGCTGCTGCGGCACGGCCGCGTACTGGCCGTCGCCGGCCTGCGGGGCGAAGGCGTCCTGGTCGTCGGCCCGGTGCGGTTGCTGCTCGGGGATCTGCTGGACCGGGGCCTGCTGGACCGGGGCCTGCTGGGCGGGGGCGTACTCCCCCGCCTGCTGCGACGGGATGTACTGCCCCGGCGCGTCCGGTGCCTCCCCGTCCGGGCCGGCCTCCGCTCCCGCCTCCGCTTCCGCCTGGGCGGCCGCGCGCAGCCTGCGGGCCCGTCGTCCCTCGCCGGCGACCGGCTCCGCGGGGACCGTCACGGTCTCCTCGGGCAGGTCGTCGTCGATCTCCCGGCGGCGGCCGGGCAGCGCGAGGACGAGCAGGACGACGGCCAGCGCCGACTGCGTCCAGATCCAGGCGGTGTGGGTGAACGGGGTGTCGTACGTGAGATCGAGCGTGCCGCCCTCGGCGGGGAGTTCGAAGCCCTGGGCCCAGCCGTCGACGGTCTTCGGGGTCAGCGCCCGGCCGTCGAGCGTGGCCTGCCAGCCGGGGTCGGCGGCGTCCGCGATCCGCAGCACGCGGCCGGAGCCGCCCGCCGGGATCTTGCTGTGCGCCTCGACGGGGAGGGAGCCGACGGGCAGCGGTTCCCCGTCGGTGCCGGACGGCATGATCATGACTCGGGCGACCTGACGGTCGACCCGCCACAGCGCGCTGCCGTCCAGCTGGCTCAGCCGGCTGAGCCCCGGGGTCGCGTCGAGGATCCGGCTCATCTGCTTCGGGGCGCCGTCGCGGACCAGTACGTAACGGATCGCGAAGCCGCTGAGCTGGCTGCCCTGGTCGGCTCCGGAGCCCGCGACCAGGTTGGCGACGACCTTGTCGAGGTGGCTGTTGCTGCCGCCAGCCTCGGTCAGTTCGGCGTCGCCGAGCCGCGCACCGGAGCCGCGTACCAGGCTGTACGAGACGCTGGCCGACGAGGTGCCGCCGAGGACCAGGGTGCGCGGCTGGTCGCGGGTGGTGCTCTCCTCCGCAACGAACGCGGGCACCTGCACCGGGTCGCGGCGCTCCAGCGGGCCCGACGCGCCGCCGATCATCCAGCTCACGGCGGCCAGTGCCGGGGCGAGCCCCGCGGCGAGGGCGATGAGTGCGGCGACCGGCTGCCGCCAGCCGAAGCTGAGCTCGGCGACGCGTACCCGGGCGCCGTCCGCGCCGACCAGTGCGGCGGCGATCAGCGCGATGCCGTAGACGAGGGTGGCGGGACCGGCCCAGCCCGAGCCGTTGGCCAGCGCGGCGAAGACCAGTGCCACGAGCGCGACCGCCCACGCGGTGCGTACCGCGAACTGCCGCTCCCCGCGCAGCAGCGCGGCCAGCGCGGCCAGCACGATGCCCAGCAGCAGCACTCCCCCCGCGGCCTTGGGGCCGCCGGGGCTGATGCCGAGCAGGTCGAATGCGGAGGCCGTGCCCGTACCGATGTCCAGGCCCGCCTCCTTCAGGAAGCCGGACGGGTTGGTGAGCAGCGAGAGCGACCAGGGCGCGAGGACGAGCAGCGGGGTACCGATCGCGGCGAGGAAGCGGAGCCCGTACGCGGTGATGTCGTCGCGGCGCAGTACGAGCACGCCGATGCCGAGGACCACGGCGAGCGGCCACACGATCGGCGTGAACGCCATCGCGAAGGTGAGGAGCAGGGTGTACGCCCAGGTGGCGCGCCAGCTGCCGCGGGCGTCACCGGCGGCGCGCATGCCGTGCGCGGAGACGGCGGCGCGGGCGATCAGCGGGAGCAGCACGGCCAGTACGGCGGTGCCGAGGCGGCCGGTCGCCAGGGCGCCGGTCGCGGCGGGCAGGAAGGCGTACGCGACGCTCGCCCAGGCCCGCAGCAGCCTCGATTCGAGCAGCGGCCGGGAGACGAAGTAGGCGGTGAGTCCGGCGAGCGGGACCGAGCAGACCAGCAGGAGCGTGAGCGCGAAGCCGGTCGAGCCGAGGAACAGCGCGGACAGGGCCGAGATCACGGCGAGGTACGGCGGCGCGGTCTGCGTGCCGCCGGTGACGACCGTGTGCCAGCCGTCCGCGTACTTGCTCCACAGGTCGGAGACGTCGGCAGGTGCGGGCAGCAGCGCGCCGCCGGCCAGCGCTCCGCCGCCGAGGAGGCCGCGGCAGGCGACCAGCGAGACGAGGAGCAGCACGGCGAAGAGCACCGGGCCGGGCTTGCGCCCGATCCGCTTGAGCCGCGCGAACTGCTCGATCTCCAGGAAGTCGGCGTCGTCGCCGCCGGGGCCGGACTCCACGGCGCCGTGCCGGGAGCCGCCCGAGTCGGCGTCGGAGCTGCCGAAGTTCCCGGCGACCTGGTCCACGGTGGCGCGGACGGTGGCGCCGGGCGGCGGGAAGAGGCCACGCAGTTCGGTCTGGTCCACGGCGCCCTTGCCGCGGCTGCGCCGGGCCGCGAGGACCCGGCCGGGCCGCAGCAGGGTGCCGAAGAACCCGGCGACCTCGTCGAGTGCCTGGCCGGGCACCTTGCCGACGAGATAGGCGAGGGTGCGCAGCAGGGTGCCGACGACGAGCCGGAGCATCACCCAGGGCAGCGCCTTGGCACGGGCGTTGACCAGCATCGTGTAGACGGCGCCGGCCTTGTCGACGCGGTGCGGTGAGGCGACGGAGCGCCCCGCGCAGTCGATGGGGCGGCGCTCGCGGGCGGATGCCTCGGCGTGCCGGAGGACGGCGTCGGGGGCGACGAGCACCCGGTGTCCCGCGACGTGCGCGCGCCAGCACAGGTCGACGTCGTCACGCATCAGGGGGAGCCTGCGGTCGAACCCGCCGAGCTCCTCCCAGATGTCACGGCGGATCAGCATGCCGGCGGTGGAGACGGAGAGCACGGTACGGACCTGGTCGTGCTGGCCCTGGTCCTGCTCGCGGCGGTCGAGTCCGGTCCAGCGGCGTCCGCTGTTGGCGATGGAGACACCGACCTCGAGCAGTTGCTTGCGGTCGTACCAGCCGCGGAGCTTGGGGCCGATGATCGCGGCGTGCGGGTCGGCGTCGACGACGCGCAGCAGTTCGGCGAGCGCGTCGGGCTCGGGGGCGCAGTCGTCGTGGAGCAGCCAGAGCCACTGCACCGGTTCGCCGTGCGGCAGTTCGGGCAGGTCGTAGGCGTCGTCGCGCCAGCTCCTGCTGACGGGGTCCCAGCTGCCGGGGCGCTTCAGGTACGGCAGGTCCTCGGGGGTGAGGACACCGGCCGTGCGGGTCGCCTCTTCGACGGCGGTGCCGAAGCTCGTACGGCGCGCGAGGTGCAGGACCCGTTCGGCGCCGAGCGCCTCGGTGACCAGCCGCGCGGAGTCGTCGGCGCTGCCGGTGTCGGCGGCGACGATGTTCTGTACGGGGCGTTCCTGCCCGAGCAGCCCGGCGAGCGCGTCGGGCAGCCAGCGTGCGCCGTCGTGGGAGACGAGCACGGCGGTGACGACGTGCCGGGGGAACTCTGGGGTGGCGGCGGCCGCGTACGGCGCCGCCGATTGGCTGTGCACGGACATCGAGGTACGGGCCCTCCGGCCGGGTCCGGGGGGCGTCACCCCGGGGGCTGCATCGGTGTACACGCGCGCCCTGTCGGGGCGTTGGCGCGTCTCGGACGGGGCCCCACACTAACGGGTACGGATAACCACGATGGCGCCGAGCGCTCGAACGGGGCCGTGGCCGGGCGGGGGTGGAGCCGCGGCGGGCACGGCGATGGCCCGTCGTCTGCGGGCCGGGAGCAGGCGACGGGCCATGGTCGTTCGTGGTCCGGATGTCCGGTTGTCGGGCGGCGGTCTCCGGGTTGTCGGGCGGCGGCCTCGGATCAGATGGCGGCCTTCTTCAGCCGGCGCCGTTCACGTTCGGAGAGGCCGCCCCAGATGCCGAAGCGCTCGTCATTGGAAAGGGCATATTCAAGGCATTCGGACCGGACCTCACAGGCGAGACAGACCTTCTTGGCCTCGCGGGTGGATCCGCCCTTCTCGGGGAAGAAGGACTCGGGATCGGTCTGGGCGCACAGTGCGCGCTCCTGCCAGCCGAGTTCCTCGTCCGCGTCCTCGACCAGCAGTTGCTGGAACAGCTCGGTCATGTGCGCCCCTCGTCTGTCTCTTGCGTCCCGTGATGCGGCCGTTACTGATTGCGGCCGAACGACACGAGTGAAATTACAAGTGTGTAGCTCCAGGCCAGTCAAGCGAAGATCTGCTATCGGCCCCGGTATTCACCCTGCGGAACCAAGCCTATGCGGAAAGTGTGCAAATCACCAAAAACCTGACATATGCCATGGAGCTCGCCCGCACCCCCGCTTCTCACTGAGTGAGACGACCGGAATCGCCCCGTTGTTGCGATTCGAGCACCGAAGCGACCAAGATCACATTCGGGTCACGGAGCCTCAATGACGTTTGGGGGCGCGGCTGGTGCGCCACATCTCCGGCGCGGTGGATGCATAAACCCTTCCCCGCTCCTGGCAACCGGATGAGGTGAAACATTGCCACCAAATCGGGCATCAGGTTGACAGTGGAGTGCGCAGCCGGTCTCCTTGACTTCATGCCAGCGACCGCCGCGATGTACGCCACCCACGTCCGTGGGTTCCGCACCGCTGTCCAGGCCCGCTGTTGCTGTTCCAGCTGTCACAGCTGTTGATGCCCCCAGGGCGCCGGCTCTGACCCAGCTCCTCTCGCAGAACCTCTGCGCAGCGCTGTCGGCAGGTTTCTTCTCTTCCCTGCTTCTTCGTCTCCGCGCGGCCGAGGCTCTCCGGTCTCCGTGACACCCCGCACATGCACCCCCCATGCCGAGGAACCACCTCATCCATGAACAGCAACAGCGACCTCCAGATCGCCGGCGACATCCTCGAAGTCCAGCACCTCCTCCAGCCCGCCCGCGAGCACCCCGCCACCGTGGCCGAGTTCGTCGGGCTCGCCCGCACCATCGCGGCCGACCGCGCGCAGTGGGCACCCCTCGTCCGGTACGACACCACCACCCGCTGGTACCACCGGCTGCGCACGGTTCCCCAAGCTCTCGGCTCCGCACGAGCAGGGGAGGCCCCACTCGGCTACGAGGTCTGGCTGCTCAGCTGGGTGCCCGGCCAGGGCAGCGGGCTCCACGACCACGGTCCGTCCTCCGGCGTACTGACCGTGCTGGAAGGACGGTTGACCGAGCGCACCGAGCGCGCCACCCGGGCGCTGGACTCCGGCGCGCAGCGGGTCTTCGCGCCCGGTTACGCGCACGAAGTGGTCAACGACTCCTTCGAACCGGCCGTCAGTCTGCACATCTACTACCCGGGACTGACCGAGATGCCGATGCACGCGGCGCAGTGCGCCCCGGCGGCCGTGGATGTCGTACCCGCCTGACAAACTGCTGTGCATGCGCATTGTGGTTCTGGCCGGCGGTATCGGTGGTGCTCGTTTTCTGCGTGGCCTCAAGCAGGCCGCGCCCGACGCGGACATCACGGTGATCGGCAACACCGGTGACGACATCCATCTGTTCGGGCTGAAGGTCTGCCCCGACCTCGACACCGTGATGTACACCCTCGGCGGTGGCATCAACGAGGAGCAGGGCTGGGGGCGTACGGACGAGAGCTTCCACGTCAAGGAGGAGCTCGCGGCGTACGGCGTGGGGCCTGAGTGGTTCGGCCTCGGCGACCGTGACTTCGCGACGCACATCGTCCGCACGCAGATGCTGGGCGCGGGCTATCCGCTGAGCGCCGTCACCGAGGCGCTCTGCGCGCGCTGGAAGCCGGGGGTCCGGCTGCTGCCGATGTCCGACGACCGGGTCGAGACGCATGTCGCGGTCGACATGGACGGCGAGCGCCGGGCGATCCACTTCCAGGAGTACTGGGTGAAGCTGCGTGCCTCGGTCGAGGCACAGGCGATCGTGCCGGTCGGCGCCGACCAGGCCAAGCCGGCTCCGGGGGTGCTGGAGGCCATCGCCGAGGCGGACGTGATCCTCTTCCCGCCGTCCAACCCCGTCGTGTCGGTGGGGACGATCCTCGCCGTGCCCGGGATCCGGGAGGCCATCGCCGAGGCCGGGGTGCCGGTCGTCGGCCTCTCCCCCATCGTCGGCGACGCGCCCGTGCGCGGCATGGCGGACAAGGTGCTCGCCGCGGTGGGCGTCGAGTCGACGGCGTCGGCCGTGGCCACGCACTACGGCTCCGGGCTGCTCGACGGCTGGCTCGTCGACACGGTGGACGCCGGGGCGGTCGGCGAGGTGGAGGCCGCGGGCATCCGCTGCCGTGCCGTGCCGCTGATGATGACCGATGTCGACGCGACGGCCGAGATGGCCCGGCAGGCCCTGGCGCTGGCCGAGGAGGTACAGGCGTGAGCGCCGACGGGGCGCCCTCGTACCGGGTCTGGGCGCTGCCCGGCATGCCCGAGGTGCGGGCCGGGGACGACCTGGCGAAGCTGATCGCCGCGACCGGGCCGGGTCTGGTCGACGGTGATGTCCTGCTGGTCACCTCGAAGATCGTCTCCAAGGCGGAGGGCCGGATCGTCGAGGCCGCCGACCGCGAGGCGGCGATCGACGCCGAGACGGTACGGGTGGTGGCGCGGCGCGGCACGCTGCGGATCGTGGAGAACCGGCAGGGTCTGGTCATGGCCGCGGCCGGGGTCGACGCCTCGAACACCCCCGCCGGGACGGTGCTGTTGCTGCCCGAGGACCCGGACGCCTCGGCGCGGGCGATCCGTGACGGGCTGCGGGACACGCTCGGCGTGGAGGTCGGGGTCGTCGTCACGGACACCTTCGGACGCCCGTGGCGCAACGGGCTGACCGATGTGGCGATCGGGGCGGCCGGGGTCCGGGTGCTGGACGATCTGCGCGGCGGCACGGACGCGTACGGCAATCCGCTGAGCGCCACCGTGGTCGCCACCGCCGACGAGCTGGCCTCGGCCGGTGACCTGGTCAAGGGCAAGGCGGACGGGCTGCCCGTCGCGGTGGTGCGGGGTCTCGGCCATGTGGTGGACGCGGCGGACGCCGGTGGTGCCCGCGCGATGGTGCGGGTCACGGCCGACGACATGTTCCGGCTCGGTACGTCGGAGGCGGTGCGGGAGGCGGTGACCCTGCGGCGTACGGTCCGCGAGTTCACCGACGATCCGGTGGACCCGGGGGCGGTGCGGCGGGCCGTGGCCGCGGCGGTGACGGCGCCCGCGCCGCATCACACGACGCCGTGGCGGTTCGTCCTGCTGGAGTCCGAGGAGTCGCGGACCCGGCTGCTCGACGCGATGCGGGACGCGTGGATCGCGGATCTGCGAAGCGACGGGAAGAGCGAGGAGTCCATCGCCAAGCGGGTGCGGCGGGGCGATGTGCTGCGCCGGGCGCCGTATCTGGTGGTGCCGTGCCTGGTGATGGACGGCTCCCACACGTACGGGGACGAGCGGCGGGACACGGCGGAGCGCGAGATGTTCGTGGTCGCCGCGGGGGCCGGCATCCAGAACTTCCTGGTGGCGCTGGCGGGCGAGCGGCTCGGCTCGGCGTGGGTGTCGTCGACGATGTTCTGCCGCTCCGTGGTGCGTGAGGTGCTGGAGCTGCCGGAGAGCTGGGATCCGCTGGGTGCGGTGGCGGTGGGTCGCGCGGCGGCCGACCCCGCGGCGCGGCCGGGGCGGGACGCGGAGAGGTTCATCGAGGTGCGCTGAGGCGGGGCGCGGGCGGGTTCGTCGAGGTGCGCCGGGACGGGGCTTCACGGACGCGGCCCGGCGGGTTCTACAGGCGGGCGATGTCGCCCCGGGTCATGCGCGGGGCGCGGCGGGCCGGGGTGTGGCCGGAGAGCAGGATGAGGCGGGTCGCCCGGTGGCGCTGCCCCTCGTACGGAGCGAGCAGGGCGAGCATCTCCTCGTCGTCGGCGTCCCGGTTGCCCGCCAGGGCGTGGCCGACGATGCCGGGGAGGTGGAGATCGCCGACGGTGACCGCGTCCGCCGCACCGTTCGAGCGCTGGAGCGTCTCGGCCGAGGTCCAGGGGCCGATCCCGGGGATCAGTTCCAGGCGGGCCATGGCCTCCGGGAGCTCCATGGCCGCCGCCTCCTCCAGGCGGCGGGCCACACGTACCGCGCGCAGGATCGTGCCCGAGCGTTGGGCGTCGACGCCCGCGCGGTGCCATTCCCAGGACGGGATCAGGGACCAGGTGCGGGCGTCGGGCATGACGTGCAGACCCAGCGCGGTGAACGCGGCGCGGTCCGTGGGGCCGGGTGCCGGGGTGCCGTACTTCCGGACCAGGAACCGCCAGGCGCGGTAGGCCTCGTCGGTGGTGACCTTCTGTTCCAGGATCGAGGGGATCAGGGACTCCATGACCAGGCCGGTGCGCAGCAGGCGCAGGCCGGGGCGGCGGTGCCGGGTCAGGGCGAGCAGCCGGTGGCGCGGGCGGAAGGCGTCCGGGTCGTCCGTCGCGCCGAGCAGCGTCGGGAGCCGGTCCAGCAGCCACGGTGCGCCGGGGCCCCAGGCCGCCGCCTCGATCCGGCCGCCCCGGGCGGTGAGGCGGAGGGTGCCGGGGCCGGCGGGTGTGCGGCTGGCCCGCCAGGCCGTGCCGTCCCCGGTCATCCGGTACGTGGGGTCGGCGGGGCCGCGGCGCAGTGGGCCGACGACCAGGCGCAGGTCGAAGGGGCCGGGCGGGGTCCACTCACGGGTCAGCGCGTCCGCCGCCGGGGTCGCCGCCCGGGCCGCCGCCTGGTGCGGGACGGCCGCGCGGGGAGAGCTGTGGGGAGCGAATCGTCCTGCCACGGTGAGGTCCTCGGTCGTCGGGGTGCCTGTCGAGGGTAAGCGCTGCGGCCGGTGTCCGGCTGCCCGTCGGGCCATGCGTCGCGAGGAGAAGCGCACCGTCTATTCGTCGGAGGAGAAGCGCACCGCCGCGTCCGGGAGGACCGCCCCGCACCAGATGCGGATGCCGTCGCGGAGTTCGTTGTCGGCGCCGACCCGGGCCCGGTCCCCGATCACCGCGTCCGTGAGCACCGTACGGCTGCCGATCCGGGCACCGGCTCCGACCAGCGAGTCCTTGATCACGGCCCCTGGTTCGACGACCGCGCCGGCCAGTATCGCGGAGCCGTCGACCCGGGCTCCCGCGCCGATCAGGGCGCCCTCCGCGACCACCGTGCCGCCGCTGATCTTGGCGTCGTCGGCGACGGAGGCCGTCGGCAGCACGAGCGCCTCGCCGCATCTGCCGGGGACGGCCGGGGACGGGGCGCGGCCCAGGACCAGATCGGCGGAGCCGCGTACGAAGGCCTGCGGGGTGCCGAGGTCCAGCCAGTACGTGGAGTCGACCATGCCCTGGAGGTGCGCTCCGGAGGCGAGCAGTCCGGGGAAGGTCTCGCGCTCGACGGAGACCGGCCGGCCGGCCGGGATGTTGTCGATGACCGAGCGGCGGAAGATGTACGCCCCCGCGTTGATCTGATCGGTGACGATCTCCTCGGGCGTCTCGGGCTTCTCCAGGAAAGCGGTGACCCTGCCGCTGCCGTCCGTCGGTACCAGGCCGAAGGCGCGCGGGTCGTCGACGCGGGTGAGGTGGAGGGAGACGTCCGCTCCGGATTCGGTGTGCGAGGCGACCAGGGCCCGGATGTCCAGGCCGGTGAGGATGTCACCGTTGAAGATGAGCACCGGGTCGTCCGGACCCGAGGTCAGCCGGGACGCGACGTTGCGTATCGCCCCGCCGGTGCCGAGCGGTTCGCGTTCGGTGACGTACTCGATGTGCAGGCCGAGCGACGAGCCGTCGCCGAAGTACGGTTCGAAGACCTCTGCCAGGTACGACGTCGCGAGCACGATGTGCTCGACCCCGGCGGCACGGGCGCGCGCCAGCTGGTGGGTGAGGAACGGAACGCCCGCTGCCGGAACCATGGGCTTGGGCGTGTGCACCGTGAGCGGGCGCAGCCGGGTTCCCTTCCCACCGACCAGGAGGATCGCTTCTTTTGCCTCTGTCACAGCACTGACTCTGCTTCCTGCTGGGGCCTGGCCTGGTTTCGGCTGGCCAGTGTATGCAGACCGGTTCGGCCGTCCCCGGTCAGCGGCCCGCAGCGGCCCGCAGCAGCTTCCCGTTCCGTTCAGCGGCCCTGAAGCTTGGCGGAGCTGGTCCGGGCCGAGCCGAGTTTCTTGTAGAGACGCGCTCCGGGGCAATCGGTTGCGAAGCCGTCCCGGTGGCCGGAGATGACGTTGAGTTTGACCTTCTTGCCCTTCTTGTACTTGTTCCCGCCGCCCGAGACGAGGGTGGCCTTGCCGCGCGGGTCGGCGCCGAACAGTCCGAGCTTCCAGGCGGTGAGCTTCGCGACGGCGTTCACCGCGGCGGCAGGCGGGTTGGACTTGGTGAAGGTGCCGAGCACCGCGATGCCCATGCTGTTGGTGTTGAAGCCGAGCGTGTGCGCTCCCAGGACAGCCCTGGTGACGCCGCCCGCCCGTCCTTCGTAGATGTTTCCGCACTTGTCGACGGCGAAGTTGTAGCCGATGTCGCGCCAGCCGGTGCTCTTGACGTGGTAGCGGTAGATGCCGCGCAGGACCGAGGGTGCCTGGGAGCACTTGTAGTTGTTGCCAGTGGCGCTGTGGTGGATGAAGGCGGCCTTGACCGTGCTCGTGTAGACGAACTTGCTCTCCCTGAGCTTCTCGTCGGCGCCCCAGCCCTTGCGGGTGACGATGCGCGGACGGGGGCCGATGTACGGCCGGGTGCCGGGCGCGAGGCCTGCCTGTGCCTCGCCCTGCGCCTCGGACTGAGCCTTGTTCAGGGCGGGAAGCACGCTCGGGGAGAGGGGTGCGGTGCGTTCGTCGACGGCGGCGTCGTCCTGGGCGCCCGCTGCGACGGCTGTGCCGGTGTCCGGCTCGGCCTGGGCGCCCGGCTCGGTCTCGTCGCCGGTCGCGGGGGATTGCTGCGGGTCCTCGCCGGGGTCGACGAGTTCGAGGCGCAGCCCGTCGGGCAGCGGTACCGCGGTGCCGGTCCGGTCCTGCGGGTCCGGGGCCTCGGGGCGCACCCGGACCGCTACGGCGTCCGAGTCGCCGACCCAGAGCGGGGCGGTGGAGCCTCGTACGGCCCCGGAATCGCGCTCGGCGGTGCCGGGGTCGGCGGAGTGCTCGGCGTTGTGCGTCTCCAGGTCCTGCCAGTCGGACCACTGGCCGGTGCCGGTCGCGCGGGTGCGGACCTGGACGGTGCCGTGGAGTTCGGTGTCGGCGTCGTCCCAGACGACGCCGACCATGGAGAAGGGGTGGACCTCGCGCTCGGGCAGCCCCTGTTCGGGCACGGCCGCGCGGGTGGGTTCGCCGGTGGACCGGTCGGACGGCGCTGGCAGGGTCCGCATCGGCAGGGACTGCGTCGAGCCCGGGACGTCGACGGGCTCGGCGGACTCGGCGGGGACGGTGCTGGTGTCGGGGGCGGCGCCCGCGGGCACGGCCAGCGGCAGAACGAGTACGGCCGCACAGGTGACACCGATCGAGGATGCAATGAAGGGACGCATACGGATAATCCTGGGCATACACCGGTAACTACGGCCACCTGGACGGATCCGTGCAATTGACGGTCCGTCTGCCGATCCGGTGCAGCAGCCGCTCCTCCGTCCCGCCGGGCCGGCCGCCGCCGCGTAATCTTGCGCGGATGAACGCCACCGACCGAACCCCTGCCGACCTGCTGCGTTCCGCGCTCGCCTCGGACCCGGCCCGCCCCTTGGTCACTTTCTACGACGACGCCACCGGAGAACGCGTCGAACTGTCGGTGGCCACCTTCGCCAATTGGGTGGCCAAGACCGCCAATCTCCTCCAGGGCGATCTCGCCGCGGAGCCCGGCGACCGGCTGGCACTGCTGCTGCCCGCGCACTGGCAGTCCGCGGTCTGGCTGCTCGCCTGTTCCTCGGTCGGCGTGATCGCCGATGTGCAGGGCGACCCGGCCGGCGCCGACCTCGTGGTCAGCGGCCCGGACACGCTGGAGGCCGCTCGGGCCTGCCGCGGCGAGCGGGTCGCCCTGGCGCTGCGCCCGCTGGGCGGCAGGTTCCCGCGGACGCCCGAGGGTTTCGCGGACTACGCGGTGGAGGTGCCGAGCCAGGGCGACCGGTTCGCGCCGTTCGCCCCCGTGGACCCGGACGCCCCCGCGCTGGCGGTGGACGGCGTCGAGCTGACGTCGGCGCAGTTGGTGGCGCGGGCCCGCGAGGACGCGGACGCGCTCGGTCTGACCGCCGGATCGCGGCTGCTCACGGGACGTTCGTACGACACCTGGGAGGGGCTGGCCGCGGGGCTGTTCGCGCCGCTGGCCGCCGGGGGCTCCGTGGTCCTGTGCCGCCACTTGGACCAGCTGGGCGAAGAGGGACTGGCGAAGCGCGTCGAGAGCGAACGGGTCACCAACAGCGCGGTATGACAAGCACCCTGAGGACCACTCGTCCGGCTCAAGCCGGGCCGAGTCCTCGAGGCTTCGCGTCAACTCCGGTACATGATCGGCGGTAACTGACCACCGGAGACACAACCAAGCGTGAGGTTCAGCCGTCTACTTCTGCGACCGGCGGCCCGACGCGCCGCCGAACGTGAAGGATGGACGCAGACGTGAGCGAAAGCGCCGGCCCGCCGGACGACTCCGACGACTCGGCGGCGGGCGGGACCGGGTCGCGATCCGAGGACGGATCCGGCGCCTCCGCGGCCGGTCACCGGCACCACTGGCTGCGCTGGACCGCGCTCGGCGCCTCGTTCGTCGTCCTGGTCGCGGCGGGCGTCGGCTGGTGGCTGTACAGGAAGCTCGACGGCAACATCAGGACCGACACCTCCGCGGCCGCCGAACTCAAGGTGTACGAGCGGGAGCGGCCCGCCTCCGTGGTGCGCGACGCGGAGAACATCCTGCTCATCGGCTCGGACAGCCGGGCCGGTGACAACCGCAAGTACGGCCGTGACGACGGCGGCAGCCAGCGGTCGGACACCACGATCCTGCTCCACCTCGCGGCGGACCGGAAGAGTGTCACCGCGATGTCCCTGCCGCGTGACCTGATGGTGTGGATCCCGGTCTGCCACCGGGCGGACGGCACGGCCACGAAGAAGCAATTCGCCCAGTTCAACTGGGCCTTCGAGTTCGGTGGCACCGCCTGCACGATCCGTACGGTCGAGAAGATGACCGGCGTCCGGATCGACCACCACATGGTCGTCGACTTCAACGGCTTCAAGGACATAGTGGACGCCGTGGACGGGGTCGAGGTCTGCCTGAAGAAGCCGGTCGACGACGCCGACGCCCATCTGAAGCTCCCGGCCGGGCGCCAGACGCTCAACGGCGAGCAGGCGCTGGGGTACGTACGGGCCCGGAAGTCGATCGGCAACGGCAGCGACACCGAACGGATGGACCGCCAGCAGCAGTTCCTGGGCGCGCTGGTGAACAAGGTGCAGAGCGACGGCGTCCTGCTCAACCCGACCCGCCTCTACCCGGTGCTGGACGCGGCCACCAAGGCGCTGACCACCGATGCCGGGCTGGACAGCCTCAAGGACCTGTACGAACTGGTACGCGGCATGCGCGACGTACCGACCGACAAGGTGCAGTTCCTGACGGTGCCCCGGCAGCCGTACGCCGCCAACCGGAACCGGGACGAACTCGTACAGCCCGACGCGAACCGGCTCTTCAAGCGACTCCGCGACGACGATCCGGTCGCCGTGGTCCCGGCGGACCGGCTCAAACATGACGACGAGAAGAACAACGGGAAAAACAATGCCGCGGCCGATACCCCGGATGCTTCCGGCCCCACTCCCACGCCGACCTATTCGGGCAACAACGCAGCGGCGGACCTGTGCAAGCAGTAAAGCAATTCCCAAACAGAAGCCGGTGATCGGCGTGTAATGAGCAGTATGACCAGTTGTAAGGACCGTGGAATTTGTCACGCACGTCGCTCGACGCCGAACTGGGCCGATAGTGTGACGCGATCCGGTGCTGCCGGCCTCCTGGCCGCGCACTTCTGGAGCGAAAGATCGAGCGCCTGATCGGGGGAGGCGCCTCGCGTGGCACCGACGGAGGACTCAAGCAACCGTGGATGCGCAAAGCCGTGGGCGGGCGGACGGAATCGACCCCGCAGACCAGTGGGTACTCAACCCGCAAACCGGCGATTACGAACTGCGACTGAATCATTCCGGAGGGGATTCGGGAGAGTCTTCCCGTACTTCCCGCCCACGTGTCCCCAATAACAGAGGGTCGTCGGCCCGTGACAGTGGCGGCGGACGTAGAAGCGCCTCCCGTGACGGCGGGGGCGAGCGCCGGAATCCGGCCGGCAACGGCCAGGGGACGGGTTCGAAGCCCGAGGTGCCGGGGCAGCGCAGCCGCCGTTCGGCCAACGGCACGCGCGGCCAGGAGAGTTCCGGTCCGGCGGGCCGCCGCAGCCGCAAGGCCCCCAAGGCCCGCCGCAAGAAGGCGCTGCTGTGGACGGGCGGCACGATGGCCTTCGTGCTGGTCGGCCTGTCGGTGGGCGGGTACGCGCTGTACCAGCACTTCAACGGCAACCTGAACACGGTCGACATCGGCGGGTCCGGCAACAAGAACGTCTTCGACAACGACGCCCCGATCAACATCCTGATCATCGGCACCGACAAGCGCACCGGCAAGGGCAACGAGGGCTACGGCGACAAGGGCAGCGTGGGCCACGCCGACACCAACATCCTCTTCCACGTCTCCGAGGACCGCACCAACGCGACGGCGCTGAGCATCCCGCGCGACCTGATCACCGACATCCCGGACTGCAAGACCAGGCAGCCGGACGGCTCGGACAAGGTCGTCCCGGGTACGCAGAACGTCCGCTTCAACCAGAGCCTCGGCCAGGAGGGCCGTAACGCCGGCTGCACCATGGACACGGTCAAGGAGATCACCGGCCTGAAGGTCGACCACTTCATGATGGTCGACTTCAACGCGGTGAAGGAGCTGTCCACGGCGGTCGGCGGGGTCGAGATCTGCCTGGCCAAGCCGGTCAAGGACCCGGACTCGCACCTGGACCTGCCGGCCGGTGAGCACCGCATCCAGGGCGAGGACGCCCTGGCGTTCGTACGGACCCGGCACAGTTTCGGCAACCATGGCGACCTGGACCGGATCAAGATCCAGCAGCAGTTCATCGCCTCGATGATCCGGCAGATGCAGTCGGACGACACTCTGACCAGCTTGCCCAAGCTGTACAAGCTGGCGGACGCGGCGACCAAGGCACTCACCGTCGACACCGGCATCGGCACGGGGAAGAAGCTGGCCTCGCTGGCCCAGGAGCTCGGCAAGGTCAACACGAAGAACATCACCTTCACCACGGTGCCGGTGCTAGACAACCCGGCCGAGAAGACACCGGTCACCGTCGTACTGAACCCGCCCAAGGCCGACGCGCTGTTCGCGATGATGCGCGACGACACCTCACTGACCGAGGTGAAGTCGAAGAAGAAGGCCGCGAAGAGCAAGCAGGACGCACTCCTCAAGGGCTCCAAGGCCGCCGCGGGCGACGTACGCGTCGATGTGTACAACGGCGGCAAGGTCCCCGGTGCCGCGCAGGCGACGGTCGTCTGGCTGCAGAACGAGCAGGGCGTCCTCAAGTCCACCAACAAGGCGAACGCCCCGGCGAAGGTCAAGAAGACGACGCTGGAGTACGCGCCGAACCAGGCGGACCAGGCCCGCGCCCTGGCCGCCATGATGGGCCTGCCCGGCTCGGCCATGAAGCAGGGCACCACGGATGCCGAAGGGCTCCAGGCGATGGTGCTGACGTTGGGGGACGACTTCAAGGGCGCGGGCACACCCATCACCGGGCCGGCAAAGGTGCCGGCCGACATCCAGCAAGCAAACGCCGACAAGGCAGAGTGCGCCAAGTGACACCGGGTCACTGCGCGGAACAACGAGTCTGAGCAGCAGGGGGGTCCTGGTGGCACGGAGCGGTACGCCCGGGGAAGGGACGCGGCCACGCGTCCGGCAGGCCGGTCGACCCGGCCGGGACGGCGGTCTCCACACGGAGGCGCCGGAAGAGGAGCCGGGCTCCGGCGGAGGTGGCCGCCGGGCCGCCCCGGCGGAGAGTGGGCACCGGCGCGGTGGCCCGAAGCGGCACGGCAAGAAGGGCAAACGCCGGGTGCTGCGCTGGGTCGCGTCGGTGACCGCGCTGCTCATAATCGGCGGCGCCGGCGCCGGTTACCTATACATCGAGCACCTGAACGGCAATCTCAAGAAGGCCGATCTGACCCTCGGCGACAAGAAGATGGCCGATCACAAGGCCAACGCCGCCGGTCAGACCCCGATGAACATCCTGCTCATAGGCTCGGACGCGCGGGACTCCAAGGAGAACCAGAAGCTCGGCGGGGCCAAGGACACCTTCGGTGCACCGCCCCTGGCCGACGTGCAGATGCTGCTCCACCTCTCCGCCGACCGCAGCAACATGTCGGTGATCAGCATGCCGCGCGACACCATGCTGAAGATCCCGAAGTGCACCGACCCGGAGACGAAGAAGGTCTACCCCGCGACCACCGGTCTGGAGATGACCAACGAGACGCTCGGCCGCGGCGGTCCCGGTTGCTCGGTGGCCACCTGGTATGAGCTCACCGGCATCACCATCGACCACTTCATGATGATCGACTTCTCCGGTGTGATCTCGATGGCGGACGCGATCGGCGGCGTCCCGGTCTGCGTCAAGGGCAACGTCTACTCGCACACCAGCACCGGCAAGGGCTCCGGGCTGAAGCTGGAGAAGGGCACCACGAAGATCAAGGGCAAGCAGGCCCTCCAGTGGCTGCGCACCCGCTACGGCTTCGAGGACGGCACCGACCTCGGCCGTACCCACGCCCAGCACATGTACATGAACTCGATGGTCCGTGAGCTGCGCAAGGGCACCAAGCTCACCGACCCGGGCAAGCTGATGAACCTCGCCGAGGCGGCGACGAACGCGCTGACGGTCGACAAGGGCGACAACGGCCTCGGCTCGGTCAACAAGCTCTACGACCTCGCGGAGGAGCTCAAGAAGGTGCCCACCAAGCGCATCACCATGACGACGATGCCGAACGTCTACGGGACGGGCACGCTCAAGGAGCGGGTGCTCCCCAAGCCCGGCGACGCCGAGCAGCTCTTCCAGATGGTCCGCGACGACGTCCCGCTCGACGGCAAGGCGGCCAAGCGCAAGAAGCCGGCCGCCGCCAAGAAGCCCACCGCGTCCCCCGCCGAGACCCCGGTGACCGTCCGCAACGGGACACGTACCGAGGTCGACTACCCGGTCAAGGGCCGGGCGACGGCGGTCAAGGACCTGCTGGCCGGGAAGGGCTACACCCAGTCCACGATCGACTCGCAGAACACCGAGCCGGCGAAGCGGACCGGGATCCTCTTCCCCACCGTGGACATGGAGGGCAACGCCCAGGCGGTCGCCAAGGCGCTCGGCATCCCGCTGACGGCGGTGAAGAAGTCGACCGACGTCTCCGGCATCACGCTGACCGTGGGAGCCGACTGGCGCGAGGACGGCGACTACCACGCGCCCTCCGCCGAGGAGAAGACCCCGGACAGCGCACGGGCGCTCAACGGCGACGACGACTCGGCCTGCATGGACATCCAGCCCGGCTTCGGCTGGTAGCGCGCTTCAGCTGACAGCGCGCCGCGCACAACGCACCGCGGGGGCCTTCCGGCACATCGGAAGGCCCCCGCGGTGTCGTCGGGTGTCACACGGTGACGGCCGGCCGGCGGCTGGCGATGACCTTCTTCGCGAGCGAGCGGGGGCTGGTCAGGAAGCCGTACCCCCACGACATGTGCATGGTCGCGAGGGCCACCGGGATCTGGGCCCGCGCCTTCAGCGACAGGCCCTTGCCCGCCGGTACGGACCCGGCGACGATCGCCGCGACGTACCCGGCGGGAACGACGAACGCCCACGGGGTGACGGCCGCGCCGACCACGATGCCCGCCGCGATCGCGCAGACGGCGGTGGGCGGCGCCAGGTAGCGCAGGTTGATCGAGCCGGAGTGGTAGCGGGCGACGACGTGGCGCCAGCGGCCGTAGTCCTTGTACTGCTTGGCCAGCGCCCGCACGGAGGGGCGCGGCCGGTACTGCACCTTCAGTTCGGGCGAGAACCAGATCAGGCCGCCCGCCTCGCGGATGCGGAAGTTCAGCTCCCAGTCCTGGGCCCGGATGAACTCCACGTTGTAGCCGTCCGCCTTCTCCAGCGCCTCGCGGCGGAAGACGCCGAGGTAGACGGTCTCCGCCGGGCCGGCCTGGCCCCCGGTGTGGAAGGCCGCGTTGCCGACGCCGATCTTCGACGTCATGGCCGCGGCGACGGCGTCCTCCCAGGCGTTCTCGCCCTCGGCGTGCATGATGCCGCCCACGTTCTGCGCGCCGGTCTCCTCCAGGAGGCGGACGGCGGTCGCGATGTAGTTCGGCGAGAGCATGCCATGTCCGTCGACCCGCACCACTATGGGGTGACGGGAGGCCTTGATCGCGGCGTTGAGGGCTGCCGGGGTGCGGCCGGTCGGATTGGGGACGGTGTGGACCCGGGGGTCCTCGCGCACCAGCTCCGCGGCGATCTCGTCGGTGCGGTCCGTGGAGGGGCCCAGTGCGATGACCACCTCCATCTCACCCGCGTACTCCTGCTCCAGGATGTGCCGGACGGAGTTCCTGAGGTGACGTTCCTCGTCGAGCACCGGCATGATCACGGAGACGGCGGGGTACTGCGCGGCAGGCATGGTGGTCCTCGGGTGGTCCTCGGGTGGCGCCGGGGGTTCGCACCCCACCGGGCGGCGTTATTCGGCCGCCACGTTACCGCGAATGGGGGATGCCGGGGCGCCCCGCCGGGTCGCGCACCGGACCTTTGATCATATGGACCTACTGTGCGAACGGTCCCCTCGCACCGCGGAGGTCTCCCCCGTGCCCACACCCCACCGCTCCCCCAGTCCCTCGCGTTCCCATGCGGTTCCGCCCCGGCGCAGGTCCAGAAAGCAGGACGAACGCCCACGCTGGGGCATGCGGATGGCGACCGGTCTCTCCGTGCTGGTGCTGGGGGCCGGCGGGGTCGGTCATGCGGTGGTGACCAATCTGGAGACCGGGATCGACCGGATCGATCCGTTCAAGGACATGAAGAACCGGCCACGCGCCGGGACCGGCATGAACCTGCTGCTCGTGGGCACCGACGGCCGCGACCGGATCACCCCGGAGGAGAAGCAGAAGTACCGGCTGGGCGGTGCACCATGCCACTGCACCGACACGGTCATGCTGGTGCATCTGTCGGCGGACAAGAAGCGCGCGAGCATCGTCTCGCTGCCCCGCGACAGCTACGCCGAGATCCCCGAGCACACCGACCGGAACACCGGTGTGCGGCACTCCGCGCACCCGCTGAAGCTGAACGCGGCCTATGCCGAGGGCGGTCCGAATCTGACCTTGCGGACCGTCGAGCACATGACGGGCGTCAAGGTCGACCACTATCTGGAGGTCGACTTCACCAGCTTCATGAAGACCGTGGACACCCTGGGCGGCGTGCAGATCTGCACGACCCGGCCGCTGAAGGACTCGTACACCGGTCTCGATCTCGCCGCGGGCACCCATGAACTGGACGGCGGGCAGGCCCTCCAGTACGTACGCTCCCGGCACATCGACGGGGCCGCCGACCTGGGACGGATGCAGCGCCAGCAGAAGTTCCTCGCGTCGCTGATCGCACGGGCGACCAGCAGCGGTGTGCTGCTGAACCCGGTGAAGTTCCAGGACGTCGCCTCGACGATGCTGCGCTCGGTCCGGGCCGACAAGGGGTTCGGTACGGAGCAGCTGCTGGAGCTCGCCCAGGCGATGCGCGGCTTCTCCCCGGCCTCGTCCGAGTTCGCCTCCGTACCGGTGGGGAACGTCTCCTACCCGGTGAAGGGCATCGGCTCGACGGTCAGATGGGACGAGGCCAAGTCGAAGAAGCTCTTCCGGGCACTGCGCGAGGACAAGCCGCTCGCCCCCGCGCGGCCCGAGGAGCCGAAGGCGCAGACGGTCGACGTCGCCCCCCGGCAGGTCCGGGTCCAGGTCTACAACGGGACTCCGAAGGACGGCCTCGGCAAGACGGTCGACGCCGCGCTGCGCGCCACCGGCTTCGACACCACACGCGCCCCGCTCAACGGTGAGCTGCACGCCCTCAAGCGCACCCTGATCAGCTACGACCCGCGCTGGGACCGGTCCGCGAGGTCGCTGGCTGCCGCGCTGCCCGGGGCCGAGCTGCGGCCGGTGCGGGGGCAGGGGGCCACGATGCGGGTGACGGCGGGCGCGGACTTCGAGACGGTGCGGCGGGTACGGGCCGAGGAGAGGGACCCTGGCGAGTTCGGCACGGTCACGGGCGACCAGGTGGCCTGCCCGTGACGGTGGGGCGCCGGGCCCGGAGCGGCTCGGAGCGCCCTGCGGCAGGCAGCCCCGCGACGCCGCGAGGTCTGCTGCCGGGCGCTGCCCCCGGGGCTCAGTCCTCGATGCCCTCCGCCGCGCGCTTCTCGCGCAGCTCCCGGATCGCCCGGCGGCGGGCGAGGCGGTGGGTGCGCCGGATCTGCGCCTCCTGGTAGCGCCGCTTGTCGCGCTCCGTCTCCGGGATCACCTGCGGTACGGGGCGCGGCTTGCCGTCCGCGTCGACCGCGGCGAACACCAGATAGGCGCTGCCGACCTGCTGGGCGGGGGTGGATTCGTTCCATCGCTCGGCCATGACGCGGACGCCGACCTCCATCGAGGAGCGGCCGGTCCAGTTCACCTGGGCGCGGACGTGAACGAGATCACCGACGCGGACCGGCTCCAGGAAGACCATCTCGTCCATCGAGGCCGTCACGGCGGGGCCGCCGGAATGCCGGCCGGCCACGGCACCCGCCGCGTCGTCGACCAGTTTCATGATCACGCCACCGTGCACGGTGCCCAGCAGATTGGTGTCGCTGCCGGTCATGATGTGGCTGAGGGTGGTCCGGGAGGCGGCGGTCGGCTTGCCCGGAATGTCGCCCTCCGGGCGCGGGGCCTGATCTGTCATACCGTCCACCTTATGCGGGGGCTTACACGCGGCCGCAATGCATCAGCTTCGCAACAGCCCTGATGCGATTTCCCGCACCCCCTGTAATAGCGGTACTCCTGGCCTGCACACTGGTTCGCATGAACGATTGGCCCGAGGGATGGTCCGACGACAACCGCGGCGGCAACCGCTACGGGCGGGGCAGCGCCGGTGAGCAGCCGGAGGGCGCCCGCTCGATGCCGCACGTCCAGCGCCGCCCCGCCCCGCAGCAGCGCCCCGCGCCGCCGAGGCAGCGGCCGATCCCCCAGCAGCCGGGCGGCTACGACAACGGTGGCCCGCAGTACGACAGCGGGTACAACACCGGTCAGGTCTACGGCGGCGGCAACGCCGGCGGCCGGGGCAACGGCCACGGGGGCGATCAGGGCGGCGGCGGTTACACACAGGGACGGCCGGCGCCCGACTGGCGCCGCCGGATCAAGATAGGCGCGCTGACCCTGGCGGTCGTGGTCCTCGGGGTCTCCATAGGCACGTACTTCTGGGCCGATTCCAAGCTCAAGCGCGAGGTGGACCTCTCCAAGGTCATCGAGCGGCCGGAGGGCGGCGACGGCACCAACTACCTGATCGTCGGGTCCGACAGCCGTGAGGGCATGACGGCCGAGGACAAGAAGAAGCTCCACACGGGCTCCGCCGAGGGCAAGCGGACCGACTCGATGATGATCCTGCACGACGGCTCCAACGGGCCGACGCTGATCTCCCTGCCCCGTGACTCCGACGTCGAGATCCCCTCGTTCAAGGGCTCCGACTCCGGCAAGCTCTACCCGGGCCGCGGCCGCTTCACCAAGCTGAACGCCGCGTACGCCATGGACGGCCCCGAACTCCTGGTCCGCACCGTCGAGTTCAACACCGGGCTGCGGATCGACCACTACTGCGAGATCGGCTTCGGCGGCTTCGCCAAGATCGTGGACGCGATCGGCGGCGTGGAGCTGGACATCCCCAAGGCATTCAAGGACAAGAAGTCCGGCGCCGACTTCCAGGCGGGCAAGCAGACTCTGAACGGCGAGCAGTCCCTCGCCTTCGTCCGCACCCGCTACGCCTTCGCCCAGGCGGACCTGGCCCGTACGAAGAACCAGCAGAAGTTCCTCGCGGCGCTGGCGAGCCAGACGGCGACGCCGTCCACGATCCTCAACCCGTTCAAGCTGTACCCGACGATGGGGGCGGGCCTGGACACCCTGGTCGTGGACAAGGACATGTCGCTCTGGTCCCTGAGCCAGATGTTCTTCGCCATGAAGGACGTCACGGGCGGCGACGGCAAGTCGATGAACATGCCGATGTCGGGCTTCAGGAACGGCAACGTGGTCTGGGACAAGGCCAAGGTGAAGCAGCTGGTGGAGCAGCTGAAGAACGACGAGAAGGTCACCGTCACCGAGAACTGACGACGCCTGACAGCAGGGCCCGGACGGCACCCCGTCCGGGCCTTGCTGCTGCTCGCCCGCTCATTCGCTGAGGATGATCGCCCATGCACCCAGCGTGCCGAGGTCGCGCTGGAGCCGAAGCCCTCTCACCGGGACCGACGGCTACACCCCCGCCGAACTCGACGCGGCCCAGGCCCGGCTCGGCCTGCCGCTCCCTGCAGCGCTGCGCGACGCCTACCAACTACTTGGGCAGCGACATGACTTGACCGACAATCAGGATTCCCTGCTCGCCCCGAAGGACCTCTACCTCGATGCGGACCGAGGCGTGCTGATCTTCCGCGTCGAGAACCAGTCCTGCGCCTACTGGGGCATACGCGTAACGGACCTCGACCAGGACGACCCGCCCGTCGTGGTCCGCGCCGACCTTGTCCGGCCCACCGCCGACGACTGGGCCGCGTGGCTGGGCCGGGTCAGCGTCGCGTTCGTCGAGATCGTCCTGTCCGAGTCCCTGTGTGCCGATGAGGACCTGATGGGATGGGTGACCCCCGACGACACCGACCTGCCCGAGGACATCGCCGCCACCTTTCGGCGCCTGCCGCTCCCGGAGTACCCGATCAGTCAGCAGCCGGGCTCACGCTGGTACGCGCACGACGAGATCATCCTCCGCGACGATCGCGGGACCGCGATGTTCCGCGCCCGCACGGAGGCGGCCTTCGACCGCTTCGACGGGGCGGACGATGACGACGAGGAGGACTGACGGCCGGGTCAGCGCTCGGCAGCGTAGGAGACGAAGCCCGCCCAGGCACCTGAAGCAAAAGCGAGCCGGGCCCCCTGCGCGTTCTTGGAGTCGCGCACGAGCACCGCGCCCGGAGCGGACGCGACCTCGACGCAGTCGTTGCCGTCGCCACTACTGCTGTAACTGCTCTTGAACCACTCCAGTTCGGAAGCGTCCCCGGCAGAGGGCTTGTTGGTCATGTCTCTCCCAGCACTTGCTCGATGAAGGCCAGCGACTCCCGTGGCGTAAGAGCCTGGGCCCGGATCATCCCATAGCGCAATCCAAGGATCCTGAGCTGCTTCGGGTCCGAGACCGGACGGCCACCGAACGCGCCCTCGGAACGCCCGACCGCACTGCCGTCGGGGAACCTCAGCACCTCGATCAGCCCGCCCGTCCCAGGATGTTCCTCGCGATTAGTCGGCATTACCTGGATCGCCACATTCCGCAACCGCCCAACTTCCAAGAGGCGTTCGAGTTGTCGGCGCATCACCATTGTGCCTCCAACCGGACGGCGAAGCGTCACCTCCTCCTGGACAAAACTCAGCGACGGAAGGGGATCTCGATCAAAGATGGATCGCCGGGCCATGCGAGCGGCCACCACGCGGTCCATCTCGTCCGGCGTGTAGGCGGGCAACCACGAAGCGAACAGGGCCCGCATATGCTCCTCGGTCTGCAACAGGCCATTGATGTTGTGGTGCTGATACGCCTCCAGCTCGACGACCTTGGCCTCCATCTTCGTCAGATCCCGTACCTTCTTCGGATACCGGACCTCCGCCACGTCCTGCTTCATCGCCGCGATCTTCCCGCGTGCCCCGAGCACTTCGTCCGCCCTGTCCAGAAACTCCGGGCGGGGGATGCGACGGCCACCCTCCACCTTGTAGATCTGGTCCTCCCCGTACCCGATCGCGGCCCCGAACTCGCCGGCCCGCAGCCCCGCCGCCTCCCGCCACGCCTTGATCTGGCGGCCCACCGCCGCGACCACGGCCGCCCCCGACTCGTCATCGGGATCGACGTCCCAGCCCGGCTCGTCAGCCCCGGCGTCGCCGCGTTCCGTACCGGTCTCATCCACGCTCATCCGTGCCCCACTTCCGGTGTGCATGCCGTTCTTGACCCAACCCCTGGTCTCCCCGACACGTCACCCCGGACAGCCGGGACAGCCGGGACAGCACTGGACAAGCACGGGACAATCACCGTACGTAAGGGGCTCGTTGCTGTTCACGGTACGCACACCCCGGCCACGCTGAGCAACGTGAACCAACACATCACCCGAACCGAACATTCCGCTCCCGCCCGGCAGTTCACCGTCTCGCTCTCCCCCACCCGCCGAGGCGCCAGGCTCGCCCGGCTCCTGGCCACGGCACACCTGGGCGACTGGGGGATCGTCTGCGAACCGGCCGCGCACATCGTCGCCGAGCTGGCCGTCAACGCCGCCGTCCTCGGCCGCGTACCCGGCCGGGACTTCCGACTCAGCCTCAGTGCCCGCCGCGACGAGCTCCTGCGGATCGAGGTGACCGACACCCGGGGCGAACAACTGCCCGTCGTATCCACCCCCGACCAGTACGCCGAGAGCGGGCGCGGTCTGCTGATCGTCGAGGCACTCGCCGACCGCTGGGGCATAGACGTCGGACCCGTCCCGCGCAAGACGATCTGGGCCGAACTCGACCTCGTACCGCGACCGCCCCACCGGGTCGCGGAATCCCACGACCCGGTGAGCCACGTCCCCGCGCTCCACGACGTATAAGGCTTTAAAGAACCTGGGGAAATCACCCTCCCCACCCAAACCCGCTCCCGTCACTCACTCGGGTGACATGGGGCAACTGGGCTGGATTTCAAGCGGGTTGGCTGGCATATGCTCGCCGCGACAACTCCAGACATGCGACGGCCCCCGACCGAGATTCACAGTCTCAACCGGGGGCCTGACCACCGAGGAAGTAGGAGCTTCCCGATGGCTACCCCGCAGGTTACCGCGCCCCCGTGCGCCCCGTCCCCCGTACCCGGAGACACCACACCGTCACCCGGTGTCATCCACATCAACTTCCGGCACGCCGCAGGCTTCACCGTCATCGGCAACCACCTCGCCCAGCACCGCGGACTCTCCCTCACCGCGATCGGGCTCGCCGCCCACATCCAGTCGCTGCCCGCCGGAGCCAGGATCGGCATCAAGCGCCTCGCCGAACGCTTCCCCGAGAGCGAGACCCGCGTCGCCGCCGCCCTGCGCGAGCTCGAAGCCCACGGCTACCTCCACCGCAGCCGCGTACGCCTCGCCGACGGCCGCATCGTCACCCGCACCGTCTCGTACAACCAGCCCGGCGCCGCCACACACCCCGTCACAACTCCCCACCCCCGGACGGCAACCCCCAGCAAGCCGGCCGCACAACCCACGCCGCCACCGCCGCCACGCGTAACCACCCCCGAGCCGCGCCCGGCTCCGCCCCCCGCACCGCAACCGCAGTCGCACCCCACCCCCGCCCTCGTCCCGGCCCCCACCGCGCGCACGACGCCGCCACCGCCGCTCCCCCAGCCGCAGGAGCTCACGCCGGAACTCCAGCGCGTGGCCACCGCCCTCCTCGCCGACCTGCGCCGCCACGCACCTCAACTCGTCCTCTCCGAGAACGACATCCACACCCTCGCCCCCGGCGTCGCCACCTGGCTCGAACGCGACGCCCACCCCGACACCATCCGCCACACCCTCACCACCGACCTCCCGAACCCTCTGAAACACCCCGCCAAGCTCCTGCGCCACCGGATCACCACTCTCCTGCCACCACCGCTGCCGGGAGCCCAGGACGTCGTCGCACTCGCACGCCCCGGCGTCATCGTCATCCCGCTCCAGAACTGCGACCACTGCGACCGCGCCTTCCGCTCCCGCCACCCCGGCCACTGCCGCGACTGCCGGACGGACCTCCACACAGCCGCCTGACGGAAACGTCACTCAACCCGAACGGACCTACATGGTCAGCTCGCCCCACGAAGCGATGCACCGCATCTTCCAGGAGTACCCCGGCCTCTTCTCCCGCGTCTCCGAAGTGCTCGGAGTCGACATCCCACCACCCACATCGGCCACCGCGCTGCCCACCGACCTCACCGAGGCCCGTCCCGTCGAACGCCGGGTGGACACCCTCCTGCGCATCGAAACAGAGCACGACGGGCCCTTCCTCCTCGCCATCGAGGCCCAGGGCAAGAAGGACCCGCGCAAGACCGCCAGCTGGCCGTACTACGTCAGCTATCTCCACAACAGGTATGGGCTGCCCGTCCTGTTACTGGTCGTCTGCCAGGACCACGCCACCGCCGAATGGGCCGCACGCCCCATCTCCATCGGCGTCCGTCAATGGCAGACCCTCGCCCTGAACCCCCTCGTCGCGGGTCCGCACAACATGCCGGTCATCACCGATGTGGCCGAAGCCCGCAAAGACCTCGCGCTCGCCACCCTGGCGGCCATCACACACGCCGACAATCCGGACGTCGGTGCCATACTGAAAACGCTGTCCGCCGCACTGCGGGACACACCGGAAGCAATCACCGACCCCATCGTCGAACTCACCGCACAGGGCCTGGGCAACCGCCCGGCCGCACAACAGTGGAGGAACCTGGTGGCCGTGGACACGTCTTTCTACAAGTCCTTCATGTCGGAAGAAATCCGGGACGAAGGCCGGGCGGAGGGCCGGGTGGAGGGCCGGGTGGAGGGCCGGGCAGAAGGACTCTTGCTGGTCCTCGAAGCACGCGGCATCGCCCTTGCCGAAGAGACCCGCGAGAAGATCACCGGCTGCGACGACCCCGAGCTCCTGCGCCAGTGGCTGAACCGCGCCGCCACCGCCACCACCGTCGAGGACGTCTTCACCGGGGAGTGATCCAGCCTCGGCCTCCCCGCCGCATACACACGTCCGGCCCCCCGATGCGCACATCGGGGGGCCGGACGCCGGAGAAGCGACCGCTACGGCAGGTTCCTCGCCATGACGATCCGCTGGACCTGGTTCGTGCCCTCGTAGATCTGCGTGATCTTCGCGTCGCGCATCATCCGCTCCACCGGGTAGTCCCGCGTGTAGCCGTAGCCGCCGAGAAGCTGGACCGCGTCCGTGGTGATCTCCATCGCGACGTCGGAGGCGAAGCACTTGGCCGCGGCGCCGAAGAAGGTCAGGTCGCCGTCGAGGCGTTCGGACTTGGCGGCGGCGGAGTAGGTGAGCTGGCGGGCCGCCTCCAGCTTCATGGCCATGTCGGCGAGCATGAACTGGATGCCCTGGAAGTCGGCGATCGGCTTGCCGAACTGCTTGCGCTCCTGGACGTAGCCCTTGGCGTAGTCGAGGGCGCCCTGGGCGATGCCGAGGGCCTGGGCCGCGATGGTGATGCGGGTGTGGTCCAGGGTCTTCATCGCGGTGGCGAAGCCGGTGCCCTCCTCGCCGATCATGCGGTCGGCGGGGATGCGGACGTTGTCGAAGTAGACCTCGCGGGTCGGGGACCCCTTGATGCCGAGCTTCTTCTCCGGGGCGCCGAAGGAGACGCCCTCGTCCGACTTCTCGACGACGAAGGCCGAGATGCCCTTGGAGCGCTTGGTCGGGTCGGTGACGGCCATGACCGTGTAGTACTCGGAGACGCCCGCGTTGGTGATCCAGCGCTTCACGCCGTTGAGGACCCAGAAGTCGCCGTCACGGACCGCGCGGGTCTTCATGCCGGCCGCGTCCGAGCCCGCGTCGGGCTCGGAGAGGCAGTACGAGAACATGCCGTCGCCCTTGGCGAGCGGGCCCAGGTACTTCTTCTTCAGGTCCTCGGAGCCGGAGAGGATCACCGGGAGGGAACCGAGCTTGTTCACGGCCGGGATGAGGGAGGAGGAGGCGCAGACGCGGGCCACCTCCTCGATCACGATGACCGTGGCGAGGGCGTCGGCGCCCGCGCCGCCGTACTGCTCGGGTACGTGCACCGCGTGCAGGTCCGCCGCGGTCAGGGCGTCCAGCGCCTCCTGCGGGAAACGCGCCTCCTCGTCGACCGCAGCCGCGTGCGGGGCGATCTTCGCCTCGGCGAGCGCGCGCACCGTCTCCCGGAGCATCTCGTGCTCCTCGGCCGGACGGTACAGGTCGAAATCGGTCGAACCCGCCAAGACGCTCACTCCCCAAGACGCTAACTACCGTTAAGTAACCCAATTTTAGAGCGCTGCTCCCGCAATGGCCTATGCAAAGCCCGCGTGAGCTTCACGACAGGGGTCCGAAAGGGGTGGGCGAGGCTGTGCGGGCGGCCGGAAACCGGGCCTTCGGGAGCACGACTATGCTCGTTCACCGCAAGTCTGTCCGCATCTCCCAGGAGCGTTCCATGGCCCTCAGGATCACTGTGATCGGCACCGGCTACCTCGGCGCCACCCACGCCGCAGCCATGGCGGAGCTGGGCTTCGAAGTGCTCGGCCTCGATGTCGTGCCCGAGAAGATCGAGATGCTGGCCACCGGCAAGGTCCCGATGTACGAACCGGGCCTGGAGGAGCTGCTGCGCAAGCACGTCGAGGGCATCGAGGGGTCCACGGGACGGCTGCGGTTCACCACCTCCCCGGAAGAAGTGGCGGCCTTCGGCGATGTGCACTTCGTCTGTGTGAACACTCCGCAGAAGCACGGCGAGTACGCCTGCGACATGAGTTACGTGGACGCCGCCTTCGAGTCGCTGGCGCCCCACCTGACCCGCCCCGCGCTGGTCGTCGGGAAGTCGACCGTCCCGGTGGGCTCGGCGGCCCGGCTCGCGGCGCGGCTGGCGGAGCTGGCACCCGCGGGTGCCGACGCGGAGCTGGCCTGGAACCCGGAGTTCCTGCGCGAGGGCTTCGCCGTGAACGACACCCTGCACCCGGACCGGATCGTCGTCGGGGTGGCGAGCGAGCGGGCCGAGAAGCTGCTGCGCGAGGTGTACGCGGTGCCGGTCGCCGAGGGGTCGCCGTTCGTGGTGACGGACTTCCCGACCGCCGAGCTGGTGAAGACCGCGGCCAACTCCTTCCTGGCCACGAAGATCTCGTTCATCAACGCCATGGCGGAGGTCTGCGAGGCCGCCGACGGCGACGTCAAGAAGCTGGCCGAGGCGATCGGGCACGACGAGCGGATCGGCTCGAAGTTCCTGCGGGCCGGGATCGGCTTCGGCGGCGGCTGTCTGCCGAAGGACATCCGGGCCTTCATGGCGCGCGCCGGTGAGCTGGGCGCGGACCAGGCCCTGACCTTCCTCCGCGAGGTCGACTCGATCAACATGCGGCGCCGCGGCCACATGGTGGAGCTGGCCCGGGAGGCCGTGGGCGGCGATTCGTTCCTCGGCAAGCGGGTGGCGGTGCTGGGCGCGACGTTCAAGCCGGACTCGGACGACGTGCGGGACTCCCCGGCGCTGAACGTGGCCGGGCAGATACACCTCCAGGGCGGCCAGGTCACCGTCTTCGACCCGAAGGGCATGGACAACGCCCGGCGGCTCTTCCCGACCCTCGGTTACGCGGACACGGCGCTGGACGCGGTGCGTGGCGCCGATGTGGTGCTGCATCTGACGGAGTGGCGGGAATTCCGCGAGCTGGACCCGGCGGCGCTCGGCGAGGTCGCGTCCCGCCGGATCATCCTGGACGGCCGCAACGCGCTCGACAGCGAGCTGTGGCGCGAGGCCGGCTGGACGTACCGGGCGATGGGGCGTCCGACGGCCTGAGCCGGGGAAGAGACCTCAGCCGCGCTTCGCGCGGTAGGTGCGCATCTTGGCGCGGGCGCCGCACACCGACATCGAGCACCAGCGGCGGCGCCCCGCCGGGCTGCGGTCGTAGTACGCCCAGCGGCAGTCCTCCGCCTCGCACGCCTTGAGCCGGGCCCAGGTGCCCTCGGCCGCCGCGGTGGCGATGGCCGCGGCGACGCGGGCGGTCAGCCCGGCCGGTTCGGTGGCGGGGCACAGTGCGGCGGCGCCCGCCGCGTCCACGGTGACGCGCAGGGGCGCTTCGGCGAGGAGCCGGTCGAGCGGGGACGCCGCGTCGTCCGGCGGGCGGTGGCCGGCGTGGGCGAGGCAGGCGGTACGGAGCGCCTCGCGCAGGTCCCGGGCTTCGGGGACGTCCCGTTCGGTGAGGCCGAAGGCGGCGCGTCCGTCCGCCGTGTCGAGGGTGTCCGCGCCCGTCTCGACGTCCAGCGTGTTGACCAGGGCCTCGATCAGTGCGAGTTCCCCGGGCGCGGGTTCCTTCTCAGTCATGACTGCGACCTCACGATTTCGACCTCATGGTTGCGACGTTACCTCCTTTGCGGCAGCATGCAGTAACGGTTACCGGTTGAGCCAGTGAAGCGGTAACCGCTGTATCCGTCTGTCCGGAGGAGGAATTGTCATGGCTGTCGCCACACTGGGTGCCGTCGTCCTGGACTGCCCCGACCCCGCCGCGCTCGCCGGTTTCTACGCGGGGCTGCTCGGCGGGGAGATCGTGCCCGGCGGGGACGACTGGCTGGAGCTGACCGGTACCGGGGGCACGGTTCTCGCGTTCCAGGCCGCGCCCGGCTTCGTACCGCCGCGGTGGCCGAGTGCGGAAGCGTCGCAGCAGGTCCACCTGGATCTGACCGTGCCGGATCTGGACGCGGCGGAGAAGGAGGCGCTCGCGCTGGGCGCCACCGTGCTGGAGGCGGAGGACCGGGAGCGGAGTTTCCGGGTGTACGCGGATCCCGCGGGGCACCCGTTCTGCCTCTGCGCGGGATGACGGACGGCAGGTGGGGCGCCCCGGAGGGCGCCCCACCTGCCGTGCCTCAGACGGCCGGGCCGTCCAGCTGCTCGATCGTGGCGTGCGAGGGGCCGCGGCGGGTGCGCAGCTCGCGCGCCACGTCCTCGGCGTCGCGCAGCACCCGTACGGCGTTTCGCCAGGTGAGCTTGGCGAGGTCGGCGGCGGACCAGCCGCGGCCGATCAGCTCCGCGATCAGGTTCGGGTAGCCGGCGACGTCCTGGAGGCCCTGGGGAAGGAAGGCGGTTCCGTCGTAGTCGCCGCCGATGCCGACGTGGTCGATGCCGGCGACCTCGCGCATGTGGTCGAGGTGGTCGGCGATGGTCGCCACGGTGGCCATCGGGCGCGGGTTGGCCGCCTCGAAGTCGGCGTGGACCCTCATGGCCTGCGCGGTGGTGTCGAGGTGGTGCAGGCCGTGCGCGCGCATGTTCTGGTCCGCGGCCTGGGTCCAGGCGACCGCCTCGGGCAGGACGAACTTCGGTACGAAGGTCGCCATGGCGATGCCGCCGTTGGCCGGGAGCCGGCCGAGGACGTCGTCGGGGATGTTGCGCGGGTGGTCGCAGATCGCCCGCGACGAGGAGTGCGAGAAGATCACCGGCGCCGTGGAGGTGTCGAGCGCGTCGCGCATCGTGGTGGCAGCCACGTGGGAGAGGTCGACCAGCATGCCGGTGCGGTTCATCTCCCGTACGACCTCGTGGCCGAACGGCGAGAGGCCGCCGACGCCGGGCTTGTCGGTCGCCGAGTCCGCCCACGCGATGTTGTCGTTGTGCGTGAGCGTCATGTAGCGGACGCCCAAGGTGTGCAGGGCGCGCAGGGTGCCCAGCGAGTTGTTGATGGAGTGGCCGCCCTCGGCGCCCATCAGGGAGGCGATGCGGCCCTCGGCGCGGGCCGCCTCCATGTCGTCGGCGGTCAGGGCGCGCCGCAGGTGGGCGGGGTGACGGCCGATCAGCTCGGCGACCACGTCGATCTGTTCCAGGGTGGCGCTGACGGCCACGTCGCCCGCCATGTCCGACCGTACGTAGACGGACCAGAACTGGGCGCCGACGCCGCCCGCGCGCAGCCGCGGGATGTCGGTGTGCAGATGGGCGGACTGGTCGGTGGCGATGTCGCGGGCGTCGAGGTCGTAGCCGACCTGTTCGCGCAGCGCCCACGGCAGGTCGTTGTGGCCGTCGACGACGGGGTACTCGGCGAGGAGCTCCCCGGCCCACCCCAGCCACTCCGCCTGCTGTCCCTGCTGTACCTGCTCCCTCTGCTCCACCGTCGCGCCTACTTCCCGAAGCCGAAGGAGTCGGCGCCCTGGACCTTGCTGCGGAGCCGCTTGCCCTTCTCCGTCGCCTGGTCGTTGAGCTCCTGCTGGAACTCCTGCATCCGGGCCAGCAGCTCACCGTCGTGGGCGGCGAGGATCCGGGCGGCGAGCAGACCGGCGTTGCGCGCGCCGCCGACCGACACGGTCGCGACCGGCACACCGGCGGGCATCTGCACGATGGAGAGCAGGCTGTCCATGCCGTCCAGGTACTTCAGCGGGACCGGTACGCCGATGACCGGCAGCGGGGTCACGGAGGCGAGCATGCCGGGGAGGTGGGCGGCACCGCCCGCGCCCGCGATGATCGCCTTCAGGCCACGGCCGGCCGCCTGCTCGCCGTACGCGATCATCTCGTGCGGCATGCGGTGGGCGGAGACGACGTCGACCTCGTAGGGGATCTCGAACTCGTCGAGGGCCTTGGCCGCTGCTTCCATGACGGGCCAGTCGGAGTCCGAGCCCATGACGATGCCGACGACGGGCGCGGTGGTGGCGGGGGAGGTCATTCGGTGATCGTTCCTCGCAGGTAGTCGGCCGCGTGCCGGGCGCGCTCGCGCACGTCCGCCAGATCGTCGCCGTAGGTGTTGACGTGTCCGACCTTGCGGCCGGGCTTCACGTCCTTGCCGTACATGTGGATCTTGAGCTGCGGGTCGCGGGCCATGCAGTGCAGGTACGCCTGGTACATGTCCGGGAAGTCGCCGCCGAGGACGTTGGACATGACCGTCCAGGTGGCGCGCGGGCGCGGGTCGCCGAGCGGCAGGTCGAGCACGGCCCGGACGTGGTTGGCGAACTGCGAGGTGATCGCGCCGTCCTGCGTCCAGTGGCCGGAGTTGTGCGGGCGCATCGCCAGTTCGTTGACCAGGATGCCGGGCTTCCCGTCGGGTCCGCTCGTCTCGAAGAGCTCCACGGCGAGGTGGCCGACGACACCGAGCTCGGAGGCGATCCTGAGCGCGAGCTGCTGGGCCTCGCCGGCGAGGTGCTCGTCCAGCTCGGGGGCGGGGGCGATCACCGTGTCGCAGACCCCGTCGACCTGGATCGACTCGACGACCGGGTAGGCGACGGCCTGGCCGTGCGGCGAGCGGACGATGTTGGCCGCCAGCTCCCGTACGAAGTCGACCTTCTCCTCGGCCAGGACCGCGACACCGGCCCGGAACGGGTCGGCCGCGTCCGCCTCGGAGCGGACCACCCAGACGCCCTTGCCGTCGTACCCGCCGCGGACCGTCTTGAGGATGACGGGGAAGCCGCCGACCTCGTCCGCGAAGGCCGCGGCGTCGGCCGGGTCCGTCACGATGCGGTGGCGGGGGCAGGGCGCGCCGATCTCGGTGAGCTTCGCGCGCATCACCCCCTTGTCCTGGGCGTGCACCAGAGCGTCGGGGCCGGGGCGCACGGGGATGCCGTCCGCCTCCAGGGCCCGCAGGTGCTCGGTCGGCACGTGCTCGTGATCGAAGGTGATCACGTCACAGCCGCGCGCGAAGGCGCGCAGCGTGTCCAGGTCGCGATAGTCGCCGACGACGACTTCGCTCACCACCTGGGCCGCAGAGTCCTGAGGGGTGTCGCTGAGGAGCTTGAACTTGATGCCGAGGGGGATGCCCGCCTCGTGGGTCATTCTGGCGAGCTGACCGCCACCGACCATGCCGACTACCGGGAACGTCACTCCTCCAGGGTATCCGTCGCCCCGGGAAGCTCCGGACGACGCCCTCCGCCGCCCCGGCCGGGCGGTCGTGTCACAGCATCGCCACACCACTCCGGTGTCCCCGGGCGGCCCTTGGCCGGGCTGGTTAGCATGGCCGGGTTGACGTAACCGACGGACGGGCTGAGCCATCACCATGAACGAACGGGGCGCACTGCGGGCGCGGCTGGAGCTGCTGGCCCGGGAAGTCGCCAAGTTCGGCGCGGTCGGCGCGGTCGGCCTGGTGGTCAACATGGCAGTGTCCAACCTGCTCTGGCGCTACACCGCCATCCCGACCGTACGGGCCGGTCTGCTGGCCACCCTCGTCGCCATCCTCGGCAACTACCTGGGCTTCCGCTACTGGACGTACCGGGACCGCGACAAGACCGGACGGACCCGTGAGCTGACGCTGTTCCTGCTGTTCAGTGCGGTGGGCGCGGTCATCGAGACCGGTGTGCTTTACGTGGCGACGTACGGCTTCGGGTGGAACAGCCCGGTCCAGAGCAATGTCTTCAAGATCCTCGGGATCGGCATCGCGACCCTGTTCCGCTTCTGGTCCTACCGGACGTGGGTGTTCAAGGCGCTGCCCGTCGAGAAGCCCGCACCGGCGGTCGAGAGCCCGGCGCCGGCCGACGAGGAGCCCGCACCGGCCGCCGAGAACCCCGTGGCCGGTGGGGCCGAGGGGTTCCTGAAGCAGGGCCGCACGGAGCCGGTGCCGCGGATCGGCGTGGATCCCGTACGGCGATAACGCGCGCCCCGCGCCGCACGCAGCTCACCGCCGCTCACCGCACCGGGCGTTCCGGCTCCTGCCGCTTCAGGGCCACCCGGCTGAGGAACAGGGCGAAGACCGCGGGCTGCTGCTGGAGCAGTTCCAGGCGGCCGCCATCCGCCTCCGCGAGGTCCCTGGCCACCGCGAGGCCGATGCCCGTGGAGTTGCGGCCGCTGATCGTCCGCTCGAAGATCCGGGCGCCCAGGTCCGGAGGAACCCCCGGGCCCTCGTCCGTGACCTCGATGACCGCCTGATTGCCGGTGACCCGGGTGCGCAGCGCGACCGTGCCGCCACCGTGCATCAGCGAGTTCTCGATCAGCGCGGCCAGCACCTGGGCGACGGCGCCCGGCGTGCCGACGGCCCGCAGGCCCTGCTTGCCGGAGCGGACGATGGCCCGGCCCGCGCTCCGGTAGGCGGGACGCCACTCCTCGATCTGCTGCTTGACGACCTCGTCGAGGTCGAAGACGACGGCGGAGCCCGTGCGCGGATCGCGGGCGTTGGTCAGCAGCCGCTCCACCACGTCGGTGAGCCGCTCGACCTGGGTGAGGGCGATGTTCGCCTCCTCCTTCACCGTGTCCGGGTCGTCGGTGACCGAGATCTCCTCGATCCGCATGGAGAGCGCGGTGAGCGGCGTGCGGAGCTGGTGCGAGGCGTCGGCGGCCAGCCGGCGTTCCGCGGTGAGCATCCGGGCGATCCGTTCGGCGGAGGCGTCCAGGACGTCGGCGACGCGGTCCAGTTCCGGCACCCCGTACCGCTTGTGGCGGGGGCGCGGGTCACCGGAGCCCAGTCGTTCGGCGGTCTCGGCCAGGTCGGTCAGCGGTGAGGTCAGCTTGTTGGCCTGGCGTACGGCCAGGAGCACGGCGGAGACGATGGCCAGCAGCGCCACCGCGCCGATGATCATCAGGGTGCGGCCGACCTCGCGGGTGACCTCGGAGCTGGACTCCTCGACGGTGACCTTCTCGCCGTGTTCCCCCTCGGCGGTGCTGCTGATCACCCTGCCCGTGGGGCGCTTGCCCACTTCGAGCGGGGCGCGGCCGGGCATCTCGACCAGCGCGTAGCGCTTGGTGTCGATCTGCTGGGACAGCAGCACGGTGGTGATCTGCTCGTCCTCCAGCAGCCGGCTCTCGACGACGCTGATCAGCCGCAGCGCCTCGGAGTCGACGCTCTCCTGGGCGCTGTTGCTGATGGTCCGGGTCTCGACGATGACGAGGGAGACGCCGAAGACGGCGATCACCACGAGCACCACGGCGAGCGTTGAGTTGATCAGTCTGCGTCGCATGAATACTTCTGCTCGTCGGCTCTTCCTGGAACGGTGGCCCCCTCGGAACGTCAGCTCTTCTCGAAGCGGAAACCGACGCCCCGTACGGTCGCGATGTAGCGGGGGTTGGCGGCGTCGTCGCCGAGCTTCTTGCGGAGCCAGGAGATGTGCATGTCGAGGGTCTTCGTCGACGACCACCAGGTGGTGTCCCAGACCTCGCGCATCAGCTGGTCGCGGGTGACGACCCGGCCGGCGTCCCTGACCAGGACCCGCAGCAGGTCGAACTCCTTGGCGGTGAGCTGGAGTTCCTCCTCGCCCATCCAGGCGCGGTGCGACTCGACGTCGATCCGGACGCCGTGCGTCGCGGGCTGCGGTGCGGGCTCGGTGGCGCCGCGGCGCAGGAGGGCCCGGACGCGGGCGAGCAGTTCGGCGAGGCGGAAGGGCTTGGTGACGTAGTCGTCGGCGCCCGCGTCGAGGCCGACGACGGTGTCCACCTCGTCGGCGCGGGCGGTCAGCACCAGGATCGGCACGGTGTGACCCTCGGCACGGAGCCTGCGGGCCACTTCCAGTCCGTCCATCCCGGGCAGCCCCAGGTCGAGCACGACCAGGTCGATTCCGCCCTGGAGGCCGGCGTCGAGCGCGGTCGGACCGTCTTCGCGGACCTCGACCTCGTAACCCTCCCGACGCAGTGCGCGGGCCAGCGGCTCCGAGATGGATGCATCGTCCTCGGCGAGCAGTACACGGGTCATGGAGTGATGGTAGTCCGCGCGGAGCGGATGCAGTGAGGTGATCCAAAAGCCCTGCGGGTCTGCGAAATAAACGGGCAGGCGCCTTTGAATATGAGGGAACGGTTCCATCGAAACCTGTGATCCATCTCTCAAGTCCATTCATATCGGGCTCTGTCGTGTCGTATGGTGGCTCGACGCCTGTTGCACTACTCAAGGACCCTTGGGCAGCTTTTAGCGCCGAGGGTCTCTTTTGTTGGCCGACTGGTACCCGCCAGTCGCGGAATCAGTGAATGACCTGTGGCCGGGCCCGGAACGCGAGGATGCGTGCCGGGCGTGGATCCCGACACGGTCGGTCCCCGTCTCCTTCGGCCGGCTCCTTCGTGAGCCGGGCGGTCGGGGCGAATCCCCTCTCGGGCGTGAGGGGTGGGACGTACCCGTGCCGGTGCCGGCCTCCCCCCACCGGGCGCACCACGCTCACAAGGCGTCGCGTCCCGAGCACACAAGGATCGACCATGGCGTCCAGCCTGACGAAGGACCCGGCCAGTACTTCTGGATCCGAGAAGACCTTCTTCGGCCACCCCCGCGGCCTGGCCACTCTCTTCATGACCGAGATGTGGGAGCGCTTCAGCTTCTACGGCATGCGGGCCCTGCTTCCGCTCTACCTGGTCTCCAGTTCCGGCCTGCACATGAACGCGGCCACGGCCACCGCGATCTACTCCATCTACATGGCGATGGTGTACCTGCTGGCCATGCCCGGCGGCTGGTTCGGCGACCGGGTCTGGGGGCCGCGCAAGACGGTCACCATCTCGGCCGCGATCATCATGCTGGGCCACCTGACGCTCGCGCTGCCGGGCTCCGGCACCTTCTTCGCCGGTCTGGCGCTGGTCGCGCTGGGCTCCGGACTGCTGAAGGCCAACATCTCGACGATGGTCGGCCACCTCTACAACGGTCCGGACGACGCCCGTCGCGACGGCGGCTTCACCGTCTTCTACATGGGCATCAACCTCGGCGCCTTCGCCGCGCCGCTGATCATCGGCACCGTCGGCGAGAAGGTGAACTGGCACCTCGGCTTCGCCATCGCCGCGGCCGGCATGGCGCTGGGTCTGACCCAGTTCCTCATCGGTACCCGCCACCTCAGCGCGCGCAGCAGCGTCGTCCCGAAGCCGCTGTCGGCCGAGGAGCGCCGTACGACCCTGCGCAAGGGCCTGCTGTGGCTGATAGTGGCCGTCGTCTTCTACGGCGTCCTCGTCGCCACCGACGTCTACACGCTGAACTGGGCGCTCGTCCCGATCACCATCGCCGGTCTGATCATCCCGATCGCGGTGCTGGTGCGGATCAAGCGGGACCGGGACCTCTCGAAGACCGAGCAGTCGAAGATGTCCGGCTACATCTGGTTCTTCGTCGCCGCGGCCGTGTTCTGGATGATCTACGACCAGGGCGGCTCGACGCTGTCGCTCTTCGGTGAGTCCTCCACCACCAACAGTGTGTTCGGCCTGGACTTCCCGACCTCCTGGTACCAGTCGGTCAACCCGGTCTTCATCATGGCGCTGGCCCCGGTCGTCGCCTGGATATGGCTGGCGCTGAACCGGCGCGGCAAGGAGCCGAGCACGGTCGTCAAGTTCGGCTCGGGCCTCTTCCTGGTCGGCGTCTCCTTCCTCGTCTTCATGCTGCCGCTGACCATGACGACGGACGGCGACAAGGTCAGCCCGATGTGGCTGGTGTCGATCTACTTCCTGCAGACCGTCGGTGAGCTCTGCCTCTCCCCGGTCGGCCTCTCGGTCACCACGAAGATGGCGCCCGCGAAGTACGGCAGCCAGATGATGGGTGTCTGGTTCCTCGCGGTCACCGCGGGCGACTGCACCACCAGCCTGCTGTCGCTGGCGGGTGTCGACCTGAACAAGACCGGCATGGTGGGCCTGGAGGCGGCGCTCGCGATCGTCGCCGCATTCGCGATCTGGATGTACCGCAAGAAGGTCAGCGAGCTCATGGGCGACGTGCGCTGACGCGCTGATCGCTCTCCGCCCGTACGCAAGGGCCTCCGCACCGGTCGACGGTGCGGAGGCCCTTGTGCCGTTGTTGCGGCGGTCGCGGCCGTTGTGCCGTTGTTGCGGCTGTCGCGGCCCCTTGTGGCGTTGTTACGGGAGCCGGCTCACCTGGTGCCTCGCAGCCTGCGCCACGGGGTGAAGGTGAACACTGCGCCGCCCAGCAGGATCGCCGTGCCGGCGACCAGGCCGAGGGCGCGCAGGGTGCCGTTGTCCTCGGCCCCGGTGGCGGCCAGCCCGCCGGAGGCGGTGCCGCCGGCCGTGGAGGAGGCACCCGTGGAGCCCGAGGTGGCGGAGCCGGAGGCGCCGCCCTCCTGGGCCGCGGTGTCGAGCTCCAGCGACACGGCCGCCGAGCCCTTCACCTTGCACGGGATGCTGATCTTCTGGCCGCCCAGGGTGACGTCGATCGTCAGGGTGCCGGGGCTGAGCGTGGACTTGCCGGACGCGCCGGGCTTGTACGTGCCGGTCATGTCGGCCAGGTCGACCGGCTTGCCCTGCTTCAGCGGTTCGGTGTTGGCGGGCCCGGTGACCTTCACCGAGCCCTTGTCCGCGCCGCCCAGGGCGACGTCCATGGACGGCTTGAGCGCACCGGCGGGCAGGTCGGCCGGGCTGTCCATCACGCCCTTGGCCGTCTTGACCGTGAGGGCGTAGCTCCCGCCGCTCTTCTTGGCGTTGATCGTCACCTTGGAGCCGATGTCAGCCGGCCCCGGGGACTCGCAGCCGAAGCGGACCGCGACCTCCTTGCCGGGGAAGTCGGTCTGTCCGCTGCCGCCGCCGGAGCCCGAGGTGGAGCCGCCGGAGTCGCTGCCGCCCGCGGTCGTACCGCCTGCGGTCGTGCCTCCCGCGGTGGTGCCGCCCGAGGTCGTGGAGCCGGAGGTGGTGCCGCCCGCGGTGGTGGAACCGCTGGTCGAGCCACTCGTGGAGCCGCTCGTCGTACCGCCAGTGGTGGTGGATCCGCCGCCTTCCGTGACCTTGATGGTCGCGCCCGGCTGCACGGCCTCCTTCGGGGTGCACTTGGTGTCCGTGGAGATCGGCTTGGACACGTTGATGTTGTACGCGTCCGGCGTCAGCGTGATCTCACCGGCCTTCTCCAGCTTCAGCGTGCCCTTCATGTCGGACAGCACCATGGCGGTGTTCTTGGGGATCGGCGGGTTCTGCCGGGGCCCTTCCATCTGCACGGTGCCGGTGGCGGCACCGCCCACCTTGAGGGTGCCGGTCGGCTTGACCGTGTCCTTGCCCAGATCGAGCATGTCGGGGTTCCTGGAGGCGGCCTCGACCGTCTTCCACACCACCTCGACGGTGTCCCCGACCTTGGCCTCGGCGGGCGCGGTCAGCTGCACCTTGGTGGTGCCCTGCACGGGGGGCAGCCCCGAAATGGGCGGCGGAATGCACTCCGTCGCGTACGAGACGTCGGCGGCCTGTGCCGGACTCGCGGCCAGCAGCATGCCCGCGCCGCCGAGCATCATCGCGACTCCCGCCGCGACCGTCCTGCGTTGCGTACTCACGAATGTCCCTTCGTCGTCGGTCTGTTCTCTGACGGTGCGGAATCGGGTGTGAACCACGGCAGCGCGGCCGTGGTGGCGGCCGGGCCGTCGATGGGCGCGGCCGCGGGGTCCTCGGCGGACCCCGGCGCACGGCGCGGCTTCGCAGCCTTCGAGGTCTTCGGGGCCTTCGTCGATTTGCCGGTCCCCCGCCGGGGTCGGTGGCGCCGGGCGCGGCCCGGGGCGCGTGAGGAGCGGGGCCGTACCCTGTCGACCACCGCCATGCCGATCCGGAACACGGCGGCCGGCACGACGAGGCACAGCAGGATCCAGAAGAGCGTGACCCCCCAGGGGCGGCCGACCCCCCACGGCTGTTCGGCCAGCACCTTGCCGCCGTACCTGAGCGAGACCTGGTAGTCGCCGTGGGCGCCCGCCGTCAGCTCGACCGGGAGCTTGATCTGCGCCTTGCGGCCGGAGGCGATGGTGCCGCGCCACTGCTGTTCCTCCCACTGCGGGGCGAAGACGCCGTGCGCGGTGCCGACCTCGAAGACCGGGTCCTTGACGGGGGCGGAGCCGAGGTTGCCCACGGTGAGGACGAGCTGCCGGGCGGGCGGGGCGCCGAACCACGTGAGGATCCCGCTCTCGCCCTCCAGCCGGGTGGTGGCGAGCACCGCGAGCCTGCCGCCCCCGGTCTCCTTCGGCAGCGCGGCGAGCGGGTGGCCCGCGACGACGAACACGGCGTCGGCGGCGGCCTGTTCCCCGGTGACGGTGGCGACGTGCACCACACAGGGGCAGGGCACGGGCGGTTCGGCGACCGGCATCTTCTTGCGGAAGGCGCCCTTGGCATCGGTGGTGACGGCCCGGCCCTCGGCGTTGGCGCAGGAGTTGGTGCCGCCGATCACGCCCCGCTCCTGCGTGGACCGTCCGCAGATCAGCATCATCAGCAGTGCGTTCGGGCGCCAGCCGCTGCCCTTCACGGTGATCTCACCGCCCTTGCCCGCCTGCTGCTTGGAGAGGGTGACCACGGGCTTCGCGTCCGCGGCCCTCGTGTCCGCCGCCCCGGCCCCGGGTGCGGAGAGCATCAGCAGGGCGGGCAGCAGGGCCACGAGCAACGCCACGAACGGCGCGGCGAACGGGCTCCTGGCCCCTCGGTGACCGCCGCTGCGGGGTGCTGCCGGTCCGGCCTGTCCAGTCACGATTCCGCTCCCGCCTTCGCCAAGTCCCTGCTCCCTGAGTCCTGTTGACCGCCCGGTGACCCCCCGGGCCGTTCTCCGGCACCGGCACCGATATCGGGATCGGTGCCGGTGTCGGCTCGCTGCTGCCCGCGCCGCGATCGCCTGCGCCGGTACGCGTACGCCCCCGCGCCCGCGCCGGCCAGGACCAGCAGCGCGCCGGCGGTCAGCGGCGCCCACGGGACGAAGACCGCGCGGGCCGTCGCCTCGCCGTGCGCGCCGCCCGCCGCCGTGACGCGCAGCCGTACGGTCGCCGAGTCGAACGCGGGGACGTCCCATGGCTCGGTGAGCCGCAGCCGCTGTCCGGGCCGCACCTCCACCGGCAGGGTGCGGGCCCCGCGCCGCAGCAGCGTCCCGAACACCCCGTCCGCCCGGACGGCGAGCCGGGGGGCGAGGACCGCGTTGCCCCGGTTGACCAGCGTGTAGTGGATGGCCCGCCCGGACACGGTGACGTCCTCCACGGTGAGCGCGGCCAGCGTCGGCCCGCCCACCCGCAGCCGGACCGGTACGCCCACCGTGCGGTCGCCGCCGCGTACGACGATCGCGGCGGGGCGGTCGCCGGGCGTCGCGCCCGTCGGCACCGTGACGGTGAACGGCACATCGGCACGGGTGCGGGCCGGGACAGTCACCTCGGTGGCGGCGGTCCGCAGCCAGCGCCCGGTCCCGGTGGCGCCCCCGCCACCGGGACCGCCGCCCTTCTCGTCGTACGTGTCGGCACCGCTCAGCCGCACGGTGACCGGGGACCGCCCGGAGTTGGTGACGGAGATCCGGTCCTGGAGAACGGTGCCGGGCGGGCCCTCCAGGTAGACGTACGGTCTGCCGCCCGTACCGGAACCGCTCACCGCGGGTTGCGCCGTCCACGAGGCGGCGCCCGTGTGCGGCGTCGTCCGCGGCGCGGCACCGGCCACCGGTGTCATGGCGAGGGCGCACAGCAGTACGGCAAGGGCGAGTCGGGCGGCGTGACCGGTCGGCGACGGCATGGGCGGCTCCCTGGTGCGTGACGGCGGCGGCTGGATCCCGGGCCCCGGGCCGCTCCGGTTCCGGCCCGGTCCGGCAGGAACGGCCCCTATCGGCCCGCGACCCCCTGCCCGCGCCTGGTCAGCCAGAGCACCCCGGCCGCACCGGTCAGCAGCACCGTGCCGCCCAGCGTGCCGAGCGCCACGGCCGAGTCGAGCGGACCGGTCTTCGGCAGCTGTCCGTCGTCCGGGGCGCTCTGCGCGTTGCCCGCGGCCGTCACGTCGAGCTGGAGCGACGGTCCGGGCTTGTTGGTGGGGGTGCAGGTCGTGGTCGTACCGAGCGCCTTGATGGTGAGCACTCCGGCGGTGAAGTCGACCTTGCCGCTCTTCTTCGGGGTGTACGTACCCGACAGGTCACTGATCTTGATGGGGCTGTTGGCGGGTATCGCGGCGGAGTTCGGTGCGCCGGAGACCTGGACCTGGCCGGAGTCCGCGCCGCCCACCTCGATGACCGCGCTGGGGCTCATCGCCCCCTTGCCCAGTTCAACGGGGCTGGAGGAGACGCCCTTCTGGAAGGACATGGTGAGCCGGTAGCCACCCCCGCTCTTGACGCTCTTGATGTCGATGGGCGACACGGCACTCTTGTCGCCGATCGGGGTCTTGCACTTGTAGTCGACGTCCACGACCGTGGCGTGGGCGGCGGGCGCGGCCATCAGCACCACCGTGCCCGCCAGCGCGGACGCCAGCGCGAGAGCTGTTCGCTTCTGGTAGGACACCTGAGTTCCCCTCATGCCGGAAGTCGCCGCACGCCGGTTCGCACCGACGTATTTTTCTGACGACACATCAGATCGGGCGCTCAAGGTACGCCCGGCGCCTTGTGGAGGGAAGACAAAGAGCGCGCCGATCCGGCGCGCTCCTCGGTGCTGCAATCCACGGGGCCGTACACCCCGGGAGGGTCCGGCCGGCCTACGCGGGGGCGGCCAGCTCAGCCCAGACGGTTTTCCCGGACCGGCCGGGCACCCGCAGGACGCCCCAGTCCAGGCAGAGCCGCTGCACGATGAACATGCCGTGCCCGCCGGGCCGCCCGGCCCGGTGCGGGGTGCGCGGCGCGGGCTGTCCCGCGCCCGAGTCGACGACCTCCACCCGCAGCACCTTCGTGGTGCGGGCGATACGCATCTCCTCGGGCCCGTCGGCATGCAGACAGGCGTTGGTGACCAGCTCGGAGACGACCAGCAGGACATCCTCGGCGGCGGCCCGGCCGTCGGCGCTCGACGCGGGGAGCCAGCCCCATTCGTAGAGCGCCTGGCGGGCGAAGTCGCGGGCGGTCGGCACGATGCCGCTGACCCCGCGCAGCGACAGGGTGAGCCACTGCCGCTCGGCCGGCTCGGAGGAGGCCGCACCGGCGCCCTCGTCCGGGTGCGGCTGAACGCCGACGTCCTCCGGCTCGGGGCCGAGGTCGCCCGGCGGATGCTGCCGGGTGGTGCTCATCAGCGCTTCACCTCACCGATTCACCATGTCGCCATCGAACAATTGCATCGAACAGCTACAAGATCGAACAGTTGCAAGTACGGATTCAGATTCTGGTGGTCGCCCACGGCTCCGCCGGATGACTCCTGCCCGGCCGAATCGTGACAACACCCACTTCGTCTACGCGGATCGCGTGACACGGGCAACACCAGGGGCGCCCGGGGCCGCGAAACGCGCCGCGGTCACGTGTCCAGGGCCGCTTCGAGGGAGTCGTGGACGGTGAAGACCGCCTCGGCCCCGGTGATCTCGAAGACCCTCGCCACCACCGGCAGCATTCCGGCCAAATGGACCCCTCCCCCGGCCGCCTCCGCCTTCAGGCGGGCACCGAGCAGCACATTGAGCCCGGTGGAATCACAGAATTCGAGTCCCGAGCAGTCGACCACCAGGCGCACCCGCCCCTGCTCGACCGCGTGCTCCAGGGGCTCCCGCAGCAGATCCGCCGTGTGGTGATCCAACTCACCCACCGGCGTCACTACCTCGCTGCGCCCTTCGGTCCGGACCTCGACATGAAGTCGACCCCGGTTCGCGCTGCCGACCGTCCCGCGGTCCATGCCCGTCCCTCTTCGCCGTTCGTCACTGCCTGCGCCTTCGCGTGCGCAGATGCGTATGTGCTGCCTCTGACGTTCTTGAAACAGTACGCGGTCTGTGCGCCACGCGATACCCGAAGACCTCAACAAACCGGACATATAGCGCCAATTGGAGCTTGTAACTGCCCGTCCGAAGCGGGTAAGGGTAGGAGGACACCCAAAACACGGTCGGCTTCGGAGGCGCCGCTTCACCGCAGGAACACGTATGGGCATCGGCAGCCATATGCCGAGAACGATGGAGGAGACCATGTCACCCCGGCTCGACGGACCGCGTCCCCACAACGCGACGTCAGCATGTCCTCAGGGACTGACCCACTCAGACTCCCCTGCCGCGAGCGCCGAGGACGGCACCCGCAGCAGCACCGGTACCGACACCGGTACCAGCACCACCACGAGCACCACCACAGGCACCATCAGCATCAGCGACACCGACCGCACCGACGGCTCCGGCCACGGCGCGAGTGACGGTCTCGAAGGACTTCCCGAGATCCCGCCCTACGACGAAGTGGGGCCGCTGGACGCCAGGGCACTGTCGAAGACGCTCTTCGATCGGCTCGAATCCCTCGAAGAGGGCACCCACGAGTACTCGTACGTCCGCAACACGCTCGTCGAACTGAACCTGGCCCTGGTCAGGTTCGCCGCCTCCCGGTTCCGCTCCCGCAGCGAGCCGATGGAGGACATCGTCCAGGTCGGCACCATCGGCCTGATCAAGGCGATCGACCGCTTCGAGCTCAGCCGGGGCGTGGAGTTCCCGACGTTCGCGATGCCGACCATCGTCGGCGAGATAAAGCGCTTCTTCCGCGACACCAGCTGGTCCGTGCGCGTCCCGCGCCGGCTCCAGGAACTGCGGCTCGACCTGGCCAAGGCGGGCGACGAGCTCGCCCAGCGACTGGACCGATCGCCCACCGTGGGCGAGCTCGCCGACCGCCTCGGCATCACCCGCGACGAGGTCGTCGAGGGCATGGCCGCGAGCAACGCGTACACCGCGAGCTCGCTGGACGCCAAGCCCGAGGAGGACGAGCACGAAGGCGCGCTGGCGGACCGCATCGGCTACGAGGACCACGGACTCGAAGGCATCGAGTACGTCGAGTCCCTGAAGCCGCTGATCGCCTCGCTGCCACGCCGCGACCGCACGATCCTCTCGCTACGGTTCGTCGCCAACATGACGCAGTCGGAGATCGGCGAGGAGCTGGGCATCTCCCAGATGCATGTGTCGAGGCTGCTCTCCCGCACCCTGGTCAAGCTGCGCAAGGGGCTGACCCTGGAGGAGTGAGCGGGCGCGCCGCCTCATGGAAGGACCCGCCTCGTCAGGAGGCGGGTCCTTCCGCGTGTTTGAGCGTGGCCTACGGCTACGGCTACGGCTACGGCTCTGCGGCTACGGCCGCGGCCACGGCTCTACGACTGCGGCTCCCTGACGACGCGTTCGCCCCGCCGCCAGACCGTGTGGACCAGCGGGACGCCCGGCCGGTAGGCGAGGTGGACGTGGCTGGGGGCGTCGAGGAGGGCCAGGTCGGCGCGGGCGCCGGGGGCGATGCGGCCGATGTCCGTACGGCGCAGGGCCGCGGCGCCGCCCGCGGTGGCGGACCAGATGGCCTCGTCCGGCGTCATGCCCATGTCGCGTACGGCGAGGGCGATGCAGAAGGGCATGGAGGACGTGAACGACGAGCCCGGGTTGCAGTCCGTGGAGAGGGCGACGGTGGCGCCCGCGTCGAGAATGCGGCGGGCGTCCGGCCAGGTGGCGCGGGTGGAGAACTCGGCGCCGGGGAGCAGGGTGGCGACGGTGTTGCCCTGGGCCAGGGCGTCGACGTCGGCGTCGGTGAGGTGGGTGCAGTGGTCGGCGGACGCGGCGTCGAGTTCGACGGCCAGCTGAACGCCGGGGCCGTGGCCGAGCTGGTTGGCGTGGACGCGGGGGAGCAGGCCCTTCGCCATGCCCGCGGTCAGGATCGTGCGGGCCTGGTCGCCGTCGAAGGCGCCCTTCTCGCAGAAGACGTCGATCCAACGGGCGTACGGGGCACAGGCGTCGAGCATCGGCCCGGTGACCAGGTCGACGTAGCCGGCCGGGTCGTCGGCGTAGTCCGGGGAGACGACGTGGGCGCCGAGGTAGGTGACCTCCTCGGTGTGCCGGGCGGCGATGCGCAGGGCACGGGCCTCGTCCTCGACGGTGAGGCCGTAGCCAGACTTGGTCTCGAAGGTGGTGGTGCCCTGGCGCAGCGCCTCGGCGAGGTAGCGGGCGACGTTGGCGGAGAGCTCTTCGTCGGTGGCCGCGCGGGTGGCGGCGACCGTGGTCCTGATGCCGCCCGCGCTGTAGGCGTGGCCGGACATCCGGGCGTTGAACTCCTCGGTGCGGTCGCCCGCGAACACGAGGTGGGAGTGGGAGTCGACGAAGCCGGGGATCATCGCCCGGCCGCCCGCGTCGACGGCGTTGTCGGTGGCGGGTGCTTTGCTTGATTCACCGGTCCAGACGATCCGGTCGCCCTCGATGACGACGGCCGCGTCCCGGATCGTGCCCAGGGGAGAATCCGCGCACAGGGAGGGGTCGTTGGTGACCAGACTGGCGATGTTGGTGATGGCGGTCGTCGTCATCGGGGTGTTGCTCTCCTTACTGGGTTCCGGCGTCAGCCGTGCAGGGCTGCCATGGCCGAGGCGAGTGCTGCGGGTACGTCCTCGACAAGTGCGTGCTGCCCGTCGCGGACAAGGTGTCGGCCTGCCACGACCGTGTGCCGCACATCGGCGGCGGAGGCGGCGAATACGACTGCTTCGGCAGCCAGTCGGGGCACCGGCCCCACTGTTCTGACGGAGTCCAGGGCGACGGTCGCCAGGTCCGCGGGGGCGCCGGGTTCGATGACGCCCGCCTCGGGCCGGCCGAGCGCCGCGTGTCCGTCGACGGTGGCGGCACGCAGCAGGGCGGCCGCCGTCCAGTGGCCGCGCGCCCGGGTACGCAGGCGCTCGTCGAGCTCCATCGCGCGGGCCTCCTCGAAGAGGTCGATCACGGCATGGCTGTCGCTGCCGAGGGAGAGCGGCGAGCCGGCCCGCTGGAGGGCGACGGCGGGGCCGATTCCGTCGGCGAGGTCGCGTTCGGTGGTGGGGCACATGCAGGTGCCGGTCGCCGAGGAGCCCAGGAGCGCGATGTCCTCGGCGGTGAGGTGGGTGTTGTGGATGCTGGTGGTGCGCGGGCCGAGGACGCCGTGGTCGGCGAGGAGCCGGGTGGGGGTGCGGCCGTGGGCGGCGAGGCAGGCGTCGTTCTCCGCGGTCTGCTCGGAGAGGTGGACATGGAGCGGGGCCTGCCGCTCCTCGGCCCAGGCGGCCACGGTGGCGAGCTGCGCGGCGGGCACGGCGCGCACGGAGTGGATGGCGGCGCCGATCAGGGCGTGGTCGGAGCCCTTGAGGAGACCGGCGCGTTCGGCCCAGGCGTCCGCGGTGGTGTCGGAGAAGCGCAGCTGGTGCCGGTCGGGCTGCTGGTACTGGGTGGGGCGCCTGCCGAATCCGGCGGAGAGATAGGCGGTGTCCAGCAGGGTGATCCGGATCCCGGCCTCGCCCGCGGCCGCGATCAGGGCCTCGCCCATCGCGTTCGGGTTGTCGTACGGGGTGCCGCCCGGCGCGTGGTGCAGATAGTGGAATTCGCCGACCGCGGTGATGCCCGCCAGCGCCATTTCGGCGTACACGGCACGGGCCAGTTCGAAGTACGAGTCGGGGGTGAGCCGGGAGGCGACCTGGTACATGGTCTCGCGCCAGGTCCAGAAGGTGCCGGAGCCCACCTGGACGGTGGAGCGCAGGGCGCGGTGGAAGGCGTGCGAGTGGGTGTTGGCGAGCCCGGGGACGGTGAGCCCGCGCAGCACGGTGGCGCCCGGCGGCGGGGTGGCGACGCCGGTGCGGACGCCCGCGATCAGTCCTCCGGAGACGTCCAGGGCGACGCCCGGCTCGACATGGGTGCCGAGCCAGGCGTGGGACAACCAGTACGTCACGGTGGCGGGCCTGCCCGCCGGCTCCGTTGTCAGCTGCACGCGAGACCTTCCAGTACGTCGGCGAGTGCGACCACCCCGGCCACGCAGTCGTCCTCGGCCGCGTGTTCGGCCGGCGAGTGCGAGACCCCGGTGGGGTTCCGGACGAACAGCATGGCGGTCGGCACCGAAGCGGACAAAATACCCGCGTCGTGTCCGGCGCCGGTCCCGAGGACGGGTACGGCACGACCGGCGTCGCCCCGGCCCGCGAGGATCTTGCCGAGCTCGTCGCGCAGGGTGTGCTCGAACTCCACGACGGGCGAGAAGGACTCCCGTACGACGTCGACGTCGATACCGGCCCGCTCGGCGTGTTCCCGGGCGGCCCGTTCGATGCCGGTGACCACGGCGTCCAGGCGGTCCTGGTCGGCGGCGCGGGAGTCGAGCCAGCCCCGGACGAGGGAGGGGATGGCGTTGACGCCGTTGGGCTCGACGGCGACCTTGCCGAAGGTGGCGAGGGCCCCGGCCAGCTCCGCCTCCCGGCGGGCGGCGAGCACGGTCTCGGCGTACGTGAGCATCGGGTCGCGGCGGTCGGCGAGCCGGGTGGTGCCCGCGTGGTTGGCCTCGCCCCGGAAGTCGAACCGCCAGCGTCCGTGCGGCCAGATCGCGGAGGCGATGCCGACCGGGTCGCCGCCGAGGTCGAGGGCGCGCCCCTGTTCGACGTGGAGCTCGACGAACGCGCCGATGCGGGCGAGCCGTTCGGGGTCCGGGCCGATGGTGTCGGGGTCGTACCCGGCCGCCTCCATGGCCTGCGGCAGTGTGATGCCCTGGTCGTCGCGGAGCCGGTGCGCCGCCTCGACGGTCAGCCGTCCGGCGGCGAGCTGGGAGCCGACGCAGGCGAGCCCGAAGCGGGCCCCCTCCTCGTCGCCGAAGCTGCTGATGGCCAGCGGCCGGGTGAACTCCACTCCCCTGCGGCGGAGTTCGTCGAGCGCGGCGAAGGAGGAGACCACGCCGAGCGGCCCGTCGAAGGCGCCGCCGTCCGGTACGGAGTCGAGATGCGAGCCGGTGACGACGGCGTCCCCGGCCAGGGGGTCACCGAGCCAGGCCCACTGGTTGCCGTTCCGGTCCACCTCGTAGGTGAGCCCGCGCGCCTCGGCCTGCGCCCGGAACCAGGCCCGGCAGTCGACGTCGGCCCCGGTCCAGGCGTAACGCCGGTAGCCGCCGCTGCCCCGGTTCCGGCCGATGGGCAGGAGCTCCCGCCACATGGCCTGGAACGAGGACGAACCGCTGTGGCCGCCGGCGTCGGCGCGGGCGCCTGAGTCGGCCGTGTTCCCGGTCCTGATCCCGGCCCCGGTCCTGATCCCGTTCCCGTCCCCGGTCGGAAGGTTCACTGGCCGTCCTCCGTCATCGGAACGCGCACGCCCTTGTCCGCGGCGACGGACTCCGCGATGTCGTACCCGGCGTCGACGTGCCGGATGACGCCCATGCCCGGGTCGTTGGTGAGCACCCGGCGGATCTTCTCGCCCGCCAGCTTCGTACCGTCTGCGACGGTCACCTGCCCGGCGTGGATGGAGCGGCCCATGCCCACGCCGCCGCCGTGGTGGATGGAGACCCACGAGGCGCCGGACGCCACGTTGACCATGGCGTTGAGCAGCGGCCAGTCGGCGATCGCGTCGGATCCGTCGAGCATGGCCTCGGTCTCCCGGTACGGGGAGGCCACGGAGCCGCAGTCCAGGTGGTCGCGCCCGATGGCCAGCGGGGCGGCCAGCTCACCGCTCGCCACCATGTCGTTGAACCGCTCACCGGCCCGGTCGCGCTCGCCGTAGCCGAGCCAGCAGATCCGGGCGGGCAGCCCCTGGAAGTGGACGCGCTCGCCGGCCATCCTGATCCAGCGGTGCAGCGACTCGTTCTCCGGGAAGAGCTCCAGCATCGCCTTGTCGGTCCTGTGGATGTCGGAGGCCTCACCCGACAGGGCCGCCCAGCGGAACGGGCCCTTGCCCTCGCAGAACAGCGGCCGGATGTACGCGGGCACGAAGCCGGGGAAGTCGAACGCCCGGTCGTAGCCCGCGAGCCGGGCCTCGCCGCGGATGGAGTTGCCGTAGTCGAAGACCTCGGCCCCGGCGTCCATGAAGCCGACCATCGCCTCGACGTGCTTGGCCATCGACTCCCGGGCGCGCTGCGTGAAGTCGGCGGGCTTCTCGGCGGCGTACGAGGCCATGTCGTCGAAGTCGAGACCGAGCGGGAGGTACGACAGCGGGTCGTGCGCGCTGGTCTGGTCGGTGACGATGTCGATCGGGGCGCCCTCGACGAGCATCCGGGGCAGCAGCTCCGCCGCGTTGCCGAGCAGGCCGATGGAGAGCGGACGGCGGGCGTCCCGCGCCTCGGTGGCCAGCTGGAGCGCGTGCTCCAGGGAGTCGGCGCGCACGTCCAGGTAGCGGTGCTCGATCCGGCGCTCGATGGCGCGCGGGTCGCAGTCGATGCAGATCGCGACGCCGTCGTTCATGGTCACGGCGAGCGGCTGGGCGCCGCCCATGCCGCCGAGTCCGGCGGTCAGGGTGATCGTGCCGGCGAGGGTGCCGTTGAACTTCTTGGCCGCCACCGCCGCGAACGTCTCGTACGTGCCCTGGAGGATGCCCTGCGTGCCGATGTAGATCCACGATCCGGCGGTCATCTGGCCGTACATGGTGAGCCCGAGCGCCTCCAGGCGGCGGAACTCCTCCCAGTTCGCCCAGTCGCCGACCAGGTTGGAGTTGGCGATCAGGACGCGCGGCGCCCACTCGTGCGTCTGCATGACGCCGACCGGGCGGCCGGACTGGACGAGCATCGTCTCGTCCTGCTTGAGCGTCCGCAGCGTGCGCACCATCGCGTCGAAGGAGCGCCAGTCGCGGGCCGCCTTGCCGGTGCCGCCGTAGACGACGAGCTTGTCGGGGTGCTCGGCGACCTCGGGGTCGAGGTTGTTCTGGAGCATGCGCAGGGCGGCCTCCTGCTGCCATCCCAGGGCGCTGAGTTCCGTACCGCGCGGTGCCCGAACTGGGCGGGGTCCTGCCATGGCAATGCCTCCTCGCGACTGTAAGTCCTCTATTCACATCCTGAATGCCTGAATACTCGTAGTCAACAGCCCCGCGCCGTCGCACGGGGACGGACGCCCGGCGCTCACCCCGCACACGGGTCGCCCGGCGCCCTCGACACGCGCCCTCCGTACGCCTCCGTGCACCAGGGCATGTGCCCCTGGGAGGTGCCTGAACCCCTGTCCAGGGAAAGCACGTTGCGTAGCCTCGTGGTCACACTCGCACACCGAGCCGGCAGGGGTGTCCGTATGCCCCGGCCGCTGCGCCGCACCGGCTCGCAGACGCATGGGAGGCCCCTGTGATCCGAGCACTCAGGCTGCGCGCCGGGACGAAACCGCCGATGGCGCCCGACGCGGAAGCCGAAGCGCAGGCGCGGGACGTCCTGGCCGAGCTACGGCGATTACGGACCCGGGTCCCGCTCCTGTCCGGCGCCCTGGTCGCCGGCACCGACGGGCTCGTCCTGGCCCACGACACCCCGGACGTGGAGCCGGAGCGCGTCGGCGCGCTGACCGCGGCCGCGCTCGGCGTCGCGACGCGGATGGCGGAGGCGACCGGCCGGGGCGGCTTCGGTGAACTTCTCGTACGGGGCGAGTCCGGCTGCGTCGCGTCGTACGCCGCAGGGCCCTCGGCCGTCCTCACGCTGCTGGCCGAGGACCGGGTCGACGTCGGGGCACTCCACATCGAGGGCCGCCTCGCGGGCGCCCGCATCGGCGAGCTGATCGACGCCGCATCGCGCCGCGCCGCCCGACCGGCACCCCCGTCCCTCACCTCCCAGCAACGACCCCGGTCACAGCCCCCGCAACCGTCCCAGCAGCAACTCCCGCACCCCGGCCCGCAGCCGCCCCGCTCCTGACGGCGGGCGGATTCAGCGCCGGCGCCGCGCCCCGCCGGGCGCGGCGTCGCCCGCCATCGGCCCGGTCGACCGGTACCCCTTGACCTGCTTGCCCGCGGGCCGCCCGCGCTCCACCCAGTCGGTCCGCACCCAGTACAGGGCGTCGTCCCGCTCCTCGCGCCGCCCGATCCGGACGGCCTTGAGCCAGAGCCCGGCGCCCGCCCCGGCGAGCACCAGCCCACCGGCCCCGGGCAGCAGGAACGCGCTGGCCACCGCCACGAGGAACGCGCCGAGCAGCCACCACCGGTGCCCGCGCCGCCAGTTGCGTACGGTCACGGCGCGGTCCTGGAGGAAGTCGGACCGCCCGGCACGCGTGGCGCCCCCGGCCAGCTCCGCGTACCGGCCGCCGCGCGCGAACGCCACCACCGCCGTCGTGATCAGGAAGAGCGCGGCCCCGGACAGCAGGCCGATCCGGCGCCCGGTGAGCCCCGGCACCAGCGCGCCGATCGCCGCTGCCAGCAGCCCCGGCCACCACAGCGGTGCGGCACCGGCCCGTACGATCACGGCCACCCTCGCCAACGACTGCGCTCCGCGTCCCACGTCCGTACCCCTCTCCGCAGCTCCTGGTGAGCCGCCAACTCCTGATGAGCCCGTCAGCTCCTGGTGAGCCTTCCGGCCCGGAGGTTAGTGGCCGTAGATGAGCGGTGCCTGAGAATCGGCGAAGCCGCGGCGGTCACCCCGCCGCGCGCCCCTCGGCCCGTGATCCCCACCAGTCCGTTGCCGCCCCCGGCGCAGTGGAACCGGCCGGCGCAGCAGCGCGCCCAGCCGTCGGACTCCGTGCCGGTCAGGGTCAGCCGCCCCCACCTGTCGCCCACCGGGGCGTTCCCGCCCAGCCGCAGCCCGAGCGCGGGCACGGCCACGCCCGAGGCCGGTTCCGACAGCCGCACCGTCTCCGGGAGCACCAGGAGTACCTCGTCGGCCGGGTGCCCGAACAGATCGACCCCGTCCCACACGGCAGCGGCCGCACTCGGCCCCGACGCCGGGCGCACCCGCTCCACCTCGACCCGTGCGAGCCCGTCGGCCGCGTCCGGGCCGCCACCGGCCATGGTCAGCCGGATCCCGTCGAACTCGGCCACGGTGTTCCATCCGGGCTGGAAGAGGCAGCCGCCGAGCCACGCGTCGTGGGCATGGCGGAGTTCGGAGTAGTCCTTGATCATCAACGACCCGCACTGCCGCCCCAGGTGGACCCGGTCCGCGGACGCGGTCAGCAGGTCATGGGCGGCATCGGCGCTCGTTCCGAACCGCAGCACCCCGCCCCCGCACGGCAGTGCCACACCGATTCCCGGCAGCAGCTCCAGCATCGCGCCATTGTCCCCGGCCCGGCCGGACGGCAGCCCCGGGCCCGTCACTCCACGAACAGCCCCCGCGCCGCCCTCGCGTCGAACTCCTCCAGCCATGCCTGCGCGTCGGGCAGGTCGTCGCACATCGCCTCCAGCAGCACCCGCCCCAGCAGCATCGGCGCGCACGCCGTGTCGAAGGCGAGCCCGGTGCCGACGGCGGCCGGGATCAGCAGATCGCTGTACTTGGCGACGGGCGCGAACGCGGAGTCCGCCACCGACACGACGGTCATCCCCTGCTCCTGCGCGTACGCGAGCGCGTCCACGACCTCCTTCGGGTGCCGGGGCAGCGCGAAGCAGATCAGCGCGGAGCCACCCGCCCGGCGTGCGGCGTCGATCCGGTCGCGCAGCATGCTGCCGCCCTCGTCGAGCACCCGGACATCGGGGTGGACCTTGGCCGCGAAGTAACCGAAGCCGCGCGCCTGCGAGGAGGCGGCCCGCAGCCCGAGCACCAGCAGCGGCCGCGAGGCCGCCAGCAGCCTGCCCGCCCGCTCGACGGGCCCGGGGTCGGCGAGCAGTTCGGCCAGGTGCCGCAGATTCTCGATCTCGCCGAGCACCGCCTGCTGGTACTCGTTGTACACGTCGTCCCCGCCCCCGGCCACGGACACGGGCTCGGCGGGTGCGACCTCCCGCAGGTGCTTGCGGAGCGCCGGGTAGCCGTCGAAGCCGAGCGCCACGGCGAACCGGGTGACGGACGGCTGGCTGACCCCGGCGAGCTCGGCCAGCTCCACGCTCGACAGGAACGGGACGTCCCCGGCCCTGCGCACCATCGAGTGCGCGATGCGCCGCTGGGTGGGTGTGAGCCGGCGCCCCTCGAAGAGCTGCTGCAACCGCGCAGCCGGGCTGCTCCCGCTCATGCTGTCCCCTCGGTGGATTCCGGCGCACCGCGATCCGGCGCCGACAAATCCATTCAGCCAGCAAGGTGTCTGCATGTCCATATGCAGCCGGGGCGGTCGGCCACGCGGGACACCCGGTCCGAGGAGCCGCCCGGCCCAAGGACCGACCCGAAGCCCGACCCGAAGCCCGACCCAAAGAGGGGGGTTAGCCCCACTGCCCGCGACGCCCGCGATTCGTACCGTAAAGGTCATGAAAGCCCGTGACCCCGAGCTCAGGAACGAGCTCGATGCCGCCCTGCATGCCCGTAGTGAGCTGGGTTCGGAGTACGAGCCCGCGCTCGTGGAGTCTTTTCTGGAGAAGGTCGAGCAGCAGCTCGACAGCACTCTCGACCGCCAGGTCCGGCGCCATCTCGCCGAACAGCGGGTGAGCGCCGCCAGGGGTGCGCGCCCGTCGCAGCCCCTGGGGAATTTCGGCGAGCGCTACGGCTTCGGGATCATCTCGCTGGTCCTGGCCGTACCGCTGTCGGCGATCGCTGCCGGGGCCGCCCACACCGGAGGCCTGATCGTCGCCTGGCTCGGGATCGTCGCGGTCAACGCCGTGCACGCGGCCCGCAACTGGCCGTGGTTCTCGCACGGCCCCGGCCGTACGGGCTCCGACTGGGAGGACTGACGGCCGGGAGGACCGACGGCTGGGGGAACTGACGGCCGGGGGCTCGGAACCGCCCCGGGAATCCACCGCCCTACGCCTGGCGGGTGGGCTGCACGACCAGCTGGCGCAGGTTGATGTGGCGCGCCCGGCTGGTCGCGTAGGCGATCAGGTCGGCGATCTCGTCGCTGGAGAGCCCGCCGAGCGCGTCGAACATGCCGTCGAGCTGGCCGCTCAGCTCGGCGTTGTCGACGTGGCCGGCCAGCTCCGTGTCCGTGAGGCCCGGCTCGATGTTCGTGACGCGGACGTCACGCGGCCCGAACTCGGTGCGCAGCGACGTGGACAGGTACGTCAGCGCCGCCTTCGTCGCCCCGTACACGGCGTAGTTGGGGAACATGATGTGCGCGCCGATGGACGAGATGTTGACCAGGTCCGCGGTGCGGCCCTCGGCGGCCGCCGCCACCAGGTCGGCCGTGAAGGCCCGGATGATCCGCAGGGCGCCCGTCACATTGGTGTCGATCATCCGCTGCCACTCGTCGGTCCGGCCCTCGTCCACCGGGTTCGGCAGCATCACACCGGCCGCGTTGACCACCAGGTCCACCTGGCCGAAGGTGCTGTGCACCAGCTCGGCCGCGGCGTCGACGGACGCCTGGTCGGTGACGTCGGTGGCGACGGCGAGCGCCTCGCCGCCCGCCTCCTTGATCGCGGCGGCCAGCTCCTCCAGCCGCTCCGCGCGCCGGGCCAGCAGGGCGACCCTGACTCCCTGGGCGGCGAGCAGCCGGGCGGTCGCGCTGCCCATGCCGCTGGCGGCTCCGGTGATGACGGCGGTGCGGCCTGCGAGAGTCGTGTACGACATGTCCGTGCTCCTTGTGCGCCTTGCGGCCCGGGGCGTTTCCCCGGCCTGGTTCCACTCTGCGGGGCCGCCGACGGGTTACCCAGGGGGACGCTGTTCCTGGGTCTGCCAGTACCAGGCTGGGCGATCGCGGTTCTTCTACGATCGACGCCATGGAAGCTGACCTGGGGGATTTCCTCCGCTCACGCCGCGCCCGTATCCAGCCCGAGGACGTGGGGCTCCAGGCGTACGGCCGGCGGCGCGTGCCGGGACTGCGGCGCGAGGAGGTGGCGCAGCTCGCCGGGGTGAGCGTCGACTACTACATCCGGCTGGAGCAGGGGCGCGGCCCGAGCGTCTCGGACGCGGTGCTCGACGCGATAGCCCGGGTGCTGCGGCTGGACGAGACGGAGCACACGTACCTGCGTACGGTGGCACGCCCCAGGGCCGGCGCCTCGGCTCCGGCCTCCTCCCAGCGGGTGCGTCCGGGGCTGCGCCTGGTGCTGGACTCGCTGGCCGGTGCCCCGGCGTTCATCCTGGGGCGCCGGATGGACGTGCTGGCCTGGAACGCGCTGGGGGACGCCGTCGTCGGCTTCTCCCGGATGCCCGCCGCCGAGCGCAACATGCCGCGCCAGGTGTTCCTGGAGCCGGCGGCGCGGGAGCTGTACCCGGACTGGGCGGCGGTGGCGGCGGAGACGGTCGCGTATCTGCGGCTGGACGCGGGGCTGCACCCCAATGACCGGCAACTGGCCACACTGGTGGGTGAGTTGTCCTTGAAGAGCGAGGACTTCCGCCGGCTGTGGGCGGACCATCAGGTGAAGTCGAAGACCGGTGGCGTCAAGCGCATCAACCACGCGGTCGCGGGTGAGCTGGTCCTGCCGTACGAGACGCTCGGCGCGGCCGGCGATCCCGGTCAGTCCCTGGTGGTCTACACCCCGGAGCCCGGCAGCGAGACCGCCGAACGCATCGCGCTGCTGGCGAGCCGGGCGGCCGCACCGGCACCGGCCGGCTGAGACACGCCCAGGGGCCGCGCGTGTGGAGGGACGGAGCCGCGCGCCTGCACCGACGGATGTGTCGCGGGGACCGCCGCACCCCCGGTCGCCCGGGGGGCGGGACGACGGCGGTCCCCGCGAGAAGACACGGTCCGGGTCAGTTCCGGTCACCGCGTCCTGGCGACGGTGGAGGTCCGGGAGCCGCTCCGTAGTCCGTGTCGCCGTATCGGGTGTCGGCGGGTCTCCCTGCCGACACCCGTCAATCTGCCGGACTCGTGTTAAGCCGGTGCTGCGCGAACGTGTCGCGCTCGTACCGTTTTCGCGAAGCGGAGCCCCGCGGGGTGCTACGGCTTGCCGGCCGTCGCGTCCTTGGCGAGGAACGCCAGCAGGTCCTGGCGGCTGACCACGCCCTTCGGCTTGCCCTCCACCAGCACGATCGCCGCGTCCGCGGTGTTCGTGCCGCCGAGCACGGCCATCAGGTCCTCGACCGGTTCGCCGGAGCCGACCTGCGGCAGCGGCGGCGACATGTGCTTCTCCAGCGGGTCGGAGAGCGAGGCGCGCTGGGCGAAGAGCGCGTTGAGCAGCTCCCGCTCCACCACCGAACCGATGACCTCGGCGGCCATCACGTCCGGGTGGCCGGCGCCCGGCTTCACGATCGGCATCTGCGAGACGCCGTACTCGCGCAGCACGTCGATCGCCTCGCCGACGGTCTCCTCCGGGTGCATGTGGACGAGGGTCGGGATCGGACCGGCCTTGTGGTCGAGCACATCGGCGACGCGCGCGGACGGGCCGGTGTCCTCCAGGAAGCCGTAGTCGGCCATCCACTCGTCGTTGAAGATCTTGCTGAGGTAGCCGCGGCCGCTGTCGGGCAGCAGGACGACGACCACGTCGTCCGGGCCCAGGCGGCTCGCGACCTCCAGGGCGGCGACGACCGCCATGCCGCAGGAGCCGCCGACCAGCAGCCCCTCCTCCTTGGCGAGGCGGCGGGTCATCTGGAAGGAGTCCTTGTCGGACACGGCGACGATCTCGTCCGTGACCGTACGGTCGTAGGCGCTCGGCCAGAAGTCCTCGCCGACGCCCTCGACGAGGTAGGGGCGCCCGGAGCCGCCGGAGTAGACCGAGCCTTCCGGGTCCGCGCCGACCACCTTCACCGATCCGCCGCTGATCTCCTTCAGATAGCGGCCGGTGCCGCTGATCGTGCCGCCGGTTCCGACCCCCGCGACGAAGTGGGTGATCTTCCCGTCCGTCTGCTCCCACAGCTCGGGACCAGTGGTCTCGTAGTGGGAACGCGGGTTGTTGGGGTTGGAGTACTGGTCCGGCTTCCAGGCCCCCGGCGTCTCGCGGACCAGACGGTCGGAGACGTTGTAGTAGGAGTCCGGGTGCTCGGGGTCAACGGCCGTCGGGCAGACGACGACCTCGGCACCGTAGGCGCGCAGCACATTGATCTTGTCCAGGGACACCTTGTCCGGGCAGACGAAGATGCACTTGTACCCCTTCTGCTGGGCGACGATCGCCAGGCCGACGCCGGTGTTGCCACTGGTCGGCTCGACGATCGTGCCGCCGGGCTCGAGCTCGCCGCTCTGCTCCGCGGCCTCGATCATCCTCAGGGCGATGCGGTCCTTGACCGAACCGCCGGGGTTGAAGTACTCGACCTTGGCCAGGACCGTCGCCTGGATGCCGGCCGTCACACTGCGCAGCCTCACCAGCGGGGTATTGCCTACGAGACTGATCATCGAATCGTGGAATTGCACCGTGTACTCCGGGGTCTCCGAGATGGTGCGGCAAGGGTATGCGTACGGGGACGGGATTGGGCGAAGCGATTGAGCAACGGTCACTGCGGGGCAGTTAGCTGTATGTACGGCGGTACGGCGACGAGGAGGTGGACCGGACTGTGTCAAGGGCAAGGGTGGCACGGCGGATCGCGGCGGGCGCGGCCTACGGCGGCGGCAGCATCGGATTGCTCGGTGCGGCGGCGGTGGGCGTCCTGCTGGCGGAGGTCCAGCTGGCGAAACGGCAGGTGGGCGGCGGGATCGCCCCGGTTCCGCCGAGCGCGGACGGGCGGTACGGGGTGGCGTTCGCCGGTCCCGCGGAACCGTTGCGGCTGGGGTTGCTGGGTGACTCGACGGCGGCCGGGCAGGGGGTGCGCCGGGCCGGGCAGACCCCGGGGGCGCTGCTCGCCTCGGGGCTCGCGGCGGTGTCGGAACGGCCGGTGGATCTGCGCAATGTGGCGCAGCCGGGCGCCCAGTCGGACGATCTGGAGCGGCAGGTCTCGCTGCTGCTCGCCGACACCTCCCGTCCGCCGGACGTCTGCGTGATCATGATCGGTGCGAACGATGTGACGCACCGGATCCCGGCCACCCAGTCGGTGCGCTGCCTGACCACCGCCGTGCGCAGGCTGCGCACGGCGGGCGCGGAGGTGGTGGTCGGCACCTGCCCGGACCTGGGCACCATCGAGCCGGTCTACCAGCCGCTGCGCTGGCTGGCCCGGCGGGTGAGCCGGCAGCTGGCGGCGGCGCAGACGATCGGCTCGGTGGAGCAGGGCGGGCGCACGGTGTCGCTGGGCGATCTGCTCGGTCCGGAGTTCGAGGCCAACCCGCGGGAGCTGTTCGGGCCGGACAACTACCACCCGTCGGCCGAGGGGTACGCCACGGCGGCGATGGCGGTGCTGCCCACGCTCTGCGCGGCGCTGGGGCTGTGGCCGGAGTCCGAACGGCTGGACGGGGCCCGGCGCGCGGACATGCTGCCGGTGGCCAAGGCGGCCTCCCAGGCGGCCAAGGAGGCCGGTACGGAGGTCACCGGGGCCCGGGCGCCGTGGGCGCTCCTCAAGCAGCGCAGGCGGCGGCGTCTGCCCACGGCCACGGAGCCCCACCCGCAGCCGGAACCGCACGGGGAACCACGCGATCTACCGGCTGGTCCACCGGCCGGTCCCAGGCTTGTCGAGCGGCCGGCCGAGCAGCCTGCCGACCGGCCACCAGTCGACTGAGCGGTCGCTTAGAAAAGAGGTCCGCGTCACATGCGCAGCCCGGTGACCCAGCGTCTACGTACAGGTAACTTCCAAGTCAGCACCTGCCCGAACCCGCCTTCCAGCCCTCATGGAGCCGCGTGATGCCCGAAGCCGTGATCGTCTCTGCAGCCCGTTCCCCCATCGGCCGGGCCTTCAAGGGCTCGCTCAAGGACCTGCGCGCGGACGACCTGACCGCCACGATCATCCAGACCGCGCTGGCCAAGGTTCCCGAGCTGGACCCGAAGGACATCGACGACCTGATGCTCGGCTGCGGCCTCCCCGGCGGCGAGCAGGGCAACAACCTGGGCCGCATCATCGCCGTGCAGATGGGCATGGACCACCTTCCCGGATGCACGATCACCCGCTACTGCTCGTCCTCTCTCCAGACCAGCCGGATGGCGCTGCACGCCATCAAGGCCGGCGAGGGCGACGTCTTCGTCTCGGCCGGTGTCGAGATGGTGTCCCGCTTCTCGAAGGGCAACTCCGACAACTGGCCGGACACGCACAACCCGCTGTTCGCCGACGCCGAGGCCCGCACCGCGGCCCGCGCCGAGCGGGGCGGCGACGACTGGCACGACCCGCGCGAGGACGGCGTCGTCCCGGACGCATACATCGCGATGGGGCAGACCGCGGAGAACCTGGCCCGGCTCAAGGGCGTCACCCGCCAGGACATGGACGAGTTCGGCGTCCGCTCGCAGAACCTCGCCGAGGAAGCCCTCAAGAACGGCTTCTGGGAGCGCGAGATCACCCCGGTCACCACCCCGGACGGCACGGTCGTCTCGAAGGACGACGGCCCGCGCGCGGGCGTCACCCTGGAGGGCGTGCAGGGCCTGAAGCCGGTGTTCCGCCCCGACGGCCTGGTCACCGCGGGCAACTGCTGCCCGCTCAACGACGGCGCCGCCGCCCTCGTGATCATGTCCGACACCAAGGCGCGCGAGCTGGGCCTGACCCCGCTGGCCCGGATCGTCTCGACCGGCGTCTCCGGTCTCTCCCCCGAGATCATGGGATACGGGCCGGTGGAGGCCAGCAGGCAGGCGCTGAAGCGGGCCGGGCTGACCGTCGACGACATCGACCTGGCCGAGATCAACGAGGCGTTCGCCGCCCAGGTGATCCCCTCCTACCGCGACCTCGGCCTGCCGCTGGAGAAGGTCAACGTCAACGGCGGCGCGATCGCCGTCGGCCACCCCTTCGGCATGACCGGCGCCCGGATCACCGGCACGCTGATCAACAGCCTGCAGTTCCACGACAAGCAGTTCGGCCTGGAGACCATGTGCGTCGGCGGCGGCCAGGGCATGGCGATGGTCATCGAGCGGCTGAGCTGAGCCACCTGCCGAGGCCGAGCCGGGCGGCCCGGACCTGACATAGCCGTCAGTGGGCCCGCGCCCCACACGACGGCCGGTTCCGAGCCCCGACCGTGACCGAATCTCCCCCAGGATGTGACCTATCTCCTGGGGGAGAGCCATTCCCGCAGGTCACACCCACATCAGGGTTAAACCCCAGGCCCAAAGACCTGTCCAATTCGTGACGTAATGCACTGACACAGGGCGCAGGTAGGGGACAAGCTGATGTAGGAAGTCGGGGGATCGATTGAAACCGGGAGTATGTCAGTGAGCGCCATGTCTCTTGCCCTGTTGCTGACCACCGCCGCCGCCACGGCCGTGGGCGCCGCTGCTCTGCACGCTGCTCACGGGCTGCGCAAGCAGGTCACGGCCCTTCGTACCGAACTGTCCGAGGCCCGCGCGCACGGCGTCACCGTGCCCGCGCAGAGCCGCAGCACCGTCACCCCGGTCGCCGAGATACGCGCGGCCGTCGCCGAAGCCCTGGCCGAGGAGCGCGAGCGCGAGCTCGCCGAGGCCCGTGCCTTCTGGGCCACCCAGGAAGCGCGTGACGCCGCCGACGCCCCGTCCCTGCTGGGCGGCCTGACCGGGGTGGGCGAGGACGTGCCGTTCTTCATGCCCCGCCAGGCCGACTTCGCGGGCCTGGACGCGATGGACCTCGACGCCACCGAGGCCCTCGACGAGCTGGTGGAACTGACGGAGCTGGCCGACATGACCGAGCTGCCCGGACCGGCGGAGTTCGCCGAGGACTCCCCCGAGCTGGCCGCCGCCCGTCGCCGGCACCCCTCGCACCCCGACTTCGTGCCGGTGCAGACCCCGGTCGTCACCGACCACGAGCGCACCGTCAACCGCCTCGAAGAGCTCGCCGACAGCCGTACGGAGCTCGCCGATGTGCGCCCCGGCCCGCTCGGCACGCTCGACGTCTACGTCTTCGCCGACGGCACCACGCTCTGCATGACCCCCGGGCACCGCGAGACGGCCGAGCGCCTGGCCGGTTCGCTGCGCGACGGTGAGCACCCGGTGCTGCTGGGCGGTTCCGGCGTCTCCGGCGCGTACGCCCTGACCTTCTCCTGCGGCAAGGAGAACGTCTACATCCTCGCCGACCGGGTCATCGCCTCGTTCTGAAACCCCGGCATCCGGACGCAGCGGCCCTCGCCGGCCGCCGGCCCCGGACCGATCCCCCCGGAGCACCACCCGCCGCTACGCGAACGCGCGTGCGGCGGCCTCGTCCACGAATTGCACGGCCTCGTCGAGCTCGCCCGACGGGGCCTTTTCCAGTGCCACCGCCAGATCGCGCCCCGCCACGGCGAGCTGGTCACCGACCGAGAAGAGCCCGGCGTCCGGCATGGGGCGCGGCTCCCGGTCCGGCGCCTCGATCCGCTGGGCGCGCAGCGCCAGCTCCCGCGCCGCGGCAAGTCCCTCGGCAGCGGCTCCGCGCTGCAGACGGCTCTGCGGGGCGGCGCGCAGCCGGTCGGCGAATCGGTCCACGGCGATGATCAGCGGGGTCGTATCGAGCACTCCGCGACCCTACGCGCCCCGGCAGGACGGTTGCCAACGGGCCGATGCACGGGCACACGTGGAAACGCCTGCGAGAACGGGGAACGGCCCGCAGGCACAGTGCCTGCGGGCCGTTCCGTCGTGCGGGTGCGGACGATCAGTCGTCGCCGCTGAGGATGGAGAGCAGACGCAGCATCTCCAGGTAGATCCACACCAGGGTCATGGTGAGGCCGAAGGCCGCCAGCCAGGACTCCTCGCGGGGCGCGCCGTAGGCGATGCCGTCCTCGACCTGCTTGAAGTCCAGGGCCAGGAAGCACGCGCCGAGGATGATCCCGATGACACCGAAGAGGATGCCGAGGCCACCGCTGCGGAAGCCCAGGCCGTCACCGCCGCCGAAGACGGCGAACAGCAGGTTGACCACCATCAGGAGCATGAAGCCGATGGCGGCGGCCATCACGAAGCCGTAGAAGCGCCGGGTGACACGGATCCAGCGCATCTTGTACGCGAGCAGCACACCGGCGAAGACACACATGGTGCCCATCACCGCCTGCATCACGACGCCGGGTCCGATGTACGTGCTGACCGCGCTGGAGATCACTCCGAGGAAGACACCCTCGAAGGCCGCGTACGAGACGATCAGCGCCGGCACCGGCCTGCGCTTGAAGGACTGGACGAGCGACAGGACGAACGCCACCAGGGCGGCGCCGATCGCGATGCCGTACGACTTGCCGAGGTTCGCCTCGTCGACCGGCAGCAGCGCCCAGGCGAGCACGGCGCCGAGCACCACGGTGCCCAGCGTGATCGCGGTGCGCGTGACGACGTCGTCGATCGTCATCGCGCCGGTGCGCGCCGGTGCCTGCGGGGCGCCGTACTGGGCGTCCGGCTGGGCGTAGGGGTTGGTGGCGTACGGGTTCGCGGCGGTGCCCTGCGCGTACGGGTTGGCACCCGCTGCGGGGGCCCCGGCCTGCGGCGCCGCGTTGAAGCCCGCGTATCCGTTGTCGCGGCTGAAGCCCCGTCGCGAGAAGACCGGGTTGCTGCTCCTCATCTCACTCCTCCATGGCCACCCTGCGTGGCCTTCCCACAAGAGTAATGGGTAGGCAAAAGAATCAGACTAGTGCTTGGGGAGGATCTTTCTGGAAACCCGTACGAAGACGAGCCGCAAACCTGTCGGAAACCGGTCGGGATCGGTGGCGGGCGGATCCGCCGCCGGCTCGGCCCCCAAGTGAGAAGTGGTGCCTGGAACCGGACTCGAACCGGTACGCCCCCGAGGGGCAGCGAGGTTTAAGCTCGCCGTGTCTGCATTCCACCATCCAGGCCTGGCGCGCGGCTCCGCGTTGGCACATGACCCTATCCGGGGACTTCCCCCGAACAGCGGATCAGTGGCGCGATGTTGTCTTATTTTATTGACCGCTTGAGGGGTCGTCAGCACTCATTCAAGGGCATCGCCACATGCCTGGGCGGGGTAGCGGGCACGACGGCCGGTGATCCGGATTGACGTAAAGTCGCCGCACTCGGACGGCGCATTCACCGGGCGCGCGCCGGTGGCCGCCACGGGCGCACCACCAGCGGGGCGGAGGGCCGGGCGCGGGGCTGCCGGGTGCCCGGACGGGCGGTGGCCCCCGGAGCGGCGACTCAGGGTCGGTGTCATACCGCAGGAGGATCCGGGGCCCTCCCGGTGCGACTCAAGGCTGCCCCAGGAACGGGCACGCGGACGGACGCCCGGCAGCGCGACGGCGGTGAGGATTGAGGGGTCCCGCTCAAACCCCGGACGAGCCCTCGGCCGGAGCCCGAAACAGGAGATTCCCGTGACCACCATTTCCACCGCACCCCGCGTCACCACGGTGGCCGCCCGCGCCACGGATCTGTCGAAGGTCTACGGGGAGGGCGAGACCAGGGTGACCGCTCTGGACCAGGTCTCCGTGGACTTCCCCCGGGGCGAGTTCACCGCGATCATGGGCCCGTCCGGCTCCGGCAAGTCCACGCTGATGCACTGCGTGGCCGGTCTCGACAGCTTCAGCAGCGGTTCGGTACGGATCGGCGACACGGAGCTGGGCTCCCTCAAGGACAAGCAGCTCACCCAGCTCCGCCGGGACAAGATCGGCTTCATCTTCCAGGCGTTCAACCTGCTGCCGACGCTGACGGCGTACGAGAACATCACGCTCCCCATGGACATCGCGGGCCGCAAGCCCGACGCCGAGTGGGTGCGCCAGGTCATCGACATGGTGGGCCTTTCCGACCGGCTGTCCCACCGGCCGACCGAGCTCTCCGGCGGTCAGCAGCAGCGCGTCGCGGTCGCCCGCGCCCTGGCCTCCCGGCCGGAGATCATCTTCGGTGACGAGCCGACCGGGAACCTGGACTCGCGCTCCGGCGCCGAGGTCCTCGGCTTCCTGCGCAACTCGGTGCGCGAGCTGGGACAGACCGTGGTGATCGTGACCCACGACCCGGCGGCCGCCTCCTACGCGGACCGGGTCATCTTCCTCGCGGACGGCCGGATCGTCGACCAGATGATCAACCCCACCGCGGACCGGGTCCTCGACCGGATGAAGGCGTTCGACGCCAAGGGCCGCACCAGCTGAGTCCGCCCCGCCCTGCGCCCCTCCCCGGACCCTCTCCCATCCCAGGACTGACAGACATGTTCCGTACCGCCCTGCGCAATGTGCTCGCGCACAAGGCCAGGCTGCTGATGACCGTCCTCGCCGTGATGCTCGGCGTGGCCTTCGTCTCCGGCACGCTGGTCTTCACCGACACCCTCGGCAACGCCCTCCGCAACCAGTCGGCCAAGAGCTACGACGACGTCGCCGTCGCCGTCACCACCTACGCCGACCGGAACAACGAGAAGACCCCCGGCATCACCGCCGCCACCCTGAAGAAGATCCAGGGCCTGGACGGCGTCGACACCGCCACCGGCCGGGTCTCCGGCTTCGCCGGGGTCGCCGACCCCGACGGCAAGCTGATCGGCAACGGCTGGTCGAACACCGGCGGGAACTACTTCCCCGGCAAGAACGGCAAGGACTCCGCGTACACCTTCGTCGACGGTACGGGCCCGGCCGCGGCCGACCGGATCGCGCTCGACGAAGAGACCGCGAAGAGGGGCGAGTACAAAGTCGGTGACCGGGTCCGGGTCGCCACGAACGGGCCGGTGAAGGAGTACGTCCTGTCCGGCGTCTTCACCACCGAGGACGGCGCGGTCAACGCGGGCGGCAGCTTGGTCCTCTTCGACACCGAGGTCGCCCAGAAGCTCTACCTCAAGCCCGGTGTGTTCCAGGACGTCAACGTGTCCGCCGCGTCCGGCGCCTCCGCCGAGAAGCTGCTGGCCGACGTGAAGCCGCTGCTGCCGAAGGACGCCGAGGCCCAGACCGGCCAGGCGCTCGCGGACGAGCAGGCCAAGAACATCGAGGACGGTCTGAGCGGTCTCAACGGAGTGCTGCTCGCCTTCGCCGGCATCGCCCTGTTCGTCGGTGTCTTCCTGATCGCCAACACCTTCACCATGCTGGTGGCCCAGCGCACCAAGGAGCTGGCGCTGATGCGCGCCGTCGGCGCCTCCCGCCGCCAGGTCAAGCGCTCGGTGCTCCTCGAAGCGGCCGTCGTCGGCGTGATCGCCTCGGTCGTCGGCTTCGCCATCGGTCTCGGCCTCGCCGTCGGACTGCGCTCCGCGATGGGCCTGTTCGGCGGCAAGATCCCGGCCGGCCCGCTGGTCGTCTCGCCCACCGCGGTCCTCGCCGCGTTCGCCGTCGGCATCGTGGTCACCGTGCTGGCCGCCTGGCTGCCCGCCCGCCGGGCCGCCAAGATCCCGCCGGTCGCGGCGATGAGCAGCGTGCACGCGACGGCCACCGTCAAGTCCCTGGTGGTGCGCAACTCGATCGGCGCGGTGCTCACCCTGCTGGGCGGGGCGGCGATCGTGGCGGGCGCGTCCAAGTCAGGATCGACCGGCCGGACCGTCATCGCCACGGGCGCCTTCCTCGCGCTGGTAGGTGTCATCGTGCTGATCCCGCTGCTGTCGCGGCCGGTGATCGCGCTGGTCCGCCCGCTGCTCAAGCGGCTGTTCGGGGTCTCCGGCAAGCTGGCCGCCCAGAACGCGGTCCGCAACCCGCGCCGTACCGGCGCCACCGCCTCCGCGCTGGCGATCGGCCTCACCCTGGTCACCGGCATCTCGGTCCTCGGCGTCACCCTCGGCCAGGCGGTCGACCGGATGACCACGGACAACATCAAGGCCGACTACATGGTGACGATGGCGAGCGGCCGGCCGCTCGACGAGTCGGCGCTCACCGCCCTGGAGAAGGCCGACGGCGTCACGGCGATCTCGCCGCAGCAGGCCACCTCACTGGAGGTCAAGGGCGAGTACCACTCCGCGTCCGCCGTCACCCCCGGCGACATGCAGCAGCTCTTCGCGCTGAAGACCTTCTCCGGCTCGCTCGACGCGCTGGCCAAGGGTGAGATCGCCGTCGACAAGAAGACGGCCGAGTCGAACGGCTGGAAGACCGGCGACAGCCTCCGGGTGAAGTTCGAGGACGACAAGAAGAGCGAGCTCAAGGTCGGGGCGGTCTTCGAGGGGAACGAGATGCTCTCCCCGGTCCTGGTCCCGAAGAACGTCGCCGACGCGCACGGCAGCCTGGCGAACATCCGCGAGATCTGGCTGAAGACGGACGGCGGCGCGAGCGACGCCAACGAGCAGGCCCTGGTGAAGGCTCTGGGTGACAACCCGGCGATGAGCATCATGGACCGTCAGGACATCCGTGACATGTTCGGAGGCTCGGTCAACCTCGCGATGAACATCATGTACGGACTGCTGGCGATGGCCCTGATCATCGCGGTGCTCGGGGTCGTCAACACCCTGGCGATGTCGGTCTTCGAGCGCCAGCAGGAGATCGGCATGCTGCGGGCGGTCGGCCTGGACCGGCGCCGGGTGAAGCGCATGATCCGGCTGGAGGCCGTGGTCATCTCGCTCTTCGGCGCGGTGGTCGGTGTCGTGCTCGGCATGTTCCTCGGCTGGGCGATCGGGCAGACCCTGTCCTCGGATATCCCGCAGTACGCGCTGGTCATCCCGTGGGACCGGATCGCGGTCTTCCTGGTGCTGGCCGGGATCGTGGGTGTGCTGGCCGCGCTCTGGCCGGCCCGCAGCGCCGCGAAGCTGAACATGCTGACGGCGATCAAGACGGAGTAGCGGACCCGGCGGGACGGGATCCCGCCGAAGCCGCCCGAGGGCCGGTGCACGCAGCGAAGGGGCTGCGCGCACCGGCCCTCGGCCCGTTCTTCCGGCCCTCGGTCCGCTTCCGGTGTGTCAGCCGGTCGCGGACGCCGTCCAGTCACGGGCCCGCAGCGGCATGCGGGAGGCCCCGCCCTCCGCCGGACGCACCGCGAGGATCTGGTTGACGCCGATCTTGTTGTGCTCGAAGGAGAGGGCGGAGGCGGCCATGTAGAGCCGCCAGACCCTGGCCCGTCCGGCCGAGGTCGTCCGGACCGCCCGGTCCCACTGCTTCTCCAGGTTGGCGACCCAGCGGCGCAGGGTCAGCGCGTAGTGCTCCCGGATCGACTCGACGTCGCGGGCCTCGAAGCCGGCCTCTTCGAGGGTGGCCACGGTCCGGCCCACCGGGGCCAGTTCGCCGTCGGGGAAGACGTAGGCGTCGATGAACTCGTCCACGTGGTACGCGGACTCGTCCTTCTCGGGGCGGCGGGCGATCTGGTGGTTGAGCAGCCGGCCGCCGGGCTTGAGGAGTGCGTAGAGGTCGTCGGCGTACTCACGGAACCGGGCCGAGCCGACGTGTTCCGCCATGCCGATGGACGAAATGGCGTCGTAGGGGCCGTCCCTGACGTCCCGGTAGTCCTGGACCCGGATCTCGATCCGGTCGGTCAGGCCCTCCTGCGCGATGCGCTTCCTGGCGAAGGCGGCCTGTTCCACGGAGAGGGTGACTCCGGTGACCCGGGCGCCGTACTCGCGGGCGGCGTGGATGGCCATGGAACCCCAGCCGCAGCCGACGTCGAGGAGGCGGTCGCCCTCCTTCAGCGCGAGCTTGCGGCAGACCAGGTCGAGCTTGTCGCGCTGGGCGTCCTCAAGGCTTCCGTCGTCCTCCCAGTAGGCGCAGGAGTAGACCATGGACGGGCCGAGGACCAGTTCGTAGAAGTCGTTGCCCACGTCGTAGTGGTGGCTGATGGCCTCCTTGTCCCGGCGCTTGGTGTGGAGGGTGCCGGGGCGGCGGCGCACCTCCTCGGGCGGCGGGGGCGGCGGGGGCAGGGGGCCGGCCAGTCGCAGCATCCCCTTGGCGAAGGCCCGCACCCTGGGGTCGCGGACCGGGTGGACGCTCTCCTTGGCGTCGGCCCCGCGCTCCCAGATCAGCGAGGCCATCAGGTCCAGGGCCTCGTAGAGATCGCCTTCGATGTCGAGTTCGCCCGCGACCCAGGCGCGGGCCAGGCCCAGTTCGCCCGGCTTCCAGAGCAGCCGGCGCAGCGCCCGGCGGTTCCGGATCACAAGTACGGGAGCACCGGGCGGTCCGGATTCGCTGCCGTCCCAGGCCCGGATACGGACCGGCAGCTTTTCTCCCAGCAACTCCTCGGCAAGAGCGGTCAGCCGCAACGCGGCGTCTGCCATGGCGCACACCTCCGTGATGGTGTTCCCAATGTGCCCAAACATGGTCGAACATGCCTGCAACCACGCCGGGCACCCGTGCGCCACGACGAGGTACGTACCCGTCAACAGTCCGCGAAGCCCCCGCCATCCCGCTACAGCGCAATGGAAGGGCAAAACAGCTGTACGGCACATGCATTCGGCGCCGGATACGCCGAAGGGGCCGCCCGCACCACGGATGGCGGACGGCCCCTTCGGGCATTGTGCGTGTACTGCGCGGGCGAGTGGGCCCGCGGTCGGACTAGGAGGCCTTGGCCTTCTCGCCCTCGGCCTTGGCGGCGGCCGGTGCCGGGGCCGGCTTGGCGGCCTCGTAGAACTCCTCGCGCGGCGTCTCCATGGCGCCGAGCGAGACGACCTCGCGCTTGAGGAACATCGCGAGGGTCCAGTCGGCGAAGATCCGGATCTTGCGGTTCCAGGTCGGCATCGCCATGCCGTGGTAGCCACGGTGCATGTACCAGGCGAGGCGTCCCTTGAGCTTGATCTTCATCTTGCCCATGACGATCATCGCGACGCCCTTGTGCAGCCCCAGACCGGCGACGGCACCCTTGTTGGCGTGGCTGTACTCCTTCTGCGGGAAGCCCCGCATGCCGGAGATGACGTTGTCGCCGAGGACCTTGGCCTGCCGCAGCGCGTGCTGGGCGTTGGGCGGGCACCAGGCGTTCGGGTTGCCGGCCCGGCGGCCGATCATGTCCGGGACCTGGGCGTTGTCGCCCGCGGCCCAGATGTAGTCGGTGCCCTGCACCTGGAGCTTCTCGGAGGTGTCCACGTGACCGCGCGGACCGAGCGGCAGGCCGAAGCGGGCCAGCGCCGGGTTCGGCTTCACGCCGGCCGTCCACACGATGGTGTTGGAGTCGACCTCGAGGCCGTTCTTCAGGACGACGTGACCGTCGACGCAGGAGTCCATGGAGGTCGAGAGGAAGACCTCGACACCACGGGACTCCAGGTGCTCCCGGCCCCAGGTGCCCAGCTTCGGGCCGACCTCGGGAAGGATCTTGTCGGCGGCGTCGACGAGGATGAAGCGCATGTCCTCGCGCTTCACGTTCGTGTAGTACTTCGCCGCGTCGCGGGCCATGTCCTCGACCTCGCCGATGGTCTCCGCACCGGCGAAGCCGCCGCCCACGAAGACGAACGTCAACGCCCTGCGGCGGACGTCCTCGTCGGTCGTCGAGTCGGCCTTGTCCAGCTGCTCGAGGACGTGGTTGCGCAGGCCGATGGCCTCCTCGATGCCCTTCATGCCGATGCCCTGTTCGGCGAGGCCGGGGATCGGGAAGGTGCGGGAGACCGCGCCCATCGCGATGACCAGGTAGTCGAAGGGCAGCTCGTAGGCCTCGCCGACGAGCGGCGCGACCGTGGCGACCTTGCGGTCCTGGTCGATGGTCGTGACTCGGCCGGTGAGAACCTCGGCCTTGGGCAGGACGCGTCGCAGCGGGACGACGACATGCCGAGGCGAGATGCTGCCGGCAGCAGCTTCGGGGAGGAAGGGCTGGTAGGTCATGTACGACCGGGGGTCGACGACCGTGACGGTCGCCTCTCCGTAGCGCATCTTCTTGAGGATGCGCCGAGCTGCGTACAGGCCTACGTACCCACCGCCTACTACGAGGATCCTGGGACGCTCCGTGGTGCTCATGCCATCGAGTATCCACCCCCCTCGGAGGGCATGCTCGTGAGCCCCTTCACAAGCATGTGTCCACCTTCTGCTACACTTCGCCGCCCACGTGACCGAGGTCATGGCGACGCAGGGGAACCACGGTGTGACGGCGAACGTTGTTCACCGCTTGTGAGCTGGCCCTTGGCCCTCCGGACGGACCGAACCACCGCTCCGGTTCACCTGTCGGCAACACGTCCGGAACACTCGCGCACGGCCTCGCAACGGCCTTGCGGGCGGCCCTGGATGCCCATCCGGAGCAGAACTGCCCTCCACAGAGCCGAATTCCTTGTGAAGAAGTTCACGAACTTCGTCGCGGCGTGTCCCGTGAACCACCCCCCGGGTGGCCCACGAGAGCTCAAAGGTGCAGGCCAAGGTACGCGTGAGCGCCCCGCACGGAGCGCCCCTGCCGGCCTCTTCCAGGCCCTTCCGGAGCCTGTCCCCTAGGCGATCGACCAGCCGATCCCGTCGAGGATGTCGTGCTCGCTGACGACGACCTCACGGGCCCCGGTCCGCTCCATCACGGCGAGCAGGATCAGCGCACCGGACGTGATCACATCGACCCGTCCCGGGTGCATCGCGCCGATCGCGGCCCGCTCGGCGTGGGTGGAGCCGAGGAGCCGTCCGGTGATCTCCTGGACCTGCTCGAAGGAGATCCGGGAGTGGTGGATCGCCTCGGAGTCGTACGCGTCGAGCCCCAGGGCGATCGCGGCGACCGTGGTGACCGTCCCGGCGAGGCCGACGAGGGTGGCGGCCCCGGTGATCGGCACGCTCTCCCCGGCGAGGTCGAGGGCGGCGTCGATGTCGGCCCGGATCGCGGCGACCTGGGCGTCGGTCGGCGGGTCGGTGACGACACCGTCGCGCACCAGGTGCCGCTCGGTCATCCGTACGCAGCCGATGTCCACGGAGCGCGCGGCCCGTACGTGGTCGTCGCCGACGACGAACTCGGTGGAGCCGCCGCCGATGTCCACGACGAGATACGGCTTGGCGAGGTGGTCGCGGCCCGCGAGCTCCTTGGTGGCTCCGGTGAAGGAGAACTCCGCCTCCTGGTCACCGCTGATCACCTCGGGCTCGACGCCCAGGATCTCCAGCACCCCCCGGACGAAGTCGTCCCGGTTCTCCGCGTCGCGGGAGGCGGAGGTGGCGACGAAGCGGAGCCGCTGCGCCCCGTGCTCCTTGATCACCGTCGCGTACTGCCGGCAGGCCGCGAACGTCCGCTCCAGCGCCTCGGGAGCGAGCCGCCCGGTACGGTCGACGCCCTGCCCGAGCCGGACGATCTCCATCCGCCGGTCGAGCTCGACGAGCTCACCGGTGGACGGGTCGGCGTCGGCGACGAGCAGACGGATGGAGTTGGTACCGCAGTCGATGGCAGCCACGCGAGTCATGAAGCACTCCCAAATCAAGCAGACAAAGCCCCCGATTCAAGCCCCTCCGGGGATCGGGGAGCAGTTCAAGCCCCTCCGGGGACGAGGAGCCATTCAAGCCCCTCCGGCGATTGAGGAGCGGGGTTCGGGGGGCAGAGCCCCCGAACCAAGCCCCTCCGGCGATTGAGGGGCAGGGGTCCGGGGGCGGAGCCCCCGGGGAACGAACGGTCAGTCCTCGTCCGGCGCGCCGCACGGCGAAACGCACGGCCCCTTGCGCCACCACTCCGTCAGCATCGCGATCGCCTCGTCGCCCAGCGGATTCACCCCCGGCCCCGCGGCCAGTGAGTGCCCCACCAGGACGTGCAGGCACTTCACCCGGTCCGGCATGCCCCCCGCGCTCGGAAAGCCCTCCAGCACCTCGATCGCGTCGCGCCGTGCGATGTAGTCCTCGTGCGCGGCCCGGTACGCGGCGGCCAGCTCGGGGTCCGTACCGAGGCGCTCGGTCATCTCCTTCATGACCCCGTTCGCCTCCAGCGTGCCGATCGCGGAGGCGGCACGCGGGCACGTCAGGTAGTACGTCGTCGGGAACGGCGTACCGTCCTCCAGCCGGGGCTGCGTCTCGACCACGTCCGGGTTGCCGCACGGGCAGCGGTGCGCGATCGCGCGCAGACCGCGCGGCGGACGGCCCAGCTGCTGCTGGAACGCGGCGATGTCCGCCTCGGTGGGCGCGGTGGACTCGGTCTGGGGAGGGGGCGTTTCCATGCCTGCCTAGGTTCTGATCGGGCTGCTCGAACTGCGGTTCTGCAGATGGATGGAGAAAGTCAGTCGCGGTCGTCGCGGTCGGCGCTGTCCACGCCGTCCCAGAGGTTGGAGTGCCACGGCCGGCCGGACTTGTCCGTCCTGCCCTCGCGCTCCTTGACCGCGTCGGGGTCGATCACGGTGTAACCGGTCTCCCCGGGAAGAAGGTAGTGCAGGTGCGTGCGGGCCAGCTGCCGGATGTACGCGTCGTCCTGGAGGCGCGCCTTCTCGTCGCGCAGCTCCTCGGTACGGGCCTTGGCCTCCTGCGCCAGCCGCTCCTGGTCGGCGATCTCGTCCCGCTGCGAGACGTACTGCCGCATCGGGTACGCGAGCGCGACCACCAGCGAGCAGACGACGAGCGCGAGGAAGGCCGCACGGCCGGTGAGCCGTGAGCGGCGGGCCTGGCGGCGGTTCTGGGACCGGTAGACGCGGGCCGCGGTCTGCTCGCCGAGCAGCCGCAGCCGGGTCGCGGTGGAGAACCGGTCCCGGTCCTTCACGGCCATGTCCCCGCCTCCCCACTACGCACGTCCGTCCCCGCACACGGTACGGGACCGAGTGCGGGGACGGACGGAGGCCGGGGCACAAGACCCCCGCCGGGCTTGTCAGCCCTTGCTGTGCTTACTGGTTCGCAGAGCGAAACCGCGGGAACGCCGAGCGGCCCGCGTACACCGCGGCGTCGTCGAGGATCTCCTCGATGCGCAGCAGCTGGTTGTACTTGGCGACGCGGTCCGAGCGGGCCGGGGCGCCGGTCTTGATCTGGCCGCAGTTCACCGCGACCGCGAGGTCGGCGATGGTGACGTCCTCGGTCTCGCCGGAGCGGTGGGACATCATGCACTTGAAGCCGTTGCGCTGGGCCAGCTCGACCGCGTCCAGGGTCTCGGTCAGCGAGCCGATCTGGTTGACCTTGACGAGCAGGGCGTTGGCGGAGCCCTCCTCGATGCCGCGGGCCAGGCGCTCCGGGTTGGTGACGAAGAGGTCGTCGCCGACGATCTGCACCTTGGCGCCGAGCTTGTCGGTGATGACCTTCCAGCCGGCCCAGTCGTCCTCGAACAGCGGGTCCTCGATGGAGACCAGCGGGTACGCGGAGACGAGCTCCTCGTAGTACTCGGTCATCTCGGCGGCCGAGCGGGCCTTGCCCTCGAACTCGTACTTGCCGTCCTTGTAGAACTCGGACGCGGCGACGTCGAGCGCGAGCGCGATGTCCTTGCCCGGGACGTAGCCGGCCTCCTTGATGGCCTCGACGATGAGGTCGAGGGCGGCGCGGTTGGACTCCAGGTTCGGCGCGAAGCCGCCCTCGTCACCGAGACCGGTCGACAGGCCCTTGGTCTTCAGGACCTTCTTCAGCGTGTGGTAGACCTCGGCACCCCAGCGCAGCGCCTCGGAGAAGGACTCCGCGCCGATCGGCGCGATCATGAACTCCTGGATGTCCACGTTGGAGTCGGCGTGCGAGCCGCCGTTGAGGATGTTCATCATCGGAACGGGCAGCAGGTGCGCGTTCGGGCCGCCGAGGTAGCGGAAGAGCGGCAGGTCCGAGGCCTCGGAGGCGGCGTGGGCGACGGCCAGCGAGACGCCGAGGATGGCGTTGGCGCCGAGCGAGCCCTTGTTCTCGGTGGCGTCCAGGTCGAACATCGCCTGGTCGATCAGCCGCTGCTCGGTGGCGTCGTAGCCGACGAGCTCCGGGCCGATCTGCTCGATCACGGCGAGGACGGCCTTCTCGACGCCCTTGCCCTGGTAGCGGTTGGGGTCACCGTCGCGAAGCTCAATGGCCTCGAACGCACCGGTGGAGGCGCCGGACGGAACGGCAGCACGGCCCGTGCTGCCGTCGTCGAGGCCGACCTCTACCTCGACCGTGGGGTTTCCGCGGGAGTCGAGGATTTCCCGGGCTACGACGACGTCGATGGACGGCACGAGGCATCTCCTTCTGGGATATGACGCTGGTTGTGCAGGGTCGCTTTGGCCTTGCGACAAGAGCCTAACCGGCCCGGCCCGATCAGTCGGCCGACCGCCCGACCCCTGGGACGAAAAAGGACCCGGGGGCACACATTGCCGGACAAACGGTCAGATTTTTACCGGTCAGTAACTACAACAGTTGAACGGTCCGCCGCTCCCCCGAGCACGAATGGCAGGACCCCGGCCGGGCGCATACGGGGGAATGCGCGCCGGGCCGGGGTGGCACTCGGGGAGGAGCGAGCCGCGACTACTTCGTCAGGTGCAGCTGCTGACCCGGGTAGATCAGGTCGGCGTCCTTGACGATGTCCTTGTTCAGCTCGAACAGCTTCTGCCAGCCGCCCTTGACCTTGTGGTCGGCGGCGATCTTGCTCAGCGAGTCGCCGGAGGCGACCTTGTACTCGCCGTCGCCCTTCTTGACCTTCTCGCCGGTCGGCGTGGTGACGGTCTTCTTCGACTCGGCCTGCGGGGCGGCGGTGCGGTCCGAGCGGGAGGCGGCGGGGGCCTCGGTGCGCTCGGCCGGCTTCGGCTGGGCCTGCTGCTTCGGGGCGGCCGGGGCGCTCTGCTGCTCGGAGGCGCCGGAGCTCGCGGTCGAGTTGGAGGAGGAGTTCGAGGACGAGCCGGTGTCGACGCCCGGGTCGACGCCGTCGTTGGTCAGGTTGCCGGCGCCGGCACAACCCCAGGCACCGGGGCCCTGCATGTCGAGGAGCTTCTCGGCGGTGGCGATCTGCTGGGCCTTGGTGGCCAGGTCGGCGCGGGGGGCGTACTGCGTACCGCCGGCGGCGGCCCAGCTGGACTGCGAGAACTGCAGACCGCCGTAGTAGCCGTTGCCGGTGTTGATGGACCAGTTGCCACCGGACTCGCACTGGGCGACGGCGTCCCAGGTGGCGACGGAGGCGGCGGAGGCGCCGGTCGCGCCCATCAGGGGCACGGCGACTGCGGCACCGGCGACACCGGCGAGCGTGGCGATGCGGACGGCCTTGGACGGGCGGCGGTGCTTGCCCTTGCTGGAAAGCAGCATGGTTCTCCTCACCGACGCCTACGAGGTGAGCTGTCGGGTTCGGGCCAAGTGAGTTGCCCGGTCGCACGTCCTAGCACGCGACTTCACCCCAAGCCGGTCCTGATGCGTCTTTCGACGATCGGGCCCGGCGCTTACCTGGGTCCCCCGCTCCTGCCTACGGCGCTTTACGCGTCTGTTCCCTTCGACCGACGGCAGGATTCGGCGTGACGGTCGACGGGGCCCGCGGTGCGAGCGGTTCCGACCGTAAACATACGCAACCCTCACATTCAAAGATGGACATATCCGACAATCAACACGTAATCGCATCTGAAGAACTGCCGTTTCCGCAGGTGGGACCGGATGCGGAAGGGACCCCCAGGCGCGACACGCCAGTTGACGCAAAGAGACCCATGTCTCACTTACACATAAGTGGACATAGGTCCCTGAACTACCCCAGTTTTTGGGGCGCTTTTAGTCGATTATCAGACTTACCTCAGTTGGGTTTCACATCGAGATCGAGGCTCTGGCCAGGGAGGATGAGGTCCGGGTCGGCGCCGACGGCAGCCTTGTTGGCCTCGTAGAGCGCGGGCCAGCCGCCGGGAACCTTCTGTGCGTCAGCAATCGACCAGAGGTTGTCGCCGGCGTGGACGGTGTACGTGCCGTCGGCGGCCGGGGCGGCCGTGTCGCGCGCGTCCTTGCCGCCGCGCGATGCGTGACGGCCCGACTCGCGGCCGTCGGCGTCCGCGCCGCGCCCCTTCTCGGCGGCCGGCGCGCCGCGGTGCTTGCCGCCCTTGCCGCTGGACGCGTCGGGCGAGGCGGGCGCTCCGGGGGACGGGGTGGTCGAGGCCGAGGGCTTCGGGGACGGCGAGCTCTTCCCCGACGGCTTGCCGGACCCCTCCGAGCCGTCCGCGCCGTCCACGGCGTCCGTACCGTCCGAGGCGCTCCCGGAGGGCGTGGCGTCGCCCGACGGGTCCGCCGACGCGTCGTCAACCGGCTTCTCGCTCCCGGCCGGGTCGTCGGCGGGCACCGAGCCCGGGTCCACCCCCGGCAGCTTCCCGTCCACGGCCAGGCCGGAGATGACCGCGCAGCTGGGCCAGGCCCGCGGGCCCCGGTCGTCCAGCACCTTCTCGGCCACCTGTATCTGCTGCGCCCGGCTGGCGAGGTCGGCGCGCTCCGCGTACGCCTCACCGCCGTACGCCTTCCAGGTCTCCTGCGAGAACTGGAGGCCGCCGTAGTAACCGTTCCCGAAGTCGGCGCTCCACGCGCCGCCGCTCTCGCACTCGGCCACCCGGTCCCAGGTCGTGGCGTCGGCCGCGTGGGCACCGGACGCGCCGAGCAGCGGGATGGCGATCGCCGATCCGGTCACGCCCGCGGCGACGACGATGGCGGGTGCCTGACGGGGGCGACGGTGTTTGCCGTTCGCGGAGCCCATGGGGTTGCCTTCCGGGTAGCTGACGTGTGACTGGTGAGTCGAACGGTGAACCTAGCCGGGTTCGAACGGGAGTCACAAGTCGATGCAGCGCAGATCACGTGAAAGTCACAGAATTGACGGAGTGTCACTTTCTGCGTGGGCGGACCCGGGGGTGAACTCCACGGGAAGCGTGCGGAGTCCGCGCATGATGAGCCCGCCACGCCACCGCAAATCGGTAGGTTCCACCGCAAGTCGCAGGTCCGGAAGGCGGTTCATGAGCGTGGCGAGCGCGGTCTGTCCCTCCAGCCGGGCGAGCGGCGCGCCCAGGCAGTAGTGGATGCCGTGCCCGTATCCGAGGTGCTGATTGTCACGCCGTGCGAGGTCGAGCGTGTCGGGGTCCTCGAAACGCTCCGGGTCGCGGTCGGCCGCGGCGAGCACCACGAGTACCGGGTCCCCGGCCGCGATGTCCTGTCCGCCGAGCGTCAGCGGTTCGGTGGCGAACCGCCAGGTGGCCAGTTCCACCGGGCCGTCGTACCGCAGCAGTTCCTCGATGCCGGTCTCCAGCAGCCCGCTCTCCCCCGCGTCCAGGGAGAGCTGGAGCCGTTCGCGCTGCGCGGGGTTGCACAGCAGGGCGTAGACCCCGTTGCCGATGAGGTTGACCGTGGTCTCGAATCCGGCGAAGAGCAGGATGAAGGCCATGGCCGCGGCCTCGTTCTCGGTGAGGTGCTCGCCGTGGTCGCTGGCCCGGATCAGCCCGGAGATCAGATCGTCCCCGGGGTTCTCCCGCTTGCGGTGGATCAGCTCGGCGAGATACCCGCGCATCTTCTTCACCGACCTGGCCACCCCGCCGCGCGGGCCGCCGCCGTGGCGGATCATCATGCCCGCCCAGTCCCGGAAGTCGTCCTGGTCCTCGCGCGGAACGCCGAGCAGGTCGCAGATCGCGTAGATGGGGAGCGGGAAGGCGAAGTCGTGGATGAGGTCCGCCTTCCCCTCCGCGATGAAGCGGTCGATGAGGCGGTCCGTCAGTTCCTGTACGCGCGGTGCGAACTCTGCGACCCGGCGCGGGGTGAACGCCTTGGAGACGAGGCGGCGCAGCCGGGTGTGGTCCGGCGGGTCGATGTTCAGCAGATGCGTCATCAGCTCCGCCTTGCGCTCGCCCGGGATGCCCGTCTTCCCCTTGGCGTGCGCCGGCTCGGCGTGGTGCGCCGGGTTCTTGGAGAGCCGGGTGTCGGCGAGCGCCTGCCGCGCGTCCGCGTACCGGGTCACGAGCCACGCCTCGACGCCGCTGGGCAGCGCGGTCCGGTGCACGGGGCTGTGCTCGCGCAGCCAGGCGTAGGCCGGGTACGGGTCGGTGGCGAACTCCCAGGTGAAGAGTTCGGGGCCGCCGACGGGGCAGGCGGCGGGCGCATCGGCGGGACTGTCGGCGGGCTGATCGGCGGGGCGGTCGGCGGGGCTGTGGTTCACCCCCCGACGTTATCCGTCGCCCCCGGGCGCCATCCCCCGCCCTCCGGCGCACTCGTCTCCACCGGCGGTTCCCGTCGCCCTCCGGCGCTGCTCGGCTCCCTCCGGCGCTCCTCGTTCCCCTCCGGCGCCAGGCGTCGCCCCGGCGCTACTCGTTGCCCTCCGCCGCCCTGATGGCGTCCCGGTAGGCGCGGCCCGCGGCCCGCAGGGCGGCCTCGGGGTCGATGCCGTCCTGCTCGGCGCGTACGGCGAGGGCGAGGAGCTCGTAGCCGATGCCGTCGCCGGTGGGGAGCGGCACGTCGAGCTTCGCGGTACGGACCCGGCCGGCCAGCTTCGCCGCCAGCGCCAGGCCGGGCTGGCCGAGCGGGACCCCGTCGGTGACCGAGTCGCGCTGCTTCTCGATGGCCTTGGTGCGCAGCCAGTGCGCGTGGACGTCCTCCGGGGTCTCGGCGCTCTCGTCGCCGAAGACGTGCGGGTGGCGGTGGATCAGCTTCTCGACGAGGGTCGCGGCCACGTCGTCGACGGAGAACGGCTCCTCCTCGTCCTCCTCGGCGATCCTGGCGTGGAAGACGACCTGGAGGAGCACGTCGCCGAGTTCCTCGCGCAGCTCGTCGCGGTCGCCGTCCTCGATCGCCTCGACGAGTTCGTACGCCTCCTCGATGGCGTACTTGGCGAGGCCCTTGTGGGTCTTCTGCGAGGTCCACGGGCATTCGACCCTGATCCGGTCCATGACCTGGACCAGATCGAGGAGCCGGGCGCCCGGCAGGTCGTACGAGCCGGGCAGCAGCTCCAGGTCCGGCATCCGCACCCGGCCCGAACCGGCGAGCCGGGCGAGCCCGTCGGTCAGCGGCTGATCGCCCTCGCCGCCCGCGAGGACGACGACGGACCGGCCGCCCGCACAGGCGTCGACGAGCTCCTGCGCGGTGGGCGCGGCATGCTCGACGGTGACGCCCGCCTCGCGCAGATACGGCAGCTGCGGGTGGTCCGGCTCGGCGCAGAGCACCCGGTCGGCGGCGTGCAGTGCCTGCCAGGCGGGCCAGGACAGTAGTCCTGGCGCGACGCGGTGGCTGGCGGTGAGCAGAACGATACGGCCGGGGTCTTCAGCATTCACCGTTCGAATCTACTCCGGTCGCTCCCACCGCCCCTTCCGCGGCCGGTCAGGCCCCGGCCTCGGCGGCCGCACCGGCCGGCTTGGTGACCGGGTTGAGCCAGGGGGCCTTGTAGTCGGCGAGCTGGGTCTGCTTGTCGTCCCAGGTGCCGTAGCGCGGATTGACGTCGACCCGCAGGGCCTTCGACGCCTTGCCGAGCGCCTCGCCGACGGCCTGCTGGCCGGCGGGCTGCTGGAGGTCGGCGCCGAGCGCCTGGGCCAGCTTGGTCAGCTGGACCTGCTCGCGCAGGACGGCGTCGATCTGGCCGGGGGCTACCCAGCTCTGCTGGAGCATCGCCGTCCGCAGCCGCTCCTCCCCGCCGGACTGGGCGGCCGCCGCCTTGCGCATCTGCTGGATCTCGCTGCGGCTGACGGTCACGCCCGCGTCCTGTGCGGCCCGGTCCAGGACCCGGTCGAAGATCATGCCGTGCAGCTTGGCCCGGCCGAGCTGCCCGGACTTGTCGATGAGCTGGGAGGCATCCTTCGAATCGCGCTGCGCCTCGCGTACGGCGGCCACCTGGCTCTGCAGCGTGGAGACCTCGATCCGGTCCCCGCCGACGACGGCCGCGGCGCCCGGGTGGGCCTCGCTGCCGCAGGCGGTCAGGAGTGGGGCGCCGGCGAGCAGGGCGGCGGAGACGGTGAGCGCGGTGCGACGGCGGCGGTGCAAAGGAACCTCCCGGGGAGAGTTTGTGCATCAGTGCACAAGACCTTGCGGTGATCGATGTTAGGCAGTGGACACGGCTGGGGCCACCGATTCGACCAACGATTCGGGAGGAGTTGGGGATATGGCCCCGGCCGGGACGGCTCAGGGCACGCGCTCGGCCGCCGGGGCCGGGGTGTCCGGCCGCAGCATGATCGTGCGCGAGACGACGAAGGTGATCGGGATGGCCGCCGCGGCCGCGACCAGCGGCGCGTACCGGCTGCTGAACCCGGCGAGGTCGACCAGCAGATAGACACCGCCGGTCGTGATGACGAAGTTGGCGGCGTTGGTGAGCGGGAAGAGCAGGAACTTCCGCCAGGTGGGCCGGGTCCGGTAGGTGAACCAGGAGTTCAGGAAGAAGGAGCCGGTCATGCTCAGCGCGAAGGCGATCACATGGGCGGCGATGTAGGGCAGCCACATCAGCAGGACGAGATAGCAGCCGTAGTACGTGCCGGTGTTCACCACTCCCACGAGGGCGAATCGGGCCATCTGCGCGGTGACCGTCATCGGCGTACGAACTCCTGGGGTTCCCGCATCTGTCGCGTCTGTGACGTCTGTGGCGTCTGTGGCGTCTGTCGCGGTGCCTCGGTGTTGGTGGCCTTCACCAGGAAGTGCGGGCGTCGCTTCACTTCGTAGTAGATGCGGCCGACGTACTCGCCGACCACCCCGACCATCACCATCTGGACCCCGGCGAGTGCGGTGACCACGACGATGAGCGTGACATAGCCGGGAGTTTCCACTCCCTTCACCAGGGCGACGCCGACGATCCACGCAGCATAGGCGAAGGCCACCGAAAGCAGCAGCATGCCCAGGTAGAGCGCGGCACGCAGCGGTTTGTTGTTGAAGGAGAGCAGCCCGTCGAGACCGTAATTGAGCAGCTTTCCGAAGGTCCAGGCGGAACTTCCCTGTTCACGGACGGCATTCTCGTAGGAGAAGGTCGTCGTACGGAATCCCACCCAGGCGAAAAGGCCCTTGGAGAACCGGTTGTATTCGGTGAGTTCCAGTACCGCGTCGACGGTGCGGCGGGACAGCAGCCTGAAGTCCCCGACGCCGTCCACCAGCTCCACGTCCACCAGGCGGTTGATCAGCCAGTAGTAGGCGCGGGCGCTGAGGGTGCGGGTGACCCGGTCGCCCTTGCGGGTGCGGCGGGCGATCACCTGGTCGTGGCCCTGCTCGTGCTCCTGGAGCATCCGGCCCACGAGCTCGGGCGGGTGCTGGAGGTCGGCGTCCATGATGACCACGGCGTCGCCCTCGGCGTGCTGGAGACCGGCCAGCATCGCGGCCTCCTTGCCGAAGTTGCGGCTGAAGGAGACATAGCGGACCCGCGGATCGGCGGCGGCCAGTTCCTGGAGGATCACCAGGGTCCGGTCCGCACTGCCGTCGTCGACGAACACCAGCTGGAATTCATGTCCCAGCCCGGCCATTTCTTCCGTGACGCGTTCATGGAAGCGTTCGAGGATCTCTTCCTCGTTGAAACAAGGCACCACCAGCGAGATCAGCACGGAAGTACATCAGCCCGGCCAGATGTCGGAACCCGATGCAACACGTGACCGGTGGGCGTCCATTGCGTGAACTGACCCAATTCGGCCGGGGGTTGTACGTTCGAAGCTGGCATATTCCTGCGTATGCCGACTTTCCGTCCCCGCCTGCGCGCGGGCTCGCTCGCCGCGCTGCTCACCGTCGCCGCGGTCTGCGCGGGCGACGCCGTGGCGCGCGTCTTCCCGTTCGGGCCGCACACGCGCAGCGTCAACGACCTGGGCAATCAGTTCGTGCCGTTCCACGCCCGGCTGTGGGACCTGCTGCACGGGAACGCCGACGGCGGGCTGCTGCTCAACTGGTCCTCCGGGTACGGGACGAGCTTCCTGCCGGATCTCGGCACCTATCTGACCAGCCCGTTCGCCCTGCTCGTCGGGGTCTTCCCGCGTGACCGGATCGATCTCGCGGTCTATGTGGTGACGGTCCTGAAGATGGGCTCGGCGGCGGCGCTGATGGCCCTGTTCCTGCTGACGCTGCGCGGCGGGCGCTGGTGGGTGGCCGGCGCGCTCGGCGGTTCGTACGCGCTGTGCGGCTGGTCGGTCGCCGAGGCGTCGTACAACCCGATGTGGCTGGACGGCCTGGTCGCGCTGCCGCTGCTCTGCCTGGTCGCCGAGTGGGCCCGTACGGGACGGCACCGGATCGCCGGGCCGCTGCTGGTGGCGGTGGTGTGGGCGGCCAACTTCTACACGGCGTACATGGCGACGCTCGGTGCCGCTCTGGTGCTGGCCGTCCGGCTGTTCACCGAGCGGGACGACCGGCGGGCGGTGGTCCGGGGGCTGGTGCGGGCCGTCTGCACGGTCGGGGTCGGTGTCGGTCTCTCGGCGCCCGTCCTGCTCCCGGTCTATCTGGGGACCAAGCACGCCTACCCGGGCTGGGACCGTCCGTTCGCTCCGGCCGCCTGGCCCGATGTGCTGGCCCGGCTGCTGCCCGCCACGTACAGCTTCTTCACCCCGGCCCTCTTCCTCGGCACCGGCACCCTGCTGCTGGCCGTTGCGCTCGCCTTCCAGCGGTCCATGCCGGGGCGCGAACGGTGGGCGTGGGCGGGGCTGGTGGCCGGGGTCGCGCTGTCGATGCAGTGGGAGCCGACCCATCTGCTGTGGCACGCCTTCGCGACGCCCAACGGCAGCCCGTACCGGCAGACGTTCGTGCTGGCCGGGCTGGTGGTGATCGCCGCCTGGGTCTCGGTCTCGTACGGCTGGCCGGAGCGGCGGGCGCTGCTCGGCGGGGCCGCGGTCCTGGTGCTGCTCGCGGCCGGGGCCGGCCTCAGCGACCTGGTCACCGGGTGGACGTATCCGCTGTTCGCGATGGGGCTGGTGGCCGCGGCCTGCGCTCTGATGCTGGCCGGGCGGGGCCGGAGGCTCGCGGCGCTGGCCGCCGTTCTGCTGATCGGCGCACAGGCCGGGCAGGCCGCCGCGGCCACCGCGTACTTCGACCGGCAGCGGCTGAACCGGCTCGACGACTACGCGCCCTGGGGCGAACGGCAGCGGACCCAGGCGGCCGTGGTCGCGGGCGCCGACGGCTGGCCGGGCTACCGCACGGACCCCGGCCGGGAGCAGACCACCACCAACGATCCGCTGCTGGTGGGCGGGCAGGGGGGCGCGTACTACAGCAGCCACACGCCCGCCGTGCTGACCCGCACGATGCGGGCGCTCGGTGGCGGGTGGACGTCGAACGGCCGGGCCGTGCAGAGCCTGGACAACCCGGTCACGGACGCGGTCTTCTCGGTCGGCGCGCGGGTGCGCGGGCCGCGCGATCCGCACCAGGGGTCGAACGTCCCGGACGACCGGCCGGTGACGGTGAGCCGTGCCGAGGTGCCGCCGCTGGTGACGGTGCGCGGGACGGGCCGGCCTGGCGAGCCTGGCGGGCCTGTGCCGTACGGCCGTTCACCGTTCCGCAACCAGGAACAGCTGCTCGGTTCGCGGGTCTACACGGTCCCGACGACGGCGCTGCGTGCGGCGGACGGCGGCGCGGTGGCGGACAAGGGGGCGTACGACTACCGGGTGGGGCGCGGCACGTACACACTGACCGCCGCCTGCCCGGCGGGCAGCGAGGCGTATCTGTGGTCGCCCGACATGTTCGGCCGGGCGCGGCTCGACGACGGACCGGAGGTCGAGTTCAAGGGGCAGCTGCCGGCCAGGCGGGCCGCGATGCAGCGCCTGGGCACGGTCGGCGGGGGCGGGAGCGTGCGGGTCACGCTGACCCCGGTGCGCGCCGGGACCGTGCCGCACGGGGCGGTCGGCTGTCTGGACCGGGCCCGGCTGGCCTCGGCGGTCACCGGACTGAAGCGCACCGGCGCGACCGCCGTCCACGTCACCGGCCACGGCGTCCGGGCCGAACTGCCGCCCGGCACCACCGGAACGGTCGTGATCGCGGCGCCCCGGATCGCGGGCTGGAGCTGCCAGGGCCGCCCCGCCGACAGCTACCTGGGCCTGGTCGCCACCCCGGCCCCGGCCCGGGGCGGGGCCGTCGACTGCACGTTCCGGCCCCCGGGTCTGCGGGCGGGCGCGGTGGCCGGGGCGGGGGCGCTGGCCGTACTCGTGCTCGGCGGGTCGGCCCTCGCGTACCGGCGGCGGTCGGAGACCGGGCGGTCCGGACGGCCCGGCCCCGACCGCGCACCGCAGCCCGCCGGGGCCCCGGAGCCCGTGGAGGTCTGACCGGGGCCGGGCCCGGGGCCGGGCCGGGGCCGGTCGTCAGCCGCCCCGCACCTCCACCTGGCGGTCGAGCCGGCGGCGCAGCTCCACCGGCAGCGGGTGGTGGGGCCCGTAGGCCCGCTCTGCGTCGTACAGCAGCGCCTGGAGCTGGACGCGCGCCGTCACGTGGTCGCCGAGCGCGAGCAGCAGGTGCGCGATGCGGTTGCGGATCTCGAAGGCGCGGGCGGGGTCGCCGCCCGTGGTGCGGTGGTTCTCGAAGTACGGGAGGACCGCGCGGTACTCGGCGAGGGCGGCGGCCGGTTCACCGAGCTGTTCCAGGCACTGGGCCGCGTCGTAGCGGAACTGGAGCGTCTGCGGGTCGGCCGGACCGGCCTCCGCCGCGCGGTCGTCGGCGAGCCGGCGCAGCTCGGGCAGGGCGCGTCGGTACTGGCCGTCGTCCATCAGCGTCGCCGCGTACTGCTTGCGCAGGATGCGGACCACGGCGGAGTCCTCGCCGTGCTGTTCGGCGGCGACGGGGAGGATCGAGCCGAGGATGTCCACGGCCTGGGTGATCCGGCCCTCGCCGAGCAGCTTCTTGACGTCGTCGACGGCGGCGGCCACATCGGGCCGGGCGGCCGCGGCGGCGGGCGGGGCCGGTGCCGCGGGCTGGGGCCTGGTGGCGTTGCGGTCCGGCCACGGGGCGTGCGGGCGCAGGAAGGGGCGGGTCGGGTCGAGCGGTCCGACGGAGAGCCCGGTGCCCGGCGCGGGAAGCAGCGGGGCGAGGTGTTCGTACACCTCCTGGGCGCCGGACGGGCGGTACTGCGGGTCCTTGGCGAGCAGCCGCAGCACCAGCGCTTCGAGCGGCTCGGGGATCTCGGGCCTGATCCGGCGGACCGGGACCGGCGGCTCGTAGAGGTGGCGGTGGAGCACGCCGAGGGCGGTGGACCCGGCGAACGGGACGTCTCCGCTGAGCAGTTCGTGGAGGAGCACACCGAGGGCGTACAGATCGGTGTACGGGCCCACGGCGCCGCCCATCGCCTGCTCGGGGGCCATGTAGGCCGGGGAGCCGATCGGTGAGCCGGTGTGGGTGAGCCGGGTGGTGTCGGTGTCCAGGACGGAGGCGACGCCCAGGTCGAGAACGGTGACGGTGCCGTCCGGACGCACCATCACGTTGCGGGGCTTGAGGTCGCGGTGGACGATCGGCACCGCGTGCACGGCGCACAGGACGGCGCAGAGCTGGGCGGCGACCGCGACGGACCACTGCCAGGGGTACGGCTCGTGCTCGGCGAGGTGGTCGGCGAGGTCGGCGCCCTCGACGTACTGCATGACGAGGAACAGGTCGTCGCCGTCGCTGCCCGCGTCGTGGACGGTGACCAGGCCCGGGTGGTCGACCTGGGCGGTGACCCGGCACTCCCGGACGAAGCGGCGGCGCAGCTCGCCCGCGGCCTCGCTGTCGATGGGGCCGGTGACCCGGTCGGGGCGGAGCAGCTTCACCGCGACGCGGCGGTCCAGGCGCTGGTCGTAGGCGGTCCAGACCTGGCCCATGCCGCCCTGGCCGAGGATGGTCGCCAGTTGGTACCGCCCACCGATGAGACGCCCGCTCACCGGCCTTCCTCCTTGCGGAGGTAGTCGCTCAGCTCGTCGAGCTCGGCGCGGACCTGGTCGATGCGCTGGGGGTGGGGGTGCGAATGGGGCCGGGGTTGGGGTTGAGGTTGGGGCGCGGGGTTCGGCTGGGGCCGGGGTGACGGCTGGGGCTGAAGCTGCGGCTGTGGCTGTGGCTGTGGCTGTGGCTGGAGTTGGGGCGCTGCGGGCGGCTGCTGTACGGGCAGGGGCGGCGACGGCACGGGCGTGGGGGCAACCGCGGGCATGGGCATTGGCGCAGGAGCGGGCATGGGCATGGGCGCAGGAGCAGGCGTGGGCCTCCCCATCGGAACCGTGGGCGCGTACTGGTACCCGTAGCCGTACCCGTGTCCGTAGCCGGTCACCGGCTGCTGCCTGGTCAGCCGTTCGTAATGGCGGATGTCCCCGACCATGTAGTACGCGAACGAGCCCAGCATCGTCACCAGCAGCAGCGGTATGAGGGCGTAGTCGATGCCGGTCGGTTCGTCGCTGCCGTCCCGGCCGAGGACCGGCAGGAGCACGCAGACGAGCACGAACCCGGCACCGGTCAGCCACCAGTCGTACGCCCGGCGGCGCACGATCGCGAGCCGGAGCAGCGGAGCCCACAGCAGGATCCCGAGCGAGCCCACCGAGAGCACACCGAACAGCACCCGCATCGAGACGATCCAGGCCCGGCTGGGAACCCGGCGCGGCGGCGTCGGCGGATGACCCGGGGCGTACATGGCTGCTCCTGGAGACCTGGTCGTTGAACATCCGCGCACACGCTCCGTGCACGCAGATCCGAGCGTAAAGGGCGACACCGACAACCGGCCCCGGGTTGTACGGAACCGCTGTGGTTCAGCTCACTTCGGTTCAGCTCGCTTCCGTTCAGCTCACTTCGGCGCGACCGTGCCGTCCGTCAGCCCGTCGTACATCCCCTGCACGAGCTGTCCGCCGAGCCGGCCGGCCAGTCTGAGCGCGTCCTCGAACTCGGCCAGGGCACGGAACCGTTCCCCGTACCGCTGCTGCTCCGCGAGCGGCAGCCGGGGCAGTTGGAGGCGGCGGGCGTCCAGCCGGGTGGCGGTGGAGGCGTAGCTGCTGGCCTGGCGGTTGTTGGCGGTGCCGCGCAGGAATCCGGCCAGGAACCAGGGGTCGAGGGCGGCCGGATCGGGGCGCAGCAGCTGGAGGTTGCGGCCCAGCGCGGCGCCCGCCGTGGCGTCGTCGATGACGCGGGCGGCGGAACCGCCGCCGAGCACGGGGACGACGACATCGCCCGGTTCGACGAGGACCGGCTCCTCGGCGGGGCCGTCGGCGGGCAGGCTTCCCGAAGGGGCGGTGGAGCCGAGGACGTCGTGTTCGGTGAGCACGGGCCCATGGCCGGTGCCGGAGCCGCCGGTGCGGAGCTGGAGGGCTCCGGCGCGGGCGAGTTCGCCGACGGTGGTGAGGGGCCAGTGGGCCGGGTCGGTGAGGGTGACGGCGGGCGGGGTGAGGGCGCCGGCGCGGCCGAGCGTCTCGGCGAGCCGCTCCCGTACCCGGATCAGTTCGCCGGGTCCGCCCGCGGCGGCCGGCGGCGGCAGATGGCGGGCGGGGGCCAGGTCCACGTCGTCGTCGAGGAGTTCGATGACGGGGACGGCGCGGCCGGCACCGGGGCGGGCCCCGGCGGGGGCGGCGCCTTCGAAGGCCTGCCAGGCGTCGAGCACGGCGCCCTGCACCGCCTGCCAGTCGAGCCGGTCGCGCCCACCGGTTGCGGAAGCCTGCCCTCCCGGAGCCGGTTCGGCGGTCTCGGCGGTGTCGACGAGCAGCAGTTCGGGCGAGGCGGGCGAGGTGGGCGAGCCGCTGCCGGGCTTGCGGAGCACCCAGAGGTGGAGCGGGATGCCGTACGGGGGTGCGGCGCCGGCCGGGAGCGCGATGACGGCGCGCAGGGCGCCGCGGCGCAGCAGATCGGCGCGGATCCGGCGGCCGGAGCGCCGCGAGGCGGCGGCCGGGGGCATCAGCAGCACGGCGGTGCCGCCCTCGCGCAGATGGGCCAGGGCGTGCTGGACCCAGGCGAGTTCGGACTCGGTACGGGCCGGGAAGCCGTACTCCCAGCGCGGGTCGTAGGCGAGTTCGTCGTGGCCCCAGTTGCGTTCGTTGAACGGCGGGTGGCAGAGCACGGCATCGGCGGCGAGCTGCGGAAAGGCGTCGGCGCGCAGAGTGTCGGCGGTCCGTGCCGCCAGGGCGCAGTCGGGGCCGGTGTTCAGGGCGAGCCGCAGCGCGGTGAGCGCGGCGAGGTCGGGGTCGGCCTCCTGGGCGTACAGGGCGGCGGGGTTGGCGACGGCGCGCAGCAGGGCGCCGGTGCCCGCGGCCGGGTCGAGGACCGTACGGGCGGGCCGCTCGCCCGTCTCCACCAGGGCGGCCATCAGTTCGGCGAGTCCGGGCGGGGTGAGTGTGTACTGACGCGGGTTGGCGTCCAGCTGACGGCCGAGGAGGAACTCGAAGGTCTCCCGGGCCCCGGTCCCGGCGGCGAGTTCGGCGGCGGCGCGGAGCAGCGGAACGGACGGGAGCAGTTCGGCGGGGCTCGGGGTGTGAACGGCCCTCCCGCCTTCCGCCGCCGGTCCGAAGCGGGTGGTGAGCACCTTGTCGACGGCGAGGGAGAGCACGCCGGCCATGCCTTCGTCCGACACGGCGGTGATCTCCGGCCAGGCCCTGGGGCTGGTCCGCAGGAGCAGCAGGGCGCAGCCCGCGTGGACCAGGGCGGGGACCGCTCCGGCCGGGTGCCCGGCGACCTGCTGCCAGACCCGTTCGCGCAGCGGGACCTCGGCGAGTTTCCCCTGGTCGCGGAGCCATTGCTCGACCTCAGGCAGCGCGAAGGACGGGCTCGTCTCGGTGCCGCCGACGGGCTTGGGGAAGTCGGCGTGGCGGCGGCGCCAGTTGCTGACCGCGGCGCGTCCCACCCCCGCCAGCCGTGCGATCCCGGCCGCGGTCACCTCTGTCGAGTTCTCCGGCACTGACTGTCTCCCTGGCTGGTCCTGGCACTCGTCCCGGTACTGGTTGTCGGCGAGCATACCGACCCGGTTCACACGACATCGATTCACAGCGTGCATCAACTCATTCCCTGTGAACCGTGTTGACTCGGTTCACAAGCTCTGCTGTGATTGACCCATCGCCGCACAGGGCGATGCACCGGAGCGATGCACGGAACCGCTCCCCACCCATTTCTGCTTTCGCCGGAGGGCACAGCCATGTCCCAGTTCACGCAGCCGCCGCAGTCCCCGCAGCCCCAGCAGCCGTACACCCCGGCCCAGACGCCCGGCATGCGCCCGGCCCGTAACGGACTGGGCATCGCCGCCCTCGTCCTGGGCGTCATCGGCGCCGTGTCCGGCCTGATCCCGTTCCTGTTCTGGCTGGCGGGCATCCTCGGCCTCATCGCCCTGATCCTGGGTCTGGCCGGTCGGGGCCGGGCGAAGCGCGGCGAGGCCACCAACAAGGGGATGGCGACCTTCGGTGCCGTACTCGGCCTGATCTCGCTGATCCTCACGGTGGTGGGCGCGGTGATCACGTTCAAGGCCGTGGACGACGCCGTGAACGACCTCAACAAGGCGGTCTCCGACACGACGGCCTCCGCGAAGCCGAAGCCCGGCGGCGACTCCGCCAAGGGCGGGGGCGCGGAGAAGAAGAAGGAGACCGGCAAGGCGCTGGAGGCCGGCGACTCGGCCGTGTACGACGACGATCTGACGGTCACGGTCGGCGACGCCACCTCGTACACCCCGGACGCCTACGCCGCCGGACACACCAAGGGCCAGAAGGCCTACCGGGTCGCCGTCGTCATCGAGAACGCGGGCAAGGAGAAGTTCGATTCCACGCTCGTCAGCGTCTCGGCACGGGCCGGCCAGGACGGGGTGGACGCCGAGCAGATCTTCGACAACAAGGTCGGCACGGGCTTCAGCGGCACGGTCCTGCCGGGCAAGAAGGTCACGGTCCAGTTCGCCTTCGACACCCCGGCGGACGCCAAGAACCTGACGGTCGAGGTCAACCCCGGCTTCACGTACGACGCCTCGCAGTGGGACCTGAAGCTCTGACCGTCCTTCCGAGACCGGACAGAACGAACCGGAGAGACCGGAGCAGCTCGGCATGCGCCTTCCCGCCCGCGCCTCGGCAGCCGCCCTGAGTGCCGCGACCGCCCTCACCCTCGCGACGGCCTGCAACATGCTCCCGGACGAGGCACCCGACGCCACCGCCCCCTACGCCGGGCTGACCGCCCCCGAGGTCACCAACAAGGCCCTCGCGGCGACCCGCGCCGCCAAGTCGGTACGCATGACGGTGCGGACGACGACGCCCGAGGGCCCGGTGGAGGCGTACGTGGCCACGGACATCAGGGGCGAGTGCACGGTCACCCTCTCCATGGGCGCGGCGGGCACGATGGAGCTGGTACGGACGGACGGCACGGTCCGCACCCGCTCCGACGCCGCGATGCTGCGATCGGCCTCCCCGCCACAGGCCGAGAACCTCACCGGCCGCTGGGTGAAACCCGCCACCGCCGACCGGCACGCGAAGCTGGCCGAACGCTACTGCGACCGGGAGACGTTCCTCGGCGGCCTCGCACCGAAGACCGGAACGGCCCGCAAGAAGTGGACGAGCGCCACCGCCTCCGGCGCCCCCGCCCTGACCGTCACCGGCAGGACGGACGACGGAAAGTGGACGGCGGACATCGCCGGCGAAGGCAGACCCTTCCTGCTCAAACTGCGCCTGCCCCCGTCCCACCCACAGGGCGCACCGGAGCGCGACACCGCCCGCACCGCACCGGTGACAGTCGAATTCTCCGAATTCGACAAGCCGTTCAAGGCGACCAGGCCGAAGCCCTGACGCCCTGAACGCTCCGGGCCACAGAACCCGCCCCACCCCAGGGCGGGTTCTGCGTACACCGCCCCACCCCTGTGCTCACCCGCCGCACTGCTCCAGCATCGCCGTCTTGTCGGCGGCGGTGACCGGCAGTCCGTACTTCAGGGACACCTGCGCGAACCGCACCGCGTACGAGCAGCGGACCGGCTTGTACGGCGGCAGCCAGGAAGCCGGCCCCGAGTCGCGCTTGGCGTTGTTGGCCGGCCCGTCGACCGGGATGAGGTTGAGCGGGTCGTTGGCGATCTGCTGCCGCTTGGCCTCGTTCCAGCGCGAGGCACCCATCTGCCAGTCGTACGAGAGCGGCATGACGTGGTCGATCTGGACCTTGGTGGCCTGCTGCTTGCGCCAGTCGATGGTGGAGCCGGTGTAGGGGTCCTTGAGCGTCATCGACACGACCACGCAGTCCGAACCGGACCGGAACTTCAGGTCCTTGCCGTCCCTGGCGAGGAGGTCGTTACGGGTGTCGCAGCCGTTCCTCGCGAGCGGTATCCCGTCGACCGAGTCCTTCCACGCGTAGCCGAACTTGTCCCGCGCGTACCCGGTCTTCGGCCCCCGCCCCTTGGTCGCCACCTTCTCGATGACCTTCCGCCCGGCAGCCCGGTCCGCCTCGGACGTGAGCGGCGCGAGCCCCGGCTTCGTACCGTCGGCGTTGTCGAGCGGACTGGCCCCGAACCCGGTGACGGCCCGCCCGCCGCCCTCCCCCTCGGAGCGCGAGGGCTGCTCGGGGTCGCAGCCGGCCAGGGCCAGCACCGCCGCCACGCTGAGGGCGGGCAGCATCACTCGGTAAGCGCGGGGAGATATCACTCGGAACCGTCCTGACGGGGAGAAAGCCGAACCCCGGAATCCTACGGACGCCTTCCCCGCTGACGGGTGTTCATGAGCACCCCGCCGACCCGATGCGGCCGGAATCACACCGTCTGGTCACCCGCGCCGCTCACACCTTCCCGATCCCCAGCGTCGTCTCGGACGGCAGCATCCCGGAACCGATCACCGCCACCCAGAACGGCCCCAGCAGTTCGGCGAGCCGCTCCTGCCCCTCCTCGCCGAGCACCCGCCACGGGTCCGCCGCCGCTTCGTCCGTACGCCGCTCGACCTCGGCGCGCAACGCCCGCCCCGCCTCGGTCACCACACCGCCCCCGTCCAACAGCCCACGCTCCACGAGCCGTTGCCGGGCGGCCCGCCACTCCGCATCACTCCACCCCCGGCTCGCGAACACCTCCGGCCGCGCCGCACCGACGGCGGCGAAGGAGACCAGCGACTCGACCGGGTCGAGCCCAGCCTCGACGAGCGCCGCGAGATGACCGTCGCCCCGGTGCTCACGCAGGACAGTCGCCGCCTGCCAGAGCACGAGGTGCGGCTCCTCCGGCCAGGGCAGGGCGGCGTTGGCCGCGGCGAGCGGCCTGTCGGCGGTGTCGGCGGCCTCCGCGACGCGCCGCACGAGCGCGGCGGCCTCACGCAACTCCGGACCGTCGACCGCGTCCCCCAGCAGCTTCCGGTAGGCACGGTCGACCGCCCGGGTCCGGGCCGCGAGCACCGCACCGGGCGAGGCTACGGACCAGACGGCGGGCACGTACTCACTCACCATCGCCGGGCTGAAGCTGTAGAACGTGTCGGCCACCCGCCCCGCATCGGCCTCCCCGAGCGGCGCCGCGCGCCAGGCGAAGTAGCCGGGCCACCGCTCGTCGGTGCGGTATCCGAGCGCGGCGGCCTCCGCGACGGCCTCCGGCGCGTAGTACAGAACGGCGTGCAACGGCTCCAGCAGATGCCACATCCGTCGCACCCGCCCCAGCTTCTCGGACATGTCTCCGCCCTCCACGACGTCACCCATCTAGCCACTGACTAGATATCGAGATCCCCAGATTGCCGCCCCACCTTCGAACTTGTCAACGACTAGATTCCGCGTAATCTCCTGCCCATGACCAGCGAGCGCACCTACCACCACGGCGACCTGCGGCGGGCCGTCCTCACCGCCGCACTCGACGTCATCCGCACCGAGGGGCCGGGCGCACTGAGCCTGCGCGACCTGGCGCGCCGGGCCGGTGTCTCCCACGCGGCCCCCGCCCATCACTTCAAGGACCGCACGGGCCTGCTCACCGCCATCGCGACGGAGGGATACGAGCGGTTCGCCGACACCTTGGCCGACGCCCCTGACCTGAGGGAACGGGGCGTGCGGTACGTGCGGTTCGCCGTCGACCACCCCGCCCACTTCCAGGTGATGTTCCAGCCGGACCTCTACCGCACCGACGACCCCGGCCTGCTCACCGCGAAGGACCGCGCCTCGGCCGAGCTGCGCGCCGGCCTCACCGGCCTCCCCGCTGCCGGACGCGGCGACGACGCCCGGCTCGCGGGTGTGGCCGCCTGGTCGCTGGCCCACGGGTTCGCCACGCTGCTGCTGAGCGGCAACCTGGAGGCGGCGGTGGGCGCGCGGGACCCCGAGGCGGTCTTCCGGTCGATCACGGAGTTGTTGTTCGCGTCGGCGGATGAGCGGCCGGCGTCGGGCGGGCCGGAACGGGGTGGCGCGTGAGCCACTCCTGGAACTCGCGGTGCCGGAACTGGTAGGCGGCACCGGTCACCCGGATCAGTCCCACCGTCCGGGACCGCTCCGGAAAGCGACTCGGGCGGAACGGGGATCGGCCCCGCCGGACATCCGACGGGGCCGAGGCAGCAGACGTTCCGGGACTACGAACCCAGGATCGTGGTCAGGAACTCCCCCGTCCACGCCAGCAGTTCACGTCCCACGACCGGCTTTCCGCCGACCCTGGCGGTGGTGGGGCGGGGGACCAGGATCTGGTGGACGGCCGGCTTGATGACCGTCTTCGGGTACAGGCGCTTCAGGCGGAGCTCCTGCGATTCGCGCAGCTCCACCGGGGCGAACCGGATGTTCGGGCCCTGGAGGACGATCTCGCCGACACCGCAGGCGCGGGCCAGCATGCGCAGGCCGGCGACCAGGAGGAGGTTCTCGACCGGCTCGGGGAGCTTGCCGTAGCGGTCGGTGAGTTCCTCGCGGACGGCCCTGATGTCGTCCTCGGTGCTGGCGGAGGCGATGGCGCGGTACGCCTGGAGGCGCAGCCGCTCGCCGGGGGCGTAGTCGTGGGGGACGTGGGCGTCGACCGGGAGCTCGATCTTGACCTCCAGCGGCGGCTCCTCCTCCACGCCACCTTCGAGGGAGGCCCGGTAGTCGGCGACCGCCTCGCCCACCATGCGTACGTACAGGTCGAAGCCGACGCCCGCGATGTGACCGGACTGCTCGCCGCCCAGGAGGTTTCCGGCGCCGCGGATCTCCAGGTCCTTCATCGCCACGTACATGCCCGCGCCCATCTCGGTGTGCTGGGCGATCGTGGCGAGGCGCTCGTGGGCCGTCTCGGTGAGCGGCTTCTCCGGGGGGTAGAGGAAGTACGCGTAGCCGCGCTCGCGGCCACGGCCGACGCGGCCGCGCAGCTGGTGGAGCTGGGAGAGGCCGAAGTTGTCGCCGCGCTCCACGATCAGGGTGTTGGCGTTGGAGATGTCGATGCCGGACTCGACGATCGTCGTGGAGACCAGGACGTCGAACTTCTTCTCCCAGAAGTCCACCACCACCTGCTCCAGGGCCTGTTCGGACATCTGGCCGTGGGCCGTCGCGATCCGGGCCTCCGGGACGATCTCGCGGAGGCGGGCGGCGGCGCGGTCGATCGACTCGACCCGGTTGTGGATGTAGAACGCCTGGCCCTCGCGGAGCAGTTCGCGGCGGATGGCCGCGCCGATCTGCTTCTCCTCGTACGGGCCGACGAAGGTGAGGACCGGGTGGCGCTCCTCGGGCGGGGTGGTGATCGTCGACATCTCGCGGATGCCGGTCACGGCCATTTCGAGCGTGCGGGGGATGGGCGTCGCGGACATGGTGAGGACGTCCACGTTGGCGCGGAGCTTCTTCAGCTGCTCCTTGTGCTCGACGCCGAAGCGCTGCTCCTCGTCGACGATGACCAGGCCCAGGTCCTTGAACCTGGTCTCGGAGGAGAACAGGCGGTGGGTGCCGATGACCAGGTCGACGGAGCCCTCGCGGAGCCCTTCGAGGGTCGTCTTGGACTCGGACTCGGACTGGAAGCGGCTGAGCGCCCGCACGTTGACCGGGAACTGGGAGTAGCGCTCGGTGAACGTGCCGTAGTGCTGCTGGACCAGGAGGGTCGTGGGTACGAGGACGGCGACCTGCTTGCCGTCCTGGACCGCCTTGAACGCCGCCCGGACCGCGATCTCCGTCTTGCCGTAGCCGACGTCGCCGCAGATCAGCCGGTCCATCGGGACGGACTTCTCCATGTCCTCCTTGACCTCGGCGATGGTGGAGAGCTGGTCGGGCGTCTCCGCGTACGGGAAGGCGTCCTCCAGTTCGCGCTGCCAGGGGGTGTCGGGGCCGAAGGTGTGGCCGGGGGCCGCCATCCGGGCCGAGTACAGCTTGATCAGGTCGGCGGCGATCTCCTTGACGGCCTTCTTGGCGCGCGCCTTGGTCTTCGTCCAGTCGGCGCCGCCGAGCCGGTGCAGGGTGGGCGCCTCGCCGCCGACGTACTTGGTGACCTGTTCCAGCTGGTCGGTCGGGATGTACAGGCGGTCGCCGGGCTGGCCGCGCTTGGCTGGGGCGTACTCGACGAGGAGGTACTCGCGGGTGGCGCCCTGCACGGTGCGCTGCACCATCTCGATGTAGCGGCCCACGCCGTGCTGTTCGTGGACGATGTAGTCGCCGGTCTCCAGCGTCAGCGGGTCGATCGTCTTGCGGCGGCGGGCCGGCATCCGGCCCAGGTCCTTGGTGGCGGTGCGCTGGCCGGTGAGGTCCGTCTCGGTGAGCACGGCGAGCTTCAGCGCCGGGTCGACGAAGCCGTGGTCGATCGCGCCGCAGGAGACGTGGACGACGGACGGGGAGATCTCCGCCAGGTCCGGGTCCAGGCGGGCGGCGATGCCCTCGCCGCTCAGCACCTCGACGGTACGGGAGGCGAGGCCCTGGCCCTCGGTGACGTACACCGTGCGCCAGCCCTCGGCGATCCAGCCCTTGGTGTCGGCGAGCGCGCGGGCGGTGTCGCCGCGGTACGACTCCGGGGCGTGCATCGTGAACTTGAGGGTGTCCTCGTCGAGCTCGTCGTCGGCGGCGAACGGGGAGACCGACCACCACATCATCCCCAGCTCGCGGGCCCGGTCCCGGACGTCCGCGATGCCCCACAGCGAGGCCGCGCCCACGTCGATCGGGGCCTCGCCGCCGCCCGCGGTGGCCGCCCAGGACGCCTGGAGGAACTCCTGGCTGGTGGCGACCAGGTCGGCGGCCCTGGTACGGACCCGCTCCGGGTCGCAGACCAGCGCCATCGAGCCCTTCGGCAACACGTCGAGCAGCAGCTCCATGTCGTCGACCAGGACCGGGGCGAGGGACTCCATGCCCTCCACCGCGATCCCCTCGGCGATCTTGTTGAGGAGTTCGCCCAGCTCGGGGTGGGCCTCGGCGAGCGCGGCGGCCCGCTCCCGCACCTCGTCGGTGAGCAGCAGCTCGCGGCAGGGCGGCGCCCACAGCCCGTGCTCGGCGATCTCCAGCGACCGCTGGTCGGCGATCTTGAAGTAGCGGATCTCCTCGACGTCGTCGCCCCAGAACTCCACCCGAAGGGGGTGCTCCTCGGTCGGCGGGAACACGTCCAGGATGCCGCCGCGTACGGCGAACTCGCCACGCTTCTCGACCAGTTCCACCCGGGAGTACGCGGCCGCCGCCAGCGCCTCGACCGTCTTGCCGAGATCGGCGCTCTCGCCGATGCGCAGCGCCACGGGTTCCAGGTCGCCGAGCCCCTTGACCTGCGGCTGGAGCACGGAGCGGATCGGCGCGACGACGACGGAGACCGGGCCGGTCTCCGGGTCGTCCGCCCTCGGGTGCGCCAGGCGGCGCAGCACGGCGAGGCGGCGGCCCACGGTGTCCGAGCGGGGCGAGAGCCGCTCGTGCGGCAGGGTCTCCCAGGACGGGAACTCGGCGATCGTGTCCGGCGGCAGCAGGGTGCGCAGGGCGGCAGCCAGGTCCTCGGCCTCCCGGCCGGTCGCGGTGACGGCGAGCACGGTCCGCCCGGTCTCGCGGGCCAGTGCGGCGACGGCGAAGGGGCGGGCGGCGGGCGGGCCGACGAGGTCGACGTGCATCCGGTGGCCGTCGCCGGCGGCCTTCACCGCTTCGGAGAGTGCCGGGTCACGTACGACGACATCCAGCAGACCGTGCAGGCTCATGAAGGGCTTCCGTCCGGGTAACTAGGGCGAGGTCCGGCAGCCGGCTGCTGCCAGGGCGACACGTAGAGCAACGCGCAGGGCAACGCGAAGCGCCCGACACGTGCTGGGGGTGGCTGCTGGATCCTGCCGGATCAGGGAGCGAGGGCCGGTGCGTGCAGCTGCAAGGCGGAGGAGGGAGCCCACGCGGAGCGTAGGCGACTGACGACAACGCAGCAGATGTGCGCACCGGCCCTCGCGAGCCCGGCAGGATCCAGAAGCCACCCCCTGGCGTACCGGGGGGTTCCCAGCGTACGACTCCGCTGTGACAGCCGCGCCCGCAATCCACGCCCGGCGGGGTGTTCGGACACGGCGCCACGGTGGGGCGTCCCGCACGTACGAATCCGGCCCCGGGGTGTTTGGAGGAACACCCCGGGGCCGGATCAGGTCATCCTACGTCGGCCGTCGCCCGCGCTAATCGGTGGCGATCGCGTTCAGGACATTCATCCGGCCCGCCCGGAACGCCGGGACCAGGGCCGCGAACAGGCCGACGAAGGCGGAGGCGACGAAGACCGTGAGGATCGTCGGCCACGGGATCTCCAGGACGCCGAGGCCCTCCAGGGCCAGCAGCTTCTGGGCCGCCGTGCCCCAGCCCATGCCGAGGCCGAGGCCGAGCAGGGCTCCGAAGACCGCGATGACCACCGACTCCAGGCGGATCATCCGGCGCAGCTGGCGGCGGGAGAGACCGATGGCGCGCATCAGGCCGATCTCCCGGGTCCGCTCGACCACCGACAGGGCCAGGGTGTTCACCACGCCGAGCACGGCGACGATGATCGCGAGCGCCAGCAGGCCGTAGACGATGTTCAGCAGCTGGCCGATCTGGTCCTTGAGCTGCTGCTTGAAGTCGGCCTGGTTCTTCACCTCGTACTGCGGGTACTTGGCGAGGGCGTCCTTGAGACCGGCGTACGCCTCCTTCTCCTTGCCGTCCGCGGCCTTCGCGAACATGATCATGTTCTGCGGCATGGTGTCGGCGGGGACGTAGCGCTCGGCGGTCGTGATGTTGATGTACATCGCGCCCTTGTCGATGTTGACGTCGTCCGAGGTGATCGCGGCGACCTTCAGCTTCGCGGTCTCGCCGCCCTTGAACGCGACGGTGATCCGGTCACCGACCTCGACGTGGTGCTCGGTGGCGTACGTCTCGCCGACCGACATGGCGTCCTTGCCGTACGCGGCGGCCAGCTCGCCGGAGACCGTCTCGCGGCGGACGTCGTCCTTGTACGTGGGGTCGGCGGCGACCAGGCCGTCGATCTCGGTGGAGCCGTCGGGGGCGGTGAGCGAGGCGCTGACGGACTTGTACGAGGTGACGTGGTCGATGTCCCCCGCCGCCCGGACGGCCTTCGCCGCCTGGTCGACGATCAGCCCGCCGTCGCCACCGGCCGGCTGGACGATGAAGTCGGCGCCCACCGACTTGTCGAGTTCCTCGGTGGCCGAGGCGACCATGGAGGAGCCGACGACCGAGAGGCAGGCGACCAGGGCGAGACCGACCATCAGGGCGGCGCCGGTGGCGCCGGTGCGGCGCGGGTTGCGCAGGGCGTTGCGCTCGGCGAGCCGTCCCACGGGGCCGAACATCCGCAGCATGACCGCGCTCAGCACCCGGACCACGAGGCCGGCCAGCAGCGGGCCGATCACGATGAAGCCGATCAGGGTGAGGAGCACGCCCGCACCGAGCATGAGCGAACCCTCGGCCGACTCGTCGGCCCTCGTCGCGGCGAGGAGCGCGGCGCCGCCGGCCAGCGTGAGGACCAGGCCGATCGCGGCCCGGACCCGGCCCGCGCGGCCGTCCGCCGGGGTTCCGGCCTCGCGCAGGGCGGCCATCGGGGAGACCTTCCCGGCCCGGCGGGCCGGGAAGTACGCGGCGACGACGGTGACGACGATGCCGAGCACCAGGCCGACCACCGGGGTCGTCCAGGCGACGGTGAGGTCCCCGGTGGAGAGTTCCATGCCCATGGCGCCCATGAGCTTCATCAGGCCGACGGCGAGGCCGACGCCCGCGCCGACGCCGAGGAGCGAGCCGACGACGCCGAGGAACAGCGCCTCGATCAGCACGGACCGGTTGACCTGCTTGCGGCTGGAGCCGATGGCCCGCATCAGGCCGATCTCGCGGGTGCGCTGGGCCACCAGCATCGAGAAGGTGTTGACGATCAGGAAGATGCCGACGAGGAGGGCGATCCCGGCGAAGCCGAGCATCGCGTACTTCATGACGTCGAGGAAGGAGCCCATCGAGTCCTTGTTGGCCGCCGCCGCCTGCTCCTGCGTCTGGAGCTTGTACGCGGAGGTGTCGCCGAGCGCCGTGGCGACGTTCTTCTTCAGCTGCTCGTCGGGGACGCCCGCTTCGGCGGTGACGGAGACCATGCTGAAGACGTCGGGCGCGCCGAGCAGCTTCGTCTGGGCGGTGACGGTGTCGAAGTAGACGACCGCGGCGCCGGGGTTGGTGACCTTGAAGGCGGCGATGCCGCTGATCGCGGCCCTGATGTCGCCGCTGGCGGTGATGGTGCGCAGTTCGTCGCCGAGCTTCAGGTGGTGCTTCTCGGCGGTGTCGGCGTCGACCATCACCTCGGTCGGGCCGCGCGGTGCGTGGCCGGAGGAGATCTCCATCGAACGGAGGTCGTTCCTCGTCCAGTTGCCCGCGATAGTCGGGGCGCCCGAGGTCGGGCCCAGGTTCTTGTCGTGGCTGTCGACGACGGTGACGGACATGCTGGAGACCGCGCCCTCGGCCGCCTTCGCGCCGGTGGCCTTCGCGGCCCGCCCGACGGCGGACGCGGGGACCGTGGCGGGCTTGCCGTTCTCCGGGATCCCGTTGTTCTTCTCGGGGTCCTTCGGGGAGACCGTGACATCGGCCGCGGTCGCGGCGAAGAGCTTGTCGAAGGTGGTGTTCATGGTGTCGGTGAAGACGAGCGTGCCGCACACGAACGCCACCGACAGCAGGACGGCCACGGCGGAGAGCGCCATGCGTCCCTTGTGGGCGAAGAAGTTCCGCCGCGATGTCTTCCAGACGGTCATGACGTCCGCCCGCGCGAGTCGAAGTCCTTCATGCGGTCGAGGACCTGGTCGGCCGTCGGGCTGTGCATCTCGTCGACGATGCGTCCGTCGGCGAGGTAGAGGACCCGGTCCGCGTAGGAGGCGGCCACCGGGTCGTGGGTGACCATGACGATGGTCTGGCCCAGCTCGTCGACCGACCTGCGCAGGAAGCTCAGCACCTCGGCGCCGGCCCGGGAGTCCAGGTTCCCGGTGGGCTCGTCGCCGAAGATGATCTCCGGGCGGGCGGCGAGCGCCCTGGCCACCGCGACGCGCTGCTGCTGGCCGCCGGAGAGCTCGGTCGGCCGGTGCTTCAGCCGCTCGGCGAGGCCGACGGTCTCCACGACCTGCCGCAGCCAGGCGGCGTCGGGCCTGCGGCCCGCGATGTCCATCGGCAGCGTGATGTTCTCCAGCGCGTTGAGCGTGGGAAGCAGGTTGAACGCCTGGAAGATGAAGCCGATCCGGTCCCGGCGGAGCTGGGTGAGCTTCTTGTCCTTGAGCCCGGTGATCTCGGTGTCGTCGAGGAAGATCTGCCCCGAGCTCACGGTGTCCAGGCCGGCCAGGCAGTGCATCAGGGTCGACTTGCCGGAGCCGGACGGCCCCATGATCGCGGTGAACTGCCCCCGGGCGATGTCCACGTCGACATGGTCGAGCGCGACGACCCGGGTCTCGCCCGCCCCGTACGCCTTGACGACCTGCCGCGCCCGCGCGGCGACGGCCGTAAGCCCTCCAGTGTCCCCGTGCCTGGGAATGGTCACAGCCGTTGTCACGGTTTCTCTCCTATGTCGGTCATCGTCAGGAATGTGTCGGCGCGCATCGCAGAGTCTGGTGTCGGGAGCGGGTCCGGCGCACTGGTGTCCAGCGCAGTTCCCGGGTGGGGTTTTCCCCACCCCTCCCCCGCTGTCCGCCCGCTCCGGCGGTGGGATCCAGCCGCTTTCCGCGGTGCGGGAAAACGTTGCGGTGTAGGAAAAACGTTAAGGAACGGACCCCCGCCGTCACGTCCTCCGCCGGGAGGAACCGCCCCTGGCGAGAATTAAGGAGCTCCCCCTAGGGGTCTCGACCCCAGGGCGGAGACCCGTGTCAGGGGCTCCGACCAAAGGTGTACCGAGGGCCTCGCCGGAGGACCCCGTTCCCGCCCGGCCGCCACCTCCGGTTCACCCGGCCTCACGCAACTGAGCCATTACCGTGGGTAATTCAGGCCACCCCCTCCCCAACTGCCGTACTCACAAGTAATGTTCGCGCATCCGAACGCACCCGCACTCCTGCCTTGCCGCCCGCCCCAGGACCCGAGCCATGCAAGGAGCAGCACCCCGATGTCGCACGGAAACCCGCCCCCGGCCCCCCACTCCTCCTGGCCCGGACCGCTGCCGAAGCCGTCCCCTCAGCATCGGCCGCCGCCCCCGCACCACGCCGACTATCTGCTGCCCTGGCAGAGCTCCGACGCCCCCGACCCCGGCTTGCCGGGCACCCCCGACGCCTCCGATGCCTCCGGCGCCCCCGCATCCGCGCCCGGCCGCCACAGCGACCTGCGCCGACTGCGCACCTCGTACCGGGTCCTGCGGCGCACCGCGGCGCTGACCGCGCTCGGCTACTTCGTGGTCTTCCTGCTGCTCTCCGGATACGCCAAGGACCTGCTGGACCAGCCCCTGTTCGGCGGCCTCAACGTCGGCCTGGCCCTGGGGCTCTGCCAGCTCCCCGTGGCGCTGCTCGCCATCGCCCTGTACGAGCGGACCGCCCGGCGCACGGCCGATCCGCTCGCCGCCCGGCTGCGAAGAGCGGGAGCGGCCCGGTGAACGGATTCGACAACTCCGCGCAGTCGATGTCCCTGGTGGCCTTCCTCGCCGTGGGCACCGTGGCACTGCTGCTCTGCGTGATGACCGGCCCGGACCGTGACGACGTCGACGAGTTCTACACCGGTTCCCGCTCGCTCTCGCCCATGCAGAGCGGCTTCGCCCTCGCGGGCGACTACCTCTCCGCGGCCACGGTGCTCGGCACCACCGGCATCATCGCCCTCACCGGCTACGACGGGATGATCCTCGCCCTGAGCATCACCCTCTCGCTCGTCCTGCTGATGTTCCTGCTCGCCGAACCGCTGCGCAACGTGGGCGGGTTCACCATGGGCGACGTGTTCGTGCGCCGCGCCCCCGGCCGCGCGGTCCGCATCACCGCCTGCGCGGCCACCCTCGCCGCGCTCGTCCCGATGATGGTCGTCCAGCTCGCCAGCAGCGGCGATCTGCTCGCCTTCATCCTCGGGTTCGACACCTCCGGGTTCCGCACCGGCGCCATCATCGGTCTCGGCATCCTGATGATCGGCTACGCGGCGATCGGCGGCATGAAGGGCACCTCGCTGATCCAGATCGTGAAGACCGTGGTCCTCTTCGTGGCCGCCTTCACCATCGCCGTCATGATCATGAACAGGTTCGACTGGAACACCGACTCGCTGCTCTCGGCCGCCCGGCAGAGCAGCGGCGCGGGCGCCGAGTACCTGCGCTCGGGGCTCCAGTTCAAGGGCAGCGGCCTCGACATGGTCAGCTCCGAACTGACCGTGGTGCTCGGTGCCGCCTGCCTGCCGCACGTGGCCATGCGCATGTCGAGCGCCCGCTCCACACAGGCCGTCCGGCGCTCGATGTCCTGGGCGATATCCGTGGTCGCCGCGATCTGCCTGCTGCTCGTCGTGATCGGCTTCGGCGCGGGGGCCCTCGTCGACCACGACGTCATCACCGGTGCCGGGGCGTCCGGGAACAGCGCGATCCTCCAGATCAGCGGCGAGGTCGCCAACGGTACGCAGCTGGGGGCCCTGATCATCACGACGATGACGACGGCGATCTTCCTCACTCTGCTCGCCTCCGTCGCCGGAATGATCCTGGCCTGCGCCAACTCCCTCGCCCATGACCTGTTCGCGCACGGCCTGCACGGGGTGCGCGACCCCGACCGCAAGCCGCTGGCCGGCCTGTCCGAGATGCGTACGGCACAGGCCTCGGCGATCGTCGTCGGACTGCTCGCCACCACTCTCGCGGTCGTGGCCAGGCACTGGAACGTGCAGGCGCTGGCGACGCTCTCGTTCTGCGTCGGCGCGTCCGCGCTCGCCCCGGCGCTCCTCTACAGCATGTTCTGGCGGCGCTTCACCCGCACCGGACTGCTCTGCACCCTCGTCGTCGGCACCCTCACCACCCTGGTGCTGATCACCGGCACCAACCTGGTCTCCGGCTCCCCCACCTCGGTCTTCCCCGACCACGACTTCAACTGGTTCCCGTTCACCACCACCGGGCTCGTCTCCATCCCCGCCGGATTCCTGGCGGGCTGGCTGGGCACGGTCCTCCCCCGCCACACGGCCCCCGCGGCACGCCGCCTCTACCAGAGCGAGGAGCCCCGGATCCTGGCGGGCATCCCACCGACACGCCGTTGAACCCGGCCCTCGCACGATCCCCGGCGCCCTGTCGGCAGGCAGCACGACGACAGCCCCGCACACTCCGGATCAGGGGTGCGCGGGGCTGTCGTCGATGTGCGGGGCTGTCGTCGCCGCAGCGGGGTGCGGTCGCGGGAGGTCGAAGGGACGGAGCTCCGCCATATCGAACGGGGCGACCTGGAGCACGGTGTTCGGCAGCTCGGCGAACTCGATCAGCCGCGCCAGCTGTGCGTCCATGACAGCGGGGCCGCCCACGGGTCGGCGGAGGCAGCTCTCGTCCAGCACGACCAGGAACAACGGCGGATGCGTGCGGGCGAGTGCGGCCTGCCGCTCGGCGACGAGCGAGATCCGCTCCTTCGCCCGGTCGTTGGTGATCGCCCCGCGCCTGACGGCGCTCTCCGCGAGCGCTGTCGCGTACTCGGGCGTCTGGAGCAGGCCGGGCATCACACCCACTTCGTTCCGAGGGGTCGTCGGCCCGTACTGGGCGTTGCGGCCGGTCGGCGGTGGTGTCGAGTGGGAGGCCGAGCCGGAGTGGGGCCGCGCGCTCACACCCGCCGAGCGGCTGGGCGTCGAGAACGCGTTGCGGAACCTCAGGAGCAGTCGGGGCGGGCTGTGAACGCGGTGCCCAACCTGTCGGGCACGGTTCATGGTCGACGTGCACGCGGGTGATGCCCGGACGAATGCGCCCGCCTCGGCGGTGCGCTCGCCGGACACCCCTACCTGCGTTGCGAACGTGACACTTTGGTGGGTGTTCGACACGTTCCGCCGCTTGGTAGACGGTGCGCTCGCCGGGCACCCCTACCTGCGTTGCGAACGTGACACTTTGGTGGGTGTTCGACACGTTCTGCCGCTTGGTAGGGGGTGCCGCCGCCGCAGCGGGTCAGGCCGGGTCGGGTTCGCGGCAGGGGCGGCAGAGTCCGTCGCGGAATGCTTCGGGCCGCCCGGGGGCGCCGCACTCGGTGCACTCGACCATCAGACGGCGTACGGGAGTTCCCGGCGCGGCCGGGGATGCGGCGGGCAGGCGGGGCGGGAGCTTGTCGCGGAGACGGCGGCGGACGAAGCCGAAGGGCGAGTCGACGGACGCGGGGAGCCCGGCGGTCAGCGCGTGCGTGAGGTAGTCGGCGTCCACGCCACGCGCGAACCACTCGGCGGCCATCTGTTCCAGTGCCGCGCAGTCCGCCGCCGAGAGGGCCAGACGGGAATCGGCACGGCCGAGATGGGCCAGGGCCAGGAAGGCGGAAGAGGGACGGCCCGCAGTCGCCTGCGACACCGACACCGGATCCGGCACCGACACCAGCATCAGCACCGGCTCCGGCTCTGCGGTGCGTTGCTGCGGCACTGTCGTTACGAGCGGCTGCGCCGGTACGGGTACGGATGCGGGTACTTCGGGCGCGGAGGTCGCTGCGGCTTCTGCGGCCTCCTGCGGTGCAGGGTGGCGCTCCTCGGCGGTCAGGAAGGCGTTCCACCACTCGTTGTCGCGGGCGGTGCGGGACCAGAAGGTGCGGGTGACCCAGCGGACCTGTTCGCCGTTCTCGCCGCTCAGGCACCGGACATGCCGCAGATGACCGGCCACGCCCAGGGCCCGTAACGCGCTGCCGACGGCCATCTGCCCGTACAACGGCTGGCTCCTGGCCAGCGACTTGATGTCCATCGCCGCACCGTCGGGCAGCGCGTCGACGTAACCGGCGATATGCCGCTCACGCTCGGGCAGCAGCGCGAAGTCGCCCTCGTGGGGCGTGTGTTGTGCCGGGACGGAGCGCTTTCCGTAACCGGGCTTGGCCTTCGGATGGGCGCGCGAGGATGCGGACGCGCACGGGGCAGGGCTAAGGTCTGAAACAACCACGGGATCGCCTTTCGGGATCTTCGATCTTGGGGCCAGACCCCGGTCAGTGCGGCTAACACTGTGCCGGGGTCGTTCATTTGGCACCGTAAGCAGTCGCGACTCCGCGCCGCAAGTCGGTCACGACTAGTCATACTTGCTGGCCGTGACGGGTCCGGGAGGGTGGGGAGGTTTTCCCAACCCCCTTCTTTTCCCTACCGGTTGTAAGACACCGCTCGAATCCCGACGCCCGGATCCCGGCCCCCGGAGCCCGAAGCTCAAGACCCGGCCCCGAGCCCCTCCCCGTACCCACGAAGGAGTGAACAGGGCCTCTACGACGCTCGAAACCCGGCTCTCGGATCTCGGATCTCGATGCGAGATGTGTACCCCCTGGCACACACGAACGAGGTCGGCGATTCTGTCCGCATGCTGCTCCCGAACACCCACGAGACGGCCGAACTGATCGAGGTCGTCCGCATCACCGATCCGATCAGGCATTTCGGCGCCGACGACCTGACCGGCGACGAGGTCGCTCCGTGGGAGGCGCCTCAGATCGATCAGGTCCTGGCGCTGGTCGGCGATCTGCCGGACGGCGAGATGCGCCGCTGCTTCTCCACCACGACGGGGAGCGCGACGAGCAGCACCCGGGAGCGGCGACTGCGCGGCTTCTCGGGGACGGCGCCGGTCGTCCGGACATCAGGCAGGGAGGGCACCGCGGCGGGGGCGGGCGCCTGGGGCAGCTCCGGCTCGGGCTCCTCGGGCGGCGGGCTCGCCGCGAACGCCGCCCGCTCGGTGATCCGGTCGGTGACGGCCGGCGGCCACGGCGAGGTGACCGCGGCGGGCACCCGGGCAGCGGCGATCTCGAAGAGCTCGGCGGCCGTCGGCCGGTCCGCGGCGTCCTTGGCGAGACAGGACTCGACCACGGCGGCCAGGTCCGGATCGAGGTCCGGCAGCCGCCCGAGGTCGGGTTCGGTGTGCACGATGCGGTAGAAGAGGCCCGGTCCCGACCCGTCGCCGAACGGCGGGCGGCAGTTCGTCGCGAAGAGCAGCAGACCGGCCAGCGCGAACACATCCGCCGCACCGGTCAGATCCCGCTCGGCCATGGCCTGTTCGGGGGCCATGTAGGCGGGCGTCCCGATGACCATCCCGGTCCTGGTCACCCTGGACTGGTCGGCCGCCCGCGCCACCCCGAAGTCGATCAGGGTCACACCGTCGAGCGTCAGCATGACGTTGGACGGCTTCAGGTCCCGGTGCACCATCCCGGCCGCGTGCACCGCGCGCAGCCCGCCCGCCCCGTCGCGCAGCAGCCGCCACAGACTGTCCGCGGGCAGCGGGCCCTCGTTCAGCCGCAGCGCGTCGCTCAGGGTGACGCCGGGGATGTACTCCGTGGCGAACCACGGAGGCTTCGCCGTACGGTCACTGGCCAGCAACCGGGCACTGACCCCGGACGGCAGCTTGGCGAGATTGTCGAGTTCGTGCCCGAAGTGGGACAGGAAGTCCTTGTCCGCGGCCAGCACCGGCAGCACCTGCTTGACCGCCGCGTACCGCCCCGCCGCGGTACCGAGATAGACCCGGCCCATACCGCCGGTACCGAGGATGCCGAGCAGCCGGAAAGCGCCGATCCGCCGGGGGTCGTCCGGCTCCGTCGGCGTGGCCCCGCTGCCCTGCAAACGTGACACTTCTTCAGCTCCCCCGTGCATGGCGCCAGATTAGCCCAGCCCGAACGAACGCACGACAACTGCTGTGCCAGGCAAGCGACTTGAGAGAGGGATCGGTCGGTTCAGTCCTCCGCCGGTGCCACCCGTCCGGTGAGCGCCGCGAGCGAATTCCTTACGTGCGTCATGTGCGCCTGCACCTCGTCGCGGCCCTCCTCGTGCTCCCGCACGATCCGCTCCGTCTCCCGGACCACCCGCTCCTCGCTGACCCTGGCCGCCGCGATCAGCTCCGCGGCCCGCGCCTCGGCGTCCTCCTGACCGTGCCGGGCGGCCTCCTCCGTCTCCGCGAGCGCCCGCCGCGCCTCCTCCAGGCGGGCCTCCGCCTGCTCGGTCAGCTCGTCGTGGTGCGCCGCCTGCGCGGCCTCGGCCGCGGCCAGTTCGAGCTCGGCCGCCTGCCACCGCTCGGAGTGCTCCTGCTCCTGGTGCGCGAGGACGCTCTCGGTGCGGCGGCCCGTCTCCGCCATCATGGCCTGCGCCCGCTCCCGGACCTCCGCGGCCTCCTCGCGGGCCTCCGCGACGGCCTCGTCGGCCGCGCCCGTCGCCGCGGCCAGCGTCCCGTCGGCGTGGGACACCGCCGCCGCCCGCATGGCCTCGGTGTCCGCCCGCGCCGAGGCCCGGAGCTCCCGGCCCGCCTCGTCCGCCGCGTCCCGCAGCGCCTGCGCCGCCTCCTGGGCGGCGCCCCGCAGGGACTCCGCCTCGGTCTTGGCCAGGGCCAGGATCTGCTGGGCGCGCTCGCCCAGCGATTCGTAGTTCTGCGGGGCGAGCCCGGCGACGACCTCGCTCAGCCGGACCGACTCCGCCGACAGCTCCTCCACCAGCGCCGTCAGCCGGGACACCTCGTCCAGCGCCGCGTCCCGCTCCGCCGAAAGGCCGGCCACCGCGCGGTCCACCTGCTCCGGACGGTAGCCACGTCCCCGTACGCCGACGAAGCCATGCGCGGACACCGGTGCAGAACTCATCCTTGAAGCCTCTTTCCGACTCTCCGACCACCAGCAATACGTCAAGGATGCGGCAATTGACACAGAAGTCGGAATCGATCAGCTGCATTCCGGACGGAAGCGACAGGCATCACAGGCACCGCAAGCATCACGGACAACACACGACACACGGCACGGCGCCCGGCCCCTCTCGGTGACCGGGCGCCGTGCCGTGTGCCTGCCGGGTCAGATCAGCCCGTCCCACATCTGTTCGAGCAGTACCGACCACCAGCTCTCCGGCGACGCCAGCGCCGCCGCGTCCAACGCCACCAGCTGGGCCTGGAAGTCGACCGTCCAGCGGCCCGCCTGCTCCGGGTTGAGCCCGAAGCGCAGCCGCCACATCCGGCCGAGCAGCGCCATCGAACGCTGGAACTCCGGCAGCCCGGTGTTCACGAACTGCGGCGCCACCGACTGACCGCCCGGCCCCGCCTCGACCGGCACGGCCACGATGTTCGCGGTCCCGTACTGGACACAGATCGCCCGCCCGAAGTCGGACCCCATGACGAGGTACGACCCGGCGTCGGGGGCGGCCTGCACCTGACGCTGCGCGGCGAGCTCGCCCAGCGTGGGCACCACCGGCTGACCGGGCTGCGCCCAGAAGAACGGCCCGAAGTCGGCGGGCAGCCCCGCCCACACCAGCGTGCGCGCGACGGTCTCGGGCACACCCTGGCGGGAGACGGCCCGCTGGTCGAAGCGGCAGATGCCCTGCGGCCCGAAGGTCTGCAGCAGCTCGTCCGCGATGGCCTCCGGCGGCGCCGCCATCGCGGGCGGCATCTGCGGCAGCGGCGCCCGCACCGGCGCCGGACGGGCCGGCCCGTCCGCCACCTGGTGCAGCTCGCCCTGGTGGGTGAGCAGATGCTGCATGCCCTGCTGACGGCTGGCGTGATCGGTGCCGTACGGAGCGACGCTGGTGATCCGCACCTGCGGCCAGGTCTCACGGATCATCCGCGCGCAGTAACCTCCGGGCAGCTCACAGGACTCCAGCTCGGTGTGGAGCTCGATGACCTGCTGCGGCGGCACGTTCATAGCCCGCAGCTCGTGCAGCATCTGCCACTCGGGGTGCGGGGTGCCGGGCGCCGAACGCCGGATCAGCTGCTGCTCGCTGCCGTCGGGCGCGCGGTAGCGCAGCACGGCCTGGTAGCCGGGGCCGACGGTCGGCTGACCGGTCGGCGCCTGCGGGTACCCGTACGCCGGGGGCGGCGGGGTGTGCGGATTCGGCGGTACGGGGCCGGGGGCCCCGCCCTGCGGCGCTCCGGGCGGACCGGGAGGACCGGGCGGGCCCGGAGGCCGGGGCGCGCCGGGGCCGCCCATGCTCGGGTCGGCCAGCATCGTCGCGGCATGGTGCACCCCACCACCCGGCGGAGGCGTCGAACCAGGCGGCGGAGGCGGCACCGGAGCACCAGGAGCACCAGGCGGACCCGGAGGCCGGGGCGCGCCGGGGCCACCCATGCTCGGGTCGGCCAGCATCGTCGCGGCATGGTGCACCCCACCACCCGGCGGAGGCGTCGAACCAGGCGGCGGAGGCGGCACCGGAGCACCAGGAGCACCAGGCGGGCCGGGCGGGCCAGGAGGCTGCGGCGTACCAGGAGCGCCATGAGCACCAGGGGCCCCGGGGGGACCAGGGGGTGCGGGCGGCTGAAGCGGGCCCGAACCGCCCATGCTCGGGTCGGCCAGCATCGTCGCGGCGTGATGCACCCCGCCACCGGGCGGAGGCGTCGAACCAGGCGGCGGAGGCGGCACCGGAGCACCAGGAGCACCGGGCGGGCCAGGCGGGCCCGGAGGCTGCGGCGCACCAGGCGCACCGGGCGGCCCCACCTGGGGGGCGAGCTGCGTCGGCAGGTACCCGCCCGCCGGGGCACCGGGCGCACCCGGCCCCGAAGGCGGCGGCACGGGCGCGCCCGGCCTGGCGCCAGGGGTTCCGGGAGCACCGGGCGGCGGCGGGGTCGACGGACCGCCACCACGCGCACCGCGCGGCGGCACGACGGCCTTGCTGGTGGCCGCGTCCGCGATGTCACCGGCACCCGTGCCCGAAGCGCCGGGCGCACCCGGCGGAATACCAGGGATGCCAGAGCCACTGGAGGCACCAGGGACACCAGAGCCACCGGGGACACCAGGGGCGCCGCCCTGCGGGCCCAGGCCCGGCACGACCGCCGTACGCGGCAGCTGGCTGCCGCCCGACATCAGGGCCGTCGGCGCATCGGCCGGCACGATCGGAGGCGGGGTGCCGTCGTCGTCGGCGCCCGAGAGCGGCGGCGCGAACACCGTGGCCGGCAACGGCACCGCCCCCTCGTCGCTGTCCGAATTCGTGTCCGTACCCGCCCACGGGGTTGACCCGGCCGGCACGTTCGGCGGACCCGCCGGGACACCGTCGTTGGCGGTGGGCTCGTAAGCGACCTGCCCGCCGTGCGAACCCGGCGACGACTGACCGACCGGGGCGGCCGGGGCGGCGGGCGGCACAGAGAACGGCGGAGCCGGCGCGACCGGCGGGGCCGGCGGGGCCGGGGACGCCGGGGCGGCCGGAGGCGCCGCGTCCTGGGTCCGGTCCTCGCTCCGGTCCTGGCTCCCGCCCCGGCCCTCGCGGTGGTCCGGGATGCCCAGCTTGTCGGCCGCTTCCTGGAGCCACTCCGGGGGGCTCAACAGGAACGACGTCTGATTGAGGTCGATGCGCTGGGGCGGCTCCGGAGCGGCCGCGGCCGTCGCCTGCGCGCCGTACTCCTCCTCGTACCGCCGGATCACCTCGCCCACCGGCAGCCCCGGCCACAGGGTGGCCTCGCCGCTGTCCCGGGCGATCACCAGCCGCTGCCTGCCGCCGTCCGAGACGGGGCCCTCGGCGCGGTCCTCGCCCCACACCACGAAGCCCAGCTCGAACTCCCGCACCCGCACCTCACGGTGCTGGTAAGCGGGCACGTCACCGTTGATCCACTCGTCCGCGCGCTCCTGCGCCTGAGCAAAGGTCACCATCGCGCTCACCCCTCCACCGGGACGGCCCGCGCGAAGCCGCCGTCCACCATCAGGTTCGCCACGGTCTCCAGCTCCGGCGGATTGCCCGCCAGACGCTGCAGGAAGGCGTCGAAGTCACTGCCGCACGGCAGCAGCAGCCGGTCCACCCGCTCCTGCACGTTCCAGCCGTCCTGGTCCCGGGCGTCGTCGTACGCGCAGAACCAGACCGAGCCGATGCCGTTGCCCTTCACCTTCACCGCGACGATCCCTCCCTGGACGAAGCCGACGCCCAGGAAGTCCTTGGTGAGGTGGTCGCGCAGGCACTTGTTCACGTACACCAGGTCGTTCGCGGCGGCCTGCTCGCGCACCGTGAAGAAGGGCTGGTCGACCAGGAGCCCCAGCTCCGCGTCGAGCGCCGCACCGACCGGCGCCGAACCGCCCGCCGCCTTGAGGAACGAGCGGTAGGCACCCGGCAGCCGGTAGCCGAGGTCCTCCTCGACGCCCTGCACCTGCGCCTCGCTCACCGCCACGGCACCCTTCGGCAGCCGGAAGTGCGCGGGGCGGGTCTCCTGCAAGGGGCGGGTGCCCCGCTTGTCGTGGTCGACCGCCGTGGCGGCCAGGCCGCCGTGGTGCCGCAGCAGCGCCTTCACCTCGACCGGGACCAGCTCCATGCGCCGGCCGCCGGGCACGTGGTGCCACGTCCAGCCGTGCGGAGTGGCGACCGCCGGGATCGTGTCCCACAGCTCGTGGCCGCTCGCCGCCAGCGCCGCGTTGGCCGAGACGTAGTCGGTGAGCCGCAGCTCGTCGACCCCGAATCCCTGCGGCGGCTCGGCGATCTCGGCGGCCGCACGCGCGTACGGCGCGAAGTCCGGGCTGCCGTTCTCGTCCATGCGCACGCCGCCGGGGTGGCGGGACGCCCGGACCGGGTCCGGGAAATGCACGAGCTGCCCGGCGTAGGCCGCGTTCGGTGGCGCGGCTTGCTGCCCGAGCCGACCTGTCGTCATGGCGGTTGCCCCCTGCTGCGTCTGGCTGGTGAGGACCGGCCTGCCCAGGGGGCAGGCCGGTCCTGGCACAGCCTATGCGGTGGCGCAAGGGCCGGTCTCGCCCATGTGACCTGTCCTACGCCTCCCCCTCCTCATCCGTCACGAACCGTCACAACGGCGTGACGGACGAGCGACGCTCCCGACACGACCGGGCGACACGGAGACACGTTTCACTGCCCCAGCTTCCCCACCAGCCGGGACATTTGGCAGGCTGTCACCGCAACTCGGGGGGCGTGCACATCGCGCAGCTACCGCTGCGGGCACGGGAGGGAAAGCGCCATGCACACTGCACAATCAGTCACATCCGGGGATCCACGCCTCAGCTGGAGCAGCACCGGGACCGGCCTCGCACCCCGACTGCTCCACCGGCGCGACGGCATCCTGCCCGCGGTCGCGGCGGCACTGTCCGTCCGCGGCGAGACGCTGACGTGCACTGCGGGCAAGGGCGACCAGCCCCCCGTACTGCACCCGCTCGTCCAGGACTTCCTCGACACCCTCCCCAGCGGCCGGCGCGAACGCTTCACCGGCCGCTGCCCCGAGGCGATACTGCTCTCCCGGCAGCTCACCGCGGCGGAGGCGACCCGCTCCAAGCGCGCCCAGCGCAAGCCGCTGACCAACGGCGAGGCCCGGCGCGCCCTGAAGCACTCCCGGCTCACCGCACGGCGCATCCGTGAGGACGGCGACCCGATGCACGGCAGTTACGCGCCGCCGTGCCGCTCCTGCACGGCGATGCTCGCCCACTTCGGCGTACGTCCCGTCGACCTCACGACCACCGGGGCGGCGACAGCTGCCGAGAAGGGCTGACCACACGCCGATGCACGACCGAACCGACGTACCCGAACAGGCGGGCCCCGCGGACCGCGACCGGAACTCCTCCACCCGCTTCCCCGTCGCCGTGGACGCCGCCCTGCGCACCGCGGGCTGGCAGCCCGGCCGCTGGGACATCCGGCAGGCCGAGGAGTGGGCCGACGCACTGCGCTCGCACACCTCGCCCGCCGGCCACCAGCACGCGGTGTTCCCCGCGGCCGTGGAGGCGTGGGCCGAGTTCGGCGGACTCCACATCACCGCGTCCGCGCCGGGCCGCCAGATCGCACCCGCCCCGGTACGCATCGACCCGCTGAGGGGAGTCCACCTCGCCCGCACCCTCGGCGACCTCGGCCGCGCCCTGGAGACCGAGGTCAGCCCGCTGGGCGAGGAAGGGGACGGACAGGCGGTCCTGGCGATCGACGCCGAGGGCCGCGTCTACAGCATCGACCACACCGGCGACTGGTACCTCGGCCCGGACATCGACCAGGCACTGGCCACCCTGATCACCGGCATCCAGCCGGACCGCCTCGTCTCGGACTGACCCCTCGGGGCCGTGCCGGCGGCTCGCCCGGGGCTCCCGGATCACGCGGCCCCCCGGACGCGGACCACCGCCCCGCTGCCACCGAGCCCCCGGGTCACGCGGCCACTCGGCTCACGCGGCCCCACGGACACGGACCACCGCCCCGCTGCCGCAGAACCCCCGGCTCACGCGGCCCCTCGGCTCAGGCCGCCGCCCCCCGGGCCGGCAGCACCGCCGACACCCGGAAGCCGCCCGCGTCCGTCGGACCCGAGACGAAGACACCGCCGAGCCCCAGCACCCGCTCCCGCATCCCGACCAGGCCGTTGCCCCCGCTCGGCAGCCCCGCGTCCGCCGTGGCCGCGTCCGACGGACCGTTCTCCACCTGCATCGCGACCTCCGCGTCCCGGTGCGCCAGCCGCACCCAGGTCTTCGCGCCCGCCGCATGCTTGTGCACGTTCGTCAGGGCCTCCTGCACCACCCGGTACGCCGTCTGCTCGACCTCGGGCGGATACGTGCGGGCCTCGCCGTCCACCGACAGCTCCACCGTCATCCCCGCCGCCCTGGACTCCCCCACCAGGGTCTCCACCTCGTCCAGCCGCGGCCCGTCCTCCGTCGCGGCGGCCGCGGCGGCGGCAGCGGCCCGGCCGACCGAGGCCAGCGGCACCGGGGCCGGCCGGTCCGTCACCGACTCCCCCGCACGCAGCACCCCGAGCATCTCGCGCAACTCGGTCAACGCCTGCCGGCCCATGTCACCGACCAGCGCCGCGTTCCGCACCGCCTTCGCCGGATCCTTCGGCGCGACGGCCTGGAGCGCGGCGGCGTGCACCACCATCAGGCTGACCCGGTGGGCGACCACGTCGTGCATCTCGCGGGCGATCCGGTGACGCTCCTCCGCACGCGCCCACTCGGCCCGCTCCTCCGCCCGGTCGGCGAGCAGCGACAGCTCCCGCTCCAGCGAGTCCGCCCGCTCCCGCAGGCTCTCCATCAGCCGCCGCCGGGCCCCTATGTAGAGGCCGAACAGCACCGGCGGCGCGGTGAGCCCGAGCGACATGAAGAGGGACATCAGCGGTACGTACCAGTTGCCGGGCCCGAAATCGGCCTGCTCGTCGACGCTCTGCCGCAGCCGTACGTAGGTGACGATGAACGTCCCCGCGAAGGACATCCCCATCAGCACCGCGGTGATTCTCCGCGGCACCTCGGAGGCGGCCAGCGTGTAGAGGCCGACCAGGCCCATCAGGAAGCCCATCTCGGCAGGCGTCGTCGCGATCGCGACCAGCACCACGGCGATCGGCCACCGCCGCCGCACCACCAGCACGGCCCCCGCCAGCAGCCCGAACAGCACCCCCACCGGCACCGGCAGCCCGGTGTCCCCGGCGAACTCCACCCCTTCCAGTGCGCACTCCAGCGCCGACAGGAGCCCGAGCCCCACATCCAGGGCGACACTCCGCCGCCGCTCCCACCACCAGTAGCCGCGGGTGGTCGGTCCCGCCGCTTCCCGGTCTGCCCCCGTTGCGGTCATGCCATCCACCCTACGGGCGGTCGCACCTCATTTTCGGGCGACCTGGACCGCACGTACGCCTGCGAAACAGAGATGGAACGGCCACTTATCGCTTGAAATGGTGAATCGAGCAGACTTTCGCACCGAACGTCCGCATTCCGGCCGACGCTCGCCACATGACGGAAATCACGAGCAAGTACGCCGACTTCGAAGCCCTGCGCGAGCAGGCCATCGCCTTGCGCCGGGAGGGCCTCAGCCGCCGCCAGATCCGTGACCGGCTGTTCGTGGACAACAGCGACATCCTGAACCGCCTCCTGGAGGGCGAGCCCGCCCCGGAGTGGACCAAACGCCCGAACGCCAAGGACGACCTGCGCGCGAAGGCCCGGGAGCTGCGGCTCCAGGGCATGACGTACGACCAGATCCAGGTCGAGCTGGGCTGCTCGAAGAGCTCGATCTCGCTGTGGGTGCGGGATCTGCCCAAGCCGGAACGCAAGCGGACACGGGAGGAGGCATCCGCCATCGCGCGGCGCGGCTGGGAGATCACGCTTCGGCAGCGCGACGAGGAGCGCCAGGAGACAAAGAGACAGGCACAGAGCGAGATCGGCACCATGAGCGCGAACGAGTTGTTTCTGCTCGGCGTGGGCCTCTACTGGGCAGAGGGCTCCAAGTCCAAGCCGCACCGCGCTCAGGAGCGGGTTTCGTTCATCAACAGCGACCCGGACATGATCAACGTCTTCCTCGCCTGGCTCCGCCTGCTGAGAGTGGGCGACGATCGACTCCGCTTCCACGTGCACATCCACGAGACGGCCGACGTCGCGTCGGCGGAGCGGTTCTGGGCCGACCTGACGGGCGCCGACACGTCCGCATTCGGCAAGACGACGATCAAGAGCCACTCCCCCGAGGACCAACCGGAAGAACGTCGGGGAGGGCTACCGGGGTTACCTGGTGGTGCGAGTTCTGAAAAGCGCCGCCCTGTACCGTCGCATCGAGGGCTGGTGGTACGGCATAGTAGGGGCTGCCTCAGTACCCGATCATCAAATTCGGGCACAACGGACAATCTATCCCGGGTCGTCTAATGGCAGGACAAATGGTTTTGGTCCATTGAATGAGGGTTCGATTCCTTCCCCGGGAGCTTCATGACGGGCCCCGGCCTCCAAGGCCGGGGCCCTCACCCATGTCCGCTCACCAGCCCCCCGGTATCCTTCGGGTGTCCACCACCCGAAGCCGAAGGGCATTTCCGTGAGCTCCGAACGCCCGGCAGCCGTCGTCGTCCTCGCAGCGGGTGAGGGCACCCGCATGAAGTCGAAGACCCCCAAGGTTCTGCACGAGATCTCCGGGCGATCGCTCGTCGGACATGTCGTCACCGCCTCCCGCGAACTGGACCCCGAGCACCTCGTCGTGGTCGTCGGCCACGGACGCGAGCAGGTCACCGCGCACCTCACCGCCGTCGACGACCGGCTGCGCACCGCCCACCAGGCCGAGCAGAAGGGCACCGGCAACGCCGTGCGCGTCGGGCTCGACGAGCTCGGCGGCACCGTCGAGGGCACCGTGATCGTCGTCTGCGGCGACACCCCGCTGCTCTCCGGCGAGACGCTCACCGCGCTCGCCGCCACCCACACGGCCGATTCCAACGCCGTCACCGTGCTGACCGCCGAGGTACCGGACTCCACCGGCTACGGCCGCATCGTCCGCGACCCGGCCGACGGCGCGGTCACCGCGATCGTCGAGCACAAGGACGCCACCGACGCCCAGCGCGAGATCCGGGAGATCAACTCCGGGGTCTTCGCCTTCGACGGCAGGCTGCTCGCCGACGCCCTCGGCAAGCTCCGCACCGACAACAGCCAGGGCGAGGAGTACCTCACCGACGTCCTGTCCATCCTGCGCGAGGCCGGGCACCGGGTCGGCGCCTCGGTCGCCGGGGACCATCGCGAGATCCTCGGCATCAACAACCGCCTCCAGCTCGCCGAGGCCCGGCGACTGCTGAACCAGCGGCTGCTGGAGCGCGCCATGCTGGCCGGCGTGACCGTCGTGGACCCGGCGTCCACGCTGATCGACGCCACCGTCACCTACGAGCGCGACGCGATCGTGCACCCGGGCACCCAACTCCTGGGCACCACGCACCTCGGCGAGGACGCCGAGGTCGGCCCGAACTCCCGGCTCACCGACACCGTCGTCCACGCGGGCGCGCGGGTGGACAACACGGTCGCGGACCGGGCCGAGGTCGGCGAGGGCGCGACGGTGGGTCCGTACGCCTATCTGCGGCCCGGCACCAGGCTCGGCGCGAAGGCCAAGGCCGGTACGTACGTGGAGATGAAGAACGCCACGATCGGCGAGGGCACCAAGGTCCCGCACCTGAGCTACGTCGGCGACGCGACGATCGGTGACCACACCAACATCGGTGCCGCGAGCGTCTTCGTGAACTACGACGGCGTGGCCAAGCACCACACCACGATCGGCTCCCACTGCCGCACCGGGTCGGACAATATGTTTGTGGCGCCTGTCACGGTCGGGGACGGCGCATACACCGCGGCCGGCTCGGTCATCACCAAGGACGTACCGCCCGGTTCGCTGGCCGTCGCCCGCGGCCAGCAAAGGAATATCGAGGGTTGGGTGGCTCGCAAGCGTCCGGGGAGCGGCGCCGCGCAGGCGGCTCAGGCCGCCACATCGGGGCGTGACAGCGAAAGCTGACCGGAAACAGGTACGCCGCGCACGGCGTACCGTGATAGATGCTCACCCCATTTCGGCTGGCTCGTTGCACATCGGGACACATGCGTGCAGCGCCAGGAACACGTCTGAGGAGACTGTGCTGTGACCGGGATCAAGACGACCGGCGAGAAGAAACTGATGCTCTTCTCCGGCCGCGCCCACCCCGAGCTGGCCGAGGAGGTTGCGCACCAGCTGGGTGTCGGCCTCGTGCCGACGAAGGCCTTCGATTTCGCCAACGGTGAGATCTACGTCCGCTTCCAGGAGTCGGCCCGTGGCGCCGACTGCTTCCTGATCCAGAGCCACACCGCTCCGATCAACAAGTGGATCATGGAGCAGCTCATCATGCTGGACGCGCTGAAGCGCGCCTCGGCCCGCTCCATCACGGTGATCGTGCCGTTCTACGGCTACGCCCGCCAGGACAAGAAGCACCGCGGCCGCGAGCCGATCTCGGCCCGTCTGGTCGCGGACCTGATGAAGACGGCGGGTGCCGACCGCATCCTCACCGTCGACCTGCACACGGACCAGATCCAGGGCTTCTTCGACGGCCCGGTCGACCACCTCTTCGCGCTGCCGATCCTGGCCGACTACGTCGGTGCCAAGGTGGACCGTTCGAAGCTGACGATCGTCTCCCCGGACGCCGGCCGCGTCCGCGTCGCCGACCGCTGGTGCGACCGTCTGGACGCCCCGCTGGCGATCGTGCACAAGCGCCGTGACAAGGACGTCGCCAACCAGGTGACCGTCCACGAGGTCGTCGGCAATGTGAAGGGCCGGGTCTGTGTCCTGGTCGACGACATGATCGACACCGGTGGCACCATCTGCGCCGCCGCCGACGCCCTGTTCGCGCACGGTGCCGAGGACGTCATAGTGACGGCGACACACGGTGTGCTCTCGGGCCCGGCCGCGGACCGGCTGAAGAACTCCAAGGTCAGCGAGTTCGTCTTCACCGACACCCTGCCGACCCCGGGCGAGCTGGAGCTCGACAAGATCACGGTGCTCTCGATCGCGCCGACGATCGCGCGCGCGGTGCGTGAGGTCTTCGAGGACGGCTCGGTCACCAGCCTCTTCGAGGAGCAGTAGGAACAGCCCTCTTCGAGGAGCAGCAGGGGCAGCAGGAGCAGCGGAACAGCGGCTCCGAAGATCCACTTTGGGGGCGGCCTCCCCGCCGGGTAGACTCACCGAGTTGCTCGGCGAGGGAGGCCGTACTCATATGTACGGCGGTCCGTTATCGACGCGCTCTTCGTAGCAGGCCTGTCGTGGGCCGGGTGACCGTCCGAGTTCCGTCACCCCACGAGGAGTGCAGTCATGGCTGAGGTCAAGCTCGCCGCCCAGGTCCGTACCGAGTTCGGCAAGGGCGCCGCCCGTCGCACCCGCCGCGCCAACCTGGTCCCCGCCGTCATCTACGGCCACGGTGCCGAGCCGGTCCACGTCACCCTGCCGGGCCACGACCTGATGATGGCGCTCAAGACCGCCAACGTCCTGATCGGCCTGGAGATCGACGGCAAGGACGCGCTGGTCATCCCGAAGGCCGTGCAGCGCAACCCGCTCCGGGGCGACATCGAGCACGTCGACCTGCTGACCGTCAAGCGCGGCGAGAAGGTCAACGTCGAGATCGCCGTGCACGTCGAGGGCGACCTGGCCCCGGGCGGCAACCTCCTGGAGTACGTGCAGAACACCCTGCTCGTCGAGGCCGAGGCCACCCACATCCCGGAGTCCGTCACGGTCTCCGTCGCGGGCCTGGACGCCGGTGCGTCCGTTCTCGCCAAGGACATCCCGCTGCCCAAGGGCTCCGTGCTGGCCGGTGACGAGGACGCCGTCGTGCTCCAGGTCGTCGCCGCGCAGGCCGAGGAGCCGGCCGCCGAGGGCGCCGAGGGTGAGGGCGCGGAGGCCTGAGCCTCGCCCGCACTGCTTGACTGACGGGGTGGCGGTTCCTTGTTCGAGGACCCGCCGCCCCGTTTCCCTGTATCCGGGCCGTCCGGAACCATCCGTACACGAGGAGACCGAGCGCAGATGTCCGACGCCACCGACCCCTGGCTCATCGTGGGCCTCGGCAACCCCGGTCCCGAGTACGCCGCGAACCGGCACAACGTCGGCTTCATGGTGGCCGATCTCCTGGCCGAGCGGATCGGCGGGAAGTTCAAGCGCGCGCAGAAGGCGCAGGCGCAGGTCGTGGAGGGCCGCATGGGTCCGCCCGGACCGGCGAACCGGCGGGTGATCCTGGCCAAGCCGATGTCGTACATGAATCTCTCGGGCGGCCCCGTCACCGCGCTGCGCGACTTCTACAAGGTGCCCACGGACCACATCGTGGCGATCCACGACGAGCTGGACATCGACTACGGGGCGCTGCGGCTGAAGTTGGGCGGCGGCGACAACGGGCACAACGGGCTGAAGTCGATGACCAAGGCGATGGGGTCGGACTACCACCGGGTCCGGTTCGGGATCGGGCGGCCGCCGGGGCGGATGCAGGTCGCGGACTTCGTGCTGAAGGACTTCTCGTCCACCGAGCGCAAGGAGCTCGCTTATCTGGTGGACCGGGCGGCGGACTCGGTGGAGTGCCTGCTCGCGGAGGGTCTGGAGCGGGCGCAGAGCGCGTACAACTCGTAGCGCCCCCGCTGCTCGTACAACTCTGACATTCCTGTCGCTAACCCGGCGTTTTCCGGCCACGAGTTGACCAGTGGTGCCGGTCTGCCCAAGGATCGCTCCCCATGAAGCGGAGCTCCTCACACCGCGCCCTGGTCTACGCCCGCAACGCCGCCATGGGCTGTGTCGTCCTGTTGCTGCTGGTGGCGGGTGCGCTGTCCTCCTGGGACGAGGCACAACACATCGTTCTGGCCAAGGGCCGTGAGCACGGCACGATGACCGTGACCGGTTGTGGGGCCGATGTCTGTACAGGGCCCTTCACGCCGTCGGGGCCGGCTGCCGCACGTGCCCGGGTGACGATCGAGAAGTCCGTCGCGGCGCGGCGGGGTGAGCGGTTCCCCGTGGTGGTCAAGCCGGGTACGGACGATGTGGTGCGGACCGGGACGCCGGGTTTTCTGCATGCCTGGGTGCCGCTGGGCGGCGCGCTGTTGCTGGCGGGGCTGGTGATCGGTGGTGGTCTGCGGCTGACCCGGACCGGCTGGGGCACCGCGATCGCGGGCACGGCCCTGCTCGTGGCGACGTTCATCGCGCTGTGAGCAGGGCCGCGGCCGTTCCGGGGTGTCTCAGCCGGTGTTGCGCAGACCGGCCGCGACACCGTTCACGGTGAGCAGCAGGGCCCTGGCGAGCAGCGGGTCGGGCTCTTCACCGCGTGCCGCGGCTTCGCGCTGGCGGGCCAGCAGCGATACCTGGAGGTAGGAGATGGGGTCCAGGTAGGCGTCGCGGATGGCGAAGGTCTGCTGGAGCACGGGGCTGGTGCCGAGCAGTTCGGTGGAGCCGGTGACCTTGAGGACTTCGCTCACGGTGAGTGCGTGCTCGGCCTCGATGTCGGCGAAGACGTGCTTCAGTTCGTCGGGGACGAGTGTGTCGACGTAGTGGCGGGCGATCCGCAGGTCGGTCTTGGCGAGGGTCATCTCGACGTTGGAGATGAAGTTCTGGAAGAAGTGCCAGTGCTCGTGCATTTCTTCCAGGACGATGTCGAGGCCGGCCTCGCGCAGTGCCTTGAGCCCGGAGCCGACGCCGTACCAGCCGGGGACGATCTGGCGGGACTGGGTCCAGCCGAAGACCCACGGGATGGCCCGCAGTCCGTCGAGCGAGACGCCCGAGCCGGGGCGGCGGGAGGGCCGCGAGCCCAGGTGCAGGTCGGCGAGCTGGTCCACCGGTGTGGAGGCGAGGAAGTACGTCGGCAGGTCCGGGTCCTCGACGAGCTTGCGGTACGCGGCGTGCGCGGCGTCGGAGACGGTGTCCATCGCGGCGTCCCAGCGGGCCAGGGCCTCGTCGGACTGGCGGGGTGCGGTGTGCAGGGCGGAGGCCTGGAGGGTGGCCGCGACGGTCAGTTCCAGGTTCTCCCGGGCGAGTGCCGGGATGAGGTACTTGTCGGAGATGACCTCGCCCTGCTCGGTCACCTTGATCTCGCCCTCCAGGGTGCCCCAGGGCTGGGCGAGGATCGCGTCGTGCGAGGGGCCGCCGCCGCGGCCGACGGTGCCGCCGCGGCCGTGGAAGAGGCGCAGGCGTACGCCGTAGCGGTGGGCGACGTCGCGCAGCCGGCGCTGGGCGCGGTGGATCTCCCACTGGGAGGTGGTGATGCCGCCGAACTTGGAGGAGTCGGAGTAGCCGAGCATGACCTCCTGGACGTCGCCGCGCAGGGAGACGAGGCGGCGGTAGGAGGGGTCGGCGAGCATCTCGTCGAGGATGACGTCGGCGGCGCGCAGCTCGTCGGTGGTCTCCAGGAGCGGCACGATGCCGATCTTGGCCCAGCCGCCGTGCAGGTCGATCAGGCCGGCTTCGCGGGCCAGTACGGCGGCGGCGAAGACGTCGTCGGCGCCCTGGCACATCGAGATGATGTAGGACTCGATGACTTCGGGGCCGAAGCGCTCGAAGGCTTCCTTGACGGTGTGGAAGACGCCGAGGGTCTTCTCGCCGGCGGCGTCGAGCGGGGCCGGGGTCGGGGCGAGCGGGCGGCGGGAGCGGAGTTCCTTGGCGAGGAGCTTCTGCCGGTAGTCGCGGGGCATGTCGGCGTAGCGCCAGGATTCCTCGCCGAGCCGGTCGAAGAGCTGACCGAGTGCGTGGTGGTGGGCGTCGGCGTGCTCGCGGACGTCCATGGTGGCGAGCTGGAGGCCGAAGGCGGAGAGCGTACGGATGGTGCGGTCCATCCGGCCGTCGGCGAAGAGTCCGCCGCGGTGCTCGCGCAGTGAGGTCTGGATGAGTGCCAGGTCGGCGATGAGTTCGGCGGTGCCGAGGTAGTCGCAGCCGGGGCGGTGCGGGGTGCCGGAGGCGAGGCGCTCGCGGGTGTTGACGAGCTTCTGCCGGATGCAGGTCGCCTTGAGGCGGTAGGGCTCCTCGGCGTTCAGCCGCTTGTAGCGGGGGCTGATCTCGGGGAGGCGTTCGAGGTCGGCTTCAAGCGAGGTCAGCAGTTCGTCGGTGGCACCGGTGTAGCGGATGGAGTTGGAGAGCAGTCCGCGCAGGTGGTCGATGAGTTCGAGGGCGTCGGTGATGCCGTGCTCGTGCTGGAGGATCAGCACTTCCCAGGTGACGGCGGGCGTCACGTTGGGGTTGCCGTCGCGGTCGCCGCCGATCCAGGTGCCGAAGGTGAGGGGGCGGGTGCCCGCGGGCAGCTCGACGCCGACGCGTGCGAGTTCGGCGGCGAGGTCCTCCAGTACGTCGCCGACGGCGTTGGCGTGGAGTTCGTCGAGGTAGTAGATGGCGTTGCGGGCCTCGTCGGCCGGCTCCGGGCGGACCACGCGCAGTTCGTCGGTCTGCCAGATGAGGTCGATGTTCTCGGCGAGCCGGAGGTCCTGGCGGCGCCGGTCGGCCTCGACGACGGGGGTCTCCAGGAGCGCGGCGATGCGGCGGAGCTTGTTCAGCACGGAGCGCCGGGCGGCCTCGGTGGGGTGCGCGGTGAAGACGGGCCGTACGTTGAGGTTCTTGACGGTCTCGCGCAGGTGGACGGGGTCGGCGTCCTTGAGCCGGTCGGCGGTGCGGGCGAGGAGCCCGCCCTCGGCGGCCCGGCGGTCGCGCATCTCGTGGGCGCGGTGGACCTGCTCGGTGACGTTGGCGAGGTGGAAGTAGGTGGAGAAGGCGCGCACGAGCTGCGCGGCGGTCTCCAGGTCCGTGTCGCCGAGGAGCTGGGCCGCGGCCTCGCCGTCGGTGCGGGTCAGGGCGCGGACGCGCTCGACGAGGTCGAGGAGTTCCTGGCCCTCCTGACGTACGAGGGTCTCGCCGAGGAGGTCGCCGAGGCGGCGGATGTCGGCGCGCAGCTCGGGGCTGGCGGCAGGTGTCTGGTCGGCACTGCTCACGGTGTGCGGCTCCTTGCAGTGGTTGAGCACGGGTTTCTCCCGGGGCCGCGGCAGGCAGCGGCCACAGGGGTCTCCGGGGCCGCGACAGGCAGCGGTGCCGAAGCCACCCCGGGAAAGCAGAGTGCGGACCGCGCTGTCCGACCCCACCAGGATAGGTGTCCGCTCCGTCGGCGCCGCTCGCGGCCCGATCGGGTTTCCCCTCGATGGGAGGCCCGCCGCGCTCTCGTGCGACGGACCGTTCCGCTGCCATACTTACGTTGCCGTAGGTTACGGATGCGTAGCCAGAGCTATCCGTCGTATTCCTCATCTTCCTCATCCCCAGGGGACCCCCCATGAACACCAGCCCCGCTGTGATCGCCGACGCCCAGCCGTCGGCGGCCGACGATCGGGCCCTTCCCTCCGCCACGCTCGGCGGGGACAACAAGCGGTCGATCGAGCAGCTCGCCCTGCTGCTGTTCATCGTGGTGCCGTTCGTGGCGCTGGTCGCGGCGGTGCCGCTGGCCTGGGGCCGCGGTGTGAGCTGGCTGGATCTGGGCCTGCTCGTGGCGATGTACTTCATCGGCTGCCACGGCATCACGATCGGCTTCCACCGCTACTTCACGCATGGCTCCTTCAAGGCGAAGCGCCCGCTGCGCATCGCGCTGGCCGTGGCCGGTTCGCTGGCCGTGGAGGGCCCTCTGGTGCGCTGGGTGGCCGACCACCGCAAGCACCACCGCTTCTCCGACGCGGAGGGCGACCCGCACTCGCCGTGGCGCTTCGGCGAGAGCCTGCCCGCCCTGATGAAGGGCCTGTGGTGGGCCCACATCGGCTGGATGTTCGACGAGGAGCAGACTCCGCAGCAGAAGTACGCCCCCGACCTGATCAAGGACCCGGCGCTGCGCGGCGTCTCCCGCCACTTCATGACCCTCACGATCGTGTCGCTGGCGCTCCCGCCGCTGGTCGGCGGCCTGGTGACGATGTCGTGGTGGGGTGCGGCGACGGCCTTCTTCTGGGGCTCGCTGGTCCGGGTGGCCCTGCTGCACCACGTCACCTGGTCGATCAACTCGATCTGTCACGCGGTCGGCAAGCGGCCCTTCAAGTCGCGTGACCGGTCGGGCAATGTGTGGTGGCTGGCGGTCCTGTCCTGCGGCGAGTCCTGGCACAACCTGCACCATGCCGATCCGACGAGCGCCCGGCACGGTGTGATGCGCGGTCAGGTCGATTCGAGTGCCCGGCTGATCCGCTGGTTCGAGAAGCTGGGCTGGGCGCACGACGTGCGCTGGCCGGACTCCGCCCGGATCGAATCCCGCCGGGTCGAGTCCCGCGGGATCGGCTCCCGGCGCGACCCCGAGCGTGCCGACGCGGCATGATTGACGACGTGGCGACCGACTCCAGCACCAGCAACGAGAAAAACCGTCCTTCCTCTTCCACCCGGCGTACCCGCCGGGTGCGGATGACCGGCAAGGAACGCCGCGAGCAGTTGCTGGACATCGGTCGCACGCTCTTCGCCGACAAGGGCTTCGAGGGCACCTCGGTCGAGGAGATCGCCTCGCGCGCCGGTGTCTCCAAGCCGGTCGTGTACGAGCACTTCGGCGGCAAGGAGGGCCTGTACGCCGTCGTGGTCGACCGCGAGATGCGCCAGCTCCTGGACATGGTCACGAGCGCGCTGACCGCGGGCCACCCCCGCGAGCTCCTGGAGCAGGCCGCGTTCGCCCTGCTCGACTACATCGAGACGTACACGGACGGCTTCCGCATCCTGGTCCGCGACTCCCCCGTGGCCCAGTCGACCGGCACTTTCGCCTCCCTCATCAGCGACATCGCCACCCAGGTGGAGGACATCCTGGGCCTGGAGTTCAAGGCCCGGGGTTTCGACCCGAAGCTGGCCCCGCTGTACGCGCAGGCGCTGGTCGGCATGGTCGCCCTGACCGGCCAGTGGTGGATGAACGCCCGCAAGCCGAAGAAGTCGGAGGTCGCCGCCCACCTGGTGAACCTGGCCTGGCACGGCCTGGAGAACCTGGAGTCGAAGCCGAGGCTGGTAGGGCACCGCAAGAGCTGAGGGCCGGCGCCCCGGTCAGGGGTGCATCCGGGCGCCCTTGAGCACCTTGTCGACGCCGTTGCGCGGTCCGTACACGGCGAGGCCCACCAGATCCAGCCGGTCCTTCGCCACGGCCCGCACCGCCGCGCGGTTGTCCCGGTCATTGCCGGTGGCGAAGAGGTCGGACGTGAACACCGACCGGGGAAGCGAGCGGGACAGCGCACGGCCGTGCGCCGCGGTCAGTGTCTCCTTCGTCCCCTCGAAGACCAGGACGGGCTGGCGGAACATCGGCAGATACGCGGTGCCGTCGGCGTCCGCGTACGGTTCGCCGATCACCTCGGGCAGCTCCGGGCCGAGGCCGCTGACCAGGAACGCGGTCACGTTCAGCCGCTGCCAGGTCTCCAGGTCCTCGCGCAGCAGTACGGCGATCTTGGTGTCGAAACGTACGGGGGCGTTGTCGGTCGTCATGTGCCGAGACTGCCGAACCGCCTGCCGGACCGTCTTGTACATTCCTTGCATGGTGGCCCGGCAGCAGGTTTCCGCGTGGCGCCCGCAGGTCCCGGGTGTCGTGGAGGTCTTCCACGCGCATTTCACCGAGCACGCGTACCCGATGCACGTCCACGACGTCTGGACCCTGCTCATAGTCGACGACGGTGCGGTCCGCTACGACCTGAACCGCCACGAGCGCGGCACCCTGCACGACACGGTGTCCCTGCTCCCGCCGCAGGTGCCGCACAACGGCTCGCCCGCCACCTCGCACGGCTTCCGCAAGCGGGTCCTCTATCTGGACCTGACCCAGCTGGACGAGAGCTTCATCGGCCCGGCGGCGGACGGCCCCGACCTCGTCGACCCGCTGCTGCGCCGACGTGTCGGGCAGTTGCACGCCTCGCTCGCGGACAGGGGCGACGAGCTGGAAGCGCAGAGCCGCCTCGCCCTCATCCGCGAACGGCTCCACGCCCACCTGCGGCCCCGGCCCGTCACCCGTCGGCGGGTGACGGATCGCGGTGTGGCCCACAGCCTGCGGGACCTCCTCGACGACCGGCTGCTCCAGGGGGTGCCCCTGGACGAGGCCGCGCAACTGCTGCACGCCCACCCGACGCACCTGGTACGGGCGTTCAGCGGCGCCTTCGGCATCGCCCCGCACCAGTACCTGATGTCCCGTCGGATCGACCGCGCCCGACGGCTGCTGCTCGACGGCCGGCCGCCCGGAGAGGTGGCTGCCGCGACCGGCTTCTACGACCAGTCGCACCTGAGCCGGCATTTCAAACGGCTCGTCGGCACACCCCCCGGACGGTTCGCCCGCGAGGGCGCCGCGGCTGCGGTGCGACTGCCGTGACCAGCGGGTCCTCGCCGGGCCGGAGACCGACACGGAACCGGCGTCACTCTTTGTAATGACGCTCTTTGATTCCGGCCGCTACCGTGAGGGAGCAGAACAAGAATCCCGTCCATGGGAGGAATCATGGCCGCCGAGCCGTTCACCGCGCACAGCTCCCGCTGGCCGGTGCCGCCCCAGGACGGATACACGGTGGACGACCTGTTCACCCTGCCCGATCTCCCGCCGCACACGGAGTTGCTCGACGGGAGCCTGGTTTTTGTGAGTCCACAGCGCTTTTTCCACAGCTGCATGATCGACCTGTTGGTTCGCGGTCTGCGGAGCTTCACATCGCGCGAGGTCAGGACCGTGCGGGAGATGGCGGTCGTCCTCGACAGCCGCAACGTGCCCGAGCCCGACGTCTCCGTGGTCCGCTCCGACGCGGTCACCGGACCCGAGCAGACCCGCTTCCAGGCTGCCGACGTCCTGCTCGCCGTCGAGGTCGTCTCGCCCGACTCCGAGGCCCGCGACCGCGACACCAAGCCGGGGAAGTACGCCTCGGCCGGTATCCCGAACTTCTGGCTGGTCGACATGGCCGGCACCGACCGGCACCCGGTGGTGCGGGTGTACGAGTTGGACCCGGTGTCCAAGGCGTATGCGCTGACGGGAATCCACCACGACCGTCTCAAGGTGAGCGTGCCGTTCCCGATCGACATCGACATCACCCAGGAGGCGCTGGACGCGCTGTGACGGTCAGCCGTCCGTCCGCTCCAGGAACTCCAGCCGGTTCCCCACCGGGTCGTGGCCGAAGAAGCGCCGGTGCCCCGGCAGATCACCGTCCCAGCGCACCTCGGCGCCCCGCCCCTCCAGCCGGGCCGCGTACGCCTCGATGTCCGTGACGCGCAGCCCCGGGTGGGCCTTCTTCGCCGGGTGGAAGTCCTTCTCGATGCCGAGGTGGATCTGGACCGGGCCCGCCCGGAACCAGCAGCCGCCGCGGGCCGCGAGGGCCGGGGGCTTGGCGATCTCCGTCATGCCGAGGGTGTCCGCGTAGTAGGTGCGAAGGGCGTCCTCCGAACCTGGCGGGGCGGCGAGCTGGACGTGGTCGAGGGCGGTGATCATCGCTTCTCCTTGCGGGCGACGGCGAAGATGCGGCGGAACGGGAAGACGGTGCCGTGCGGGCCCTGGGGGTAGGCGGTGCGCAGCAGGTCGCGGTATTCGGTGAGGAAGGCGTCGCGGGCCCCGGGGTCGTCGGCGAGGGCGGTCAGGACGGGGCGCAGGCCGGTGCCCTTCACCCAGTCGAGGACCGGGTCCTGGCCGGGCAGGAGGTGCAGGTACGTGGTCTCCCAGACGTCCGCCGTGATGCCGGGGGCGGTCAGCGCGTCGAGGTAGGCGGTGGGGGTGAGCACCGCGTCGGCGTGGCGCAGTTCGCCGGCGAGGCGGGTACGCCAGCGCGGGGAGGCGGCGAGTTCGCGCATCAGGACGTGGCTGGGCTGGTCGAAGTTGCCGGGGACCTGGAAGGCGAGGGTGCCGCCGGGGGTGATCGCGTCCAGCCAGGCCGGGAAGCGGGCGGCGTGGTCGGGGACCCACTGGAGCAGGGCGTTGGAGACGATCAGGTCGTGACGCTCGGCGGGGGTCCAGGTGGTGGCGTCGGCCTCGGCGAAGTCCAGGTGGGGGCCGGCGTGGGCTCGGGCCCGTTCGAGCATCTGCGGGGAGTTGTCGTAGCCGGTGATGCGGGCCCCGGGCCAGCGGTCGGCGAGCAGGACGGTGACGTTGCCCGCGCCGCAGCCGAGGTCGGCGATCCGGGGTGCGGGGGCGGCCGGGAGTTCGGGGATGCGGGCGAGGAGGTCGAGGAAGGGGCGGGTGCGGTGGTCGGCATGGCGCAGGTATTGCTGCGGGTCCCAGGTGGGTGCGGTCATGGCAGCCAGAGTCACCCACAGATATCTTGATGTCAAGACACTTGAGTTCAAGAGACTTCATGTCGACAGACCCCTTACACTGATCCACATGGAGGACGAGGTCGACCGATTGGTCGCTGCATGGCGCCGCGAGCGCCCCGACCTCGACGTGGAACCACTCGAGGTGCTCAGCCGCGTCTCCCGCCTGGCCCGCCATCTGGACCGGGCCCGCCGGATCGCCTTCTCCGAGCATGATCTGGAGCCCTGGGAGTTCGACGTACTGACGTCCCTGCGTCGCGCGGGCGCCCCGTACCAGCTCTCCCCCGGCCAGCTCCTCACCCAGACGCTGGTCACCTCCGGCACGATGACCAACCGCATCGACCGCCTGACCAAGAAGAACCTCGTCGAGCGCCTCCCCGACCCCAGCGACCGCCGCGGCGTGCTCGTCCGGCTCACCGCCGAGGGCCGCGACAAGGCCGACCAGTCACTGGCCGGGCTGCTCGCCCAGGAACGCGCCATCCTGAGTAAGCTCTCCACCCAGCAGCGGGGCGAACTGGCCGGGTTGCTACGCCAGTTGACCGCCCCGTTCGACAACATTCCCGGCTAGAGCCGGTCCGGCGGGGTCGGCCGGGCCGACGCCCGCCCGCCTGGCCAGGGCGACGGCGGCCAGGGTGGAGTGCACGCCCAGTTTCCCCAGCACGTTCTGCATATGGGTACGGACCGTGTGCGGGGAGAGGAAGAGCCGCTCGGCGACCGCCTTGCGGCCCAGGCCCGCCACCATGCAGCGCAGCACCTCGCGTTCGCGCGGGGTCAGCGACTCGACCAGCTCCTCGCTCTCCGTGCGGTGCTTGCGCGCCGCCGTCAGCTCCCGCAGCACGCCGGTGAGCAGCGCCGGGGGCAGATGCGTCTCGTCCCGCAGCACCCCGCGGATGACGGCGAGCAGCCGTTGCAGCGAGCAGTCCTTGGCCACCCAGCCCGACGCCCCGGCCTGGAGCGCCAGCGCGGCCCGGACCGGGTCGTCCTTCTCGGCCAGCACCACCGTGCGCACGGACGGCCGGCCCGAACGGACCCCTGCCACCAGGGAGATGCCGTCCAGCCGAGCGCTCTCCCCGTCGGCGGAGACCGGTACGGGTGCCCGTCGGCCCCCCGCCGCGCCCAGGATGCCCAGCTCGGCGTCGACCAGCATCACGTCGTAGCCGCGCCCCTCGGCGGCGGCCCGCTCCAGGCACCGTAACGCGGCGGGGCCGCTGCCCGCCGCCGCCGCATCGACGTCGGGCTCGGCCGCGAGCGCCGCTGCGAGCGATTCGGCGAAAATACGGTGGTCGTCCACCACGAGAACCCGGATACGAACCACAGGCACCCCCATGCCGCGTCTGTTCCTGGGCCACCCCCGGCCCGCCGAAGGGGCCGACCAGTACGGGTACGGCGACCCGGATCGGTAACCGGACCGCAGCCCCACGGCCGCCGCCGTGTGTCGACTGCTGTCCACCCCGGGCGCCGTACCCGACTGTCTCGTACCCCTGAATCAGCACCGGCCCCCACCGGTGCTGTGCATCAGGGTACGACCGACGGCCCGCTGCGGAAGCCAATTCGCGGAACTGGCCGGGTCCGCGTCCTACTGTGTGGCCCATGTTCCGTCTTGAGACAGAAGTGGACAAAGGACGGCGTTCCTTACTGACCCGGCGGCTGCGGGACGACAACACGGCCCGCTCCCCGGAGCTGCGCGCGCTGCGCACCACCCGCGCCGGGCGGGAACTCCCGCTGGAGGTATGGGCGGTGGACATCGAGGGCGCCGTCGCCGGCGGCCTGACCGGCCGCACCTGGGCGTACTGGCTCCATGTGGACCAGCTCTGGGTCGACGCCCGCCACCGCGGCCGGGGCCTGGGCTCGCTGCTGCTCGCGGAGGCGGAACGGGTGGCCGCGGCGGACCGGGGCTGCACCCGCTCCCGGCTGGAGACCTGGGGCTTCCAGGCGCCCGGCTTCTACCGGGAGCGGGGCTACGAGGTGAGCGGGCGGGTCGAGAACTACCCGCCCGGGGTCACCGAGTTCATCCTGACGAAGGACCTCGCGACTCCGTCCTGACGAAGGAGCTCAGCCGAGGCGGCGGGCGCCCGCCGAGGGCACGGCCGGGAAGATGCGCGGCGCCGTGTGGCCCGCGGCGGCGAACGCCTCCAGCACGGACTCGGCGACCGTGTCCGCCTGTTCCTGCTCCACCAGCACGATCGCCGAGCCGCCGAAGCCGCCGCCGGTCATCCGCGCACCGAGCGCCCCGGCCTCGTTCGCCGCCGACACCACCAGGTCCAGTTCCGGGCAGGAGACCCGCAGATCGTCGCGGAGCGAGACGTGCCCGGCGTTGAGCACCGGGCCCGCGGCCCGCGCGTCGCCCGCGTCGAGCAGGGCGATGACCTGCTCGACGCGCTGGTTGTCGCTGACCACGTGGCGTACGTAGCGCACCACGGACTCGTCGACGCCGGCCGCGGCCAGGGTGTCCAGGGCCGCGCCGAGGCTCTCGTACGGCACCTCGCGCAGCGTCCGTACGCCGAGCGCCGCCGCGCCCGCCTCGCAGCCGGCCCGCCGCTCGGCGTAGGCGCCGTCGCCGAGCGCGTGCTTGACCTGGGTGTCGACCACGAGCAGCCGCAGTCCCTGGGCGGCCAGGTCGAAGGGGACCTGGCGCTGGGTGAGGTCGCGGGTGTCGAGGTGCAGGGCGTGGCCCTCGGTGCAGCAGGCGGACGCCATCTGGTCCATGACCCCGCACGGCACCCCCACGAAGTCGTTCTCGGCGCGCTGGCCGAGAACCGCCAGCTCCGGTGCTGAGAGCCCGAGTTCGAAGAGGTCGTTCAGGGCGAGCGCGGTGACGACCTCCAGCGCGGCGGAGGAGGACAGGCCCGCGCCGGTGGGGACGGTGGAAGTGAGCTGGATGTCCGCCCCGGTGACCGGGTGGCCGGCCGCGCGCAGCGCCCAGACGACTCCGGCGGGGTAGGCCGCCCAGCCGTGCCCCTGGTGCGGGGCCAGTTCGTCGATCCGCAGCTGGACGACGCCGCCGGGCACGTCGGTGGAGTGGAGCCGCAGTTCGCCGTCGGTGCGGCGGGCGACGGCGGCGCGTGCGGTGTGCGGCAGGGCGAGCGGCATGACGAAGCCGTCGTTGAAGTCGGTGTACTCGCCGATCAGGTTGACCCGGCCGGGGGCCGCCCAGATCCCTTCGGGCTCGCGCCCGTAGAGCTCGGCGAAGGAGGCGGTCAGCTCACCGTTCCCGGTGGAGGAGGCGGCGGTCGGCTCGCTGTTCCCGGTGGAGGCGGCGGTCGGCTCGGTGTTCTCGGTCATGGGGCGGTGGGCTCCTCTCGGCGGGCGAACGTCCAGGCGTCGGTGACGATTCCGGTCAGGTCGGCGCGGGTCGGCTTCCAGCCGAGCCGCTCCCGGGCGGTGGCTGCGGAGGCGACCAGCACGGCGGGGTCGCCGGCGCGGCGGGGGGCCGCGGTCTCCGGGACGGGGTGGCCGGTGACCTCGCGGACGGTCTCGATGACCTCGCGCACCGAGAAGCCGTTGCCGTTGCCGAGGTTGCAGATCAGGTGCTCGCCGGCGGTGGCCGCGTCCAGGGCCAGCAGGTGGGCCTCGGCGAGGTCGGCGACATGGATGTAGTCGCGGACGCAGGTGCCGTCGGGGGTGGGGTAGTCGTCGCCGTAGACGGAGATCGACTCGCGCCGCCCGAGCGCGACCTGGAGGACCAGCGGGATGAGGTGCGACTCCGGACTGTGCCGCTCGCCGCAACTGCCGTACGCCCCGGCCACGTTGAAGTACCGCAGTGAGACCGCGGCCAGTCCGTGCGCGGCCGCCTCGCCGGTGATCATGTGGTCGACGGCGAGCTTGGTGGCGCCGTAGGGGTTGGTGGGCGCGGTCGCGTCGGACTCGGTGATGGGGGTGGTGGCCGGTTCGCCGTAGGTGGCGGCGGTGGAGGAGAAGACCAGGGTGCGCACCCCGGCGTCGCGCATCGCGGCGAGCAGGGCGACGGAGCCGCCGACGTTGTTCACCCAGTACTTCTCCGGGTCCGCGACGGACTCGCCGACCTGGGAGTACGCGGCGAAGTGCAGCACCCCGTCGTAGGAGGCGTCCAGCCACTTCGCCGCGTCCTGGATGCGGCCCTCGATGAACTCGGCCCCGGCCGGGACGCCCTCCCGGAACCCGGTCGAGAGGTCGTCGAGAACGGTGACCGCGTGCCCGGCCTCCAGCAGGTGCTGGGCGACCACGCTGCCGACGTATCCCGCGCCGCCCGTGACCAGGTACTTCTTCTGGGGCTTGCTCACTCGCTCGCTACCTCTCGCAGTCGCTGGGCCGCGGCCTCCGGCGGCACATCGTTGATGAACACGTTCATGCCGGATTCGGAACCCGCGAGGAACTTCAGCTTGCCGGAGGTACGTCGGATGGTGAAAAGCTCCAGATGGAGCCCGAAGTCCTCCCGGCCGGGGACCCCGAACGGTGCCTGGTGCCAGGCCGAGATGTACGGGGTCAGCGGCTCGCCGGGGCCGAAGATCCGGTCGAATCGCCTCAAGAGTTCCAGATAAACCTGTGGGAACTCCGTGCGCGCGGCCTCGTCGAGTTCCCGCAGGTCGGGGACGCGGCGGCGGGGGTGGAGGTGGACCTCGTACGGCCAGTGGGCGGCGTACGGCACGAAGGCGACCCAGTGCTCGGCGTCGATGACGATCCGGGAGCCGTCCTTCTCCTCGCGCGCCACCACGTCGTCGAAGAGGTTGCCGCCGGTCTCGGCACGGTGGGCGGCCATGGAGCGGAACATCAGCTCGGTGCGAGGGGTGACGAAGGGGTACGCGTAGATCTGCCCGTGCGGGTGACCGAGGGTCACGCCGATCTCGGCGCCCCGGTTCTCGAAGCAGAACACCTGCTTGACCTGCGGGAGTTCGGCCAGTTCGGCGGTGCGGTCGGTCCAGGCCGCGAGGACCAGGGCGGCCTGCTCCTCGGTGAGGTCGGCGAAGGACGCGTCGTGGTCGGAGGTGAAGCAGACGACCTCGCAGCGGCCGGAGTCACCGGCGAGCGAGGGGAAGCGGTTCTCGAAGACGGCGACGTCGTAGTCGGCCTCGGGGATCTCGCTCTGCCGGCCGTCCCGCGAGGGGCAGAGCGGGCATTCGTCGGCCGGCGGGTGGTAGATGCGGCCCTGGCGGTGCGAGGCGATGGCGACGCTGTCCCCGAGGAACGGGTCCCGGCGGATCTCGGACGAGGTCGAGACCGCGTCGAGGGGGCGCCGGTCGACGGCGTCACGGACGACCTCGTCGCGGCTGTCGTAGTAGAGCAGCTCCCGGCCGTCGGCGAGCGTCGTAACCGTCTTCTTCACCAGGTTCCTCCAAACATAACCGAACACAATGAACCACAAGTCAACAACCGCGTCAACGAGTGGTCCACGCCGGGCGGCCGGACAGGCGTTCAGGTTGTGTATGTGAGGAGTGGTGGTGGCGGTGCGGCTCAGAGACCCGGCCGTCCCGGCCCGTCGGCCGGTGCCGCGCGGTCCAGCAGCCCCGTGCGGGCCGCGAGTGCCGCGGCCTCCAGCCGGGAGCCGACGCCCAGCTTCATCAGCACCCGCTGCACATGCGTACGCGCGGTGCTCGGCGCGATCCGCATCCCGGCCGCGATCAGCCGGGTGTCCTCCCCCTCGGCGACCCGCACCAGGACCTCGACCTCGCGCGGGGTGAGCATCTGGAGCAGCCGCTGCCCCTCGTCGTCCGGCGTCGCGGCTGGATTGAGCAGCTCGGCGAAGGCGCCCTGGAGGAGTTGCGGCGCCACCGCGGCCTCGCCCGCCCGCGCCTTGACCATCGCCCGTTCGACGCCCTCCATGCGCTCGTCGTGGCGGACGTATCCCGCGGCCCCCGCCGCGAAGGCCGCCGCGATCCCGCGCGGGCTGGGCACCGGTCCCAGCACCACGACGGCCACCTGCGGGCGCTCGCGCCGGATCCGTACGATCGGGTCGAAGGCACCGGGTTCGGCCGGTGCCGAAGTGCCGAACAGGCAGACCTCCGGGGCCCTGCTGACCACCAGCTCCGCCGCCCCCGATGTCGGTGCGGCCGCCGCGAGGACCCGGTGGCCCCGCAGTTTCAGGGCCGAGGCGAGCGCCTCGGCGAGCAGTCTGTGATCATCGACCACCATGAGCCGCACGCTCATCGAGCACACCCCCGTTGCACCGGCACACCGGGCCCCCCGGCTCTCCTGACCCGGCAAGCTACACGCTTGTTCGACGCCGCGGGCGTCTTACCGGCCAAAAGGCGCCGGAACGCCGGATCGACGCGTGTTCGGGACCGGTTGCCGATGTGCCATGTCCGACTGATCACCGTTGTGATCTGCCTGCCGACCGTTACGGATCACTTCGACGGCTCGTACATCTGGTCCCGAACGTGCGCGGGGGTGGTGCCCGATGAACGGACACCACCCCCGCACGCGTACGGCCTGCTGCTACGGCCTGCTGAAGCTGACCACCAGCCGGCGGCTCACGTCCAGCGAGCCACTCGGCTTGCTGACCATCGTGCTGGCCAGGTACAGGTGCCCGTCGCTGTAGCGGAACTCGGAGTAGTCCGGCGTGAAGCTGGTCTCCGCGTCCCGGGTGGACTCGTCGCTCGGGTTCTCCATCAGCACCGTCTGCTTGAACGTGGCGCCGTCGATGGAGACGACCTGGCCGCCCTTGTCGTACGGGGGAACCCGGTAGGCGATGATGTTGCCGCCGTCCATGCGGATCGGAAACATCGTGTAGCGCTCGCCCGCGTCGGCCTTGTCGCTGGTCGGCTTGCCGGTGGTGAGGTCGAAGGAGACGATCTCGTTGGTGTCGCCGTACTCGCCGGTGCCCTCGTGGTCCTCGGTCGGCACGTAGATGCGGTTGTTGCCGACGGCCAGCTGGCTGCAGCTCTCGACCTCGCCGGAGGCGCAGCGCGCCGCGTACTTCTCGCCGTCCGCCGCGATCCTGGTGAGCAGCTTGCCGGTGGAGGCGTCGATCGAGAAGAAGTCCGAGATGCCGCTGCCGTCACCGGCGGTGTCGCCGACGTCGGCGGCGACGACCAGCGGCTTGGTGGAGACGATGCTCGCGTAGTCGACACCCGGCGGCATCTTGTACGAGGAGAGCGGGGCGCCGGTCGTGGGGTTCAGCGCCTGGATGACGAGCTGCGGGTCGTCGTACGTACCGCACTTGCGGACCACCGCAAGTGCTTCGCCGCCGCCGTACCCCTTGTCGTAGCAGCCGTCGGTGGTGGCCTTGGGCTTCCAGCGCTCGGCGCCGGTGTTCAGGTCGAAGGCGGCGCCGCCCTCGGTTCCGCCCGCGGCGACCGTGGTGCCGCTGAGCGTGACCTCGTCGAACCTGACGGCCGCGTCACCGCTGGTGGCGGCGGTCACCGACTTGCTCCAGATCAGCTTGCCGGTGCTCAGGTCGAGCGCGCCGACCTGGTTGCACGGCGGGTACTTGGTCGCCTTGGTCGGCTTGCTCTGCGCGAAGACGATCGCGGTCTTGAAGTCCTTGGACATGTGCCGGGACGCGGCGCAGACCTGGCCCGCCAGCGGGATGGACCACAGCTTGGTGCCCTTGGCCGGGTCGTAGGCCACGATCTCGTTCAGGCCGGTCTTCACGTACGCCTTGTCGGTCAGCCAGGAGCCGTCGACCTTGGTGACGTCGGTGACCTTGGGCAGCGGCAGCTGGAAGGCGACCTTGGACTTGGGGTCCGCGGGGGCCTTCTCCTTGCCGGCGCCGTCGACGGCGTTGCCGCCCTTGTTCTCGCCGTCCTTGCCCTCGGTGGCGCCGCTGGACGAGGACGCCTCCTCCTTCTTGTCGCCGCCGTCGCCGGAGGCGTACCAGATGCCGCCCGCGACGATCAGCACCACGGCGACCGAGGCGGCGACGATGATCTGCATCTGGGTGGAGAACTTCTTGCCGCCGTTGCCGTTCTGCGGCGGCATCTGCGGCTGCTGCATCGGGGTGGTCTGGTAGCCGTACCCCTGCTGCGGCGGCTGGCCGGGCGGCATGCCCTGGGGGAATCCGTAACCCTGCTGCGGCTGTCCGGGCACGGGCGCCTGCGGGTAGCCGTAACCGGGCTGCGTGGGCTGGTTCTGCGGGTAGCCGTAGCCCGGCTGCTGACCCTGCGGGTAGCCGTAACCGGGGCCCGGCTGCTGCGGTGCGCCGGCGGGCGGCGGGGTGTCCGCGGGCGGCGGCGTCGGAGCGCCGAAGCCGCCGGCGGGCGGGGTGGCCTGCTGCTTGCCGAACTGGTCCGCGGGCGGCGGCGTCGGGGCGCCGAACCCACCGGGCGGGGGGTCCTGCGGGGCACCGAATCCGCCCTGGGGCGGATCGTTGGGCGGCTGGGGCGGCTGCGTCATGGCGTACGTACCTCTGGGGAAAGGGAGTCGGTGGGACGGGTCCGGCAGCGGTCGGTGTGCGCCGGCCGCTGCCGGTCATGAGCCGTGGGGCTCCGACGGCCGGGTGGTGCCGTCGAGGGGCGTCGTGAGCCGTCAGTTGCCGAAGGCCATCATGGTCTTCGTCTCCAGCTCTTCCTTGTCGTTCCTGGCGCTGACCCGGCCGCTCGCGATGAACGAACGGCCGCCCGCGTAGAGGACCTTCGTGTTGTAGAAGCCGCGCTCGATCTCGGACGTCGACGCGGGGTGCTGCAGCAGCATCCGCGGGGCGCCGCCGGTCGGTGCGAGGGTGGCGATGCCGCCGCCCTTCTCGTAGGCGGTCTCCACGTAGAGCAGCACGTTGCCGCCCTCCATGCGCAGCGGCTTCACCGTGCGCTCGGCCGGGGCGGCCGCCTTCCACTTGGACTTGCCGGTGTTCAGGTCGAACGCCACGACCTTGTTCGTACGGGCGCTGCCGCTGGAGTCCGGTGCGGTCGCCATGTAGAAGGTGTTGGCGTCGGCGGCGACTCCGGTGCAGCCGTCGAGGGACTTGCCGAAGATGGCGAAGGCGCTGCCGCAGTCCGGGGCGAACTTGTCACCCTTGTCGCTGGTGATGCCGGTGCGGAGCGTGCCGTTCTCCTTCAGCGCGAGGATGCTCCACTCCTTGTCCTTCTTCAGCGAGACCACCAGTGGGCTGACCGAGTAGACCTTGTCGATCTCCCAGCCGCGCTTGGGCCGGTAGGTCCACATGGCCTTCCCCGTGTTCGGGTCGAGCTGCTGGATCTGGTGCTGCGGGTTGTTGACGTCGTCGGTGCGGCAGTTGGAGGCGGCGATCAGCTTGGCCCCGCCGGCGAAGGCGAACGGCTGGCAGGTGCCCGACGGCTTGCCGAACAGTTCCTTGCCGTCGCTGACCCGGTAGGCGTTGGAGTTCCCGGTGCGCCCGACCGTCACGGTGTCGCCGCTGATGGCCAGCGAGATGTCCGACAGGAAGTCCCAGGTGCCGTTCTGCTTGATCGACTTCTTCCAGCCGGCCTTGCCCGTGGCGAGGTCGAGCATCTGGAGATCGGAGCAGTCCGCCTTGTCGGTGGTGCCGTTCTTGACCCCGATGACGATCTTGCCGTCGGTCGTGGGCTGGGCGGGTGCCGCGCACAGGTCGGCGGGCAGCTTGAGGGTCCACTTCTGCTTGCCGTCGGCGACCGAGTAGCCGGAGATCGAGCGGTACATGCCCTTGACGATCGTGTCGCCGGCCACCCAGGGGCCGTACACGTCGGAGCCGTTGCGCGGCAGGTCGATGTCGTTCTTCTGGAGCCAGAGGACCTTCGCCTCGCCGGCCTTGCGCCCCGCGTTGAGGTCGTCGTCGGCGCCGCGTCCCTCGCCGTCGCCGTTGCCGTCGCCCTCGTTGACGGAGGGCGAGACGCTCGGCTTGGCGTCGCCGCTCTCCTTCGCGACGGGCTTCTTCCCGTCGTCGCCCCCGCTCGTGGCGACGTATATGCCGCCGCCGATCACCAGGAGCGCGGCGGCCGCGGCACCGATGATGATCGCGGGCTTGCGCTTGGAGGCGCCGCCGCCCGGACCGCCGGGGGCCGGTGCGCCGGGGTACTGCTGCTGCGGGTAGCCGTGGCCGGGCTGCTGGCCGTACGGACCGGGCTGCTGACCGTACGGACCGGGCTGCTGGGCGTACGGGCCCGGCTGCTGGCCGTAGGGACCCGGCTGTTGGGCGTACGGGCCCGGCTGCTGCTGGCCGTACGGGCCGGGCTGCTGGCCCGGCTGCTGCGGGGCGCCGTAGCCGGGGGCCTGGCCCGGCGGCTGGCCGGGTGCCTGCGGGTAGCCGTAGCCCGGCTGGGTGGGCGGCTGGGCCGGTGGCGGCGTCTGCGGCGGGCCCTGGGGCGGCTGAGGACTCCCCTGTGGCGGCTGCTGCGGCGCGCCGAAGCCTCCCTGCGGCGGTTGCTGGCTGGGCGGCTGGGTCATCAGCACGTCCCCCTTCGTGCGGTCCGGTGCCCGGTCCGATCTCCCCCGCGATTCCGTGGAGCGCCACGGGGCCGAAACCCCCTGAACTTCCTGGAAAGGAGCGAATCAGGCATGGATCCCGCGGCGTTACGTCAGTCGAGCGGGGCTTCTTTGTACCACCCGCGAGACCTCGGGCACCGGGGCGGTCCGCCCCCTGTTCCCAAGGGAGAACCGCCCCGTAATGCCTCCGTTACGCCTCGGACCGTCAGTTGCCGAAGACCGCCAGCGACTTCGCCCGCATCTCGTCCCCGTCCTCGACACCGGTGATGCTCGTGCTCAGCAGGAGGGAACGCCCGTTCGTGTAGGCGGCCCGGACGTCGAAGAGCCCGCGCTCGGCCTCCGCCCCCGCGGCCGGGTGCCGCACCACCATCTGCGGTGTGCCGCCGGTCGGCGGGAGGGACGCGATGCCGCCGCCCTTGTTCTGCGCCGCCGACAGGTACATCAGCAGCCTGCCGCCCTCCACCCGCATCGGCATCAGGGTCTGCCCGGCGGGAGAGTCGGCCTTCCACTTGGTCTTCCCGCCGGCCAGGTCGAAGGCGACGACCTTGTTGGTGGGGTCGGACTCGGTGGGCTTGGTCGCCAGATAGACCGTCGTGTCATCGGCCGCCACCCCGAGGCAGTTGTCGAGGTTCCTGCCGTCGGAGGACACGTCGACATCGCACTGCGTCTCGTAGTTCTCGTCGCCGCCGACCAGTTGGGAGCGGTAGGTGCCGTTCGCGTTGAGCATGATGATCGCCCATTGGTCCCCCTCCTCCTTCTTCAAGGAGACGACCAGCGGGCTGACCGAGTAGAACTGCGCGACCTCCCAGCCCTTCTTGATCTCGTACTTCCACAGGATCTTGCCGGTGGTGGGGTCGATCCGCTCCACCAGCTGTTCCTTGTGGTCGTCGGCCGCCGTCTGGCAGCTGGCGGCGGCGATCGCCACGGGGCCGCTCGCGAATCCGAACGGCTGGCAGTTGCCCGGCAGTTGACCGAAGAGCACCTTGCCGTCGCTGACCCGGAAGGCATCCGTCCTGGTCTTGCGCCCGAAGGTCACGGTGTCGCCGTTGATCGCCATCGCGGGGTTGGAGAGCGCGTCCCAGGTGCCCTCCCGCTCGACCGTCTTGTGCCAGCCCGCCTTGCCGGTCCTGAGATCGACCATCTGGAGCGCGTCGCAGAACGCCCGGTCGCCGGTGCCGGTCTGGACCCCGAGGGCGATCTTTCCGTCGGCGGTGGCCTGCGAGGGGGCCGCGCACACGGCACCCGGCAGGCGCAGGCTCCACCTCTGGCCGCCGTCGGCGACGGAGTAGCCGGAGACGGTCTTGTACATCGCCTTGACGACGGTGTCGCCGACGATCCAGGGGCCGTACACGCTGGCGCCGTTGCGCGGCAGGTCGACGCCGCCCTCCTGGAGCCAGAGGACCTTCGCCTCGCCCGGCTTGAGCTTGGCGTTGATCGCGGCGGCCTCCGCGCGCAGATCGCTCGGCCCCTGGTCCTCGTCCTTGCCCTTGGGCTTGCCGGTGGACGAGCCGGTGGGCGCGGGGGCGGCGCTCTTCTTCGTCGTGGGCTTCCCGTCCCCGCCCGTGGCCAGCCAGACGCCCCCGCCTGCCAGCAGTGCCACCGCGAGCACGGCGCCGACGACCGCCCCTCGCCTGCCCCGGAAGAACCCTCCGCCGCTACCGGCGGGGCCACCGGGCTGCGGTGACGGCGACGCACCGTAGGGGCCGAACTGAGTGGGCGCGCCGTGCAGCCCCGGCTGCGACGGCACGCCGTACGGACCGGGCTGTGCGGGCGGGTTGTACGGACCCGGGGGCTGTGCGGGCGGGTTGTACGGACCGGGGGGCTGCGCGGGCGCGTTGTACGGACCCGGCGGCTGGGTGCCGTACGGACCGGCGGCCTGGCCCGGCGGCCGGGCGGGAGGCCCGTACGAGCCGACGGCCTGGCCGGACGGGGAATCGTACGAACCGGACTGGGGGTCGTACGGAGCCCCGAAGCCCTCCTGCGGCGGTTGCTGGCCGGGTGGCTGGGTCATCAGCACGTCCCCCCTCAGTGCTTCGTGCGGACGGGCCCGGCTTCCGCACCGGACAAGGCCTCTTTCTATCACCCGTCCCACGAGCCCCAGCCGTCACACCTGACGCACCGAAGCGGTCAGGCGTCCTCGGCCAGCTCCAGCCAGCGCATCTCCAACTCGTCGCGTTCCGCGACCAGTTCGCGCAGCTCCGCGTCGAGCTTCGCCACCTTCTCGAAGTCCGTGGCGTGCTCCGCGATCTGTGCGTGCAGCGTGGTCTCGCGTGTGGAGATCTTGTCGAGTTGCCGCTCGACCTTCTGGAGCTCCTTCTTCGCCGCGCGGGCGGCCTGCGGGGAGATGGCCGCGGCCGGGGCGGTGGTCTCCTTGGCCGGGGCGGGCGCGGCGGACGGCGTGGCCGCCTCCTCCATCCGCTGCCTGCGCTCCAGGTACTCGTCGATCCCGCGCGGCAGCATCCGCAGCGTGCGGTCGCCGAGCAGTGCCATCACCCGGTCCGTGGTCCGCTCGATGAAGAACCGGTCGTGGGAGATCACGATCATCGATCCGGGCCAGCCGTCGAGGAGGTCCTCCAACTGGGTCAGGGTCTCGATGTCGAGGTCGTTGGTGGGCTCGTCGAGGAAGAGGACGTTCGGCTCGTCCATCAGCAGGCGCAGGATCTGGAGCCGGCGCCGCTCACCGCCGGAGAGGTCGCCGACCGGGGTCCACTGCTTCTCCTTCGAGAAGCCGAACTGCTCGCAGAGCTGGCCCGCGGTCATCTCGCGGCCCTTGCCGAGGTCGACCCGGTCCCGTACCTGCTGAACGGCCTCCAGGACCCTCAGGTTCGGGTTGAGCTCGTGGACCTCCTGGGAGAGGTAGGCCAGCTTGACGGTCTTGCCGACGACGACCTTCCCCGCGGCGGGCTGCGCGTCGCCCTGGGTGCGGGCCGCCTCGGCCAGCGCCCGCAGCAGCGAGGTCTTGCCCGCGCCGTTGACCCCGACCAGGCCGATCCGGTCACCGGGGCCGAGCTGCCAGGTGAGGTGGGTGAGCAGCGTCTTGGGGCCGGCCTGGACGGTCACGTCCTCCAGGTCGAAGACGGTCTTGCCGAGCCGGGCGTTGGCGAACTTCATCAGCTCGCTGGTGTCGCGCGGCGGCGGCACGTCGGCGATCAGCTCGTTGGCCGCCTCGATGCGGTAGCGCGGCTTGGAGGTGCGGGCGGGGGCACCGCGGCGCAGCCAGGCCAGCTCCTTGCGCATCAGGTTCTGCCGCTTGGACTCCTCGGTCGCGGCGATCCGCTCCCGCTCGGCCCGCGCGAAGACGTAGTCGCTGTAGCCGCCCTCGTACTCGTGGACCGCGCCGCGCTGGACGTCCCACATGCGGGTGCAGACCTGGTCGAGGAACCAGCGGTCGTGGGTGACGCAGACGAGCGCGGAGCGGCGGGTCCGCAGGTGGCCGGCCAGCCAGGAGATGCCCTCGACGTCGAGGTGGTTGGTCGGCTCGTCGAGGACGATCAGGTCCTGCTCGGCGATGAGCAGCTTGGCCAGCGCGATCCGGCGCCGCTCACCGCCGGAGAGCGGGGCGATGACGGTGTCCAGGCCGTGCTCGAAGCCCGGCAGGGCCAGCCCGCCGAAGAGCCCGGTGAGCACATCGCGGATCTTGGCGCTGCCCGCCCACTCGTGGTCGGCGAGGTCGCCGATCACCTCGTGGCGGATGGTCGCCTGCGGGTCGAGCGAGTCGTGCTGGGTGAGGACGCCGAGCCGCAGCCCGCCGCTGTGGGTGACGCGTCCGCTGTCCGCCTCCTCCAGCCGGGCGAGCATCCGGATGAGCGTCGTCTTGCCGTCGCCGTTGCGGCCGACGACACCGATCCGGTCCCCCTCGGACACCCCGAGGGACACGCCGTCGAGCAGGGCACGGGTGCCGTACACCTTGCTGACCTGCTCGACATTGACCAGATTGACGGCCATTTCACTCCTGCCCGGGGGGATCGATCGGCTTCCCAGGGTACGGGGCGGCGGCGGTGCGATGTCCGCTCGCCCTTGCCGCCCCGCGGAGAGGCAGGCGCCGTCAGACGACCGTGGCCCCCGGTGCCGGGGACACCGCCGTCCGTGCGTTGCGGCAGGTGCCGGAGGTGAGCAGTGCCTCGGCGACCTTGCGGGCCGACTCCTCGTCCGCCACCAGGAACGCGGTGGTAGGTCCGGAGCCGGAGACCAGGGCCGCCAGGGCGTCGGCCGCGGTGCCCGCGGCGAGGGTGTCGGCGAGCGAGGGGCGCAGGGAGAGCGCGGCGGGCTGGAGGTCGTTGGTGAGCGCCGCGGCGAGCGCGGTGGCGTCGCCGGTGCGCAGGGCGTCGAGGAGCGCGGGGGAGGCTTCCGGCTCGGGGACGTCGGTGTCCGCGGTCAGCCGGTCGAACTCGCCGTAGACGGCCGGGGTGGAGAGCCCGCCGTCGGCGACCGCGAAGACCCAGTGGAAGGTGCCCCCGACGTCGATCGGGGTGAGCCGCTCGCCGCGTCCGGTGCCGAGGGCGGCGCCGCCGACCAGGCTGAACGGGACGTCGCTGCCCAGCTCGGCGCAGATGGCGAGGAGCTCGTCCCGGGTGGCGCCGGTGGACCAGAGGGCGTCGCAGGCCAGCAGGGCGGCCGCGCCGTCGGCGCTGCCGCCCGCCATACCGCCCGCGACGGGGATGTCCTTGGCGATGTGGATGTGCACATCGGGTGCGATGCCGTGCCGCCCGGCCAGCGCGATCGCGGCGCGGGCGGCGAGGTTGCTCGCGTCCAGCGGGACCTGGGCGGCGTCCGGGCCGGAGCAGGTGATGCGCAGCCCGTCGGCGGGGGTGACGGTGACCTCGTCGTACAGGCCGACGGCGAGGAAGACATTGGCCAGGTCGTGGAAGCCGTCGGGGCGCGGGGCGCCGACCGCGAGCTGGACGTTGACCTTGGCGGGTACGCGGACGGTGATGCTCACTCGCCACTCCCCGAGGGCTCGTTCCCGGCGGCTCCGGAGGTCCCGGCGGCCCCTGTGGTCCCGGCGGGCTTGTTCTCGGCGATGGCGGCGAACTCCTCGACGGTCAGCGACTCGCCCCGGGCCTGCGGCGAGATCCCGGCCGCGACCAGGGCCGCCTCGGCGGCGGGTGCGGAGCCGGCCCAGCCGGCCAGGGCCGCCCGCAGCGTCTTGCGGCGCTGGGCGAAGGCCGCGTCGACGACCGCGAAGACCTCGGTCCTGCTCGCGCTCGTCGCGATCGGCTCGGTGCGCCGGACCAGGGAGACCAGTCCGGAATCCACGTTCGGGGCGGGCCAGAAGACGTTGCGGCCGATGGAGCCGGCCCGCTTGACGTCCGCGTACCAGTTGGCCTTCACCGACGGCACGCCGTAGACCTTGTTGCCCGGCCGCGCGGCCAGCCGGTCGGCGACCTCGGCCTGGACCATGACGAGGGTGCGCTCGATGGACGGGAAGCGCTCCAGCATCGTCAGCAGGACCGGTACGGCGACGTTGTACGGGAGGTTCGCGACCAGCGCGGTCGGCGCCGGGCCGGGCAGCTCCCGGACCAGCATCGCGTCGGAGTGCACCAGGGCGAACCGGTCGGCGCGCCCCGGCATCCGGGCCGCGACCGTGGCCGGCAGCGCGCCCGCCAGCACGTCGTCGATCTCGACGGCGACGACCCGGTCCGCCGCCTCCAGCAGCGCCAGGGTCAACGAGCCGAGCCCCGGGCCGACCTCGACGACGACGTCGTCCGGGCGGACCTCGGCCGTCCGTACGATCCGGCGGACCGTATTGGCGTCGATGACGAAGTTCTGACCGCGCTGCTTGGTCGGGCGTACGCCCAGCTCGGCGGCCAGCTCGCGGATGTCTGCGGGGCCCAGGAGGGCGTCGGGCTCAGTGGTGCTCACCTGTAAAGCGTAAGGGCCCCCGCGATTCGCGCCCGCCCCCGTGGCGCTCGGCGGTCTCAGTAGTCGAAGGCCCGCGCCGTGTTGTCCGCGATCGCCTCCGCCAGGGGGTCCTCGTCGATGCCCTTCACCGCCGCCATGGCGCGCAGTGTGACGGGGATGAGATACGGCGCGTTGGGCCGCCCCCGGTACGGGGCGGGCGTCAGGAACGGGGCGTCCGTCTCGACCAGGACCAGCTCCATCGGCGCGACGGCCAGGGCGTCCCGCAGCGGCTGGGCGTTCTTGAAGGTGACGTTGCCCGCGAAGGACATGAAGTACCCGGCGTCCGCACAGATCCGGGCCATGTCGGCGTCGCCGGAGTAGCAGTGGAACACGGTCCGCTCGGGGGCGCCCGCGTCGGCGAGAACGCGCAGCACGTCCGCGTGCGCCTCGCGGTCGTGGATGACCAGCGCCTTGCCGTGCCGCTTGGCGATCTCGATGTGGGCCCGGAAGGACTCCTCCTGCGCGGCCATGCCCTCGGGGCCGGTACGGAAGCAGTCGAGCCCGGTCTCGCCGACGCCGCGTACGTGGTCGAGCGCGGCCAGCGCGTCGATCTCGGCGAGCGCCTCGTGCAGCGCCGCCGTGCCGCCCGCCGCGCGCGCCCCCTGGCGGGCGGTGCCGTCGGGGTCGCCGTGCACGATGCGCGGTGCCTCGTTGGGGTGCAGGGCGACCGCCGCGTGCACGTTCGGGTGCGCGGCGGCGGTCTCGGCGGCCCACCGCGAACCGGCCACGTCGCACCCCACCTGGACCACGGTGGTCACATTGACCGCGGCGGCCCTGGCCAGGCCCTCCTCGACGGTCGCGTCCTGCATGTCCAGGTGGGTGTGCGAATCGGCGACCGGTACCCGGAGGGGTTCGGGCAGCGGCGGGGCTTCGGTACGGCTCATGACGACGATCGTACGAGGACCCGCCGGTACGCCCGGCCCGCAGTGGGACGAACCGGGTGCCTACCTCCGGTGGAAGGGGTGCAGCAGGTCGGACAGGTGCCAGTGGTGTCCGGTGCCCGCGGGGGCGGCCTCGTCGCCCTGGGCCGCCGGCCGCGACGGCTGGGGGTTGTGGAGCAGCTGCTGGACGGTCGAGACCCGGCCGGACCGCATGATCCGGACCAGGTGTCCGCCGCAGTTCGCGCAGCTGGGCCGGGAAAGAGGGGAGGGCACCCGCTCCCCGTCCGCCTTGTATATGACGAAGGCGTTGTTCGATCCGTCGACGTGGTGCTCTATTTCGTAGGCCTGCTCCCAGCCGTGCCCGCACCTCATACAGGCGAAGGCGTACGCCTCGTGTGCGTTGGCTGCTGCGATCTCGCTCATGCCCGCTCCTTTGTCCGCCGGACAGGCACTCCGGGCAAACGCTCCGGAGAATGCGTCCCTGGTTCAGTGGACGCCTTCACCGGCAGGAACGCATCGGGCCCTGTCGACTGTTGGAGCGCTTTTGGCCTGCGCGTGGCAGAAAGGCCCGGTACGCGGCTCCCGCTTTGCTTTTCACGACAGTCCTTTGCCTTCCGCAGGACCGGTTCGCGCCGCGTTCTTTGCCGCGACGACCGCGTCGAACACTTCGCGCTTGGGCAGCCCCGCGTCGGCGGCCACGGCGGCGATCGCCTCCTTGCGCCGCTCCCCCGCCTCCTCGCGCACCCGCACCCTGCGTACCAGCTCCTCGGCGTCCAGTTCCTCGGGTCCGGACTCGGCCGCGCCCTCGACGACGACGGTGATCTCGCCGCGCACCCCTTCGGCCGCCCAGACGGCCAGTTCGCCCAGCGGGCCGCGCTTCACTTCCTCGTACGTCTTGGTCAGTTCCCGGCACACGGCGGCCCTGCGGTCGGCGCCGAAGACCTCGGCCATCGCGGCGAGGGTGTCGTCGAGCCGGTGCGGGGCCTCGAAGAAGACCATGGTGCGGCGCTCGTCGGCGACCTCGCGGAGCCGGCCGAGCCGTTCGCCGGCCTTGCGGGGCAGGAAGCCCTCGAAGCAGAAGCGGTCGACGGGCAGCGCGGACAGGGCGAGCGCGGTGAGCACGGCGGACGGGCCGGGGACCGCGGTGACCTTGATGTCCTTCTCCACGGCGGCGGCCACCAGCCGGTAGCCGGGGTCGGAGACGGACGGCATCCCGGCGTCCGTGACCAGCAGGACCCGGGCGCCGCCGGTCAGAGCCTCGACGAGTTCGGGCGTACGGGCCGACTCGTTGCCCTCGAAGTAGGAGACGACCCGCCCCGTGGTGTGGATGCCGAGCGCCTGGGTGAGGCGGCGAAGCCTGCGGGTGTCCTCGGCGGCGACGACGTCCGCCGTCTCCAGCTCGGCGGCGAGGCGCGGCGGGGCGTCCGCCACATCGCCGATGGGGGTTCCTGCGAGTACCAGCGTTCCAGTCGTTCCAGTCACAAAGCCATCCTCCCAGCACGGGCGACAGCGTTCGCACAGATGCGTTCCCTACGATGGCGCGGTGACGAGTACTGCGCCCGAAGCCCGGAAGGGCCAAGACGCCGGGGAACCGCACGGCGAAGCACCGGCCTCCTGGCAGCAGCGGCTGCGCCGCTTCGGCCATTCGCCCCGGCCCGGGATCGGGCTGCGCGAGCGGCTTGTCCCGCCGTACACCAGGCCCGGCATCCAGTTGTGGGCGGTCCTCGGGATCTCACCACCGATGGCCGATCGCCTGGTGCGGTGGTCGGCGTGGGGCGGTCCGCTCCTGGTGGCGCTGGTCGCGGGGGTGCTGCGCTTCTGGAATCTGGGCAGCCCGCACGCGCTGATATTCGACGAGACGTACTACGCCAAGGACTCCTGGGCCCTGATCAACCAGGGGTACGAGGGCGACTGGCCCAAGGACATCGACAAGCTGATCCTCGCGGACCCGTCGAAGGTGGCCGTCCCGGTGGACCCGGGATATGTCGTGCACCCGCCGGTCGGCAAGTGGATCATCGGGCTCGGTGAGCACTTCTTCGGGTTCACGCCGTTCGGCTGGCGGTTCATGGTGGCGGTGCTCGGCACGCTGTCGGTGCTGATGCTGTGCCGGATCGGCCGGCGGCTGTTCCGCTCGACGTTCCTCGGCTGCCTGGCGGGCGCCCTGCTCACCGTCGACGGTCTGCACTTCGTGATGAGCCGCACCGCGCTGCTCGACCTGGTGCTGATGTTCTTCGTGCTGGCGGCGTTCGGCGCGCTCCTGATCGACCGCGACTGGGCCCGGCGCAGACTGGCCGCGGCGCTGCCGGTCGACGAGGAAGGGGTGCTGCGCCCCGACGCGGGGGTCGCGGAGAACCTGCGGCTCGGCTGGCGGCCCTGGCGGATCACCGCGGGCCTGATGCTGGGTCTGGCCTTCGCCACCAAGTGGAACGGCCTGTACATCCTGGCCGCCTTCGGCCTGATGACGGTGCTGTGGGACGTCGGCGCGCGCCGGACCGCGGGTGCGGTCCGGCCGTACCTGGCGGTGCTGAAGCGGGATCTGCTGCCGGCGTTCGTCTCGACGGTCCCGGTCGCGATCCTGACGTACCTCGTCTCCTGGACCGGCTGGATCGTCACCGGCAAGGGCTACTACCGGAACTGGGCGCAGACCGACGGCCGGGGCGGCAACTGGACCTGGCTGCCGGACTGGCTGCGCAGCCTGTGGCACTACGAGTACCAGGTCTACGAATTCCATGTGAACCTGACGTCCGGCCACACCTACCAGTCCAATCCGTGGAGCTGGATCGTGCTGGGCCGGCCCGTCTCGTACTTCTGGGAGGAGGAGCCGGGCTGCAAGGCGTCGGCGACCGGCAAGTGCGCGCGCGAGGTGCTGGCGATCGGGACGCCGCTGCTGTGGTGGGCGGCGTGCTTCGCCCTGGTGTACGTGCTGTGGCGGTGGTTCTTCCGGCGCGACTGGCGGGCAGGGGCGATCGCCTGCGGCGTGGCGGCGGGCTGGCTGCCCTGGTTCTTCTACCAGGAGCGGACGATCTTCCTCTTCTACGCGGTCGTGTTCGTGCCGTTCCTGTGTCTGGCGGTGACGATGATGATCGGCGCGATGCTGGGCCCGGCGGCCGGGACCGGGCCGAAGGAGGAACTCGCCCTGGGGTCGGGCGATCCGACGGGCGAACGGCGGCGGACGCTGGGCGCGATCGGGGCGGGCGTGCTGGTCCTGCTGATCATCTGGAACTTCATCTACTTCTGGCCGATCTACACGGGCACGCCGATCCCCGACGGGTCGTGGCGCGACCGGATGTGGCTGGACACCTGGATCTAGCTGGGCAGAAGCACCAAGAGGCCGCTGTCATCGACTGCGGCCTCCTGGTGCTTGTCGGTCATCGTCGGCGCCCATCGGCCGCCCCCGGGCGGCCCTGCCGGCGGCATGGCATCCTGGACGACCTGTCCGCCCACAAGGGCGACAAGATCTTCACGATCGCAGCCTGACCGACCCGGCGACCAATGCGGTCACGGCCGTAGGGCCTCTCATTTGGACCATGCCGGGCTCGCGGGGCCCGGCACGCACTCCCCCAAGGCCTCGATGGCCAGGGGGACCCTCCTCCGCGTTGTCGTCACTCGCCAGGGCTCCGGCCTGACTCCTTCCTCCGCCTTGCGATCGCACGCACCAGGTCCCGCTCCCTGGTCCGGCCTGATCCAAACGAAAGTCCCTAGCCGCCGCAGGTCAGGTCCTTCGCGGGCAGCCGGCCCGTGGTCAGGTACCGCGTGACGCCGGCGTCCGCACAGGACGGGCCGGCCACCACCACGCCGTGGCCCTCGCCGCCGACCACCGTGACCATCCGCGCACCGTGCAGCGCCCGCCGCATGCCCTGCGCCATGGCAAGCGTCGCCTGCGGGTCCCACTGGTTCTGCACGATCAGGGCGTTGACGTCGTTGCTCACCACGGTGGCCGGCTCGCTTCCCGCCGACTTCCAGAAGGCGCACGGCTGAATGTTGGCCCCCAGGTCGCCGGCCAGCGGGTACTCGGCTCGGTCTCGGATCGCGTCCCGGCGGTACTGCTCGGGGTTGCGCGGCCAGCTGCGGGTGTCGCCGCAGAAGACGGCCCACACGGCGGCGGACTGGTTGTCCGCCGGAACGTCCGCACCGAACGCCCCCGCCCCTGCTTCGGCGGACCGGACCGGGACGGAGTCGGGCACCGCCGACGCGGTCGGCGTGGCCGGCGCGGGCGGTCCGCCCGCGGCCGCGGCCTTCAACGCCACGATCCACGGGGTGATGGTCGCGACGTGGACGAACGCACCGTACTCGGAACGGATGGCGCCGCCGCTGAGCGCCCCGCCCGTCGTCGGGACGGGCGTGCGGTCGGCGCGGGCGATGAGCTCCCCGTACGTCTTCCGGACCTCTGCCGGAGTCGGGCCCAGCCCGTACGTGGCGTTGCGCGCGGCGGCCCACTCGGTCCACCGGGTGAAGGCGAGTTCGGCCCCCGCCGACCACCCCCGGAACATCCCTCGCCACGCGAGCGCCGGATCGAGCGCGCTGTCGAGCACGAACCGATCCGAATGCCGGGGGAACATCTGCGTGTAGACGGCGCCCAGGTACGTGCCGTACGAGTACCCGAAGTAGGAAATCTTCCTCTCTCCCAGTGCCGCCCGGACGACGTCCATGTCCCGTGCCGTGTTGCGGGTGGTGATGTGCGGCAGCACGTCCCCCGCCTTGGCCCAGCATTTGTCAGCCACCGTCCGGGCCCGGGCCACGTCCTTCGCGAACGTCCTTGCGGTGTAGGGGTGCTGGAAGGTCTGTTCGTCGCCCGTCAGGTCGCAGCCGATCGGCGAGCTCTGCCCGACCCCGCGCGGGTCGAAGCCGACCAGGTCGAACCGCTCTCGCACCTCCGCCGGCAGCAGCGGCTCCATCTCCACGGGCATGGTCAGCCCCGGAACGCCCGGGCCCCCGGGATTCATCAGCAGCACGCCGTGCCGCTCCTTCGCACTACCCGCCTTGATCCGCGATATCGCGAGGTCGATCTTCCGGCCCCCGGGGTCGCCGTAGTCCAGCGGCACCTTGATCTTCGCGCACTCGAACTCCGCCGGCCGGCCCGTATCGCAGCGCCCCCAACGGAGTTTCTGCTGCGCGTACTGCTGGAGCGGATCCCCCGCCGCGAACGCCGTCACGGGGGTGAGCGCTGCCGTCACGGCCGTCACCGCGCCGACCGTCAGCACGGAAATCGTTCGTCCGCCTCGTAGAGCCATGCCAGTCCTCTGTACAGAATCAGTGTCTCGGATCTCCTCCAGTCTCTGTTCCGCCCCACTCGTGCCTCGTACGACGCGGGGATGGGCTCGTGATCCAACGCGTGGCGTACGGCGGCACACCGACCTCCTGCTGGAGTCCTGCCCCTTGTCGTTCATCGCTCAGGGTAGGCGGCCATCGGCCGCCTACCGGCCGTCACGCCGTGGCCGCCCCGGCCCGCAGCGCGGCGATGGCACAGCGCGCCGCAGCGCCGACGGCGCGGGCGATCGCTGCGTCGACGGCGCCCGGGGCGGGAGCGGGTGGAACACGGTTGCCGCGTTCCGGCATCCGCCGGGGTGGGGGACGACGCCGGCCTTGTTGCGCACCACACCGACCGGGGTGCCGCTCCTCGCGACCTCCCACACCGGCGAACGGAAGCCAACGACACGGCGGTGTAGATCAGTTGACGCCCCACCACCGTCCGCAACACACGCGGAGAGCAGGGGCCCATGCGATCGGCCCATGCAGTGGTTCGGCCGTCTCGCGGGCGGTGGTACGGGTCGAGCGACGCGGGTCGAGCGCCCGGCCGGTGGCCAAGTTCTTGTCGGCGGCGAGCCCCTCGGGAGCGGCGATGGCGGGCCGGGCCGGCGCGTCGGCCCGCTCGGCGCGGGCCTCCCCGCCTTCCGGGCTTGTCGGATCAGCGCGCGGATCCCCTGCCCCTAGGGGTTAGGGGAGGGATACTGCGAACGACTCGTCCGCCTCACCGCACAGGGCACGTCCCAGGACCCCTCGTTGCCGCCCCCACCTGCTGGAAGAAGCTCGCTCGCATCATCATTCGGGGACACGGTCCAGTTGACGCATCGCGGTGACGTGTGTGGAGGAGACGTGGGCCAGGTCGGGATCCGCAGCGATGAAGAACGTTTCGACTCCGGCCAGTTCGTGGTTCATGCGGGCCATCGGCATTTCGTAGTCCAGGTCGGAAACGCCGCGGACTCCGCGGATGACCACGTCGATTCCGCCTCGGCGGCAGTAGCCGACCAGCAGCCCGCCGGTGTGGGAGTCGACCGTGACGTTGCTCAAGTCGATTGCTGCCGCGCGGAGCCGGTCCAGCCGTTCCGTGATGGGGAAGCGGCCGGTCTTGTTCGAATTGAACATCACGCACACGACGACCTCGTCGAACAGGAGGGCAGCGCGCCGGAGCACATCCTGGTGCCCTTGAGTGACCGGATCGAAGGATCCTGGAAAGAGGGCTCGCATGACCGGAAAGAGTAACAAGCGGCCGCCCCCGGCAGTGAAGTTCCAGGGCAGCCGCACCACCGAGATCAAGCGTGCCGGGGCGAACGTCCAGCGGGTCGAGCGTCAGCCCACGTTCGTGGCGCGACCGGATGTTTCCGGACACCTGGATCTGACGGTGCACGTCGTCCGGCTGTGTCCGGATCGGCGTGCTCCCGCCGCGCATATCGCGTTCCGATAACAACTGTCCCGCCCCTCAGCACCGTCCCGTAGGGTGCCGAGCAGCACTCCTTGAACACGTTCAAGGGGGACTCCTGGGGAGGGGGACTGCAGCGATGCGCAGTGGAGCGAAGGTTGCGATAGTCGGCGGAGTGTTCGCGGTCGTGGTCGGCGGGGTGGGCTACGGGGCGTACAACATCCTGGACGGACTGGGCGGCGGCGGAGACGGTACGGACAGCAAGTCCGCCACCACCGAGGTGAAGACGGGCCCGGTCACCAAGGCGGAGATCGAGGACGCGTCGAAGAAGTTCCTCAAGGCGTGGGCGGACGGCGACGCGGACGTCGCGTCCCAGCTCACCAACAACGCGGCCGAGGCCGGACCGGCTCTCTCCGGCTACCGGGACACCGCCCATGTCACCGAGGCGGTGATCACCCCGGGCCCGGCGGTCGGTGCGAAGGTGCCGTACACGGTGAAGGCGACCGTCTCCTTCGAGGGCAGTTCCAAGCCCTGGTCGTACTCCTCCGAGCTGACCGTGGTGCGCGGACTGACCACCGGCAGGCCCCTGGTGGACTGGGCGCCCGCCGTGATCCACCCGGACCTGACGGACGGGGCGTCGCTCCGGACCGGGGAGGCCACGGCCCCGTCGATCGACGCCGTCGACCACAACGGCAGGCCGCTCACCAAGGAGAAGTACCCCTCGCTGGGCTCGATCCTGGACGCACTGCGCGAGAAGTACGGCGAGAAGGCCGGCGGCACCGCGGGCATCGAGACCGTGATCGAGAGCGCGGACGCGGGCAGCCCCGACAAGACCCTGTTCACCCTCACCAAGGGCCGGCCGGGCAAGCTGCGGACCACCCTGGACGCCAATGCCCAGGCTGCGGCCGAGACGGCCGTCAAGAAGTTCAGCCAGGCGTCCGTCGTCGCGGTCCAGCCGTCCACGGGCGCGATCCGCGCGGTCGCCAACAACCCGGCCACCGGCTTCAACGCGGCGATGCAGGGCAAGCAGGCCCCCGGTTCGACGATGAAGATCGTGACGGCGGCGATGCTGATCGAGAAGGGGCTCGCCTCGGCCGATCAGAAGATCGAGTGCCCGCCGACCGCGACGTACTACGGCCGTACCTTCAAGAACCTGGACGACTTCTCGATCCCCAGCGGCACCCTGACGACCAGCTTCGCCCGGTCCTGCAACACGGCCTTCATCAAGCTGATCGACGACACGAAGGACGACGCGGCGCTCGCCAAGGAGGCCCGCGAGGTCTTCGGCATCGGCCTCGACTGGCAGACCGGCGTGGTCTCCTCCGACGGCAGCGTGCCCGAGGAGACCCAGGGCGAGGCGGCCGCGCAGTACATCGGCCAGGGCACGGTCCAGATGAACGCCCTCAACATGGCCTCCATCACCGCCACCGCGAGGACCGGCATCTTCCGCCAGCCGGTCATCGTGGACCGCGAACTCGACGGCCGCCCGATCGCCACCGCCGCCCGTTCACTGCCCGTGTACGTCTCCCAACAGCTCACCAACATGATGCGCCAGACCGCGAGTTGGGGCACCGGCAAGAACGCGATGGCCTCGGTCGGCGGCGACAAGGGCGCCAAGACCGGCTCGGCGGAGGTGGACGGCCAGGCCACGTCCAACAGCTGGTTCACCGGCTTCAGCAACGACCTGGCCGCCGCCGCGGTCGTCCAGGCCGGCGGCCACGGCGGCGACGCGGCGGGCCCGGTGGTGGCGGCGGTGCTGCGGGCCGGGTCCTGAGACGGACCCCGCGCGGAACGACGTCGCGTGCCCCGTACGACGTTCGCTAGCGTGCGGGGCATGAGCACTCCTGACACCACCGCCGCCGAAGCCCACCCCCGATTCGCCGAGGCCCTGCGGGAGCTGGGCCTCGACGTCGAGGTCCGCCGGTTCCCGGAGGCCACCCGTACCGCCGCCGAGGCCGCCGCCGCGATCGGCTGCGAGCTCAGCGAGATCGTCAAGTCCCTGATCTTCGAGGCCGACGGCGTCCCGGTGCTGGTCCTGATGGACGGCTCCTCGCGCGTCGACGTGGAGCTCGTACGCGCGGAACTGGGCGCCGGAAAGGTCAAGCGGGCCGGGGCCGACCTGGTCCGGGAGACGACCGGTTACGCGATCGGGGGCGTGCCGCCCTTCGGGCACCGCACGAGGACCCGGGTGCTGGCCGACCGCGGGCTGCTGGACCACGACGTGGTGTGGGCGGCGGCGGGCACCCCGCACACCGTCTTCCCGCTCGACCCCAAGTCACTGATCGGGCACGCCGGCGGCACCGTGGTGGATGTGCGCGAGCAGTCGAAGTGACACCGCTGGTCGCCTTCGCGGTCCTGGTCGCGGCGGTCACGCATGCGAGCTGGAACGCGATCGCGCACGCGATCAAGGACCAGCTCCTCTCCTTCACCCTGATCTCCGGCGGCGGGCTGCTGATCGGCGCGGCCGGCGCCTGCTTCGTGCCGTTCCCGGCCGCCGGGGCCTGGCCGTATCTGCTGGTCTCGGCCGGGCTCCATGTGGCGTACATGCTGCTGCTGATGCGCTCGTTCACCCTGGGCGACTTCGGGCAGATGTACCCGATCGCCCGGGGTACGGCCCCGCTGGTGGTGACGGTCCTCGCCGCGGTCTTCGTCGGCGAGCACCCGGACGGCTGGGCCACGGCAGGGGTCGCGGTGGCCTCGGCGGGGCTCGTCGGGCTGGCCCTCTGGGGCATCCGGGGTTCCGGCAGGCGCCCCGACTGGCCGGCCCTGCTGGCCGCCCTCGCGACCGGTCTGGCCATCGCCGGGTACACCACGGTGGACGGCGTCGGGGTGCGCGCCTCGGGCACCTCGCTCGGTTACATCGCCTGGCTGATGATCCTGGAGGGGCTGGCCATCCCGGCCTACGCGCTGTACCGGCGCCGGGGCGAACTCGTGGAGCAGCTGAGGCCGTTCGCCGCGCGCGGGCTGTTGGGCGCGGCCCTTTCGGTGACGGCGTACGGCCTCGTCCTGTGGGCCCAGACGCGGGCGGCACTGGCCCCGATCGCGGCCCTGCGGGAGTCGTCGATCATCGTCGGCGCGGGCATCGGGACGCTGTTCTTCAAGGAGCGGTTCGGCGCACCGCGCATCGCGGCGGCCGGGCTGATGGTCGTCGGCATCGGGCTTATGCTGCAGACGAGTTGAGCGGCGGTCGGCCCTCGCGGGAGGGTGGTCCGGCGAGAGGGACCCGATGGGGTGAAAAGGCTCCGGCACGTCCGAGCACGATCGTTTCTGCCGGGTGCCGGACTGCTTGGATGCGCAGGTCCCGCACTCGCGGACGTCCATGCATCGAAAGGGACACCCCCCATGTCCAAGCGCAGTCATGCCGCAAGGGTTCTCGCCTCGGCCGTGCTCGCCGCGGCTGCCGTCACGGCGGCCGGCGCGGCACCTGCCTCCGCCGCCCCCACTCCCAACACCGACTTGATCAACAAGATGGACGGGAGCCGTCTGGCGCTGCTCAACAACAGCACCGGCGAGGGCGCCACCGCCATCACCCTGCGCGACCCCGCGTGGATCTACAGCACCGAGCGGTGGGAGCGTGACTCGTCCGCCTGGCAGGCGGACGCCCCCAACACCTACACGGTCGTTCTCAGGAACGAGGCCGCGAACAAGTGCCTCCAGCCCAGCGCCGCGACGCCGCAGCGGGGGACCACGGTCGTCGTCCGGACCTGTGACGGCTCGCGGCTGCAGAAGTGGAGCATGTACCCCGAAAAGGTCGGTGACAGCTACACGGGCTGGTGGATGTACCGGCCCATGGTCGACAAGGACCTCGCCCTCAGCCTGAACAGGTACAACGACGGCAGCTGGGACACCCTCTACCTGAACATCGCGCAGCCCAGCTCCGACCGGCTGTGGCGCAGGGCGGACAACGACGCCCCCGTGGCCAACGGTTAGCGCCCGAGCGGGGCGGGCGTCGAGGCCGGGGAGTTCGGCGCCGTCCGACCCGGATCGACCCCACACCGCCCCGCCGTGCGACGCATGGCGGGGCGGTCGAGTGTCCGGTCGGCCCGTGCGGGCCGGCTCAGCCCGTCGGGACCGGTGCCGGGCGGGCCGGCGGTTCCTCGGTGGCCGGGGCCGTCGGGGCCGTCGGGGCCGTCGGCCTGGCGGCCGGGCGCAGAAGCACGGCGCAGGCGAGGGCGGCCAGCAGGGCGAGTGAGGCCGAGACGGTCAGGCACAGCCGCATGCCGTCGAGGAAGGAGTCGCCCAGGGCGGTCAGGGCGGGTCCGGTGGCGGCGTCCAGGTGGAGCCCGGCCACGGCGCCGAGTCCCTGCTCGCGGGCGGTGTCCAGGACGCGGTCGCCGGCCTCGGCGGGCACCCCCGCGTCGGCGAGGCGGCCGGGCAGCGCGTCGAGGGCCCGGGTGGTCAGCAGGGTGCCGAGCACGGCGGGGCCGAGGGCGCCACCGACCTGGCGGAAGGCGTTGTTCCCGGCGGCGGCCATCCCGGCCAGGTGGTGCGGGACGGAGGACACCGCGGAGGCGGTCATCGGGGTGAGCACGGCGCCCATGCCGAGGCCCAGCAGGGCCAGCCGCCAGACGATCGAGCCGTAGGAGGTGTGGGCGTCGACGCCGGTCAGCGAGAGCATCGCACCCGCCGCGACGACCAGGCCCGTGGTGATCAGGACCCGGGCGGAGACCCGGTGCATCAGGCGTCCGACGGGCGCGCCGACGACGAGGGCCACCCCGGACACCGTCACCATCCGCAGCGCCGCCTCCATCGTGGTCAGGTGCTGGACCATGCCGAAGTAGAGGCTCAGCACGAAGAAGAAGCCGATCAGACCGAGGAAGCTGATCATGGCGACCAGGGCGGTGGCGGTGAAGGCCGGGCTGCGGAACAGCGCCAGGTCGAGCATCGGGCTCGCGCTGCGGCGCTCCACGACGACGAACGCCACGGCGGCCACCGCGCCGAGCACCAGGGCCGTCACCACGGCGGGCTCGCCGAAGCCGTCCGCGCCGCCCTCGATGACGCCGTAGACGACCGCGGTGACCGCGACGGCCGCACTGATCTGTCCGGGCCAGTCGAGCCGGCGGCCGTGCGGGGCTCGCGAGTCGGGCAGCAAGAACGCCGCGACGACCAGCACGATCAGGGAGACCGGCACGGGCAGGAGGAAGATCCAGCGCCACGCGACGTGCTCCAGCAGTACACCCGCTATCAGCGGGCCCACGGCGAGCGAGGCCATCAGGGACATGGCCCACAGGCCTATGAACCTGCCCCGCTCCCGGTGGTCGGGGACCGCGTGACTGATCAGGGCCAGCGTCGTGGGCAGCAGCGCCGCCGCCCCCAGCCCGGAGACGGCCTGCCCGGCCCACAGGGCCTGCACCGAGTCCGAGGACAGCGAGATCGCCGCGCCCAGCGCACAGAACGCCATGCCCGCCTGGAAGACCCGCTTGCGGCCGTGGACGTCGCCCCACACCCCGGTGGTCAGGATCAGCGCGGCCATCGGCAGCACGAAGGCGTCCGAGACCCAGGACAGCTGGGACGTGGAGGCGTCCAGAGCCCGCTGGATGGCCGGCAGGCTCACCGACACGGTGGTCACGGGGAGGTAGGCGACGAAGACGCCCAGGCAGGCCATGACGAGCGTGACGCCCCGCCCCGATCTGTCCTGTCCTGATCCGTCCTGCGTCGTTGCGGAATTCACGAAGAGGTTCCTTCTGCTGCGGGGGTGGGGGCGGGTGCCGCGCGGGCCGAATCACCCGCAAAGCCGCCGACCAGCTTCGCCCCGACCATCGGCGAACCCCCAAGCGGTCCCGGCAAACGTCACAGAACCGCCATATGGGATCGGTGGCGTGTGACCATTCATCCATGCCTGACGATCTGGACCGCAAAATCATCCATGGACTGAACTGCTCGCCGCGGGTCTCCTTCCGCCGCCTCAGCGAGGTCGTCGGGGTGTCCGAGCAGACCGTGGCGCGCCGCTACAACGCCCTGCGCCGGGCCGGCGTCGTCCGCGTCGTCGGGCTGAGCAGCCCGGCCGCCCACGGCCGGTCCGAGTGGATCGCGCGGCTGCGCTGCCGCCCGGACGCCGTGGGGCCCCTCGCGGATTCCCTGGCCCGCAGGCCGGAGGTCGCGTACACGAGCATCGCCTCGGGCGGTTCGGAGATCATCTGCATCATCCGTTCGCCCGCCGGAACCGCCCGCGACGACATGCTGCTGCGGCAGCTCCCCCGGGCGGCCTCGGTCCTCGACCTGAACGTCGACCTCCTCGTCCACGCCTTCGGTTCGCCGGACACGGCCGGCTGGACCGGGCGGGAGGACTCGCTCACCGACGAGCAGGTGCGGCTGCTGACCGCGGAACGCCCCACCCCCACCGGGCCCCCGCTCACCCCGACCGAGGAGGACCGCCCGCTCCTCGAAGCGCTGGCGGAGGACGGCCGCGCCTCCCACACCCGGCTCGCGGAGGCCACCGGCTGGTCCAAGCCGCGCGTGGCCCGCCGGCTGGAGGCCCTCGAAGCGACCGGCTCGCTGGTCTACGACATCGACACCGTGCCCGAACGCCTCGGCTACGAGCTCAACGCCACTCTCTGGCTCCAGGTCGACCTGCCCCGGCTCCAGGAGATCGGCGAGGAGCTCAGCGGGCACGACGAGTGCGCCTTCGCCGCGGCCATCAGCGGCAAGCACAACATCATGGCCGTGGTCATCTGCAAGGACACCCAGGACTTCTACCGCTACCTCAGCGGCCGCTTCGCCCGTACCGAGGGCATCAGGGGCTACGAGATCAGCGTGCGCGTGCGCCGTCTCAAGCAGGCCGCCTCCCTCGTCCTCAACGGGCGGCTCATCCACCCCGTGCTCGCCTGACACGGGCCCGGGGCGGACCGGGCCCGCACAGGTCAGGCCCCCGAAACCGCGTCCCGGAACCCGTAGTTCGTCGCCGTCAGTCCGCCGTCCACACGCAGCGTCGTCCCCGTGATCCAGGCCGCGTCGCGCGAGGCGAGGAAGGCGACGGCGGACGCGATGTCCTCCGGCTCGCCGACCCGGCCGAGCGGGTAGAGGGCGCTCACCCGGGTCAGTTCGGCGTCGCGGCCCGCCCAGGCGTCCGTGCGGATGGTGCCGGGGGCGACCAGGTTGACGCGTACGCCGCGCGGGCCCGCGTGGCCGGCCAGGGTGCGGGTCAGGCTGGCCAGGCCCGCCTTGGCCGCGCTGTAGCCGTGGTTGCCGAAGTCCTGCTCGCCGTTGACCGAGCCGATGTTGACGATCGCGCCCCGGCCGGAGGCCACCAGGTGCGGGAGGGCGGCGCGGGCGCAGCGGTAGGGGCCGGTGAGGGTGACGTCCAGGTCGCGCTGCCACGCCTGGTCCGGCTCGTCCTCGAAGAGCGGGACGTCGGTGGTGCAGGCGTACGCGTTGTTCACCAGCACGTCCAGGGAGCCGAAGGCGGCGACGGCGTGGGCCACGGCCGCCTCGACCGCCGCCCGGTCGGCCACGTCGCAGGGCAGCGGCTCGGCGGTGCCGCCCGCCTCGCGTATCGCGGCGGCGGTGTGCTCCGCGCGGTCGCCGTCCAGGTCGGTGACCAGGACGCGGGCGCCCTCCGAGGCCAGCCGGCGAGCCGTGGCCGCGCCGATGCCCCGGCCCGCGCCGGTGATGAGTACGCCGTATCCGTCGAACCGTGAACCAGCAGAGCCTTGAGGAGTCATATCGCCGACCGTACTGCCCTGACCAAGGCCTGGGCACGGGGATCGGCGGTGACTCCCTTCTGCAGACCGTTCGTCACATAGCCCAGGGCGATGCCGGATTCGGGGTCGGCGAACCCGAGGGAGCCGCCCCGGCCGGGGTGGCCGAAGGAGCCGGGGGCGAGCAGCGGGGCCGCCGGGCCGTGCAGCATGTAGCCGAGGCCGAAGCGGGTGTTGACGACCAGGACCCGGTCGGGACCCGCCGACTCCTCGGTACGGGCCAGGGTGAGGGTGGCCGGGGCGAACAGGCGGTGGCCGTCGACCGGGCCGATCATCGCGGCGTAGCAGCGGGCCAGCGCGCGGGCGGTGGCCATGCCGTTGGAGGCGGGGAGTTCGGCCGCCCGGTAGCCGGGGTCGTTCTCGTCGGGGAGCGGGTCGATGGCCCCGAAGGCACGGCGGGTGAGGGACTGCGGGTCGCGGTAGGCCTCGCTGACCGAGCGCTTGGGGCGCAGCCGCAGGACGCCGCCGTTGCCGCCGTCGCCCGCGGCGGGCGGCTCCACCGGGCCGACCCGGCCCACCCGGTGCGCCTCGTCCGCCGGGAGGCCGAACCAGAAGTCCAGGCCGAGCGGGCGGGCGATCTCCTCGGCGATCCAGCGGCCGACGGTGCGGCCGGTGACCCGGCGCACCAGTTCGCCGATGAGCCAGCTGTAGGTCTGGGCGTGGTAGCCGTGGTCGGTGCCGGGCTCCCACTGGGGGCGCTGGGCGGCGACGGCCTGCGGTCCGCTGGTCCCGTCGGCCGCTTCGGAGGGGGTCAGCGGGCAGTCGAGCGCGGGGATGCCGGCCCGGTGGGCGAGGAGGTGGCGCACGAGTACGCGTTCCTTGCCGGCCGCCTTGAACTCCGGCCAGTACGTGCCGACCGGGGCGTCCAGGTCGAGCTGGCCGCGCTGGTGCAGCAGCAGCGGTACGGCGGCGGCGATGCCCTTGCCCGCCGAGCGGACGATCTGCACGGTGTCGACGGCCCAGGGTTCGACGCCGTCGACGTCTCTCGTACCGGCCCAGAGGTCGACGACCTTGTGCCCGTCCCGGTAGACCGCGACGGCCGCGCCGCGTTCGCCGCGCTGCTCGAAGTTACGGATGAAAGCATCCCGGACCGGTTCGAATCCGGGCGCCACCGTGCCCCGTACGTCCACGCCTGCTCCTGCGCTCCCGCTCATCCCCCCATGGTGCATCCCGTCGCAGGTCGCGGGTATGGCGGGTCACCCCATGTTCACAGTCGCGGAACATCCAGCGTGACGGAGCGCGGGTCGAAGCCGAAGGGCAGCTCCAGGCGGTGCTCGCGCATCAGCTTCTCGTCGCAGAGCAGGTCCTGGGTGCGGTCGTCGGCGGCGATGACGCCGTCGCTGAGGATCACCGCGCGCGGGCAGAGCTCCAGTGCGTACGGCAGATCGTGCGTGACCATGAGGACGGTGACGTCCAGGGACCGCAGGATGTCGGCGAGCTCGCGCCGCGAGGCCGGGTCCAGGTTGGAGGACGGCTCGTCCAGGACGAGGATCTCCGGCCGCATGGCGAGGACGGTGGCGACGGCGACGCGGCGGCGCTGGCCGAAGGAGAGGTGGTGGGGCGGCCGGTTCGCGTACTCGGCCATGCCGACCTGTGTCAGCGCCTCGGTGACGCGTTCCTCCAGTTCGGCGCCGCGCAGCCCGGAGGCGGCGGGGCCGAAGGCGATGTCCTCGCGGACGGTGGGCATGAAGAGCTGGTCGTCGGGGTCCTGGAAGACGATGCCGACGCGGCGGCGGATCTCGGCGAGGTTGCGCTTCTCGACGGGGAGGCCCGCGACCCGGACGGTGCCCGCCCCGGCGTCGAGGATGCCGTTGAGGTGGAGCACGAGGGTGGTCTTGCCGGCGCCGTTGGGGCCGAGCAGGGCGACCCGTTCGCCCCGGGCGACCGTGAGGTCCACCCCGAAGAGCGCCTGGTGGCCGTCGGGGTAGGCGTAGGCGAGGCCGCTGACTTCCAGGGACGGCGCGGGGGCGGAGGGCTGACTCATAGGGTCCATCCCAGCAGACAGATCGCGAGGGCGAGCACGGGGAGTACGGCGGCGTGGGCCCACTGGGTCCGGGAGGCGGTCACCTCGTCGATGACCGGCATGGAGCCGGCGTAGCCGCGGCTGACCATGGCGAGGTGGACGCGTTCGCCGCGCTCGTAGGACCGGATGAACAGGGCGCCCGCCGTTTTGGCCAGCACGCCCCACTGCCGTACGCCGCGCGCCTCGAAGCCGCGGGAGCGGCGGGCGATGGACATCCGGCGCATCTCGTCGGTGATCACATCGCCGTACCGGATCATGAAGGAGGCGATCTGGACGAGCAGCGGCGGCAGCTTGAGCCGCTGGAGGCCGAGCAGCAGCGAGCGCAGTTCCGTGGTGGAGGCCAGGAGCACGGACGCGGCGACGCCGAGGGTGCCCTTGGCGAGGACGTTCCAGGCACCCCAGAGGCCGGGGACGCTGACGGAGAGGCCGAGTACGTGGGTCTGCTCGCCGGGCACCACGAACGGCATGAGCAGCGCGAACGCGACGAACGGCACCTCGATGAGCAGCCGCTTGAGCAGGAAGCCCGCCGGGATGCGGGCGTACGCGGCGACCGCGCCGAGCAGCGCCGCGTACAGCGCGAACGCCCACATCGACTCGCGCGGCGTCGAGACGACGACCACGACGAAGGAGAAGGCGGCGGCGATCTTGCAGTGCGGCGGCAGGTCGTGGATCGGTGAGTGGCCGTGCCGGTAGAGCTTGTGTGCGTGGCCCGCGGCACCCGGGTACGGGGCCGGCCCGAGCCGGGGGCGTGGGTGGTTGCTGCGTGTGGTGGGTTTCCACGGAGTGCCGGCGCCCATGTCAGACGGATTCCTTCTCGCGCGCGTTGTCCGTGGGGGCGTCCGGCGTGCGACGGCGGCGGACCACGTAGAAGACTCCGCTGCCGACCACGATGGTGGCGCCGACGCCGATCACTCCGGCGAGGCCGCCGGAGAGCCTGGCGTCGGAGACGTCCTTGACGCCGTAGTCGGCGAGCGGGGAGTCCTTGGCCGCGTGTTCCTCGGTCTTCTTGTCGATGCCCTGGTCGGCGGCGACCTTCTCCAGGCCGTCCGGGTCGGCGGAGGCGTAGTAGGAGACGAAGCCCGCCAGGACGAGGGCGGTGACCAGGCCGGCGGCCCAGATCCCCCGGTGGGACCGGGCGGCGGCGGCCGGGGCGGCCGGCTGCGGGGCGGGGGCGTCGACGAGTTCGCCGTCGACCCGGAGCTTGAGCGAGGAGGTGAGTCCGCGGGCACCGTGCACCAGGTCGGGGCGTACGGCGATGACGGCGCCGACGGTCAGCGCGGTGATCACGGCCTCGCCGATGCCGATCAGGACGTGGACCCCGACCATCGCGGTGAAGACCTTGCCGATCGGGATGTCGGTGGTGCCGCCGATCCAGTAGATCAGCGTGAAGGCGCAGGCCGCGGCCGGTACGGAGACCAGAGCGGCGACGAAGGACGCGACGGTCACGGAGCGGCGGGTCCTCGGCAGCACCCCGAGCAGCCCGCGGAAGAGGGCGTACGCGACGACGGTGGTCACGATGCCCATGTCGAGCACGTTCACGCCGAGCGCGGTGAGGCCGCCGTCGGCGAAGAGGATGCCCTGCATGAGCAGGACGACGGTCACGCAGAGCACGCCGGTGTACGGCCCGACCAGGATCGCGGCCAGCGCCCCGCCCAACAGATGCCCGCTGGTGCCGGCCGCGACCGGGAAGTTCAGCATCTGCACGGCGAAGATGAACGCGGCGACGAGACCGGCGAGCGGCGCGGTGCGCTCGTCCAGCTCACGCCGGGCACCCCGCAGGCTGACGGCGACCGCACCCGCGGCGACGACTCCGGCGGCGGCGGAGACGGGCGCGTCGATGAATCCGTCGGGTACATGCATGAGGGGGGCTCCGCTTCCTGCGGTCCTGCGTCGCTGCGGACGATGACAGTGGTGGTGACGATGTCGTGAACCGCTCAATGATAGGGCCTTGTTGCAAAGCCCTCGCAAGAGCGACTGCGTCACAACTGCCCGTCCGGGCCACCCACCGTGCCCCTTGAGGAAAATATGGGACATTGGATGACGAAGCAGTATGCACAGGAGGAGTCGTCCCATGCCCCCCGTGATCCATGAGCAGGCAGAAGCCTGGCTCGTCAACGACGCCGACGACCTCCCGGCCGTCCCGGTCGACCTGCTGTACGACGCCGACAAGGACCCGCGCACCGTTCATGTCTCCTTCCCCGGCGGAGACGACTGGGCGTTCGGCCGCGATCTGCTGGAGGGCGGGCTGCGGGCCCCCACCGAGCGCGGCGGCATTCGCGTGTGGCCCTGCGGACGGGCACAGCTGGTCGTGGAGAACCACTCGGCGGACGGCGTCGAGGTGGTGCAGTTCGACAGCGCGCCGCTGATCCGCTTTCTGCACCGTACGCACGCCGGGAACACCAAGCCCCCCGCGCACGCCTGACGGAAGCCCGCCCGGCGAACACCCGCATGACGGAAGCCCCCGTGCCGGCCACTGGCTCGCACGGGGGCTTCCGTCTTCGCCCCGGTCCTCCGTCCCCACAGGTAACCGGCGCTTCCGGGCCGCGTTCCGCTCGGACGCGGACCCCGGAGGCTCTTACGGCTCGGCTCAGACCCGGGTCAGCTCGCGCTCGCCCCCGGTGTCACCGCCGGGCGTCTCGTCGAGCTGCCCGCGCAGCCCCTCGCCCTCCACGTCCACGTTCGGCAGGATCCGGTCCAGCCAGCGCGGCAGCGACCAGGCACGGTGGCCGAGCAGGGCCAGGACCGCGGGCACGATCGCCATCCGGACCACGAACGCGTCGAAGAAGACTGCGATGGCGAGCGAGAAGCCGATCATCTTGACCATCTGCTCGCTGGAGCCGATGAAGCCGGAGAAGACCGCCATCATGATCACGGCCGCGGCCGTGACGACCCGGGCGCCGTGCCGGAAGCCGGTGACGATCGCCTGGCCGGGCTTCTCGCCGTGGACGTACGCCTCGCGCATCCGGGTCACGAGGAAGACCTCGTAGTCCATCGCGAGGCCGAAGACCACGCCCACCATGAAGATCGGCATCATCGACATGATCGGACCGGTCTGCTCCACCCCGAAGAGCGAGCCGAGCCAGCCCCACTGGAAGACCGCGACGACCGCGCCCAGGGCCGCGACGACCGAGAGCAGGAAGCCGAGGGCCGCCTTCAGCGGCACCAGCACCGAGCGGAAGACCACCATCAGGAGCAGGAAGGCCAGGCCGACGACGAGCGCCAGGTACGGCAGCAGCGCGTCGTTCATCTTCTGCGAGAAGTCGATGTTCATCGCGGTGGACCCGGTGACCAGGACCTCGGCCCCGGTGTCGGACTTGATGTCCTTGCCCGCGTCCCGGATCGAGTGGACCACGTTCTCCGTGTCGACGGAGCTCGGCCGGTCCTTCGGGACGACGGTGATCATCGCGGTGTCGCCGGCCTTGTTGAACTGGGCCGGGGTGACGGCGGCGACGCCCTTGATGCCGGAGATCTCGTCGGAGACCTGCTTGGCGGCGGCCTTGCCGTCGGAGCTGTCCGCGGTGTCGACGACGACCATCAGCGGCCCGTTGAAGCCGGGGCCGAAGCCCTCGGAGAGCAGGTCGTAGGCGCGCCGCTGGGTGGTGCTGGTGGGCTGGGAGCCGTCGTCGGGCAGGCCCATCTCCAGGGACGCTGCCGGTACGGCGACCGTGCCGAGGCCGATGACGCCGACCAGCAGCACCCACACCGGCTTGCGGAGCACGAACCGCGCCCAGCGGGTGCCCATGTTCGGCTTGTCCTCGGCCCCGCCCGGGGTCCCGGCCCCGTCCGTCGCCTCGGCGGTCCTGCGCGTCTTGCGTCCCATGACCCGCTTGCCCGCGAAGCCCAGCACCGCCGGGACCAGGGTGAGCGCGATGAGTACGGCGATGGCGACCGTGCCGGCCGCGGCGAAGCCCATCTTCGACAGCATCGGGATGTTCACGACGGCGAGGCCGACCAGCGCGATGACGACGGTGAGACCGGCGAAGACGACGGCGGAACCGGCCGTGCCGACGGCCCGTCCGGCCGCTTCCTCGCACTCCCGGCCCTCGGCCAGCTCGGCGCGGTAGCGGGAGACGATGAACAGCGCGTAGTCGATGCCGACCGCGAGGCCGATCATCATCGCGAGGATGGATGTGGTGGAGCCCAGGTCCAGCACGTTCGCCAGCGCGGTGATCGTCGAGACTCCGATGCCGACCCCGATCAGGGCGGTGAGCAGCGGCAGCCCGGCGGCGATCAGCGAGCCGAAGGTGATGACCAGCACCACCGCGGCGACGGCGACACCGATGATCTCGGTGGCCCCGGTCTCCGGGATCACCATGAGCGCGTCACCGCCGATCTCCACGGTCATCCCGCTCCTCTGCGCCGCGTGGCCCGCGTCCTCCAGGGCCTCCCGGGTCTCGTCGGTCAGCTCCATCGAGCTGACCTTGTAGGAGACCGAGACGTACGCCGTGGAGCCGTTCTTGCTGACGGCACCGGCGGTGTACGGGTCGGTGACCGAGGCGATCTGGTCGGAGCCCGACTTCAGCTCGCCGATGACCTTGTCGACCTCGGCCTTGTTCGCCGGGTCGGTCATCTTCTCGTTGTCGGGGGCCTTGAAGACGACCCGGGCGCTCGCACCGTCGGCGCTGGCCCCGGGGAAGCGCTGTTCCAGCAGGTCGAAGGCGCGCTGCGCCTCCGTACCCGGAATCGAGAAGGAGCTGGAGGTGGCGGTGGACGCGGAGGCCGCGCCGAATCCGGCGAGCGCCAGCAGTGCCACCCAGACCAGGGCGACATAGCGGCGGCGCCGGAAGGCGAGCCGTCCGAGCTTGTAGAGGAATGTGGCCACGGAGGGGTACTCCCGGGTCAGGTCGTGAGTGGAAATGGGCGTGAGGAACCAGCCCGACGACGAGAGCGGCGTGTCAGGTGGGGCTTGAGGAGGGGCCCGTACGGAAGGACCGCACGGGGCCGTACGGAGGGGCCGTACGAAGGGGCCGTACGAAGGGGCCGGGCCGCGCGGGGCGGCCCGGGGCTCAGACTCCGAGGGAAGGGAGAACCACGGAGTCCACGTAGTCGATGAGAAACGCCTGGTCGACGGAACGGTCCTCGACCAGCTGCCGGGCGGCGAAAGCGCCGATCAGCATGTGCGGTACGTATTTCAGCGCCGGATTGTCCGGACGCACCTCGCCCCGGTCCACGGCTCGGCGCAGCAGTTGGTCGAGGCCGGTCATCTCCGGCTCGACCAGCAGCTCCCGCAGGGCCTGGTGCAGATCGGGATTCTCGTGGACGGCATGGCTCAGGCCCCGCATCAACGCGGAGTCCTTCTCCATCTGACAGTCGTCGGAACGGCTCAGTACGGCGTGGAAGTCGCCTCGCAGCGATCCGGTGTCGATCTCCGAGAGGGAGACCGGCTTGTTGTGCCGCAGGGCCTTGACGACCAGCTCCGGCTTGCTCCCCCACTGGCGGTAGAGGGTGGCCTTGCTGGAACGGGTGCGGGCGGCGACGGCGTCCATGGTCAGGGCGTCGTAACCGACCTCGCGGAGCAGGTCGAGCACGGCGTCGTACAGCTCGCCCTCGCGCTCGGGCGTGAGCCGGGTGCGTGCCATGTGTCGACCTCCTGCTCGGGTGCTCGTACTTCTATCACTCGTTCTTCTGTCGCTCGTACGTCAGCCAATCGAACGAAACTGTTTCGTACACATCGACGTTACCCCGCCCTCCCAGCGAAACGAAATCGTTTCGCTTGTGTTCCGCACCACAACAAGCCGGTCTCCCGCACACGACCGACCCCGCCCCACGAGTTGCCGGGGCCCTTCCGCACGGAAAGCATTGGAGGGTGAGTGACGACGTCGCGTATCTCCGTTTCCCGCACCTCCACGACGACCTGCTCTGCTTCGCGGCCGAGGACGACCTCTGGGTCGCCCCCCTCGCGCCCGAGGGGGAGCGGCCCGGCCGCGCCTGGCGGCTGACCATCGACCGGACCCGGGTCAGCCACCCGCGCTTCTCCCCCGACGGGAGCCGCATCGCGTACACGACCTGGCGCACCCTGGATCCCGAGATCCATCTCGCGCCGGTGGACGGCGGACCGGCCCGCCGGCTCACCTACTGGGGCTCGACGGACACCCGGGTCTGCGGCTGGACCCCCGACCCCGAGGACCACGCCCACATCCTCGCCGTGTCCTCGCACAACCAGCCGTTCTCGCACATCTCCTGGGCCTACAGCGTCCCCACCGACGGCAGCCCCGGCGGCAAGCTGCCCTGGGGCCCGGTCTCCGACATCGCGGTCGCCGACATCGACGGCGAACGGCGCACCCTGCTCCTCACCGGCACCCCGCCGCACGAACCGGCCGCCTGGAAGCGGTACCGGGGCGGCGCGACCGGCCGGCTCTGGCTGCACGGCAAGCGGCTGCTCCCCGACATCGGCGGCCATCTCGCCTCACCCATGTTCGTCGGCGGCCGGATCGCGTTCCTCTCCGACCACGAGGGCGTCGGCAACCTCTACTCCTGCCACGCCGACGGCACCGACCTGCGCCGCCACACCGACCACGACGCCTTCTACGCCCGGCACGCCTCCAGCGACGGCCACCGGGTCGTCTACCAGTGCGCGGGCGACCTGTGGCTGGTGGACGACCTGGCCTCGCCGGACGCGGTGCCGCGCAAGCTGGAGGTACGGCTCGGCGGGCCGCGCACCGGACGGCGCGTCCACCAGGTCCCGGCCGCCAGCAACGTCGACTCGCTCTCCGTGGACGAGACGGGCCGGGCCAGCGCCGTCACCGTACGCGGCAGCCTGTACTGGCTCACCCACCGCGACGGCCCCGCCCGCACCATCGCCGACACCCCGGGCGTCCGGGTCCGGCTGCCCGAGATGCTCGGCAGCCGCGGCCAGGTCGCGTACGTCACCGACGCCGACGGCGAGGACGCCATCGAGATCGCGTACCTGCCGCGCGCCAGCGGCGACCGCGAGCCGCGCCGGCTGGCTTCCGGGCAGCTCGGCCGGGTGCACGAACTGATCGCCGACCCGGACGGCGAACGCCTCGCCATCGCGACGAACGACGGGCGGCTGCTGCTCCTGGACACCGACGAGGAGATCCCCACCGCCGCACCCGTCGAGCTGATCCGCTCCATCAACGGCCCGGTCCGCGACCTGGCGTTCTCCCCGGACGGCGCCTGGCTGACCTGGTCGCACCCCGGCATCGGCCGCTCGCTGCGCCAGATCAAGCTGGCCCGCATCCTGGGCACCGGCGCGCCCGCGATCGTCGATGTCACCAACGGCCGCTTCGAGGACGAGAACCCGGTCTTCACGGGCGACGGCCGCTATCTCGCCTTCCTGTCCTGGCGCGGCTTCGACCCGGTGTACGACGTCCACACCGGCGACCTCTCCTTCCCGCTCGGCTGCCGCCCGTACCTGGTACCGCTCTCCTCCGCCACGCCCTCCCCGTTCGCCCTCTCCCCCGAGGGCCGTCCGGCGGCGGGCGGTCTCGACCCGGCCGACGACACCGCCGACATCGTCACGGGCGAGGGCTCGTCGACGGTCACCGTCGAGTTCGAGGGCCTGGAGAGCCGGGTGACGCCCTTCCCGGTCTCCGCGTCCAAGTACTCGGCCCTGCACCCGGTGAGCGGCGGCGGGCTGGTCTGGCTGCGCTGGCCTATCTCCGGCGCGCTCGGCGAGACCTTCGCCAACCCGGCCGACATGTCGGGCCGCCCCACCCTCGAACACTTCAACATCACCAAGGCCCGCAAGACCGAACTGGTCGGCCATCTCGACTGGTTCGCGGTCAGCGGCGACGCGACCCGGCTGGTCGTCATGGACGAGGGCGAGCTGCGCGCCGTCCCCGCCACCGAGACCGGCGACAGCGACACCACCGTCTACCTGGACCTGCGCCGCATCCTGCACGAGGTCGACCCGGCGGCGGAGTGGCGGCAGGCGTACGAGGAGGGCGGCCGCATCATCCGCTCCTACTTCTGGGACCCGGACATGTGCGGCATCGACTGGACGGCGGTGCTCGACCAGTACCGCCCGCTGGTCGAACGGGTCGCCTCCCCCGACGAGTTCGCCGACCTGATGCGCGAGGTCCTGGGCGAGCTGGGCACCTCGCACGCGTACGTGACCCCGGCCCGCCGCAACGAGGGCCCGCCGCACTACCAGCGGGCGATCGGCCTGCTCGGCGCGAACCTGGTGTGCCGGGACGGCGAGTGGATGATCCGGCGCATCCTGCCGGGCGACTCCTCCGACTCCAAGGCCCGTTCCCCTCTGGCCGGTACGGGCATCCGGGAGGGCGCGGTCCTCACCCACGTCGACGGCCGCCCCGTCGACCCGGTGGCCGGCCCGTACCCGCTCCTCACCGCGGCGGGCGGCACCACCGTGGAGCTCACCTTCCGCCCGGCCGGGGGCGAGGGCCCCGCCCGCCGGGTCGCCGTCGTGCCGCTGGTCGACGAACGGCCGCTGCGCTACCAGGACTGGGTGGCCAAACGCCGGGAAGTCGTACGGGAGTTGAGCGGCGGCAAGTGCGGCTACCTGCACATCCCCGACATGGGCGGATCGGGCTGGGCCCAGTTCAACAGGGACCTGCGCATGGAGGTGTCCCGCCCGGCCCTGATCGTCGACGTGCGCGGCAACGCGGGCGGTCACATCAGCGAGCTGGTCGTCGAGAAGCTGACCCGCACCATCCTCGGCTGGGACCTGACCCGCAACGCCCAGCCCGTCAGCTACGCCTCCAACGCCCCGCGCGGCCCCGTGGTCGCCCTGGCCGACGAGGCGACGTCCTCCGACGGCGACATGATCACCGCCGCGTTCCGCCTGCTGAAGCTCGGCCCGGTGGTGGGTCAGCGGACCTGGGGCGGCGTGGTCGGCATGACCGGCCGGACCCGGCTGGGAGACGGCACGGTGATCACGGTGCCGATGAACGCGGCCTGGTTCGACACCTACGGCTGGTCGGTCGAGAACCACGGCGTCGAACCGGACCTGGAGGCGCTGCGCACCCCCCTGGACTGGGCGGAGGGACGGTACGCGGTGCTGGACGACGCGGTACGGGTGGCCCTCGACCTGCTGGCCGCCCAGCCGGCCGCGACCCCGCCGACGTACGACGACGTCCCCGACCGGCGACGCCCGCCACTGCCGCCCAGGTAGTCACGGGCACGGGCGCCGCACACCGGTTACGTCGCGGATGAACGAGACGCCCGCCGGCCTGAAGCAGGCCGACGGGCGTCGAAGGTCGGCGGAGGTCAGTGGATGACGATGGAGAACCAGGCGTCGGAAGCCTTGCCCTCGGCGTCCGTGGTCCAGACCCTCGCCTGCTGCTTGGCCGCGTCGCAGGTGCTGGCGGTACTCCACGAGTAGGACACGATCTTGCCGCGGCTGAGCGACGAGACGCTGGGGAGAACCCGCCCCGGGGAGATGTCGCTGTCGCCGAACGTCACGCAGTACTCGCCGGCCGCCAGGCGCTTCACGCCCTCGACCCCCTTGGAGGACCGGATCTTGCCGTCGGGCTCGACCGTCGCGCCGGCCTGTGCGTACGGGGCCCTGACGTTGTCGGCCACGGCGACGGCCACCCCGGCGGTGGCCGCCACGACGGACACACCCACGGCACCGAGGGCGAGAGAACGGGCACCCCTGCTCTTGAACATGCGGATTCTCCTTGTGAAAAGCCCGAGGGCTCACCGATAGCCTTCGCGACCCTGCGCAGTCAATCAGACGCGAAGAGTGATGTGTCGGCAGCCGGGTCGCACACCACCCGTACGCCTGACGCCGGTCAAGCGGCCGCCACGGGGGCGAACGGAGTGATCTGGCTCACGCCCTGTCACAGCTCCTGACCTCCCGGTGTCTTGATGCCGACAACGAGCAACGGACCGGACGGAGAGGCAGAAACCATGAACAAGAACACCGATGTGGTCGTGATCGGCGGAGGTTACGCGGGCGTCACCGCCGCCAACCGGCTGGCCCAGCAGGCCGACTTGACCGTCACGCTCATCAACCCGCGCCCCGACTTCGTCGAGCGCATCCGCCTCCACCAACTGGTCGGTGGAAGCAATGACGCCGTCGTCGACTACGCGGAGGTCCTGGCCGGGAACATCCGGCTGGTGGTCGACAGCGTGGCGACGATCGACGCGGCCGGGCGCGGCGTGGAACTCACGGGCGGCTCCACGGTCGGCTACGACTACCTGATCTACGCGGTGGGCAGCGGCAGCGCCGTACCGGACGTGCCCGGCGCGGCGGAGTTCGCCCACCCGATCGCCACCCTGGAGGAGGCGCGACGGCTGCGGCCGGCCGTCGACGCCGCACCCGCGACGGCCCCGGTGACCGTGGTCGGATCGGGCCCGACCGGCATCGAGACCGCCGCCGAACTGGCCGAGGAGGGCCGGGCCGTGACCCTGGTCTGCGGCGAGGAGCTCGGCCCGTATCTGCACCCCCGGGGCCGCCGCGCGGTCGCCCGGACCCTCGCCGAGCTCGGTGTGACCGTGATCGAGGGCCCCGGTGCGCGGGTGGCCGCCGTGACCGCCGATGCCGTACGGCTCGACGACGGCCGCGAACTCCCCAGCCGGGTCACCGTCTGGGCCGCCGGATTCAGCGTGCCGGACCTGGCCGCCCGCAGCGGCCTGACCACCGACGCCGTGGGCCGCCTGCTCACCGATGAGACCCTGACCAGCGTGGACGACCCGCGCATCGTCGCGGCCGGGGACGCGGCGGCACCGGCCGACGCGCCGTTCCGGATGAGCTGCCAGGCCGCGGGCCAGCTGGGCTCGCGCGCCGCCCGCACGGTGCTCAGCCGGATCGCGGGCGAGCAACCCGCGCCCCTGAAGGTGCGGTTCGCCGGCCAGTGCATGAGCCTGGGCCGCCGCACCGGGTTCTTCCAGTTCGCCTCGATGGACGACCGCGCGAACCCGATGTATCTGGGTGGCCGCCCCGGTGCGAAGCTCAAGGAGATCGTCTGCAAGGCCACCGTCAAGCAGTTGGGGAACGAGGCCCGCAAGAGCGGCCCGCGCGCCGAACGCGCCAAGGCACCTGCCCCCGCCGAACAAACGGCCTGACAGCTCAGAGCCGCGAGCCGGGCTCCGAAGAGAGGCAAGAAGTGAACGACGACCACGCCACCACCGACCCGGCGACCGAGGCCTTCGTCGCCCATCGCAACCTGCTCTTCACCGTCGCCTACGAGATGCTCGGTTCGGCGGCCGATGCGGAGGACGTCCTCCAGGAGACCTGGCTGCGATGGGTCGAGGTCGACCTGGAAAAGGTGCAGGACCAGCGCGCCTACCTGGTCCGGATCACCACCCGGCAGTCCCTCAACCGGCTGCGCACACTGTCGCGCCGCAAGGAGGCGTACGTCGGCCCCTGGCTTCCCGAACCGGTGCTCACCGCGCCGGACGTGGCCGAGGACGTCGAACTCGCCGAGAGCGTGTCGATGGCCCTGATGCTCGTCCTGGAAACCCTGTCGCCGACGGAGCGCGCCGTCTTCGTGCTGCGCGAGGTCTTCGCCGTCGACTACGACGAGATCGCCGCCGCCGTCGAGAAGACCCCGGCGGCCGTCCGCCAGATCGCGCACCGCGCCCGCCGCCACGTCGACGCCCGCCGCCCCCGTGCGGCGGTCTCGGCGAGCGTGTCCAGGGCGGCAGTGGACTCGTTCCGGCGCGCCCTGGAGACCGGGGACCTCCAGGGCCTGCTGGACGTGCTCGCCCCCGACGTGGTCCTCCTCGGCGACGGCGGCGGCATCAAGCAGGCCGCCCGACGGCCGATCATCGGCGCCGACAAGGTGGCCCGTTACCTCGTCGGCGGCGCCGGCAAGCAGACCGCCACGATCACCATCAGCCCCACCCTGGCCAACGGCAACCCGGCGTTCCTGCTGCGCCTGGACGGCGTGATCGACGGCGTCGTGGCCTTCCGGATCGAGGACGCCCACATCACCGGCCTCTACTACGTACGCAACCCGGAGAAGCTGACCCGCGTCGACTCCGAGACCCCGCTCACCCTGCGCTGATCCCCTTCACCGGTCCGTCCCTCGCCGGGGGACGGACCGGGGGCCCGCAGCTCGCACCAGACCGTCTTCCCGTACGGCCGCCGCTCGATCCCCCACCGCAGCGCCAACGCGTCCACGAGCGCCAGCCCCCGCCCCGACTCGTCGCCGACGGACGCGGTGCGTAACGCGGGCCAGGCGCACGGCTCGGGATCGCTCAGTTCGACCCTGACCCTGCCGGTACGCGTACCGCTCACCCGCAGCGTGACCGGTGTCCCCTCCCCGAGATGCACGATCACATTGGTCAGCAACTCGCTGACGCAGAGCAGCAGATCGGGCGAGTCCACACCCCCGCACCGCTCCCGCAGGGTGCGCCGCATCTCCGGTACGGCCTTCGGTACGGCGAGCAGGTCCACCGCGATCGGCAACGGGCTCATCCCCCGGCCGCCGCACGCAACACCTCGGCCATCCGGCGCGCGGTCGCCACATTGCAGTTCCCGAGCGAGACCAGCGGCGGCCGGGTCGCCCTCGCGGCGAAGGTCAGCGGTTCGACACCGAGCGAGGGCAGGGTGATGCCGTGCGCGGCGAGCGCGGCACGGAGCGCGTCGATGTCCGGACCGATGTCGTGGCCGGTGAGGCCGTACGTGTCGTCCATGGGGGGAAGTCCACCTTTCGTTGCTGACTGTGACGAACGCCTCACACGCTGCCGCACGGAGCCCTACCGTGAAAGGACTTCTCGGTCCACAAGGCACAGCGCGAAAGGCGGTCAACAGTGGCCACACGCAAGGAGATCGACGGCTCGGCGGGCGTTCCGGAGTTCTACGGCAAGGAACTCCGCTTCAAGCGGGAAGAGGCGGGCCTGACCTTGGAGAAGCTGGTGGACGGCAGCTTCTACGGCATCACGTACCTGAGCGAGATCGAACACGGCCACCGCCGGATGCCCGAGGATCTGGCCCAGCACGTGGACCGGGTACTGGGGACGGACGGGTTCTTCGGTCGGCGGTGCGGTGACGTGCGGAAGGCCAAGCAGGGGGCGCATTCCTCGTACTTCGCTGCCGTTGTGGAGGCAGAGACACGGGCCCGAGCCATCGCCGAGTGGTCCGGCACGCTGATCCCGGGGCTACTCCAGACCAGGTCGTACGCCGATGCCGTCATCCGCTCCGCACACACCCTGGACACGCCGGAAGAGGTCGAAGCCAAGATCGACGCTCGACTGCACCGAGCCCGACTCTTCGACAACCCCAAGAAGCCTGAGTATTGGGTGATCCTGCACGAGGCCCTGATCCGCCATTCCATCATCCCGCCCGCGGAAATGGCCGAGCAGTTGGAACACATCGCCGGCCTGGTACGGCGCCGCCGCGTCGTTGCGCAAATCCTTCCGTGGAACGGCCCGACCCGGGCGCTTACAGAACTGCCGCTCTTCCTCATGGACTTCGACAACGAGCCACCGCTGCTCTACACCGAGGGCTCGTACCACGGGCAGACCATCGACGATCCGTCCATCGTCATGCGCTACCGCAAGGCATACGATCGGCTCAGGGCCGCCGCCTTGCCGCCAGAGGTGTCCCTCGAACTGATCGAGAAGGTGGCTGAGGAGTACCGGAATGGCCAGCATCGTTCTTGATCTCAGCGCTGTCACCTGGCGCAAGAGCAGCCACAGCAATGGCGATGGTGGCAACTGCGTGGAAGTCGCCCAGGAGTTCGCCCGCTGGCGCAAGAGCAGCCACAGCAATTCCTCTGGCGGCGACTGCCTCGAAGTCGCGGACGGCCACCAGGACCTCGTCCCCGTACGCGACTCCAAGCGCCCCGAAGGACCCGTGCTCGTCATCCCCGCGTCGGCCTGGACGCCGTTCGTCGAGGCCGTCAAGGCGCCCTGACCCGGCCGGGGTCACCTTCCCGACCCAACCCGATTCGGGCACTCGCCATCCGCCGGCACACCCCCGAAACGAACGTGACACTTACTCGCGTGTTCGACACGTTCCTCTGCCAGTAGGGCAGTGGAACGCCTCGCGGTCAGGCCGTGGTGGCGGGCGTACGGCCTGTTCCGCTGTCCGCAGTGAACGGCACGCCCTCCTCGTCACGCCTCTCCGTGTCGAACGCCTGGGCAACGGCAAGGCTGTCTTCATAGGCATGGTGCCGGGTGACAAGACCCTGCTCGACAGTGAGGTGCAGAGCGAACCGGGCCCGATACGCGCGTCCCGTGGAACGGGCCGTCTGACGGATTTCACCGAGCACGACCGCGTCGTTGCCGTCGATGAGGATGCGCTCGATCTCGGTCGCCGCCTGCCCAGGCACATGGTGCTCGGCGAGCTCGCGATAGTGGGCGGCGGCATCTGCTCGGGTGCGGCGGTGGCGGATCCACGGGGTTGCGGCCCGACCGTGCTCAGCCTCTGGCCAGTCCAGCTTCCAGTCGCCCCGCTCGGCGTACACCTCAGCGATGCGTTCGGGTTCGCCCTCCGCGATCCGGCGCAACAGCTCTTCCACCACGGCGCGAGTGGTTGCGGGTGCGTCTGGAGACACGATTCCTCACTCCGATCGGACATCCGCATCCGGCTGACGCGGCGAGATCAGCATTCTCGCCATCACTAACAAATCAGTGCCATTACCTCGCAGGTAATGGCCCCGACCGCCGAGATCCACTCCCCGGCCGGTGACACCCGCGTATCCCGGAAACGCCCCGATCAGCGGCTCTCCCACTCCCTACACTTCGCCATGTGCCTGACAGCAGTGGCACTGCTCCACTCCCACGAACGGCGCACCCCGAAGGGGACGATCAGCACATGGCCAACACCGAGAGCGCCGGACCCGACTACGACGTCGTCATCAGCGGATCCGGCCTCGCCGGCAGCGCCGCGGCCGTCCTGCTCGCTCGACGCGGTGTCCGCGTCGCACTCCTGGAACGCCGCTCGGACCCCGAGGCGTACAAGGTGCTCTGCACCCACTCCATCACGGCCAACGCCTACCCGGTGCTGGACGAACTCGGCCTCGTACCCGCTCTTGAGAAGGCGGGGGCACTCACCAACGACGCCCGCTGGTACACCCGTTGGGGCTGGATCGAGCCGAAGGACGCGCCGGGGGGTCCCGAGCTGCCGCGCGGGTACAACGTCCGGCGCAGCACCCTCGACCCGTTGATCAGGTCCCGTGCGGAGGAGACGCCCGGGGTCGATCTGCTGCTCGGCCACCGCGTGACCGGGCTGGTCCGGGAGGCCGGGCGAACCGTGGGCGTGCGTGCGTCGACACCGCAGGGCGAGCGCGAGATCCGGGCCCGTCTGGTGGTCGCCGCCGACGGCAAGGACTCGGCCGTGGCGAAGTTCGCCGAGGTGCCCACCAAGCAGTACGAGAACGGGCGGTTCGGCTATCTCGCGCACTTCCGGAACCTTCCGCTGCCCGGCGGGATCGGGCAGACCTGGTTCCTCGAACCCGACATGGCGTACGCGTTCCCGAACGACGACGGAGTGACGGTCCTCGCGGTGCTCCCGGACAAGAGGCGGCTGCCGGCCTTCAAGGAGGACCTGGAGGGCAGCTTCCTCGAATTCGTCCGCGCTCTGCCCGAGGCACCGCCCATCGACTCCGCCGAGCGAGTGTCGAAGATCATCGGCACGGTCGACTACCCGCTCCACACCCGCAGGCCGACCGCACCGGGCGTCGCGCTCATCGGCGACGCCGCCCTGACCAGCGACCCCCTGTGGGGCGTGGGATGCGGATGGGCCCTGCAGACCGCCCAATGGCTGACGGAGGCGATCGCACCGACCGCGTCCGGCCTCCAGGCAGACCTCGACGCCTCCCTCACGGCGTACGCACGCACACACCGGCGCCGGCTGACCGGCCACCAGCAGCTGGCCGCCGACTACGCCAGGTCCCGTCCGTTCAAGGCCATGGAACGGCTGATGTTCTCGGCGGCGGCGCGCGACGCAGCGCTCGCCCGGCACATGTACCTGTTCGCAGCCCGCCTGATCGGTCCGCTGCGTTTCCTGAGCCCCGTGGCACTGACCAAGGCCCTGGTCGTCAACGTCAAGCATCGCGGGGCGAATCCCTGACCGCTGATCGAGCGCGCCGGAGGTCAGGCCTCGAAGTCGGTGAACCCGTACGGGATATAGCCCCGCTCGATCAGCTCGTCCTCCAGCTCGTCCTCATCGAGGTCGTCCTCCTCGGAGTCTTCCCAGCCGTCGTCCTCGAAAGAGACTCCATCGGGATCTCCGGCGAGCTTCACGTAATCGTCGTCCGTTGCGACTTCGCCGATGAGTCCTGGTACTTCGATGGAATCCCAGTCGACAGTGACCTTGATCGCGTCGTCGAGTTCCCCCGAGAACATTCCATCCTCAAGCGCTTGCCGCACCTTGCCCGGGTCATCCGCGCCGACGCCGTAGCCGGTCGGCTCGCCGGATTCGAGGAAAGTGACGGCCGGATAGCCGTCGACCGAGACCGTGACGAGCGGACGGAGGTCGATCGAGCGCCCCCGTTCGCCCTGCTGGTACACATGCAGCGCCAGCTCAGCAGAGCCGTACCAGCACAGCAGGTACACATTGGAGCTCTCGGACAGCTCGGCCGCCAGATCCTCCTTGACCTCGTCGAGGCTGCCTCTGACGTAGTGAACGTCCTTGCGGGCCGCTCCCGGGGACACCTCGAAGGCCAGGTCGTAGAAACTCTTGGGCGACATGGCGGTGAGTGTCGAGGCTCAGGACGCGGTCATGCTGAGTCTGCCCTGGTCGTCGATGACCTCGACCGTGACGGTCTTGTCGTTGTAGCCCTCCCGAACCTTGCAGTCGAACTTGTTGCCCTCCTTGGCCTCCATGGCCGCCGGACATTCCACTCCGTCCCTGGACGCGTTTTTCGGCCCCCGCGCGGTCAAGGCAGCCTGCCGTTCCACCGCTTCCTGGTCCAGCAGTCGCGGCGGGTACATCGCCTCGGTATCGACGTTCATCACCTTGATCGTCACGGTGAGGGCGCACCCGGCGACGATGACGGCCGAGAGCGCTATGAGAAAGCGCGCGAACTTCCCTTGATCAGTCACGCATGGTTCCTACCGGTTCCGCGACCGCGGAGACAAGTGCTCCCGCACCTCAGATTCCCCTCAACTCCCTTCAGCCACGCGGGACTCGGTGGGAGCGTGTGCGCGACCGCGTGCAGCCGGTCAGGGAAGTGTTCCTCCTGGAAGGGTTCGATTCGATATGAAATCCATTCGCCGATGCCTGACGACTGGCCTGTCCCTGCTGTTCATGGGGGCGGGGATCGCGGTCGCGCCCAGCGCGGTCGCGGACGCCGGTACGGCGGCGACCTGTACTCATCCCAGCTGGTCCAACAAGGACGCGGGGGTGGATCACGTGCGCTACGAGCTGCTTGAAGGGGCTCCCGTCAGGACCGGCCCCAACGAAGGCTGTGGCGTGGTGGGCAGGCCCGACTGGAACTTCGATGTCTACCTGCACTGCTACACCGTCAACAGCGCGGGGAACACCTGGAGCCACGTCCGGGCGTACAACCGCTTCGACGGCCGGGAGTACAGCGGCTGGATCTACGACAGGAACCTCGACGGATACGGCTCCACCAAGGCCTGCTGAGGTTCTGCGCGGGCCTCTCGACCTCCCCCTGCACGGCGGCAGCAAGCACCGCCGTGCAGGGCCGGACCCGCTTCCGGGCCGGCTGCTGCATAAGCTGGCTGATTCAGCGACCACGGGAGTGAGAAGACATGGACGACCGGGACACGGACCTGTTCGGCAACGACCTCACGTACGACGACGTCAAGGCCGCCACCGAGCGGACCGCCGGGCGCATCCGCCCGGTCACCGTCGCACCCGTGGCGCCGGGAGCCATCCGCGAGGGACACCCCCTCGGCAGCCGGGGCGAGCAGCCCTACGAGGTCTGGTTCGCCCTGGAGTTCATGCAGTACACCGGCTCCTTCAAGGCGCGCGGCGCGCAGAACTTCATCCAGGCCCACCGCGAGGCGGGCACCCTGCCGGACGCGGGGGTCACCATCGCTTCCGGTGGCAACGCCGGGCTGGCCTGTGCGTGGGCCGCCCAGCAGCAGGGCGTACGCGCCACGGTGTTCCTGCCGAGCGTCGCCCCGGCGGTGAAGATCGCCAAGCTGCGCGGCTACGGAGCGGACGTGCGGATCGTCGGCGCGGAGTACGCCGAAGCCCTCGAAGCGTGCGAGGAGTTCGCCCTCTCGTCCGGCGCGCTCGCCGCGCACGCCTACGACCACCCGCTGATCGCCGCCGGGGCGGGCACCCTGCTGGAGGAGATCCACGCCCGGATCCCCGGCCTGGACACCGTGGTGGTCTCGGTCGGCGGCGGCGGGCTGTTCGCCGGTGTCGCCACCGCCGCCCGGCACCACAAGATCCGCACGGTCGCCGTCGAACCGAAGAACTGCCGGGCGCTGAACGCCGCCTTGAAGGCCGGCCGCCCGGTCGACGTCCCTGTCGAATCGATCGCCGTCGACTCTCTCGGTGCCCGGCGGGCCACCGCCCTGGCCCTCCACGCCGCCCGCGAGAACGACATCCGCTCCGTCCTGGTGCCGGACGCCGAGATCGCCCGCGCCCGCCAGGCGTTGTGGGACCACCGCCGCGTCGCCGTCGAGCACGCCGCCGCCACCGCACTGGCCGCGCTCACCGCACCGGACGGGGCGGTGGCGGGCGGCGGCTACCGGCCGCGCGACGGCGAGCGGATCGCCGTGGTGCTGTGCGGGGCGAACACCGACCCGGGCGACCTGGTGCGTTCGGCTCCCGAGAACTGAGACCGGCACCACCGAAGGCCCCGGCCCGCGCCGCGCGAGACGCGGAAGGGGCGCACCCGGAGATCCGGGTGCGCCCCTCACAGACAATGCGCGGTGTCGCGATCGCCGGTCAGCGCTCGCGGCGCTCGCGGAGCTCGTCCGTCGCGCCGCGGGCCTTGTCACGGCCCTGCTGCGACGTCTTCGAGGCCCGCTCGGACACGTTCTGCATCCGCTCCTGGCCTTCGGTGCGGATCCGCTCCTGGCCTTCGGTGCGCGTCCGCTCCTGGCCCGCGTTGCGGCCCTCGCCGGCCTTCTTCTTCGCCTGGTCGGCGAGCTCCTGCGCCTTGTCCTTGAACTGGTCTGCGATGCCCATGCTGTTCACTCCTAGTGGATGCTTGGTGGGCGGTCCGTGAGGACCTCGTTCAGCGTCGCAGGACCCGGCATCCACCGCATGTCGATCACTTACGCTGCGTAGCCGCCCTCGCGTCCTGGTCGGCGGCGCCCCCGGCGCCCACGAGCCCCTTGCTCACGCTGTCCAGCCGCGAGCCGAACCTACGAACCTCCCGTTGGCCGACGACGCCGATCAGCGAGGGCAGGTAGCCCCGCACCGACTGCATCCCGCGCAGCCACCACTGTGCGTAGACATGCGGGGAGCGGCGCTCGACACCGGCGACGATCCGGTCGACGGCGGGGCCCAGCGGGTACGTGCGGTTCGCCGGGAAGGGCAGCCGCTGGCGCAGTTCCCGCATCACGTCGTCCTGGTCGGCGCCCCGCACCATGTCCGTGTCGGTCCAGGACAGGTAGCCGACCCCGACCTTCACTCCCCGGTGGGCGACCTCGGCCCGCAGGCTGTGCGCAAACGCCTCCACGCCCGACTTGGAAGCGCAGTACGCGGTCATCATCGGCGCCGGCGTCATCGCCGCGAGCGAGGCGATCTGGAGGAAGTAGCCGCGGCTCTCCATCAGCACCGGCAGGAACGCCCGTCCGGTCACCGCGCCGCCGATCAGATTGACCTCGATGACCCGGCGCCAGGCATCCGGGTCCGAGTCGACGAACGGTCCGCCCGCGGCGACCCCGGCGTTGGCGACGACGACGTCGATCTTCCCGAACCGCTGCTTGACCTCCTGGGCGACCCGCGCCATCGCCTCGTGGTCGGTGACGTCCGCGAACCAGTGGTCGCTCTCCGAGTGCAGCCGCTCGGAGACCTTCTTCAGCTCGTCCGGCTCCAGCCCGACCAGCGCGAGCTTGGCGCCGCGCGCCGAGAGCTTGCGGGCCAGCAGTTCGCCCACGCCGCGCGCCGCGCCCGTGACGACGACGACCTGTCCTTCGAGACTCCGCCTGCCGCTCATGCGACCTCCTCCTTCTCGGCCGTACCCGTGCCCGCACTCGAATCCGTCTTCGTGCCCGCGTCCGTGCCCGCGTTCGCGTTCGCGTCCGTGCCCGCCGGGAGGTACGTGGCGACCAGCTCCCGGAGCTTCGCCGTGACCGCCTCCGGCGCCTCCACCGGCGTCATGTGGCCCTGGCCCGTCAGTTCGGTGAGCCCCAGGCCGTCGGGGAGCGTGGCCGCGATCGACCGGGCGTGCCCGATCGGGGTGAGCCGGTCCGCCGTACCCGCGATCACCGCCGTGGGCACCCGCAACTCCCGTACGCCCGCGTCGAGATCGAGGTCCGCGAGGACCCGCCCCCAGGCGGCCCTGGCCTTCCTCGGGCAGGCGTGCACGATCCGGGCGCAGGTGTCGACCCGCTCCGGTGCCGCCCCCGCTCCCATCGTGGCGTACTTGAGCACCCGCCGGGTAATCGGCGTGACCGGTCCCAGCGGGGCCGACGCCAGGAGGATTCCCCGGGTCATCCGGGTCCGCACCGAACCGGCCCGCATCGGTACCACCGTCGACTCGGCGGGCAGCCGCGAACTCCCGGTGCTGCACAGCAGTACGGCCGCCGCGTGCTCGCGCAGCCCGGCCCGCCGGGCGGCGGCCATGATCGTCATGCCGCCCATGGAGTGCCCGCCGATCACGGCCTTCTCCCCCGGTTCCAGGGTGGCGGCCAGTACCGCTTCGAGGTCGTCGGCGAGGGCGTCGGTGCTGCATCCGCCGGGGGCGACCGCGGGCGAACCGCCATGGCCGCGCTGGTCGTAGACGACGACCCGGTGGTCCCCCGCGAGATCCCTGATCTGCGCGTCCCAGAAACGGGTGCTGCACGTCCAGCCGTGCGCGAGGACCACTGCCGGGGCGCCGTCCTTCCCGTGCACCTCGACGTGGATGCGGGCGCCGTCGGCGGAGCGCACGGTGAGTTCGCGCGTGGGGACCGGCGGGGCGGCGTCGCGCCGCAGCAGCCGGCTCATCCCGCGACCTCCTCGGCGACGGCCTTCGCCGAGGCGGTGGCCTGCACTGCGGCGACGGCCTGCTTCGGGATCCGTACGACCTCGTACTCGGAGAGGTCGACCTGCCGCGTCGCCTTGCGGAACTCGGAGGTGGTGCCCGGCCAGACGGTGGTGTTGCGCCCGTTGGCGTCCAGGTACCAGCTGTTGCAGCCGCCGGTGTTCCACACGGTGCGCTTCATCCGCTCCTGGACGCGGCGGTTCCAGGACCCGACCGCCGAGGGCCGCGCGTCGAGCGCGACGCGCCCGCCCAGCACGTTCAGCTGGCGCAGGTAGTCGGCCATGTAGTTCAGCTGGGCCTCGATCATCAGGATCATCGAGGAGTTCCCGAGCCCGGTGTTGGGACCGATGATCGTCATCCAGTTGGGGAAGCCGGCGGCGCTGGCGCCGCGCAGCGCCTGCATGCCGTCCTTCCAGGACTCGGTGAGCGTGATGCCGTCCGCACCCACCACGCGCTCGGCGATCGGCATGTCGGTGACGTGGAAGCCGGTGCCGAAGATGATCGCGTCGACCTCGGTCTCCGTGCCGTCGGAGGCGACGAGCATGGAGCCGCGCACCTCGGCCAGGCCGGAGGCGACCACGTCCACGTTGGGCTGTGCGAGCGCCGGGTAGTAGGCGCTGGAGAGCAGGATGCGCTTGCAGCCGATGCGGTACGAGGGGGTCAGCTTGGCCCGCAGCGCGGGGTCCTTGATGGCCCGCGCCATGTTGGCCTTGGCTATCTTCTCGACCAGGCCCAGCTCGCCCGGGTGCTTGGTGAAGGCGCTGACCTGCAACTCCCGTATGCCCCAGAGCAGTCCGCGGCGGGCCGTGCCGGTGACCGGCACGGCGCGGTGCAGCCAGCGCTCGGCGCCGCTGATCTTCCGGTCCATGCGCGGCATGACCCAGGGCGGGGTGCGCTGGAAGAGCGTCAGGCTGCCGACCTTCGGCTGGATCGCGGGCACGATCTGGATGGCGGAGGCGCCGGTGCCGATCACGGCGACGCGCTTTCCGGTCAGATCGGCGTCGTGGTTCCAGCGGGCCGAGTGGAAGACCTCGCCGGGGAAGTCGGCGAGACCGGGGATGTCCGGCGTCTTCGGGTCGGAGAGCGGACCGCTCGCGGAGACCACGACATCGGCGGTGAAACCGGCCCCGTTCGCCGTCTCGATGACCCAGTGCAGCTCCTCGCGGTCCCAGCGCATGACCGTCACTTCATGGCCGAGCCGCAGGTGCGGGCGGAGCCCGAAGGTGTCCGCGACGTGCTCCAGGTAGGCGCGGATGTGCTCCTGCCCGGAGAAGGTGCGCGGCCACTCGGGGTTGGGCGCGAACGAGAACGAGTAGAGGTGGGACGGTACGTCGCAGGCGCAGCCCGGGTAGCTGTTGTCGCGCCAGGTGCCGCCGACGGAATCGGCCCGCTCCAGGACGACGAAGTCCGTGATGCCTTCGCGGCGCAGCCGGACCGCGGCCCCGAGGCCCCCGAATCCGGATCCGATCACCGCCACTCGTACGTGCTCGTGCTGGGCCATGCTGCCGCCTCCCGCGGTACGTCACACGACTCTGCCAGCAATCACTGGCATTGTTGGGAGAGTAGAGCAGCTCCGTACCGATGGGTAGGGGTACGGCGGGGGAAAGTTACCGACGGTACAACTTCCGGCCTCCGCCACGGGGGAGGCCGGTAGGGTGCGGGTGTGGCCGAAAGACGCGAGCACCGCGAATACCGCATGGAGGAGCTGGCCAAGGAGGCCGGCATCCCGGTGCGGACCGTGCGCTTCTACCGGGAGCGCGGACTGATCTCGCCACCCCGCCGCGAGGGGCGCATCGCCTGGTACGACGACCATCACCTGGCCCGGCTGCGCACCATCACCGGCCTGCTGGAACGCGGCCACACCCTCACCGGCATCGCCGATCTCGCCCGCACCTTCGAGAGCGGCCGCGACGTCGCCGAGGTGCTGGGCCTGGGCGAGCCGACCGAGGAGACCCCGGTACGCCTCACCCCCGAACAGCTCGCGGACTACTTTGAGGGCGAGACCACCCCGGAGAACCTGGCCGCCGCCCTCGAACTGGGCTATCTCGCCACGGACGGCGACGAGATCGTCCACATCAGCCGCCGCCTGCTGGAGGTCTCGTCCCAGCTGGTACGGGAGGGAGTGCCGCTCGCGACCGTGCTCGCGGCCGGCCGCCGCGTCCGCGAGCACGCCGACGCGCTCGCCGAACTCTTCGTGAGCGTCCTGGAGGACCAGGGCGGCCACGACGGCGAGGCCGAGCCGCCGCAGCTCCGGCCGCTGGCCCGCGCGGTGGTGGACGCCGAGCTGTCCATGGCGCTGGACCGGCGGCTGCGCCGCGAGGGCACCGGCGAACCGCCGCGGGACCCATCCCCCTGACGGACGGTCACGCGAAGACGGCCGCCGGTGGGGCTCTCCCGCTCGCACACCGGAATGCTTCCCGGACCGGGCCGCCCCGCACTCACCCCGTTCGCACGCTCTACTGTTCGAAGACCACCGTCACCGGCGCGTGGTCGCTCCACCGCTCGGCGTGCGTCGCGGCCCGCTCGACCCAGCCCTTCACCGCGCGCCCGGCCAGGCCGGGCGTCGCCACCTGGTAGTCGATGCGCCAGCCGGTGTCGTTGTCGAAGGCCCGCCCCCGGTAGGACCACCACGAGTACGGCCCCTCCTCGTCGGGGTGCAGCGCCCGTACGACATCGACGTACTCGGCCTCGCCGAAGACCCGGGTCAGCCACTCCCGCTCCTCGGGGAGGAAGCCGGAGCTCTTCTTGTTGGCCTTCCAGTTCTTGAGGTCGGCCTCCTGGTGGGCGATGTTCCAGTCCCCGCAGACCACCACCTCGCGACCGCCTTCCGCGGCCCGCTTCCGCAGGCCCTTCAGATACGGGAGGAACGCGGCCATGAACCGCTCCTTCTCGTCCTGCTTCTCGGTCCCGACCTCGCCGGAGGGCAGGTACAGGCTCGCGACCGTGACGCCCGGCAGGTCGATCTCGACATAGCGCCCGCTCGCGTCGAACTCCTCGCTCCCGGCGTCCCCGAACCCGCTGAACCCGATCTGCACGCGCTCCGGCGCACGCCGCGTGTACAGGGAGACCCCGGCCCGCCCCTTGGCGGCGGCCGGCGCGTGCACGGTGTGCCAGCCGGCCGGCTCACGCACCTCCTCGGGCAGCTGCTCCGGCTCGGCCCGCACCTCCTGGAGGCAGATCACATCGGCTTCGGTCCGGGCCAGCCACTCGACGAAGCCCTTCTTGGCGGCGGCACGGAGCCCGTTGACATTGACGGAGGTGACAGTCAGCATCCAGGCACGATACCGACATTCACCGCACGCATACATGTACGATATGGCGCATGAATATCCACCCTCGGCCCTTCGACCACCCCGACGCCGTCAAACTCAACGACCAGGTACAGCTCGAATACGCCGAGCGGTACGGGGACGAGGGCGATGTCACACCGCTCGACCCCTCGATGTTCGAGCCGCCGCACGGTCTGTATCTCCTCGCCTACGACGAGCTGGAGCGCCCCGTCGCCACCGGCGGCTGGCGCCCCCAGGACCGTAACGACGAGGGCTACTCGGACGGCGACGCCGAACTCAAGCGGATGTTCGTGATACCCGAGGGCCGGGGCAAGGGGCTGGCCCGCCGCATCCTGGCCGTCCTGGAGGAGGACGCGCGGGCGGCGGGCCGTGTCCGCATGGTGCTGGAGACCGGGGACCGGCAGCCGGAGGCGATCGCGCTGTACGTGTCCAGCGGCTACGCCCCGTGCGAGAAGTTCGGCCACTACCGCATGTACGAGAGCAGCCGCTGCTACGCGAAGCCACTGCGGTAGCCGAGGTACTGCGGCAGTGGCCGCACCGCCCGGCCGTCAGGCGCCGGCGGCGTAAGCCCAGAACTCCCGCGTCAGCGGGGGCGGGGTCGGTCCGGTCATCGCCAGCTGGGTCAGCAGGACGGAGACGGTGCCGGTGGCGGGCGTGAGATGTCCCGCCGTACCCGTGCCGCCCACCCAGCCGTAGCGCCCCGGAACGTTCCAGGGGTCGACGGCCTCGACGTCCACCGACCCGCCGTAGCCCCAGCCCTGGCCCTCCAGAAACAGCGTGCTGCGCTCGCGCTGCGCCCGCGTCAGATGGTCGGTGGTCATCAGCCGCACCGATTCCTCCGACAGCACCCGCCGCCCACCGGCCCTTCCCCCGGCTCCCCCGGCGAGCAGCATCCGGGCGAAGGCGTACCAGTCGTCGGCGGTCGAGACCAGCCCGCCGGCGCCGGACGCAAACGCGGGCAAGCTGCTCCACTGCCCGTCCGGAGCATCGGCCAGCCGGAGCCCGCCGCCCTCCGGATCGGCCCGGTAGAAACAGGTGAACCGGTCGGCCTTCGCCGTCGGCACCGCGAACCCGGTGTCGGCCATGCCCAGCGGCGCGAACAGCCGCTCCGCCAGGAACTCGGGCAACGGCCGGTCCGAGACCCGGGCGATCAGCACCCCGAGGATGTCGGAGCAGGTGTTGTACAGCCACTCCTCGCCCGGCTGGTGGAGCAGCGGAATGCGGGACAGCGCCGCCATCCACGCGTCCGGCGCCAGGACCTGCTGCGGCTGGAGCGACCCCGACCCCTGCTTCAACTCGCTGAACAGCAGCTGGACCGCGGGCAGCGAGAAGTCCGAGGGGAAGCCGTACCCGGCCCGGAAGGTGAGCAGGTCCTCCACCGTGATGACCCGGTCGGCGGGGACCACGTCGTCGGCCGGGGAGGCCGGCGTACGAACCACCATCGGGGCCGCCAGCTCCGGCAGCCACTGCCGGACCGGCTCGTTCAGCGCGATCCGGCCTTCCTCGACCAGCATCATGACGGCGGCGGCGGTGATGGGCTTCGTCATCGACGCGATACGGAAGATCGAGTCCCTGCGCATCGGGACCGTACCCTCCGCATCGGCCGACCCGACGGCCACCACCTCGACCCGGTCCCCCCGGGCCACCAGCCCCACGGCCCCGGGCGCCGCCCCGTCACCGACATGCTTCTTCAGGACATCGTTCAGATCGGTCATCGGTCCACCTTCCCGCTCATCGCCACAAAAGAGCAGGACCGCCGCACCGCCGAGAACTCATCGGCCCGGGTTCAGCGCACCCGGCCGACCCCCACGTAGAAACCGCTGCGCTCCCGCACCGGCGCGGGCTCCTCGCGGTACCACTCCGTGGCGAACACCAGTCCGGGCTCGACGAGCTCCAGCCCCTCGAAGAAGGGCTCGACCTCGCTCCGGGTACGCATCCGCAGCGGAATCGCCCCCTTCTTGTACGTGGCCTCGGTCTCGGCCTTCAGCTCCGGGTGCTGGTCGGCCGTGCCGTGCGAGAGCACCAGGAAGCTGCCCGACGGCAGGGCGTCGACCAGGGCGCGGGTGATGCCGTACGGGTCCTCGTCGTCCGGCAGGAAGTGCAACAGCGCGATCAGGGACAACGCGACCGGCCGGTCGAAGTCCAGCAGCTTGCGGGCGTGCTCGACGATCGCCTCCGGCTTGCGCACATCCGCGTGGATGTAGTCGGTGGCCCCCTCCGGCCTGCTGACCAGCAGCGCCTCCGCGTGCCGCAGCACGATCGGGTCGTTGTCCGCGTAGACGATCCGGGCGGACGGCGTGACACCCTGGACCACCTGATGCAGATTGGGCTCGGTGGGGATGCCGGTGCCGATGTCGAGGAACTGATCGACCCCGTTGCGGGCCAGCCAGGCGGAGGCCCGGTGCATGAAGGCCCGGTTCCGCGCCGCGTTGCCCCGCGCCTCGGCCGGCAGCTGCTCCGCCACCCGCTGATCGACCGGATAGTTGTCCTTGCCGCCCAGAAGCCAGTCGTAGACGCGCGCGGGGTGGGGCCTGCTGGTGTCGATCCGGAGTTCGGGCTTGTCGACCGTCACTGGGCGCTCCTCTCGGTGCGGTGAATTCCGAAGAATTCGAGAGCGGGTAACGCGCTCAGCGTAGGCGACACACATCCCGGACCAGCGGCCGGAACCCCCTTGCGTTGAAGTGCACTTCAACATCCACACTCCTTCCCACGGCCACCGAACGACGGAGGCCGGAACGGGAGGAACAGTCATGAAGTACCGCACCATCGGCACCGACCCCGCCACCCGCCGCGAGGTGAGCGTCCTCGCGCTCGGCGCGATGCTCTTCGGGTCGGTCACCGACGAGAAGACCTCGTTCGCCGTCCTGGACCACTTCGTCGAGGCCGGCGGCACCTTCATCGACACCTCCGACAACTACGCCTACTGGGTCGACGGCGGCCTCGGCGGCCAGAGCGAGCGGCTGCTCGGCAAGTGGCGGCGCAGCCGCGGCATCGGTGACGAGATAGTCATCGCCACCAAGCTCGGCGCCGAACCGCTCGCGCCCGGCACCGGGTTCGTCGACAACCCGGAGGGCCTGTCCGCGAAGGCGGTCCGCGAGGCCACCGAGCGCAGCCGGGAACGGCTCGGCGTGGACAAGCTCGACCTGCTCTACGCACACATCGAGGACCGGACCGTCCCCCTCGGCGAGACCGTCGAGACGTTCGGGGAGCTGGTGACCGAGGGAACGGTCGGCCTGCTGGGCGTCAGCAACCACGCCGTCTGGCGGGTGGAACGCGCCCGCGCCCTCGCCGCCGCCGCCGGACTGCCCGGCTACGAGGTCCTGCAGTACCAGCACAGCCACCTGCGCCCCCGGTACGACATCCCCACCCCGCTCTTCGAGGACGGCAGCCTCGGTCATGCCGGCCCCGAGATGCTCAGCTACCTCCGCGCCGAACCCGCACTGACCCTGGTCGCCTACTCCCCGCTGCTCGCCGGCGCCTACACCCGCACGGACAAGCCCCTCCCCGCGGACTACGACCACCCCGGCACCCCCGCCCGGCTCGCGGTCCTGCGCGAGATCGCCGCCGAGACCGGAGCCGGCATCAACCAGGTCGTCCTGGCCTGGCAGATCGGCCACCGCCTGCCCGTGATCCCGCTGGCCGGGGCGTCGTCGGTGGCGCAGTTGAAGGAGAACCTGGCAGCGGTGGACCTGGACCTGACGGACGACCAGCGGGCACGCCTGGACGCCGCCCACTGATCCGACGTTCGCCACCCCGGGCAGGCATCGAGCGCCCCCGAAACGACGAGATCCCGCCCGATCTTTCGATCGGACGGGATCTCGTGTGTGCGGTGGACCTGTGGGGATTTGAACCCCAGACCCCCTCGATGCGAACGAGGTGCGCTACCAGACTGCGCCACAGGCCCTTGCAACGAGTGAAACTCTAGCACCCCGAACGGGGTGCTCGGAAATCCGGTCCGTGCTGGTCAGCCGAGGCGGCGGCGCAGCGGGCCCGGAGGGGGCTCACTCGTTGGCGGCTCTGGGACGTTCCCCGTCCTCGTACTGGTCGAAGAGCGGGGTCCGGCCGCGGTCGCGGGTGCGACGGGACTGGTTGGTGCGCTGGCGCGGCGCCGGGTCGACCGGAGGTGCCGCGGGGTGCGAGGTACCCGTCTGGGTGGGCTCGGCGGCGCTGGAGCGGGCCGCGCTCCAGGTCTCCGGGTTGCCGACCTCGACGCCGCCGGTGGCGCGCGGGGCGACCGGGGCGGTGACGTAGGTCGGCAGCGGGACCGGGACCGGCTCCCAGCTGTCACCCTGGGCCCGGCCGCGTTCGCGCTGCTGGTCGACCCACTCCGCGTGGTCCGTCTGCTCGACCAGGGCCCGGCGGCCGGCCTCCTGCGGGGAGACCGCGGGCGCGGGCTCCGGCTCGGGGCGGCGCGCTTCGGGCTCCTCGTCGGGCTCGGCGGGGGCCGCCGCGGCCGGCTGGTGCCTGCGGGTGCGGTTCTCACGCAGGTGCTGCGCCGCCACCTCGGCCCGGCGCCGGTCCATGGTGAAGGCGAACCGGCGCCGCTCCTGTGCCCGCAGATGCACGATGTACGTGCTCAGCAGCACGGCCGGGACCGCGGGCGCCCAGAGGAAGTGCAGGCCGCCGACCGCCGCGACCACCGCGCCGAGCGTGAAGGCCAGGAAGAGGACGACCGTGGTGCGCCGACGGCGCGCGAGGACCTGGAGGCGCTGGGCGCGCCGGACGCGCTCGGCGTCCCTTCCGCCCTGGCGCGGGCGTGCGCGCCGGGCGGAAGCCTGAGCCGGTGCCTGGGCCTGGGCCGGTTCGGTGCGCTCCTCGGGCGCGCGCGCCGGGTCGTGCACGCGGGCCTCGGTGTGCGCCTCGGGCGCGGCGAAGGCCCGGACGTCCACGGAGACCATTCGGTCCGTGGCGACGTCCGGGTCGGCGTCGGGCCCCGCCTCCTCGGCGGTGCGCTCCCGCAGCTCCTTGGCGTACCGGCGCTCCATGGCCGCCCGTCCGGACAGCAGCCGGATGGCGGTGCTGAAGCGTTCCGTCGGACGGGCTTCGTTGAGCTCGTCCTGCCTGCGGAGCCACATCGGCACCAAGTAGGCGGCCCAGGCCCCGACGATGACTGCGTAGATGAGGCCGCTGCTGCTCACGTCTCACACCGTAGAGGGGTTTGCGCGGGGGCATCCGCCAATTGGCCCGGTGTGTCGCACGATCCGGCTGATATCACGGACTTTTTTTGTGATTGTTCGGATCAACCGTGGGCGTTTGTGCGTTCGCCATCGGTCAACTGCCGATCAATATCGAACACTTATTTCATTTCCCGTGGCGTCCCAGGTCGCGACCGGTGCCAGCGCCGAAGCAGCCCGTCGGGCACTTCCTCCGCGGTGAGCGCATAGATCAGGTGGTCCCGCCAGGCACCGTCGATGTGGAGATAGCGCGGGCGCAGGCCCTCTTCGCGGAATCCCAGTTTCTCCACGACCCTTCTGCTGGGCCCGTTCTCCGGCCGAATGCACACCTCGATGCGGTGCAGTCCGACCGCGCGGAAGCAGTGGTCGACGGCGAGGGCGACCGCGGTCGGCATCACACCCCGGCCGGCCACGTCCTGGTCGACCCAGTAGCCGACATGGCCCGAGCACATCGAGCCCCAGGTGATCCCCGCGACCGTCAGCTGACCGACCAGCCGGCCCTCGTACTCGATGGCGAAGGGCAGCATCCGGCCCGCGTTGGCCTCGGCGCGCAGGTGACGGATCATCTGACGGTACGTGGGCCGCTGGGCCACCGGTCCGCCCGGCGCGGGCGGCGGCACCGTCGCCTCCCAGGGGCGCAGCCAGTCGCGGTTGCGCCGGTTGACCTCGCGCCACATGCGCTGGTCGCGCAGCTTGATCGGACGGAGCACGATCTCGCCGTCGCTGAGGACCACCGGCCAGGTCGAGACGTTCAGCTCGGGCTCCCCGGTCGGGGGTGATCGCCGCCGCGCAACTGATCGACGGCGTGCACCAGGAGACGGGCGAGAACGGCGAGTCCGTCACGCACCCCGCCGGTGGAGCCCGGCAGGTTCACGATGAGGGTGCGGCCCGCGACGCCCGCGAGGCCCCGGGAGAGCGCGGCGGTGGGGACCTTGTCGCGCCCCTCGGCGCGGATCGCCTCGGGGATGCCGGGGATCTCGTGGTCCAGGACGCGGCGGGTGGCCTCGGGGGTGCGGTCGGTGGGCGAGATGCCCGTACCGCCGGTCGTGACGATGACGTCGTACCCCGCCGCCGCCCCGGCGCGCAGGGCCTGTTCGACCGGGTCGCCGTCGGGCACGACCTGCGGGCCGTCGACGGCGAAGCCGAGCTGCGTGAGCGCCTCGGAGATCAGGGGGCCGCCCTTGTCGGCGTAGACGCCGGCCGAGGCGCGGTTGGAGGCGGTGACGACGAGGGCGCGGTAGGGGGACGGGGCCGGAGCCGGTGGAGTCCCGGGCGCCGTCACGCGTCCGCTCCGTCCGGCCCGGTGCGCTGGAGGTCCTCGGTGCGCCGGGAGTCCTCGGTGCGCCGGTAGTCGCCGGACTTGCCGCCGGACTTCGACTCGACCCGTACGTCCGTGATGACCGCCGACTTGTCGACCGCCTTGATCATGTCGATCACGGTGAGCGCCGCGACGGAGACCGCGGTCAGGGCCTCCATCTCGACGCCGGTGCGGTCCGTGGTCTTCACGGTGGCCAGGATCTCCACTGCGTCGTCGGCGACGCTCAGGTCGACCTCGACCCCGGAGACGGCCAGCGGGTGGCAGAGCGGGATCAGGTCGGGGGTGCGCTTGGCTCCCATGATCCCGGCGATCCGGGCGGTGGCGAGGGCGTCGCCCTTGGGGACCCCTTCGCCGCGGAGCAGCTCGACCACGCGCGGCGAGACGAGTACCCGGCCGCTGGCGCGGGCCGTCCGCGCGGTGACGTCCTTCTCCGAGACGTCGACCATGCGGGCCGCGCCCGCCTCGTCGATGTGCGTCAGCCTGTTCTGCGTACTCAACTAACTCCGCCTCGCGGTAGGGCGCCGGTTGCCCGCACGGCCCGCACCGGGGTGCGGGCCTGGGGCCCGGGGGTGTCCCCGGGAAGGCACAGCGCCAGACACCGTACCGCCACCGCCCCGGGATCAGCGGAGCAGGATCACCTCGGTGTCCGTGCCGGGCTCGGCGGAGGTGACGTCCTCGGGCAGCACGATGAGCGCGTCGGACTGGGCGAGTGCGGCGATCAGATGCGATCCGGAACCGCCGACGGGGGTGACCGTGCCGGCCTCCGCGTCGTACGTGCCGCGCAGGAACTGGCGCTTGCCGGACGGCGAGGAGAGCGCCTCGCCGGCGTCGAGCGTGGCCCGGACCGTGGGGCGGTGCACGTCCTTGAGGCCCATCAGGGTGCGGATCACTGGCCGTACGAACAGCTCGAAGGAGATGTACGAGGAGACGGGGTTGCCCGGCAGCGCCAGCAGCGGGGTGTGGTCGGGGCCGATCGAGCCGAAGCCCTGCGGCTTGCCCGGCTGCATGGCGAGCTTGCGGAAGTCGATGCCGCTGCCCGGCTCGTCCTCGTCGCCCACCGAGGACAGGGCCTCCTTGACGACGTCGTACGCGCCGACGCTGACGCCTCCGGTGGTGACGACGATGTCGGCCCGGATCAGCTGGTCCTCGATCGTGGCGCGGAGCGTATCGGCGTCGTCGGTGACGGCGCCGACCCGGTACGCGATCGCTCCGGCGTCCTTGGCCGCGGCCGTGAGCGCGAAGCTGTTCGAGTCGTAGATCCGGCCGCCCGTCAGTTCCTCGCCGGGCTGGACCAGTTCGCTGCCGGTGGAGATGACGACGACGCGCGGCCGGGGCCGCACCTTCACCGTCGAGCGGCCGATCGCCGCGAGCAGGCCGATCTGCGGCGGGCCGATCACCGATCCCGCGCCCAGCGCCAGATCGCCCGGCTTCACGTCACTGCCGCGGGCCCTGACATGGGCGCGGGCCTCCACCGGGCGGTGCACCCGCACCTCGCCGCCCGCGCCCTCCGGGGCCTCCCGCAGGGAGCGCATGGTGTCGGCGGGGCCGCCGCCCGTACCGCCGTCGGTCCACTCGACCGGGACGACGGCCTCGGCACCGGCCGGCAGCGGGGCGCCGGTCATGATCCGGGCGGCCTCACCGGGGCCGAGGCTCCGGTCGCCGGGCAGTCCGTCGCTGCCCGCCGCGATGTCGCCGATGACGGTGAGCACCGCGGGGAACTCCTCGTCGGCGCCCTCGACATCGGCGACGCGGACCGCGTACCCGTCCATCGAGCTGTTGTCGAAGGGCGGCAGGGCGATCTGCACCATGACGTCCTCGACGAGCACGCAGCCCTGGGCGTCGTGCAGTTGCAGCTCGATGGGTTCGAGCGGTCGCACCGCGCCGAGAATGTCGTCCAGGTGCTCGTCCACCGACCAGATCGTGCTGCTCAAGGTGCTACATCTCCTCAGTGACGTAACTGCGGAGCCAGGTCTTGAAGTCCGGGCCCAGGTCTTCACGTTCGCACGCGAGTCTGACAATGGCACGGAGGTAATCGCTACGGTCACCGGTGTCATAGCGGCGGCCCTTGAAGACGACACCGTGCACCGGGCCGCCAGCCTTCTCGTCCTCGGCGAGGAGCTGGAGGGCGTCGGTGAGCTGGATCTCGCCGCCGCGGCCCGGCTCGGTCCTGCGCAGTATGTCGAAGACGGCGGGGTCCAGTACGTAGCGGCCGATGATGGCGAGGTTGCTGGGCGCCTCGGCCGGTTCGGGCTTCTCGACGAGGCCGGTGATGCGCACCACATCGCCCTCGGCGGTGGGCTCGACGGCCGCGCAGCCGTACTGGTGGATCTGCTCCGGCGCGACCTCCATCAGCGCGATCACGCTGCCGCCCTCGCGCTCCTGGATCTCGACCATGCGGGCCAGCAGCGGGTCGCGCGGGTCGATCAGGTCGTCACCCAGGAGGACAGCGAACGGCTGGTCCCCCACGTGCGGTGCGGCGCACAGCACGGCGTGGCCGAGGCCGCGCGGGTCGCCCTGCCGGACGTAGTGCATGGTGGCCAGGTCGCTCGACTCCTGGACCTTCCTGAGCCGTTCGGCGTCTCCCTTGCGGGTGAGCGCGGACTCCAGCTCGTAATTCCGGTCGAAGTGGTCCTCCAGCGGACGCTTGTTGCGGCCGGTGATCATCAGTACGTCGGAGAGACCGGCGGTCACCGCTTCCTCGACGACGTACTGGATCGCGGGCTTGTCGACCACAGGCAGCATCTCCTTGGGAGTGGCTTTGGTGGCCGGCAGGAAGCGGGTACCGAGTCCCGCGGCCGGAATGACAGCCTTGCTGATCCTGGGGTGCGACTGAGTCATGCGCAGAACCATAACCGGTGCGTATGTGAGGAAGATGAGGCTCCGGTTAACTTTGTACGCCTATACGCACATGTGAGAGATCTGGGGTGCCCGTTGAGCACAGAGATGTCCCGAAAGACGCTGCTCCGGCGTGAACTGCTGGCCGCGCGACGCCTTCTGACCGGGGAAGACGTGGAGAACGCCGATGCGGTTCTGTCGCGGAACGCATTGTCTCTTCCGGAGTTGTCCGGGGCCCGTACCGTCGCCGCGTACGTCTCGGTGGGCACCGAGCCCGGTACCCGCACCCTGCTGGACGCGCTGCGCGCCCGGGGCGTGCGGGTGCTGCTGCCGGTGCTCCTCGCGGACAACGATCTGGACTGGGCGCCGTACGAAGGGCCCGGTCGTCTCGTCCGGGCCGGCCGCGGGCTGCTGGAGCCGGACGGGGAGCCGCTGGGCCGCGACGCCGTCCTGGAGGCCGACGCGGTCCTGCTGCCGGGGCTCGCGGTGGACGCCCGGGGCATGCGGCTCGGCCGCGGCGGCGGCAGCTACGACCGGGTGCTGGCGCGGCTCACGGCGGCGGACGCGCATCCGGCGCTGATCGTCCTGCTGTACGACGACGAGGTGGTCGCGCGGGTCCCGGAGGAACCGCACGACCACCCCGTCGATGTGGTGGTGACACCGGCGGCGAGCCGCCGGACGAGCCGCTAGGGCCCTCTCGTCCTATGGCTTGAGGGTCAGGGTGTCGGTCGTCGACTTGCCGACGGCGTTGGTGCCGAAGGACCAGTCGAGCAGTTCACCGTTGACCCACTTGTCGGTCTGGTCGGTGTAGTGCGCGCTGAACGCGTGCCCGGAGGCGCCGGTGAGGTTGATCCAGCGGGACTTGTCCCAGTCCCCCACGTTGACCACCATCCGCATCGACGGGACCCAGACGACCTCGTAGCCGCCCGCCGCGTTCCAGCCGGTGGCGTTCACCGCGGCCTCGCCGCCGCCCAGGTTCCACGGGCCGCGGTTGAGGGCCCGCTGGAGCAGGCCGGGGCCCTCGGTGCCGAGGGTCTGGTTCTTCAGGGTCAGCTGGTGCAGCCGGCCCCAGCTCCAGGTGGTGATGTCCTTGCCGAGCTTGGCGGTCAGCTCCCAGCGGGCGTCCTCCATGGCGCGGGCGAAGAGCTGGTCACGGTTCTCGGTCGGCTCGTCCCGGCCGCTCTTCGGCGCCTTCCACCAGTCGCTGTTCTGGTCGTCCATCAGCTCGGCGACCACCTTGTACCAGCGGTCACCGCCGTCGGGCTGGGCGGAGTCCGCGTCCCGCTGGCCGCACTCGCGCACCAGCCTGCCCTGCTCGTCGACCGGGCCCGAACCGCCGGCCCGGGGCACGTTGAGGCAGTCGCCCTCGACCCGCAGCTCCTTGGGCAGCTTGTTGCCGAAGGCCAGCTTGAGGATGTTGCGCCAGACCGCGTTGAAGTACGCGGCCGCGGCCGAGTCGGACTCCTGGGTGTAGTCCCAGCCCTCCAGGAGCTTCTGCGCCTCGCGGACGCTCTTGTCCGAGACATTGATCTTCATCAGCTCGGGCACCAGCAGCGCGGCGATCTCGCTGGTGTTGTCCATCTGCATCTTCTGCATGTCTTCGGTCGAGATCTTCCCGCCGCCCTTGATCTTCGACTGTATGAGGTCGTCGATCCGCTGGCTTCGGCTGCCGTAGCCCCAGTCCTTGGTCAGCAGGTGCGGGTACTTCTTCTCGTCGATGACGGCCTGGTTGGCGGTGACGATGTAGCCGCGCTTCGGGTTGTACTCGTAGGGCAGCTCGTCGAACGGGATCGGCTCCTTCTTCCAGCCGTACTTCGAGGACCAGCCGGGGCTGGGCATCGTCCCGTCGCCGTCGACGCGGACCGGGATCTTCCCGGGCGCCTGGTAACCGATGTTGCCGTCGGTGTCGGCGTAGATGAGGTTCTGCGAGGGGACCTCGAAGTGCTCGGCCGCCGCCCGGAAGGTCTTGAAGTCCTTGGCCCGGTTCAGCTCGAAGACGGCGTCCATGGACTTGCCGGGGTCCAGCGCGGTCCACTTCAGGGCGACCGCGTAGCCGTCGGCCCGGTCCGGGGCCGAGTTGGTGACGGGGGCCTTCTGGCCGACCTTCTCCATTTCGCTGCTGCGGTCGGAGACCAGCGGGCCGTTGTTGGTCTCGCGGATGGTGATCGTCCGGTCCTTGCCGCCCGCGACCTTGATGGTCTCCTCACGGGTGGTGAAGGGCTTGACCTTGCCGTCGTACAGGTAGCCGTCGCCGGAGACCTTCTCCAGGAAGAGGTCGGTGACGTCCGCGCCGAGGTTGGTGAAGCCCCAGGCGATGTCCTGGTTGTGGCCGATTATCACGCCGGGCATGCCGGAGAAGGTGTAGCCCGCGGTGTCGTACTGGCACTTCGCGCTGATCTCGCGGCAGTGCAGGCCCATCTGGTACCAGAGCGAGGGCAGCTGCGGCGCCAGGTGCGGGTCGTTGGCGAGCAGCGGCTTGCCGGTCGTCGTGTAGTTGCCGGAGACCACCCAGGAGTTGGACCCGATGCCGTTGCCGTTCGGGCCGAGCAGCGCCGGGATCTGGTCGAGGGTGTCGGAGAGCGCGGAGAGCTGGGTGTTCAGGCCCTCGGTGGCGCCCTGCGCGGTGTCCGAGCCGATGTTGTCGGACGGGGTCGCGTCCGGGTCGAACTTCCCGGTGACCGGGGAGATCGCACCCTGGTCGACGATCGGCCGGTGCTTGTCGTACGGGTACGCCGGGTAGAGGTCCTCGATCTGCTTCGCGTCGAGCCTGCTGGTCATCAGCGAGCGGTCGATCTCGTCCTGCATGTTCCCGCGCAGGTCCCAGGCCATGGCCTTGAGCCAGGCGACCGAGTCGACCGGGGTCCACTCGGTCGGCTTGTAGTCGTTGGTGAAGCCGAGGGCCGCGTACTCGACGGAGATGTCCTTGCCGTCGCGCCCCTTGAGGTAGGCGTTCACGCCGTCCGCGTACGCCTGGAGGTTCTTCTTGGTCTCCTCGGACAGGACGTTGTCGTACTCCTCCTGCGCGACCTTGCGCCAGCCCAGCGTGCGCAGGAAGGAGTCCGTCTCGACCTGTCCGGAGCCGAACATCTCGGAGAGCCGGCCGGCCGTCATGTGACGGCGGACGTCCATCTCCCAGAAGCGGTCCTGCGCCTGGACGAAGCCCTGGGCGCGGAAGAGGTCGGCGTCCGAGTCCGCGTACAGCTGCGGGATTCCGTAGCTGTCGCGTTTGACGTCGACGTTCCCGTCGAGGCCGTCGAGCTTCGTCGACCCGGTCGTCTGCGGGTACGAGGCCCGCACGGTGGATACGGACCAGAACGTCCCGTAACCGATACCCGCGACAAGCGCCAGCACCAGAACGATCACGATCAGGCGGGCACGTCGCCCCTTCTTCCTGCCGGTCTTCGCACCGGCGGCACCGGCCGAACCGGTGGTGCCGGTGGAACCGGAAGGGGCGGTTGTGTTGGCGGGCATCGCTGTCCTTCGAGGGGCAGGTGGTCCTGGGAGTGCAGGAGCAACCATAGGCGCAGCGCCGGGACGGCTCTGACGCGGCATCGGGATGATTCGAATTGCGTAGCGATCGTACGAATGCTCGAAGGCATCAAGAAAACGTTAAAGATTAGGTAAGGTAACGAAGTACCGGCCGCCAACGGCCGATGCCGAGGGGTGATCCGGTCGATCCGGTCGCACCGTCCGATCGGATCGATTCCTTCGACCGGATCGCTTCGTCCGGTCAGACCGATTCGCTCGGTCGGATCGATTCGTCCGACCGGATCGATTCGTCCGACCGGATCGCGTCGTTCGATCAGATCGATTCGTTCGACTCGGCAGGCGCACGCAGGGAAGGAACGGCCACTGTCTGTCCACACGCTCAACGAACTCCTGCTCGTCTGCTCACTCGTGCTGCTCGTCGCGGTGGTGGCGGTGCGCGTCTCGTCCCGCAGCGGGCTCCCCAGCCTGCTCCTGTACCTCGGTATCGGGATCGCCATAGGGCAGGACGGCTTCTTCGACGTCAAGTTCGACAACGCCGAGCTGACCCAGGTCATCGGCTATGCCGCACTGGTCGTGATCCTCGCCGAGGGCGGCCTCGGCACGAAGTGGAAAGAGATCAGACCGGCGCTGCCCGCCGCGGCGATGCTCTCGCTGGTCGGCGTCGCGGTGAGCGTCGGCGTCACGGCGGCCGGGGCGCACTACCTGGTCGGCCTGGACTGGCGGCAGTCGCTGATCATCGGCGCGGTCGTCTCGTCGACGGACGCCGCCGCGGTCTTCTCCGTGCTGCGCAAGGTGCCGCTGCCCGCCCGGGTCACCGGCGTACTGGAGGCCGAGTCCGGCTTCAACGACGCCCCCGTGGTGATCCTGGTGGTCGCCTTCTCCACCAAGGGGGCGGTGGACAGCTGGTACGTACTGGTCGGCGAGATAGCCCTGGAGCTCGCCATCGGCGCCGCCATGGGCATCGCCGTCGGCTGGCTCGGCTCGTACGGGCTGCGTCGCGTGGCACTGCCCGCGTCCGGCCTCTACCCGATCGCCGTGATGGCGATCGCGGTGTCCGCGTACGCGGCGGGCGCCCTGGTCCACGGCAGTGGCTTCCTCGCCGTCTATCTGGCGGCGATGATCCTCGGCAACGCCAAGCTGCCGCACTGGCCCGCCACCCGCGGCTTCGCCGACGGGCTCGGCTGGCTGGCGCAGATCGGCATGTTCGTGCTGCTCGGCCTCCTGGTCACGCCGCACGACCTGCTCGACGACTTCTGGCCCGCGGTCATCGTGGGCCTGGTGCTGACCGTGGTGGCGCGTCCGCTGGAGGTCTTCATCTCGCTGGCGCCGTTCCGGCTGCCCTGGCAGGAGAAGGCACTCATGTCCTGGGCCGGGCTGCGCGGTGCCGTGCCCATCATCCTGGCGACCATCCCGATGGTCGCCGGGGTCGAGGGCTCCACCCGCATCTTCAACATCGTCTTCGTGCTCGTCGTCGTCTACACCCTCATCCAGGGGCCGACCCTGCCCTGGCTGGCGAAGGCCCTGAAGATCGCCGACGATCCGGCCGAGACCGCCGACCTGGGCATCGAGTCGGCGCCGCTGGAGCGGCTGCGCGGTCATCTGCTGTCGGTGGCCATCCCCGGCCGGTCGAAGATGCACGGCGTGGAGGTCGGGGAGCTGCGGCTGCCCGCCGGGGCCGCCGTCACCCTCGTCGTACGGGACGGCAAGAGCTTCGTACCGGCGCCCTCGACCGTGCTGCGGCGCGGCGACGAGCTGCTGGTGGTCGCCACCGATCCGGTGCGCGACGCGGCGGAGGAACGGCTGCGCGCGGTCGGCGAGGGCGGCAAGCTCGCGGGCTGGCTGGGGAAGACAGGCGGCCCGAGGACGCACCACTGAGAGCACCCCACCCGTGGGCACTTTCGATCCGAGGCGTCGATGGAGTCCTTGCACACAATCACAGGTGCGCAAGGACCTCTGCCTGTATCATGAAGGGGCTCGATCGCCCCCGATTACGGGGCCGGTCGAGCCCGATCGACGAAACCGATCGACCGACCCGATCATCGAAACCGATCGGCCAACCCGATCGGCCAACCCGATCCACCAACCGATCGACCAACCTGAACGACCAACTCTGCCTGACGCAGAGCTGGCGCGACCGTATGGCGGTCGTGGCGTCCTCCGCCTCTGCTGAGCGCCCGGCATCTACCGCAGTTCCGCGCGAAGAGGACAGCTCTCGGCAGCACCCGCACGAACGAGCCCGCACCCATCCGTGCCGGCCACCCCGCGGGAGCTCGGCCACCAGGCGGCAGAAAGGCATGGACCGTGGCGTCCACGGTCACCGACCGCCCCGGTTACGGGCAGTTGCTGCGCACCCCGGGTGCGTGGACATTTCTTCTTCCGGGCTTCGCCGCACGGCAGCCCTTCGCGATGCTGACCATCGGCATCGTGCTGCTGGTCCAGCACACCACCGGCTCGTACGGCAGCGCGGGCGCCGTCGCCGCCGTGACCGGTGTCTCCATGGCCCTGTTCGCGCCGCAGACCGGCAAGCTCGCCGACCGCTTCGGCCAGCGTGCCGTGCTGCTGCCCGGCGTCCTGGTGCACGCGGCGTCCGTCTCGGCACTGACGACGCTGGCGCTGGCGGGCGCGCCCCTGTGGGCGCTGTTCGTGGCGGCCGTGCCGACGGGTGCGTCCGTTCCGCAGGTCGGGCCGATGGTGCGGGCCCGCTGGGCGGCCGTGCTCGGTGCGGCACCCGGCCGCGAGGCCTCGCCGCTGATGTCCACGGCTGCCGCCTTCGAATCGGTGACGGACGAGTTCACCTTCGTCATCGGCCCGGTGCTCGCCACCGCGCTGTGCACGGGGGTGCACCCGGCGGCCGGTCTGATCACGGAGGCCGCGCTGACCCTGGTCGGCGGGCTGCTCTTCGCCGCGCAGCGCCGCACCCAGCCCACGGTGCGCAACGCCGAGTCCGGCACCTCCCAGCGGCAGGCCTCCGCCCTGTCCGTACCGGGGGTGCGGGTGCTCGCCGTGGCCTTCCTCGGGATCGGCGCGGTCTTCGGAGGCATGCAGGTCTCGCTGACCGCCTTCGCCGAGGAGATCGGCCGCCCGGGAGCGAACGGTCTGCTGTACGGGGTCTTCGCGGCCGGCAACATGCTGGCCGGGATCGCCTGCGGTGCCATCGCCTGGAAGAGCGGGCCGCGGCGGCGGCTGATCGTCGGGTACGCGGCACTCACCCTGACCGCGTCCGGGCTGTGGGCGGTGCACTCGGTGCCACTGCTGGCCGGGCTCGGACTTCTGGTCGGGCTCTCCATCGCCCCGGCCCTGATCAGCGGCTACACGCTGGTCGACGCGCTGGTGCCGGGGTCCGCCCGGACCGAGGCGTTCACCTGGCTGACCGGCTCGGTCGCGCTCGGCCAGGCGGCAGCGGTGACGGTCGCCGGACGGCTCGCGGACGCCCACGGGGCCAGCACCGGTTTCCTGGTGCCGCTCGTGGGGACCGTACTGGCCCTGATCACCCTGGTTTCGCTGCGTTCCAGGCTCGCGGCCGCCGCCCCGGGACAGACCGTGGCACGTGGTGTCGGTCACCGGAAGCCGGTCACGGTGGACTGATGCTGCGGAATACGTCAGTATGGAGCGTCGTTAGCACTCATTGAGTCAGAGTGCCAGGAGGAGCAAGTGCCGACCTATCAGTACCAGTGCACCGAATGTGGCGAGGGCCTCGAGGCGGTGCAGAAGTTCACCGATGACGCCCTCACCGTGTGCCCGAGCTGCGATGGACGCCTGAAGAAGGTGTTCTCGGCGGTCGGCATCGTCTTCAAGGGTTCCGGTTTCTACCGGAACGACAGCCGCGGCTCCTCGTCGAGCAGCACGCCGGCTTCGTCCTCGGCGAAGGCTTCCGGTTCCGCTTCGTCGTCCGACTCCTCGTCGTCCGCGTCCTCGACGTCGGCTCCCACTGGGTCCGACTCGAAGTCGTCCGCGTCCTCTTCCACGGCCTCCGCCTCCTCTTCCTCGAAGAGCGGCACTTCGGCCGCCTGAGTCGCACACCGCACCGCGCTTCCGCCGGGAGCCCCACCGATCCGTTCGGCGGGGCTCCCGGCGTTTTCGCGCACCGATACTGTGACCGCATGGTGAACGCAGAGATCGGTGTCATCGGCGGCTCGGGCTTGTACTCCTTCCTGGAGGACGTCACGGAGGTGCGCGTGGACACCCCGTACGGACCGCCGAGCGACTCCCTCTTCCTCGGCGAGGTCGGCGGCCGCCGGGTCGCTTTCCTCCCCCGCCACGGACGCGGCCACCACCTGCCGCCGCACCGCATCAACTACCGGGCCAACATGTGGGCGCTTCGCTCCGTCGGTGTACGTCAGGTGCTCGGCCCGTGCGCGGTGGGCGGTCTGCGCCCGGAGTACGGGCCGGGCACCCTGCTCGTGCCCGACCAGCTGGTGGACCGCACCAAGGCCCGGACCCAGACGTACTACGACGGGGTGCCCCGGGCCGACGGGGCGGAGCCGAACGTCCTGCACCTGGGCTTCGCCGATCCGTACTGCCCCGACGGGCGCAGGGCCGCGCTGGCGGCGGCTCGGGCGAAGAACTGGGAACCGGTGGACGGCGGGACGCTGGTGGTCGTCGAGGGGCCGCGCTTCTCGACCCGGGCCGAGTCGCGCTGGCATGCGGCGATGGGCTGGTCGGTGGTCGGGATGACCGGTCACCCGGAGGCCGTCCTCGCCCGTGAGCTGGGCCTCTGCTACACGACGATGACCCTGGTCACGGACCTGGACGCGGGCGCGGAGGCCGGCGAGGGCGTCTCGCACGGAGAGGTGCTGAAGGTGTTCGCGGCCAATGTGGACCGGCTGCGCTCGGTGCTCTTCGACGTGGTGGCCGCACTGCCCGCGGAGGCGGACCGGGACTGCCCGTGCTCGCACGCGCTGGACGGACTCAAGACGGGGATCGAGCTGCCTTAGCGCGATGGCCGGGACGGTTGCGGCGTGAGTGGGTGACGGAGTTGTCCACAGCTCCGGGGCTGTCCACAGGCCTCGGCGGGAATCTCGCGAACGGTGGATCGTGAGGGGTGTTCGTCCGAAACTCCCCATGAATCCTCACAGCAGGTGGTGTCGACCATGTTCGCGTCTTCCGCACCCATTCCGTCGTCTTCTTCTTCGTCGTCTTCTTCGTCGGCCTCTCCGTCCTTTTCATCGTCGCCCGCGTCTTCCCCGTCCCCGTCGTCTTCGTCGTCGGCGCCCCCGTCCTGTGGGGTGCCTGCGTTCGAACCTCTGCGGGTGCGCGGAGGCAGCGGGCACCGGCTGCGGCGGGCGTTGTGGCGGCAGCGCCGTGCCCTTGCGGCCGGGCTGGCCCTGACAGCCGCCGCGCTCGCCGCCACGGGGCTGGGCGGTGACGGCGCGGGGGTGGGCGGCAATGCCGCGTACGGGGCGGGAGCCGGGCGTACGACGGGGGCGCCGCCGGAGCGGGCGCGGCGACCGGCTCGGTTGGTGTCCGCGCCGGTCCGGATCGCGGATGCGGGGACGGTGCGCTTATTGCGTCCGGGTGACCACGTCGACGTGATCGCCGCCGGGGAATCCGGGGCCGAGGTCGGGGCCGCGGCAGGGGCAGGGGTCCGGGTGCTGGCGAAGGGTGCGCGGGTGGCGGAGGTGCCGCACAGCCCGGCGGGCGGCTCCGGCGGCTCCGACGGCTTCACGGAGGATGGTGCGCTGATCGTGCTGGCCGTCCCCCGGGAAACCGCCACCGCACTGGCCGGCGCGGGCATCTCGTCCCAACTGGCGGTGACTCTTTGCTGATTCGCACTGATGACTGGCCAAGTCACCTTGCCAAGCCCGAGGATTGGGTGTTTTCCACGCGTACTGCCCTAAGTTGCGGAGGGGTTTGCTCCGCCTACGGCACACGCGAGGCAAGGCTCACCTGCGAGCGAGAAGAAGGTCGGTCTGCTGGAAGGGTTCAAAGCCTTCTTGATGCACGGCAATGTGATCGATCTGGCGGTCGCCGTCGTCATCGGTGCCGCGTTCACCCAGATCGTGAACTCGATCGTCAAGGGAGTCATCAACCCGCTCGTCGGTGCGTTCGGCACCAAGGACCTGGAGGGCTACAGCTCCTGCCTCAAGGGCCCCTGCATCACGGACCCGAAGACGGGCGAGGCCACCGAGGGCATCCGGATCCTGTGGGGCTCGGTGCTCAGCGCCACCCTCGGCTTCCTGATCACGGCAGCCGTCGTGTACTTCCTGATGGTCCTGCCCATGGCCAAGTACCTGGCCAAGCGGGCGGCGATACAGGCCGCGAAGGAAGGGGTGCAGGAGACGCTGGAGATGAGCGAGCTGGAGGTGCTGAAGGAGATCCGCGACGCCCTCGTCTCGCAGCGCGGCGGCCCGGCGGGCGGGACCGAGAACCCCGGCCGGGGTCACGACCAGTAGCGCGACACGCAGCGGAAAAACCGGCGGCGACGCCGCCGGACCACCACGGAGCGGGGAATCAGATGTGGTGGGGCGGCTTCTCGTCGAGGAAGCGCGCCAGATCGGCGGCGCTGCCACCGGCCGGGGCCCGCTCGCCCCATCCTCGGTCCGTATCGTCCGCGGACTGCTGGTCCAGCGGATCGTCGAAGATCAGAGCCGGTTTCGGTTTCGGCCGGTCCGACTGGGAGGGCTTCGAATCACGCGGGCCGGGGGCGGGGGCGGTGCTCATACGTCAAGGGTACGGCGACGGTCAGCGGTCCTTCGGATCGATCAGCCACAGCCCGAGGACGACGAGGAACGACAGGCAGAGGAAGCCGGCACCCCACCAGGCCGTGTCGGTGTTGCCCTCCATCCATGCGTCGATGATGACGGTCAGTCCCCAGAGCTGTCCGATGACCACCGTCATGGCGAGGGCCAGCCGGGCCGTCAGTTTCGCGGACCGCTCGGGCTCCTGGTCGGTACCGGCTCCCGGTCCGGGGCCGGTGTGGCGGATCCGGGGGTCGCCGTAGCCGCTGGTGGCCCGGATCTGCGGATAACGTTCGTGGACGGGCCGGTTGAGTTCGGGGCGAGCACTTCCCGGGTGGTACTCCGGATACTCATGACGCTCCGAGTACTCCTGGTTCCGGGGCTGCCGGGCGTCGCTCATGTCCGCCTGCCAAGGGTCTCGCCCTCAGCCCCTGCCTCGGCCCCGGCCCCGGCTCCGGCTCCGGCTCCGGCTCCGACGGTCCCCGGTGTCGCGGCCGCGGGTCCCTCCGCGCCGCCGCCCTCGACGGCGGGGCAGCCGATACGGGAGGCGAGGTCCGGGCGGTCGGCGCGGAGCCGGCGGCACAGAGCCTGCTCGACGCTCTCGCCCGAGCGCGTCGTGCCGATGGCCCAGATGCTGCCGTCGGCCTGTTCGATGAGCACCACCTTGGGCAGCGCCCGGGGCGGCGGTCCGGCAGTCACCTCACCGGTGCGGGCGTCGAAGACGCCTTCGTGGCAGGGGCAGTACAGCTCCCCCTCGGAACCGCGGTCCTTGCGCCAGAGCACGGCACAGGCGAGATGGGTGCAGATCGCGGAGTAGCCGACGAGGGTGCCGTCGTCCAGCCGGACGGCGACCGCCTTGTCCTCCTCGTCCGGGTAGTGGAAGGCGAGGGACTCACCGGGCAGCAACTGCGCGGCGATCTTCTTCGGCGAGGGTGTCCTGCCGTCGTCGGGGTCGCCGTGGCGCGGCAGGATCCCGCCCGCCACGCCGAGACCGCCGACGGCGAGCCCGCCGGAGACGGTCACCACGATCCGGAGGTAGTCGCGCCGGGTGGTGAGGGAGTCGGCGGCGATCCGGTCGTGCAGGGCTTCGCGCGGATCGCCGGAGGGCGGCTGGTCGGTGACGCTCATCGGCGGACGTCCTTCCCGTTGATCTCGACGACGGGAAGGCCGCCGGGCACCGGCCACTGCACCCGGTCGGCGGGAACGACCATGGCCACGCCGGTGCGTACCTCGCTCCGGCCGAAGGTGAAGGTGTCGGCGACCTGGACGCCGGGGCGCTCCGCCTGGAGCTCCTCGACGGTCCCGTAGAACAGCGCCCCGGTCGGGCAGACGGTCGCGCACATGGGGGCGAGGCCGTAGGCGGTGCGGTCGTAGCAGAGGTTGCATTTCATCTGCAGCTTCGCCTGGAGGTCGATCTTCGGGACGCCGAAGGGGCATGCGTTGACGCAGTTGGCACAGCCGATGCAGCGGGTGGTGTCGGCCTGCTGCACCACACCGTCGACGGTCACCAGGATCGCGTCGGCGGGACAGACCTCGGCGCACGGGGCGACCGGGTCCTCGCAGTGCATGCAGACGGTGGGAAGGGAGGCCACGGACCGGCCCTCGTCGGTGTAGTCGAGATGGATCATCGACTTGCCGCGGTGCGAGTCGCATTCCCGGCAGGCGGAGACGCATGCCTGGCAGCCGATGCAGCGCCCCGGGTCGATGAAGATCGTTCTGCCCATCATGGGGTGGTCAGCTCCTCTCCGAGGTGCCACGCCCCTGGGGGGCCGTGGGCGGCAACGGGTCGGTACGGGAGACCTGGGTCTCCGGGTAGCTGACCTGGCCGGGTGCGACAGGCGGTGCGGGGACGTCGTCGATCTTCTCGGCGTGCTCGATACGGCAGGCGCACACCTTGTACTCAGGAATCTTGGAGCGGGGGTCGAGGGCGTCGATGGTGAGGGCGTTGGCCGCGGTGGGGACGGGCCAGTGGTACGGGACGAAGACGGTGTCGGGGCGGATCGCCTCGGTGACCAGGGCGGGGAAGACCTCGCTGCCGCGCCGGGTGACGACGCGGACCGGTTCGCCGTTGCGGAAGCCGTGGGAGGGATGGAGCTCGGCCCAGGGGCGCGGGGTCTGTTCCACGAGGGCGCCCAGGCGGCGGGTCTGGTTGCCGGAGAGGAAGTGGGCGACGGTGCGCCCGGTGGTGAGCGACATGGGGTACGCGTCGTCGTACGGGTCCATCGGCGGGTGCCATTCGACGGCCTGCATGTGGATCTTGCCGTCGGGGTGGTAGGTCCTGCCGTCCTCGAAGAGCCGGGGGGTGCCGGGGTGGTCGGTGGCGGGGCAGGGCCAGGCGATCCCGCCGGTCTCCTCCAGACGTTCGTAGGTGATGCCGTAGTAGTCGTTGACGGTGCCGGCGGAGGCGGTCCGCAGTTCGTCGAAGACGGCGCGCGAGTCGGCGAAGGCGAATTTGTCGCCCGCGCCGAGGCGCCTGGCGAGTTCGCACATCACCCAGGTGTCGGTCCGTACACCGGACGGCGGGTCCTGGGCCTTGTTGTGCTTGACCACCCGGGCCTCGGCGTTGGCCATCACCCCTTCGTCCTCGGCCCAGGTGGTGACGGGGAAGACGACATGCGCGTTGGCAGCGGTCTCGGAAAGGAAGAAGTCGAATTGAGCGTGGAACTCCATGGCGTCGTACCCCTCCTTGACCACCCCGTAGTTGGGGAGGGAGACGAAGGGGTTGTTGCAGATGCCGATCAGCCCGCGGATCTCGCGGCGCTGCATCTGCCAGACCATTTCCATCATCGAGGTTCCGGCGGGCGGGAGTTCGGACTCCTCGATGCCCCAGATCTCGCAGATCTGCCTGCGGTGCTCCTCGTTCATGATCGAGCGGCCGCCGGGCAGGAGGTCGGCCTTCTGCCCGTGCTCGCGCCCGCCCTGCCCGTTGCCCTGGCCGGTGATGGTGCCGTAACCGGCGCCCGGTCTGCCGATGTGGCCGGTGGCGGTGCAGAGGTTGATCACGCTGAGGCAGTTCTCGACGCCCTGCGAGTGGTGCTCGATGCCTCGGGCGTGCCAGGCCATGGCCTTGGGCGCGCGGGCGAAGGCGCGGGCGACCTGGGTGATCTGCTCGACGGGGATGCCGCAGATCTCGGCGGCCCGGGACGGCGGGTACTCGGCGACCTTGGCCTTCACCTCCTCCCAGCCGGTGGCGTGGGTGGCGAGATAGGCCTCGTCGGTCAGCCCCTCCTCGATGACCATGTTCAGCACGGAGTTGAAGAAGGCCGAATCGGTGCCGGGCTTGAGTGCGACATGGATGTCGGCCGTGCGTGCGATCGCGGTCTCTCGCGGGTCGACGACGATCAGGCTCGCACCGCGGTCCCGCGCTCCCCACACGTACTGGGTCATCACGGGGAAGCACTCGCCGACGTTGGAGCCCGCGATCAGCAGGCAGTCGGTGAGCAGGATGTCGGAGAAGGGGTTGCCGGCCCGGTCGATGCCGAAGGCGAGTTTGTTGGCGCCCGCGGCGCTGACCATGCAGAGCCGGCCGTTGTAGTCGACATGCCGGGACTTGAGTGCGACCCGGGCGAACTTGCCGACCAGATAGGTCTTTTCGGAGAAGAGGCTGGCGCCGCCGAGGAGCCCGAAGGCGTCGTTGCCGTAGCGCTGCTGGATGCGCTTGATCTCGGCGACGGTGAAGTCGAGCGCCTCGTCCCAGGAGACCTCGCGGAAGTCCTCGTCACGGGAGCGGCGCAGCAGTGGGGCGGTGAGCCGGTCGGGGTGGTTGACCTGCTGGTACGCATTGATCCCCTTGGGGCACAGCCGCATCCGGTTGATGTCGTGGTTGCGGGGTTCGACGCCGAAGACCTTGCCGCCGCGGTCGACGCGCAGATACATCCCGCACTGCACCCCGCAGAAGCAGCAGTGGGTGGGGACGAGCGTCTCGCCGTCCTGGTCGGCGTGCCACCGGTCGGCGGGGATACCACCCGCGTCCCGGAAGGCGCGGGTGCCGGGCGGCGCGAGAGAGGGGTCGAGAGGAACAGCCGTACGGGAGCCGGCGGCACGGGATTCGGTTGTGCCGGGGTCGGCCGCACGCGGATCCGCGGTCACTTGTAGCCCTTCTTCACCTGGGAGAGATAGGCGCTGCCACGCAGCACCCGCTTGCAGCGCGGGCAGTATTCGGCCCACTCGTCGAAGTCGAGGCTGAGGTCGCGCATGGTGCCGCGGAGGTTCTCGACGTAGGGCCCGGTGTCGATGGGTTCCTCGCAGCGGCGGCAGGCGAAGACCTCCTCGTCCTGCCTGGCGGTGTACTTGAACAGCTGCATGCCGACCGCGGCCGGGCGCTGGACGATGTGGAAGAACTTCCCGAACGGGATGTAGATGAGGGTGAACACCACCGACACCATGTGGAGGACCGCCAGGAATTCGTATCCGCCGCCGTGCAGGAAGAGCGACGAGAAAGTGAGCAGCAGACCGGTCACGGAGATGACGATGAGCGCGATCAGCGGGACCAGGTCGTAGGTGAAGCGCTGGCCGGTGATGGCGCCGCGGTCCTTCATCCGGCGCCACAGGAAGTACGAGGCGCCGGGGATGACGAGCACGGCGGCGATGTCCAGGCCGTGGAACATCAGCCACCCCAGGAAGTCCAGGGAGTCGAAGCCGATGATCTTGAAGCCCCAGATACGCATCTCGTAGCCGGGCCCCGAGCCGCTGCCGGAGGTGAAGGTGAACCAGCCCCAGGTCAGCGGAAAAGTGATCAGTGCGGCGAGGACGCAGCCCCAGAAGATCAGCTGATGGGCGGCCCAGCGGGCGTGCGAGCGGGCGCCGAGGAATTTCTGGAAGCCCAGATAGGTGACGGTCATCCGGGGCAGCGCGGTGGGGGCCTTGCGGAAGTTGGCCACCGAGAAGAAGCTCCGCCACCCCTGCTTGAACAGCCTTCGGGCGCCGGGCGCGGAGACCCAGACCGTGTAGCGGTAGGCGACGCCGAAGGCGAGGAAGACGGTGGCGACGGCGTACGGGAGAAGAGCGGAGTCGAAGTTCTCCAGCAGCCGGCTGCCGAGCACGATCGCGAGGATCAGGAGGGCGGAGACGATGCCCCCGGCAGCGGTCGCCCGGCCGGTGACGGAGCGGGAGCCGGTGGGGCCTGTGGATCCGGTGGGGCTGGTGGGGCCGTCAGAGCCGGGCGCTCCGGCGGAGCCGGTACGTGCACCGGGGGCGGGCTGCGCGTCTTCGGCGGAGGCTTCTGGCGGCTCGGTCACCCCGTCACCGTAGGGTGGTACCTGACGCTTGGTCCTGATTTGCGGCTCGCACGGGTGAGCCCGGTCGTGCATTCGGGGCATGCCCGGATCAGCGCGGCCGTCCCCTCTCTGGTGTGCTGGCTCCCATGCCCGTAATGATGGCTCGCAGCCGCACCGAGGAACACCGCGCCTCGACCCCACTGGAACTCTTCTTCGACCTGTGCTTCGTCGTCGCCGTGGCCCAGGCGGGCGCACGGCTGGTGCACGCCGTCGCCGAAGGCCACGCCGCCACCGGAATCGGCAGCTACGCCGCCGTCTTCTTCGCGATCTGGTGGGCCTGGGTCAACTTCAGCTGGTTCGCCTCGGCCTACGACACCGACGACCCGCTGTACCGCGTCGTCACACTGGTCCAGATCACCGGTGTGCTCATCCTCGCCGCCGGGGTGCCGCGCGCCTTCGACACGGGCGACTGGGCGGTCGTCGTCATCGGTTACGTGGTGATGCGGCTCGCGCTGACCAGCCAGTGGCTGCGCGCCGCGCACTGCACCCGGGGCGGGGAGCGCCGCGTCGCGCTGCGGTACGCCGTCGGGATCTCGGTGCTGCAGCTGGGCTGGATCGCCATGCTGCTGCTGCCCGCCGAATCGCGTGGAGCCCGCACCGCCGTCTTCGTCGTGCTCGTGCTGGCGGAACTGTCAGTTCCGATGCTTGCCGAGCGCGACCGCTCGACGAGTTGGCATCCGCGCCACATCGGTGAGCGGTACGGGCTGTTCACGATCATCGTGCTGGGCGAGACCATCGCGGCGGCCACGGTCGCGGTCCAGCAGACGGTGTACGAGCACGACGCGCTCGGTGAACTGCTGCCGATCGCCGCGGGCGGGCTGCTGATCGTCTTCTCCGCCTGGTGGATCTATTTCGCCGTGCCGATCCATGACTACCTGCGCGGCAGCAGGGAAGCGTTCATCTGGGGATACGGACACTTCCTGATCTTCGGTTCCGCGGCCGCCATCGGCGCGGGCATCGAGGTCGCGGTGGAGGAGGCCGTGGGCAAGGCCCACGTCTCGGACACGGTGGCCGCCGCCGCGGTGACCATTCCCTCCGCGCTCTTCCTGCTGACGGTGTGGGCGCTGCACGCCCGCCACTTCAAGCGCGACCTCGCGGAGCAGTTGCCCCTGCCCGTGGCCGCGCTGGCGATCCTGGCCTGTACGTTCGTCGGGGGGTGGGCGGTCTTCGCGGCCGGTCTGGTGGCCGCGGCGACCGTGGCCGCAGGAGAGCTGCTGTCCCGGCGGCCCGCCCCGGCCGGGTGAGCGCGACGGATGGACGGCGCGACAGCCCGCGACGGCTCACGCGGTGAAGAACACGCGGCGAGGAGCACGCGGTCGGGAGCACGCAGTGAGGAGCACGCGATGACGGAACGACCCCGGAGGCCGACGGGCCCCTCCGCCCCGCCGGAGGCCGAACCCCCGCATACGGCCGGGCCGCTCGACGCCCTGACCGATGTCGCGGGGCTCCGCGTCGGCCACGCCCAGGTGCCGGGCGAGGGCGCGCTGAGCGGTACCACCGTCGTCCTCGCCCCCGAGGGCGGTGCGGTCGCGGCCGTCGACGTACGCGGAGGCGGTCCCGGCACCCGGGAGACGGACGCGCTCGATCCGCGCAACCTGGTGCAGCGCATCGACGCCGTCGTCCTGACGGGCGGCAGCGCCTACGGCCTGGACGCGGCGTCCGGGGTGATGGCCTGGCTGGAGGAGCGGGGGCGCGGAGTGCGGGTCGGACCCGACCCGGCGCAGGTGGTGCCGGTGGTCCCCGCCGCGTGCGTCTTCGACCTGGGGCGCGGCGGCGACTGGCGGGCCCGCCCCGACGCCTCGACGGGCCGTGCTGCGGTGGAGGACGCGGCGGCCACGGAGCCGGGGGCGCCGGTGGCCGAGGGGAACGTGGGCGCCGGTACGGGCGCGGTCGCCGGGCAGCTCAAGGGCGGCGTGGGCACGGCGAGCCTGCGGCTGCCCTCCGGGGGGATCACGGTGGCCGCGCTCGTCGTGGTGAACGCCGCGGGCTCGGTGGCCGATCCGCGTACCGGGGTGCTGTACGGGGAGTACGGCGCCGCCGAACCGCCGGTGCACCCGGCGCCCGAGGTCCTCCGTGCGGCGGAGCAGCGGCTCGCCGAGGTGCGCGACGCGAACGCCCGGCCCCCGCTCAACACCACGCTCGCCGTCGTCGCCACGGACGCGGACCTCACCCGCCCCCAGGCGCAGAAGCTCGCGGGGACGGCGCACGACGGACTGGCGCGCGCCGTCCGCCCCGTACATCTGCTCACCGACGGGGACACCGTTTTCGCGCTGGCCACCGGCGAACGGCCGCTGGATCCGCGGAATCCGATCGCGCTCAACGACCTGCTGGGGGCCGGTGCGGATGTGCTCGCGCGCGCCATCGTGAAGGCCGTACGCGCAGCTCGGAGCATCGACGGCCGACCGGGCGCCGCCTGTTACCCCGCCTACAGCGACCTCTACGGCATACCGCCGCTCCCCTCACGGCAGTCGGCGGGCGGCACCCCGGAGCCCGACTCGCCTGCCGGGCAAGGAAGTTAGGACGAACCGACAGGAACCATCTGCGTGCGTCATACGTTTTTCTGAACCCCGGTCACGATGTCAGACCCAGGGACTACGTTATGCACGCAGCAAGTAACACGCGGCAACGGCCTGGAGACAGCACCTTGAGCGATCCGTACGAGACAACCGAGCAGCACCTCGAGCGACTCCTGCGACGGGCACTCAACTCTTTCGACCTGCCCGACGACACGGTCGAGAGACTCGGTACCGCGCTCGCCCACAGCAGTTCCCTGCACTCCTCGCACCACAGTTCCGTACTCCACCGAGAGACCTACCGGCACACGTATCTGCTTGCCGACGGCACCGCTCTGTCCCTGTGGGAGCTGGTGCACGGAGGCCCGCGCGGCGCGACGGACCGGCGGTCCCGTACGGAGCTCGACCTCACGCACCACGAGCTGTACGACGACGAGGCCGACGCCCATGTCGCCGCCGCCAGGCTGACCGGCAGTTTCGGTGAGGACCCGGTGTTCGGGGACGACGGGCCGCAGGCCGACCTGGAGATACTCACGGTCCTGATGGCGGCTCCCCCGGCCCCGCTGCCCCGGATGTACGCCCCGGACAACTCCGCCGACCACGCCCGCCGCGTCCTGCGCCGCGCGGAGAACAGCGACGGTCCCGGCGAGGAGACCGCCCGGCTGCTGCGCGCCGCCTTCGCCCACCACATCACCCAGGTCTTCGGCCGGCAGTGCCGGGTGGACGGGCGGGACGCCGGATTCACCCTGTACGAGCACGCCTTCCTGCTCCTCGACGGCAGCGAGACGAGCCTGTGGGAGGTCGAGCACACGGCCACGCCGGACGGCCGCCACATGTGCGAGGTGTACGGCGACGAGGACACCGCACGCGGGGCCATGGAGAGCCGTACACGCATCTGCTGACCCCGGCCCCCGGCACGGACGGCGAGACGCGCAGGTGCCCGCCCCCGAGGGGTGCGGGCACCTGCGTTGCTTCTTCCCGGCGGTGACCGGTCAGGTCGCCAGAGCAGGCTCCTTCGCAACGTCGGAGCCGTCCGAGCCGTCCGCGACACCCGCCGCGCCCTCGACACCGGCCTCGTCACCGTTCGCGTCGCCGCCCTCCGCCTGCCGCTGCGGCCGCGCGGGCAGCGCGAACATCACCAGGAAGATCACCGCGAGCACCCCGGCCACCCACCACAGCGAGTGCTGGAACGCCTCCGCGAAGGCCGGACCCGCGTCCCGCGGCGCCAGCCGGTCGCTGATCGAGCCGAAGAAGACGACCGCGACCAGCCCGAGCCCGAGCGCGTTGCCCATCTGCTGCACGGTGTTGATCAGCCCGGAGGCCGAACCGGAGTGCTCCTTCGGCACCTCGGAGAGCACCATGTCGGTCAGCGGCGCCACGATCAGGCCCATCCCGATGCCCATGACCACCAGCGGCAGCGCCATCTGCCAGGACGTGATGCCCATGCCGTACCGGTCGGACTCCCAGATGTAGATCAGCAGACCGGCGATCATCAGCAGCGCGCCCGTCTGGAGGACCTTGCGGCCGAAGCGGGGCACCAGCTTCTGCACGGAGATCCCGGCGGCGAACGACACCGCGATCGAGAACGGGATGCCGGTCGTGCCGGCCCGCAGCGCGCTCCAGCCGAGACCCATCTGCATGTAGAGCGTCCAGACCAGGAAGAAGATGCCGAGCCCGATGCCGAAGGTCAGCTGCACCGCGATGCCCGCCGCGAAGCTCTTGACCCGGAACAGCGACAGCTCGACGAGCGGCGAACCGTCCCTGCGCGCCTTCGCCCGCTCGAACAGCACCAGGACCAGGAACACCAGCAGGCTGCCCACCATCGACACATGGCCCCACACCGGCCAGCCCAGCTCGCGCCCACGGGTCAGCGGGTAGATCAGCATCAGCATCCCCAGGGTCACCAGGACGACGCCGATCAGGTCGAGCCGGAGCGCCTTCGGCGCCTTGGACTCGCTGATGAACTTCCGCCCGAGGATCAGGCCCGCGATGCCGACCGGCAGGTTGATCAGGAAGATCGGCCGCCATTCGAGACCGGCGATGTTCCACTCGGTGAGCAGCGCGCCCAGCAGCGGGCCCAGCACCGCGCCGAGACCGACGATCGCGCCGAAGAGACCGAAGACCTTGCCCCGCTCGTGCGCCGGAAAGGTGGCGTGCACGATCGACAGCACCTGCGGAACCATCAGCGCGGCGGTGCCGCCCTGCAGGATCCGGGACGCGACCAGCATCTCCGGGCCGGCGGCGAAGCCGCAGAGCGCGGAGGCCAGGGTGAAGCCGCCTATGCCTATGAGGAACAGCCGCTTGCGGCCGTAGATGTCACCCAGCCGGCCACCGGTGATCAGACCGGCCGCGAAGGCCAGCGAGTAGCCGGCGGTGATCCACTGGATCGCACTGAACGAGGCGCCGGTGTCCTCCTGGATGCTCGGGATGGCGATGTTGACGATCGTGACGTCGACCAGGTCCATGAAGGCCGCGGTCATGACGATGGCGAGTGCGAACCAGCGTCGCCGGTCCGACGGGTCCGAGGACACCGTGGGCCCGGCTGCCGTGGACGGCAGAGATGAGGAAGAAGTCATGGGAAGAAGGTAGACAGTCATTAGGTCGGCCCATGACCTAATGAGTACGCATCCTGGTGAGACGACCGACACCACGGCAGAAGGCGAGGCCATGACCGACACCCCGGCACGACTGCTGAATCTGCTGTCGCTCCTCCAGACACCCCGCGAGTGGCCGGGCAGCGAGCTCGCCGAGCGGCTCGACGTCAGCCCGCGCACCATCCGCCGCGACATCGACCGGCTCCGCGAGCTGGGCTATCCGGTCGAGGCCTCGCGCGGATCCATCGGCGGCTACCGGCTCGTCGCGGGCACCGCGATGCCGCCACTGCTCCTCGACGACGAGGAGGCGGTGGCCATCGCGGTGGGCCTGCGGGCGGGGGCCGGGCACGCCATCGAGGGGGTGGACGAGGCGTCCGTACGGGCGTTGGCGAAGCTGGAACAGGTGCTGCCGTCCCGGCTGCGGCACCGGGTCTCGACCCTGCAGAACGCGACGATGCCGCTGACCCGGGGCGACGGCTCGACCATCGACCCGCGGACGCTGACCGTGATGGCGTCGGCGATCACCGGGCAGGAGCGGCTGCGGTTCTCGTACCGCGCGGGCGACGGCGCCGAGACGAAGCGGGAGGCCGAGCCGTACCGGCTGGTGAGCACGGGGTGGCGCTGGTATCTCGTCGCGTACGACCTGGGGCGCGGGGCCTGGCGCACGTTCCGGGTCGACCGGGTGAGCGAGCCGTTCGCGACCGGGGCCCGGTTCGCGCCGCGCGAGCTGCCCGCGGGGGACGCGTCGGAGTTCCTCGCCGGTTCCATCGCCCGGCGGCAGCCCCGGCTGGCGGTGGACGTGAGCTTCGCGGCCCCGGCGGACTTCGTGTCCGCGCGGCTGCCCGCGTCGATCGGCCCCTTGGAGCCGACCGGCGGGAACAGCTGCCGACTGCGGGCGGTGCTCGCGGACTCGCTGGAGTGGGTGGCGCTCCGGCTGGCGCTGGTGGACTGCGAGTTCACCGTGCGCGAACCACCGCAGCTGGTGGAGTACCTGGGCGATCTGAGCGCCCGCCTGGCCCGCGCCGCAGCCCGCTGACCCGGCCTCCGGGGGCACGTGCGGGCCGAGCCGGGCAAGCGAGCACGCCGCTCATGAAAAGGATGAGCCCCGGCGCCAGGGGGGGGTGGGCGCCGGGACTCAGCTCAAGGGGTCACTCGAAGCGACCTATTTCGGAGGTTACTGGACGAAGGCTCACGCCGCAGCGTCAAAACCCGTGTCGTGGGCCATTCGCTTCAGTTCCAGCAGTGCGTGCTTCTCGATCTGGCGGATCCGCTCGCGGGTGAGCCCGTGCTGCTTGCCGACCTCGGTGAGGGTCCGCTCTCGGCCGTCCTCGATGCCGTACCTCATTCGAATGATGGAGGCGGTGCGGTTGTCGAGCTTGCCGATCAGGTCCTCCAGCTCCTCGCTGCGCAGCAGCGTCATCACCGACTGCTCGGGCGACACCGCCGAGGTGTCCTCCAGCAGATCGCCGAACTGGGTCTCGCCCTCGTCGTCGACGGACATGTTGAGACTGACCGGGTCACGGGCCCAGTCCAGCACGTCGCCCACGCGCTCCGGCGTGGAGTCCAGCTCGGCCGCAATCTCCGCGTGCTCCGGCTCGCGGCCGTGCTCACGGTTGAACTCGCGCTGCACCCGGCGGATCCGGCCGAGCTCCTCCACCAGGTGGACGGGGAGCCGGATCGTGCGGGACTGGTCGGCTATGGAGCGGGTGATGGCCTGACGGATCCACCACGTCGCATACGTGGAGAACTTGAAGCCCTTGGCGTAGTCGAACTTCTCGACCGCGCGCACCAGGCCCGCGTTGCCCTCCTGGATCAGGTCGAGCAGGGGCAGCCCGGCCCGCGGATAGCGGCGGGCGACGGCAACGACGAGCCGGAGATTGGAGCGGATGAATACGTCCTTGGCGCGCTCGCCCTCGGCGACCAGCGCCTCCAGTTCCTCGCGCGTGGCTCCACCGGCCTTGCTGTCCGCCGTGCCGTCGAGTATCTGCCGGGCGTAGACGCCCGCCTCGACGATCTGCGACAGCTCGACTTCCTTTGCGGCATCGAGCAGCGGCGTACGCGCGATCTCGTCCAGGTACATGCCGACCAGGTCGCGATCGGCGATCTCCCCGCCCGCGGCGCGAACGCTGCTTGCCCGGCTGGTCCCACCGGTGGTGGACGAACGACGGGCGACGGCACGGGTTGCCATGCGTGCTCCCTTGCTGAGTAGGTCGCGACACCCTTCCGGGTGCCCTGCATCCGATGGAAACAACGACTGGAATCCGGACAGAATTCCCACGCCTGGCATTCATTTTCGTGATCATGCAGTACCCTGTGCCGCCACGAGGAGGTGCGCATGCCGACGAGCCGGACAGAAGTGCAGGTCAGGCCGGGCATCGAGGGCGATCTGGTGGCACTCACGGACATCTACAACCATTACGTGCGTGAGACCGCAGTCACATTCGACACGATCCCCTTCACCCCCGAACAGCGGCTGCCGTGGTTGCGTTCCCACCCAGAAGACGGCCCGCACCGTCTTCTGGTTGCTCAGGATGTCCGGATCGTCGGCCCCGCTTCGGTCCTGGGATACGCCACCAGCAGCGCTTTCCGTCCCAAGGCGGCGTACGCGACCTCGGTCGAGGTGAGCGTGTACTGCGCCCCGTGGGCCACCGGCCGCGGCATGGGCACACTCCTCTACACGGCCCTGTTCGAGGCGCTCGCCGGTGAGGACCTGCACCGCGCGTACGCCGGCGTGGCCCAGCCGAACGACGCCTCCGTCCGGCTGCACGAGCGCTTCGGTTTCCGCCATGTCGGCACGTACGCCGAGGTGGGCCGCAAGTTCGGCGCGTACTGGGACGTGGCCTGGTACGAGAGGCGACTGGGGCCACAGCCCTAGGCCCGGGGCCGGGGCCGACCCGGGTCCCTGGTCCGTTACGCCGCGCGGACCCCGCGCCTAGCGTGCTCCCGTATGGACGACACGAGGAACACCGCGGACGACACCACCGGCACGCTCGACGAGGCGCTGGAGCGTCTCCACTCCTCGGGCCCCGAACGCAACGGCTGGCTGAGCAATCACGGCCCCATGGCCGTCGAGGCGCTGGTCCGGCACGGCCAGGCGCCGGCCGTGCACCGCTGGCTCGACCACTACAGCCACAAGCTGGAGGACATGCCGGACCCCCTGACCCGGGTGACGGCGGAGAACTGGCGCGAGGCCCTCGGCGACCCGCGCCGGATCGCGGACTGGACGGCGTACTTCGAGCGGGAGACGGCTGAGCGCCCCTGGCGGGACGTCCTCACCGAGTGGTGGCCGCGGCTGCTCCCCGGCATCGCGGCGGGCGCCACCCACCCCGTGATCCGGGTCGGCCACTGCGTACGCACCCTGCTCGCCGGCGAGGCGACCGCACCCCGGATCACCGAACTCGCCCACGGCCTCGGCTACTGGGCCGCCCGCCACCAGCCGCTGCCCGCCCTGGCCCCGCTCGCGCCCGCGCCGACCGCGGCGGCCGCGCTGGACGCCGTACCGCCGGTGCCCGAGCAGGAAGGCGGCATCCGGGACCGGCTGGCGCAGCTCACCGCGTTCCCGGTGTGGCCGCAGCGGTTCACCGACGACCCGGACGAGGCGCGGGCCCGGCTGGCGGAGCTGGTGCGGGCCGCGACCCACCGGTTCGCCACGCACGGGCACGGCGAACCGATCATGCTGGTGCACGCCGCGACCGCGCCCAACGCCGTGCTGCGCACCCTGCCCGCGCTCCCGCGCGCGCTGTGGGTGCCGAGCCTGGGGGCCGCCTGGGCGGCGAGCGCCGCGGTCACCGCCGCGTACAGCCCGGCCGAGCCCGCTCCGTACGCGCCGGCGACCGCCTCCGCCGACGAGCTGTTCGCACGGGCGGCGGCACACGGCGACGACCACACCATCAAGTTCACCGACACCGCGCTGGACGTCGGCGACGCGACGGCCCTCGCCGCCGCGCTCCGCTCGATCGAACTGAACCCGCCGGCCCTGTGACCGGGACGCGGACCGGGACCGGCGGGTTGACGGGGACCGGGCTCAGCCACCGGCGGGTTGACGGGGACCCGGCTCAGCCGAACTGCACCGACCGCTTCGCGAGCCCCATCCAGAACCCGTCGATGACGCTGCGGCCCCGGTCCAGCTCGCCCTCCGAGGCGCCGAGCGTCACGAAGAGCGGTGCGAAGTGCTCGGTGCGGGGGTGGGCCAGCCGGCCGGCCGGGGACTTGTGCTCGAAGTCCAGCAGCGCGTCGATGTCCTGCGCCTGGAGCGCCCGGCTCCCCCAGTCGTCGAACTCCGCCGACCAGCCGGGGACACCGCCGCCCGCATGACGCAGGGCGGCCAGGTTGTGGGTGAAGAAGCCGCTGCCGACGATCAGCACGCCCTCGTCGCGCAGCGGCGCGAGCTTGCGCCCGATGTCCATGAGCTTCTGCGGGTCCAGCGTCGGCATGGAGATCTGGAGTACGGGGATGTCGGCGTCCGGGAACATCTCCACGAGCGGGACGTACGCCCCGTGGTCGAGCCCGCGGTCCGGGATGTCCTGGACCGGCGTTCCGGCGCCGCGCAGCAGCTTGCGTACGTTCTCGGCCAGTTCCGGGGCGCCCGGGGCGGCGTACTGCACCCGGTAGTAGTGCTCGGGGAAGCCCCAGAAGTCGTAGACGAGCGGGACCGTCTCCGTGGCCCCGAGGGCCAGCGGGGCCTCTTCCCAGTGCGCGGAGACCATCAGGATCGCGCGGGGACGGGGCAGCCCGGCGGACCAGGCGGCCAGTTCGCCGGGCCAGACCGGGTCGTCGGCCAGCGGCGGGGCGCCGTGAGAGAGGTAGAGGGCGGGCATGCGCTCCGCGGTGACTGTCATGGCACTCCCCATCCGCTTCTGATCCGGGTAAGTCTTCTACCGGGCCTTCTACAGGCGCGTTCTTGAGAAGGAAGGATTCTTTAATTTTCAAGCTTCCTTCCTCCGGAGACCTTAGCTCTATCTAGTTCAACTTTCAAGAAAAGGTCGTACAGTGGAGTACATGACCACGGCATCCACCGGCGAGCCGCGCTGGCTCTCCGAAGAAGAGCAGAGCGTCTGGCGCGCGTACCTCCACGCCACCACGCTCATGGAGGACCACCTCGACCGCCAGCTGCAGCGCGATGCCGGCATGCCGCACATCTATTACGGCCTGCTCGTCCAGCTCTCCCAGGCCCCCCGCCGCCGGAAGCGGATGACGGAACTGGCCAAGGACGCCAAGATCACCCGCTCACGGCTCTCGCACGCCGTCGCGCGGCTGGAGAAGAGCGGGTGGGTGCGCCGCGAGGACTGCCCGTCCGACAAGCGCGGCCAGAACGCGGTCCTCACCGACGACGGCTTCGAGATGCTGCGCCGGTCCGCACCGGGCCATGTCGACGCCGTGCGCCAGGCGATGTTCGACCGGCTCACGCCCGAGCAGGTGCGCTCGCTGGGCGAGATCATGCAGGTCGTCGCCGCCGGACTGCAGCCGGAGGGCACGGACGCGGACCTGCCCTGGCTGCGCTGAGCCCTGCACGTACCGACACGGCTGTGCCCCGGTCCCGTCCGAGACTTCGGACAGGACCGGGGCACAGCCGCGTTCACTTCACCTTCGTGTCACATCGCACCCCATGTGTCACGTCGCGCGCAACGGTGTCACGTCGCGCGTCACGCGTCGGCGTCAGTGCGCGACGACCGGGACCCTGAACTCGTCCTCGACCCCGTCGGCGTCACCCGAACCGGAGCTTCCGGCCGCCGGGCCCGCCGAAGGCCGGCCGGCGTTGATGAAGGTCAGCGCGATCGCGGAGGCCACCACCAGGATGCCGACGGCCCACCAGATGGCACCGGTGAAGCCGTGCACCATCGACTGGAGCTTCAGCAGCTCCGGGTCGGTGGCTCCGAGTGCGGCGTGCGAGGTGGCGTACGCCGTCGCGGCCGAGGCGGCGATGGTGTTCAGCAGCGCCGTGCCGATCGCGCCGCCCACCTGCTGCGAGGTGTTGACCATCGCGGACGCGACGCCCGAGTCCCTGGGCTCGACCCCGTGCGTGGCCAGCGACATCGCCGGCATGAACGCCGTACCCATGCCAAGGCCCAGCAGCAGCTGCGCGGGCAGGATGAGCCCCGCGTACGAGGATCCGATCTCCAGCTGCGTCAGCAGCAGCATGCCGACGGCGGCGGTCAGGAAGCCGGGGCCCATGAGCTTGCGCGCCGGGACCCGGATCATCAGCCGGGCACCGATCTGCGTCGAGCCGGTGATCATGCCCGCGATCATCGGGAGGAAGGCGAAGCCGGTCCTGATCGGCGAGTAGCCCTTCACGACCTGGAGGTAGTACGTCAGGAAGAGGAACAGCCCGAACATCGCGATGATGGCCAGACCCAGCGAGAGGTAGACACCACCGCGGTTGCGGTCCAGCAGGACGCGCAGCGGCAGCAGCGGCGACTTGACCCTGGACTCGGTCAGGACGAAGGAGAGCAGCAGCACGGCGGACGCGACGAACATGCCGATGGTCAGCCCGTCCGACCAGCCCGCGGACTCGGCGCGGGTGAACCCGTACACCAGCGAGACCAGACCCAGCGCGGACAGGACGACGCCCGGGATGTCGAGCGAGGAGCGGTTGCGGCTGCCGGCCGGCTCACGGATCACGAAGTACGCGCCCGCGGCCGCGATGACTGCGAACGGGATGTTGACGAAGAACGTCCAGCGCCAGTTCAGCGCCTGGGTCAGGAAGCCGCCGAGGATCAGCCCGACGGCGCCGCCGCCACCGGCGATCGCACCGTAGATGCCGAACGCCTTGGCGCGCTCCTTGGCATCGGTGAACATCACGGCGAGCAGCGACAGGGCCGCCGGCGCGAGCAGCGCGCCGAAGACGCCCTGGAGCGCGCGGGAGCCGAAGAGCATGCCCTGGTTCTGCGCCGCGCCGCCGAGCGCGGAGGCCAGCGCGAAGCCGATCAGGCCGACGACGAAGGTCCGCTTACGACCCCAGAGGTCGGCGATCCGGCCTCCGAAGAGGAGCAGCCCGCCGAAGGCGAGCGCGTAGGCGGTGATGACCCACTGCTTGTTGGCATCGGATATGCCCAGGGCCGTCTGGGCGTGCGGCAGCGCGATGTTCACGATCGTGGCATCGAGCACGACCATCAGCTGCGCGAGGGCGATGAACGCCAGCGCTTTCCAGCGACTGGGGTCCGGAAGTCGGATATCGGCTGTTTTTGACATGGGGGTACCCACCTAAGGACGTGCACGCGCACACATGCACGCGAAGATTCATGAACCGGGATGAAACGCCTGTCGAAGGACAGACGGTGAACGGGCGGACGACGAACGGGTGACGAAAGGACGGATGGCGAAAAGGAATGCTCAGGGCGTGGCGGGCACCCCACCGGGCCGCTGGCTCAGCAGCCCGGTGCGGATCTCATGGCCGACGCCGCAGATCCTCCAAGGTCGCTGCCGTTCCGGGCAGTTCGGACCGGGCCGGGGCCTGCAGTCCGTCCAGGAACAGCTGTAGATGACGATGGGTGAACCGGTCGATGTCCAGGCAGCCGATGCCGGGCAGCGGACGGGTGAGCTGGGAGAGGGCGACGATCACGTCACCGACGGCGATGTCGGCACGCAGCCGCCCCGCGGACATGGCGCGCGACACGAGCCCCTCGACGGCCTCTTCGAGGCGCCGGCGCTCGGCGAGCAGTTCGGGATGGTCCCTGTCGAAGCCTCCGGACAGCATCGGGCACAGCGCCCCGATCCGCTCGTCGGCCGCCGCGTGCACGAAACGGCTGAGCGCGGCGAAGGCGTCGGCCTCCTCGGCCGCCGCCTCTTCCGCACGGTCGGTGGTCCGGGAGGTGACCGCGAGCACGACCTCGTGCACCAGCGCGGCCCGGTCGGGGAAGTTCCGGTAGAGGGTGGCATTGCCGACGCCGGCACGCCTGGCGACCTCGTCGAGCGGCACATCGGGCCCGAACTCGACGAACATCTCGCGCGCGGCCGTCACGATCCGCTCCCGGTTGCGCAACGCGTCGGCCCGCGGACGGGGCGTCCGGGACTGCGTCGCTCCGGTGACAGCGCGGCTGACGGTCTCCACGTCGACGACCTCCTTCTCCTTCTGACTCTCCCACCACTCCCGCGGTGACGGCCGGTCGGCCCCCGCTCTTACGGAGCGCCTCCCCACAACCGGGGACCATCTCCCCGTTTCGCGGGGGACACGGATTCAAACGGGGAACAGCTCCCCGCTTATTTCCGCATCGCAATGTGACCTGAGACACATCCATGGGCGGGGAAACCAGCCGAACGGCGCACCCAACGAGCGGCACCGCACCACCCGCAACAGGCTGATCCGCAGAGTGCAGTCAGGGCCGGCCGACTGCCGCGGACCCCGAGGCGCCTGTATGCAAAAGTCCCGCCACCGGATACGCAACCATCGCCACCCGATCGCTCTCGCCTCCGCAACATCCCTGGTCATAGCCACGATGGCCACGGCCAGCAGCGCTCTCCCGATAGATAGCCGGGCCTCGGCCGGCCCGATAGCCACCGCCCGTTCCGCGGGCATAGCCGCATGCCGGATACCGGCGACCATGGGCGTACAGATGTCGGAGGGCATGCCGACACCGGAGGGCTACGCCCGCTCCACGGGCAAGGTCCACGCCCTCAACCTGATGATCGACTTCCCGGACGCACCGGGCGCCGGCAAGGCGATGGACCGGTACGCCGAATTCTTCCCGCAGACCACCAACTGGTTCCGGACCGGATCGTACGGACGGCTCACGTACGTCCCCGAAACCCCGCTGAAGTCCTGGCTGCGGATGCCACTGCCGTTCTCGGAGTACGGGGTGGACCGCGGCTCACCGTACGAACCGGGCTACCGCCACCTCATCGAGGACATCATCACCGCCGCCGATCCGAAGGTGGACTTCGCCGCGTACGACCTGGTCAACATCCTGGTCACCCCGAACGCCGGGCCCTCCGCACTGGACACCGTCCTGTCCGTGACGTTCTCCGGCAACGACGACGCCCCGAGGGCGGACGGCGTCCCGCTCGGCAACACATCCTTCATCTACAGCCACCAGGACGACGGCTCGGGGTCGTTCAAACAGACCGGATTCCGGGTCCTGCCGCACGAGAACGGCCATGTCTTCGGCCTCCCCGACCTCTACACGATGGAGGGCGGCGGCTCGGTCGGGCACTGGGACATCATGTCCGAGGACTGGGGGGCCAACAACGACCTGCTGGGCTGGCACAAGTGGAAGCTCGGCTGGCTGGACAACAGCCAGATCAGCTGCGCCGCCCGCTCCGGCACCAGCGACCACGTGCTCGGCCCGCTGGCCACCAAGGGCGGAACCAAGCTGGCATTCGTACCGCTGAGCGGCAGGTCCGGCTACGCGGTGGAGGTACGGACCCAGGCCGGCAACGACCAGGCCATCTGCCGGCCGGGCGTACTGATCTACAAGGTGAGCTCGGACGTCGACACCGGACAGGGCCCGGTATCCGTCGCGGACAGCACCAAGGGCAGCACCGGCTGCACCCGACTGCCCAATGTGCACGCCGAACTGTCCGACGCCCCCTTCCAGCCCGGCGAAACCTTCACCGACCGGGCCGGCGGGATACACATATCCGTGCTCGACAAGGACGAGAAGGGAAACTACCGAGTCCGAATAACCCGTCCCTGACGACTCTGCACCCCGCCAACGACGCCCCGCACGCCCACGCCTCTCACCCTTCGCCCCGGACCTCCGCTTCGACGGGTCCGCGCAGCTCGCGCTTGAGGATCTTCCCGGTCGGGTTCCGGGGCAGCGGCTCCTCCCGCACGAGCACATGGGCCGGGACCTTGAACGCGGCCAGGCTGCGCCCGACGTGCGCCCTCAGCTCCTCGGCGGTGACGGTGGCACCGGCCCGCAACCGCACGACCGCGGCGACCTCCTCGCCCAGGACCGGGTGCGCCACCCCCAGCACCGCCGTGTCCTCGACGTCCGGGTGATCGTGCAGCACGGCCTCGACCTGGACGCAGTACACGTTCTCCCCGCCGCGGATCACCATGTCCTTGATCCGGTCGACGACATCGACCCGCCCCTCCCGCACCACGGCGAGATCACCGGTCCTGAACCACCCGTCGGTGAACGCCCGAGCGGTCGCCGCCTCGTCGCGCCAGTAGCCGCGGACCAGCGACTGACCGCGCAGCCACAGCTCCCCGACCTCGCCCTCGGGCAGTGCCTCGCCCGCCGGCCCGGCGATCCGCACCTCGGTGGTGGGGGTGGGACGGCCGACGCTGCCCGGGTGGAGCCGGTACTCGGCACCGAAATTCGCCAGGACGCCACCGCTGGTCTCGGTCAGGCCGTAGCCGTTGCGGGGTTCGATGCGGTCGCCGTGCCGGGCGGTCAGCCGGGCGACCAGATCGGGCGGTGCGGCGGCCCCGCCGGTGTTCAGCATCTGCAGACTCTCCATGCCGTCACCCGCCTGCTCGGCCGCGGCGAGCAGTTGGAGCGCGGTCGCCGGGACACCGGCGTAGTGGGTGACGCCGTGCTCCCGGATCAGCCGCAGCGCCTCCTCGGCGTCCCACTTCCGCATCAGCACGATGGCACCGCCGGCCGCCATCGCGGCGTAGAAGCCGGTGAAGGCGGCGACGTGGAAGAACGGGAACGTCAGCAGCGACACCGGGGCGGGCCCCTGCCCCGGGATGATCCCGCGCCCGAGCGCGGAGGCGGCCGCGTGGTACCGCGGATTGAGCACCGCCCCCACCTGGGCGAGATGGGTGGCGACCGCCCCCTTGGGCCGGCCGGTGGTGCCGGAGGTGTAGATGATCGTCGCGTCGTCCTCGGGCCGGATCTCGACCTCGGGCGGCGCGGCGAGCGGATCGGGCGCGGGCAGCTCCTCGTACCGCTCGACACCCTCCGCGACCGCTCCCTCCCCGTGGAAGACGACCACACGCGCCCCGTTCTTCGCCGCCCACCCGGCGACCCTGGGCAGCCGCTCACCGTCCACCAGGAGCACCCGGGGCCCGGAGTCGTCCAGCGCGTACGTGAACTCGTCCTCGGTCCACCAGGCATTGAGCGGTACGGCGACCAGGCCGGCCAGCTGGGCCGCCCAGAAGGCGATCTGCCACTCGGGGTGATTGCGCATCGCGACGACGGCCCGGTCCCCCGGGCGGAGCCCGTGCACCTCGGTCATCCGGCAGGCCAGCGCGGACGCCGCGGCGAAGAACTCGGCGTACGAGTAGCTGCGCTCCTCCGAGATCAGGAACGGCCGGTCCCCGAAGGCCCAGGTGGTCTCCACGAACTCCCGGAGCGTCCGGGGCCCGTCCGCGTACACGAGCACCCCGGCGTGCACCCCGTCCTCCGCCCGAACGACGGCGAACGGGGCGCCAGGCCCGGTCAGCGCGGCTTCGATACGGCCGGCCTCAGCAGAGCAGGGATCGGGGACGGGGGCCGGATCGACATGCGGCACGAACAACCCCTCCAAGCATCGTCATCACCTAAGCACTTGCTCAGTAATCAGTACATTCGCGACGCTATGCCCGCCCCCACCCCGCGTCAAGACGCCCGAGCGGCCGCCACGAGAACCTCCAGCCGGCCCTCGTCGAGCGCCTCGGACGCCGTCGACGCAATGCGCCCACGCGCGTCGACGACAAGGGTGACGGGCTGCCCCTGCGTGGTCAGCAGCCCCTTGGGCAGCGCGAAGAGCTGCTTGCCGCCGGGATCGAGAATGCTGGGGTAGGGCATCTGGAACTCACGGGCGAAGGCCCGCGCCGCGTCGGGGTACCTGTCCCGGTTCAACCCGAGGACGACAACGCCCTGCGCCTCCATCTTCCGGTGGTACCGCACCAGGACCGGGGTCTCCTTGCGGCAGGGCCCGCACGAGGAGGCCCACGCGTTGACCACGACCGTCTTCCCCGCGTAGTCGGAGAGCTGGACCGGCTTCCCGTCGGCGTCGGCCCCGGTGAAGTCCGGCGCGACGGGACGGTGCGCACGGTCGATCGTCAGCGTGCCGTCCTTGCCGCGGTGGTAGCCCGCGGGCGTACCCGGACTGCCTCCGATCGAGATCCCGACGACGAGAGCCGCGGTGCAGCCGAGGGCAGCCAGAAAAGGAACAAACGGGCGTTTCATGGGAGGTCCTTCGGGGCGGCGTCGGTCAGGCGCCACCCGACGTCCGGGCCGGGGCCCCGAACCCACGCCACGCCGCACCACTTCCCCCAGCCGCCCATGCGGCGACACCCGGCACCCCGGGAGGCCCCGGAATCCTCAGTGCGGTGCGGACACGGCATGCGGGCATACGGGAACACCCCGTGCATGCTGAACAAACGGATCTTGCTGGTCGCCCAGAACGGTACGCCCACCCCCAACTCCCCCCACAAACACCCCCCTTGTAAGCCCCTCCTCCACGCCCATGCCCCCACCGCCCCCTCCGCCGCCCCCACCACGGGACAGCCGGCCGCCCGGCCGGGGCCCGATGGGGGGCGACCTCTGCAAGCCCCATCCGCTAGGCTGTCAGCGCCGCCTTCGTAGGATGTGTCGAAAACCCCCGAGGCCCAGGTCAGCGCCTTAACGCGGACGCCTCCAAAACGGCCCACCCCGGATTTCAAAACGCCCCCAGCTTGTACGCACGCACCCCAGCGCTGGGGTGCCCGCTGCGGGGACCGGCCCGAAGGCATCAGTACAGGACCTCGTCGTGCCGTGCACCAATCGATAGCACCTCGCGCTGCGCTGGCCGTCGTGTGCGCTGCGTGGGATGCGCCCTTCGGCACGATGGGCCCTGTCCTCGATGCACCAAGTAGTGCGGGACGCCGGTCTCGGCGCCCTTGCGGAGCTTCACTATGCGGTCCCGGTAGGCGGATCCCGCGTCGATCAGCTCGGTGGGTCGGGGCGCCGCAGGGAGACGGTCCAAGTCCTTCGCGAATCAGCCTTCCGCGGGCAACCCCTAGTAGTGCTTGGTCATGTGCGGTCTGCGATGGCGTGTCTTCTTGATGGGTCGTGTCGTTGACAGGACGTGCTGAGTGGGGAGTTGGCTGCGGTCCGGTGTGATCTGGAGGACTTCGCGGCGGAGATGTTCGAGCCGTTCGCGCGAGCGGATCAGCGTCGGTGGGGTGGGGTCTATCTGCGGGGCCTGCTGCTGGACGGCGGGCGCAAGTCGGTGGAACCGATGGCCGCCCGCCTGGGCGAAGACGGGAACCGGCAGGCGCTGGCCCACTTCATCACCTCCAGCCCGTGGGATGCGGCGCATGTGCGGGCCCGTCTGGCCTGGCGTATACAGCCGGTCGTCAAGCCCACCGCGTTGATCATCGATGACACCGGGTTCCTCAAGGACGGGGATGCGTCGGCGTGTGTGACCCGGCAGTACACCGGCACTGCGGGCAAGGTCACCAACTGCCAGGCCGGGGTGTCGCTGCACCTGGCTTCCAACGGCGCCTCGGCGGCGGTGAACTGGCGTCTGTTCCTGCCCGGGAGCTGGGATCCCGCCTCGCCGAAGGCCGATCAGGCCAAAGTGGCCCGCCGTGGCAAGTGCGCCATCCCTGCCCAGGTGGGCCATGTCGAGAAGTGGCAGCTGGCCCTCGACATGATCGACGAGACGCGGTCCTGGGGCATCGAGGTGCCCCAGGTCATCGCCGACGGCGGCTATGGTGACACCGCCGCCTTCCGGCTCGGCCTGGAAGAACGCGGTCTCGATTACGTGGTGGGCATCTCGACCTCGACCACCGCACAGCCCGAGGACGCACAGCCGTCTGCCCCGGCCTGCACAGGCCGGGGCAGACGGCCGGTTCCTGCCTACCCCGAGCCGGCCCGGAGGGTGAAGAGCCTGGTCATCGCGGCCGGAAAGTCTTCCGCGCGGCCGGTGCAGTGGAGGGAGGAATCACGGCCGGGCAGTGGCCGCAGCGGGCACAAACGCATGTACTCGCGCTTCGTGGCCCTGCGGATCCGGCCCGCCGGACGCGAGATCCGCAAGGCCACGGCCACCACCGAGCTTCCGGTCCGCTGGTTGCTGGCCGAATGGCCCGCCGACCAGGACGAGCCCGTGCAGTTCTGGCTCTCCAACCTGCCCGCAACCACCCCGTTGCCCGTCCTCGTGCGCACCGCGAAGCTCCGCTGGCGCATCGAGAACGACTACCGCGAGATGAAACAGGCCCTGGGCCTGGCCCACTTCGAAGGCCGAACCTGGCCAGGCTGGCACCACCACGTCACCCTCGTCTCGGTCGCCCACGCCTTCTGCACCCTGCAGCGACTGAGCCGATCCCCAAAAGAGACGGCGTCGGCCTGAGCCTCTACCGAGTCGTCCACGAGCTGCAGATACTCCTCGCGATCTGGACCGGCGCCTGCCCCACCTGTCACCGCAACATGCCAGACCCCGCACCAACATGACCAAGCACTACTAGCGATTGCGGCCGTCACGAGGGTGGCAGTGCCGGTAATCCACACTCGGCGCATGGATGGCGAGCGGAGCCAGGAGTGATGAGGGCACTCCGACGCAGGCCCAAGGGGTCGACTCCGTCGGGAGTCGACCCCTTGGGCCTTCAGTGGGGAGGCCCTACTCCGACAGATTTTCCCATCGGCGGGACAGCGCTTCGGCTCGGCGGACTGAGTCCAGGGCCAGGTCGTTTCGGAGGACCAGGCGCAGGCCGCTGTAGATCGGCTTCCACTCGTGGAGCAGCTCGGCGATCGGGGTGGACCATTCCGGGAGGTCGCACTCCGTGGCACTCTCCGCCAACGACATCGCCGACTCCAGATAGGCGAACGCCGTCACGCGGTTCGCCCGGTCCGAGGCGAGGGCCACGTCGAAATGCTTCTTCCCGCGCTGGTGGAATTCCTGCCACCGGTTGTCGCGCTGGCCAGCGAAGAAATTGCCCTTGTTGATCAGGATGGTGCCGCAGGTGGTCCGGGTGAACGCGTCGTCCAGCAGGTTAACGGCCCGTTCGGCGAACGACTCGGCGCGCGACCAGTCGTTCTGGTGTTTTGCGTGGATCGCCCGCTGCTCCCAGTAGCGGGCGTTCCAGCTGCCGAACTGGGGAAGCAGGTCGTCGTAGAACCTCTCCACGTCATCGTTCGGGAAGATACTGGTCAACAGTTTCTGGGTCATCGCGTAACGGACGAACATCGCCGCCCTGCAACGAACGCACGGACTACGACGGCCACGGCACCACCATGGCCGTCCTCATCGCCGGCACCGGAGCCAAAGGCACCACCACGGGCTCCTACGGCCTAGCCCCGGGCGCGAAGATCCTGCCGATCCGCATCCCGGACTTCATCGAGCACAGCCGTAGTGACGGTAACCCGGACGACTACCCCACCTACATGGCCAAGGCCATCCGGTACGCGGCGGACTCGGACGCCCAGGTCATCAACATCTCGCAGGGCAGCACCGAGCACTCGCGGGAGCTGGCCGAGTCCGTCGCCTACGCGCTGTCCAAGGGCAAGCTGATCTTCGCGGGAGTGGGCAACACCGGCGATGCTCTCAACGAACTGGAATATCCGGCAGCGACTCCTGGCGTGGTGGGCGTCGGGGCAATCGACAGAAACGTCAAGACGACGAAGGAATCTCAGCACGGCCCCCAAGTCGACCTGGTCGCGCCGGGCGAGGACATGTTCGCTGCCTGTCTCGGCGCCACGAAACTGTGCAAGACGCACGGCACCAGCGACGCCACCGCCCTCGCCTCCGCCTCCGCAGCGCTGATCTGGTCCAAGCATCCCGACTGGACGAACAACCAGGTACTCAGGGTCATGCTCAACACGGCAAGCAAGCCCAAGAGCAGCAAGGAGCGCACGGACTACCTCGGTTACGGCGCCGTACGCCCCCGCATTGCTCTGCAGAACCCTGGCGATCCGGGCCCCGCCGACGAGTACCCCCTCCCGGACCTCACAGCCGCAGCGTCGCAGTCGCCATCTCCCGACGCCTTCAGATCCAACGGCACCGATGCGCCGGCAAAGGATGACCACTCCGCCACGGCGGCCTCCGCGCCCAAGGACGACGACAGCATCCTCTGGATCACTCTGGGTATCGGGACGGTGGTACTCCTCGGAGCGGCGATCACGGTTTCCGTAGCCATCCGCAAGCGTCGGGCCCCTGCAGCGTCATTCCAGGCGGCCACGATCTACCCGAGCCAATTCCCTTACACAGATACAGGGTTCACGCATGCTCCGGATTCGGCCCCGAGCGCACCGGGCAGCGTCGACCCTTCCGGCCGAGGCCCCGGTTCCGCATGAGTACAGATACTCAGGCGCGATGGTTACCGGTGCAGATGGGGCACGTGATGAACGGACGCTACGGTACTTCTCGATCACCAAAACGTTGCTGTCGCACGTTCATATCCGCTCGTCGGTGTACGACGAGGCACGGGGAGGGGGCCACGCATGGCGTGGGATGAGTGGGAGCAGCTCAAGACCGCGGCGGTCGAGCGGCACACCACGCAGATGCAGCTCAACCAACTGCCCGCCGACCCCGGAGGTTCCGCCTCCGGTGGCAGCGGCGGCGGTGCCGGCAAGCTGAGGTCCGACAAGGCGGCGTAGACCAAGGCAGGGGAAGGCGTTGGCTCGTTGCGGGGGGACCTTGACAAGGCGTGGGTGAAGGCGGAGTTGGGCCAGACGGGACTCGGGAAGGAGTCCGGGTGCCTGACCTCGGCAGCCCAGCAGGATGTCTACGATTCCTGGAGGCGCTACGTCAAGGATGTCGGCGAGGTATGCGACGGGCTTGCCAACGTGCTGGAGAAGTCGGGAAATGACCAGCTACGGACCGACGAGGCCATCAAGGCCGAGATCGCCAAGCTGAAGACCGAGTACTACGAGGATCCGCCCGCCGGCGGCCAGGCCAAGGGGCGGTGACCCGGAAGCATGGACCACCTGACGCTCAAGGCCCTCAAACCGACCGAGTACGTGGAAGCGGCGGACGGGTACCGCGCGATCAGCGCCATGGCCGACTCGGCCAAGGACCGCATCGACAACCAGATCACCGCGGCCATGCGGAAGGCCAACGCGGGTGAGGCCGCGGAAGCGGCGCTCAAGCAGTTGCGGAAGCTGTCGGAGAACTTCCACTACACCCAGGTCGAGTGCAGTCTGATCACCGGAGCTCTCGACGGCTTCTCGTCCGAAATCACCGCTCCGAAGCGGCGCCTGACTGAGGCACTTGACGATGCGGCCACGCTGGCATACTCCGTGAACGAAGACGGCACCGTCACGTATCCCGCCGGCGGTAAGAGCGAGCTCACCGGTGAGCCGATCGCTGGCGGCACAGTCCTGGGCAACACCTACCTGATCACGGGCAACAACGCAAATTTCCAATCGCCGGGACTGCTACCGAGCGACACTCGGCTCAAGAACCCGAACCCACACCACGCCAAAGCCGTGGACATCGCCGACCGCATCGCCCACGCCGTACGGGAAGCCCAGGAGATCGACGATCGGTACAGCAAGGCGCTGCGCAAGCTCAAGGCGGCGCCGGGGCTGAACGTCGACACCAAGACGTGGGCAAATGTGGCAGCCGATGTCGACGCTGTCAGCTCGGCCGCCGGCAAATACCTTCAGGATCAGATCCCGTTGGACAAGTCGCCGGCCGACCGCAAGGAGTGGTGGGACAGCCTCAGCAACGAGGAGCGCGAGGAGTACAGGACGGCCTTCCCGGAAGTCATCGGCAACTTGGACGGCATCCCGTCAGCGGTCCGGGACGAGGTGAACCGGGAGAACATCCACCTTCTCATCGCACAGTTGGAGGGCCGGCACGACGAGGCATCCATAGAAAAGCTCGGCGGACTGAAAGGTATCCAGAACAAGCTCAACTCGGGAAGTCAGCCGCCGATGTTCCTCCTGGGGATCGGTCTCGAAGGAAACGGGAGGGCGATCGTCGCCTTCGGAAACCCTGACACCTCAAAGAACGTCTCGGCTTATGTGCCTGGCTTGGGCACTAAATTCAACGCCGAATTTGCCGACGGCACAGTGAAACGCGCATTCGAAACAGCAACGGGCGCCCAGGATATCGACCCCTCCTCATCCGCAATCGTATGGCTCGGCTACGATGCCCCTCAATCGATCGATGTGATGACTACGGTCGACGCCGAGCACGGTGCTCCCGCGTACAACAGTTTCATGAGTGGAATTTCGGCAACCAATGAGAACGCCGATTCCCATATCACTGCCATTGGACATTCCTATGGTTCTCGACTCGTGGGGGCCGCCACGCAGGAGCCAGGAGGGATTCCGGGGGCTGATGACATCATCCTCGTCGGAAGTCCCGGCGTTGGTGTCGACAGGGCGGACGACCTGGGTGTGGGCAAGGAGCACGTCTGGGTGGGAGCGGCTGAGAACGACATCGTCACCAAACTCCCTTCGAAAATGGAAGCTGCGGCAGGAACCATGGGATTCTTCGGAGGAGGGCCGCCTCTCGCGTACCTCATGGGAGAAATTGCCGACCAGGGTGACGACGACATCTGGTTCGGCAAGGATCCGGCAAGCAAGGCGTTCGGCGCCAACAGATTCGAGACCTTGCCCGGACCGGAGGTGGTTCAGCCTTCCTTCCCCAACGTGCTGGACTCGAAGTTGGATATCGAAGCCCATAGCAATTACTTCTCTCCAGAAGAAGGGAAGGACAGGGTCTCTGCGCGAAACATCGCTGCCATTGTCGCAGGACAGCCGGGATACGTCACGAGGGAGACGCCGCGATGAGGAAAAGGGTTGCAGCGGCCGCCGTACTGGCTCTGCTTCTTTCCGGATGCGGCGCGACAGGTACCGCGTCCTCAACCAAGGAAAGCCAGTCGAAGATGAACATGCAAGAGGCGGCCGAGAGAGCGGACACGATCCTGGACGAGACGTTTGCGTCCATCAAGCCTCCCGTTCACTGGACACATAGGTACTCCATGTCGGGTGACTGCTATGTGGACCGCGAGCGTTCCGTCATGACGATCATCTCTGCTGAACGGCGTGGCGGCTTCCTCGGCGTGCTGGAACGCCACTGGAAAAGCAAGGGCTACAAGCTCGTCGCCACGAGTCCGAACGGGATGGCGGCCAACTTCGAGACCCAGGACGGCTTCCAGGTCGAAGTCCTGATCGGGACCACTGGCCAGGCCCACGTGAGCGTCACCACCCCGTGTGCAGAGAAGTCTGAGGTTGCTCCGCCGACCAGCAAGCCGAACGGCCCGGACTACTCGAAGCAGGAGTTGCCGGCGCCGAACGTGAAGTCGACGTTCTGGTCGAGCGACGCGCCCCTCTCGAGCTGACGCGGCGGATCTCAAGTTCCTCAGCCCACGACCGCGCGTGCTCCGGCCGGTGTCGGATCCGCTTGCCCTCGGCCAGGTCCTGCTCCAACTTGCCGGTCTGGGCGTACCAGTCCTGCTTCAGACGTTGTTCGACCTGAGTGTGGGTGCGGTCGATGACCGGGAGGAGGCGTTCACGAGCCGAAGTGAGGGGGTCTGCCGCACGATCGGGTGACATCTGATCTGGCTTGCCCTGTGGGGCGGGTGGGAAGGATGTCGCTGTGCCCAAGCCTTATCCGCAAGAGTTCCGCGAGGATGTCGTACGGGTCGCGAGGAACCGCGGCCCGGGCGTGACGATCGAGCAGGTGGCCGCCGACTTCGGAGTCCACGCGATGACGCTGTGGAAGTGGATGCGCCGGGCGGACATCGACGACGGCACAAAGCCCGGAACGACCAGTCAGGAGAGCACGGAGCTACGGGAAGCGCGTCGACGGATCAAGCTGCTGGAGCAGGAGAACGAGGTCCTGCGCCGGGCCGCGGCCTACCTGTCCCAGGCGAACCTGCCGGGAAAAGGATCTACCAGCTCGTGAAAGAGCTGGCCACGGACGGAATCTCCGTCACGGTCACGTGCCGGGTCCTCAAGCTCGCCCGCCAGCCCTACTACCGCTGGCTCGAACGGCCGGTGACCGATGCCGAGTTCGAGCAGGCCGCTCGCGCGAACGCGTTGTTCGACGCCCACCGCGAGGACCCGGAGTTCGGCTACCGCTTCCTGGCCGACGAAGCCCGCAGCGTGGGAGCCGGCATGGCCGACCGGACCGCGTGGCGGATCTGCCGGGACAACAGCTGGTGGAGCGTGTTCGGCAAGAAGCGCGGCAGGATCAAGAAAGCTGGCCCGCCGGTGCACGACGACCTCGCCCGCCGGGACTTCACCGCCGACGCACCGAACCGGCTGTGGCTCACCGACATCACCGAACACGTCACGGGAGAAGGGAAGCTGTATCTCTGTGCGGTCAAGGACGTCTTCAGCAAGCGGATCGTGGGCTACTCCATCGACTCGCGGATGAAGTCCCGTCTGGCCGTCGCGGCCCTGGACAACGCTGTTGCCCGACGTGAGAACGTCGCCGGCTGTGTTCTGCACAGCGATCGCGGGTCGCAGTTTCGGTCCCGGAAGTTCGTCCAAGCGCTCGGCCGGCACCAGATCGCCGGCTCGATAGGGAGGGTCGGGGCGGCAGGCGACAACGCGGCCATGGAGTCCTTCTTCAGCCTGCTGCAGAAGAATGTCCTCGACCGACGGAAGTGGGCCAACCGCCAGGAACTACGGATCGCGATCGTGACCTGGATCGAGCGGACCTACCACCGACGCCGCAGACAAGCCTCACTCGGTCGGCTGACCCCCGTCGAATACGAAACCGTCATGACCACACCGGCCCTCCTGGCCGCGTGACCAAACCTGTCACCCAACCCTGCATCAGACCCTCTCAAGCCCGCCTGGGAACATGTACGAGACGTCAGCCGCGATCTGTGGATCCAGCAGGCCCTCGACCACGGAATGATGCAAGAGCCAGCCACGCGGGTGAGCCGCATCCACCCCGAGCGCCACCACGTAGTGCACGGCGATGCCACCGTCGCGGAGCCTCCCTCCTCCCATACCGAACACGAAACCGTTGACGAGAAGACCGGAGAGATCCGCAGGCACCGTGTCGACCCGGACGCGGGGCTCACCACCGAAGGCGGCGACAAGCTGGTCTACGGCAACAAACTGCTCTCCATCGCCGTCCGCCTCGCGAACACGCCGCATAGCCGCGTGATCCTGGCTCTGGAGTCCATCCGTCACAAGTCAGAGGAAGAAGACCCGGAACGTGGGGCCGAGGGCCACGCCTTCGTCGAGATGATCAAGCATCTGCTCAAGCACGCTCCCGGTCTGCGGGCCGTCACCTACGACAAGGCCCTCCGAGGTGTCCACCGGGCCCCGCTTATCGCCGAAGGCCTCCTCGTCTTCACCCCCCAGTACTCGGGGCTCCCGCCCCAATCCCTGGAGCGCTACCAGGACGGGCCCTGCACCCACAACCTATACGTCACCGAGGCCCGGGTCTGCGAACGCCGCATCACCGTCGACGGACAGACCCACTACACCCCGCTCCCCGTCGAGGAACTCGAATACCGAAAGGGCAAGCGGACCCGCTTCTACCACCACATCACCATCCCCTGCAGCACCAAACAGCACAAAGTACGGATTCGGGTCGACGAGACCGAGGACGACCGCCAGGTTGACCCCACCACACGAAAGAAGCGCTTCAACCGCACCGAACACCTCCGGCAGGTTCCGCCCGACACACCCGCCGGCCGCCGCCTCAAGGGATTCCGCCAGGACAGCGAATCGGCGCACTCCCGATTCGACCAGAGCTATCCCCTCGAAAGGGTCCCCGCGTACGGAGCCAAAGCAGCTCTCCTCATCTACATCGGCTACGCCTGGCTGAACAACTCCATCACCCGCGCCAGAAACGACCTGCCCCTCGGCGCCTGAAACCGCAGATCCCCGGCCCCAACCCTCTGCACCTCGCCCACTGGCAGCACCCCAGCTCGCCCGCCACAGGCGCGCGCGGTCATGGACCCGAGGTACCGACCTCACCCCACCCGCTACACTGTCGGCGGTGGCCCAGCCTTCACGGGCCAGGCCACCGCAACCCTGTCGGCAAACCGACCTGAAGCCCCTCGCCCACCCGGGCCGGGTTTTGGACACGTTTTCCTACAGATCCCCGCCTTCGTAGCTCAGGGGATAGAGCACCGCTCTCCTAAAGCGGGTGTCGCAGGTTCGAATCCTGCCGGGGGCACCAGGCAGAAGGCCCCGGACCGATCATGGTCCGGGGCCTTTGGCGTCGGTCGTACGGCGCTCCTCGCGGGCAGGTCCGGAGCCCGCCCGCCTTGCCGAACGGGGCGCGGCCCCCCGATCATGCTCGGCCCGGGACCGGCCAGGCCCTTTCCGGCGGCTCGATTCAATACAAGCCCACAGCGCCCGTTTCCAGTTCGGCCAACGCGGTGAAAGCTGCGGCCACCTCGATCGCTCACCGTCTCCCACCGAGGGCGCGTGCTGAAATTGGGGCGACCTGCCCATCGGAGTGCATAGCCAATGGTCTGGGCTGCGCAATTTCTGCCCATGTCCGCTGCTGCTTGTACGCCGCGGTAATCGGAAAAGAGATGGTGGAGATTTCCGCAATTAAGCTTTCCCGGCGCACGCGCACCGCATCGATTTCCCTGGTAGCACTTGCGATCGCGGGTGCCCCGCTGGCCACTCAGGCCCAGGCGCTGGCCCTGCCGCTGGGCGGCAACGCCCGCCAGGCACCCGGCGCTCCGGGGGTCCCGCAGGCCCCGGTCGCGGTGTTCGCCGAAGGCTTCGAGAACGCGGGCGGGACTCCGGTCTTCCTGGAGGACTACGTCGGCGCTCCACCGCTCGACGAGACGTACACCGCCGACCCCTCATGGCTCGACCACGGGCAGTGCAACGGCATCATCCTCAATCAGACCGGCGCTGTTCCGTCCGACTGTCCTGCAGTTCTGAAGGACATGGCCAATGCGCTGGGACAGGTGGGCGGAACGAATCCGCCGAGCAACCACGTGGTCGCGGCCTACACCAACTGGGTGGCGCCCGGAGCCGACCGGGTGGAGTTCCGGACCGAGCAGCCGATCCCGATCGCGAAGCCGAACCGGTACATCACCTTCGCGGTGGACGCAGCCGCCGTGAATTGCGACCAAGCGAATCCGCAGCTGAAGTTCTATCTGACCGGCAACGGGTCGGACATCCCCACCTTCACCACCCCCATCAATCCCTGCACCGATCCCAACTCGAAGTCCTATCCCGAAGGAAGCGGGCTGAAGGCCGGGACATTCGCCGGCAACAGAGCCGTTCTGTTCAACGAAAGCCAGTTGGGCATCAAGATGCTCAACGGGCAGGGCGAATGGTTCGGTAATGACCACGCATTCGACAACATCCGGATCCTGGATGCGACTCCGCAGCTGGACAAGGCGTTCAGTCCTGCCACGATCGATCGGCGTGGCACCTCGACACTGACCATGACGGTGACCAACACCAGTGAACTGGCGGCGAAGGACGACTTCGGCTTCACCGACCGTCTGCCCGCCGGGGTGAGGGTGGCTTCGCACCCGAACGCGTCGACGACCTGCGGCAACGGCACGGTGTCCGCGACGGCAAGGGGCACGCACATCGCTCTGAACGGCGGTGACCTGGCCGCCGGCGAGAAGTCCTGCACCGTCACGGTGAACGTCACCGCCGCCAGGCCGGGCACCTACGTCAACCGCCCCGAAGCGATCACCGCAGTCGGCCTGGACCTCCCGGCCCCCGCGCCCCTGACCGTCAACAGGAAGGCGGCAGCGGTGGGCACCGCGACGGGCTCGCCCGGTCTGCTCTCCGGCAATCTCGTGCAGGCCCCCGTGGAAATCCCGGTCAATGCCTGCGGCAACTCCGTGAACGTCACCGGAGCGCTCAACCCGGCGACGGGCAACGTCTGCGTCAACGAGTAGAGCGTTTCTCTTTGACGAGTGGGTCGGCTGACCGGATGTGTCCCTGCTCGCCCTGGCGGGATCTGCCAGGGCGAGCTCGTGTGCCGAGGCCGCGCTCCTGAAACAGCGGCGCCGGGTCGCTGAGCAGGGAAATCCGGTGGTCCCGGCTTGAAAGCACCCATAGCATCCGCCCATGACCGAAGACACCGGGATCGCGGGCAACGAGCATGGCTCAGAGGCTGAAAGGGAACTTTCCTGGCGTGCCAAGTCCGTCGGTCTCGCGGCAGTCGACATGGACGACGCCGAGCTCTTGCACGGTTGGCGGTCCGACCCGGTAATCGCCCACGAGATCGGCGTCTGGCCGCGCTCCCTCACCGCGATGCGCGAGCGCATCGAGCGCGACAGTGACGATGACGATCGCGACGACTTCCTCGTCCTGCTCCCTGACGGCACCCCTGTCGGCCATATCGCGCTGAGCGGCCAGAACATCGTCAACGGCACAGCACAGGTCGAGCTGATGCTGGCTGCTCAGTACCGCGGGCACGGCCACGGCACCGACGCCCTCGACGCCCTGGTGGACCTGGCGTTCGGCGAACTCCCGATGTACCGCCTCACGGCGGAGGCTCACACCGACAACGCCCCGGCCCTCGCCGTCCTCGCCAAATCCGGCTTCGTGCACGAAGGCATCAGCCGCGCCGCCTGTCTTCATCGCGGCCGCCGCCACGACCTCGCCGTGTTCTCACTGCTCCGTCCCGAATGGGAAGAGCTGGACCGCCCTCGCGCCTGGGACGCCTGACCGGACCGAGAGAGTGTTTGGCCATCTCCCGGCCCAGTCCGGCGGGACACACTCCGGCAGCCGTCCCAGGGCCTCTCGCGCCCGCACGTGGAGCGGCTGCTCCGTCTCCTCGATCCGGCGCGCCCATCCGGTCGTCGCCATGGGCTATGCCGCGTCACCGGCCGACTGGGCGGCCGCACGGGGCGCCTGACCGCACACGCTGGTCGCCCACGGAGTCCGCGTAGTAGACCGACTCGGCCACGTGGAAAGCGAGCTGGCGGAAGGTCCACCCCGTGCCGGGCGACCGGTCGAGCTCGTCGGGCGTCAGGGCGTCCAGGCGGGTTGCCCAGATCCTGGCCAGGCGGGTGAGCCGGCTGTGTGCCTCGTCGAGGTCGGCTCGGGTGAAGGGTGCGAGGTCGGCCGCGGTGGTGGTCGCCGAGGCGTGCCAGTGGTCGGGCTGCGTCTCCTCGCCGGCGAGCCGGGCCTCCATCTCGGCGAGGTGGTCGACCATGTGGTCGGCGACGCGGCGGATCGCCTTGTGCGGGGTGTAGAGCCGGTCGCCCGCGGGGACGGGGCGGCCGTCCCAGTCGGTCCAGGTCGCGGCGAGGGCCAGGACGTGGCCGACCATGGCCGTCAGGACCTGCGCGGGGTCACGGTCGTCCGTCGCCGGAGTCTCGTCAGGGGTGGGGGCGGTGGTGGGAGTGCTGGGGCCGCCGGAAGCGGCGAGTACGTGGTTCGTGTCCGTCATGGCTCGACGCTAGATCGGTGACCCTTCGGTACCCGCCGAACTGTTTCAGCGCAGTTCCTCCGGGCACGGCGTGCCGGGCGTCAGCTGGTAGGGGGCGGCCAGTCGGTACACACCCGGCCGCGGTGCGAGCAACTCCGTCCACTCGTCGCCGTCCGCGTCCTCCTCGGCCTTGAACAGACAGCCGTTGGTGTTGACGAAGGTCCGCGGCGTGCTCTCGTCCGTGCGCTGCTTGGACTCCTCGGTCTCCTGCGGCCGCTCCACGCTCCGGCCCTCGCTGTCGACCACGGCGAGCCAGGGCGAGTACGGAATGCGGATCAGGATCCGGCCCGGTGTCTTCACATGGATGGTCAGCTCGTCCGCGCCGGCCTCGTCCACCGTGGCCGGCGGATCGGCGAGCGGCACCGGGCTGTCCACCTCGAAGAGCCGCCAGTTGGTGTCGGACCACACCGGCTTCAGATACGGCAGCCCCTTGTCGACCAGCTGCGCCTCCTGCACCGCGCCGGTGGCGTCCGGCCTCCCCTTGGGCAGCACCACGTAGTGCACCGCCCAGCGGTCGAGCCACTGGCGGTAGTTGGCGCTGTCCAGGGTGTCGTCGTAGAAGAGCGGGTTGCGCTTCATGTCCGCCTGCCGGTTCCAGCCCCGGGCCAGGTTGACGTACGGCGCGAGCGCGGACGCCTCCCGGTGGCTGCTCGCGGGCACGACCTCGACCCTGCCCCGCTCGGCGCCGACCTCCTGGAGTTCGTTGACCAGCGGCGCCAGCTCGCGCGCCCAGGAGGCGGTGGGGGCGGTGCGGACGATGTCGTCGACGCCCTTGAAGCCGATCCAGAAGTTCAGCCCGACGAACGCGACGACCAGCGCGTACCAGCGCCGGGAGCGCGGCGTGGTGTACGGCAGCGCGGCCAGGAGCACCACTCCGGCGAACAGCATCGCCATCCGCGTGATGTTCGAGCCGATCTGCGAGTCGATCACATAGGTCAGCAGCGTCCCGACGCCGTACACGGCGGCCGCGGTGCGGACCGTCTTCCAGTCGCGCGGTACGAGGACGAAGACGAGGACCGAGAAGAGGAACGGCAGCGAGAGCGTGGCGATCGACATCGGCTGCGTACCGGAGAACGGGAACAGCCACGCGGACAGCGCCACCACCGCGACCGGGGCCAGGCCCAGCGCGTACGCGCCGGGGCGCCGCTTGTTCAGGAACAGCGCGGCGGCGACCACGCCGAGGAACAGCCCGGCCACGGGGCTGCTCGCCGTCGCGAGCGCGGCGAGCGGCGCGGCGACGGCCGCCTTCGCCCACCTCTTGTACCGCCAGCGGTACGGCCAGCAGAACACCGCGGCCGTCGCACCCACCGCGAACATCATGCCGAGCCCGAACGTCACCCGACCCGACAGCGCGTTGCACAGATACGCGAACGCCCCGGCGAGCGAGCAGGCCAGCGGGTTGCGGACGGCCCGGACCCGGACCAGGATCAGCGCGGTCAGCGCCGCCGACACGGTCCCGACGACCATCATCGTCGTACGGACGCCGAGCACCGACATCAGATACGGCGAGACGACGCTGTACGAGACGGGGTGCATGCCCCCGTACCAGGCCAGGTTGTACGCGGTCCCGGGGTGCCGGCCGACGAACTCGGCCCAGGCGTCCTGGGCCGCGATGTCGCCGCCGCTGTTCGCGAAGAAGAAGAACCAGAGCACGTGGGTGACGGCGGCGACGGCCGTCGTGATCGTCACCGGATGCCGCAGCAGCCGCTGGGTGCGGGCCCTGCGCGACGGGTCGGTGCGTGACGGGTCGGTGCGCGGTGGCCGGGAGGCGCCCGCGGCTTCCGTGTTCTCCCGGGCGGGCGCGGCCGTCGTCCGCGTGCTCCCGCCCCTGTTGTCGCTGCCCCTCGTGCCTGTGCTGTCGGCCGCCCCATGGCCGGGTCTCGGCTCCGCGGTGGTCACTACGGCTCTCCCCGTCTCCCCGAATCCGCCTGCCTCGTACCCCGTGCCCCGTGCACTCACGAGGACGCCGTCCCAGCGTCATCGAGTTGCCTCGGGACGCTAACACGTACGCAGTACAAAAGGGGGCGCCGGGGATCGGCGCCCCCTTCCGTCATCGGCCGTTATGGCCTCCGGGCCGTTCCCCGTCGGCCGGTCAGCCGATCCGGGTCAGCTTGTCGCCGAAGGCCGGTTCGGTCAGGTCGCTCTGCAGCGCGACGGCCACCTTCACCTGGCTGGTTCCCTCACCCACGGTGAGCGTGCCCACATGGGTGCCGGCCGCCGCCGAGTTCGGGATCGTCTTCCCGTCGTCGGTCAGCTCGATCCTGACCGTGAGGCCGGGCCAGCCGACCGCCGACACGTCCTTGGTCGCGACCACGGGGACACTGTTGCCGAAGCCGTCCTCGACGGTGCCGACGACGTCGCCCTTCTTCACGACCTTGGCGCCTTCCAGCAGGTCCTGCGTCGCGAGCATCACTTCCTTGCTCACCGCGTTCACGGTGTCGATGATGGCCGGCTTGTGCTGGCCCAGTACGGCGCCGACGATCAGCTGGTCGGTGTCGCCGACCATCTTGTGGGCGGCGAAGAGCAGGTTCCCGCCGGCCTTGCTGGTGGAGCCGGTCTTGATGCCGAGCGCACCGTTGTAGGGCACGAGGGTGTTGTAGTTCCGCCAGTTCTTGCCCGACGGGTCGGTCCACGACGGCAGCTTGGTGATCTCCATCAGGGCCGGGATCTCAACCAGCTTCTGCCCCAGCTTCACCTGGTCCTCGGCCGAGCTCACCGTGGTCGCGTTGAGTCCGGACGGGTCGGTGTACGTGGTGTTCTTCATGCCGAGCGACTTGGCGGTCTCGTTCATCTTCTTGACGAACGCTTCCTCGGACCCCGCGTCCCAGCGCGCCAGCAGCCGCGCGATGTTGTTCGCGGACGGGATCATTATGGCCGAGAGGGCCTCCTGCTCGGTGAGCTTGTCACCGGCCGTCACGGTGTTGAGGGTCGACTCGCCCTCGGCGTCCAGCTTGCCGTCGGACTCCGCCTTGGCGTCGATCTCGATGGACGGACCCTTCTCGCCCTTCTTCAGCGGGTGGTCCTTGAGCACGATGTACGCGGTCATCGCCTTGGCCACGCTGCCGATCGGCACGGCCTTCTGCTCGCCGAACGAATCCACCGGGCCCAGACCGGTCGCGGCCATGTAGCCCTGGCCCTCGTCGGGCCACGGCAGGGTCGGCTTGCTGCCCTTGAAGGTGTACGTGTCCTTCGCCGACATCTGGAGCTCGGGCTCCGGGAGCGGGCGCACCATCTGCACGATCGCAAAGGCGATCAGCAGGAGCAGCACCAGCGGGGTCCAGATCTTGACCCTGCGGACTGCGGTGCGGACCGGTGTCTCCGGCGGCGGAGGCGTGTTCGTCAGCTCGGCCAGCAGGTCGAGCGGCGGCTTCGGCGGCATCGGCTGCTGCGTGGTCCGCTCGGCGGTGGACAGCGAGGCGGGAGCCGGTGCGGCGGAGGCGGCAGGCGTCTCCGGCTTACGGGGCGCGGGCGTCGCGGCCGGCGCCGGCCGTACGTCGTCCCCGCGCAGGGGCACGAACTTGCTGGTCCGCTCGGCGGCGGACTCGGGCTTCGGCTCGATCGGGGGGATCTTCAGCGCGGTCGTCGGCTGGTCGACGTGGGGCGCGGTGGGCGCCCTGAAGATGGCGGTCGGCTGATCGATTCCGCCCTTGTCGTCGGCGCCCTTTTCACCTTCGGCGCCGTCGGCCTCGGCCTCGGGGCCCTCGGCGTCGGCCTTCTTCTCCTCGACGGAGGAAGCCTTGTCGTCCGCGTCGGACGTCTCCTCCGCGTCCTCGGCGTCATCCGAGGCCTCGGCGGCGTTCGACGCGGTCGCCGCGTCGGGAGTTACGTCCTCCGCGTCCGAAGTCACGTCCTCCGCATCCGCGTCGTCCGCAGCCCCGCCCTCCGAAACCGCGGCCTTCGCTTCGCCGTCCTCCGCGCTCTCCGCGTCCTCGTCGCCGTCCTTCGACACCCAGGCGGCAACGGCCGCACGCAGCCGCGCATCGCCCTCCCCGGAGCCCTCGGCGGCCTTCGACGCGTCGTCCCCGTCACCGGACCCGTCACCGGACTCGTCAGCGCCCTCGGCCGCATCCGGGCCCTCCGGCGCCTCAGCCACCTCAGCCTCGGCCGCATCCACGCTCTCCGGCGCATCCTCCGCTTCGGCTTCGGCCGCGTCCGCGTCCTCAGGCGCCTCAGCCGCCTCAGGCTCCTCCTCCGGACCGTCGGCGCGTTTCCCGCTCTGCTCGGCCTCGTCGGCCTCCTCGGCGCTCACAGCGCCCGCAGCGCCCTCGGAGCCCGCGTCCTCGTCCGCATTCGCGTCCGCGCTCTCCGACCGCGAACCGTCACCGGCCTCAGCAACCTCACCGGCCTCAGCGCCCTCGCCGGCCCCGGCGCCCTCGCCGTCCCCGGACGGCATCGCGCGGAAGACGGCCGTGGCCGTGTCCGACTTGGCGTCCTTGGCTTCCTTGGCGACCTCGCCGGCCCCGGCGACCGCGTCCGTACGGAAGACCGCCGTGGCCGTATCCGTCTCTCCGCTACCGGCGGCCGCGTCATCGGCGGACGGTTCGCGGAAGACGGCAAGCCGCGGATCGCTTTCGCTCCGAGCCGTACCCGACGACTTCTGCTGCTCCGACTTGTCGGGGGACTCGCCCGCCACCGATGCCTCCTCCATGCGGCACGGGGGACACCCCCGCGCTGTCCGAACCATCTACCAGTGTCCCGTGTGAACCACCGGCCCGGCTGCTAGACGAGAACGACATACCTACTGGTTCCCATATAAAGCACCCAGGCGCTCTCGACAGACCAATGTGAGAGGGGTCACCCTGTCATTCATCCACGCGGGGAGGCATGGATGGGCAGGAGCCGCAGAACAATTCCGGAGGAGCTTCTGCTGCTCGCTCTGGACCCGACCACGGGTACCACAGCGCAGCCGCAGTCGCTCGACCTCGGCCTCGCCGGGGCTCAGCTAGTGGAGCTGGCTCTGGCAGGACGGATAGCCCCTGACGGGGATCGTATCGCCGTGGTGATGCCACGGCCGACAGGAGATCCGACTCTGGACTCCGCACTGGAACTGCTGCGGCGACGCGGCAGCCCGGTTCGGGCGGTCCACTGGATTGGCGGGCCCCGGCTGGGGCTGCGTCAGATCTACCTCGCTCACCTGGAGCGGTGCGGCATGGTGCATGCCGTGGCGGGCCAGATGTGCGGAGTGCTGCCGACGACTCGCTACCAGGCGACGGACACGGCAATCAGCCGGGACATCAGAGCCAGGCTGGACAGTGCGATCCGCACCGGTGTACCGCCGGACCCGCGGACCGCGGCGCTCGCCGCGCTGGCCCACGCGGTCGGACTCGGCAAGCACCTGTATCCCGGGAACGAGGGGCGTTCATCCCGCTCCAGGCTCCGGGACCTGATCAGGCACGACCCCATGGGCGGACTCGTGGCGCATGCCGTGATGGACGTCCAGAACGGGGCGGTCGCACAGCCGCGCCGCAATCAGGCGGCCGGAGTTCCGTTGCAACCGCAAGTGCAGTCGCAGTCACGCCGCGGCAGCATGGCGCACACCGCGGCCCACTAGGCGCACCACGCCCCGGGCCGCACACACCGCACCGCACCGCCGCGCGACCGTACAGCCGCACAACCGCACGGCAAGCACAGCCGTGCAGCGAACACAGTCGTGCAGCGAGCACGTCAGCACGGCGAGCACCAACCGAATACCGCCGCACCGTCGTCCCCAAGACCCGGTTCGGGAGCCGCACCAAGCGCGGGGCAGCCGGAATACCGGCTGCCCCGCGCGCTTGCGTGTGGCCATTTCCCAGCGCGGCCGGGGCCGGGGGTGGCAATCTGCTGAGCAGTAGATACGCACAGCTACATAGCCGGAGGTGCCGTTTCCGTGCCGTCCAACGTCAATCCCACCGTCAGGCGACGCCGGTTGGGCCAGGAATTGCGCCGCCTGCGCGAACTCAAAGGCATGACGGCCGAGGAGGTGGCGGAGCGGCTGCTGGTCTCGCAGTCGAAGATCAGCCGCCTGGAGAACGGCCGCCGTTCCATCAGCCAGCGCGATGTCCGCGACCTCTGCGGGGTGTACGAGGTCGCGGATCTCCGGGTCGTCGACTCGCTCATGCAGATGGCCAAGGATTCGCGCCAGCAGGGCTGGTGGCACGCGTTCGGGGACATCCCGTACAGCGTCTACATCGGTCTGGAGACGGACGCCGAATCCCTGCGGGTGTACGAACCCCAGGTGGTCCCGGGCCTGTTGCAGACGCGGAGCTACGCCGAGGCGCTGATCAACGGAGCGCTGCCGGAGGCTCCGCCGTCCGACATCGACAAGCGCGTCAGCGTCCGGGCCCGCCGCCAGGACCGGATCACCGACCGCGAGCATCCGCTGCGGCTGTGGGCGGTCATCGACGAGTCCGCGCTGCGCCGGCTGGTCGGCAGCAAGCAGGTGATGATCGAGCAGTTGGAGCAGCTGATCGAGCTGTCCCATCTGCCGCATGTCACCGTGCAGGTACTGCCGTTCGAGATGGGCGCGCATCCCGGGATCAACGGGCAGTACGCCATTCTGGAATTCCCGGACGCCGCCGATTCCAGCGTCGTCTACATCGAAGGCGTCACCAGCGATCTCTATCTGGAGAAGGCCAACGACGTGCAGCGGTACAGCGTCATGTACGAACACCTGCGGGCGCAGGCGCTGAATGTGGAACAGACCCGGCACTTCATCACCGGGATCGTGAAGGACTACACCGGGCACAGCATCGGCTGAACGCCGGGAACCGGACGCCGGACGTCGCGCGCTGGACGCCGGACGGCCCGCAAAGTCCGGAATGAGGAAATTGAAGTGATGCCACGGGAAGGGCGGCGGCAAGGTACACCGCCGCCCGCCCCGGGCGGAAGATCTACCTGGTATATACCACTCGGTCGAGTGAACGCCCCCTTCGCGCCTGGAGCTTGGCGAGTAGCGTCGATCACGCCAACCGGAACGCTGTTGGTGTCATTAACGCGACTCTTTGAACCGGAGTGAACATGGCCATTCGTCAGGGTGCTACGGACAAGTGGACGAAGTCCTCGTATTCCGGGGGCAACGGCGCCTGCGTCGAAGTCAAGTCCCCTCTCGTGCGGGCAATTGCCGTACGTGACTCGAAGGCCCCCGAGGGCCCTTCGATCACGTTCGTCCCCGCCGCATGGAACGCATTCGTGCGTGATGTGGGCAAGGGTGCGGTCGACGCCTGACCGATGATTTCCCGTTCGCATCGCGGCGCCGGATCCGGTGCTGCCGTCAGCCCTCTCGACTGGTCCGCCGTCCTGGCCGAGGGGGCTCGGTGCTTTCCGACGGGAAATCCCGGTGAAGCCGCTCAGCGCAACCGGTCCACGTACAGATCGGTCCCCGGCACCGTCGGGATGAACGGCGCCACCAGCTCCACCCGCCCCAGGCCGGATTCCGCGACTGCCGCGTCGAGCCCGGTGAAGTGCTCGGCCCAGCACTCCCGCGGCTCCTCCTGGAGGAACCACAGCAGGGTCAGCCGGGTGTCGACGCCCTCGACCTGCTTCACATAGCTCATCCGGTCACCGGGCAGCGGCGTCGGGCGGAAGACGGTCACCATCGCCGCGGGCGAGCCGGCCAGCCGCTTCGGCAGATGCCGTGAACGCAGCCACTCCAGCAACTCGCCCCGCGCCTCGGCCCCTTCGGCGTCGATCACTTCGAGGACGAGCCCCCGGTAGGGGTGGTCCAGGGCGTGGAAGTCCCGCGGTCCCGCCGCACCGTCCCGGTAGACCGTCGCCTCGTGGTCCTGGAACGCGGTGAACACATGAGTCCGGGCCTGGTGGACCCGGCCGTCCCGGTTGAGCCTCTTGTTGATGCCGACGGTCCACTTCATGTGGTCGTCGTAGCGCCCGTCCGTCACCCAGTACGTCGACAGGTAGCAGCCGGCCGTGACGGGCCGCGCGACCGCGGACGCCTCCGGGTAGCGCAGTTCCTGGAGCTCCCGGGTGGCCACCCAGCGCCGCCCGGCGAACATCCAGGGCATCGCCATCGCGCCCGCGTAGTAGTGATCGTCCTCGTACCAGCGGTTGTACGCGTACTCATGGCCCGGGTGCGGTTCCACCATGGTGATCAGCGCGTGGCCGGGATGGACGCCGTACGGCCCCAGCGCGGCCAGTTCGGCGTAGGTGTCGCTCCGCGTCTCGTCGCTCATGCCGTTCCCCTTCCGTACTCCGCAGCGGCGTCCTACTCTGACGCCCCGTCAGGAGAACTGCCAGAGCCGGGAGGCCGCCGATGTTGCTCGCGGGGAAGACCGTCATCGTGTCCGGGGTGGGCGCCGGGCTCGGGCACCGGGTCGCGGCGGCGGTCGTACGGGACGGCGGCGACGCGGTGCTCGGGGCGCGCACCGCCGCGAATATCGCCAAGTCGGCCGCGGAGATCGACCCGGACGGCCGGCACACCGCCCAGCTGGCCACCGACATCACCGACGAGGCACAGTGCGAGGCGCTCGCCGCACTGGCCCTGGAACGGTTCGGGCGGATCGACGCGGTGGTCCATGTCGCCGCCTGGGACAGCTACTTCGGCGGGATCGAGGATGCCGACTTCGCCACCTGGCAGTCGGTGATCGACGTCAATCTGCTCGGCACGCTGCGGATGACCCGCGCCTGCCTGCCCGCCCTCAAGGAGCGCGGCGGCTCGGTGGTGATCATCGGTACGCAGTCCTCGGTGGCCGCGCCGACCCAGGTCCAGCAGGCTGCGTACGCGGCCTCGAAGGGGGCGCTCACCTCGGCCATGTACTCCATGGCGCAGGAGCTGGGCCCGCACCGGATCAGGGTGAACACGGTGCTGCCGGGCTGGATGTGGGGGCCGCCGGTGCAGGCGTACGTGCAGTTCACGGCGCACAGCGAGGGGGTGCCCGAGGCCGAGGTGCTGGGCAGGCTCACCGAACGCATGGCGCTTCCGGAGCCGGCCACCGACGGCGATGTCGCCGAGGCCGTCACGTTCCTGGCCTCGGACCGGGCGCGGGCGATCACCGGACAGTCGCTCCTGGTCAACGCGGGTGAGCTGATGCGGTAGGCCTGATGCGATGAACCTCCTCTTCTCCGCCGCACGGGACCCGCATCCCGTGCGGCGTTCCTCGTTGTCCTCTGCACAGCCTGACGAAGTGCCCGCTCATCGTGTGGCCGCCGTCACGTCGGCGACAACGACCACGTAAGTCAAGAGCGGGCAAAATCGTTCGAATTGCTGATCCGCGTTCACATCCCTGACCGTCGCAACCTTGACCGGGGCACGGGGCAGGCGGTTCAATCCCCGATGTCCCCGCTCCCGCACGGGGCCCCGCTGAACGGCCGTACTGGCGAAGTGCGCACCCCGTTCACAAGGCGGACCCCAGGAGGGGGCACATGAACAGTCTCGACTGGGTCGTGCTCATCGGCTACTTCGGCGTGATGGTCGCGATCGGGCTCTGGTCCCACAAGCGCGTGGACAACGTCAGTGACTTCTTCACTGCGGGCGGCAAGATGCCGTGGTGGCTGTCCGGCATCTCGCACCACATGTCCGGCTACAGCGCGGTGATGTTCACCGGTTACGCGGGCATCGCGTACCAGTACGGCGTCACGTCCTTCGTCACCTGGTCGCTGCCGATCGCCATCGGCATCGGCATCGGCGCCCAGCTCTTCGCTCCCCGGCTCAACCGGCTGCGCTCGCGGCTGCATGTCGCTTCGCCGCTCGAATACCTGAAGAACCGCTACAACATCCAGACGCAGCAGGCGCTCGCCTGGTCCGGGCTGCTGCTGAAGATCGTGGACGTCGGCGCGAAGTGGGCGGCCATCGCCACCCTGCTCTCCGTCTTCACCGGCATCTCCATCACCCAGGGCATCTTCATCACCGGCTGCATCACCGCCGTCTACTGCACGGTCGGCGGTCTGTGGGCGGACGCGCTCACCGAGCTGGGCCAGTTCGTCATCCAGCTCCTCGCCGGCGTCGCGATGCTCGTCACCGCCATGAGCGAGCTCGACGGCGTCAGCACCCTGTGGACGGTCTGGGACAAGCTGCCCGAGGGGCATGCGGACCCGACGGCCGGCCCGTACACCGTGACCTTCCTGCTGGCGTATCTGTTCATCAAGACCTTCGAGTACAACGGCGGCATGTGGAACCAGGCGCAGCGCTACATGGCCACGGAGTCCGCCGCGGCCGCGAAGCGTTCGGCCCGGCTCTCCGCCGTGCTGTGGCTGGTCTGGCCCACGGTCCTGTTCTTCCCGATGTGGTGCGCCCCGCTGCTGGTGCACGCGCAGAAGCCGGACGCCTCGGACAGCTACGCCCTCATGACCGAACAGCTCCTGCCGCACGGCCTGCTGGGGCTGGTCGTCGTCGGCTTCTTCTCGCACACGATGGCCATGTGCTCCTCGGACGCCAACGCCATCTCGGCGGTCTTCACCAGGGACATCGCCCCGGTCCTGGCCAAGTCCGCACGCGACTGGGGCACCCGGGCGGGCCTGCTGGCGGCCCGGCTGTCGACGCTCGGCTTCCTCGCGCTGTCGATGGCGCTCGCCACCCAGATCAACTCGCCGACGTTCAAGGACATCATCTCGGTCGTCATCAAGTGGGTCGCCGGTCTGATGGGTCCGATCGCGATCCCGTTCATGCTCGGCCTGCTGCGCGGCTTCCGCAGGTCCGGCCCGACGGCGGCGCTGACCAGCTGGGCGGCGGGACTGCTGGCGTTCTACTTCACCAACTACGACTTCGACGGTTCGGTGAAGACGGATGTCGCGCTCCAGTACCAGGTGGCCCTGCCGCTGGCCATCTCGCTGGTCCTCTACATCGTGATCGGCTTCGTCAAGCCGGAGGACACCCCCGAGCGCGATGCGGTCATCGAGCAGATCAACTCGGACGGTGACGGCGCGGCGGCCGGGACGACGGTGCCGGCTCAGGCCGGTCCGGGGGACGCGGCGGTCACGGAGGACGTGAAGGACTGACGCTCGCCGCTCCGAGGGGTGGGGTCAGAGGGTCGGATTGCCCCCTGCCCCCGCCCCCGCCCCGGGGGGTCAGCCGCGCGGGTAGCGGGCCAGCCAGCCCGGTGCGGCGGCCGACGGGCTGTGCAGGGCCGGGCCCTGTGTCATCTCCATGGCGAAGTCGTCCGCGAGCTCCAACACCGTCGGCCTGCCCTCCAGTTCGGCGAGCCAGGCGGGCGGCAGCGCGGTCTCCCCGTGCAGCGCGCCGAGCAGCGCCCCGCACAGGGCCCCGGTGGCGGCGGAAGGCCCGCCGTGGTTGACGGCCAGCCGCAGCCCGTGACGTATGTCCTCGCCGACCAGCGCGCAGTACACGGCGACGGCGAGAACCTCCTCCGCCGCGTCCGTGGCCCCCAGCGACTCGATCAGGGCGGGCCCCGGAATGCCCTGGCGCACGGTGCCGAGGGCCTGCTTCAGCGCCTCGGTGACCGGTTCGTGCCCCGGGCGCTCCGCGAGCAGGGCCAGCGCGTGCTGGCCGGAGCCGTCCAGGGTCTCGCCCCGGGCCAGGCCGTGCACCATGACGGCGAGGGCGCCCGCGGAGAGCAGCGCGGTGGGGTGGCCGTGGGTCTGGGCGGCGCACTCGACGGCGAGTTGCAGGACGAGCTGGGGCTCCCAGCCGACGAGCAGCCCGAACGGTACGGACCGGGTGAGGGCGGCCGAGTCCCGTGCCTGGGGGTTCTTGGGCTGGTCGAGGGTGCCCATGGTGGTGTCGCCGAGCCCCGTCAGGCATTCCCGGGTCGGGCCGCGGCGGGCGTACAGCCACTCCTGCCGGGCCAGCCAGCCGTTGTCCTCGCGGCGCTCGTCGGGCCCCCAGTCGTGCTGGGTGGCCGCCCACCGCAGATGGGCCCGGTGCACATCGGTGGGCGGGTGCCAGGCCCCGATGTCGCGGCGGACCTGGGCGCGGATCAGCCCGTCGACGGTGAAGAGGGTGAGCTGGGTGACGGCGGTGACGGTGCCCCGTCCGCCGAACGCGGGTACGAGGTCGGTGACCGCGTCGGCACCGTGCGCCGCCCGGATCTCTTCGAGCGTGAGCCCGTCGACCCCTGCCCCGAGCGCGTCCCCGATGGCACCGCCCAGCAGCGCGCCGCGCACCCGGCTCCGGAAGTCCTGCTGCTCGACACGGCCCCACACAGCCGTGGTCCCTGTGCTCACCGTGTCCCTCCCCCGTCGGCCGGCGCACCGGCCGACCTGCGACTGCGCAGCACTGTAATGGAACGGGAACGGCCGGTAGAGAGAGCGGAACCGAGTACGCGTGGGTATGTGAGCGGACGTCCCGCAGGTCGTTTTTGACCGTCACTTCGACATACCGTCACTTCGACATGATGAAGTCCAGTGCGTAGCCGGAAGCCGTCGTCCAGTAGGTGACGAGCTGGCCGTCGTCCGCGTACAGCGTGTCCACGGGCATGGGGACGTCGACCGGCTTCCCGGCACCGCTGCCGGACTTGCCGCCCTGGAGGCCGAGGGTGATGCTCTTCGCCTCGTACTCGTCCCTGGCGCCGCCGCTGACGAGCAGAGCGGCGTATGCCTCCTCTCCCGGAGCGATGGTGACCGGCCTCCCCGCGTCCGGGTCGCTGTCCTTGATCACCGGGACCGTGGTCCGGGCATCGGCCCCGAGCCGTACGAGGGGGTACCGGTAGAGGTCGCACTTCCTGTCGCCGGCGTTCTGGACGGTGAGCAGGAGGTGCCTGGCCTCCTTGCTGTCGGCGGGCTCCTTCACGGCGGAGACCGCGAGGTCCTCCGTGGTGCAGGCGGCGGTGGTCGCCTTGCCGCCGCTGTCACCCTTCCCCCCGGATTCGCCCGAGGTGCCTTCGGGTTTCGGTGCGCCCGTCTCCCCTGGCTTCACCGAGCCCGTCGGGCTCGTCGGGCTCGTCGGGCCCCGGCCCTTGGAGCCGTCCGAACCGTCGTCCCCGCCCGGCTCGCACGCGGTGGACGCGAGCAGTACGGCGACCACCGCGCCCCCGAGGGCGTAGGACCTCCATCCCCTCGGGTGCAGGCGGTCCTTGCGGCCCTTGCGGGCATGCGTACGCAGATTCATGGTGTCCCCCGTGGTCGGCCGCGAGCGGCCGTTCCCGACTGCCGATCGCACATCGCCGATCGCACATCGAGTCTGCCCCCGGAGCCATCGCCAACTTGCCCTCTTCTCTGGCATGTTGCCGAACAAAGACGGGGACGCAATCGTTCCGCAGGTACCCGCGTCCACTCCGATGAGTTTGCCCGGCCCGGGGAGTCTCACCATTACCGACAAGCACAGGAGAAGCACATGTCCCAGCTATTGAGAGTCCAGAACTTCAACGTTTCGAGCGATGGATTCGGCGCCGGTGAGAACCAGTGCCTGGAGCGTCCCTTCGGCGACGCCGATCCCGGGGCGATGTTCTCCTGGGCCGGGGCCACCGCGAGCTGGCCGATGCGCACCGACCCCGGCGGCAGCCGCGGCCTGGACGACTACTTGACCCGTGACTACGCCCGCAACATCGGCGCCGAGATCATGGGCCGAGGCAAGTTCGGCCCCCAGCACGGGCCCTGGGAGAACCTCGACTGGCGCGGCTGGTGGGGCGACAAGCCCCCGTTCCGCACCCCGGTGTTCGTGATGACCCACCACGAGCGCCCTTCGTTCACGCTCTCCGACACCACGTTCCACTTCGTCGACGCCGACCCGGCCACGGTCCTCGAACAGGCACGGGAGGCGGCGCAGGGCAAGGATGTCCGGCTCGGCGGCGGGGCCACCACCATCCGGGAGTTCCTCGACGCCGACCTGGTCGACACCCTGCATGTGGCGGTCTCGCCGGTGGAGATCGGATCCGGGTCACGGCTGTGGAAGTCGCCCGACGAGCTGCTCGACCGCTTCCACGTGGATGTCGTGCCCAGCGCGAGCGGCGTGACGCACCACCTGTTCTGGCGGAAGTGAAAGGAGGGGGCGGGCGGCGCCCCGCCCGCCCCCGTCACCTGGGCGGCCTCGGTCCGGCAGCACCGGCAGCAGCTCCGAGAGGTGCCCGTCGGACGCCGCCGCAACCGACACCCCCCTCGGGGACCTCCCCGTACGAGGACACCAGGGGTGTCCCGCACTGCGCATGTCTCGACTACGCCGAGGCGCCCGCCCCTGTCGCGCCGCCCTTGCCCAGATTCCAGGGCTCGACGGTGTACCTTCCCGGGCCGAACCGCTCGACCGCGTCAATGATCAAGTCAGCGTGAGCCGGCCTCCGCCGGCGCCAGAGGGAGTTTCCGAGCGAATACATCACAACCGTCCTCGGCCCGCCAATGGCGTTCGGCTGCCCCGGGAGTGCGCCTGCCTTCAGCACCAGCAGCAGGTAGCTCCGCCTGCTGTTGAACCGGACCTCGTCGATATCAGCCCAGCGCATCGTCGCCGTGCGGCCACGCCACACCTTGCTGATGCCCATTGAATCGATGCGCAGGGCCGGATATCGCGACGCAATGGCGATCAGCAGCAGCAGACTAACTACTCCTCCCATCGCCGGCAGTCCCGCATATCCGACGACGCCCACACTGCCCACGAGCTCAACGCCTTCACCCAAGATCAGCGCGCCGGCAACAAAAACCGCGAGTGCTTGCAAAAGCACCAGGCAGAGCATCGCAGCGAGGATCAGACCGAGGTAGAACCCGCCGCGGCGCGCCCGCTCAGCGGGGAGCAATAGCCCTTCGGCGGGACCGGGGAGTGTGGACATGATGTTTCCTCCATTGAGTCTCGGGCGGCGAGTGCACCTCTCACAACTCTCCGCGGCCAAGCCGATCGGCACCCAGGGCACCGCACAGGGTCCCCGTCGGCCGGCACACCGCCCGACCTGCCCGGCCCGCTCGGTGTGACGCACCACCATGCCTGTTCCGCGGAAGTGACACGAGGCAGCCGCCCTATACATACGCGTCGATGTGTTGACCGGAGACGGGGGCGAGGTCGAGATGGTCGGGATGAGCGCGGAGTCGTACGTGCAACCAGAGCTGTTCCAGGCGCTGTTGACGATAGCGGTCTGCGCACTGGTCGCGCGGTTGGTGTCGCTTCCGCTGCTGCTCCGTTCGCAGCGATCGCTCCGGGAACGGGAGGCCGACGCCTTCTCGGGTGCTCCGGGCGGTGGGGTGAGCCGGGTGACGTGGTCGGCCGAGCAGGCGGTCGCCGTGGTCCTGGCAGTCGTGCTGACGGCGGTCCTGCCCGTAACCAATGTCCCGTTCGAGCTCCGGGGTTTCGCGAATGCACTCTGGGCGGGCAACCCGCTCGATGTGGGCGGCTGGGTCCTCGCCATGGTGGGCTGGGGCCGCATCTACCAGTGGGGGCCGGATATCGGCATCACGGTTTCCGTCTGTCTGATCCTGTGTCTGCTACTGCTGCTGCGGTTCCTCACCCGTCGGAATCTGTTGACGTTCGGCATGCCGCCGGGGCTGTGGGCGTCTTCGCGTACCCGTAAGCGGCTGGTCATCGGCTCTGCCGTGTCCGTGATCCTGCTGGTCTCGGTGGTGCCGATGGGGGTGGCCGTGGCGGCCCTGGTGTTCCAGGCAGTCGCCTTCGCCGCCGGCTTCCGGTACCGCCCCCCGGCCGCCCTCACCGGGCCTGCCCTGGCCGCCGCCCCGGCGTGCCTCACCAGGCCGCCCCGTACGCCCCAGGCATCCATGCCGCGCCGACGACCCCCGCCGCCGCCCCGCCTTGCTCGGCCTGCTCACCCAGGGCCCCGGACACACCGCACCGGACCAGCGAGCGATCCGCGAAGAGATCACCCGGGGCTGGCAGACCCTCCCGCAGGTCTGAGACCGACCCTCAGTCCGGCAGTACCGGCAGCAGCTCCGGAAGGTGCCCGTCGGACGCCGTGGCCGCCGCCACCCGCTCCTCGGGGACTTCCCCGTACAGCGTCGTACGCGGCTTCGCCGGCCGGCCCGCGAGTTCCGCGATGGCGATCAGGTCCTGGATGGAGCGGTACGAGCCGTAGCTCGACCCGGCCATCCGGGAGATGGTCTCCTCCATCAGGGTGCCGCCCAGGTCGTTGGCGCCCGAGCGGAGCATCTCGGCCGCGCCCTCCGTGCCGAGCTTGACCCAGCTGGTCTGGATGTTGGTGATGTGCGGGTGGAGGAGCAGCCGGGCCATGGCGGTGACGGCCCGGTTGTCGCGGTCGGTCGGGCCGGGGCGGGCGATGCCCGCGAGGTAGACCGGTGCGTTGGTGTGGATGAACGGCAGCGTGACGAACTCCGTGAAACCGCCGGTCTCCTGCTGGAGACGGGCCAGCGTCCGCAGGTGGCCGAGCCAGTGGCGGGGCTGGTCCACGTGCCCGTACATCATCGTGGAGGACGAGCGCAGGCCCACCTCGTGGGCGGTCCTGATGACTTCGAGCCAGGTCGCGGTCGGCAGCTTGCCCTTGGTGAGGACCCAGCGGACCTCGTCGTCCAGGATCTCGGCCGCCGTGCCGGGGATCGAGCCGAGCCCGGCCTCCTTCGCGGCGATCAGCCAGTCACGGATGGACATCCCGGTGCGGGTGGCGCCGTTGACGACCTCCATCGGCGAGAAGGCGTGCACATGGATGCCGGGCACTCGTTCCCGTACCGCCCTGGCGATGTCGAAGTACGCGGTGCCGGGCAGGTCCGGGTGGATGCCGCCCTGCATGCAGACCTCGACCGCCCCGACGTCCCACGCCTGTGCGGCCCGGTCCGCGACCTGGTCCAGGGAGAGGGTGTACGCGTCGGCGTCGGTGCGCCGCTGGGCGAAGGCGCAGAAGCGGCAGCCGGTGTAGCAGACGTTGGTGAAGTTGATGTTCCTGGTGACGATGTAGGTGACGTCGTCGCCGACCACGTCGCGCCGCAGGGCGTCCGCGATCCGGCAGAGTTCGTCGAGCGCCGGGCCGTCCGCGTGGAGCAGGGCGAGCGCCTGCTCGTCGGTGAGCCCGGTCGGGTCGTCGGCCGCCTGGCTCAGCGCCTCGCGCACATCGCCGTCGATCCGGGACGGCACCATGCCGGGCGCGGCGGCCTCGCGCAGCGCCTCCCAGTCCCCGTACACCTCGTCGAAGTCCTCGCGGCGGTCTCCGGTGCGGCCCTCGGTGTCGATGGTGCGGTGCAGGTCGGTGCGGCCGGTGGCGCCGAACTCCTCGTCGGGCTCCTGCCAGGGCAGTCCGGCGGGGGTGGCGTCCTCGCGGGCGAGCCCCGTCTCCGGGTCGGCGAGAGCGCGGACGTGCGGGAGGAGGCGGGGGTCGAGCCACGGCTCGCCGCGCCGGATGAACTCCGGGTAGATGGTGAGCCGCTCCCGCAGCACGAAGCCCGACTCGGCGGTCTTCGCGGCGAGTTCGTCGATGTGCGGCCAGGGGCGCTCGGGGTTCACATGGTCGGGGGTGAGCGGTGAGACTCCGCCCCAGTCGTCGATCCCGGCGCCGATGAGCAGCGCGTACTCCGCGTCGACGAGGTTCGGCGGGGCCTGGATGCGGGCGGACGGGCCGAGGATGTGCCGGGCCACGGCGATGGCGGCGGCCAGCTCCTCCAGCTCGGCGTCCGGCATGCCGCGCATCGCGGTGTCCGGCTTGGCGCGGAAGTTCTGGACGATGACTTCCTGGATGCCGTGGTAGGCGCGGGCGGTCTTGCGCAGCTCGAAGAGGGAGTCCGCGCGCTCCTCGTACGACTCCCCGATGCCGATCAGGATGCCGGTGGTGAACGGGACGTTGGACCGCCCGGCGTCCTCCAGCACCCGCAGCCGCACGGCCGGCTCCTTGTCCGGGGACCCGTGGTGCGGGCCGCCGGGCTCGGACCACAGGCGGGTGGCCGTCGTCTCCAGCATCATCCCCATGGACGGTGCGACGGGCTTGAGCCGCTGAAGGTCGGTCCAGCTCAGTACGCCCGGGTTGAGGTGCGGGAGCAGCCCGGTCTCTTCGAGCACCCGGATCGCCATGGCGCGTACGTACGCGAGGGTGTCGTCGTACCCCTCGGCCTCCAGCCACTCCCGCGCCTCGGGCCACCGGTCCTCGGGCCGGTCCCCGAGCGTGAACAGCGCTTCCTTGCAGCCCATGGCCGCGCCCTCGCGGGCGATGGCCAGCACCTCGTCGGGTGAGAGGAACATCCCGTGGCCCGCGCGCCGCAGCTTGCCAGGCACGGTGACGAAGGTGCAGTAGTGACACTTGTCGCGGCAGAGCCGGGTCAGCGGGATGAAGACCTTGCGCGAGTACGTGATCACCCCCGGCCGCCCCGCGGCTTCCAGCCCGGCGTCCCGCACCCGGGCCGCCGAGGCGGCGAGGTCGGTCAGGTCCTCCCCCCTCGCCTGGAGCAGGACGGCGGCCTCGGCCACATCGAGAGCGACACCGTCACGGGCCCGCTTGAGGGCACGCCGCATGGAATTGGTCGTCGGACGTCCGCGCTGAGGATCGGTCATGAACCCGAGCATACGAGCGGGCCCCGCGCCCGGGACCAGGGCATCTGCCCCCGGAGCTCGGGCGGCTCCCCGGCGGGCCCGCGCCGTGCGCGTACCGACGGACTCGGCTTGACCCTCACGTTGCGTGAGGCCGGAGGGTGGGGTGCATGAGCGACTACTACAACGCGTTCGAGATGAGTCCCGTGCCCACCCCCGGCCCGGACGCGGTTCCGCCGGAGCTGTTCCGTGGCATCTATGGAATGCCCGCGTTCGCGACGATCCCCACGACCGATCTGGCGGCGTCGGTGGACTTCTGGATTCGTGGGCTCGGATTCTTCGAGCTGTTCAGCATCCCCGGCACCCTCGTGCATCTGCGCCGGTGGGCGTTCCAGGACGTGCTCCTTCTCCGGGCGGAGAGCGTTCCGGATGAGCCGCCGGCGATGAGCCTCAGTTTCTCGTGCGTGCTCAGCCAGGTCGATTCCCTCGTCGAGGCCTGTCGTGCGCTGCGCCCGGACTCGGTCGACGGTCCACGGGACACCCCCTGGAACACCCGCGACGTGGAGGTGATCACCCCCGAGAACGCACGAATCGTTCTCACTGCGGCAAAGCCCTTCGATCCGGCCAGTCAGGAGGCTCGGAACCTTGAGGCCATCGGGATCACCCCACCCGGCGCCGGTCACGGCGACAATCAGGAGCATGCCTGATGCCACTGACGCCGACGGTCTGCCCGTCGGTCAGGTCTCGACGCGCCTGGGCGTGACGGTCCGCGCGCTGCACCACTGGGACGAGATCGGTCTCGCGCGACCGTCGCTGCGCACGGCTGCCGGATACCGGCTCTACACCGCTGGTGACCTGGAACGCCTGCACCGCGTCGTCGTCTACCGCGAGATCGGTCTCGGCCTGGACAGGATCCGGGCCGTCCTGGACGACTCGACCGCAGACGTACCTGGCGCGCTGCGCGCGCAGCGCACCCAGGTCGCGGAACGGATCGAACGCCTCCAGCAGCTCGGCGCCGGACTGGACCGGATGATCGACGCCCACGAGCGCGGCCTGCTGCTGACCGCGGAGCAGCAGGCCGCGATCTTCGGCCCCCGGTGGGACCCCGACGGGCCCGCCCGAGCCCGTCAGCGCTGGGGAGACACGACGCAATGGAGGCAGTACGCCGAACGCTCCGCCTCCCGCGGCCCGGAGGAATGGCAGGCCATCGCCGAAGCCGTCGCCGCCCTCGACCGCGCCCTCGGCGACGCGATGGACGCCGGCGTCACACCTGGCAGCCCGGAAGCGAATCAACTCGTCGAACGGCACCGCGAAGTCTTCGCCTCGTACTTTCCCCTCACCAGGCAGATGCAGGTCTGTCTCGGCCGCATGTACGAGACCGATCCGGCATTCGCTACCCACTACGACGGCATCCGCACCGGCCTTGCCACGTGGTTCCGTCACATCGTCGACGCCGACGCGCGCGCCCACGGCATCGACCCCGACACCGCGACCTGGGAGTAGGGCGCGGGCCCGGATGCGTCCGTCAACGGGCGGCACGGCACGGGGAGTTCAGGTCAGCTCGTCCGCGAGCAGATCCATCAGCAGACCGTCCTGCCAGGCGCCCGTCCGGTGGTTCCGCCAGTACGCCCGCATGATTCCCACGGGTTTGAACCCGACCTTGCCGTAGCACCGGATCGCCGCCGAATTGGCCGCGGCGGGATCGATGGTCAGCCGGTGATGGCCGCGTTCCCCCACCAGCCACCGGGCCAGGGTGCGCACCGTGTCGGTACCGAGGCCCTTCCCGTGGTGCCTCGCCGTCAGGAAGATGTCGATGCCCGCGTGACGGAACTCGGGATCGTTCTCCTCGTTGAACTGGACGGCACCGATGACCTCGCCCTCGAAAACGACGGCCAGCATGCGCTCGTAGCCGTCCGGGGGCGACCACCACGCCGCGACTTCCGGTTCCCTCACGACCCTTTCGAGGATCGCACCATCACCATCGGCCACCGGCCGCAGCACGACCTCGTCCCCACGCAGCTCCATGCGCTCATTCTTCCCGAGAGGTACGGAGAACGCCGAGGCAATTCCGTCCAGCTCCCGGCCACGGAACGCGGCCGGGCCCGCCGGAACGCGCCGGCGACCCCGCGGGCCCGTCTTCCCGCCTGTCTCCGCCTGGATCAGCGGCACAGCGCCGTGTCGACGGCGGCCTCCACCCGCTGGGAGGCTGCACCCGTCGGGGCGGTGGTCACCGCGATGCCGGCGGCACGTCCGTCCTCCGTGACGCCTCCTCGTGTCCGGTATCCCAGGGCGGTTCCGCCGTGACCCCAGTAGACGCCGCCGCATGACAGCGGTGTGCTGGTCAGGCCCAGTCCGTAGCGGACGCCGGGGCCACGTGCCTCTGCGGGGACGGTGGTGCGCATCTGGGCGAGCTGGGCCGGGGGCAGGAGTTCGCCGTCGAGGAGGGCGCTGTAGAAGCGGTTGAGGTCGCTGTTGGTGGACACCAGAGCACCCGCGGCCCACCCCATGGACATGTCCATGGTGGTGTAGTCGATCAGAGGTCCGTCGTCCGTTTCCCGTTCGTAGCCCTTGGGGTGGGGCTCGTGGAGGGTCGTCTCTCCGGGCTTGGGGAAGTAGGTGTGGCGCAGTCCGATGCGGTCGACGATGCGCCGGTCGATCTCCTCGCCCACGGGGCGGCCGGTGACCTTCTGGATGATCAGGCCCGCGACCAGGTAGTTCGTGTTGCTGTACTCCCACTTCGCGCCCGGGGAGAAGTGGGCCTCCTGCTTCAGGGCGCCGTCAAGCAGGTCGCGCGGCTCGAAGTACCGGTACCGGACGGCGGGGAAGTCCGCGAAGATGTCGGATTCCATGTATTCGGGCAGGCCGCTGGTGTGCTGGAGGAGCTGGCGGACGGTGATGTGGCGTCCGTCGATCCCCTCACCGCGCAGCAGGCCGGGCAGGTAGGTGTCGACAGGGGCGTCCAGGGCGATCTTCTTCTCGGCGACCAGCTGCAGCACGACCACGGCCGTGAACGCCTTGGTGTTGCTGCCCGCCCGCACCTGCCCGTCCTTCGGTACCTTCGCCCTGGTCCTGAGGTCGCCGACACCCGCGGTGTAGTGACGCGTCCGGCCCTCACGGTCCGTGACGCTCGCCAACGCGGCAGGCATCCGGTCGTCGAGCACCAAGGCGTTCAGGCTGCTCTGAACGGCGTCCGGCCTGGCGGCGGAGGCCGCGGACGGCACCAGCGCACCCGTGGTCATGACGGCCCCGGTGAGCACGGTCACGGCCATCAACGCCTTACGCCGGCCACCTCGCGAAAGCGTGGGACGAAACCTCGGCGATACACGTGCGTACATGGAACAACTCCTGTCGTGACAGTGAAGAGCGATCGAAGCGTGAGTCGGTACGCGCCTCGGTGACGGTGGCGGATTCCGACTCCGGGACCGGATGCGGGCTCTTGCGAGATGTGGGGCAAACTCGGACGGGCCGTCGCTCCGGTGACCTGGCGACGCTTGCGAGCACGGGCCCGCCGGGGTATCGGTCGCCGCTCCCGCGAGCGGGAGCGGCGACCGATACCGTCAAGCGCCGGTGGCGGCAGGGGCCCGCCCACCGGCCCGCCCCGCCCTCATCGGGCGTCTGCGGCCGCGGTGCGGGAGCGGCGGCTTTCCGGTTGGGTCAGTGAGGGTTTCAGCGGCACAGGGTCGTTTCGACGGCGGTCTGCGCGTGCTGTGCGGCGGCGGCGTCGGTCGGGATGGCGGTCAGTGCGATGTTGACTGCACGACCGTCCTCTGTGACACCTCCCAAGGTGTCGTATCCCGGAATGGTGCCGCCATGGCCCCAGTACAGGCCGCCGCACGGCAACGGCCTGCTGGTCAGGCCCAGTCCGTAGCGGACGCCTGGGCCGGCCGCGTCTGCGGGGACGGTGGTGCGCATCTGGGCGAGCTGGGCCGGGGGCAGGAGTTTGCCGTCGAGGAGGGCGGTGTAGAAGCGGTTGAGGTCGCTGTTGGTGGAGATCACCGCACCCGCGGCCCAACCCCAGGACGGGTCGAGTTCGGTGACCTCGCGCCAGGGCGAGTCGGCTGTGTCCCGGTGGTAGCCCTTGGGGTGGGGCTCTTGGATGGTCATGTCTCCGGGGGTGGGGAAGTAGGTGTGGCGCAGTCCGATGCGGTCGGCGATGCGCCGGTTGATCTCCTCGCCCAGCGGGCGGCCGGTGACCTTCTGGATGATCAGGCCCGCGACCAGGTAGTTCGTGTTGTTGTACTCCCACTTCACGCCCGGGGCGAAGTGGGCCTTCTGTGCGAGTGCGCTGTCGAGGAGCTCGCGCGGCTCGTAGTACCTCTGCCGATCTTCGAGGATCGCGCGCGTGTCCACGTATTCGGGCAGGCCGCTGGTGTGCTGGAGGAGTTGGCGGACGGTGATGTGGCGTCCGTCGATGCCTTCGCCGCGCAGCAGGCCGGGCAGGTAGGTGTCGACAGGGGCGTCCAGGGCGATCTTCTTCTCGGCGACCAGCTGCAGCACGACCACGGCCGTGAACGCCTTGGTGTTGCTGCCCGCCCGCACCTGCCCGTCCTTGGGTACCTTCGCCCCGGTCCCGAGGTCGCCGACACCCGCGGTGTAGTTACGTATCCGGCCCTCGCGGTCCTCGACGCTCGCCAGCGCGGCGGGCATCCGGTCGTCGGCCACCAAGGCGTTCAGGCTGCTCTGAACGGTGTCCGGCCTGGCGGCGGAGGCCGCGGACGGCAACAGCGCACCGGTGGTCATGACGGCCCCGGTGAGCACGGTCACGGCCAGCAAGGCCTTACGCCGGCCACCTCGCGAAAGCGTGGGACGGAACCTCGGCGATACACGTGCGTGCATGGAACAACTCCTGTCGGTAGGGGAACAACATCAGTGGGTCAGGGAGAGGTGGTCGTGGTGCGACGGGCCTGCCGGTGGCCCGGCCTGGTGGCGGCCCTTGGAGCGTCCCGGGCGGACCGGCCACCACGTGGCCCGGCCCAGGAGCGCGACGAGCGCGGGTACCAGCACGATGGAGATGACGAAGGCGGAGAGCATGATGCCGAGCGCCGTCGCGAAGCCGATCTGCTGAGTGCCGGGGTTGGAGTTGGCGCCGAGGCTGCCGAAGGACGCGGCGAGGATGACACCGGCCGTGGCGATGGCGGGAGCGGTGTGGCGCACGGCGCGGGCGACGGCGGCGCGGGCCGGCCCCGGCCGGTCCATCTCTTCGCGGATGCGGTCGCTGATCAGGATGTTGTAGTCGGTGCCGAGGGCGACGACGAAGAGGAACAGCACCAGCGGCAGGACGAAGTCGACACCCGGCCGGTCGAGAAGGTGCTGGAAGAACAGGGCCGATGCGCCGAGGGTGGCGGCGAAGCCGAGACCGACGGCGAGCATGAGCACGACCGGGGCGAGCAGGCTGCGCAGCAGGACGATCAGGATGAGGGCGATCAGCGCGGCGGCGACCGGGAACACGGTCTTCAGGTCGTGGTCGACGGCGGTGGAGATGTCCGCGAAGATCGCGGCCGTACCGCCGACATGGGCCTGCGCACCAGGAGGCGTGTGGTCGGCGACGGTGTCACGGACGGGGCCGGACACAAGGTCGCGGGCCTGCTGGCTCTGGGTGTCGACGGTGAGGTAGACGTCGATGCGAGCCGCGGTGCGGTCCTTGTTGAAGAGGGTCTCGCCGACCTGGCCGACGCCGTTGACCTCGGCCAGGGCCTTGGGTATCGCGGCGAGACCTTGGGCGGTCAGCGCGCCGCCGTCCTTCGCCGTGATGTAGACCGTGGCCGGATCGGATACACCGGCAGGCAGAGAGCGGGCGATTTCGGTGGCGGTGACAGCCGCCGGGGTGTCCTGGGTGCCGGGCGTCTGGCCGTAGTCCATCCGCATTCCGACGAGTCCGGCGGCCAGCGCGCCGAGCAGCGCGACGGAAGCGACGATCAGGGTGAGCGGGCGACGGGCGACCAGATCGCCGACGCCGGCGGCCGTGCCGGCGCGCGGCTCGTGCCTGAGCGAGCGGGAGGGCCAGAACATTTTGCGTCCGGTGACCGCGAGCAGCGCGGGCATCAGGGTGAGGCTGGCGAGGAGCATGACGAGTACCGAGACGGCGATGGCGGGGCCGAGCACCCGGAACTGCCCGAAGGTCGCGACGCCGAGCGTGGCGAAGGCGGCGACGATGGTGAGCGCTGCCGAGGTGATCGCCGTGCCGACCCGAGCGCTGACCTCCGCGGACACGGTGCGTGCCGGCAGGTCGGGGTGGGCCCGCAGCTGTTCGCGGAAGCGGAAGAGCAGGAACAGGAAGTAGTCGACGCCGATGCCGATCAGGACGACGCCGATCATGCTCGGAGTGGAGGCGTCGAGGTTGATGCCGGTGAGCATCGAGGCGCCCACGACCACGCCCCCCGCCGCACCCCCGATGATGGCGACCGCGATCAGGGGGACGAAGGCGGCCAGTGCGCTGCGAAACACCAGAATGTTGATCAGTACGATCAGACCGACCATGAGGGCGCCGACGACCGTCGTGGTGGTCTTCTCCGCCTCGGTCGTGTCGACGAGGTCGGCCAGGCCGCCGGTGAATCCGGTGCGCATCCCGGCATCGGCGAAATCGTCCTTCGCCTCGTCGCGGAAGGCCTGGTAGAGGTCGTGCATGCCGGGGTCCGTGATGTTGCCGGTCAGCTGCGCGGAGAGCAGCTCGAAGCTGCGGTCCGGCGCGACCATGGCGGGACTGACCTTCGGGGTCTGGGAGTAGTCCTCGAACATGAACGCGGGCGCGTCGTCCTCGCGCTCGGGCATTTCGACGCGCTGGCGGCCCAGCTTCTCGGCGACCTCACCGATGCGCTGCTGGTCGGCCTGTGTGAGGGGCTTGCCGTCCTGCCTGCCGACGAGCACGGTGACCGCGTTGGCGTCGGACTTCACCCCGAACTTCTCCTCGGCGACCTTCAGCGCGGCTGCCGAGTCGTACTTCGCGGGCAGGAAGTCCCCGTTCTGGGTCTGCGTGACTTTGAAGACGAGCGCCTGGCTGAGCAGGGTGAGGAAGATGCCCACCACCGCCCAGAGGGCGATGATCTTCCATGGGTTGCGGGTGGAGAACCCGGTCAGGGCGCGGATCACGTTCTTCTCCAACGGTGGGTGGGATGCGGCGTTTTCGACACAGGAAAAGCTCACCACCGCAGAACGCGCGGATCGTCCGAGCGCGGGATGAGAAGCGGCCTGGGAGCGAGGGCCGGGCGTGGCCGCCGACCAGGATCCTGGTCCCAGGACGAGGATCGGCCCGGGGGCCCAGGGGCGCCGGGATCCCGGTGCGAGACTGGTATCACGAGCGACAGGCGTGCTGCACCGCTAGCGGCCGGTGAGTGCGGCCCAAGAAAGGACTGTGATGGTGACGAAGCGCCCCGCCCCCGGTGCCCCGGGGATCCGGACGGGCGGCGAGGCGCTGCCGTGGACGCGCAACGACGCCCTGGTCATGATCGGTGCGGCGGCCATGGACCTGATCGGCTTCACGCTCAGCAGCCAGGCGGAGCAGGGCTACGTCCCGGTGGCCGGCTGTTTCCTCGTGGTGCTGGCCGCGCTGCCGCTGCTCGTCCGGCGCCGAACGCCGATCCTGTCATTCGCGGCCGTTCTGCTGCTGGGGCTGGCGCCGTACCTGACCGTGCCGATGACCCAGCACTTCAACTCCGCAATGGTCGTCGCGCTCTACACGGTCATACGGTCCCGGCGCACGGCCGTGGCGGCTGCGGCATCGCTGGCGGCCGTGGTGATGTCACTGGTGGCCACGACGTCGTGGCCGAAGCCACCGATCGTAGACATCGTGGGCACCGTCTCCGCCGCGGCGATCGTGGCGATCGCCGCGACCGTGATGAAACACTGGCAGCGGGACATCGAGACCAAACGCCGGCTCCTCGCGGACCACGCGGTGGCGGCGGAACGACGGCGTATCGCCCGGGAGCTGCATGACATCGTGGCGCACCACATCACCACCATGCAGCTGATGTCCGGGGGTGCTCGGGCCAACCTCGCCCGTGACCCGGAGGTGGCCAGGGAGGCGCTGGTCACGCTGGAGGGGTCCGGGCGGGTGGCATTGCGCGAGATGCGGCAGCTGCTGGACGTGCTCCGGGCCGGAGACGAGACGGAGAAAGAGCCGACCGCACCGCAGCCGGGGGTCGGGGACCTGGAGCGGCTCATCGCCGAATCGTGCCGGGCCGGACTCCCCGCCTCGCTCGACGTACGGGGCGAGGAGCGTACGCTGCCGCCGAGCGTGGGCCTGAGCGTGTTCCGAATCGTCCAGGAGGCGCTCACGAACGCCCGCAAGTACGCCGGTGACGCGCGGGCTCAAGTACGGCTGACGTACGCACCGGACGGGGTGACTGTGGAGGTTTCCGACGACGGACCGGGCGCGGGCCCCGCAGGACCGGGCGCCGGTTCGGGGCCCGGCTACGGTCTGGTCGGGATGCGCGAACGGGCCGTGCTGCACGGCGGCACACTGGAGGCCGGACCGCTGGACAAGGGCGGGTTCCAGGTGTCGGCCCGGCTGCCGCTGCAGCCCGAAGAGGGAGCACTGCGGTGAGCGAGACGACACACGAGCCGGTCATCAGGGTACTGATCGCGGACGACCAACCACTCGTGCGCCGCGGGTTGGCGTTGATCCTCGGCCCCGACCCGGCCTTCGACGTGGTGGGCGAGGCCGCTGACGGCGCGGAAGCGGTCGCCCTCGCACACCGGCTGCGGCCCGACGTCGTCGTGATGGACATCCGCATGCCGGTGCTCGACGGCGTCGCCGCGACCGGCCGACTCGCACGGGAACTGCCCGGATGCCGCGTACTGGCGCTGAGCACCTTCGACCTGGACGAACACGTGGTGGCCGCGCTGCGCGCGGGCGCCTGCGGATTCCTGCCGAAGGACACCTCGCCCGAGGAACTGGTGGCGGCGATCCACGTGGTCCACACGGGCGAGGCGGCCGTCGCCCCCCGGCTGCTGACCCGGCTGATCGCTACCTACGTCACGGCCCCGCAGCGCCCCGTGCCGCCCGTCGCGGTCGACACGGGCGAGCTCACGCCGCGCGAGGCCGAGGTGTGGCGGCTGATGGCCACGGGCCTCGGCAACGCGGAGATCGCGCGGGACATGTGCGTCAGTGCGTCGACTGTGAAGAACCACATCACGGCCGTCTTCGGGAAACTAGGTGTCCGCGACCGTGCTCAGGCCGTGATCGCGGCGTACGAGACCGGGCTGATCGAGGCGAGCCGACAAGGCGAAGGCTAAGACCGTGTCCTAGAGGCCCAGGTCACATCATCGTGATCCACGTCGGCCGCCTCGGCTGACTTCACCGGGTCGTGGCCAGCTCGGCCCAGACCGTCTTGCCGACGACCCGGTCCTTCACGCCCCACGAGGTCGCCAGCGCCCCGACCAGGTGCAGGCCGAACCCCGATTCGGCGCCGGGTCCGGAGGCCCTGACCTCCGGCCCGCGTTCCCCTCTCGCGTCCGACACCTCGATACGGAGCGTGTCCGCGAGAGCGACGAGCCTCAGCTCGAAGTCCCGCCCCGGCACCAGCCCGTGCTGCACCGCGTTGGCCGCCAGTTCGGACACGATCAACGCGACGTCCCCGGAGAACTCACTCCCGTACGGGACGCCCCACGCGTCGAGTTGGTGAACAACAAGCCGGCGGGCGAGCCGGGCGCCCCGTCGGGTGGAGCTGAAACGTTGGACGAACTCGGCGCCCGCAAGGGTGATTTCGGCGTTCATGTGACTCAGCGTGTCCGGTTGCTCGTACGCTGACCAGCAGTGACACCTCGACGCCGAGCAGCTGTACGGGCACGCCCGGTCGGCTGTACGGACCGTCGGCCGTGACCGGGCGAACAGAGAGCGGTGCGGGGCAGATGGAGAAGGAAGTGCGGCCCGAGCGGCCGGCCGAATCGGATGGAACGGCGCACCTTTTCAGGGCGCTGGGAAAAATGATCAAGATGCTGCGCGAGCGCGCGGGCATGAGCCAGAAGGAACTGGGCCTCGCGACGCACTGCGGGGAGGACCTGATCTCGGCGATGGAGCGAGGGGTACGGACGCCTCAGCCGGAATTCCTCGAACTCGCGGATGACGTGCTCGGTGCGGGTGGCCTGCTCCGGGCGACGACCGGGGAGGTGCGGGAAGCACTGGCGAAGGCGCGTACGCGGCATCCGGAGTGGTATCGCGGCTACGCGAATCTGGAAGCCGACGCATCGCAGCTTTACGACTACAACAACCAGGCCGTGCCTGGGCTGCTCCAGACCGAAGCGTACGCGCGGGCGATCTTTACCCAGCGACGCCCGCTGCTCAGCGAGGAGACCATCGAGAAGCGCGTGGCCGACCGCATGGACCGGCAGCAGGTCTTCGAGCGCTGGCCTCCTCCGACGTTCCACTTCATCCTGGACGAGAGCGTGCTGATGCGTCCCATCGGAGGCCGGGATGTGCACCGGGAACAGTTGCAGGCACTCCTGCGCATCGGCCGTCTCAGGACGGTGCAGCTCCAGGTGGTGCCGCTCGACCGCACCGAACAGCCCAGCCTCGACGGGCCGTTCACCATGATCACCCCCAAGGGGAAGCAGCAGCTCGCCTACCTGGAGATTCACGGATACCCGAGGCTCATCACCGAGCCAGAAGAAGTCCGGGTGCTGGCCATCCGCTATGGAATTATGCAGTCCGTGGCTCTCACTCCGGGGGAGTCCTTGGCCGCGATCGAGAAGATGCTGGGAGAACGATGAGCATCGGGCAACTGAACTGGTTCAAGAGCAGCTACAGCAGTGGCGAGGGCGGTAACTGCATCGAGGTCGCCTACAACTGGCGCAAGTCGAGCCACAGCACCGGCGAAGGCGGCAATTGCGTCGAAGTCGCGACCTGCCCCACCACCATCCACGTCCGCGACTCCAAGAACACCCAGGGCCCCCACCTCGACCTCGCCCCCGGCGCCTGGTCCGCGTTCGTCACGTACGCGCGTCAGGGCTGATCGCACCAGGTCAGCCCCCACTCGCCCGCCCCGCACCGGATCGCGACAGCCGCGACCCGGTGCGCCGCGACCCGGGGGACCGCGACGCGGCGGGCCCCGACGTAAAAAGGCTTTTAAAGGCTTTGGGAAGAAGGAACTTCCCCAACCCAACCCTTCCCCCAGCCACGTACAGGGGCCCGTCACTCGCACGGGTGAGGTTCGCCAACTGAGCTGGGTTTCACAGGGGTTCGCTGGCATATGCTCGCCGCGACAACCCCCAGACATGCGTCGGCCCCCGACCGGGATTGCGACTCCCACCCGAGGGCCTGACCACCGAGGAAGTTCGGAGCTTCCTGATGGATACACAGCAGGTTAGCGCGGCCCCGCGCGCCCCGTCTCCCGTTCGCAGGAGCGCCACGCCGACATCCGGTGTCATGCACATCAACACCCGGCACACCAGCCGCTTCACCGTCATCGGCAACCACCTCGCCCAGCACCGCGAGCTCTCCCTGCTCGCGATCGGGCTCTCGACGTACATCCAGTCACTTCCCGCCGGGGCGCGGATCGGCATCAAGTCGCTCTCCGAGCGGTTTCCCGACAGCGAGGCCCGCATCGCCGCCGCGTTACGTGAGCTGGAGGCGCACGGCTACCTGAGCCGTACCCGCGAGCGGCTGCCCAACGGCCGCGTCGTCACGCGTACTTGCTCCTACAACCAGCCGAACGGCGCCGCACAACGACGCTCAGCCCCCACGCCCAAGCCGCGCCACCAGCCACCCGCACCGGCCCCCGCGCCCGCACCCACGGCCGCAACACCCACGCCCCCGCCGCTCCCTCAGCCCCGCAACCCGCTCCCCCAGTACCTCCGCGCCGCCACCGCGCTGCTCACCGATCTCCACCGGCACTCGGCCGCGATCACCCTCACCGAGAAGGACGTCGTCCTGCTCGCCCCCGCCGCCGCCACCTGGTTCGAGCGCGGCGCCACGCCCGCCGCCCTCCGGCACGCGCTCACCCACGATCTGCCCCAGCCCCTCAAACGCCCCGCCAAGCTCCTCCGGTACCGCCTCACCGCTCTCCTGCCGCCCCCGCCGACCCCGGAGCACCCCACCGTCCTGCTCCAGAACTGCGACCGCTGCGACCGGGCCTTCCGCTCCCCCACCCCGGGCAACTGCCCCGGCTGCTCGGCCGACGACGCCCCCGCACGGTTCCCCGTCCCGGGCGGATGATCACTGGCCCCGGGCCACCCCGCACACGTCCGCACCGATATTCGCTGGATCCGGCGGGAGTGCGTTGTTACGGTGCTCGCACCTCCACCACGGTGCCGACCGTCGGTGACCTATGGGCGTTCGCCCTGGAAAGCAGTTGATGTATGCCCCGGCCAGTAGTTCCGAGCCTCCCTCGCCGCGTCTTCATCCGCGCCGGGGCGACCGGAGCCACGTGCACGCGCACGCCTGCGGCATCGCACTGACCCGCGCGACCTGACCGGTACGCGCGTCCTTTCCGTCAGTACGTGATTCCCGGCCGCCGCCTCATGCCTCTTCGGCCGCCGCCCCCGAGGGCCGCTCGGTACTTCCCTGCTGCATTGCTCATCCTCTTCGGCAAGGAGAAACCCGGGTGTCCACCGACAACCCCAAGCACCGTACGACCAAGTCCTCCCACCACGGCCCCAGCGCCTATCTGAGGACCGACACCTTCACCTGCCTGTGGTGCGGGCTGACCATCGCCACGCTCGCGCCCGACGGCAGCCGTCGCAACCACTGCCCCAGCTGCCTGCACTCGAAGCACTGCCTCGACCACGTCGAGGGCGGCCCGTCCGACTGCGGGTCACGTATGACCCCGATCTCCATCGCGGTACTCCGCACCGGTGACTGGATGGTCATCCACCGCTGCACCTGCTGCGACGAGCTGACCTCGAACCCGGTCTGCGGGGACGACAACCAGCTGATCCTGATGCGGATGGCTGTGCGCCCGCTGGCCCAACCGCCCTTCCCGCTCGAAGCGTTCGGCGATCTGTGACCAGCCGGAAACGACCGAGGAACGGACGGAGGACCCACCATGCCACGACGTGGACCCCGGCAGTCGTCGTACCGCCCGCAGAGACGGAAGGACGTCCTGCACGGGCCGGGCGGCACCCGTGGCGACGCGTTCCGTTGCGCCGGCTGTCGGCTCGACGTACCACTGACCGCCCCGGGCACCACCCATCGCAACCACTGCCCGCACTGCCTGACCAGCCTGCACGTCGATCTGCGGATTCCGGGCGACCGGGCCGCCGACTGCCGCGGGCGGATGACGGCGCTCAGCCTGTCCGTCCGGCAGGACGGGGAATGGACACTCATCCATGAGTGCCTGACCTGCGGTGAGCTCAGTGCCAACCGCATCGCGGGGGACGACAACGCCCTCGCGCTGATGCGCATGGCCGTACGCCCCCTGTCGGACACTCTCGTCCCCGCACGGGCGCTGCTCATGCTGTGACGCGGATGCCGCCTCTGCCCGAGCCACCCGGCTCGGGCAGAGGCGTCCGGTCCCGCCCGGCGCCCGTCCCGCCCTGCTCGCATCTTCGCCGACCGGCGAAGTCCCTATCCTGAGTGGATGATCACCGCTCCTGAACTCGTCATATTCGACTGCGACGGCGTGCTCGTCGACAGCGAACGGATCGCCGTACGCATCCAGGTCCAGGTGGGCGCCGAGCTGGGATGGCCGCTGACGGCGCAGGAGGTCGTCGAGAAGTTCGTGGGGCGGTCGAACAAGTCCATCGGCGAACTGGTCGAAGCGATCCTGCCCGGCGCTTCCGCCGCCTGGCAGAAGCGCTTCGAGGACCTCCACCGCGATGCCGTCGAGACCGAACTCGTCGCAGTGGAAGGCATCCACGAAACGCTGGCCGCCCTCGCGCTCCCCACTTGCGTGGCGTCCAGCGGCAGCCACGAGAAGATGCGCCACACCCTGGGCCACACCGGGCTCTACGCGCACTTCGAGGGACGCATCTTCAGCGCCACCGAGGTCGAACGCGGAAAGCCCGCCCCCGATCTCTTTCTGCACGCCGCCCGGCGGATGGGTGTCGAACCCGCCGCCTGCGTGGTCGTCGAGGACAGCAAGTACGGGGTGCAGGCCGCCCGTTCAGCCGGGATGCGGGCATTCGGCTTCGCGGGCGGGCTGACTCCGGCGCACTGGCTGGAAGGTCCGGACACTGTGGTCTTCGACGACATGCGCAAGCTGCCGTCGCTGCTGTCCGGGAGCTGATGACTCGCGGGGCTTCAGGCCGTCACCACTCGTCGCGGCCGATCACCCGGAAGCTGCCCGCGACGCCGTTGTTGATGAACACGCCGCCTTGGACGTCGGGGGTCACGACACCGTAGGTGCTGCCGTAGGGGCCGACTGTGGCGACCGGAGCACCGCCGTCACAGGCGAACCCCCGGAAGACCTCGACCGCGTGCCGACTGTTGTTGGTAATGCTGAAGCTGCTCGATCCAAGCCCGCTGGCCGCGGGGACGCAGCCCCCCGGATAGGCGGCGTACTCCCGCTCGTTGAAGTAGATCCTCTCCTCCCCCTTCCGGTCGTAGCCGCGCTCGCGCCCGCCCCGGCCGCCGCCCTCGTCGCCGCGCCCGCCCCGGCCGCCGCCCTCGTCGCCGCGCCCGCCCCGGCCGCCGCCCTCGTCGCCGTACCCGCCGCGGTCGGAGCCCTCGTCGTCGCGCCCGCCGCGGTCGGAGCCCTCGCGGTCGGAGCCGCCGCGGTCGCCACCCTCGCGGTCGCCGCCCTGGTCTCCCTGGCCTCCCTCGTCCGCCTTGTTCCCCTCGTCCGTCTTGCCCTCCGTTCCGCTTCCGCTGTCGCTTTCGCTGCCGAGGGGGGCCGGTGCGGGGGCGGCCTGCCGGGCGGGCGGGGCGGCCTGGTGAACGGGCTGCTCGGCCCGCGCGGCGGCCGGTTCGGCCTGGGTGGATCCGTCAGTCGCATAGGTGATACCGGTGGCAAGGGCCGCTGCGCCGACTACAGCGGCCGCCACGGCGAAGGTACGCGAAGGCATGTCACTTCTCTCCGTCTCAGAGACGTCGGCCGGACGGCCAACCTGCGGCGAACGTACCGACGGGCCCCATACCTGTCATTTCGGGCAAGCCCAGGGCGTGACACCGCAGGACCGGTCGGGTACAAAGAAGGCATTCCACGCATACCCATACCGCTGCCGATGCCGTTGCCGATGCCGCTGTCCAGGAGCTGAGCGTTCCGGACCCGGGTCGCGTGCCAGTGGTCGCGGACCGGCCGGACAGTGCGGCGATGGACCCCCGAAATTCGCGAGGCGGGACCCGGACGACCGGGTCCCGCCTCGCGACATTTTCGAAAGCCTCTGCTCAAGGGCGAGCCGGCTACTCCACGAAACGCCAGGTGACGTCGATCGAACCCTGGTCGAGGGAGGCGAGCGCACTGTATGCGCCGGGCGTCAGATCGAGGCCGTACCTGCCCGCACCCGGGCTCTGGTCAACGACCGTCGCGGTTATGGACTTTCCGTTGTGCGTGATCTCGACCTGCTTCCCGCAGGAGGGAGACGGGTATCCGGATTCGAACATGCTGGAGTCGAGCGCAACAGCGAAATCACTGTCCGTGACCACGATGCCGCACGCCGTCAGTCCGGCCTGGTAGTACGTCGCGTCTCCGTGGTAGCCGCTCGACGGCGGCTCTGCGGGCGGCCCCGACGTCCGGCCCGACGCCGGGGGTGTCGCCTTGCCCTGCTCCGGGGGCGGTGTCGTTGTCTGGCCCGGCTCCGGGGGTGGCGTCGTTGTCTGGCCCGGCTCCGGGGGCGGCATCGTCCCGCTGGGTTCCGGGGCGAGAGTGGAACGGGGCGACTCGGTCAGGCTGGGGGCGGGGTCCTCCGGTTGCCCTGAAGCGCTCGATGCCGGGACGGGGATGTCGGTGTCCTCCGAGGCGGAGGCGGTGGCGACGATCACGGCAGCGGAACCGACGGCCAGTAATGCGGCCGCCGCGATTTTGACGATCTTTGCTCTCAACGTTCCCTCTCTGAATGTCACATTCCGGACGGCGCGCATGCGAAGCATTCGCGGCGGGGGGTGCCATGAAGTTTCCTCGCGACCACGCCGCCGCGATCGTCGGCCCACGGGGACCGACGATCGCGGCGGCCTCATGATGACCAATCCCGCTGATGCCCCACTGATGCCCCACTGACGTTCGGAAACGGACGGCGAACTCCGGTCGCCCATAAGCGAAAGGGCCGGGCGCCGCACCGTCTGGTGCGGGTCGCCCGGCCCTTGCGTTCGACTCGGCTACGTCAGCGGGCGACCGCCTTGGTCGCCTTGCTGGTGGCGGTACCACTGGCGTGGCCGGTGCGGCGGGCGGTCACCTTGACGGTGATCTTCTTGCCGCGCTGGGCGGACTTGAGCGTCAGCGAGGACTTGGTCGCGCCGGAGATCGCCTTGCCGTTCGCGTACCACTGATAGCCGTACGAGGTCGGGGTGGGCGTCCAGGTGCCGTGGGCGGCCTTGAGGGTGCGGCCGACCTTTGCCGTGCCGGAGATCGTGGGCTGCTTGGTGGCCTTGGGCGCGCTGCCCTTGGCGACCTTCACCGAGGCGGGCGTCGCGGAACCGTCGGCGTGACCGGTGCGGTGGGCCGTGACGGTGACGGTGAGGTACTTGCCGAGCAGCGACGCCGGGACGGTGTACGTCGATGCCGTCGCGTCCTTGATGGCCTTGCCGTCGGCCTTCCACTGATAGCCGTAGGAGGTGGCGGCGGGCGTCCAACTGCCCCCCGTGGTGGTCAGCTTGGCGCCGACCTTCACAGTACCGGTGATCTTCGGGGCGGTCGTCACCCTGGGCGCCGCGCCCTTGGCGACCGTGAGCGCCGCCGAGGTGGCCGGGACGTCCGCCGTGCCGGTGCGGCGGGCCGTGACGGTGACGCCGATCTTCTTGCCGAGCAGCGAGACCGGGACGGTGTAGGTGGCGGCGGTCGCGCCGGTGATCGGCTGCCCGTCGGCGTCCCACTGGTAGGTGTACGAGGTCGGGGCAGGGGTCCAGGTGCCGGGGGACGCGGTGAGGTGGTCGCCGACGCGGGCGGTGGTGCCGATGGTCGGTGGTGCGCTGTTGCGGAGCGGGGCCGAGGTGACGGTGAAGTCGCCCCGCGAGTACTCCGCGCTGCGGTGGGTGATGACGCTCGCGCTCCAGGCGCCCTCGGCCGCGCCGGTCAGGTCGAGCTCGGCGGTGAGGGTACGGCGGTCGGGCGAGACGGAGACCGTGGTTCCGGTGATCTCGCGGCCGGCGTTGCGCAGTACGACGTGGTCGTCCTCGTGCAGGGCGGTGCCGGTGACCGTGACCGTCGTCCTCGTACCGGAGGCGCCGGTGACCGGGGCCAGCTTGGTGACGGTCACCCGCTCCAGGCCGCAGAGCCCCGGGCAGACCGCCTCGGCCTTGTACGAGGTCCGCGAGGCCTTCTCCGGCAGGGAGAGGACCAGGATGCTCGGGGTGAGCTCCCTGGAGTACCGCTCGATCACCGAGCACTGGTAGCCGCCGGGGGTGCCGTGTACGCAGCCGTTGTCGAGGCTCGGGTCGTGCAGCGCGGGCACCGCCGTGTCGGTGGCACCGGTCGTGTCGCTGATGTCCATCGTGAAGCGGTCGCTGTACGCGGTGGGCAGCGCGGCGCAGACGGCGGTGTGCTCCTCGTCGAGGGTGCCGGTGACCGGGCCGTAGCCGTACGCGATGCTCGCGACCTTCTCGCACTCGGCGGCCGGTCCGTCCGGGCCCGCGATGCGCAGGGCGTCGAAGCGGTACGAGTCGGCGGCCTTCAGCGTCGTGGGAACGGTGACCAGGACCTGGTAGTGGGTGGAGCCGGTGACGGCGCACGCCTGGTTTCTGTCGCAGAGGGGGGTGCCGTCGGCGCCGTACACCACCGCGTTGGCGGTGCCGAGCGCGTCGCGGACATTGATGTGCAGGGTGTCCTTGGCGTCGGCGGTGGTGACCTGGCGGCAGCGCAGCTCGCCGGGGGCGCCCATGGTGCCGCCGGTGGACGGGCCGCCAGGCTTCGTCGCCGGGTTCGGGGTGCAGCCCTTGGCGGTCGCGGTGACGTCGCGGCGGGCCAGGATGTATTCGGCGGGGGTGTCGCGGCCGGTGACCAGCACGGTGTGGGCGACGCCCGGGGTCAGCGCGCAGGTCGTCCAGGTGGAGACGGAGGGGCGGGTCGAGCAGATCTCCTTGCCTTGGACGTCCACGACGACGAACTGGGCCAGGGCCGTGGTGCCGGGTGCCGCCCGGAGCTGGATGTTCTCCTCGGCGCTGTGGTCGTTCGCCGGAATGCTCAGGCAGCGCGAGAAGACGCCGTCACCGGTGGCGACGCGGGCGGTGGGGCCGGTCGCGGTGAAGTCGCCCGCCGGGAGGACCGGGCAGTCGGCCGGCGCGTCGGTGCGGTACAGGGCGAGGGTGTACGGGCCGGTCGGCTTGGACTCGCTGTCGTTGGTGACCAGGGCCCGGAACGGGGCCTTGCCGGTGAGCCCGCAGGTGCCGTTCGCGGGCCGGGAGGGGACGCAGACCTGAACGCCGTCGGCATCGACGACAGAGACGGCCGGGTACGGCGCGCCGTTGAAGACGGGCTCCAGCGCAGCCATCCGGGAGCCTGCGGGCAGCGGCAGGGACAGACAGTCGATCTCGCCGCCGACAGTGAACTCGGAACGGTGCACGCCCATGTCGACCGGCTCGCAGCCCGTGGTGGCGGAGCCGTCGATGATCAGTGTGGCGGAGTTGGTGTAGACGGTGTACTCACCGGCGGCCGGGAGTGTGCAGAAGTCGTTCCAGGTCTCGCAGGCGGTCCGGCCGTTCCGGTCGTACACGGTGAGCGCGGAGCGCACGCCGTCGTAGACGGAGTACGCGTCGAAGCGTCCGGCGGCCGGGGCGGTGAAGGTCCGGCAGCCGTGGGCCGGGTCGGCGGCCGTGGGACCGGAGTTGTATCCGTTCAACGGCGGGTGGGCGCAGCCGGCCGGGTCGGAGATACGGCGGACGGCGAGGGTGTACTCGGCGGGGAAGCCGTGCTCGGCCTCGCCGACCTGCGAGAGGACCCGGTAGGGGCCGTCGCCGGGCAGTACGCAGCCCTTGTTGCCGTCCTCGTTGAGGTGCGGGCAGATCCGGGCGCCGGTCTCGTCGGTGATCCAGGCCAGGGCCTGGCCGTACGCGGTCGTCCTGATCTCGGTGGTGATCCGCTCGCCCGGCTTGCCGGTGAAGAGCCGGCACTGGATGGCGGTCGGCCCGGCGGCCGAGCCGACGACGGGGGCGGTGTCCCAGGCGGTGCCGATCTCCGGCGCGCAGCCCTCGGTGGTGACGAGGGAGGTGACGGCGACAGTGGGCCTGCTCGTCTCGGACCAGCCGTTGTACAGCTGGAGCGTGAACTCGCCCGCGCGGGGCAGCCGGCACCAGCCCTCGCCCCACGAGGGGTCGTAGCAGTCGATCTTCGTGTCGCCGTCGTAGACGGAGAAGTACGTGCTGGCGTTGGCGCCGCCGACGAGCACGACCTTGTGCAGTCCGGCGACCCCGGCGGTGAACGTGAAACAGGCCGTGCCGTCGCCCGGGATCGTCGGCCTGCCCTGGGCCGGGGCGGCCTCGCCGAAGCCGGAGAGCGGCAGGACGGGACAGTTCTCGTCAACCGGGGCATCGGCCGCCGTCACCGCGGGGGCGTACGCCTGTGCGGCGCTCGCGGGTACCAGCAGCGGGAGCAGGACCGACAGCGCGAGCAGCAGCGCGGCGTACGCCGCCGCTCTCCTGGATCTCGCCGCCGTATGTGGATGGCTGGGCATTCCGTTCCCCCCGGACCGGTGAAGTGTGCGCCTCTGCCAGGGGTTTCACGGACGACGCGCGAGCGCGCGAACGCGGGACGGCCCGGAACACAAGCGAGATGTGTGCGACTCGTAGAGATGAGCGCACGTGATCATCGCACAGGTGTCCGGGGCCGCCGAGGAATTTCCGTTCCGGTCACGGGCTACTTGCCCAGCACCGCCTTCATCACGCTCTTCGCGATCGGCGCGCCCAGCCGGCCACCGGAGATGTCGGACCGGGAGATGTCCATGGCCGTCGGGTCGATGAACACCGCCACCGCCACCGACTTGCCGCCGGACTTGCCGTACGAGACGAACCAGCCGTACGGCACCTCGTCGTTCACATCGACACCGCGCTGCGCCGTGCCGGTCTTGCCGCCGACCGTGACGCCGTCGATCAGGGCGCGCTGGGCGCTGCCCTCCTTGGCGGTGAACTCCATCATTTCCTGGACCTTCTTCGCCGTCTCCTCGGAAACGGCCTGGCTCTTGAGCTTCGGCTCGTTCTTCTCCAGGACCGACAGATCGGGGCCGCGCAGCTCGTCCACGATGTACGGCTGCATCAGCTTGCCGTCGTTGGCGAGGGCGGCCGTCACCATCGCCATCTGCATGGGCGTGCTGGTGAGGCTGCCCTGCCCCATGCCCGTCAGCGCGGTGCCGGGCTTGTCCAGCTTCTCCGGGTAGAGGCTCTTGGTGGCGAGCATGTCGCCGAACTCGTCGGAGTACACATCGGCGTTGAAGCCGAACTTCTCCGCGGTCTCCCGCATCTTTTTGTCGCCGACCTTGGACGCCGCGTCGAGGAAGACGTTGTTGCAGGAGTACTGCATCGCGGTCTTCATGGACGCCTTGTTGCACACCGCGTCGCCGGCCTCGCTGCCGATCTTGTTCGTGGAGAGCGGCAGGGGGTACGGGGAGACCGCGTCGGACCGCGCGTCGACATCGGTGACCACGCCGTTCTCCAGGGCCGCGGCCGCCGTGAGGATCTTGAACGTCGAGCCGGGCGGAAAGGTCTCCCGCAGCGGGCGGTTGGCCAGCGGCTTGCTCTTGTCCTTGACGAGCGCCTGGAACTTGTCCCCCTCCTTGAACGAGTTCCCGGCGAAGACGGACGGGTCGTACGAGGGCGTGGAGACCAGGGCCAGGACCTTCCCCGTCTCCGGTTCCAGCGCGACGACCGCGCCGCGCGCGCCGAGGTCGGTCAGCCCCTTGTAGCCGGCCTTCTGCGCCTTCGGGTCGATCGTGGTGATCACATCGCCGCCGCGCCGCGGCTCGCCGGTGATGACGTCCTTGGCGTGCCGGAAGGCGAAGCGGTCGTCCTGGCCGCTGAGGATGCTGTCGTACGTCTTCTCCAGGAGGGACATGCCCTGCGACTGGGAGGCGTATCCGGTGACGGGGGCGTACATCGGGCCCTGCTTGAAGGTCCGCTTGTACTTGAAGTCCGTTCCGTCGACCGCCTTGGAACCGGTGATCGCGTCGCTGCCCACGACGATGTCGCCGCGCGGGGTGGCGAACTGGGTGATCTTGACCCGGCGGTTCTGCTCATGCGTGGCCAGGGGCTCGCTCTGGAAGTACTGGAGCCAGTTCGCCCGCAGCAGCAACGCCATCACCAGCAGCCCGCAGAATATGGCTATGCGCCGCAGCGGCCTGTTCATCCTGATCCACTCCCGTAACTCATCTGCTCACGTGCTCACCAACGATTCGGCCCTTAGCCCGTAAGGATGCTGATTCCGGGCGGATGGTTGCGCCCGCAACCATCCAGAGGTCCAGAGGTTCAGGGATTCAGAGGTACTGGGCGTAGGCGTCGAGCGCCCGCAGCACTTCCGGCTCGCCCGCCGGGGGTAGTTGCAGGACGATCTCCTCGATACCCAGGTCCGCGTAGTGCGCCAGCTTGCCCGCGCTCGGGAGGACGGCGTACGGGACGATCTGGAGGTGCTTGGGGTCGCGGCCCGCCGCGTCCCAGGCCGCGCGAAGCTTCGGGACGGACTCGGTCAGGCCCCGGCCGCCGATGGGGAGCCAGCCGTCGGCGTACTCGGCGATGTGGGCGAACAGCTTCGGGCCCGCCGCGCCGCCGATCATGGTGCGGGGTCCGTTCACCGGACCGCGCGGCTCCTGGACCGGCTTCGGGTACGCGTGGCTGGCCCGGACCGAGCCGAACTCGCCCTCGTACGCGGTGGGTTCGTCCGCCCACAGGGCGCGCATCTGGGCCATCCGGTCGCGGACCAGGTCGCGGCGGGACGGCCAGTCGACGCCGTGGTCGGCGGCCTCCTCGACGTTCCAGCCGTAGCCGACGCCCAGGGTGAACCGGCCGCCGGAGAGGTGGTCGAGGGTGGCGATCTGCTTGGCCAGGTCGATCGGGTCGTGCTGGGCGACGAGTGTGATGCCGGTGCCCAGGGTCAGGCGTTCGGTGACGGCGGCGGCCTGGGCGAGGGCGACGAAGGGGTCGAGGGTGCGGCCGTACTCGGGCGGGAGTTCGCCGCCCGCCGGGTAGGGGGTGTCCCTGCTCACCGGGATGTGGGTGTGCTCGGGCAGGTAGAGCCCGCCGAAGCCGCGCTGTTCGAGTTCGCGGGCGAGCCGCAGCGGCGTGATCGTCTCGTCGGTGAGGAAGATCGTTGTGCCGATCCGCATCTGAGGACACCTCCGTCGTGATCCGGTGAGGGACGAGAACCCAACGTATGCCGTGCGGTGCGGAAAGCCGAGCTTCCGGGCTTCCGGGCTTCCGGGCTTCCGGAAGGGCGGGGGCGAGGAGTCGGTGGCCCGGTCCGGTCAGGTCCACCGGCGTTCTTCCGTGGTTCACCGCCGGCCGCCAGGGTGTCAGGGGCGTGTCATTCCTCGCCACCCGCGACACCCACGACACCCGGGGAGCCCCTCTCATGTCCGGATCGCACTCCGCTCACGGCCGCCCGATGGCCAGGCGCGGCCTTCTCATCGGTACGGCCGCCACCGCTCTAACGTTGGGCACTGTGAGCTTCGCCGACGCCACCACCGCCTCGAACGCAGGCAACGAGGACACCAGGACCGTGCGCGGCACCCTGCCGGCCGGGTCGCCGGACTTCGTGTACCTGCCGGTCGAAGTACCGCTCGGGGTACGGGAGATCGCCGTCTCGTACGCGTACGAGAAGACCCCCGTACCGGCCGGGACACAGGGCAACGCCCTCGACATCGGCATCTTCGACGAACGCGGCACCGAACTCGGCGGGCACGGGTTCCGGGGCTGGTCCGGCGGGGCGCGCGGCAGCTTCTTCATCCGGGCGGACGAGGCGACGCCCGGCTACATCGCGGGGCCGGTGCGGGCCGGTACGTGGAACATCGCGCTCGGCCCCTACACCGTGGCGCCCGAGGGGCTGCCGTACGAGGTGACGGTCACCCTGCGGTTCGGGCCCGCCGGGTCCACGCCGGAGCCGGTGTATCCGCCGAAGCGGGCGAAGGGGCGCGGGCGGGCCTGGTACCGGGGCGACTGCCATCTGCACTCCGTGCACTCGGACGGCAGGCGCACCCCCGCCGAGATCGCCGCCGCCGCACGCGCGGCCGGGCTCGACTTCATCAACAGCAGCGAACACAACACGTACTCCGCGCACGGGGCGTGGGGCGGGCTGTGGGGCGAGGACCTGCTCGTCCTCACCGGCGAGGAGATCACCACCCGCAACGGGCACGTGCTCACGGTGGCCACCGATCCGGGCACGTTCGTGGACTGGCGCTACCGGGCCCGCGACAACCGGTTCGGGCACTACGCGAAGGCCGTGCGCCGGGCCGGCGGTCTGGTGGTGCCCGCCCATCCGCACGCCACCTGCATCGGCTGCCACTGGAAGTTCGGCTTCGGCGAGGCGGACGCGGTGGAGGTGTGGAACGGGGCGTACACCCCGGACGACGAGATCGCCCTCGCCGAGTGGGACAACTCCCTGGTCGCCGCCGTCCGTTGGGCGAAGCCGTGGGTCGCGGCGATGGGCAACAGCGACGCGCACCGGGAGCCGGACGTGGTGGGGCTGCCGCAGACCGTCGTCCTCGCCGACGAGCTGTCGCGCGAGGCGATCGTGGCGGGCATCCGGGCCGGGCACTCGTACATCGCGGAGTCGTCCGCCGTCACGCTCTCCTTCGGTGTCTCGGGCGGGCGCGGACAGCACGCGGGGATCGGTGAGCGGCTGCGGGTGGACGGGGACGACACCCCGGTCACCGTGCGGCTGGAGGTGACCGGGGCGCCCGGCTGCACCGCGCACTTCGTCACCGACCAGGGCACGCTGTTCACGGCCGGGCTGCCCGGGTCGGGCACGGGGGCGGTGGAATGGCGTACGACTCCGGCCTACGCCGCCTACGTACGGGCCGAGGTCCGGCATCCGGCGACGGTGCCGGGGCTGCCCGGAGCCATGGCGGCGCTCACCAATCCGGTGTTCCTGGAGGGGCGTCAGAGGCCCATGTGACCTCACGCCCCTGGCCCGGCTCCGGCTCCGGCACTGTCGCGGCGCGGAGACGGCGGGAGGGGCGGGACGGGGCGGTCAGTACGCCGAGGCAGGCGATGACCAGTGCGATGCCGGTCCAGCCGAGGGCCGGCAGGTGTTCGCCCACGACCAGCACCGCGAAGACCGCCGCCACGGCGGGTTCCAGCAGGGACAGGGTCGTCGCGGTGCTGACGGGGATCCGGGACAGGCCGTAGCCGAACAGGACGTACCCGGTGAACATCGGCACCAGCGCCATGTAGATCCCGACGCCCGCGTTCGTCCAGGAGGCGACCAGCGGCGCCCCGGTGGCCAGCAGCACCGGTACGAGCATCAGCCCGCCGAGGCCGAACACCGCGCCCATGGCCGCCCGCGAGGTGACGCCCCGGGTGATGAGGCGGTGGGCCGCCCACGCGTACACGGCGTACGTCAGGCCCGCGACCAGCCCGAGCAGCACGCCGACGACGGTCTGCCGGGCGGAGCCGGTGCCCGTTCCGGCACCGGCCTGCGCGGCCTCGGCCGCGCAGAGCAGCACCGTGCCGGCCAGCCCCAGGGCGGCCCCCGCCAGCCATCGCCGGGACAGGGTCCGGCCGTCCGCGAACCGCTCGATCAGGGCCGATGCCAGCGGGGCCGAGCCGATGGAGACGACCGTCCCGACCGCGACCCCGGCCAGATGCATGGAGGTGTAGAACGCGAGCGGATACAGCGCCACGCCCGCTCCCCCGACGAGCACGGTCCGCCACTGCGCCCTCAGCTCCGTGCGGGCCCCGGCGATGCGGCGCCCGGCCACCAGTGCCTGGAGCAGGCCGCCCAACCCCATCGCCGCCGCACCGATCGCCAGCGGGCCCACCTCGGGCGCGAAGGTCGCGGCGGTGCCCGTGGTGCCCCAGAGCACCGAGGCGAGCAGCACCGCGAGTGCGCCGAGGCCCGCTCCAGCTGTGGGCCGGGCCGCCGCCCCGGTCACAGGGCGCCCACCAGGGATGCCGCCAGGTCCCGGGCGCGCCGCATGCGCGTGCCGTCGCCTTCGAGGCCCGCGCGCACGATGGCCCCTTCGAGCAGGAACGCCAGGTGCTCCGCCACGGACCGGGCCTGCTCGTCGCGGCCGGGCAGCAGCTCCTGGAGGTGGGCGGCGAGCAGGCCCTCGACCTGTTCCTTGTGGTGGCGCACCACGGTCCGGCCCTCGTGCCCGGTGGGCAGTTCGGCGGCCGCGTTGAGCAGGCCGCAGCCCCGGAAGCCGTGCTCGTAGGCGAAATCGGCGTGGTCGGCGTAGGCGTCGAAGACGGCCAGCACGGCCTCCGCCGGTCCCTGCGCGTCGGCCAGGCGCCGCCGGTAGAGGTCGAGCCACTCCTCGTGCCTGGCCCGGAGGTAGGCACAGACCAGGTCGGCCTTGGAGTCGAAGTTGTTGTAGAGGCTCATCTTCGCGACGCCGGCCTCGGCCGTGATCGTGTCGATGCCCGTCGCCGCCACGCCGTCCGCGTAGAACCGGCGCGCGGCGGCGTCGAGAATCCGCCCGCGCGCCGCCCCGCGCCGCCGCTTCACCGGCTGCTTCTCCTCGGGCTTCGCCTCGCCCATGCCGCCCACCTCCTAATTAGGTAGGTCAGTCTACCTAACAGTGAGGGTGGCGGCATCCTCGGACCGGGGCGAGCCGATGCCGAGCCGCCGCACACAGGCCCGTCGCTGCACGACCGCCAGGCCCGCGACCGCCGCCCCGAGCACCAGCCAGCCCACCGGTCCGGCGGCCATCACCACACCGGTCAGCAGCGGTGGCCCGGCGGACTTCTGGATGGACTGCGACATTCCGGCCACCCCCAGATACGCGGCGCGGGCGTCCTGCGGCGCGAGCAGCACCGCGAGCTCCCACGAACTCACCGACCGCATCAGCTCCGCCAGCGTGACCAGCAGCGCCGCCGCGAGCAGGACCGCCCCGGCCACCCAGGCCCCGCCCCGGGTGGCGGCGGCCAGCAAGCCGCAGCACACGAACATCAGGACTCCGTACAGCAACACCGCCCGGGTCGCCCGGCGCGGCCCCTCCGCCCGCTTCGACACGCTCAGCTGGAGCACCACCACCAGCACGGTGTTGATGACCAGGAAGGCCGGGACCAGGGCGTGCGGCGCGGAGGTGCGGTTCACCAGCCACAGCGGCAGGCCGACGGCGAGGACCGAGTCGTCGAGGTTCATCGGGATGTCCAGGAGGGCGAACTTGAGGTACCCCCGGTCCCGCCACGGGCTGGACCTCCGGGCGGGAGCCCGCCCGTCCGGTACCGGAGCAGCGGGTGCCGCACCCCCGGACCGCGCCACCTCGACGGCGCTCCCCGCCGGCTCGCCGGTACGCCACACCAGCACCGCGGCGACGACGAACGAGAGCGCGTTGCCCAGGATCAGGACGCGGTAGGCGCCCGTGGTCCCCACCGCCAGGCCGATGGCCGCGAGCCCCGCGCCGACGCCGTAGCCCGCATTGGCCGCGCTGCGCGACAGCGCCTGGTACGCGGCGCGGCGCTCGCCTGCGGCCCGGGTGGCAAAGAGCATCTCCAGCGTCTTGGCGGCCCGGTCGCCCAGATAGGTCACGGCGACCACGGGGAGCAGCGCGTCGAATCCCGTGCACACCAGGACCAGGCCGAGCGTCACCAGCCGGAGCAGGTGACAGCCGATCAGCAGCCCGCGCACCGGGAAGCGGCCGGCCAGCCGCCCGGCCAGCGGGGAGCCGGCGATGCCCGCGACTCCGGCCACGCCCAGCAGCACCCCGATCTGCTGGGCGCTCAGATGCGTCACGAAGGTGAGGTACAGGACAGAGGACGCGGCCCACAGCCCCGAGCCCGTCCGGTCCACGGCCAGCGCGAGCAGCATGATCCGCGCGTTGCGGCCGCCCGGCGGATTGCGCAACTGCGCCAGCAACCCCGGCCCGCGCTCCCGCCCGCTTCCCTTTCCTCGCCCTTCGCGTCGCCCTTCGCCTCGCCGCATCACGCGCCCCCTCGGACAAGAGATCTTGAACAGCAGGACGAAGACTGCCGGGGAAACAGTCTCGATGTCAAGATACTTGATGGCGAGATACTTGCGTGAGGGCCGGTTCCGGACGGGCCCCGGACCGGCGCCGGAACCCGTCCCGGTGCGCTTCGCCACCAGGGGCGTCACAGTGGAAGGGGAACACCGGGCGGGGCTGCCGGAGGAGGTGTCCGGATGGACAGGACCGGCGACAACGGCGATCGGACGGGGCCGGCCCCCTGCTTCGTCGTGCAGATCCATCAGGCGCGGCGCATGCACTTCGACTTCCGGCTGGAAGTCGGCGGCGTACTGAAGTCGTGGGCGGTGCCGCGCGGCCCGTCGGAGAACCCTCGCGTGCGACGGCTGGCCGTCCCCACCGAGGACCATCCGCTGGAGTACCGCACCTTCGAGGGCGTCATCGCGAAGGGCGAGTACGGCGATGACACGGTGATCGTCTGGGACCAGGGCACCTACCGGCCGCTCAGCCACGACCGGTGGGGTGCGCCCGTGCCGTTCGAGCAGTCCCTGGAGGACGGGCACGCGACGTTCTGGCTCGACGGGACCAAACTGCAGGGCGAGTTCGCGCTCACCCGCTTCAAGGGCGGCGACGCCCCGGGCGAAGAGGTGTGGCTGCTGATCAAGGCCAAGGACGGACGGGCCACCCAGGAGAGTGCCGACCTGCCGGACCCGTACCTGGCACGCTCGGCCCGCACCGGCCGCACCCTGGCCCAGGTCGCGGCCGAGGAGGGCAGCGGGCCCCCGTGACCGCCCGCGACACCGTGGACGCCCTGCTCACCCGCTGCGGAACCACGTACGCGGCCGAAGCCGGGATCCGGCTGCGGAACACCCCGCAGCCGCTGTACCAACTCCTCGTCCTCAGCGATCTGCTGAGCGCCCGCATCCGCGCCTCCGTGGCGGTGTCGGCGGCGCGTGCGCTGTTCGCCCACGGCATGCGCTCACCGCAACGGATGGCCGGGGCGACCTGGCAGCAGCGGGTGGACGCACTGGGCGAGGGCGGCTACCGGCGTTACGACGAGCGGACCGCGACCCAGCTCGGCGAGGGGGCGCAGCTCCTGCTGGCCGACTGCGGCGGCGATCTGCGGCGCCTGCGCGAGGAGGCCGACGGCGACCTGGACGCCCTGCGGGCCGGGCTGCGGCGCACCCCGGGAATCGGCCCGGCCGGTGCGGACATCTTCGTCCGCGAGGTGCAGGCGGTGTGGCCGGAGGTGGCCCCGTTCGTGGACGGGAAGGCCCTCCAGGGCGCCGAACGGCTGGGGCTGCCCGCCTCCCCGGCGAAGCTGGTGGAGCTGGCGGGGTCGGCCGGGCCGACGGACGGGCACGAGGTCGCCGTGCTCGCGGCGGCCCTGGTGCGCGCCGCACTCGACAAGCACGTCGTGGACGACGTCAGGTCTCACGCCTGAGGGCGGCTCTCACCCCTGAGAACCGCCCTCCGCCCGAGGCGCCGCTGCGGCGCCCCGGTCAGCCCAGCATGTCCTCGATGAGGTCGGCGGCCCGCGAGGTACCGCCCTCCGCCCGCGCCTCGGCGCGGAGCGCCGCCGAGCGCCTGGCGACCTCCGGATCGGCGACCAGTTCGGTCAGGGCGGTCCGCAGGGCCTCCGCGGTGGCCTCGTCGGTGTCGATGCGGCGGGCCACGCCCAGCTCGACGAGCCGGTCGGCGTTCATGAACTGATCGGCGGCCTGAGGGACGGCGATCATCGGCGTGCCGGTGAACAGCCCTTCGCTGCTGCCGCCCATGCCCGCGTGGGTGACGAAGGCGTCGGACTGTTCCAGGATCGCCAGCTGGGGCACCCAGGAGTGCACTTCCACATTGGCCGGGATGGCGCCGAGCTCCGCGGGGTCCGTGTACTTGCCGATCTGGAGCACGACGTGCCAGCCGGGCAGGTCGCCGTAGGCGGCCAGGCACTGGCGGTAGAACTCCGGCCGCCTCGTGAACGCCGACCCCAGCGAGACCAGCAGCACGTTCTCGGCATCGGCGGGACGCGTCCACTCCCCCGTGTCCGCCCGGGTGCCGAAGCACGGGCCGACGAAGGTGACCGTGCCGGTGTCGACCCGGTCGGCGTGCGGCTGCATCGCCTTCGGGATCAGCGCCAGGGACCGCGCGGGCGGCCCGCAGAAGGCCTCCACGTCGCCGGTGGTCGCCCCGCAGTCGGCGAGCCAGCCGGTGAACCTGGCCAGGTAGGCGTCGGCGCCCGGCAGCTGCCACAGGGCCGCGGCGACCTCCTGGTCGTACCCCTCCCAGCCCACATAGGTCGGGGACAGCTGCAGGAGGGGGCGGTCCTGTGTCTCGCCGAGGACGCGCGCGGGGTAGGCGCCGATGTCGTAGAGATACAGGTCCGCGGGGTCGCGGTCGTAGACGGCGCGCAGCTGCGGAAGCGCCTGGACCGCGTCGTCGAGGAAGACGCCCATCGCGCCGATGGGGTCCTCGGGCCAGTCGTTGTCGGCGACCGGCAGCACGGAGCTGTAGGGGACGAACTCGGCGCCGGTGGCCTCGATCAGCCCGGCCACCGCCGGGTCGTTGGCGTAGGTCACCCGGTGGCCCCGGGCCACCAGCTCCCGGACGACCTCAAGGCTGGGCAGGACGTGGCTGACGGCGGGGATACCGATCATCGCGACATGGGCGCGGCGACGTGAGGTGCGACGTGACATGAAGGATCACTTCTTTTCAGATCTGCGGTGAATGGGACACAGCGATCCGGTGCGCCGGCCACGGGAACGAAACACCGTGGGCGCACTCGGATGCGGCGGGACGGGGTACGTGCCCCGCCCCTGTGTCAGCCGTAGATCTGATACATGAAGTACATGCCGGGACCCTAACCCGTCCCGGTGCGCACGCGCACGGGGTTTTCGGGACGCCCCACCGGTCCGCTCAGTCCTCCACGACCAGCGCCGGGGTCTCCTTGGTCAGCACCTCGCCGCGGAAGAACGACGGGCTGCGGCGCTGCATCACCAGCATCAGCACCACGCCGAGCAGCAGCAGCCCGACACCGATGACGAACACCGAGCCGACCCCGAGGACCGACGAGCCGGAGCCGTAGGCCGGGTCCCACATGTCGTAGAGGGTCTTGCCGAAGACCGCGGTGAGCAGGATGCCGCCGACACCCGGGAACAGGCCCTTGAAGACCAGGTCACGGAAGGAGCGGGTCAGGTCGGCGCGGAAGAACCAGACGCAGGCGAACGCCGTCAGCGCGTAGTAGAAGCAGATCATGAGGCCGAGCGCGTAGATCGTGTCGACCAGGACGTGCTCGCTGACCAGGGTCATGACCGTGTAGAAGACACCGGTCGCGACGCCCGCCGTGATCGTGGCCTTCCCCGGGGTCCGGAAGCGCGGGTGGACCCGGGCGTACGAGGCGGGCAGGGCCTCGTACGTGGACATCGCGAGCACCGTGCGGGCCACCGGGATGAAGGTGGTCTGCAGGCTCGCGGCGGCCGAGGCGAGCACGGCGACGAAGAGCAGGATGCCGAGGCCGGGGCCCATGACCGGACCGGCCAGCGCGGCGAAGACGTTGTCGGAGGTGCCGGGGTTGGCCAGGCCGAGCCCGGAGGTGCCGGATCCGACTGCCATCTGGGCGGCGACGCCGGTCGCCAGGTAGGAGCCGACGAGCACGACCATCGCGATGAGCGCGGCCCGCCCAGGGGTCTTCTCGCTGCCGGTGGTCTCCTCGTTGGCGGTCAGACAGGCGTCCCAGCCCCAGAACATGAAGATCGACAGCGACAGGCCGGCGGTGAACGCGGCGAACGACTGCACGGCGAACGGGTTCAGCCAGGACCAGGAGAAGTCCAGCGACGAGGCGAACTCGCCGCTGTGCGCCTTCTGCACGGCCATCGCCACGAACACCGCGAGGACGACGAGTTGGAGCCCCACCAGCGCGTACTGGATGCCCTTGGTGGCCGTCATCCCCCGGTAGCTGATCGCCGTGGCGACCGCGATCAGGGCGAGGCAGGTGACGATGTGGACGGGCTTGTTGTCGTCCAGGGCGGCGATGGAGCTGTTGCCGGTGATCTCGCCCGCCAGCAGCCAGAAGTACGACGTGGCGACGCCCGCCAGGTTCGACAGGACGATGATCGTCGCGATGACCAGGCCCCAGCCGCACATCCAGCCGACGCGCGGACCGAACGCCTTGACCGTCCAGGTGAACGAGGTGCCGCAGTCCGGCATCGCCTTGTTGAGCTCGCGGTACGCGAAGGCCACGAGCAGCATCGGCAGGAAGCCGGCCAGGAAGACGGCGGGCATCTGCACGCCGACCTCGCCCGCGGTGGAGCCGAGGGTGGAGGTGAGGCAGTAGACGGGGGCGACGGTGGAGATGCCGATGACGGCGCTGCCCATCAGGCCGACGGAGTTCCCGCCGAGGCCCTTGCCGCGTACGCCGCCGTCGACCGGGTCGGCGCCCCTCACTGTGTCTCCGGCCTGTGGCCGCGCGTCCAGCTGAGTCATGAAAAGGACGATAAACGCTACGATTTCCACATCCGGAACGCGAGACTCCGCTGTCTCATCCTTGAATTCCAGGTAACAATACGGAAAGACCTTGATTAATTGAAGGCCGTTCGCGATTTCTACCTTTCGATGCGAGGTCGAGACCCGACCGCAGCACCGTACGGGAACCGCAGCGCTGTCCGTTTTGTGGGCATTCAAAATTTCCCGTGGGTGTCCGCTGAGCGGACACCCACGGTCGCGTACCGGTTCAGCCGGGCCAGACGATCGACTGGAGTTCGCTGTACGCGTGCAGGGCGTACGAGCCGACATCGCGCCCGACACCGCTCTTCTTGAACCCGCCGAACGGGGCCTCCATGTTCCGCCCGATGGTGTTCACACCGACCCCGCCGGCCCGCAGCCGCCGGGCCACCCGGAAGGCGCGGGCCACGTCCGAGGACCAGACGTAGTCGATCAGCCCGTAGTCGCTGTCGTTGGCCAGCGCGATGCCCTCCTCCTCGTCGTCGAAGGGAACGACCACGACGACCGGGCCGAAGATCTCCTCGCGGACGACGCGCATGTCGTTGGTGCAGTCGGCGAGCAGGGTCGGGGCGACATAGAAACCGCGGTCGAGTCCGGCCGGGCGTTCGCCGCCCGTGACCACCCTCGCCCCCTCCTTCCGGCCCAGCTCCACGTACGACTCGACGCGGTCGCGGTGGGTGGCCGAGATGACCGGGCCGACGACCGTGCCCCTGGCCGCCGGATCACCCACCTTCAGATGACCGGCGTAGACGGCGAGCTTCTCGATCAGCGCGTCATGGACATCGCGCTGGACCAGGACCCGGGTCGGAGCCGTACAGATCTGACCGCTGTAGAAGGAGAACGTGGTGCCGATGCCCGCCACCGCCGAGTCGAGGTCCGCGTCGTCGAGGACGACCGCTGCGCCCTTCCCGCCCAGCTCCATCAGCTGCCGCTTCATCCCGCGCCCGCACACCTCGGCGATGCGCTGCCCGACCCCCGTGGAGCCGGTGAAGCTGACCATGTCGACGTCCGGGGAGTCGACGGCCGCCTCGCCCGCCTCCGGGCCCGACCCGGTGACGACGTTGACGACGCCCGGCGGAACGCCCGCCTCCTCCAGTGCCTCGGCCATCCGGAAGACGGAGAGCGGGTCCTGCGGGGCGGGCTTCACGACAACCGTGTTGCCCATGGCCAGCGCGGGCGCCACCTTGCCCGCCGGGTTGGCCCAGGGGTTGTTGTACGAGGTGATGCAGGTGACGACTCCGACCGGCTGGCGCACGGCCAGGGCCCCGAAGACCCCCGCCCGCCCCATCGGCCCGGCCTCGTTGATCTGCGGCGTGATCGCCTCCTCGACCGGCTCCAGCGCGCCCTTGGCGTACCGCCGGAAGCGGGAGGCACCGACGGCGACCTGCATGCCGCGGGCCGTCCCCGTGGTGGCACCGCTCTCCGCGCGGGCGAGCGCGGCGTTGCCGTCGAGGTCGCGCAGCATCAGGCCGGCCGCCCGGTCGAGGATCTCGGCCCGCTCCTCGGGGCGGGTGCGCGACCAGGTGCCGAAGGCCTCCCGGGCCGCGGCCACCGCCGCGTGCACCTGCTCGCGGCTCGCCTCCGGGGCGAGGCCGACCACCTCCTCGGTGGCCGGGTCGATCACCTCGTAGTGGCCGTGGTCGGGTTCGGTCCACCGGCCGCCGATGAACAGGCGGCGCTTCTTGTCGTCGCTCATACCGTGCTCACCGTCCGGGTGTCGCGGCCGGAACGGAGCACCGTGCCGGGGACCGCGCCGGTCACCTTGTCGTCGCGCAGCGTCTCCACCCCGTTGACCCGGACCGACACGATGCCGATGGCTTTGGAGTCGAGCCGGGGGCTGTCGCCGGGCAGGTCGTGGACGAGGGTGGCGGGACCGGCGTCGATGCGTTCCGGGTCGAAGAGGACGAGGTCGGCGTGGAAGCCCTCCTCGATCCGGCCCCGGTCGCGGAGGCCGAAGAGCCGGGCGGGGTCGTCGGTCAGCATCTTCACGGCCCGCTCCAGGGGGACGAGCCTGCGCCCGCGCAGGCAGTCGCCGAGGAACCGGGTGGTGTACGGGGCACCGCACATCCGGTCCAGGTGCGCGCCCGCGTCGGAGCCGCCGAGCATGACGTCCTCGTGCTCCCAGGTCTCGCGGCGCAGTGCCCAGGACGCGGGGTCGTTGTCGGTGGGCATCGGCCACAGCACGGTGCGCAGCTCGTCGGCGGCGCATATCTCGACGAGGCAGTGGAAGGGGTCGAGCCCGCGCTCGGCGGCGATGTCGCGCACCACGCGCCCGGTCAGTCCTTCGTTGGCCTCGCTGTAGGTGTCGCCGATGACGTACCGGCCGAAGTCGGCGAGGCGGCGGAAGACTCCGGCCTCCTTGCTGTCGGCGCGGCGGAGCATCTCGGCGCGGGTGTCCGCGTCGCGGAGCCGTTCGATGCGCTCGGGAACGGGGAGGGCGAGGATCTCGCCCCAGCCGGGTATGAGGTTGAGGGCGCAGAAGGTGCCGAGCGACATGTTCATCGGAGTGAGGATCGGCATGGTCAGCGCGACGATCCGGCCTCCGGCCCGGCGGGCCCGTTCGCTGGGCACCAGCTGGCGCGGTACGCGTTCGGGGACGGCGGCGTCGATGGTGAGGACGTTCCAGTTCAGCGGGCGTCCGGCGGTGGCGGTCATGTCGACGAGCAGCTCGATCTCCTCGTCGGAGAGCTGGTCGAGGCAGCCGGCCACGATCGCTTCGAGCTGGGTGCCCTCGTGCTCGCCGACGGCCCGGGAGAGGGCGAGGAGCTCCTCGGGCAGGGCGTGCCGGGAGGCGACAGGCTGCCCGTCGCCGTCGGAGTGGGTGCTGGACTGGGTGGTGGACAGCCCCCAGGCCCCGGCGTCCATCGCGTCGTGGAACAGCGCGAGCATGGCGCCGAGCTGTTCGGGGGTGGGCTGTCCGCCGGTCGCGTCGGCGCCCATGACGTGCCTGCGCAGGGCGCAGTGCCCGACCATGAACCCGGCGTTGACGGCGATCCGCCCTTCGAGGGCGTCGAGGTACTCGCGGAAGCTGGACCAGGTCCAGTCGACGCCCTCCTCCAGCGCCTTGAGGGCCATGCCCTCCACCCGCGACATCATCCGGCGCGTGTAGTCGGCGTCCTCGGGGCGCTCGGGGTGCAGCGGTGCGAGAGTGAACCCGCAGTTGCCCCCGGCGACGGTGGTGACGCCGTGGTTCATGGAAGGGGTGGCGTAGGGGTCCCAGAAGAGCTGGGCGTCGTAGTGGGTGTGCGGGTCGACGAACCCGGGCGCGAGGACGAGGCCGGTGGCGTCCTCGGTGGTGACGGCCTCCTCGGTGAGCGTGCCCGGTTCGGCGACGACGGCGATGCGGCCGTCGCGGATGCCGATGTCGGCGGGGTACGAGGGCCCGCCGGTGCCGTCCACGACGGTCGCTCCGCGGATGAGGTGGTCGAGCATGGCGGGGTTCCCTTCTGTGGTGGGTGGATGTGCAGCCGGGGTGCGCACGGCCGCGGTACGCACCCCGGCCCCACGGAGCGGCGGTCCGGGAAGACGCCGCAGCTCTGGAAGCCCCTCCGGCGATCGAGGAGCGGAGGGCCGGGGGCGGAGCCCCCGGAAACCACTACGCCGCGTCGCGGAAGCGGGACGTCCGGTGCACCGGGTCCGTGTCGATCTTCGGGATCACGTGCTCACCGATCAGCTTGATCGAGTTCAGCGTGTCCTCACGGCTCACCCCGATCGGCAGCCCGAAGCTCAGCTGGTCCGCCCCCGCCTGCTCCCACCTCTTGCACTGCGCCAGCACCTCGTCCGGGTCGCCGCAGATCATCAGCTCCTCGGCGATCAGCAGCTCGATGATCTCCTCGGTGTACTCCGGGAGCAGCTCGGGCCACTCCGGGATCCCCTCCGGCCGGGGGAAGGTGTCGTGGTAGCGGAAGAGCAGCGACTGGAGGTAGTTCAGCCCGCCGCCCACCGCGATCTCGACGGCCTTGGCGTGCGTCTCGGCGCAGATGGCCGTGGAGGTGACCATGACGTTGTCGTTGACGAAGTCCCCGACGGGCTCCGCCTCCTTGACGGCGTTCTTGTAGGACTCGACGACCCATTCCATGTCGGAGACCTTCTGCACGCTGAAGCCCAGCACGCCGAGCCCCTTCCTGCCCGCCATCGCGTACGAGGACGGCGAGCCGGCCGCGTACCACATCGCCGGGTGCGACTTCCCGTACGGCTTGGGCAGGATCTTGCGCGGCGGCAGCGACCAGTGCTTGCCCTGGAAGCCGACGTACTCGTCCTGGAGCCACATCTTGGGGAACTCGGCGATGGTCTCTTCCCAGAGTTCCTTGGTGTGGTTCATGTCGGTGATGCCCGGCATGAACCCGAGGATCTCGTGGCTGCCGGCCCCGCGCCCCGAGCCGAACTCGAAGCGCCCCTCCGACAGGTGATCGAGCATGGCGACCTTCTCGGCCACCTTCACCGGGTGGTTGACCGGGGCCAGCGGGTTGAAGATGCCGGACCCGAGGTGGATGCGGTCGGTGGCGTGCGCGAGGTAGCCCAGGTACACGTCGTTGGCCGAGATGTGCGAGTACTCCTCCAGGAAGTGGTGCTCGGAGGCCCAGGCGTACTTGAAGCCGGACTTGTCCGCCTGGATGACGTACTCGGTCTCCTCGATCAGCGCCTTGTGCTCTGCCCCGGGGTCGACCTTGGCCCGCGCGGCGGGCACATACCCCTGTACAAAGAGCCCGAATTCCAAGGGGGTTCACCGTCCTCAATCGTTTCTGACACTCCGTCAGATCTTGATGCGTCCGACTGTTCCACCGGCACCGTTACCCGTCAATAGCTGACACACCGTCAGCTTGGGTCGGCTCAGAACAGGCTGACGCCCGCCAGCCATCCCCCGTCGATGACGAACGGCTGCCCGGTGATGTACGAGGAGTCGTCCGAGGTCAGGAAGAGCGCCAGCGCCGCCACCTCCTCCGGCTGCCCGATCCGCCCCAGCGGCACCAGCTTCCGGTACAGCTCGGCCACCGCGGCCTTGGACTCCTCCGGGTCGGCGGACGGGTCCAGCGCCGCCGGGTTGGTCATCGCGGTGTCCACGGCCCCGGGGCAGACGGCGTTGACCCGTATCCCCTTCGCGGCCAGCTCCATCGCGGCCACCCGGGTCAGCCCGAGCACCGCGTGCTTGGTGGCGGCGTACGCGCCCACGAACGCCATGCCCGTGAGCCCGGTGTACGAGGCGGTGTTGACGATGGTCCCGCCGCCCGCCGCCTCGATCTCGGGCGCGACGTTCTTGATCCCGAGGAACGCGCCCACCTGATTGACCTGCACCACCTGCTGGAACTCCTCCAGCGGCGTGCTCAGCAGCTCGTTGAACCGGAGGATCCCGGCGTTGTTGACCAGCCCGTCGATCTTCCCGTAGGCGTCCTTCGCGGCGGCGACCGCGCCCTGCCAGTCCTCCTCCCGGCTCACGTCCAGGTGGACGAACCTGGCGGCCTCCTTCCCCAGCTCGCCCCGCAGCTCCTCGGCCAGCGCCTCGCCCTGCTCGTCGAGCACATCGGCGATCACCACCCGCGCGCCCTCCGCGGCGAAGAGCCGCGCCTCCTGCTCGCCCTGCCCGCGCGCCGCCCCGCTGATCAGTACGACCCGCCCGTCCAGCTTGCCCATGGCCTGACTCCTACCTGTCGAGATGGGGTGCGACCTCGGCGGCGAACGCCGCCATCTGGTCGGTCAGTTCGCTGCGGCTCCGGCTGCGGAACCGCACCTGGATCTGGTGGACGCCCATGGCCGCGTACGCGCGCAGCGACTGAGCGAGGGCCTCCGGCTTCCCGGTGAGGGTGCGCCGCCCGACGGACCAGTCCGGCTCACCGACGTACAGCGGCTCGGTGATCGCACCGATGACGATCGGCGCCTCGACCCCGGCCGCCTCCCGCAGCTCCTTCAGCCGGGCGATCTGCGCGGGCAGCTTCTCCCGGGGATCGCCCTGCGGCAGCCAGCCGTCGCCCCGCACGGCCGCCCGGCGCACCGCCGCCGGCGAGGAGCCGCCCACCCAGACCGGCACCCGCTCCTGGGCCGGACGCGGCAGCTGCCCGAGGCCGCCGAAGGAGATCCGCTCCCCCGCGAACTCCGGGTACTCCTCCGGGCCGAGCGCCGCCTTCAGCGCGTCGATGGTCTCGTCGAGCACCCTGCCCCGCCCGTCGAAGTCCGCCCCGAGCGCCTCGAACTCCTCCGCCACGTGCCCGGCGCCGACGCCGAGGATCAGCCGGCCGCCGCAGAGGTGGTCGAGGGTGGCGTACTGCTTGGCGGTGACCAGCGGGTGGCGCAGCCCGACGACGGCGACATGGCTCATCAGCAGGACCCGCGCGGTGATCCCGGCGAGATAGGCGAGGGTGGCGACCGGGTCGTACCAGACGGTGCTCATGACCCCGGCGAGCCGCCGCGGGATCGCGACATGGTCGCAGCTCGCCAGATAGGCGAAGCCGGTGCGGTCGGCGGTCCGGGCGATCTCGGCGAGGTCGTCCGGACCGGCCGCCGCCTCCCACCCCTCGGCGTAGATGGTGCTCTGCGACTGGATCGGCAGCTGCATCCCGTACGACAGCGGCCCGGTGGTCGATATCGGCATCGAACGGCCTCCTCCCCGAGGGAATCTGACACACCGTCACTTGACGGGCGCGGGGGCCATCGTGATACCTGACGCCTCATCAGGCAAGGGGCGGGGAAGGAGTGGTTACGAGGCCGGGGGCCTGCCGTCGGCGTCCCGGAACAGGAACTCGCCCTCGATCTCCAGCCGGGTCGGGGCCTTGCTCCCGTCGTAGAAGTTCACGTCGTCGCACTCCCCGGTCCAGCGCAGCCGGAGCAGCTCGCCGTCGCGCGCGACCACCGTGATCCGGTTGTCCCGCAGCGGCTCGTGCTCGAAGTAGTAGAGCAGCGACATGGCCGAGTCCTCGCCCTCGGCCACCCCGGGCATCAGGAACGTACGCCCGACCAGCCGGTCGATGTCCGCCTCGGCGGCCGCCATGGCGACGCCCACCTCGGCGGACGGGGCCGCGCCCGCGTCGGCCGTGTCCTCGCAGCGCCGCGCGGCGTCCGGGTCCGCCAGCGCCTCGAACCAGACGGTCACCCCGGCGTTCGCGTCACCGTCGTGCGAGCGGATCACCCGCACCACCGCCGTGTCGAGGCCGTACTCCTCGTCACCGTTGAACCGGTGCAACACCAGGCGCCCGCCGGGGACCGCCCCCTCGCCCCGCGACCCTCCCATGGCCACCACCTCCGGGCCCAGCCTCGCACGGCAGAGCGGGCGTCTCCGCGGAGGTCGGAGCAGGGGCGGAGAGGGGGCGGCGTCCGGCACCGCGTCCGACGGGCAGCCGGCCTAGGCCTCGGTGTCGGCGTCGCCCTCGTAGTCGTCCCCGCCGGTCGCCGCGCTCTCGGGAGCCGCGTCGCTCCCCAGCGCCGCGCCCTCGTCCTCGTCCTCGTCGCCCTCGTCCTCGTTCTCGTCCGGCGCGGCCTGGACGCCCACGCCCTGCGAGGAGGACACGTTCTGGTCGATGGCGCCCCCACCGCCGTCGTGGTCGCTGCCCGCCGTGCCCTTGCTCAGGGGGGCAAGCACATTGAGCGTCCGGTCCACCTCCAGCCAGGAGTCGGCGTTGGAGTTGTCGATGGTGATCACGGACGGACCGTGGTGTGTCTCCATGCCGCCGTCGGGGGCGTCGGCCCAGGCCGCTCCGGCGGCCAACTGGCCCTGGCAGAGCGCCCCGAGGGCGATCACCAGGACCGCACGCGTCTTCGACGAGGTGAATCCCATTGTTCCTGCTCTTCCTTCTTGCCTGTGGTGCACATGGCGCCGGGACCCCGCAGTGCACGGTGACACACCATCGGGGCCCGGCATTCGGACGGTCAGGTGACCAGCCGGGCCGACCGCACCCGGCTCCGCCACGTCCGGATCAGACGGTCGCGGGCTCAGGGGCGGGGTGGTGCCTGCTGATGTTCTTCTCCAGCAGCTCCGTCGAGCGCTGCACCCCGATCCCCTCGGAGGCCACGAACTCGGGAAGCCGCCCGTCGGACCGCTTGAGATCCGTCAGCGCGCTGTCGATGGCCGCGTGCGCGGCGAAGAGGCAGGGCGTGCTGTAAATGGCCACCTGGCACTCCAGGTCGGTCAGTTCGGAGAGCGAGAGCCTGGGCGACTTGCCGCCCGCGATCTGGTTGAAGAGCAGCGGCTTGTCGCCGACCACCTTCCGGATGCGCTTGATCCACTCGACGCTGCGCACCCCGTCGACCAGGACGACATCGGCGTCCGTCTCGGCCAGCGCCTCCGCGCGGCGCAGGATGTCGGACTCCTCCGTGGCGTCCGTGCGGGCCACGACCACCAGGTCACGCCTGCTCTCCAGTACGAGGTTGAGCTTCTCCAGGTACTCCTCCAGCGGCAGCACCTGCTTGCCGTCCGCGTGACCGCACCTGCGCGGGCGCTTCTGGTCCTCCAGGATGACGCCGGAGGCGCCGATCCGCTCCAGTCGCTGCACCACGTGGCAGGCCACCTCGGGGTCGACGTAGCCGTCGTCGATGTCCACCAGCAGGTGGTGGGAGGGGAAGGCCAGCCGCAGCCGCTCCACGAAGGCGACCATGTCCGGCCAGGCGATGAAGCCGATGTCGGGCAGCCCGTAGTGGGAGGCGGCGAAGCCGAAGCCGGACACGAAGAATCCGTCGTAGTGGCGGGCCACGACGGAGGCCGAGTACATGTCGTAGATACCGATGAGCGGAGTCGTTCCCGGGGACCGGACTTCGGCCCTCAGCTCAGTTCCGTAACTCACAGCGCCTCTCCTTGACCAATGGATGAACGAGTGTTGAGCGATGCCGTCCCGGGCACTGCGGGCTCCGTCGACGCCGGGCCCCGGAGCCACTGATGCCGCGGGCGCGGAAGCACCACGCGCGGACTCGCCCGCCAAAAGAGGCAGCGGTATTCCGACCGCACGGGACGCAAGAAAGCTGCCCACTTGCGAAGGCTCGTATATCCATACATCCGTGACCGTGTCTTTACTCTGGGACGCGCCGCTTTTTACCCTGCGTGCGAGGCTTCTCGGGTGCACGCCGGGGGCTCGTTGCGGGCGCACGAAATCCGGCGGACGCTTCCTTTCGGATCATCCGAAACAACAACTCGGGAAAGCGTCGAATGCCTTGCGTATACGCTGTGTTGACGCCCCAAGGGACCGCCGGAGCGGCGGCAGCGGAGGACGCCGTCCGGCATTACACCGGACCGTCCGAGCAGTAACGTTCCACCCCTCAGGGGTACGCCGACGACTGATCCACCGGTCGAACTGTTCGAGCAGATGCCCCACATAGTTTTCCAGCCGCCTCGTGATCGCCTCGGTGATTGCTCGGAGCCGCGGAACTCGACGAGGACAACATGAAGCTGCTGCAGCAGAGGATCTCTGCTGCAGCAGCGGCCGGGGCTGTCCCGATCCCTGGGCGGGTTCGGGACAGCCCCCTCAGAACTGTTCAGGTCATGCAGAGCCAGGAATGCAGACCGCGTACGACTGGACGGTCTGCGGGCCGGCACCACTGTTGTACGCGGAGACGTGCCAGGTGTTGGTCGGGGTGTCCGGGTAGCTCGCGGTCCAGTGGATCTCATCGTTCTGCAGCTGGTTCACGGCGCCTCCCCCGGTCAGCACGGTCCCGGCAGGGCAAGTGGCAATGATGTTCTCGACACTGCCGCCGGCGGGAATGAGCGTGGCTGCGCTGGTAGCAGTCTGGGACGGACCGACAGGCCCGGCGGGCCCGGTGGCACCCGTCGGACCGGTCGCGCCGTCAGCACCGGCCGCACCATCGGCACCAGTCGCACCGGTCGCACCCGTCGGACCCGTCGCACCATCAGCACCGGCCGCACCATCGGCACCGGTCGCACCGGTCGCACCATCGGCGCCGGTCGCACCCGTCGGACCCGTCGCACCATCGGCACCGACCGCACCATCGGCACCGGTCGCACCCGTCGGACCCGTCGCACCATCAGCACCGGCCGCACCATCGGCACCGGTCGCACCCGTCGGACCCGTCGGACCCGTCGCACCATCAGCACCGGCCGCACCATCGGCACCGGTCGCACCGGTCGCACCCGTCGGACCCGTCGCACCATCAGCACCGACCGCACCATCGGCACCAGTCGCACCGGTCGCACCCGTCGGACCCGTCGGACCCGTCGCACCATCAGCACCGGCCGCACCATCGGCACCGGTCGCACCGGTCGCACCATCGGCGCCGGTCGCACCCGTCGGACCCGTCGCGCCGTCAGCACCGGTCGCACCATCGGCGCCGGTCGCACCCGTCGGACCCGTCGCACCATCGGCACCGGTCGCACCCGTCGGACCGGTCGCGCCGTCAGCACCGGCCGCACCATCGGCACCGGTCGCACCCGTCGGACCCGTCGCACCCGTCGCACCCGTCGCACCATCAGCACCGACCGCACCATCGGCACCAGTCGCACCGGTCGCACCCGTCGGACCCGTCGCACCATCAGCACCGACCGCACCATCGGCACCAGTCGCACCGGTCGCACCATCGGCGCCGGTCGCACCCGTCGGACCCGTCGCACCATCGGCACCGGTCGCACCCGTCGGACCCGTCGCACCATCAGCACCGGCCGCACCATCGGCACCGGTCGCACCCGTCGCACCACCAGCACCGGTCGCACCCGTCGGACCCGTCGCACCATCAGCACCGGCCGCACCCGTCGGACCCGTCGCACCATCAGCACCGGCCGCACCATCGGCACCGGTCGCACCCGTCGGACCCGTCAGACCCTGCAGACCCGTCGCACCCGTCGGACCCGTCAGACCCTGCAGACCCGTCGCACCTGTCGGACCCGTCGAACCCTGCAGACCCTGCAGACCCGTCGCACCTGTCGGACCCGTCGAACCCTGCAGACCCTGCAGACCCGTCGCACCCGTCGGACCCCGCAAACCCTGCAGACCCGTCGCACCTGTCGGACCCGTCGAACCCTGCAGACCCGTCGCACCTGTCGGACCCGTCGAACCCTGCAGACCCGTCGCACCCGTCGGACCCGTCGAACCCTGCAGACCCTGCAGACCCGTCGCACCCGTCGGACCCATCGAACCGGTGGGGCCAGTCGGACCAGTGGGGCCCGTCGGACCGGTGGCGCCGGTCCCCGGGTAGTCGTCGCAGAACGGAACGGTGGTCTGTGTCGAGATGTAGCGGGCGCTCATCCAGCCACTGCCGTTGGACAGCAGGTACCACAGGGAGTTGCCGCCGACGTTCTGGCCGAACACCTGGCAGGCGATGGACACCTGGCCGCCGGACGGCACGCTGCCCACGATCGCCGACTGGGTGGTGGGACCGCTGCGGATGTTCTGAGAGATGTTGGAGATGACCGTCCCGGACACGCTGGCCAGCACCCGGCTGGCCATCACTCGGTTGGACGCCTGCGCACCCATGGGGTTCGGCGCCCCGTGAGCAGCGCTCATGGGGCACAGCGCCAGCGTCATGCCCAGCGACATGGCGCCCAGGGTCGAGCGAGACAAAATGTCCCAACTTCTCGATTTGTACATCTCGGTTCCTAACCACTTCTGCAGGGATTGGAGCCGTGAATGTGACATTTGCAACGAGTGATCGGCATATGTGCCACGCGTCGATCTGCCGTTTGAGCGCGGACCACACCTCTTGCGGGTGAGGCCGACACAACCATCTACCCCTATTTTCAATGTAATTGGATCTATTGGTTATTTCGGCGGAGACGGTATCGGACAATTGAGGGAATCCGGGTGCGAAACCGAGCAGGCCGTCCCGGAAACACCGCGTCGCGCCCCGTGCGCTCACTTCCGGTACAGCGCCTCGATCTCGGCCTCGAAGTCCCGCGCGACGGCGTCCCGCTTCAGTTTCAGCGAGGGCGTCAGATGGCCGCCCTCCTCGGTGAAGTCCACGGGCAGGACGGTGAATTTACGGATCGACTCCGCACGGGAGACCAGCCGGTTGGCCTCGTCGACGGCGCGTTGCAGCGCCTTGCGCAGTTCCTCGTCGTCGACGAGTTCCCGCATCGGCAGGTGCTGCTTCTTCGTCATCTGCCGCCAGTGGGAGAGCCCGTCCGGCTCCAGGGTGATCAGGGCGGTGATGAAGGAGCGGTTGTCGCCGACCACCATGCACTGGCTGACCAGGGGGTGGGCGCGCAGCCAGTCCTCCAGGGGTGCGGGGGTGACGTTCTTGCCGCCGGAGGTGATGATGATGTCCTTCTTGCGGCCGGTGATCGTGAGGTAGCCGTCCTCGTCGAGCGCGCCCAGGTCCCCGGTGGCGAACCAGCCGCCCTCCTGCACGGGTACCGGCCGGCCCCGTTCGGCGTCCCAGTAGCCCTGGCTCACCTGACCGCCGCTGAGCAGCACCTCTCCGTCGTCCGCGATCCGTACGGCGGTGCCGGGCAGCGGCCAGCCGACGGTGCCCAGTCGCGGCTTGAGCGGCGGGGTGACGGTGGCGGCGGCGGTGGTCTCGGTCAGGCCGTAGCCCTCGAAGATCTCGATGCCCGCGCCCGCGTAGAACGCCGCGAGCCGGTGGCCCAGCGGGGAGCCGCCGCAGATCGCGTACCGGACATGGCCGCCGAGCGCGGCCCGGATCCGGCGGTAGACCAGCGGGTCGTACAGGGCTCGGGCTGCCCGCAGTCCCAGCCCGGGGCCGGGGCCGGTGCCGTGTTCGGCGGCCTCGACGGCCTCCCCGTACCGCTGGGCGATCCGGGCGGCGCGGTCGAACGACGAGGCGCGGCCCATCTTCTCGGCGGTGGCCCGGCCGGTGTTGTAGACCTTCTCCAGCACGTACGGGATGGCCAGCAGGAACGACGGCTTGAACCCCGCCAGGTCGGCGAGCAGGTCCTCGGTCCGGATGGACGGGGCATGGCCGAGGCGGACCCGGGCGCGCAGGCAGCCGATCGCGACCATCCGCCCGAAGACATGGGAGAGCGGGAGGAACAGCAGGGTGGAGGCGGGGTCCTTGCTGACCGACTTGAAGACCGGGTGGAGCAGCTCGATCGCGTTGTCGACCTCGGCGAAGAAGTTGCCGTGGCTGAGCACGCAGCCCTTGGGGCGGCCGGTGGTGCCGGAGGTGTAGATGAGGGTGGCGGGGGTCTCCGGTTCCAGGGTGGCGCGGCGGGCGGCGACGGCGTCGTCGGGGACGTCCCGGCCGAGGGTCTTCAGCCGGCCGAGCACGCCCGTGTCGAACTGCCACAGGTGGTCCAGGTCGCCGAGCTGCTTGCGCTCCTGGCTGATCAGTCGGCCCTGGTCCGCGGTCTCGACGGCGCATGCGACGGCGCCGGAGTCCTGGAGTATCCAGCGGGCCTGGAAGGCGGAGGAGGTCGGGTAGATGGGGACGGTGACGAGCCCGGCGGCCCAGGCCGCGAAGTCGAGCAGGGTCCACTCGTAGGTGGTCCGGGCCATGATCGCGATCCGGTCGCCGGCCCCGAGGCCCTCCGCGATCAGGCCCTTGGCGACGGCGAGCACCTCTTCGGCGAAGGCCGCCGCCGTCACGTCCCGCCAGCCGCCGTCCGGCTGCTTGCGGCTGAGCACGGCGTCGGCGGGGGCCTCGCGGGCGTTGTCGAACGGGATCTCGGCGAGCGAGCCGCGACGGACGGGCGGCGCGGCCGGCGGTACGGAGACCTGCCGCACCGAGCCGTCCGCGGCCCTGACCTTGGTCGGCTCGACGAGGATGGGGACGACGGCGGGGGCGGTGGGTGACGTGGACACGTGCGGCTCCTCAACGTGGGGTCGGGTGATCCCGCCGGGTCCGTCCGGCGGCCGGTTCGTCCGAGGCGTCGGGGGCATGGCGGATGCCTCGGGCGTCTCGGGGGCAGGAGGTCAGGGGCGTTCGAGGATGGCCGTGACGCCCTGGCCGCCCGCCGCGCAGATCGAGATCAGGCCCCGGGACGATCCGTCGCGCTCCGCCAGGAGCTTGGCGAGGGTGGTGACGATCCGGGCGCCGGTCGCGGCGAACGGGTGGCCGGTGGCGAGCGACGATCCCGCGACGTTGAGCCGGTCCCGGTCGACGGGGGCCAGTCCCTGCTTCTCCCAGGCCGCGAGGGTGGCCAGCATCTGGGAGGCGAAAGCCTCGTGGATCTCGAACAGGTCGAAGTCCTCGATGGTGAGCCCGGCACGCTCCAGCAGGCGCGGTACGGCGTACGCGGGCGCCATCAGGAGCCCGTCGTCGCCGTTCACGTGGTCGACGGCGGCGGTCTCGTACAGGGAGAGATAGGCGAGCGGCTCCAGGTCGTGCGCGCGGGCCCATTCCTCGCTCGCCAGCAGTACGGTCGCGGCGCCGTCGGTGAGCGGGGTGGAGTTGCCCGCGGTCATCGTCGCGTCGGGGTGGTCGGTGCCGAACACCGGCTTCAGCGTGGCGAGTTTCCCGGCCGTGGAGCCGGGGCGCAGGTTCTGGTCACGGGTCAGGCCCTGGAACGGGACGACGAGGTCATCCAGGAAGCCGCGCTCGTACGCCGCCGCGAGCCGCTGGTGGCTGGTGGCCGCGAGGAGGTCCTGGTCCTCGCGGGTGATGCCCCACCGGCGGGCGGTGACCGCCGCGTGCTCGCCCATCGAGAGGCCGGTGCGGGGTTCCGCGTTGCGCGGGATGTCCGGGACGAGGTGGCGGGGGCGTACGCCCGCGAGCGCCTTGATCCTGCCGCCCGCCGTCTTCGCCCGCCGGGCGGCGAGGAGCAGCCTGCGCAGCTCGTCGTTGACGCCGAGGGGCGCGTCGCTCGTGGTGTCGGTGCCGCCCGCGATCGCCGAGTCGACCGCCCCGAGCATGATCTTGTTCGCGGCGGCGACGACCGCCTGGAGGCCGGTGCCGCACGCCTGCTGGACGTCGTACGCGGGGGTGCGCGGGTCGAGTGCCGAGCCGAGCACGGTCTCCCGGGCCAGGTTGAAGTCGCGGCTGTGCTTGAGCACGGCGCCCGCGACGAACTCGCCGACCCGCTCCCCCTGGAGCCCGAACCGCTCGACCAGGCCGCCCAGCGCGGCCGTGAGCAGCTGCTGGTTGGAGGAATGCGCGTACGGGCCGTCGGAGCGCGCGAACGGAACGCGGCTGCCTCCGATGACCGCGACCCTGCGGGGCTGCGGGAGTTCGAGGGGGATCATCTCGACCAGCTCCTGACTCTTGAGTAACCTTACTCCGGAGTAAATCTACGACCGAGCAGGGAGTCTGGACAATGGCCGACCGCTATCTGCACTTCACCGGCACAGCACCCGGCCGCTTTCTGACCCGGAGGCTCGGGCTCCCGCAGCCCGCCCCGCTGCGCCGCTGGTCGCCCGGGACCCCGACGCTGGACGGCCCGCTGCTGCACCTCACCGCCGGTGACTCCGCGGCCACCGACGAGCTCGGCGCGCTCCTCGCGGCCACCGGCCTCGAAGTCACCGGGAGCTCCGAACGCCCCGCCGGGATCGTGCTGGACGCCACGGCCGTCGACACCCCCGGCAAACTGGCCGGTGTCCACGCGGCGCTGCACCCGGTGATCCGCTCTCTCGCCCCGGGCGGGCGCGTCGTGGTGCTGGGGGTACGGCCGTCGGCCGACGACCACCACCAGGCCGCCGCCCAGCAGGCGCTGGAAGGGCTCGTACGCTCGCTGGGCAAGGAGATCGGCAGGGGCGCCACCGTACAGCTGCTCCGTATCGCGCCGGAAGCCGTCGGCGCGGCCGAATCCACCCTGCGGTTCCTGCTCTCGCCCCGCTCCGCGTACGTCAACGGCCAGGTGATCGAGCTGACCTCGGCCGCCCCCGGCCCCGTCGCCGACTGGGCGGCCCCGCTCGCCGGGCGCACCGCGCTGGTCACCGGTGCGGCGCGCGGCATCGGCGCCTCGGTCGCCTCGGTGCTGGCCCGGGACGGTGCCCGGGTCGTCTGCCTGGACATCCCGCAGGTGCGCGAGGAGCTGGCCCGTACCGCCGAGGAGCTCGGCGCCACCGCGCTGCCGCTGGACATCACCGCGGACGACGCCGCGGAACGGATCGCCGCAGCGGCCCCCGACGGCCTGGACGTCCTCGTCCACAACGCGGGCATCACCCGCGACCGCCGCCTCGCCAACATGCCGGCCGAACGCTGGGCCTCGGTCGTCGACGTGAACCTGGACAGCGTGCTGCGCACCACCGACGCCCTGCTGAAGGCGGGCACCCTCAACCGCGGCGGCCGGATCGTCGCCACCGCTTCCATCGCCGGCATCGCGGGCAACAACGGCCAGACGAACTATGCGGCGAGCAAGGCGGGCATCATCGGGCTGGTCCGCTCACTGGCCCCGCGCGCCGCCGCCGACCACGACGTCACGGTCAACGCGGTGGCCCCCGGCTTCATCGAGACGAAGATGACCGCGGCCGTCCCCCTCTTCATTCGCGAGGCGGGCCGCCGGATGAACTCCCTCGCGCAGGGCGGCCTCCCGGTCGATGTCGCCGAGACCACCGCCTGGTTCGCCCAGCCCGCCTCGACCGCCGTCAACGGCCAGGTCGTACGGGTCTGCGGCCAGAGCCTGCTGGGGGCGTGACACCCATGCCGAATCCGAACGTGTCACTTGGCCGGGCAACTGTCACGTTCCCGTTCAAGAGGGCCGGCCACCCCGACGGGGATGTGACCCCATGCCGAATCTGAACGTGTCACTCGTACGGGCAGCTGTCACGTCCCCGTTCAAGAGGGCCGGCCGCCCGGGGGTCACCCTGCCCGCCGACCGGGCCGTGCTCCCGGCCGCACCGATCGCCGCCGCCCCGCTCGCCTCGTACCGCCGGATCTGCGGCTTCGCCGAACCGGACACCCTGCCGCTCACCTACCCGCACGTACTGGGCTTCCCGCTCGCCATGCGGCTGATGACCGCCCGGAGGTTCCCGCTGCCGGTCGTCGGTCTCGTCCACACCTGGATCGAGATCACCCGGCACCGCCCCCTGCACCCCACCGACCTGCTCGAACTCACGGTGTACGCCGAGAAGTTGACGCCACACCGGCGCGGCACCGAGGTCACGATGGTCACCGAGGCGCGGCTGGCGGGCGAGCTGGTCTGGGAGTCCCGCAGCGGCTACCTCTCCCGGCACGCGAGGGACGCGGCCACTTCGACGGACCCGATCCCCGCCACGCGGGACGCAACCGCCACCGCGACGGACCCGGCCTCCGCCATCGCGACAGACCCGGCCTCCGCCACGCGGGGCGCGACCTCGGTCACGAGAGACACGGCCCCGGTCGCGGAGCTCCCCGCCCTCGCCCAGTGGCAGCTGCCCGGCGATCTGGGCCGGCGATACGGCGCCGCGTCGGGCGACCGGAACCCCATCCACCTGTATCCGATCACCGCCCGGCTCTTCGGCTTCCCCCGGGCCATCGCCCACGGCATGTGGACCGTCGCCCGCTGCCTGGCCGAGGCGCCGCGCCCCGATGACGTCCAGGGCGTACGGGCCGACTTCAGGGCCCCCGTCCTGCTGCCCGCCACCGTCACCTACGCGGCGGACGCCACCGGCTTCCAGCTGCGCGGCACCGGCCGCGTCCACCTCACCGGCCGGATCCTCGGCGGGGACGGTCCGCGGCAGGGCCCGGCGGCTGCCAGGGGCGGCCGTTCATAAGGTTCTCCAGCCCCGCCCAGGAGAAGTTCATCAGGGTGGCCGCGGCCTCCTTCGCCGAGACGCCCGGGGTCTCGTTCGCCCACCCGGCGAGCGACTCCGCGGCCCCCACGAGCGCCTGCGCGAGCCCCGACACATCGCGGTCGGGCAACGCCGGGTCGTGGTGCGCCTCGCGCGCCGCGGCCCCGATCAGTTCCGTCACGAAAGCAACGATCTCGTCCCGCATCGCCGTCACCTCGCCCGCGAACGGCTCCCCGTGCGTACGCGCCTGACGGTGCAGCACCGCCCAGCCGTCCGGGTGCTCCGCCGTGTGCGTGAAGAACGCCCGCAGCCCGGACCACAGTTGCCGATCGGCCGGCAGCCCCGGCTCCGCCCCCGCCCGCACCGCTTCGACCAGGGCTTTCGCCTCGCGCCTGATGCAGGCGGTGAAGAGCTCTTCCTTGGAGTTGAGGTACAGATAGACGAGCGGCTTGGACACCCCCGCCAGCTCGGCGATCTCGTCCATCGAGGCGGCCCGGTAGCCACGCTGCCCGAAGGTCTGCACGGCGGCGTCCATCATCTGCTGCTCACGCACGGCCCGCGGCATCCGTTTGCTCTTCACAGCACCCACGTCGACTTCCTCCCACCCCCGTGTGCCACTCCCCGGTAAGGGTACGGCGCGGGCCCCTGCCCCGTCGTACGCGGCGGAGCCCGCGGGGCCGCACGGGGCCGGTACGGCACAGGAGCGCCCCCGGTCCTGCCGCGAGGCGGACCGGGGGCGCTCCTGTGTGCCGTGCGTGCGCGTGCTTACGCGGCAACCGCCACCTTCTGCGGGTCGCTCTCGCGCACCTCGTCGTCGACCGGGGAGGACGTGGCCGAGTTGTACGCGTCGTGGTCGAGGATCTTCTCGCGGGCCGAGACGATCACCGGGACCAGCGCCTGGCCCGCCACGTTGGTGGCCGTGCGCATCATGTCCAGGATCGGGTCGATGGCCATGAGCAGGCCGACGCCCTCCAGCGGGAGGCCCAGGGTCGACAGCGTGAGGGTCAGCATGACCGTCGCACCGGTGAGACCGGCGGTGGCCGCCGAACCGATCACCGAGACGAACGCGATCAGGACGTAGTCACCGACACCCAGCTGGACGTCGAAGATCTGCGCGATGAAGATCGCCGCCAGCGCCGGGTAGATCGCGGCGCAGCCGTCCATCTTGGTGGTGGCGCCGAACGGGACGGAGAAGGAGGCGTACTCCTTCGGGACGCCGAGGCGCTCGGTGACCTTCTGGGTGACCGGCATGGTGCCGACCGAGGAGCGGGAGACGAAGGCCAGCTGGATGGCCGGCCAGGCGCCCTTGAAGAACTGCACCGGGCTGAGCTTGGCGACCGTGGCGAGCAGCAGCGGGTACACGCCGAACAGCACCAGGGCGCAGCCGATGTAGACGTCGGCGGTGAACGTGGCGTACTTGCCGATCAGGTCCCAGCCGTAGTCGGCGATCGCGTAGCCGATGAGGCCGACGGTGCCGATGGGGGCGAGGCGGATGACCCACCACAGGGCCTTCTGGAGGAGCTCCAGGACGGACTCGCTGAGGGTGAGGATCGGCTGGGCCTTCTCGCCGAGCTGGAGCGCCGCGATACCGGCGACGGCGGCCATGAAGACGATCTGGAGCACGTTCAGCTCGGTGAACGGGGTGATCACGTTGTCCGGAATGATGCCGGTGAGGAAGTCGAGCCAGGAGCCCGCGTGCTCCGGCAGCTTGCCGTCCTTCGGCGTGAGGCCCGTCCCGGAGCCCGGGTTGGTGATCAGACCGATCGCGAGGCCGATGGCGACCGCGATCAGCGAGGTGATCATGAACCAGAGCAGGGTGCGGGTGGCCAGCCGGGCGGCGTTGTTGACCTTGCGCAGGTTGGTGATCGACACCAGGATCGCGAAGAAGACGAGGGGCGCGACGGCCAGCTTCAGCAGCTGGACGAAGATGTGGCCGACCTTGTCGAGCGTGGTGTAGAGCCAGCCGATGTCGTACGTACGCGTGATCCAGCCGAGTACGACACCGAGGACGAGACCGGCGACTATCTGGGCCCAGAACGGGACCTTGGGTATGCGGAAACCGGAGCCGGACTGGCTGCCGGCGGCGGTGGACGCGGGGTTCGCGGACACGGACACACTCCAGATGTGACGCATCGGGGCGCACGGGGACGACCGTGCAGGGGGACGGGGGTGCGGCGCCCGCGTCAGGGGCGGCGCCGCTGCATGGTGCCGGTTCAGACGTTGCGGCAACAGACCGCGGACATACAGCGGCAGAGATCGACATGCAGGCGCTCCACGAGCGGGACGCTCGCGGCAGATCGATGGCGCACTGCTGTCTTCATGTCGAACACGTTAACACTTGAACTTTGAGAAGCTCAAAGCTCTTCTTTGACCCCGACGGTCCCGCACCGGTGCCCTCACCGCGCCCCGAACCCCTGCAGGAACGACAAAACCCCAGTACAGGAGCGGATGCTCCGGCGCTGGGGTTTCGAACGGAAACCATGCGGATGTGAGGAAGGTTACGCAGCCCTGCGGAACCTTCGCGTCACCGCCGCCGTCAGGGGGTGACGTGGTCCTCGCGGGTGCGGTTCGCCTCGAGGCGCGCCTTGGCGCGGTCGACCTTGGACACGATCTGCTCGGACATCTCGTCGCGCTGCTTGCGCAGCAGTACGTAGCTGAGCGGCGCGGACAGGACCAGGGCGAGCAGGATCACCCAGACGAAATTGGAACCGTTCGTCCCGGAGGGCAGCAGACCGAAGTGGACGGCCACGGCGGCGACGGCGAAGCAGCCGACGAAGATGCTGAGGCGCATCGCGGTGTACCGGATGGTCGCGCTCGGCTTGGCAGCGGACACAGTTGGCCCCTCTCTCGACGTGTGACGGTCCTTCGATCCTGCCCGACCAGTGAAGCATGCCCCGGAATCGATCAGTTCGCAGGGCTCCGCCAAAGGGTGCGGGGCCTGCTTCAGAGGCCGAGCGGCAGCAGCATGACGATGTCGTCGCGGTCGTCCCCGTCGGCCACCCGGATCGCGTCCGGCACCCGCCCGACCTCCTTGTACCCGCACGAGGCGTAGAACCGGTCGACGCCGGTGCCACCGCGGCAGGTGAGCCGGACGGCCTCGATCCCGTCGATCCCGCGGGCCGCCCGCGCGGCCGCGTCCATCAGGTCGCGCCCGTAGCCCCTGCCCTGGTGGCGCGGGTGGACCATCACCGTGTAGAGCCAGAGCCAGTGGGTCATCAGCCGGTGGGTGTTGAGGGCGAGGAAGGCCGTGGCGGCGACGGCGCCGCCCTCGTCGCGGCCGATCAGCAGGCGGGTGCGCCCCTCGGCCATGGCGGCCAGATGCTTGGCCAGCTCGGGCCGGATGTCGTCGTCCGTGACGGGCGGCACGAAGCCGACCGCGCCGCCCGCGTTGGAGACATCGGTCCACAGACCGGCGATCCCGTCCCGCAGCGTGCCGTCGACCTCGGGATCCAGCTCAAATGTAAGTGCCATAAGCGCAGAGTAACCATTACCGATCCACCGCCTCAAACCCTGTCCAGCACGCGAGAAAGCCCCGGCCGGCGGCCGGGGCTCCCGTACTTCCGGACTGCTGGGGACCGGTGGGTCAGACGCGCATCGGCTGCGGCGACTCGCGCCGGCCGGCGTCCGGGCCCGGGTACTCGCGGATGATCTCGTACCGGGTGTTGCGCTCGACGGGACGGAAGCCCGCGTCACGGATCAGGTCCAGCAGGTCCTCGCGGCCGAGCTTGTTCGGCGTGCCGTAGTTGTCCGCGTCGTGCGTGATCTTGTACTCGACGACCGAGCCGTCCATGTCGTCCGCGCCGTGCTGGAGCGCGAGCTGGGCGGTCTGCACGCCGTGCATCACCCAGAAGACCTTGACGTGCGGGACGTTGTCGAAGAGCAGCCGCGAGACCGCGAAGGTCTTCAGCGCCTCGGCGCCGGTCGCCATCGTCGTGCGCGCCTGGAGCTTGTTGCGGACCTTGCCGTCCTTCATGTCCACGAAGTCGTGCTGGTAGCGCAGCGGGATGAAGACCTGGAAGCCGTTCGTCTCGTCCTGGAGCTCGCGCAGCCGCAGCACGTGGTCGACGCGGTGCCGGGGCTCCTCGATGTGCCCGTACAGCATGGTCGCCGGGGTCTTGAGCCCCTTCTCGTGCGCCAGGCGGTGGATCCGCGACCAGTCCTCCCAGTGGGTGGCGTGGTCCACGATGTGCTGGCGGACCTCCCAGTCGAAGATCTCCGCGCCGCCGCCGGTCAGCGACTCCAGACCGGCCTCGATCAGCTCGTCCAGGATCTCGGAGGCGGAGAGCCCGGAGATGGTCTCGAAGTGGTGGATCTCGGTGGCGGTGAACGCCTTGAGGGAGACCTGCGGAAGGGCTTCCTTCAGGGCGGAGAGCGAGCGCGGGTAGTAGCGCCACGGCAGCGTGGGGTGCAGGCCGTTGACGATGTGCAGCTCGGTGAGGTTCTCGCCCTCCATCGCCTTCGCGAGGCGGACGGCCTCCTCGATGCGCATGGTGTACGCGTCCTTCTCGCCCGGCTTGCGCTGGAACGAGCAGTAGGCGCACGACGCGGTGCACACATTGGTCATGTTGAGGTGCCGGTTGACGTTGAAGTGCACGACGTCGCCGTTCTTGCGCGTCCGCACCTCGTGCGCCAGGCCGCCGAGCCAGGCCAGGTCGTCCGACTCGTAGAGGGCGATGCCGTCCTCACGGGTCAGCCGCTCTCCTGCGCGGACCTTCTCCTCCAGCTCGCGCTTGAGCCCGACATCCATTGCGGCTGCCTCCCAGTCGTCCATGTGCTGTGCGTTTCCCGGTGACCGTTGATACCGGGCGCAACCCCCGGTCTCCCGGGGGCTCCACCACGTTACGCCTACGACTCCTCGGGAAGTTCCCCGACCCGGTTCTCCCACTTGGTGGAGAGCACGATCGTGGTCCGGGTGCGCGAGACGCCCCGCGTACCGCTGAGCCGGCGGATGGTCTTCTCCAGCCCGTCCACGTCACCGACGCGCACCTTGAGCATGTACGAGTCGTCGCCCGCGATGAACCAGGCGTCCTCGATCTCCGCGAGGTCCTTCAGCCGACGCGCCACGTCCTCGTGATCGGCCGCGTCGGAGAGCGAGATGCCGATCAGGGCCGTGACCCCGAGCCCCAGGGACGCGGCGTCGACGGTGGCGCGGTAGCCGGTGATGACACCGGCGCTTTCCAGCCGGTTGATGCGGTCGGTGACGCTGGGCCCGGAGAGCCCGACGAGCCGCCCCAGCTCGGCGTACGAGGCCCTGCCGTTCTCCCTGAGGGCCTGGATGAGCTGCCTGTCCACCGCGTCCATATGACTGAAACCTTCCATTGTTCAGCAGTACCGCGAGTCTACGTGTAGAATCTAAGGCATGCAGGCTTCATCGCCTGCAAATCTTTCCGAGCACCCAAAAAATGCTTTCGAATCTTCAGGAGTGAAAACACCGTGTACACGATCGAGATGGCCTACGCCCGAATGCGCGAGCTGCAGGACCTGGCCAACCGCTCGCGTGCCCACCAGCCCGCCGCCGCGCACCGGGTCGACCGGACCCGTAAGCCGCGCGCCATGAAGAAGCGCTGACCACAGCCTCAGCCTCGGGAGTCACGGGAGCCGCCACCGAGCTCTCCCTCCCACCGGCGGTACAGGTCGTGCGGCACCCCCGCCGCGTCCAGTACCCGCCCGGCGACGAAGTCCACCAGATCCTGGATGTGCGTCGCCCCCGCGTAGAACGCCGGAGAGGCGGGCAGTACCACGGCGCCCGCCTCGTCCAGGCTCACCAGATGTTTCAGCGTCTGCCCGTTCAGCGGAGTCTCCCGCACCGCGACGACCAGCTTCCGCCGCTCCTTGAGCGTCACGCTCGCGGCCCGCTGGAGCAGATCCTTCGAGAGCCCGAGCGCCACTCCGGCCACACAGGCCGTCGAGGCCGGAACGATCAGCATCCCCTTCGCCGGGTACGAACCCGAGGACGGTCCCGCCGCGAGGTCACCGGCCGCCCAGTGCCGTACGTTCTCGACGTCCACGTCGAAGGTGTGCGGCTTCCCGTCCGCCCCGCGCGCCAGCCAGCTGCGCAGATCCTCCTGCCAGTGCCCGTCGCGGAACGCGATCCCGGTCTCGTCCAGCAGGGTCAGCCGGGAGGCCCGGCTCACCACCAGATCGACGCTCTCCCCGGCGGCCAGCAGACCGCGCAGCACGGCGGCGGCGAATGGGGTGCCCGAAGCGCCTGAAACCCCGACAATCCAAGGCTGCCGCTGGTGCTGACTCACTGAAGTACCGGAATCCACACACCCGAGCCTATCCGGCGGTGCGAAACCGGAACCGAGTAAGGTGCCCCGGTCGTTCCAGGGGCGGGACCAGGGACTGCCGGGACTTCGAGGACGGCAGGAGACAGCAGGGGACAGCAGCGGACTGCAGGGGGGCACGATGGCCGCGATGCCGGATCGATCCGCACCGGCGTGGAGTGCGGGCGGCCGCGCCAGGGCCGCGGCCAAGGTGATGCTGGGCTGGGTGGCCCTCCTCTGGCTGCTCGAAATCGTCGACGCCTCGACCGGCCATTCGCTGGACACCTTCGGGATCGAGCCCCGCCGGGCCGCCGAGCTGGTGGACGTCGTGCCCGCGTCCTTCATCCACTTCGGCTTCGGCCATGTCGCCTCCAACAGCGTGCCGCTGCTGGTCTTCGGCTTCCTCGCCGCGCTCGGCGGCCTCCGCAGGTTCGCCGCCGTGGCCGCGGTGATCATCGTGGTCGACGGGCTCGGCGTCTGGCTGGTCTCACCGGCCGGATCCAACACGGCGGGCGCTTCCGGACTGGTCTTCGGCCTCTTCGGCTATCTGCTGGTCCGGGGCTTCGTCGACCGCAGAGTGCTCGACGTCGGCGCCGGCCTGGCGATCGGCGCCGTATGGGGCTCGTCGATCCTGGTGGGGATCTCCCCCGCCAACACCTCGGTCAGCTGGCAGGGCCACCTCTTCGGACTGGCGGCGGGCGTGGCGGCGGCGTTCGTCTTCCGCCGCCCCGCGCGCGGCCGGATCCCCTTGCGTCCGGCTCAGCCCTCTCCCTGACCGGCGCTCCCCATCGGGCCGACCTTCACCTGGGAGCCGGAGCCGTCCGTGACGGGCAGCGTGGCGGCGCCCGGCCAGTCGAGGGTGACCGACTTCGTCTCGTCCGGCGGGGTCACCACCAGCCCCGTGATGCGGACGCCGGAGCCACCCGACTCGTTGATCGGGTAGGTGATGCCGAAGTACACCGACTTCCCGTCCTTGAGGGTCATCGGGGTGGCCTTCTCACCGGTGCGCTCCGCGGACAGCGACCCCGCGCTGGTCTTCAGGTCGACGCCCGCGTAGCCGGAGAGCACGCAGTCCCGGCCGCCGCCGTTCTTCAGCTGCACCGCGACGGTCCCGTCGGTGTCGCCGCCGACGGTGCTGTCCGACGCCGTGATCTCCAGCTCGTCGGTGCGGCACTTGCCGATCTTGCTGTTCACGTTGGAGCCGGTCCCGGCGGCCGTGCCCTGCCCGCCGGAGTCCTTCGCGCCGTCCTGCCCCGAACCGCCCGAACCGCCCGAGCCCGAACCGCCGCTCGTGGAGGACGCACCGGCCGCGGACGACGGGGCGCTCTGCCCCATGTCGTCCTCACCGTTCTGGCAGGCCGTGAGCGAGAGGCCTGCGGCAACGGCCAGGGCTGCGAAGGTGAGCTTGCGTACGCGCATCATTTCGTCCTCAGGTTCGGTGGTTCGGTGGGAGGTGCCGGTTGCCCGGTACGAGTCCGTACGAGCGAGCGTTCCTGATCACCAAGAGCCACCCGGCCGGGCAACGCGTTCCGCCCGGCCACCCTCTAATACATCCCTAAGACATCCCTGTTACACACGCGGACGGACACGCCCGGACACGCCGCACGGCAGGCCCGGAACCGGCTCAGACCGTCAGGCCCCGCACCAGCAGGTCCAGCAGCGCGCAGGCGAAGAGCGCGATCCCGATGAACCCGTTGACCGAGAAGAAAGCCCGGTTCAGCCGGGACAGATCGTGCGGCCGCACCACCCGGTGCTCGTACACGAACGCGACGGCGACGATCACCATGCCGATCCAGTAGAACAGCCCGGCCTCGGTGGCCAGTCCGAACCAGACCAGCAGCCCGGTCGTCACCACGTGGCAGACCCGCGCGCCCCACAGCGCGGCCGGGATGCCGAAGCGGGCCGGCACCGAGCGCACCCCGTGCGCCCGGTCCGCCTGGACGTCCTGGCAGCCGAAGATCAGGTCGAAGCCGCCGATCCAGATGCCCACAGCGAGACCGAGGATCACCGCGTCCCACGACCAGCTGCCGGTCACCGCCAGCCAGGCGCCGATCGGCCCTATGGCCTGCGCGATGCCGAGGATGGCGTGCGGGTAGTGGGTGAACCGCTTCCCGTACGGATAGACCACCATCGGCACGACGGCGACCGGTGCGAGCGCCAGACAGAGCGGGTTCAGCAGTGCGGCCGCGCCGAGGAAGACGACGACGGCGACGAGCGCCCCCGTCCACGCCGACTTCACCGAGACCGCCCCGGTGACCAGCTCCCGGCTCGCGGTGCGCGGGTTACGGGCGTCGATCTCCCGGTCGATGATCCGGTTGCAGGCCATCGCGAAGGTCCGCAGCCCCACCATCGCGACGGTGACGAGCAGCAGCGTGACCCAGTCGATGGACCCGTCCGCCTGGAACATCGCGGTCAGGGCGGCGATGTACGCGAAGGGCAGCGCGAAGACCGAGTGCTCGATCATCACGAGCCGCAGGAACGCCTTGACCTTGCTGCTCGGCTGTACGGGCCCTGAGCCCAGTGCTGCTTCGGCGGCGCTCACAGTCCGTATTCCTTCCACCGGCGGTCGACCTTCGCCGCCGTCTGAGGGTCGGACTCGACCATGTCCGGCCAGCCCCCGTCCCGGGTGTAGCCCTCCTCGGGCCACTTCTTCGTCGCGTCGATGCCCGCCTTGCCGCCCCAGAACTGCTGGTAGGAGGCGTGGTCGAGATGGTCGACCGGCCCCTCGGTGACGGTCAAATCCCGCGCGTAGTCCGTGTTGCCGAGCGCCCGCCAGGCCACCTCGTGCAGATCGTGGACGTCGCAGTCGGAGTCCACGACCACGATCAGCTTGGTCAGCGACATCATGTGCGCGCCCCAGATGGCGCTCATCACCTTCTGGGCGTGCTTCGGGTACTTCTTGTCGATCGAGACGATCGCACAGTTGTGGAAGCCGCCCGCCTCGGGCAGGTGGTAGTCCACGATGTCCGGCACGATGATCTTGAGGAGCGGCAGGAAGAACCGCTCGGTGGCCCGCCCCAGCGGCCCGTCCTCGGTCGGCGGCCGGCCGACCACGATCGACTGGAGCAGCGGACGCTTCCGCATGGTCACGCAGTCGATGGTCAGCGCGGGGAACGGTTCCTGCGGCGTGTAGAAGCCGGTGTGGTCGCCGAACGGTCCCTCGGGAAGCATCTCCCCGGGCTCCAGCCACCCCTCGATGACGACCTCGGCCTGCGCCGGGACCTGGAGCGGCACGGTCTTGCAGTCGACCATCTCGATCCGCTTGCCCTGGATGAACCCGGCGAAGAGGTACTCGTCGATGTCCCCCGGCAGCGGCGCGGTGGAGGCGTACGTCACCGCGGGCGGCGCGCCGAACGCGATGGCGACCGGCAGCCGCTCGCCCCGCTTGGCGGCGACCTGGTAGTGGTTGCGGCTGTCCTTGTGGATCTGCCAGTGCATCCCGATGGTGCGCTTGTCGTGCCGCTGGAGCCGGTACAGCCCCAGGTTCCGTACGCCGGTCTCCGGGTGCTTGGTGTGGGTGAGGCCCAGGTTGAAGAAGGAGCCGCCGTCCTCGGGCCAGGTGAAGAGCGCGGGCAGTTGGTCCAGGTCCACGTCGTCGCCGGTGAGGACGACCTCCTGCACCGGGGCGCTCTCCTGCTTCACCTTCTTCGGCGGCACGTGCACCATCGAGCCGAGCTTGCCGAAGGCCTCCCGCACCCCGACGAAGCCGTGCGGCAGCTCCGGCTTGAGGAGGCCGCCGATCTTGTCGCTGATGTCGGCGTACGACTTCAGGCCGAGCGCCTTGAGCAACCGCTTGTCGGTCCCGAAGACGTTCATGGCCAGGGGCATCGAGGACCCCTTGACGTTCTCGAAGAGGAGCGCGGGGCCGCCCGCCTTGTTCACCCGGTCGACGATCTCGCCGACCTCCAGGTAGGGGTCGACCTCAGCCTTGATGCGCTTGAGCTCGCCCTCGCGCTCCAGGGCCCGGAGGAGGGAGCGAAGATCGTCGTAAGCCATGCCGCCCAGTTTGTCATCACCGTCGGCGATCACCCGGGGGGCCCCACCCGGGCCGGTCCGCGACCCGGTCGCCCCCGCGTCCCGCGGCCGGTTCACCCAGCTCGCCGTGATATGTCACAGCCACCGGTTACCCTGGGCCCGAACCGGGGCGGGACAAGCCCCGCCAACTCTCCGCAGGGGGACCTTTCCATCATGTTCCGGGCCCTGATCTATCTCCTGCCTCTGGCGCTGACGATCTACGCGTTCATCGACTGCCTGAACACCCCCGAGGACGAGGCCAAGCACCTTCCGAAGATCGCCTGGGTCTTCATCATCCTGCTGTTCTGGATCGTCGGCCCGATCGTCTGGCTCGCCGCGGGCAAGATGCGCCACGCGCCCGCCGGGGGCCGTACGCCCTCCGAATGGCACCGCAACCACCGCTCGCAGTGGGTGGCGCCGGACGACAATCCGGAGTTCCTGAAGGCGCTGAAGGACGAGAACAAGAAGGACGAGTCGCTCCTCAAGGACTGGGAGGCGGACCTGCGCCGCCGCGAGGAGGAGCTGAAGCGCCGTGAGAACGGCGAGAGCCCCAGCGCCTCCGGCGAGTAGCTCCCACGACCGTGAACGACGCGGACATGCTCGCCACCGCCCTCGCCGAGGCCCGCACGGGTCTTGCCGAGGGCGGCGTTCCTGTTGGCGCCGCCCTGTACGGAGCGGACGGTGCCCTGCTCGGCCGTGGTCACAACCGCCGTGTCCAGGACGGCGATCCGTCCCTGCACGCGGAGACCGCGGCGTTCCGCGCGGCCGGCCGGCAGCGCTCGTACCGCGGCACGACGATGGTGACGACGCTCTCCCCGTGCTGGTACTGCAGCGGCCTCGTGCGACAGTTCGGGATCTCGCGGGTGGTGATCGGCGAGGCGCGGACGTTCAGCGGCGGGCACGACTGGCTGGCCCGGCACGGGGTGGAGATCGTGCTGCTCGACGACGCCGAATGCGTCGCGCTCATACGGGAGTTCGTACGCGAGCACCCCGAGCTCTGGAACGAGGACATCGGCGCCGGCTGATCCGCCGCCGCGCGGCCGGTAATCGTTCGAAATTCCTCTCTCCTCTCCAACACCCGGGCGATATCCTGGTGTTGACGGTGTGACAGATCGGATCGATCGTCGACGCTGGGGGCGCTGTGGAGAGAGAGCTGTACGGGCGCGAGGCGATTTTCGGCAACGACGGACTTGCGGCGCGCCTGACCGGACTCACTCCGTACGGCTCCGCCCGGGTCGGCTACGAGCACCGCGACGATCTCCCGGTCGCCGTGCTGACCGGCGGGCGCGGCATGGGCAAGACGGCCGTCCTCAAGCAGCTGCGCCATCTGTACCGGGAGATCACCCCGGTCGCCCTGGTCGACTGCGAGGCCGTCGTGGCCCCCGAGGACGCGGGCCCCGGCTGGACCCCGGTCACCGGGGCGCTGCCGGAGCTCGCCACCCAGCTGACGGCGAAGGTGCGTGCCGCCCGTCCGGTGCAGTTCCCCCGGCTGAGCCTCGGGCTGGTGGCGATCGCCTCCATCTCCTGGACCCGCGAGGACGAGACCCGGGCGCGGCGGGATCTCCAGTCCCTCGGCCCGATGCTGGCGACCGTGGACGGCCGCGGGGAGGCGGCGACCGGCTGGGTCACCAAGGTGCTGACGAAGCTGGCCGCCAGCGCCTTCGACTCGATGGCCCCGATGGCCGGAATGGTCGCGGAGGCCACGGTCGAAACGGTCCTGGAGGTGTCGTTCAGCCGCCTCCAGCGGCGCTCGGCCGACTGGTACGGACGCTATCCGCACGCGGGCGGCAACGGCCGGGCCGGGCTGCGGCAGCTGGCGGTCGACTTCGAGCGCGGCGGCGATCTGCGCCGCCGGGCCGAGGACCATCTGGTGCTCGCGCTCGCCGCCGACCTGGTCGCGGCGTACGGGGGCCTGGCCTGGGGCGCCCGCCGGGGCCGCCCGGTGCTGCTCGTCGACAACGCGCACACCCCGCTGGGCCGGCAGCTGGTGGAGCCGCTGCTGCGGCAGCGGGCCGCCGGGGTGCTCGACCGGATCGCGGTGTTCGCCTCCTCCCGGGTCCGGGACCACGAGGGGCTGAGCCATGCGGTGCGGCGGCGGCTGCCGGAGGTGGCGCACGGCTCGCACTGGTCCAGGGGCACGGGGGTGACGGCCGGGATCCTGGCCGTGGAGCTGACCCCGCTCACCCCGGAACAGGTGCGCTCGGCGTTCGACCGGCACGACCGGGCGAGCCGCATCCCGGCCGGGCTGGCCCGTGGTGTGCACCGGCTGACGGGCGGGCGTCCGCTGGCGGTCGAGCTGCTGGCGCTGGCGGCGGGCGAGGCGCCTGAGCCCGCCTCGCTGGTGCCGGGATCGCTGCTGGACCGCACGGTGGAGGTGCGCGAGGACCGGGCGCCCGCCCAGGTCGCCGAGGAACTGCTGACGCGGCTGCTGCCCGGCCCCGGGCAGCGGCTGGACTTCCTCGCCGTGCTGGCCGCCGCGCACGGCGAGGAGTCGGCGCGGCTGCTCGCGGAGAGCCGGCTGGGCCGGGGGTCGCCGGACGGGGACGTGGCGCTGCGGATGCGCGACGCGCTGCGGGCGGACGACTGGCCGGTCGGGCCCGGCCACTTCGTCGCCGATCCGCTGCTGCGCGCCCTGCTGCTGCACCGCCTGCGGTTCCGGGACGGCGACCATCCCTCGTACGCGGTGTGGCAGGCGGTGCACGTCTCGCTGCGCGGGGCGTACGGGCCCGGCGGCCGCCGCCCCAGCGTCCCGCATCTGCTGCACCAGAAGCTGGTGCTGGGCGACGCGGAGGCGTGCGTGGGGCATCTGCGGCTGCGGTTCGACGGGCCGGACGTGACCCAGTGGCTCGAATCGCTGCGCTTCATCGCCTCGGCACCGTACCCCCGCGTCCGGGGACACACCGGCCCCGATCCGCGGCGCGCGGTCGCGCTCGGCAGGGCCGACAACGCGGCGCCGAGAGGGCTCGAACCGGCGGTCGCGGAGCTCCATGTACTGCTGCGCCGGCTGCTGCACGGCATCTGGCTGCTGTCCGATCCACTGGCCCTGCCGGACGAAGAGGTGATCGACAAGATGGCGCACGAACTGCGACAACTGTCCGGCCGGCATCCGACGGGCAACAGCGTGCTGTGGGACGCGGCGACGCACTGGCCGCGGGACATCAGGGCCTGGCGTCCGCTGTCCATGCCTCCGGGAGAGCCGGACGCGGACGGCGGCGGGCAGCGGCGGCAGCGGGGGAACGGCGGCCCGGATGCGTAATCCACTGCGCTACCGCCTCTGGTACACGACACGGCAGAAGGTCGTCACCTCGGTGCTGGCCGGCGCCCTGGTGATCACGTCCGTCTGGTACGGCATCGGCCGGCTGACCGCCCCCGAGGACCGTTCCTGCGCGAAGGGGGTCGAACGGCCGCAGGGCAGCGACGAGTGCGTCGGTGTCTCCGGCGACGGCTACGACTTCGGGCGGTCGAAGCTGACCGAGGTGGCCTCGGCCATCGCCCGCGAGAACGCCACCCTGAAGTCCGGCCGGTACGCGACGATCGCGCTGCTGCTGCCGCTGACGTCGACGGACGCGGCGATGCAGACGAAGATGCAGCGGGAGCTGCAGGGCGCGTTCGCCGCGCAGTACCGGGCCAACCACCTCTCCAACGAGCAGGTGCCGAAGATCCGGCTGGTGCTCGCCAACACCGGGAAGAACAATCTGCTGTGGCGGCCGACGGTGGACCGGCTGAAGACGATGACCGGGGCCCCGGACAACCTGCGGGCCGTCTCGGGTGTCGCCACCAGCAGTACGCAGATCAAGTCGGCGGTCAGGGAGCTGACCGCCGCGCACATCGCGGTCGTCGGCACCACGATCACGGCCGACGACATCGCCAACGGCCCGAAGGGCGACCCGTTCCCCGGCCTGGCACGGGTCTCGCCGACCAACCGGGACGAGGCGCGCGCCCTGGCCCACTTCGGGCAGGTCAAGGCGGCCAGGGCGCTGCTGGTGCAGGACACCCGTACCGGGGACCACTACACGGACACCCTGCGGGCGGCCTTCACCGAGCTGGTGAAGGGCACCCGGTACCAGCCGGAGCTGTTCACCTCGCGCGGCGACCCCAACGACGAGGGCACCACGGCCAACACCTTCCAGCAGATCACCCACCTGATCTGCGACACGGATGCGGAGACGGTGTTCTTCGCGGGACGCCACGTCCAGCTGCGGCAGTTCATCAACGCGCTCGGGGCGCGCGGCTGCCAGAGCCGCGCGATCACGGTCCTGACCGGCGACGAGGGCTCGTACCTCGGCAGCGACAAGAAGCTCGACCGGAGCGCGCTGCGCCGGAAGGTGACCGTCCGCTACGCCTCGCTGGCGCACCCGGACACCTGGGCGGTCGGACGGAAGGGCGAGAGCGCGACGGGCGGTTCCCCGGCGGACTACCGGGCCTTCCTGGATCTGCTGGCCACGGTGTCGAAGAAGCCGGCCGGCCCGATCGGCCCGACGGACCACCAGGCCCTGACCGACGGCCAGGTCATCGTCGCGCACGACGCGATGACCCTGGCGGTGCACGCCGTCCGGCAGGCGACCCCACAGGACGCGCGGCTGCCGCTCCTCGCGGACGTGGGCGAGCAGTGGCCGCGGGTGAAGAGCTCGCTGAAGGTGTCGGGGGCCGGTGGCTGGATCTGCCTGGACAACCACGGCAACCCTTACAACAAGGCGGTTCCGGTGGTGGAGCTGGCGCCCGAGGACGCCCGTCAGCGGTTCGTGGCGATCGCCTGGCCGGAGGGCGGGCCGCCGGACCCGAAGTGCCTGCCGCCGTCCTCGGCGCCGTGACCGGTCACCGCTCGGCCGCCACGTACTCCTCACGCAGCCCGGCCCACCGGACCGGGGTCCACCTCGACCAGTCGGCGGGGTATCCGTCGAGCGCGTCCACGAGGTAGCCGAAGTGGTCGTGCCAGCCGGCCAGACAGTCCAGGCGCAGTTCGTCGTCGCCCCGGAACTCGTTGGTGAACCGCAGCAGCACATGGTCGCCGCGCGGTGGCTCCAGGTGGAAGCGGATGCGGCCGTGGAGCCCTTCGAGGGTGTACTCGGCGACCCGTTCGACGTCCCAGGCGGTGACGGTGCCGGAGGCGACCGTGGCCTGCCCGTCCTGGCCGGTGTTGAGCCAGCGGAGCGTGATCGCCCCGCCGATGCGCGGCTCGAAGGGGTCGGCGGCGGCGAGCCAGCCGACCAGCCCCCCGGAACTGGCAACGGCTGCCCACACCCGCGGAACGGGGTGGGGCAGCCGTAGCGTGAACCTCAGAGTGTGCAGGTCACCGTGGGTCTCGCTGGTTCCGGACTCGATGACCTCGGTCGCGTCGGTCATGGTTCCAGCGTGGCCCTCGGGTGCGGGATCCGCACCCGTACGGGGGAACGGGTCAGACGCCGGCGTAGGAGTGCTTGCCGGTGACGAAGATGTTCACTCCGTAGTAGTTGAAGATCCAGCAGCCGAAGGCGATCAGCGCCAGGTAGGCGGCCTTGCGGCCCTTCCAGCCGGCGGTGGCGCGGGCGTGCAGGTAGCAGGCGTACGCGACCCAGGTGATGAAGGACCAGACCTCCTTGGGGTCCCAGCCCCAGTAGCGGCCCCAGGCGTCGCCCGCCCAGATGGCGCCCGCGATGATCGTGAACGTCCACAGCGGGAAGACGGCGGCGTTGATGCGGTACGAGAACTTGTCGAGCGAGGCGGCCGAGGGCAGCCGGGAGAGCACCGAATGCGCGAACGCACCCGGCTCGCCCCCGTTGGCGATCTTGTTCTCGTAGCTGTCGCGGAAGAGGTACATCAGCGTGCCGACGCCGCCGAGGAAGAACACGGCGCCGCAGATGATGGCGGTGGAGACGTGGATCCACAGCCAGTACGAGTGCAGCGCGGGCACCAGCTGGTCGCTGTCGGTGTAGAGCCACGTGGTCGCGATGCCGAGGTCCAGCAGGACGGTGGTGACCAGGAGCAGCCCCATCCAGCGGACGTTCTTCTTCAACGCGAGGAGGACCAGGTACGCGCCGACCGCCACCGTGGAGAAGGTGATGGAGAACTCGTACATGTTGCCCCAGGGGGCACGCTGCACGGACAGCGCGCGGGCGATGACCCCGCCGGCCTCGACGAGGAAGGCGAGCACGGTCATGGAGACCGCCATCCGCCCGTAGAGGTCGCCCTTGAACGTGCCGCCGGCCGCGCCGGGCCCGTCCGGTACGTCACGGGTTCCGGCCGCCGCACGCGTGATGATCTTCGGGCGGTCCATCACGGCGGTGCCGCCGCCCTGCTGCGCGACCTGCACCTTCACCGAGGCCGCGGCGCCCGCGCCCTCGGCCCCGGCCCCGGTCAGCGCGGCGGCGGTGCGGCCGACCTTGCTGCGGCTGCCGAACACCCATTCAGCGATGTGGGCGAAGAAGGCCAGGGTGTAGACGGCCATCGACGAATAGATCAGCACATTGCTGGTGTGTGCCAGGTTCTCGTTGGTTGCGGCGGCGAGATTCACTTCTCAGCCCCTTCGGCAGGTTCTTCGGAGGATTCTTCGACGGAGTCGGAATCGGAGTCGGAATCGGGTTCGGGTTCGGGGGATGAATCGGACCCGGTTCCGGACTCGTTTCCGGGCTCGGCGTCCGGCTTGGGGGGTGCCGATTCGATGAGCGTGCCCGCGAGGTCGGCCAGCTCCTCGGGAAGCTTCGCGGACTCGCTGCGGCCGAGACCCGCCATTTCGACGACCGTGACGCCGTCCGCGCCGCGTACCGCCCGCACCCAGACCCGGCGCCGCTGGATGAACAGCGAGCCCGCGAGTCCGGCGATGGCGGCGATGGCCCCGGTGAGCGCCCAGCCGCTGGCCGGCTGCTCCGTGATCTGGAAGCTGGCCCACTCCTGGACGCCTTCGAAGGTGATGGAGCCCGCGTCGTCGGGGAGCTTCATCGTCTCGCCGACCAGCAGCCGCTGCTTGAGCTGCTTGCCGTCGGCGTCCTTGAACTCCGTCATCTTGGACTTGTCCAGCTGGTACACGTTCTGCGCCAGCCCGGAGTCGGGGCCGAGGTAGCCGTGGAAGCCGTTGAGTGCCAGTACGGGCATGTCGGCGGCCGGGAACTGCGAGAACATCGTGCCCTTGCCGTTGCCCGCGAAGGTCGGCACGAAGAACGCCTGGAAGCCCAGCTGGGTCTTCTTGCCGTTCTTGTCGCGGTAGCCGTCGAAGACCTTGATCGCACCGGACGAGGTGACGTTGTTGTCGATGGGCAGCAGCGGCACCGCGCTCCGGTAGACCTCCTTGCCCTTGCCGTCCTTGACGGAGACGATCGGCGCGTAGCCGTGCGCGTTGAGGTAGACCTTGGTGCCGTCGATGACGAGGGGCTCGTTGACCCTGATGACGGCCTTCTGCGACTTGCCGTACGCACCCTTCTCGTACGTCACATGGGCCTCGTAGGTCCTGGGCGTACCTCGCTGGGGGCCGCTGCGCTCGTACGTGCCGACGAAGTTGTCGAGCTTGAAGCTGAACGGGGCGAACGAGTCGGTGTCGAAGAGCGAACCGGACTTGAAGTCGTCGTACTGGGTGAGCGTGTTGGAGAAGCCGTCGCCCTCGACGACCAGCTTGCCGCCCTCGGACTTGTAGAGCTGTCCGACGGCGAACGCCACCAGCATCACGATCAGGGCGATGTGGAAGACCAGGTTCCCGGCCTCGCGCAGATAGCCCTTCTCCGCGGCGACCGCGTCGCCCACGGTGTGCGCGCGGTAGCGCCGCTTGCGCATCATCGCGAGCGCGGCCTCACGGACCTGCTCGGGCTCGGCCCCGGTGCGCCAGGTGGTGTACGCGGGCAGCCTGGTCAGGCGCTTGGGGGCGCCCGGCGGGCGGCTGCGCAGCTGGCCGATGAACTGGCCGGTGCGCGGCACGATGCAGCCGATGAGCGAGATGAACAGCAGGATGTAGATCGCGGAGAACCACACCGAGCTGTAGACGTCGAAGAACTGGAGCTTCTCGTAGATCGGCGAGACGGTGGTGTGGGCCTTCTTGAAGGTCTCCACCTTCAGCTCGTCCACGCTGTTCTGCGGGATCAGCGAACCGGGGATGGCGCCGAGCGACAGCAGGAAGAGCAGGATCAGCGCGACCCGCATCGAGGTGAGCTGCCGCCAGAACCAGCGGGCCCAGCCGATGACGCCCATGGCCGGCAGCCCGGCCGAGCTCTCCTCGCTCGGGGCGGTGGAGAGATGGGAGCCCGCCGCGCCCAGTTCGGAGACGTTCTCCCGCTCCCGCTCGTCCCGGGCCTCCCGCTCCGGGGCGGAGGGGTTGGACTTGGTGTTGCTCATGGAACTCAGATCCCCACCGTGAAGCCGTTGGACCAGACCTGCAATTGCTGCATCATCGTGCCCCACGCGCCGGTCAGCAGGAGGAGACCGGTCACGATCATCATGCCGCCGCCGATGCGCATGACCCATGCGTAGTGGCGCTTGACCCAGCCGAACGCGCCGAGCGCCTTGCGGAAGGCGACGGCGGCGAGCACGAAGGGGACGCCGAGGCCGAGGCAGTACGCGACGGTCAGTATCGCCCCGCGCCCGGCGGTGCCCTGGTCCACCGCGAGGATGCTCACCGAACTGAGAGTGGGGCCCAGGCACGGGGTCCAGCCGATCCCGAAGAGGGCGCCCAGCACGGGCGCGCCCGCCAGCCCGGTCACCGGCCTCTTGTGGATACGGAACTCACGCTGGGTCATCCAGGGCATCAGACCCATGAAGAAGATCCCCATCAGGATCATCAGCACGCCGAGGACCTTGGTGAGCACCTCGCTGTGCGCCTGGAGGGTCTGGCCGAAGAAGCCGAAGAGCGCGCCGCCGGAGACGAACACGGCGGTGAAGCCGAGCACGAAGAGCGAGGCGCCCGCGACCATGCGCCCTCGCTTGGCCTGCGCCAGGTCCGTGCCGCTGACCCCGGTGACGTAACTGAGGTAGCCGGGCACGAGCGGCAGGACGCACGGCGAGAAGAACGAGACGAGTCCGGCGAGCACGGCGAGGGGCAGGGCGACCAGCAGGGCCCCGCTCCTCACGATCTCGTTCTGGGCGGCGGCGAGGGCGATCACCTGATCACTTCTCCGCGATCAGCGGGTCGATCATCTTGTGCAGCTTCTCGGAGTCGAGCGCGGCCAGCGAGCGGGCGGCGATCTTCCCGTCCCGGTCCAGGACCACGGTCGACGGAATGGCCTGCGGGTTCAGCGTGCCCTTGGGGAAGCGGAGCATGAGCTTGCCGGTCGGGTCGAAGAGGCTCGGGTACGGGACTCCGTAGTCCTTCTCGAAACTCACCGCGGGGCCCTTCTGGGGGTCCCGGGTGTTGATCCCGACGAACTGGACGTCCTTGTCCTTCATCTCCCTCGCGACCCGCGAGAAGTACTGGGCCTCAAGACGGCAGGGCCCGCACCACGAGCCCCACATGTTCAGCACGACGACCTTGCCCTTGTAGTCGGCGACGTCGAGCTGCTTGCCGTCGAGGGTCTCGCCGTCCAGCTTCGGGGCGGCCTTGCGGGCGCCCTTGTCCACGGTGGAAATGCCGCCACTGCCCGTGACGAAGTTCGTGTTGCCACCGCCGCCGGCCTTGTTGCCGTCCCCGCCGCACGCGGTCAGCGTGAGGGCGAGGGCGGCGACCGCAGCAGGGGCGGCGAGCAGGGTGAAGCGGCGTCGAGGTGCGCGGCCATAGCTCATGTGAAAAGTTTCGCATGGCGGTTCCGGCGATCTCGGGCACCCCCCTCGGTGCCCGTAAAGCCCGTTGTCAGGCTTGTTTAAAGAAGGCGTTCCAGCCGCCTTCGGGCGACTGTCCGACCTCCAGTGTGCGGAGCTTGTCGAGTACGGCCGGGGTCTGGACGTCGAGCCAGTCGACGAACTGCCGGAAGGAGACGAGCCGCACATCCGGCTTCCCCGCGATTTTCTTCAGCACTTCCTCGACGGCGTCCATGTAGATGCCGCCGTTCCACTCCTCGAAGTGGTTTCCGATGTAGAAGGGTGCGCGATTCGAGGAGTACGCGCGGTTGAAACCGGCGAGGTACGACTGGGTGGCCTGCTCGCGCCATTCGGGATACCGCGAGGGCATGCCCTTGGTCGAATTCAGCGACTGGTTGGCGAGGATGTTGTAGTCCATGGAGAGGACCTCGAAGGTGTGCCCCGGGAAGGGCATCGCCTGGAGCGGCAGGTCCCAGACACCGTCCCGCTTCTTGGGCCAGACCTGGGTGCCGCCGGGCGAGCTGGCGTCGTAGCGCCAGCCGAGCCTGCTCGCCGTCGGCAGCAGATTCTCCTGGCCGAGCAGACAGGGGGCGCGGCCGCCGACCAGCTCCTTGCGGTAGTCGAAAGGCAGCGGGTCGAGGTCGGTCCAGCCGGTGTTCGTGCGCCATTCGGTGACGAACGAGACCGCCTGATCGATTTCGTTCCGCCACTGCTCGGACGACCAGTTCGCGACCGATCCGGAACCGCTGCAGAAATGCCCGTTGAAGTGGGTTCCGATCTCGTGCCCGTCGAGCCAGGCCCGACGGACGTTCTTCAGCGTCTCCTTGATGTGGGCGTCGGTGAGATAGCCGATGTCGGAAGCGCCGACGGGGTTGTTGGGCGGCCGGTACATGGACTTCTTCGACTCGGGCAGCAGATAGATCCCCGACAGGAAGAAGGTCATCGCCGCGTCATGCTCCTTGGCGAGTTCCAGAAAGCGCGGGAAGAGTCCGTTGCCGACCTCGCCCGCCCCGTCCCAGGAGAAGATCACGAACTGCGGCGGGGTCTCGCCGGGTTCGAGGGGCACCGGCCTGGCGGGCTGGTGCGGCTGCTTTCCGGTGTCGGCGGTGGAACCGTCCCCGATCTCCCGCACGTCCTTCTTCGCGGGCCCGGTTCCGCGAGTGCTCCCGTCGGACCCCTTCTCCCCCGTGGTCCCCGACCGGCTCGTGCCGGAAGAGCCGGAAGAGCCGAAGGTGCCGCAGCCCGCAACCCCGACGGCGGCGGCTCCAAGCCCGGCTCCGAGCAGACCCCTTCGGCTGATGTCACGCATGATTACCCCATCTGCGGTCGTTTTGCCTTAAGTCCATACAAACTGGCGATGGGTTAGATGGCGGAATCAACACAGGGGTTCCGCTGATTAACACACAAATCTTTGCGTGACCAGGCCCCAGCCATGACCGAACGCATGACCTAGCAGGCGGGACGAGACAGGGCGGGAGCAGCGCTCGACCGCCATCGCGGACCGCGATCGCGGACCGCGAACGAATCGCCGGACGGGCGAAGATCACGCCCGTCCGGCGATTGAGGACAAAACATCGACCAAGAACAAACCGGCACCCGGCGACCGGGCCCGGGACCCCCGCACCCCGCCCGGCCCTGGCCGACCCATGGGCCGGCTACGCGCCGAACGCCTTCGACTTCCCCTTCACCGGCTTCGCCCCGGCCAGCAGATGCGCCGGCACCAGGTCCCGCGCCGGCTCCGAGTACCCGACCGACACGATCTTGTCGCCGTGGTACGTGAAGCTGGTCAGCGAGGCGAGGGTGCACTGCCGCTTGCGCGGGTCGTGCCACAGCCGCCGCCGCTCGACGAAGCTGCGCACGATCCAGATCGGCAGCTGGTGGCTGACGCACACCGCCTCGTGGCCGCGGGCCGCGTCGCGCGCCGCGTCCAGAGCGCCCATCATCCGTACGACCTGCTCGATGTACGGCTCGCCCCACGACGGGCGGAACGGGTTGGTCAGGTGCTTCCAGTTGTCCGGCTTGCGCAGCGCGCCGTCGCCGACGCCGAAGGTCTTGCCCTCGAAGACGTTGGCCGCCTCGATGAGCCGCCCGTCGGTGGCCAGGTCCAGGCCGTGCGTCTTGGCGATCGGGGTGGCCGTCTCCTGGGCGCGCTCCAGCGGCGAGGCGACGACATGGGTGATGTCGCGGCCGGCCAGGTGCTCGGCGACCCGGTCGGCCATCTGCCGGCCGAGCTCGGAGAGGTGGTAGCCGGGGCGGCGCCCGTAGAGCACGCCCTCCGGGTTGTGCACCTCGCCGTGCCGCATCAGATGGACGACGGTGATGTCCTTGCCGTCCTTGCCCTTGCGGGCTCCGTCCTCCTGCTTACCGCTTCCGTTCTCGCTCATGCGGTGGCCTCCGAGGCTGCGCGGGCGGCGGCGGGCAGGGCGGCGGCGATGCGCTCGACGGCCTGCGTGTCATGGGCGGTGGAGACGAACCAGGACTCGAAGGCCGACGGCGGCAGGTAGACGCCCTGCGACAGCAGCGAGTGGAAGAAGGCGGTGAAGCGGAAAGCTTCCTGCTGCTTGGCGTCCTCGTAGTTCCGCACCGGGCGGTCGGTGAAGAAGACGGAGAACATGTTGCTCGCCGCCTGCACGGTGTGCGCCACGCCCTCCTTGGCCAGCGCCTCGCTGACCAGGCCGCGGATCTCCGCGGAGACCGCGTCCACCTTGGCGTACGCCGCGTCGTCGAGCAGCCGCAGCTGGGCGAGACCGGCGGCGGTGGCGATCGGGTTCCCGGAGAGGGTGCCCGCCTGGTAGACGGGACCGGCCGGGGCGAGGTGGGCCATCACGTCCGCGCGCCCGCCGAAGGCCGCGGCCGGGAAGCCACCGCCCATGACCTTGCCGAAGGTCATCAGGTCGGGCCGCACCCCGTCGACGCCGTACCAGCCGGCCTTCGACGTACGGAACCCGGTCATGACCTCGTCGGAGATGTAGAGCGCACCGTTCGCGGCGCACAGCTCCTTGAGCCCGGCGTTGAAACCGTCCAGCGGCGGTACGACGCCCATGTTGCCCGGCGATGCCTCGGTGATCACACAGGCGATCTCGCCGGGGTGCGCGGCGAACGCCTCGCGGACGGCGTCCAGGTCGTTGTACGGCAGCACGATCGTGTCGCCGGCCTGCGCACCGGTGACCCCCGGGGTGTCCGGGAGGCCGAAGGTCGCGACCCCGGAACCGGCGGCGGCGAGCAGTGCGTCGACGTGGCCGTGGTAGCAGCCGGCGAACTTCACCACCTTGGCCCGGCCGGTGAATCCACGGGCGAGGCGGATCGCGGACATGGTCGCCTCGGTGCCGGACGACACCAGCCGCACCTGCTCCACGGGCTCGACCCGGGCCACGATCTCCTCGGCGAGCGCGACCTCGCCCTCACCGGGCGTACCGAACGAGGTGCCGCGGGCGACGGCCTCCTGGACTGCGGCGATGACCTCCGGGTGGGAGTGGCCGAGGATCATCGGCCCCCACGAGCACACGAGGTCGACGTACTCACGGCCGTCGGCGTCGGTGAGGTACGGACCGTTGCCGGACACCATGAAGCGGGGCGTACCGCCCACGGCCCGGAAGGCACGTACGGGAGAGTTCACGCCGCCGGGCGTCACGAGGGACGCGCGGTCGAAAAGCGTCTGCGAAACTGGGGCGTCATAGGGAAAGCTCACACAAGCCATGGTGTCAGAGCCACGGACGGTCTTGCGGACAGGTGTTTCACCGCACGCCCGTGGGGGAGGTCACTGACACGATGATCGGGTTGCGCGGCGGGGGCTGTGTCTCCTAAGTAGTAGTCGGGTGGATGAGATATGCATCGCGGTGGCGGAGTGGGCGAAGGGACCGACGACCTGGGGCCCGAGCCTGCCCGGCGGGGTCGGCACCGGCGTGATGCGGAGCGCGAGCAAGGCATACGGGCCGGTGGGGCGCAGCATGGCGAAGCCGGAAGCAGGAGTGGTGGCCGGGTGGGGGTGACCTACAAGTACTTCGGTGCCCCCGACGGGGCCACCGCGGCACGCGTGCCCATTTCGATGCGCCCCGAGGAGCTCGGCGGTGACGAGCTGGGCATGGGCGGCATGTTCACCAAGATCAAGCCGGAGACGGTGGCGGCGATGGTCCTCACCGGAATTCAGGGCGTGCCCCTGCACAAGGTCCCGCCACTCGAACTGGTGGTGCTGCACCCCGACTACGCGGTGGTCAAGCTTCCGATGACGGTCGTCGACCCGCTGCGCGGCGTCGGCGAGGAGTCGGTGGGTGCCGCGGCGTTCATCTGGTCCACGGTCCCGGACCGCGGCGGCCCGCGCGACGCGTTCAACGTCTACCAACTCCTGCACGAGTGGCAGGACTTCTCGCACCGGCTGCACGACGCGGGGCACCAGGCGTACTGCCTGGTCTGGCCCTGACCCGGAGGGCCGGGGGCCGGGGGCCGTGCCGTACGGGGCAGGCGCCCGGCAGCGAGGCGGTGGCCCCGGGGTGAGGAAGCGCAAGCCCTCGTGGGAACAGCACCGCGTGCGGCCGCGGGGTGGCGTCCTCGCCCACCCCGCGGCCGCACGCGGATGAATCGGAGATGGAACAGAAAGGTCAGGCGGCCACGGAAGCGGCCGAGCGGACCTTGGCGATCACGTCGGCGAGGGCGGTGACGACCTCGGCGTCGTCGGCCGGGTGGGTCTCCGCGAAGCGCGTCACGGAGCCGGGGATGGACAGCTTGACGTCCTCCAGGACCGCGGCACCCGCGATGCCGGCGGACTTGCGGGCGTCGTCCTGCGCCCAGACGCCGCCGTACTGACCGAAGGCGGTGCCGACCACGGCGACCGGCTTGCCGGAGATGGCGCCGGCGCCGAACGGGCGGGACAGCCAGTCGATGGCGTTCTTCAGGACGGCCGGCATGGTGCCGTTGTACTCGGGCGAGAAGAGCAGGAACGCGTCGGCGTTCGCCGCCGCCTCACGCAGCCGGGCGGCAGCGGCCGGGACGCTTCCCTCGACGTCGATGTCCTCGTTGTAGAAGGGCACCTCGGCCAGGCCCTCGAACAGCTCGATATCGGCGCCCTCAGGGGCGTGCTTGGCGGCGGCTTCGGCGAGCTGGCGGTTGTGCGAACCGGCGCGGAGGCTGCCGACGAGCGCGAGGATGCGTACAGACATGGGTAACTCCCGAGAGGCGGAGAGGCATGTACATCGAGTACATCAAATGAGCCGTATCAAGCGGACCGCGGTCCGTTTAAAGTTGTACCACCTAAACGGACCGCGGTCCACTTGTCTCTCCCGGGCGTTACGCTGAGGACATGACCGGCTCCGCCACCCCTCCGACGCCGAGGCTGCCCGAACCAGGAGAAGCACGGACGAATCTCCCGCTCGCCCCGATCGACGAACCCCCGCAGCTGAGGGCGGACGCGGCACGCAACCGCACGCTCCTGCTGGACGCCGCTTCCCGGCTCCTGACCGGATGCGGGGCGGCGGATCTGACCATGGAGTCGGTGGCCGCCGCGGCGGGGGTGGGCAAGGGAACCGTCTTCCGGCGCTTCGGCGACCGGGCCGGGCTCCTGCTCGCGCTCCTGGACCACCGGGAGAAGCAGCTCCAGGCCGCCTTCCTCTCCGGCCCGCCGCCACTGGGCCCGGACGCCCCCGCAGCGGAGCGGCTGCACGCCTTCGGGCCCGCCGTCCTGCGCCACGAACGCGACAACCACCCGCTGATCCTGGCCAGCCGGACCGACCCGCTGCGCAACTACACCGTCCCGGCGCTCCGTCTGCGCCTCAACCACCTCGCGATGCTGCTGCGGCAGGCGAAGGTGCCCGGCGATCCGGAGCTGCTCGCGCACACGCTGCTGGCCTCCATCGACGCCGCCCTCGTCCACCACCTCACCACCGAGCGCGGCATGCCGGTGGAGCGCCTGGAGGAGGCCTGGCACCACCTGGTCACCCGCCTCGGGGCAGCCGTCCGAGGAGGGCAACCGCCCGAGGACGGCCCGGGGCAGCCGTCTGCGGCCGCGCCGGGGCAACCGCCCGGCGAGACCGCTCCGGCGTCCGGGTCGGCATCCGCTTCGGCGTCCGCACGTCGGGCGGCAGGCGCGCGAGCCGGGCGGCGGGCGGCGGGCGCGTGAGCCGGGCGGCGGGCGGCGGGCGCGTGAGCCGGGCGGCAGGCGGCGGGCGCGTGAGCCGGGCGGCAGGCGCGTGAGCCGGGCGGCGGGCGCGTGAGCCGGGCGGCGGTGATGCCGGTCCGGGTAGCGGCGCCGCAGCTCCGCGGCGGTCTCCTCCGGCACCCGTCCGGCCCATTGCCCGGGCATCTCGCCGCCGGCCTGCGGCGCGTACGAGAACGGCTGCCACTCCCCCTCTCCACGCTCCCCCACCCGGCGAGACCCCGGAAACCCGGACCGTCTCCCGTACCGTCCCGGCGGCACTTGATACATGCTGGAAGGACATCGACAGTTCCCGATCCGCGGGGGTCAGATGTCCGCCCAGACGCTCACCGACACGGTGGTGACCGACCTCGTCGCCGACGCCACCGCCGCACCGTCCATGCACAACGCCCAGCCCTGGCTCTTCCGGTACTCACGCGGCGACCGCACCCTCGCCCTCCGGGCCGACTTCGAGCGCGCGCTGCCGGCGGCCGACCCCTCCGCCCGCGCCCTGCACGTGGGCTGCGGCGCGGCCCTGCTGAACCTGCGGGTGTCCGCCGCCCACCACGGCCTGGCCGCGGCCACCACGTTGCTGCCCGCCCCGTCGGATCCGGCGTTCCTGGCAGTCGTACGGCTCGACGACGCCCTCGGCAGCCGCCCCGGCACCCCGAGCGATCGGGCCGACGAGGCGCTCCGCGCCCTCCACCCCGCGATCGCGGAGCGGCACACCAGCCGCTACCCGTTCGACGAGCAGCCGATCCCCGACGACGTCCGCGCACGCCTCGTGGGCGCGGCCCGTACCGAGGGCGCGGACCTCACGTTCCTGGTCCCGCCCCATCTGGAGACCGTGCTCGACCTGATCCGGGACGCCGAGGGATACGACCGGGGCGACCCGGCGCGAGAGGCCGAGCAGGAGCACTGGGCCCGGTTCACGAAGACCGACGCACCGGACGACGGCATCCCTGACTACGCCTTCGGCCCGCGCGACGCCTCCGAGCGGGCGGTCAACCGCGACTTCACCGGCACCCGCGCCCCCGACGGCCGGGCCCGCGTCCTGTTCGAGCGGCGGCCTCAGCTGGCCCTGCTGAGCACCGAGAACGACCGCCCGGCGGACTGGCTCCGCGCCGGTCAGGCGCTGGAGCGCGTCCTGCTCGCCGCCACGCTGGACGCGGTGTCCACCTCGTTCGCGACCCAGCCCATCGAATGGCCGGACCTGCGCTGGGTCCTGCGCGACCCGCTCCACGGCACGGGACACCCCCAGATGATCATCCGCCTGGGTTACGGGCCCACCGGGCCGCGGACACCGCGCCGCCGCCTGGACCGGGTGCTGACGATCGAGCCGTAGGAACGGTCGACACACCGTGAGGGCGATCGGACCGACGCGGAAGCGGGAAAGGCGGTGGGGGCGATGAGGTTCCCGGTGGTCGTCGGGGTGGACGGCTCGGAGGGCAGCCTGCGAGCCCTGGACTGGGCCGCGGCGGAAGCGGCCCGCACCCGGCTCCCCCTGCGCGTCGTCCACGCGTCGCTGTGGGAGCACTACGAGGGCCTGCGGCCCCCCGCCGACCCCCAGGTCCCCGGCGAACAGCTCCTCGCCGAGCATCTGGTCGCCTCGGCCCGGGACCGGGTGCGGGATCTCAGTCCCGAGGTGAGCGTGGTGGCCGACGTGCAGCCCGAGGACCCGGTGGCCACCCTCGTACGGGAGAGCCACGAGGCCTCACTCGTCGTCCTGGGCTCCCGGGGCCGGGGCCGGATCGCCGGAATGCTCCTGGGGTCCGTGGGGCTCGCGCTGGCCGGCCGGTCGCACTGCCCGGTCGTGGTGATTCCGGCGCGGCAGCCCGGCACACCGGCGACACCCGGGAGCGTCGTCGTCGGCATCAGCAACGCCACCGGTCCGTCGGCCGCCGCCGTCTTCGCCCTGACCCAGGCCGCGTCGCGACACGGCGAGCTCACCGCCGTACGCGCCTGGCGCCGCCCCGCGCACGCGCTCCTCAGCCACCCGCCGCTCCCCGGCTCCTCCTCGTCCGCCTACCGCCGCCAGGCCGAGGAACACCTCGAAGAGGTCCTGAAGGCCCTGGAAACCCTGGAGGCACGGAAGAAGCAGGACAGGCAGGACGCGCAGGACAGCCAGGAGGCCCACGACGACGGCTCCGGAGCCGTCGTCATCCACCGGTCGGTGGCGCAGGGACCGGCGCACCAGGTACTGATCGAAGCCGCCGAGACCGCGGAACTCCTGGTCGTCGGCGCCCGGCGGGCCGGCGGATGGCACGGACTCCAACTGGGCCCGGTCAACCACGCGGTGCTGCACTACTCGCCCTGCCCCGTCGCCATCGTCCCGGACACGTACCAGGGCTGAGGGCACCGACCGGGCGCCCGTCGGCCGGCCTTACGGTTCTCCCCGTACCGATGCGCCGACGTACGGGTCGACGCACACGCACGCACTCGCTCGCTCGCTCGCGAAGGGGAGGACCCGCCCATGGCCGGCAGAGCCGCCGCACGCCTCGTCACCACGCTCGCCGCACCGCTGGACCGCGCGCAGAACACGGCGGACGCCCCGCAGCTCCTGCACTGGCCGGACGCAGAACCCACGCCCGGTGACGGGCAGCGGGCAGTCGGCCGACGCCTGCTCGTCCAGCGCGGCGACGCCGAACTGATCGCCGTCGACCCCGGCGCCCCGGACGCGGCGCCGGTCCGCTTCCCCGCGCCCTGGCCCCGCAACTTCGGCACCTTCACGGTGTCGCCGCGCGGCGACCTCGCGGTCTTCGCCGGGGTACACGCGGTGCGCGCGGTGGATCCCACGGGGGCGGTGCGCTGGGAGGTGCGGCACGGCTGCTGGGACGGCAGCTGCCGCACGCTCCACAACGCGTACGAGGAGTACGCGGCCGATCACAGGCATATCTACGCGGACAGCGGCTCGGCCGTGTTCTCCGCGGACGGGGCGCTCGTCTGGGCCCATATCCGCGGGCCGGTCGCCGCGTCCGGCCCCGATCCGGAGGCGCTGGACGAGTGGCTGGTCATCGACGCCGCCGACGGACGGGTGCTCGGCCGGGCGGAGACCGAGACGGTGGCGGCCGGTTCCGATCACGTCCCGCATCCCGACCCCGCCCGGATGGGGCTGAGCGTCGGCGAGGGCCAGGACGGGGTACCGCTGCGGTGGGGCCGGTGGGACGGCGAGAAGCTCTCCGTCGAGCAGTTCTGCAACGACGAGCGGATCCTGACGGGGGTGAGCCCCTCGGGGGACCGCTTCGTGACGGTGACCCATTACGGGGAGGCGCTCGGCGTGCACCGGGTCGACGACGGTTCCGTACTCGCCGAACTCGACACCGAGCACACCGTCCCCCGCCACCCCGAGGCCGATCCCGACGACCGGGACGCCGACGAGACGTGCTGGGACTACGAGTGCGGCTTCCTCGACGAGGAGACCGTCATCGCCGGTACGGCGGAGCGGGACGAGGAGTACGGCGAGCCGCGCCACTGGCTGGTGAGCACGGCCGGGGCGGAAATGCGGGTGGCCGCGCAGGTCACGTACCCGTTCCCGATATCCGGCGCTCCCACGGCGCTCGGCGACGGCACCTGGTACACGGTGTCGGAACCGGGGTCGGAGTCGGGCGACGCGGTGCATGTGTGGAGCCGGTAGACCGGCCGAATCGATGGCCGAATCATCGGCCGAAGAAAGATCTACAGCCGGCCCGGCGAACCTGCCGATGCAGAAGAGACCTGCCTTCGTCCCGTGTGTGCGAGGAGGTCTGCCGGGGGCGACGCCCTGCTGGCCCTGTCCATCCCCGTGCTGCTCTTCGCCTGCGGCATCTACGCGGCGTGCGAGAGCTGGTGGCGGCGTCGGCGCCCGGCGCCCCCGACCCCGTACCCCCATCGGGCGGCCCACCGGGCGGCCCGGCTGGACGAGCGCGCGATGCTGGTGGACGCCGAGGGGGTCGTGGACGGCGCGTTCACCGGACTGGACGGCCTCTACGACACCCCGGATGCCCCGGAGGGCGGGTCCCCCGCCCCCGCCCTCCGGCCGCCGAGGTCAGGCGACGGGCGGTCTCCAGCCGGGATCCCGGCCGGTCAGAGCGAGCACCTCGTCGAACGGGCCAGCCCCGTCCGGTACGGGGTGCGGCTCGCCGAACACCTTCGCCTTCCTGGCCATCGGGGCCATCGAGGCCAGCGCGGTACCGATCTCGCCCAGCACGGACTCGTCCGGGGTGAAATCCTGGCCGGTGGCCCGCGCCAAGTCCCAGGCGTGGACGGTCAGATCGCCCAGCACCATGTTCCCGACGGTCCTGGCCGGAAGCCCCATGGCCCCCGTGGTCCCCTCGTCCGCGCCGGGCACGGCCCAGGCCGCCACCAGCTTGGCCGCCTCCTCGCCGAAGCGGGTCCGCCAGTCCCCGGTGACGACGTCCGGCGTCGTACCGAAGTCGGCCTCCTGCCTGGCCGCCAGGGCCTGGAAGTTGACGATCACCTGGAAGAGATGGTTGATCAGGGCCCGTACGTCGTACTCCGCGCACGGCGTGGGCGCGCCGAGGCTGTTGTCGTCGATCCCGTCCAGCACGGCCACGGCCGGTCCGACGGCCGTATCCAGCAACTCACTGATCTTCGTCATCGTTCGACGATGCACGACCGGGCGGACGGGCGCTTGAAGAAATGCGACATCGCCCGCACCCCGACGGCCCGCAGATCATAGGATCGCCGCCATGGCCGGTCCTCGACGCGACACCCGGGGCATCGTCGACGCCCCCGAACTCTTCGCCCAGGTACGTTTCCGGCGCCGTGAACCCGCCGCCGGGCTACGGCCGTACGTCGACCACTACTGGCTCATCGACTGGGACCTGTCCCAGCCGTACGCCTCCCATGTGGTGCCGCACCCGTCGGTGAATCTGGTCTTCCAGCGGTTCGAGCAGGAGAATGGCACGGCCCTGCCCGGCCCCGCCGGTTTCGTGGAGGTCTCGGGCATCGGACTGGAGCTCTTCACACAGAAACTGGAGCGCCGGGGCCGGGTCTGCGGGGTGAAGTTCCGGCCCGGCGGATTCCGGCCGTTCGCACCGGGGAGGCCGGTAGCGGAGTGGACGGGGCGGCGGCTCCCCGCCGACGAGGTGTTCACCCCGCCCGCCCCGCCGTCCGACATCCTCGGCCCGGCGGACGAGGACGCGCGGGTGGCGGCGCTCGACCGGTACCTGCTGGCGCTCGGCCCGGAACCCGACCCGCAGGCCGAACGCGCGATGGCCCTGGCCGACCTGGTGCGCACGGACCGCACGGTGCGCCGCGTCGACGAACTCGCCCGCGCGGCGGGGCTGTCGCCACGCTCGCTCCAGCGGCTCTTCGCCACGTACGTCGGCGTCGGCCCCAAGTGGGTCATCCTCCGCTACCGCATCCACGAGGCGCTGGAGCGGGCCGAGTCGGACCCGCGGGTGGACTGGGCGGCACTCGCGGCGGAGCTCGGCTACAGCGACCAGGCCCATCTGATCAGGGACTTCACCGCCACGGTCGGCGTGCCCCCGACGGCGTTCGCACCGCACTGACCCCGGTTGTCAGTGCCGCGTCCTACAGTTCCGGTATGGAACGCACCGCTTCGTCGTCCGTACGGATCGAGGCCTGGTCGGATGCCGACCTGGAGCTGCTCCGCCGTGCCAACGCGCCCGAGTTGATGGACCACTTGGGCGGCCCCGAGACGGAGGAACAGCTCATAGCGCGTCACGAGCGCTACGTGGAGCTGAGCGCGGACCGCACGGGCCGGGGCAGGATGTTCCGCATCGCCCTGACGGACGGGGCCGGCGCCGTGGGCACGATCGGCTTCTGGGAGCGCACCTGGCAGGGCCAGGAGGTGTACGAGACGGGGTGGGCCGTCCTCCCCGAATTCCAGGGGCTGGGCATCGCCACGGCCGCGACGACGGCCGTCGCCGAACAGGCCCGCGCCGAGCACAAGCACCGTTTCCTGCACGCCTATCCGTCCGTGGGGAACGGCGCTTCGAACGCGGTGTGCCGCAAGGCGGGCTTCACCCTCCTCGGCGAATGCGACTTCGAGTACCCGCCCGGCCATGTACTGCTGACGAACGACTGGCGACTCGACCTCGAAAACGTTTGACGGGCCGGTCCCACCCCTGGATATTTATCTGCGTCACGCAGCTTATTCGTGACACAGTCGCATATCCGCCATTCCTGCGGATCTGCCATGCCCGCAGACCCGCCATGCCGCAGATTTGCCCTGCCTGCGGATCCACGGATCTGCCATATCTGCACCTGCAGAGGGGACCCCTCCACCATGCTCACTCTCGTCACCGGATGCCGGGGCCGTATCGGCTCCACGCTCGTCTCGCTGCTGCACCGCGACGGCCACGCCGTCCGCGCCGCCTCACGCACCCCCGAGGACCTCGCCGCCACGGCCACCGCACTGCCCGCCGGTGTACCCGTCGTGGCCTGCGACCTCGGCGACCCGGCCACCTTCGAAGCCGCTCTGGACGGCGTCGATTCCGTCTTCCTCTACGCCGAGCCGTCCGGCATCGACGCCTTCCTGTCGGCGGCCGAGACGGCCGGGGTCGGCCACGTCGTGCTGCTCTCCTCCAGCTCGGTCCTGGCCCCGGACCCCCAGGACAACCCGATCGCGGCCTCCCACCACGCGGTGGAGCAGGCCCTGCTCGCCTCACCCCTCACCACGACGCTGCTGCGCCCAGGGGCCTTCGCCTCCAACGCGTACCAGTGGGCGCAGTCGGTACGGGCCCATGGCACCGTCGACCTCCCCTACCCCAACAGCCACACCAGCCCCATCGACGCGACGGACATCGCCGAGGCCGCCCTCGCCGTGCTCACCGACCCTCGCCTCCAGGGCGAGGCGTACCACCTGACCGGCCCCGAATCGCTCACCGCCGCCGAGCAGGTCGGCCTGCTGGCGGCGGCGTCCGGGCGCCCCATCGCCATCAACACCGTGACCGGGGCGGCCTGGAAGAAGTCCGTCGCCGGCTTCGTGCCCGAGGCGTTCGCCGACGCGCTGCTCGCGTACACGGCCGCTTCGGACGGCATCCCGGACGAGGTGACCGGCGACGTCGAGAAGCTGACCGGCCACCCGGCCCGCACCTTCGCCGCCTGGGCCGAGGAGAACGCCGCCGCCTTCCGCCCCTGAGCCCTCGCCCGCCGGGTACGCGTCCGGCTCACCCCGACAACCGAAACCCCCTGGCTGGCGCACCCGGCCGATGACATCCTGGCGGAGTGAACGGACCGGAGATCCACCTCGAAGTCGCCCCCGAGCTGCGGCTCTTCGTCGCGCATGAACGCCGCCGGGGGCGCACGGCCGTGACCACGGACGGCGCCTCCACCCTCGGCCATGTCGTGGAATCGCTCGGCATCCCGCTCACCGAGGCCGGACAGATCCTGGTCGACGGCCGGTCCGTACCGGTCTCGCACATCCCGGGGGCCGGTGAACTGGTCGAGGTGCGTGCCGTGGAACGCCCCCAGCAGGTCCCGGGCGCGCCCTTGCGGTTCCTGCTCGACGTGCACCTCGGCACGCTCGCCCGGCGGCTGCGGCTGCTGGGGGTCGACGCGGCGTACGAGAGCGAGGACATCGGCGATCCCGCGCTGGCCGCCCGGTCGGCGCAGGAGCGGCGCGTACTGCTGTCGCGGGACCGCGGCCTGCTGCACCGGCGGGAGATCTGGGCCGGGGCGTACGTCTACAGCGACCGCCCGGAGGAGCAACTCCGCGATGTGCTGGAGCGGTTCGCCCCGCGCCTCGCGCCCTGGACCAGGTGCACCGCCTGCAACGGCCCGCTGAAGGAGGCCGACAAGGACACGGTCAGTGACCAGTTGGAACACGGCACCCGGCACTCGTACGACGTCTTCGCGCAGTGCACGGAGTGCGACCGTGTCTACTGGCGGGGCGCCCACCATTCGCATCTGGAAGCGATCGTCACGAAGGCCCTCCAGGAATTCGCGCCCACGTCGGCGGACGGTACGTAGACCCGGAGCCGGCCGTCACGTGCCGCCGTCGGCCTGCCGCAATGCCTCGACCTGCAGTGCGCTCAGCTCGACCGTCCGCCGCATGTGGGTGATGAGCAGGGCCACTTCTTCGTCGTCGTACGCCTCGAACATCGCCGCCCAGGCCCCGTTCAGCCGCTCCCACACCGCACCGATCTCCGCCATCCGCTCCGGCACGGTCGCGACGAGCACCCGTCGGCGGTCGGCGGTGTCCCGCTCGCGCCTCACGTACCCGCCCCGCTCCAGCCGGTCGACCAGCCGGGTCGCCGACCCAGTGGTCAGCCCGGTCAGCTCCGCGACACGGCCCGTGGTGACCGGCCCCGCCTCCAGGCCGAGCAGGTTGAGGCACTGGAGATCGGTCGGGTGGAGCCGCAGATGGTCCGCGACGGCCTGGTTGAAGAGCGCGTAGGCGGCCATGTAGCGGCGTGACTCGACGGTCAGCTCGGCCATCAGCGCACCGCGGCCGGGCTGGGACTTCTGCGACATGCAGAGAGTGTACGAAGCAGACAACGCCTGACCGACCGGCCGAACCGGCCCCCGTCGAGCCGGCCTCGGTCTGACCGGCCCCGGCCCGGCGGGCCCGGCCCGGCCTGCCCGCTCGGGCTACGGCTTCTCGGCGGTCAGGTAGCGCTGGACGGTGGGCGCGAGCCAGGCGATCACTTCCTCGCGCGACATCTCGACGGCGGGCCCGAACCGAAGCACGTAGCGCGCGAGCGCCATCCCCAGTATCTGCGAGGCGACGAGCACCGCACGGCGGGCCGCTTCGGCCGGGACGGGGCAGACCCCGGTCGTGACCGCGCCGATCTGCCCGGCGAAGATCGCCCTCATCCGCTCCGCGCCCGCTTCGTTGGTGACGCTGACCCTGAGCATGCCCGTGAGGACGTCGTCGCCCTCCCAGCGGTCCAGGAAATGCCCGACGAGCACCGCACCCACGTGCTTGCCCGGCATCGCCCCCAGGTCGGGTATCCGCAGGTCGATCGCGGAGGCGGCGACGAAGAGCCCCTCCTTGTTGCCGTAGTAGCGCATGACCATCGACGGGTCGATGTTCGCGTCACGGGCGATGGCACGGATGGTCGCGCGCTCGTACCCGTCGGCGGCGAACCGCTCGCGCGCGGCATCGAGGATCGCGGCCTTGGTGGCATCCGAACGGCGGGGCGCGGCGACGGGCTCTGTCATGCCAACAACTGTAGGCCAACAACCGTTGACACGCCAGTCGCACCGGAGCTACCGTTGCCAACAAGCGTTGACCAACGTTCGTTGACCAACATGCGTCGGCGCGAAGGTGACAGCTGATGGACGGGCCCAGGAGGCAGCCATGACCACCACCCCGAGCACCGCACCCGAGACCGTCGACGTACTCATCGTGGGCGCGGGCCCCACCGGCCTGCTGCTGGCAGGGGATCTCGCAGCCCAGGGCGTCTCCGTCACGCTCGTGGAGCGCCGCCCGAGCCGGACCAGCAACATGACGCGCGCCTTCGCCGTACACGCCCGCACGCTCGAACTGCTCGACAGCCGCGGCCTGGCCGACGAGCTGATCAGGACGGGCACGCCCCTCACCTCCCTGCGCTTCTTCGGAAAGCTCTCGCTCGACCTCTCCCGGCTGCACACGCGCTTCCCGTTCGTGCTGATCACCCCGCAGTACGAGGTGGAGCGCCTGCTGGAGCGCCGGGCCCGCACCGCCGGCGTCCACTTCCGGCACGACACGGAGCTGACCACGCTCCACCAGAGCCCCGCATCGCAATCCGTCACCGCCGAACTGCGCGAGCCGGACGGCAGCCGGACGACCCTCGCCGCCCGCTACCTCGTCGGTACCGACGGGATGCGCAGCCCCGTGCGCCATGCGCTCGGGCTCCCCTTCCCCGGCAAATCCGTGATCCGGTCGATCGTCCTCGCCGACGTCCGGCTCGCCGAGAAGCCCTCCGACATCCTGACGGTCAGCGGCGGCGGAGACGCCTTCGCCTTCATCGCTCCCTTCGGCGACGGCTGGTACCGCGTGATGGGGTGGCACCGCGGGCGCCAGGCCGCCGACAGCGACCCCGTCGACCTCGACGAGCTGCGCGAGATCTGCCGCGTCGCCCTCGGCTCCGACTTCGGCATGTACGACGCCCGCTGGATCTCCCGCTTCCACAGCGACGAACGCCAGGTGCCGTCCTACCGGACCGGCCGGGTCTTCCTCGCCGGGGACGCCGCCCACGTCCACTCCCCGGCGGGCGGTCAGGGCATGAACACCGGCCTCCAGGACGCCGCGAACCTCTCCTGGAAGCTCGCCGCCGTACTGCGGGGGCACACGGCCGACCCGGAGGCGCTCCTCGACAGCTATCACGCCGAACGGCACCCGGTCGGCGCGACCGTGCTCCGCACCAGCGGCGCGCTCGTCCGCCTCGCCATGGCCCGCACCCCGCTCCAGCGGACGGTCAGGACCCTGGTGGCCAGAACACTGGCCACCGTCCGGCCCGCCTCCGACAAGGCCATCGGCATGGTCTCCGGCATCGCCATCGCCTACCGGGCCCCGCGCGGCGCACACCCCCTGACCGCGAAGCGCGCCCCCGACCTGAGCCTGCGCGAGGGCCGCCTGCACCAGCTGTTGCGCGACGGCACGTTCGTCCTGGTCACCCCCACCGGCGCCGCCATTCCGGCATCACCGGCCCCACTGGTGCACGCCCACTGGCAGGGCGACCGCACCACCACCCTGCTCGTCCGCCCCGACGGCTACATCGCCTGGGCGAGCGACCACCCCGACTCGGCGGCCCTGCAGGCCGCACTCACCCGATGAGCCCGGCACCCACCCCGCCCGCCCCGGTGGGCGCGGCACCCACCCCGTCGGAGCCGATGAGCGCGGGTCCCGCCTCACCGGCCCCGCCGGCCCGGGCTCAGAACACGTACTCGTCCCCGGTGGCCGGGGCCAGCACCTCGTGGTCGTTGTTCCCGGGGTTCCGGTCGGTCGCTCCGCCGTTCCACAGCGTGTCGACCCGCACGACGACCTCGTCCGGCCGTGCCGCAAGCCGCAGTTCGAGGGCGAGCCGCCGCTCCTGCGCCCCGTCGGCGCGCAGGCCGCCGGTCCGGCACAGCACGGTCCACCGGTCGGCCTGCAGACAGCTCTGCGGAAGTTCCTGCTGTCCGGCGAGCGCCACCGACGTCCGCACCCGCACGGTCACACCCGCCAGGTTCATCGGGCCGTGGTTCTCGGTCCGCACCCGGACCTTGAGCCCCGCCCCCCACAGCAGGACATGCCCGTGGTGCGCCACATCGGCCTCAGGCGCAATGACCGCGAAGGGGCCGGGAAGACCGGAGGGCTCGGGGAGGCCGGAGGGCGCAGCGGCCGCGGCCCCCACCCCCGCCGCCAGCACCACGCTCCCGGCCAACATCGCCGTCGCGGAGACGGCCCGTGCAGCTCCATGTGTCACTAACATGTCCCGAAGATACAGATCACCCCGAATCATCCGTATTTACCGACTGGTTCGGCGCGCCTTGCTTCTCTCCTCACATGGCAGCCTTGTCCCATGTCGATCGCCCGATCCGTTGCTCTGTTCGTCGTCGCCGCGCTTTTCGAGATCGGGGGCGCCTGGCTGGTCTGGCAGGGCGTGCGTGAGCACCGGGGCTGGATCTGGATCGGGGCGGGCGTCATCGCGCTGGGTGCCTACGGCTTCGTCGCAACGCTCCAGCCGGACGGCGAGTTCGGCCGCATCCTCGCGGCGTACGGCGGGGTCTTCGTCGCCGGTTCGATCGTCTGGGGCATGGCCGCCGACGGCTACCGCCCCGACCGCTGGGACGTGATCGGGGCGCTGATCTGCCTGGCCGGCATGGCGGTCATCATGTACGCCCCCCGCAACTCCTGACCCCGCACCACTCCACCCCACCGTGCCCCGCACCGCCTCGCCCCGGCACACCCCGCGCCGCCCGGCTCCACCCCGTACCCGCCTATCCTGACCCCCGTACCGATCAGCTGTCCGAGGAGTCCGCCATGGCCGCCACCCCGATTGCCGTCATCACCGGAGCGAGCAGCGGCATCGGCGCCGCGACCGCCCGACAGCTCGCCACCGCCGGCTACCGCGTCGTGGTGACCGCCCGCCGCAAGGACCGCATCGAGGCGCTCGCCGCCGAGATCAACGAGGCGGGCCACCAGGCCACGGCCTACGAGCTGGACGTCACAGACCGCGACGCGGTGAACGAGTTCGCCACGGCGTTCCGCACCCTCGCCGTCCTCGTCAACAACGCGGGAGGCGCGCTCGGGGCCGACCCCGTCGCCAGCGGCGACCCCGCGGACTGGCGCCAGATGTACGAGACCAACGTCATCGGCACGCTCAACGTCACCCAGGCACTGCTCCCCGCCCTCACCGCGAGCGGCGACGGCACGGTGGTGATCCTGTCCTCCACGGCGGGCCTCTCCACGTACGAGGGCGGCGGCGGTTACGTGGCCGCCAAGCACGGCGAGCACGTCCTGGCCGAGACGCTGCGCCTGGAGATCGTCGGCACCCCGGTCCGCGTCATCGAGGTCGCCCCCGGCATGGTCAAGACCGAGGAGTTCGCCACCACCCGCTTCCGCGGCGACACCGAGAAGGCCGCCAAGGTGTACGCGGGCGTCGACGCCCCCCTCACCGCGGACGACGTGGCCGACACCATCTCCTGGGCCGTCACCCGGCCCAGTCACGTCAACATCGACCTCCTGGTCGTCCGCCCCCGCGCCCAGGCCTCCAACTCCAAGGTCCACCGCACCGCCTGACCGGACCGGACTCGACCAGACCGACCTCGACCCGACCGGACTGAACCGGAAAAGGGCAGGCAGGAAGGGGCCCGGGACACACCACCCGCGTCCCCGGCCCCTTCGTCCGCCCGTGCCCGAAGGCCTGGATTCAGCCCTTCACGCACACGATCTGCTTGAGCTTGGCGACGACCTCCACCAGGTCCCGCTGCTGCTCGATGACCTTCTCGATCGGCTTGTACGCGGCCGGGATCTCGTCCACGACACCGGAGTCCTTACGGCACTCCACGCCCCGCGTCTGATCCTCCAGGTCGCGCGTCGAGAAGCGCCGCTTCGCGGCGTTCCGGCTCATCTTCCGGCCGGCTCCGTGCGAGGCCGAGTTGAACGACTTCTCGTTCCCGAGCCCCTTCACGATGTACGAACCGGTGCCCATCGAACCCGGGATGATCCCGAAGTCCCCGGAACCCGCACGGATCGCGCCCTTCCGCGTGACCAGCAGGTCCATCCCCTCGTACCGCTCCTCCGCCACGTAGTTGTGGTGGCAGGAGATGACCGGCTCGAAGGTCACCTTGGCCTTCTTGAACTCCTTGCGGACGACGTTCTGGAAGAGCGCCATCATGATGGCCCGGTTGTGCTTCGCGTACTCCTGCGCCCAGAACAGGTCGTTCCGGTACGCCGCCATCTCCGGGGTGTCGGCGATGAAGACCGCCAGGTCCCGGTCGATCAGGTCCTGATTGTGCGGCAGCTTCTGCGCCTGCCCGATGTGGAAGTCGGCCAGTTCCTTGCCGATGTTCCGCGATCCGGAGTGCAGCATCAGCCAGACCGAACCCGCCTCGTCGAGACAGAACTCGATGAAGTGGTTTCCCGATCCGAGCGTCCCCATCTGCTTCGTGGCACGTTCCTGACGGAACTTGACCGCATCGGCCACGCCGTCGAACCGTCCCCAGAAGTCGTCCCAGCCCGGCGCCCGGAAGCCGTACAGCCGGTCGGGCTCCACGGCCTCGTCATGCATGCCCCGGCCCACCGGAATGGCCTGCTCGATCCTCGACCGCAGCCCGGACAGGTCGCCCGGCAGGTCATTGGCCGTCAACGAGGTCTTCACCGCGGACATTCCGCAGCCGATGTCCACGCCGACCGCCGCCGGACAGACCGCGCCGTGCATCGCGATCACCGAACCGACCGTCGCGCCCTTGCCGAAATGGACGTCCGGCATGACGGCGAGACCCTTGATCCAGGGCAGCGTGGCAACATTGCGCAGTTGCTGCATCGCGACGTCCTCGACCGAGGCCGGGTCGGCCCACATGCGGATGGGAACCTTCGCCCCCGGCACCTCTACATACGACATAGTTCCTCGATTCCCCCGAAAAGCCTGAAAGCGCAAAACCGGTGCCAAGGTCGGCAAATAAGTCGGTCGACCGGCATTCACAGCGGCGCGTGCGATACACATTGTCTCCACCGGTCGCCATCGGGCGGCAACCGTTTTTCGCACGAAGGGAGCCCAGGACCGTGCGACGAATGGCCTACGTCACCGGCACCGCGCTACTGGCAGCGTTCGTCGTCGGCTGCAGCGCCGACACCGGAACCGGTGGTTCCGCAGCCGACAGCAAGTCCGGCACGGAAACCGTCGCCGCCGCGGCCCCCGGCAAGTACCGCACTCTTCCCGAGCCGTGCCGCGCCGTCGAGTCATCGATGCTGAAGGACCTGCTCCCGGGCGCCGCCGAACTCACCGAGGACCAGCAGAGAAAGGTGTACGAGGGCACCGCCTCCGTCACCTACGACACCGACCGCCGGGTCGGCTGCCGCTGGAAGTCCGAGGGCTCCTCCTCCTCGCACAGCCTGTTCATCGACTTCGAGCGCGTCGTGTCCTACGACCCCGCGGTGAGCGACGACGACCGCGCCCGCGAGGTGTACACGAAGAAGGAGACCGCCGCCGGCCTGTCCTCCCCCTCCGCGACCCCCGACGCCACGGAGAGCGCGGAGAGCACGGAGGGCGGCGACGGCAAGGGCGAGAAGAAGCAGACGCCCCCAGCCGACTCCGACGAAGCCTCCGGAGAGACCTCCGACGACACGTCCGGCGACGCCTCCGAATCCACCTCGCACGCCCTGACCGGCCCCACCCCCGAGGGCAAGAGCACCGACGACGAGAACACCGACGACGGCGCAGGCGCCCCGGACGAGAGCCTTCAGCCACGCATCCTCGACGACCTCGGCGACAGTGCATTTCTGGACGATCTGCTCACCCGGGCAGGTTCCACCGCACAACACCGCACGGTGAAGGTGGTATTCCGCACATCGAACGTCATCGTGACCGTCGAGTACACCGAGCAGCCGGCCGTCTCCACCGCCGTCCCCGACAGCAAGGAACTGCAGGAGAAGGCCCAGGCACTGGCCCGGAAGCTGGTCGACGAGTTCAGCGAATGACCCCGCCCCGGGCGACCCTGACCGGAGCCGCCCGCGGCCACCGGGCCCCCCGCCGAGGCGGCATCCGGTCGCAGTCCGTCGTACCGTGGCCCTCCGGAAAACCCTCCGGAGCAGCTTCCGGGACACCCTCCGGAACCCCGGCCGACCACCGCCCGGCCACCCACCCGACCGCCTGGCAGCCCGCCCGCCGCGCCACCCGAGTGAAGGAACCATGCACCGTTCAGCCCCGCGACTCTCCCGCATACTCGCCTGCGCCGCCGTACCGGTGATGCTCGTCGTCGCCGGCTGCTCGTCGGACTCCGACGGCGGCAAGAAGGATTCGGGCTCGTCCGCGTCGTCCGCAGCGCCGAGCGCGAGCAAGAAGGCGGAACCGACCGTCGAGCCGGCGAAGTTCGCCCAGCTGCCCGACCCGTGCAAGTCGATCACCAGGAAGACGGTCACTTCCCTCGTCCCCTCGGCGAAGTCGAAGAACGGCACGGCCACCAAGTCCAGCGACCTCACTTCCCGCGCGGGCTGCTCCTGGAACGGCCTCGACGACAACGGTGTGAAGGGCTCCCAGTACCGCTGGCTCGACGTCGGCTTCACCCGCTTCGACTCGGACCAGGCCCTGGGCAGCGGCGCCAAGCGCGCGCAGCAGGACTTCGCGAAGCAGGTCGACAAGGCGAAGGCGGCCGAGGGCGCCAAGAAGGTCGCCGAAACGCCCGCCGACGGTATCGGGGACCAGGCCACCACGGTCACCTACGACCTCGCCAAGACCAGCGAGGACTTCAAGTACGCGACGGTCGTGGCCCGTACGGAGAACGTCGTCATCACCCTCACCTACAACGGTGCGGGTTACGCGGGCGCGAAGACCCCCTCCGCCGACGACATCCGGAAGGGCGCCGAGAAGGCGGCCAAGGAAGTGGTGGCCGCGGTCGCCGCCGACAAGGACTCCGGCTCGACCGCTCCGAGCCAGAAGGCCACCGACAAGGCGGACGACCCCAAGTCCTCGGACAGCGGGTCCGACGACCACAAGAAGTCGACGGACAGGAAGACCTCCGCCCGCAAGTCGTCCGTCAAGAAGACGAGCTAGCAACCCCCGGACCGGCCCGGCGGACGAGCGGGCCACACCCCCGGACCGGCCCGGCGGACCGGTCCGCAACGCCCCGGCCCGGAAGCGGCATCACGAAGCCCGGTACTCCCCCGAGTACCGGGCTTCGCCCCTCCCCGCGCAACGCCCCGCGCCCTCGTGTGCCAGGCTGTGCCCGCCAGAAGTCGGAGCACGACGCCAGAACATGACGTCGGATACGGGAGAACGGGGAGGGAACGCGGGTGGCCGCGATGCAGCTGACACGCACCCACCGGATACTCATCGGTCTCGTGGTCGCCGGAGCGGTGCTCATCGCCGCGATCGGGTTCGCGGGTTCGTACGCGGCGGTGCGCGAACTCGCCCTCCAGAAGGGCTTCGGGGACTTCTCGCTGGTCTTCCCGATCGGTATCGACGCGGGTATCTGTGTCCTGCTCGCCCTGGACCTGCTGCTGACCTGGCTGCGCATCCCGTTCCCGCTGCTGCGCCAGACCGCCTGGCTGCTGACCGCCGCGACGATCGCCTTCAACGGAGCCGCGGCCTGGCCCGACCCGCTCGGCGTCGGCATGCACGCCGTCATCCCGGTGCTGTTCGTGGTCTCCGTCGAGGCCGCCCGCCACGCGGTGGGCCGGATCGCCGACATCACGGCCGACAAGCACATGGAGGGCGTCCGCCTCACCCGCTGGCTGCTCTCCCCCGTACCGACGTTCAAGCTGTGGCGCCGCATGAAGCTCTGGGAGCTGCGCAGTTACGAGCAGGTCATCAAGCTCGAACAGGACCGGCTGATCTACCAGGCCCGCCTCCAGGCCCGCTTCGGCCGCAACTGGCGCCGCAAGGCCCCCGTCGAGTCCCTGATGCCGCTGCGCCTGGCGAAGTACGGCGTCCCGCTGGCCGAAACCGCCCCGGCCGGCCTCGCCGCCGCGGGCATCGAACCCGCCCTGCTCCCCCCGGCCCCGGCCCCCGCCCTGGCCCAGGCCGAACCGGCCGAGCTGCAGCCCGAGTTGCCGTACGTCCCCGAGCAGCAGTACGCCCAGCAGCACGAGCAGGACCAGAAGCAGTACGAACAGCAGCAGCAACACGGGCCGCAGCACCAGCAGTACCAGCAGCACAGCCACCCCTCCGACCCCGGTGCCGCCGCCGAGGAGTGGCCCCAGGAAGGGCCCGGCTCGCACGAGAGCCCCTGGTTCGTGGCGGCCCAGGTCCCGGACGACACGTACGAGAGCGCCTACGACCCCGCGTACGAGGAGGGCCTGGAGCCGGGCCCTGTGATGGTCCCGTCGGGCCCCGGCGGCCGCACCCGCCCCCTGGGCAGCGTGGGCACGATCGGCGCCGTCCCCGGTCCCCGGCAGGAGCAGGAGCCCCTTCAGGAACAGCTCCAGGAACACCCGCAGGCCGGGGAACAGGCCCGGCAGCAGGCCCCGGAGCAGACCCAGGAACCCGAGCCGGACCCCGTCGAGTGGGCGCAGGAGGACGCGGAGTTCGCCGCGATCGCGTACGAGGTGTTCGCCGCGTTCGTGAACCAGCACAACAACTACCCGAGCGTCGACGCCCTGGACATACACGTCACGGACGGCCACAACGTCAGGCACCCGCGCAGCGCGGCACTGATCCGCCGCATGATGCCGGAGTTCAAGAACCGCTACCACTCCGAACTCGAAGCGGACCACATCGCCTGAGCCACCCCGCAACCAGCAACGACGACGGAGGGCCGTCACCCGAATCACCGGGTGACGGCCCTCCGTGCAAAAGGCGCAAAAGGCGTCTACGCGCCCCGCAGCCTACTCACCGAGCAGCCTGCGCACCCGCTCGGCGCCCACGGCCAGCAGCAGCGTGGGCAGCCGCGGCCCGGTGTCCCGGCCGACCAGCAGCCGGTACAGCAGCGCGAAGAACGACCGCTGCGCGACCTTCAGCTCGGGCGTCGGCTTGGCGTCCGGCTCCAGGCCCGCCAGGACCTTCGGCACGCCGTAGACGAGCGTGGTGAGTCCGTCCAGCGACCAGTGCGAGTCCAGCCCCTCCAGGAGCAGCCGCAGCGACTGGCGCCCCTGGTCGTCCAGCGAGCCGAGCAGCTCCTTGTCCGGCTCCTCGCGCACGATCGTGCGGGCCTCGGCCGGGACCTGGCTGGTGATCCAGTTCTCGGCCCGGTCGAGACGCGGCCGCGCCTCGTCCAGCGAGGTCAGCGGATTCTCCGGGTCCAGCTCGCTCAGGATGCGCAGCGTCTGCTCGTCGTGCCCGGCCGTGATGTCGACGACCGACGCGAGCGTCCGGTACGGCAGCGGGCGCGGCGTGCTCGGCAGCTCACCGGCGGCCGTGCCGATGGCCCGCGCGTACGCGGCGGCGTCGGCCGGCAGCACCGAGCTGTCGGCGACCTTGCGCGCCAGCGAGTCCCACTCGTCGTAGAGCCGCTGGATCTCCTGGTCGAAGGCGATCTTGAAGGACTGGTTGGGCTTGCGGCGCGCGTACAGCCAGCGCAGCAGCGGCGCCTCCATGATCTTCAGCGCGTCGGCCGGCGTCGGCACGCCGCCCTTGCTGGAGGACATCTTCGCCATGCCGGAAATGCCGACGAAGGCGTACATCGGGCCGATCGGCTGCACGCCGTCGAAGACCTCGCGGACGATCTGGCCGCCGACGACGAACGAGGAGCCCGGCGAGGAGTGGTCCACCCCGCTCGGCTCGAAGATCACGCCCTCGTACGCCCAGCGCATCGGCCAGTCGACCTTCCAGACCAGCTTTCCGCGGTTGAACTCGCTCAGCCGCACCGTCTCGGCGAAGCCGCAGGCCGTGCAGGTGTAGTTCAGCTCGGTGCTGTCGTCGTCGTACGACGTGACGGTCGTGAGGTCCTTCTCGCAGTTGCCGCAGTAGGGCTTGTACGGGAAGTAGCCGGCCGAACCGCCGCTGCCGTCGTCCTCGCTCGCCGCGCCGGAGCCCGCCTCGGCCTCCAGCTCGGCCTCGTCGACCTTCTTCTGCTGCTGTGGCTTCTTGCCGCCCTTGGCGCCCGCGGCCGCCGGGTCCTTCTTCGTCCGGTACCGATCGAGGACGGCGTCGATGTCGGCGCGGTGCCTCATCGCGTGCAGGATCTGCTCGCGGTAGGTGCCCGCCGTGTACTGCTCGGTCTGGCTGATGCCGTCGTACTCGACGCCCAGCTCGTCCAGCGCGTCCGTCATGGCGGCCTTGAAGTGCTCGGCCCAGTTCGGGTACGCGGACCCGGCCGGGGCGGGCACCGAGGTCAGCGGCTTGCCGATGTGCTCGGCCCAGGACTCGTCGATCCCCGGGACACCGTTCGGGACCTTGCGGTACCGGTCGTAGTCGTCCCACGAGATCAGGTGCCGGACGGCGTACCCGCGGCGGCGGATCTCGTCGGCGACCAGGTGCGGGGTCATGACCTCGCGGAGGTTGCCCAGGTGGATCGGGCCCGACGGGGAGAGGCCGGACGCGACGACGACCGGTTTGCCAGGCGCACGACGCTCCGATTCGGCGATGACATCGTCCGCGAAGCGGGAGACCCAGTCGGCCTCGGTGCTGCTCTGACTCTGAGCCACGGTCTGCACGTCCTTCTCTCTTGTAGGACTCGTTGGAACTCGTTGGAACACCCCTGTGGGACTCACAGGGCAGCCCCTGGGGGCTGAGCCCATTCTCCCAGGTCCACCGGCGGCACGAAAACGGCTTACGGCCCGCACGCGGGAACGGCTTCGGGAACGGCAACGCGAACGCCTCACGGCCCGCGCGAAGAAAACGGCTTTACCGCCCGTGGAATACTGGGCGTGATCCCTTGTACTCCTACGGAAACGGCAGCCAGCTCATGGCCTCGGTCAATTCCCTCGCTTCCACGCTCCAGCAGCAGCTGGCGGACGCCCTGACGGCAGCTCTGCCGGATGCCGGCACCGCGGACCCGCTGCTGCGACGTAGCGACCGGGCCGACTTCCAGGCCAACGGCATCCTGGCCCTCGCCAAGAAGCTCAAGGGCAACCCGCGCGAGCTCGCCTCGCAGGTCACCGCCGCGATCCCGGCGGGCGGCCTGATCAAGGAGATCGAGGTCTCCGGCCCCGGCTTCCTCAACGTCACGCTCGCCGACAGGGCGATCATCGAGACCCTCGCCGCGCGCGCCGCGGACGACGAGGGCCGGCTCGGTGTGCCGTACAACAGCGCCGCGGGCACGACCGTCATCGACTACGCGCAGCCGAACGTGGCCAAGGAGATGCACGTCGGCCACCTGCGTTCCGCCGTGATCGGTGACGCGATGGTGCAGATCCTGGAGTTCACGGGCGAGTCCGTGATCCGCAGGCACCACATCGGCGACTGGGGCACCCAGTTCGGCATGCTCATCCAGTACCTGACCGAGCACCCGGGCGAGCTGACCCACGAGGGCGCCGGCGGCGAGGCGGAGGGCGAGGCCGCCATGTCCTCGCTGAACCGGCTCTACAAGGCCTCCCGCGCGCTCTTCGACTCCGACGAGGAGTTCAAGGCCCGCTCCCGGGACCGCGTCGTGGCGCTCCAGGCCGGCGACGCGGAGACGCTCGCCATGTGGCAGCGCTTCGTCGACGAGTCGAAGATCTACTTCTACTCGGTCTTCAACAAGCTCGACATGGAGATCCGGGACGCCGACATCGTCGGCGAGTCCGGCTACAACGACATGCTCGAGGAGACCTGTCGCATCCTTGAGGAGTCGGGGGTCGCCGTCCGCTCCGAGGGCGCGCTCTGCGTGTTCTTCGACGACGTGAAGGGCCCGGACGGCAACCCGGCGCCACTGATCGTCAAGAAGTCGAACGGCGGTTACGGCTACGCGGCGACGGACCTCTCCGCGATCCGCGACCGGGTGCAGAACCTCAAGGCGGACACCCTGCTGTACGTCGTGGACGCCCGGCAGGCCCTGCACTTCAAGATGGTCTTCGAGACCGCCCGCCGGGCCGGCTGGCTGAACGAGGACGTCAAGGCCGTACATCTCCCCTTCGGCACGGTGCTCGGCAAGGACGGCAAGCCGTTCAAGACCCGCGAGGGCGAGACGGTCCGGCTGGCCGACCTCCTGGACGAGGCGATCGACCGGGCGTCCGCCGTCGTGCGCGAGAAGGCCAAGGACCTCACCGAGGACGAGATCACCGAGCGGGCCACGCAGGTCGGCATCGGCGCGGTGAAGTACGCGGACCTGTCGACGTCGGCCGCCCGCGACTACAAGTTCGACCTGGACCAGATGGTCTCGCTGACCGGCGACACCAGCGTGTACATCCAGTACGCGCACGCCCGGTCCCGCTCCATCAAGCGCAAGGCGGGCGAGCTGAAGTCCCAGCCCCACCCGGAGCTGGAGCTGGCCCCGGCCGAGCGCGCGCTGGCCCTGCACCTGGACCAGTTCGCCGAGGTCGTGGCCGAGGTCGCCGCCGCGTACGAGCCGCACAAGCTGGCCTCGTACCTCTACCAGCTGTCGTCGCTCTTCACGACGTTCTACGACCAGTGCCCGGTGCTCAAGCCCGAGGTGCCGGGCGATGTGGCCGAGAACCGGCTCTTCCTCTCGGACCTCACCGCCCGCACCCTGCACCAGGGCATGGAGCTGCTCGGCATCCGGACCCCCGAGCGCCTCTGACCAGGACGTCGGTCAGTCAGTACGGATTCCGTACGCCCCGGCCCGGTGGCCGTGACCACGAGGGACGCTAGTCCCACTCCTTGGTCACCCACTGGGCCGTGTCGTACCGGTACATGTACTTCGGCCGCGCCTGGATGCTGCTGGTACGGAACGGCTTCCCGCCGTCGTCGATGCGCAGCATCCCCGTCCGGCCGCCACTGCTCCACTCCAGGTCCAGGTACCAGCTGACGTCGTGCCCCTCGACGTGGACCTTGAGGTCGAACACCTCCACATCGGTGGAGGACACCCGGAACGGGAAGTCCTTCGGCGGCACCCGCTCGTCCCCCTGCTGCCCCGCCACCGGGGTGAGGTTCGGCCGGCCGTCGTCGAGGTCGACGTCGAAGGACTGCGGGGTGATACCGCTCCCGCAGCCCTCGCCCATCGAGTACGCCGACCACGCCAACGGCGCCTTCCGGGACAGCGTCCGCACATGCAGTCCGTTCAGCACGACGGCCTGCCCCGACTTCCCCTGCACGGTGAGCTCGAGCTGCATGCTGCCGCCGTCCACCCCGCCGAGCGCCTTGGCCCAGCCCCGGGTGCCCTGCGGCGAGGGCGGCGGAGGCACGTCCTCCGGCTTCTGGTCCAACACGTAGTGCTGGCCGCAGGGCTCTTCCCAGTTGTACGAGCTGATGGTGGCGCTCAGCGGCACGCCCCCGCTCTGCCGCCCACTCGAACCGGATCCCGTGCCGCGCCCCCCGGTCGTGGCGGAGGCGCCGCCGGACGGCGGGGACGAGACGGTCGCCGAGCCGGACGGCACGGGCTTGCCCGACTTCTTCGCCCCGCTCGGTGAGGCGGTGGCGCTCGCGTCGTGGCCGGGCCCGGCGAGCTCGGGCTCGTCCGGGTCCTTCGGGTCCACGGCGGGTGCGTTGCTGAGATCGTCCTTGTCCGTACCCGACAGATTGCTGACGACGATCGAGGCCGGCACGGTCAGCGCGACGACGGCGACGGCCGCGAGCAGCACCCGCGTCCGTGCGGAGGCCAGGAACCGCCGGGGCCGTCCCGCCCCACCGGCCAGGATCGCGGGTTCGGATTCGGGCGTGAGCTCGGAAACCGCATCCCGCACCGGCTCCGCAGGCGCAGAAGCAGGCGCAGGCGCAGGCGCGGAAACAGGATCAGGATCAGGATCAGGCGCAAGAACAGCCTCGGGCGGCGCAGCCACGGCAGGGCGTCTACGCGCCGCATCCGCCACGATCCACCGCCGGTGCAGCTCCACCAGCTCCTCCGGGGTCGCCGCACACAACCGCGCCAGCCGCTCCACCGGGGCGTACTCATTGGGCACCGCGTCCCCGTTGCAGTACCGGTGAAGTGTTGACGTACTGACGTGCAGTCTTCCGGCAAGGACCCCGTAACTGCGTCCCGAACGGTCCTTCAGTTCCTTCAGCAGAGCCGCGAATTCTGCGGCCTCCGGCGTCGCCACTGCAGCGTTCCCCCTCCTTGTCCGTCCCGGAACACCGTTCCAGGGACGTGGAATCTGCCCAGGTCACAGTACGCGCAGCCATTCCAGCATCCCCAATGGGCTGTTCGGCGTTGCGGCCGGAATCCGTCACCCCGCAATCTGTGGACACACCGCAGCGACCACTGGGACAACGCAGTGCGAATCCACTTCCGCATCGAGCTCATCGATGCCGTGGCCATCAGCGTGGTGATCGTGTCCACCACGATCGTCATCGCCCTGATCTGCCACAACTGACCGAACATCAACACCGGCCCACGCACGGGGAGTACCACCACCATGCGCAACAACCGCATCCGCACCACCGCCCTCGCCGCGACCGCCCTCCTGGCCGCCCTCTCGCTCACCGCCTGCAACGGCACCGAGGACGGCGCGATGTCCGGCCCGTCGACCACGGCGAGCGACTCCGCCGCCACGGACACGGGCAAGGAAACGGGCAAGGACACCCAGGGGACCGGAGCCGACACCGACTCCGGCACCGACTCCAAGTCCCCGGCCGAGAACACGGCCTCCGGCTCCAAGAACTCCACCGGCTCCACCAGCGGACGGAAGAGCGACACCAACGGCCAGAGCAGCACCACCGGGAACAGCAGCAAGTCCCCCGTCACCTGCACCGGCTCGAACACCAAGGTCACCGTCACCAAGGTGAGCCGCCCCATCAACCACCTGCTGCTCACCGCGACCAACACCGGTTCCGGCCCCTGCTACGCCTACCACGCCCCGGCGCTCCGGTTCGACGACGCCCAGGCCGCCTTCCCGGTCCTCCGCGACAGCATCCCGCAGGCCGTGGTCACCCTTGAGCCGGGGCAGTCCGCCTACGCCTCGATCGGGCTGTCCGGTGAGCCCGACGGCCAGGAACTGCACAAGGGCACCCACCTCTCGGTGTACTTCACCGGCAAGGCCAACCAGGGCTCCACGGGTGCCCCGGCCGAGCTGACGCTCCCCGCCGGCACCTCCTGGGGCGACAACGGCTTCGTCACCTACTGGCAGAGCGAAATGGACGCCGCCCTCACGTACTGATCCTCCGGTGCCCGGTCCCGGCGAAGGCGGCGAGCTCGGACACGCTACCCGCGGGCCGAGAGACGGCCCGCGGACAGGGCCGTCCGGACCGCCGCCTCGATGTCATCGCTCTGGGCGTCCGAACCCCCGGGGCCGAGATTCACCATGACCGTCGCCCGCCTGCCGTCGACCGTGGCACCGGCCATGGTCTCGAACCCCAGGAAGTCACCGGCGTGCCCCCAGTAGAGACCCCCGCCGGGCAGCGGCCTGCTCTCCAGACCGAGGCCGTACGCACGGCCGTCCTCGTTGCCGGTGTCCCGGGTCCTCATCATTTCCCGGAGCTCGGCCGGGTGCAGCAGGTCTCCGCGGAGGAGGGCGCCCAGGAACCGGTTGAGGTCGGTGCCGCTGGAGATCATCCCGCCGGCCGCACCGCCGACGGACGGGTCGACCTCCGTGATGTCCAGGAGCGGCGCGTCCTCGCCGGGCTGCGCGTAACCGCGCGGGTGCGGTCCGGGGATCGCCGAGGCGCGCGGCACGTATGTCTTGCGCAGATGCAGCGGTTCGATGATGCGCTTGCGGATCTCCTGGGCATACGTGTGACCAGTCACCTTCTCGATGATCAGGCCGGCGAGCAGGTAATTCGTATTGCGCTTCGTCACGTGTACGTCCTCAATCCTTGAAGTCACGGCAGCGGCGACGCACCTGACGGTTCATCAATCTCCGCTGCTCTGTGCCCTCCACGGTGCCCGCCGGGTGCGGGTCGGCACGATGGGGCGGTCATCCGCATCGGCGATCGGGGTATCCCCCCTTGTCGCGGTGACCGCACCCACTCCGCGACCACCACGAAGGCGAGACTCGGCGCTCCGGCAACTCACGTTCCCCCGAGGGCAGTCGATCGTAGAATCGGAGATCGAGCCCGAGGGGGAAACGTGCGTACGAAGAGCGGTCGCATACCGCCGTCATCACGCAGCCACGCTGCCGCTGCCGCGACCGCCGCCACGGTCGCGGCGCTGGCGCTGATCACCGGATGCGGGAAGGCGGGCGACGACCATCCGTCGGACCTGACCCAGGCATCCGCCACCGCCGTCGCCCCGCCGGCCCCCTCCGTGAACCCGTCGTACGGAGAGCAGTTCCTCGCCGAGGGTGAGTGCGCGGCCGCCGAGCCGGGCCAGAAGGTCGTCTACCGCGAGGTTCCCTGCGACGGCCCCGAGGCCGTCGCGAAGGTCATCTACCGGGTCGACACCGGCTTCCCCGATCCGTTCGAGGCCACTCTCTGTTCCGACAACTCCGACTTCGCGGTCAACGTGCCGGTCAGTATCGCGATCCTGGAGGACAAGCCGGTCTCCGGCGAGGGTTACGCCTGCATGCGCAACCTGAAGGCCCCGCACCCCGGCGACCCCGGCGGGGGCGGTGGCCCGCGGATCGAGGTCGGTGACTGTGTGCACAGCGCGGCCAAGAACGGGAGCCCTGTCTCGGAAGTGGCCTGCCGCACCAAGGGCAAGAAGGACGGCGCCACCCACAAGGTCACGAAGATCCTTGAGGACGCCGTCGTGGGCGGCTTCGACGACCCGTGCGACGGCGAGGCGGACGCCATGTTCACCGAGAACTCGTTGATCGACAACGACCCGGTGCACAGCGAACGCCTCCTCTGCGCCGACAAGCTCTAGCCGCTCTCCGACTGCTGCGGAACGTGGAGTCGGCCAGTCTCAGCCAGTCGGTCGGTACGCGGTCCTCAGGCGCCGTCCCGCGTACGGGGAGCGCGCCGCATGGCCCACAGCTTCGGTCCGCCGCCCGGCAGTTCCGCCTCGCCGAGCACGGTGAAGCCGAAGTGCTCGTAGAAGGGCAGGTTGTCCGGCTTGGAGGACTCCAGGTAGACGGGCAGGCCCGCCGCGTCGGCCTTGGCCAGGCCCGAACGCAGCAGTGCCGCCCCGTGCCCCTGCCCCCGGGCGGCCGGGTCCGCGCCGACCACCGCCAGATACCAGTGGGGCTCCTTCGGCCCGTGCTCGGCCGCTGCCTCGACGGCCTCACGGAACAGCGGAGCCCGGTCGCCGAGAATGTTCTCGAGCTCCTGGACGGTCTCCGCGTCGGGAACGGCCTTCTCCTGGCCCTCCGGCGACACCCAGAAGGCGGCCGCCGCGCCGGTCCGCTCGCACACGCCGTGCCGGACGTACTGCCGGGCGAAGATCGTGCTGAAGTAGCGGGCCATCCCCTCCTCGCGGGAGGAGTCCTCGGGGAAGAACCAACGCATCATCGGGTCGTCGTCGAAGGCACCGGCCAGCATGCGGCCGATCTCCTCAGCATCGTCGACCGTTGCCGTTTCAGGGGTGTTCGTTATCGACATACGACCCATTCTGCACTCTTGATGATCAACAACGGCCGGCGGGCCGCCTGCTACCCGATCCAGGTCTCCACGGATTCGGCGCTGTACACGGGTGCCCCGAGAAATAGATTCGACGGAGGGCGGCCGATGGCCGCGACGTTCACGAGCGTCATCCGGACCCGCCGGCGCCCGCTGGACGTGTCCCGCCAGCGCAGCCACTGCCCGGCCGCCAGCCGACGGGCAGGAGGAGCGGTGACCCGCCGGTTCCGGTCGGCGAAGACGCGTACGCCGTCGGCCTCCACCGCGAGCCGCAACGGCGTGTCGCTCTCCAGCGGGCGAAGACTGTCGATCGTACGGAAGCGCGGCACGAACCCGTTCGGCTCGTCGCAGTCCACACGGTGGACAACGGGCCCGGACACCCCCTCGGGCAGCAGGAACCCCTTCGGCACCCGGCTTCGAAGTCGGGCACCCTCGCCGCCCCGGGACGACACGGTCCACCGCACGACGATCATCTGCACGACCACGCTGCCCGTATCCACACCGCCGAGCATCCCAGAACACACACCGGACCCGGCCGACCGCACACCCACTCGTTAGCATCGCCCGCATGGCAATGTTCGTGCACCTGACACCTGCGGCGAACGCTCCACGCGTCCGCCGCTCCGGAATACGGGCCATCAGCCACGGCCGCGACGCCTCATTGCCACGGGGCCTCTACTGCTTCCCCGTCCTCCCCTCGTACACCCTCACCCACCAGTGGCTGCGCGAACTGTCCAGGCGCAGCGGCCCGCGCGGACTCGTCGCCGTGCACATCCGCCTGCCGGACGACGAACCCGTCACCCTGGGCCGCTACCACCGCGACCCCGCGACCGTCACGGCGGCCGAAGCCGTACGCCGGGTCTCCGCCCTGCCCGACCCGCGCGGCTGGGAGGTGTTCGTCCCCCGGCCGGTCACCAAGCGCGAGGTGCACCGCATCCGCGCGGTCAGCCAGGTCACCGGCTGGCGCTACTTCCCCGACTCGAACGGCAAGGTGCCCTGCACCTGCTTCGGCTGCCGGGTACGCGGCGAGTACGGCTCGCAGCGCCTGCGGCAACGCCGCCCGCACCCGCTCGACGGCCCTCCCCCCGCCTCCGCGGTCCTCGTGCGCCGGATCGCCGCGGCGGGCAGCCCCGGCGACTCCGAACAACTCGTCCAGGCCCTCCACTGGTTCGGGATGCGCCGACGGGGACCGGTCGACAAACTGGCGCACCTCGCGGACCACCCGGACCCGAAGGTCCGCAGGGCCCTCGTATGGGCCGTCGAGAACTGGTCGAGCCCGGCCGCCAAGGAACTCCTCCACCGCCTCGCCCAGGACCCGGACGCGACGGTCCGGGAGGCCGTCGAATGGACCCCGCCCGAGCCCCGGTCCTGACGGGACTCGCACCCGTACAGATTTCTTGTACGGGTCATGCGCGCGTGACGCGAGCGCGCACGTGGAAGTTCGCTCCGTATGCACCCCGGAAAGCGGAAGCGCAAGAACGCGTCGGCAATGAAACTCGTGGGCAGACTGGTCGCCGTCTTCCGCAGGGCGGCCGGCCTGACCCAGGCCCAACTCGCGGACCTGGTGGGCCATCAGGTGGAGACGATCGCCTCCATCGAACAGGGCAGACGCGCCCTGCTGCCCGACCTCGCCGCCAAGTTGGACGAACGGCTGGACATCAAGGGCGCGTTGAAGGAGGCGGTGGCGAACCTGCCGGAGATCGACCTGGTCCCGGCGTGGGCGGAGGAGTACTTGTAACTGGAACGGGAGGCCCTGGCGCTGTCCTGGTACGACAACCAGGTCGTACCGGGCCTCCTCCAGACGAGCCGCTACGCCGAGGCGGTGTTCCGCAATCGGGTCCCGGCCTTCAGCGAGGAGAAGGTCGCCATCCAGACGGAAGCCCGCTTGGAACGCCAGGAGATCCTTCATCGGCCGTCGCCCCGACCATCAGCTTCGTCGTCTGGGAACCGGTCCTGATGCTCCAACTCCTCGACGACGATGGGCATGCGGAGCAGCTGAACCACCTGCGGACGTGTGCCGCGCTCCCCGGCATCTGCCTCCAGGTCCTGCCGCTGAACCACCGCACCCACGCCGGACTGAACGGCCCCTTCACCCTGCTGGAAACGCCGGACTTCCAGCGCGTCGCCTACTCCGAGACACAGCGCGGCAGCCTGCTCGTCTCCGACCCCGATGAGGTCAGCATCCTCGCCCGGAAATATGCGATGCTGCGAGCCCAGGCCCTCAGCCCCGAGGCCACCGTGGGCCTGCTGGACCGTCTGCTGGGAGAGCAATGAGCACTGCACGTAAGTGGTTCAAGTCCAGCTACAGCGGCGACGAGGGCGGGCAGTGCCTCGAAGTCGCCTACGACTGGCAGAAATCAAGTTACAGCGGCAGCGAAGGCGGCGAATGCGTCGAGATCGCCGCCCACCCCGCCGCCATCCACATCCGCGACTCCAAGAACCCCGACGGCCCCGTCCTCACCGTCGCCCCCACCACCTGGACGGCCTTCGCCGGCTTCGCCGCCGACCCGCGACTCGTCTGAGCCCACGTCCCCGGGAGGAATACCACCGCCATGGCTGTCATCCACCACACCACCCTGACGCCCACCAAGCTGGAACTCCTCACCACCTGGCTGCCCGCACAGCCCTGGTACCGCGGCACGGGGCAGCAGCCCGAGCTGGCCCGGACCGGCGGATTCCGCCTGGACGACCCGAAGGGCGAGGTCGGGATCGAGTTCATGGTGGTCACCGACACCTCGGGGGACCAACCAGCCGAGTACCAGGTGCTGTTCAGCTACCGAGGCGCACCGCTCCCGGGCGCCGACGACGCACTCATCGGCACGACCGAGCACGGCGTGCTGGGGCAGCGCTGGGTGTACGACGGGGCGCATGACCCTGTCGTCGTGGCCCAGCTGCTCGCGCTCGTCGTCGGCGAGGCCGAGCCGCAGATGCAGAGCACGAGCGACACCCCGGACCCGTCCGTCACCGCCCGGCTCGACGAACCGGGCATCACGGCGGAGCTCGCCGCCTCCACCGCCACCAACAGCCCGGACGGCACAGCCATCCTGGTCACGACGGCACCCGACGGGCGCCAACTCACCCTCCGCGTCAACCGCGAACTCCGGCCCGGCCGGCCCGGCCAGAGCGCGAACGGCCAGGCGCTCGGCCACGTCACCGCGCCCGCACCACTGCCCGACGGCACCACGGCGCCCACCACGTTCGTCGAGGTTCACGCACACCCGTAGCCGCACCGCGCCACACCGCACTGCGGCGCCCGGCCGATTGTCAGTGGCCGCGCCTAGAGTCGTGGTCATGGCGACGCTCCCGAATCCGCTTCCGTCCCTGGCCACGTCAGGGCTCCAACTCCCGCCCGGCTCACTGGTGGACGCCACGATCGACGGCACCTGGCACGAGCCACTGCTCTGGTGTGCCGATGAGCCCGCGACCCACGGCACATGGCGCACGCTGCGCGCGGCCGGGCGGGCGGGCGGGCTGCTCCCCGTGCTGATAGACGGTGGGCGGCGCGACCAGTGGCCCGACACCTGGGACCTGATCCCGGACAGCACGTCGTACCCCGGCGATCACGACGCCGAGGAGGTGCTCAGCGAGTACTGGGAGGACTGCGCGCCCGAGGAGCTCGACGCCGCAGAAGGCGACTGGCCGGGCCTGGCCCCCGTCCCGGCCGCCGAGGGGCAGGACACCCCCGACGACCTGGCGGCCGCGATCGCCGAGGAGTGCGTCGGCCCGGACGGCTGGTACGCCGGCTCACGGCTGGCGCTCGTCCCGGCCCGGCGCAGCGCGGACATACCGGCGGCGATCGGCTGGTCGGGTCCGGTCAACTACGAGGAGGACACGGCCCGGCTCAGCGCCGTGCTCCGCTCCTGGGAGGACCGCTTCGGCATACGGGTCGTGGTGCTGGGCTTCGACACCCTGATGGTCTCGGTCGGCCGCCCGCCCACCACCCTCCCGGAGGCCCGCGCGGTCGCCGCCGAGCACTTCGCGTTCTGCCCGGACAACATCGAGCAGAACCCGCCGTACGACCTGGACGTCTACGCCGAGAAGATGGTGCTGAACCAGGAGACCTGGTCCTTCTGGTGGGACTGACCCGAAGCGACCGGAGGCCTTAGGTACGGCAACTCATGTGCCGTACCGGGGCGCCCGGTTGAATCACACGCATGCCCGACAACCTCACGGACGAAGCCCCCGACCGCACCGACGGCCCCCGGCACACCTGGATCGCCTCGCTGATCTCCACGGTCGTCACGCTCCCGCTCGCGTTCTTCGCCCTGGTGTACAGCATGCTTTCGCCGATGGCCTGCGACTCCTGCTCGGAGGCGGATGCCGACCGATTCGACGCGAGTTTCGGTCCGGCCTGGACGGTCTCCTGCTGCGGCCTGCTGCTGGCTCTGGTCGTCCTGGTGGCGAGCTGGGTGTTCACCAGGCGCAGGCCACCGGCCGCGATCGGCCTCGCCGTGGCTGCGCCCGCCACCGTGTTCTTCACCTGGGTCGCCTTCATGACCCTGATCAACTGGCCCTGAATCTCCGGACGGAGGAACACCGCCCATGAACCCCGAGTCGGCCCCGGACGACACCACCCGCGCCGACCGCCTCGCCCATCTCTCCCGCCTCGTCGAGGAGTACCGCGCCCTGCCGGCCGACAGCGACAGGAAGCGCGAGATCATCGCCGAACTGGACGGCAACGCGGCCGCGCAGCCGTTCCTCGTCTCGGTGCTCGCCGACGCGGGCGAGTACGACCTCGCCCGCGTCGAGTGCGCCACGGTCCTGCGTCTGTGGCCCCCGGCCGACCCCGACCTGCGACACCGCGCGGGCAGAGCACTGCTGGCGGCGCTGAACGACCCCGAGGAGGATCTGGTACGCCAGTACGCGGCGATGGCACTCGGCCCCTACGCATCGGACGACCCGGCGGTCGCCGAGGCCCTGATCGCCGCCGGGGAGTCCGAGGAGGACCCCCTCGTCCGGGCCTGCGCGAGGTCGGCCCTGGAAGAGGCGGGCCTCGCCTGAGCGCACCCGGTCGCAGGACCGGCCGACAAAGCCGGGCATCGCGGACTGTTCCTCCGGAAAGGCCGTCCGGTACAAGGTCATCGCTCCCACCGGACAGGCCCCGAGACAACCTGATCGCGATCCGGAACATCTTCTCTCACAAGCCCGCGCCACCGGTACGGGACGGTGAACGAGGAGCTGGACCATGGCCCGACGCCCCAACCGCCCGACCCGCCCGACCCGCCATCGCAGACTCGCTGTCGACTACCCCCGCCGGGGGAAACGTACTTGGCGCCGCTGGGTCCCTTCGTGGCGGCAGGTGCTGAGCGGGGTCATGCTCGGACTCGTCGCGCTGACAGGCCTGTTCGCCGCGGTGTACGCGTCCGTCGACATCCCGGACGAGAACGACGAGGCGCGCAGGCAGGGCACCGTCTACTACTGGGCGGACGGCAGCCAGTTGGTGAGCGTGGGCGCGGTCAACCGGCAGAACGTCACGCTCGCCGACATACCCGACTCGGTGGAGAACGCGGTCATCGCCGCCGAGAACGAGACCTTCTACTCCGACCCGGGGGTATCGGCGACGGGAATCGCCCGCGCGGCCGTAAGCATCGTCACGGGCGGTGAGACCCAGGGCGGCTCCACCATCACCCAGCAGTACGTGAAGAACACCTATCTCAGCCAGGAGCAGTCGGCCACCCGGAAGTTCAAGGAATTCTTCATCTCGCTGAAGCTGAACAACAAGCAGGGCAAGAAGGAGATCCTCCAGGGGTATCTGAACACCAGTTGGTTCGGCCGCGGCGCCTACGGCATCCAGGCAGCGGCGAACGCGTACTACGGAATCCCCGCGAAGGACCTCGACCCCAGCCAGGCGGCGCTGCTCGCGTCCCTGCTCAAGGGGGCGGAGCAGTACGACCCCGCGGGCAGCAAGGCCAACCACGAACGCGCCGTCGACCGCTGGGAGTGGATCCTCGACCGGCAGGTGGAGATCGGCACGATGACGAAGGCCGAGCGGGCCACGTACCGGAAGTTCCCCGAGCCGAAGCCGGCCGCTAAGCCGACCAGCCTCGGCGGCCAGACCGGCTATCTCGTCGACATCGCCAACAAGTACATCAAGAAGCGTTCGGGCCTCACCGACAAGGACCTCTTCCGGGGCGGCTACCGGGTGCACACCACCTTCGACAAGGCCAGGGTGGGGCAGCTGGAACGGGCCGTGCGGAGCGTACGCAAGCGCGACTTGGACCCCGAGAAGCGTCCCGAGGACAAGTACGTCGAGGTCGGCGCCGCATCCGTGCGCTCCGACGGGGCCGTGGTCGCGGTGTACGGCGGAGCCGACGCGGTCACCCACTTCGCCAACAACGCCGACACCGCGGGCGTCCCCGTCGGCTCGGCCTTCAAGCCCTTCGTACTGGCCGCGGCCCTTCAGCACGGCGACGGGATCACCCTGGACAGCGGCTACGACAGTGGCGGGCGTCTGATCAAGGACGGCCCGTACGCGCCCCCCGCCCCGTCGGGTTCCGGCCCCGGCCAGACGATGGTCACGGCGCCGACTTCCCTGCGCGATGCGCTGATCAAGTCGTCCAACGCCACCTTCACGCTGCTCGGCAAGGACATCGGGCTGAAGAAGGTGAAGGAACTCGCGGTATCGGCCGGGCTGCACAAGGAGAGCCTGGCCCGTCTGGACAAGTCCTTCCCCCTTGGCACGTCCACGCCGAGCGCGGTCAGGATGGCGGACGCGTACACCGCCTTCAGCAACGAAGGCATGCGGGCCGACCCCTACTCGGTGACCGGGATGACCCGGGACGGCGAGAAGGTCGAGGGCTTCGGGAAGCCCGAGCCGCGGCGCGCGATGGACGTCTCGGTGGCCAACGACGTGAACAACACCCTGGGGATGCTGGCCTGGACGCGGCTCGGCCAGGACGGGAAGCTCGCCACGTTCGCCAGGATCAAGGCTGCCGACAACCTCTCGGCGGGCGCGACCGGCGAGGACGACCGGATGAAGTCGGCGTGGTTCATCGGCCACGCCGACGGGCTGACCACGGCCGTCACGATGTTCCGCAACAAGCCGGGCACCCCTCAACTGCTGGGAATGCAGGGCGTGGGCGGGTCCGATTCGGAACGCGGCAACGTCTTCCCGCTCCGGATCTGGAACGCCTACGTCACGGGGAAGTAGGCCCATGGGCCAGGGGCTGACAACGGCGTGGGGCCGAGAGCCGGCAACGGCATGGGGCCAAGAACTGACAACCGGACAGAGCAGCACTCCGCGCATTGGTCTTGACCAATATCCTATTGTGTGAAGAACTTGGCCGAAGCTGCCACGGAATCTTTACAAGCACCTCCGCTGGAGAGACACGCCCCCATGCGCATATCCGCAACCGCCGCCACCGCATCCGCAGTTCTCGGCGGAGCCCTCGTCCTCGGTCTCACGGCCGTCCCCGCCGCTCAGGCCGCGCCCGCCGCCGATCCGACGGCCTGCACCACCGATGCCTTCGGAATCGCCGGAAAGTACGGCGAGTTCGTCCTCGGTGACGACGTCCACACCCCCGACGCGGAAGGCGCGGTGGCCGTGGGCGGCAACGCCGACTTCCGCGGCGGCTTCAGCGCCGCCAACGAACTGACGGCCGCCGAGGTCGACGCACTGCCCGGCCGGGCGTCGCTCGTCGTCCGCGGCGACCTGCTCAACGGCAGTTCGGTCACCGCGGTGATGAAGGGCAACGCGGTCGTCGGCGGCAAGGTCAGCGACCGCGCCCTCGAAATGCACTCCGGCACCTTCGGCAAGAACGCCGGACTGATCGATTTCGACGCCGAGTTCGGCAAGCTCCGGGCCTACTCCGCCGCACTGGCGAAGGAACCCGCGACCGGCGGCACCGAAGTGGAACTGAGCGGCAGCAAGCTCACCCTGGAGGGCGGGAACACCACCCGCAACATCTTCAAGGTGACGGCCGATCAGCTGGAAGCGGCCAAGGACATCTACCTCAAGGTCCCCGCCGGCTCCACCACGGTCGTCAACGTCAGCGGCACGACGTACGACATGGCCAAGGCCGGCACCACCGGCTTCTTCCTCTCCGGCGGCCAGGACTACGTACTGGACGACAAGCTCCAGAGCGCCTCCGACGGCAAGGTCCGCGCCCGCCTGCTGTGGAACTTCCCCGAGGCCACCACCGTCACCAAGAGCAGCCAGGCCGCCTGGCCCGGCAGCGTGCTGGCACCCGGCGCACACCTGGAGCTGGGCACCGGCGCCCCGGTCAACGGCTCGGTGTGGGTCGCCTCGCTGCACGGCTCGGGCGGCGCGGAGACGCACCACTTCCCCTTCACCGGCTGCCTCCCGGAGACCGGCGGAACGACGCCTCCGGCCACCCCGACCCCGGGCAACACCCCCGGAACCACACCCCCGACCGGCACGCCCTCCACCCCGGCGAGCACGCCCCCGGCAAGCGGCACACCGTCCGCCGGTTCGTCCGAGTCCGCACCGGCCACCCCGGCCCCGTCGCAGAGCACGACGCCCGGCGGCAAGGACGGCGACCTGGCCTCGACCGGCAGCAGCGGCACGATCCCGCTGGTCATCGGCACCGCCGTGGTCCTCGCCGCGGGCACCGGCCTGACCGTGGTGGCCCGCCGCCGCTCCAAGCGGGCCTGAAACAGCACGGTGCCTGTGGGAACCCCGCACCCGCGGGGCCCCACAGGCACCGTCACCTCACTGAGCCAGCCACTCCCGCAGCAGCCGCTCCCGCTCCGTCCCCCGGGGCGTCCCGTCCCCCGACGTACGGCCCCACTCGGACATCGCCGCCAGCGTCGTGGACATCGTCGCGGCACCCTCCGTGAGGCGGGCCATCAGTGCGCGGGAGAGGTCGACCTCGGTCTCGGGGTAACCGACGGCCGCAGCCGCGTAGGCCGCCAGCCGGTGCTCGCCCCTGGACGATTCCACGCGCACCCTCATCATCGGCGGGGGACCCTCCACCCGGCCCGTACCCATGGGCAGAGCCAGGTGCATCACCGTGTCCACAGCCAGGTCCTTGACCACGGCTGCCCGCCGCATCAGGGACTTCTCGGGGATGTCCGCCACCGTCAGGGCACGCACGTCCTCCCACAGGTGGAGGCCGGACTGCCCGTCGCCGACCGCCACCACCCCCTCGGGGGTCAGCCGCACCCCGGGCCCCATGCCGGACGGCTTCGCGCCCACGTACACATCGCCCTCGGCGATCCAGAACAGGCCGACCATGGCCATGGATTGCTCACTTCTCCCCGATGACGGCACCGCCGCCATGTCTCACAAATCCGTTCGCTCCGAACGGCCGGATCGCCCTCCGAGCAACGGCCCGAACGCGGCCTAGCGCCGCCCCAGCCGCTGCGCGACCTCAGTCGCCCAGTAGGTGAGGATCATCTGCGCCCCCGCGCGCCGGATCCCGGTCAGGCTCTCCAGAATGGCCGCCTCCCGGTCGATCCAGCCCTTCTCCGCGGCGGCCTCGATCATCGAGTACTCACCGCTGATCTGGTACGCCGCGACCGGCACGTCCACCGAGTCGGCGACCTTCGCGACGATGTCGAGGTACGGACCGGCCGGCTTCACCATGACCATGTCGGCGCCCTCTTCGACGTCGAGCGCCAGCTCGCGCAGCGACTCACGGGCGTTCGCCGGGTCCTGCTGGTACGTCTTGCGGTCGCCCATGAGCGAGGAACCGACGGCCTCGCGGAACGGCCCGTAGAACGCCGAGGAGTACTTCACGGTGTAGGCGAGGATCGAGACGTCCTCGTGGCCCGTCTGGTCGAGCGCGTCGCGGACGACACCGACCTGGCCGTCCATCATGCCGCTGGGGCCCACCACATGGGCGCCCGCGTCGGCCTGGACCTGTGCCATCTCGGCGTAACGCTCCAGCGTCACGTCGTTGTCGACCCGGCCGTCCTCGGTCAGCACACCGCAGTGGCCGTGGTCGGTGTACTCGTCCAGGCACAGGTCCGACATGATGACGAGATCGTCACCGACCTCCTGGCGCACCGCGCGCAGCGCCACCTGGAGGATGCCGTCCGGGTCGGTGCCCGCCGTGCCCCGGGCGTCCTTCTTCTCGTCCTCGGGGACACCGAAGAGCATGATCCCGGAGACCCCGGCCGACACCGCCTCGACGGCGGCCTTCCGCAGGGTGTCCAGGGTGTGCTGCTGCACGCCGGGCATGGCCGAGATGGCGACCGGGGCGTCGATGCCCTCGCGCACGAACGCGGGCAGGATCAGATTCGCCGCGTCGAGCCGTGTCTCAGCGACCATCCGCCGCATCGCCGGGGTCGTCCGCAGCCGCCGGGGGCGGGAGCCGGGGAAGTTTCCGTACACAGTCATCCTTCGAGATTAGACCCGTACACATCACCGTCTTACCGACACCCGTGCCGGAAAAAGACCGCGGAACGGGTGCAGAGCGGGCGCGGGACGAGCGCGGAACGGGCAAGGGCCCGGCCGCCGAAGCAACCGGGCCCCTCACACGTTCCGGACACGTTCCGACCGCGCGGGTCAGGTCGTCGTACGACGCCGCCGCGCTCCGGGACGCCGCTCGCTCGGCCGCGTCACCGGATCGCCGGCCTCCTTCGCCGCCTCCCGGCGCCGCGCGCCGAACTCGGCCAGCGCCTCGGCCAGCTTGTGCACCGAAGGCTCCGGGGAGAGGACGTCGACCCGCAGGCCGTGCTCCTCGGCGGTCTTCGCCGTCGCCGGGCCGATACACGCGATCACCGTCACGTTGTGCGGCTTGCCCGCGATGCCGACCAGGTTCCGGACGGTCGAGGACGAGGTGAAGAGCACCGCGTCGAAGCCGCCGCCCTTGATCGCCTCGCGGGTGTCGGCGGGCGGCGGCGAGGCGCGGACCGTGCGGTACGCGGTGACGTCGTCGACCTCCCAGCCCAGCTCGATGAGCCCGGCCACCAGCGTCTCGGTGGCGATGTCGGCACGCGGCAGGAAGACCCTGTCGATCGGGTCGAAGACCGGGTCGTACGGCGGCCAGTCCTCCAGCAGACCGGCGGCGGACTGCTCACCGGACGGCACCAGGTCCGGCTTCACACCGAAATCGACCAGCGCGGCGGCGGTCTGCTCACCCACGGCCGCGACCTTGATCCCGGCGAAGGCACGGGCATCGAGCCCGTACTCCTCGAACTTCTCCCGGACGGCCTTCACCGCGTTGACGCTGGTGAAGGCGATCCACTCGTAACGGCCCGTGACCAGGCCCTTGACCGCGCGCTCCATCTGCTGGGGCGTACGGGGCGGCTCGACGGCGATCGTCGGGACCTCGTGCGGCACGGCACCGTAGGAACGAAGCTGGTCGGAGAGCGACGCGGACTGCTCCTTGGTACGCGGTACGAGCACCTTCCAGCCGAACAGCGGCTTGGACTCGAACCACGCGAGCTGGTCGCGCTGGGCTGCGGAGCTGCGCTCACCGACCACGGCTATGACGGGCCGGTGACCCTCCGGGGAGGGCAGCACCTTCGCCTGCTTCAGGACCTGGGCGATCGTCCCGAGGGTCGCCGTCCAGGTGCGCTGGCGGGTCGTCGTACCGGCGACCGTCACGGTCAGCGGGGTGTCGGGCTTGCGGCCGGCCGAGACCAGCTCACCGGCGGCCGCGGCCACCGAGTCGAGCGTCGTCGAGATGACGGCCGTGGCATCGCTGGCGCCGACCTCGGTCCAGCAGCGGTCGGACGCGGTACGGGCGTCGACGAACCTGACGTCCGCGCCCTGCGTGTCACGCAGCGGCACACCGGCGTACGCGGGCACGCCCACGGCGTTGGCGACGCCCGGCACGACCTCGAAGGGGATGCCGGCGGCAGCGCAGGCGAGCATCTCGGCACCCGCGTTCCCGTCCAGTCCCGGGTCGCCCGAGACGGCACGGACGACCCGCCTGCCGCCCCTCACTGCCTCCATGACAAGATTGACCGCATCCCTGAGAACGGGAACACCGGCGGCTGCTGACTGCGCGTCAACAACCGTCAGCTCAGGTGCGCTTGCGCTTGCCCGCGCATGGCAGCGAACGACGCCGAGGACGTCCGGCTCGGCGACAAGGACGTCCGCGCTCGCAAGCGCCTCGACGGCGCGCAGAGTCAGCAGTCCCGGGTCGCCGGGACCGGCGCCGAGGAAGGTGACGTGCCCTTGTGCGGACAGGGCCGGAAAGTCGGATGCGGCGGGGCCGGTGGGGCTCAAAGTGCTCGCTCCCCCATAAGACCGGCCGCACCCTTGGCAAGCATCTCGGCCGCGAGCTCGCGACCGAGGGCCGCCGCGTCGTCCTGCGACGTGGGAACGGGACCGGTGGTGGACAGCTGCACCAGCGAGGAACCGTCGGTGGAACCGACGACACCGCGCAGGCGCAGTTCGTTGACAGCCTGTCCGTCGACCAGGAGGTCGGCCAGCGCACCCACAGGTGCGGAGCAACCGGCCTCCAGGGCGGCGAGCAGGGCACGCTCGGCGGTCACGGCGGCCCGGGTGTACGGGTCGTCGAGCTCGGCGAGCGCGGCGGCGAGGTCGGCGCTGGTCTCAGCGCACTCGATCGCCAGTGCTCCCTGGCCGGGAGCGGGCAGGACGGTGTCGACCGACAGGAAGTCGGTCGCCTCACCGCTCCGGCCGAGGCGGCTGAGCCCGGCCGCGGCGAGTACCACCGCGTCCAGCTCACCGCTCCGGACGAATCCGATACGCGTATCGACGTTCCCCCGGATCGGCACGGTCTCGATGTCGAGGCCGTGGTTCCGGGCGTACGCGTTGAGCTGCGCCATGCGGCGCGGCGAACCGGTACCGATGCGGGCACCGGACGGCAGCTGCTCGAAGGTCAGCCCGTCCCGCGCGACCAGTACGTCGCGCGGGTCCTCGCGCACCGGCACGGCGGCCAGCACGAGGCCCTCGGGCTGCGCGGTCGGCAGGTCCTTGAGCGAGTGGACGGCGAAGTCCACCTCACCGCGCAGCAGCGCGTCGCGCAGCGCCGCGACGAACACACCGGTGCCGCCGATCTGCGAGAGGTGCTCCCGCGAGGTGTCGCCGTACGTGGTGATCTCGACGAGCTCGACGGCGCGCCCGGTCACCTCGCTGACGGCGTCGGCGACCATGCCGGACTGCGCCATGGCGAGCTTGCTGCGCCGGGTGCCCAGCCTCAGCGGCTTGTCGGCCCCCGCGACCGGGGTTGAGTTGTCGGTCATGACCGCCCTCGATTCGGGTCGTTCAGGTCTGCCCGGGAGACGGCTGCGACCGTCTGCGGGTCGAGGTCGAAGAGTTCCCGCAGCGCATCGGCGTACCCGGCGCCGCCGGGCTCGCTGGCGAGCTGCTTGACCCGCACGGTGGGCGCGTGCAGGAGTTTGTCGACGACGCGGCGCACGGTCTGCGTGATCTCGGCGCGCTGCTTCTCGTCCAGATCGGGGAGGCGCCCGTCGAGCCGCGCGATCTCGCCCGCGACCACTCCGGCGGCCATCGTGCGCAGCGCGACGACGGTCGGGGTGATGTGGGCGGCGCGCTGGGCGGCGCCGAAGGCGGCGACCTCGTCGGCGACGATGGTGCGCACCTGGTCCACGTCGGCGGCCATCGGGGCATCCGCCGACGCCTCGGCGAGCGACTCGATGTCGACGAGGCGCACACCGTCGAGCCGGGCCGTCCCGCCGTCGATGTCGCGCGGCATGGCCAGGTCGAGCAGGGCCAGGCGTACGGGGCCGGAGCCCTGGGCGGGCACGGTGGCCCGCGGGGCCGTCCGGTGCACCGTGGCGGCGCTGCCGTTCTCCACCCAGGCGGCGTGCCGGTCGGCGTCGGCCGGGGCGGGCACCGAGAGCGTGGCTGCGGGCGTCTCGACGGCGTCGCCGACGTCCAGGCCGAGCGCGGTGGCAACGGCCTCGGCGGTCAGCACGAGACCGGTCGCGCCGGTGCAGGAGACGACGACATCGGCACGTGTCAGTTCATCGCGGACCGCGGCCATCTCCACGGCACGGGCGGTCACGCCGGTGCCCCCGGGCTGGACCAGGATCTCGACGAGCCGGTCGGCGCGGGCCCGGGTCCGGTTGGCGACGACGATCTCGGCGACACCGGTACGGGCCAGGGTGGCGGCGGCGAGCGAGGACATCGAGCCCGCGCCGATCACCAGGGCGCGCTTGCCCGCGGCCCAGTCCGCGACGTCCGCACCGGCCGCGAGCTGCTCCAGGCCGAAGGTGACGAGCGACTGCCCGGCCCGGTCGATCCCGGTCTCGCTGTGGGCCCGCTTGCCGACCCGCAGGGCCTGCTGGAACAGGTCGTTCAGCAGCCGGCCCGCGGTGTGGAGCTCCTGCCCCAGTGCCAGCGCGTCCTTGATCTGACCGAGGATCTGGCCCTCGCCGACGACCATCGAGTCCAGCCCGCACGCCACCGAGAAGAGGTGGTGGACGGCCCGGTCCTCGTAGTGCACATAGAGATACGGAGTGAGCTCGTCCAGGCCGACGCCGCTGTGCTGGGCGAGGAGCGTGGACAGCTCGGCGACGCCCGCGTGGAACTTGTCCACGTCGGCGTACAGCTCGATGCGGTTGCACGTGGCCAGGACGGCGGCCTCGGCCGCGGGCTCCGCGGCGAGGGTGTCCTGGAGCAGCTTGGCCTGCGCCTCGGCGGCCAGCGAGGCCCGCTCCAGTACGGAGACCGGGGCGCTGCGGTGACTCAGTCCTACGACAAGAAGACTCATGCCGGCATCACGGCGGGCATGTCCCCGTCGGGTCCCTTCCGTCCGGTGGAGGCCGAGCGCACCGGGGGTGCGGACGGGTCCGAGCTGCCCTCGGCGGTCTCCTCGCCGGCCTTGCGCTGCTCGTGGAAGGCGAGGATCTGCAGCTCGATGGAGAGGTCGACCTTGCGGACGTCCACGCCGTCGGGCACGGACAGCACGGTCGGCGCGAAGTTCAGGATGGAGGTGACGCCCGCGGCGACGAGCCGGTCGCAGACCTGCTGCGCGGCACCGGCCGGGGTCGAGATGACACCGATCGACACGCCGTTGTCGCCGACGATCTGCTCCAGTTCGTCGGCGTGCTGGACGGGAATGCCCGCGACCGGCGTTCCGGCCATCGCGGGGTCGGCGTCGATCAGCGCGGCGACCCGGAAACCACGGGAGGCGAAGCCGCCGTAGTTGGCGAGCGCGGCGCCGAGGTTACCGATGCCGACGATCACGACCGGCCAGTCCTGGGTGAGCCCGAGTTCGCGGGAGATCTGGTACACGAGATACTCGACGTCGTAGCCGACACCGCGCGTCCCGTACGAGCCGAGGTAGCTGAAGTCCTTGCGCAGCTTGGCGGAGTTGACCCCCGCCGCCGCGGCGAGTTCCTCGGACGAGACCGTGGGTACCGAGCGCTCGGAGAGCGCGGTCAGTGCGCGCAGGTACAGCGGAAGTCGGGCGACGGTGGCCTCGGGAATTCCTCGGCTACGGGTCGCCGGTCGGTGAGTTCGGCCAGTTGCCACGGTGCTCCTGCGGGATGAGCGGGGCTGCAGGCGGCCGTAGTTCCCAAGACCGCCCCGTCGAATGCAGGCTATGTCTTTGTGAACGCGTGCACAAAGATAGTGTCCGTTTTGTCCGGTCAAAGTGACCGGGGTCACGCACATTCGTCGCGCGATCCCGGAACCAAGGATCGCATCAGCCCGTTGCGGGCCCGAAGGGAGCAAAGCGGCACACACTCCTCACAGCCACTCCCCCGAGAGCACTCAAAACGCCCATGATGGTAACCGGCTTTCGCTCACGAGCGCAGTGCCGTGCGCAGCCTCCCCGGGTCCACCCGCCAGAACGTGTGCTGTTGGTCATCGATCAGCACCACCGGAATCTGCTCCCAGTACTCCCGGTACAGCTCCTCGTCCACGGTGATGTCCTTCTCCTCCCAGGACGCGCCGGTCTCCTCGCACACCTCCCGCACCACCTGCCTCGCGTCGTCACAGAGGTGACACCCGGGCTTCCCGACCAGGGTCACCACGCGCTCCGAGGGCTTCTTCTTCGTACGTCGCAGCAAGGCACTCATGCCTTCATTCTGCGCCGGGAGCAGACCTGTTCCGAGCTCGATCCGGTACGCCCGGTATCACCCGTTCATCGGATCGGCGGCCCAGAGTTCACGCCGCGGCATCCCAGCAGGTCGGGAACGGCCGAACCGACTGGCTATGCTCACGACATGGCCGCTCCTGGATGGCTCACACCCCGTAGGCGCCCCGCGACAGCACGGAGCGTGCTGGCCGGCGAGGCAGCAGCTGAGGCAGCACGGAAATCCACCCTCCCCGACGACCGGTCCACCGGCACCGAGCAGGACACCGCCGCGAAGGCGGAGGCCGAGGAGGCCCCCTTCCCCGTCGTCGGTGACGAACGCGCCGCCGCCTTCTTCGACCTCGACAACACCGTCATGCAGGGCGCGGCGATCTTCCACTTCGGCCGCGGTCTGTACAAGCGGAAGTTCTTCCAGCGCCGCGAGCTGACCCGGTTCGCCTGGCAGCAGGCCTGGTTCAGGCTGGCGGGCGTCGAGGACCCGGAACACATGCAGGACGCCCGCGACAGCGCCCTGTCCATCGTCAAGGGCCACCGGGTCTCGGAGCTGATGTCCATCGGCGAGGAGATCTACGACGAGTACATGGCCGACCGCATCTGGCCCGGCACCCGGGCCCTGGCCCAGGCCCACCTGGACGCCGGGCAGCGCGTCTGGCTGGTCACCGCCGCCCCGGTGGAGACCGCCACGATCATCGCCCGCCGGCTCGGCCTGACCGGCGCGCTCGGCACGGTCGCCGAATCCGTCGACGGCGTCTACACCGGCCGCCTGGTCGGCGAGCCGCTGCACGGCCCCGCGAAGGCCGAGGCGGTCCGCGCCCTGGCCGCCGCCGAGGGCCTGGACCTCGACCGCTGCGCGGCGTACAGCGATTCGCACAACGACATCCCGATGCTGTCCCTGGTCGGGCACCCGTACGCGATCAACCCGGACGCCAAGCTCCGCAAGCACGCCCGCGCGCGCGACTGGCGGCTGCGGGACTACCGGACGGGCCGCAAGGCGGCCAAGGTCGGCATCCCGGCCGCGGCCGGCGTGGGCGCGATCGCGGGCGGCACCGCCGCCGCCGTCGCCCTGCACCGCCGCCGCCGCTGACCCCCACCACCACCGCCCGGCCCCTCCGCGGGCCGGGCGCCGGGCCTGCCACGCCCGAACCCCGGCGGCCGATCCGAATCCCTTACCCGCCGACCGCTCCGGCCAGTCGTATTGCTCGCACACGACCACAACCCGTCGCGACGACAGGCAGATAGCGAAGTAATTCGATCAACAAACGGTCACGATGTGCTACTTGATACGTCGTTTAGTCGCTACAGAAGCGACGTAATCGATGATTTGAGCAACTGGGCGTAGCACTGCCTGTACGAAGCGTTATTCTCCTCAGACGCATTCCGGAACCCATCACTCACTACGACGAGTGACGGTTTCGCACTGCACGTGATGGAAGCTCTGCCTCTGGGAGTCCCGTGTACCCACACGTCGGGGTTGACGCCTCGGGCCTGGCTACGCTGCGCGCAACGGTCGCCAACCGCTTGCGCGGCTTCGTCCCCACCGCGTACGCCGTACCCGCATTTGCCACCCCTGCACCTGCCGGCCCCTGCTACGCCCTGGCCGAACGCAGTGCGGCGGTCGGAAGACGCAGCAACCGCGGCGCAACGACCACGTCCACCGTTCGTCGGCCGACGGCCGACAGCGACAGCGCGCGCATGATGGATCTCGTCGAGCGCGCACAGGCCGGCGAGGCCGACGCCTTCGGCCGCCTCTACGACCAGTACAGCGACACCGTCTACCGCTACATCTACTACCGCGTGGGCGGCAAGGCGACGGCGGAGGACCTCACCAGTGAGACCTTCCTGCGCGCCCTGCGCCGCATCTCCACGTTCACCTGGCAGGGCCGCGACTTCGGCGCCTGGCTGGTCACCATCGCCCGCAACCTGGTGGCCGACCACTTCAAGTCCAGCCGCTTCCGGCTGGAAGTGACCACCGGCGAAATGCTCGACGCCAACGAGGTCGAGCGCAGCCCCGAGGACTCCGTCCTGGAGTCCCTCTCCAACGCCGCACTCCTCCAGGCCGTGCGCCGGCTCAACCCCCAGCAGCAGGAGTGCGTGACCCTGCGCTTCCTGCAGGGCCTCTCGGTCGCCGAGACCGCCCGGGTCATGGGCAAGAACGAGGGTGCGATCAAGACCCTCCAGTACCGTGCCGTCCGCACGCTGGCCCGGCTCCTTCCGGACGATGCCCGCTGACCACACCCCCCGGCCGAGTCACTCTCGGCGACACCCCCATCACGCACTGGTCCGATCATCCTTCGTGCGTAACCCATGTGCCGCGCCCCTCGTTGTGCCGGTTGCAGACCCCCTGTCGTCACCCCATGTCCGCCGACACTCACTCATTCGTGTGGAAGCGCTCAAGGTGTGCAACCTTCCGGAACTCAGGGGAGTCGACCGTCATGACGAGAGGAGGTGCCGCCAGTGATCGCAAACGTTTCGGCACACCGGCGGGCGAACGCCTTCGCCCAGGCCCTGGAGGAGCAGTCGCTCCGTGGTGCGGCGGCCGCACAGCCCGAGGAACCGGCCGAATCGGCCGACCACGGACCGCTGTTGGCCCTGGCGAACGGCCTCGGTGAGGTACCGAGGCCGGAGTTGGATCCCGAGGTCAAAGTGGTGCAGCGAGCCCAGCTCGTCGCCGCCATGGAGGCCATGTTCACCCAGGGCGGCGCGCCCGCGGGCCCTACGGTGCCCGAACAGCGGACCAAGGGGGCCCACCGGGCCTCCCCGCTCCGGAAGTTGCGTCCGCGTTCACGCTGGACGAAGGGCCTCGCGGCCGGCGGGCTCACCGTCGGTGTGGCGGCGGGCGCCTTCGGCGGAGTGGCCGCTGCCAGTTCCGACGCCCTGCCGGGTGATTCGCTGTACGGGCTCAAGCGCGGCATGGAGGACATCCACCTCGGCATGGCCAGCGGCGACGCCGACCGCGGCGAGGCCTACCTCGACCAGGCATCCACCCGGCTCAGCGAGGCCCGCCGGCTGATGGAGCGCGCCCGCTCCGGCGACCTGGACCACGAACAGCTCGGCGAGGTCAGGCGAACGCTCAACGGCATGACGCACGACGCCAGCGAGGGCCACCGTCTGCTCCACTCCGCCTACCAGCAGGACGGCGCCATCGGCCCCATCCAGACCCTGGACTCGTTCTCCCGCTCGCACCGCGACAGCTGGAGCAGCCTCCGCGACCGGCTCCCCGTACAGCTGACGGACGTCGGCGACCAGGTCAGCTCGGTCTTCGACGCCATAGACCAAGAGGTCCAGCCGCTCCAGTCGCTGCTGCCCCGCACCCCGGACAGCGGCGACGCCCCGCAGTCGGACACCGCGGACCGGCGCACGCGCCCCTCGCGCACGGCCCCCTCCGCGCCCACGTCCCCGGAAGCCTCCCAGGGCCGTACGGACGGCAGCGCCTCGCCCCGCCCGTCGGGATCGGGCAGCGCCTCGTCCGAGGGCCTGATCGGCGGCACGGACGGCCTGTTCGGCACCCCGCCCCCCGGCACCGTCCCGTCCACCGACGGCCGCGCAAGCACCCCGCCCGCCCCGGACGTGACCCTCCCGCCGCTCCTCCCCGGCCTCCTCCCGGGCCTGGGGATCAACGGCGAGGACCTGAAGAGCGACTAGCACCGCCTCGCGCGGAGACGGAGGGGGACGGCTCGGCGAGCCGTCCCCCTCCGCGTGCCTGCACGCCCGTCAGAAGAACACCGGCCTCAGAAGAACACCGACCTCCGCTGCACCAGCAGCTTGTACAGCGTGTGCTGGATCTGTTCCCGCACCTGATCCGTCAGGTTGAACATCAGCATCGGATCCTCCGCCGCCTCCACCGGAAACCCGCTCGTGGAGATCGGCTCCCCGAACTGGATCGTCCACTTCGTCGGCAGCGGCACCGCCCCGAGCGGCCCCAGCCACGGGAACGTCGGCGTGATCGGGAAGTACGGGAAGCCCAACAGCCGCGCCAGCGTCTTCGAGTTGCCGATCATCGGGTAGATCTCCTCCGCCCCCACGATCGAGCACGGAATGATCGGCACCCCGGCCCGCAGCGCCGTGGACACGAAGCCGCCCCGCCCGAAACGCTGCAACTTGTACCGCTCCCCGAACGGCTTCCCGATGCCCTTGAACCCCTCCGGCATCACCCCGACGACCTCGCCCCGCCGCAGCAGCCGCTCCGCGTCCTCCGCACAGGCCAGCGTGTGCCCGGCCTTGCGGGCCAGCTCGTTCACCACCGGCAGCATGAACACCAGATCGGCGGCGAGCAGCCGCAGATGCCGGCCCGCCGGATGGTTGTCGTGCACGGCGACCTGGAGCATCAGCCCGTCCAGCGGCAGCGTCCCCGAATGGTTGGACACGATCAGCGCCCCGCCCTCGGAAGGGATGTTCTCGATGCCCTTCACCTCGACCCGGAAGTACTGCTCGTACAGCGGTCGGAGCATCGACATCAGGACCTGGTCGGTCAGCTCCTCGTCGTACCCGAACTCGTCGACGTCGTACTCACCCGTGACCCGCCGCCGCAGGAACGCGAGCCCGCCGGCGATCCGCCGGTCCCAGCCGCCACGCCCGTCCCGCTCCAGCGGCTGCCGCCCGGCCCGCTGAAGATCCTCCTGCGGCTCCTGTGGCGGCTTCGAGGCGTCCTGCTGCCCGGGAAGTGCGCTCACGGCCGCGGTCCCCACCACGGAGGCCGCAGTGGGCCCCCGGCCACCGCCCCCCGCGGGCCGGCGCCGTGCGGGGCGCGCTGAACCACCCGTCCGCGAACGGTCGTCGTCGAACGGAATGACCTTGGCATCCGCCATCGTCGGTGCGCTCCTCGCTCTACCTGGCGCTGGGGGCCGGCTCGGTGTCGCCGACCCCGGTGGTCCCCGAAACATCGCCGCCCGCCCCGGCGAACGGCATGGCGGCCAGTCGGTCGACCGCCCTGCCCACCGCCTCGGGCGGCAGCAGTCCGGGCCCCTGACTGCGCGCGAACTCCGCGAACGTCTCCGCGGTACTGAACCGGGGGTGGAAGCCGAGGGTCTCGCGCATCTGGACGGTGGAGACCACCCGGCCGTGGGTGAGCAGCCGGATCTGCTCCGGCGAGAAATCCGTCATGCCGACCGTACGCAGCGCCTGGCCGACCCAGGTGACCGCGGGCAGCAGCAGCGGCATCGTCGGCCGCCCCAGCCGCCGCGAGCACTGCGAGAGCAGCAGCACCCCGTCCCCGGCGATGTTGAACGTGCCGCTGTTCAGCGTCCCGCGCACCGGCTCGCCGGACGCGACTCCCAGAACGTCGACGACATCGTCCTCGTGCACGAACTGGAGCCTCGGGTCGTACCCGAACACCGTCGGCAGCACGGGCAGCGAAAGATAGTCGGCGAGCGGCGAATCGGCCTGCGGCCCGAGGATGTTCGCGAACCTGAGCACGCACACGGCGACATCCGGCCTGCGGCGCGCGAAGCCCCGTACGTACCCCTCGACCTCCACCGCGTCCTTGGCGAAGCCCCCGCTGGGCAGCGACTTGGGCGGGGTGGTCTCGGTGAACACCGCCGGATCGCGGGGCGCCGAGCCGTACACGTTCGTACTGGACTTGATCACCAGCCGCCGCACGCTCGGCGCCTTCTGGCAGGCACCGAGCAGCTGCATGGTGCCGATGACGTTGGTCTCCTTGACCGTCGTCCGGCCGCCCGTGCCGACCGCCTTGGCCGAGACGTCCAGATGCACCACCGTGTCGACGGAGTGCTCGGCAAGGACTCTGGCGATCGCTGGCTGGCGGATGTCCGCCGTCACGAAATCGGCGTCGCCCAACTCGTGTCCGGGCACGACCGCGTCGACGGCGATCACCCGGTCCACACCCGGATCACGCTGGATGCGCCGCACGAAGCGGCCGCCCAGCTGCCGGGCCGCTCCCGTGACCAGCACGACCTTCCCCAAGATCAGCGCCTTCCGTCGAAAGGTTTCCCCTAAGGGCCCGTAGCCGTCACCGTAGCGGGTGGATGTTGCCCTGTGATGACCGCGCGGCTGCCTTCCCCCAAGTCTTTGGGCCGAATGCGGGCGACCGCCGGGGGCGGCTGTCCCCGGAACGCACCGCAGCCCTCCCACCGGACCGGTGGGAGGGCTGCGGATTCACGAACCGCGTTCGCTTACTTCTTGTTGCGACGCTGAACGCGCGTGCGCTTGAGCAGCTTGCGGTGCTTCTTCTTGGCCATCCGCTTGCGCCGCTTCTTGATAACAGAGCCCACGACTACCCTCGCTCACTTCTTCTTCACTGGTGCGGGGCGTCTGGGCCCACACGACCTACGTCGGCCTAGCCTACCCGCCAGCGCGTGAGGGGCGTAATCCGAGGTGAACCTCAGGCGGACTCCACCCCCACAAAGGACTCGCGGAGATACTCGTGAACCGCTTGCTCCGGAACCCGGAAGGACCTGCCCACCCGGATCGCCGGCAGATGACCGCTGTGCACCAAGCGGTACACGGTCATCTTCGACACTCTCATGACCGAGGCGACTTCCGCCACGGTCAGAAACTTGACCTCGTTGAGAGGCCTCTCGCTGCCAGCAGCCATGACCCACCTGTACCTTCCGCACGAGACGCCCACCGGCTTCCCCTCCGGTGACTCTTCGTCGTTGTGCGCTCACTCCCCAGATTAGGGGCGGGTGATGCGAGTGGGGAAGAGGTGAGACTATCGGCCGCCTACCGTGACAGAAACGCCCGATTGAGTACATAGCGCGTCAGCGGCCGGTAGTACGCGGACGGCACCGCGTCGTCGAGCGGCACGACGACCGCCACCCGCCCCTCGGCCTCCCCGACGAACAGCGCGGGATCGTCCGTATCGGCGAGACCGATCGCCTCAATGCCCAGCTGACCTGCCCCGCAGACCCAGCCGTGGTCCCCCACGACCAGTTCCGGCAACCGCCCGCGACCCTCCGCCGCCGCCTCCAGGACCACCCTGACGGGCAACGGGGAATGGGTATGTGCGCCGGTGTCACCACCGTGCGACCGCACGCCGGGTTCACGCACCATCGCGACTCCCCGTACGTAGTCGAGGCTGCACGTGCGTACGCCGAACCGGGTCGTTATGTCGATACATCTCCCCTGCGCGGGGGTGAGTACGGAACACCCGGCCGCCGACATGGCGTCTGCCAGCGCTGCGTAGAAACCGAGCAGCCGGTGCGGATGACCGGTCCCGAACAGCACCGGCGCCTGCCGGACCGCGGCGTGCGACAACCGCTCGGCGAAAGCGTCCAGACCTGCCAGGGTCCGCTCCGGATCGATCACATCGGGCCCCGAGACATGAGCCGGATCGTCCGAGACCCCGCACCTGTCGGCCATCAGACGGAGCAGATCCCGCTCCTCCCAGCCCAGCCCGGGGTCGAGGCCGAGCGTCACCCGTGGATCCCGGGCCGCGAAGAGCCGATAACTCCGCAGACTCACCTCCCGCGAGGTGGCCACGGGCCCGGCCAGCCGGGCCGCCAGCAGATGCGCACGCAACGCTCCGGTGCTCAACACCCCACCGATGCTCCCCCAATCACCCGGACGGGGGGCCGGAAGCCCGGTTACGCCCCACAGTTGGCGTAACCATTACGCGCCACCGCACGGAAACGGCCACACCGCGACCGCCTCCGCCCGGCTCAGGTCAGCAGCCCCCGCAACGGGAACACCGCCCGCCGCGTCGCCAGCACCGCCTGGTCCAGCCGGTCCGCAGGGTCGTACCCCTCCTCCCACGACTTCCAGGAGGGCGTACGGCCGTCCGTCATCCGGGCCGGTCCCAACTGCCGGGTCCGGGCGTAGACCTCGTCCCGCCACGACGACGGAATCACCGACTCCGGGTCCACCGGCGCGTGCGCGGCGATCCCCACCAGATGCGTCCAGGACCGCGGCACCACATCGACCACCGCGTAACCGCCCCCGCCGAGCGCCAGCCAACGCCCGCCCTCCACGTACTCATGGGCAAGGTCGTGACAGGCCGACATCACCGCCCGCTGCGCGTCCAGCGACACCGCGAGATGGGCGAGCGGGTCCTCGAAATGCGTATCGGCCCCGTGCTGGCTCACCAGCACCTGCGGCCGGAAGTCCGCCAGCAGCTCCGGCACCACCGCGTGGAACGCCCGCAGCCACCCCGCGTCCCCCGTACCGGCCGGCAGCGCCAGATTCACCGCACTGCCCTCACCCGCCCCGGAGCCGGTCTCCTCCGGCCAGCCGGTCTGCGGGAAGAGCGTCCGCGGGTGCTCGTGCAGCGAGATGGTCAGGACCCTCGGGTCCTCCCAGAAGGCCGCCTGCACCCCGTCGCCGTGGTGCACGTCCACATCCACGTACGCGACCCGCTCGGCGCCCAGCTCCAGCATCCGCGCGATGGCGAGCGCCGGATCGTTGTAGACGCAGAACCCCGCCGCGCCGCCCGGCATCGCGTGGTGCAGCCCGCCCGTGAAGTTCACGGCGTGCGAGGTGTCCCCGCGCCACACCGCCTCGGCCGCCGCCACCGACTGCCCGGCGATCAGCGCCGACACCTCGTGCATCCCCGCGAACGCCGGATCGTCCACCGTCCCGAGCCCGTAGCGCTGATCGGCCCGCTCCGGATCCGCCGACGCGGCGCGCACCGCGGCCACATAGTCCTCGCGGTGCACCAGCCTCAGCGTCGACTCCCCGGCAGGCCTGGCCGACACCACGTCCACCGCGTCGTCGAGCCCGAACGCCCGGACCAGCCCCATGGTCAGAGCGAGCCTGACCGGGTCCATCGGATGACTTTCCCCGAAGTCGTATCCCGTTACTGCGTCATCCCACATCAACAGTGCGCGGCCGCTCATGCCCGCCACCGTATCGGGCGGACTCAGCGCCGAACGACTTGGCGTACACCAGCGTCGCGAGCACCAGCACCATCGGTACGAGCATCGCCCCCCGGTAGCTCCAGGCGTCCCCGAGCGCCCCCACCAACGGCGATCCCACCAGGAATCCCACGTAGTTGAAGACGTTCAGCCTCGCGATGGCCGAATCGCTCGCCCCGGGGAACATCCGCCCGGCGGCGGCGAAGGTCTGCGGCACGATCACACAGAGCCCGAGCCCCAGCATGGTGAACCCGAGCATCCCGGTCCACGCCCCACCGGCCACCGCCACCACGGCGAACCCGGCGGCGGCCAGCACGCTCCCGCCCCGCACCACGGCCACGGCCCCGAACCGCCGCACCCCGAAGTCCCCGACGGCCCGCCCCAGCAGGGTCGTCACCATGTAGACGTTGTACGGAACGGTCGACAGCTGCTCCGAGCTCCCCAGCACGTCCTGCAGGTACTTGGCGCTCCAGTTGGAGACCGTCGAGTCCCCGATGTACGCGAAGCTCATCACCAGACAGAGCGGCATCAGCAGCTTGAAGGAGACCGAGGCCGCCCCCTTGCCCTGCGCCTCTTCCGGCTTCGCGTCCGACTCCGTGCCTTCGGCGTACCAACGGCTCCCGATGAACGCGACGGGCAGCAGCACCACGACCGCCGGCAGGTAGGAGACCAGCAGCGAAAGGTCCCAGTGCGCCCCGGCCCAGGCCATGGATGCCCCGGCGATCCCGCCGAGGCTGTACGCGGCGTGGAACCCGAGCATGATGGATCGCCCGTACGCCCGCTGGAGGCTGACGCCCATCATGTTCATGGAGGCATCGAGCGCCCCGACGGAGAGCCCGAACACGCCCAGCGCCAGGGCCGCCTCCCACAGCGCGTTCCCGGCGCCGGCGCCGAGCAGCGCGAGCATCACGACGGGCTGTGCCCACCTCAGCACAACCCTGGGCCGCACCCGAACGACCAGCTTCTCGGTGACCACACTGCCCACCCCGGCCAGGATGGGCACGGCAGCCAGGAAGACGGGCAGCAGCCCGTCGGATATCCCGTACCGGTCCTGAATGGCGGGAATCCGAGTCACCAGCAGAGCGAAGGTGACCCCCTGCACGAAGAAACTCACCGCGAGGGAGGCCCTGCCGTGCCGCAAACGAGCATTTGTCATGGCCGCGAGCGTAGGGCCAGTTTCTACCGGTGGGTAGATGGATCAGGCGAGCAATTCCCGGAGTTGGCTCATGTCGGAGAAATGCCCGGTCACCCCGGCGAGCCGGTCCGCCGGCATCATCGACGTGAACCCGTACACATCCATCCCCGCGGCCCTGGCCGCCTCAACTCCGAGCGGGCTGTCCTCGATGACGACACACCGCTCGGGCGGGACCCCCATCCGCTCGGCGGCGAGCAGGAACAGGTCGGGCGCCGGCTTGCCCCGCCCCACGTCCTCCGCGCTGAAGATCCACTCCTCCTCGAACCACTGGTCGAGCCCGGTCCTGCGGTGCCCGACCCGGATCCGCTCGTGCGTACTGGAGGACGCGACGCAGTACGGAATCCCGTCGGCCACGAGCTTCCCGAGCACGTCCTCGACCCCGGCCACCGGTTCCAGCTCCCGCTCGAACGCGGCGAAGATCCGTGAGTGGAGCGTCGCGTCGAAGTCCGCGGGCAGCTTCTCCCCGGTCCGTTCCTCGACGAGATCGTGCACCCGGTGCACGGCGGACCCCATGTAGTCCCGAAGGCTCTCCTGGTACGAGGTGGGGTGACCGAGCTCCGTGAGGTACTCGGCCAGGATGGTGTTGGAGATCGGCTCGCTGTCCACGAGCACACCGTCGTTGTCGAAGATGACCAGTTCGTAGCGCATGGTTCGAGCCTAGACGTTCGGAAACGCAGAAAAGCCCCGTGTCCACAAGGACACGGGGCTTTCCCGTAAAAGGAGTTCGGCGGCGTCCTACTCTCCCACAGGGTCCCCCCTGCAGTACCATCGGCGCTGAAAGGCTTAGCTTCCGGGTTCGGAATGTAACCGGGCGTTTCCCTAACGCAATGACCACCGAAACACTATGAAATAAACAACACCGGAACAACACGGCCGTTCGTTATTTCAGAACTAACACAGTGGACGCGAGCAACTGAGGACAAGCCCTCGGCCTATTAGTACCAGTCAGCTCCACCCGTTACCGGGCTTCCACATCTGGCCTATCAACCCAGTCGTCTACTGGGAGCCTTAACCAATCAAGTTGGTGGGAATACTCATCTCGAAGCAGGCTTCCCGCTTAGATGCTTTCAGCGGTTATCCTTTCCGAACGTAGCCAACCAGCCATGCCCTTGGCAGAACAACTGGCACACCAGAGGTTCGTCCGTCCCGGTCCTCTCGTACTAGGGACAGCCCTTCTCAATATTCCTACGCGCACAGCGGATAGGGACCGAACTGTCTCACGACGTTCTAAACCCAGCTCGCGTACCGCTTTAATGGGCGAACAGCCCAACCCTTGGGACCGACTCCAGCCCCAGGATGCGACGAGCCGACATCGAGGTGCCAAACCATCCCGTCGATATGGACTCTTGGGGAAGATCAGCCTGTTATCCCCGGGGTACCTTTTATCCGTTGAGCGACAGCGCTTCCACAAGCCACTGCCGGATCACTAGTCCCGACTTTCGTCCCTGCTCGACCCGTCGGTCTCACAGTCAAGCTCCCTTGTGCACTTACACTCAACACCTGATTGCCAACCAGGCTGAGGGAACCTTTGGGCGCCTCCGTTACTCTTTAGGAGGCAACCGCCCCAGTTAAACTACCCATCAGACACTGTCCCTGATCCGGATCACGGACCCAGGTTAGACATCCAGCACGACCAGAGTGGTATTTCAACGGCGACTCCACAACCACTGGCGTGGCTGCTTCAAAGTCTCCCACCTATCCTACACAAGCCGAACCGAACACCAATATCAAACTGTAGTAAAGGTCCCGGGGTCTTTCCGTCCTGCTGCGCGAAACGAGCATCTTTACTCGTAGTGCAATTTCACCGGGCCTATGGTTGAGACAGTCGAGAAGTCGTTACGCCATTCGTGCAGGTCGGAACTTACCCGACAAGGAATTTCGCTACCTTAGGATGGTTATAGTTACCACCGCCGTTTACTGGCGCTTAAGTTCTCAGCTTCGCCGACCCGAAAGTCAGCTAACCGGTCCCCTTAACGTTCCAGCACCGGGCAGGCGTCAGTCCGTATACATCGCCTTACGGCTTCGCACGGACCTGTGTTTTTAGTAAACAGTCGCTTCTCGCTGGTCTCTGCGGCCACCCCCAGCTCGGAGAGCAAGTCTCCTCACCAGTGATGGCCCCCCTTCTCCCGAAGTTACGGGGGCATTTTGCCGAGTTCCTTAACCATAGTTCACCCGAACGCCTCGGTATTCTCTACCTGACCACCTGAGTCGGTTTAGGGTACGGGCCGCCATGAAACTCGCTAGAGGCTTTTCTCGACAGCATAGGATCATCCACTTCACCACAATCGGCTCGGCATCAGGTCTCAGACTTATATGCACGACGGATTTACCTACCGTGCGTCCTACACCCTTACCCCGGGACAACCACCGCCCGGGCTGGACTACCTTCCTGCGTCACCCCATCGCTTACCTACTACCACCTTGGTTCATCGGCTCCACCACTACCCTCAACTCCGAAGAGATCGGGCCGGCTTCACGGACTTAGCATTAATGGGCTCAGTATTGGGCGTTTCAAAGCGGGTACCGGAATATCAACCGGTTGTCCATCGACTACGCCTGTCGGCCTCGCCTTAGGTCCCGACTTACCCTGGGCAGATCAGCTTGACCCAGGAACCCTTAGTCAATCGGCGCACACGTTTCTCACGTGTGTATCGCTACTCATGCCTGCATTCTCACTCGTGAACCGTCCACAACTCGCTTCCGCGGCTGCTTCACCCGGCACACGACGCTCCCCTACCCATCCACACAGGCGTTGGCCCTTCATGTGTGAATGACACGACTTCGGCGGTACGCTTGAGCCCCGCTACATTGTCGGCGCGGAATCACTTGACCAGTGAGCTATTACGCACTCTTTCAAGGGTGGCTGCTTCTAAGCCAACCTCCTGGTTGTCTCTGCGACTCCACATCCTTTCCCACTTAGCGTACGCTTAGGGGCCTTAGTCGATGCTCTGGGCTGTTTCCCTCTCGACCATGGAGCTTATCCCCCACAGTCTCACTGCCGTGCTCTCACTTACCGGCATTCGGAGTTTGGCTAAGGTCAGTAACCCGGTAGGGCCCATCGCCTATCCAGTGCTCTACCTCCGGCAAGAAACACACGACGCTGCACCTAAATGCATTTCGGGGAGAACCAGCTATCACGGAGTTTGATTGGCCTTTCACCCCTAACCACAGGTCATCCCCCAGGTTTTCAACCCTGGTGGGTTCGGTCCTCCACGAAGTCTTACCTCCGCTTCAACCTGCCCATGGCTAGATCACTCCGCTTCGGGTCTTGAGCGTGCTACTGAAACGCCCTATTCGGACTCGCTTTCGCTACGGCTTCCCCACACGGGTTAACCTCGCAACACACCGCAAACTCGCAGGCTCATTCTTCAAAAGGCACGCAGTCACGACATGCAAGCAAGCTTGCATGCGACGCTCCCACGGCTTGTAGGCACACGGTTTCAGGTACTATTTCACTCCGCTCCCGCGGTACTTTTCACCATTCCCTCACGGTACTATCCGCTATCGGTCACCAGGGAATATTTAGGCTTAGCGGGTGGTCCCGCCAGATTCACACGGGATTTCTCGGGCCCCGTGCTACTTGGGTGTCTCTCAAACGAGCCGTCAATGTTTCAGCTACGGGGGTCTTACCCTCTACGCCGGACCTTTCGCATGTCCTTCGCCTACATCAACGGTTTCTGACTCGTCCCACGGCCGGCAGACCGTGGAAGAGAGATCCCACAACCCCGCATGCGCAACCCCTGCCGGGTATCACACGCATACGGTTTGGCCTCATCCGGTTTCGCTCGCCACTACTCCCGGAATCACGGTTGTTTTCTCTTCCTGAGGGTACTGAGATGTTTCACTTCCCCTCGTTCCCTCCACACTGCCTATGTGTTCAGCAGCGGGTGACAGCCCATGACGACTGCCGGGTTTCCCCATTCGGACACCCCCGGATCAAAGCTCGGTTGACAGCTCCCCGGGGCCTATCGTGGCCTCCCACGTCCTTCATCGGTTCCTGGTGCCAAGGCATCCACCGTGCGCCCTTAAAAACTTGGCCACAGATGCTCGCGTCCACTGTGCAGTTCTCAAACAACGACCAGCCACCCATCACCCCGCTCCGAAGAACAGGTTCACTGGGGCCGGCAACTGAAGGCGACCATCACGGCCGTACCCTCAGATACCCAACAACGTGCCCGACCCGATCCACCAGAATTCACTTTCCACGCCGAAGCAGTACTAACGAACTCTGAAGAACCGTGCCGAATAGTCAACGTTCCACCCATGAGCTGACCACCGTCGAACATTTGCCGACGTAGTGGCTCTGGATTCCTTGCGGAATCTAGATGCTCCTTAGAAAGGAGGTGATCCAGCCGCACCTTCCGGTACGGCTACCTTGTTACGACTTCGTCCCAATCGCCAGTCCCACCTTCGACAGCTCCCTCCCACAAGGGGTTGGGCCACCGGCTTCGGGTGTTACCGACTTTCGTGACGTGACGGGCGGTGTGTACAAGGCCCGGGAACGTATTCACCGCAGCAATGCTGATCTGCGATTACTAGCAACTCCGACTTCATGGGGTCGAGTTGCAGACCCCAATCCGAACTGAGACCGGCTTTTTGAGATTCGCTCCGCCTCGCGGCATCGCAGCTCATTGTACCGGCCATTGTAGCACGTGTGCAGCCCAAGACATAAGGGGCATGATGACTTGACGTCGTCCCCACCTTCCTCCGAGTTGACCCCGGCAGTCTCCTGTGAGTCCCCATCACCCCGAAGGGCATGCTGGCAACACAGAACAAGGGTTGCGCTCGTTGCGGGACTTAACCCAACATCTCACGACACGAGCTGACGACAGCCATGCACCACCTGTACACCGACCACAAGGGGGGCACCATCTCTGATGCTTTCCGGTGTATGTCAAGCCTTGGTAAGGTTCTTCGCGTTGCGTCGAATTAAGCCACATGCTCCGCTGCTTGTGCGGGCCCCCGTCAATTCCTTTGAGTTTTAGCCTTGCGGCCGTACTCCCCAGGCGGGGAACTTAATGCGTTAGCTGCGGCACCGACGACGTGGAATGTCGCCAACACCTAGTTCCCAACGTTTACGGCGTGGACTACCAGGGTATCTAATCCTGTTCGCTCCCCACGCTTTCGCTCCTCAGCGTCAGTAATGGCCCAGAGATCCGCCTTCGCCACCGGTGTTCCTCCTGATATCTGCGCATTTCACCGCTACACCAGGAATTCCGATCTCCCCTACCACACTCTAGCCTGCCCGTATCGACTGCAGACCCGGGGTTAAGCCCCGGGCTTTCACAACCGACGCAACAAGCCGCCTACGAGCTCTTTACGCCCAATAATTCCGGACAACGCTTGCGCCCTACGTATTACCGCGGCTGCTGGCACGTAGTTAGCCGGCGCTTCTTCTGCAGGTACCGTCACTCTCGCTTCTTCCCTGCTGAAAGAGGTTTACAACCCGAAGGCCGTCATCCCTCACGCGGCGTCGCTGCATCAGGCTTTCGCCCATTGTGCAATATTCCCCACTGCTGCCTCCCGTAGGAGTCTGGGCCGTGTCTCAGTCCCAGTGTGGCCGGTCGCCCTCTCAGGCCGGCTACCCGTCGTCGCCTTGGTAGGCCATCACCCCACCAACAAGCTGATAGGCCGCGGGCTCATCCTTCACCGCCGGAGCTTTCAACCCCGTCCCATGCGGGACAGAGTGTTATCCGGTATTAGACCCCGTTTCCAGGGCTTGTCCCAGAGTGAAGGGCAGATTGCCCACGTGTTACTCACCCGTTCGCCACTAATCCACCCCGAAGGGCTTCATCGTTCGACTTGCATGTGTTAAGCACGCCGCCAGCGTTCGTCCTGAGCCAGGATCAAACTCTCCGTGAATGTTTTCCCGTGATCGGGACAACACAACACGAGAGCGGAACGACCGGACGGAATAAGACCGGTCGTTCACAGCGTCCTCGCTGTGTAAATTGCCCACCAGGTCAGTGACCTCGCGGGACTTTCAAAGGAACCTCCAACCTGCCGAAGCAGGCCGGGGTATCAACATATCTGGCGTTGACTTTTGGCACGCTGTTGAGTTCTCAAGGAACGGACGCTTCCTTTGTACTCACCCTCTCGGGCTTTCCTCCGGGCTTTTCCCTTCGGTCTTGCGTTTCCGACTCTATCAGACTCTTTCGTGTCCGATTCCCGGTCGAAGCGGGATCCTGCTTTTTCGCTTTCCAGTTCTTCGCTTTCGCGTTTCCCTTTCCGGCGAGTCCGACTCTATCAGATCCTTTCGGGCCTGATTCCCAGTCAGCGGGGTTTGTCTTCCTGGCCGTTGGGCCGTTCCGACGAGTGAGACTTTAGCGGAATCCTGGGCCCCGACGCTAATCGGGGGTCCCGCTCCTTCGAACGTGGATTCCTCATTCCGCAAATGCGCACAGAAAGTCCGGCGACAGATGTCGCTGGTCAGATGTGGTTACTGCGGGATGGCTGTCCGGGGACCGACCGGAGTCGGCGCTCACGTCGGACAACTCGGAGCACATTACGGATGCGGGCAGGGCGTGTCAACCCCGGGCCGGGTCCGGTTGCCGGTGGAAGGCCAGGCGGTAGTCGCGGGGGCTGGTGGACAGGTGGGTGGCGAAGTGCTGGCGCATGGTGATCTCGCTGCCGAAGCCGGTGCGGCGGGCCACCTCGGGGAGAGGGAGGTCGGTGCGTTCCAGGAGCTTCTGGGCTGCGGCGATGCGTTGGGTGATCAGCCAGCGCAGCGGGGTCGTGCCGGTGGTGGCCTGGAAGTGGCGGGCGAAGGAGCGGGGGGACATTCCGGCACGGGTGGCGAGGGAGGCGACCGTGTGCGGTTCGGCCAGATGGGCCAGGGCGAAGGCGCGTACCGCGGCGAGGGTGTCGGCGTCGCGGTCGGCGCGGGGGGTGGGGTGCTCGATGAACTGGGCCTGGGTGCCGGTGCGGAACGGGGCCGTGACCATCGAACGGGCGATCGTGGCCGCGATCTCGGCCCCGTGCATCCTGCGTACGAGGTGGAGACAGAGGTCGATGCCGGCCGCGGTGCCCGCCGACGTCCAGATGTTGGCGTCGTGGAGGAAGAGGGCGTCCTGGGTCACCTTCACATGGGGGTAGGTGGCGCGGAGGTCGTCGGCGAGGCGCCAGTGGGTGACCGCTCGGCGGCCGGCCAGGAGGCCGGCCTGGGCGAGCGGGAAGGCTCCGCCGCACAGGGACGCGATCGGGGTGGCTCGGGCGTGGGCGCGGCGGAGGGCCTCCAGGACCGGGGCGGGGGCCGGGATCAGGTGGTCGTCGAGGCCGGGGACGACGATCAGGTCGGCGCGGGCGAGCCAGGCGAGGGTGCGGTCCGGGGTGAGGGAGAGGCCGCCGCGCAGGGCGATGGGGGCCGGTTCGGCGGCGGTGCGGCGCAGCTCGAAGGGCGGGACGCCGCGGTCGGTGCGGTCGACGCCCCAGACCTCCGTGATGACCGAGACGTCGAAAGCGCGTACGCCGGGGAAGGAGACGAGCGCGATGCGGGTGGGATCGGGGGTGGTCGCCATAGTGGCAGTAAAGCATCGATCGATGGCTTTCTGACCTCTGGGACGTGGCGCCGCCGGGCGGCAGGATCGTTCGCATGGAGATCGCAGAGAACGCGGCACTGATCGTGATTGACGTACAGAACGGCTTCGAGGAGGAGGCGTACTGGGGGCCTCGGAACAACCCGGAGGCGGACCGGAACATCGCGGGGCTGATCGATGCCTGGCAGTCGAGCGGGCGGCCGGTGGTGTTCGTACGGCATGACTCGCCCAAGCCGGACTCGCCGTTGCGGGTGGGTCAGCCGGGGAACGACTTCAAGGGGTACGTGGAGGAGCGGCGCGGGAAGGGCGGTGGGCCCGAACTGTTGCTGACGAAGAGCGTGAACTCCGCCTTCTACGGGACGCCCGATCTCGCCGAGTGGCTGGAGCGGAGCGGGATCCGGCAGCTCGTGGTGGTCGGGATCCAGACCAACATGTGCGTCGAGACCACGGCGCGGATGGGCGGGAACCTCGGGTACGAGGTGTTCGTACCGCTGGACGCGACGCACACCTTCGATCTGACCGGGCCGTGGGGGTGGACGCAGAGCGCGGACCAGCTGGCGCGGGCCACCGCCGTGTCGTTGCACGGCGGTGGCTTCGCGAAGGTGGTGCGCAGCGCGGAGCTGATCGCTGCCGCGGTGTAGGTCAGCCGTTGCCGGAGGCGAGTTCGCGGCTGCGGTCGCGGGCGGCTTCGAGGGCGGCGATGAGGGCGGCTCGTACGCCGTGGTTCTCCAGTTCACGGATGGCGCTGATGGTGGTGCCGGCCGGGCTGGTGACGGCTTCGCGCAGCTTGACGGGGTGTTCGCCGCTGTCGCGGAGCATCACGGCGGCGCCGATGGCGGCCTGGACGATCAGGTCGTGGGCCTGGGCGCGGGGCAGGCCGAGCAGGATGCCGGCGTCGGTCATCGCCTCGACGAGGAAGTAGAAGTACGCGGGGCCCGATCCGGACAGGGCGGTTGCCGCGTCCTGCTGGGACTCGGGGACGCGGAGGGTCTTGCCGACGCCGCCGAAGATCGCCTCCGCGGCGGTGAGGTGGTCGGTGGTGGCGTGGCTGCCGGCCGAGATGACGGACATGCCCTCGTCGACGAGGACGGGGGTGTTCGGCATGACGCGCACGACCGGGGTGCTCGCGGCGAGGCGGTCCTCGATGAAGGCGGTCGTGATGCCCGCGGCAGCGCTGATGACCAGGCGGTCGGGGGTGATGTGCCCGGAGAGCTCGTCGAGGAGCCGGCCCATGTCCTGGGGCTTGACCGCGAGGATGAGGATGTCGGCGCGCTCGGCGGCCTCGGCGTTGCTGACGGAGTCGACGCCGTAGCGGTTGTGGAGTTCCTCGGCGCGCTCGGAGCGGCGCGTGGTGACCAGCAGGTTCGCCGGGCGCCAGCCCGCCCGGATCATGCCGCTGAGCAGGGCCTCGCCGATCTTGCCGGTGCCGAGTACTGCGACTGTCTGGGTCATGTGGTTCACCCTCCGGGCTGTGCTGACGGATCTCGGTGCTCGGTGCTCGTGTCCGTCATCCTCGCACCGGCCCGTCAGGCGGTGCGGCGGCGGAGGGTGGCGGCGCCGAGGGCGAGTACCAGGAGGGCGCAGCCCGCCACGACCAGTACGTCGCGGACGAAGTCGCCGGTGATGTCGGTGTGGCCGAGGACCTGGTTCATGCCGTCGACCGCGTACGACATGGGCAGCACGTTCGAGATCGCTTCGAGGAAGGGGGCCATCCGGTCGCGGGCGATGAACAGTCCGCAGAGCAGGAGCTGCGGGAAGATCACGGCGGGCATGAACTGGACGGCCTGGAACTCGGAAGCGGCGAAGGCGGAGACGAACAGGCCCAGTGCCGTGCCGAGCAGCGCGTCGAGCAGGGCGACCAGGAGCAGCAGCCACGGGGAGCCGATGACGTCCAGGCCCAGCGCCCAGACCGAGACCGCGGTGGCCAGGAGCGACTGGACAATCGCCACGGCGCCGAACGCGAGGGCGTAGCCGGCGATCAGGTCGCCCTTGCCGAGCGGCATCGCGAGGAGGCGTTCGAGGGTGCCCGAGGTGCGTTCGCGCAGGGTGGCGATCGAGGTCACCAGGAACATCGTGATCAGCGGGAAGATGCCGAGGAGCGAGGCGCCGATGGCGTCGAAGGTGCGGGGGCTGCCGTCGAACACGTACCGGAGCAGGCTGATCAGCACGACCGGGACCAGGAGCAGCAGGGCGACGGTGCGGGCGTCGTGGCTGAGCTGGCGCAGGACCCGGGCGGCGGTGGCGAGGGTGCGGGCCGGGCTCAGGGGCGGGGTGCCGGTCGCCGGGGTGGGTGCCGGGGTCGGTGTCGTACTCATCGGGCGGGCTCCTGGCGGGTGGCGGCCTGGTCGACCAGGTGGAGGAACGCCGCTTCGACGGTGTCCGCGCGGGCGGCGGTGCGCAGCGCCTCGGGGGTGCCGTCGGCGAGGATCTCGCCCTCGCGCATGAGGAGCAGGCGGTGGCAGCGTTCGGCCTCGTCCATGACGTGCGAGGAGACGAGGAGCGTGGTGCCGCGGTCGGCGGCTAGGCGGTGGAAGAGGTTCCACAGGTCGCGGCGGAGTACGGGGTCCAGGCCCACGGTGGGTTCGTCGAGGACCAGGAGTTCCGGGGTGCCGAGCAGGGCCACGGCGAGGGAGGCGCGGGCGAGCTGGCCGCCGGAGAGGGTGCCGGCGAGGGCGTCGGCGTGGCTGGTCAGGTCGACCTCGGTGATGGCGCGGGTGACGGCGGCGCGGCGGGCGTCGCGCTGTCGGCGGCCCGGCCGGAGGATCGCCGCGAAGTAGTCCAGGTTCTGCCGGACGGTCAGGTCGGTGTAGACGGACGGGTCCTGGGTGACGTATCCGATGCGTGGGCGGAGCGCGGGGTGGCCCGCGGGGCTGCCGAGCACGTCGAGGGTGCCGGTGACCTTGGCCTGGGTGCCCACGACGGACCGCATCAGGGTCGATTTCCCGCAGCCGGAGGGGCCGAGGAGGCCGGTGATCCTGCCGGGTTCGACGGTGAAGTCGATGGAGCGCAGGACCGTGCGGTCGCCTCGTACGACCGTGAGGCCGTGGGCCTCGATGGCGGCACCCCGGTTATTCATCATGTGATGAATATGATCCCGGGGTGCCTGCCCGTCAAGAGGTGGTGCCAAGGCCGACGGGGACGACGGCCACGCTCAGGTCGACCGCGTAGCTCTCCTCGACCGTGCCGTCCGGGAAGAGTTCCGCGAGCCGGGCGCCCTCCTCGGCGAGGAAGCGCCGCGTGGGTTCCGCGCCGAGGACGAGGAAGGCGGAGTGGCTGCCGAGGTTGGCGAGGTGGGTGTCGAGGGGCACCCGCCGCGTCCAGGGCACCCGGCGGTGCGCGAAGTCGAGCCCGGACGGCAGGTCGCGGGAGCGGACGGCCGAACCGTGGGCGGAGTCGCCGGCGCCGAAGAAACGGCGCAGCCGGGCGTCCTGCTCGGCGATCCACGGGACGGAGTGGTCGGAGACGTTCCACCAGAGGGCGAGGGCGCCGCCGGGGCGAAGGACGCGCAGCGCCTCGGGGGCGGCGAGGGCCGGGTCCGTCCAGTGCCAGGACTGGGCGTACGTGATCAGGTCGGCCGATGCGGTGGCGAGGGGGAGGCGGTTGCCGTCGCCGCGTACGACGGGCAGGTGCGGGAACGAGCGGTGGAGCTCCGCCGCCATGCCGGCGCCCGGTTCGACGGCGGTGACCCGGGCACCGCGTTCGTGGAGGAGCCGGGTGGAGATGCCCGTGCCGGCGCCGATGTCGACGGTGCGGGCGCCGCGCAGGGGGCGGTGGGCCAGTTCCTCGACGGCGTCGAAGAGCGCGGGCGGGTAGCCGGGGCGGGCCGCGGCGTACTGGGCGGCGGCCCGGTCGAAAGAGAGCGCTCGGGGCGTGGCCGGGGTGGCCGGCGGTGAGGAGGTGGGGGCGGATGCGGGTGCGGGGCGGTGGGAATCGGCGGGAACCATGGGTTCATCGTGGCTCGCGCCGGGGGCGTGCGCCGGTGATTTCTACCGGGTCGGCGAGCGGGCGCGGGCGCACGCGCCGTCGGGACGGAGCAGGGGCGCCTACTTGCGCTTGGGACGCTTGCCCTTGGTGTTCTTGCGGGCCGCGGGGTTCCCGGTGCGGGCGGTGCGGCGCTTCTCGTAGCGGGCCAGGGCCGTCTCGTACTCCGTGCGGTGCAGCTGCTCGCCCGGTGCCTCGCGGAAGGTACGGAGGAAGTACGCGATCAGTGAGCCGACGAAGCCGATCGTCTTGAGACCGCGCAGATTGGCCTCGCGCGCCGGGTCGGCGGGGCGGCGGCTGAACCCTTCCCAGGTCTTGCGGAAGGCGATGGCGCTGCAGATGGCGAACATCAGCACGACCAGGATGCCGACGAAGCTGCCGACGTCGGCGATCTCGAGCCCCTGGTAGGCGAACCGGAGCACGAAGCAGGCGGCGACCGCGGCGGCCAGCGAGCCGACCGCCGCCCCGACGCGTCGCAGCCCGTAGCCCCCGCTGTGGTCGACCCAGGTCGTACCGAAGAAGCGCAGGGGCTCGGGCTGCGGGCCGGGCGTGCTGGAGCCGGGGGCTTCACTGTTCTCGCTCACGAAGCCGATTATCCCCGGGCGGTCGCGGCGCCGGACGCGCCGGGCACCGCCCCGGTCAGTCGCAGCGCGGTGCGATGTAGCCGTCGCTGCCCGTGTGGACGTAGGCGTCCGCCACGAACTGGCCGTTGGCGATGTTGTCCCAGAGGTTCGAGGTGCCGTACGGGCCGGTGACCCGCTCCCCCGGCTTCTGGCAGTAGACCGGGACCTTCATCCCGTACGGGAGGGTCCTGACGATCCCGTACTGGGTGCCCGGTCCGGTGCGGACGTTGACGCGGTAGCCGGGCGCGATCGGGTACCTGGTGACGTCGTCGGAACCGGCGAGCGCCGCCACGTCCTCGGTGACGTCGGCCGCGGCGGCGGTGGTGGCGGCGGTCGTGATGTCGGTGTGCTCGTCCATGGCCATGAGGCCCTCCCCCGTTGAGAGTCGGTGTGTACGACGCGCAGGCTACTAAGCCCCGTCCGGATCGCACGCACCATCGACTAGGCTCCGTGCGTCGCGCTTGCGGACGAACACACGGGGGTGGGCGATGCCGCCGCTGCGAGGTACCGGAGCCAACCCGGAAGCGGAGCATCCGGATTACGCCGGGCAGTACCGTCTTGAGGCACGTCTCGGCGCGGGCGGCATGGGGGTCGTGCACCTGGCCCGCTCCGCCTCCGGACTGCAGCTCGCCGTCAAGGTGGTGCACGAGCAGTACGCGGCGAACCCGGAGTTCAGGGCGCGTTTCCGGCAGGAGGTCGGGGCGGCCCGGCGGGTCAGCGGCGCCTTCACCGCGCCGGTCGTCGATGCCGATCCGGACGCCGAACGGCCCTGGATGGCCACCCTGTACGTGCCCGGCCCCACACTCGCCGATCAGGTGAAGCGGAACGGGCCGATGGCCCCGGCCGGGCTGCGCAGACTGACGGCCGGGCTCGCCGAGGCGCTGCGGGACATCCACCGGGCCGGTGTCATCCACCGTGACCTCAAGCCGAGCAACGTACTGCTCTCCGACTCCGGGCCCAAGGTCATCGACTTCGGGATCTCCCGCCCGTACGACAGCGATCTGCGCACCGAGACCGGCAAGCTGATCGGCTCGCCGCCCTACATGGCGCCCGAGCAGTTCCAGCGGCCGCGTGAGGTCGGGCCCGCCGCCGACGTGTTCGCCCTGGGGGCCGTGCTCGTCCACGCGGCGACCGGCCGGGGGCCCTTCGACTCGGACAGCCCGTACATCGTGGCCTACCAGGTGGTGCACGACGAGGCCGATCTGACGGGGGTGCCGTCGGACCTGGCCCCGCTGATCGGGCAGTGCCTGACGAAGGACCCCGCCGGGCGGCCCACTCCGGACGAGATCATGACGACGCTGCGTCCGCCCTCGTACGAGGCCGCAGCGTTCATACCGTCGCAGCGGCGGCCGGTCACCGGTCCGGCGCCCGTGCCGCAGGCCGGGGCCGACACCCCTTCCGGCGCGGAAGCGGACACGCACGTGGGCGAGGGCTCGGCGGTGCGGGGCGGGAAGGCGGCTGCCGGAAGCGGCAAGCGGCGGTGGCTGGCGGCCACCGCCGCGCTGCTGGTCATGGGGGCCGGCGGGGTGTGGGCCGTCGGCACGGGCGCCGATTCCGGCGGGGCCGGTGAGTCGGGCGGTACGGGCGGGACGAAGGACTCGGCGCAGGAGTTCGCCCCGTGGCGGACGGCCCTGCGGACCGCCGGCAAGGCGACCCCGGCCTGTTCCCCGGCGGACGGCGCCGGGGCGGAGGCGTCCGGTCCGCCCGCGCTGTACTGCGCGGCGGACGGCATCGGTGTCTCCCGGCTGGATCCCGCGGACGGCCGGGTGCTGTGGTCGCGCGGCGCCGAGGCCGACGCGCCGGCGGTCGGCGTGGTGTCGGTCTCCGGCGGTCTGGTGCACACGGCGGTGCCGGGCGGGAAGCTCCGGGCGTACGACCCCGCCAAGGGCGAACAGGTCTGGGCCGCGGACCTCTCCCCGTACCTGGGCACCCCCTTCGACGCGGGTGACGCGCTGCTGCTGGTCGCCGAGGACGGCACCACCGAGGCGCTCGACTCCGCGACCGGAGTGTCCCTCTGGCGGCATCGGCTCGCCGGGCACCAGCGCCCGGACTACGCGCTGTACGACGCCCGCACCGGGCTGGCCTACGCGTTCGAGCACTCGGCCTACGGATCGACCACGCTGGTCTCCGCCGTCCACGCCACGACGGGGCGCACGGCGTGGCAGCGGCGGCTGGACGGGATGCTGACCCCGGTGGGGACCTCGGACGGTGCGCTCGTCATGACGGCCATGAACGGGGATGCCCAGACCGTCGGGCTCGTCCGCTACGAACCGGGGGCGCGCAGCGCCGTACGGATGGCGCTGCCCTTCCGGATGAACGAGCCGGAGGTCGTACTGGGCGGGGACACCGCCTATCTGCTGGCGCACGGCGGGACGCTGGTCGCCGTCGACACCCGCCCGGCCGAGGGCGGAAAAACGGTGCGCTGGCAGCTGGAGACCGGTGCCGGGCGGACCTCCGCTCCCGTCCTCGCCGCCGGGGACCGGCTGTACTTCTCGACGGCGGACGGGCGGCTGCTGGCCGTGGACACCGAGCACGGGAAGCTGCTGGGGCAGACGGGCCCACGGCTGCGGAACGGGAGGCTCACGTACTCCTCGGCGCTGCCCGCCCCGGTAGCCGCCGGGCGGACCGTCTTCGGGACCGCGCCCGACGGGTCCGTGTTCGCCGTGGACGGGCAGGACCCCGCCCGCTGGTGAGAGCGGGCGGGGTCCGGTGGTCCGTCGGCCGGCGGGCCGGTCAGCCCAGCTTGGACACGTCGCGCACCGCGCCCCGGTCGGCGCTCGTCGCCATCGCCGCGTAGGCGCGCAGCGCGGCCGAGACCTTGCGCTCGCGGTTCTTCGGCGCGTACACGCCGTTCAGCGCCTCGCGGCGGGTGGCCAGCTCGGCCTCGGGGACGAGGAGCTCGATCGAACGGTTCGGGATGTCGATCCTGATCCGGTCACCGTCCTCGACCAGCGCGATCGTGCCGCCCGACGCGGCCTCCGGCGACGCGTGGCCGATGGACAGGCCCGACGTACCGCCGGAGAAGCGGCCGTCGGTCACCAGGGCGCAGCTCTTGCCGAGGCCGCGGCCCTTGAGGAAGGAGGTCGGGTAGAGCATCTCCTGCATGCCGGGGCCGCCGCGCGGACCCTCGTAACGGATGACGACGACGTCGCCCTCCTTGATCTCCTTGCGGAGGATCTTGTCGACGGCCTCGTCCTGCGACTCGCAGACGACCGCCGGGCCCTCGAAGGTCCAGATCGACTCGTCGACGCCCGCCGTCTTCACGACACAGCCGTCCTCGGCGAGGTTCCCCTTGAGGACCGCGAGACCGCCGTCCTTGGAGTAGGCGTGCGCCAGGTCGCGGATGCAGCCGCCGGCCGCGTCCAGGTCGAGGGTCTCCCAGCGCTCCGACTGCGAGAAGGCCGTCGCGGAACGGACGCATCCGGGGGCCGCGTGCCAGAGCTCGACGGCCTCCGGGGACGGGGAGCCGCCGCGGATGTCCCAGTCCTTCAGCCACTGGGCGAGGGAGTCGGAGTGGACCGAGTGCACGTCCTCGTCGAGCAGGCCGGCGCGGTGCAGCTCGCCGAGGAGGGCGGGGATGCCGCCGGCCCGGTGGACGTCCTCCATGTAGTACGTGCCGCCGGGGGCCACGTTGGGGGCGACCTTCGACAGGCAGGGGACGCGGCGCGAGACCGCGTCGATGTCGGCGAGGTCGTAGGACAGCTCGGCCTCCTGCGCCGCGGCGAGCAGGTGCAGGATCGTGTTGGTGGAGCCGCCCATCGCGATGTCCAGCGCCATCGCGTTGTCGAACGCGGCGCGGGTGCCGATGGAGCGGGGCAGGACCGTCGCGTCGTCCTGCTCGTAGTAGCGCCTGGTGATCTCGACGACCGTGCGGCCGGCCTCCTCGTACAGCGCCTTGCGGGCGGTGTGCGTGGCGAGGACGGAGCCGTTGCCGGGGAGGGAGAGGCCGAGGGCCTCGGTCAGGCAGTTCATCGAGTTGGCGGTGAACATGCCGGAACAGCTGCCGCAGGTGGGACAGGCGTTCTCCTCGATACGGAGGATGTCCTCGTCCGAGATGCTCTCGTCGACGGCGTCACTGATCGCGTTGACCAGGTCGAGCTTGCGGACCGTGCCGTCGACCAGGGTGGCCTTGCCCGCCTCCATCGGGCCGCCGGAGACGAAGACCGTCGGGATGTTGAGGCGCATCGCGGCCATCAGCATGCCGGGGGTGATCTTGTCGCAGTTGGAGATGCAGATCAGCGCGTCCGCGCAGTGCGCCTCGACCATGTACTCGACGGAGTCGGCGATCAGGTCGCGGGAGGGGAGGCTGTAGAGCATCCCGCCGTGGCCCATCGCGATGCCGTCGTCGACGGCGATGGTGTTGAACTCGCGCGGCACGGCGCCCGCGGCCTTGATGGCGTCGGAGACGATCCGGCCGACCGGGGCCAGGTGGGTGTGGCCGGGGACGAACTCGGTGAAGGAGTTGGCGACCGCGATGATCGGCTTGCCGATGTCCTCGCTCGCTACGCCCGAGGCCCGCATAAGGGCGCGGGCGCCCGCCATGTTGCGGCCGTGGGTGACAGTGCGGGACCTCAGCTGGGGCATCGTCTCTCGCTCCTTCGACGTTTAAGACTGCCTCCGAGCGTACGCCTCCGGCTCCAAGATCTGGACACAGTGTCCGAAATGCGGGACGAAGTGCTCGGTGGATGGGCGGGGTGCCCGTGCGGGTTCAGGACTCCGTCAGATAGCGCTGGAGCGTCGGGGCGACCATCGCGATGATCTCCTCGGGGTCCGCCGAAGCCAGCGGTTCCGCCCGGATCACATAGCGGAGCATCACGATCCCGAGCATCTGCGAGGCCGCCAGCTCCGCGCGGAACGTGGCGTCCGGTACGTCCAGTGCCTCCGCGATCCGTTCCAGGAGCCGGCGCAGCACGAAGCCCCGCAGGACCTTCGCGGCCGCCTCGTGGGTGAGGGCGGATCGCATGACGGCCAGCAGCGGGGCCCTGGACGCCGGGTTCTCCCACACGGCGATGAAGTAGCGGGCCAGCCGCTCCCCCAGCCCGTCCGTGCCGTCGCCGAGGACGGCCGGGATCACCAGGGCCGGCTCGAAGGACAGCTCGATGGCGGCCGCGAAGACCTCTTCCTTCGTACCGAAGTAGTGGTGGACCAGGGCGGAGTCGACGCCCGCCGCCTTGGCGATGCCCCGGACCGACGTCTTGTCGTAGCCGCGCTCCGCGAATTCGTTGCGGGCCGCCTCCAGGATGCGGGTGCGCGCGTCGGGGCCGGTGGTCTCGGCGGTACGGGAGGGGCGGCCGCGGCGCTTGGGGGGTGTGGGGCCGGTGGAGCCAGCGGGGCCGTCGCCTGTCATGGGCGCGGTGCCCGGGTCGGGGACGACGCCAGGTGGAGCCGGGTGAAGGCCAGCGCCTCCGCCAGATCGGCCTCGCGTTCGGCGGTGGACATGGCACGGCGGGTGTTGACCTCGATGACGACATGACCGTCGAAGCCGGTGCGGGCCAGGTGCTCCAGGAGTTCGGCACAGGGCTGGTCGCCGCGGCCGGGCACCAGGTGCTCGTCCTTGTTGGAGCCCTTGCCGTCGGCGAGGTGGATGTGGGCGAGCCGGTCGCCCATCCGGTCGACCATCGCCATGCCGTCCGTGCGGGCCGTCGCGGTGTGCGAGAGGTCCACGGTGAAGTGGCGGTAGTCGTCGTTGGTGACGTCCCAGTCGGGGGCGTACGCGAGCATCTCGCGGTCCCGGTACCGCCAGGGGTACATGTTCTCCACGGCGAACCGCACATCGGTCTCGTCCGCCATGCGCCAGATCCCGGTGACGAAGTCACGCGCGTAATTGCGCTGCCAACGGAACGGCGGATGGACGACCACGGTCGTCGCCCCGAGCTTCTCCGCCGCGGCGCGGGCCCGCTGGAGCTTCACCCACGGATCGGTGGACCAGACGCGCTGGGTGATCAGCAGACAGGGCGCGTGGACGGCGAGGATCGGCACCTGATGGTAGTCGGAGAGCCGCCGCAGGGCCTCGATGTCCTGGCTGACGGGGTCGGTCCACACCATGACCTCGACACCGTCGTAACCGAGGCGCGCGGCGATCTCGAAGGCCGTCGCCGTCGACTCCGGGTAGACGGAAGCCGTCGACAGGGCGACCTTCGCATCCGGGATGCGCACCACTGGTTCTGCCACTGGGACAGCGTACGGGCAGTGGTACGCCCCGCCGAGAGGTCCCGGCGGAAAGTGAGCAGTGCCATGGCGGGTTTCCGGCCGCCCGGCGACGCCCGGCCCGGCGCGCTCAGCCGCCCAGCGCGTCCGGCTCCTCCGTCGGCAGGTGGTCCAGGCGGCGCAGGATGACGCCCTCGCGCAGCGCCCAGGGGCAGATCTCCAGCTCCTCGACCCCGAACAGGTCCATGGCGCCCTCCGCGACCAGCGCCCCGGCGAGCAGCTGCGCGGCCCGGCCCTCGGAGACGCCGGGCAGGCCGCCGCGCTGCTCGGCCGTCATCGCCGCCAGCTTCGGCACCCACTCCTCCAGCGATTTACGGGTGAGGGCGCGCTGCACGTACAGGCCCTCGGTGGAGCGTGCGGCGCCGGCGATTCTGGCGAGCTGCTTGAAGGTCTTGGACGTGGCCACGACATGGTCCGGGCGGCCGAGGCGGGTGAACTCCCCGACGCTCCGGGCGATCCTGGCCCGGACATGGCGGCGCAGCGCCTTCACCTCCGCCGGGTCCGGGGGATCGCCCGGCAGCCACCCGGCGGTGAGCCGTCCGGCCCCGAGCGGCAGCGAGACCGCGGCGTCCGGCTCCTCGTCGATGCCGTACGCGATCTCAAGCGAGCCGCCCCCGATGTCCAGGACCAGCAGCCGCCCGGCCGACCAGCCGTACCAGCGGCGCGCGGCGAGGAAGGTGAGCCGGGCCTCCTCAGCGCCGCTGAGGACGGCGAGGTCGACGCCGGTCTCCTCGCGCACCCGGGCCAGCACCTGATCGGCGTTGCTCGCCTCCCGCACCGCGGACGTGGCGAACGGCAGGACGTCCTCGCACCCCTTGTCCTCGGCGGCCTGGAGCGCGTCGGAGACGGTCGCCACGAGCCGGTCCACACCTTCGGGGCCGATCGCCCCGTCCTCGTCGAGCAGTTCGGCCAGGCGCAGCTCCGCCTTGTGCGAGTGCGCGGGCAACGGGCGTGCGCCGGGGTGCGCGTCCACCACCAGCAGATGCACCGTGTTCGAACCCACGTCGAGGACTCCGAGTCTCATGGCAGGAACGCTACCGGGACGACAGACTTACTCTTGGCGCGTGCCAAAGACGAAAAAGGCGAAGCCGGGCAAAAACACGAAGAAGCAGAGAACCAAGCAGGAGGCGCAGCAACAGGAAGTGAACGGACCGGTCCGGTCCGAGGACGAGACGGGGATCGACTTCGCGCGTGCCTGGGTCGAGTTTCCGGACCCGGGGGACGACGAACAGATCTTCCGCTGCGACCTGACCTGGCTGACCTCCAGGTGGACGTGCATCTTCGGCAGCGGCTGCCAGGGCATCCAGGCGGGCCGCGCGGACGACGGGTGCTGCACGCTGGGCGCGCACTTCTCGGACGAGGACGACGAGAAGCGGGTGGCGGGCCACGTGGAGCGGCTGACCCCCGAGCTGTGGCAGTTCCACGACGTCGGTACGGAGACGGGCTGGGTCCAGCTCGACGACGACGGGGAACGCCAGACCCGGCGCTGGAAAGGTTCGTGCATCTTCCAGAACCGGCCCGGATTCGCGGCGGGTGCGGGCTGTGCCCTGCACATCCTGGCGCTGCGGGAGGGCAAGGAGCCCCTGGAGACCAAGCCGGACGTCTGCTGGCAGCTGCCCATCCGGCGCACTTACGACTGGATCGACCGGCCCGACGACACCCGGGTGCTCCAGGTGTCGATCGGCGAGTACGACCGCAGGGGCTGGGGTCCCGGCGGCCACGATCTGCACTGGTGGTGCACCTCGGCGACCTCGGCGCACGGGGCCGGGGAGCCGGTGTATGTCTCGTACCGGCCCGAGCTCACCGAGATGATGGGCGAGAAGGCGTACGAGCGGCTCGTCGAACTGTGCGAGGAGCGGCTGTCCGCGCTGCTGCCGATGGCACCGCACCCCGCGGATCCGGTCCCTCCGGCCGATCCGGCGTGACCGTCCGGGGGTGGGCCCCGGCCGGTCCGCCCCTCGGCCCGTCGGATCGGCCCGTCGGGTCGGCCTGCCCCTCAGCCCGTCGGGGTCGTGCTCGGTCCCGGCCCGTCGGTGGGCGTCGGGTCCGTGCCGGCCGTCGGGTCCGGTGACGGGTCGGTCGGGCCCGGGTCCGTCGGGGTGGGCGTGGGGTCGCTCGGGTCGGTCGACGGCTTGGGATCCGGCGAGGACGTGGGCGGAGCCGACGGTCCGGTGGTGGCGGGCGGATCGGCGGGGACCGGGCGTCCCGGGCCGCCGGGCGTGAGCGGCGGTACTCCGCGCCCCCGGATCACCACCACGGAGCCCGACGGGGCGAGGGCGATGCGCACGCTCCACGGGCCGGCCGGTTCCCGCCGGTGGTCCACCAGGACGTGGAGCGTGATGCTCTCGCCCGCGGCGAGGGTGCCCGAGTAGCGGCTCAGCCGCACCCAGGACGCGTCCGGGCGGGCCGACCAGGCGACCGGCGCGCCGCCCGACGCGGTCAGCCGGATCAGGGTGGTGCCGCCGGACGAGCGGGCCTCGACGGTGAGCCCGCCGGCGCCGTCCCGGCCCGGACCCGCGCTGATCACCTCCGCCGAGACGTCCGGGGCGCGGCCGTCGGCGAAGCGGGCACCGGGCTGGGGGCGGGCATTGCCCGCGTTCTCGTAGTGGCCGTCCGCGGTGCCGTCGAGCTCCGGCCGGGCATCGCTCTCGGTGGCGGTGACCGACGAGCCCTCGTGGCCCTCGCCGGTCTGCGGCGCGCCCCGGTAGGCGGTCCAGAGCGCGATCACGGGGGCGGCGACGACCGTCGCCACCACCGTCGTCGTCACGACCCTGGCCCGCAGCCGGTCGCGGCGCGCGGCGTGGTCCTTCGGGTCCATGGGGAAGCCCGTCCGGTCGAAGCGCGGGCCGTTGGAGCGGTTGCGCTGGGCGTGGACCATCGCGACGTACGCCGATGGCCGGGGCGCCTCGACGACCGGCAGCGCGGCGGCCGCGGTGACCGCGGCGCCGGGCCAGGGGCCCTTCGCGCCGGCCCGTTCGGCGGCCCTGCGGCAGCGGGGGCAGTCGTCGACGTGGCGGACGAGTTCGCGGCGCAGGGCGGCGGAGAGCAGGACGCGGTGTTCGCCGGTGAGCCGGGCGACGGTGGGGCAGTTGCCGGTCTCGACGACGGCGAGGGCGGCGCGGGTGCGCTCCACCTCGCAGGCGGCGGCGGCCAGCAGCTCGCGGGCGGTCGCCGGTTCGAGACCCAGGACGGAGGCGACGGCGCGTGGGGGGAGGTGGTGGCGCACCGCGAGTTCGAGCGCCTCGCGCTGCTCGGGGGTGGTGCCCGCGGCCTCGGGCCAGGCCAGCTGGGCGAGTTCGCGGCGGTGCGCCTCGGCGGCGGCCTCGGTCTCGGTCTCGGGGGTGCGGGCGGGGCCTGCGGGGGCGCCGCCCGGCGTGAACGCGGCGGTGGCCGGAGCCTTCGCGGCGACGGCCGGGGGCGGGCGGCGTCCGGCGCGCGCCCCCTGGGGCACCGATCCGCCCGACGGCTGCTTGCCCGGAGGGCCGCCGGCCCGCTTCGTCTCCTGCTTCGAGGAGAGCCTGCGCGGCTGATTCCCCGCCTTGTGGCCGTGCGCCTGGCGGCCCTGTTTCTGCTCGGCGAGCTTGCGCAGACACATCCATCTGGCCAGCGCGTACAGCCAGGATTTACGTTCCTCCCCGCCCGCCGGGCAGCGGCCGTCCTGCCGTTCCGCGATCGCGAGCACACCGCCGAGCGCCTCGGTGGCGGCGTCGTGGTCGCAGAGCACGGAGAGGCAGTAGGTGAACAGGCCGTCGAGATGCGGCTCGTACCGGGCGGGCGGGCGGCGCGGCGAAGGGTGCGCCGGGAGGCGGGGCGCACCGCGTCGCGCCCGGTGTGCGCCGGTGGTGTGCGTGGGGGGCTCCAGACCGCTGCTCGTCACCTTGCGACCGTAGGCAGCACAGCGCACACCTTTCGCTCCCCTTCAGCACTTTTAATCCTTACGGGTGAACGTATCCCTCAAAAGGGGACAGGAATTACCTATTTCGCCGGAAGTACCGCGGCATTCCGCCGGAGCCACCCCGCCCCGGGAGCGAGCGCGCGCCGGCCTCCGGACCGCGCCGGGCGGCATTGTCGTACCCCACCTATACGGTTGCGCCATGGCTGCCCGTACGAAAACCGCGAAGGACCGGCCGTCCTACCGCTGCTCCGAATGCGGCTGGACGACCGCCAAGTGGCTCGGCCGCTGCCCCGAATGCCAGGCGTGGGGGACGGTCGAGGAGTTCGGCGGCGCCCCCGCCGTGCGGACCACCGCGGCCGGCCGGGTCAGCACCGCCGCGCTCCCCATCGGCCAGGTCGACAGCCGGCAGGCCACCGCCCGGTCCACCGGCGTCGGCGAGCTGGACCGGGTGCTCGGCGGCGGTCTCGTGCCGGGCGCCGTGGTGCTCGTCGCGGGCGAGCCGGGCGTCGGGAAGTCGACGCTGCTGCTGGACGTCGCCGCCAAGGCGGCGAGCGACGAGCACCGCACGCTCTACGTCACCGCCGAGGAGTCCGCGAGCCAGGTGCGGCTGCGTGCCGACCGGATCCGGGCGATCAACGACCATCTGTACCTGGCCGCCGAGACCGACCTGTCCGCGGTCCTCGGCCATCTCGACGCCGTCAAGCCCTCGCTCCTCATCCTCGACTCCGTGCAGACCGTCGCCTCGCCGGAGATCGACGGGGCGCCGGGCGGCATGGCGCAGGTCCGGGAGGTCGCCGGGGCCCTCATCCGGGCCTCCAAGGAGCGCGGCATGTCGACGCTCCTGGTCGGCCATGTCACCAAGGAGGGGGCGATCGCGGGGCCCCGGCTGCTGGAGCACCTCGTCGACGTGGTGCTGTCCTTCGAGGGCGACCGCCACGCCCGCCTGCGGCTCGTACGGGGCGTCAAGAACAGGTACGGCGCGACCGACGAGGTGGGCTGCTTCGAGCTGCACGACGAGGGCATCACCGGCCTCGCCGACCCCTCCGGCCTGTTCCTCACCCGGCGCGACGAGCCCGTGCCCGGCACCTGTCTGACCGTCACCCTGGAGGGCAAGCGGCCGCTCGTCGCCGAAGTGCAGGCGCTGACGGTCGATTCCCAGATCCCTTCGCCCCGGCGCACCACCTCCGGCCTGGAGACGTCCCGGGTGTCGATGATGCTCGCGGTCCTGGAGCAGCGCGGCCGGATCAGCTCGCTGGGCAAGCGGGACATCTACAGCGCGACGGTCGGCGGTGTGAAGCTCTCCGAGCCCGCCGCGGACCTCGCGGTCGCGCTGGCGCTGGCCAGTGCCGCGAGCGACACCCCGCTGCCGAAGAACCTGGTGGCAATCGGCGAGGTGGGCCTCGCGGGCGAGGTCAGAAGGGTCACCGGGGTCCAGCGCAGGCTGGCCGAGGCGCACCGGCTGGGCTTCACGCACGCGCTGGTCCCGACCGACCCGGGCAAGGTCCCGGCCGGTATGAAGGTCACAGAAGTCGCCAACATGGGCGACGCGCTGAGAGTCCTCCCGCGCCGGTCTCGCGCACAGGCCCCCCAGGAGGAGAGCGCACGCCGGTAGACTTTGCCCTGGTCTCGCCCGTCCGTACGAACGGTACGAGGGACGTAAGGGCACCGCAAACCTGTGACCGGAGGAGTGCAGTGGCAGCCAACGACCGGGCAGCATCGCCCGGAAAGTCCGGCCAAGGCACCGGTAATGAGGCGCTCATGCGCGCCTCGCTGAGCGCCGTGGCGCCCGGAATGGCGCTGCGGGACGGACTGGAGCGCATCCTCCGCGGCAACACCGGCGGACTGATCGTGCTCGGCATGGACAAGACCGTCGAGTCGATGTGCACCGGCGGATTCGTGCTGGACGTGGAGTTCACCGCGACGCGCCTGCGCGAGCTGGCCAAGCTCGACGGCGCGCTGATCCTCGACAAGGACATGACCAAGATCCTGCGCGCCGGCGTGCAGCTGGTGCCGGACGCCTCCATCCCCACCGAGGAGACCGGCACCCGCCACCGCACGGCGGACCGGGTCTCCAAGCAGTGCAATTTCCCGGTCGTCTCGGTTTCGCAGTCGATGCGCCTGATCGCGCTCTACGTGGACGGGGAGCGCCGGGTCCTGGAGGAGTCCGCCGCGATCCTCTCCCGCGCCAATCAGGCCCTCGCCACCCTGGAGCGGTACAAGCTCCGGCTCGACGAGGTCGCGGGCACGCTCTCCGCGCTGGAGATCGAGGACCTGGTGACGGTCCGGGACGTGACGGCCGTCGCGCAGCGGCTGGAGATGGTCCGCCGGATCGCGACCGAGATCGCGGAGTACGTGGTCGAGCTCGGAACCGACGGCCGGCTCCTCTCGCTCCAGCTCGACGAGTTGATCGCGGGCGTCGAGCCGGAGCGCGAGCTGGTCGTGCGCGACTATGTGCCGGAGCCGACCGCGAAGCGGTCCCGCACGGTCGCCGAGGCGCTGACGGAGCTCGACGCGCTCTCCCACACCGAGCTGCTCGAACTCGCGGTCGTGGCGCGGGCCCTGGGCTACAGCGGCTCGCCCGAGACGCTGGATTCGGCGGTCTCGCCGCGCGGCTTCCGACTGCTGGCGAAGGTTCCCCGGCTGCCCGGGGCGATCATCGACCGGCTGGTGGAGCACTTCGGCGGTCTGCAGAAGCTGCTCGCCGCCAGCGTGGACGATCTCCAGACGGTGGACGGCGTCGGTGAGGCGCGGGCGCGCAGCGTGCGCGAGGGCCTGTCCCGGCTGGCCGAGTCGTCGATCCTCGAACGGTACGTGTAGAGCCGGTACGCGCAGACCCGGCACAGCGGCAGGCGCAGGACGATCGGGGCCCGGGAGACCGGGCCCCGCCGCGTTCTCCCGGTCGGTCTCAGTCCTTCGCGAGGACGAACGAGGCGCGCTGCACCGGCTCGCCCGGCGACTTCGCCTCGACCAGATACGTACCGGGCCCGGCCGCCCCCGCGGGCGGCGTGGCGCACTGCGGGGAGCTCTTCCTGCGGTCCCACTCCACGGTGTGGACGACGGTCTCGCCCGCCGGGACCTTCAGCAGCAGCACGGCCGCGTCGCGCGGGCAGTCCTTGGAGGACCACACCTGGCTGTCGTCGCCGCCCGCCTCGGTGATGGTGAGCACCGCACTCTTCGGCCCGAGGTCGGCCTTGCAGGTGGTGGCCGAGTTGTTCTTGACGACCAGTTTGAACTTCGGCTTCTCGCCGGGGCTGTAGCTGAGTTCGGTGCTCAGGCTCAACTGGAGTGCCGCGGGGGTGCAGTCGGGGAGCGAGGAGGAGGCCGGAACCCGCTGACCCGTCGTACCGCTGCCGCTCGCGCCACCGGTCCCGGCGCCCGAGCCGCCGCCCGCCTCCGTACCGGCGTCGCCCGAACCGCCGCCGGGGCCCGTGTCCGTACCGCCGTCGTCCGAGCCGGATCCGCCCGAGTCGTCCGACTCGTCACGCCCGCCGGGCTGTTGGCTGATGGCCGGGCCCGAGCCGTCGGGTCCCGGCGTGATCTCCTGCGCGGGGCCCGAACCGGCGGGCCGGGAGTCGTCCTTGGTCTTCTCGTCCCCGCCCGAGGTGACGACCCACACGATCAGCAGCGCGAGCAGCGCAACGAGCGTCGCCGCTACGGCCCTCCGTCGCCAGTAGATGGTGGAGGGAAGCGGACCGATCGGATTACGCAAAGATCCCACGGCGCAAACTGTACGAGAGATCGGCGCGGACTCCCGCCCCACCCGCCGCCCCGGTCCGCAAGTTTTACGGATCATCATCACGGGCGGCCCGTTCAGGCCCCGCAGCGCCGCCGAGTCGGCCGCCTAGTTGGCTGCCGGGGAACGCCCGGATGAACAGCCGGTTTCATTGACTACCCTCTGTCACATGGATAGTTCAGTCACCGCGCCGCTCTACCGGGACATCACCGACTTCGCACATGACATGCCGTCATGGGTGCAACATCTGGCCGAGATATGGACGGAGCTCGGGCTCCTGCTCTTCGGTGTCCTGTTCATCACCGGGTGGTGGCGTGCCCGGCGCCAGGACGACGGCGCCCTGGCACTGGCGGTGCTCGCGCCCGTCGCGACCGCCTTCGGCTATGTGGTCAGCGAGGTACTCAAGTCGGTGGTGGACGAGGAACGCCCGTGCAGGGCGGTCGCCGGCGCGGCGGCCTCGCTGGTGAGCTGCCCGCCGCCGGGCGACTGGTCCTTCCCCAGCAACCACTCCGCGATCGCCGGCGCGGCGGCGATCGCCCTGGCGATCGCCCGCCCCCGGCTGGCCTGGCTCACCGTGCCGATGGCCCTGCTGATGGCCTTCTCCCGGGTCTTCGTCGGCGTGCACTACCCGCATGACGTGGCGGTCGGGCTGCTGCTGGGCGCCGCCGTCTCTGCCCTGGTGGTCGCCGTGCTGCGCCGCCCGGTGCGGTCGCTCGCCGGGACGGTACGGAGCAGCGGGGCGCCGGTGGCGGCCTGGGCCTCGGGGCCCGGCGCGGTGCCGACCGGCCGCTCCCGGCACCGGGCCAAGCGGCACTGACAGCCCCGGAGGGGCCCGGCCGGGCCCCCTTGGGCCGGTTGCCGGACCCCCGGCGCGCGGACGGGTGGCATTATCACCCCAAGGGCCCTCACGAGGCGCGACACCACCGTGCGCTGAACCGTCGTCCGCCCTTCCGTGCCAGGATCGACGGTGCGATGACTGCCATGACTGCGACACAGACGCCCCCCGCCTCCCTCCACTCTCCCGTCATCGGGTGGTTCGACCAGCACGCCCGCGATCTGCCCTGGCGCCGCCCCGAAGCGGGCGCCTGGGGTGTGATGGTGAGCGAGTTCATGCTGCAGCAGACCCCCGTGAGCCGGGTCCTCCCGGTCTACGAGCAGTGGCTGGCCCGCTGGCCCCGCCCCGCCGACCTGGCCGCCGAACCGCCCGGCGAGGCGGTCCGCGCCTGGGGCCGGCTCGGCTACCCCCGTCGGGCGCTCCGCCTGCACGGCGCCGCGCAGGCCATAACGGAACGGCACGGCGGCGACGTACCGAGCGAGCACGGTCAGCTGCTCGCCCTGCCCGGCATCGGCGAGTACACCGCGGCGGCCGTGGCCTCGTTCGCGTACGGGCAGCGTCACGCCGTGCTCGACACCAACGTCCGCCGCGTGTTCGCCCGCGCCGCGACCGGGATCCAGTACCCGCCGAACGCGACCACCGCCGCCGAGCGCAAGCTCGCCCGCGCGCTCCTGCCCGACGAGGACGAGCGGGCGGCCCGCTGGGCCGCCGCGACGATGGAGCTCGGCGCCCTCGTCTGCACCGCCAAGAACGAGGACTGCAACCGGTGCCCGATCTCCGGGCAGTGTGCCTGGCTGCTGGCCGGGAAGCCCGCCCACCAGGGGCCCCCGCGCCGCGGCCAGACCTATGCCGGCACCGACCGGCAGGTACGCGGACGGCTGCTCGCCGTGTTGCGCGACGCCATGACACCGGTGCCGCAGTCTGCGCTGGACGCGGTGTGGGACGAGCCGGTGCAGCGCGCCCGCGCACTGGACGGCCTGGTCGCCGACGGCCTGGTCGAACCGCTTGCCGGCGGGCAGTACCGGCTGCCGCTGAGCTGAGTTCCGTACCCGCCCCGCTCCCCCGCTGTTACACAACCGATGGACAGCCGTGCGTCCGCGTATGGCTGCTCCGCACAACCCCGTGACAACCGCTCCGTAGCGTCTTCTCCGTCAGCCCGACCGAACGATGGCTGGCGGCGGTTCTACGGGGATCCACGGGGACGGAGGCGGTTGGAATGGCGCACGGCGAGGTGCTCGAATTCGAGGACTACGTACGCACTCGGCACGACGCGCTGCTGCGCAGCGCGCGACGGCTGGTACCCGACCCTGTGGACGCGCAGGACCTGCTCCAGACCGCCCTGGCCCGTACGTACGGCCGCTGGGACGGCATCGCCGACAAGTCGCTGGCCGACGCCTATCTGCGCCGCGTCATGATCAACACCCGTACCGAGTGGTGGCGGGCGCGCAAGCTGGACGAGGTCCCCACCGAGCAGCTGCCCGACGCGAGCGTCGAGGACGGCACCGAGCAGCGCGCCGACCGCGCCCTGCTGATGGACGTGCTGGGTGTGCTGGCTCCGAAGCAGCGCAGCGTCGTCGTGCTGCGACACTGGGAGCAGATGAGTACGGAGGAGACGGCCGCCGCGCTCGGCATGTCGGCCGGTACGGTGAAGAGCACGCTGCACCGTGCGCTGGCACGGCTGCGCCAGGAGCTGGAGAGCCGCGAGGCGGCGGGCCGGGAGACCGTGCTCGCCGAGCAGCGGCGCCCGGCGGCCGACCGTGCTCCGGCACCTGTGCGGACGCGGGCGGGCAGGCATATGGACGAACGGGGGCGGGAGCGTTGCGCGGCCTGACAGCCAGCGGCGACGGCGACGACCGTGACGGTGGAAGAGACGACGGTGGCCGCGAGGCCACCGTCCGGCGTGGCCGGATCCTGACCGGCTGGGCGGCGAGCGCCACGACCCTGGTCGGCCTCGCCGCCCTCGGGCTGTTCACCGTCAGCTGCTCGACCGGCGGTACCGGCACCCGGGACGAGGGACCGGCCGGCACCCAGCCCGTCGCCCAGGCCACGCCCAGCGCCGAGCCGTCCTCCTCCGCGAGGCCCGCCGCGCGGATCGACCCCGTGTCGCTGCTCAAGCACGACCCCAGGGTCAGCGAGCGGGTCAGGACGGACCTGAAGCCCTGCACCGGCTCCGAGTACCCGGTGGACACCTCGTACGGCACCATGACCGGCGGCCCGGCCGCCGATGTCGTGGTGAACGTGATGACCTGCGCCGATTCGGTGGGCGTCGGCACCTATGTGTACCGCCGTCAGGGCAACGGCTCGTACGAGAACGTGTTCGCCATCGAGCAGCCCGCCGTCTACGGCACGATCGACCGCGGGGACCTGGTGGTGACGACCCAGGTGTACGAGAAGAAGGACTCGGTCGCGTACCCCTCCGGCGAGGAAGTGATCACCTACCGCTGGGCGGGCAACCGGTTCAGCGAGCACGACCGGGTGCACAACGACTTCAACCGAGCCGTCGGCAGCGGCGGGGCGGTCCTTCCGGCTCCGGACGCCGAGCCGCCGGGGAACTGAGAGCATTCCGATGGCCGAGACCCACGTCCTGTTCGTCGAGGACGACGACGTCATCCGCGAAGCCACCCAGCTGGCGCTGGAGCGCGACGGCTTCGTGGTCACCGCGATGCCCGACGGTCTGTCGGGCCTGGAGGCGTTCCGGGCCGACCGCCCGGACATCGCCCTGCTCGACGTGATGGTGCCGGGGCTCGACGGGGTCAGCCTCTGCCGCCGGATCCGCGACGAGTCGACGGTGCCCGTGATCATGCTGTCGGCCCGCGCGGACTCGATCGACGTGGTGCTCGGCCTGGAGGCCGGCGCGGACGACTACGTCACCAAGCCCTTCGACGGGGCGGTGCTGGTCGCCCGGATCCGTGCCGTGCTGCGCCGCTTCGGCCATGCCACGGGCGGGCAGACGGTCGGGGATCCGGAGCCGCAGCAGGTCGGCGGGGTGCTGGTCTTCGGCGATCTGGAGGTCGACACGGAGGGCATGGCGGTCCACCGCGCCGGCGAGCAGGTGGCGCTGACCCCGACCGAGATGCGGCTGCTGCTGGAGTTCTCCGCGGCGCCCGGCACGGTGCTCTCCCGGGACAAGCTCCTGGAGCGCGTCTGGGACTACGGATGGGGCGGTGACACCCGGGTCGTGGATGTCCATGTGCAGCGGCTGCGCACCAAGATCGGCCAGGACCGGATCGAGACGGTCCGCGGCTTCGGCTACAAACTCAGGCCATGAAGCGGCCCGCCCTGCGGACGGGAGTCCGCTGGAAGATCAGCATCGCGATCGCGGCGGTCGGCGCGCTGACCGCGGTCGCGCTCAGCTTCGTCGTCCACAACGCCGCCCAGGTCTCGATGCTGGAGAACGCCCGCGAGGTCCAGCTGGAGCGGCTGACGTACGCGCAGCTGCTGTACGAGGCGACGAAGACGAAGAAGGCCGACCCCCGGTTCGGCGCCAAGCTCAACGACCCGACGATGCCGCACAGCCTGCGCGCGGAGACCAGCCGGAACCGGCGCGCCACCCATGTCGAGGTGTCCGCCAAGGGGGTACCCGATGTGTGGGCGGCCGTGCCGGTCGGCAAGGGCGACGTGCTCTCGCTGCACACCCGGTTCGCGGGCCGCAACTCCACGATCATGCGCGATCTCGACCGGGCGCTGATCATCGGCTCGGTCTCGGTGGTGTTCGGCGGCTGTGCGCTTGGTGTGCTGATCGGCGGCCAGCTGTCGCGCCGGCTGCGCAAGGCGGCGGCCGCGGCGGGCCGGGTCGCGCAGGGCAATACGGAGGTACGGGTCAGGGAGGCCGTGGGCGGTGTCGTCCGGGACGAGACCGATGAGCTGGCCGGTGCGGTGGACGCACTGACGGACGCGTTGAACGCGCGGATCGAGGCGGAGCGCCGGGTCACCGCGGACATCGCGCACGAGCTGCGTACGCCGGTGACCGGTCTGCTGACGGCGGCCGAGCTGCTGCCGCCGGGCCGCCCCACCGAGCTGGTACGGGACCGGGCGCAGGCGATGCGCACGCTCGTCGAGGACGTGCTGGAGGTGGCCCGGCTGGACAGTGCCTCGGAGCGGGCCGAGCTCCAGGAGATCGCGCTGGGCGAGTTCGTCAGCCGGCGGATCGCGTCGCTGGACCCGGATGTGCGGGTGCGGGTCGTCCACGAGTCCTGGGTCAACACCGATCCGCGCCGGCTGGAGCGCATCCTCGGCAATCTGCTGGGCAACGCCGCCAAGCACGGCTCCACTCCGGTGGAGGTCACGGTCGAGGGCCGGGTGGTACGGATCCGCGACCACGGTTCCGGGTTCCCGGCGGCGCTGCTGCGGGAGGGGCCGAGCCGGTTCCGTACCGGAAGCAGTGACCGGGCCGGGCGCGGGCACGGGCTCGGGCTGACCATCGCCGCCGGTCAGGCGCGGGTCCTCGGGGCCCGGCTGACCTTCCGCAACGCGGCGCCGGAAGGGGCGGCGCGGGGCACGGGCGGGGCGATCGCGGTGCTGTGGCTGCCCGAGCACGCGCCGACCAACACCGGCAGCTTCCCGCTCCTCCCGGTGTCCGAGCAGCGCGGCCCGGACGACGAGGCGGCGCGGACCGCGCGGGGCGCGGAGTCCGGCGGCTGAGCTCTGTTCCGGATACGAAGGAGGCTCCCGGGGCACGCCCCGGGAGCCTCCTTCGTACACCGCTCGGGCTCAGACGGCCTCGGCCTGCTTGGTGGCCGGGCCCGCCCCGCGCAGCGGCACCTCCTTGACGAAGACCGAGGCGAACAGGGCGGCCAGCGCGACCACGGCGCCCACCAGGAACGCGATGTGCGTACCGGACGACACCGCGAACTGGTACGCCTCACGCGCCGCCTCCGGCAGCTTCGCCAGGCTCGCCGCGTCCAGCTGCGCGGACTTCGCGGTGGCCGCCCCGCCGCCGCGGGCGACCATCTCGTCCTGCACCCGGCCGGTGAACAGCGCGCCCATGATCGCGACGCCGAAGGAGCTGCCGAGCGTACGGAAGAGGGTCGTCGCGGAGGAGGCGACGCCCATGTCCTTCATCTCGACGCTGTTCTGCGCGACGAGCATCGTGATCTGCATCAGGAAGCCCATGCCCGCGCCGAGCACCGCCATGTAGACGCCGGAGGTGAACCGTGTGGTGTCGACGTCCATCCGCGAGAGCAGGAAGAGACCGGTCACCATCAGCACGGAGCCCACCACGGGGAAGACCTTGTACTTGCCGGTGCTGGTGGTGACCCGGCCCGCGACCAGCGAGACGACCATCATCGACAGCAGCATCGGCAGGAGCAGCAGACCCGAGTTGGTCGCCGAGGCGCCCTGGACGGACTGCTGGTACAGCGGCAGGAAGAGCACCGCGCCGAACATCACGAAGCCCGACATGAAGCCGACCACGGACATCAGGGTGAAGTTGCGGTTGCGGAAGATGTGCAGCGGAATGATCGGTTCTGCTGCCTTGGTCTCGACGAAGAGGAAGCCGACGAGCGAGGCGACACCGATCGCGGAGAGCTCCATGATCGTGGCGGAGTCCCAGTCGTACTCCGTACCGCCCCAGGTGGTCACCAGCACGATCGCGGTGATGCCGAGGGTCAGCAGCCCCGCGCCGAGGTAGTCGACCCTGGCCCGTGCGCCCTCCCGCTTCGGCAGGTGCAGCACGACGGTGACCATGGCGAGGGCGACCGCGCCCAGCGGCAGGTTGATGTAGAAGCTCCAGCGCCAGCCGAGGTGGTCGGTGATGGTGCCGCCGACCAGCGGTCCGCCGATCATGGCGATGGCCATGACACCGGCCATCATCCCCTGGTACTTGCCACGCTCGCGGGGCGGGACCAGGTCACCGATGATCGCCATGACGCCGACCATCAGGCCGCCCGCGCCGAGCCCCTGGACCGCCCGGAAGCCGATCAGCTGGCCCATGTCCTGGGCCATTCCGCTCAGCACCGAGCCGATCAGGAAGATCACGATGGACGTGAGGAAGATGCCCTTGCGCCCGTACATGTCGCCGAGCTTGCCCCAGATGGGGGTGGAGGCCGCGGTGGCCAGGGTGTACGCGGTGACGACCCAGGACAGATGCTCCAGGCCGCCGAGGTCACCGACGATGGTCGGCATGGCCGTACCGACGATCAGGTTGTCCAGCATGGCCAGCAGCATCGTGATCATCAGGGCGAGCATCACCACCCGGACGCTGCGCTGCTGCGTCTGCGGTATCCCGGCCGGACGGTCGGCGACGGCCGCCTTCCCGCCAGCCGCCTTCTTCAGATCGGACATTGGTCCCCACTCCCCTGATCCCCTGTTGGTCCCCTGTGCGGCCAGGCACTTACTTGCCGCCCGGCTAGTAACTACACTGGGGAAAGTAGACCCCCAACTAGCCGGGCGTCAAGTAAGTTTCCAGCAAAGGAGAGCTCATGGGGAGCACGCCGCAGCAGCGCCGTGGCAACACGCGCCAGCGCATTCAGGACGTCGCTCTGGAGCTCTTCGCCGAACAGGGCTACGAGAAGACCTCGCTCCGCGAGATCTCCGAGCGTCTGGACGTCACCAAGGCCGCGCTGTACTACCACTTCAAGACCAAGGAAGACATCCTGGTCAGCATCTTCGAGGACCTCAACCGCCCGGTCGAGGAGCTGCTCGCCTGGGGCAAGGAGCAGCCGCGCACGCTGGAGACGAAGAAGGAGCTCCTGCGCCGCTACAGCGAGGCCCTGACCGCCGCCGCCCCGCTGTTCCGCTTCATGCAGGAGAACCAGGCGGCCGTACGGGACCTGAGCATCGGGGTGACCATCAAGGAGCGCGTCGTCGCCCTGGTCGATCTGCTCCAGGAACCCGGCGCCCCGCTGACCGACCAGGTGCGCTGCTTCACCGCGCTCTTCGCGACGCACGCGGGCATGTTCGCCCTCAAGGACCTCGAAGGCGACCCCGAGGAGAAGCGCAAGGCCGTCCTCGAAGTCGCCTTCGAACTGATCACCCGGGCACACGGCCAGGAGGAGACCGCGGAGTAGCGGAACCGTCTCGGTCTCGGCCGTCCCGGCCGCAACCCGTCCGGGGCGCTGCCGCCCCGGTCTCTGCCGCCCCGGCCGTAACCGTCGCGGTCGGGTCAGACCGTGACGCCCTTCTTGTGCAGGAAGCCGACCGGGTTGACCGCGGAGCCGTAGTCGGCGGTGTGCCGGATCTCGAAGTGCAGGTGCGGGCCGCTGGAGTTGCCGGTGTTGCCGGAGAGCGCGATGGTCTCGCCCGTCTTCACGGCCTCGCCGATCCGCACCTGGATCTGCGACAGGTGGGCGTACTGCGAGTACGTACCGTTGGCGTGCTTGATCACGACGGCGTTGCCGTACGCGGGACCGTCGCCGCCGCCGTTGGGGCCGGCCTTCACGACGGTGCCGCTGTGCGCGGCCTCGACCTTGGTGCCGATCGGCACGGCGAAGTCCTGGCCGGAGTGCTTGTGGGCCCAGCGGCTGCCGTCGTTGCCGAAGCTCGCGCTCAGCTCGTAGCGGCTGACCGGGGTCTCCCAGCCGTGCGCCTTCTTCAGCGCGGCCTTCTTCGCCGCGGCGGCCTTCTTGGCCGCCGCCGCCTTCTTGGCGGCGGCCTGCTCGGCGACCTTGCCCTGCACGGCGGCCTGCTCGGCGACCGATTCGGCCGTGCCGCGGTCGATCAGCTTCACGGAGTCCGGGGCACCCGCCGAGCCGGCCGCGAACGCAGCGCCCACACCGAGAACCATCGACGTCCCCAGGCCGGCTGCCACCACGGCGCCACGGACACGGGACACGGACGGGCGGCGGGAGTGCTGGAACGAAACGCGCTTCGACATAAGCGGAGAACCTCCGGAGATGACTGGACCCGGCGCTCCGGCCGGGCTGGCCATTCCTTGGTAACCCGCACCCCGGCCGTTGCTCAAACACCCCATCTACGAACAAAAGCCGTATCCGACACCCCGGGAATTCACCGCCACAGGCTTGAAACGAGACGCGCCAGAACCCGGCAAAACTCTGGTTCCGGACAGGTTTAACCCCAGTTCCAAACCGCTCGAAACGGACAGATCGCAACGATTCAGCCCTCCGTTCATCCGACCCCGAACGCCCCCTCCACCACAGGGCCGAAGGCCCCCGCCGCGAGCACGGCGCCCCCTCCTACCGCCCCTAGTAGGCCCGAAACGGGCTGTGCGCCTTGTCACCGCCGGTGGGCCCGAAGGCTGTCCGTTTCGGGACCTTCGGCCTGCGCGCTGACTAGGCTGATACGACGACCACGAGGCCGACTCCGGGGGACACGCCATGGCCAGTGACGCCGCAGGCACCAGCGACATGGACGGCATCGAGCTCGCCGATGCCGTCGAGTCGATCCGCAACCAGCTCATCGACGCCGCGGGCCGCGCCACCGGCCGCCCCGTGGCCTTCGAGGTCGGCGACATCCAGATGGAGTTCACCCTCGAACTCCGCAAGGAGATCAAGGGCGGGAGCAAGGTCAAGGCCTGGGTGGTCGAGGCGGGCACCGACGCCTCCCGTGCGACCGGCCGCACGCACAAGGTCGCATTCACCCTGAAACCGCGCGACGCCACGACCGGCGGACCCTGGCAGATCGGCAACGACGACCGGGGCAGCACGGCCCACTTCGGCGGCGGAACGGCACAGCCGTGAGCACCGCGCCGCCCACCGCACCCGCGGCACGCACGGTCGTCGTCCTCGGCGCCGGATCCGTCCAGGGCAGCGGCGCCCTGCTCACCCACCGGCTCGTGCTGACCTGCGCCCATGTGGTCAAGGGCGGCAGCCAGGCCACCGTCGCCCACCCGGAGCGGGCGGACCACGCCACCGCGACGATCGCCTGGATCGACCACGACCTCGACGCCGCCCTCCTGCTGGCCCACACCCCGATCGCCCCCGTCACTCCCGTGCGGCTCGGCATCCTCCACTCCGAGCACGCGGTCCCCGGATGCGAGATCACCGGCTTCCCCGACATCCAGCGGTACGGCCCCGAGGGGCATCTGGAGACCGACCAGTACACGGCCACCGCCCTGCCGATGGCCGGACAGCTGCGCGGGCTGCTGGTCTGCGAGCTGGACGGCCCGCCGCCTCCCGGCGACGACTCGGAGCCCCCGTCACTGCGCGGTATGTCCGGCGGTCCGGTCTTCGCCGGGAACGTCCTCATCGGCATCGCCCGGCAGATCCCCCGGCAGCGCGGCGGCCGGCGCGTGGAGTGCGTACCGCTCGCCCCGCTCATCCGCTCGCACCCGTTCGAACTGGTCTACCGGCAGACCGCCACGGCGCTGCGCCACGAGCGGGTCCATGGCCGCTTCCCCAGGGACGCGCGGTACGAGGAGGAGTACGCGGCGGCGCTCGGGGCCGCGTACCGCCGCACGAAGATCTTCGGCCTCGACGAGCTGGGCCGACGCGACTCCGAGTGGGACCTGGACACCGCGTACCTGAGCCTGGAGGCCCAGCAGAACGCCGGGGAAGCGGGTCCACCGCCGCAGCGGATCGACGCACTGCTCCCCGACCGCCCCCGGGTCCTGCTGCGCGGCGACGCGGGCGCCGGCAAGACCACGCTGCTGTGGTGGCTGGCCGCCCACGCCTCGGCCGGCACGCTGGGCCCGCAGCTGGCCCCGCTCAACGGCCTGGTCCCGTTCGTCGTGCCGCTGCGCACCCTGCGCGCCCAGGGCGGTACGTTCCCCGCCCCCGCCCAGCTGCCGGACGCGGCCCGGCTGGTGATCGACACGGCCCCCGAGGGCTGGGTCGGCCGGGTGCTGGAGTCCGGCCGGGCGCTGCTGCTGGTCGACGGCCTGGACGAGGTCCCGCGCGACGACCGCGAGCAGGCCCACGAGTGGCTGTCCCGCCTCCTGGACCGCTACCCGGACATCCGCTGCGTGGCCACGGTGCGCCCGCTGGCCGTCGAGCCGGGCTGGCTGAGGTCCCAGGACTTCGAGGAGCTGCGGCTGCTGCCGATGCGGGACGGGGACATCGAGGCCTTCGTCGCCGCCTGGCACCGGGCCGCCCGGCTGGACGACGACGACCACGAGACGCTCGGCATGCTGGAACGGGACCTGATCCAGCAGTTCGCCCAGAACCGGACCCTGCGCAACCTGGCCCGTACGCCACTGCTCTGCGCGGTGATCTGCGCCCTGCACCGCCGCCGCCAGGGCATCCTGCCGGAGACCCGCTGGAGCCTGTACGACTCGGCGCTCACCATGCTGCTCGGCGACCGCGACAAGCAGCGCAGGATCGAGGCCCCCGAGGGCATCACGATGAGCGTGGAGGAGCAGGCCCAGCTGCTCCAGCGCATCGCGATCTGGCTGGTGCGGGGCGGCCAGTCGGAGCTCCACCGCTCAGCGGCACTGCACCAGCTGGAACGCGCCCTGCCGGGCATGGAACGGCTGCGCGCCCAGGGCTCGGCCGAGGAGATCCTGACGCATCTGCTGAACCGCAGCGGCGTCCTCCAGGAACGTACCGACGACGTCTACCAGTTCGCCCACCGCACCTTCCAGGACTTCCTCGCCGCGAAGGAGTTCGTCGAGGGCGACCAGCTGAACGAACTGCTCGGCCGGGCGGGCACACAGAACTGGTACGACGTCATCCGGCTGTCGGCCGGCCACTGCGGGCGCCGCGAACACCCCGTACTGGTCAATGGGCTGCTGGACGCGCAGCCCGGCCCCGGCGACACCGTCACCCGCAACGAGATCGTCGCCCTGGCCGCGCTCTGCGCACAGCACGCGACCTGGCTGGACGAGACGACACGGGACAGGGTCCGCTCGGCCGTCGGGGCGCTGTTCCCGCCGAGGAACGACAAGGACGTACGGCTGCTCGCCCACCTCGGTCCGGCCGCTCTGGAGTTCCTGCCCGACCCGGCCCACGCGCCCACCAAGGAGCAGGCCCGCCCCTGCGTCGACCTGATCAACGAGATCGGCGGGGCGGAGGCCGTACCGCACGCCCGCCGCTGGGCACTCGCACACCCCGAGCTCAGCTACCTGTTCAGGGTGGACTGGGACAGGTACCCGGTGGAGAAGTACGCCCGGCAGGTCCTCGCCCGGCTGGATCACCACACCCTGAACATCGACTCCCCGGAGAAGCTGGCAGCGCTGCGCCACCTGCCGGCCGCCGCGGACCTGCAGATCATCGGGTGCTTCGGCTCGGCCGAACTCCACGCCGCTCTGCGCGACAGGCCCTGGAACGATCTGATCTTCCGGCAGAACCCCTGCATGACGGACCTGTCGTTCCTGGCGGACTGCGCCGAGAGACTCAAGACCCTGTCCCTGACCATCTGTCCGGCCGTACGGGACCTCGGCCCGCTCACCGGACTCCATGCGCTGAAGATGGTCTCGCTGGACATGAGCCACATCCCCGACAACGCGCTGGCCGCCACGGCTTCGAGGGAACTGAGCCGCCTTCGGCTCAGTCACGTGACGGCGAAGCGGCTGACCCTGTTGCCCACCCACCCCGAACTGCGCTCCCTGGCCATCGACGGGACGGGCTCGCTGGAGATCGACTCGCTCGACGGCTGGACGCGCCTGCAGCAGCTCGAACTGGAAACCCTCACGCCGGTCCGGCCACTGCTCGCCGCTCTCCGGAGGGCGCCACAGGTGACCCACGTCGCCCTGATCCTGGCGTCCCTGACGGAGTTCGGCGACGAGCAGCCCGTTCCTTCCGTCAGGGATCTGCTGCTCCGCCCCGGCGCCGACGCGCTCGGGCTCGAAATGATCCCCCGGGTCTTCCCCGCGCTGGAGTGGCTGGTGCTCACTCCGCCCCTGCATGCCAGGCACATCGACCTGTCCCCGTTGCAGGCGATGCCCGAGTGCCGGGTGACCGTCACGGGTCACGCGGCGATCAGGGGCGGCGAAGGCCTCGACGTAAGCCGCTGACCACACGCCGAAAGGGGCTGCCCCGGACCGTTTCGCACGGTTCCGGGGCAGCCCCTTCTACTTCTGCTCAGGCGCTCGGGGGCGTCCTCACACGTCCTTCGACATGTTCGGGCCCGCGCCGCCTGCCGCCTGCTCGATCGGGGGGACGTCGGGCAGTGCCGACTTCTCCTCGCCGCGGAAGGTGAAGGTCTTCTCCTCACCCTCGCCCTCGGTGCCGACGACCACGATGTGACCGGGGCGCAGCTCACCGAAGAGGATCTTCTCGGAGAGGATGTCCTCGATCTCGCGCTGGATCGTCCGGCGCAGCGGCCGGGCGCCCATCACGGGGTCGTAGCCCTTCTTGGCGAGGAGCGTCTTGGCGTCACCGCTGAGCTCGATGCCCATGTCGCGGTCCTTCAGACGCTCGTCCACCTTGGCGATCATCAGGTCGACGATCTGGATGATGTCTTCCTGGCTGAGCTGGTGGAAGACGACCGTGTCGTCGACACGGTTGAGGAACTCGGGCCGGAAGTGCTGCTTGAGCTCCTCGTTGACCTTGTTCTTCATCCGCTCGTAGCCGGTCTTGACGTCGCCCTGGGCGGCGAAGCCCAGGTTGAAGCCCTTCGAGATGTCCCGCGTCCCGAGGTTGGTCGTCATGATGATGACCGTGTTCTTGAAGTCCACGACCCGGCCCTGGGAGTCGGTCAGGCGACCGTCTTCCAGAATCTGGAGCAGGGAATTGAAGATATCGGGGTGGGCCTTCTCGACCTCGTCGAAGAGGACGACGGAGAACGGCTTGCGGCGCACCTTCTCGGTGAGCTGACCGCCCTCTTCGTAACCCACGTAACCGGGGGGAGAACCGAAGAGACGGGAAACCGTGTGCTTCTCGCTGAACTCCGACATGTCGAGGGAAATCAGCGCGTCCTCGTCGCCGAAGAGGAATTCGGCGAGCGTCTTGGAGAGCTCCGTCTTACCGACACCGGACGGGCCGGCGAAGATGAACGAGCCACCGGGGCGCTTCGGGTCCTTCAGACCGGCTCGCGTACGGCGGATCGCCTGCGAGAGGGCCTTGATGGCGTCCTTCTGCCCGATGACGCGCTTGTGGAGCTCGTCCTCCATGCGCAGCAGGCGGGAGGACTCCTCCTCCGTCAGCTTGAAGACCGGGATGCCGGTCGCGGTGGCCAGGACCTCGGCGATGAGCTCGCCGTCGACCTCGGCCACGACGTCCATGTCGCCGGCCTTCCACTCCTTCTCGCGCTTGGTCTTCGCGGCGAGGAGCTGCTTCTCCTTGTCGCGCAGGGACGCGGCCTTCTCGAAGTCCTGCGAGTCGATCGCGGACTCCTTGTCGCGGCGGACGCCCGCGATCTTCTCGTCGAACTCGCGGAGGTCCGGCGGCGCGGTCATCCGGCGGATGCGCATCCGGGATCCGGCCTCGTCGATCAGGTCGATCGCCTTGTCCGGCAGGAAGCGGTCCGAGATGTACCGGTCGGCCAGCGTCGCGGCCTGGACCAGCGCCTCGTCCGTGATGGAGACGCGATGGTGGGCCTCGTAGCGGTCGCGCAGCCCCTTGAGGATCTCGATGGTGTGCGGCAGCGACGGCTCCGCGACCTGGATGGGCTGGAAGCGGCGCTCCAGCGCGGCGTCCTTCTCCAGGTGCTTGCGGTACTCGTCGAGCGTCGTGGCACCGATGGTCTGGAGCTCACCGCGGGCCAGCATCGGCTTGAGGATGCTGGCGGCGTCGATCGCGCCCTCGGCGGCACCCGCACCCACGAGGGTGTGGAGCTCGTCGATGAACAGGATGATGTCGCCGCGGGTACGGATCTCCTTGAGGACCTTCTTCAGGCGCTCCTCGAAGTCACCGCGGTAACGGGAGCCGGCGACCAGCGCGCCGAGGTCCAGGGTGTAGAGGTGCTTGTCCTTGAGGGTCTCGGGCACCTCGCCCTTGACGATGGCCTGCGCCAGTCCCTCGACGACCGCCGTCTTTCCGACGCCGGGCTCGCCGATGAGAACCGGGTTGTTCTTGGTACGGCGGGAAAGCACCTGCATGACCCGCTCGATCTCCTTCTCGCGCCCGATGACCGGGTCGAGCTTGGATTCGCGAGCGGCCTGGGTGAGATTCCGGCCGAACTGGTCGAGCACCAGGGACGTGGAGGGCGTGCCTTCCGCGGGGCCGCCCGCCGTCGCCGCCTCCTTGCTGCCCGAGTAGCCGGAGAGCAGCTGGATGACCTGCTGCCGCACCCGGTTCAGGTCGGCGCCGAGCTTCACGAGGACCTGGGCGGCGACGCCCTCGCCCTCGCGGATCAGGCCGAGCAGGATGTGCTCGGTGCCGATGTAGTTGTGGCCGAGCTGAAGGGCCTCGCGGAGCGACAGCTCCAGGACCTTCTTGGCCCGGGGCGTGAAGGGGATGTGCCCCGACGGGGCCTGCTGGCCCTGGCCGATGATCTCCTCCACCTGCTGGCGGACCGCCTCGAGCGAAATCCCGAGGCTCTCCAGGGCCTTAGCGGCGACACCCTCACCCTCGTGGATAAGGCCCAGGAGGATGTGCTCGGTGCCGATGTAGTTGTGGTTGAGCATCCGGGCTTCTTCCTGAGCCAGGACGACAACCCGCCGCGCGCGGTCGGTGAACCTCTCGAACATCGTTAATCGCTCCTCAGAGCGGTCAGGCAGTAAGGGGTCGGTCCCCTCCCTGTCCTTCCGCAGCTTAGTCCCGCAAGCGGGGACCGCTCATTCCAACTGCCGACACCGTCCTTGGCCTCCTGCCCCGAACGCTGACAACTTCTCCAACCCGATGGTGCGAGACGATGTTCCCGCAGGCCAGGCAGATACCCCTTTCGCCAGTACGCCGACGGCGAACGTGAGACGCCAGAACCTGCGTGTCGCCCCTCCCCACTAGGGATGTCTTACCCGCAATTACAGACAGTCCATGCAGCGCGCGCCGGTTCCCTCCGCTACGGGCGAACATATTGGCGCTCGCGAATACGCCCCTACGCCCCCATCCCGGACACATTGCGCATCCACTCGCGGACTCTGCGTAACCCCGGGGACGTCCGGGCCGTTCTTCCGGGCATGGTCATCACCGTCCCGCCTCCCGCGCCATCGGTCACCGGCGAGCGGGAGAGCGGCGACTGCGCCCGCTGGGCGCAGTGGTACGAACGCGAGCTCGGCTGGGCGACGGCCGGCACCGCGCCGGTGCGGTTGCTGACCGGGCTGCGGTTCGACGTGCTCCAGGTTCCCGCGGCCGCCGGTCACGCGGCGCTGCGGCGGCTGGACCGCACCGGGCCCGTGGCGCTGTCGGGTGCGCGGATGAGCCTGCTGGTCGCGGTGGGGAGCGCGGACGAGCTGCCCGGACTGCTCGACTGGCTGGAGTGGGGAGGCGTCGCCCTCCCACTGACCGCCATCGGCGTGGGCGGCCGGATCACCGCGCCGGTACCGCCGGGGCGGATGGCGGGCCGGCCGGGGACCGCTGCATGGCTGCGGCCCCCCGGGCTACGGCACGAGGAAGGGTCGGAGCTCCCGGCCCTCACCGGCCTCGGGAGCAGGGGTGGGGGTGCTCCCGATCTCGTACGGCTGGTGGACGCGGTGGCGACGGAATGCCACCGGGCCCGGTTGATGCGTGCCCGAACGGGGCCGTCGACGGGTGGGTCGACAGCTCAGCCGTTGGCCTTCTCGTAAGCTTCGCGGATCTCCGCGGGCACACGGCCACGGTCATTCACATTGTGGCCGTTCTCGCGGGCCCACTTACGGATCTCGGCGGTGTCCTTGTTGCCACCCGTAACGGCGCGGCCCTTGCCACGGCCGGACGCCGCGCGGCCACCCGTACGCCGGCCACCCTTGGTGTACGGCTCAAGAAGACCACGGAGCTTGTCCGCGTTGCTCGTCGTGAGGTCAATCTCGTACGTCTTGCCATCGAGAGCGAACGTGACCGTCTCGTCCGCCTCGCCGCCGTCGAGGTCATCGACAAGAAGGACCTGAACCTTCTGTGCCACTGGATTCCCTTTCATCGAAAATGCAGTACGCGGAAAGGAAACCGCTTTTCCCCGGAAAACACAAACCCCCGGGAGAGGTTCAGGATCGCGGGAAGACGGGAAACGTGCGCGATTCGGACATAGGGTTCCGGCTTCTTGTGGCGGTCGCAGATGGCGCTCACAGATGCAGAAGCATCCGGCTGTTGCCCAAGGTGTTCGGCTTCACTCGTTCGAGACCCAGGAACTCTGCCACGCCCTCGTCATAGGAACGCAGCAGCTCGCTGTAGACATCTCCGTCGACCGGTGTCTCTCCGATCTCCACGAAGCCGTGCTTCGCGAAGAAGTCGACTTCGAAGGTGAGACAGAAAACCCGTCGCACACCCAGCCATCGGGCGGTCTGCAGCAACTTGTCCAGCACTTGATGTCCGACTCCGGCGCCCCTGATGCTGTGGTCGACGGCGAGAGTACGCACTTCGGCGAGGTCTTCCCACATCACGTGCAGTGCGCCGCAGCCGATGACGCGGGCGTCCTCGTCGCGTTCCGCGATCCAGAACTCCTGGATGTCCTCGTAAAGCGTGACGGTCGCTTTGTCGAGCAGGATGCCTTCACGTACGTACCCGTCGAGGAGACGGCGGACCGATGCCACATCGCTGGTCCTGGCACGTCGGACCGTGATGGCCGTGTTTATGGCCGGCGGTTCTGTACGGGAATCGGCTTGCGGAAGCTCTGAGGACATACCCCGACGCTATCGCCCGGCCTCCGGGCCCGTCCCATCGGCCGGATCTCCTGCCGCTTCACCGGCCTCTTCATCGACCTCTTCACCGGCCGCCGCTTCGGCCCGTTCGCCGGCGGGTTCGCCGGACTGCGGCTCGGGGGTTCCGGAGAGGGTGGGCTGAACGATCCGCATGGCGTCCTTGAGCGCTTCGCGCTGCTCGGCGGACATCATGCCGAAGAAGGCGACAAGAGCAGCCGCGGGGTTGTCACTGCGCGACCATGCTTCGTTCATCAGTGCGGCCGAGTAGGCGGCGCGGGTGGAGACCGCCGTATATCTATATGCGCGGCCGTCGACTTCCCTGCGCACCCAGCCCTTCTGATGGAGATTGTCCATTACCGTCATGACGGTGGTGTAGGCGATGGAGCGTTCCCGCTGAAGGTCCTCAAGGACTTCCCGCACGGTTACCGGACGGTTCCATTGCCAGACCCGTGTCATCACGGCGTCTTCCAGATCTCCCAATTGGCGGGGCACAATGTCACTTTAGTGCCAGATGCCTGAAATGACCGGTTTATTGGCGCGAAAAGGGCGCACAGCTCCAGCGGAGTCGTGCGCCCTTCGTGTGCTGCGGGGTGGCGGGGTCAGGCGCCGTCGGCCCGCGGAGCCTGCTGGACGGACTCGGCGCGGCCGATCGCCAGGTCCACGGCCGCATCCTCCTTGGCCTTGTTGGGACCGCCCTGACTCTTGACGATCGTCACGACGAGGCCGATGAAGAAGGCGGCCATCACCACGGGGGGCAGGAGCGCGGATACGTAGTCCATGCCGTCCAGAGTAACGAGACCGGTACGGGCTTCCGCGCCGCCCCTCCCGAGAGGCCCTATCCCGCGGCGCGTTGCTGCGGCGGCGGGACCGGACGGCGGCGGGGCGGGAAGACCTCCGAGGGCTTCGGCGCGGGGCGCCCGGCCGGCCGGGTGGGCCGGGCGGGTTCCGCCGGGGCCTTGGGCCGTTCGGGTTCCGCTTCGGCGGCGGCCCGGCCGCCGGGCAGGGCGAGGAGCCGGCTGCGCGGCGCGGGGGCCTTCGCCGACACGGCGCGTCCGGCGAGGCGGGCCCGTACCGACCGCTCCGCGAGCACCTGGCAGCGCTCCAGGAGCGCCGCGGCCACCGGCCTGTGGCGCAGGGCTCGCAGCGCGGCGAGGTCGTCGGGGCCGGGGTCGTATCCGCCCGCCAGGGCGTCCTGGAGCAGCTCCAGGTAGCCGCTGACGGAGCCGGGGAGGGCGTTGCGGTAGCGGACGAGGTCGGCGAGGAGGAACGTGCGCAGCCGTCCCGCCTCGCCGACCGCCTCGTCCACGGCACCGGCCAGCCGCAGACAGTCCTGGACGTCCTCGTCCGGCAGGGGCATGGGGTGGAGGGCGATGGCGAGGGCACGTCGGAGCACCCGCAGCTCGTCCGCGCTGAACGCCATGCCGCCGCGTGATCCGTATGGCGTGGGCATAGCGCGACAATACGTGCTAAATGGACAATATCGGCTTAGCTGGCCGTCGGCGGCGCGGCGGCGGCGCACCGCCACCGCGAGCCGTTCCCGCAGGTACGGCCGGTATCCGCTACATCCGGGACACGTTCCGCTCGTACACCAGACGCAGGCCGATGAGGGTGAGCCAGGGCTCGTGCTCGTCGATGACGGAGGACTCGCCCAACACCATCGGCGCAAGGCCGCCCGTCGCGATGACGGTGACGTCCTCCGGGTCGGCCGCCAGCTCCTTCTTCATCCGCGCCACGACGCCGTCGACCTGGCCGGCGAAGCCGTAGATGATGCCCGACTGCATCGCCTCGACCGTGTTCTTGCCGATCACGCTGCGCGGCCTGGCCAGCTCGATCTTGCGGAGCTGGGCGCCCTTGACGCCGAGCGCCTCGACGGAGATCTCGATGCCGGGGGCGATGACACCGCCGGTGTACTCGCCCCGGGCGGAGACCGCGTCGAAGGTGGTGGCCGTGCCGAAGTCGACGACGATCGCCGGACCGCCGTACAGGTCGACGGCGGCGACCGCGTTGATGATGCGGTCCGCCCCGACCTCCTTCGGGTTGTCCATCAGGATCGGCACCCCGGTCTTGATGCCCGGCTCGACGAGTACGGCGGGGACGTCGCCGTAGTAGCGGCGGGTCACCTCGCGCAGCTCGTGCAGGACGGCCGGGACCGTGGAGCAGATCGCGATGCCCTCGATGCCGTCGCCCAGCTCCATGCCGAGCAGCGGGTGCATGCCCATCAGGCCCTGGAGCAGCACGGCGAGCTCGTCGGCGGTGCGGCGGGCGTCGGTGGAGATCCGCCAGTGCTCGACGATCTCCTCGCCGTCGAACAGGCCGAGGACGGTGTGGGTGTTGCCGACGTCGATGGTGAGCAGCATCAGACGCCGGCCCCGTCGGTGTCGCGGAAGTCCAGGCCGATGTCGAGGATCGGCGAGGAGTGGGTGAGCGCGCCGACGGCCAGGTAGTCGACGCCTGCCTCGGCGTAGGCGCGGGCGGTGTCCAGGGTGAGCCGGCCGGAGGACTCCAGGACCGCGCGGCCGCCGGTCAGGGCGACCGCCTCGGCGGTCTGGAGCGGGGTGAAGTTGTCCAGCAGGATCAGGTCGGCACCCGCGTCGAGCACCTCGCGGACCTGCTGGAGGGTGTCGACCTCGACCTCGATCGGTACGTCCGGGAACTCGTCCCGTACCCGCTTGAAGGCCTCGGCCACGCCGCCCGCCGCGATGACGTGGTTGTCCTTGACCAGCGCCGCGTCCGACAGCGACATCCGGTGGTTGACGCCGCCGCCGCAGCGCACCGCGTACTTCTCCATGGCGCGCAGGCCCGGGGTGGTCTTGCGGGTGTCGCGGACCTTGGCCTTGGTGCCTTCGAGGACATCGGCCCAGGCGCGGGTGGCGGTCGCGATGCCGGAGAGCCGGCACAGCAGGTTGAGCGCGCTGCGCTCGCCGGTGAGCAGGTCGCGGGTGCGGGTGGTGACGGTCAGCAGCTTCTGGCCGGGGGCGACCCGGTCGCCGTCCTCGACGTGGCGCTCGACCGCGAACTCTTCCGTGCAGACGATGGACAGGACGGCCTCGGCGATGCGCAGACCGGCCACGACGCCCGCCTCACGGGCAGTGAAGTCGCCGGTGGCCACGGCGTCCTCGGCGACGGTCGCGACGGTGGTGACGTCCACCCCGCCGTCCAGGTCCTCCTCGATGGCGACGTGCGCGACGTCCTCGACCTGGACCGGGTCCAGGCCCACGTCGGCGAGGAGCTGGGCGAGGGCGGGGTCGAGGCCGCACTCCAGCGCGTCGAACTCGTCGCCTCCGCAGCCGCAGCCGTCCCCGCAGCCGTCCGCGGACGGTGCGGGCGCCCCGATCCGGACCAGCGGTACGTCCACAGGTGTGGGGCGCGGATTCTCTTCGGGCGTGCTCACGGTTACGGCTCCTCGGTGACATCGGCGGGGTGGGTGGGGGGTGCTGCTGCGCAGTCTGGTCCCTGCGCGGGGCGTACGGGCCCGAATGCCTCGGTCTCCGTCCGACGGAGGACCGGGACGCGCTCCGGCGTGAGCCGGACGACGAGGTGGCGGCGCCAGTTCTCGTCGTCGCGCTCGGGCCGGTCCTCGCGCCAGTGGCAGCCGCGGGTCTCCTCGCGCTGCCGGGCGGCGGCGACCAGGACGCGCGAGACGAGCAGCAGGTTGGTGACCTCCCACGCCTCGACGCCGGGCACCACGACCTTGGGCTCGTCCGCCTCCACGGCCAGGGCGGCGCTGTTGTGGAGGGCCTCCAGCTCTTCGGCGGCGGCGGCCAGGCTCTCGGCGGAGCGCAGCACTCCGGCGCCCCGGGTCATGATGCGCTGGATCGTGGACCGGGCCTCCGGCGCGATCAGCGGGGAGGGCGCGTGGCCGTCTCCGGTCTCCGCGGGGCCCGCGGCGGGCCGGTCCTCGACGATGTCCGCCGCGATGCGCTCGGCGAAGACGAGGCCCTCCAGGAGGGAGTTGGACGCCAGCCGGTTCGCGCCGTGCACGCCGGTGCAGGCGACCTCGCCGCAGGCGTACAGGCCGGGCACCGTGGTACGTCCCCGCAGGTCGGTGCGGATGCCGCCGGAGGCGTAGTGCGCGGCGGGGGCGACCGGGATCGGTTCGGTGACCGGGTCGATGCCGTGGGCGCGGCAGGCCGCCAGGATCGTCGGGAAGCGCTGCTCCCACATCTCGGCGCCGAAGTGGCGGGCGTCGAGATACATGTGCTCGGTGCCGAGCAGCTCCATCCGGCGGGTGATGGCCTTGGCGACGATGTCGCGCGGGGCCAGCTCCGCCAGCTCGTGCTGTCCGAGCATGAAGCGGGTGCCGGACGCGTCGACGAGATGGGCGCCCTCACCCCGTACCGCCTCCGAGACCAGCGGCTGCTGGCCCTCGGAGCCGGCGCCGAGGAAGAGGACCGTCGGGTGGAACTGGACGAACTCCAGGTCGGAGACCTCGGCGCCGGCCCGCAGCGCCAGCGCCACGCCGTCGCCGGTGGAGACCGCAGGGTTGGTGGTGGCCGAGAAGACCTGCCCCATGCCGCCGGTGGCGAGGACCACCGCGGGTGCGCGGACCGCTCCGACGCCGTCGTGCTGGCCCTCGCCCATGACGTGCAGCGTGACGCCCGCGGTACGGCCCTCGGCGTCGGTGAGGAGGTCCAGTACGAGCGCGTTCTCCACGGTGTGCAGGGCGGCCTCGCGGACCGCCTCGACCAGGGTGCGGGAGATCTCGGCACCCGTGGCGTCGCCGCCCGCGTGGGCGATGCGGCGGCGGTGGTGGCCGCCCTCACGGGTCAGCGCGATGTCGCCGCTCTCCGTGGTGTCGAAGTGGGCGCCGGTACCGATCAGCCGGCGCACCGCGTCCGGGCCCTCGGTGACCAGCATCCGGACCGCCGCCTCGTCGCACAGACCGGCGCCCGCGACCAGGGTGTCGTCCAGGTGCTGCTCGGGGGTGTCGCCCTCGCCGAGGGCGGCCGCGATGCCGCCCTGCGCCCAGCGGGTGGAGCCGTCGTCCAGGCGGGCCTTGGTGACGACGACGGTGGCGAGGCCCTCGGCCGCGCAGCGCAGCGCGGTGGTGAGACCGGCCACGCCGGAGCCGACCACCACGACGTCGGCGTCGAGGGACCAGCCGGGGGCGGGGGCGGTCAGCCGTATTCCGGTCACGTGGTGGCTCCGAAGGTCAGCGGGATGTTGTCGATGAGCCGGGTCCTGCCGACCCGCGCGGCAACGGCGAGGATCGCCTCACCGGTGGTGCGGTCGTCGGGGATCTCGGTGAAGTCGGCCGGGTCCACGAGCGCCAGGTAGTCCAGGGCGAGCGGGGGCTGCGCGGCCGCCGCGTCGTCGAGGATCAGGAGTGCGGCCGCCCGTACCGCGGAGGGGCCGTCGACCGGGCGGGCCAGGGCCACCGCCTGGGTGTCGGCGGCGGCGCGGGCCTCGCCGAGCGCGGTGAGCGCGGCGGCCCGGCCGGTGGTGGCCGAGGTGGTCTGGGCACGGGCGTGCAGCGCCTGCTGGGCGGCGAGCCGGTCGCGGGCGGCGAACAGGGCCCGGGACAGGGCGAGGGCGGTGTGCCGTTCCTCCGCGTCCAGGAAGCGGTTGCGGCTGGAGAGCGCGAGGCCGTCCGGTTCGCGGACCGTCTCCACGCCGGCGATCTTCACGGGGAAGTTCAGATCGCGCACCATGCGGCGGATCAGCGCCAGCTGCTGGGCGTCCTTCTGCCCGAAGAACGCGACGTCGGGGCGGGTGAGGTGGAGGAGCTTGGCGACGACGGTGAGCATGCCGTCGAAGTGTCCGGGGCGCGAGGCCCCTTCGAGCCGCTCGCCCATGGGCCCCGCGGAGATCCGGACCTGCGGCTCGCCGCCGGGGTAGACCTCGTCGACGGACGGCGCGAAGACCGCGTCCGCCCCGGCGGCGCCCGCCACGGCGAGGTCGGCGTCGAGGGTGCGGGGGTAGCGGTCCAGGTCGGCGGCCTCGCCGAACTGGAGCGGGTTGACGAAGACGGTGACGACCACCTGGCCGTCGGGGCCCGCCGCCGCGCGTGCGGCGCGGACCAGGGTGGCGTGGCCCTCGTGCAGGGCGCCCATGGTCATGACGACGGCCCGCACGCCCCTGCGCGGGGCGAACGCGCCGAGCTCGGCCGCGGTACGGAGCAGGGCGGCCGCGGGCGCGTGGGCTGCGGCGGGTGTCTGCGCCGCGGCGGGCGTCCTCGGCGCGGTGGGGCGGGGGGTGCCGGGCGTGCCGGTCGTGTCGGTCATCGGGGCTCCTGTGATCCGGTGCCGTCCGTGGTGCCGGGGCCGGTGCCGTCGGCCAGGACCCCGAGGAGGTCCTCGGCCAGCTCCGGCTTGAGCATGCCGTGGGCGAGCGCGCGGTCGGCGGTGGCGCGGGCCATCGCCACGTATCCGGCCACGGCCTGCGGGGCGTGCCTGCGCAGCTCGCCGATGTGCGCGGCGACCGTACCGGCGTCGCCGCGGGCCACCGGGCCGGTCAGCGCGGCGTCGCCGGAGCGCAGGGCGTTGTCGAGCGCGGCGCCGAGGAGGGGGCCGAGCATCCGGTCGGGGGCGGTGACCCCGGCCGTGCGCAGCAGCTCCATCGACTGGGCGACCAGGGTGACCAGGTGGTTCGCGCCGAGGGCGAGCGCCGCGTGGTACAGCGGGCGGGACTCCTCCGCGATCCATTCGGGCTCGCCGCCCATCTCGATGACCAGCGCCTCGGCCGCGAGCCGCAGCTCCTCGGGAGCGGTCACGCCGAAGGAGCAGCCGGCCAGCCGCTGGACGTCGACGGAGGTGCCGGTGAACGTCATCGCCGGGTGCAGCGCGAGCGGCAGGGCGCCGGCCCGCAGCGCCGGGTCCAGGACGCCGGTCCCGTACCGCCCCGAGGTGTGGACGATCAGCTGTCCCGGCCGCACCGCGCCGGTCTCGGCGAGGCCCTCGACCAGGCCGGGCAGGGCGTCGTCGGGGACGGTCAGCAGCACCAGCTCGGCGCGCGCGAGGACCTCGGCGGGCGGCACCAGCGGTACGTCGGGCAGCAGTGCGGCCGCCCTGCGCACGGAGGCGTCGGAGACGCCGGACACTGCGACCGGCCGGTGCCCGGCGAGCTGGAGCGACGCGGCCAGAGCGGGGCCGACACGGCCCGCGCCCACGACGCCGACCGTGAGGCGGGCGGGGCGGTCCCTGGCTTCGAGGGGGTCATTGGGGGCTGTTGCATTCACGCGGCGGTGGCCTTCCGTTCCAGTCCGCGGGGGGTACCGGACGATTTCTCTGCATGCTACGCCAGCGTTTCGTCCGGGCTCCGGGCTGTCCACAGCCTGTGGGTAAAGTCCGGGCGGGGTGCGCGGCCCCGGGCCGGGGGCACCCGTAAATCGTGCGGGTCCGGACCGCACGCTGCGTGATGATCGTCCCATGACAGACACAGCAGACACGGACGAGCTGCGCATGGCGGACACGGACGAGCAAGGCATGGCGGACATGGGCGCGCAGTCGCGGCCGGAGGCGCGGGAGGACCCGCTCGAGGAATCCCCGAAGGACGCGCAGCAGCTGCGCAGGATCAACGCCTGGGCCGCGGCCGAACGGGTCCTGATCCGGCCGCCCATGAACCTCTCGCTCGGGGAGCGGCTGGCCGCGCTGGCGGCCGGGGCCGGGTCCGTCACCGATCTCGACCGCCCCGCGGACATCTACGGCAACGGCGTCGTCGCCGAGCTGGAGGAACGGATCGCGGAGCTGCTGGGCACGGAGGCCGCGGCGTTCTTCCCGACCGGGACGATGGCGCAGCAGGTCGCGCTGCGGTGCTGGGCCGGGCGGACCGGCAACCCCACGGTGGCGCTGCACCCGCTCGCCCATCCCGAGGTGCACGAGCGCGGCGCGCTGGAGGCGGTGAGCGGGCTGCGTACCGTCCACCCGACGTCCGCGCCCCGGCTGCCCACGGCGCAGGAGATCCGCGACTTCGACGAGCCGTTCGGCACGTTGATGCTGGAGCTGCCGTTGCGCGACGCCGGTTTCGTCCTGCCGACGTGGGAGGAGCTGGAGGCCGTGGTGGCGGCCGCGCGGGAGCGCGATGCGGTGGTGCACATCGACGGCGCGCGGCTCTGGGAGTGCGCCCCCCACTTCGGTCGGGAGCTGCCGGAGATCGCGGCGCTCGCGGACAGCGTGTACGTGTCGTTCTACAAGACCCTGGGCGGAATCTCCGGGGCCGCGCTGGCCGGTCCCGCCTCGCTGATCGAGGAGGCCCGCACCTGGCGCCACCGGTACGGCGGGCAGGTCTTCCAGCAGTTCCCGGCGGCGCTCGCGGCCCTGATCGGCCTCGATCAGGAGCTGCCGGAGCTGGCTTCGTACGTGGCACAGGCGAAGGTGGTGGCGGGGGCGCTGGCCGAGGGCTTCTCGGCGGCCGGCACCCCGTGGTTCCGGGTGCATCCGGAACCGCCGCACACGCACCAGTTCCAGGTGTGGCTGCCGTACGGGGCCGACGCCCTGACCGAGGCGGCGGTGCGGCAGGCGGAGGAGACGGGCGTGTCCCTCTTCCGCAAGTGGTACCCGGCGGCCGCCGGGCCGCCCGGACTGTCGTTCACCGAGATGACCGTGGGCCGCGAGGGGCTGGAGTGGACCGCTGACGACGTACGGGAGGCGGTACGGGAGTTCGTGGAGCGGATGGTCTAGCGGGACCCCGCCGGGCCGGCGGAGGAACGGCCGGGAGCGCGTCGACCGCCGGTTCCTCGGCTCCGGGCGAGCAGCGCCCGCAGCGCCGCCCACCGGCGGCCGCGCGCCGGGCGGCCCGCGATCACCGCGTCGAAGCGGCGCCGGTCGCGGGCCTCGCGCACCACTCCCCAGTCGTGCCGGCCCGGCAGCGGCGGCGGCACTTCTCCCTGCTGGGCCGCGCGATAGCTGTCGATCATGTGCTGCTGAATGGCGTCCATGGCCTCAGCGTGGGCCGGTCCCGGCGCCGCCCGCCCGCCGATTGACGACCACCGTCAAATGGCGCGATGCCTCCTGCGGGAACCCCGCACTATGGAGGGGTGAGCGTGCACATCGACATCGCCGGGCTGGCGCCCGACCGCATCGTCTTCGAGACCTCCCCCCTCGCCGAGCTGGGGCTGGCCCTGCACGCCCTCTCCGAGCCGGGGCACCACCCCGGCCTGCACGGCTGGGCGACGGCGACCGCCAGCGCACTGGAGCCGGACCTCGCCGACCGGCTGCACGAGGCCGACTTCCTGTGGCGCCACACGTTCTCGGACGTCTTCATGGCGTTCGCCGGAGTCCGCGGCGGCGACGGCAGGACGGGCGCGACCCTCGCCGAGGACCTCGACATCCTCGACCGGCTCGACGACGAGCGGTTCGCCGCCGCCGCCCTGGAGTTCACCTGCACCAGCCTGTACGGGCTCGGCGCGCCCTCCCCGCTCACCGATCCGACGATGCGCGCCCGCACCCTGGACATGGCGGCGGCTCGCGGCCCCCGGCAGGTGGAGTTCGCCCAGCGGCTGCTGGCCGATCCGGCCCCGGTGCGGGCCTGGGTGCGGCGCCTGTTCGAGGACTGCGACCGGGCGTTCTTCGCGGACACCTGGCGCCGGGTCCAGGTCCAGCTGGCCACCGACGCCCGGCACAAGAACGACCTGCTGCGGCGCAAGGGGCTCGGCGAGGCGATGGCCGCGGTGTCCACGGCGCTGAGCGTCGACGAGGCCGGGACCAGGATCAGCGCCGACAAGCTCAGCGAGGGCCGCACCAGCGCCGTCGGCCTCGGGCTCACGCTCATCCCGTCCACCTTCGGCTGGCCCCACCTCAACCTGCTGCACGCGCCGGGCTGGCGCCCGGTGATCCACTACCCGGTGCACCAGCCCGAGCTGCCCTCCCCCGCCTCCGTGGAACTGCTCCAGCTGCGCATGGAGGCGCTGGCCCACCCGATGCGGATGCGGCTCTGCCGCCATCTCGCCCGCTCCCAGCACACCACCGGCCAGCTCGCCGACACGCACGGCATCACCGCGCCCGAGGTCTCCCGGCATCTCGCGGTGCTGAAGAAGGCGGGCCTGGTCACCACCCGGCGGCGCGGCCGGTACGTGCTGCACCAGCTGGACCTGACCTCGGTGGCACGGCTCGGCAGCGACTTCCTGGAAGGCATCCTGCGCTGACCCGCCGCCGGCCCGCTCCGGGCGCGGCCCGGATCGAGCCGACCCGCCGGGCCGCCCCGGACGCGGCCTGGGTCAGACCGACCCGCCGCCGGCCCGGACCAGCCCCGTCTCGTACGCGAGGACCACGACCTGCACCCGGTCGCGCAGGCTCAGCTTGGTGAGGATGCGGCCCACGTGCGTCTTCACGGTCGCCTCGGAGAGCACCAGGCGCGCCGCGATCTCGCCGTTCGACAGGCCCTGGGCGACCAGCAGCATCACCTCGCGTTCGCGTTCGGTGAGCCTGGCGATGTCCTTGTGCTGCGGTTCACTGTTGCCGCTCGGCAGCATCGGGGAGAAGCGGTCGAGCAGCCGGCGGGTGGTGGACGGGGCGACGACGGCGTCACCGCTGTGCACGGAGCGGATGGCGGCGAGCAGCTCGGCCGGCGGCACGTCCTTGAGCATGAAGCCGCTGGCCCCGGCCTTCAGCCCGGAGAAGGCGTACTCGTCGAGGTCGAACGTGGTCAGGATCAGCACCTTGGGCGCGTCCGGCTGCGCGCAGATGCGCCGGGTGGCCTCGACCCCGTCCAGCCTCGGCATCCGTACGTCCATCAGCACCACGTCGACGGCGGTGGAGCGGAGGTGCTCGATCGCCTCCGCGCCGTCGCCCGCCTCGGCCACGACCTCCATGTCCGGCTGGGCGGCGAGCACCATCCGGAAGCCGGTGCGCAGCAGCATCTGGTCGTCGACGAGCATCACGCGGATGGCCATGAGGTGTCCTGTCTCCTGTCTGGTACGACGTCTGCCCGATACGGCGTCCGTCCGATACGGCGTCGGCTCCGACGCCCGGGGCCCCTAGTGGGCCGGCTTGAGCGGCAGCAGCGCGCTGATCCGGAAGCCGCCGCCGGGCCGCGGCCCGGCGTCCAGCGTGCCGCCGACCATGCCGACCCGCTCACGCATCCCGATCATTCCGTGGCCCGCGCCGTCGGCGCCACCATCCTCGTACAGTTCGTGCGCCGCGCCCCGCCCGTCGTCCTCGATCAGCAGTCCGAGCCCGTCGTCGAAGTAGACCAGACGCACGCTGGCCCCCGCGTCCGGACCGCCGTGCTTGCGGGTGTTGGTCAGGGCCTCCTGCACGATGCGGTACGCGGTCAGCTCGACCCCGCTGGGCAGCGGGCGCGGGGTGCCCTCGATCTTGAAGTCGACGGCCAGGCCGGCCTGCCTGACCTGGTCGATCAGGTCCTCGATCTGGTCCACGTCCGGCTGCGGGACGTACTCCCCGCTCTCCTGCGCGTCGCCCGTCCGCAGCACCCCGAGCAGCCGCCGCATCTCGGCGAGCGCCTGCCTGCCGGTGCTGGAGATGGTCTCCAGGGCCTGCTTGGCCTGGTCGGGGGCGGCGTCCATGACGTACGCCGCACCGTCGGCCTGCACCACCATCACCGACACGTTGTGCGCGACGACGTCGTGGAGTTCACGTGCGATCCGGGCCCGCTCGGCCGCCACCGCCACCTTCGACTGCGCCTCGCGCTCCCGCTCCAGCCGGGCGGCGCGCTCCTCCAGCTGACTGAAGTAGGCGCGCCTGGTCCGCATCGAGTCGCCGAGCACCCAGGCCAGCACGAACGGCACGGTCAGCACGATGACGACGAAGGTCTGCTGGGCCCAGCCGCCCTGCGGTGCTTCCTGCGGCCAGCGCAGCGTGGACACACCCGCCGCGCACAGGCTGCAGACCAGCGCGAGCCGGGAAGCCCAGCGCTCCCCGACGGTGGCCACGGTGAAGACGATCACCAGCATGGCGAAGTTCGCGACACCGGGGCCGACCCCCGTGACCAGTTGCGCCAGGCCCATCGTGATGGCGAGCAGCAGCATCTTCTCCGGTGCGCGGCGGCGCAGCGCGACGACGACGCAGAGGCCGAGGATGATCAGAACGGCAGCGATGCGCTCCGTGCCGCTCTTCGGCATGACCGCCATGGACATGCCGGAGAGCCCGAGGAGGACGACGGCCCAGAAGCAGTCGACGCCCGTCGGGTGTCTGCGGATGAAGTCGTAGAGGCGCTGCACGTAACCCAGCGTAGGGACAGGCGAGGGTCGCCCGGGTCAGCCGAAGGGCCGATCCGGCTCCAGGGACCGTACTCCCCAAGGTGGAGACTTGGACAGGTGACGGATGAGTGGCGTGGGTGGCAGGTGGCGACAGAGACCGCTTTGTACGGGGACGGGGGGTTCTACCGGAGCCCCGAAGGGCCGGCGGGCCATTTCCGTACCTCTGTCCACGCGTCCCCGCTCTTCGCCGCCGCCGTCGCCCGGCTGCTGGTCGAAACGGCCCGGGAGCTGGACACCGGATCGGTCGACCTGGTGGACGTGGGCGCCGGCCGGGGCGAGCTGCTGACGGGGGTGCTGGCGGCGCTGCCGGCTGCGGGCGGCGACGGCCTGGCCGTGCGGGCGTACGCCGTGGAGCTCGCCGCCCGCCCGCCCGGTCTGGATGCCCGGATCGAGTGGTGCGCCGAACCGCCGCCGCGCACGTACGGCCTGCTGTTCGCCAACGAGTGGCTGGACAACGTCCCGACCGATATCGCCGAGACCGACGCGGACGGCGTCGACCGGTACGTCCTGGTCCGGGACCGGGACGGTACGGAACGGCTGGGCGAGCCGGTGACCGGGGCGGACGCCGAGTGGCTGCGCCGCTGGTGGCCGTCGGCCGGTCCGGGCAGCCGCGCGGAGATCGGCCGCCCCCGCGACGAGGCCTGGGCGCGGGCGGTGGCCACGCTGGCCGGGGGGCTCGCCGTGGCGGTTGACTACGCCCATGTGCGCGAAGCGCGGCCCCCGTTCGGCACCCTGACCGGCTTCCGGGGAGGCCGCGAGGTCCGGCCGGTGCCGGACGGCAGCTGCGACCTCACCTCGCACGTGGCGCTGGACTCCTGCGCGGCGGCCGGGTCCTTCGCCGGTGCGCCGCCCGAGCTGCTGAGCCAGCGCGAGGCGCTGCACCGCCTCGGCGTCGGCGGCGAACGCCCGCCCCTGGCCCTGGCGTCGACCGACCCGGCCGGCTACGTACGGGCGCTCGCCTCGGCGGGCGAGGCGGCGGAGCTGACGGCCCGCGGCGGCCTCGGCGACTTCGGCTGGCTGATGCAGCGAAGGGGCTGAGACCTGCCGCCGGGCGACCGGGGACGGGGTCCGGGCACAGCCACCGGGCGGCCGGGGACGGGGTCCGGGGCGGGGCCCTGGTGCGTTCGCGCGATACTGGCCGCATGACGGAGACGACGGTCGGCATCGGCGGCGCGGCGGAGAGCACCGACATGGTGCTCAACATCGGCCCGCAGCACCCCTCCACCCACGGCGTGCTCCGACTGCGCATCGTCCTGGACGGCGAACGCATCCAGCACGCCGAGCCGGTCATCGGCTACATGCACCGGGGCGCCGAGAAGCTGTTCGAGGCCCGTGACTACCGGCAGATCGTGATGCTCGCCAACCGCCACGACTGGCTCTCGGCGTTCTCCAACGAGCTGGGCGTCGTGATGGCCGTGGAGCGCATGCTCGGCATGGAGGTCCCGGAGCGCGCGGTCTGGACCCGCACCCTGCTCGCCGAGCTGAACCGGGTCCTGAACCATCTGATGTTCCTCGGTTCGTACCCGCTCGAACTCGGCGGGATCACCCCGGTGTTCTACGCCTTCCGCGAGCGCGAGGAGCTCCAGGCCGTGATGGAGGAGGTCTCCGGCGGCCGGATGCACTACATGTTCAACCGCGTCGGCGGCCTCAAGGAGGACCTCCCGGCCGGATGGCTCGGACGGGCCCGGGACGCCGTCGCCTCGGTCCGGTCCCGGATGGACGTCTACGACGACCTGGTGCTCGGCAACGAGATCTTCCGGGGCCGCACCCGCGACGTGGGCGTGCTGTCCGCCGGGACCGTGCACGCGTACGGGGTGTCCGGGCCGATCGCCCGCGCCTCGGGCGTCGACTTCGATCTGCGGCGCGACGAGCCGTATCTCGCGTACGGGGAACTCCAGGACACCCTGAAGGTGGTCACCCGCACCGAGGGCGACTGCCTGGCCCGCTTCGAGTGCCTGCTGGAGCAGACGCACAACGCCCTGGACCTCGCGGACGCCTGCCTGGACCGGATGGCCGGCCTGGCCCCCGGCCCGATCAACCAGCGGCTGCCCAAGGTGCTGAAGGCCCCCGAGGGCCACACCTACGCCTGGACCGAGAACCCGCTCGGCGTCAACGGCTACTACCTGGTGTCCAAGGGCGAGAAGACCCCGTACCGGCTGAAGCTCCGCTCCGCCTCGTACAACAACATCCAGGCGCTCACCGAGCTGCTGCCGGGCACGCTGGTCGCCGACATGGTCGCGATCCTGGGCTCGCTCTTCTTCGTCGTCGGCGACATCGACAAGTAGCCGCCGGCGGTATCGGCAAGCGGCCGCCGGGCGGGGCCCGAGGGCCCCGACGGCCCGGCTACGAGATCGCGCTGCGCAGCTCCGCCACGTCCAGCTGCTCGGTCTCGTCGTGCGCGGTCAGGTCGATGACCTCGCCGACGGCCTGCTTCTCGGCCTTGCCCGTGCGGTGCGCGGCCAGTGCCTCCTCGCCCACCACGTCGGCGAGGTCCTCGTTCTGCACGGACTCGATCGCGGCGCGCGCCGCCTTCTGCGTCCCGAAGAAGTCGAAGCTGCCCTGCGGCACCGGATGGCGGCGGGAGGCCGTGTACGGGGCGACGGCGGTGGCGGCCGGTGCGGTGCGTGCCGGGGGCAGCGCGGCGGACGGGCGGGGCGCGGGCAGGGGGGTCGGCGGGCGCAGGTGCTGCGCGCCGGTCCGGTCCTCGGCCGCGGCGTGCTTGCCCCGCTGCTCCTCCGCCTCCCGGGACCGCTCGGCGAGATCACGCTTCCTGGCCTGCTCGGCGGTGCGGCGCGCCTCCTGGAGCGCCCCGTTGCGGGAGAGGTCCTCCAGCGCCTGGGCGGCCCGCAGATAGGCGGCGGGCGTCGGGGTGCTGCGGGCGGCGGGCAGCTCCCGGGGCGTGGCGGCGGCTTCGAGCGCGAGCTGCCTGCGGCCCTCCAGCGCGCTGGCCCGCTCGGTCTCGGCGGTGGCGTACCGGCGCAGCAGCGCGGCGTGCTCGCCGCGCAGGTTGGCGAGCTCCACGCGCTTGCGGCGCAGCTTCGTCTCCAGCCGGGTGCGCAGCTCCCGCGACTCCTCCAGGTCGGACTCCAGCTCGGCGATCCGCTCCTCGGCCCGCCACTCGTCCCCGGCACGGGCCCGCGTCAGCTCGGCGACCCGGCGGCCGGCCTCCCGGTCCCAGCTGCGCATCAGATACGCACCGGTCACGGCGGCGGCTGCGGCGGCGGCCGCCAGACCGCGCAGGACCAGAGGTTCGGCGAGCAGCCAGGTGCTTCCGGCACAGAGGACCGAGACTCCGACGACTGCCGACGGCGGAAGGATTCTGTGCAGAGGTGGCGAATGGCGATGACGTCCACGTGGCATGGCCTGAAATTTACCGTGTGTACGGGGCACTTGGGGGGCCGCCCGGCAATCTGTTCCCTCCCGGTTACCTGACGGCCCCCATTCCCCCCGATTCCTACTTCTCGATGAGGCTCTTCGAGCGCAGATACTCCTTGGCCACATCCGCGGGCTTTGCGCGCTCCGCGTCGACCTTGCGGTTCAGTTCCGCGAGATCTTCGGTAGTGAGCGCCTTGGTGAGCTTGCCGAGCGCGTCGGCAATGTCCTGCGAACCGGCGTCCTCGGCATTGAGGACCGGCAGTACGTTGTCGGCGTTCTGGAGCTTCTTGTCGTCCTCCAGGAACACCAGGCCGTAGCTGTCCAGCACCGCGTCCGTGGTGGTGGTGAGGACCAACTGGTCCTTGCCGTCCTTGACCGCCTGCTTGGACTGCGGCGTGCCGACTCCCTTGGGGTCGATTCCGGTGACGTCGATGCCGTACGTCTTCTTCAGACCGGGTGCGCAGAACGGCCGCACCTCGCACTCGTCACCCGCCGCGATCTTCACCGCGACCTTCGACCTGCCGAGGTCCGAAAGGGTCTTGAGCTTGTTCTTCGCGGCGAATTCCTTCGTCACCGCGAAGGCGTTCTGGTCGACGGCCGCACCGGCCGGGAGCACCTTCAGTCCGCGCGGGGTAGCGAGCTTCTCCAGCGCGGCGACGGTGGCCGCCGTGTCACCGGAGGCGACCGGCGCCTTCTCGGCCTTCTTCGCGCCGTTCACCTTGGCGTTGAGGAATTCGGCGATCGTCGCGGCGTATTCGGGGACGACATCGATCTCGCCCTTCTCCAGGGACGGCTCGTACAGTTCCCGGTTCGCCACCGTGGTGATCGAGGTGCTGTATCCGGCGTCGCCCAGGATCTGCGCGTACAGCTCCGCGAGCACCTTGGACTCGGTGAAGGAGGCCGCGCCGACGACGAGCGACCCCTTCTTGCCGGAGCCCGAGCCGCCGGCGGATGCCGAGCCCGCCTTGTCCTTGTCCTTCTCCAGGCTGTCGCCGCCGCAGGCGGCGAGCGAGCCGGCCAGCGCCACCATGCCGATGACCGCGCCGGCCATGCGCGAGGTCTTGCTCATTGTTGTTCTCCGTCCACAGCAACAGGTCTGAAATCTGAATGGGATGAGATCCGGGGATCGGGGGCCGGAGGCTCCGCCCGGCCGTCACGCGCCGTCAGGCCGTCCGGCGGCGGCGCAGCGGTGACAGCAGCCGGTCCAGGCCCACCAGCACCGCCTCCACCAGCAGCGCGAGCAAGGCGACCAGCACCGCCCCCGCGACCACCTGCGGTGTGTTGTACGTGTTGAACCCGGCGGTGATGATCCGGCCGAGGCCGCCCTGACCGACCATCGCGGCGATCGTCGCCGTGGCGACCACCTGGACCGCGGCGGAGCGCAGCCCGGTCATGATCATCGGGTAGGCCAGCGGCAGCTCGACCCGCACGAAGAGCTGCCGCCCGGACATCCCCATGCCGCGCGCCGCCTCCGTCACCGACCGGTCGACCTCCGTCATCCCGACGTAGGCGTTGGTCAGCAGCGGCGGCACGGCGAACAGCACCAGCGCGATGACGGTCGGCACATATCCGGCGTTGCGCAGCGGCGAGACCATGAAGAGGGCCAGCACCGCGAAGACCGGGACCGCCCGCCCCACGTTGGAGAGGTTGACCGCCAGCGCGCCGCCCTTCCCGATGTGGCCGAGACACAGTGCGACCGGAAGCGCGATCGCGCACGCCAGGGCGAGCGCGACCCCGCTGACGTAGAGATGCTCACCGAGCCGGTGGGCCGCCCCGCTCTCCCCCGACCAGTTCGCGCCGGTGGTGAGCCAGGTCCAGGCCTCGCCGAGAACTCCCATGGGTCAGACCGCCTTTGCCACGGTGTCCGCGCCCGTGTGCGCGGCACGTATTCGGGTCCAGGGGGTCAACAGCCGCTGCACACCGAGCAGCAGCAGATCCGCGACGACCGCGAGCAGCACGCACAGGACCGAGGCCGTGAGCACCTGGGCCTTGAAGAAGCTGGGGAGCGCGTCGCCCATGAGGTTGCCGAGGCCACCCCTGCCGATGATCGAGCCGACCGTCGTCAGCGCGATCGTCGACACCGTGGCGATGCGGACGCCGGCCATCAACGCGGGCATCGCCAGCGGCAGTTCGACCTCCCAGAGCAGCCGGACCGGCCCGTACCCCATCCCCTTCGCGGCTTCCTTCGCCTCCTGGGGAACGGCTTCGAGGCCCGCCAGGATGTTCCGCACGAGGATGGTCAGCGAATACAGCACCAGGCCGGTGACCACCAGTGCGGCGGAGAGCCCGAACAGCGGCAGCAGCAGCGAGAACATGGCGAGCGAGGGCACGGTGTAGAGCACCGTGGTCAGCCCGAGCACCGGTCCGGCGAATCGGCGGCCGCGGCGCGCGAGCAGCGCCAGCGGAAAGGCCACCAGGAGCCCGATCACCACCGATACCGCGGTGATCCAGATGTGCTGGACCGTCGCATCGGTCAACTCCTGGCTGCGGGAACGCAGATACTCCCCGCAGATCCAGTCGTTCGTCACCAGGCAGTTCTGTCCCGCGGCCATCCGTCCCCACCTCCCGCTCACCGTCTCGTACGTATGTATGGGCGACCCTATCCTCGACCACTGACAATCGCGGGGGCCGTTGTATTTCAGCAACACGTCCTTCACAGAACACGCGTCACAATGGGGAACCATGATCCGTTTCGAGCACGTCACCAAGCGGTACGCGGACGGCACCACCGCCGTCGACGACCTTTCCTTCGAGGTCGCCGAGGGTGAACTGGTCACGCTCGTCGGACCGTCGGGGTGCGGCAAGACGACCACCATGAAGATGGTGAACCGGCTGATCGAACCGACCGAGGGCCGGATATTCCTCGACGGGGACGACATATCCGCCATCGACCCCGTCCGGCTGCGCCGCCGTATCGGATATGTGATCCAGCAGGTGGGGCTCTTCCCGCACCGTACGGTCCTGGAGAACACCGCGACCGTTCCTCATCTCCTGGGCTGGAAACGGGGAAAGGGACGCGAACGCGCGGCGGAACTCCTCGACCTTGTCGGACTTGATCCTTCCGTTTATGGCGACCGCTATCCGGAACAGCTCTCCGGCGGTCAGCGCCAACGCGTCGGGGTGGCAAGGGCACTTGCCGCCGACCCACCGGTCCTGCTGATGGACGAGCCTTTCGGCGCGGTCGACCCGGTCGTCCGTGAACGGCTGCAGAACGAATTCCTGAAACTTCAGGAACAGGTCCGTAAAACCGTCCTGTTCGTCACGCACGACATCGAGGAAGCAGTCCGGCTCGGCGACCGGATCGCCGTCTACGGGCAGGGTTCCATCGAGCAGTTCGACTCCCCGGCCACCGTGCTCGGCGCGCCCGCCACCCCCTATGTCGCGGACTTCGTCGGCGCCGACCGTGGCCTCAAGCGGCTCTCCGTCACCCCCATCGAGGAGGGCGACCTCGACCAGCCGCCCGTCGTCCACCTCGACGACTCCCTGGCGAAGGCGACCGAGCGGCTGCGGGCCGAGGGCGCGCGCTGGGCCGTCGTGCTGGACGGCCAGGACAATCTGCACGGCTGGATCCCGGCCGACGGAGCCGGAGCCCGAGCCGGCACCAAGGCCGGATCCGGAACCGGAGCCGGCGGCACCGTGCGCGCGCACGCCCGCCGGATGGAGGCCTGGCTGCCCGTCGGCGCCCCGCTCAAGCAGGCGTTCGCCACCATGCTCCAGCACGACGCGGGCTGGATCGCCGTCATCGACGCGGAGAGCACCGGCCGGTTCCTCGGTGTGCTCACCCCGGCCCGCCTGCACGAGGCGCTGCGCCGCTCGATCGACGCGGACGCCCAGGACGTACCGCGCACCGAGGCGGCGGTCGAGACCGTGGAGAGCGTCGGCAAGACGACCGCCACCGGGTAGAGCCAGGGGCCGGGCCCGTATCAGTTCTCGCTGAGCCGGCTGCTCATCCAGTCCAGCGCCGAAGGGATCTCCCGCCGCCAGGTGTTGAAGTTGTGCCCGCCGCTGTCGAGCACGATCGAGGAGACCTGGGCGGGCGACTTCACCTTGGAGATGAACCGCTGCGTGGAGTGGTAGTTCCCCTCGCCGTGCCGGGACGTCGTGACCAGGAAGGACGCGTCGGGCTGCTTCGGCAGGTGATCCAGGGTCCACATCAGATCGGCGCGGTCACGGGCCCGCTGGTCGCCCTGGAAGAGGTCACCGGTCGTCGGGTCCTCGGCCGCCTTGTAGTACGCGGAGAGCCCGACGCTCGCGGTGAACCGGTCCGGGTGGTGGAGGCCGATCTTCAACGCGCAGTAACCACCGGTCGAATTGCCCATGATGCCCCAGTTGTGGGCCAGTCTGCCGACCCGGTACACCTCCGAGACCACGTTGGGCAGATCCTCCGCGAGGAACGTCTCGGTCTGCGGCCCGCCCTTGATGTCCACGCACTCGGTGTCCCGCGGCGGCGCCAGCGTCGGCCGCAGCATCACCAGGATCATCGGTTGCGCCCTGCCCGCCTTCACCCGGTCGTGCGCGGTCCGCGGATAGTCGAGGCCCTTCAGGAGGTTCTCCGGGATGCCCGGGTAGCCGGTGAGGACCACCACGGCGGGAAACTTCCGGTGCGCGAACGCCGGCTGGAAGTACTCGGGCGGGAGGTACACGTACGCCGAGCTCTCGATCCCCGATCGCCGGCCCGAGATCACGACCTTGTCGATCCGCCCGCTCTTCACCGGCCGCGAGGCGCCCGGCACGTCCGGCAGCTGCATCCCGACCCGGACGATGTTCTTGGCCGCCAGCGTCCCGGCCGCGTGGTCCGTGACGACACCCAGATCCTGCTTCTGGCCGAGCAGGTCGGCCCACGACCCGTAGAAGAGGAAGGAGTTGTTGGCCAGCAGGCCGACCGAGGAGAAGACCATCACCTGGGTCGCCAGCAGCAGGCCGACCCTGCCCAGCACCGCGCGCACGCTGCGGCGGGCCAGCCGGGGCCAGAGCCAGATCGTGGCGGCGAAGGACACCACGGCCAGCCCGATGACCAGGCCCAGGAACACATTGCCGGTAAGGCCCATGGGGGTGAGCTTTCTTGTCTGGAAATTTCCGGTTCTCGGGTGAACCCCGGACCCGGAAGCCTCGTCCTACAGGTCGCACATCGTCCGGAGGACCACGGCCGAAGGACTCAAGAATCTCTCGCGGAACCACGGGAAGCGATGTCTGTCACGGTAGATGGGGATAATTCGGGATCGGTTCCGGGCCCTGTACGCAAGTTCGCGCGCGGTCCGAGCCCCGTAGCCAAGTTCCTGGGCGGCCCGAGCACCGTACGCAAGTTCGTACGCGGCCCGCGCCCCGAATCCGTACCGACGCTGGTCGGTACCGCCTGCACCGTCGTCGGCCTGATCGATGTCGCCGCGGGCGTCTTCCCACGCTTCCGGCACAGCCGGATGCACACCCTCGCCGAGGTACTGCCCGGCGCCCTCGGACCGTTCGCCGCCGCGCTCTCGCTGAGCGCGGGCGTCCTCCTGCTGCTGCTCGCCCACGGCCTCAAGCGGCGCAAGCGGCGGGCCTGGCGGGCCGCTGTCGTCCTGCTGCCGGCCGGTGCGCTGGCGCAGTTCGTCTACCGGCACTCGGTCATCGGCACGCTCGTCTCGCTGGTGCTCTGCCTGCTGCTGGTCCGCAACCGCGGCGAGTTCGCCGCACTCCCCGACCCCCGGAGCCGCTGGCGGGCGCTGGCCAACTTCGTGCTCCTCGGCGCGGGTTCGCTGGCCCTCGGGCTCGTCGTCGTCAGCGCGCACCCCGGCCGGGTGGTCGGGAGCCCCAGCATCGCCGACCGGCTCCAGCACGTGCTGTACGGAATGCTCGGCTTCGAGGGGCCCGTCGAGTACGCCGGCGACACCTCCTGGACCGTGGCGTACTCCCTCGGCGCCCTCGGTCTGCTCACCGCCGTCACCACCATCTACCTCGCCTTCCGCCCCGAGCACCCGGCCGCCCGCCTCACCGAGGACGACGAGGTCCGGCTGCGCGCCCTGCTGGAAAAGCACGGCGGCCGCGACTCGCTCGGCCACTTCGCGCTCCGCCGCGACAAGGGCGTCGTCTTCTCCCCCAGCGGCAAGGCCGCAGTCTGCTACCGCGTGGTGTCCGGGGTGATGCTGGCCAGCGGCGACCCGATCGGCGACGTGGAGGCCTGGCCGGGCGCCATCGAACGGTTCATGGACGAGGCCAGGGCCCACTCCTGGACCCCGGCCGTGATGGGCTGCAGCGAGACCGGCGGCGAGGTCTGGACCCGCGAGACCGGGCTGGACGCCCTGGAACTGGGCGACGAGGCGGTGGTGGACGTCGCGGATTTCTCGCTCGCCGGGCGCGCGATGCGCAACGTACGCCAGATGGTGAAGCGCATTGAACGGCTCGGCTACGAGACCCGGGTCCGGCGCGTGAGCGAGATCGGCGACGCCGAACTGGCCCGCATCCGCCGGGCCGCCGACGACTGGCGCGGCACCGACAACGAGCGCGGCTTCTCCATGGCGCTGGGCCGGATCGGTGACCCGGCCGACGGGGACTGCGTCATCGCCACCGCCCACAAGGCCGACGAGCACGCCGACGACTCCCCCTACGGCGACCTGAAGGCCGTGCTCCACTTCGTCCCGTGGGGCCACGACGGCATGTCCCTCGACCTGATGCGCCGCGACCGCTCCGCCGATCCCGGCATGAACGAACTGCTGATCGTCGCCGCCCTCCAGGCGGCCCCCCAGCTCTCCGTCGAACGTGTCTCGCTGAACTTCGCGATGTTCCGCTCGGCACTCGCCCGGGGCGAGAAGCTGGGCGCCGGACCGGTGCTGCGGACCTGGCGCGGACTGCTGATCTTCCTGTCGCGCTGGTTCCAGATCGAGTCGCTGTACAAGTTCAACGCCAAGTTCCGCCCCCGCTGGGAGCCCCGCTTCGTCGTCTACCGCACCGCCCGCGACCTGCCCCGCATCTCCCTCGCCGCCATGCAGGCGGAGGGCTTCGTGAGCCTCGCGCTCCCCCGCCCCTTCGCCCGCCGCTTCCCGGCCCCCCGGCCCCGCCCCTGCGCCCACACCACGGCGCCCGGCCGGGAGCAGCACGCGCGCGCGGCGTAGCTCCGCTCCGTACGGGGCCTACGCTGGTCGCATGAGTACGTTGCGTGGACGAGGCACGGTCCAGGGCCTTCCGGAGTGGGACCGCTGCGCGGTCATGGGTGTCGTGAACGTGACCCCGGACTCCTTCTCCGACGGAGGGCGCTGGTTCGACACCACGGCCGCGGTCAAACACGGCCTCGACCTGGTGGCCCGGGGCGCCGACCTGATCGACGTCGGCGGCGAGTCGACCCGCCCCGGCGCCAGCCGGGTGGACGCGTCGGAGGAGCTGCGGCGCGTGGTCCCGGTGGTCAGGGGCCTGGCGTCCGAAGGGGTCACGGTCTCCGTGGACACCATGCGGGCCCGGGTCGCCGAGGAGGCGGTCGCGGCCGGAGCCGTCCTGGTCAACGACGTGAGCGGCGGCCTCGCCGACCCCGACATGGTCCGGGTCGTCGCCGCGGCCGGCGCCCCCTTCGTGGTGATGCACTGGCGCGGCTTCAGCGAGTCCATGAACAGCCGGGCGGTGTACGGGGACGTCGTCGCCGAGGTCGTCGCCGAGCTGCGGGAACGGATGGACGCCGTGGTCGCGGGCGGCATCGCACCGGAACGGATCGTGATCGACCCCGGTCTCGGCTTCGCCAAGGACGCCGCCCACGACCTCGCCCTGGTCGCCCACCTCGACGAGCTGCGCGCCCTGGGCCGCCCGCTGCTGGTCGCCGCCTCCCGCAAGCGCTTCCTCGGCCACGTACTGGCCGGCGACGGCGCCGCGCCGCCGCCCGCCCGCGAACGCGACGCCGCCACCGCGGCGATCTCCGCCCTGTCCGCCCACGCGGGCGCCTGGGCCGTCCGGGTCCACGAGGTCCGGGCCACGGCCGACGCCGTACGGGTCGCCCGCGCCGTCGAGGGAGCTTCGTGAGCGGGCCCCGTGACGAGCACGCGGAGGCGGCCGCCGACATCGCGGCCGTCGAGCAGGCCAACACGGCCTTCTACGAGGCGATGGAGCGCGGCGACCTGGAGGAGCTCTCCGGGCTCTGGCTGCCGGGCGAGGACCTCACCGTCTCCTGCGTCCACCCGGGCTGGCCGGTACTGACCGGCCGCGGCGAGGTGCTGCGCAGTTACGCGCTGATCATGGCGAACACCGAGTACATCCAGTTCTTCCTGACCGACGTCGGGGTCTCGATGACCGGTGACACGGCCCTGGTGACCTGTACGGAGAACATCCTGAGCGGCGGCCCGGCGGAGGACGGCAACGCGCTCGGCCCACTGGTCGGCCAACTCGTCGTGGCCACCAATGTGTTCCGGCGCACACCCGACGGCTGGAAGCTCTGGTCCCACCACGGCTCGCCCGTACTGACCGAAACCGGTGACGAAGAGGACGAAGAGACACCCTCCTGACCTGCCGACCGGGCGGCCGCGCCCCCGAACGGGGTTGGAACGGGGCAGCGCGGGTATACGCGGCTACCAGTCCGTGAGGCCGCGTCCACGGCCCCCGCGGGCGAGCACTGTCGGTGCTCGCAGGTAGATTCGAAAGAGAGCACCTCGCCGTCCGCACGCGGCCCCGTGTCTCTACGACCAACGACAGCAGGAGTGATTCGCGTGGATCGTGTCGCGCTGCGCGGCCTCAAGGCCCGTGGGCACCATGGCGTCTTTCCCAAGGAACGGGAAGAGGGCCAGACCTTCATCGTGGACCTGGTGCTCGGCCTGGACACCCGCCCTGCGGCAGCCTCCGACGACCTGACGAAGACCGTGCACTACGGCGTCGTCGCGGAGGAAGTCGTCGAAGTGGTGCAGGGTGACCCCGTCGACCTGATCGAAACGCTCGCGGAGCGCATCGCCCAGCAGTGCCTCAAGCACGAAGGAGTCCAGGAGGTGGAGGTCGTGGTGCACAAGCCGGATGCGCCGATCACCGTCCCCTTCGACGATGTGACCATCACCATCACCCGGAGCCGAGTATGACTGCGTTTTCCACCGAAGGGCAGAGCGACCCGACCGTCCAGCCGGTGCCCGCCTCCGTGGTCGAGCAGGTCGACGCGGCGGACGTCACCCTCTCCAACCCCAAGCGCGCCGTGATCTCCCTGGGCTCCAACCTCGGCAACCGCCTGGAGACCCTCCAGGGCGCCATCGACGCGTTGGAGGACACCCCCGGCCTGCGGGTCAAAGCCGTCTCCCCGGTGTACGAGACTGAGCCGTGGGGCGTCGCCCCCGGCTCCCAGCCCTCGTACTTCAACGCGGTGATCGTCGTGAAGACGACGCTCCCCCCGTCCTCCCTCCTGGAGCGCGGCCAGGCCGTCGAGGAGGCCTTCGAACGGGTCCGCGAGGAGCGCTGGGGCCCGCGCACCATAGACGTCGACATCGTGGCGTACGCGGACGTCGTCTCCGACGACCCGGTGCTCACCCTCCCCCACCCCAGGGCCCATGAGCGGGCCTTCGTCCTCGCCCCGTGGCACGACGTCGACCCCGAGGCCCAGCTGCCCGGCGCCGGTCCCGTCGCGGAGCTGCTGGCCGGAGTCGGCCGGGACGGCGTGTTGCCCCGCGCCGATCTGGAACTCCGCCTGCCCGAGTAGTCGTTAGGCTCGACGGAAACTGACCACTGGCGGCGAAGGGCGGATCACTCGGTGAAGCAACTCAGGCTCGGGGTACTGGTCGGCCTCTTCGCCGCTGCCGGGGTGCTCTCCTGGGGCGGCGCCCGCCTCTGGGACTCCCTGGGCAGCCTGCCGAGCGTCCCTCTCGCCGCGCCGATCGTGCTCGCGGTGATCGCCGTCATCCTGCTGGCGACGGCGCTCTCCGTCCGCTCCCGGCTGCGCGCCCAGCGCGAGCGCCGGCCGGGAGCCAAGGGCATCGAGCCCCTGATGGCGGCCCGCGCGGTCGTCTTCGGCCAGGCCAGCGCCCTGGTCGTCTCCCTGGTCGCCGGCATGTACGGCGGCATCGGCGTCTTCCTGCTCGGCTCCCTCGACGTCCCGGCCCGCCGCGACCAGGCCATCTACGCGGGCTTCGCCGTCCTGGCGGGCATCGCCGTGGTCGCCGCGGCCCTCTGGCTGGAGCGCATCTGCAAGCTCCCGGAGGACGAGGACAACGACAGGAGCTCGGCGGCCGCGTAGGGCCACCGAGCTCCTGTGGTGAGGCTGTTTCCGGGTCCGGGTCCGGTCAGCGCGCCATGATCAGGCTCATCGCCTCGGCACGCGTCGCGGGGTCACGGAGCTGTCCGCGCACCGCCGAGGTCAGCGTCTTGGCTCCCGGCTTGCGGATCCCGCGCATCGACATGCACATGTGCTCGCACTCGATGACGACGATGACCCCGCGCGGCTCCAGGATCTCCATCAGGGACTCGGCGATCTGCGTGGTCAGCCGCTCCTGGACCTGCGGGCGGCGGGCGTAGACGTCGACCAGCCGGGCCAGCTTGGAAAGACCGGTGATCTTGCCGGTGGTCGCCGGGATGTACCCGACGTGCGCGACGCCCCTGAACGGGACCAGATGGTGTTCACAGGTACTGAACACTTCGATGTCCTTGACCAGCACCATCTCGTCGTGACCGAGGTCGAACGTGGTCGTCAGGACATCCTCGGGCTGCTGGTGGAGGCCGGCGAATATCTCCTTGTACGCCCGCGCCACCCGCCCCGGCGTCTCGCGCAGTCCCTCGCGGTCCGGGTCCTCGCCCACCGCGATGAGGAGTTCGCGTACGGCGGCCTCGGCCCGCTTCTCGTCGAAGTCGCCGATCGGACCCTGGCCGTCCAGCGTCACCGGGTCGGTCATCTGTGCCTCGTTCCTCTGAGCTGTCACCCGCGCCATGCCTCCGCACGGGCGTACGAAAAAGCCGCGCCCCCACAGGCTAGAACCTGTGGGGGCGCGGCTTCCATTCCGGGCCCGGCACGACCCCCGTGAAAGGGGCCACACCGGGGAACGGATCAGCTCTCGGGCCGGTCCTCCGGGACGACCTCGGAGGCCGGGACGGTGTCCGTGGGGACGACCGAGCCGTTCGCCGTGGTGGCGCCGTTGGTGAGGGCGAGCTCCTTCGGCGAGAGCACCGGCGGCCGCGTCGAAGGCGTACGCCGGGCCGAACCGGTCCACGCCGGACGGGCCGGGCGCTTCACGATCGGGGCGAAGATCTCGGCGATCTCCTCCTTGCCGAGCGTCTCCTTCTCCAGGAGCTGGAGCACCAGGTTGTCCAGGACGTCGCGGTTCTCGACGAGGATCTCCCACGCGTCGTTGTGGGCGGTCTCGATGAGCTTCTTGACCTCCTCGTCGACCAGGGCCGCGACCTCTTCCGAGTAGTCGCGCTGGTGGCCCATCTCCCGGCCCACGAAGGGCTCGGTGTTGTCGCCGCCGAACTTGATCGCGCCGAGCCGCTCCGTCATGCCGTACTGCGTGACCATCGCGCGGGCCGTTGCCGTGGCCTTCTCGATGTCGTTGGCGGCGCCGGTGGTCGGGTCGTGGAAGACCAGCTCCTCGGCCGCGCGCCCGCCCAGCATGTAGGCCAGCTGGTCGAGCATCTCGTTGCGCGTCGTGGAGTACTTGTCCTCCTCCGGGAGCACCATCGTGTAACCGAGGGCGCGGCCGCGGGAGAGGATCGTGATCTTGTGGACCGGGTCCGCCTGGGGGGAAGCCGCCGCGACCAGGGCGTGTCCGCCCTCGTGGTACGCGGTGATCTTCTTCTCCTTCTCGGACATGATCCGGGTCCGCTTCTGCGGGCCCGCCACGACGCGGTCGATGGCCTCGTCGAGCATCTTGTTGTCGATCAGCTTCAGATTGCCGCGCGCCGTGAGGAGCGCCGCTTCGTTCAGCACGTTCGACAGGTCGGCACCGGTGAAGCCGGGCGTACGGCGGGCGACGGCGCCGAGGTCGACGTCCTTCGCCACCGGCTTGCCCTTCTGGTGCACCTTGAGGATCTCCAGGCGGCCCTGCATGTCCGGCCGGTCGACCGCGATCTGCCGGTCGAAGCGGCCCGGACGCAGCAGCGCCGGGTCGAGGATGTCCGGCCGGTTCGTGGCGGCGATCAGGATGACGCCGCCCTTCACGTCGAAGCCGTCCATCTCGACGAGCAGCTGGTTCAGCGTCTGCTCGCGCTCGTCGTGCCCGCCGCCCATTCCGGCACCGCGGTGCCGGCCGACGGCGTCGATCTCGTCGACGAAGACGATCGCCGGGGCGTTCGCCTTGGCCTGCTCGAAGAGGTCACGGACCCGGCTGGCACCGACACCGACGAACATCTCGACGAAGTCGGAACCGGAGATCGAGTAGAACGGGACGCCCGCCTCGCCGGCGACGGCGCGTGCGAGCAGCGTCTTGCCCGTACCGGGAGGCCCGTACAGCAGGACGCCCTTGGGGATCTTCGCGCCGACGGCCTGGAACTTCGCCGGCTCCTGGAGGAACTCCTTGATCTCCTGGAGCTCCTCGACGGCCTCGTCCGACCCCGCCACATCGGCGAACGTCGTCTTCGGCGTGTCCTTGGTGATCAGCTTGGCCTTGGACTTCCCGAACTGCATGACCCGGGAGCCGCCGCCCTGCATCTGATTCATCAGGAACAGGAAGACGACCACGATCAGGACGAACGGCAGCAGCGAGAGGAGGATCGAGATGAACGGGGACTGCTTGGACGGCGAGACCGTGTAGCCCTCGTCGATCTTGCCGCTCTCGAACTTCTGCTGCAGCGTGTCCGCGATCTGGACACCCTGGTTGCCGATGTAGCTCGCCTGGAACTTGGTGCCGGACTCGCCCGAGAGCTTCTGGCCCTTCTTCAACTCGATCTTGATGATCTGTTCGTCACCGGTGGTCAGCTTGGCCTGCGCCACCTGGTCCTTGCTGATCGCCTGGATCACCTTGCCGGTGTCCACCGATTTGTAGCCGCCCGACGAGCCGACGACTGTCATCAACACGACCACGGCGAGGACGGCCAGCACGATCCACATGACCGGCCCACGGAAGTATCGCTTCACGTCCATCCATACGGGGCGAATCCGCCCCGTCCCTCCTGCCCGTAGGTAAATGCTGCTGTGAGAAAAGACTGTTCTTCGGACGGTACCCCAGCATTGTCACCCGCGACTGCCGGGGACGTCTGTCAAAACCCGCCTTCGAAAGCTCAACGGCGGGAATCCCCTGAAAGGTTCCCGCCGTCGGCTCCGGTCGGTCCGGGCACCGCCGGGGCCGGGCGAAGGGCTCCGGGCGGAGGTCAGCCCCCGTAGACGTGCGGGGCGAGGGTGCCGACGAAGGGGAGGTTGCGGTACTTCTCGGCGTAGTCGAGCCCGTAGCCGACGACGAACTCGTTGGGGATGTCGAAACCGACCCACTTGCAGTCGAGCGCGACCTTGGCCGCGTCCGGCTTGCGCAGGAGGGTGCAGATCTCCAGGGAGGCGGGCTCCCGCGAGCCGAGGTTCGACATCAGCCACGACAGCGTCAGGCCCGAGTCGATGATGTCCTCGACGATCAGGACGTGCTTGCCCTTGATGTCGGTGTCCAGGTCCTTCAGGATCCGGACCACTCCGGAGGACTGGGTGCCGGCGCCGTACGACGAGACGGCCATCCAGTCCATGGTGACGGGGGTGGACAGCGCGCGCGCCAGGTCCGCCATCACCATCACTGCGCCCTTGAGGACGCCGACGATGAGCAGGTCCTTGCCCGCGTACTCCGCGTCGATCTTCGCGGCCAGCTCGACGAGCTTCGCGTCGATCTCTTCCTTGGTGAGGAGCACCGACTGAAGGTCGGTGCCCATGTCCTTCTCGTTCACCCGCGTCTCTTTCTCTGCCTGCCGGGTCCGGGGTGTTGCCCCCGCACCTGCGCGGCCGCTCGCCTGCATGTCAGCCGCTTGTGCTTCAGCTCTGCCGAATCACCAGTCTGCCACCCTGCCGCATGGCTTCGACGCGTCCGGGCAGGTTGATGGCGCGCTGGCCCCGCCAGCCGGTGATCAGGCGGTCGACTTCCTCGATGTGCCGGGCGAAGAGCGAACCGGCCGGGGAACCGGCCTCCATGGCGGCCCGGCGCAGGACCCGGCGACGCACGGCGGGCGGCAGCGCGAACAGCTTGGCGCACTCCAGACGGCCCGCGTCGTCCCGCGCGGCACGGTCGGCCTCGGCGGCCCAGGTGTCCAGCGCGTCGGCGTCGTCGCGGGAGAGCTGCGCGGTACGGGCCAGGGCCTCGACGACTCCTTTGCCCAGCGCCTTCTCCAGGGCGGGCAGGCCCTCGTGGCGCAGCCGGGAGCGGGTGTAGGCGGGGTCGATGTTGTGCGGGTCGTCCCAGACGGGCAGCGACTGGACGAGGCACGCCTTGCGGGCGGTCTGCCGGTCGAGCTGGAGGAAGGGGCGGCGGTAGCGGCCGGCCGGTCCGGACGCGGCGGCCATGCCGGAGAGCGAGCGGATGCCGGAGCCGCGGGCGAGGCCGAGCAGCACCGTCTCCGCCTGGTCGTCACGGGTGTGTCCGAGCAGGACGGCGGCGGCGCCGTGCCGCTCCGCCGCCGCGTCCAGGGCGGCGTAGCGGGCGTCCCGGGCCGCGGCCTCGGGACCTCCTTCGTGGCCGACCTGCACGGCGACGGACTCGACCGGGTCGAGGCGCAGGTCGGTGAGGCGGTCCACGACCTCGGCGGCCCGCTCGTCGGAGCCGTCCTGGAGGCCGTGGTCGACGGTGATTCCGCCGGCCCGGACGGCGAGTTTGGGGGCCTCGAAGGCGAGGGCCGAGGCGAGGGCCATGGAGTCGGCGCCGCCGGAGCATGCCACCAGCACCAGCGGGGTGTCGGGGCGCTCGGGGAGTGCGGCGCGCTGCCTGCCCGCACCGGCTTCGGCGAGCTCGGGGTGCGGGGTGCGCCGGGTGAGGTCGGCGCTTCGGATGTGATCGGTGAGTACGTCGTGGAGTACGCGGCGGACCGCCAGGCGTATCGCCGCGACCGCAGGATGGGGACCCATGTCCGGTGCCCTTCATGGAGGTTCGGTGAGGTGCCTCGGAGCGGCGGACGGGAAGTGTGCCGTCACTCAGAGTGCGTCGATGGTGACAGAGGCAAGCCGTCCATCGAGCATTGCACGCCTTCCCATGCCCCTACGGTCCCTCGGATGGGTGATTACCGGCGCGTTCTCATCCTGCCGTCCGCCGTCGGACCGCCCATGATCAGGACTCTGCCTTACGGTGCACCCTCGCGATCCAGTCCGCGGGCTTCGCGATCTCCGCCTTGGTGGGCAGGGTGTTCGGCGAGGTCCAGACCCGGTTGAAGCCGTCCATGCCGACCTCGTCGACCACGGCCCGGACGAACCGTTCGCCGTCGCGGTACTGGCGCAGCTTGGAGTCGAGGCCGAGGAGCTTGCGCAGCGCCTGGTCGAGGCGGCCGGCGCCGCGCGCCCTGCGCTGCTGGAACTTCTCGCGGATCTCGCCGACGGAGGAGACCACCTCGGGGCCGACGCCGTCCATCACGTAGTCGGCGTGGCCTTCGAGCAGGGACATCACGGCGGTGAGCCGGCCGAGGATCTCGCGCTGGGAGGGCGTCTGGACGAGTTCGACCAGGCTGCGGCCGCCGTCCTCGCCCTCCTCGCCCTCGGGGCGCCCTCCGGCCAGGGACTGGGCTGCCTCGCGGAGCCGTTCCAGCACGGTCATCGGGTCGATGTCGGTCTCGTCGAGGAATGACTGGATCTCGCCCTGGAGGTGGTCGCGGAGCCAGGGCACGCCGGTGAACTGGGTGCGGTGGGTCTCCTCGTGGAGCGCGACCCAGAGCCGGAAGTCGTGCGGGTCGACCTCCAGTTCACGCTCGACGTGGACGATGTTCGGGGCGACGAGCAGCAGCCTGCCGCCGCCGTCGGCCGAGGCCGGGAGCTCGCGGGTGGCCGGGGCGAACGTCTCGTACTGGCCGAGGACGCGGGAGGCCAGGAACGACAGCAGCATCCCGACCTCGACGCCGGTGACCTTGCCGCCGACGGCGCCGAGCACCGCGCCGCCGGGGCCGCCCGCGCGCCGGTCCTGCATCTTCCCCAGCAGCGGGCGGAGCAGTTCGCGGAAGCCCGCGACATTGGCCTTGATCCAGCCGGCCCGGTCCACGACCAGGACCGGGGTGTCCTCCGGCCGGGTCCCCTCCGGGATCATCCGGGTGAAGGAACGGACGTGCTCCTCCGCGGCCTTGGCATGCCGGCGCAGTTCCGCGACGACCTCGCGGGCCTCCTCGCGGCTGATCTCCGGCCCCGGCCGCACAAGTCGGGTCGCGGTCGCGACCGCGAGATTCCAGTCGACCATCTCGGCACCACCGATGCTCGTCATGCGTCAACCGTACGTGCTCGGGTCGGTCCGCGGTGTGGTGTTGACCGGCTCAGCGGGGGACGGTGCTCAGGGCTGTGGCAAGGGCGTCGAGGGCGGACTGGGCTTCGGACGGGGAGGTCGTGCCGGAGGCCAGGAAGGCGAAGGCGAGCAGCCGGCCCTGGCGGTCGACGACCGTTCCCGCGAGGGTGTTCACGCCGGTGAGGGTGCCGGTCTTGGCGCGGATCAGGCCGGTGCCCGCGGATTTCCCGGTGAAGCGGTCGCTGAGCGTGCCGCTGAAACCGGCGACCGGGAGGCCGGTGAGAACCGGGCGGAGTTCGGGGTGGTCGGGGTCGGCCGCGCGGGCGAGGAGGCCGGCCAGCAGTCCGGCGGTGACCTTGTCCTTGCGGTTCAGTCCGCTGCCGTCGGCGAGGTCGGCGCCCTTCAGCGGCAGGCCGAGCTTCTTGAGCTGCGCGGTGACGGCCCGTCGGCCGCCCGCGAAGTCGGCCGGTTCGCCGGCGGCGAGGGCGGTCTGCCTGGCGAGTGCTTCGGCGATGTCGTTGTCACTGTTGGTCAGGGCCCGTTCGACCAGGGCGGAGAGCGGGACGGAGCGGTGTTCGGCGACCTTCCGGGACCCGGCGGCCGGGCGGCCGGGCTTCGGCTTCGCCGCGGTGTCGATCCCGGCGTCGTGGAGGAGCTTCGCGAAGGTACGGGCGGTGTCCCCGGCCGGGTCGTCGCTGCGCGGGGCGGGTCCGCTCGCGGAGTTGTCGAGTCTGCCCTCGTCGGTCATCAGGGCGCTGACGGGCGCGATGTTCTCGTTGGGGCCGATCGGGTGCCTGGCCGGCCCGGAGTAGCGGGAGGTGTCGTACGTGAGGCGGGCCTTGCCGACGCCCCGGTCCTTCAGGGAGCGGGCGGTGTCGGTGGCCAGCCTGCGCAGGGCGGCCTTGTCGAGGGTGGGGTCGCCGCCGCCGACCAGGGTGATGGACCGGAGGTCGGCGGACGCCCGGACCTCGGTGGCGATGCGGTGGTCGGGGCCGAGGGCACCGAGGGCGGCGACCGCGGTGGCGATCTTGACGGTGGAGGCCGGCGTCATGGGGGTGCCGGCGCCCTGGCCGTACAGCCGCTCGCCGGTGGCGGTGTCGATGACGACGGCGGCGCGCCGGTCGCCCAGGGCGGAGTCCTTCAGCAGCGGGCCGAGGGCGGCGCGGAGGGCGGCGGCTGCACCGTTCGGGGTGGTGCGGGCGTCCGGGGCGGCGTTGTCGACGGCGGCGGAGAGGGCGGCCAGAACGGCCGGGGCGCTGGGTGCGGGGGCCGGTCCGGACGGCGCGGCGGGCTCGTGATGTGCGCCACCTGTACGGTTCCGGGCGGCGGCCCAGTCGATCTCGGCCTTACGCTGACCCGAGTCCCAGGGGCCGGCGGCAAGGACGGCGCCGGCTGCGAGCGCCAGGCCGAGGCCGGCGGAGACGGCGGTGAACTGCCGGTCGTTCAGTCCCTTCAACCTGATCACGGCGGCCCCGAGGGTGCGCCTGCTCAGCTTGTACAGCGGGTTGACCGACGGTCTTTTCACCGGCTCGTCCACCGTTGACCAGCCCCTTTCGCGAGCACACATCTGCGTGGGGGACACTTAATCACCAGTCGTATGTGTTGATCATGGAGGAGCCACCCGTGGAGTTCGACGTCGTTATCGAGATCCCGAAGGGTTCGCGGAACAAGTACGAGGTGGACCACGAGACCGGTCGGATCCGCCTGGACCGTCGACTCTTCACCTCGACCAGCTACCCGGCGGACTACGGCTTCGTCGAGAACACCCTCGGCGAGGACGGCGACCCGCTGGACGCGCTGGTCATCCTGGAGGAGCCGACCTTCCCCGGCTGCCTCATCAAGTGCCGCGCCATCGGCATGTTCCGGATGACGGACGAGGCCGGCGGCGACGACAAGCTGCTGTGCGTGCCGGCCTCCGACCCCCGGGTGGAGCACCTGCGCGACATCCACCACGTGTCGGAGTTCGACCGCCTGGAGATCCAGCACTTCTTCGAGGTCTACAAGGACCTGGAGCCCGGCAAGTCGGTCGAGGGCGCCGACTGGGTCGGCCGCGCCGAGGCCGAGGCCGAGATCGAGGCCTCCTACAAGCGCCTCGAGGCGCAGGGCGGCGCGCACTGACCCGAGGGTCGTGGCCGGATTCCGGCCGAGGTACGTGACACGGTTCCGTTTCCACGGTTCCGGACCGGGAACGGGCGGTACTCCTCATCGCGGAGTGCCGCCCGTTCCGCGTGTCTGCCGCGATCCGTGTGCCGTCTGCTCCGCGGGTCCGCCGCGATCCGTGCAGCGCCCGTTCCGCGTGTCCGCCGCGATCCGCGTGTCGCCTGCTCCGCGGGTCCGCCGCGATCCGCGTGGAGCCCTCCTGGCGTCCGCGCCGCGTCCCGTGGCCATACTGGGCACAGGTGCGACCGATGGCGCGCAGCCGAGAGGAACGAGGTCGAGTGGTGGCGGAACAGGGCGGTCCGGAGGACCAGAAGCCCCAGTCCGACGAGGCACGCAGCGCCTTCACCCCGCCGGCCGGGGTGGACCGGCGCGCGTCCGCGCCCGACGACGAGCATCCGACATCGGAGTTCGCTATTCCGGCCGGTCTGACGGCCGAGCCCCAGGGGCCGGGAACGGGTTCCGCTTCGGGGTCCGCCCCGGGGTCCGGTTCGGGTTCGGAGACGATCGGTTCGGCCTTCGCACCGCCGCGCACCTACAGCGCCCAGCACTCGCCGCCCGCCTTCACCCCGGCCCACGGCAGCCCGATGATCCGGCTGACCAAGGAGGCCCCCTGGCAGGACCGGATGCGCACGATGCTGCGGATGCCGGTCGCCGAGCGCCCGGCGCCCGAGACGGTGCAGAAGGCCGACGAGGCGGGGCCCGCGGTGCCCCGCGTGCTCGACCTGACGCTGCGTATCGGGGAGCTGCTGCTGGCGGGCGGCGAGGGCGCCGAGGACGTCGAGGCGGCCATGTTCGCGGTGACCCGCAGCTACGGCCTGGACCGCTGCGAGCCCACGGTCACCTTCACCCTGCTGTCCATCTCGCACCAGCCGTCGCTGGTCGACGACCCGGTGACGTCGAGCCGTACCGTACGCCGCCGCGCCACCGACTACACCCGGCTGGCCGCGGTCTTCCGGCTCATCGACGACATCACCACCGAGGACGTCGAGGTCTCGCTGGAGGAGGCCTACCGGCGGCTGGCGGAGATCCGGCGCAACCGGCACCCGTACTCCGGCTGGGTGCTCACGCTGGCCGCCGGCGGGCTCGCGGGGGCGGCGTCGGTGCTGCTCGGCGGTGGTCCGCTGGTGTTCCTGGTGGCGGCGGTCGGCGCAATGCTCGGCGACCGGCTCGCCTGGCTCTGTGCCGGGCGTGGGCTGCCGGAGTTCTACCAGTTCGTGGCTGCTGCGATGCCGCCGGCCGCGCTGGGGGTGGCGCTGACCCTGACCCACTGGTCGGATCTGCAGCCGTCCGCGGTCATCACCGGTGGGCTGTTCGCGCTGCTGCCGGGGCGGGCCCTGGTGGCGGGGGTGCAGGACGGGCTGACCGGTTTCTACATCACCGCGGCCGCGCGACTGCTCGAAGTCATGTACCTGTTCATCGGCATCGTCGTCGGTGTGCTGCTGGTGCTGTATCTGGGGCTCCAGCTGGGCGCCCAGCTGAACCCCGAGGCCAGGTTCGTCGCCCCTGACCGGCCGGTGGTGCAGATCCTGGCGTCGATGGCGCTCTGTTTCGCCTTCGCGATCCTGCTCCAGCAGGACCGGTCCACGGTGCTGGCGGTGACCCTCAACGGCGGTGTGGCCTGGGTGATCTACGGGGCGATGGCCCGCACCGGCAATATCTCGCCGGTGGCGGCGACGGCGACGGCGGCCGGTCTGGTGGGGCTGTTCGGGCAGCTGCTCTCGCGCTACCGGTACACCTCGTCGCTGCCGTTCATCACGGCGGCGATCGGCCCGCTGCTGCCCGGTTCGGCCACGTACTTCGGTCTGCTGGCCGTGGCCCAGGGGCGGGTGAACGCCGGGCTCTCCTCGCTGTCGACCGCGGTGGCCACGGCGCTGGCCATCGCGATCGGGGTGAACCTGGGGAGCGAGATCTCCCGGCTGTTCATGCGGGTGCCGGGTGCGGTCGGCGGGGCGGGCCGCCGCGCGGCCAAACGGACGCGCGGCTTCTGAGCCCCGCGGCGGCCGGGGCGTACGTCAGCGCTTGGCGTGCCGGCCGCGCTGGCCCGAGGACGGGCTGCCGCCGGCGGACGGGCCGGGGCCCTCGCCGCCGGACGCCGCTTCCTTCTTCGACTTGGAGCGGGCCCGCAGGAACTCGATCGCGATCGGCACCACCGAGATGAGCACGATCAGGATGAGGATCGCCTCGATGTTCTCGTGGACGAAGTCGATCTTGCCGAGGGCCGAGCCGAGCAGCGTGACGCCGACGCCCCAGAGGACTCCGCCGATGATGTTGAACACGATGAACGAGCGGTAGTTCATCCGGCTCACACCGGCGATGATCGGTGTGAACGTACGCACCACGGGCACGAAGCGGGCCAGGATCAGCGACTTCGGGCCGTACTTCTCGAAGAAGTCGTGCGCCTTCTCGACGTTCTCCTGCTTGAACAGGCGGGAGTCCGGGCGCTTGAAGAGCGAGGGGCCGACCTTGCGGCCGAAGAGATAGCCCACCTGGTCGCCGATGATCGCCGCCAGCGCCACCAGGAGGCAGACCAGCCAGAGCGGGGTCTTCAGCTGGCCGGTGGTCACCAGCAGACCCGTGGTGAACAGGAGCGAGTCGCCGGGGAGGAAGAAGCCGATCAGCAGTCCGGACTCGGCGAACACGATGAGGAGGACGCCGGGAAGCCCGAAGGTGTTGATCAGATAGTCCGGGTCCAGCCAGCTCGGGCCGAGCGCAAGCGTATTCAAGGGTCCGGGGCTCCTGGATCGATCGATGGCGGCTGCGTGGCCGCCCAAAGCTATCAACGCAGGATGACACCCCCGGGTTCCAGATGGCCCCCGCGAGGACACCCACCGGCCCGTCCGGGGATGCACACCGGGCCAACCGGGACAAAGCTGGCCCCCAGGAGGTGCCACACGATGGGCATTGAGGATTACGGCGGCGGGCAGACGGAGCGGTCGGAAGTCCTGGTCGTCACCACGAACGACGTGCCGGGCCACCAGGTGACGCAGGTGATCGGTGAGGTGTTCGGCCTGACCGTACGCTCCCGTCACCTCGGCAGCCAGATCGGCGCCGGGCTGAAGTCCATGATCGGCGGCGAGCTGAAGGGGCTGACCAAGACGCTGGTCGAGACCCGCAACCAGGCGATGGAGCGGCTCGTCGAGCAGGCGAAGGCCCGGGGCGCCAACGCGGTGCTGATGATGCGCTTCGACGTGACCGAGGCGGCCGACGTGGGCACGGAGGTGTGCGCGTACGGAACCGCGGTCGTGATCAGCCGGAGCTGAGCGGGCACGGCCACGGGAGCGAGGACGCCCCCGCCCGGCGTCCCCGCCCCCTGGCGGTCACTCCAGGCGTCGGGCGTTGGCTTCGATCGCGTCCCGCAGGTGCTCGGCCAGGCCCGGCCGCATCGAGTCGTAGAACGCGCGGAACCGCTCGTCGGACACGTACATCTCACCGAGCCCCCGGTGCATCTCGGCGGAGCACTCGTAGAACCACTTGCCGATGTGCAGCCGGTGGGCCTCGGCCAGCTCCATCGCCCGCTCGCCGGTGGCCGGCTCCCCGGCCTCCATCAGCGCGTCGTAGGCGGCGCCCCATTCGGCGACCTCCGCCTGCATCCGCTTCCAGTCGTCCTTGGTGTACCGGGTCGCCCGGCGCTGCGACTCGGCGTATTCGGCGGTGCCGCCCCAACGGGCTTCGGCCTCCTCCGCGTGCTCCTCGGGGTCCTTGCCCCCGAAGACCTCGAACTTCTCCTCGGGCGTGAGGTTGATGCCCATCTTCCGTGCCTCCAGTGCTGTTTCGACGCCGTCGGCCATCCTTCTCAGCTCGGCGATCCGGTCGGAGAGCAGCCGGTGCTGGCGCCGCAGATGCTCCTGCGGGTCCGCCCGCGGATCGTCGAGCAGTACCGCGATCTCGTCGAGCGGGAAGCCGAGTTCCCGGTAGAACAGGATCTGCTGGAGCCGGTCGAGATCGCCGTCGTCGTAGCGGCGGTGCCCGGCCCGGCTGCGCGCGCTGGGCGAGAGCAGTCCGATGCCGTCGTAGTGGTGCAGGGTGCGCACCGTGACTCCGGCGAATCCGGCGACCTGTCCCACGGAGTAATCCATGGCTCCTTCGCTCCCTTCTTCGCTCGGGTACGTCCCGAGCCTGGGCCCTGACGTGACGTGAGGTGCAAGCCCGAATTGCCGCCACTCCGACACCCCCAGAAGGGTTATGTGCCTTTTACGCCGTTATGGTGATCCGGTGGCCACCGAATCCTCCACCCTCGCCGGACCCGCCCCCGAACCCACCCCCGTACAGCGCCTGCTGCCCGTCATCGTGCCCGCGCTGGCCGTCGGGGTCCTCTCCGCCCTCGTCCTGCTCGGCATCAGCCTGCTCGCGGAAAAGCTTCAAGGCGTGCTCTGGGAGACACTCCCGGACGCGCTCTCCGTCGGCCGCTACTCCGCGCTCTGGATGATCGTGATGCTCACCGCGAGCGGGCTGGCGGTCGGCCTGCTCGTCCGGGCGGTGCCCGGTCACGCGGGTCCCGACCCGGCGACCACCGGGCTGGTCGATCCGCCGCTGGCGCCGGTCGTGGTGCCGGGGCTGCTGCTCGTCACGGTCCTCACCCTGGCGGGCGGGGTCAGCCTCGGTCCGGAGAATCCGATCACGGCCGCCAACATCGCGCTGGCCTGCTGGCTCGGCCGCCGCCTCATGCCCGGCACACCAGTGGCACTCTGGCTCTCGCTCGCCGCGGCCGGCACCATCGGGGCGCTCTTCGGCACCCCGGTCGCCGCCGCGCTGATCCTCTCCGAGATCCTCGCCTCGCGCGCCGAGCCGGGCGCGCTCTGGGACCGCCTCTTCGGCCCGCTCGCGGCGGGCACCGCGGGCGCGCTCACCATGACGCTGCTGGCCCACCCCAGCTTCGACCTGGCACTGCCGTCCTACGACCGGCCGCACTGGGGCGACCTGCCCTCCTCCATCGTCATCACCCTGGCCGGGGCGGTGCTCGGCATGCTGACGGTGTACGCGTTCCCGCACGCGCACCGGCTCTTCCGGGCCCTGAGGCATCCGGTCCTGGCGCTGACCGCGGGCGGGCTGCTGCTCGGTCTGCTGGGTGCGCTGGGCGGCCATCTCACCCTGTTCAAGGGGCTCGACGAGGTGAAGGAGCTCGCCGCCGACCCGGGCGGCCACTCGGCCTGGCAGTTCGCGCTCATGGCTCTGGTGAAGGCGGCCGCGCTGGTGATCGCGGCGAGCTGCGGCTTCCGGGGCGGGCGGATCTTCCCCGCCGTCTTCGTGGGCGTCGCGCTGGGACTCAGCGCACACGCCCTGGTCACCTCGGTGCCGGTGGCGCTGGCGGTGACCTGCGGGGTGCTGGGGGTGCTGCTGGCGATCACCCGGCAGGGCTGGCTGAGCCTGTTCACCGCCGCGGTGCTGGTCGGCGACGCGGGCGTGCTGCCGATCCTGTGCATCGCCTCGCTGCCCGCCTGGCTGCTGGTGACCGGGCGGCCGCAGATGCAGCTGCACGAGGACGGTACGCCGCTGAAGTGAGCCGTCGGGGTCGGGACGGACAAAGGGTGCGCGGTCGAAGCGCCGAATGACCGGCTCTTCCGTATCGTCGCATCCGTACGCATTCCTCCCGCAAGGCCCCTGCCTGCCGGGTCCGTACGGATGCGTCCCATCAGCTTGCCGGAGGTTCGCGCAATGCCCACGCCCGTCAACGTCGCCGTCATCTACTACTCGTCGACCGGAACCGTCGCCACGATCGCCAAGGCCATCGCGCAGTACGCCGAGAAGGCCGGTGCCGAGGTGCGGCTGCGCAAGGCCCGTGAGCTCGCCCCGCAGGCGGCCATCGACTCCAACCCGGCCTGGGCGGCCAACGCGAAGGCCACCGCCGACGTCACCGAGGTCTCGCCCGACGACATGATCTGGGCGGACGCCGTGGTCCTCGGTACGCCGACCCGGTTCGGCAACGTGAGCGCCCAGCTCAAGCAGTTCCTCGACACCCTCGGCGGCCACTGGCAGGCGGGCCACCTCGCGGACAAGGTCTACAGCGGCTTCACCTCCACCAGCACCGCCCACGGCGGCCAGGAGTCCACGCTGCTCGCGCTCTACAACACGATCCACCACTTCGGCGGCATCCTGGTCGCCCCCGGCTACACGGACCCGTCGAAGTACGTCGACGGCAATCCGTACGGCACCTCGCACGTGGCCGGCCAGGGCGACATCCCGGTCGGCGAGCAGACCCTGACCGCCGCCCGGGTCCAGGCCGAGCGGGTCGTGAAGTTCACCCGGGCCATCAAGGACGGCCTCGCCGCCGAGAGCTGAAAGGGCTCCCCGATGCCTCTCCACAAGGGCTCGTCCCAGAGGACGGAACCGTCCGAAGCCCGCCGCAGACTCGCCCTCAACCCGTTCTACGGGGAGGCGGACCCGGCCGCCGGCATGGAGTCGGCGCCGCCCCGGCACCGGCTGCCCGACGGGCCGATGCCTCCGTCGACCGCGTACGGCCTGGTCCACGACGAGCTGATGCTCGACGGCAACTCACGGCTCAACCTCGCCACCTTCGTCACCACCTGGATGGAGCCCCAGGCCGGGGTGCTGATGGGCGAGTGCCGCGACAAGAACATGATCGACAAGGACGAGTACCCGCGCACGGCCGAGCTGGAGCGGCGCTGCGTGGCGATGCTCGCCGACCTCTGGAACGCCCCCGACCCCTCGGCGGTCGTGGGCTGTTCGACGACCGGCTCCAGCGAGGCCTGCATGCTCGCCGGGCTGGCGCTGAAGCGCCGCTGGGCGGCCCGGAACGCCGACCGCTATCCGGCGGCCGCCCGGCCGAACCTGGTCATGGGCATCAATGTGCAGGTCTGCTGGGACAAGTTCTGCAACTTCTGGGAGGTCGAGCCCCGGCTGGTCCCGATGGAGGGCGACCGCTTCCACCTCGACCCGCAGGCCGCGGCCGACCTCTGCGACGAAAACACCATCGGCGCCGTCGGCATCCTCGGCTCCACCTTCGACGGTTCGTACGAGCCGGTCGCGGAGCTGTGCGCGGCGCTGGACGCCCTCCAGGAACGCACCGGCCTCGACATCCCCGTCCACGTGGACGGGGCCTCCGGGGCGATGGTGGCGCCGTTCCTGGACGAGGACCTGGTGTGGGACTTCCGGCAGCCGAGGGTGGCCTCCATCAACACCTCCGGGCACAAGTACGGCCTGGTCTACCCGGGCGTCGGCTGGGTGCTGTGGCGCACGCCCGCCGACCTGCCCGAGGAACTGGTCTTCCGGGTCAACTACCTGGGCGGCGACATGCCGACCTTCGCGCTGAACTTCTCCCGGCCGGGTGCGCAGGTGGTGGCGCAGTACTACACCTTCCTGCGGCTGGGCCGAGAGGGCTACCGGGCCGTCCAGCAGGCGTCCCGGGACGTGGCCTGCGGGCTCGCGAAACGGATCGAGGAGATCGGCGACTTCCGGCTCCTCACCCGGGGCGACCAGCTGCCCGTGCTCGCACTGACGACCGCGCCGGACGTGGAGGCCTTCGACGTCTTCGACGTGTCGCGGCGGCTGCGCGAACAGGGCTGGCGGGTACCGGCGTACACCTTCCCCGCCAACCGGCAGGACCTGTCGGTGCTGCGGGTGGTGTGCCGCAACGGCTTCTCGTCGGACCTCGCCGAACTGCTGCTGGAGGACCTCGGGCTGGTCCTTCCCGACCTGCGCCGCCAGCCGCATCCGATGAGCCGCGACCGGCAGATGGCTACGTCGTTCCACCACTGAGACGCCGTCCACCACTGGGCGGAGTCAGTGCCCCGTCGCGTAAGGGTTTTTTTGCCCTTCGGCGAGCACCCCGACGAAGGGCTCGCCCTCCCCCGCGAAGGTGTACGCCCCGCCCTCGATACGAGCGATCAGCCCGCGCGTCCACTCGGCCCCGGCGTCCGCCGAGTGGACCCACATGTTCATGATCTCGCCGATGTGGCCGATCGACTGGGGCCCGGCCTCCGGCGTGTAGTACTCCGTGACCGTGGCCCGCCACGCCTCAAGGCCCGCGACCCGCTCCTTGAGCAGCGCGACCGCCTCGGCCCGCTCCAGGTCGACCATGCCGCCGAGGGCCGCCGACAGCACGTCCGGCTTCTGGTCGTACGAGGTCAGCGCAGCTCGCAGCAGCGTGAAGTACTCCTCGTCGCCCCGCTCGGTGATCTCGTACTCGGTACGGGGCGGGCCGCCCGCCGTGCTCGGCGCGGTCTCGTGGGCGAGCAGCAGCCCCTGCTTCGCCATCTGCTTCAGCGCGTGATAGACCGAGCCGGGTTTGGCGTTCGACCACTCGTGCGCGCCCCAGTACTCCAGGTCGTTGCGGACCTGGTAGCCGTGCGCCCGGCCGTGCTGGCGGACGGCGCACAGGACCAGCAGCCGGATCGCGGACATCTCACGCACCCCTTCTGCTCAACTTTGATCAGAGTAGCCCCCCGCCTCGGCGGCCAGCTCCAGCGCGGTGCGGCCGTCCAGGGACTCCCGGATGATGTCGGCGTGCCCGGCGTGCCGGGCGATCTCCTCCACGAGGTGGGCCAGCAGCCACCGCATCGAGACCCGCCCGTCCTTCGGGAACCAGGGCGCCTCGGGCAGCGGGAAGGTGTCGCTCAGGTCGGGCACCGAGCGGATGAACTCCTCCTCCTCGGCCACGACGCCGTCCCAGAACTTCAGCACCTGCTCCACCGTCTCGTCGCCGACGAGCCGGAAGCTGTCCGCCCAGGTGTCCTGGGTGCGGGCGTTCTCGTTCGGCTGCTGCTGGGCCATCCGCAGCCAGTTCAGCTCGGTCTCGGCGACATGCTTGAGCAGTCCGGACAGGGAGAGTTCGCTGGCGCTGGGGCGGCTCGCCGCCTGCTCCTCGGTCAGCCCGAACAGCGAGCGCCGGATCGCACCGCGCTGGGCCTCGACGAAGGAGAGGAGCATGCCGCGCTCGTCGCCGGAAGCTTCTGCGGGAACGTGAGTGACCATGGTGTCCGCCTTGATGATCCGTGCCGGTTCTTCCTGACACCGACCAAGCTACGGACCCTTGCGGTCAGCCACGGTCCTCAACTCGCGGCGTTCAGAAGGGGAACCCGCTCCGGCCGTGCTGGATCGAGATCCACTTCTGGGTGGTGAAGGCGTCGACGGTCGCCTCGCCGTTCAGCCGGCCGAGCCCGGAGGACTTCTCGCCGCCGAACGCCACCAGCGGATCGTCCTGGATGGTCGAGCCGTTGACGTGGAACATGCCGCTGACGACGCGCCGCGCGAACCGCACCCCGCGTTCGGTGCTGCGGGTGTGCACGGCGCCGCTCAGCCCGTACGGGGTGTCGTTGGCGATGCGTACGGCCTCGTCCTCGCCGTCGAACGTCATCAGCAGCGCCACCGGACCGAATATCTCCTGGGACAGCAGCGGGGAGCCTTCGGGGAGCCCGGCGAGCACGGTCGGCTCCACGAGGTTGCCACGGGTCCGGCCCCGGACCAGTGCGGTGGCTCCTTCGGCGATCGCCTGGTCGACCAGGGCGGTCAGGGCGTCGGCCTGGAAGGTGTTGATGACCGGGCCGATCCGGGTCTCCGGTTCGCGCGGGTCACCGGTCCTCAGCGCGGCCACCGCGGCGGTGAACCTCTCGGTGAACTCCCGCTCGACGCGGCGGTCCACCAGGATCCTGTTGGCGGCCATGCAGACCTGCCCCTGGTAGACGAAGCGGCTGTGCACTGCGGCGTCGACCGCGCAGCCGATGTCCGCGTCCTCCAGCACCACCAGGGGGCTGTTGCCGCTGAGTTCGAGGATCGTCCGCTTGAAGTGCCCGGCCGCGACGGCGCCGACATGGCGGCCGACCCGGTCCGATCCCGCGAACGAGATCACCTTGGGCACGGGGTGCTCGATGAACGCGTCACCGATCTCGGCGACATCGGTGATCACGATGTTCAGCAGCCCGGCGGGCAGTCCGGCGTCCTCGAAGATCTTCGCGATCAGCGTGCCGCCGACGACCGGGGCGTTCTGGTTGGGCTTGACGACGACCGCGTTGCCGAGCGCGAGGGCCGGTGCGACGGACTTCATCGCCACCAGGAAGGGAAAGTTGAAGGGGCTGATCACGCCGACGACGCCGACGGGCAGCCGGTAGAGACGGTTCTCCTTGCCGTCCGCCAGGGCGGGCAGCAGGGCGCCCGGCGGACGCAGCGTCTGACGGATCGCGTCGCGCAGGAATTCCTCGGCGACCCGGACCTCGTACTCCGCCTTGACCCGGGTGCCACCGAGTTCGTCGATGATCGCGTCGACTATTTCCTCGTGCAGTTCGCCGGTGATGCGCAGTGCGCGTTCCAGGATTTCGCGGCGCTCGTACGGTCCGGTGGTGGCCCAGGTCCGCTGGGCGCGCTCCGCGGCGCGGTAGGCCAGGTCGATCTCCTGCGCGGTGGCAATGGTGATCGCGGCGAGTTTCTCCCCGTTGTAGGGGTTGAAATCGATGATGTCCCACGAGCCGGTTCCGGTCCGCCACTCACCGTCGATGTATTGGTCGGCCAGCTCGTAGAAGAAGGACATGCAGATCCCTTGATTCAGGTGCAGACTCCCGTCGAACCGTCATCGTACTTACGAATCAGGTGAGTTGGAGTAGACCACGGAGCAGATCGCGGCTCTCCTCGGGGCCCGGACTGTCCTCGTGGAGCCGCACCATGGCCTTTTCGTACTGCGCGACTTCTTCGGCCTTGTCCAGATAGAGCGCACTTGTCAGCTGCTCCAAATAGACAATGTCCGACAGATCGGATTCCGGGAATCGCAGCATCGTAAAAGAACCGCTCTCGCCGGCATGCCCGCCAAAACTGAAGGGCATCACCTGGAGAGTGACGTTGGGCTGTTCCGACATTTCGATCAGATGCCGCAATTGCCCACGCATCACTTCGCGGTCACCGTAGGGGCGGCGCAGTGCGGCCTCGTCCAGTACGGCATGGAGATGGGGTGCGCGTTCGGAGACGAGGGCCTTCTGGCGTTCCAGCCGCAGCGCGACCCGGCGGTCGATCTCGACGGCGGGCGCGGCGCCCATGCCCCGGGAGACGACCGCGTGTGCGTACGCCTCGGTCTGCAACAGGCCATGGACGAACTGGACTTCGTACACCCGGATGAGGGATGCCGCTCCCTCCAGTCCGATGTACGTCTGGAACCAGCCGGGCAGCACATCTCCGTAACTGTGCCACCAGCCCGCCACGTTGGCCTCACGGGCCAGGCCGAGCAGAGCGTCCCGCTCCGCCTCGTCCGTGACTCCGTAGAGCGTGAGCAGGTCCTCGACGTCCCTGGCCTTGAAGCTCACCCGTCCCAACTCCATGCGGCTGATCTTCGATTCGGAGGCCCGGATGGAGTAGCCGGCCGCCTCACGGGTGATGCCGCGCGAGTCGCGCAGCCGCCTGAGCTGCGAGCCCAGCAGGATGCGCCGCACCACAGATCCACTCGACTCGCCTGCCGCCACTGGCCCGGTCCTCCCCATCGCTTCCCTGGCATCGGGGCTCCCCCTGACCCCAAGTGCCGGATTCTGCCATCAAAACGCTTCAGCCCGTACTCATTCGATTACGGAAATGAGAAGCCTTCCAGAGAGCTGTGAAAATACACGCAGGAAGAAATGACCAAGAACCGGCACGGGGTCGGACAGGTCAGGCGCGTGCACGTGCATCTGCCCTTGCATCTGCCCAACGCATTGGGAACCATGGGGCTCGCGCACCTGCGTGCTCGTTCGTGTTGTGCCGCTGTACCCCCCGCAGTACTGATACAGCCGCGAATCCCGGGAGTGCCTCGCATGGGGACGAATGGATCGACGATGCTCGAGCCGTTACGGCAGGGGCTTCCCCCCATCGATCCCTCAGCCGTCTCCGGCTCGGCCACCTGCACACTGCCCGCCCGCTACGAAGCCGTGGGCGGGGCAAGGCGGTTCACCCGGACGACGCTGAACGGATGGGGAATGGCCGAGCGTTTCGACGACGTCGCGCTGGTGGTCTCCGAACTCGTCACCAACGCCCTGCGCCACGCCCTGCCCTCGGACATCTCCGCTCCGGAGCCCCAGGACCCGCCGGTACGGCTGCACTTGATGCGCTGGAGCTCACGGCTGGTGTGCGCGGTGCGCGATCCCAGCCGGGAGAGCCCGGTCGCCTCCGAGGCACCGGACTGCGCGGAATCCGGCCGCGGTCTCTTCCTCGTGGAGTCCTTCAGCGACTCATGGGGCTGGCACCCCGCCCCGGAGGCGGAGAGTCCGAACACCCCGGCGGCATCGCGCGGCAAGGTGGTCTGGGCGCTGTTCCGGCTCTCCGACGGCATGTGACCCGCCCGGCCGCGACGAGCGGCCGGCGGTCCGGGCCGGACACCGGCCCGCGGGAAGTGGTCTGCCGCCTGCCACGAGGCGGCCAGTCGCCTGCTGCTAGGCGGTCGGCCACCCGTTGCGAGGTGGTCTGCCGCCTGCCACGAGGCGGCCAGTCGCCTGCTGCGAGGCGGTCGGCCACCCGTTGCGAGGTGGTCAGCCGCGCTCTGCGAAGTGGTCGGCCACCGTCCGTGAAGTGGTCACCCACCCACTGTGAGGCGGTCAGCCGCCCGCTATGAGGTGGTCGAACTCCCCGTCCTTCACCCCGAGCAGCAGTGCCTCTATCTCGGCCGGCGTATAGACCAGCGCCGGCCCGTCGGGGTGGCGCGAATTCCGCATCGCCACATCTCCGTCGGGCAGTTTCGCGAACTCCACGCAGGAACCCTGGGAGTTGCTGTGTCTGCTCTTCTGCCAGACGACTCCGCGAAGCTCTGTGGCCGCCATGCCGTTGTACACGTGGTGCACAGGACGCTCCCCGAGTTGCAAGGTGCAAGTGTCAACTGTCTCGGATCATAGCTCTGTTCAAATATTGCTGCATGCGCAGATGCATGTGCCGATGCACGTGCACGCGGGGTGTTCTCGCGATTACAGCTTTACTCCGATCCTTGCTCCGTATGGACAGACGCACGGAACGCCGTTTCGGCTGCGTCTACCCCCGGTCGATCTCTCCATCTCGGCGGAACGCGCTGATAACTTGGCTCGGTCTTTCGTCAACAAGGGGGAATTACAGATGCACGGAGCCGTACGGACCGGCGCGGCGATCGCCGCCGGAATCCTCTGCACCGCGGCACTGACCAGCTGCAGCAGCGACAGCGAAAAGAGCGACGAACGGGGCGGCTCCACCGCCTCGGACCAGCCCGGCCGCCAGGCCGACGAAACCAGCGGGTCCGGGACCGACGCCGCTGCGCTGGAAGGCGGTTGGGCCGGAAAGACCGACGGCAAGGCGGTCGTCCTGTCGGTGGCGTCGGGGAAGGCCGTGCTCGTCACCGAACAGCATGCCTGCACGGGCACCGCGCAGGGCGCGGGCAAGGTGACGCTCACGCTGAAGTGCGTCGACAGCGGCGACGACCGCACCTCGGGGTCCGTCGACTCCAACGACGGCAAGACCGTCGTGGTTTCCTGGGACAGCGGGGTCAAGGACACTCTGGCCAAGACCGACCCGGGTGCCCTGCCGTCCGGCCTGCCGGACCTGGCCGACCTGCCGACCACTGCCCCCTGACGGCCGCCGCCCGGCCTCAATCCGCCTTGCCTCCAGGCGATTTCTGCTTCGTCCCGGATTCGGACCTTCCGTCCAGCCCCCGGGAGAAATCCTCCAGGGCTTCGAGGAGCAGGTGAGCCCCTTCCCGCACGAAGGGGTCCGCCTCGCCCTCGTCCGTGCGCTGCCGCGCGTCCCACTCCGCCAGCGCCTCGCGTACCTCGGACCAGTCCGGCACCCGCCGCTCCCGCACCGCCTTCGCCCCCTGTTCGGTGGCCTGGCGCAGCGCCTCAGCCAGGTGTGCCGCGTCCGGTACGGGGGCGGCTCCGCCACCCGGGAGGTGGGCCTCCAGCAGCATCGCGGCCCGGCCCAGCTGGGCGAGCGCGTGCTGGGTGTCGTCGGCGGCGGAGCGCGAGAGGCCGCGGTTGCGCACCGGTTCGTGCTGGGCGGCGGCCAGCGCCTCCTGCCAGGCGACCCGGGCCTCACGGGTGTCGAGCAGTGCGGATCGCACGTCGTCGTGGCCGCGCTCGGCCGGTTCGGCGTACTGGTCGACGACCGAGGCCGCGTACCGCCCGTCCGCCTTCAGCCAGTCACCGAGCCTGCCGCGGAGCCGCGGGGTCTCCCAGGCCGGGTAGAGGGCGTACGAGGCCATCGCGAGGAGGCCGCCCGCGAGGGTGAGGACGACGCGTTCGAGCACGGTCTGCGACCAGTTGTCGCCCGCCATGCCGAGCAGGAAGACGACGTACGCCGAGACGCAGGCCTGGCCGACCACATACCCCGTGCCCATCAGCAGGTACATCAGCAGGGCGCAGAGCACGGAGAGCGCCGCGGCCGTGGTCACCCCGGGGTGGGCGGTCTGCACGATCGCGGTGGCGAGCGAGACGCCGACGATCGTGCCGCCGAACCGGGCCACGGACCGCGCGTACGTCTGGGAGAACTCCGGCCGCATGACCATGACGGCGGCCATCGGCGCCCAGTAGCCGTGGCCGAACGGCAGCACGGTGCCGATGAGATAGCCGCCGGCCGCGACGACGGAGACCCGGACGGCGTGCCTCAGGATCGGTGAACCCGGGCGCAGCTCCGCGCGCATCGCCGCCAGCACGACGGGGACCAGCCGGAGCAGGGTGGGGCGGCGGCGGTGCGGGGCGGCGGGGGTCCCGTCCGCGGGTGCCTCGATGGCCTCGGCGGCCGCCTCGGCCTTGGCTTCCTGCTCCTTCGTGCCCTCGCCCTCGGCTGTTTCGATGACGTCGGAGAGCAGTGCGCCGAGCCGGTCGGCGGCGCGGAGCGGTGGGCCGGTGAGGAGCGTTCCGGTGTCCGGGGTCTTCAGCGCGGCGACGGCGGACGGGGCGAGCTCGACCGGGTTGCCGTGGCGGATCGCGCGGGCCGCCGAGTCGAGCACCGATCCGGCGGCGGCGAGCAGCTCGCGGACGCGCTCCCGTTCCGGTCCCTCGGACGGCACCCCCAGGGACGGGTCGGCGAGCGAGGCGAGCACCGGCCTGATCCGTTCGGCGACCCCTCGGGAGCCCCGCAGCTCGGGCGGCCGGCGGCGGGCCTGGCGCGGGGTGACCGCGGCCGCCTTGCGGGCCGTCATCAACGGCACCGGGTCGAACGGGGCGAGCGGGTCGTGGCGCAGCCGGCGGGCGTAGTCGGCCTCGGCGGCCAGCGCGTCGGCGAGGGCGTCGCGCTGGGCGCCCCATCTGCGTACCGGGAACAGGACGATCAGCGCCGCCTGCACGATCCCGCCGAACAGGATCATCACGGCATGCACGGCCGAGTTGGCGACGGAGGTGGGCAGGGTGACCGTGACCAGCATGATCGCCACGTTCGACGCCGCGATGATGCCGGCGGTCGGGCCCGCCGCCCAGGCCAGGCCCGCGACGAAGGTCCAGAGCACCAGCAGGGCGAGGAACAGCACGAGCCGGGAGCCGGTGAGATAGCCGAGGAACGTCGACACGGCGAGGCTCGCCCCGGAGACCAGGGCGAGGACGGGCCGGGGACGCCAGCTGCGCTGGAAGGTGGCGATGGCCGCCTGGAACGCGCCGAACGCGGAGCTCGCGGCGACGACCGGCCCGAAGAACGCGAGGCTGATCCCGATGACGAGGGCGAGACCGGCCGCGCCCCGGATCGCGATGAGCGGTTCGAGACGCCGCCGCTCGATCGACAGCCCCGAGCGGGCGGTCTCCTTCAGCGCCCGGAGCCAGCTCATGCCCAGAGCCTAACCGGAATTAGCGTTTAGCCCGAGTTGCCCCGGAATCTGATCGTGGGGGCGGTCCCTGCCTCCGCCTGCGATCGCCGGGGCGGCACTGCCTGCCCCTCTGCCGACGTTCGTCGGGGCGGCGCCGCCTACCGCCTCCCGCGTCCACCACGGAGCTCCGGGCCGTTGCCGCCCATCCGTGCCCGGTCCGCCGCGGCCGTGCCATGGGTCCATCCGTCCAGGTCGGTGGCGCCCCGGACCCGGGTGGTCGTGGTCTCGGGGAACATCCGCTCGGCGGTGTCCGTGACGGCCATGTCGCGGGCGGCGAGGACCGGGAGGAGATCCGGGTCGCCGGCCTCCGCCGGTCCGGCCCCGGTCCCGGCCTCGGCGGCGGCGGTGACCCGGGCGGTGTCGGAGGCGAGCCTGCTGCCCAGCCGCTGGGCGTACGCCATCAGGAAGGACTGCCGGAACGTCTTGGTCCGCTTGCGCCCCCCGGCCCGCTGGCCCGCCTCCGCCTTCGTCATCGCCACCGTGCCCTGGACCAGTAGCGAGGTGTACAGCAGTTCCACGGCGTCCAGGTCCGGTTCGAAGCCGACCACCGTGGAGAAGCCGAGGTCGCTGTTCCACACCGCACGGCAGCGATTCGCGGCGGCGACCGCGTCGAGCAGGATCGCCTTCGCCGTCTCGTACGGCGCGTCGACCCCGATCCGGCACGCCCCAGGCGCCTCCTTGCTGTGCGTACGGGCGGCGAGCAGGGCCTCGTCGATGGAGTGGCGGGCCATCAGCTCCTGCGCCTTGGTGGTGAGGGCCTCCGCCTCCTCGGGAAAGCCGGTCGCCTCCGCCTTGGCGAGCAGGGCGCGTATCCGGGTCAGCATCCGGGGTTCGTCGTGCGCCGGCGGCAGGTGGAGCCCGTGCGGGGCGGTGCCGGGTGGGGGCCCGACCGGTTCGATCGCGGGGAGCCGCAGCAGCAGCCGGTACAGGCCGAGGACGGCGGACGCGTAGGAGAAGCGGTCCGGACGGTTACGGGGCGGGGCGTCCGGGAGCCCGTCGAGCTGGGCACGCCAGCGCGGCGGCAGCCGCTCGTACCGCGCGGTCTCCGAGACGATCAGCCCGGCGGCGAGGCAGGCCGCCGTCTCGTCGAGGTCGCGGCGGACCAGGCGTACGACATCGGCGGGCTGCCAGCCGCGCTCCCAGGCCCGGCGGACGAACTCCTCGCCGCGCCGGAACAGTTCCGCGTCGGCCGTCGGATCGGCGGCGAGGAGGGAGGCGCCGGCGTCGAGACCGGCGTCGCCGTCCGAGTAGAGGGCTGCCGCGAATGCCTGGTCGGTCACCGGTTCCATGAGGTCAGGGTAGGCAGGGCGGTGCGGCGGGGTATGGCTGGCCCTACCCCGTGGACGGGCTCTGGTGGTCGTGATCGCGGGGCGCGGAAACGGTTCGATCGGCGTATGACTTCCTCCCGAGCAACCGCCGCCCCCGCGAGGACGGGTGCGAGCGCCGCCGACGCGGTACGGCTCCGCTCCGTGCGCCGCGCCTACGGTGAGGTCGAGGCCCTCGGCTCCATCGACCTCACCGTCCGCACCGGCACCTTCACCGCCGTCATGGGCCCGTCCGGTTCCGGCAAGTCCACGCTGCTGCACTGCGCGGCCGGGCTCGACCGGCCGACGTCCGGCACCGTCGAGGTGGGCGGGGTGGAGCTGACCGGGCTGAGCGAGCGCCGGCTGACGCTGCTGCGCCGGGACCGGATCGGCTTCGTCTTCCAGGCGTTCAACCTGATCCCCTCGCTGACCGCCGCCCAGAACGTCGCGCTGCCGCTGCGGCTCGCGGGCCGCCGCCCGTCCCGTACCGAGGTACGGGACGCCCTGGCCCGGGTCGGTCTCGCGGACCGGGCGGGGCACCGGCCCGCCGAGCTGTCCGGCGGGCAGCAGCAGCGGGTGGCCCTGGCACGGGCCCTGATCACCCGGCCCGCGGTGCTCTTCGGCGACGAGCCGACCGGCGCGCTGGACACCGCGACGAGCCAGGAGGTGATGGGGATGCTGCGGGAACTGGTGGACCTGGAGGGGCAGACGATCGTGATGGTCACCCATGACCCGGTGGCCGCGGCGTACGCGGACCGGGTGGTCTTCCTGGTCGACGGACGGGTGGCGGACGATCTGACCGGACTCGACGCCGGGCGGATCGCGGCCTGGATGGCTGCGGGGCGCCGCACCGCCGGTGGAGGGGCCGTCGCGGCTCACGTCCGGGAGGCGTCGTGCTGACCGTCGCCCTGGCCTCCCTGCGCACCCGCTGGACCGCGCTGACCGGCACCTTCGTCGCGCTCGCGCTGGGCGTGGGGCTGATCGCGGCCATGGGTCTCGGTCTCGCCTCGACCGTCGGCGCCCCGGACCGGGCACCTCAGCGCTTCGCCTCGCCGGTGGTGGTGATGGGCAACGACACCCTGACCGTGCCGGTGCGGCGCGGGCCGTCCACGGCCGGGGCGAGCCGGAAGCTCGCCCATCCACACCCTGTGGATACCGAACTCCTGCGCGAGCTCCGGGCGCTCGGCCCGGTGACCCGGGACGACGGGAAGGACGCCGTACGCGACCGGCACGAACCCGACGCCGTGGGGGTGGACGCTCCCGTCGCCGAGGTGCGCCGGGTGGTCGGCGACCGCGCCCTGGTCCTCACCGGGGACGACCGCCGCCGGGCCGACCCGGCCACCGAGCGGGACGCCGAGGGGCTGCTGACCGCGAACGTGCTGCTCGGCACCGCGGGCGGCCTCACCGCCTTCGTCTCGGTGTTCGTCGTCGCGTCGACGTTCGCCTTCGCGGTGGCGCTGCGCCGGCGCGAGTTCGGGCTGCTGCGCACGGCGGGCGCCACGCCGGCCCAGCTGCGGCGGCTGCTGCTGACGGAGGCCGCCGTGGTCGGCTCCCTGGCCTCCGCCGCCGGGTGTGTGCTGGGCGGTCTGGGCGCGCCGCTGCTCGCCGGGCTGCTCGTCGACGAGGGGATGGCGCCGCCCTGGTTCGTCATCCGTCCGGCCGCCTGGCCGCTGCACGCCGCCTTCTGGACCGGGCAGGCGGTGTCCCTCGCCGGGGTCTGGGCCGCCTCGCGGCGGGCGGGCCGGACCGGCCCCGCCGAGGCGCTGCGCGAGGCCGATGTCGATACGGGGGTGCTCCCGCCGGTCCGCCGGTTCCTGGGCTTCGCCCTGCTCGCGGGCGCCGCGTTCCTGATGACGCGGACCCTTGCCACCGACCCGTCCGCGATGCTGAAGCGGAAGACGTACATCACGCAGCCGATGGTCCTGATCACGGCCGTCGCCCTGCTCTCGCCGCTGCTCGTACGCCCGTTGGCCCGGCTGGTCCGGCTGCCGGGGGCGACCGGGATGCTGGTGAACGCGAACACCTCGGCGGCACTTCGGCGTACGGCGGCGGTGGCCGCTCCGGTGCTGATCACCGTGGCGCTGGCGGGTGCGGTGGCCGGCTCCGCGATGACGGGTCCGGCGGCGAAGGCGGCGGAGGCGCGCGAGCGCACCGGGGCCGATCTGGTCGTGACGGGCGAGGAGTTGAGGCCCCGTCCGGTGCCCGGCGCCACGCTGTCCGCCTCCGCCCCGACCGCCGTCTACGTACGCGAGGAGGGCACCGCCCTCGTCGCCTCCGAGGCCCGCGCGGTGGACGACGCGAAGGCGCTGGCCCGGGTCGGGCGGCTGCCGGTGGTGGCGGGCGACGTCGCGGACCTGGACGACGGCTCGATCGTGGTGAACGAGGAGTGGGCCCAGCACACGGTGGGCTCGACGGTACGGGTGTGGCTCGGCGACGGGCGTCCCGCCTCCTTGCGGATCGCGGCGGTGCTGGCCCTCGGCACGGGGAACAACGGCGCCTATGTGACCAGGGCGAACGCCCCGGCGGCGGCCGTGGACCGGATCGAGGTACGTCTCTCGCCGGGCGCCGACCGGGCTCTCGTCGAGGCGCGGTTGCGCGGGACCGGCGGCACGGTGCGGCCCACGGAGCAGTGGCTGGAGGCGACGTACCCGGGCGCCGGTCCGCAGACCCGGACCGGTCTGGTCGTGATCCTGGGGATCGCGCTGGTCTACACCCTGATCGCGCTGGCCAACACCATGCTGATGGCGGGGTCCGTACGGTCCTCGGAGCTGGACGCGCTCCGGCTGGCCGGCGCCACCCGGCCGCGGGTCCTCGCGGTGGTGGCCGGGGAGACCGTGTTCGCGGTCGGGCTCGGGGCGCTGCTCGGCCTGGCCGTGGCCGGGGTGCACCTGGCGGGCCTGGCCGCCGCGCTGGCCTCGGTGTCGGCGCCGGTCGTGGTGTCGGTGCCGTGGGCGCTGATGGGCGGGGCGGCGGGGGCGTGCGCGCTGGTCGCGGTGGGGGCGGCGCTGCTGCCGGGGGCGGTGCGGCGACGCTCGACGAGGACGGGCTGAGGCGGTGGGGGCGGTGCGGCGACGCTCGCCGGGGACGGGCCGAGGCGCGGTGCGCTCGTGCTGTCCGGCCGCCCCCACCGGGCCCGGCCGGACACCGCGTTTAGTCCATCCAGCCCCACCCGCTGACGATGTATCCGCTTTCATCCTTTCGTCATGATTTCGCATGCTTTCATCTCGCCATGAAAGCGACCGATGGAGGCGATCGGATGATGACCGGAGACCGACGGCAGGGCCTGGACCCACGGGCCATCACGTCACGGCGGCGCCTGCTGGCAGCCGCCGCGCTCGCGCCGGTACTGACCGCGGCGAGCCCCGGCGTGGCCCGCGCCCTGCCCGCCGGAATGACCGGGCCGGGGCACGGAAGGCGGATCAGGCCGGTACCGACCGCCCTGGACGACTGGGAGGACGTGGCGAAGGCACTGGGCCGGAGCGGCAACATGCTGCGCGACACGACGTACCACACGGGCTTCCCCCGGCGGGATCTCCTGGTGGTCTCCGACGGCGTCGTCGTCACACCGGGACTGGCACTGGGCACCCACGTGGCCTTCGTCCGCTACGCCGACGGCTCCACGATGGTCATGGGCGACGTGGTGGTCACCGAGGACGAGCTCCAGCACGTGACCGACGCGTGGCAGGCGAACGGGATCGAGCAGACCGCGCTCCACAAGCACCTGCTCGCCCAGACCCCCGACCTCTGGTGGACCCATGTCCACGGACACGGCCACGACGCGGTGGCCCTGGCCCGCGGGCTGCGCGCCGGATTCGACCGCACCGGCACCCCGCCCCCGGAGCGGCCGCAGCCGCCGGCCCCGGTCGACCTGGACATCGCCGGGATGGAGGCGGCGCTGGGCGCCAAGGGGTCCACCGAGGACGGGCTCTACAAGGTCCTCTTCGTCCGCCGCGAGACCATCACGGACGGCCATCTGATCCTGCCGCCCGGCCTGGGGTCGACCAGCGCGTTCAACTTCCAGCCGCTGGGCGGCGGCCGGGCCGCGCTCAGCGGCGACTGCGCCATGCGCGCCGACGAGGTCCCGCACGTGCTGAAGGCGCTGCGGCGCGGCGGGATCAAGCTCGTCGAACTGCACAACCACCATCTGTCGGAGCACCCCCGCCTGTTCTTCACCCACTTCTGGGCGGTGGGCGACGGTGTCGCGCTCGCCCGCGCGCTGCGCCCCGCGGTGGACGCCACCGACGTCGTACCGGGCGGCTGACCCCCGGCCGCGCACCCACCGGCCACCGCCCTTCCGCCGGTCGCCGGACCGGATTGCGCCGGTCCAGCGACCGGCGCCGTCCGATCCGTTCTTCATATGGACCAATCGGGCCGGAGCGGCGCGTGGCCCGGCGGACGACCGGGCACCCATGTCCCGTCCAAGCCCGCGATCGCGTGGACCACCCGTCAGATCCCCGTCTGGAGCTCCGCATGGAACCAGTAGCCGGCGCACGGCACTGCCCGTTCGACTACGCCGAGGCCCTCGAATTCGACCCGGTGCTCAGGCACTTGATGACCGAAGAGCCCGTCTCCCGCATCCGTCTCCCGCACGGCGACGGCGATGCGTGGCTCGTCACCGGCTACGACGACGTGCGTACGGTGACCACCGACCGGCGCTTCAGCCGCAGCGCCATCATCGGCCGGAACTTCCCGCGCATGACCCCCGAGCCGATCGTCCAGGACGAGGCGATCAACGTCATGGACCCGCCGGGCAGCAGCCGCCTGCGCAGCCTGATCTCCAAGGGCTTCGCCCCCCGTCACCTGGAGCGCATGCGGGTCCGCACACAGCATGTGGTCGACGAGCTGCTGGACCGCATGGAGGAACACGGCGCCCCGGCCGACCTGTTCGAGCATCTGGCCGCGCCGCTGCCCCTGACCACCATCTGCGAGGTCCTCGACATCCCGGACGCCGACCAGGCACAACTGCGCGCCCACGCCCGGACCATGATGGACACCACCGTCGACAACAAGGAAGCGGCGATCCGGTCCAAGGCCGAGCTCCGCGCCTATTTCGAGGAGCTGACCGCCGAACGGCGCGCCAACCCGGGCGACGACCTGATCAGCGCGCTGGCCACCGCCCGCGACGGGGACGAGCTCCTCGACGACCAGGAACTGGCCGTCATGGCCATGGTCCTGCTGATCACCGGCCAGGACACCACCACGTACGAGATCGGGAACATCGCCTACACGCTGCTCACCAGGCCCGCCGAGCTCGCCATGGTGCGCGACCGCCCCGAGATGCTCCCGCAGGCCATCGAGGAGCTGCTGCGCTTCATCCCCTTCCGCAAGGGCGTCGGCATCCCCCGGGTCGCCCTGGAGGACGTGGAGCTGAGCGGCGTACGGATCCGGGAAGGGGACATCGTGCACGTCTCCTATCTGACGGCCAACCGCGACGGCCGGAAGTTCGACCGCCCCGACGAGCTGGACCTGGAGCGCGAGGGGCCGTCCCACATGACCTTCGGGTGGGGCGGGCACCACTGCCTCGGTGCCCCGCTCGCGGCCACCGAGCTCCAGATCGCCATCGGGACGCTGCTGAAGCGCTTCCCCGCACTGAAACTGGCGGCTCCGGCCGAGGAGGTGCGCTGGAACAGAACGTCGATCTGGCGCTATCCCCTCGAACTGCCCGTCACCTGGTGAGCGGGCGCCCGGGCAGCCGACATCGATGATGCGTCGGCCCCCGGCCGGCGGCAACCCGGACGCCTCCGGGGCGGTCCGGGGCCGCCCCGGGGCGGCGGCCGGGGGCTCCGGCGGACGACCCGGCCCACTCCCCGCAGGGCCCGCGCCACTCCTCCGCAGAGCGCGCGCCACTGTCCTCCGCAGGGCCCGCGCCCACTCCTCCGCAGAGCCCGCGCCGCTCTCCTCCGCAGGGCCCGCGCGGCGCCTCGGCGCGCTCGGCGTGCGGCCCCGATCCACCTGCCGTATCGTGATCCCGACGGCCACCCAAGCCGTGGCGGATCCGCTTCCGCCCACGAACGGCTAGAACGTCAGTCTTCGACGGTCGGCCCGTCCGCGCCCGTTCCAGGGGTATCTGGCCCGGCGCCGGAATCCACCCCGTGTCCGCATCCGTGCGACGCCGCGTGTGCGGCACCGTGGTGGCCGCCTCCGGCCGGGATGCCCCGGAACCCTTCGGGCCCGGCCGTGTTGGACCATGCCCGCTAGGAGGAGTTCCATGGCGGTTCTCTGCAAGCCGGCCATCGCGGTTCCCGAGTACGTCATCACCAACGAGGAAACCCTTGAGCTGGCACAACGGTTGCACGGCGACCACCCGCAGATAGACCTGGTCCTTCGGCTGATCGAACACACCGGGGTGCAGAAACGGCATCTGATCCAGCCGATCGACAAGGTGCTGCAGCACCCGGGCTTCGACGCCCGCAGCATCACCTACGAGGAACACACCAAGGCCCGCGTTCCGGCGGTGGTGCGCCAGGCGCTCGACCAGGCCGAACTGGAGCCGCAGCAGATAGACTTGATCGTCTACGTCTCCTGCACCGGCTTCATGATGCCGCCGCCGACCGCGTGGCTCATCGGCGAGCTGGGCTTCCGGCCGGAGACCCGGCAGCTGCCGATCGCCCAGCTCGGCTGCGCCGCGGGCGGCGCGGCGGTCAACCGGGCCCATGACTTCTGCACGGCGTACCCCGACGCCAATGTGCTGATCGTGGCCTGCGAGTTCTGCTCGCTCTGCTACCAGCCCACCGACCTGGGCGTGGGATCGCTGCTGTCCAACGGGCTGTTCGGCGACGGCATAGCCGCCGTCGTGCTCCGCGGCAGCGGGGGCACCGGAGTCCGTCTGGAGCGCAACGGCTCGTTCGTCATCCCGGCAACCGAGGACTGGATCTCCTACGCGGTCCGGTCCACCGGGTTCCACTTCCAGCTCGACAAGCGGGTCCCCGGAACCATGGAACCCCTCGCACCGGCCCTGGAGGCGGTCGCCGAGGAGCACCAGTGGAACGCGGGCAAGATGGACTTCTACATCATCCACGCGGGCGGCCCGCGCATCCTGGACGACCTGAGCCACTTCCTGGACGTGCCGCCCGAGGCGTTCCGCTTCAGCCGCGCCACGCTCACCGAGTACGGCAACATAGCCAGCGCCGTGGTGCTCGACGCCCTCGGCCGCATGTTCGACGAGGCATCGACCCTCGACGGGCAGCGCGGCCTGATGGCCGGCTTCGGCCCCGGTATCACCGCCGAGATCTCGCTGGGCACCTGGACCAGCGAGTCCGAGTCCTGACGCCCGCCGCTCCCCCGGTCCCGGTTCCGTTCCCGGCACCCGCGGACCGGGGGACACGCACCGCCCGCCCACCGTCCGCTGTCAGTGCCGGCTGCCAGAATCGAAGGCATGACCGAACGGTGGGCTCTGGCCATGACGGAGACCGGCGGCGCCCTCCTCGCCCCGCTGGCCCCCACCGGCCTGCCCGCCGCCCCGGTCGTGACCGAACCCGACCTGGTGGCGGCGGTCCGCTCCCGCCCGGACGTCACCCGCTGGGTGTGGCGGTCCACCGCCGAGATCTACCCGCGGCTGCTCGCGGCCGGCGTCCCCGTGGACCGTTGTTACGACATCGAGGTCGCCGAATCCCTCCTCCTCGCCCATGAGGGCCGGCTCGGCGAACCCCGCTCCGCAGCCGCCGCCCACGCCCGCCTGCACAACGCCCCCGTGCCCCCCGATCCCCCGGCCCGCTCCGCGGAGCCCGGCTCGCAGTCCTCGCTCTTCGAGCCCCGCTCCGGCACGCAGCTCCCCTTCGAGGACCTGCTCCAGGTGTACGCCGACCAGCTCCGCCGGCACGACGCCACCGCGCACCCGGGCAGGATGCGCCTGCTCACGGCCGCCGAGTCGGCCGGCATGCTGGTCGCCGCGGAGATGAACGGATCCGGCCTCCCCTGGCGCGCCGACGTCCACCGCGACGTGCTGGACGAACTGCTCGGCGAGCGCTACGCGGGCGGCGGCGAGCCCCGCAGGCTGGCCGAGCTGGCCGACGAGGTCTCGGCCGCCTTCGGCAGAAGGGTCCGCCCCGACCTCCCCGCCGATGTGGTCAAGGCGTTCGCGCAGGCCGGGATCAAGGTGAAGTCCACCCGCCGCTGGGAGCTGGAGGGGCTGGACCACCCGGCGGTGGAGCCCCTCATCCAGTACAAGAAGCTGTACCGCATCTGGACGGCGCACGGCTGGAGCTGGCTCCAGGACTGGGTGCGCGACGGCCGCTTCCGCCCCGAGTACCTGCCGGGCGGCACGGTCAGCGGCCGCTGGACTACCAACGGCGGCGGTGCGCTCCAGATCCCCAAGGTGATACGCCGGGCGGTCGTCGCCGACGAGGGCTGGCGCCTGGTCGTCGCGGACGCCGACCAGATGGAGCCCCGGGTGCTCGCCGCGATCTCCCGCGACCCCGGTCTGATGGAGGTGGCCGGCCATGACGGCGACCTGTACACGGCGCTGTCGGACCGGGCGTTCCACGGCGACCGGGACCACGCCAAGCTCGCGCTGCTGGGCGCGGTCTACGGCCAGACCTCGGGCGACGGGCTGAAGAATCTGGCCGCCCTGCGCCGGAGGTTCCCGCTGGCCGTGGCCTATGTCGACGATGCCGCGAAGGCGGGCGAGGAAGGCCGTCTCGTACGGACGTGGCTGGGCCGGACCAGTCCTCCCGCGGCCGGGAGCGGAGCGGACGAGGAGGCCGGCATCCCGCAGGAGAGCCCCGATCCGCCCCCTGCCGACAGCGGCGGGTTCACCCCTGGTTACGCGTCGTCGAACGCCCGCGCCCGGGGTCGCTTCACCCGCAACTTCGTGGTGCAGGGCAGCGCCGCCGACTGGGCTCTGCTGCTCCTGGCCGCCCTGCGCCGGTCGCTCGCCTCGGCCGGTCTCCGGGCGGAGCTGGTCTTCTTCCAGCACGACGAGGTGATCGTGCACTGCCCGCAGGAGGAGGCTCAGGCCGTGGTGGAGGCGATCCGGGCGGCCGGTGAGCTGGCCGGGCGGACCGCCTTCGGTGAGACACCGGTGCGTTTCCCTTTCACTACGGCGGTGGTGGAGCGTTATTCGGATGCGAAGTAGAGCCCGTACCGGGGCCGGTACGGGGAGCAGGGCCGGGACCCTCGTCGAACCCGGCCAGCCCGCCGTCGTAGTGCGCCGGACGCAGATGCTGATGCCGGTGCCGGGCATTGAGCAGATGGATGACGAACGCTGCGATCGCGATCATCGCGAGAACGACGACGACGGTGACCAGGGTTTCCATGCGATACCGGCCCCCTTCGATGCGCAGGCCGACACGAGCGGCTCACCGGGAGCCGTACGTATCCAGGCTACTCCGCCACGCGGAACGTGCCCACGGGGAAGAACCCCCGGGGCGCGCCCGCGCAGCGGCGTACGCCCGCCGTGCCGCGTGCCTACCCGCGTTCCCACAGCGCGGGGACGTTAGGCGGTTCCCAGCCGGCCATCGCCGAGTGCGCCTGCAGACAGCGGTACGCGACCCCGCCGTACGTGACGCGGTCTCCCGCGCTGTAGAGCGTTCCGGCCGCCCAGGTGGAGCCGGGCGGGTCGGTCGGCGGATCCGTGGGCGGGTCGGTCGGGCCCTGGTCGATGTCGAGGACGAAGTCGAACGTCCCCTCCCGCCCCGAGCCGATCTCCCGGACGTTCATCAGGAGCGCCGGGTCGAAGATCGAGTCGGTGTTGTTGCGCGGTTCGTCGGGGAAGTACAGCTGCGTGGTCAGGATGCCCGAGCCGGTTGCCTGGACCTTGACGTGGATGTGGCGCGTGCGCCCCGGGTACAGCCCCGGCACGATCGTGGTCAGGCTGAAGGCCCCCGACTGATCGGTGAACTGGTGCCCCCGGAAGGCGAATCCGCTCATGTCGTACGCGCCGTTGGTGTCGGCCTGCCAGAAGTCCAGCAGCGTTCCGGGGACGGGCTTGCAGCCCCGCCCGAAGACGAAGCCGCTCACGGTCAGCGGCACGCCGGGCGTGCTGCCGGTCACCAGGCTGGTACGGAGCGGGGAGTCGGGCTTGAAGTAGGGTCCCTCGATCTGCTCGTGGGTCGGGCCGTCGCCGTCGTCGCAGTTCGGCGTGGGCACCAGCGGCCGGCCGGCGGAGCCGGCGTCGCGGGCCAGCGCGACGCCTCCGCCCGCGAGCAGCGGGACGGTCCCGGCGACGAGCGCCGCCCTGAGCAGTGTCTTGCGGCTGATCCGGCGGTCGCCGCCGGGGCCTTCGGTCGGTTCTGGGGTCATGGCTGATTCCTCGGGTGGGGGGAAGGGCACGTGCATGACACGGAGCGGGGGCGGGAGGTGCGCGCCGCCCGGCCGGGAGGCGTGGAGTTGAGGCCGGGCGGGCGCGGTATGCGGCGGCGGCCCCGCCGGAGCCGCCTGGGCCACCGGACCGGCCGTGGATCACGGACCCGCCGGGATCACGGAACGGCCGGGGCTGCGCGGGACGGCCGTCAGACGCGCTGCCAGAGGGCCGGCACGTTCGGCGGTGTCCAGCCGGGCTGCGCCTGGTGCGGCTGGAGGCAGCGGTAGCTGTCGGAGCCGTACGTCACGACGTCGCCCGCCGCGTACGTCGTACCGGCCGCCCAGGTGCCGCCCGGCTCGGTCGGCGGGTCGGTGGGCGGGTCGGTCGGGGTGTCGCTGGCGGTACACGCGGCCAGGGCACGTCTGCGGAGCATGGAGCTCTCCACGGAACTCTCCTCGACTTCGGGGGAATTGACGTCAAGGTAGCCGCGTACACGTCATCCCCAGGAGATCCCGTCCACCCCCTCACTTCGCGTTATGGGGCCCCTGACCGGCGCTGTCGACCCCGTCTCGCCCGCCTCACCCCCCACACCCGGCGTCCGCCCCCGTAGGTTCGCCTCATGCGAATTGGTGAGCTACTGGGTGCGGGACGGTCCGCCGATGTGTACGCACTCGACGAGAAGTGGGTGCTGCGCCGTTACCGCGACGGCAAGGACGCCACCCACGAGTGGATGGTCATGTCCTACCTGGGCGCGCACGGCTTCCCGGTCCCCCGCCTCGGCCCCCGGAACTCGAAGACGCCCCCCTGCGACCTGATGCTGCAACGCCTGACCGGCCCGACGATGCTGGACTCCATGGTGGCCGGCGAACTGCCGGCGGCCGAGGCGGCAGCCATGCTGGCCGGCCTCCTCGCCGAACTCCACACTGTCCCGGCCAGGCTCTCCCCGGACCCCGAGGACCGGATCCTCCACCTGGACCTGCACCCGGACAACGTGATGCTGACGGACCGGGGTCCGGTGGTGATCGACTGGAGCAACACCGAGGAGGGCGTCCCGGCCGCGGACCGGGCCATGTCGTCCCTGATCCTGGCCCAGGTGGCGGTCGATCCCCGCTCCCCCGCGTCGACCGACGCCCGCTCCCTGCTGGACGCCCTGCTGCCGCACCTCTCCGCGTCCGGCGGCATCCCCGCCCGTCACCTGGCCGAGGCCGCCTCGCGACGCGCCGCCAACCCGACGATGAGCCCGCACGAGGTGGCCCTCATCGGCGACGCCACCTCCCTGATCACGGAGCTGAAGGCCTGAGAACCGCCACCGTCGCCCGGCTCATTTCGCGGCGGGCCGGGCCGGCAGCGAATAGACGTGCTGCGGGGTCACGACGCGGGTGATCGCCTCACCGAAGAGGGTGCTCGGCTCCGAACCCCGGTGGTCGGTGTCCGTGTTGAGGAGCACGACCAGGGTCGCCCTCGCCTCCGGCAGGTAGATGACCAGGGCTTCGTACCCCGGCAGCGAGCCGTTGTGCCCGATCCAGCCATGTGCGTCGAAGATGCCCAGGCCGTAGCCGGTGTCCGGCAGATCGCTGGGGGCCGTCTTCAGCCGCTCGGCCTGGGGCCGGGCTGAGCAGCGTGCCGGTGGCGAGCACCCGGGCCCAGGTCCGCAGGTCCCGCTGGTCGGAGACCGCACCCCCGGCGGCCCATGCCCAGGAGGGGTTCCAGTACGTGGCGTTCTCGGTCCTGCCGGTCGCCGTCCGGTCGGTGTACCCCTGGGCGTGCGGGGCGGGGAACGCCGCGGTCCGGGGCAGGAACGTGTGGTTCATGCCCGCCGGCTCGAAGACGTTCCGTTCGAGGTAGTCCGCCAGCGGCCGGCCGCTCGCCTTCTCCACCACGAGCCCCAGCAGAATCGCGTTGGTGTTGGAGTACTCGAACTTCTCGCCCGGCTGGAACTGCATGGGGTGCTTGAAGGAGAAGTCCAGCAACTCCTGCGGCGTGAAGTGCCGTTGCGGGTCGCTCGTCAGCGCCGTGAAGAAGCCGGGAGCCCGCGGCGGCGGGGGCGCGCGGACAGCGACCGCCGTTGCCGTATCGCCGACGGGGGCACGGACAGCGACCGCGGCCGCCGTATCGACGTATCGCCGACGGCAGGGCTCAGGACGACCGGCTCACCACCGCCTCGCCGCAGTGCACCGCCGTGCCTCCCACGAACGGCAGCAGCCGCTCCGCCTCCTCCTCCAGGGCCGCCCGGTCGGTCGCGGAGAGCGGCCGGAGCGAAGTGAGCCACAGCGTGCCCGCGTCGAGGGACCACGTTCCGTGCACCCGGCCGTCGATCAGGAAGGTCGGCCGCACCCGCGCCTGGCCGGGCATCACGTGTGCGCGGTCCTCGTCGCTGATGACCCGGGTGCGGTCGGCGTGGCCGAGCAGGACGTTGTCGAAGGCCGGCAGCAGCCGCACCGGGGCGGGGGTCCCGGGGTCGGGCAGCTCCGCGTCGGCCAGGTCGAACAGTTCCCGGCCGTCGGGGTCGCGGTAGCGGCGCAGTTCGCCGCCCATCTCCGCGACGACCTCGCCCAGGCGGGTCAGCCCGCACCATGCCTGTACGTCCTTCACACCGGCCGGGCCGAAGCCGGCCAGATAGCGGCGGATCAGCCCCTTCGCCGCTTCCCGGGCGGAAGCCGCCGTCGCCGCGGTCGCCATCGGCCGGCCCAGCCAGACCTCGGCGGGCGTGACGGAGACCGCCGACCGGTTGCCCCAGGAGCCCCACGCGCCGGTGGCCGCGCCGTGGACGAGCGGGGTGCTCAGCTCCACCTGCCCGGCCAGGATCCGCCCGTCGCGGCCCGGATGGCGTTCGGCCAGCCGCCGGGCCAGCTCCTTGCGCGACAGGGTTCCGCCCGCCAGCAGCCCGAGCGCCTCGGCCACCAGGGAAGCCCCGTCCAGGCCGGAGCTGTTCCGGGTGAAGTGCGGCGAGCCGGCGGTACGGTCGAGCACGGGCTGCAGCAGCGGCCGCAGCAGGCGGAAGTCGTCGGCCGCGGCGAGGTGCTGGGTGGAGCGGAGCAGTCCGGAGCGGACCACCTGCCGGTCCGCCAGCAACGCGGTGAGCTGCGGCTGCGTGAAGCCGTGGATCCTGCTCCACAGCCCCACGTAGGCCCAGTTGGGCTCCTGCGCCTGGAGCGCGACCAGCCGCCCGATCACCTCCAGCACGGTGCGATCGGTACGGGCCAGCAGGAACTGGCGGTCCATCAACGCCCGGTTCAGGGTCCGGAGGGAGAGGGTGGTCACGACAGCCGCACCGACACATTGCCCCGGTAGGAGCCCTGGAGCAGGGCCAGGAACGCCGCCGGTACGTCCTCGATCCCGCCCTCGACCACCGTCTGCGGGTGGACGAACCAGCCCGCGTCCAGCCAGGTGCTGAAGCACTCCCGCCAGGCCGCGATCTGATCGGGTGTGTGGTAGCAGGAGAACGGCAGCAGCCTCACGCCCCTGGCCTCGGCCGCCTCCTGGTCGGGCTTCGGGAAGCGCTCCGCCGCGTCGCCGAGCTGGCTCGACAGCGAGCCGCACAGCGCGAACCGCGCGCCGGGCCGGGCCGCCCGCAACGCGGCGTCGTACTGCTCGCCGCCCACGACGTCGAAGAACACCGTGATGCCGTCGGGCGCGAGCTCCCTCAGCCGGTCCGCCGGGGAGCCGTCGTGGTAGTCGAACGCGGCGTCGTAACCGAGCTCGTTCACCAGGTAGTCGACCTTCTCCGGGCTCCCCGCGCTGCCGATCACCCGCGCCGCCCCGAGGCACCTGGCGATCTGCCCGGCCAGCGAGCCGACCCCGCCCGCCGCCCCGGAGACGAACACCACGTCGCCCTCGCCCACGCCCGCCACGTCGGCCATCCCGTAGTACGCGGTCGGCCCCTGGCCGAGGTGGTGGCCGGGGTCGGCGAAGAGCCCGCGGTCGAGCTTGACGTACCCGGCGGCCGGACCCGCCGAGTACTCGCTCCAGCCGGTCATCGACTGGACCAGGTCACCGACCGCGAGCTCGGGGCTGTCGGACCGGACGACCGTGCCGATGGTGGCGACCCCCACCCGCTGGCCGGGCTCCCAGGCGGGCACCGGGATGGTGCAGTCGGCCCGCATCAGCTCCAGGTACGTCGCGGCGAGCCCCACCTGGTCGGTCCGCACCAGGACCTCGCCGTCCACCTCCGTCTTGGCGACGGTGAAGTGCTCGGGGGCGGGGATGCCGGTGATCCGGGCTGCCAGCTGGATCTCACGGGTGATCATTTTCTGGTCCTCACGTCGGTCCGGTTCGGCCTTCGGGATCGACTCTAGGAAGACTTCCGGCCACTTTCCGGCCGGAAGTCGCGAGAGGATCCGGGCATGGCGAACACCAGCTCACGGACGCTCAGACTGCTCTCGCTGCTGCAGACCCACCGCCACTGGCCCGGCCTCGAACTGGCCGGCCGGCTCGGGGTGTCCGAGCGGACCCTGCGCCGCGACATCGACCGGCTGCGCGAGCTCGGCTACCCGGTCAGCGCCGCCCGGGGCACGGACGGCGGCTACCAGCTCGCACCCGGCGCCGTACTGCCGCCGCTGCTGCTGGACGACGAGGAGGCGGTGGCTCTCGCGGTCGGCATCGGCGACGCCGCACGGAGCGGGATCGCGGGGATGGAGGAGGCGTCCCTGCGGGCGCTGACCAAGGTGGTACGGGTCCTGCCGCCCAGGCTGCGGGCCAGGGTGGACGCCCTGGGAGCGATGACCGTCTCCGCCTCCGTGTCCGGGCCGGTCGTCGCGGCGGGGGTGCTCACCGCGATCGTCCAGGCCTGCCGGGACGAGGAACGGCTGCGGTTCGGTTACACGGCCAGGGGCTCGGCACCGACCGAGCGCGAGGTCGAGCCGCACCGCGTCGTCGCCAGTGACGGACGCTGGTACCTGGTCGCCTACGACCTGCACCGGCACGACTGGCGCAGCTTCCGCCTCGACCGGCTGACCGGGCCGACGGCGACCGGCACGCGCTTCCGGCCCCGCCCGCTCCCGGCCGACGACGCCGCGGCCTTCGTCCGGACGACGGGCGGCGCCCCCGCCCCGTACCGGGTCGAGGTCCTGGTCCACGCACCCGCCGAGCGGATCCGGCGGACGGTCGGCCAGTGGGGCACGATCGAACCGCTCGACGACGCCAGCTGCCGCCTCACCATGTCCTCCACCTCCCTCGACTGGCCGGCCCAGGCACTGGGCAACATGGGAGCCGAGTTCGAGGTCCTCGGACCACCGGAGTTCGTCGCACACGTCCACGAATGGGGCGCCCGCTTCCTCCGGGCCACCCGCCCGCCCCGGTGACCTGCCCCGCCACCTCGCGGGCAGATCACCGGGCGCACCGGCGCGGCCGGATCACTCGACGCGTCGACGCGGGCAAATCACCCATCGCATCGACGCGCGCAGATCGCCCGCCCCTGCCCGCATCCGTCCGGCGCGCGCAGGGACGGGCGGGGCGTCACTCCTCGTCCCGCAGCCGTGCCGCCAAGGCGGTCAGCGGCTCGGTCTCCTCGGTGTGGCCCAGGGCGTTCAGACGCGACACCGCCGAGGCGAGGCGGGGCAGGGCGGCGGCGGGCCGTTCCAGGTAGATGCCCTCCACGGCACCCGCGAGACGGACGCACTCGGCCCACTCGCCGGCGTGGTCCTCCTCCGCCCCCGGCTCACCGAGCAGGGCGAGGGCCTTCTCCAGAGCGGCCAGGGCGTCCTCGAACTCACCGGCGTAGGCATTGACCCGCCCGTGCTCGTAGGCCAGGGCGGTGTCCAGGGAACGGCCGCGGGCCTCGTACTCGGCGGCGCGGGCCTCGTCGGCGATCCGGCCGGCCTCGGCGAGGAGGGCGAGGGCGTCGGCCAGGCCGTCGGGGCCCTGCTGCTCGGCCTGGAGACGGGCGAGTTCGCGCAGGCAGTTGCTGAGCTGCTCGTAGCGCGGGGCCCGCGCATGGGCGGCGAGCGCCTGGTCCACGGCCTCGCGCGCCCGGCCGAACTCACCGGACTCGCCGAGGAGTACGGCCGCCTCCGCGGCGATCATGGCGTGGCTCCCCGGGTCGTCCTCCCAGCCGGCCGACTCGGCCGCGAGGGCGACGAGCTCCGCCGCGGCGACCTTGAGGTCCTCCCCCGCGTGCAGCGCGCGGGCGCGGGTCAGGCGCAGCTGGGCGACGAGCCGGTCGTCCACCTCTCCGGCGGCGACGTCCGGTTCGGCCAGGAGGGAGTCGAGCAGCGCGATGCAGTCCTCGACCCGGCCCAGGTCGAGGCAGAGCTGAGCCGCGTTGCTGTAGGCGCAGTACGCGTCCGTCCGGCTGCCGCCGCGCAGCTGCAGCTCCGCCGAGCGCGTCAGGTGCCGCAGCGCCTCGTCGGGGCTGCCGAGGTGCATGCACGCCTCGGCCAGATCGCTGTGGAGGCGGGCGGTCTCGACCGCGTCGGCCGGCCAGTCGGCGGCCAGCCGCAGGCCCTCGGCCAGGTCCGCCCGTGCGGTCCGCGCGTCCTGGAGGGCGAGGTGGATCCGGCCGCGCAGGGCGAGCGTGTGAGGCAGGTACCAGGCGGGGCCTTGTGTCTTCAGCCGGTCGAGAAGGCCGTCGATCTCGGTGACCGCGACGGGCAGGTCACCGGAGAGGGCGTGGGTGGTGGCCCGGATCAGCAGCGCGCGGGAGATCTGCCCGCCGAGGTCGTGCCGGGTGGCGAGCGCGTGCAGCAGGTCGGCCTCGGCGAGGACCGGCGCGACGTGCTCCTCGTTCCCCGAGTTCTGCAGGCGCATGCCCAGCGCGGTCGCCCGCAGCCGCAGCAGACGGGCCTCCTGGTGCGGGGCGAGGCCGGCCGTCTCCTCGTGCAGGCGGACCATGGACGCGTGGGCGGTGCCCAGCGCGGCGGCCTTCGCCTCGGCGGCGGCGTCGCCCTCCACGGGGGTCTCGGCGTCGCTCTCCACGGGGGCCTCGGCGGCGGCGAGCAGGGCGCAGGCGCGGGCGACCGCCGCGTGGCCCGGCAGCCCGGCGTCGTCGTACAGGCCCGCGGCCTCCTCCTGGAGAGCGGCGGCCTCGGCGAACTCGTTCCGGTCACCCGCCCGGCTCGCCTCGTCGCCCAGCAGGTCCGCGCGCAGCTGTGCGAGCGGCCCCACGGCCGGGTCGTCGGGATGGCTGTAGCCGCCGGCGGCGACGAGCGTACGCAGCTTCGCCCAGCACGCCTTCGCGTCCGGGTGCCCCTGAACATCCAACTCCCTGGCGCGAACGATGAGTTCGGGCAGCGAATCCGGGACGGCGGCGGCCTTACGGGCCGGGGGCGCGGCAACCGGGGCGGCCGGGGTCACCTCGTCGAGGCCTCGGGTGCGCAGGGTGAGTTCCAGCGCGTCCACGAGCGGGGCCCGGTCGAGGCGGGCCCTGCGGCGGTCGGTGTGGGCCGTGGTTCCGTTGCGGGCGTCGAAGCGGGCGGCGAGGTCGTCGGCGCGGCCCCGCACCTCGGCGCGCAGTCCGGCCACCGTCCAGCTGCGGCCCGCGTATCCGGCGGCGGGCAGCTCGCCGTGGCCGAGGAGCTCGACGCGCTGGAGGAGGACCTCCACGCCGGTGAGGAAGTCGAACAGGTCCAGCGGCGAGTCCACCTCGCCGAACAGGTTCCGGTTCTCGGCGAGCAGTTCCAGGCCGCGTGTCTCGTTGCCGGTCAGCGCGCAGAACTCCAGGTGCCGGCCCACCTCTCCCGCCATCGAGGGGTTGCGGCGGCAGTTGCGGTAACCGGCGAGGTGCAGTTCACGGGCCCGGTCGGCGCGGCCGTCGCGCAGCAGGGGCAGCAGCGCGTACGAGACGGAGCGGGCCGGCTCCTCCTGGCAGGATTCCGTCCCGGCCAGGACGGGTTCCCAGGCGCTCAGCGCCCGTTCGTCGTCGCCCGCCGCGAGGTGATACAGGGCGCGCTCGCAGATCTCGCAGGCCTCGCAGTCGCTGAGCCGGGTCCGGGAGCGGCCGGCCCACAGCTCGTAGGCGAGGGTGGTGTCCTCGCCGATGTGGGCGGCCAGCTGGTACGCCTGGCCGTAGTACGGCTGAAGGCCCAGGCCGGCCTTCTCGTACCGGTCGCGCATCTCCGTCAGCCACTGGCGCAGGCTGGCCAGCGGGATCTCGGGCAGCACGCGCAGGGCGTTGGCCACCCACTTGAACCGCCAGAACAGGGTGTGGCGCCGGCGCTCGTCGAAGACGTCGGGCTGCTCGTCGAACAGGGTGAGGAGGCGGGCGAAGACGACGGGCGACTTCCGGGGCTCGGAGCCGTAGGTGTACGCCTCCTGGAGCTCGAAGAGCGCGTGGACCAGCGGGACGGGCTCCGCGAACTGCTCGGCGGCGTCCACGAGTTCCTCGGCGGTGACCGTGCGGGCGCGGCCGTAGGGGCGCCGGTCGTTCTCCTGGAGCGCCTGGTACAGCTCGTCGGTGTTCTGGGGTGCGGTCGTCATCGTCAGCTGTCCTTGCGGAGGGCGTGGGCGAGGAGGTCGAGGAAGGAGCGGTTGATGAGGCTCGATTCGGCGGGCCTGAGCGGGCGCCGGGACAGCAGCACGGCCTGCCCGTAAAGGGCTTCGGCGCTGGTACGGGCCAGTTCGGGCTCTTCGATGGTGACGGCGGCGCGGACCAGCGGATTGAGCTGGTTGAGGATCAGCTGGGCCCGCGGGGCCTCCTGGCGCAGGGCGCCGAGGATGTCGCCCCACACGCCGCCCTCCTGCTCACGGGCGAGCCGGGAGCGGGTCCGCTCGTGCCGGGCCTCGCGGCTGTCCACGAGGAGGGCGGGGGCGGAGGCGGGCTGGAAGGTGCGCAGCGCGACATCGCAGTCGAAGACGGCGAGGGCGTCGCGGGCCAGGGCGAGGTAGGCCACGGCGGCCAGTTCCGTCTCGCGGTCGACGGGGTCGAGGTGGGCGGTGAGGGTCGCCGGGTCGAGGTCGGCGACGCTGACCTCGGGCCTGATCTCGGGCAGCCGGTGGACCAGTTCGCGGTCATACGTGTAGCCGCCGTTGACGACACCGAGCCCGGCGGCCGAGGCGATCGCCGCGACCTGCCTGAACTCCTCCACGCTCGACGTCACGAGCACGGTGCGGTGGGTACGCGCGAACTCGTCGAGAGTGGTGTGCCCGTCGGTGGTCTCGAACGGCAGCCAGGGCAGCAGCATCCGCAGGATCTCGTCGTCGTGCACCGCGAGCGACTTCACGGCCAGGTGGTGGGCCTGGAGGAACCGGCCGAGCAGGTCCGGATCGCTGGCGGCGGCCCGCGCCATCCACGCGCGCAACCGCTCGGCGAGGGCGTCGCGGACGGCGGCGAGCGTGTCGTCCTCGTACAGGGACTCGCGGGACGCCGTCGGGCGCAGGCTCTCGGCGTCGACGACGCAGCGGACGAAGAACGCCCACTCGGGCAGGATCTCCTCGGCCTGCTCGGACAGCAGCATGCCCTTGACGTGCACGCGGTGGCCGTGGCGGCGCCCGGCCGGCACCGCCTCGGGCAGCACGCACGCGATGCCCTTCAGGCCCACGGCCGGCAGGTCCAGCTCGATGGTGTCCAGCGGCGTGAACCCGAAGACCTCCTCGCCGTACGCGGCAAGCGCCCGGGAACGGGCCCCCGGCGTGGGGTACGAACGCGCCCAGGGCGCGGGCTCCGCATTGACGGCCGCGCCCGCTCCCCCCGTGCCGTCGTCGAAGGTCACCGGATGGCGCAGCAGGGAGCCGAACTGCCGGGCCAGCGCGTGCACCTGCGCCGGCCGGGTCCACTCGTCCGTGTCGGCGCGCGGCGTCAGCGTGACGGTGGTGCCGGGCCGGGGGCGGGCGGACGCGGGCAGGGTGCGGACGGTGTAGCTGCCGTCGCCGCGCCCCCGCCACTCCACGGCGTGTGCGTCGGGGGTGCGGGCGGAGCGGCTCAGGACGTGGATCTCGTCCGCGACCAGGAAGCAGGAGAGCAGCCCGATCCCGAACTGGCCGATGAAGTCGCCGCGTTGCTCGGCGATCCGCTCGGCGCGCTTGCTGCTGCGCCCGATCGTGGCGAGGAAGGCGTGCACGTCGTCCTCGGTGAGACCGACGCCGTCGTCCTCGACACGCACCACCGAACCGTCGGCGTACAGGCGGATGCCGAAGGCGTCGGCGGGTGCGTCCGGCGCGAGGCCGCTCCGCGCGGTCAGCGCGTCCACCGCGTTCTGCAGGAGTTCGCGCAGGTAGACGCGTGGGCTGGAGTAGAGGTGGTGGGAGAGGAGATCGACGAGGCCGCGCAGATCCACCTGGAAGGTGCGATCGGCGCCGGCCGGGGTCGCGGCGGTGTCGGGCAATGTCATCAGGCAGTCCGGGGTGAAAGGGGCGACGGGTGACAGGGTGCGGCCGGCATCGGCACCGGCAGCAGGCGGTATCGGTACGAGAGCCGGGACCGGGACCGGCGTACGCTCAGGCGCGGCGCTGGAAGCGGGCGAACTGCTTCTGGGGCTCCGCGAAGTAGGACCAGGGCCATTCCGTGCAGGCGCCGTCGAGCGCCTGGAAGACGCGCCGGACCGTGTGACGCTCGCCGGCCAGCGACAGGGCCATGGCGAACATGTTGAAGTCCCGCTGCCAGCCCGGATTCCGCACATAGCCGGGATGGAGGATGCTGTGATCGGCCGCATTCCTCAACTCGGCCTGGATCTCAGGGGTTTCGAGGCAGCCCACGCTCTCCGACTCGACCCATTCATCGATGTGCGCCATGGCGATCACACAGCCGATCCGGTGCCCCTCGGGGGCGCGGGCGAACGCGTCGCGGGCGAACGCCAGGGCCTGCCCCGGCTCGCCGCCCCAACGGGGCTGCAACTGCGACACCCAGTCGATGTGGGTCTCCAGGTCCAGCGGATCACGGCGCAGGGCGGCGTCGAGACGGGTCCGGTTGACGACGTCCCCCAACGACATGCCGCGGCCCGAGATGAGGAGACGGTGCCACGGCGCGACCCACTCCGGCCGCAACTCGGCGGCCTCGAACAGCTGCTCCTCGGCGATGTGGAGCCGCTCGTGGAAGACCCGCCACTGATCCTGCGTGACGTTCACCGCACGCTCGGCCGTACGCGCCTCCCAGCCCCAGCTGACGTGACGCGCCCCGGATATCAGCAACGCCGTCGCCCGGTGCTCCTTGTCCTCCTCGACGGCACGGCCGATCCAGTCCTGCACACCGTCCAAGTCGGCCAACTGGTCCAGGACTCCGTGGTCACGTCCGAGGTCGAACGGCACCAACGCCGCCTTGACCCCCTCCCAGTCCCCCGCACCGGCCGCCTCCACCAGCCCGAGCACCCGCTGATCACCGAGCGCGTGCAGCGTGTACATCCCGTTCCTCTGCCGACGTGGAACGGGCAGAGCGTACGGATCCGCCGCCGGTCTCTCCCCACCCCTGCCGAACAGCCTGCCGAACATCCGAGCCCTCCCCTGGTCCCGCGCGATCGTCCGGTGCAGCATAAGCGGCACCACCGACATCGCTTCCACGGAGTATTCACGGATACTTCACACCTCGGGCCGGAATCTCGGCCTCGATCCCGGCCTCGATCCCGACCTCGGGTTTTCTGCGGAGCCGCCCTTCGGGATTCGAACCCGAGACCTACGCATCACGAGACCACGGGCGTTCGTGACAGCTGATTCCGGCTCGTGCCACCGGGTGCTGTTTTGCCTGATCGGAAGAGGTGCGGACGGTCCCGCCATCACACCCTGTGCTATCTCGCCCAAAGGCGTCCGGCCGCACTCCGGCCGCACCTATGGAGGTATCAGGCCACCTGAGCAGCATTGTCACTGCCCTGCAGAGCAGCCACCACCCGCGAGAGAAGCCATCGGAACGGGCTTTCCCCCGCGATCACGCGCCCGCGACGCAGTAGGCGTTTGCGTCTACCGACGTTCGCGGGACGGTCACGGACTCGGAGCGCAGTCGGTACCGAATCTCCCGGGTTGGCTCGTCGCGCTCCACAGGAGCGAGGGAACCTGTGCGCTGATGGAATGGCTCAAGGGAGGGCGATTCAAGTATTCCCTGAGGCGGGTTCGCCTATGCCTTGGGCACCGAGAAGCGGAAGAGCCTGCCGGACCAGGTGGCGTACAGGTGGTCGCCGACGGCGTGCGTCGACCAGGAGCCGGAGCCGCCGGTGGCCTGATAGTGCCAGACCTGCTTGCCGGTCTCGGCGTCGAAGGCGTACAGGCCCTTCTTGCCCGCGGCGAGGAAGAGTCCGCGCAGGGCGCCCAGGAAATCGAGGTCGGCCAGGCCTGACCCTGCCGTCCAGCGTCTCGCGCCGGTCTTGGCGTCGATCCCGTGCAGGATCTTCTTGTCCAGGTAGCAGACGGTCGCGCCGGCGCGTGCGTAGCCGCGGTTGCCGTCGGCGGCGGTCTGCACTGTCCACAGGGTCTTGCCCGACGCCGGGTCGAAGGCGACGAGCAAGCCGCGGGTCGAGCCGTTGAAGTTGGTGCTCGGGTAGCAGAAGAGGGTTCCCTCGATCAGGCTCATGGACCCTGTGAGGCCGAGGATCTCGCTGTTCGTCGGCGGGAGTTCGGTGGGACTGCTCCAGAGCGTCTCGCCGTCGTCGGGGTCGAGGGCGAGCAGCTTCATGTCGGCGTCGATGCCGTAGAGCACCTTGCTCTTGTCCGGTGGGTACAGGGTGACGAGATCCTTCGCCCATACGCGTTTGCCCGTGTCCGGGTCGAGGGCCGTGTATCCGTTGAGCGTCGCGGCCGGGTTCGTCTTCGATGCGCCGCCCCAGGCGAGCAGCGCGCCCGCCGGGGTGGCGCCGAGGACCATGCTCACGTCTTCCACGTCGGCCGAGGTCCACCGCACCTCGCCGCTCGACGCCTCCAGGGCCTGGATGCGCCCGCCGCTCATGGTCACCACCAACTCGCCGTCCGAGAAGTCCAGCTCGGGCGCGCTGTCCCCGGCCGGGGACGCGTCCCACACCTCCTCGCCGGACCGGCCGTCGAACGCGTGCACCTTGCCGTCGGTACGTACCGTGTAGACGCGCTTGTCGTCGGTGAGGGCGTCGGTGTTCTGGCCGCCGAGGTCCTTCCACAGGAGCTTGCCGGTGTCCCGGTCGAAGCAGGCACCGGAGGCCAGTTGGGTGCACAGCAGCGTGGACCGGGTCACCGCGCGCAGGGACATGGTGGGCTGCGGAAGCTCATTGGTCCAGTCCAGTTCGGGGGTGGCGACCGTGTCCTTGCTGTCCTCGCCCCGTGAGTGCAGGAACCAGGCGGTGCCCCCGGCCGCCGCGGTAACGGCGAGCACCGCGCCGCCGGTCAACAACCGGCGGCGGCTGAGCAGCGGGGTGCGTACCACGTCCTGCAGGGTGCGCTCGTCCTCGGTCACCCGCAGTTCGACCGCGCCGAGCCAGCCGGCGGTGGTCTCCGGGCGCAGCCAGGCCTGCAGGTGCTCGACGGTGGGGCGCCGGGCGGGGTCCTTGTCGAGGCAGGCGGCGACGATGCCGAGCAGGCCGTGCGGGACGCCGTTCAGCTTCGGATCCTCGTAGGCGGCCCGGTAGAGCAGGGCGTGGGCCGCACCGGTGCCGAAGGGCGGGATGCCGGTGGCGGCGAAGGCGAGCACGGCGCCGAAGGCGAACACATCGCTGGCGGGCGTGAGTTCACCCCCTCTCGACTGCTCGGGCGACATGAAGCCGGGCGAGCCGGCGACCTGGCCCTCGGCGGTGAGCACGGTTCCGTCCACGGCCCGGCTGATGCCGAAGTCGATGACTCTGGGGCCGTCCAGGGTGAGCAGGATGTTGGACGGCTTGAGGTCGCGGTGGATGAGCCCGGCGCGGTGGATCGCGGCCAGCGCCTCGGCCAGGCCGCCACCGAGCACGCGCAGGGTGGACTCGGGCATGGGCCCGTGGGCGTCCAGGGCGTCGGCGAGGGAGGGGCCGGGGATGTACGCGGTGGCCAGCCAGGGCTGGGGCCCCTCGGGGTCGGCGTCGACGACCGGCGCGGTGAAGGCGCCGGAGACCGCGCGGGCGGCGTCCACCTCGGCCTTGAAGCGGCGGCGAAAATCCGGGTCGGCGGCCAGTTCGGGACGTACGACCTTGACGGCCACCGCGCGGCCACTGCGCGATGCGGCGAGGTGGACGAGGCCCATGCCGCCCGCGCCGAGTTCCCGGATCACCCGGTAGGGGCCGATGTACGAGGCGGGTGAGGCGGCTTGCAGGGGGCGCGCGGACGGCATCGGCGGGGGCGGCGGCGTGGTCACGGGGTGTCGCTCCGGAAGGCGTAGAGGGTGGTCTCGGATGCGGCGAAGAGGGTGCTGCCGGAGGTCTGCAGCAGCCAGTCGTTCTTGCCCCCGGCTCTGCTCCCGGAGGGCTGGTGCGCCCAGAGCGGCTTGCCGTCAAAGGCGCGCAGGACGACGAACCCCGGGACGTCGCCGGTGGCGAACGTGGCGATGGCCACCACGGACGCGGAGACGGTGGGCCCCTGGTCGTATGCACCGCCGGTGGTCGTCAGGTCCACCGGGCTCGCTGTGTGCCACACCTGCTCACCGCTCTGCATGTCCAGGGCGAACACGGTGCCCGGACCGTCGTAGACATAGGCCCGCTTGCCGCGGACCCTGGCCGGGCTGATGGTGGTCGTCTCGTTGACGGCGGTCCACAGTCTCTCGCCATCGGCGGCGCGGAAGGCCTGCACCTTGGTGCTGGTGACGAGCAGGGTCTTGCCGTCGGTGGACAGGTGCGGATAGGCGCCGGGCTCGATGACGTCCCGGACCTGCCACCGCTCGGTGCCCGAGCGCAGGCCGAGTCCGCGGAGCGTGCCGTTGTCCTGCAGGAAGCAGAAGCTTCCGTCGGCGTAAGCCTGGAAGTCGCTGCCTTTGACCATGCGCGACCACAGCACCTCGCCCGAGTCGATATCGACCGCGCGCACGCCATAACCGTCGTCGCCGCCGGTGCCGACGACGGCGACCGAACCGGCGACGGACAGAACGCTCTCGACGGAGTCGGCGGACTGGGTGCCGGCGCCCTGCTGGGTGACCGCGTGGGTGAACTTCTGCTTGCCTGTGGCGTCGACACCGAGGAGATAGCCGCGCTCGCCGCCCCAGGCCTCGGCGTACAGCATCGATCCGTGCACGCCCAGCCACTTCGGATCCCCCGAGACGTCGGAGGGTGCGCGCAGCGAACCCGTCCAGCGTTCCTCCCCGGTCGCGGCGTCATAGGCGTACGCGCTGCCCTGGTCCCAGTGCACCAACGTGTCGCCGAGGAGCCGCAGTTGTCCGCTCTCCAGCTTCTTCAGCGGAGCCGACCACTGCGGCTTCGGGCCGGCCGGAACCGTGGGCTCGGGCAGGCCGGTGGCGCCCGCGCTGCCGCCGGCCCGGTCCGGGGTCCTGCCAGGCTTCGACCACCCCCCGGCCAGCGTCGCGGCGCCTGCGCCCGCTGCGACGGTGGTACCGGCCGCGGCGATCCACAGGAACCTGCGGCGACTCGGCCCGCTCGGGACGGCGGTGGCGAGCGGGTCGACGGGCGGCGCGAGGGACGTGGGCACGGGCGGTGCGGCCACCAGAACGGCGGCGTGCGCCTCCCGCCGCGCCAGGTCCTCCCGCAGGCCCTCGGTGAGCAGCGCGGCAGGGTCGGCTGCCCCCAGCGCGGCCAGCACCGACGCGGCGGGCGGCCTGCGGGCGGGATCCTTGTCCAGACAGGAACCGATCAGCGGCCTCAACGCCTGGGGAACGCCGTCCAGTTGGGGCTGATGGTGGACGGCCCGGTAGAGGATCTCGGCCGTCCCTCCGGCGCCGAAGGGGCCCCGCCCGGTGGCCGCGAAGACCAGGACGCAGCCCAGGGAGAAGACGTCGGCCGCCGGTCCGGCCTCGCGGCTCGACACGATCTGCTCGGGCGCCATGAACCCGGGCGTCCCCATCACGGCGCCCGTCCGGGTCAACTGGGTGGCGTCCACCGCCCTGCTGATGCCGAAGTCGATGACGCGGGGCCCGTCTTCGGCGACGAGTACGTTGCCGGGCTTGAGGTCGCGGTGGACGATGCCGGTGTCATGGATGGCCAGCAGCGCCTCCGCGAGGCCGGCGCCCAGGGCCCGCAGGGCAGGCTCGGGCAGCACACCGAAGCTGCGTACGACATCGTGCAGCGACGGCGCGGGGACGTAGGCCGTGGCCAGCCAGGGCTGTGGGGCATCGGCGTCCGCGTCGAGCACCGGCGGGGTGAAGAATCCGCTCACCCGGCGGGCGGATTCGGCCTCGCGCCGGAAACGCCCGCGGAAGTTCGACGCCTCGGCGTACTCGGGCCGGATGACCTTCAGGGCGACCAGGCGCGATCCCGGTGACCTGGCCAGGAACACCTTGCCCATGCCGCCCTCGCCGAGGAGTTGGAAGACCTCGTAGGGGCCGATCCGGGCAGGGCTCTGCTGCTGAGAGACCTGCCCGGGCGGCCGCGGGACGGCGGTGACCGGCCGGGTCGCCGCGGCCGGCGGCTGCGGCACTGTGGTGTGCGCAGGCTGCATGGCCGTGGGGTCGCTGCCTCCGTGTGGGGGTGTGTGCACGTCGTTGCCGCGGGCGGTCAGCTCAGTGAGCCCAGCACATCACGGGCGGCGGTGATGGCGGCGTCCTCGGCCTGCTTCCGGGTGGTGTCGGAGGTATCCCGACTGTAGGTGAAGTTCGTGGTGAGCGAGGCGTTGCCCTCACGGACGATCACCTCAGCCTGTGCCAGCGACCCGTCCATGGTGTCGACGGTGTCGACGACGAAGGCCTCCTCGCCGAGCCCGCTGACCGACCGGGATTCCTGCACCTTGCGCATGCCCCCGAGGTCCTTGAGAGCGGTCTTCTTGTTCATGCCGTACGTGCTCTTGGCCGTCGTGCCGACCATGAGGTTCACGTCAAGGCTCTGATAGGCGCCGCCGTAGCCGGGGTGCTCCCACCTCGGCATCCTGGTGATCATCGAGGCCAGATCCTTGTCGTCCATCAAGCCGGGCGTGCACTCGCCTCCGGGCGCGATCTTCTCGATGGTGGAGGCCTTGATCAGCTCGCACCCCTTGGGCACCTTGGTGAACGCCTTGCCCGACGGCGCCTCCGGCTTGGCGGCGTCTCCCGGGGAGCCGGAGGGCTTGCCCGACGCGGTGCCCTTGTCGCCGTCCCCTGACGTGGCGATGACCCCGCCGACGATCACGGCCACGGCGAGCGCCGCAACGCCACCGATCAGCCAGATGCGCGAACGGCCGCCGCGCGGGCCTGGGTTGCCCGGACCGCCCGCCGGAACCGGCTGCGACCAGGCCGAGGGCCCACCCGGCGCCTGCGGCGGGACGGGCGGCGGCGCCTGACCCGGCATCGGGGGCGGCGCCTGGCCGGGTCCCTGCGCCGCGGGTCCCCAGGCCGGAGTGCCCTGCCCGAGCGGCTGGGTGGGACGGCTCTCGCCGAAGCCCTGCCGGGGGTCCACCTGCGGGGTCTCACTCACGGAACAGCTCGCTTTCGTACGGTTCATGCCCTCGGGACCGGCAGGAACCCGTCCCATGGGGCCAGGCCGGAGCGACGGTCGACCGGGACCCGGCACAACATCCCGAACCCTCTCGCGAGACACTGCAATTCCGATGAAATTCTGATGAAACAGAGGACTCGGCGGCGGCAGACGACTCGGCTGCAGCAGAGCAACGGGGAACTACGGGGACCATGGGGGGCTGCGGCGTGGGCACGAACACAGCGGACACAGTCGGCTCAGGCGTGGGCGCGTGGGATCCGGCGGATGCGACCGGCACGACAGCCGCGACAGACACAGCAGGTACGACGGGTGCGCAGGATGCGGCGGATCGGCTGCGCCTCGACCTGCTCGGCCCGGTCGAAGCCCACCGCGGCGAGGCGCCCCTCGACCTGGGGCCCGTGCGACGTCAGGCGGTGCTGGCCGCGCTGATCCTGCGCGCGGAGACGCTCGTCACCCACCAGCAACTGCTCGACGACGTATGGGGGCTCGAACCCCCGGGCACGGGCCGCCGGGTCCTGCCCAGCTACGTCTACCCCCTGCGCAAGGCACTGGACGCGCCCGGCACCGGCCCCGCCGCATCCGCGATCCGCGGCGAGCGCGGCGGCTACCGCTTCGTACCCGGCCAAGCCCGCACGGACATCGGCGAGTTGGCCGGACAGGCCGCCGCGGCCCGCAGGGCGAAGGCCGCGGGCGACCTCGCCACCGCTCTCGACGGCTGTACGCGGGCACTGAACCTGTTCCGCGGGGAGCCGTTGGCCGGCCTGCCCGGGCCGTTCGCCGACGCCGAGCGGCAGCGACTTGCCCGGCAGCGGCGCACCCTCCATCAGGAGCGGGCGGAGTGCCTGGTCCTCCTGGGCCGGTACACGGAGGCTCTGGACGAGCTCCTGGCCGCGCCCACGGCGCAGCCGCACGACGAGCCGCTCGCCGCCCTGCGCATACGCGCGCTGTACGGCAGCGGCCTGCAGACCGAGGCACTCGCCGCCTACCAGGAGACCCGGGACCGGCTCCGCGGCGAGCTGGGGGTGGAGCCCGGCGAGGAACTGCGCCGGGTACACCAAGGCGTACTGCGCCGGGACGACCTGATGCTGCTCGGCCGGGCACCGCTGCCCCGCACCGCCGGATCCGACGCAGCACAAGCACCGGCCCCGGCACCGCCATCCGCACCCACACCGGCATCGGCATCGGCATCGGCATCGGCATCGGCATCGGCATCGGCATCGGCACCCGAGCATCCCCTGCACCCGCCACGACCTCACCGCAACGAACTCCCCGGCGACACTGCCTGGCTCGTCGGCCGGGAGACAGAACTCGCCCTGCTCACCACGCCCGTGCCTCCCGGCTCCGTCTCCGTGGCCGCCGTCGACGGCACGGCGGGCGTCGGCAAGACCGCGTTGGTGGTCCGCGCTGCCTGGACGCTGCACGACCAGTACCCGGACGGCTGCCTGTTCGTGGACCTGCACGCGCACGGCGTCCCCCACGAGAGCCTGCGCCCGCAGCGCGCACTGCACCGGCTACTCCGTGCCGTCCACGGCGTCGACGGCGAACTGGCGGACGAACTTGACGAGTTGGTCATCGCCTGGCGCGCGGCCACCAGCTCCCTGAGGCTGCTGCTGGTCGTGGACGACGCCCGCAGCGCGGAACAGGTGCGCCCGCTGCTGCCCGCGGGCCCGGGCAGCCCAGTGCTGGTGGCCGGCCGCCAGCGGCTGCCCGGCCTCGACGCCGACCGACGGCTCACCGTGGAGCCGCTGGGCACGGGCGAGGCTGTCACGCTGCTCACGCATCTGCTGGGCGAGGCGCGCGCCGAACAGGAACCGGAGGCCGCGCAGGAACTCGCACGCCGCTGCGGCGGTCTGCCGCTGGCGCTGCGGATCACCGGGGCCCGGCTGCAGAACCGTCCGTCCTGGACACTGGCCCACCTGGTCGGCCGGATGTCGGACGACGAACGCCGCCTGGGCGAGCTCCGGGCCGAGGACCGCAGCGTGGAAGCCGCCTTCCGGATGTCCTACGACCAGCTCACCCCTGAACTGCAGCGCGTCTTCCGGGCGTTGGGCCAGTCCCCCACCGCCGAGTTCGACGGGCTCACCCCCGCCGTCATGCTGGGCCGCTCGCGCCAGGACACCGAGGACCTCCTGGAGTGCCTGGTCGACGCGAGCCTGCTGCAGCAGCCGCGGCTCAGCCGCTACCGGCTGCACGATCTCGTACGCGACCACACGCGCCGCCTGGCCGCCGCCGTACCCGAGGAGACCGCCGCGGACCGCGCCGCCGTGCTGCACCTCTACACAGCCGCCGGCCGCATCGCCAGCGACTGGGGCCCCGAGGGCTTCCCGACCGGCCCGGACGTCTCCCACTCCCCCTTCTCGAACTGGCAGGACGCCGACGCATGGCTGGACGCCGCGGGCGGCCAACTGCTCGACGTGATCGCCTACGCGGCCGCCACCGGGCAGCACGACCACGTCTGCTGGATCGCCGAATCCCTGGTCGACCCGCTGGTCCGTCAGGGCCGCTACCACGAGTGCCGCTCGGCCCTGGAGCTCGCACTGCCCAGCGCGGACGTGGCCGACGACCGGCGGATGCCCTCCGCCCTGCGCAACTGCATGGCCGTCGCGGACCTCTATCAGGGGCGCTTCCAGCAGGGCCACGCCTGGTGCACCGACGCGCTGCGCCTCGCCCGCCACCAAGGCGACCTGCGCGAGCAGGCCCGGGCAACCGCCGGGTTGGGCGCTGCGGAGCGTGCTCTGGGCCGCATCCCGGAGGCGGTCGCCCACCTGAGCGAGGCCATGGAGCTGGCGGCCCGGCTCGACGATGACTGGCTGGCCGGGATGTCGAGCTGCAACCTCGGCGCCCTCCACGACCAGCAGGGACGGCACGAGGAGGCACTCACGTACTACGCCACCTCCCTCGCCTTCGCCGAGAAGATCGGCCACCCCAGAATGATCAGCAAGACCCTGTGCTTCATCGCCGAGGCCCACCTGGCACTCGACCGGCGCGCGAAGGTCAAAGACGTGGCGAGACGCGCAGCGGACCTGGCCCAGGAGGTCGGCGACCTGCAGCTGCGCGCGACGAGCCTGTCCCTGCTCGGCGCCGCGGAACACGGCGAAGGAGACCTGTCGTTGGCCATCACCCTCCAGCAAGAGGCCCTGGCCACGCTCACCGAGCACACCAGCAGGCCCCTGGAGATGGAGGTCCGCCGCCGGCTCGGACACACCTACTCGGCAGCGGGCCACCAGGCCGAGGCCGAGCAGCAGTTCCACATCGCCCTGTCCTTGGCCGGGACGGGGGAGCCGGGACGGCCGCCCTCCCCCGGTGGCGCACCATCCGTGACGGCACGAGATGCGGATCTGCACGAAACCCGAGCAACCCGGCGGGACTCGGATGCCTGATCTCGCCGGTTCCGGCTCGCGCACCTTCCGACGGCGCAGTACTCCTGGACCACCCTCGCACCCAGTGATGCGACGCTTCACCGACGCCGACCTGACAACCCGCTGAGGCGCGCTCAGCTGCGTTCGCATGGGCCCTCGACCAGGAGGCGGAGGGTGGCGAGAGCGGCCGGGCGGCTGGTGGCGGACAGGGAGATCGGGGCGTCGATGGACCGTTCCGGCTCCAGGCAGCCGAGTTCGCGGCCGGCGCGCCAGAACCTCCACAGCAGCCGCTCGGTGTCCTTCCCCTCCATCGCGGTGCCGTCGCCGTGCGTGAAGCCCGCAGCAAGCACCGGCCACACGTGTCCGTTTAGCCCGAATTTCAAGGTCAACGAAAGAAGAAACCCCAGGTCAAAGATCTGACCTGGGGTTCACCATGGAGCCGCCTTCGGGATTCGAACCCGAGACCTACGCATTACGAGTGCGTTGCTCTGGCCAACTGAGCTAAGGCGGCGCGCCCTGTCGCACCATGGTGCGATCAGCAGCGTCGCCAAGTCTACACAGTTTCCGGGGGTGCTCCGTACCAGCCTCGCTCCGAGCCGTTTTCGCAGGTCAGTGGCGCGGTGGGGTGGTCAGGTGCACTTCTTGCCCTCGGTGGGCGGGGTGCCCTCCAGGAGGTAGGTGTTGATCGCCGTGTCGATGCAGTCGCTGCCGCGGCCGTACGCCGTGTGGCCGTCGCCCTGGTAAGTGAGGAGGGTGCCGGAGGAGAGCTGGCCGGCGAGGGACTCGGCCCACTTGTACGGGGTGGCGGGGTCGCGGGTCGTGCCGACCACCACGATCGGGGCGGCGCCCTTCGCCTCGATGCGGTGGGCGGTGCCGGTGGGCGGGACCGGCCAGTCGGCGCAGTTCAGGGCGGCCCAGGCGAAGGCCTTGCCGAAGACCGGGGACGCCTTCTCGAAGCTGGGGACGGCCCGGGTGACGGCCTCTGCGTCGGCGAAGGCGGGCGGCTGGTCCAGGCAGTTCACGGCGGCGTTGGCGAACATGAGGTTGGCGTACGTGCCGTTCGGCTGGCGCTCGTAGTAGCTGTCCGACAGGGCCAGGAGGCCGGAGCCGTCGCCCTTCTGGGCGCCGGCGAGGGCCTCGCGGAGCTGGGGCCAGGCCGACTCGTCGTACATGGCGGCGATGACCCCGGTGGTGCCCAGGGATTCGGTGAGCCTGCGGGAGTCGCCGGTGGCGATCGGCCGGGCGTCGAGGTCCGCGAAGAGCCGCTTCAGGCGGGTGGCCGCATCGGCGGTCGAGGTGGTGCCGAGCGGGCAGTCCGCCTTCTTCACGCAGTCGGCGGCGAAGGCCTGGAACGCGGTCTCGAAGCCCGCGGTCTGGTCGCGGTTCAGCTCGACGGCGTCCAGCGACGGGTCCATCGCGCCGTCCAGGACCAGACGGCCGACCCGGGCGGGGAAGAGCCCCGCGTACGTCGCACCGAGGAAGGTGCCGTACGACGCCCCGACGTAGTGCAGCTTCTCGTCGCCGAGCAGGGCTCGCAGCATGTCCATGTCGCGGGCGGTCTCGACGGTGGAGACATGGGGCAGGATCTCGCCGGAGTGCTCCTCGCAGCCGCTCGCGAACTGCTGGTACGCGTTGTCCAGATCGGTGACCTCGGCCGCGTCGTCCGGGGTCTGGTCGACCTGGGTGTACTTGTCCATCTGCGGACCGGTGAGGCATACGACGGGCTCGCTGCGGGCCACTCCGCGCGGGTCGATGGCGACCATGTCGTACCGGGCCCGGACCTGGGCCGGGTAGCCGACGCCCGCGTAGCTCTGGAGGTATTCGATGGCGGAACCGCCGGGTCCGCCCGGGTTCACCAGGAGGGAACCGATCCGCTCACCGGGGCCGGTGGCCTTCTTGCGGGAGACGGCCAGCCTGATGTCGCCACTGCCCGGATTCTTGTAGTCCAGCGGGGCCGTCATCGTGGTGCACTGGAAGCCCTCGACGCCGCAGTCCCGCCACTTCAGCTGCTGCGCGTAGTACGGCTTGAGCGCTTCGGGGACGGCCGGCGCGGACGCTGCGGGCGATGTGGAGGGCGAGGCGCTCGTCGAACTGCCGCTGGTGCAGCCGGAGATGAGAAGGCCGGCGGTGCCGAGCGTGGTGGCGAGGATACGGAGCGAACGCCTGGTGTTCATCCTCGGAGCGTAGTCGCCCTGTGACGACTCGCCCGATTCGCTCCCCGGACGAGTGAACGCGCGATCATGAATGAGCGATCGTGAACGGGGTGGTGCGGATCGGCCGCCGGTACGACGGATTCGCGAGTGGGGGCGGTGGGCGCCGGACGGGCTCGGTGGGCTCGGTGGGCTCGGCAGGTGCGGATGGGGTCGGGCGGACGGGGGCGCCCACGGACAGGCAGCCGCGCCCCGCCGTGGTGTCAGCCCGCGCGCAGGGCCATCGTCATCGCCTCCACCGCGAGCAGCGGCGCCACGTTGCGGTCCAGCGCCCGGCGGCAGGCGATCACCGCCTCTATCCGGCGCAGGGTGCCCTCGGGCGTGGAGGAACGGGCGATCCGGTCGAGCGCGTCCTCGGCGTCCGCGTTGGCGATGGCGATCCGCGAACCCAGCTGGATGGCCAGGACGTCACGGTAGAAGCCGGTCAGATCGGTGAGCGCCAGATCGAGGCTGTCGCGCTGTGTACGCGTCTTGCGGCGCTTCTGCCGGTCCTCCAGCTCCTTCATCACCCCTGCGGTGCCGCGCGGCAGCCGTCCCCCGGCGGCGGCTCCGAGCGCGGCCTTCATCTCTTCCGTCTCCTTGGCGTCGACCTCCTCGGAGACCTGCTTGGCGTCGTCGGTGGCGGTGTCGATCAGCTCCTGGGCGGCCTTGAGGCAGCCCCCGATGTCCTCGACCCGCAACGGGAGCTTGAGCACGGCGGCGCGGCGCGAGCGGGCCCGCTCGTCGGTGGCGAGGCGGCGGGCCCTGCCGATGTGGCCCTGCGTGGCCCGGGCGGCGGACGCGGCCCGCTCCGGGTCGATGCCGTCGCGCCTGATCAGGACGTCGGCGACCGCGTCGACCGGGGGCGTGCGCAGCGTGAGGTGACGGCAGCGGGAGCGGATGGTGGGCAGCACGTCTTCGAGGGAGGGCGCGCAGAGCAGCCACACCGTGCGGGGCGCGGGCTCCTCGACCGCCTTCAGCAGCACGTTCCCCGCGCCTTCGGTGAGGCGGTCGGCGTCCTCCAGGACGATGACCTGCCAGCGGCCGACGGCCGGGGAGAGCTGGGCGCGGCGGACCAGCTCGCGGGTCTCCTTCACACCGATGGAGAGCAGGTCCGTACGGACCACCTCGACGTCGGCGTGCGTACCGATGAGGCTGGTGTGGCAGCCGTCGCAGAAGCCGCAGCCGGGTGCTCCGCCCAGGGCGCGGTCCGGGCTGGTGCACTGGAGGGCGGCGGCGAAGGCCCTGGCGGCGGTGGAACGGCCCGAGCCCGGGGGCCCCGTGAACAGCCAGGCGTGGGTCATCTTCGACCCCGGAGGGACCTGCTCCCCCGCCGAGTGGGCGGTGACCAGCGCATCGGCGTCCCGGGCGGCGGCGCCGAGCTGCTCCTGCACCCGGTCCTGGCCGACCAGGTCGTCCCATACGGTCATGGGTCACCGCCCTTCCTGCTCGTCGCTGCTTGTTGTTGCCGGTCGCTGCTTGTCGATCCGGATTCCCCGATCCGACTCCCATTGTGGGGGACGGGTCTGACAATCCCGGCAACAAGGCATCCCAACCCACCGGAACCGGCCGCCGGAACGGGACACCCCGCCCGGCGGCCGGCACGGATCAGCGGCGCGGGCGGCGTCCCCGGCCCGAGCGGCCCGAGCCCTCGTCGTCCGGCTGGTCGCGGTGATCGCCCAGCAGTTCGTCCGCCAGCGTCGGCAGATCGTCCAGCGGGGTCTCCTCGGCCCACTCGGGGCGAGGACGCCGGCCGGAGCGCTCCCGGTGCTCCGGATGCTGCTGGTCCTCCCAGCCGCCGACCTGCGGAAGCTCGCGAGTGCGCTCGTTCTCGCTCTCCGGCGCGGAGCCCACCGGGCGCTCGTCACGGAAGATGCCCCGCGGAATACGGTCCGCCGGATTCGTCTCCCGTACCGGGGGAAGAACCGTCGTCTCGTCGGCGGCACCCGCCGCACCGGAGCCGCCGGCACGGCCGGACCGGTCGTGGATCTTGGGGATCATCGCCGTCTCGGCCTCGTCGGAAGGCGAGCTGTCCGGCGCGGGCACCTGCTGCGTCACGTCGTTCGGGTTGACGATCGGCGTCGGCACCGTGATCTCGCTCTCCGGCACGGACGCCGCAGCGGCGGCCTCCGCACGGGCCTTCTCCGCCGCCGCGGCGGCCTCGGCCTCCGCACGCCTGCGGGCCTCCTCGGCACGCAGCAGCGCCTCTTCGGCCTTGCGCTGCTTCTCCAGCCGCAGCGCCTCGGCCTCCTTGCGCAGCCGCGCCTCCTCCTCGGCCTGCCTGCGCAGCCTGGCCTGCTCGGCCTCACGGGCAGCCTCCTCGGCCTCCCGCCGGACCCGCTCCTCCTCGGCCACCCGACGGGCTTCCTCGGCCCGCTGCCGGGCCTCCTCCGCCTGGCGTTCGGCCTCGCGCCGGCGCGCTTCCTCCAGCTCGCGGGCCTTGCGCTCCTCCTCCTCGGCACGGAGCTTGGCGAGCTGTTCCTGCCGCTCGCGCTCCAGCCGCTCCTCCTCGGCCTTGCGGGCCGCCTCTTCCTCGGCCTTGCGCCTGGCCTCCTCCTCGGCGGCCTTGCGCGCCTCCTCCTGGGCCTTGATCTCGGCCTCGGAGAGCGGAAGGAGCTGGTCGAGCCGGTGCCGTACGACCGTGGTGATCGCCTCCGGGTCCTGGCCCGCGTCCACGACCAGGTAGCGGGTCGGGTCGGCCGCGGCCAGCGTCAGGAAGCCGGACCGGACCCGGGCGTGGAACTCCGGCGGCTCGGACTCCAGCCGGTCGGGGGCCTCGGTGAACCGTTCCCGCGCGGTCTCCGGGTCGACGTCCAGCAGCACCGTCAGGTGCGGGACGAGGCCGCTCGTCGCCCAGCGCGAGATCCGGGCGATCTCGGTCGGGGAGAGGTCGCGGCCCGCTCCCTGGTAGGCGACGGACGAGTCGATGTAGCGGTCGGAGATGACGATCGCGCCGCGCTCCAGCGCCGGGCGGACGACCGAGTCGACGTGCTCGGCGCGGTCGGCGGCGTACAGCAGCGCCTCGGCCCGGTTGGACAGCCCGGCCGACGAGACGTCGAGCAGGATCGAGCGCAGCCGCTTGCCGACCGGCGTCGCGCCCGGCTCGCGGGTGACGACGACCTCGTGGCCCTTGGCGCGGATCCAGTCGGCGAGCGCCTCGACCTGGGTGGACTTGCCCGCACCGTCGCCGCCCTCCAGAGCGATGAAGAAACCGGTCGCGGCGGGGGCGACCGCCGGGTCGCCGCCGCGCAGCGCCTCGCGCAGATCGCGGCGCAGCGGCACTCCGGAGCGGTCGTCCGTCTTCGCGAGGACGATCACGGCGACCGGCAGCAGCAGCGCGCCGATCAGCATCAGCGTGAAGGCCGCTCCACCGTGCTCGAAGACGAAGTCGCCCGAGCCCACCCGGTGGGCGCCGATCGCGGCGGCCAGCAGCGGGCCCGCGAGCGCGCCGAGCGCGATGAGGACCCGTACGACGGCCTGGAGGTGCTCGGTGGTCCTGGCCCGGCGGAACTCCTCGGTCTCCTGGTCGACCAGGACATGACCGGTGTGGGCGGCGACGCCCGCGGCGTAACCGGCGAGCACCGCGATCATCAGCACGGTCGCCGTGTCCGGCACGAGGCCCATGGCGAGCAGCGCGAGGCCGGTGACGGCGGTGGCCAGCGAGAGCAGCCGGCGCCGCGACAGGGTGGGCAGCACCTTCTCCGCGGTCCGGATGCCGACCCCGGTGGCGCCGGTCAGGCCGAGGATCAGCAGTGCGAAGGTGGCGGGTCCGCCGCCCAGGTCGGCGGCGTGCAGCACCGAGACGGCGGCGGCCGCGGCGATGGCTCCGGCGACGGCGGCCGACGCTCCGACGACCAGCGGGACGGATCCGGTGCGGCCCTTGTCGGGTCCGCTGCCGCTCGACGGCCGTCGCAGGCCCTCCAGCGGCGAGCGCGGGCGCGGGGTCTGCGTACCGGGCAGTTCCAGGAAGTACAGGATGGAGATCGACGCAGAGAAGAGCCCGGCCGCGACGTACGAGCCGAGGGCCGCCTGGTGGATCGAGAACCATTCCAGGCCCGAGCCCAGCAGGTTGCCGATGAGGGTGGCGATCAGCAGTGCGGCCGCCGCCAGCGGGATCGCGGCGAAGTCGGTCCGGACGGAGAGCCGGCGCAGTGCGTCGAGGTGGTCGGGCAGCGGGCGTACCGTCGCGCCTTCGGGGGGCGGGGCGGGCAGCAGCGCGGGGGCGGCGCCGTCCTTGGCGACCGTCCACAGGCGCTCGGCCGCGCCGACGACGAAGACGGTGATGAGGATCATCATGAGTGCCTTGTCGGGCATCCAGTCGATCCACAGCGGCGCGACGACCAGCAGCGCGAGCCGCAGCCCGTCCGTCCCGATCATCAGCCACCGCCGGTCCAGCGGTCCGCCGGGCGCGGTGAGCGTCGTCAGCGGCCCCAGGAGTACGGCTCCGAAGAGCAGGGTGGCAAGGATCCGGGCACCGAACACCGCGGCGACGGCAAAGGCCGCGCCTCGGTACCCGGTCCCGAATGAGCCCTCAAGGACCGCCGCTTGCAGCGACATCAGCACCAGCACGAGAAGGGCGAGTGCATCGCCGGTACTGCCGACGAGCTGCGCGCTCCACAACCGCTTCAGCGGGGGAACACGCAACAGGGCTCGTACGGCGCGCTCGCGTGAGTCTGCGGCAAGTGTGTCGGAGGTGGGGCTCACGACCGTTGGCTGCTCGGCTCGCGTCATCCGCCCAGCCTATCCGGAGCGGCAGGGTCCCCGTGGGCCCCGTCCGAACATATGGGCGCCCGAGCCGTTCCGGTGCTTCCGGCCCGCCCTGCCGGAATCCCGTGCGAACGCCGAAGGGGCCGGAAAATCCGGCCCCCGGGACGTTTCGGCCCTGCCGCTCGGTTCAGTCCTCCACGGACGCCGCGGTGGTCCTCTTCGCCGCGGTCGCCTTCTTGGCGGTCGTCGTCTTCTTCGCGGCCGCCGTCGTCTTCTTCGCCGCCGTCTTCTTGGCGGTCGCCGTGGTCTTCTTGGCGGCCGTCTTCTTCACGGTCGCCTTCTTGGCCGGGGCCTTCTTCGCCGTCTTCTTCTTGGCGGGTCCCTTGGCGCGCTTCTCGGCGAGCAGCTCGTAGCCGCGCTCCGGCGTGATGTCCTCGACGCTGTCGGCGGTGCGCAGCGTCGCGTTGGTCTCGCCGTCGGTGACGTACGCGCCGAAGCGGCCGTCCTTGACCACGACCGGAGCCCCGCTCACCGGGTCCGTGCCCAGTTCCTTCAGCGGCGGCTTGGCTGCGGCCCGGCCGCGCTGCTTGGGCTGGGCGTAGATCGCGAGGGCCTCTTCGAGCGTGATGTCGAAGAGCTGGTCCTCGGAAGTGAGCGAACGCGAGTCCGTGCCCTTCTTCAGGTACGGGCCGTAGCGGCCGTTCTGCGCGGTGATCTCGACACCCTCGGCGTCCTCGCCGACGACGCGCGGCAGCGACATCAGCTTGAGCGCGTCGGCCAGTGTCACCGTGTCCAGGGACATGGACTTGAAGAGCGAGGCGGTCCGCGGCTTCACCGCGTTCTTGCCGGTCTTCGGGGTGCCCTCGGGCAGCACCTCGGTGACGTACGGGCCGTAACGCCCGTCCTTGGCGATGATCTGGTGCCCGGTGACCGGGTCCGCGCCGAGCTCGAAGTCGCCGCTCGGCTTGGCCAGCAGCTCCTCCGCGTACTCGACGGACAGCTCGTCGGGCGCCAGTTCCTCCGGCACGTCCGCGCGCTGGTGGCCCTCGGCGTCCTTCTCACCGCGCTCGATGTACGGGCCGTAGCGGCCCACCCGGAGCTTGATGTCGTTGCCGACGGGGAACGAGGAGATCTCACGGGCGTCGATCGCACCGAGGTCGGTGACGAGCTCCTTCAGACCGCCGAGGTGGTCGCCGTCGCCGTTGCCCGCGTCGGAGGCCGAGCCCGCACCGGCCGTGTCGTCGCCCGCACCGAAGTAGAAGCGCTTGAGCCACGGCACGGACTGGGCCTCACCGCGTGCGATGCGGTCGAGGTCGTCCTCCATCTTCGCGGTGAAGTCGTAGTCGACGAGCCGGCCGAAGTGCTTCTCCAGCAGGTTGACCACGGCGAAGGAGAGGAACGACGGGACGAGCGCCGTGCCCTTCTTGAAGACGTAGCCGCGGTCCAGGATCGTGCCGATGATCGACGCGTACGTCGACGGGCGGCCGATCTCGCGCTCTTCGAGCTCCTTGACCAGCGAGGCCTCGGTGTAGCGGGCCGGCGGCTTGGTGGCGTGGCCGTCGACCGAGATCTCCTCGGCGGACAGCGCGTCGCCCTCGGCGACCTGCGGCAGGCGCCGCTCGCGGTCGTCGAGCTCGGCGTTCGGGTCGTCGGCGCCTTCGACGTACGCCTTCATGAAGCCGTGGAAGGTGATCGTCTTGCCGGACGCGGAGAACTCGGCGTCCCGGCCGTCGCTCGCCCGGCCGCCGATCTTGACGGTGACGGAGTTGCCGACCGCGTCCTTCATCTGGGAGGCGACGGTCCGCTTCCAGATCAGCTCGTAGAGCCGGAACTGGTCGCCGGTGAGGCCGGTCTCGGCGGGGGTGCGGAAGCGGTCGCCGGAGGGGCGGATCGCCTCGTGCGCCTCCTGCGCGTTCTTGACCTTGCCCGCGTACGTGCGCGGCTTGTCCGGCAGGTAGTCGGCGCCGTAGAGCTGGGTGACCTGCGCCCGTGCCGCGGAGACCGCGGTGTCCGAGAGGGTCGTGGAGTCGGTACGCATATAGGTGATGAAGCCGTTCTCGTACAGCTTCTGCGCGACCTGCATGGTGGCCTTGGCCCCGAAGCCCAGCTTGCGGCTCGCCTCCTGCTGGAGGGTCGTCGTACGGAACGGGGCGTACGGGGAGCGGCGGTACGGCTTCGACTCGACGGACCGGACGGCGAACGAGGAGTCGGCGAGCGCGGCGGCCAGGGCGCGGGCGTTCGTCTCGTCCAGGTGCAGCACCTGGCCGGAGGCGGACTTCAGCTGCCCGTCCGGACCGAAGTCGCGGCCCTGGGCGATGCGGCGGCCGTCGACCGCGCTGAGGCGGGCGGTGAGGTTCGACGGGTCGGAGGCGTCACCGGTGCGGCCGGTGGCGAAGGTACCGGTGAGGTCCCAGTACTCGGCGGAGCGGAAGGCGATGCGCTCGCGCTCCCGCTCGACGACGAGACGGGTCGCCACGGACTGGACACGGCCGGCCGACAGGCGCGGCATGACCTTCTTCCACAGGACCGGCGAGACCTCGTAGCCGTAGAGGCGGTCGAGGATGCGGCGGGTCTCCTGGGCGTCGACCATGCGCTGGTTGAGCTCGCGCGGGTTGGCGACGGCGGCCCGGATCGCGTCCTTGGTGATCTCGTGGAAGACCATCCGGTGGACCGGGACCTTGGGCTTCAGGACTTCCTGCAGGTGCCACGCGATGGCTTCGCCCTCGCGGTCCTCATCGGTGGCGAGGAAGAGTTCGTCGGACTCGGCCAGCAGCTGCTTGAGCTTCCTGACCTGGGCCTTCTTGTCCGCATTGACGACATAGACGGGCTGGAAGTCGTGCTCGACGTCGACGCCGAGCCGACGGACCTCGCCGGTGTACTCGTCCGGTACCTCTGCGGCGCCGTTCGGCAGGTCGCGGATGTGCCCGACGCTCGCCTCGACGACGTATCCGGGGCCGAGGTAGCCCTTGATCGTCTTCGCCTTGGCAGGCGACTCGACGATGACGAGTCGGCGGCCGCCCTGTGCGGTCTCGCTGGTCGGGGACAACTTCGCTCTTCTCTCCGGTCGACGCTCGGTGGGCATCCGGGCAGCGCGATGACGCTGCCGATGGTGCTGTCGCTGCGGAGTGTGACGGTACAACCCGCCCCCGTGTCAAACGGCAAAAGCCCGCAACGGCCACTCGAACGGTAACCCGACTTCCGCCATTCCTGCCGCCCGGACCGCCCGGTCCGCCGTGTGCGCGGTCACTGCCTGCGGGTTTCCGGGTGCTGTGGCGGCGCCGCGGACGTCGGTGGCGGGCGGCCTGCGGTCCGGGCGTGTTCCCCGCCACTGCCTGCCGTGCGCTGCGGGTTTCCGGCCGGGCCGGTGGGCGGTGGATCAGATGCGGGTGAAGCACCACACGCCGAGGACGAGAAAAAGTACGCCGAACACAGTGGCGAGCGCTGCGGAGGCGACGGGGCTCACGCCGTGTGCCACCGGCGCGCGGTGCAGCACACGCGCCCCCGTCCACAGCAGCAGCGCGGCGCCGAACAGCGCGAATGCCGATCCGGCGAAGACCGCGGGTCCGCTCTCCATGCCGTACGCCTCCCTGTCCCTGGCCGGGCCGGGGCGTGTGCCGTCCGGCCACGGGGAGGCTGCCACCCCAGGACGTCGGCCATGCGAACCCCGGGTGAATGGCCGGTTCCACCCGCGTCCGCCCCCGCCCCGTGACCGGGACGGACATCCGAGCACGACCCCGGCCACGAACCGGCCGGGTTCCCCGGGACGGCCCCCGCCACGAACGGGCCGACGAGCTCCCCCGGGACTCCGTCCGGCGCCCCGCCGGGCCCCGCCCGGCACCCGATCCGGAATCCGCCCCCTCCCCGACGCACCGTCGACGGCGAACCCGAATCCGCTGATCGCGGGGCCCTTTCTTACGTACGGCGGTACACGCCCAGGAAGGAGCGGAGCCCGAGGAAGCCCTTCGGCACAACCGGCGCACCACCGGTCCTGCCGCACCAGCCCTGCCGGACCGGACCCGCGCGATCAGCCCGCCGAAGGAACCGGCTCCAGGAAGCCCTCCTCGACCAGCAGCCGGATCGCCTGCGGGGTCCGGTCGCGCAGCAGCACCGGGTCCTCGTTCATCAACTGGGCGATCGCGTCCAGGATCCGGCCCGCGGGCAGCGTGCCGTCGCACACCCCCGCGAAGCCGGCGCCCACGGCGTCGACCTTCGTCGCACGTCGCATGCCCCGGTTCTGACGGAGCACCACGTGCTCCGGGTCCTCCGCGCCCGGCAGGCCGACCTGCTCCTGCACGACCTCGGCGGCCAGGGTGAAATGCCCGGCCAGGAGTGCCGCGTCGTCCTGCTCGCGGAGGTAGTCCTGACGGGCGAAATGGGCCTCGACGGCCGGTCCGAGCGGCTGCTCCACCGCGTGCGGCCACTCCTCGATCACGACGGACGGGTTGCCGGCGGCGGCCGCGGCGGACTTGCGCAGGGTGATCCAGCCGAAGCCGACGCCCTTGGTCTTGCGGGCCTCGAACTCGTCCAGCCAGGCGTCGTACCGCGCGGCGTACTCGGCGGGGTCCGTACGGTGATCGCCGCTGTCGCGCAGCCACAGCTCCGCGTACTGCGTGACGTCCTGGACCTCGCGCTGCACGATCCAGGCGTCGCAGCCGTAGGGAACCCAGGACCTCAGCCGGCTCTGCCACTCCTCGCCCTCGACGTGCTGCCAGTTGGCGAGGAAGTGGGCGTATCCGCCCTCGTTCAGCCGGTCGCCGGTCTGCTGCACCAGGGTCCGGCAGAGATCGTCACCGCCCATGCCGCCGTCGCGGTAGGTGAGACGGGCACCGGGCGAGATGACGAACGGGGGGTTGGAGACGATCAGGTCGTACGTCTCGGCGCCGACCGGCTCGTACAACGAGCCCTGGCGCAGCTCGGCCGGGGCGACCCCGGAGAGCGCGAGCGTCAGCCGGGTGAAGTCCAGCGCACGGGGGTTGAGGTCGGTGGCCGTGACCCGGGTGGCGTGCTGCGAGGCGTGCAGCGCCTGGATGCCGGAGCCCGTGCCGACGTCGAGCGCGGAGGCGACAGGCGTACGGACGGTGATCCCGGCGAGCGTGGTGGACGCCCCGCCGACGCCCAGGACCACGCCCTCCTCGCGCGAGCCGATGCCGCCCGCGCCGCCGACGGCACAGCCCAGGTCGGAGACGATGTACCAGTCCTGCCCCTCGGGCCCGCTGTACGGACGTACGTCGACCGCGGCCCGGACCTCGTCGCCGACGTGGGTCACCCAGCCGTCCTCGACGCACTCGGCCAGCGGGAGCGCGGCGCGTGCCCGCTCGTACTGCACCGGGTGCTGGAGCAGGAAGAGCCGCACCAGCGTGTCCAGCGGAGCGTCACCCCGGGTGGCGCGCAGCGCCGGAACCGTCTCGCTGCGGGCGAGCGCGGCGTAGGCGGGCGCACCGAGCAGGTCGAGGAGCCCGTCGGCGGTGAAGGCGGCGGCAAGCAGGGCTTCGCGGAGCCGGGGCGAACGGTCGGGCACGGGGAGGCTGGTCGTACTCACCCACCCATTGTGGCCGCTCCCACTGACAACGGCAGCGGCCCGGCGCCCATCGGGGCGGCCGGGCCGTCCGTACGACATGTCATGCGGCGCGGCCGTCACTCCGGCACGTCGTCCGGCGCGACAGCCGCGCGTCGCAGCGACCGCGCATCGTGGGAACCGTCACCGGCGCTGCTGCCGCCGGGTCACGCCTTCTTGCTGGGCGAGGCGGAAGGCGCCGTGGACGGCGACGTGTCGGCCTTCGGCGGCACCGAGGCCGTCGGCTTCTGGCAGCCCTTCTGCTTCGCCATGGCGGTGCCGACCTCGCCGGACTGGAGCTTCTTCAACGCCTCGTCACCACTGGTGCTGATCTTGTTCAGCTCGTCCGCGATGCCCTTGAGCCCGTCGGCGAACTTCGCCTGGTCCTTCGTCTCCAGGGCGTCGATCTTCTTCTGCAGGTTCGCATACGCCGCGGAGGATGCTTCGAGCTCCTTCACGGCCTCCTTCTGCGTGGTCTCACCGCCGTCGACCGGCGGCGGGCCCGCGGAGTCGACTGCCGCGCCCAGTGCCTTGTACGCCTGCGAGATCTGCTGGAAGGCGGCCGAGTCGGTCTTCTGGACATCGGCGGGCTTGCTGTTGTCCGCGGTCTGCTGCTGGATGGCGGCGTTGGCGTTCGCGATCTTCTGGAGCTGGGGCTGGACCTGGTCGCAGACCTTCTTGGCCCAGTCGTTCACCTTGTCGCTGTTGTCGTCGCCGCTGCAGCCCGACAGCGTAAGTACCAGTACCGCGCCGCCGGACAGCGCGGCCGCAAGCTTCTTGTTCACCGGATCGGTCCCTTCCAAGGCTCTCGGCCCCGGAACTTACACGGCGAGCGCACACCATCCGGATGCCGGGCGTCCGATGAGTGACCTTTTGCAGCCATTTGCACCAAGGGAAACAGGGGAGATACAACTCACCCGCACAGCCCTCCCCGTGCGGGAACAGACGCACGAGCAAGCACACGAACGGCGCACGGATCGGGCGGATCAGCCGAAGACGGGCACCGGGCCCGAGATGCGAGCGGGCGGACGGCGCATCAGAATGCGCCGTCCGCCCGGTCATTGAGCCGGGAGCGACTACGTGTCACCGCCCGGCCCCGGCCATCGGTTCACGAAACGGCTGCCTGGCCGGGCGACTTGGCCGGCCTGTTCCCGTCTCCGTCCCTGCCTCCGTCCCCGTGGCCCGGATCCTCGTCGCCCACGGCGATTCCACGCCGCTTGGACGCATAGACCGCGCCGACAATGACCCCGAGGGCGAGCGCCGCCACCAGCGCCCGCACGCCGACGCTCGCGTCCTGCCCGTAGCTGAACTGCACCACCGCCGGGGCGATGAGCAGGGCGACCAGGTTCATCACCTTGAGCAGGGGGTTGATCGCCGGCCCCGCCGTGTCCTTGAACGGGTCGCCGACCGTGTCGCCGATGACGGTCGCGGCATGGGCCTCGCTGCCCTTGCCGCCGTAATGGCCGTCCTCGACGAGCTTCTTGGCGTTGTCCCACGCGCCACCGGAGTTGGCGAGGAAGACCGCCATCAGGGTGCCCGTCCCGATGGCACCCGCGAGATACGAACCGAGCGCTCCGACACCGAGCGTGAAGCCGACGGCGATCGGCGCCAGAACGGCCAGCAGACCGGGTGTGGCGAGCTCGCGCAGGGCGTCCTTGGTGCAGATGTCGACGACGCGCCCGTACTCCGGTTTCTCGCTGTAGTCCATGATCCCGGGGTGCTCGCGGAACTGCCGCCGCACCTCGTAGACCACGGATCCGGCGGACCGCGACACCGCGTTGATCGCGAGCCCGGAGAAGAGGAAGACGACCGCGGCACCGAGGATCAGGCCCACCAGGTTGTTGGGCTGCGAGATGTCCAGACTGAGCGTCATCGCACCGGCCTTGGCCCCCACGTCGTCGACCGCCATGGCGATCGCGTCGCGGTACGAGCCGAAGAGCGCCGACGCTGCCAGAACGGCAGTGGCGATGGCGATGCCCTTGGTGATGGCCTTGGTGGTGTTGCCGACGGCGTCCAGGTCGGTGAGGACCTGCGCACCGGCACCCGTGACATCACCGGACATCTCGGCGATGCCCTGCGCGTTGTCCGAGACCGGGCCGAAGGTGTCCATGGCGACGATGACACCGACGGTGGTGAGCAGCCCGGTTCCCGCCAGGGCCACCGCGAAGAGCGCCAGCATGATCGACGTACCGCCGAGCAGGAACGCCCCGTAGACGCCCAGGCCGATCAGCAGCGCCGTGTAGACGGCCGACTCCAGGCCGATGGAGATACCGGCGAGCACGACGGTGGCCGGACCGGTCAGCGAGGACTTGCCGATGTCCCGGACGGGGCGTCGGCCGGTCTCGGTGAAGTAGCCGGTCAGCTGCTGGATCAGAGCGGCCAGCACGATGCCGATGGCGACGGCGACCAGGGCGAAGATCCGCGGGTCGCCGACGTGCGAGGTGATCGCACCATCGGTCACGCCGTCCAGTTCAGCGTACGAGGACGGCAGGTAGACGAAGACGGCCACGGCCACCAGTACCAGCGAGATCACCGCGGAGACGAAGAATCCGCGGTTGATCGCGGTCATTCCGCTGCGGTCCGCGCGGCGCGGGGCGACCGCGAAGATCCCGATCATCGCGGTGATCACGCCGATCGCCGGAACGATCAGCGGGAAGGCCAGTCCGGCGTCGCCGAAGGCGGCCTTGCCGAGGATGAGCGCGGCGACGAGCGTCACGGCGTACGACTCGAAGAGGTCGGCCGCCATGCCGGCACAGTCGCCGACGTTGTCGCCCACGTTGTCGGCGATGGTGGCGGCGTTGCGCGGGTCGTCCTCCGGGATGCCCTGCTCGACCTTGCCGACGAGGTCGGCGCCGACGTCCGCGGCCTTGGTGAAGATGCCACCACCGACCCTCATGAACATGGCGATCAGTGCGGCCCCGAGGCCGAAGCCCTCCAGCACCTTCGGGGCGTCGGCGGCATAGACGAGCACGACACAGGACGCACCGAGCAGGCCGAGGCCCACGGTGATCATGCCGACCACGCCACCGGTACGGAAAGCAATCTTCATCGCCTTGTGCGAAACAGCGGTGAGATCTTTCTCCGGCTCGCCCTCCGCGGGAGTCGCCTCTCGCGCAGCAGCGGCCACACGGACATTACTGCGTACCGCGAGCCGCATCCCGATGTATCCGGTGGTCGCCGAGAAAAGCGCACCCACCAGGAAGAACAACGAACGGCCTGCGCGCTGCGACCAGTTGTCGGCCGGTAGCAGCAGAAGCAGGAAGAAGACCACGACGGCAAAGATGCCGACGGTGCGCAGCTGCCGGGCAAGATAGGCGTTCGCGCCTTCCTGGACGGCGGCCGCGATCTCCTTCATGCGGTCGGTGCCCTCGCCGGCCGCCAGCACCTGGCGCACCAGCAGTCTGGCGACGACCAGGGCGGCGACGGCGACGACCGCGACGACGATCACGATGACGCGGTTGTCATCGGTGAGAACGGCGGCCGCCAGAGAAGCGGACCGGCCTGAAGGTGCAGAAAATGCGGAATCTTGTGCGGGTCCTGCCAGTGGGGTGTTGAAGAACTCCGCCATACGTCCTCCTCGACGCTCAGCGCTCAAGACGTGGACGGATTGTAGGGAGCGAGAGCTGATCAAAACAGTGCGCCGTAAATGTAATTGACCTTCACCAGCCGATCGATAAATGATCGGCCTCTCGGAGAGGCCCGAATGCAGTAATGGGGCAGGCACATTTTCTGCAGATCATTGATCACGCATAAATGAAAAAGGCCCTGCTCAGCAGGGCCTCAAAAGACGGATCAAGACATGGACCGGGGAAGAGGTTCAACCGGACCGGGGCGGGCGGATCGGGACGGTGGGCCGCCCGCGAGCGTGCGTCGCCCGTGGCGCCTCAGGGGAGCAGCGTCATGGCAGCGCGGTCACGGGCATCAGGGCAGCACGGTCGTGGGCGTCTTCGGCCAGCTCATGCGGATCACTCCGCCCTTGGCTCCCGATCTGACTTCCACATCATCGACGAGGCCGCTGATGACCGCGAGACCCATCTCGTCCTCGCCATCGGCGTCGCTCTCGTGATCCGGCTCATCGAGCCCACCGCCGGGCGTGGCGTCGCGTGTCGCGGAGGCTCCGACGGGTCCGCCGAGAGCGGGATCGGCCCCGGGGCCGGGCACCTCGTCGGCCACCTCGACGGAGAAGGACTTCTCCTCCTCGATCAGGGCGACGGAGACGGGAGCGATGATGTCATGGCTGCGGTGCAGCCCGACTGCGCGGCTGCAGGCTTCACCGACGGCGAGTCTGACCTCGTCGAGCACGGCTTCGTCGACCCCTGCCCGGCGCGCCACGGCGGCCGCCACGAGGCGGGCCGTCCTGACGTGTTCGGGTTGGGCGCTGAAGCGGAGTTCAACGGTGGCCATGCGATCCCCCTCAGACGTACGGGCGTGCATCCCAGGGGTCCGGGCGCGCTGCCCGGCGTCCCTGCTCTTCTTCGCGCTTCTTCGTTCTATTTCGCGCTTCTTCTCAGAGCCGACGACCCGCGGGTTCGCCGATCTCGCTGATCGCGTCGCCGACCACCGGACGCCGTCGGAAGCGACGTACAGCCGTCGGCCGACGGACCGACAGACATCCGTCCGGCAGCCGGGCCGCCCGCAAACGAGCGGTCACCGAGCGAACCGGAAGAGCCGAACGAACGGCCCCGTCCGGCAGCCGGTCGAACGACAGCCCACCGGCCGACCGCCAAACGGCTCACGCCGACCAGCCCGGTCGTCCGAGCACCCGGCCGACCGGAGCACCGGTCACCCGGCTCCCCGACCGACCACCTGACCGTACGGCCACCGGGCGACAACCCGACCGTGCGATCGGTCTGCCTCGCGGCAGCCGACCGTCAGGCACGCCCGGGTCGCACCGGCCGCCTGGCGGGCCGCCGGTGCGTCGGCTGCGTACCGGACCGGCCTGAGCCGGCCCGACCGGCGGACCGGCCACGGGCCGACCGTCAGTCGGTGGCCGCGACGGCCTCGTCGACCGTGGTGTGAATCGGGAACACCTTGGTCAGACCGGTGATCCGGAAAATCTTGAGAATGCGCTCCTGGTTGCAGACCAGGCGCAGTGAGCCCTCATGGGCCCGGACACGCTTCAGGCCACCCACGAGCACGCCGAGGCCGGTGGAGTCGAGGAAGTCGACGCCTTCCATGTCGACAACCAGGTGGTAGCTGCCGTCATTCACCAACTCGACCAACTGCTCGCGCAGCTTGGGCGCGGTATACACATCAATCTCGCCACCGACCTCGACGACCGTACGGTCGCCACCAGGGCCGGACACATTGCGAGTCGACAAGGACAGGTCCACGGATCCTCCAGCACCTTGCTATCGAGCGGTCGCCCCTCGGTCTCCCCGGCGGAGCCAGGGAACGGATCGCCAGCCGCGATGGCATTCAATCACTTACCAGCAGCCATGCACGACGGCTTGGGGCCATTGTCCGTCACGCCAGTGACACACTCGGTGCCGATGGCCAAGAATCACCGCCCCAGTCGACCACCCGGGAACAGCGACACCAGTCACTCTCCCGCCATGGTCCTCGACCGGCTCGCCGCAGTGGCGGGCCGGTCCGCGCGCATCACTCATACGGAGCACTTGCCCCCGCGTGCGGGAACCCATGCCATCTGGCCCGATCGCATCCGGCCGGAAGTCGTCGCCGCGATCCAGCGTGCCGGAATCGAACATCCGTGGGCGCACCAGGCGGCCGCCGCCGAGCACGCCCTGGACGGCGAATCCGTGGTCATCGCCACAGGAACCGCGTCCGGCAAGTCGCTCGCCTACCTCGCCCCGGTCCTCAGCGCCCTGCTCGACGGCTCCGGGGCCCCGAACGGCCGCGGCGCCACCGCCCTGTACCTGGCGCCCACCAAGGCCCTGGCAGCCGATCAGAGGCGTTCCGTGAAGCAGCTCGCGGCACCGCTCGGCAACGCCGTCAGGCCCGCGGTCTACGACGGCGACACCCCGGTCGAGGAACGCGAGTGGGTGCGTCAGTACGCCAACTACGTCCTGACCAACCCCGACATGCTGCACCGCGGGATACTCCCGTCCCACCCCCGCTGGTCCTCCTTCCTGCGCGCCCTGCGCTTCGTCGTCATCGACGAGTGCCACACCTACCGCGGCGTCTTCGGCTCCCACGTCGCCCAGGTCGTACGCCGGCTCCGCCGCCTGTGCGCCCGTTACGGAGCCGACCCGGTCTTCCTCCTCGCCTCCGCCACCGCGGCGGAACCCTCCGTCGCGGCCGGCCGCCTCACCGGTCTCCCGGTCAAGGAGGTCGCCGACGACTCCTCACCCCGCGGCGAGCTGGTCTTCGCGCTGTGGGAACCGCCCCTGACCGACCTGCACGGCGAGAAGGGCGCCCCTGTCCGCCGCACCGCCACCGCCGAGACCGCCGACCTGCTCACCGATCTCACCGTCCAGGGCGTCCGCTCGGTCGCCTTCGTGCGCTCCCGGCGCGGCGCCGAGCTGATCTCCGTCATCGCGAAGGAGCGCCTCGCCGAGGTGGACCGCTCCCTGCCGGCCCGGGTCGCCGCCTACCGCGGGGGCTACCTCCCCGAGGAACGCCGCGCCCTGGAGCGCGCCCTGCACTCCGGGGAACTGCTCGGACTGGCCGCCACCACCGCCCTCGAACTCGGCATCGACGTCTCCGGCCTGGATGCCGTCGTGATCGCCGGCTATCCCGGCACCAGGGCGTCGCTGTGGCAGCAGGCGGGCCGCGCCGGACGCTCCGGCCAGGGCGCCCTGGCCGTCTTGGTGGCCCGCGACGACCCACTGGACACCTTTCTCGTCCACCATCCCGAGGCGCTGTTCCAGCAGCCCGTGGAGTCGACCGTCCTCGACCCGGACAACCCGTACGTACTCGCCCCCCATCTGTGCGCCGCCGCCGCGGAGCTCCCCCTCACCGGGCCCGACCTGGAACTCTTCGGCCCGGCCGTGCCCGAACTGCTGCCGCAGCTGGAGGCCGCGAAGCTGCTGCGCAAGCGGCCATCGGGCTGGCACTGGACCCGCCGGGAACGAGCCGCGGACCTCACCGACATCCGTGGCGAGGGCGGCCGCCCCGTCCAGATCGTCGAGGAGGGCACCGGCCGGCTGCTGGGCACCGTCGACGAATCGGCCGCACACACCGCCGTCCACGAGGGCGCCGTCCACCTCCACCAGGGCCGCACCTACCTGGTCCGGAAGCTGGACCTGGAGGACTCGGTGGCCCTGGTCGAGGAGGCCGTCCCGCCGTACTCGACCACCGCCCGCGACACCACCTCCATCGCCGTCCTGGAGACCGACACCGAGATCCCGTGGGGTGACGGACGGCTCTGCTACGGCTCCGTGGAGGTCACCAGCCAGGTCGTCTCCTTCCTGCGTCGCAAGCTGATCACCGGCGAGGTCCTCGGCGAGACCAAGCTGGACCTGCCGCCCCGCACCCTGCGGACCCGAGCCGTCTGGTGGACGGTCACCGAGGACCAGCTCGATGCCGCCCGTATCAATCCGGAGATCCTGGGCGGCACCCTGCACGCCGCGGAGCACGCGTCGATCGGGATGCTGCCGCTCTTCGCCACCTGCGACCGGTGGGACATCGGCGGCGTCTCCGTGCCGTTGCACCCGGACACCCTGCTGCCCACGGTCTTCGTGTACGACGGCCACCCGGGCGGTGCCGGATTCGCCGAGCGGGCCTTCCACACCGCCCGTGCCTGGCTGACCGCGACCCGCCAGGCGATCGCGTCCTGCGAGTGCGAGGCCGGCTGCCCGTCCTGCGTCCAGTCCCCCAAGTGCGGCAACGGCAACGAACCGCTGCACAAGCGTGGCGCCGTCCGCCTCCTCACCGAACTCCTGCGATACGCACCCCCGCCCCCCGAGGAACCGGACCCCGAAGAGCCGTCGGAACCGAACCCCGCGCAGCCGCCGGAGCCGGAGTCGGCTCCGGTGCGGGAGGCGGAAGCGCCGGAGATGCGGGAGCAGCCGCCGGAGGACCGGCCCGGGACCTGACCGCCGGTTCGTACGGCCCGAAACTCACCCGGGCCGTCACATCGGCGATCTCCCCGCGCACCGCACACCGGACCACCACGGCCCCCTGCGCCGCAGCCACCTTCTCGGCGGCCCCGCATGCCTCCCCAGGGCCTTGCAGGGCCCGGTCGGCCGCGGCCAGCGCCGCCAGATCCGCCGCACCGCCCGCCCGGTGCCGGACGGCCACCACCTGCCCGAGGGCCAGCACGACCGCGAACACCGCGCACAGCGTGGCCGTGGTCATCGCCACCCACACCGTGGCCAGCCCCCTGTCCTCGCTCCGCCCAGCCCTGCCCAGCCGCGCAGGGTCGGCTGTCCGCAGCCACCCGAGCGCAGCCGCCCGCCACCTCCCTCCCGTCCGGTTCATTGCGTCGCCCCCACCGTGTCCTCGGCCAGTGCGGCCGCCTCCGCATGCAGCGTCAGGGCCAGCGGGCCCGGCCCCGGCATCGGAGCCGCCACCCGTACCCGCCACAGCTCCCCGGACCGTTCCATCGCGACTTCGGCTCCGCCAGGTGCCGCCGAACGGGTGACCTCAAGCACCTGTGCCTCCGGCTCGGAACGGGCGGCCGCCCTCGCCCCGGCCCTCGCCGCGTCCACGCACCGGATCTGGGCGGAGGCCGCCATCAGCGCCCAAACCAGCGCCAGGGCGAACATCGCCAGCACCGGAACCGCCATGGCCGCCTCCGCGGTCACCGCGCCCCGATCCGACGCCCGGACACCCGGTCTCCCGCCCTCGGTACGGGAACGGCCTCCGGCGCACGCTCCGGGACCGCTCTCAGAACTTCGCATCGAGCGCGTCCTTCAGCAGCGACTGCAATGCGGACATCACCGGCTGGCTGGTGACCACCTTGTAGAGCACCGCCGCGAACGCGCAGGCCGCGATCGTCCCCACCGCGTATTCGGATGTCGTCATTCCGCTGTCCGACCGGGCCCGGAATGCCATGCCACGCACCCAGCCCCTGATTCGCTGAATCATTTCAACCCCCGTGAAATCGGTAATTCATATTGAATGGTTTTTTATTGACACTTTTCTGTCACGTGGTCTGAAGCAGTCCGGTCGCCAGGCCGATCACCACGGGCGCCACCCCGACCATCAGGAAAGCGGGCAGAAAGCAGAGCCCGACGGGACCGGTGATCAGCACGCCTGCCCGCTGGGCGCGCGCCACGGCCGCACTCGCACGTTCGGCCCGCATCGCCTCGGCCAGCCGCGCCACCGGCTCCGCTGCCGGAGCCCCGGTCGACCCCGCCCGCTCCAGGCAGCGGGCCAGCGCACTCGCACCCGGTATCTCCCCGAACCGCCCCCAGGCCGCCGCAGGTTCACCACCGAGCCGGATTTCCGCGGCCGTCCGCGCCAGGCACCTGCCGACGGGCCCGCCCAGCGACTCGCCCACCGCCTCGGCCGCCTCCCGGGGCCCGGCCCCGGCGGAGATGCAGGCCGCCAACAGGTCGGCCGCCAACGGGAGCTGACGTGCGGCCTCCGCCATCTCCGCGAGTCCGGCCCCCGGTTCGGTGCTGCGCCGGCCCCGCTGCCACCGCCAGGCGCCGTACGCCCCGAGCAGCCCCGCCGCGCAACCCGGCAGGCCGCCGACCAGGACCCAGCCCACCGCCACAGCGCCCAGCGGCGCGATCCACTCCTTCACCCGGGCTCCGGGCGCCGCATGTCCACGCCCACCCCAGCGCTCGCGCCGGCGTTCCGGCCAGCCGATCGCCAGCAGCGCCGCGCCCCGGCGGCGCACCGCCCGCCTACGCCCGAGCCCTGCCAGGGCAAAGGCCGGACAAGCGACCGCACTCACCACCGCGCACACCGCCGCCACCCGGTGGACGGCTTCGTGGGCGACCCCGCTCACCCCGCCTCCCCCGCCCGTACGATCCGGGCCGCCCAGCAGAGGCCGGCCGCCTCCAGCAGTCCGCCCGCCACCAGACAGACCAGCCCGGCCGGGGTGTGCAGCAGCACCCGCAACGGATCGGCCCCGAGCGCCGCCCCCAGCCCCAGACCCAGCACCGGGAGCAGCGCCAGCACAGCCACCGTCGACCAGGCACCCGCCAGTTGGGCCCGCAGTTCCTCCCGTCTGCGCCGCTCGGCCCGCAACGCGCCCTCCAGGCGGTCCAGCCCCGCCGCGAGCCCGGCCCCGCCGTCGACCGCCACCCGCCAGCAGGCCGCCACCCCGGCGAGTCCGTCCAGCCCCGGCTCCCGCGCAGCCTGAGCGAGCGCCCCCGGCACGTCCCCACCGAATCGCGCCGCAGCGGACACACTCGCCTCAGCCGCCCCCATCACCCCGTTGCCTCGGAGGGCGACGAGCAGCGCCTGCCCTGGTTCGTGTCCGGCCCGCAGTTCACCCACGGTCGCGCCGCACAGCGCCACCACCCCGGCTTCCCGGCGCTCCCGCTCCTTACCCAGGGCCCGCCTGCGCAGCCACCGCCGCACCAGCGGCACAGCCGCCGCCCCGCCCAGCAGCGGCAGCACGGACTCCCCCAGCACGGCGACGACCAGCGCCACCGGGAGGCACAGCCACTCCCGCCGCTCCCTCGACCGCTCCAGCAGCCACGCCACGGCCTGCTCCCGGAGCACTCGCAGCGGCGGCCGGACCTCCCCATCGGCAAACAGCACCCGGACCCTCCGCCGGCCATGGTCCTGCGCCGCCACCAGCCAGGCCGCCGTCCCGACGCACAGGGCCACCGCACCACTCACGCCCACCGACAGCCCCATCGGCGCATCCCCCGTCACAGCGCACCCCCGATCAGCGACCGCAGCCGCTCCCAGCCCCGCTCCCGCACGAATCCATCGGCGCCCCAGCGCAGCGCGGGCACGGTCACCACCAGTCCCGCCGCGTCCCGCTCCAGAACCTGCACCTCGGCGATCCGCCGCTGCCCGGCCCGGTCCCGTACTAGATGGACCACCACCGACAGCGCGGCCGCCAACTGGCTGTGCAGCGCCTTCCGGTCCAGCCCCGCCGCCGTCCCCAACGCCTCAAGACGGGCCGGTACGTGCTCGGCCGCATTGGCGTGGACCGTCCCCGAGCCGCCCTCGTGGCCGGTGTTCAGAGCGGCAAGGAGCTCGGTGACCTCCGCGCCCCGCACCTCTCCGACCACCAGCCGGTCGGGCCGTATCCGCAGGGCCTGCCTCACCAGATCCCGGAGGGTCACCCGGCCCGCCCCCTCCTGGTTGGCGGGGCGCGACTCCAGGCGCACCACATGCGGATGGTCCGGCCGCAGCTCCGCCGAGTCCTCTGCCAGCACGATTCGCTCCCGTTCCCCGACCGCGCCCAGCAGACTCGACAGAAGAGTCGTCTTCCCGGCCCCCGTCCCTCCACTGATCAGATACGAGACCCGGGCCTCCACCAGAGCCCGCAGCACCCGGTCACCGCCCGGCGGCACCGTCCCCGCCTCGACCAGCTCCGCCAGCGAGAAGGCCCTGGGCCGAACCACCCGCAGCGACAGGCACGTCGAGCCGACGGCAACCGGCGGCAGCACGGCATGCATCCGGGTGCCGTCCGGAAGCCTGGCGTCCACCCAGGGGCGGGCGTCGTCCAGCCGCCGCCCCGCCACGGCGGCCAGCCGCTGCGCCAGCCTGCGCACCGCGGCCGCGTCCGTGAAGGTCACCTCGGTGAGTTCGAGACCGCCGCCCCGATCCACCCACACCCGGTCCGGCGCGGAGACCAGCACATCCGTCACCACCGGATCTGCGAGCAGCGGCTCCAGAACCCCGACCCCTACCAACTCGCCCCGCAACTCATCGGCCGCGCCAAGTACTTCGGCGTCCCCGAGCAGCCGCCCCTGGGCCCGCAGCGCCGCCGCGACCCCGGCCGGCGTCGGCGCCGTGCCACTCTGCGCGAGCCTCTGCCGTACGGCATCGAGCAGCGTCTGGGTCATGACGCACCTCCACCGTCTCGTCCTCCCGCGCCTTCCGGGGCGAGCGCCCGCTCCCAGAACGCCGCGCAGAACCGGGCCAGCGGACCGCGCGCACTGCCACCCGGTGGCGCGCCGCCGTCCTGGGCGGCCAGCAGCCCGGTGTCGATGGGGAGTTCACCGGCGAGCGGCAGCCCCAGCGCCTGTGCCACCCACCGCTCGTCGAGGCCCGCCGCGTACGGCCCGCGGGACACCACTCGAAGGTCGTCCAGGATCATCCCGACCATCGACGCCACACGCTTCGCCGCCGCGACCGCGCGAAGTTCCCCCGGGACCACCAACAGCCCGAGGTCCAACTGCGCGAGCGCCTCGGCCACCGATTCGTCGACCCGGCGCGGCAGATCGACGACCACCACCCCGCCGAGCCTGCGCGCGGCGGCCAGCACGGCCTGTATGGCCTGCGGCGGGATGGTCACGCAGTCGTCGCGGCCCCAGCTGAGAACCCGCAGCCCGTGCAGCGCCGGCAGTGACTCCTCCAGCGCACCCCCGCCGACCCGCCCCTTGGAGTGGGCGAAATCCGGCCAGCGCATTCCCTCGGCCCGTTCGCCACCGAGCAGCACGTCGATGCCACCGCCGAGCGGGTCGCCGTCGATCAGCATCGTCCGCCGCCCGGCCCTGGACGCGGTCACCGCCAGGGCGCAGGCCAGTGTGGACGCGCCCGAGCCGCCCCGTCCGCCGATCACCCCCACGGTGAGCGCCGGCCGGCCCACCCCCTCCGCCGCGTTGGCGATCTGGTCGACGAGCCAGCTCTCCGAATCGGGCAGCCTCAGCACATATTCGGCCCCGATCTCCACGGCTCGGCGCCAGACATCCGGGGCGTCCTGTTCCCTGCCGACGAGCATCACGCCCCGCCTGCGAACCGCCCCTCGGCAGCGCTGGGCGGCATCGTCGCCCACGAGAACCATCGGAGCCTGCTCCCAGCTGCCCCTGTCCTCGGGTGGCGAGTGATGAACTTCCGGTTCCGCTCCGGCGGCCGCACACAGCCTCAGCAGATCGTCGAGCAGTTCCACATCCTCGGTCACGATCAGCGGTCCGCCCTGCCGCCCTCCGGCGGCCGGCAGAGGATCCCGCACGATGGACTCGGCCACGATCTCCGCCCCCCTTCTCACTGCACCTTCATCGCGGTTCGCGGTGATCTCGGAGCGTTCCGGGATCGGCGATTCCACAACCCGCGGACTTCGCGGCTGGAATCACCGTGCAGCGCTTCGGAAAATCGTGTGGATCTTGCTCGAAAACTGTGGACAACTCCACCGTTGTGAATATCTCCGTCGCCCATACCGGCGACTTCCGGAGTGCAGCCCTTCCGCTACGCACCGTTACGAGTCATGGTGGTGAGGGCAGCCCGAGAAGCGGGCCGCAACGACCGAAACGGGGGCGGAATGCTTGATTCCGAACGCCAGAAACGCGTCCGGACATGCGACGACCCCCGCCGGGGGGGAGAGCGGGGGTCGTCCCCACGGCCGACTCGGGGGGGGGAGGAGCCGGACCGGGTTAGCACGGTCGCGAACGATCCGTGACTTCCATGGTGTACCCGAGAGCCTTCTCAGGCAAACCCACGCACCGGAGTTTACGCCGAATGATGTCCCCCTATGCTCTGCCTTGTGGAAAACCGCTTCTTGCCGCGCACAGCCGCCTTCTTTGACCTGGACAAGACGGTCATTGCGAAGTCTTCGACGCTGACCTTCAGCAAGTCCTTCTACCAAGGCGGACTGATCAACCGCCGCGCCGTACTGCGCACTGCGTACGCACAGTTCGTGTTCCTTGCCGGGGGTGCAGATCACGACCAGATGGAGCGGATGCGGGAATATCTCTCCGCACTCTGCAAGGGCTGGAACGTCCAGCAAGTGAAGGAAATCGTCGCCGAGACCCTGCACCAGCTGATCGACCCCATCATCTACGACGAAGCGGCGACGCTCATCGAGGAGCATCACACCGCCGGACGCGATGTGGTGATCGTTTCGACCTCGGGCGCCGAGGTCGTCGAACCGATCGGCGAGCTGCTCGGCGCCGACCGGGTCGTCGCCACCCGAATGGTCGTCGGTGACGACGGCTGTTTCACCGGCGAAGTCGAGTACTACGCCTACGGGCCGACGAAGGCCGAGGCGATCAGGGCCCTCTCGGTATCGGAGGGGTACGACCTCTCACGCTGCTACGCGTACAGCGACTCCGCCACGGATGTACCGATGCTGGAGTCGGTCGGCCATCCGCACGCGGTCAATCCGGATCGCGCGCTGCGGCGTGAGGCGACCCTCCGCGAGTGGCCGATTCTCGTCTTCGACCGGCCGGTCCGGCTCAAGCAGCGACTGCCCGCGTTCTCACTGCCGCCACGTCCGGCATTGGTCGCGGCGGCAGCGGTGGGCGCGGCCGCCGTCACGGCGGGACTGGTCTGGTACTCCTCGCGTCGCCGCGCCGCGGCCTCCGCCTGACGCACTGACGCACCCCTGAGCGAAGACCCGGCGCGACCCCTGAGCGACAGCCCGGCGTGCCGACTCGGCGGCCGGCGCGAAATATCCAACTCGCCCGTAATTGAACCTAAAAGTAAAGAAGTGGGGCCAGCACTACCGCTCACCCCGGCTCTGGAGTACAAATGACTCAACGGCCCGCGAGACCAAGGACATCCGAGAGGATTACCTGTAACGCAGAGACGGCCCCACGGACCGAGCATGAAAACCGAGCACCCACGCGACGTCGACCCGTCGATTACGGGCCAGCCGCACCAGGGAACGGGCAAAGCATCCCGACCTGATGGGCATATATCGAGGACGCATGGTAACTGGGTAGACATGCCAGCGGCGGTACCGAGGACGGTACCGCCGCAACCCTTTTGCCAGGCGGTGAAGTCGACTCGACAAGTCGACATGGCGAAGACAATTCGCGAGTTACCGCGATGAAGTTACCTCGGTGGTTTTATCGCGACGCACACCGCGAAACCGGCACCCGACGGGCTCGCAGCCTCGGGCCGAAATCCAGCCGTTTCCCCATTGCGCGATTTCCACGCGACTTGCACGCGACTTCTTGCGCAGCTTCCACGCGACTTCTTGCGGGACCTCTACGCGGCCCCGCGCTGGAGCGCCTCGCACACCGCCGTCGACTCCCTGACGCCCAGTTCCACGGAGCGTCCGCAATGCGCGATCCAGGCCGCCATGCCCTCCGGCGTCCCCGACAGATAGCCCTCGAACGCCGCGACGTACGCCGCCCGCCCCTGCTCGGCGTGACCCACCTCTGCGGGGCAGATCGATTTGGGGTCGAGCCCGCTTCCGATCAGCACGATCCGCTCTGCGGTCCGCGCGACGAGACCGTTGTACGAACCGAAGGGACGCAGGGCCAGCAGTTCACCGTGCACTACCGCCGCCGTGACAAGCGCGGGCGCCGAAGTGCCGGAAAGAATCAGCCCGGAGAGCCCCTCCAGCCGCCCGGCCACCTCGTCGGCATCCGGCAACGGCGCCTCGACCAGCGGCTCGTCCACGGGCTCGCCCGCCAGCCTCGGCCGGCCGACGGCATCGTCGGGTACCGCTCCGCCGGCTGCGACCAGGTGCAGCCGCGCCAGCACCCGCAGCGGTGACTGCCTCCAGATGGAGAGCAGTTGGCCCGCTTCGGCGGTCAGCCGCAGGGCCGCCCCGATCACGTGCGCCTCGCCGTCACCACTGAAGTCGGTACGCCGGCGCACCTCCTCCAGGTTCCAGTCGGCGCCCGACAGCGCCGCCGAACCACGGGCACCACGCAGCGCCGCTTCCGCAGTGACCTCATTGCTGCGGCGCCGCATGACGCGGTGACCGTAGACCCGGTCGACGGCCTTGCGTACGGAGTCCACCGCGTCGGCGACCCCCGGCAGGGTGCCCAGGGCGGCGAGCGGATCAGGGGCAGGCGTACTCATAAGTAGCGAGGCTACGCGTCCACCGTGCCGATACCGCCCGGGAGTGGCCTTCTTCACGAAGTGTGACAACAGAACGCGATTGCACAGCTACCCTAGGTGAACATGAAGATCGCTTTCGTAGGGAAGGGCGGCAGCGGCAAGACGACGCTGTCCTCGCTCTTCATCCGCCACCTCGCCGCCAATGAAGCCCATGTCGTCGCGGTGGACGCCGACATCAACCAGCACCTCGGGGCCGCGCTCGGCCTCGACGACCAGGAGGCCGCAGCGCTGCCCGCCATGGGGGCGCACCTACCTCTGATCAAGGAGTATCTGCGCGGCAGCAACCCCCGCATCACCTCCGGCGAGACGATGATCAAGACGACTCCGCCCGGCGAGGGCTCACGACTGCTGCGGGTCCGCGAGGACAACCCGATCTATGACGCATGCGCGCGTACGGTCCGGCTGGATGACGGGGAGATCCGGCTGATGGCCACCGGGCCGTTCACCGAGTCGGATCTGGGCGTGGCCTGCTACCACTCCAAGGTCGGCGCGGTCGAACTCTGCCTGAACCATCTCGTCGACGGCCCCGACGACTATGTCGTCGTTGACATGACAGCGGGGTCGGACTCCTTCGCCTCCGGGATGTTCACCCGTTTCGACATGACGTTCCTGGTCGCGGAGCCGACCCGTAAGGGCGTCTCGGTCTACCGCCAGTACAAGGAGTACGCGCGGGACTTCGGGGTCTCTCTGAAGGTCATCGGCAACAAGGTGCAGGGCGAGGACGATCTTGAGTTCCTGCGCGCCGAGGTGGGGGACGATCTGCTGGTCAGCGTCGGGCACTCCGACTGGGTACGGGCGATGGAGAAGGGCCGCCCCGCTCGCTTCGAGCTGCTGGAGGCAGACAACCGGATGGCTCTGCAGGCGCTGCAGAACGCCGCCGAGGACTCGTACGAGCAGCGGGACTGGGGGCGCTACACGCGTCAGATGGTCCATTTCCATCTGAAGAACGCGGAGAGCTGGGGCAACGAGAAGACGGGCGCCGATCTGGCCGCCCAGGTCGATCCCGCCTTCGTTCTCGATGAGCGGTACGCCCAGGACGGCGCCGCTCAACCCGCCTGAATCCTCGGCGCCCCGCCGGACGGGTTCGCCCCTCCCGGAGGAAGCCGTCATCTCGACAGAGCGCCGGGCAGGATCGGATCTCCGGCCCGTCCGGCGCTCGACGCACAGCCCCGCCGTCCGGCCGATCCGGCGCTCGACGCACAGCCCCGCCATCCGGCCGGTCCGGCGCACGACGCGTCGGCCACGGCCGGCCGCGCGGCTCAGCGGCTGTTCTCGTCCTCGCCCGGCCCCGCGTGAGCCTTGTCGGCGCCCGCTGCCCGGCCGGCTTCGGAAGTCCCGGTTCCGTCGAGGAACGCGGACCATCCCTCCTCGGGCGCCTGGCCGACATCGAGCCTGCCGAGCTTCGCCAGCGTCGCCGGGTCCTGCGCGTCCAGCCAGTCGGCCAGTTGCCGGAAGGAGACGCAGCGGACGCCTTCCTTGGTGCAGACCGACGCGATGGTGTCCTCGACTGCGCGCATGTAGGTGCCGCCGTTCCAGGACTCGAAGTGGTTACCGATGATCAGCGGGGCGCGGTTCCCGTCGTACGAGCGGTCGAAGGCCTGGAGCAGGCCGTCACGCATCTGGTTGCCCCAGTACTCGTGCATGCCCGGGTCGCCCTGCGTCTCCGCGCCGGACTGGTTGACCATGAAGTTGTAGTCCATCGACAGGGTCTCGAACTTGCGGCCCGGCACGGGGACGAGCTGCAGCGAGAGGTCCCAGACGCCGTCCTTCTTCTTCGGCCAGACCTGGTTGTTGACCCCGCTGGAGTCGTAGCGGAAGCCCATCGTCCTTGCTGCCGCCACCATGTTCTTCTGCCCTTCCAAGCAGGGGGTGCGGCCGCCGATGAGCTCCTTGTCGTAGTCGAAGGGAAGCGGCTTCTCCGCTTCGAGGCCCGGGTCGTTGGTCTTCCAGCTCTTCACGAAGGACTTGGCCTGGCTGATCTCGCTCTTCCACTGATCGACGGACCAGGTCCCGACGCCGCCCTCGGGACCGCAGAAGTGCCCGTTGAAGTGGGTGCCGATCTCATTACCGTCCTCCCAGGCCCCGCCCACCTGGGTGATGGTGTTCCGGATTCCCTCGGTGTCGTTGAAGCCGATGTCGGAGCTGCCGGCGTTGTGCTTCGGTGGGTCGTAGAGCTCCCGCTTGTCCTCCGGCAGCATGTACACGCCGCTGAGGAAGTACGTCATGTTCGCGTGGTACTTCCTGCCGACCTCACGGAAGTAGGAGAAGAGCTTCTGGCTGTCCTCGCCTGCGCCGTCCCACGAGAACACCACGAACTGCGGCGGCTTCTGACCAGGCGCCAGGCGCTTGGCCACAGGCTGCTTCGGCTGGCTGCCGGTGAACGCGGTGGACCCGTCGCCGATGAGCCGGAAAACGCTGTTGGGCGCGGCCGGGGCTTCAGGGGCCTCCTTCTTCGTCTCGGGAGCCGTCTTCACCTCAGGGGCCCTCTTCGCCTCAGGGGCCTTCTCCGCTTCGGGGGCCTTCTCCGCCGCCCCTGGGCCGGCAGCTCCGGTGTCGTCGCCGGAGCCGCCGGAGCACCCGGCCACTCCCGCAGTCAGCGCGACGGCCACGACGCCCAGGGCAACCCGCCCGGCGGCCGCCCTCTCCGTGGCGGCCCTCCGCGAAACGACTCTCGTCGTGGCAGCCATCGTCCGCCCACCTCTTCCTTGCGGGTTATTCGCGTCGAAATGCCGACACGGCGCGGTCAAGTTCGCACGCGGCCGGTCGAGACCAACAGGACATACCGAATGAAAAGATGCTTATTCACTTGATTGGGTGATCGACTTGCCCATTCGATCACAAGTGTGGACACAGATCTTTACTCTCCATTACGATCTGTTTACTGAGAGTTGAGAAATTCCGCCGCTGCACGCCGTGACCCATGGCCGCGTCCCTACATTCCGCGACCGCGCTGCCCGGAGGAGACGGGAACATGTCTGCTTGCGTCCCCACTCGCCACAACCGCACATCCCGTAGTTCGCGTCCCTCACGCGCCTCGGGAGTCAAGCGACCACACAGCCCGCCGCCACCGCGCGGTGGTCGATTCCGTATCGCGGGCGCCGATCTGTCCGCATCGATCACGGTTTTCCTGCTCGCCGTCCCCATGTCGCTCGGCCTTGCCGTCGCCATGGACGCCCCGCTGGAAGCCGGCCTCATCTCCGCCGCGATCGGCGGCATCGTCGCCGGGCTGCTCGGCGGCACCCCGCTCCAGGTCAGCGGCCCGTCCGCCGGACTGACCGTGGTCACAGCCGAGTTGATCCAGATCTACGGCTGGCGCACCACCTGCGCGATCACCATCGGCGCCGGGCTGCTCCAGATCCTGCTCGGCTCGCTGCGAGCGGCGCGCAGCGCCCTCGCCGTCAGCCCCGCCATCGTCCACGGCACCCTCGCCGGGATCGGCGTGGCCATCGCGCTCGCCCAGCTGCACATCGTGCTCGGCGGCTCGCCACAGAGTTCGGCCGTCGCCAACGCCCTCGCGCTCCCCGATCAGTTGGGCCGGGTGAGCCCGGCCGCCCCGCTCATCGGCGTACTGACCATCACCATCCTGATCCTTTGGCCACGGATTCCGGGCAGGGTCGGCAGAGCCGTACGGCGGATTCCGGCCGCCCTCGCCGCGGTGGTGACCGCTACGGCGATGGCCGCGATCGTCGCGCCCGGGATCGCCCGGGTCGATCTGCCGTCCTGGCGCTCGCACGCCCTGCCCGAAATGCCGCACGGCCCCGTACTCGCCCTGGCCACCGCCGTCTTCACGGTGATGCTGGTGGCCAGCCTGGAATCACTTCTCGCTGCGGTGGCCGTGGACAAGCTGTCGGCCGACCGCACCGCCGAGAGAACGGCCGCCAGACCCGGTGCGGGTGCGATGTCGGCACCCGCCCCGGCGGCAACCTCAACCGGGGCACCCGCACCCGCGCTCGGACACGCACCTTCGACGTCCACTCCGGCCACGACCCTCGCACACGCACCTTCGACGTCTGCTCCGGCCGCGCCCCTCATCCTGCCCGCCAGACGCGCCGATCTCGACCGCGAGCTGCGCGCCCAGGGCATCGCCAACACGCTGTCCGGGCTGGTGGGAGGGCTGGCCGTGTCCGGTGGCGCGGTGCGCAGTTCGGCGAACGTACGCGCCGGGGCGACCGGACGCGCCTCCACCGTGCTGCACGGCGTCTGGGTGCTGCTCGCCACCGGACTGCTGGTCACCGTGCTGGAGTGGATCCCGCTGGCCGCGCTCGCCGCGCTGGTGATGATGGTCGGGATCCAGATGGTGAGTTTCGCCCACATCCGCAACGTCCATAAGCACCGCGAATTCCTGGTGTACGGGGCGACGATCACCGGCGTGGTCGTCTTCGGCGTACTGAAGGGCGTGGTGATCGGCATCGCGGTGGCAGTGGCGGTCGCCCTGCACCGGCTGGCCGGGACCCGGATCACGGTCACCGATCAGGGCGGACAGCATCTGGTCGTCGTGCGCGGCCAGTTGACATTCCTCGCGGTGCCCCGGCTCAGCCGTACGCTCGGCCAGCTGCCCCAGGGCGGGGATGCCGTCGTCGAGCTGGACGGCTTCTTCATGGACCATGCGGCGTACGAGGCGATCCAGGACTGGAGCACCGCCCAGACCGCCCATGGCGGCAGGGTCGTGTTCACCGGCAGGTCCGGCAGCCGGATCGCCGAGCCCGCCTCGGCGGAGCACTCCTGCTGCCGCCCCTGGACACCGTGGCGCAACCATCACTGCCACGACGAACCCGGCCGTGCGCCCGAAGCGGGCCACGGCCCCGGCGAACCGTCCGCTGCCGCCCGCCCCGGCAGCGCCCACGACATCGGCAATGTCAGCGATACCGCCGATGTCGGCAGTATCAGCAATGCCGTCACTACCGGCCACATCAGCCCCGGCGACCACCGCACCGCCCACGACACGGCCCCCGGCGCCCCGGACAACACCCACGCCCCAGGTCGTGAGCCGGCCACCGCAGCCCCCCGCCCGACCGGGGGCAACCGGCTGATCAACGGTCTGAGTTCGTTCCAGCGCAACACCGCTCCGCTGGTGCGCGACGAGCTGGCCCGGCTGGCCATCGAGGGGCAGCGCCCGTCCCAGCTCTTCATCACCTGCGCGGACTCCCGCCTCGTCACCAGCATGATCACGGCGAGTGGCCCGGGCGACCTGTTCACCGTGCGGAACATCGGCAATCTGGTGCCCCTGCCGAACGCCGAGTCGGGGGACCACTCGGTGGGTGCGGCGATCGAGTACGCGGTGGACGTGCTGAAGGTGGAGTCCATCACCGTCTGCGGGCACTCCGGCTGCGGAGCGATGCAGGCACTGCTGGGCGCCGAACCGGACCAGGAGACTCCGGCCACGTCCCTGTGGCGGTGGCTGAGACATGGGCTGCCGAGCCTGGAGCGGATGGCGTCCCGGCACCACGCCTGGGCCCGGATCTCCGGACGGCTGCCGACCGACGCGCTCGAGCAGCTCTGCCTCACCAATGTGGTCCAGCAGTTGGACCATCTGCGGGCACACGAATCGGTTGCTCGGCGACTGGCCGAGGGCACGATCCGGCTGCACGGCATGTACTTCCACGTGGGCGAGGCACAGGCCTATCTGCTGACCGAGGCGGCCAGCAGCGGACTGGAGCTCGACGAGGTCTTCGACCGGGTGGACCCCGGCGACGCCCCCGGTTCCGGCCAGTTGGAACGCACGGGCGTCTGAACCGCATTCGCCCCGGGTCCGTGAGACCTTGTGGTCCTGCCTCCGCACCGCTCCGAGTCGCGCCGCGGCGCATTGCACAGCTCCCTCCGCACTGCGCCGTACCGCGTCGCACCGCACGTGGATGCGGGACCGTGTCTCCATACACGAGACACAGGTCTAAACCAATTCCGGGCAGACACTTGTCACCCGGCCTTTGGCCTGATGAGCTATGCCCCGGGACACAACGGACACCCTGGGAATGGGAGATGTCGTGAGCAACGAAAGCTTGGCCAATCTGCTTCGTGAGGAGCGGCGGTTCGCACCGCCTGCCGATCTGGCCGCGAACGCCAACGTCAAGGCGGAGGCGTACGAGCAGGCCGAGGCGGACCGGCTGGGCTTCTGGGCAGAGCAGGCCCGTCGCCTGACCTGGGCCACGGAGCCGACCGAGACGCTCGACTGGAGCAACCCGCCCTTCGCGAAGTGGTTCGCGGACGGCAAGCTCAACGTCGCGTACAACTGCGTGGACCGCCACGTCGAGGCCGGCAATGGCGACCGGGTCGCCATCCACTTCGAGGGCGAGCCCGGCGACAGTCGCGCCATCACCTACGCACAGCTCAAGGACGAGGTCTCCCGCGCCGCCAACGCCCTCACCGAGCTCGGTGTCGGCAAGGGCGACCGGGTCGCCGTCTACCTGCCGATGATCCCCGAGGCCGCCATCGCGATGCTGGCCTGCGCCCGCATCGGCGCCGCCCACTCGGTGGTCTTCGGCGGATTCTCCGCCGACGCCATCGCCGCCCGCATCCAGGACGCGGACGCCAAGGTCGTCATCACCGCCGACGGCGGCTACCGTCGCGGCAAGCCGTCCGCGCTCAAGCCCGCCGTGGACGACGCCGTCTCCCGTATCGACACCGTCGAGCACGTCCTCGTGGTCCGTCGCACCGGGCAGGACACCGCGTGGACCGAGGGCCGCGACGTCTGGTGGCACGAGATCACCGGCCGGCAGTCCGCCGAGCACACCCCCGAGGCCTTCGAGGCGGAGCAGCCGCTCTTCATCCTCTACACCTCCGGCACGACGGGTAAGCCGAAGGGCATCCTGCACACCTCCGGCGGCTACCTCACGCAGGCGGCGTACACCCACCACGCGGTCTTCGACCTCAAGCCGGAGACCGATGTCTTCTGGTGCACCGCCGACATCGGCTGGGTGACCGGCCACTCGTACATCGTCTACGGCCCGCTGGCCAACGGCGCGACGCAGGTCATGTACGAGGGCACGCCCGACTCCCCGCACCAGGGGCGTTTCTGGGAGATCGTGCAGAAGTACGGCGTCACGATCCTCTACACCGCGCCGACCGCGATCCGTACGTTCATGAAGTGGGGTGACGACATCCCCGCCAAGTTCGACCTGAGCAGTCTCCGAGTCCTCGGTTCGGTCGGTGAGCCGATCAACCCCGAGGCGTGGATGTGGTACCGCAAGCACATCGGCGCCGACAAGTGCCCGATCGTGGACACCTGGTGGCAGACCGAAACCGGCGCGATGATGATCGCGCCGCTGCCGGGCGTGACGGAGACCAAGCCGGGCAGCGCCCAGCGTGCCCTGCCCGGCATCTCGGCCACCGTCGTCGACGACGAGGCCAACGAGGTTCCGAACGGCGGGGGCGGCTACCTCGTCCTCACCGAGCCGTGGCCGTCGATGCTCCGCACCATCTGGGGCGACGACCAGCGCTTCATCGACACCTACTGGTCGCGCTTCGAGGGCAAGTACTTCGCGGGCGACGGCGCCAAGAAGGACGAGGACGGCGACATCTGGCTGCTCGGCCGGGTCGACGACGTGATGCTGGTGTCCGGGCACAACATCTCGACCACCGAGGTCGAGTCGGCGCTCGTGTCGCACCCCTCGGTCGCCGAGGCGGCCGTGGTCGGTGCCGCCGACGAGACGACCGGCCAGTCCATCGTCGCGTTCGTGATCCTGCGCGGTACGGCCGACGCCTCCGACGAACTGGTCGCGGAGCTGCGCAACCACGTCGGTGCCACGCTCGGCCCGATCGCCAAGCCGAAGCGGGTCCTGCCGGTCGCCGAGCTGCCGAAGACCCGCTCCGGCAAGATCATGCGGCGCCTGCTGCGTGACGTCGCCGAGAACCGCAAGGTGGGAGACGTCACCACGCTGAGCGACTCCTCGGTGATGGACCTGATCCAGGCCCAGCTGCCGTCGTCCTCCTCCGAGGACTGACCGCGGCAGACGGAACAGAGCTGTACGTCCCCGAGGGGCATCCGGCAACGCGCCGGGTGCCCCTCGGGCATCTAAGGTGAAGATCACCGGATACAACCCCGCACACCACGGGTACAGTGGCAGTTGCGTCAATAAAGCAATAAGAAATCTCCACAGGGTGTGCCGGGAAGTCTGGTCGGCAAGTGCATCAGCCATGCCATCGCTGCCGTACCGACCCGGAGGTCTCCACACGTGGCCGCGCCCACCCCCGCACCCCCTTCGCCCCGCCGCACCCTGCTCGGACGGCTGTCCCTCCCTGAGCGGAACTATCTCGCGGAGGCACTGCGCACCGAGACCGTCGGCGGCATGATCCTGCTGGTCGCCGCGATAGCCGCCCTGGTGTGGGCGAACACCTTCGGTTCCAGCTACGCGTCCGTCAGTGACTTCCACTTCGGCCCCCAGGCGCTGGGCCTCAACCTCTCCGTGGAGCACTGGGCGGCGGACGGGCTGCTCGCGATCTTCTTCTTCGTCGCGGGCGTCGAGCTCAAGCGGGAACTGGTCGCGGGCGAACTGCGCGACCCGAAGGCAGCCGCCCTCCCGGTCGTCGCCGCACTCTGCGGAATGGCGGTCCCGGCCGTCGTCTACACGCTGGTGAACGTGGTCGGCGGAGGTTCGACGGGCGGCTGGGCCGTCCCCACCGCCACCGATATCGCCTTCGCGCTCGCCGTCCTCGCGGTCATCGGCACCTCGCTGCCGAACGCGCTGCGCGCCTTCCTGCTGACCCTCGCCGTCGTCGACGACCTCTTCGCGATCCTGATCATCGCGGTCTTCTTCACCGAGAAGATCGACTTCCTGGCGCTGACCGGCGCCTTCATCGGCCTGGCCGTCTTCTACCTGCTGCTGCGCAGAAACGTACGCGGCTGGTACATCTACGTACCGCTCGCCCTGGTCATCTGGGGCCTGATGTACAACAGCGGCGTGCACGCGACGATCGCCGGGGTCGCGATGGGCCTGATGCTCCGCTGCACCCGGCGGGACGGCGAGACCCACTCGCCCGGCGAGCACATCGAGCACCTGATCCGCCCGCTCTCGGCCGGTCTCGCCGTACCGCTGTTCGCCCTCTTCTCGGCCGGCGTCTCCCTCTCCGGCGACGCGCTGGCGGATGTCTTCACCCGGCCCGAGACCCTCGGCGTCGTCCTGGGTCTCGTCGTCGGCAAGACCGTGGGCATCTTCGGCGGCACATGGCTGGCCACCCGATTCACCAAGGCGGAGCTGAACAAGGATCTGGCCTGGGCGGACGTCTTCGCGGTCGCCTCGCTCGCCGGCATCGGTTTCACCGTCTCGTTGCTCATCGGCGAGCTGGCCTTCGCCGGCGACGAGGGCATGATCAACGAGATCAAGGCCGCCGTGCTGATCGGCTCTCTGACGGCCGCCGTGTTCTCCGGTGTACTGATCAGACTCCGGGTGCGCAGATACCAGGCGCTGCACGAGGCCGAGGAGCTCGACGAGGACGAGGACGGGGTGCCGGACATCTACGAACAGGGCGACCCGGCGTACCACCTGCGGATGGCCGCGATCCACGAGAGGAAGGCGGCCGAGCACCGTCGCCTTGCCCAACTGGCGGGGGCAGCGAGCAACGAGCCGGACAGTCCGGCATGATCTGACACCAGATGTGTTGAGCAGCAGGACTGGAGAGGGAGTCAGGGATGAGCGACCCCGGCAACAACGCGGGCAGCGCCGACCGCAGTCTCGGGCAGTTGGTCGCCGCGGCGACGGCCGAGATGTCCGCACTGGTGCACGACGAGATCGCCCTGGCCAAGGCAGAGGTGCGGCAGGACGTCAAGCGCGGGGCGATCGGCAGCGTGGCGTTGATCGTCGCGGCCGTGCTGCTCCTGTTCATGATGCCGATGCTGAGCTTCGCGGCCGCCTACGGAATCCACAACCTGGGCCTGGGTCTGGCGTGGTCGTTCCTGATCGTGGCCGGCGGATTCTTCCTCCTGGCCCTCCTGCTCGGGCTGATCGGCTGGCTCAAGTTCAGGAAGGTCAAGCCGCCGGAGAAGTCCATCGCTTCGGCGAAGCAGACGGCAGCCGTGCTGCAGGGCGTCAAGCCGCACCCGCGGCCCGCCATCACGGCGAGGACGAGCCTCCCGACCGCCTCGGGCAGCACGCTGACGGGCAAGGCCATGGAGAAGGCTCCGGTCAAGGACAAGGGCTCCTCTGTGGCACGCTCGTCCACATGACGGTCCCCGATTCCAGCGCATTCGACCCGGTAGGCCCCGTAGGCCCGGAAGGTCAGGCAGCCCCTGCGGACAGGGACGGCCGGACAGGCTCGGGCAGCCGGGCAGGCTCGGGCGGCGCCTCAGACACTGCAAGCTCTGCGGGCTCTGCAAGCTCAACGGCCTCGGTCGGCCCGGCCGCCCCAGCCGCTCCGAGCGGCTCACCCGCCCCGTCCGCCCCAACCGCCTCACCCGCCCCGTCCGGCTCCGGCGGGCCCGTGCGGATCGACGGGCCGTGGACCCACCGGGACGTGGCGGCGAACGGCGCGCGTTTCCACATCGCCGAGCTCGGCGAGGGCCCGCTGGTGCTGCTGCTGCACGGCTTCCCGCAGTTCTGGTGGACCTGGCGCCACCAGCTCACCGCGCTGGCCGACGCCGGTTTCCGGGCCGTCGCGATGGACCTGCGCGGGGTCGGCGGCAGCGACCGTACGCCCCGGGGTTACGACCCCGCCAACCTGGCGCTCGACATCACCGGCGTGATCCGCTCGCTCGGCGAACCGGACGCGGCCCTGGTCGGCCACGACATGGGCGGCTACCTCGCCTGGACCGCCGCGGTGATGCGTCCGAAGCTGGTGCGCCGCCTCGTGGTCTCCTCGATGCCGCATCCGCGCCGCTGGCGCTCCTCAATGCTCTCCGACTTCGCGCAGTCCAGGGCCGGCTCGTACATCTGGGGTTTCCAGCGCCCGTGGGTACCGGAGCGTCAGCTCGTCGCGGACGACGCGGCGTTGGTCGGCCGGCTGATCCACGAATGGGCCGGCCCCCGGACGCCGGACTTCCCCGACGACGCGACGGTGGACGTCTACCGCCGCGCGATGTGCATCCCGTCGACGGCGCACTGCTCGATCGAGCCGTACCGCTGGATGGTGCGTTCCCTCGCCCGTCCTGACGGAATCCAGTTCAACCGGCGGATGAAGCTGCCGGTGCGGGTACCGACGCTGCACCTGCACGGTTCACTCGATCCAGCGATCCGCACCCGGAGTGCGGCGGGCTCCGGCGAGTACGTCGAAGCGCCGTACCGTTGGCGACTTTTCGACGGTCTGGGGCACTTCCCCCACGAGGAGGACCCGGCCGGGTTCTCGGCCGAACTCATCAGCTGGCTCAAGGATTCGGAGCCCGATCGGTAGCCGTAGGGGCACGGTTGTCCGCCGAACGGCCAATTGCCCGGCGCATAGGCCAATTGGCTGACGGATGGGCGGTTACCGACCATGAGGCACGGGCAGACGTCCCGGTATGGGCTGGACGCACGACTTCGGTGACACAGCACGCAACCGCCGCTCGACCGCCACGGCGAGTCCGAGCACTCATGAGGGGGACGGCCCCCAGGGCCGGGTGCACGATATGCGGGTTCTGCATGACCCCCGGCTCGGTATTCCGCGCATTCTGCGCCGTCGGGCCCGCTGGGTCTCGGCGCGGCTGCGCCATCCACGCGGATGACGTCCGCCCCGGTCGGCCGGTGAGAGCTCACCGGCCGGGCGGGACTTCATCACACTTCCAAGGTGCTCAGAGCGCGCACGCCTGGCTGTCGACCTGCTGGTTGGCGGAGCGGCCGCGCTCGACGTCCTGGCGGATCTCGTCGGCCGTCAGCGCGTAACCGGTGTCGGGGTCGTCGAGCGACTTGGCGAACACGACGCCGTACACCTCGCCCGCGGGGGTCAGCAGCGGTCCGCCGGAGTTGCCCTGACGGACCGTCGCGTAGAGCGAGTACACATCGCGGTGGACGGTGCCCCGGCGGTAGATGTCCGGGCCGCCGGCGTCGATACGGCCCCGGACCCGCGCCGCTCGTACGTCGTACGAGCCGTTCTCCGGGAACCCCGCGACGATGGCGCTGTTCCCCGTCCGGGCGTCGTGGTCGGTGTCGGCGAACCGCAGCGGCTTCGCGTCGAGGTCCGGTACGTCGAGCACGGCGATGTCGCGCCGCCAGTCGTACAGGACGACCTTCGCGTCGTACAGCCGCCCCTGGCCGCCGATCTGTACGGTCGGCTCGTCGACCCCGCCGACGACATGGGCGTTGGTCATCACCCGGCGGTCGGAGAAGACGAAGCCGGTGCCTTCGAGGACCTTGCCGCAGCTCGGGGCCGTGCCGACGACCTTGACGATGGACTGCTTGGCTCGGGCCGCGACGGGGCTGCCCACCAGCGCCGGGTCCGGAGCCTTGACCTCGGTGATCGGCTCGTTGGCGAACGGGCTGAAGACCTGCGGGAAGCCGTTCTGCGCGAGGACCGAGGAGAAGTCCGTGAACCAGGTGGAGGCCTGTGTGGGCATCACCCGGGAGATGCCGAGCAGAACCGAGGAGCTGCGGACCTCCTTGCCCAGCGTCGGCAGCGTGGTGCCGGCCAGCGCGGAGCCGATCAGCCAGGCGACCAGCAGCATCGCGACGACGTTGACCAGGGCGCCGCCGGTGGCGTCGAGGGCGCGCGCGGGCGACCAGGTGATGTACCGGCGGAGCTTGTTGCCCAGGTGGGTGGTGAAGGCCTGGCCCACCGAGGCGCAGACGATCACGATGACGACGGCGACGACGGCTGCCGTCGACGAGACCTCGGAGCCGTCCGTCAGCTGGTCCCACAGGACCGGCAGGAGGTAGACGGCGACGAGGCCGCCGCCCAGGAATCCGATCACCGACAGGATGCCGACGACGAACCCCTGTCGATAGCCGATGACCGCGAACCACACGGCGGCGACCAGCAGCAGGATGTCCAGCACGTTCACCGTCTATAGCCTCGCAGATTCGTCACCGGGCCCGTTCCTTCTGCTGGGTCCGGGCGGGGCCGGACAGCGCAGCACGGGAGTCAGCCTGTCATGCGCGCCAGTCGAGCGGCACCTGCTTGGCCCTGTCCCAGGGGCGCTCCCAGCCCGCGAAGTGCAGAATTCGGTCGATCACTCCGGCCGTGAAACCCCAGACCAGGGCGGATTCGACCAGAAATGCCGGGCCCCGGTGGCCACTGGGGTGGACCGTGGTCGCGCGGTTGGCCGGATCCGTGAGATCCGCCACGGGAACGGTGAAGACCCGGGCCGTCTCGCCCGGATCGACGACGCCGACCGGACTGGGCGAGCGCCACCAGCCGAGGACCGGTGTCACGACGAAGCCGCTCACGGGGATGTAGAGCCGGGGCAGCACGCCGAAGAGCTGGACCCCGCGGGGATCGAGGCCGGTCTCTTCCCGGGCCTCCCGCAGAGCGGCCCTGAGCGGCCCTGTCGTCGCCTGGTCGCCGTCCTCCGGGTCCAGGGAGCCGCCGGGGAAGGAGGGCTGCCCGGCGTGGGAACGCAGGCTTCCGGATCTCTCCATGAGGAGCAGTTCGGGGCCGCGCTCCCCCTCGCCGAAGAGTACGAGCACGGCGGACTGCCGCCCTGCGCCGCTCTCCGGCGGGAGGAAGCGGCTGAGCTGGTCGGGCTCGATGGTCCGCGCGGCGCGGGCCACGGGGTCGAGCCAGGCGGGCAGCCCCTCGGTCGTGACGGTGATCGTGCCGTCCTCTCCGGTGCCCGCCGCGGCGGCGGCCGCCGCGACCGCCGCGGCGGGGCTGACCACTGCGGGGCCGACCGCTGCCGGGTCTCCCATGGCAGAGGCGGCAGGCGCGGCGGGTCCTGCAGCTGCGGGGCCGGCCGCTGCCGAGCTTTCCGCTGCGGGCGCGGCTGCCGTTTCCGTGCTCTGTTCGTGCGTCTTCATAGGCACCCCTCGTCTCACAACGCCTTTCATCACGCATTTCGTTCCGGCCGTTGCGGTCACCCGTGCCGTTCCGGCCACATCGGCCGTCCGCCAGCCGATGCCGGGTGTCAGCCTGCCCCGAGGGCCGGCGCGGGCTTGCCGGGATAGTCCGCGGGCGGGCTCAGCCGCTGGCCCGGCTGTCCGCCCATCTCGTACTTCAGCAGCTTCCTGGCCTTCTCCGGATCCGTCTCGCCCTCGCCGTACGCCGGGCAGAGCGGGGCGATGGGGCAGGCGCCGCAGGCGGGCTTACGGGCATGGCAGATGCGGCGGCCGTGGAAGACGACCCGGTGCGAGAGCATCGTCCACTCGCTCTTCGGGAAGATCGTGGCGATCTCGGCCTCCACCTTCTCCGGGTCCTCCTGGTCCGTCCACTTCCAACGGCGGACCAGACGGCCGAAATGGGTGTCGACGGTGATCCCGGGGACCCCGAAGGCATTGCCCAGCACGACGTTGGCGGTCTTCCGGCCGACCCCCGGAAGCGTGACGAGATCGGCGAGCCGGCCCGGTACCTCACCGCCGAAGTTGTCCCTGAGCGCCACGGAGAGGCCTATCAGCGACTTGGTCTTGGCCCGGAAGAAGCCGGTCGGCCGGATCAGCTCCTCCATCTCCTCCGGGACGGCGGCGGCCATGTCCTCGGGGGTGGGGTAGGCGGCGAAGAGCGCGGGAGTGGTCTGGTTGACCCTCAGGTCGGTGGTCTGGGCGGAGAGGACCGTGGCGACCAGGAGCTCGAAGGGATTACGGAAATCCAGCTCGGGATGGGCGTACGGATAGAGCTCGGCGAGCTCGCGGTTGATCTTGCGGGCCCGGCGCACCATCGCCAGCCGCGACTCCGGCTTCGTCGTCGCCGAGGACCTCGCCGAGGACTTCGCTGCGGCCGCCGTGGCCTTCACGGCCGACTGCTTCACCGGCTTCCCCACCGACTCGCCGGTGGGGCGTTTTGTCGCTCTTTCCGGGCGAATGGCACCCTGTTCGCCCACAGCGGAATCACGGCCTCCCGACACCCCATCAGCCCCCTTGGCCTGCGCTCTCACCGGCGATTTGGACACCCGGCCAGCCTAGAGCCACGCACCGACATCTGCCCCGCTCACCGTGCATCCGCCACCAATCCGCCCCCTGCCGCACGATTGGGCACGCCCGTGCGTCAAACTGGTTTGTGATTGATCGCACTGTTTTACCGTCCGGCATGATGGGGACCACGGTTCCCTGAACAGGCCGACAAGGAGAGAACTCGTGGACGACGTTCTGCGGCGCGCCCCGCTTTTCGCGGCGCTCGATGATGAGCAGGCCGCGGAGCTCCGCGCCTCGATGAGTGAGGTGACCCTCGCACGCGGCGACGCGCTCTTCCACGAGGGCGACCCGGGCGACCGCCTCTACGTGGTCACCGAGGGCAAGGTGAAGCTCCACCGCACCTCCCCCGACGGGCGCGAGAACATGCTGGCGGTCCTCGGCCCCGGCGAGCTGATCGGTGAGCTGTCGCTCTTCGACCCGGGCCCCCGCACCGCGACCGCGACCGCGCTGACCGAGGTCAAGCTCCTCGGCCTCGGCCACGGCGACCTCCAGCCCTGGCTGAACGCCCGCCCCGAGGTGGCCACGGCCCTGCTGCGCGCCGTCGCCCGCCGCCTGCGCAAGACCAACGACCAGATGTCCGACCTGGTCTTCTCCGACGTGCCGGGCCGCGTCGCCCGCGCCCTCCTCGACCTGTCGCGCCGCTTCGGCGTCCAGTCGGAGGAAGGCATCCACGTCGTCCACGACCTGACCCAGGAAGAGCTGGCCCAGCTGGTCGGCGCCTCCCGCGAGACGGTCAACAAGGCGCTCGCCGACTTCGCCGGACGTGGCTGGCTGCGCCTCGAGGCGCGCGCCGTCATCCTGCTGGACGTGGAGCGCCTGGCGAAGCGGTCCCGCTAGCCGGACCCCTCCTCCGCACGACGTGGAAGGCCCCGCCGCCCGGTGGGGCCTTCCCGCGTTCCGCCGCAGGTCAGATCAGCCCGTGCTCGCCCAGGTACTCCAGCTGGGCCAGCACCGAGAGTTCCGCGGCGGGCCACAGGGACCGGTCCACGTCCGCGTACACCTGAGCCACCACCTCCGAAGCCGTCCGGTACCCGGCCTCGACCGCCGTCTCCACCTGGGCCAGCCGGTGCGCCCGGTGCGCGAGGTAGAACTCGACCGCGCCCTGCGCGTCGTCCAGCACCGGACCGTGCCCCGGCAGCACCGTGTGCACGCCGTCGTCGACGGTCAACGAGCGCAGCCTCCGCAACGAGTCGAGGTAGTCGCCGAGCCGCCCGTCCGGGTGCGCGACGACCGTGGTGCCGCGCCCGAGGATCGTGTCCCCCGTCAGCACCGCCCGGTCGGCGGGCAGATGGAAGGAGAGCGAGTCCGCGGTGTGCCCCGGGGTCGGCACGACCCGGAGTTCCAGGCCGCCGGTGGTGATCACATCGCCCGCGGTCAGACCCTCGTCGCCCAGCCGCAGCGCCGGGTCCAGGGCACGTACCTTCGTACGGGTCAGCTCGGCGAACCGGGCCGCGCCCTCCGCGTGGTCGGGGTGCCCGTGGGTCAGGAGCGTGAGCGCGATCCGGCGGCCGGCCCGCTCGGCGGTGTCCATGACGGCCCGCAGATGTATGTCGTCCAGCGGGCCCGGGTCGATGACGACCGCGAGATCGGAGCCGGGCTCGGCGACGATCCAGGTGTTGGTGCCGTCCAGCGTCATCGGCGAGGCGTTGGGGGCGAGGACGTTGACGGCGCGGGCCGTGGCGGGGCCGGACAGGACCGTGCCTCGCGGCTGTCCGGGCAGCGCTGCCGCATTGCTCATACGGATTCGCCTCCCGCTCCACCGGGACCCTCGCCGGCGCCGCCACCGGGACTCTCACCGGCGCCGCGACCGGGACCGCCACCGGTCGGCCCGCCCGGGATGCGCTTGGTGAACTCGTCGTGTCCCGGCCAGCTCAGTACCAACTCGCCGCCCTCCAGCCTCGCCTGTGCCAGCACCGGCGTGAGGTCCTGGGAATCCGCCGCCTTCAGGGCCTCGGCGGCCGTCCCGTACGGCCTCAGCGCCCGCAGCGTCGACACGGTCGGCGGCATCATCAGCAGCTCGCCCCGGTCGTATCCGTCGGCCGCCTCGCCGGGCCGGATCCATACCGTCCGGTCGGCCTCCGTGGAGGCGTTGCGGGTGCGCTGGCCCTCGGGGAGCGCGGCGACGAAGAACCAGGTGTCGTAGCGGCGGGGCTCGAACTCGGGCGTGATCCAGCGCGCCCACGCGCCCAGCAGGTCCGAACGCAGCACCAGACCTCGCCGGTCCAGGAACTCGGCGAAGGACAGCTCCCGGGCGACCAGTGCCTCGCGGTCGGCCTCCCAGTCGGCACCGGTGATGTCACTGACCACCGTGTCGGCGCTCGGCCCCGCGAGCAGGACGCCGGCCTCCTCGTACGTCTCCCGGACCGCCGCGCAGACGATGGCCTGGGCCTCGGCCGGAGTCCCGACGCCGAGCCGCTCGGCCCAGCTCTCCAGCGCGGGCCCGGCCCAGCCGACGAGCCGGTCGTCGTCGCGCGGGTCGACCCCGCCACCCGGATAGGCGTACGCCCCGCCGGCAAAAGCCATCGAGGTCCGGCGGCGCAGCATGTGGACGGCGGGACCGCCCTCGGTGTCAGCGGCGGAATCCCGGAGCAGCATCACGGTGGCGGCCCGCTTCGGGGTCGCGGCGCTCAGTTCACCTGCGGCAAGTGCCCGGATCCGGTCGGGCCATTCCGGTGGGTACCACTGACCATTGGACATGGCCGGAGGCTATCCGGAACCGCGCCGATGTTCGAGAGGTGCAGTGATCCGTACACGCCCCGTGCATGCCTGCACACCCGTGCACACAGATGATCCCGCCCGGTAGTCGCGACCGGGCGGGATCAAGAAGGAAACGGGATCAAGAAGGAAATGAAGGGAACGTACGGCTCAGGCCCCGGCCAGCTCGACCTGGACCTCGACCTCGACCGGCGCGTCCAGCGGCAGCACCGCGACGCCCACCGCGCTGCGCGCGTGCACGCCCTTGTCGCCGAGCACCGCGCCCAGCAGCTCGCTGGCGCCGTTGATCACGGCGGGCTGCCCGGTGAAGTCGGACGCCGAGGCGACGAAGCCCACGACCTTCACCACACGCGCGATCCGGTCCAGGTCGCCCGCGACGGACTTCACGGCGGCCAGCGCGTTGAGCGCGCAGGTCTTCGCCAGCTCCTTGGCCTCGTCGGGCGTGACCTCCGCGCCGACCTTGCCGGTGACCGCGAGCTTGCCGTCCACCATCGGCAGCTGGCCCGAGGTGTACACGTACACCCCGGACTGCACGGCCGGCTGGTACGAGGCCAGCGGCGGCACGACGTCCGGCAGCGTCAGCCCGAGCTCGGCGAGCTTCGCCTCGATCGCGCCCGCCACTACGCCTTCTCCCGCTTCAGGTAGGCCACGAGCTGCTCGGGGTTGTTCGGGCCGGGAACGACCTGGACCAGCTCCCAGCCGTCCTCGCCCCAGGTGTCCAGAATCTGCTTGGTCGCGTGCACGAGAAGGGGCACGGTCGCGTATTCCCACTTGGTCATGGGCCCGACTGTAACGCCTGTGTAATCCCTGGCACGCGCAGCCTCGTGCGTAGCCTGCGGTGTGACTGGTTAGGCTCGAATACGTGAGCAGGTTCCAGGTCGTCAGCGGCAAGGGCGGTACCGGTAAGACCACGGTTGCCGCCGCCCTCGCGCTCGCCCTCGCGACCGAGGGCAGGCGCACCCTTCTCGTGGAGGTCGAGGGCAGGCAGGGCATCGCCCAGCTCTTCGAGACGGAGTCCCTTCCGTACGAGGAGCGCAAGATCGCCGTCGCGCCGGGCGGCGGCGAGGTGTACGCCCTCGCGATCGACGCCGAGCGCGCCCTGCTCGACTACCTCCAGATGTTCTACAAGCTGGGCAGCGCGGGCCGGGCGCTCAAGAAGCTCGGCGCGATCGACTTCGCCACCACGATCGCGCCCGGTGTGCGGGACGTGCTGCTGACCGGCAAGGCCTGCGAAGCCGTACGCCGCAAGGACAAGCAGAACCGGTACGTCTACGACTACGTGATCATGGATGCCCCGCCCACCGGGCGCATCACGCGCTTCCTCAACGTGAACGACGAGGTGGCGGGGCTGGCCAGGATCGGCCCGATACACAATCAGGCGCAGGCCGTGATGCGGGTGCTGAAGTCCCCCGAGACCGCGGTTCATCTGGTGACGCTGCTGGAGGAGATGCCGGTCCAGGAGACCGCGGACGGCATCGCCGAGCTGCGCGCCGCCGAACTTCCGGTGGGCCGGGTCATCGTGAACATGGTGCGGCCCCATCTGCTGGACGAGGACACCCTGCGCACCGCCGCGGGCGGCCGCCGCAAGGAGATCGCCAAGGCGCTGACCCGGGCGGGAGTGACCGGCTCCGCAGGGCTCGTGCGCCCGCTGGTCGAGCAGGCGGCCGAGCACGCCCAGCGGGTCGAACTGGAGCGTGAACAGCGCGCCGTGCTCGCCGGACTGGAGCTTCCCGGGTACGAACTCCCGCTGATCGGCGAGGGAATGGACCCGGCCGGTCTCTACGACCTGGCGACCGAGCTGCGCAAGCAGGGCGTGGGCGAAGCGGGGGACGAAGGGGCGGGACAAGGGGCGGGACAAGGGGTGGGTGCATGACACAGCGCACGGACGCGGCCACGACCGCAAGAACGGACACGGCCGCGTCAGTGGGCTCGGCCGCGTCGGTGGACACGGCCGGCTCGACGGACGCGTCGGCGGACGCGGTCGATTCCCCCTACCCCGAACCGGCCCCCGCGCTGGACACCGACGCACTGCTCGACGATCCGGACATCCGGATCGTCGTCTGCTGCGGTTCGGGCGGCGTCGGCAAGACCACCACCGCGGCAGCACTGGGCGTACGGGCGGCCGAGCGCGGCCGCAAGGTCGTCGTCCTCACCATCGACCCGGCCCGCAGACTCGCCCAGTCCATGGGCATCGACTCGCTGGACAACGTCCCGCGCCGGGTGCCGGGCATCGACGGCGAGGGCGCCGGGGAACTGCACGCCATGATGCTCGACATGAAGCGGACCTTCGACGAGATCGTCGAGGCGCACGCGGACGCCGAGCGGGCTCGCGCGATCCTGGAGAACCCCTTCTACCAGTCCCTGTCGGCCGGTTTCGCGGGCACGCAGGAGTACATGGCGATGGAGAAACTCGGGCAGCTGCGCGCACGCGACGAGTGGGACCTGATCATCGTCGACACCCCTCCGTCGCGCTCCGCGCTGGACTTCCTGGACGCGCCGAAGCGGCTCGGTTCCTTCCTGGACGGAAAGTTCATCAAGCTGCTGATGGCCCCGGCGAAGATGGGCGGCCGGGCCGGGATGAAGTTCCTGAACGTCGGCATGTCGATGATGACCGGAACGCTCGGCAAACTGCTCGGCGGTCAGTTCCTGCGCGATGTACAGACCTTCGTCGCGGCGATGGACACCATGTTCGGCGGATTCCGCACCCGGGCCGACGCCACGTACAAGCTGCTGCAGGCACCCGGCACGGCGTTCCTCGTCGTCGCGACGCCGGAGCGGGACGCGCTGCGCGAGGCGGCGTACTTCGTGGAACGGCTGGCCGCGGAGGACATGCCGCTGGCCGGCCTGGTGCTCAACCGGGTCCATGGCAGCGATGCCGCCCGGCTCTCCGCCGAGCACGCCCTGGTCGCCGCAGAAAATCTTGACGGGGTCGGCATTGTGGATCAGACGGCCGGGAAGGCTGGACTTCGTGACCGGACCGACCGGTCGGCCACCTCTCCCGAGGCCGTTCCCCCGCCCGACAACTCCGAGTACGAGTGCGAGGACACCGAAGACCGCGAGCCGACGCCGGGACACGTTCCCGATCCACCCGCTCCCGATACGTCCGGGACCGCTTCCGTCGAGGAGCTGACCGCAGGTCTGTTGCGGCTGCATGCCGAACGGATGCAGGTGGTCGCGCGCGAGCAGCACACACGTGACCGCTTCACCGCACTGCACCCCGAGGTCGCCGTGACCGAAGTGGCCGCGCTGCCCGGTGATGTACACGATCTCGAAGGGCTCAGGGCCGTCGGAGACCGGCTCGCGACCGGTTCCGCCCCGGCCGGAGCTGCGTGAACAACCCGCCGGTCCTATCCCACTGCGGCGTACCTCTCGTGCAGTTCGTCGTCGTCCAGTCCGATCGCGACGGGCAGGATGCCCGTCGACTGCTCGTACTCGCTGCGTGCGGTCTCCAGCAGCCGGCGCCAGGACGTGACGGTCGGTCGCCTGCGCAGCAGTGCGCGGCGCTCCCGTTCGGTCATTCCGCCCCACACGCCGAACTCGACGCGATTGTCCAGCGCATCGGCCAGGCACTCGGTCCGCACCGGGCATCCGGTGCACACCGCCTTGGCCCTGTTCTGCGCTGCCCCTTGTACGAACAGTTCATCCGGATCGGTAGTGCGGCAGGCTGCCTGCGCACTCCAGTCGGTTACCCAGCCCATCACGGCGCCGTCCTCTCCCGAATCGAGGCTCCCCCACGGCGACAGCGGCATATTCACCGCTGCCAGTTGAGGACGTTACGGAAGGTGGCGACAGCACAACACCCCCTTCGGGCCCAATCTTGAATGGCCCGAACGGACTATGCGTATGCGGCAGATCACCCAGGGGAGTGAGGCGAGGGCATACGCGACCATCCCGCCAGAATCGGGACAGATCACCTGGATCACAACGGACGTTCAATGACCAACGAGGCGAATTCGGGAGCGCCTGCGGTCGTGGCCGGGACTTGCACGGGGGTTGATGCGGAACCGGACTGCTGTGACAGTTGAGAGCAGCTTAGGCCAAGGCATATACGTGTGTCCGGCGAATGAGAACGTAGGCTGCCCCCATGCCAAAGAAGCGCTCGGGCGGGGGTCTCTCGACGACCCAGCAGGCCGCCAAGTTCCTCGGTGTCGCCGCGCTCTCCGGAGTCGTGCTCGCGGGCATCGCGCTGCCGGCCGCCGGAGCACTGGGCCTCGCCACCAAGGGAACGGTCGAGGGGTTCGACGAGATCCCGGCCAATCTGAAGACTCCGCCGCTGAGCCAGCGCACCACGATCCTGGACAGCAAGGGCGGGCTGATCGCCTCGGTGTACTCGCGCGACCGCACGGTGGTCCCGCTGAAGAACATCTCGCCGTACATGCAGAAGGCGATCGTCGCGATCGAGGACGCCCGGTTCTACGAGCACGGGGCCATCGACCTCAAGGGCATCCTGCGCGCTCTGAACCGCAATGTGCAGACGGGCGGGACCACCGAGGGCGCGTCGACCCTGACCCAGCAGTACGTGAAGAACGTCTTCGTCGAGGAGGCGGGCGACGACCCGGACAAGGTCGCGCAGGCCACCCAGCAGACGATGGGCCGCAAGGTCCAGGAGCTGAAGTACGCGATCCAGGTCGAGGAAGAGCTCGGCAAGAAGAAGATCCTGGAGAACTACCTCAACATCACCTTCTTCGGGCAGCAGGCCTACGGCATCGAGGCCGCCTCCCAGCGCTACTTCTCCAAGTCGGCCAAGGACCTGACGCTGGAGGAGTCCGCGCTGCTGGCCGGCGTCGTGCAGTCGCCGAGCCGCTACGACCCGGTCAACGACACGGCCGAGGCCACCAAGCGCCGCAACATGGTGCTCCAGCGCATGGCGGACGTCGGGGACATCTCGAAGGCCCAGGCCGAGAAGGCGAAGGCGACCCCGATCAAGCTGAAGGTCAAGAAGCCGCAGAACGGCTGCATCACGGCCGTCAGCGGCGCCGGCTTCTTCTGCGACTACGTACGCCATGTCTTCCTCACCGACCCGGTCTTCGGCAAGACCAAGGAGGACCGGGCCAAGATCTGGAACCGGGGCGGCCTGACGATACGGACAACGCTCGACCCGCAGTCCCAGCAGTCGGTGCAGGCCTCGATCAAGAGCCACGTCTACAAGACGGACAAGGTCGCGACGGCCGTGACGCTGGTCCAGCCGGGCACCGGCAAGATCATGGGCATGGGCCAGTCCAAGCCGTACGGCTTCGGGACCAACGAGACCCAGTACAACTACTCGGTCAACAAGTCCATGGGCGGCTCCAACTACGGCTTCCCGACCGGTTCGACGTTCAAGCCCTTCCTCGCCGCCGCGGCCATACAGGGCGGCAAGCCGGCCACGCAGGTCTATCCGTCCCCGTACGAGATGGACTACCCGGACACGGTGCGCTCCTGCGGGAAGCCGTGGGTCAACGACGGGGTGCCGAAGTATCACCTGGAGAACGAGAGCGAGACCGAGAAGGGCCCGTACGCGCTGCGGGAGGCGATGGAGAAGTCGGTCAACACCTACTTCGTCCAGATGCTCCAGGACATCGGCATGTGCCCGGTCTCGCAGATGACCGACAAGCTCGGCGTGGTGCAGGGCGACGGCTCCAAGCTCCCGCAGAACCCGTCGACCCTGACCCTCGGCTCCAACGGCCTGTCGCCGCTGACGATGGCGAGCGCGTACGCCGCCTTCGCCAACCGCGGTACGTACTGCACGCCGATCGCCATGGAGTCGGTCAGCACGGCCGACGGCACCTCGCTGCCCGTGCCCAAGACTTCCTGCTCGCAGGCGATGTCCCCGACCACGGCCGACACCATCAACACCCTGCTGCGCGGAGTGGTCGACTCCGGTACCGGCCAGGAGGCGGGGCTCCAGAACCGCGACAACGCGGGCAAGACCGGTACGACCGACGCCCGCAAGAACGCCTGGTTCGTCGGGTACACGCCGAACATGTCCGGTGCCGTCTGGGTCGGCAGCCCGTCCCAGAGCGTCGAGATGGAGCGCATCACGATCGGTGGCGTGTACCAGGACAAGGTGTACGGCGGACAGGTCCCCGGACCGATCTGGCGTGACGCGATGACGGGCGCCCTCAACGGGGTGGCCGCTCCCCCCTTCAACACCGTCGACATCCCGGACCCGCCTATGCACGACGAGCGGGACAGGGGCAGGGGCCGTGACCGCGGGGACGAAGGACGGCCCGGCGCCGGGGGCAAGAAGCCCGGCGGCAAGAACCCGTTCCCCGGCATCACTGTCCCGCCGAACCTGATCGGCGGGAACAACGGCGGCGGCCACCGCGGTCAGACCGGCGGCACGCAGGGCCCCTGAGCGGCAAGGGCCCCCGAGCCACACGGCTCATACGCGTGAAGGCGGGTGCCCCGGATCGATCCGATCCGGGGCACCCGCCTTCGCGTGTTCCTGCGCTTCCTGCGCCGCTCAGCCCGCGAGGAGCCTCTTCACCGAGGCGGCCACCCGGCCGCCGTCCGCGCGCCCGGCCACCTTCGGGTTCACGATCTTCATGACGGCACCCATCGCGCGCGGCCCCTCGGCCCCGGCGGCCCTGGCCTCCTCGACGGCGGACGCCACGATCGCGCCCAGCTCGTCGTCGCTCAGCTGCTTCGGCAGGTACGCGTCGAGGATCTCGCCCTCCGCCTTCTCACGCTCGGCCTGCTCGGTCCGGCCGCCCTGGGCGAAGGCTTCGGCCGCCTCGCGGCGCTTCTTCGCCTCCTTGGCGATCACCTTCTGCACCTCGTCGTCGGAGAGCTCGCGGGCCGTCTTGCCGCTGACCTCCTCCTTCGTGATGGCGGTGAGTGTCAGCCGGAGCGTGGACGAGGTCAGCTCGTCGCGCGCCTTCATGGCCGTGGTGAGGTCTTCCTTGAGCTTGGACTTGAGCGTGGTCATGTGCTGATTGTGGCAGGTACGGGGCGAGCGGCGCCCGCCGGTTTTCTTCCCGCCGCACGGTTTCTGCGACGATGGGCGCATGCGCGCACGCTACGGAGTACCCCTGAAAGTCACGGCAGTCGGCGCGGCGGTCGGCGCAGCCGGCATCGCCTACGCCGCCGGATTCGAGGCCCGCTCGTTCCGCCTGCGACGGCTCACCATCCCCGTACTCCCGCACGGGGCACGCCCGTTGCGCGTGCTCCAGGTCTCCGACATCCACATGGTGAGCGGCCAGCGCAAGAAGCGGGCCTGGCTCCAGTCGCTGGCCGGCCTGCGCCCGGACTTCGTCGTGAACACCGGCGACAACCTCTCCGACCCCGAGGCCGTGCCCGAGCTGCTCGACGCCCTCGGCCCGCTGATGGAGTTCCCGGGGGTGTACGTCTTCGGCTCCAACGACTACTACGGTCCCAAGCTCCGCAACCCCGCCCGCTACCTCATCGAAAAGGCCCGGGGCAAGCACGGCCTCAACGGGAACGCGCCCGCGGTCGGCGTCGTCCACAACCCCTGGGAGCCGATGCGCGACGCCTTCGACGAGGCGGGCTGGCTGGGCCTGTCCAACACCCGCGGCCGCCTCAAGATCGACGGCCTGGAGCTCGCCTTCACCGGCCTGGACGACCCGCACATCAAGCGCGACCGCTACGCGGAGGTGTCCGGCGGACCCGAGACGGGCGCCGACCTCTCCATCGGTGTGGTCCACGCCCCCTACCTGCGCTCCCTGGACGCCTTCACCCAGGACGGCTACCCCCTGATCCTGGCCGGTCACACCCACGGCGGCCAGCTCTGCATCCCCTTCTACGGGGCCCTGGTCACCAACTGCGACCTGGACACGGACCGGGTCAAGGGCCTCTCCACCCACACCGTCGACGACCGCCGCGCCTACCTCCACGTCTCGGCCGGCTGCGGCACCAACCGCTACACCCCGGTCCGCTTCGCCTGCCCGCCGGAGGCGACCCTGCTGACCCTGACACCCCGGGACTGAGGCCCCTGCCCCGGGGCCCGGCCCTTCCCCGGCCGACGCATCAGAAACCGGATTTCGTCTGCGGGCGCGGGTGGGCTAAAGTAATCGATGTCGCCAGGACATCGGCGGCGATCGGGGTGTAGCGCAGCTTGGCAGCGCGCTTCGTTCGGGACGAAGAGGTCGTGGGTTCAAATCCCGCCACCCCGACAGCTGAAACACCAGGTCAGGCCCGGTACTGAGAAATCAGTACCGGGCCTGACCTGCGTTCTGGAGTCATTTCGGAGGCCATCCGGGAGCCATCGGGGAGCCGGTTTCGGCAGGCGGCTCCCCGGAGGCGCGGGAGCTGATGATGTGCTCGGCCGTCACCGCTGTGCCACGCCCTCGGCCAGTGTCGGCGTCCCCCTGCGCAGGGTCGCCGCCGTATGGCGAAGGGTCGCGGCCGGGCGGGGTAGCTCCATGGCGTCGGCCGGGCCGCTGAGCGAGATGGCCGCCAGTGGTGAGCGGTCGCCCGCGCCGATGACCGGGGTCGCCACGCAGCCGATGGTCGACGCGTGGAGGCGACTCCCGACGAACCGGCGGGACGGGATACCGACCGGCGCCCCACCTGGAGGAGGTACACCACCTTGTCCTCGTCCAGGACGGCCGGCTGCGGGCGACGACCGCACGGCCCCGGCGGCCGGGAAGCGGGACCTGGTGGCCAAGCTGCACGAGGCGGAGATCCCGTTCCCGACGGCCGGGAGCCGGCCCGTGCCTATCTGGACGCCACCGTCGGCGAGCGCGTACCCGCCGCCCGCAAGGAGGCGTACCTCGACCAGGCACCCCGCATGGTGAAGGAGTTCCACGACCGCACCGACGTCCGCTTCGTCTACACGGACGGCTACAGCGACTACTGCCCCGAACGCCCCGGCGGCTTCGCCTGCGCGAGGACGGCTCCCCGATCGCGGGCCTGTACGCGGCGGGGAACGTGGCCGCGGCCGTGATGGGGGAGACGTACCCGGGCCCCGGTGCCACGATCGGCCCCGCGATGGCCTTCGGCTGGATCGCGGTGGAGCATCCGGCGGCCTCGGGTCCGACGGACTGACGGCCTGACAGCCCGTCGGACCGAACCCCCGGTCACCGGCGCCGCCCCGGATCAGCGCAGCGGCTCGGGCAGTTCTTCCCTGTGGACGATGCCCAGCCGCTGTGTCGCCCGGGTGAGCGCCACGTACAGGTCGCTGGTCCCGAACCGCCCCGGCTCCACGACCAGGACATGGTCGAATTCGAGCCCCTTGGCCTCACGCGGGCCGAGCAGCACCACGGTACGGGTGAGGTCGGGTTCGGCGCCGGCCGTGACCCCGTCGATCCCGGACACGATCTCCTCGTGCAGGGCGCGCGGCGCGATCACCGCGAGGCGCCCCTCCTCGGGCGTCAGCTCCGCGACGGCCGCCGCCACCGCGCCCGCCAGATCCGCCCCGGCGTCCCGTGTCCACGGCGTCCGGCCGGTGGACCGTACCGACCTGGGCGGTTCGAACGAGGGGTCCTCGGCACGTACGACACCGGCAGCCAGCTCCATGATCTCGGCGGGCGTGCGGTAGTTGACCCCCAGCCTCACGTGCTCGAAGCGATCGCCCACGTACGGCTCAAGGATCCTTTCCCACGAGCCGACGCCCGCTTCCTCGGAGGTCTGCGCCGGATCGCCGACCAGGGTCATCGAGCGTGTCGGGGACCGGCGCATCAGCAACCGCCATGCCATCGGCGACAGTTCCTGCGCCTCGTCGACGATGATGTGCCCGAACGCCCAGGTCCGGTCGGCGGCGGCCCGCTCGGCCGCGCTCCGGTGGTCGGCCTCCTCGTGCCGCTCGGCCATCCGTTCGGCGTCGATGACATCGTGGGCGGCCAGGACCTCGGACTCCTCGTCCTCGAACTCGTACGTCTCCGAACCCCGGGAAAGGTCCAGAACGCCCTGCGCGTAGGCGACCCGCCGCAGGCGCTCGGCCTCGGCGGCGGCCCGCTCGGCGCTGTCGTCCGCCCCGAGCAGTTCGGCCACCTCGTCCAGGAGCGGCACATCGGCCGGAGTCCACTCCCGGCCGCCGGTAACGCGCCGGATGGTCTCGGCGTCCTCCTGGGGCACGTGGACCGGCTCGGCCAGATAGTCGGCGAGGAAGTCCTCGGGGGTGAGCGCCGGCCACAGCGCTCCGACGGCGGCGTGCACCTCCTCGCTCGCGGCGACGCCCTTGCCGAGCTGGGCGATGTCGTCCGGGCCGAGGAAGTTGGGGCCGCCGTACGGATCCGCGCCGATGCGTTCGGAGAGCTGGGCGGTGAGGGCGTCGATGACGTGGAACGCGAAGTACGGACGGGCGAGGTTGTGCGGCAGCCGGGTCTCGCGGGCCGCCCGGCGGGCCTCGTGGGCGATCTCCCGGTCCAGGACGAGATCCCCGTCGTCGTGCGGGATGACCACCGGCGCGCCTGGCTCGGGCAGCCCCTGCCGGTCGCGTACGGCGAGGGCGAGTGCCTCGGCCATTGCCGCGTCGCCCTTGACGGCTGCCGCGCGGGGGGTGTCGGTGCCGCGGGCGTGGACACCGGGGAAGAGCTCGGCCTGCGTGGCGAGCATGACCCCGGTCTCGCCGAGTGCGGGCAGCACCTCGCCGATGTAGCGCAGGAAGGCCGGGTTGGGGCCCACGACCAGGACCGCGCGCTTGGCCAGCTGCTCACGGTGCTCGTACAGCAGGAAGGCCGCACGGTGCAGGGCGACCGCCGTCTTGCCCGTGCCGGGGCCGCCCTCGACGACGAGGACACCGCGGTACGGGGCACGGATGATGAGGTCCTGCTCCGCCTGGATGGTCCGCACGATGTCGCCCATGCGTCCGGTACGGGCTGCGCCGAGCGCGGCGAGCAGCACGGCGTCGCCGCGCGGGTCCTCGAAGCCGCTGCGTTCACGGTCCCCGAGATCGAGGATCTCGTCGTGCAGCTCGGTGACCGTGCGGCCGTCGGTGGTGATGTGTCTGCGCCTGCGCAGCCCCATGGGCGTATGCCCGGTGGCGAGATAGAAGGGCCGGGCGACCGGTGCCCGCCAGTCGATGAGAAGAGGTGTGTGTTCGGTGTCGTCCTCACGAATTCCGATACGGCCGATATGGTGCGCCGCACCGTCACGAAGATCGATTCGGCCGAAACAGAGTGACCCGTCCACCGCGTTCAGCGCTGCCAGCAGGCCGGAACGTTCGGCGACGAGCACATCGCGTTCGAGGCGGGCCTGCAGCCCGTTCCCCACGGGAGTAAGCGCGTCCTCGACGTGCTGCGCGGCGTCCCCGCGCAGCACGTCGACGCGGTCGTAGAGCCGGTCGATGAATTCCTGCTCCTTCTGCAATTCGACGTTTTCGCGAGTTGACAAAATCGCTCCCTGCCGGATACGGTGATTCTCGTAGGCCCCTTTGAGGGGCCTTTTCCTGTGGCACACAGAACCACTCAATATACGTGAGGAAATCCCCGTTCCGCAATTGCGGAACGGGGATTTCCTGTGCTTATGGCGCGGTCCGCGGGCGCCGCGGGTCCCGGCACGAGCGACCCGCCACCGGACCCGGACCCCAGGGGGAGTCGCACCAGGCACCCGCCACCCGGAATGCACCTTTCGTACCTGCATGCGAGTCTGGTGATGGCCCATCGTCCGAGATCCGCAACAGGAGGCACGATCGTGGGCAAGAAGCAGAGTCGGCAGAACCGGGGTGCCCGCACCGGCGGCCACGAACGCAGCGCTGCTCCGGAGACGAAGGAGCAGACGCGGCCAACGGCCGCCCAGGAGACGGTGCACTCGATCTCAGAACAGGTCTCCCACCGGAAGCAGCGGAGGTTCGGCCACAACTGACCCTCTCAGAACCACGACAACCGCCCTCCGCGGCGGCGCCCCCACCCCTGGGGACGGCCACCGCGGAGGGCGGTTTTTTTATGTCCGCCTGATCCTGTAGGTCCGCGCGCCCGCCGAGCGGGCGCGCGCCGCCGTACCGCCCCCACCGGCGTGCGACCTCCCGCCGACGCGCGAACTCCCTCCGGCAGACCGCCCATTCGGGGCGCTCCCAGAGGTTTATCTACGCGCGGAGCTACCGCACCCGAACGATCATTCGGGCATATCAGACCAGTTCTTCCGCAGCTATTACCGGCCGGTACCAACAGCTGCTAGAAACGTGGCGCTCAACCAACCCCCCACCCACCCCCCACACTTCGGAGGGCTGACAGTCGTGTCAGTACGGAGATTCTGGGCGTCCGCATCCACTCTGGTCCTCGCCGCCGTGGCCGCGCTGGGCGTTGCCCAGCCGGCCTCGGCAAACTCCTCGGCCGCCGCCGACGGGTACGTCGCCCTCGGCGACTCGTACTCCTCCGGCGTCGGTGCGGGGAGCTACCTTTCCGACAGCGGCGACTGCCGTCGCAGCACCAAGTCCTACCCCTACCTCTGGGCGGCCGCCAACTCGCCTTCCTCCTTTGCCTTCGTGGCCTGTTCCGGCGCCACGACCACTTCGGTGGCCGGTTCTCAGCTGGGGGCGTTGAACTCGTCCACCGGCCTGGTCAGCGTCACCGCGGGCGGCAACGACGTCGGGTTCGCCGATGTCATGCAGGACTGCGTGCTCTCCGGCGAGGCCGCCTGCCTCAGCAGCGTCGGCTCGGCCGTCTCGCAGGTCCAGAACTCGCTTCCGTCCAAGCTGAGTTCGCTCTACGGTTCCATCCGGTCGCGGGCCCCGCAGGCCCATGTCGTGGTGCTGGGCTACCCGCGCTTCTACCAGCTGAGCGGCAGTTGCATCGCCGGGCTCTCGGAGAAGGAGCGGGCGGCCATCAACAACGCTTCCGACGTGCTGAACGGGGTCATCGCCAAGCAGGCGGCCGACGCCGGGTTCACGTTCTCCAGCGTGGTCGACGAGTTCACCGGGCACGAGCTGTGCTCCGGTGACGCCTGGCTCCACAGCGTGTCGATCCCGGTCTACAACTCGTACCACCCCAAGGCCGCCGGGCAGTCCGGCGGTTACCTTCCGGCCTTCCGCTCGGCCGCGTAGGACGCGGACGACGGAGGTGCAGAAAGTGCGGCGGGCCGCCGGGGTTCTCCCGGTCGTCCGCCGCACTGCTGCCCCCGGTCAGGCGGGGGCCGACGCGGCGTCCGGCCGGTGCAGGGCCGGGGCGGCGAACGCGGCGAGTACGGCGGTGGCCGCGGCCACCCACCAGCCGTGGCGGAAGGCGTCGAGCGCCTCGCCCGGCCCGTCCGGCGCACCGAGCAGCGTGACCATCAGCGCCACCCCCAGCACCGAACCCGTCTGGCGGGCCATCGTGGTGACGGCCGATCCGGTGGCGAAACGGGTGGGCGGAAGGGCCGCGGCGGCCGCGCCGACCAGGGTGGGGAGAGCGAGGCCCACTCCGATGCCGGTGACCACCATGCCGGGCAGGAAGCCGCTCGCGTAGTGCGGAGCCGCGCCGAGTGCGACGGCCCACCAGGCGAGCCCGCAGGCGAACAGCAGGCAGCCGAGTGCCGCCGTGCGGCCCGCCCCGAGCCGGCGGACGACCGGTCCCGAGAGAACGGCGAGCACGGGCACGACCAACGGCCCCGGCGCGATGGCGAGTCCGGTACGGATCGCCGAGTATCCCCACACCTGCTGGCACCAGAGCACCGACGTCAGCAGCATCGCCGCGAACGCGACGGTGAAGAGCAAAGCCGCGAGGGTGGCCGTCGCGAAGACCCGGGTGCGCAGCATCGGCAGCTCGACGACCGGGGCCGGGTGCCGGGCGGACCGTATCCAGAAGCCCGCGGCGAGAACGGCCGTCGCAAACAGCGGAACCAGGACTTCCGGCGAACTCCAGCCCCAGGCATCGGACTTGACCAGCGCGAGCGCCAGCGCGGCGATCGCGAGGGTGAGCAGCGCCGCCCCGACGAGGTCCGGGAAGGGGCCCTCGCGGTGCGGGCGGGCATCGGGCAGCAGCCGGGCGCCCGCGAGCAGCCCGATCACGCCGACCGGCACATTGACGAGAAAGACCCAGCGCCAGTCGGCCTCCACGAGCACGCCCCCGACCACCGGACCGAGGCCGGCCGCGATGCCGCCGATCGCCGCCCAGCCCCGGATGGCCCGGGGCCGGCGCTCCGCCGGGGTGTCGACCAGCAGGAGGGCGAGGGACGTCGGCATGAGCGCGGCGGCTCCGGCGGCCTGCAGCGCACGGGCGGCCACCAGCCAGCCGACTCCGGGTGCGACGGCGCAGAGCGCGGAGGCGACGGTGAAGACCGCCAGCCCGAGGAGGAAGCCGCGGCGGTGCCCGTACCGGTCGGCGAGCCTGCCCGCGACGACCAGCAGTGCGGCGAAGACGATCGCGTACGCGTTGAGCACCCAGGACAGCGAGGCCAGGGAGCTGCCGTCGAAGGCTTCGTCGAGGGCGGGTACCGCGACATTGACGATGAACAGGTCGAGATTCACGACGAAGACACCGGCCGAAATGATCCAGCCGGAGGCCCGCGAGGAGGGTGCGGAGGCGGGCGGGGCGGAGGACGCGAAGGCGAGTGAGTTTGATTTTCCAACTGTCATGGCGGCAAGGTAGCGCCAGTGAGTTTGAGATGGCAACCTTGTGGTGATGAGTGCTGCACAGGAAACCCACGCCCGCACCGCCCCGACGGTCACGCTGCCCGGCCGGCCCTGCTCGGCCGCCGCCGCGCTGCACGTGGTGGGTGAGAAATGGGCGCTGCTCGCGGTGCGCGAGATCTTCTTCGGCAACCACCGGTTCGAGGCGATCGCCCGGAACACCGGGGCACCCCGCGACCGTCTCGCGGCGCGGCTGCGCTCACTGGAACAGGCAGGAGTGGTCGAGCGGCGGCCCTACAACGAGCGCCCGCCGCGCCACGAGTACCACTTGACCGAATCCGGACGCGATCTCGCGCCGGTCATCCGGGCGCTGCTGGACTGGGGCGACCGGTGGGTGCTGGAGGACCGGCCGGTGGTCATGGTCCACGAGCCGGTCGCGGACGCCGCCGGGCGTGCGGCCGAGGACGCGGGCGGGGACACCCATACGCACGATCTCGACGCGGCGTGGATCTGCCGCACCTGCGGCGAGGAAGTCGCGATGAACACGCTGACGGTCGACGTGCGCGCCCCCGGATGGGACCGCTCGGGTCCCAGGCAGCCGGACCCGTCCGACGGCTGAGGCCGGGAACCGGGCTGCGAGCCGGGGCCGTTCGCTCAGTACCGCTCGACGAGGTGCTCCCGGCCCGCCGGGGGCTCGTACGGCTCGGGCCAGAAGTCGGTGATCCCGCTGATCCGCCCCGTCGCGTCGAACACGAAGAAGTGAATGGCGTGCAACTCCTCGCCGCCGGCCGTGAAGCGCGTGCGGACGGCGGCGTGCTGCTCCTGGCCGTCGGCCACCACGCGCTCGACGCGGACCCGCCAGTCCCCCGGGTACTCCCGGTTGAACCGCACGTACCGCTCCTTCCCGCGAATGCGCTCGCGGGTCTGCGGCAGGTCGTACAGCACCTCGTCGGCCAGCGTCGCGGCGAAGGCGTCCCAGTCGCGAGTGTCGGCCGCGCTCCAGTACGTCTCCACCACGGCGCGCAGATCGGCAGTAGTCGTCATGGGTCCGAGTCTGGACCCCACCACTGACAATCCGCCCTTGTTCAGGAATCGGCCGCCCGCGACGCCTTGATGGAGTACATCAGCGGGATGCGCGGCCGGTCGGCCGGGAAGCGGTAGTAGCCGTCGCTCTGCCGTTCCAGCGTCGGGAAGCGGGCGAAGAGCGAGGCGTCGTGCTCGTGCAGGAACTCGATCCGCAGCCCGGTGGCGGCCAGCGCCGACACCACCTCGCCGATCGGGTGCTGCCACTCGACGCTGCGGTTGTGGACGGTGGGCGCGTCGAAGTCCGCGTACGTGCCCGGCGTCTCGTCCACCCACGCGTCGCGGCTGAAGTAGTCGTGGTCGACCTTCGTCCCGGTGTCGTCGTCGAGGCAGTCCGTCATCGGATGGAACTCCACGAGGTAGAGGAACCCCCCGGGCGCCACGAGCGATGCGGCGGTCTCGGCCCAGCGACGGATGTCGGGCAGCCAGTTCAGCGCGCCGATGCCGGTGTAGACGATGTCGTACGACGAGTCGGGGACGGCCTCCGCGGCGTCGTGGACGTCGGCCGCGACGAACGCCGCCCGGTCCTGGCCGAACCCGAGCTCGCGGGCCAGGACGCGCGCGGTCTCGACGGCCGGCTCGGAGAAGTCCAGGCCGACGACCTGTGCGGCGCCGTGCCGGGCCCAGGAGAGGGTGTCGACGCCTATGTGGCACTGAAGATGCAGCAGGGTCCTGCCCTTGACGTCTCCGACCTCGGCGAGTTCGAAGTCGCGCAGGGCGTCCTTCCCCGCGCGGAACGATTCGAGATCGTAGTAGTCGCTCGTGACGTGGATGGGGACGCGCTCGTCCCAGAGGGCGCGGTTCGCCTCGCGCCAGTCTTCAGGGGTCGGTGCATGCATGCCGGGAGGTTATCCACAGGCTGAGGACGACGCGAACGAATTGTCGGTGTTCCGACGCAGAATGGGGGGCATGACTGAGATCACTGGCTCGACGACGGCCCCTTCCGCTCCGGGCCCCACTGCTGCGGCGGCCGCTTCCGCACCGAAGTGGGAGCAGCGCTTCCGGGCGCCCCGGGTGTCGTTGCCCGACTGGGCGGAGGACGCACCCGACCGTGCGCTGTTCGTCTCCAACGCCACGGGGACGTACGAGCTGTACGCGTGGGACCGCGCCACCGGCGCGCAGCGCCAGGTGACCGACCGGCCGAACGGCACGACGGACGGGTTGCTGACGCCCGGCGGGGAGTCGGTCTGGTGGTTCGACGACACCGATGGCGACGAGTTCGGGGTGTGGATGCACCAGCCGTTCCACGGCGGCGAGGACGGGCAGCCGGGTGACGAGCCGGCGATGCCCGGTCTCGCCCCTTCGTACCCGGCCGGGCTCGCGATCGGGCGGGACGGCACGGCGGTGGCCGGCCGCTCGACCGACGAGGAAGGGACGACGGTCCACGTCGTGCGGCCCGGCGCGGCTCCCGTGGAGATCTACCGGCACCGCGAGTCGGCGGGCGTCGGCGACCTCAGTCATGACGGGACGCTGATCGCCCTGGAGCACACCGAGCACGGCGATGCGATGCACTCCGCGCTGCGCGTGGTGCGCCCGGACGGGACGACGGTCGCCGAGCTGGACGACACCGAGGGCGGCACGAAGGAGCTGGGCCTGTCCGTGCTGGGCTTCGCCCCCGTCGCCGGGGACCCGAGGCTTCTGGTCGGGCACCAGCGGCGGGGCCGCTGGGAGCCGATGATCTGGGACCCGACGACCGGCGTGGAGACGGAGCTCGCGATCGATCTGCCCGGCGATGTGGTCGCCGAGTGGTATCCGGACGCCTCCGCGCTGCTGGTCGTGCACGAATTCGAGGCCCGCAGCGAGCTGTGGCGGTACGAGCCGGAGGCGGGCGGCGCGCTCGTCCGGGTGGAGACGCCTGCGGGTTCGGTGTCAGGTGCCACGGCCCGGCCGGACGGCACGGTGGAGTACCTGTGGTCCTCGGCCGAGCAGCCGCCCGTCGTCCGGTCCACGTCGGGTGCGGTGGTGCTCGACCCGCCCGGCGCGAAGGCCCCGGCTTCCGTTCCGGTGGAGGACGTGTGGGTGGACGGGCCCGGGGGCCGCGTCCACGCTCTCGTCCAGCGGCCCGCCGCCGCGGCTCAGGGGCCGTTCCCCACCGTCTTCGAGATCCACGGCGGCCCGACCTGGCACGACAGCGACGCCTTCGCCTCCGGCCCCGCCGCCTGGGTGGACCACGGCTACGCGGTCGTCCGGGTCAACTACCGCGGTTCCACCGGATACGGCCGCGCCTGGACGGACGCGCTCAAGCACCGGGTCGGCCTGATCGAGCTGGAGGACATCGCCGCGGTACGGGAGTGGGCGGTCAAGTCCGGCCTCGCGGATCCGGAGAAGCTGGTCCTGGCCGGGGGCTCCTGGGGCGGCTATCTGACCCTGCTCGGCCTCGGCACGCAGCCGGACGACTGGGCCCTCGGCCTGGCGGCGGTCCCGGTCGCCGACTACGTCACGGCGTACCACGACGAGATGGAGAACCTGAAGGCGATGGACCGCACGCTGCTGGGCGGTACGCCGGAGGAGGTCCCGGAGCGTTTCGAGGCGTCGTCCCCGCTGACGTACGTCGACGCGGTCCGGGCGCCGGTCTACATCTCGGCGGGCGTCAACGACCCGCGCTGCCCGATCCGCCAGGTCGAGAACTACGTCGAGCGGCTGAAGGACCGGGACGCGGTGCACGAGGTGTACCGGTACGACGCGGGCCACGGCTCGCTCGTCGTGGAGGAGCGGATCAAGCAGGTCCGCCTGGAGCTGGACTTCGCCCGGCGCCACCTGGCCGCGGGGACGGACCCGTCCGGCTCGTAGCGGACAGGCCCGGCCCTCGGTCGGCCCCCCGCTCCGGGCGACCGGAGCGGGGACCGTACGGTGGAGGGGTGTACCGGTTCCTGCTGACCCCGCGATGGTGGGGGATCAACCTCTTCGTCGTGCTGGCCATCCCGTTCTGCGTGTTCATGGGCACCTGGCAGCTCGGCCGCTTCGAGGACCGCGTGCAGACGCACGACGCCGCCGAGAAGCAGCCGGCCCCCGGCACGAGGCCCGCCAAGCCGATCGACGAGCTCCTGCCCGTCGACACGGTGACCTCCGGCCGCCCCGCCACCGCCACCGGCCGGTACGCCGACCAGTTCCTGGTGCCCGGACGGAAGTTGGACGACAAGAGCGGCTTCTACGTCCTGAACATGCTCCGTACGGACAGCGGCAAGGCGCTGCCCGTGGTGCGCGGCTGGCTGCCCGGCGAGCCCGGCAGCACCGCCGTGCCCGCCGCACCGACCGGCGAGGTCACGGTGACCGGCGACCTCCAGGCGTCCGAGAACGCCGGCACCGCGGGTGTCGACACGGCGGGCGGGCTTCCCGACGGCCAGCTGGGCATGATCAGCGCGGCGTCGCTGATCAACCTCGTCCCGTACGACGTCTACGACGCATGGGTGACGCTCCAGGACACGGGCGCCGACTCCGGCACCGGCTCCGGCTCCGGGGACAAGGCGGCTGGCGCGCTGCGTCCCGTGCCCGCCGCCGCGGCGCAGGGCACCGGGCTCGACCTGAAGGCGTTCCAGAATCTCGGCTACACCGGCGAGTGGTTCGTCTTCGCCGGGTTCGTGCTCTTCATGTGGTTCCGGCTGGTCCGCCGCGAGGCCGAAGCCGCGCGCGATCTGCAACTGGGCCTCGTCGAGGAAGAGGAAACGGAAACGGAAGCCGAGTCCGGCAAGGGCAGGAGCAAGGACGCTGTGGGCTCCGGAACGGCCTGAGGCACACGCAGGCACAGACGCAGGCACGTACGACGAGGGGCCCGCCGGATCGATCGTCGATCCGGCGGGCCCCTCGTCGTAAACGTCTACGTCATGGGCCATACCGCGTCACATCGCGGGAGCGAGCACCCCGGTCCGGTAGATCGTGCCCGAGCAGGCGTTGGCGATCTTCGTCTCGGCGACCGGCGCCCCGGGCTCCGGCGTGTGCATCACCGCGACGCTGCCGTCCTGCGTCCCGCCGCCGTCCTCGCTGCCGAACTGCGTCTCCGTCCCCGACGTCCCGTCCGCGCTTCCCGTACCGGCTCCGGCGGCCGCCGCGCCGCTCGCACCGCCCGCGTCGTCGGTCGGCGTCGGGCTCGGCGAGCCTCCGACGGTCGGGCAGGTGTCCCTCGGCACCCAGGCGAACTTCACCTCGTACGCCATGGACGGCTTCAGCAGCACCGTCCCCTGCTCCTGCGAAGGGTCGGGCAGTCCGGCCGCCGCGTCACCCGCGGTGTGCTGGACGACCGCGATCCTCGCCGGATCGGCCGCGCCCATCGCCTGGAACCCCACGCTGCCGCCGCTGCTCACCGAGCATTCCGTGCCGGAGACATTGGCGATCCGGAAGGTGCCGTAGACCGTTCCGTCCGCACCGGCCGCACCGGTCTCGGCCGAGGCGACACCGAGCTGTTCCGGGTTGCACGCCGGCATCGCCGCCATCTGCGAGCCGGACGGATCGGCGACCCCGCCCGACAGGTGGCCGTCGGCGCCCTGGCCGCGGCTGTCGGAGGGGCTGCTCGTGCTGCTGGGCCGGCCCGGACCACCGTCGGCCTGCCCGTCGGTGTTGCCGCTGCCGGCCTCGCCGCCGGACTGCGAGTCGACGTCGGCGCCGTTGCCGCCCTGCGCCTGCTCGCCGTGCCCGGCTATCGCGGGGTTGGCGGCGTTCGAACCGTCGGAGTTCGCGACATGGACGAAGGCGGGTACCGCGGTGCCGATGAGCAGCGCCGCGGCCGCCAGTCCGACTACGGCCTGGCGTCGCTTGGCGCGCCGGACGGGAACCGCGCGTTGCAGATGGTCGAGCGTGCCGTCGCTGGGCTCGATGTTCCGGACGGCCCCGTGCAGCATGCGACGCAGTGCGACCTCGTCGAGATCCCAACCGTCACCGACGTCCGGACCGGCACCCGGGCCGCTGTCCGGGCCGAGTCCCGAGCCGAGCCCCGAGCCGAAGAGGCTGCTCAGACTGCCGAGCTCAGCGGTCTCCGCAGCCTCGGCAGTCTCGGCGGTCCTGGTGGTCTCAGCGGCCTCCGCCGCCCCGTCAGCTCCAGCCGCCTCAGCCGCCCCAGCCGTTCCAGGGTCGTGGTTCACAATTCCGTTTCCAGTCCGGTCATTCCGACGCTCACGCCGATGCTCCCGTTCGGAGCCGCTCGCATCTGCGGGGCCGCTCGCGCCTTCGGGGCCGTTCTCGCCTTCGGGGCCGTTCTCGTAATCGCGCCGGCTCACTTCTGCGCCTCCATCACGACGCGCAGCGCCGCGATCCCGCGGGATCCGTAGGCCTTGACCGAGCCCAGGGATATCCCGAGCGTCTCGGCCACCTGAACCTCCGTCATGTCCGCGAAGTAACGCAGCACCAGCACTTCCCGCTGGCGCCGTTGCAGCCCCCGCATCGCCTTGATCAGCGCGTCCCGCTCCAGCTGGTCGTACGCGCCCTCCTCCGCGCTCGCCATGTCCGGCATGGGCTTGGAGAGCAGCTTCAGCCCGAGGATGCGGCGGCGCAGCGCGGAACGCGAGAGGTTGACGACGGTCTGGCGCAGATACGCGAGCGTCTTCTCCGGGTCCCGTACGCGGTTGCGCGCCGAGTGCACCCGGATGAACGCCTCCTGCACCACGTCCTCGCACGAGGCCGTGTCGTCCAGGAGCAGGGCCGCGAGGCCGAGCAGCGATCGGTAGTGGGCGCGGTAGGTCTCGGTGAGATGGTCGACCGTGGTTCCGGCAGCCACGCTCTCCTCAGCGCCCTCGCGCTGCGCGGGCAGCCGTGCGGAACGCGCAGCGGGCATGGGCGCGATCACCGGCATACCGCCGGGCGCGCGGGGCCGTCGGAGCGGGCGAACCGAAGCGCCGCGCAAGGGGCCCACCACTGTGATTTCGAGAACCTCTGCCACGCCAGTTGGACACGTTTCCCCCCATCAGGGTTGTACGCGCGCGGCACCACGTTCACCGCCGTGCGACATGCCCTCATACGTACCTGCACTTCCCCGAACACCCCGACTGCCCCGAATCGTTCCCCCCGCCGCGCCAGAGGTGACCGCATAGACGCGCAGTCCCCGGTCGGCGGTTGCAGCAGGCCGAAAGTCATCGTCGGATACCCCGACACCCCATCTCAAGAGGTTGAGACCTTCAACTTACTCACAGGACGTTCACAGAGAGTACAAAATCGGTTCGATCAGGACCGGGGGAACTCCGCGGCCACCGATTCGGCGATCTGTGCCACGTTCAACGCCGCCCCCTTGCGGAGGTTGTCGCCGCAGACGAAGAGTTCCAGACCCCGGGGATCGTCCAGTGACCTGCGCACTCGTCCGACCCAGGTCGGATCGGTGCCGACGACGTCGGACGGTGTCGGGAAGTCCCCCGCCGCCGGGCTGTCGTACAGCACCACGCCCGGTGCCGTCGCCAGGATCTCGTTGGCCCGGTCGACCTCGATCTCGTTCTCGAACCGGGCATGCACGGACATCGAGTGCGTCGCGATGACGGGTACGTACACACAGGTCGCCGCGATCCGCAGGCCCGGCAGGTCCAGGATCTTGCGGCACTCCTCGCGGATCGCCATCTCCTCCGAGGACCAGCCGTCCCCGGCCTCGGTCCCGGCCCAGGGCACCACGTTGAGGGCGACCGGGGCGGCGAAGGGGCTGCCTTCCGCATCCCCCAGGGCCCTGCGCACGTCCCCCGGCTTCGTGCCCAGTTCCGTACCGGCGACCATCGACAGCTGTTCGCGCAGCGCGGCGACACCGTCCCGGCCCGCCCCGCTCACCGCCTGGTACGAGGAGACGACCAGTTCCCGTACGCCGAATTCGGCGTGCAGCGCTCCGACCGCGACGATCAGTGCGAGCGTCGTGCAGTTCGGGCTCGCGACGATGCCGCGTGGCCGGATCCGTGCGGCGTGCGGATTGATCTCGGGCACCACCAGCGGAACGTCCGCGTCCAGCCGGAACGCGGCCGAGTCGTCGATGACGACCGTGCCCTTGGCGGCGGCGATCGGCGCCCACTGCGCGGAGACCTCGTCGGGCACCAGGAAGAGCGCCACGTCGACGTCGTCGAAGACCTCCTCGGTGAGCTGGAGGACCTCGCTCTCCTCGCCGCGCACGACCAGCTTGCGGCCGGCCGAGCGCGGCGAGGCGATCAGCTTCACCTCGCCCCAGACATCCGCGTGCTGCGAAAGGATCTGGAGCATGACGCCGCCGATCGCCCCGGTCGCTCCGACGACCGCGAGCGAAGGACGGCGCGCGGTCATCGGCCGGTGCCCCCGTAGACGACGGCTTCGTCGGAGTCGCTGTCCAGACCGAAGGCGGTGTGCACGGCGCGCACGGCCTCCATGACGTCGTCGGCGCGGGTGACCACCGAGATGCGGATCTCGGACGTCGAGATCAGCTCGATGTTCACACCGGCGTCCGACAGCGCCTCGAAGAAGCCCGCCGTGACTCCCGGGTTGGTCTTCATGCCGGCGCCGACCAGGGAGATCTTCGCGATCTGGTCGTCGTAGCGCAGCGACTCGAAGCCGATGGTGCCGCGGTTGCGCTCCAGTGCGTCGATGGCCTTGCGGCCCTCGGCCTTCGGCAGCGTGAACGAGATGTCGGTCAGACCGGTCGACGCGGCGGAGACGTTCTGCACCACCATGTCGATGTTGATCTCCGCGTTCGCGATGGTGCGGAAGATCGCGGCGGCCTCGCCCGGCTTGTCGGGCACGCCGACGACGGTGATCTTGGCCTCGGAGACGTCATGGGCGACTCCGGAGATGATCGCGTGCTCCACCTTCTGGTCCCCTTGCGGCTCGTTGCTGACCCAGGTTCCGCGCAGTCCGGAGAAGGACGAGCGGACGTGGATCGGAATGTTGTAGCGGCGTGCGTACTCCACGCACCGGTGCAGCAGCACCTTGGAGCCGGACGCGGCCAGCTCCAGCATGTCCTCGAAGGAGATCCAGTCGATCTTCCGGGCCTTCTTCACGACCCGCGGGTCGGCGGTGAAGACACCGTCCACATCGGTGTAGATCTCACAGACCTCGGCGTCCAGCGCGGCCGCGAGCGCGACGGCGGTGGTGTCGGACCCGCCGCGGCCGAGGGTGGTGATGTCCTTCTTGTCCTGGGACACACCCTGGAACCCCGCGACGATCGCGATGTTCCCCTCGTCCAGCGCCGTACGGATACGGCCCGGCGTCACATCGATGATGCGCGCTTTGTTGTGGACCGAGTCGGTGATGACGCCTGCCTGGCTACCGGTGAACGACTGGGCCTCGTGGCCCAGGTTTTTGATCGCCATCGCCAGCAGGGCCATGGAGATCCGCTCCCCGGCGGTCAGCAGCATGTCGAACTCACGCCCGGCAGGGATCGGGGATACCTGCTCGGCGAGATCGATCAACTCGTCCGTCGTGTCGCCCATCGCTGACACCACGACAACCACCTGGTTGCCGTTCTTCTTGGCATCGACGATTCGCTTGGCGACGCGCTTGATGCCTTCGGCATCGGCTACGGAGGAGCCTCCGTACTTCTGCACGACAAGGCCCACGTGCGCTCCTCGCTCAGTCCATTACTGCGGTCGGCTCAGTTTAACGAGCAGTCCGGAATCGCCCCGCTGATACCACATGGTGAGATGTCCCGCTCAGCACGTGATCATCGGCGTGTCGCTCCGGACCGCTCGTACGGGGTTGCTGCCCGCCGATCGGCTCACCACTCCATTATGTGGCCCAGCACACACATGAGCGCTGAGCCACATGATGGAACACGGTCAGCAGCCGAGGCAGGGCTCCACGCCGTGCCCGAGCATCGCCACGGCTCGCTCGCTCAACGCCCCGGAGTAGACCTGCACCTCGTCGACCGAACCGTGCAGGTACTCGCCCCACCCGTCGGCCGTGCGGCTGCGCCCCACCTGGAGGCCGCCGGTGCTCGTCCAGGCCGAGTGGAAGGCCGCGCCGGCGCTTGCCTGTCCGTCCACATACAGAGTGATCCGGTCCGAACCGTCGTCGTACACGACCGCGATCTTGTTCCCCCGCGATACAGCGTTGTTGGGCATCTGCTTGCGTCCGGTCACCGTCTCCTCCGCCCCCTGCGCATCCGCATGGCTCATCACGAGCTCGAACGTGTGCGTCGCGGGCACGTACCGCACCTTGAACGCGTCGCCGTGCTCACCGCCCTGCGAGAGCACGGTCATGGGATGCGCGGGCTCCCGGTCCGCGAAGCGGACCACCGCACCGATGGTGAAGCTGTCGCCGGTGTCGACGACCGGGCTGTCCGTCGCGGCGTAACCACCGGCCCCGTCGAGTTCCAGGTGCCCTTCGCCCACGAGCGGGTCCCGGCCCGCGACCGGTTCGCACTCCGGGTCGGCAGCCGGGTCGCAGGCATCGGCCGGCACGTTGTAGATCGAAGCACCCGCCGCGAGCTTCAGCGGCGCACCACCGTGGACCTCCGGGCTCAGGCCTCCGGGCCCGGTCTCCAGGGCCCAGTGCCCCCGCTCCTGCGGGATACGGCGGGCAAGCTGCGCCACCTCCGCGGGAACGACGACCCGGTCGTACGCACGGACGTCACCGATCTCGCCCTGCCAGCGATCCCGGTAGCCGTTCTTGCCGCGAGCCCGGCCGATCTGGAAGTCACCGGTGACCGTCGAAGGCGTGGCCTCGGTGGCGATGCCCGCCTCCTGCCCGTTCACGTACAGGTGCGCCAGCCCCGTCTCGGCGTCGTACAGTCCGAGCACATACGCCCATTCACCGGTCTCCGGGCGGCCCCCCTGGACACGCGCGCCGCCGGTGCCGAACGACCAGACCGGCTCACCGTCGCCGGTCCGGACCCCGAGAGTGAAGCCGGCAGCGGTACCCGCGTCCTGGCTGGTGATCGTCATGTCATGGTCCAACGCCGCGGGCCGGACCCATCCGCCGACCGCGAAGGTCTTTCCCGCCCCGACGACCGGTGCCGCAGGTGTCAGGAAGCCGTACCCCGTCCCGTCCAGCGTCGCCGTGGACGTCACCGAGGTGCCCGAAGGCGCCGGCCCGCCGAAGGCGACCCCCGCTCCGGCACGGGCCGCGGGCCCCGAGGTCGCTTCGGCGGACGTGGAACCGGCCGGGTCGGACAGCTTCCACTGCCCGACCGGGGCGCGCCCCTCCTTCACGAAGAAGTCGTAGGTCGTGCTCGGGCTGCGGCGCCCCGAGCGGTCGCTCGCATACACCTCGACCCTGCCGGACCCCGACGACGTCGGCATGAAGCGGATCTCCGCCGAACCGTCCGGCCCGTCCGCTTTCACCGTCTCGTTCGAACCGCCGAGAAAGCGGTACGTGTAGCCGACGACGTCATCGGACGGCGAATCGAAACGGAACGTCCCGTAGACCCCGACACCGTCCGACCAGAACACATCCTCCGGATACTCGGCCGAGACGACCGTGGGCTTCGCCGGGCTCTCGTCGTCGATCACGAACTCACAGCCCGCTCCGCTGTCGTCGGCCGCGCTCCACGGCGAGACGGCCTTGCCGTCGTCGGCCCGCACCCGCCAGGAGATCACCGTCCACGGCGGAAGGTCGGAGGGCAACTGCCACCCCGCGCGCGCCCCTGAGGGCAGAAGCCCCACGGGGCTGTATCTCCGGCGCTGCTCGGTTCCGCTCGCGTCCTTCCACCACACCTCGAACTCGGCGTCGACGAGGTTCCCCTCCCCAGGAACGTCGTCCTCCACCGGGTCGTTCAGCACTGCGGTCACCCGCGGCGCCGCCGGTACGTATGGGCGGCCCTCCCCCGCGGCACATGGCTCCGACTCGGTGTTCAGATCTGCGGCGACCGGCTGGAGCGGCGGCAGATTGTCCACGGCCACGGCTGCGCCGGGTGCGGCCATCACCGCGGCAACCCCGACCGCCAGCGCTCCGAGCCACCTGGCTCTCCGGGTTCTCGTCCCTCTTGCCATGCTTTCGGTCCCCTCCCCTGCGATACCCGTGGCTGTCACGGGCTGGGGGAGGCTAACAGCAGGCACGGACAATACCGCCGGCATTTTCCACACGCCGCAGGAAGTCCGTCGCCGGGTGGCTCACCGCGCCTACGGTGAACCGGAGCCCCCTGGTCCGCCCCCGGAGGTCCCCCGCCCATGCGCAAGCCGCTCCGTGTGCTCCCGCTGCTCCTGGCGCTGTCCGCCGTACCCCTGACCGCGTCCCCCGCCCACGCGGGCTCCGCCTGCTTCGCCACCCATGCCGACGCCCCGGTCTACGCGGGCGCCAACCCTGTCCCGACACCGTCCGACATCGTCGGCTACCTGGACCCGGGTATTCCGGTGAATGCCACCCGACAGGGCGCGGACGAGCTGTGGCGCGTGTCGCGTACGGACGACGGCGCACCGCTGGGCTACATGCGCGACGGCGACCTGCGGTGCGACGGGGGCTGAGAGAGCCTTGAGGCAGCGACGGCGGCGTCTACTGCACCGGCCGCAGCCCCAGCGGTCCCGCGATCTCCTCGGCCATCACCCGGCCGGCCTCCTCGGCGAGGTCGTCGTCGAGGGTCTCCGTGTCGGTGTCCAGGCCGTCCAGCTCCTGGAGGGGCTGGTTGAGGCGGATGTGGGCGATCAGGGACTGGAGGGCGCGCAGGGTGGCGGAGGCGGTGGAGCCCCAGTTGGAGAAGTAGGAGAACTGCCACCACCACAGCGCCTCGGTGGTGCGGTCCTCCTCGTAGTGGGCCAGGCCGTGGCGCAGGTCGGTGACCAGGTCGGCCAGGTCGTCCGAGATCCGGGCCGGGACCGGGGCCTTGCGGGGCTCGTACGGGTCGAAGACCTCGGAGTAGACGTCGATCGGCTCCAGCAGGGCGGCGAACCGCTCGCGCAGCCCGTCGGCGTCCGGCTCGGCGCCCAGGTCCGGCTCGTAGCGCTCGTCGGGGACGATGTCCTCGTACGCGCCGAGCCGGCCGCCCGCCAGCAGGAGCTGGGAGACCTGGAGCAGCAGGACGGGGACGGCCTCCTCGGGCTCCTCGACCTTGGACACCTCGGTGACCGCGACGATGAACGTCTTGATCTGGTCGGCGATCTGGACGGCGAAGTCGTCAGGGTCCTGCGTGACGGAGTTCAGCGTGGCGTCAGACATCGAGGGGACCTCCCGTGGGCACGGTCGCGAACGGTGAGTAGAACATAGCGTCGCTGAACGTAAAGCCGCCGTGAGTCGCGGGAACGCCCCTCGAAACGGTCACGGGAAGAACATCGGAAGACGTAAAGGCGTCACACATCGAGCAGGCGCCTCCCCTCGAAGGCGCGGCCCAGGGTGACCTCGTCCGCGTACTCCAGGTCGCCGCCGACCGGCAGGCCGCTGGCCAGTCTGGTGACCCGCAGGCCCATCGGCTTGACCATCCGCGCCAGGTACGTCGCGGTGGCCTCGCCCTCCAGGTTGGGGTCGGTCGCCAGGATCAGTTCCGTGATCGAGCCGTCGGCGAGGCGGGCGAGCAGCTCGCGGATGCGCAGATCGTCCGGGCCGACGCCCTCGATCGGGCTGATCGCGCCGCCGAGCACGTGGTACCGGCCCCGGAACTCACGGGTCCGCTCGATCGCGACGACGTCCTTCGGCTCCTCGACCACACAGATCACCGACGGGTCCCGGCGCGCGTCCCGGCAGATGTTGCACTGCTCCTGCTGGGCGACGTTGCCGCAGACCGAACAGAACCGGACCTTGTCCTTGACCTCCAGGAGGGCATGGGCGAGGCGGCGCACATCGGTCGGCTCGGCCTGCAGGATGTGGAAGGCGATCCGCTGCGCGCTCTTGGGACCGACGCCGGGCAGCCTGCCCAACTCGTCGATGAGGTCCTGAACCACGCCTTCGTACAACGGGAACGCCTTCCTTTCCTGTTCTGTTTCTGTTCCTGACCGGTCGGAAGGGACGGGTCAGAAGGGGAGGCCGGGCATGCCGCCCAGGCCCTGGGCCAGCGGGCCCAGCTTCTGCTGCTGGAGCTGCTGCGCGTTCTCGTTCGCCGCCTGGACCGCGGCGACGACGAGGTCGGCGAGCGTCTCGGTGTCCTCCGGGTCGACGGCCTTCGGGTCGATCACCAGATTGCGGAGCTCGCCGGAACCGGTCACGGTCGCCTTCACGAGACCGCCACCCGCCTGGCCCTCGACCTCGGTCCTGGCCAGTTCCTCCTGGGCCGCGGCGAGATCCTGCTGCATCTTCTGGGCCTGCTGCAGCAGTTGCTGCATATTGGGCTGACCACCACCGGGAATCACGGTCACTCCTGGCAATTCGACGACAAAATGTTTCGGTAAGCCGAGCCTACGTGGTCCCCGGGCAGCGCGCCCCACTCACTGGCGCGCAACTCTTTCGAGTGAGTTTCAGGCAGCCCTTGCCGGGCTCCTATACCTGATCACAGGCCCTGCGCACCCGGGAATACCGCGTTTTCTCCTCCGCAGCCCACCATTCGGCGGTAGGAAGGGCACACGCATCAGGACACCCAGGCACACCGATCGTCACGCAAAGTTACCCACTCGGGACAGTCGGCCATGCCGGAGAGCAGTGAGCACCCCACCGTCTCGAAACACATCGCCACATCAGGCGTCGCTACGCAGAATGCAGAGGAGTACCCGGTGAGTCAGCCGGAGAAGCAGCCCGAAGGGCCGCCCCGCAACGAGCCCGGTCCGGCCGGCTCGGACTCCCGCGCACGGGGCCGGGATCTGACCGGTACGCCATTCCCGCTCGGCGACTGGGGCGAACCCGCCGACCGCCTCGACGAGTTGTACCGCTGGGTCGAGGCGGACGCGCTGCGCACCGCCGACTGGTACCTGAACGACCGGGTGCGCAAGCGCCGGGGCGCCAGGGCGCTGCGGATCGGCACCGCGCTCGGGACGGTCGCGGGCACCGCGCTGCCGCTGCTCGATCTGACCGGGGCGCTGCCCGGGGCGGCGGGCTGGGGCTATCTGTCGCTGCTGCTGGGCGCCGCGTGCATGGCGTGCGACCGGTACTTCGGCCTCACCTCGGGCTGGATAAGGGACCTCGCCACCGCCCAGGCCGTGCAGCGGCGCCTCCAAGTGCTGCAGTTCGACTGGGCGTCGGAGTGCGTACGGGAGGTGCTCGGCCCGACCGAGGGGACGGCCAGCGAGGCGGCCGAACGGTGCCTGGGGGTGCTGCGGCGGTTCTCGGAGGACGTCATGGAGCTGGTGCGCACCGAGACCGCGGACTGGATGGTGGAGTTCCGGGCCGGGCCCGCGCCGATGGGGCTGCAGGCGCTGTCGTCGGGCTCGGGGAACGGCGGGCGTCCGGATCAGGGGGTGCTGTCGGGGCGGTTCCCGCTCCAGACGATGACCCGGCCGAACATGCCGCGCCAGCGCCCGCCGGAGTCACCGCGATGACCTCGCGGTGACCCCGGGGGGGCGCCCCAGGGGCCTTGCCGGCCTCAGCTGAAGATGATCATCGAGCCCTGGGCGAGGCTGCGGGTGGCCGCCGCGTGCAGGCCCAGCCAGACGTGCCGCTCGCGGGCGAACGGGCTGTCGTCGTACGGGATCGGCGCCGCCGGTTCCTCCAGGGAGGTCGGCGCGGCGGGCGGCAGCGGGGCGGCCGGCGGGTTCGCAGGGTCGATGCCGATGGAGGGGGCGACGTACTGCAACTCCCGCAGCAGCCCGTGCGATGAGCCGAGCGGGCCGCCGCCCGCCAGCAGGTCGTCGTTGGAGAGCGGGGCGGCGAAGTCCAGCGGGACGTACGCCCCGGCATGGTCGTAGTGCCAGACCAGGTGGGACTGCTGGGCCGACGCCTCGAACATCTCCAGCAACTGCTCGTAGTCCCCGCCCAGTTCGCCGATCGGCGTGACGGCGAGGCCACTTAGCTGGAGCAGGAAGGCGCGGCGCAGGAAGTGCAGGGCGTCGTAGTCGAAGCCCGCGACCGGGGCGACGTCGCCCGTCAGGCCCGGCATGTAGGCGTACACGGGAACGGGCGGCAGTCCGGCCTCGCCCAACGCCTTGTCGTAGACGGCTATCTCTTCGGCGAACGGGTTGTCGGGGCTGTGGCACAGCACATCGACGAGGGGGACCAGCCACAGGTCACAGGCCACGAAGTCTCGCTCTCCCCTTGGGTGCGCATGGAACGTGTGGAACGTTCGGGTTGGTCGGGACAGCGTAATGCTGTGGGTGCGTTGCGCACAGTGGCCGGTACCGACAGGGGCAGGAGGCAGGCCCTACGGCTCCGGCGTACCCGCGACCGGCTCCGGCCCGCCGCGCCCCGGATGCTCGAGCTCACCGGCCGCGAGCCGGTCCGCCCAGTTCAGCGCGTGCGCGCTGTAGTCGTCCATCACCGCGCGCACCGCGTCGTGGTCGCCGAGGGTGATCGCCGCGACCAGGTCCGGATGACCGTGCCAGAGCCAGTCCCGGGCCCTTGCGTCATGGCGCAGGTACGGCACCGCGAACACCCAGGCCTGGACGCGCAGTCGGTGCAGGAAGTCGTTGATGTAGGTGTTGCCCACCAGCACGCCCAGCTCGCGCCAGAACCGCAGGTCGTAGCCGATGAGGATGTCGAGGTCGCCGCCCAGCGCCGCCCGCGCCGCCTCCTGGGCCCTGCGGCGCACGGAGACCAGGCAGTCCCGGTACCCCGCCAGTTGCGTGGGCGAGGGCCCGGGGCCGAAGAAGACCCCGCGGATGACTCCGTCGATGACCAGGCTGCGGGCCTCGACCAGCGACCGGTAGTCGGCGACGGTGAATTCCCGTACCCGGAAGCCCCGGTGCTGGTCCGACTCCAGCAGCCCCTGCGCGGAGAGGTCGAAGAGCGCCTCGCGCACCGGCGTGGCCGAGACGCCGTACTGCTCGGCGATCTGCTTGACCGTGAATTCCCGCCCCGGCTGCAGACGCCCGGCGAGCACTTCGTCACGCAGCGCGTCCGCGATCTGCTGCCGCAACGTGCTGCGGGTCACAGCTCCGCTCGCGCACATGGCGCCCCTCCCCGATCTTTGCTTCCGGTCACCTTAAGCCAGGGCCGCTGTGCCCGGATCCGGGCAGGGGAGGGGCGTCGTACCGCGGGGCGCGTGCTAGGCGGCCCCGCGGGCACGGGTCACGCTGTGTGCTCGTCCGCGACCGAGAGCGCCGCGTCGAGGGCAGCGAGGCCCTCCTTGGCCTCGGCCTCGGTGATGTTGCAGGCCGGAACGGCGTGCGTGCGGTTCATGTTGATGAAGGGCCACAGGCCGTTCTTCTTGGCCGCGGCACCGAAGGCCGCCATCGGCGCGTTGGCCTCGCCCGCCGCGTTGTACGGGACCAGCGGCTCGCGGGTCTCCTTGTTGCGGACCAGGTCCAGCGCCCAGAACGCGCCGAGGCCGCGGACCTCGCCGACCGACGGGTGGCGCTCGGCGAGTTCGCGCAGGCCGGGGCCGAGGACCGTCTCGCCGATGTGGGCGGCGTTCTCGATGACCTTCTCGTCCTCCATCACGTGAATGGTGGCGACGGCGGCCGCGCAGGCCAGCGGGTGACCGGAGTACGTGAGTCCGCCCGGGTAGGCGCGGGTCTCGAAGGTCGCGGCGATCTCGGCGGAGATCGCGACGCCGCCGAGCGGCACATAACCGGAGTTGACGCCCTTGGCGAAGGTCATCAGGTCCGGCACCACGTCGAAGTGGTCGGCGGCGAACCACTTGCCGGTGCGGCCGAAACCGGCCATGACCTCGTCGAGGATGAAGACGATGCCGTACCGGTCGCAGATCTCGCGGACGCCCGCGAGGTAGCCGGGCGGCGGCGTCATGATGCCCGCGGTGCCGGGGATCGTCTCCAGGATGATCGCGGCTATGGTGCCGGGGCCCTCGAAGGCGAGGGTGTCCTCAAGGTGCTGGAGCGCGCGGGCACACTCCTCGGCCTCGGTCTCGGCGTGGAACGGCGAGCGGTAGAGGAACGGCGCCCAGAAGCGGACGACGCCCGCCGAGCCGTTGTCGGACGGCCAGCGGCGCGGGTCACCGGTCAGGTTGATCGCGGTGGAGGTGGCGCCGTGGTACGAGCGGTAGGCGGAGAGCACCTTCGAACGGCCGGTGTGCAGCCGGGCCATCCGGACGGCGTTCTCGACGGCCTCGGCACCGCCGTTGGTGAAGAAGATCTTGTCCAGGTCGCCGGGGGTGCGCTCGGCGATGAGGCGTGCGGCCTCGGAGCGCGCCTCGATCGCGAACGCGGGGGCGAAGGTGGCGAGCTTGCCCGCCTGCTCCTGGATCGCGGCGACGACGGTGGGGTGCTGGTAACCGATGTTGGTGTAGACGAGACCGCTGGTGAAGTCCAGGTAGCGGTTGCCGTCGTAGTCCCAGAAGTACGCCCCCTCGGCGCCGGCGACGGCGAGCGGGTCGATCAGGCCCTGGGCGGACCAGGAGTGGAACACGTGCGCGCGGTCGGCGGCCTTCACGGCCGCACCGGCAGCGGGGTCGACATGCGGTGCATGCGGGGCATGAGGGGTCATGCGGCGAGCGTAGGCGGTACCGGGAGCGGGTCGACATGGCCACCTTGTATGGCGTGGGGCGCTCCGCTGGGCAGGGTGTCGGGTTGCCGCCGTACGGGGCCGGGGCGGAACGGAGGGAGCCCGGATCGCAACCGGCCCGGCCACGCGCTGCGTGGATCCCTATGATCGAGCGAGCCACGCGAGGCATCGCTCAGTTCGAACCCGGGGGAAGGACGTTCAGCGCCATGCAGAGCCTGACGCCACAGGATCCGCGTGCCATCGGCGCGTACCGGCTGCTGGGCCGTCTCGGCGCCGGCGGCATGGGCCAGGTCTATCTGGCCCGGTCCGACCGCGGCCGCACCGTAGCGATCAAGCTGGTACGGGGCGAACTCGCCGAGGAGCAGGAGTTCCGCGACCGCTTCCGCCACGAGGTACGGGCCGCCCGCCAGGTCGGATCCGTCTGGACCGCCCCCGTGCTGGACGCCGACACCGAGGCCGCCGTGCCCTGGGTCGCCACCGGCTACGTCGCCGGCCCCTCCCTGCACGCCACCGTCACCGGCCGTGCGCGCACCCCCGAGGGGGCGGCCTCCGGCGCGTACGGTCCCCTGCCGGAACGTTCGGTCCACATCCTGGGGGCCGGTCTCGCCCACGCCCTCCAGGACATCCACGCCGCCGGGATCGTCCACCGCGACCTCAAGCCCTCCAACATCCTGCTGACGATCGACGGGCCGCGCGTCATCGACTTCGGCATAGCCCGCGCACTGGACACCGTCATCGACGGCGCCGTCACCCGTACCGGGGCCCTGGTCGGATCGCCCGGTTTCATGTCGCCCGAGCAGGTGCGGGGCGAGCGGGTCACCCCGGCGTGCGACGTGTTCTGTCTCGGCTCGGTACTGGCGTACGCCTCGACCGGCCGGCTTCCGTTCGGGCCGTCCGACAGCAACCCGCACGCGCAGATGTTCCGGATCGCGCAGGAGGAACCGGACCTGACCGGCGTTCCCGTGGACCTCGTCGAACTGGTCCGGGACTGCCTGCACAAGGACCCGGCCGCCCGTCCGACGACGGACGCGATCCTGGAGCGCCTGGCCGACGGCGACACGGCGGAACCCTGGCTCCCGGGCGCCCTGATAGCCCAACTCGGCCGTCATGCGGTGGAGTTGCTGGACTCCGAGGACCCGGAGGAGAGCCCGGCGGAGGCCGCGCCCCAGGAGCCACAGACGCCCCCGGCGCCCGCCGCATCCCCGGAGCCCGCGCCGCCCACGCCCGCGCCCATGCCGACGCTCACCCCTCCCACGCACGTCCCCACGCCCACGCCCGCCCCCACGGCTGTCCCCACGCCCGCCCCCGCCTACGGATACCCGCCGCACCCCGGCCAGGGCTTCGGCCCCCAGCAGCCCCCCGCCGGCTACGGATACCCGCCGCAGCAGCAGTACCACCAGCAGCAGCCCGGATTCGGCAGCACGCCCCCCTACGGCCCCGGCCCCGGCTACCCCACCGCTCCGCAGCAGCCCGCCCCCGAACCGGCCCGGCGCCGGAGGGGCTCGACCATCGCGCTCATCGCCGTCGCCCTGCTCGTCGCGGTAGGGGCGGGCGGATCCGTCTACGCGCTCATGAACGGCAAGCCGGTGGGACCCACCCCGGGCCCCACCGGCTCCGCGCCCCCCACGGACACCTCGTCGGACTCCCCCGGGACCGACGACCCGTCCTCGCCGGACCCCTCCCCCAGCGACGGCAAGAAGAACAGCGACGGCTCCATCCCGTCCGGCTACCTCGGCACCTGGTCGGGCTCCATCGAGAACGCGGCCGGCCACTCCACCAGGAAGCTCGTCATCCAGCAGGGAACGGTCGGACAGAGCGTCCTCACCCTCACCGCGGACGGCCCGCTCGACACCGGCGGCACCTACCACTGCGTCTTCCAGGCCGAGCTGACCACGGAGCCGGCCCCGGGCGGCCCCGTCGAGGTCGGCCCCTCCACGGTCACGGTGGGCGAGCCCATGACGTCCTGCACGGCGGGCAAGGCCACCACGCTCACCCTGCTCCCGGACGGTTCGCTGCGCCGCGAGAACAACGACAACGGCGAGCAGCTCACGTACACGAAGGACGACTGATCAGGCCAGACTGCGCACCGTGAGGCCGATTCCCACCGCGAGGACGGCCAGCGCGCTCAGGACGCTCCCGTACGGGGTGTAGCGCCGCAGGGCGGGCAGCCGCCGCTCGCCCAGGACGGCGAGCCGGTTACTGCCGCCGGCCAGCAGCAGCCCGGCGGAGGTGAGGGTGAGCGCCATGCCGACGCCGTAGCCGACGACCAGCAGGACGCCGAAGAACGTACGGCTGAGCGCGACGGCCCCCAGCAGGACGACCAGCGCGGACGGACTGGGCACCAGCCCGCCCGCCAGCCCGACCCCGAGCAGCGCGGGCAGCCCGGTACGACGGGAACGCCCGTGATCAGACCCGTGATCGTGATCGTGGTGATGCCCATGCGCGTGCGCACGCGCATGGCTGTGCCCGTGTCCATGTCCGTGCCCGTGCCCATGCCCATGCCCGTGTCCATGGCTGTGCGAAGCCCGGTGCCCCGTCCGCAGTGCGCGTACCGCCGTCACCACGAGTCCCGTGCCCAGCACCGCGATCACCGCCCCGCTCACCGCCCCCAGCCACCCCAGCAGCCGCTCCCCCAGGAAGCCGCCCCCCGCCGTCAGCACCAGCCCCACCGCCAGCACCCCCGCCGTGTGGGTCACCGTCACCGTCGCACCCACCGCGAACGCGGCCCGCACGCCGCCCTCCTTCCGTGCCAGGCAGGCGGCGACGGCGAGCTTCGCGTGCCCCGGCAACGCCGCGTGCCCCGCACCCAGGAGCATCGTCAGCAGGACCGCGAGCAGGCCCACCGGCACCGTCAGGTCGCGGCCCGACGTCAGACCGGTGAGCCGGTCCTCCAGCGCCGGGAAGAGAATCGCCCCCCGGTCCACGGCCGGGGCCGCGCCGGGCAGCCGGGACCCGCCGGCACCCGCCCCTCCCCCCGTACCCGCCGCACCCGGCTCCGTACGGATCCGCGCATCGACCACGCCCGACGACCGCCCGCCGTCCCCACCCGTCGGGTAGCTTCGCAGCGCATCGCTCGAACTGCGCTCCGGCACCGAGGAGTCGACCAGCCGCACCCCGCTCCCGACCGCCGTGATCTCCTTCCAGCCCGTCCGCGCCGCCTCCGCCCCCGAGGCGAACGTCACGTCGGCGGGCCCCGACAGATCGGCGTCCGCCCGCAGTACACAGGTCAGCCGGGCGATGGGCAGGCCCGCCGCCCCTTTCCCGTACGTCAGGGAGGCGCGCCCGACGTGCCAGTCGAGCGCCTCGCCGCCCACCGAGGCCCGGGTCCGCCCGGCCAGTTCCGCGCACCGGGCCTTCGCGCGGGCGGCGGCCTCCGCCGCCGAGACCCTCCCGTCCCGGTCCCGGTCGGTGGCCTCCTCGTCCTGGGCGGTGGGGATCTCCGCGCTGTCGACGACGGCCGTGTCCTCGATCCCGTCCGGCACGAGCCGCAGCCCGTCGTAATGATTCAGGCTGAAGTTCCCCAGGGGATGGGCGGGTTGGGCGTGCACCTGCGGTGCCGTGGTCAGGCAGAGGAGCAGCGCGGCAGGCACCGCACCGCCGATCCGCTTCGTCATCAACAACAACGCGAGAACTCAGTTCTGTCGGTTCTTCTGCTGGGCCTTCTGCTTCAGCATTCGGGTGGCCAACGGAGCGTGGTACGGCGAGAAGTTCGGGTTCAGGGCGAGCGCCTCCCGCAGGTGGCGGTCGCCCTCGGGCAGCCCGAGAGTGTGCTCGATCGCGCCCCGGTGGTACCGGAACAGCGCGTTGCCCCACCCCGTCCGCGCCGCCTGCCGGGCGTACCCGACGGCCTCCGCGTCGTGCCCCGCGCGGTGCAGCGCCCAGCCCAGCGCATCGGCCACGATCACGCTCCGGGACCGCATCCACTCCCCGCGCATCAGCTCCACCGCGACCTCCGGGTCCCCGTGGTCGGCCACATACAGGGCGAGATGCGGGTCGACCGGCCCGCCGGAGGCGCGCAGCAGCCGCACCTGCGCGTCCAGCGCCGCCTTCTCCCCCCGCATTCGCTCCCCGCCCCCGCCCAGCTCCACGGCCTCCGCCAGGAACTGCGGCAACGGCGTCCGCGCCACCAGCCGCCGGTACATGCCCAGGGCCTTCGCCGTGTCACCGCGCACCGCGTACACCTTGGCCAGCCCGGCCTCCCCGTACGGATGCCCGGGTACGGCGTCCACCGCCCGCCGGAAGCGCCACTCGGCCCGGTCCACCGCGCCCTCGTTCCAGGCCAGGTCACCCAACCGGGCCTCCGCGAAGGCCCGTTCGTCGGCGGTGGCCGCACTTTCCAACGCCCTCCCCAGCGCGATCGCGGCGTCCTCCGGCCGGCCGTTGGTCTCCAGGTCGTACGCCGCCCTGCTGTACGCGGCCCCCGCCGGAGCGATGTCCAGCAGGCGCTGCACGGCCGACCTGGCCGCCTGGTAGTGGCCGAGCTGGATCTCCGCGTCGGCCAGCACCGCGTAGCCGTCCGCCCGGTCCGGCGCCATCCGGGTGGCGCTCAGCCCGAACTTCCGGCCGTCCGCGAACTCGTGGCGGGCGTTGGCCACCAGCCCCTGGCCCGTCACCGCGGCGTAGTTGTCCTTGCGCTTGAGGGCCAGCGAGCGGCGCAGGGCCTCGTCGGCCGCGTCGAGCCGGCCCGCGTCGAGCGTGACGCGGGCCTGTTCGACCTCCGCCCGCGCCAGGCCCGACCAGCCCGTCGGATCGTCCGGGTAGCGCTCCGTGCGCTTGCGGGCCGTGGCGACCGCGCGGGCCACGGCGTCGGGCGCCGCACCGGCCCGCGGGGCGGTGGCTGTCGGGCGGTTTCCCGTGCCGGGACCGAGGTACAGCAGTCCCGCCACGCACCCGGCGACGGCCACCGCCGCGCCCGCCGCGGAGATCGGAAGCCTCACGGGCCCGCGTGCGGGAGGTTGAGGTACGGGAAGGTGCTCTGCGCGTCGGCGACCTCCAGGGCGACCACCGGCTCCGGCAGCAGTCCGGGCGGCGACGGCTGGGCGGGTTCGCCCTCCAGCATCCGCAGCAGCGGCCCGTCGATGTTGTCGTTGAGCCGGCGCCCGTTGGGGAAGCCCTGCCGGTCGCCGTCGAGGACGCCCATGGCACGGGGTGCGGCGGTGATCGGCGTCGTCAGGTTCAGCCGCAGTTCCTCGGCCATCACGATGCGGCTGCGGTCGGCGTCCGCGTTCATGGTGTGGGTGTTCAGGTCGAAGCCGAACTTCGAGCCGTTGTCCGCGCCGAGGCCCTTCAGGAACAGGGCCTGGATGTCGGTGCGCGGGGTCGCCGGTGCCGGGTACCCCTGGGCCGCCTGGATGCGGTGCGGCGGTACCGGGTCCAGGGTGTCGGCGAGGAACTCGTTCTCCAGGTGGTCGTCCTTCGGCGCCCGTGCCTGGAAGCGGTCCTCGGGCCCGCCCGGCCTGGCGAGGCCGATGGTGGAGCCGTACACCGTGAACGCCAGGTGCGGATTGCCCTGCCGCGAGACCTGACGGAACGTCGGGGCCTGCTTCGCCAGGCTGCGGCCCAGGTCCGCGCCCGGCCTGGAGACGCTCGCCCACACCCCGATCACCGGGTTGCGCGCCGGGTCGCCCTTCAGCGCCACCTCGCTCTTGGGCACCTGGATGATCAGGCTGTTCACATTGAGCACCGACAGCGGCTGGGCGTCCGGCAGCCAGCCGGGCACGGGCCCCCGCGTCCCGACCGTGTACAGGCCGAAGACCTGGGTGTCCGCCTTGAACGAGTCCGCGACCTGGCTCGCGAGGGTCTGGCCGCCGCCCGGCAGCCTGCGGATCGCCTGCGCGCGCAGCTTGCCGTAGTCCGGCATCAGGAACCGGCCGGTGTTGGTGGGCGCGGCGATCGCGTCGCTCAGCAGCGTCTGGCCGGCGCCGCCCGCCGTGACCCGCTCCAGGTTGTACTTCTGACGCACCCCGAGCGACCGGTCGTCCAGCGAAGTCACCGGCGCCGGACCGACCTTGGGCCCGAGCCCGAAGGGTCTGCGGTCGTCGTCCCGGAAGGTCCAGCGGTACGTGGTGTCGGGTGCCCCGTCACCGTCGGCGTCCGTGTGGATCTCGTACCGCGCACCCGTCGCGAACGGATAGTCCACCAATGCGTTCAGCGCGGTCCCGGGCATCTCGAACGGCCGGACGTTCGCGATGAGGGTGACCATGTCGGGGTTGTCGGGGCTGCTGAACGCGTACACGTCGGTGAGGTCCGCCGCCGTGTCCAGCACCGACGAGGGAGCGTCGATGTGGCCGCCCGCCTCGCTGCTTCCGGTCAGCGGTCCCCACAGGGACGCGGCGGTCAGTGCGGCGGCGGTGGCGGTCAGTGCGGCGAGACGGCCGGATGGAAAACGGCGTGGCTGTCGGGCAGTTGCGGACATGCGACGCTCCAGTGCTCGGTGGGGGAGTCCGCCCAGACTGGTGCGCTGTTGATCATGATGCGAACTCAGCGCGCCGATCGCCGCCAATCGCGTGGAGCTTTTCCGCCGGGCGGTCTAAGGACCGTTTGACCGCGCGCGTATGTACGCATTGATGGACATGCCCGACGGGCGGTCGAGAACCATGACGCTTCCACGTCAATCGGTCAACTCCACTTTCCATACAAGCTGTTGGGCCGCTCGGACAGCTCCGTCCGGCAACTCCCCCCACGCACCATCAGATCAGGAAGGCCCCATGAGCATGCGCGCAATCCGCCGTCTCACCGCCCTCGCCGCAGTGGCCGCACTCAGCGTGCCGCTCGGCCTGGCATCGGCCGGAGCGGCCGACTCGAAGTCCGCCCCCGCCCCCCACACGGCGATTGCCGACCCGTTCCCCGGCGTGTACATCTCCCCGTGGGGAGACGCCCAGGTGGAGCTCAGCCCGGAACTGCTGACCTGGATGCGGACCGAGGGCATCACGCTGGAGGCCATCAGCCCGTTCGTGATGGACGCGGACGCCCGGGGCTTCTCCATGCCGATCGGTTCGACGGCGGGTGACGGCCTCGACTCCCGGGGCCGCATCTTCTACCCCGGTGGCCTCAACTTCCATCACGCCGCCTCGAACAAGACCATCACGTTGAAGCCGACGTACATCCGTGTGATGCCGACCCCGGGCTACTCCGCCGGGGTGGCGGTGAACGGTGTGCCGATCGCCGACGAGGTGATGATCGCGGACACGACCCCCGCCGAGGTGCTGCTCGGCGCCCGCCCGAGCCCCACGGGCTTCCGGCTGGAGAAGGTGCCGTTCCGCTTCACCGCCGAGGCATCGACGCTGTTCGCCCAGGTGACGGGTCGTCCGGGTCCTCGCGTCGGCAGCCTGCTCGGCACGCTCACGCCGAACTTCGACTACATCCCGGGCCAGACCTCCTCGCCCATCGGTTTCCCGAGCTTCTGACCGGCTCTTCCGTCTCGGTCGACGCCCGTCCGGGTCCCGTTCGCGGGGGCCGGCCGGGCGTCGGCCGTTTCGTGCTGCCCACGCCCGGTCAGCAGAGCAGGGCGGTCGCGGCGTGCAGCAGCAGCATCGTGTGGACGAACCGGTCGGGCGCCATGGGCGGGAAGTGCCAGGCCAGTGGCCAGGTCCGGCCGCTCAGCGCGGGGATCGGTACGTAACTGATCCGGCCCGCAGTCGCGTTGAGCCGGGTCACCCCCGCCGGCCACGGTTTGCTCTCCGTGCTCCCCACCGGGACGAGGAAGTACACCGCCCGCCGCCCGTTCGCCTCGGTGACGACGGGGCCGGGCTCGCCTCCCGTGATCGCCTCCATCAACCCGGCCAGCCGACGCCCTTCTTCCCCGTCCACGCGTACGGCGTCGAATTGCACGCCTGCTCTGCGCAGTTGAAATCCGGAGTACGGAATCCACTGGAGGTTCATTTCACTTTTCGGCCCATTCACAGGACCAGTCTGACCCTGGTTGGCTACCGTTTTACGTGACTGACGAGGGGCGTCGCACACCCGTTGACCTGCGCTAACTCCCCTGAACCTCAGTTGAGTTCGGCTGGGCTGGGTAGTGACCGGTTGAGACCGGTTGAGTCGAAAAGGGATCGCAATGGCGCGAGCGGAAAACAAGGAAACGGCTAGTCCGACAGCCAAGTTGGTGGCCGATGTGGCCAAAAATGCCCGCATGCGGAAGAAGCTGACTCAGGAACAGCTCGGAAAAGAGATCGACTTCTCGGCGGCGGCGGTGAGCGCCATGGAGACGTGTGCACAGCCCGCGAGCGACGACATGTTGGCGGGGGTGGAGCGGGTACTCGGGGACGGCATGGGCGTGTTCGAGCGGGCGCGGCTGTACATGCGGATGGAGGCGTATCCGCCGCAGTTCAAGAACTACCCGCTACTTGAGCAAAGCGCGGTCAGGCTTGAGCTGTACTCCGCATTTGTGGTTCATGGGCTTTTCCAGACGGAGGCGTACGCGCGGGCTCTTATCGGAGGCGGCTACCCAGCACTGTCCGACTCGCGGGTGGAGGAGCTGGTCGAGGCGCGGACCGCTCGCGGGGCACTGTTCGACCGAGAGCCGACGGCCCTGATCGAGCTGATCCTGGAGGAGTCCGTACTGACTCGGGCCATCGGCAGCGAGGAAATCATGCGGGGCCAGATGCGGCACCTCGCGAAATGCGCGCAACGCCGCAACGTCACGCTTCAGGTACTGCCGCTGGACTGCGGACTGAGCGGAGAGCACGCTGGAGACCGAGGGGACATGAACCTGATCGAGACCCCGGATCACGAGCGCCTGCTCTTCTTGGAGGTTCAGGACGAAAGCCTGCTGATCGGCGATCCCGCTGAGGTGAGCACGCGCGCCCGGCGATATGCGAAGATCCGATCACAGGCCCTGGGCCCTCGTGAATCGCTGGGCCTCATCAAGCGGTTGGCAGGAGACGAGGAATGAGCAACACCCTTCGGTGGTTCAAGTCCAGCTACAGCGACAGCGGCGGCGGCAACTGCATCGAGGTGGCCTTCGGCTGGCGCAAGTCCTCGTACAGCGCAGCCAACGGCGGCGAGTGCATCGAGGTCGCCACCTGCCCCCATGCCGTCCACATCCGGGACTCCAAGGTGCCCTGCGGGCCCACCTTCGCGGTCGCTCCCGGCGCCTGGGCGGCGTTCCTCACCTGGGCGGACTGACGTTTCGCGGGGCCGGGGAAGGCGTCCTGCCCCGGCCCCGTAAATGTGTAGGAGTTGTGGACGCCATGGCATACCCTGCGTTCGTGGGCCGCACCCCTCTCATCTCGGGTGCCACGGCCCTCTCTTACCGTGGGGGTAAACAATTTTGCGCACGCGCAGAATCTCGGCCGCGACCTCGCTCGCGGTTCTCTTCAGTTCCGTAGTTCTGATCGGCGGTGCGGCGAATCCGGCCGCTGCCGACTCCACCAAGGTCATTCCCGCCGCTTCGGTCGGCGACATCGTCGCGGACGGTGTGCACAAGCGGGTCTTCATCAGTGACCCGACCGGCGGCAAGGTGCTCGTCACCGACTACAACGGCGCGGTCGTCGGCACCATCGCCTCTCTGCCGGGCGTGACCGGCCTCGAACTCTCCGCCGACTCCGGCACGCTGTACGCCGCCGTGCCGGGTGCCGACGCGATCGTCACCATCGACACGGCCGGGCTCACGGAGTCCGCCCGGTACGCGACCGGCGAGGGCACCGACCCGAAGCACCCGGCGCTGGCGGGCGGCAAGCTCTGGTTCGGCTACGGGGCGGCGGCCGAGGGCAACATCGGGTCGCTCGACCTGTCCGGCGCCGAGCCGGTCGTCACCCTGGACCAGGACCCGGACCGCACCTGGTACTCGGCCCCGACCCTGGCGTCCGCGCCCGGTGCGCCGGACACGCTGGCCGCCGGGATCGAGAGCCAGAGCCCGACGGAGCTGGCCGTGTACGACGTCGCCTCGGGGACGGCCACGCGGACCGCGCACGTGCGCACCGACGGGGGCAACCTGCGCGACCTGGCGCTGAGCCCGGACGGACAGCAGGTCGTGGTGGCCAGCGGGTACCCGTACCACCACCAGGCGTACCGGACCTCGGACCTCACGCCCGGGACCACGTATCCGTCCGACGCGTACCCGAACGCCGTGGACATCGCCCCGGACGGGACGGTCGCCGCGGGCATCGACGGTTCCTACGAGCCGGACGTGTACGTCTACAAGCAGGACACCACCAAGCCGATCCGGACGTACGACTTCCCCAACACCGGTACCAGCAGCGGTTCGGACCTCCTGGTGCCTGCCGGGCTGGCCTGGGCGCCGGACACCAGCCGGCTGTTCGCGGTCACCGCGAGCAGCAATGGCACCCGTTCGCTGCGGGTGCTCACCGACGCCGTGAAGTCCGCGAGCACCGTCACGGTCGACGCCCCGGCGAACTCCGCGCTCGGCAAGAAGCTCACCGTCACCGGCCGGGTGAAGTCCGACGGCGCGTTCCCGGCGGGCGCCAAGGCCACCGTGACGCGTACGGACATCGAGTCGCCCAAGGGCAAGGCGCTGCCCTCGGTGGCGCTGAAGTCCGACGGCAGCTTCTCCTTCACCGACACCCCGACCGCCGGTGGCCAGGTCACGTACAAGGTCTCGTACGCGGGCGACGCCACCCACTCCGCGGCCTCCGGCTCCGACAAGGTCGCCGTGCCCCGGACGGTCACCTCGCTGACCCTGAACCACAACAAGGCGCTGTACTCGTACGGCGCCGACGTGACGTTCACGGCGCACCTCGGCAAGACGTACAAGAACCGCACCGTCGAGCTGTGGGTGGACCCGTTCGGGTCGGACAAGCCGAACAAGCTGGTGAAGACCGGCAAGGTCAACTCCAAGGGCAACCTGTCGACCACGGTCGACATGACCCGGGACACCACCGTCACCGCGGTCTTCAAGGGCGACGGCCGGTACACCTCGAAGAAGGTCACGTCGACCGCGTACGCCAAGGTGAAGGTCTCCACCTCCATCTCGAAGCAGTACAAGACGGCGAAGATCGGCAAGACGTCGTACCGGTACTTCCACAAGAAGACCGACCCGGTCTTCACGACGACGATGACGTACTACAAGAACCGCTCGCACAAGCTGTCGCTGGAGCTGTACTACCAGGGCAGGTGGTACGACGCGGGCTCGCAGTACTTCAAGCTCGGCACCAACGGGAAGACCATCGTGACGCTGAACGGCACCCATGACACGGGCTACCGGATGCGCGTCCGTGCCTCGTACGTCAACGGCACCTCGGGCGACACGGTGAACTCGACCACGCACGGCGCCTGGCAGTACTTCATCTTCACGAAGTGACCAAGCACGAGTGGTCGGCATGAATGCGGGGTCGGGCAGATCGCCCGGCCCCGCATGCGAGACCCTAGAGCAGCGGCTTGGCCGACATCAGCAGATGCTGGTGAGCGGGCCGGGAGCCCTCCGGGTCCGCGCCGGGCGTCCGGCCGGTGACCATCGCGCGCTGGCCGGGGCCCATCAGCTCGAACCTGATCACGGGGGTGCCGAACGAACCCAGCGCGTCCATCAGATACGCGGGGTTGAAGGCGACCGTCAGGTCCTCGGCACCCTCCAGCAAGGCGGGCAGGCGCTGGGAGGCGACGTCGTCCTCGTAGCCCGCCTGGAGCAGCACCGAGCCCTCGGAGAAGACGAGGTGGAGCGGGCTGCCGCCCTCCGCGACCACGGCGACCCGCTTGACGGCCTCGACCAGGGGCGCCCGGTCCGTCTCGGCCGTGACCGCGCCGGTCATCGCGAACAGCTTGTCGTGGCGCGGCAGCCGGCCGTCGAGCAGACGCACCGTCGTACGCATCCCGGCCAGTTCGAACCCGGCCGAACCTCCGTCCAGGGCCAGGCTGACCATGCCGCCCCGGCCGAAGGAGCGGGCGATCTCGGTGAGCCTGCGGGCGGAGACCACGACATCGGCCGAGACCCCGTCCGAGGCGCCGTCCGGGACACCAGCCACGCCAGGCTTCCAGGAGAGGGTGCGCACCGCGAAGCGGTAGCGGTCCGTGGCGGCCAGGGTCATCGTGTCGCCGTCCAGCGCCAGCCGGATGCCGGTCAGCGTCGGCAGCGAGTCGTCCCGGCCCGCCGCCACCGTCACATGGGCGACGGCCGCCGCGAACTCCTCCGCGTCCACCGCACCGAGCACCTCCGGCAGCGACGGCAGCGCCGGGTAGTCGTCGAAGGGCAGCACCGAGAGGCCGAACCGGGCACCGTCACTCGCCAGCGAGAACCGCGAACCCTCGACCGCGCACTCCACCACCTTCTCGGGCAGCACCTTGCAGACATCGAGCAGCCGCCGGCCCATGACCAGCACCTTCCCGGCCCGTACGGTCTCCGCCTCCACCTCGATGCGGGCGGACGCCTCGTAGTCCAGCCCCGAGATGCTCAGCCGGCCATTGGCCGCCTCCAGCAGCAGGCCGCCCAGCACGGGAACGGGCGAGCGCGTGGGCAGCACCCGGGCCGCCCAGGCCACGGCATCGGTCAGTGCGCTGCGCTCAATGCGGAATTCCATGGCGGCGGCCTCTCCCGGTCGGCTTCGATCGCGGACGTGATCGTGAGCCGACACTAGGGGCCGCCACTGACAACGGAAGATGAGGAACGGTTGCGGCCGACGCGACAGCGGCCACCCCCGTGAGCCGCTGCTGTCGCCCCCGTACCCCTCCCCCAAGGGGTGCCGCAACCGTGTTCGGACTCTAGGTCCTCGGGTACGTACCTGAAAGCTTCAATCAGCACTGTGTGGGCCGTGGCAGGTATCAGTCCGCACAATCAAACCGGTAGCCTTTATTCCGGTTTTTGAGCAGGGGTGGAGGACTTGTGCGCGCGCGGGAACGGGCCGATGACGTACTGCGGATGTACCGGCTGGCCCGGTCGGGCGGATCGCGGGAGCTCCTGCGCTGGGTGTCCGGCCGGGCGGCGGGCTGGGCCGGGCTGCTCGACGGGGACGGCACCGTGCTGCACGGCGTGACCCGGAGCCCGGACGGTACGGGCGTGGAGGCGGCCGCGCTGGCACGCGAGTACGCGAGGAACCTGCCCGGTCTCGACGCCCGCTCCTTCTCCTTCGACCGCGGGGCGCACACCGCGCTGCTGTTCCCGCTGGACGGCCGGCCGGACGCCGCCGCCCCCATTCTGGCCGTGGTCGCACCGCGCCCGCTGCCGGACGGGCTCGCCATACTGCTCGCCGACGTGGCGATGCCGCTCGCCATGTGCTGGGCGGCGGAGGCCGTGGAGCGCAAGCGGCGCCGCGTCGACCTCGCGGAGTCCCGCAGCCGGGAAGCGGTGCTGCATCTGCTCATGACGGGTCAGCTGTCCATCGCGCACCAGGTGGCGGGCGCGCTGAAGCCCAACCTGCCCGATCCCGTCCGGGTGTACGTCGTGGAGTGCCCGCCCGGCCGCCGGGACGAGGTGGCGCGGATCTGCACGGAGCTCTCCGGCGGGCGGTCCTGGATCGTCCGGTGCCCGGTCTACGCCCGCCATCTGATCCTCGTAGTGCCGGCCGACGCGGGCACGGCCGAACAGCGGCTCGGCATCCGGGTCGCCGAGGCGGTCACCGAGTGCGTCGCGGGGGTGAGCGAGGACGTGCCGCTGGCGGACACGGCGACCGGTTACCGCCAGGCGTTCCACGCGCTGGCGGTGGCCCGCGGGCTGCCCGCCCGGCACGCCTGTTACGGCTCGGCGCCGGATCCGGCCGTGGCCGCCGGGGCGGCCGGGGCGCTGTGGGCCGACGAGCTGCTGCACCCGTTGCTCACGCACCTGCCCCGGCGCAGCCAGGACCCGGGAAGCCAGGAACTCGCGGCGACGCTCGCCTCCTGGCTGGCGTTCTCCTCGCACGCGACCCAGCATCTGAAGATCCACCGCAACACCCTGGCCGCCCGGCTCCGGCTGATCGGCGAACTGCTCGGCCTGGACCTGAACCGGGTCGGCGACCAGGCGGCCCTCGATCTGGCCCTGCGCATCCGCGCCACCCCCACCGCGCCCGGCAGGGCCCGCCGGGACGAACGCGAGCCCCGGCCGCCGCTCGGCCTGGACGGCATCCTGGGCGTGGTGGCCGTACGGGAGTGGGCGGCCCAGCAACTGCGTCCGCTCGCCGGACCGGGCACCTCGCGGAGTTCCGCCGACCCGCGGGAGACCCTCCGCACCTGGCTGGAGTGCGAGGCCCAACTCGCCGGTACCGCCGAGGTGCTGGGCATCTCGGTGCCGGGCGTCCGCAAGCGCCTCACCCGGCTCGAATCGGTCCTCGGCCGCTCACTGCTCCAGCCGCCCACCGCCCGTTACGACCTGTGGCTCGCCTTCCGGGCCCTGGACCTCGCAGAGGCCGGCACCGCCCGCTGAACCGGAACGGGGGCGTGTCCGGCCGGAGCCGGGCACGCCCCCGCCGGGTGGGGAAGAACAGGAGCCGCTGGTCAGCAGCTCAGGTTGGAGCCGGGAGTGGTGCCGAGGATCTGCACGAACGCCTTGTAGCGGTCGATGCGGCTCTGGACCTGGGCGGGGTTGCCGCCGTTGCACTCCAGGGTGCCGTTGATGGACCGGATGGTCTCGCCGAACCCGGCGCCGTTCACCATGGCGTTGTGGGCGGTCATGGTGCCGGGGCCGTTCTGGGTGTTCCAGTACCAGAGGCCGGTCTGCCAGGCGACCGAGGCGTTCTGCTCGACCAGGTACGGGTTGGCCAGCAGATCGATGCCGAGCGCGTCACCGGCGGCCTTGTAGTTGAAGTTCCAGCTGAGCTGGATCGGGCCGCGGCCGTAGTACGCGGCCTGACCGGCCGGGCAGCCGTAGGGCTGGCTGCTGTCGCAGTAGTGGGGGTAGTTGGACGTGTTCTGCTCGACCACGTACACCAGGCCGCCCGTCTCGTGGCTGACGTTGGCGAGGAACGCCGCCGCCTCCTGGCGCTTGACGGTGTCGCTGCCGGTGTTCGCGAAGGCCGGGTAGGCGCTCAGGGCCGCGGTCAGCCCCTCGTACGTGTAGAACGAATTCCGGTTCGGGAACATCTGGTTGAACTGCGCCTCGCTGACGACGAAGCCGGACGGGTTGCCCGGGTCCGTGCCGCCACCGCCGCAACCCCCCTGGTCCGACCAGACGTCGGAGCTTCCGGGGGTCTCGTTCTGGGTCCACCACTTGGCGGTCCAGTTGTGTCCGTTGTAGGAGGCCGTCCCGCCACCGGTGTACACGGACGAGGAGTTCCAGGGGGCCGCGCAGTCGGCCTCGGCCGCCGCGCCGGACGCGTTGGCCACCGGGAGAAAGACGACCGTTGCGACGACCGCGGCCAGCGCGGCCAGCAGACCCGTGAAGCGCCTGATCATGCGATCACTCCTTCGGCGCGGCGCACCGGACTGGACGGTGCGCCGCCATGGGGGTTGCCCGCCACTCAAGCGGCACTGGTCTGAACCTGTCAAGGTCTAGACCAGAACGGAACTCCTTTCGGGGGTGCATCCGGGGGCGCACCGACGGCGCACCGCATGACCCGGCGTCAGCAGGTCAGCCCGGAGCCGGGTGCCGTGCCGAGGACGGACGTGATCCGCTCGTACTTGGCGACCCGGGCCGCGACCGAGGCGGGGTTGCCGCCGTCGCACTCCAGGGCACCGTTGAGCGACCGGATCGTCTCGCCGAAGCCCGCACCGCCGACCATCGCCTCGTGCGAGGTCATCGTGCCGGGGCCGTTCTGGGTGTTCCAGTACCAGAGCGCGGTCTGCCAGGCGATCGACGGGTCCTGCTCGACGAGCCAGGGGTTGCCCAGCAGATCGAGGCCGAGCGCGTCACCCGCGGCCTTGTAGTTGAAGTTCCAGCTGAACATGATCGGGCCCCGGCCGTAGTACGCCTTCTGCCCCGCCGGGCAGCCGTACGGCCGGCTGTAGTCGCACTTGCGCCAGTAGTTGTCCTCGTTGATCTCCTTCACGTACTGGAGCCCGACCGACTCGAAGTCCGCGTGGGTGAGGAAGGCCGCGGCCTCCTGGGCGCGCGTGGCCGGCGTTCCGGTGTTCGCGAAGCGCGGGTAGGCGTGCAGGGCGTCGATCAGGCCCTGGTACGTGTAGAAGGGGTTGCGGTCCGGGAAGATCTCGTCGAACCGCGCCTCGCTGACGACGAAGTCCGAGACCCCGCCCGTGCAGGCCCCCTGGTCGGCCCAGACTCCCGTGGCACCCGGATTCTCGTTCTGCGTCCACCACTTGGCCGTCCAGTTCCGGCCGTGGTGCGAGACCGCGCCGCCCGCCGCGTAGGCGGTCGACGAACTCCACCCGGGCGCACACCGCGCGGCCGGCCCGGTGGCGGCGGAGGCGGAGGCGGCGGGGACGAGGGTTGCCGCCGCGAGGGCCGAACTCAGCACGATCAGAAGGCTCTTGATCCGTTTCAGCGCCGCTCACTCCTTCGGCAGGGCACGCCGAACACCTCAGCGGGCCGTCTGGATGTCCCGCCACTCAAGCCCCGCCGGTCTGAACCTGTCAAGGTCTGGACCAATCGGCGAACAGCGGGCGAACACCGCCCGACAGGACCCTCCCGTCGCCCCCAACTCCCGTTCCCCGTACTTACGGTGGCCACCGGAGCCCTTGGGGAGGGTGCGAGGACCATGGAGTGGCTCAACGCCGAGAACATCGTGGCCGTGGCAACCGCCGTACTGGGCGTCCTGGCCTCCGTCGGAGTGCTCTGGTACGAACGCCGGGTGCCCCGCCGCAAGCGGATCGGCTACCGCGTCCAGATGGACACCCCGATCGGCGGCGACGTCAGCCGGGGGCGGGCCAATGTGCGGCTCGGCCTCTTCAACGAGACACCGGACATGGCCGATGCCACGCTCGTACTGCTCCGGATCGAGAACGACGGCTCGCAGTCCATCGCCGACAACGACTACACCGGACGTGAACTGCACGGGCTGACAGCCGAGTTCACCGACCGGACGGTCCGCGGCGTCGCGGTCACGCATTCACCCGGCGCCGACCATCTGATGGAGCACTTCACCCCGGCGGCCGGGCTGCGCCAGAGCGGCTCGCTGATCCGGCTGCCGCGCGTACCGCTCAACCGGGGCGAGCACTTCAAACTGCTGGTGCTGCTGACCGGGGCGGCCGTGGGCAGCCGCGTCCGCATCATCGGCGGCATCCGGGACGGCGAGGTCAGCCCGAACCGGGCGCTGCGGCCGGACGACAAGCCCCCGCTGTTCGGCCGGGCCGCCCGGCTGATCACCGTCGCGCTGACCGTCTGCGTCGTCACGCTGGCCTCGATCATCCTGGTGCGCGACGACACCCCGCCCCCGCTGGGCTGCCGCCGCGGCACCCTGACCCTGACCGGGTCCACGGCGTTCCGGCCGGCCCTGCTGGATCTGAAGAAGAAGTACGAGAAGGAGTGCGAGGGCTCCCTCATCCGCGTGGACGTGCACGGCAGCAACGCCGGGATACGGGACCTCGCCGACCGGGGCGCCGGGGCCGGGAAGTCCGGCCCGCCCGCCGTGATCGCCTTCTCCGACGGCCCCAGGCCGGACGGCTTCCCGCAGCTGCGCGAGAACCGGGTCGCCGTCTCGCTCTTCCGCCTCGTCGTCAACGACCGGGTGGGGCTGAAGAACCTGAGCCTCACCGACATCCGGCGGATCTACCGCGGCGAGATCCGCAACTGGAAGGAGCTGGGCGGGACCGACCTGCCCGTGCTCCTGGTCAGCCGGGACGCCAACTCCGGCACCCGCGAGGTCTTCCAGCGCCGCGTGCTCGGCTACAACGAACCGGCCCAGTCCTCCCGCGACTGCACCACCAAGGACGACACGGAGGCCCGGGTGGTCCGCTGCGAACTGGACTCCACCGAACAGGTCCTGGCCATGGTCGGCCGGCGCGACGGCGCGATCGGCTACAGCGAACTGCGCCGGGGCACGCCGCTGCGAGGAGCCCATCAGGTCGCCATCGACTCGGCCACCCCGTCCGTCGAGACGATCGGCTCCAGCACGTACCCGTACCGGGAGGTCGAGTACGCCTACACCTACGGCCGCCCGCCCACCGGCTCTCTGGCCGCGGGCTTCCTCGGCTACCTCACCCGGGGCAACGGCCAGGACGTGATCCGCGCCCACGGCCATCTGCCGTGCGCGACGCCGGAGGGGCTGCGGATCTGCGGCGGGGAGTGAACGGAACACCAAAAGGGCCGGGACTCGCCGTCCCGGCCCTTTTGGTGTTCGCCGCTGGCGGCGGCCGCTCCTAGAGGAAGGAGTTGATCTCGATGGTCTCGGTGCGGCCGGGGCCGACACCGATCGCGGAGATCGGGGCGCCGGACATCTCCTCCAGCGCCTTCACGTACGCCTGCGCGTTCTTCGGCAGGTCACCGAAGGTCTTGGCCTTGGTGATGTCCTCGGACCAGCCCGGCAGCATCTCGTAGATCGGCTTCGCGTGGTGGAAGTCGGTCTGGCTGTACGGGAGTTCCTCGACGCGCTTGCCGTCGATCTCGTACGCCACGCACACCGGGATCTGCTCCCAGCCGGTCAGCACGTCCAGCTTGGTGAGGAAGAAGTCGGTGAGACCGTTGACCCGGGTCGCGTACCGCGCGATGACCGCGTCGAACCAGCCGCAGCGGCGGTCGCGGCCGGTGGTGACACCGCGCTCGCCACCGATCCGGCGCAGCGCCTCGCCGTCCTCGTCGAGCAGCTCCGTCGGGAACGGGCCGGCGCCGACGCGGGTGGTGTACGCCTTGAGGATGCCGATGACCCGGCTGATCTTCGTCGGGCCCACGCCGGCACCGGTGCAGGCGCCGCCCGCGGTCGGGTTCGACGAGGTGACGAAGGGGTACGTGCCGTGGTCGACGTCGAGCAGCGTGCCCTGACCGCCCTCGAAGAGGACGACCTTGCCCGCGTCGATGGCGTCGTTCAGGATCAGCGTCGTGTCGGCGACGTAGGGCTTGATCTGCTCCGCGTACTGGAGCATCTCCTCGACGATCTTGCCGGACTCGATGGCGCGGCGGTTGAAGACCTTGGCCAGGAGCTGGTTCTTCTGCTCCAGGGCCGCGTCGACCTTCTGCTCCAGGATCGACTCGTCGTAGAGGTCCTGGACGCGGATGCCCACCCGGTTGATCTTGTCGGCGTACGTCGGGCCGATACCGCGACCGGTGGTGCCGATCTTGCGCTTCCCGAGGAACCGTTCCGTCACCTTGTCGATCGTGACGTTGTACGGGGTGATCAAATGGGCATTGCCGCTGATCAGCAGCTTGGACGTGTCCACGCCGCGGTCGTTCAGCCCACTCAGCTCGGAGAGCAGGACGGCCGGGTCGACGACGACACCGTTTCCGATGACCGGGGTACAACCCGGCGAAAGGATTCCGGAGGGGAGGAGATGCAGTGCGTACTTCTGGTCACCTACGACCACCGTATGGCCGGCGTTGTTGCCGCCTTGGTAGCGCACCACATAGTCCACGGATCCACCGAGGAGGTCGGTGGCCTTTCCCTTGCCCTCGTCACCCCACTGAGCACCGAGCAGCACAAGTGCGGGCACAGGCGTACACCCCTTCCGGGCGGGGCATGTCCAAGGTCAGGGGGCGTACGTAAACGTCGTACATGCCGTACGACGATGTACGACAAGGCCTGAACCGTCGAACCGGGTGCCCCGGAATAGACGAAGCCCCTGGCGCAATAGCGCAAGGGGCTCTTGCACCAAGATGCTACCCGAGGAAGGACCGAGGTGTCGGCTGCCCAGCCCCCCGGCGACGGTGCGCACCAGCTGCTGGTGGTCATCGACCCGGTCGCCCGCCGGACCGACGGCGAGTCCGTGCGTATCGCGAAGGACGTGCTGAGCGCCGGTTCGCACGCCAAGATCTGCCTGCCCGACGGGCCCGAGGAATTCGCCAGGGCCCTGTCCCGCCGGGGCGGGAGGCGGCCGGTGGTGGTCGGCGACGACCGCGCGCTGCGGCGGGCGGTGGCCCAGCTGCACCGGGAGCGGGAGCCGGACGGGAGCGTGCTCTCACTGATCCCGGTCGGCAGCGCGGCCGCGCTGGAACTGGCCCGTTCGCTCGGCGTGCCCCTGGGCGCGGTGGCGGCGGCGCGCACCGCGCTGGACGGCGCCGCGCGCAAGCTGGACCTGCTGGTGGACGACAGCGACGGCGTGGTCCTGGGCGCGCTGCACATCCCGGCACAGAGCGCGCTGCCGGGTGCGTCGGCCGCGCACACGGGGGTCACGGCGGTGTGGGACACCTGCCGCAACCTGGTCCGCACCCTGGTGCGCCCCGCCCCGCAGACACTCGCCGCCCCGCCGCCCACGCACCGCCTGCGGGTCGAGGCCGACGGCGTCCTGCTGAACGACCTGGACCGCCCGGTCGAATCGGTGACGGTGACCTCGCAGGGCGGCGACGGGGGCCTCGCGGAGGTGGTGATCCGCCCGCCTGCGGCCGATCCGGTGACGGCGGAGGCGAAGGCCGTCACGGTCTCGGGCGCGGACTTCCGCTACCGGGCGGACATACAGGTCGGCGGCCCGGTCCGGACGCGGACGTGGACGGTGCGGGCGGGGGCCTGGGGACTGATGCTGCCGGTGGCGGAGGGCTAGCCTCCGGCCGAGGAATGGGGGAGACGGATGTCGGACGTTTCGGGGAACTCGGACGGTTCGGGAGAGGCTGTCGCTTCGGGGAAATCGGACGGTTCAGGGAAATCGGACGGTTCAGGGAAGTCGGACGCTTCAGGGAAGGCTGACAGACCGGGCCCGGACGGTGGCGCGGCCGTTCGGCCGGCTCCGGTCGCGCTGGATCTGCCGGGGACGGCGGCCGCGCTGGAGTGGTACCGGGCATCGGCCTGGCGCTGGTTCGGTGGCGGCGCCGCGGGGCTGTGCTCGGCGGTGGTCGGCGCGGTGTTCGTCACCGGGTGGTCCGTGATTCCGATGCTCGGTGGACTCGGCGGGGCGCTGCTGATAGGCGGGGCCACGGTGAGGCACCGGGCGCGGCGGATGCTCCGGGTGCTGGGGACACGGCCGTGGACGGCCCATTCCTCGGTCGCCCTCCAGCGCGGGACGAGCGGGGCGGCGGTGGTGCTGGGCGGCCCTGCGGCGGGCGAGCTGCTGCCGCTGACGCCGCACGCCGCGCAGTGGCGTTTCCCGCTGCTGAACGGCCCGACCGGGGTGCTGTGGTGGTGCGGCGACGCCCGTACGGGAGGTGTGCTGGCACCACCCGGCGGCACGGAACTGATCTGGGCCAGGCCGGTACGGGGCCGTCGGGCCCGTACGCTCGCGGCCGGGCCGCAGGCCGCCGGCCTCCACGGCCGCCTGGCTCCGCGGCAGCCGCAGGGCGCGCCGGACGGCACGGCCGGGCCTGCCCGAGCGACGGCGGCCCCGGCGGTGGCGGCGTCGGCGGTGGCGGCGTCGGCGGTGGCGGCGTCGGCGGTGACGGCTCGGTCGACGGCGGCCCGGAGGCGGCGGCCCTGGTGGCGCGGGACGTTCCGCTGGGTGGTCGTCGTCGGCTGCCTCCTGATGGCGCTCGCGACCAGCTGGTCGGTGGCGTCCGAGAACGACCCCCTGGTCGACCTGACGGTGACCGGTGACAGCGCCGACGGCCGCTGCCTCGTGCGGTGGACCGATCCGTTCGACGGGCGGACACGCACGGGGCCGTTCCACTGCGAGGGGCCCAGGGGCCCGGTCGAAGGCTGGGAGACCGGCTTCGTCGTCTCGTACGGGCCGTTCAAGGGCGATCTCTACGACAGCGAGCTGCGCGGCACCTCGGCCGTCACCGCGACGGACACCGCCGGGCTCGGCGGCCTTGCACTCGCCGCGGTCGGGGGCGTCGGTGGCGTGACCAGGCTGGTCGTTTCGGCCCGGAGGCGGCGCGAGAAGCGGGATGCGGCGCTGTACGCACCGGCCGTGGCGGCCGTGGCGGACTCCGGCGACGGGACGGACCGAGAGGCGGGCGACGGGGCAGCCACGAGGTCTTCCGGGGGCTCCCGTGTCGACTACGCCTCGCTGGCCGCCACGGCGGAGCGGCAGGCCGGGCTGCGGGGCCCGGACACGGCGAAACCGCGGGCGACGGGCGACGTACGGGCCGGGCAGACGGTGACCTGGTGGCGGGTGCCCATGCTCCGGCGGGTCGCCGGAATCACGCGGACCTCGGGGCTGCTCGGGTACACGGTCGCCATCGCCGCGCTGTGCTGGTTCCTGGGTACCGACACGGTCCCGGGGGGACCGAGGGCGGCCGCGGTGCTCACCGGGATCGCGGGGGGCTGGTCCGCCTGGCGGATGTTCCGCTCGGGCATCCCGCTGGCGGGCCGGACGGCCCGTGCCGCCACCGCCCCGGAATCCCGGACGCGGCGTTATGTCCTGCTGTTCGACGTGAACGACGCGAATGCCGGGCCCCTGCTCATGCTCTTCCCGGCCGGGGCGGCGGGCGAGGAGCCGGATCCGGGGGTGGTCGCCGATGGCGGCGACGCCTTGCCGGAGGGGCTGCTGCGGATCATGCCGCCGGGGCCTGACAAGTGCCCCTGGGCGGGGCTGCCCGCGGCCACCGGGACGGTCGAGCTGCGTGGGTGGCTCGACGAGGAGCCGGTGGCCGTCGCCTGGATCGGGGGGCGGGCGTACTGGCCGCAGGACCCGTACCAGGCCATCGACCGGTCCGACCCCGAAGCCCTCGAAGCCGTGGCGGAGCTGCTCCCCGGCCCGATGTGACGGGCCCGAGAACGACCCCGCGCGCCCGCCGGGTGCGCACGCCCGCCGGGCCCCGCGCGCCCGCCGGGTGCCGCACGCCCATCAAGGCGGTCGCGTGTCCGTCAGGCGGTCGCGTGCCCGTCGCGGGTCGGGAGGTCGAGCGTCTTGCGGTGCTCGTGCCAGCGGTCCATCATCCCGACCAGCTCCGCCTGCAGGAACTCGAAGAACGCCACCGTCTCGGCGAGCCGGGCGCCGGCCGGGGTGTCCTCGCCCAGGATGCGGACGCCTTCCTTGAGGGTGTTCTCCCAGCGGGTCAGCACCCGGTCGCGGCTGGCGAAGGTGGCGAACCAGACCTCGTCGAGCAGGCGGTAGCGGTCGCGGCGCGAGCCCGGGTCGCGTTCGCGGCTGACCATGCTGACCTGCGTGAGGTAGCTGACCGCGCCGGAGACGGCCGCCGGGCTGATCTGCAGCGCCAGGGCGAGCTCGGCGGAGGTCATGGAGCCGTCGTCGTCCGCGAGGAGCGCGGCGAAGACCCGGGACGCCATCCGCTGCATCCCCGCCTCGGTCATCTCCGACGCGAACCGCTCCACGAACCGCGACACGGCCTCCGCGTCACGCCCGGAGCCCGCGCTCTGCCCGGTTCCACCGCTCTCGGTCCCGTTCCCGGCCCCGGTCTGGGTCTGGGTCTCGCTGGTCATCACCCGATCGTCTCCCCTGTTTTCCCGGCCCCCGCCGCAACGCCAACTTTATACGCTTCCTTAACTTCACAAAATTGTGAAAGTAGCGTACGTTCAGAAACATGACGAAGGCGATCACGGTGGCCGGACTGCACAAGTCCTTCGGCCGGACACACGCGCTGGACGAGCTCGACCTCACCGTCGAGACCGGCGAGGTCCACGGCTTCCTCGGGCCCAACGGCTCCGGGAAGTCCACCACCATCCGGGTGCTGCTGGGCCTGCTGCGGGCCGACTCCGGCGCCGCCCAACTGCTCGGCCGCGACCCGTGGCGCGACGCGGTGGAGCTCCACCGGAAGGTGGCGTACGTCCCGGGTGACGTCACGCTGTGGCGCAACCTCTCAGGCGGCGAGGTGATCGATCTGTACGGGCGCCTGCGCGGCGGCCTCGACCGGGCCCGGCGCGCCGACCTCGTCGACCGGTTCGAGCTCGACCCGACCAAGAAGGGGCGTACGTACTCCAAGGGCAACCGCCAGAAGGTCGCCCTCGTCGCCGCTTTCGCCTCCGATGTGGATCTGCTGATCCTGGACGAACCCACCAGCGGGCTCGACCCGCTGATGGAGGAGGTCTTCCAGGGCTGCGTGGCCGAGGAGCGTGCGCGCGGGCGGACGGTCCTGCTCTCCAGCCACATCCTCAGCGAGGTCGAGACGCTCTGCGACCGGGTCAGCATCATCCGCCAGGGACGGACGGTGGAGACGGGCTCGCTGGCGGACATGCGCCACCTGACGCGTACGAACATCAGCGCCGAGCTGGCCGGCCCGCCCAACGGACTCGCCCGGCTGCCCGGTGTCCACGACCTCGAAGTCCAGGGCCTGCGGGTCACGCTCCAGGTCGACACGGACAAGCTGGACGCCGTCCTCAAGTCGCTCACCGCGTCGGGCGTACGGACGCTGACCAGCACTCCGCCCACGCTGGAGGAGTTGTTCCTGCGCCACTACGCGACAGACACGGCAGACGCACCCGGAAACGACGAGGGCGCGGGGGTGGTGGCGCGATGACTGCCGTGACCATGACCACCCCGGCCGGCGCCCGGCGCCGGACCCGGGCCGCGACCGGGCAGCTCGCCGGCACGTGGACGCTGCTGCGGCTCGCGCTGCGGCGCGACCGGATCATGCTGCCGATCTGGGTGCTCGCCCTCGGCGGCTCCTTCTCCTCCGTCGGCGGTTCCATCGCCTCGATCTACGACACCGCCGCGCAGCGCGCCGAACTCGCCGCGTCGATGAACGGCAACAGCTCCCTCCGCGCCATGTACGGCCCGGTCTTCGACGACTCGGTCGGCGGGCTCGTGAGCTGGCGGATGGCCGCCTTCGGGGCGGTGCTGGCGGCCGTGATGAGCTTGATAGTCGTCGTACGGCACACCCGGGAGGAAGAGGAGACCGGCCGTCAGGAGATGCTCTCCTCCGCGATGGTGGGGCGCCGCGCCCCGCTGACCGCCGCCCTGCTCGCCGCCGTGATCGCCAACGCGGCACTGGCACTGGTGATGGGCGCGGGCCTGGCGGGGTCGGGCGCGGGCGGCACGGGGGCGGTGGCCCTGGCCCTGGCGGTCGCCGGGACCGGTGTGCTGTTCGCCTGCACGGCGGCGATCGCCGCCCAGTTCACCGAGAGCGCCCGGCTCGCCAAGGGGCTCACGGCGGCGGTGATCGGTGCCGCGTTCGTCCTGAAGGCGGCGGGCGACTCGGCTTCGGACGACGGCTCGTCCGTGCTGACCTGGCTCTCCCCCATCGGCTGGGCGGAGAACGTCCGGGCGTACGCGGACGAGCGCTGGTGGGTGCTGCTCGTCCTCACGGCGGCCGTGGTGGTCCAGGCCGCCCTCGCCTACGGGCTGGCCGGGCGGCGCGATGTCGGGATGAGCTTCCTGGCGACGAGACCGGGGCCCGCGCAGGGACGGATCTCCACGGCGTTCGGTCTCGCGCTGCGGCTCCAGCGCGGTGCGCTGACCGGGTGGACGCTCTCCTTCGCCGTGGTCGGTGTCGCCTTCGGCGGGCTGACCGGCGGGGCGGCCGATCTCGTCGGCGACAACGCGAAGACCAGGGAGATCTTCGAGCGGATGGGCGGACAGGCCGGGCTGACCGACGCGTTCCTCGCCGCGATGGTCTCCGTGCTCGGGATGGTCGCGGCGCTGTACATCGTCGCGTCGGTGCTGCGGCTGCACGGCGAGGAGACCGCCGGACGCGCCGAGCCGGTGCTGGCGGGCGGAGTGGGCCGGACCGGGTGGGCGGCCGGTCATCTGGTCATCGCGTTCGGCGGCGCGGCCCTGCTCATGACGGCCGGCGGCCTCGGCCTCGCCGTCGGCTACGGCCACGAACTCCCGGCCGTACTGGGTGCGTCGCTGGTGCAGCTCCCGGCGATCTGGCTGCTGGGCGGGGTGACGGTCCTGCTGTACGGGGCTTTCCCGAAGGCGGCGGTGGCGTCCTGGGGCGTCGCCGGGATCTGTCTGGCGCTGGGGTGGCTCGGGCCCGCCGTCGACATGCCGCAGGCGGTGATGGACGTGTCGCCGTTCACGCATCTGCCGAAGCTGCCGGGCGGCACGGGAATGGAGTGGGGCCCGGTGCTCGCGCTCACCGCCGTCGCGGTGGCACTGGTCGGGGCCGGGGTGGGGGCGTTGCGCAGGCGCGATGTCCTCACGTGATGGGACATGACGGGGCGTTACGGGCCGCGACGGGGTGGTGACTCGCGGGGCAGCGGAGCCCTGGGCAGGGCCTGGGAAACCCGGCGGGTGCAACCCCGCCGGGTTTCCCAGGCGTCACTGCGTTCATGGAGAACCGAAGCGAAGCCGTCCGTGGGGCCGTCGGATGCCTGGTCGTCGCCGCGGGCGCGGCGGCCGGGGTGCTCGCCTGGGCGCCGTACGGCAGGCATGGCGTCTTCGGCGGCTTCGAGGGCGAGTCGGAGTGGAACGTGCTCTGGCTCGGGCTGCCGGTCATGACGCTCGGCGGCATCGCGGCCGGGCTCGTCCTCGTCGCCCTCGCGGGGCGGAAGTGGCGGCGGGCGCTCGGGGCGGCGGTGGCGCTCGCCGCCCTCACCGGTTTCGGGGTGGCCTTCGACGTACTGGAGGGCCCGCCCCTGGCCTGCGGACCGGGGTGCTGAGCGCGGGGGGCGGCCGGACGCCCGGTCCGCGGCCCGCACCCTCGCCCCTGTCCCCGCCCGCGCCCTGGCCCCGCACTCTCGCCCCCGCTGCCGTCACAGCTCCACGCGGAGTTCCTTCAGGCCCCTGATCACATAGCCCGGGTTCCACTCCGGCTCGGCCGCCAGCCGCATCCCCGGGGCGCGGCGCAGCAGTTCACCGAAGGACGCGGCCAGTTCGACCCGGGCCAGCGGGGCGCCCAGGCAGAAGTGGATGCCCGCACCGAAGGTGATGTGCGGGTTGTCCTGCCGGGCCAGGTCCAGGGTGTCCGGGTCGGTGAAGCGGGCCGGGTCGCGGTTGGCCGAGCCGAAGAGCAGGGCCACCTCCGAGCCACGCGGAATGACCGTGCCGTCGATCTCGATGTCGTCCAGGACCCAGCGCTCGAACATCTGCAACGGGGTGTCGTACCGCATCAGCTCCTCGATGGCCGTCGGCAGCAGGCCGTGGTCGGCGCGCAGTGCGGCCAGCTGCTCGGGGTGGCGCAGCAGCGTCCACCAGCCGTTCACAGTGGTGTTGACGGTCGCCTCGTGGCCCGCGTTCAGCAGCAGCACACAGGTGGAGATCATCTCCTGTTCGCTCAGCCGCTCCCCCTCGTCGTGGGCGGCGATGAGCGCGGAGATCAGATCCGTACCGGGGTTCTTGCGCCGCTCCTCGATCAGCTCGCGCAGATACGCGGAGAAGTCGAGCGAGGCGCGGACGGCGGCGTGCGCGGTCTCCTCGGACGGGTTCAGCTCGAACATTCCGCAGATCGCCGCGGACCAGGGCCGCAGCGGGCCCCGGTCGGACTCCGGGATGCCGAGCATCTCGGCGATGACGGCCACCGGCAGCGGCTCGGCGACCGCCGTGAGCAGATCGCCGCCGCCCGCCTCGACGAACGAGTCGACCAGCTCGGCGGCCAGCCGCCGCACGGTCGGGACGAGTTGCTCGACCGTACGCGGAGTGAACGCCTTGGAGACCAGGCGCCGGATCCGGGTGTGGTCGGGGGCCTCCAGGTCGAGGAGCCCCTGTCCGTTGAGGGTGTGGAAGGGCTCGTGCTCGGCGGGCGGCGGCGTGCGGCCGAACTCCTCGTGGGTGAAGCGGTGCAGGTACGTGCGGCCCAGGCGGCGGTCGCGCAGCAGCGCGGACACATCCGCGTGGTGCGGGACGAGCCACTGGTCGGTCGGCTCGAAGCGGTGCACCCGGCCGGTGGCGCGCAGTGCGGCGTAGGCGGGGTACGGGTCGGCGACGAAGGCCGGGGACCAGGGGTCGAAGGGGGCATCGGCCGCGGAACGGGGGGACTGGTGCATAGCCGGACGCTAACCGCACCTCCGGGCCACAGACCACCCCCGGCCACGGACCGACCCCAGCCATCCCCCGGCCACGGACCGACCCGGCCGTCCCCCGGCCGCCGACCGCCCCCATCCGCCTCCCATCCACCACCCCCTCTCAGGAAGGTGTGACCAGGCGGGCCTCGTACGCGAAGACGGCCGCCTGAGTGCGGTCGCGCAGCCCCAGCTTCACCAGGATCCGACTCACATGGGTCTTGATGGTGGACTCGGCCACCACCAGATGCGAGGCGATCTCGGCGTTGGACCGGCCCTGCGCGATGAGGACGAGCACCTCCGTCTCGCGCTCGGTGAGGTCGCCGACCCGTGCCAGCGCGGGTGAGCGCGGGGCCTCCGCGAGCTTCGAGAACTCGTTGATCAGCCGCTTGGTGACGGTCGGCGCGAGCAGCGCCTCGCCCGCGGCCACCACCCGTACCCCGTCCGCGAGCTGGCGTGCGGAGGCGTCCTTGAGGAGGAAGCCGGAAGCCCCGGCGCGCAGCGCCTGGTACACGTACTCGTCGAGGTCGAAGGTGGTCAGCACCAGGACCTTGGCGTCCGCGTCGGCGGCGACGATCTCGCGGGTGGCCTCGATGCCGTTGAGTTCCGGCATCCGGATGTCCATCAGGACCACGTCGGGGCGCAGGGCCGCGACCTGTGCGATGGCCTGCCGGCCGTCGACCGCCTCGCCGACGACCTCGATCCCCGGCATGGCGTTGAGAAGTACCGAAAAGCCCTCACGGACCATCATCTGGTCGTCCACGATCAGCACCCGGATGGACGGGGACGGGGCGGTGGGAGTGCTCATGCCGCTCATGCCCGGTCCGCCTGTTCCAGGGAATCGGAACCGGCCTGTACGGGGATGAACACCGTGATCTCGTACCCGCCGTCGGTGGTCGCGTCGGCCGTCATGTCGCCGTTCAGCATCGCGACCCGCTCCCGCATCCCGGTGATCCCGTGGCCCGCGCCCGGCGAGGGCTTCACCGGACCGGTGGGCGGCCCGTTGACGACACGTACACCGAGCCCGCCCAGCACATAGCCGATCTCCACCCTGGCGGTGGCGCCCGGCGCGTGCCGCAGCGTGTTGCTGAGGGCCTCCTGGATGATCCGGTACGCCGACAGCTCGACCCCCTGCGGCAGTTCGCGCACCGCACCGGTGACGGTCTTCTCCGCCGTCAGGCCCGCCTCGCTCACGTTGGCGAGGAGCCCGTCGAGCTGGGCGAGCGTGGGCTGCGGGGCGTCCGGCGCATGGTAGTCCTCGGCGCGTACGACACCGAGGACCCGGCGCAGTTCGGTGAGGGCGGCGACGGCGTTCTCCCGGATCGTGACGAATGCCTGCTCCAGCTCGGGCGGCGGATTCTCCACCCGGTACGGGGCGGCCTCGGCCTGGATCGCGACGACCGACATGTGGTGCGCGACCACGTCGTGCAGCTCACGGGCGATGGTGGTGCGCTCCTCCAGCAGGGTGCGCCGGTCGCGCTCGACGGCGGTCACGGTCCGCTGCACCGTCACCTCGCGCTCCGCGTCACGGCGGATCTGCACCGTGGAGACCACCAGCAGGGCGAACGCCGAGGTCAGAGCCATCCCGAAGGTGGTGGTCCCGGGCCGCCAGACGAGGTTCTCCATGACCACGCCGAGCAGCACGGTCAGGCCCCACATCCAGGCCGCGGTGCGCCGCCCGGTCCTGGCCGCGACGACGATCAGCACGACCAGGTGCGTGAAGAACGTGACCGGCCCCCACGGCCACCCGCCGTTGCCGAACACCGCGGTCACCGGCGTCAGCAGCAACGACATCCAGAACGCCCCGACCGGCCTGACCAGCGTCATCGCCACACCGATGGCCGGGAACACGGCGAGCACCTCGGCGAGCGGATACTCCGCCTGGGCCACCCCCAGCAGAAAGGCGATGAGCGCGGCCAGCAACACGACCGCGTGCAGCGCCCAGGTGGCGCGCTCCTGCATCCGCTTCGGCAGCCGGCGGATCACCGGCCCGTCGGTCCCCAGCCGCGGCATCGGGCGGTAGGCGAACGCGTCGTTGAAGAGGGCCTGCCGGAGGCCGCCTATCGCCCCCGCCGCCAGCTGGAACTCCGGGCTTCTGCTCTTGGTCTCGGTCACGCTTCCACGTTAGGCGGGCGGGCCCGGCCCGGTCGTCAGCAGTGATACGGATTCCGGGCCGTCCATCGCAAGTACTACGGACTCCGCCGAGCGGCCTGCCCGGCTCTCACCAGGCGACCGGAAACGCCCCTCACCAGGCGAGCTGTGCGAGCTCCTCCGCCACCACCGCGCACGCGTCCGCCGCCGGGTCGATCAGCGGGTAGTGACCCACCTCGGGCAGCAGGGTCAGCCCCACCGTCTCGCCCGCCTTCGCCGCCGCGTCGACGAATGCCTCCGCGACCGCCTGCGGCACATCGATGTCGGTGGTGCCCTGCACCACGGTGGTGGCGATGCCGGTGGGCAGCAGCACGGCCGGGTCGGCGTGCGCGGCACGCTCCGCGAAGTCCTCCTCGCCGCCGAGGAGTTGGCCGACCGCCCCCGAGCACACGTCCAGCTCGACGGCGGTGGCGAAGTCGGCGATGGGAGCGAGGGCGACGACGCCCCGCAGCTGCGGCGGCGCGGGCAGCCGCCACGGCGACCCCTCGGGCAGTACGTGCCGGGCGGCGGCCCACAGCGCCAGCTGCCCGCCGGCCGAGTGCCCGGTGACGACTATCCGCCGGGCGTCGGCCTCCGGGAGCTCCCTGGCCAGCAGCGCCGGCAGCGCGTCCATCGCCGCGGCGACGTCGTCGAAGGTCTCCGGCCAGCGGCCCGCGACCGGTCCGGAGCCCCGCTGCTGCGGGATCTCGCCGCCGCGCCGGTACTCGACGCTGGCTACGGCGAACCCGCGCCGGGCCAGGAAGTCCGCGAACGGCGACACATGCTGCCGGTCGTACGGCGCCCGCCATGCCCCGCCGTGCAGCACGACCACGACCGGCGCCCCGGTCCGCCCGTCGCGCGGGGCGTAGAAGTCGATCAGCTGGTCGGGGTGGCTGCCGTAGGCGGCGGACGCATCGGGGGCGACCGGTGGATGCGAGAGGGCCGACTCGGTCTCGGCTGCGTCCCGATCACGCGCGGCAGAATCCGACATGCTGCTCCAACCGTCCTGTAGCTGTGCCCAACTGGCCTGACCTGCGGGGACGGTACCAGTACGGAAGGTTCCCGTCCCCGCGGAGGATCACGGCCCCGGGGATGCCCGTGGGCTTCCCCTGCTACTGCTGGGCCAGCACCTCGCCCAGCACCCGCGCCGCCCGCTCCACGTCCGCGAACCCGACGTACAGCGGCGTGAATCCGAACCGCAGCACGTCCGGCCGGCGCAGGTCACCGACGACGCCCCGGGCGATGAGTCCACCCATCACCTGTTCCGCGTCCTCGCAGCGCAGCGCGACCTGGCTGCCGCGCTCCGCGCGTGCGGGGGTGATGGAGGGGACCCGGCCCTCGGGCGCGTACCGGGCGACGCACTCCTGGAAGAAGTCCGTCAGCGCCAGGGACTTGGCCCGTACCTCGTCGATGGACACCCCGTCCCACACGTCCAGCGCTGCTTCGAGCGTAAGCATGGAGACGATGTCGGGGGTGCCGACCCGGCCCCGTACCGCGCCGTCGGCCGGGGTGTACTCAGGGGTCACGCCGAACGGGTCGGCGTGCGAGGTCCACCCCGGCAGGGGCGAGTCGAAGGCCGCTTGGTGGCGCTCGGCGATATAGATGTACGCGGGCGAACCGGGGCCGCCGTTCAGGTACTTGTACGTGCAGCCGACCGCCAGGTCCACGCCGTGTTCGTCGAGGCCGACGGGCAGGGCGCCCGCGCTGTGGCACAGGTCCCAGACGGCGATGGCGCCCGCCCCGTGCACGGCGGCGGTGAGTCCGGGCAGGTCGTGGAGCCTGCCGGTGCGGTAGTCGACATGGTTGAGCAGCACGGCCGCGGTACGGGGGCCCAGCGCGTCCGGCACCTCGGCGGGGGCGACCGGGACGATCCGGTGGCCGGTCATCCGGGCGGCGGACCGGGCGATGTACCCGTCCGTGGGAAAGGTCGTCGCGTCGACGAGGATCTCGTCGCGGCCCTCCGGCGCCAGCCGGGTCGCGGCGACGACGGCCTTGAAGACGTTCACGCTGGTGGAGTCGCCCACCACGATCTGCCCGGCGGCGGCGCCGACGAGCGGGGCGATCCGGTCACCGATCCGTTCCGGCGCGGTCCACCAGCCGCTCTCGTCCCAGGACCGGATGCGCAGCTCGCCCCACTCGCGGGTGAGGACCTCCTGCACCCGGGCGGGCACGTGAGCCGGCAGCGCGCCGAGCGAGTTGCCGTCGAGGTAGACGGTGTCGTCGAGGGCGAAGAGCTTGCGCCGGTCCGCGAGCGGGTCGGCGGCGTCGAGTGCCGCGGCCCGCGCGGCAAGGGACTCGGAGGTGGCAACGGAGTTCTCGGGCACGGCAGCGAAGGTCTCAGACATGGCTGCGCGCCGTCCACAGCTCGGGGAAGACGTTCTTCGTGGCCCGCTTCTCCAGCCAGGCGACCCCGGCGGAGCCGCCGGTACCGGTCTTCGAGCCCATGGCGCGCCGGGTGGCGACGAGATGGTCGTTGCGCCAGCGCCACACCAGCTCGCCGACGTCGGTGAGCGCCTCGCCGAGCCGGACCAGCTCGTCGTGGCGCTCGGGGTCCGCGTAGATCTCCGCCCAGACCGCCTCGACCTCGGGCGACGGTTCGTACTTCCGCGTCAGGTCCCGGCCGAGCACGGCCTTCGGTATGGCGAACCCGCGCCGGGCGAGCAGTGCCAGCGTCTCGTCGTACAGCCCCGGCTCGGCGAGCGCCTTCTCCAGCTCGGCGTGGACCCGGGGCGCGCCCCGGTGCGGCACCAGCATGGACGCGGACTTGTCGCCGAGCAGGAACTCCATCCGCCGGTACATCGCCGACTGGAAACCGGAACCCTCGCCGAGCGCGGAGCGGTAGGAGTTGAACTGGGCGGGGGTGAGCTGGGCCAGCGGCGTCCAGGAGGCGTTGAGCGCCTCCAGCTCCCGCACCGACCGCTTCAGCGCGTCGCGGGCGACATTCAGCCGGTCCTGGCGCAGGGCGTGCGCGGCGGTCTCCCACTCATGGACGATGACGGTGAACCACAGCTCCATGACCTGGGTGGTGACCAGGAAGACCATCTCGCCCGGATCGTCGGAGCGAGGGTGCTGGAGATGGGTCAGGACATCCGCCTGGACATAGTCCTCGTACGGAGTCGTACCCGCGAAGTCGAGGTGCGGGGTCTGCGCACCGGTGGCTTCGGGGTCGGGGTGGATCGTCGACATTGCTGTCTCCTCGACACAAGCTTCCGGGTAGCGGTCCGCCCCTTCCGTGAGGTGATGGAGCTCCGGTCCCCTGTCGGCATCCTAAGCGGATGCCGGGAGAACGTGCAGGCCCCGCGGACGACGATACGTCCGCGGGGCCCGGAACACCTTCTCGGAGCCCTTGGAGGGCCCGGCGACCCTAGGGCCTCTCGTTTGGATCATGCCGGGCTCGCGGGGCCTGATCCAAACGAAAGACCCTAACCCAGCGTTTCGGCGGCGGTGGGCGAGGAGTCGCGCAGGAACGTCGAGCAGCGCTCGTACTCCTCCTGCTCGCCGATCGCCCGCGCGGCCCGCGCCAGGGCGTGCAGGGCGCGCAGGAAGCCGCGGTTCGGCTCGTGCTCGAACGGCACGGGGCCGTGGCCCTTCCAGCCGGCCCTGCGCAGCGCGTCGAGGCCGCGGTGGTAGCCGGTGCGGGCGTAGGCGTACGACTCGACGACGCGGCCGGCGTCGTACGCCTCGTCGGCGAGCTGCGCCCAGGCCAGGGACGAGGTCGGGTACTTCGCGGCGACGTCGGCCGGGGCCACGCCGTTCGCCAGCAGTTCGCGCGGCTCCGGGTCGTCGGGCAGGTGGGTCGGGGGCGGGCCCCCGAGCAGGTTCTCGTGGATCGACATGGGTTCAAGTGTGCCTGGCGCCCGCCCGCCGGGGGTACCCGGGCGTCGGCGTGCGCGGTCAGCGTGCGCCCGGATTCTGCTCCTGCTCGTGCGCCGGGTTCTGCTCCTGCTCGTGCGCCGGTTCCAGGGGCGGTGCGGCGATCCCGCAGTGCACGGTGCACTCGGGCCGCGCCTGCTCCTTCTCGTCCGCCGTGGCCAGGGGTCTGCGTACGGTCGCCCAGGCGATCGCCGCCCCCAGCACGAGGAGCCCGGCACACATCGGCATGGCCCGGCGGAAGGTCGCGGCGAACTCGTCGGCGTTCCGGTAGGCCTCCGGTCCCATTCCGGCGAGCAGCGGCAGCGCGGCCACCGCGATCAGCCCGGCGGCGCGGGCGGCCGCGTTGTTGATCCCGCTGGCGAGGCCGGCCCGTGCGGTGTCCACCGAGGCCAGGACGGTCGCGGTGAGCGGTGCGACCAGGGTGACCAGTCCGACGCCGAGGACGGCGACCGCGGGCAGCACGTCGGTGAGGTAGCCGGACACGGTGTTCGACCCGGGCCCGACCCGCAGCATCAGCAGCATTCCCGCGGCGGCGACCAGTGGCCCGACCGTGAGCGGGATACGGGGCCCGATGCGCTGGCCCAGCTCGCCCGAGGCGGCCGAGAAGAGCAGCATCAGGACGGTCGACGGCAGCAGCGCCGTGCCCGCGCCGAGCGCCGAGTACCCGGCCACCACCTGGAGCTGGATCGCGGAGAGGAAGAAGTAACCGCCGAGCGCCGCGTACACGCAGAGGGTGATCACATTGACGGCGGTGAACTGCCGGGACGCGAAGACCGAGGGCGGCAGCATCGGTTCCGCCCGGGTGCGCTCCACCCGTACGAAGAGCGCCCCGAGCAGCACCCCCGCGACGGCCGCCCCGATCACCGCCCCGGACGCCCCCTGCCCCGGCGCCTCGATCAGCGCGTACGTCACCAGGGCGAGGGCGAGCGCCGCGAGCACGGCGCCCAGCACGTCGAAGCGCCCGTGGGCATGCGGGTCACGCGATTCCGGTACGTGGCGCAGCGCCACCGGCACACAGACCGCGGCGAGCGGCACATTGAGCAGGAACACCCACCGCCAGCCCGGCCCGTCGACCAGCCATCCGCCGACGAACGGCCCGATGGCGGCCCCGACCCCGCCCAGCCCCGACCACAGCCCGACCGCGCGGGCCCGGTCGTCGGGGTGGAAGCTGGCCTGGATCAGGGCCAGCGAACCGGGCGTCAGGAGCGCCCCGCCGATGCCCTGGAGGGCGCGGGCGGCGATCAGGACGGCGGCGTTCGGCGCCAGACCGCACAGCACCGACGCGGCGGCGAACCAGACGACGCCGACGACGAAGACCCGCCGCCGCCCGTACCGGTCGCCCAGGGCGCCGCCGAGGAGGATCAGCCCGGCGAGGGTCAGCATGTAGGCGGTGACGGTCCACTGGAGGTCGGCCAGGTCGGTGCCGAGGTCCTTGCCGATACGGGGCAGCGCGACGTTGATGACGGTGGAGTCCAGCATGGCCATGCTGGAGCCGAGGACGGTGGTGAGGACGACCCAGCGTCCGGCGGCGGAGGCGACGCGGATGGCGCCCGGGGTTCCCGTCTCGGCTGCGTCAGGCATACGAGCAGCATCCCCGCTCCGGACCGCGAGGGCCATCGGGCGGCGCCAGGAAACCTGCGACGCCCTACGACGCCCGCCCCGTCACCGCCCGCACGCCCCGGATCAGCGCGTCCACCCCGGCCTCCGCCTTGGCACGCGGGCACCCCACGTTCAGCCGCACGAAGCCCTCCGCGCCGTACACCCCGCCCGGCATCACCGCGACCTTCTCCCGCTCGATCAGTACCCGCTGCAACGCCTCGTCGCCGTCGACACCGGCGGGCCGCAGATCGATCCACGCCAGGTATCCGGCCTGCGGCGGCCGCCACCCCAGCTCCGGGAACGCCTCGCCCAGCCGCTTCGCGACCAGTGCCAGGTTCCCCGCGACGTACTCCCGCGCCGAGTCCAGCCACTGCGCCGACTCCCGGTACGCGGCGATGTGCGCGGTCAGCGACAGCACCGCCGGGGAGGCGAGCCCCTCGGCCGTCTCCATCCGGCGCAGGAACTCCGTCCGGTCGGCGGGATCGCCGATCAGTCCGTAGGAACCGGTCAGCGCCGGGAAGTTGAACGCCTTGGACGCGGAGGTGACCAGCGCCCAGCGCCCGTCGCCCGCGACCCGCGTCCACGGCACATGGGTGTGCCCCTCGTGCACGAAGTCCGCGTGTATCTCGTCGCTGATCACCGCGACCCCGTGCCGCGCGGCGAGCGAGGACATCGCCTCCAGCTCGGCCGTCGTCCATACCCGGCCGGTCGGATTGTGCGGGGAGCACAGGATCAGGACCTTGCTGTCGGGGCGGGCCAGCTCGCGTTCCAGCGCGGCCGGGTCCCCCACCGGCACACCCCGCAGCTCCCGCCCGAGCCCGGTGATCGCCTTGCGGAAACCGTCGTACGTGGGGGTGTGGACGACCACGCCCTCGCCCGGCGCCGTCCACATCTGCAGCAGCTGCGAGAGCTGGCTGAGCACGGAGGGCCCGTACACCAGCTGCCCGGTGTCCACCTCGGTGCCGTACCGGGTCGCGTACCAGTGGGCTATCGCCGAGCGGAAGTCGTCCTGCCGCCAGTCGGTGTAGCCGAACACCCCGTGGTCGAGGCGGGAACGGAGCGCGTCCAGCACCTCCGGGGCCGTCTCGAAGTCCATGTCGGAGATGGTGAACGGCAGCAGCCCGTCCACCCCGAACCGGTCCGCGACCCCGTCCCACTGGACGCACCAGGTGCCCCGGCGGTCGACGACGGTGTCGAAGTCATAGCGCGCACTGGAACCCACAACGACCCCTTACGTATGCATGTGTCGGAAACATGTACCTCGGACATGCCGTGGGCCCGGCACCCCACGGGGTACCGGGCCCACGGCCACACTTCGTACCGGCTGCCGCTACTTCAGCTTGGTGCCGGTGGAACGCAGGTTGGCGCAGGCCTCGGTGACGCGCTTGGCCATGCCCGCCTCGGCGGACTTGCCCCAGCTGCGCGGGTCGTAGACCTTCTTGTTGCCGACCTCGCCGTCGACCTTCAGCACACCGTCGTAGTTGCGGAACATGTGGTCCACGATCGGGCGGGTGAAGGCGTACTGGGTGTCGGTGTCGAGGTTCATCTTCACGACGCCGTTCTCCAGCGCGGTGGCGATCTCCTGCTCGGTGGAACCGGAGCCGCCATGGAAGACGAAGTCGAACGGGGACTTCTTGCCGTACTTGGCGCCGACGCCCTCCTGGAGGTCCTTCAGCAGCTCGGGGCGGAGCACGACGTTGCCCGGCTTGTAGACGCCGTGGACGTTGCCGAAGGAGGCGGCCAGCAGGTAGCGGCCCTTCTCGCCCAGGCCGAGCGCCTCGGCGGTGCGCAGCGCGTCGTCGACGGTGGTGTACAGCTCGTCGTTGATCTCGTGCGTGACACCGTCCTCCTCGCCGCCGGTCGGGGTGATCTCGACCTCAAGAATGATCTTGGCGGCGGCGGCCTTGGCCAGCAGCTCCTGGCCGATGGCCAGGTTGTCGGCCAGCGTCTCGGCCGAACCGTCCCACATGTGGCTCTGGAACAGCGGGTTCTCGCCCCGGGCGACGCGCTCGGCGGAGATGTCGAGCAGCGGACGCACGTAACCGTCCAGCTTGTCCTTGGGGCAGTGGTCGGTGTGCAGCGCGACCGTGATGTCGTACTTGGCGGCGACGATGTGCGCGAACTCGGCCAGGGCGACGGCGCCGGTGACCATGTCCTTGTTGTACTGGCCGCCCAGGAACTCCGCCCCACCGGTGGAGATCTGGACGATGCCGTCGCTCTCCGCCTCCGCGAAGCCGCGCAGTGCAGCGTGCAGGGTCTGGGTCGACGTCACATTGATGGCCGGGTAGGCGAACTTGCCTGCCTTCGCCCGGTCGAGCATCTCGGCGTAGACCTCGGGGGTTGCGATGGGCATCTGACCGCTCCTTGGGATATGCGGGTGTGCGTTGCTGGTTCCCTGACCTGGGGGCGACGTCATCGTCGCCCCTATCTTCCCAGACTCTCGTTCCGGCTCCACCCGGCCCACCACCGGGCCGGTCCGGCAGACGCTCGGCAGACATGCGGAAGGGGCGGACCGTTTCACGTGAAACAGCCCGCCCCCGGAAAAAGCCGCAGGTCAAAGCCGGATGTCAGGCCAGGTCGAGATCGGCCACCGAGTAGACGTGGACGTACGGCAGGCCCGCCTCGGCGATGGCCGGAGCAGCACCCCGCTCCACGATCACGGCCACGGCCACGACCTCGCCACCGGCCTCGCGCACCGCCTCGACGGCCGTCAGCGGCGAACCACCGGTGGTCGAGGTGTCCTCGACCACCAGACAGCGGCGGCCCTTCACGTCCGTGCCCTCGATGCGGCGCTGCATACCGTGCGCCTTCTGGGCCTTGCGGACGACGAACGCGTCCAGCTCCTGCCCGCGCGCGGCGGAGGCGTGCAGCATCGAGGTGGCGACCGGGTCGGCGCCCAGCGTCAGCCCGCCCACGCAGTCGTAGTCCAGCTCGGCGGTGGCGTCGAGCATGACCTGACCGACCATCGGAGCGGCCTTGCCGTCCAGCGTGATGCGGCGCAGGTCGATGTACCAGTCGGCCTCAAGACCCGAGGAGAGGGTCACTTTGCCGTGTACCACGGCCTTGTCCTTGATCTGCTGGAGCAGCTCAGCACGTACGTCACTCATGGCTACGAGCTTAGAGGCTGCCCGGCGGACCGCCGCCGGGGCCGGATCCGGAGCGCGAACCAGTGCCCGGGGCAGAGCCGGGGCCGGAGCCTGAGCGCGAACCGGCGCCCGGGTCAGAGCCGGCGCCAGCTCCACGTCGTCGCGATCTCCAGCGGATCGATCGGGGTGACGTAGCGGGGCGCGGTGTTCAGCCCGTTCGGCGGGCCGGACTGCGGCTCCACGCAGACCGCCTCGTCCTGCTCGTCGTAGATCACGACCCACTCGGTCCGGCTCTTCACGGTCAGCTCCAGCTGCTCCGGCCAGGTGAGCGTCACCTCGACACCGTCCGGCATCCCGAAGCAGTCGTCCCAGGGCCCCTCCAGGGGCGGGATGCGGCGGCCGGTCGGCAGATGGTCCTCGCCCCGCTCCTCCTGCCAGGCCGCGTCGAATGCCACCTCCACGTCCTTGCCACCGCCGCCGAGGTTGCGCAGGAACCAGGGGTGCCAGCCGGCCTGCGCCGGGAACGAGTCCCCGTACGTCTCGATGCCGAAGGCGAGGGTGAGCGAGTCCTCGGCCAGTTCGAAGGTCTGGGTCACCCGGCCCGGGTACGGCCAGGGGTCGGCGAGGTCGTAGTAGAACGACGCCTCCCGTTCGGCCAGCCGGGCGGTGTGCCAGGCGGTGTCCCGGCCGGTGCCGTGGATGGCATGCGGCGGGGCGTTCAGGGGCAACCGGTGCGGGACGTCGCCGTTGTGGAACAGCCCGTTCCCGGTACGCCCGCACCACGGCACCATCGGGAAGCAGCCGTACCGCTCCCCCTGCCGCAACAGTTCGGTGCCACCGATCCGCAGGCTGTCGATGCGACAGCCGTTGGCGGGATTCACGGTCAACTCTGTGTCGCCGACGGACAGCCGGACGTCCTTCTCGCTGCTACTCACCCGCCCGACATTACTGGCGCGACCGCTACCGCCGCCGCCTCAACGCCCTGGTCACCACCACGGCGGACGCCAGAGCCAGCGCGGCGGCCGGGGCGACCCAGCGGAGCGTGGCGCCCGCGGTGGTCGAATCGGGTGACGGGACGGGGGCGTACCGGCCGCGCGGCGGCGCGTGGTCGACCTCCTCGGCGCTGCGGCCGATCATGGTCCGCCTGGCGTGCGCGGCCTCCGCCGGGGGGTTCCCCGGGGCGGTGAACTCCGTCTCGGAAACCGGGTCGAGCGACGGCGGGGGCACGGGCGCGTCGAAGACGGAGCCGGAGCCGGAGCCGGTGCCCGGCGGGTTCCCTGGAGTCCCCGGCTCCCCCGGCTGCCCTGCTGAGGGCGCCTCGTCCGCCGCGGCTTCATGGGTGGGCGGTACGTCATCGGTGTCGTCGGGGCCGACGGCTTCCGGGGTGATGTCGCGGGCGGTGGCCGCACCCGTCGCGTCGGCCTCCTCGGCCGCCTCCTCGATGGCCTGCTCCACGGCTTCGCCGAGCGGCCCGTCGGGCTCACCGGTGGCCGCCAGCGTCTCCGTCACCAGCTGCTGGGCGAAGCGGTCCAGCAGCCGGCGGGCCGCCGCGAGCACCGCCGCCGCGTCCAGTTCCAGGAGCCGGCCGTCACCGCTCGCGGTACCCGTGAACCCGATCGCCGTACCGCCGTCGCGCTCGGTCAGCCCGATCGTCAGGCTCAGCTTCACCGAGCCGCTGCCCCGGGCCTCGGCGCCCTCGCCGGTCACCAGGATCCCGACACCGGCCCCGGCCCCGGCCCCGGGCGAGCCCTGCGGGCCGTCCTGCGGCGCATCGGTGAGCCGCAGCGCGCCGCGGTAAGTGATCGTGTGGCCGTCGACCCGGATCCTGAGCCGGCCGGAGAGCGGGCCCGCGGACGAGTCGGCGTCCTGCTGCAGGCCCGGCACGCATCGCGCGACGCGGGCAGGGTCACCCAGCGTCCGCCTCAGGGACGGGACCGGAACCGGAACGAACACCTCATGCTCCATGGAAACCGAGCCTACTCAGCCCCGACCGTCGCGTCAGCGGTTCCGCCTCCAGAAGCCACCCACCACGATCGCTCCACCCCCGCGCCCGCCCCGATCACGCCACCCGGCCCAGGCCCCCCACGCTCACCGGTCCTCCCAGTACCGCGGGTGCACCAGTGTCGACGGCGGCAGCCCCGGCAGCCGGGCGCTCTCCGTCCGCCGCCCCGTGTCGACCAGTCCGGGCTCCGTCATCGACCGCAGCGCCGGGGCCTTCCGGGCGAGGCCGAGCTCCGGTCCGCGCCCCGCACCGGCGAGGACGAAACCCCAGCCGTGCGCGCGCTGCTCCCGGTGCGTGGCCCGGTCGGGTCCGGCCGCGGAGTCGACGGCCGGGCCGCTGATCCGGTACGGGCGGGTCCCCAGGCCCGCCGCCCTCATCGACGCCTCGACCGTCCAGAACGTACGCGGCCGGGACGCCGGCTGGCCCCCGTGCACCACCACCCGGCCGCCGGGCGCGAGCGCCTGGGCGACCAGGCCGTAGAACTCCGCCGAGTAGAGCTTCGTGCTGGCGGAGATCCCGGGATCGGGCAGATCGGAGATCACCACGTCATAGCTGCCGTACGCCGCCCGCATCCAGTTGAAGGCGTCGGCGGTGACGGCGGTGAGCCGGGGGTCGCGGAACGCGTGGCCGTTCAGCTCCGAGAGCGCCGGGTCGGTACGGGCCAACCGGGTGACGTCCCGGTCGAGCTCGACCACCGTGACGTCACGTACGTCCGGGTAGCGCAGCACCTCCCGGGCGGCGAGGCCGTCGCCACCGCCCAGGATGAGCACGTGGGCGTGCGGCCCGTTCATCGCCGGGTGCACCAGCGCCTCGTGGTAGCGGTACTCGTCGCGCGCGCTGACCCGCAGCCGGCCGTCCAGATACAGATCCAGGGAGTCGCGGCCCGACCCCGTCAGCACCACCTCCTGGACCTCGGTCTGCACCGCGACCCGCACCGCGTCCCCGTACACCGCACGCCGCGCCGCCCGCTCGAAGTCGTCGACCAGCGCGGTGGCGACGGCCAGCAGGGCGATCACCGCCACGTTGAACACGATCAGCAGCCAGCGGGAGCGCGGGGTGAGGTCCTGCCGGAACACCCACAGCACCAGCGCCCCGCCCGCCGCCGCGTTGACCGCGCCGGTGAACAGCGCCCCGGTGAGCTGCCCGAGCATCGGCAGCAGCAGGAACGGGAACGCGAGCCCGCCGACCAGCGCGCCCACGTAGTCGGCGGCGAAGAGATCCGCGACGGCGCCGCCCGCGTCCTGCCGGTCGACGCGCTGGATCAAGGTCATCAGCAGCGGGATCTCCGCACCGATCAGGATCCCGATCGTGAGCGAGAACCCGACCAGGGCGTAGCGCGACTCCCCGATCCAGGCGAACGACGCGTACAGCACCAGCGCCGAGGAGCCGCCGACGAGCGCGAGCGCCGCCTCGATCAGCCCGAAACCCACTGCGGCACGGCTGCGTAAACGTTTCGCGAGAAGCGAGCCGACGCCCATCGCGAAGACCATCACGGAGAGCACGACCGATGCCTGGGTGACCGAATCACCGATCAAGTAGGAGGCGAGCGCCACCAGTTCGAGCTCGTACACCAGTCCGCAGGCGGCACAGACGAAGACCGCGGCCAGTACGAGATACCGGCCGGCCCTCGGCCCTACGGGAAGAAACGCCGCGCCCCCTCGCAGCGACACCTGCTGATCGATCATGATGCGAACGCTACGTCACGATCACGTGGCAGCCTGTCACCCACAAGGGTGTAAGTGGCGCGCACACAACGGAGTTGGGACTACTCAGAGCACTGCCGCCGGCTTCCGCACTCCCACTCGGGTGCGCGTCACCACCAACTGCCCCTCCTGCGGGTACGCGTGCCAGGTGCGCCACCACACCTGGCCCTCGGCCCGCTGGGCGAGCATGGCGGTGAAGGCGTGCGGGCTGCCGGGGAACGTACCGGCGAGACCCTGCGGATGGTCGGCGACCAGCGCGAGGAGTTCCTGCGCGCGGCCCGCGAACGAGCCCTCCGAGAGCGTCTCGACGCGCGCCGCGAATTCGTACTCCCATTCCCCGAGCCGCTTGGAGACCCCGAGCGGGAGCGGGGTGCTGCTCCCGGGAATACAGGCCACGGTTTCGGAACAGGTGCCGCGGTCCTCTTCGAGGAGCACCTGGTGGGAGGCGCCGAGCAGGCGCATCTGAATGCCGGCACCCGCGAGATCGAGGTCGAGCACGGCCAGGGCGGGGAGCGGTTCGCGCCCCAGCGTCCAGGCCAGGTCGGCGGCGCGGGTATCGGAATAAGCCGTCTGGAGGGTCGTGAGCATGAGTCGGCTCCGCAAGCAAGCATGGACACATGGACAGGGGACGCCCCGACGTGGTGCACGTGGGAGGGGTAGCGCCCAATCAGGTCCAACTGGGGTCCGAGGGCTGAATGTTCTCTCAAACCGAGGGAACCACGAATAAGCCGCATCCACAGCATTTTTGCCCAACTTGCCGTGGTTTCCATCCCGTCGGGGGCCTCTCGGATCATCTGTTCACCGGCAACTCGCAAAAAGCCCCAACAAAAAGGTGCCCGGCGGGAGTTCACCCGCCGAGCACCTCCGTAACCAGCTGTCCGGATCAGCTTCCGCCGCCGCATCCGCCCCCGCCGCCACACGAAGAACCGCCACCGCACGAGGAGTGGCCGCCGCCGCACGAATGACCTCCGGAGTGCCCGGAGTGCCCGGAGCTTCCGCTTCCGCAGGACGAACCGCCGCCGCCGTCACCCCCCGCCCACCAGCCGCCCCCCGCGCCGCTGCCCACGGCCCCCCGCCGCGCGCCCCGCCTGCCCGCCTTCGACCGGTTCCCGGCCTTCACCAGGACCGAGACGAGCAGCACGATCAGACCGACCGCGATCACCACACCGACGAATACCTTCACCGACCTCACGCCCTTCCGTCCCCCGAAGCGAGGTCCCCCGCTTCCACGCGCTTCCCGCGTGTGTGGGGGATGCCCCCGGCCCCGAACGGCCAAAGCAGACTTGAGCAACTCCAGAGCTTCCGCGCAGGATGACAGCCATGACACAGGGACGACCGCTGCTCAACCGCCGCCTCGACGGGTTCGGCACGACGATCTTCGCGGAGATGTCGGCGCTCGCCGTACGGACCGGCTCCATCAACCTCGGCCAGGGCTTCCCCGACACCGACGGCCCCGAGCAGATCCGCGAGGCCGCGGTCCGGGCGCTGCGCGACGGGCACGGCAACCAGTACCCGCCGGGCCCCGGCATCCCCGAACTGCGCACCGCGATCGCCGACCACCAGCAGCGGCGCTACGGCATCTCCTACGACCCCGACACCGAGGTCCTGGTCACCGCCGGAGCCACCGAGGCCATCGCCGCAGCCATGCTCGCGCTGCTGGAACCCGGCGACGAGGTCATCGCGTTCGAGCCCTTCTACGACTCGTACGCCGCCTGCATCGCCATGGCGGGCGGCGTCCGCGTACCGCTGACCCTGCGCGCCCCGGGCTTCCGCCCCGACCTCGACGCCCTCCGGGACGCGATCACGCCCCGCACCCGGCTGCTGCTGCTGAACAGCCCGCACAACCCGACGGGCATGGTCCTCACCCGCGAGGAACTGACCGCGATCGCCCGACTGGCGGTGGAGCACGACCTTCTCGTGGTCACCGACGAGGTCTACGAGCACCTGGTCTTCGAGGGCGAACACGTCCCGCCGGCCTCGCTGCCCGGCATGCGCGACCGCACGGTCTCGATCTCGTCCGCCGGCAAGACCTTCTCGTACACCGGCTGGAAGGTCGGCTGGGTCACCGCGAGCGCCCCTCTGACCGCAGCCGTCCGGACGGCCAAGCAGTACCTGACCTATGTCAGCGCGGGCCCGTTCCAGTACGCGATCGCCGAGGCGCTGCGCCTGCCGGACTCCTACTTCGACGACTTCCGCGCCGGCCTCCGCCGCAGGCGCGACCTGCTCGGCGACGGACTGCGCGCGGCCGGGTTCGAGGTCTACCGGCCCCAGGGCACGTACTTCATCACCACCGACATCGCCCCGTTCGGCGAGAAGGACGCCTACGCCTTCTGCCGCGCCCTCCCCGAACGCTGCGGCGTCGTCGCCGTCCCCAACTCCGTCTTCTACGACGACCCGGACGCCGGCCGCGGCCAGGTCCGCTTCACCTTCTGCAAGCAGGACGAGGTCCTGCACGACGCGGTCGGCCGGCTGCGGCGGCTGGCGCCCTGAAACGGCGCCACCCCGGGGCGGCGGTCACGAGGACCGCCGCCCCGGGGTGGGGTGTCACCGCCGTGCGAGGGCTCAGGCGCTCGGGGGGACCGGGTCCCCGCCGTCCGCCTTCTCCTCGGCCGGGGTCAGGCCCAGGCGCTCCTGCAGCCACTTGTCGAACTCGATCGAGGCGCGCACCCAGCTGACCGTCGACGAGACGAAGTGCTCCAGGCTGACGCCCGTACCGATGAGCATCTGCGCCTCACCGATCAGACGGACCGAGACCTCGGTGTCCTCGGAGCCCTCCTCGGGCTCGTGGGTGTGCGTGTAGACCTTGGGCCACAGCGTGCGGCGGTTCCAGTCGTCGATCGCGTCGAGCAGGACCGGGCGCTGGTCCGCGGCGTGCGGGCGGTCGTAGAACGTACGGACGGAGAAGACCTGCTGCTCGTCCTCGCCCCGGAACATGAAGTACGTCCGGAAGTCCTCCCACGGCGCCGCGAGGTCGCCCTCGTCGTCGACGACGAACTTCAGCTCCATCTGTTCGAGGAGCTGCTTGACGAGGTCCTGGTCAGGGACAACGGGGCCCTCGGGTCCTGCCGCCTGCGGTTCGGGCTGGCCCCCGAAGTTCGGAATCGAGGACGGATCGATAGACATCGCTGGGTACTCCTGTGGATCGCTCGTGGTTTCCTGCCGACGACCCTAGCCGCGTTTCGCCGCCAGGGGGGGCCAGGCCCTGCCTATGCCTTCCGCGGAATCATCTGCGCATCCGTTGCCCGCGCCCGTGACCAGGCGGCGGCGGCAAGGATCGCGCACAGCACCCCGAGGAGTCCGGACGCGCCGATGGTGTTCGCCGACGAGCCGGTCAGCTCCGTCGCGACACCCCCGAGGGCGACGCCGATCCCCTGCATGGCGGTCACCCCCGACCTGGCCAGCCCCAGCGCCTGGCCGCGCTGGTCGACCGGTGTCAGGAGTACGAAGGTGGCCCCGGCGGTGATCTGGTAGGCGGAGCACACCCCGGCCACCATCAGCAGGAACATGGCCGCGCCGACACCGGGATCGAGCCAGTAGGCGACCAGCGGCAGATTCGCACCGATCGCCAGCGGCCCGAGCAGACGGCGCCGCGACTCGTCGCCGACCCCGGCCCGCCCCAGCAGGGCCGCCCCCAGCACCATTCCCGCCGGATGCGAGGCCAGCAGGAGTCCCACCGAGTACGCGCCACCGCCGGCCTCGTCCGCGAACGGGGCGGCCAGCCCTTCCGGCAGGACGACGAACCCCGCGAGCCACCCCAGCGCGAGCAGCGACCGGAGTCTGCGGTCCGACCAGATCAGCCCGGCCGCGCCCCCGACCTGTGCGCCGAGCCGCTTCTTGCGGGCGTCGGCACTCGCCGCGGGACGGGCCTTCACGCCGAACCTGACCAGCATCGCCGAGAGGAGGAAGGTCAACGCGTTCACGCCCAGCGAGAGGTTGCTGCCCAGCCACGCGGCCAGCAGACCTCCGCCGGCGAAGCCGACCAGCTGTCCGGTCTGGTGGGTGATCTGCATGACCCGCTGGCCGCGTTCGTACCGCTCGGCACCGAGCACGGTGGGCAGCAGCGCGCCCTGGGCGGCGCCGAAGGGTGCCTCGGCCAGCTGCGCCAGCACCAGCAGCCCCGCGAGCAGCGGCAAGGGCATCCCGGGCAGGGCCATCAGCCCGACCAGCACCATCCGCACGAGGTCGCAGCTGATCATGACGGTACGCCGGGGGAACCGGTCCGCCAGGCCGGACAGGAGCACCCCGGACAGCAGCGCGGGCAAGGTGGTCAGCGCATACGTCGCCGCGGTCCACCCTGGCGAGTCGGTGCGTTCGAACACGAGCAACGACAGGGCCACGCGTGCCAGCTGATCACCCAGGATCGACTGCGCATAAGCGGCCCAAAGGGTACGGAATTCGCCAAGGTGAAAGAGATTGTCAGATCTGGGCTTTTTGGGCCCCGAATTTATCTCATCGCCTATCCGCTCGTTCATGCGGGCACGCTACCGACTGCCGAATTCCGCCCCTAACCGTGCCCGCGAGCAGGCCACGACGGACGCCGCGAGGTGTCCTGATTATTCGCGCGGCACCGGGCGGAGGCCGCCCGCGCCCGAACAGAAGTCCCTTGTCAGGGGCGGGTGGTGCAGCCGGGGGCGGGGGCGGTCCGGGAGATGCCGCCCATCGGTGCGGAGCAAGGCGTTTGGCTCAATATCGATGTTGAACGATGGATCACCGATGGCGGTGGCTATTTTCGACTTTCTCCCGACATCATCGTAATTCCTCGCCCCTTGCCCGGCAGGGGAATGGCGGGGGACCTTCGGAGGACCCACGGAGGACTGACGGCACGAATGACGGGGCCCCGGCCCGAGGACCATGCGGTCCTCGGGCCGGGGCCCCGTCATCGGCAGGCCGTACGCCCTCTACGCGGTCGCGGGCCCGACGAGCAGGTCGTCACCGACCCGGTCCACTCGGACGGTGTCGCCGTCCCTCACCTCGCCGGAGAGGATCTCCTTCGCCAGCCGGTCACCGATCGCCGTCTGGATGAGGCGGCGCAGCGGCCGTGCCCCGTACGCCGGGTCGTTGCCCTCCTCGGCCAGCCAGGCCAGGGCCTCGGGCGTGACGTCGAGCGTGAGCTGCCGGTCGGCCAGCCGCTTGGCGAGCCGGTCGATCTGGAGCTTCGCGATGTGCGCGAGCTCGTCACCGGACAGGGCGGAGAAGACCACCAGGTCGTCGAGCCGGTTGAGGAACTCCGGCTTGAACGAGGCCCGTACGACCTCCAGGACCTGTTCCTTCTTCTCCTCGGGCTTGGTCAGGGGATCGACCAGGAACTGGCTGCCGAGGTTGGAGGTCAGGATCAGGATGGTGTTGCGGAAGTCCACCGTCCGGCCCTGTCCGTCGGTGAGCCGGCCGTCGTCGAGGACCTGGAGCAGGATGTCGAAGACCTCGGGGTGGGCCTTCTCGACCTCGTCCAGCAGTACGACGCTGTACGGGCGGCGGCGGACCGCCTCGGTGAGCTGGCCGCCCTCCTCGTAGCCGACGTATCCGGGCGGGGCGCCGACGAGCCGCGCCACGCTGTGCTTCTCGCCGTACTCGCTCATGTCGATGCGGACCATGGCCCGCTCGTCGTCGAACAGGAAGTCGGCGAGCGCCTTCGCGAGCTCCGTCTTGCCGACACCGGTCGGGCCGAGGAAGAGGAACGAGCCGGTGGGCCGGTCGGGGTCGGCGATTCCGGCGCGGGTGCGGCGTACCGCGTCCGACACCGCCCGCACGGCCTCGCTCTGCCCGATGAGCCGCCTGCCGAGCTCGTCCTCCATGCGCAGCAGCTTCTGGGTCTCGCCCTCCAGCAGACGTCCGGCCGGGATGCCGGTCCAGGAGCCGACGACGTCGGCGATGTCGTCCGGGCCGACCTCCTCCTTGACCATCGTGTCCTTGGCGGCCTCCTGCTCGGCCTCGGACGCCTCCGCCAACTCCCGCTCCAGGCCGGGGATCTCCCCGTACAGCAGCTTGGAAGCGGTGTCGAAGTCGCCGTCGCGCTGGGCGCGTTCGGCCTGGCCGTGCAGCCCGTCGAGACGCTCCTTCAGCTCACCGACGCGGTTGAGTCCCTGCTTCTCCTTCTCCCAGCGGGCGTTGAGGCCGCGCAGCTCCTCCTCCTTGTCGGCGAGGTCGCGGCGGAGCTTCTCCAGGCGCTGCCGGGAGCCGGGGTCGGTCTCGTTCTTGAGGGCCAGCTCCTCCATGTGGAGGCGGTCGACGGCGCGCTGGAGCTCGTCGATCTCGACGGGCGAGGAGTCGATCTCCATGCGCAGCCGGGACGCCGCCTCGTCGACCAGGTCGATCGCCTTGTCGGGGAGGAAGCGGGAGGTGATGTAGCGGTCGGACAGGGTTGCGGCGGCCACCAGCGCGGAGTCCGCGATGGAGACCTTGTGGTGGGCCTCGTACCGGCCCTTGAGCCCGCGCAGGATCGCGATGGTGTCCTCGACGCTCGGCTCGGCCACCAGCACCTGCTGGAAGCGGCGCTCCAGGGCGGGGTCCTTCTCGATCCGCTCGCGGTACTCGTCGAGCGTCGTCGCGCCGACCATGCGGAGCTCGCCGCGGGCCAGCATCGGCTTGAGCATGTTGCCGGCGTCCATGGCGGAGTCGCCGCCGGCGCCCGCGCCCACGACGGTGTGCAGCTCGTCGATGAAGGTGATGATCTGCCCGTCGCTCTCCTTGATCTCGGAGAGGACGGTCTTCAGCCGCTCCTCGAACTCGCCGCGGTACTTGGCGCCCGCGACCATCGCGCCGAGGTCGAGCGAGACGAGCCGCTTGTTCTTCAGGGACTCGGGGACGTCGCCCTTGACGATGCGCTGGGCGAGGCCCTCGACGACGGCCGTCTTGCCGACGCCGGGCTCACCGATGAGCACGGGGTTGTTCTTGGTGCGGCGGGAGAGCACCTGGACGACGCGGCGGATCTCCTGGTCACGGCCGATGACCGGGTCGAGCTTGCCCTCGCGTGCGGCCGCGGTGAAGTCCGTACCGAACTTCTCCAGCGCCTTGTACTGGCCCTCCGGGTCGGGTGTGGTCACCCGGCGCCCTCCCCTGCTCTTCTCGAATGCGTCCAGCAGCCTCTTCGCACTGGCCCCCTGCCCACTGAGGATCTCACCGGCGCGACCGCCCTCGGCCGCGATGCCGATCAGCAGGTGCTCGGTGGAGATGTAGTCGTCGCCGAGCTCCTTCGCGCGCTGCGCGGCGTCGGCGATGACGGCGAGCAGCTCGCGGTTGGGCTGCGGCGGGGCGACGGTGGACCCGGTGACGCTGGGCTGGGCGCCCAGGAGCCGCTCGGTCTCGGTGCGTACGGCGATCTGGTCGGCCTCGACGGCGGCGAGCAGATCGGTGATGTTCTCGTTGTCCTCGCCCGCGAGCAGCGCAAGGAGCAGGTGCCCGGGGGTCAGATCGGGGTGCCCGTCCTTCACGGCCCTGCTGGTGGCCGCGTTGATGGCGTCCCGGCTCTTGTTGGTCAGCTCGGCGTCCACGTGCGCTTTCTCCTCCTTGCGGTGACTGGTCTCTCCACAGCGCTGACTCTGACTATGCCAACGTGCGTAAAGTTGAGTCTACCCCACTCAAGGCAATATTGAGCGACCTCCACTCAACTTGATGACGAGGGGGCCGCCGGCCCGTCCGCCGCCGGGTTGCTTCGAGTGAACCGGCCGCACCGGCCCGCCGCCACCGGGGCGGTGGCGGCGGGCGGGGGCGGCACCGCGGGGCCGCCCCCGTGCTGCCTACGCTGTGCCCATGGCAGTCGACGTGACGAACCCCGGCCCCGAGTACCTCGCCTTCTGGCGGGCACGGCATGTGTGCACCCTGACCACGCCCCGCCCCGACGGCACGCCGCACGTGGTGCCGGTGGGCGTGACGTACGACCCCGAGACGAGGCTGGCGCGGGTCATCACCGGCAAGAACACCAGGAAGGCCGCCAACGTCCTGGCCGCCGGCCCGGACGGGGCACGGGTCGCCGTCTGCCAGATCGACGGGCGCCGCTGGGCGACGCTGGAGGGGCGCGCGACGGTGCGCACGGAGCCGGAGGCGGTGGCCGACGCGGTACGCCGCTACGCGGAGCGCTACGAGCGGACTCCGAAGCCCAACCCGGACCGGATCGTCATCGAGATCGCCGTGGACCGGGCGCTCGGCAGGGCCTGACCGGCCCGCGGGCCGGTCGGGCCGGGCCCGGCCGGGAAAAGCACACCGGCCGGAAAAGGCACAACGGCGCCATCGTGTTCAGGTCACGATGGCGCCGTTGTGTGGGGGAGTGACTGAGCGACATGGAACGACGGGGGATCGCTCAGGCACTGCGGGGGGTGGCGGAAATAGTCTCTGGCTCGAACAGCTGGTGGTCCCGCCGGTCGAGGTTGACGAAGATCATGTCGTACCGGATCGCGCAGCGAACGGGCTGCGGGGCTCCACGCGGCTTGCGGAGGCAGCGGTACGCGCGCACTTCGTCGTCTTCTTCACGTGCGACAACGATGGGGTCGCCGAACAGAGTGACCATCAACGAGTCGCCACAGTGGGGGATGGCAGTGACGAGATCGATGAAATGCCAGCCTGATCGGTAGGCCGTGGCCATCTCTCGCCGGAAGGTCCGGTCGTCCGGCGGGATGGTCATGCGCCTGTGCGGGCCGTGGCGGATCCGGTACCGGTGGGCGAGACCCAGCCGATGTCGGTGGGCGAGACCCAACCGATGTCGGACGACTTGGCGGGCGAGACCCAACCGATGTCGGACGACTTGGAAGGTGCGACCGGCCAGCCGATGTCACCGTCGGCCGAGGCCTGGACGACCCACCCGATGTCGGACGACTTGGCAGGCGCGACCGGCCAGCCGATGTCACCGTCGGCTGCGGCCTGGACGGCCCACCCGATGTCGCCACCGGCAACGCTGTCCTCGCTCCAGCCAATGTCGCTGCCGCCCAGCAGCCCGATCCCCAGGGCCGCGACGAACGAGACGGCAAGCGCCGAGCGATGCATTCGCTTATACATAGTCGGCTTCGTCCTCACTTGTGGATTCTTCTCCCCCGCACCTAAGACGATGTCTCACCTGGGCACGCAAGCACCACCGCGTAGATGCATCATGTTCTTGCATGTTCAGGAACCTGGGGGGTGACGATATGACCACAAGCAACACAAAGCCGACACATTCTCATGGGATCACCGAACTGTGCGACGCGGGAGCACGCCTTTACGCCAGCGCTTTGCGGCTGGGACGCATCGCCCGCGCCGAAGTGGAACCGGCGCCCTGCCTGATGGAGTTCGCGCTACTGCATCCCGATCCGGACGACCCGGCCTGGCTCCGGCCCGTTCCACCGACCACCGCTCTCGCACAACATCTGTATCCCATCGAGCGCGAGATCCTGGAACGGCGCCGGCACTCGGTCGAACTGACTGAATCGTTCGAGCCGTTCATGGACATCAGCACTCTGGGGCCGCCCAGCACCCACGCCATCACCGTGCTGGAGGGCGGGAACCGGATCAACGCGGCCCTCGATCTCGCCACCGCAGAGTGCCGCACCGAAGTGCTCACCGTCCAGCCCGGCGGCGGCCGGACCGAGCATCGTCTCAGCAAGTCACTGGAACGCGGCCTGTCCGTGATCCACCGCGGCGTCGGCATGCGCACCCTCTACCAGCACACCGCGCGCCACAGCCCCAGCACACTCGCGTACGCGGAACGCATGACCGACGGCAACGTGGAGATACGCACGCTCGAAGAGCTCATCGGCCGCCTGATCGTGTTCGACCGGGCCGTCGCCTTCATCCCTGCCAGTGACGACGACCAAGTCGCCCTGGAACTCCGCCACCCCGGGCTCGTGCAGTACCTGGCCAACGTGTTCGAGCAGCTCTGGACCAGAGCGGCTCCGCTGCGGGAGGAGGTCAAGTACGAACCGACCTCCCTGGGCATCAGCGGGGTGCAGCGCTCCATCGCCCAGCTCCTCGTGGAGGGCCATGTGGACGACTCCATCGCCCGCCGCCTCGGCATGAACGTCCGCACCTGCCGGGCCCACGTCGCCAAGCTCGCCGCCGCGCTCGGCAGCAACAGCCGGGCCCAGCTCGGCTATCTGATAGCACGGTCGGGGATGCTGGAGGAGGAACAGCGCTGAGGGCCCCGCCCCGCGAACGGCTTCACCGCTTCGCGGCGGCGTACGGCAAAGGGCCGGGGAACCGGCCCGTAAGCCGCCTCCCCGGCCCTTGAGGCCTGCGCTCAGTCCTTCGGCCGCTTCGGCCGCCAGACCACCAGCGCGCTGGTCTGCTGCACGTCCTGATAGGGCACCAGATCGCGCCGGTACGAGGCGTGCACCTGGGCCTCGCGCTGCTGCATCGCCTGTGCCGCGCCGTCCACCGCCGCCGAGAGCTCGGCGACGCGCTGCTGGAGCGCGGCAACCTGGTTCTCCAGCTCGATGATGCGCTTGATGCCGGCGAGGTTGATGCCCTCGTCCTGCGACAGCTGCTGCACGGTGCGCAACAGCTCGATGTCGCGGGCCGAGTAGCGCCTGCCGCGCCCGGCCGTGCGGTCGGGCGAGACGAGGCCGAGACGGTCGTACTGGCGCAGTGTCTGCGGGTGCAGGCCCGAGAGCTGGGCCGCGATCGAGATCACGTACACCGGGGATTCATCGGTCAGTTCGTACGGATTGCGTCGTCGGCCGTCCACCTCAAGCTCCCTTCGCTGCCTGGAACAGCTCCGCCCGCGGGTCCTGGCCCGCGGTCGCCTTCCGGTAGGCCTCCAGGGCGTCCCTGGCCTCGTTGCTGAGGTCGCCCGGCACCTTCACCTCGACGGTGACCAGCAGGTCGCCCCGGGTGCCGTCCTTGCGTACGGCGCCCTTGCCGCGGGCGCGCATCGTGCGCCCGTTGGGAGTGCCCGGGGGCAGTTTCAGCGTGACCGCCGGGCCGCCGAGCGTGGGCACCTTCACCTCGCCGCCGAGCGCCGCCTCCGTGAAGTCGACGGGCACGGTGACCGTGAGGTTGTCGCCCCTGCGGCCGAAGACCGGGTGGGCGTCGACGTGGACCACGACGTACAGATCGCCGTCCGGTCCGCCGCGCTCGCCCGGACCGCCCTTGCCGCGCAGCCGGATCCGCTGGTTGTCCGAGACGCCCGCCGGAATCCTGACCTGCATGGTCTTGGAGGACTTCGCCCGTCCGCTGCCCTTGCAGACATCGCACGGGTCCTGGGCGATGAGGCCCCGGCCCTTGCAGTCCACGCAGGGGTCGGTGAGCGAGAAGCCGCCGCCGGTGCCGCGCGAGACCTGGCCGGTGCCGAGGCAGGTCTGGCAGACCCTGGGGGTGCCGTTCTTGTCGCCGGTGCCGGAACACGCCTTGCAGGGCGCCTGGCTGGACATCCGCAGCGGGACCGTGGCCCCCTCGACGGCCTCGGTGAAGCTGAGCGTCACCTCGGACTCGATGTCCTGGCCGCGACGCGGCTGCACCCGTGTCCCCGTACCGCCCCGGTTGAACAGGCCGCCGAAGACATCGCCCAGACCGCCGCCGCCGAAACCGCCGGCCGCGCCGCCCTGGCCCCCGCCCTGGGCGCCTCCGAAGAGGTCGCCGAGGTCGAAGTTGAAGTTGCCTCCCGCACCGCCGGGTCCGGCCCGGAAGCCGCCGTTGCCGAAGAGGGCGCGTGCCTCGTCGTACTCCTTGCGCTTCTTGCTGTCACCGAGGACGTCGTTCGCCTCGGAGATCTCCTTGAAGCGCTCCTCGGCCTTGTCGTCGCCCTTGTTGGCGTCCGGGTGGAACTCGCGGGCGAGCTTCCGGTACGCCTTCTTGATCTCGGCGTCGGTGGCGTCCTTGGGGACGCCGAGGACCTTGTAGTAGTCCTTCTCGACGAAGTCCTTCGTGCTCATCGACGTCCCTCCTTCCGGACGATCGGCCATGCGACCGGCCCGCTGGCCGGTCGCATGGCCGGGCGGTGGGCCGCGAGGTGGTCGGACGGAATGTCAGACCTCCTCGGTGCCACCGCTCTCCTCGTCGGTTGCCTTCTCTTCCTTCGTTGCGGCCGGTGTCGCACCCGGCTGGGGTTCGGCCACCGCCACCCGCGCGGGGCGGATGGTGCGCTCGCCGATCCGATACCCCGGCTGCAGGATCGCCACGCAGGTCGTCTCGGTGACATCCGGCGCGTACGAGTGCATCAGGGCTTCGTGGATCGTCGGGTCGAAGGGCTCGCCCTCCTTGCCGAACTGCTGCAGGCCCAGCTTGGCGACGACCGTCTCCAGGGATTCGGCCACCGACTTGAACCCGCCCACGAGCTCGCCGTGGTCCCGGGCCCGGCCGACGTCGTCGAGCACGGGCAGGAGCTCGGACAGGAGACCCGCGACCGCGATCTCCTTGACCGTGGCCCGGTCCCGCTCGACGCGGCGGCGATAGTTCTGGTACTCGGCCTGGAGCCGCTGGAGGTCGCCCGTGCGCTCGTTGAGCGCGGTGCGGACCTGGTCCAGCTGGGCCGTCAGGCCGACTGTCTGTACTGCGTCCCCGGCCGGGGCCGCCCCCTCCTCCGAAGAGGAGGAAGAGGCGTCCTTCGGCTCAGCTCCGTCAGGGGTGGCGCCGGAGGGGACGTCGGGCTTCTCCTCGAAACCCGGGGTCTCCTCGGTCACACCGCACCGCCCTTGGCGTCCTTCTCGTCGTCCACGATCTCGGCGTCGACGACGTCGTCGTCGGCCTTGGCCTGGGCACCCGGCTGCGGGTCGCCCTGCGGGGCGCCGTCGGCCTGGGCGTTGGCGTACATCGCCTGGCCGAGCTTCTGCGAGACGGCCGCGACCTTCTCGGTGGCGGTACGGATCTCGGCGGTGTCCTCGCCCTTGAGCTTCTCCTTCAGCTCGGTGAGCGCGGTCTCCACCTCCGTCTTCACGTCAGCGGGGACCTTGTCCTCGTTGTCCTTGAGGAACTTCTCCGTCTGGTAGACGAGCTGCTCGCCCTGGTTGCGCGACTCGGCGGCCTCGCGGCGGCGGTGGTCCTCCTCCGCGTACTGCTCGGCCTCCTCACGCATCCGGTTGACCTCGTCCTTCGGCAGCGAGGAGCCGCCGGTGACGGTCATCTTCTGCTCCTTGCCGGTGCCGAGGTCCTTGGCGGCGACGTGCATGATGCCGTTCGCGTCGATGTCGAACGCGACCTCGATCTGCGGGACGCCACGCGGGGCCGGCGGCAGGCCGGTCAGCTCGAACATCCCGAGCTTCTTGTTGTACGCCGCGATCTCGCGCTCGCCCTGGTAGACCTGGATCTGCACGGACGGCTGGTTGTCCTCGGCCGTCGTGAAGATCTCGGACCGCTTGGTCGGGATCGTGGTGTTGCGCTCGATGAGCTTGGTCATGATGCCGCCCTTGGTCTCGATACCGAGGGACAGCGGGGTGACGTCGAGGAGCAGTACGTCCTTGACCTCACCCTTGAGGACACCGGCCTGGAGCGAGGCGCCGATGGCGACGACCTCGTCCGGGTTCACACCCTTGTTGGCCTCCTGGCCACCGGTCAGCTCCTTGACGAGCTCGGCGACGGCCGGCATACGGGTGGAGCCACCGACAAGAACGACGTGGTCGATCTCGGAGAGCTGGATGCCCGCGTCCTTGATGACGTTGTGGAACGGGCTCTTGCAGCGGTCCAGGAGGTCGGCCGTGAGCTGCTGGAACTGCGAGCGCGTGAGCTTCTCGTCCAGGTGCAGCGGGCCCTCGGCGGACGCCGTGATGTAGGGCAGGTTGATCGTGGTCTCGGTCGAGGACGAGAGCTCGATCTTCGCCTTCTCCGCGGCCTCGCGCAGACGCTGGAGAGCCATCTTGTCCTTGGACAGGTCCACGCCGTGCCCGTTGGCGAACTGCTTCACCAGGTAGTCGACGACGCGCTGGTCCCAGTCGTCACCACCGAGGTGGTTGTCACCGTTGGTGGCCTTCACCTCGACGACGCCGTCACCGATCTCCAGGAGCGACACGTCGAAGGTGCCGCCACCGAGGTCGAAGACGAGGATCGTCTGGTCGTCCTTGTCGAGCCCGTACGCCAGCGCGGCGGCGGTCGGCTCGTTGACGATACGCAGGACGTTCAGGCCCGCGATCTCGCCGGCCTCCTTGGTCGCCTGACGCTCGGAGTCGTTGAAGTACGCGGGGACGGTGATGACCGCGTCGGTCACCTTCTCACCCAGGTACGACTCGGCGTCACGCTTCAGCTTCTGCAGGATGAAGGCGCTCATCTGCTGCGGGTTGAAGCTCTTGCCGTCCAGGTCGATCTTCCAGTCGGTGCCCATGTGGCGCTTGACCGAGCGGATCGTCCTGTCGACGTTGGTCACTGCCTGGCGCTTGGCGACCTCGCCGACCAGCACCTCGCCGTTCTTCGCGAAGGCGACGACGGACGGCGTGGTCCTGGCGCCCTCTGCGTTGGTGATGACGGTGGGCTCGCCGCCTTCGAGAACGCTGACGACGGAGTTAGTCGTGCCCAGGTCGATGCCGACCGCACGTGCCATTTCAATTCCTCCAGCTTGACTACTTGAGTGGATCTGACTCAAGGATGCACGACCGCCGCCCCACTGTCAACAGACCTGAGTCGTGGCGACTCAACTATCGTGCACAGACCCCGCGCGGCCCACGATTCCCCGGCCGGGCGGCCACCCCGACCACGCACGACACCCCCCGACCCCCGGGCGGCGCAGTCCGCCCCCATCATCGCCTCATGGGATCGTTCTGTCACAAAATGCCGTGAGCCACGCAAAACCGGCATTCGATCCGCCGCGATCCCAGGCAGGTGCGAACGATGCAGACACAGAAACGGGGACGAGCGCGGTCATGGGCACGCGTACGACAGTGGGAGCGCCCGCCGGTCAAGCGCGTACTGGACGTGACCCTCGGCTCGGCCCTCCTGACCCTGGCCTCCCCCCTGCTCGCCGCAGGCACCCTCGCCCTCGCGGCGCGCAGACCCCCCGGCGGCGTGCTGACCCGCTCGCCCCGGATCGGCCTGAACGGCCACGTCTTCGTGCTGCGCTCGCTGCGCACCCGGCACCTGCGGCTGGACCTGCTCTCCCGGCTGCCGTACGTCGTGCGGGGAGACCTCTCCCTGGTCGGCCCGGAGCCCCTGGCCCCGGACGACGCCGACCCCGCCGCGGCACACTGGCGGCAGGAGTTGAAGCCCGGCCTCACCGGCCTGGCACAGGTGCACTCCCGCTCGGGAATGCCGTGGTACGAGCCGGATCTCCTCGACCAGCACTACGCCGAGCACCACGGGATGGGGCTGGACCTGGCCATCCTGGCGAGGGCCGTACACGCTCCGCTGCGCGAGGCGGCCCGCGGGCTCACGCGGCGCGGAAGGGCACGCCTGAGCGACACAGATCACCGCCCGTCCGGCTACAGCACGACGGAAGAAGTGGGTACTGTCAGCACAGACTGATTAAGTTACTGCTTAGTAAGCACTGTGATCACTGATAATCGGCAGTACTCGTCTCATTGACGCTGGATCCGACCCTCCCCACCCTCGCAGGCCCGAGGAGCCCCCAAATGCAACTCGCCGCGATCATCGTGTCGCTGGTTCTGATCGTGGTCGGCGTGGCCCTGTTCCTCCGCGCCCTCCTGCAGATCTACAACTTCATGCGGCTCGGCCAGAACGTGCCCGCCGGCACCCGCACGGACGAACCCGCACAGCGCACCGTCACCGTGGTCAGGGAGTTTCTCGGCCATACCCGGATGAACCGCTGGGGCATCGTCGGTGTCGCGCACTGGTTCGTGGCGGTGGGCTTCTTCTCGCTGCTGCTGACGATCGTCAACGCCATCGGCCAGCTCTTCAAGGCCGACTGGCTCCTGCCGATCATCGGCGACTGGGCACCGTACAACGTCTTCGTCGAGTTCATCGGCACGATGACCGTGCTCGGCATCCTGACCCTGATCGTGATCCGGCAGCTGGCCCACCCGCGCAAGCCGGGCCGCAAGTCCCGCTTCGCCGGGTCCAACTTCGGCCAGGCGTACTTCGTCGAGGCCGTCATCCTCATCGTCGGCGTCTGCATCTTCATGCTGCACGCCCTCGAAGGCGCGCAGCACCACGTCGACGGCTACGAGTCCTCCTTCTTCATCTCGTACCCGGTCGTCAACTGGCTGGAGGGCATGGACGTCTCCACCCTCCAGAACCTCACCTACTTCTTCGCCGGCCTGAAGATCGCGACCTCCTTCATCTGGATGATCACGGTCGCCCTGAAGCAGGACATGGGTGTCGCCTGGCACCGATTCCTGGCCTTCCCGAACATCTGGTTCAAGCGCAACGCCAAGGGCGAGACCTCGCTCGGCGAGCTGCTGCCGATGACGTCGGGCGGCAAGGAGATCGACTTCGAGGACCCGGGCGAGGACGACGTCTACGGCGTCTCGCAGATCGAGCACTTCTCCTGGAAGGGCCTGCTCGACTTCTCCACCTGCACCGAGTGCGGCCGCTGCCAGTCGCAGTGCCCCGCCTGGAACACCGGCAAGCCGCTCTCCCCCAAGCTCCTGATCATGTCCCTGCGCGACCACGCGCACGCCAAGGCCCCGTACCTGCTGGCCGGCGGCGGCAAGGACATGGAAGGCAACGAGAAGGCGTCCGAGGAGCAGCTCAAGGACGTCCCGGCCGCCGCTCTCGCCGAGGCCGAGCGCCCGCTGATCGGCACGGCCGAGGAGAACGGCGTCATCGACCCGGACGTGCTGTGGTCCTGCACCACCTGCGGTGCATGCGTGGAGCAGTGCCCGGTCGACATCGAGCACATCGACCACATCGTCGACATGCGCCGCTACCAGGTGATGATCGAGTCCGCGTTCCCGTCCGAGGCGGGCACGATGCTCAAGAACCTGGAGAAGAAGGGCAACCCCTGGGGCCTGGCGAAGAAGCAGCGCGTCGAGTGGACCAAGGAGGTCGACTTCGAGGTCCCGATCGTCGGCAAGGACGTCGAGGACCTCACGGAGATCGACTACCTGTACTGGGTCGGCTGCGCGGGCGCCCTGGAGGACCGGGCGAAGAAGACCACCAAGGCCTTCGCGGAGCTGCTGCACATCGCGGGCGTCAAGTTCGCGATCATGGGCGGCGACGAGAAGTGCACCGGTGACTCCGCCCGCCGCCTGGGCAACGAGCCGCTGTTCCAGCAGCTCGGCCAGGAGAACGTCGCGATGCTGAACATGGCGTTCGGCGAATCCCTCGACGAGGAAGAGGGGGTCGACTCGACCAAGAAGGCCAAGTCCGCGAAGAAGATCGTCGCGACCTGCCCGCACTGCTTCAACACCATCGCCAACGAGTACCCGCAGCTCGGCGGCGAGTACGAGGTCATCCACCACACCCAGCTGCTCCAGCACCTCATCGACGAGGGCAAGCTGATTCCGGTGACCCCGGTCGAGGGCCTGATCACGTACCACGACCCGTGCTACCTGGGCCGTCACAACAAGATCTACACCCCGCCGCGCGAGATCATCGCGAAGGTCCCGGGCCTCCGGAACGAGGAGATGCACCGCCACAAGGAGCGCGGCTTCTGCTGCGGCGCCGGTGGTGCCCGGATGTGGATGGAGGAGCGGATCGGCAAGCGCATCAACAACGAGCGCGTCGACGAGGCTCTGTCCCTCAACCCCGACATCGTCTCCACCGCCTGCCCGTTCTGCCTGGTCATGCTGACCGACTCGGTCAACGGCAAGAAGAACGACGGCAAGGCCAAGGAGTCGATCCAGGTGGTCGACGTGTCGCAACTGCTGCTGGACTCCGTGAAGACCCCGGCCGACCCGGCCGGTGAGGCGGAGGCGGCGGACGCGCCGGAGCCGGAGCCGGTGAAGTAACCCGGCGAGCCGCACGACGGAAGCGGCCGGACCTGCCCAGGGGGCGGGACCGGCCGCTTCCGCTTTCCGTACCCGGCCGCCCCGCCGCCCTGGGGCTGTCCCCCCGGGGTTCCCCTAGGGGATGTCACAGCTCGGCGGCAATGGCGGGCAGGTTCCCCAGGCCCCCTGACCGCACCGGCCCGGACCAGGTACGTTCGATGACGTGGCTGGATTCAGGATCGGACGCGGCCGGGACAACCGCACCCCGCAGCAAGCGCAACAGCAACCGCGGCAGCAGCCGTACGGCACACAGGCACCGCCGCCGTACGGTCAACAGCCCTGGCCACCGGCAGGAGGCAACGCGGCCCCGCCGCCGTACAACAACGGCGGCTACAACGGCGGCGGTCATGGCGGCTACAACGGCGCCGGCGCCGGCAATGGTGGCAGTCACGGCGGCGGTCACGGCGAACCGGAGTACTTCGGCGACCCGTACAACCAGCCCCAGCACCCCCAGAACCCCCACGGCTCCCCCCAGCACGGCGACCCGTACGCCAACTCCCCGGGCCATACGCAGGCGTTCAGCATCGGCGAGGACCCGTACGGCCCCGGCGACACCTACCGCGCCGGCCAGGCCCCCGCCCAGCCCGCAGGCCCCCGGCTGCCCTGGAAGGAGCTGCTCACCGGCATCGTGCTCCGCCCGGGACCGACGTTCTGGCAGATGCGCGACTACCCCGTCTGGGGTCCGGCGCTCATCGTCACGTTCCTGTACGGCCTGCTCGCGCTCTTCGGCTTCGACCAGGCCCGGGACGACGCGATCCACGCGACGATCTCCACAGCGGTGCCCTACGTCGTCATCACGGGCATCGGTTTCGTCATCGGCGGCCTGGTCCTGGGCGCGGTCACGCACACCCTCGCCCGCCAGCTCGGCGGCGACGGCGCGTGGCAGCCGACGGTGGGCCTGTCCATGTTGATCATGTCGATCACGGACGCGCCCCGCCTGATATTCGCGCTCTTCCTCGGCGGCGAGAACTCCCTGGTCCAGATCCTCGGCTGGGTCACCTGGCTGGCCTCGGCCGCGCTCTTCACCTCGATGGTGAGCAAGTCGCACGACCTGCCGTGGCCGAAGGCGCTGGGCGCGTCAGCGATCCAGCTGATCGCGCTGCTGTCGATCATCAAGCTGGGCACGATCTGACACCCGCCCGCTCCTGTTCGTACGACGAAACCCCCGGCGCATTCCGTCCGCCGGGGGTTTCTTCGTACAGAGGCGGACTCGGATGTCGAAAACCCGTGACCTGCTCCGTCCCAGCGGTGAACGCGACCAGAATGGGTCGCACCGGCACCGAGGAGTACACGATGGCCAAGTACCTGATGCTCAAGCACTACCGCGGCGCTCCGGACGCGGTGAACTGCGTCCCCATGGACCAGTGGACGCCGGAGGAGATCACGGCGCACGTGCAGTACATGAACGACTTCGCGGCCCGGCTGGAGAAGACCGGCGAGTTCGTCGACGCCCAGGCGCTCGCCCCCGAGGGGACGTGGGTCCGGTACGACGGCGAGGGGCGCCCGCCGGTCACCGACGGCCCGTTCGCCGAGACCAAGGACCTCATCGCCGGCTGGATGGTGATCGACGTCGACAGCCACGAGCGCGCCGTGGAGCTGGCCGGGGAGCTGTCGGCCGCCCCCGGGGCGGGCGGGAAGCCGATCCACGAATGGCTGGAGCTGCGCCCGTTCCTGACCGCCGAGCACACCATCACCGAGTGACCGCTCCGGCTCGCCGATGAAGGACCCATCCACGAACGAGGCCCTGCTCCGGAGCCTCACGCCGAGCGTGCTCGGCATCCTCGTCCGCCGAGGAGCCGACTTCGCGGCGGCCGAGGACGCCGTGCAGGACGCGCTGGTCGAGGCGGTTCGCGTCTGGCCGGCCGGCCCACCGCGCGACCCGAAGGCCTGGCTGATCACCGCGGCCTGGCGCAAGTTCCTCGACGCGACCCGGGCGGACACCGCCCGCCGCCGGCGCGAGGACCTGGTCGACGAGGAACCGGCGCCCGGACCGGCACCCGCGGTGGACGACACGCTCCAGCTCTACTTCCTGTGCGCCCACCCCTCGCTGACCCCGTCGTCCGCGGTCGCCCTCACACTGCGCGCCGTCGGCGGGCTGACCACCCGCCAGATCGCGCGGGCCTATCTGGTACCCGAGGCGACCATGGCGCAGCGCATCAGCCGCGCCAAGCGCACCGTCTCCGGCGTCCGGTTCGACCGGCCCGGGGATGTCGCCACCGTGCTGCGCGTCCTGTACCTGGTCTTCAACGAGGGCTACTCCGGCGACGTCGACCTCTCCGCCGAGGCCATCCGGCTCACCCGGCAGCTGGCGGCCGTGATCGACCACCCCGAGGTGTCCGGGCTGCTCGCCCTGATGCTGCTCCACCACGCCCGGCGCGCCGGCCGGACCGCACCGGACGGGAGCCTCGTACCGCTCGCCGAGCAGGACCGCAGCCGTTGGGACACCGCGTTGATCACCGAGGGCATCGGCATCCTCCAGGCGGCCCTCGCCCGCGACCGGCTGGGCGAGTTCCAGGCCCAGGCCGCCATCGCGGCCCTCCACGCCGACGCGCCCACCGCCGGGGAGACCGACTGGCCGCAGATCGTCGAGTGGTACGACGAGCTCGCCCGCCTGACCGGCAACCCGGTCGTCCGCCTCAACCGCGCGGTGGCCATCGGCGAGGCCGACGGACCACGCGCCGGCCTGGCGGCACTCGCGGCGCTGGACGACTCGCTCCCCCGCCACACCGCGGTGGCGGCCTACCTCCACGAACGCGACGGCGACCTGTCGACAGCGGCACGCCTCTACGCCGAGGCGGCCCGGAAGGCACCCAGCCTCCCCGAACGCGACCACCTGACCCGCCAGGCGGCCCGCCTCAACACCCACCACCGCCAATGAACCGACCCTGAGCAGCCCCGCTCCGGGTACGGGGGGTCAGGCGTCGAGAACCTGCCCACTGCGCCGCACGACGGGCTTGTCCACACTCCACGGGAAGTTGATCCAGCGGTCGGTCTTCTTCCACACGTATTCGCACTTCACCAGCGAATGCGACTTCTCGTAGATGACCGCGCTGCGCACCTCGGCGACATGATCGATACAGAAATCACGCACCAGCTTCAGCGTCTTCCCGGTATCGGCGACATCGTCGGCGATCAGGACCTTCTTGTCCGAGAAGTCGATGGCATTGGGAACGGGCGCCAGCATGACCGGCATTTCCAGGGTGGTGCCCACGCCGGTGTAGAACTCCACGTTCACCAGGTGAATGTTCTTGCAGTCCAGCGCGTAGGCGAGCCCGCCGGCGACGAATACCCCGCCCCGCGCGATGCTGAGCACCACATCGGGCTCGAATCCGTCGTCCGCCACGGTCTGCGCCAGCTCACGCACGGCACGGCCGAACCCCTCGTAGGTCAGGTTCTCCCGCACGTCGTCCACGTTCACATCACCGCTCACGGAAATCACACCTGGGTCCGATGGAAATTCATGAAGGAACGCGACGCCGTCGGCCCGCGCTGGCCCTGGTACCGCGACCCGTACCGCTCGGAGCCGTACGGGAACTCCGAGGGCGAGCTCAGCCGGAACATGCACAGCTGCCCGATCTTCATCCCCGGCCACAGCTTTATCGGCAGCGTCGCGAGATTCGACAGCTCCAGCGTCACGTGCCCGGAGAAACCGGGGTCGATGAACCCGGCGGTCGAATGCGTGACGAGCCCGAGCCGCCCCAGCGAACTCTTGCCCTCCAGCCGCGACGCAAGATCGTCGGGCAACGAAATGACTTCGTAAGTCGACGCGAGCACGAACTCACCGGGGTGGAGGATGAACGCCTCGTCCCCGTCCGGCTCGACCATGCGCGTCAGATCGGCCTGCTCGACGGCCGGGTCGATATGCGGATAGCGGTGGTTCTCGAACACCCGGAAGTAGCGGTCGAGCCGCACATCGATGCTCGAGGGCTGCACCATCGACGCATCGAACGGATCAATGCGTACACGTCCGGCGTCGATCTCGGCCCGGATGTCCTTATCTGAGAGAAGCACGCCCCGAGGATACGCAGAACGCGCGGGCCCACCCCAATCCGGGACCACCCGCGCGCCTGCCACCGCCGTTACCGCCGCTCGAACACCACGGGCACGGCATGCCGCAACCGAGCGCAACGCGGACAGCGAATAAGCCGCCCGGGACCGATCCGCCCGGACCCGAGATGCTGCATCGGGAACGAAGCGGTAGCGAAAACGTGCCCTTCGGCACAGCGGACGACGGTGCGCTCCATGGAGTCCATCAAGTCCCTTCCCCAACAAGCCTTGGACGAGAACGCCACATTAGGGGATGAACGGGACGCCACTCCACACGGCACTCCGACCCCCCACGCTACGCCCCCAACTCCCGCCCGCAGCACGCACATCCGCCCTCTCGCCACAGCAAAAAGGCCCCACGGCTCAAACGCCGGGGACCTGGCATGGGGTACAGTGTGCAGCGGTAGAGGCCGCTCAGGCGGCCCGCTTTGCGGGTGTAGTTTAATGGTAGAACATGAGCTTCCCAAGCTCAGAGCGCGAGTTCGATTCTCGTCACCCGCTCTACGACGAAGGCCCAGGTCAATGACCGGGGCCTTTCTTGTTGCCTAGACCATTTGGTGGGGGGGCGTGCCCTCCGCGTGCCCCAAGTCGCAGGACCCCGCGCCCACAGGGCATGAGGCGGCCCTCATCCAGCAGCCGAAAGCCGGAGGTGCCCCCCTGGCCCCCACCGTGGCGCGCATCACACCCGCCGCGTATTGGTGGGCGCGAAGTGGCAGCACCGACAGGCTCCTACTTTCCTACCTCATCCTCTTTTCCGGCACCCTCTTGGGCATCGAACGCGTAGGGGTGGACGTACCTGCCTTCGTTGAAGGGGGTGAACCAACTCTTGATGCCCATCGGCGCGACCCCCAGGGATGCAAGCGCCGGTTCCTCGTCAATCCCGTCCGCCGCATCGTCGTACAGCCACTCGTGGTCCATGTCCTCATAGACCTGGTCGGCAAATGAGTCGAGCGCTGACGAAGTGCCCGAGTCAAGCAGCCCGTATAGGTCCAGGGTGCTCTTCGCCTGTTCCAGCAGCAGTCTCAGTACCAGTTCCTCCGCGACACAGCTGAGCTGCTGGAAAGAGCCACGAGTGAAGCGGGTGGTCAGCGCGATCGCTGTGACGAGGAACCGGCGCGCAAAGGAGACGTTGTACTGAAGCGCGTAGCGGCCCGGAAGCCCTTCGAGGAGCCAGAACGGTCGCTCGCTCTCGGCAACGGTTGTCCGGTGCTGGGTGAGGGTCTGCAGGTCCTGGAAGAGTTCGTCCACGAGCAGATGAGTGCCGTGTACCAGCGCTCCGGCTGCAAGCCCGGCGTCCTCCGCAGAAACGCCGAAGGCACAATCATCCTCCCCGTCGATATCTCCGTCTTCTTCGCCGCCGACCCCGAACGATGCCGCGAGCTGGGGCTGATCTCCGACGCGACTGCCAGCCGGACGTATCAGCGTCTACGCGCTCTCGACGGCCAGCCGGGCTTCACCGCGGAATCCGTCTCGAACTTCCCCGGTGAACGGCCTTCGCTGCTTGGGCAAGCTTTCGACCTGGCTGCCAGGGAAGCGGGCCTATCGGTTTCCCGACTGGCTCATGAGCTGGCGCGGACAAGCGAGAGGGTGCAGAACCTGCTGGACGTTCAGGAACAGAAGCCGGTGCTCCGGCTGGTCCAGTAGCAGCGCCGCTCGACCCGAGGAGACGCGGGCGCGGCTCGTTTTCCGTTACTACGTACAGGGCGTGCGGCATCGAGCCGACGTTAAGCCAGTAGCGCGTACGGACGCCATCAGGGCCGGGTCATCTCAGAGTCGGCCCTGATGGCGTGCTGACGCACTCGAAGGCTCAGAGCGATGCCTCGACTCCGAGGCTTCCGGCCCTGATGGCTCCCCGTAGGACGTGGGCGATCTCCTCGGGCTTTAGGTCGATGCCGTCGAGCCCCTCCATGGTCAGCGGAATCTCCTCCAGCGCGTATTCACCGCGGCCCTCGGCGCTGAACTCGGGACCGGTGCGGTCGTCGAAGGACCAAGTCGCGATACGGGCGAAGTAGAAGAGCTGCCGCTCATCGTCGGACTCCATCGTGTGGAGGAGGCGGATGATGTCGGCCTTCCCCGCGATCTCCTCGTGGATCTCCCGGTGGAGGGCCGCCTCCCGGGACTCGTCGCTGGGTTCGACGCCGCCGCCGGGCAGGACCCAGTATTCGGGGATGCCGGGCCGGGTACGGCGGATGACCAGCATCGTGTCGTCTGCAGTGACGAGGACGGCGCGGACTCGTTCCATCATTTCGGTTTGTCTCCTTGCTTGTTGGTGGTCTCAGTGCAGCAGCCAGCCGCCGTCGACGTGGACGGACTGCCCCGTGATGAACGAGGCGGAGGGGCCCACGAGAAACGCCACCAGGGCCGCGACATCCTCGGGCCGACCACGACGCGGGACACACTGGCGCTTGATCTGATCCTCCGGCCGCGCACGGTGCTGGGCGGGGAGGGTGTTCTCGGCCTCGACCTGGATGGCCCCAGGCATGACGGTGTTGACGCAGATCCCGTACGGACCCAGTTCGCGGGCGAGGGAGCGGGTCAGTCCCAGCAGCCCTGCCTTCGCAGTGCTGTACGCGACGAGGTTCGTCCGGCCGGCGCGGGCGTTGACACTGCCGATGTTCACGATCCGGCCCCAGCGGCGTTCGATCATGTCGGGGGTGAGCACGTGGCAGGTGCGGTAGTGAGCGGTGAGGTTCACGTCGAGGGAGTAGTTCCAAGCGGTCTCGTCGGTGTCCTGCCAGGCAACGCGGGGGTAGGAACCGGCGTTGTTCACCAGGATGTCGACGGGTCCGATCTCGGCCCGGACGAGGCCGGCCATGGTCTGGACGGAGTCTGGATCGGTCAGGTCGGCGTTCACCGCGATCCCGGGGCTGCCCGCGCGCTCGAAGGCGGCGAGGAGGGCGTCGGGGTCCTGGCCGAGGTGGTTGACCGCCACGGTTGCTCCGGCGGCCGCGAGCGCCCGTCCGATCTCGGCGCCGATGCCGGTGGCCCCGCCGGTGACGAGGGCGGTGCGCCCCTGGAGCGGCCGGGTCTGGAGAGGAGTCTCAAGCAGGGGCAGGGACATTGCTGCTCCGTTCGCCGGGGTGGGGGTGAGGGGCCGGTGTGGTGGTGAAGAAGGTGTCGAGCGTCGTGTGCGGGTCCTGGCTCTCGGCGAGTTTGATCAGGACGAGCAGGAGGTCGTGTCCGGTGAGCCGGGAGGGCGGGATGACGCCGAGGACGCGCAGGGCGAGAAAGGCACGGATCTCCTCCAGGCCGCTGCCGTTCTCCCTGCGGAGGCCGTCCAGGGCACGGGTGATGGCCGCAGCGCGGCCGGGGCTGGTGTTCCAGGAGTATCGGACATCGATGTGGCGACTGCTCCGGTGCAGTTCCAGGTGCTCGATGCGCGGGCGGGCCAGGGGCGGCAGGGCGAGGCGGAGGGTGCGGGCGTACACGTCGGGCTGGTAGTGGGGGACGAGCCAGCCGCCCAGGGCCATCAGGTACCAGAGCAGGTTGGCGGCCTCGCCCGCGACGGTGTTGCGCCCGGCGAACTCGAAGTCGAGCCAGCACAGCGGGTCGGCGATGTTGGGTTCCGTGGGGTCGCCCTGCGTCAGGCCGGCGAGCCTGCGGCGGTCGGGAGCCAGGGCATGGCGGAGGTTGTCGATGGTGTCGGCGACGTTCAACGTCAGCGGTCTGCCGTTGGCAGTGAGGGTGAAGTCAGCCAGTTCCCGGAGGGTGAGGGTCGTATCGGTGTGGGGCAGGGTAAGTGGCTGGTCGCGGCGCAGGTACCAGCGGTCCAGTCGGCTACCGGGGCGGATGCGTTCGAGGTAGAGGTCCGGGACGCGCTCGGCCAGCGGCACGCTCCTCCCGGTTTCCTCAGCCGCTGCTCGCAGGTCGGCGCAGACCCCGTCCACGAGGCGGGCCAGGCGGGGCTGGACGGCCGGATCGCGGTCGGCGAGGGCGATCACATCGCCCATCAGCAGCTCGCACCGGCCGGTAGCGAAGACGTCCTCGTAGACGAGGAGCTGCCTGTCCGGTAACGCGATCTGCCCGTGAAGGGCCGGAACTGCTATGCGGGAGGCAAGCCGTGCCCATCCCTTCGCCTCGGCTTCGGCCCGCTCCCGGGTCGCCACCGGCTTGTGGAAGACACCCGTTGTTGCCATGGGCCGTCGGGCGTTCGCGCTCACCGCGTCTCTCCAGGGAGGGTGTCCAGCCAAGCCTGGAGAACGAGGAGCGCGAGCGCTTCGGCCGCGAGCGGCTCGGTGCGGGCGGTGGTGACCAGGCTCGTGTCCTGCCGTGTGGTGTCGAGGAGGACGGTAAGGGCGTCGCTGTCGGAGGGGCACTCGATCCCACTGAAACGGAGCTGAATCTTCGCGAGCAGCGCAGTGACCTTGTAGAGGGCGCGGAGGTCGGGGCTTCCCTTGAGGAACTGGCGGCGGATCTCGATGGCGGCCTGGATGCCGTCGCGCAGGCTTACAGCGACGTCGGTGGCCGCGTCCGGAGCGGGCAGAGCCAGTCCGGGGGTGGACCACAAGGGGACCAGCGACCCGCTTCCGATGAGAGCGAGGACGTGAAAAAAGTCGAGAGGTGATGGCGCCGGCCCGGCACTCGGCGCGGGTCAGTACGGTCATGCCAAGCTTGACCCCGCCGAGTTCGGTCTCCAGATCCGCGAGGATCTGGCGCATCTCGTCGAGGGCGGACGCGTCGGCCACGACAAGGACGTCGAGGTCGCTCCAGCCGTGCTGGTACTTGCCCCGGGCGCCGCTGCCGGTGACGGCCAGCAGATCGATCAACGGGCGCAGGCCGGTGGTGCGGTCGAGAAATTCGGCCAGGTAGGACTCCAGGTTCACGGGGAGTCCTAGCGCCTTGACCGGCATGGTGGAGGGCTGGTGCTCCGGCCGGGGGCGGCGATCGAGCGCGATGCGGTCCAACCGCCGCTCCAGCTTGAGGCGCGGCCCGTCGTTGCCGATGACCTCATGGGCGATCGAGACGATCTTGTCCGCGCCTCGTTCCCTTTTGATGAGGTCTCGGTCGGCGACGTCCTGGGAGCCGGCGGTGCCCCGCCGGGTGCGCGTGGCCTCAGAGGCGTTCAGGTAGGCGACGGTGAGCTGAGGACCGAGCATCCGGGCGAGTTCGGCGGTCGAGTCGAAGTCGTGCAGCGACTCGATGCTGACGGAGTCGAGGAAGTGGTGGGCCTGGCAGAAGCGGTCCAGCGAGTCCACGATCAACTCGGCCTGCACGACGGACCCCAGCCGATACGGGTCATGGATCCCCGCCCGGTCGGCCGCGTCCTCAATGAGGTACCCGATCTTGAGGCGCGCGTGGCTGTGCTGGGTGCGCAGGTACTCGCCGGCCGTGCTCTTGCCGCTCTCCGACATGCCACCCAGCGCGGTCACGTGCACTCCTGCCAGAGCCCTCCCGGGCACGTCCGGGTACAGGGGCGCCAGGAGCTGGCGGACCTCGTCCTGGACGGCGACGGTCGGCCGGTCGCCGATGCGGATCGCCATCGGGAAGCGCCCCTCGTCGACAAGCCGGTTGATCTGCTCGTGGAGGTGACGTTGGTACGTCGCGTAGATCTCGGTGACGGTCACCTCGTGGGCCAGGCTCCGGCGGGTACCTTCCTCCCAGTCGTCGCAGTGCAGGAGGACGAGGGCGTGCTCGCTCTCCTCGGCGGTCCGCAGGTCGGTCTCGTACGGGGCCAGCAGGAGGCGGGCCCGGTCCGCGGCCTGCGCGGCGCCCAAGTCCTATGGCGGCGGCGCCGGTCATCTCGCCACCCTCGATTGAGCCGACAGCCGCCTCCATTACGGAGCCAAAGCCCCCGCAGCCCATCCGCCGTTCGGCAAGCCATCCTCGGCCCGATGGACGAAGGCAGCCGTCACTGCCGGAACCGTTCAGTCTCCGGACGCCACTTTTGCTTGTCGGTGCTGAGGACTCGTCCCAGGCGGGCATTCGTCACTCGGCATACTCCACTGTGCTCGCCACGCGAACTCCCCTTCCCGGAACGACGGTTGACCGGCGAAGGTCGGCGGGCTCGCGGCTACAGGGTCTCCTGCGGGCTGTCGGGAGGGCTCCCCGGGGCGCAGACGCAGGTTCCGATGGGCTGCAGACGTCGCAGCCGATTGGCCACCTTGCTTTCGAAAAACGCTGCACTCGAGGTAAATGAATACCTGTGCCGGCCGCCTCAGAATTTAACGGCCCTTACTGGGAGAGTTTCTGCCGCAGCGCGCACGGGGAAATATTTGTCGCACGCAATCCTCCATGGCGTGCTACTGTCGGACTCGGTTGCAGTTTTGGTACCCAAAAACTTCAAGCGCCTCCGGTCGGCCTCGATGCCGCAGGGTAGCGCTTTGTAATTCCGGTCATTTTCCGGGCGGGGCATCATCGCGGCGACGCGGTTTCCGTGCAGTGCGGATTCCGGTGTACTGCCCAAAGGAGATATGACATGGCTACTGGCACCGTGAAGTGGTTCAACGCGGAAAAGGGTTTCGGCTTCATCGAGCAGGACGGTGGTGGCGCTGACGTGTTTGCCCACTTCTCGAACATCGCCGCCCAGGGCTTCCGCGAACTGCAGGAAGGCCAGAAGGTCAGCTTCGACATCGCGCAGGGCCAGAAGGGCCCGACGGCCGAGAACATCGTTTCCGCCTGACGCTGGCGCGCATTTCGTGGCTGGGGCCCGCATCCCTCGGGGTGCGGGCCCCAGCTGCAGGCATTTCCGCAGCGATTCATCCACGGGAATAAAATATTGAGGCGCACAGGCTCCTCGGAGCCGCGCCCGGCGATGCACCGGATTCTTTTTCGCACGCCATCTCCCATTTTTGCGTACGTCGACACGAATTTCCCGTGGGCCACGTTCGCATTCCATTCGGCCCGTGCCTGTGATTCCCAGCGCTGCTCTTATGCTGCGGAATTCCTTGATACGCGCCGTATCAAGGAAGGTTCTGCATGAACCCCACACGCACGAAAAGCCGTTCCTCCCGTGCCCGCCGCAACGGCGGCCACGGGTACGACTCCGCTGCTGGTTCGATTCGGGGCAGTCGCTTCGGTTCGTCCGCCCCGAACCGTTCGGCAGGTCCGAACCGTTCAGCAGGTCCGAGCCGTTCGGGTGGTCGGCGGCCCGCCGCGATGCAGGGAGAGTTCGCCCTGCCCGAGACGATCACTCCGGCGCTGCCCGCAGTCGAGGTGTTCAGCGACCTCGACATGCCGAGGAGCCTGCTGGCCGCGCTCACCGCGCAAGGCGTGGCCATGCCGTTTCCGATCCAGGGTGCGACGCTGCCGAACTCTCTGGCGGGCCGCGACGTCCTGGGCCGCGGCCGGACCGGCTCCGGCAAGACTCTCGCCTTCGGCCTGGCCCTGCTGGCCCGCACCGCCGGGCAGCGCGCCGAGCCCCGTCAGCCGCTGGCCCTGGTTCTGGTTCCCACCCGGGAACTCGCTCAGCAGGTCACCGATGCCCTCACCCCTTACGCCCGCGCTGTGAAGCTGCGCCTGACCACTGTCGTCGGCGGGATGCCCATCGGCCGGCAGGCGAATGCGCTGCGGGGCGGCACCGAAGTCGTCGTGGCCACCCCCGGTCGCCTCAAGGACCTCATCGACCGCGGTGACTGTCGGCTGGACCAGGTCGCGATCACTGTCCTCGACGAGGCCGACCAGATGGCCGACATGGGCTTCATGCCGCAGGTCACCGCGCTCCTGGACCAGGTCCGCCCCGAGGGCCAGCACATGCTGTTCTCCGCGACCCTGGACCGTAACGTCGACCTTCTGGTCCGTCGCTACCTCACCGACCCCGTCGTCCACTCCGTGGATCCCTCCCAGGGTGCCGTCACCACGATGGAACATCACGTCCTGCACGTGCACGGCGCCGACAAGCACCGGCTGACGACGGAGATCGCGGCGCGCGACGGCCGGGTGATCATGTTCCTGGACACCAAGCACGCCGTGGACCGCCTCACCCAGGACCTCCTCACCAGTGGTGTCCGGGCTGCCGCTCTCCACGGCGGTAAGTCACAGCCGCAGCGCACCCGCACCCTCGCCCAGTTCAAGACAGGGCACGTCACCGTCCTGGTCGCGACGAACGTCGCGGCGCGCGGCATTCACGTCGACCACCTCGACCTCGTCGTGAACGTGGACCCGCCGACCGACCACAAGGACTACCTCCACCGCGGCGGCCGTACCGCGCGGGCCGGCGAGTCCGGCAGTGTCGTCACCCTGGTCACCAACAACCAGCGCCGCGACATGACGCGCCTCATGGCAGCCGCCGGCATCGTGCCCCGGACCACCCAGGTCCGCTCCGGCGAGGAAGCACTCAGCCGGATCACCGGCGCCCGGACCCCCTCCGGCACCCCCGTGACGATCACCGCGCCGACACCCGAGCGGCGCAAGCGCGGCACGGCCTCCCGCGGTCGACGCAGCCCGGCCGCGGCTGCCCGGCGCGTGAGCGGGCGACAGTCCGCCTTCGATGCGGCGGCCTGAGCACCGCGTGGTCCGGAAGCTGACCCATCTCTGCAGGAGGCACGTTGTGACACTGGTCCAGATGCAGCCCCACCCGGCGAACGCCGGCCTCGTGCCCCGGACGGCGCTCAAGGCCATGAACACGGCCGGGCCACAGGTCTGCGACGACATGACCGTCGAGGTGGCCCTGTCCGTCATGGCCAGTGCCAGGACTGGACACCTGAGAGTCTGCGACAACGACAGCCTGTGCACCGGACTGGTCACCCGGGCCCAGCTCACCATCGTCCGCGACGGCCCCGCCTACACGGACCGGCTCCAGCTGCGCGACATCCTCGGCGACCGCGGGCCGCACACCTCGCCCGCCACCATGATGGCCGAGCACGCCACGCACCGCCGCCGGCTCGCTACCCAGTCCGTCGTGGACGAGCAGGACAGCGCCCCGGGCGTCCTCGCCCTGGCCCTCTGAACCCTCTCACCACGGCGGAACAATCCCCTTCTTCTCCCTGTGAGGCATCGTGCGCTGTGTCATCGCCCGCTTCCCGTTCGAACTCACCAAGAGCGGCGTCCTGGAATCCATGAAGGGCATCAAGCCCGAGGAGGTCGTCGGCGAGTCCGTGACCATCGGCCGCCGCGCCTACCCCGTCAAGCAGGTCGGCGAGGTCATCACCCGCCAGGATCGCCGCGACTTCAGCGCCGACGAAGTCCTCCGGGCCATGACCAAGCTCGGCTTCACCTGCCGCAGCCTCCCCCGGACCGCCGCGCCCACCCGCGCCCTCAGCCCACTCCAGCACGCCTCCGCGATGCTCGGCACCCCGGTGGCCGTCTGACCATCTGGCCACCTGGCCGATGGGAAGCGCGAGCTGACACCTGAACAGTCGGGAGGGCCCGACCGGCACACGCCGGTCGGGCCCTCCCGCGTACCGGTGAGTTTCTCTACGCGGCGCGACGTCAGTGATCGGAGTAGCTGAAGTCGCCCATGGTCCAGGCGCTGACATCCGCGATCGAGACGCGGTACATCCCACCCGTCTCCGGAATCCCCACCGTGCCCTGAAGGATCCGCGCCATATGGAAGTGCAGATACGCGGGCGGCCCGTCCCCCCGCGTCGTACCGGTGAACGCGGCGGAGAACTCGCCCAGACGGGACGAGTCCGTCAGGACCTCCGACACCCGTTGCCTCCACACGGCTTCGGGCGCCAGCCGGCCGGTGATGACAGCACCACCGGTGACCACGGTCAGGGACATCTGATTGTTGTGCCCGGACTCCACCAGCGTGGCGACGTCAACGAGCAGCTCGTCAGGCTTCGACATGAGAGCCGATCCTATTCGCGGGTCCGTCCCGTCCGTCCCCTCGACCGGTCGTACTGCCGAGCGAGACGGGCAGTCGCCGTCTTCCCCTCAGAGGCCCGCCGGCTGACCGCGGTCGCTCTGACGGGTCGGTTGACCACGGGCCGGCCGAAGTCTCCGGCGAGGTCGATTACCTCCTCACGAGACACACAAAAATCTCTATTGGCCAGAGTAGACATTGGGTGGTGGCGTGGTTATGGTTTCTCTCGTAACCCAGAGAGACAGCAAGACCTGGCAGAGACGAACTGCCGGTAGTACATGTAGTTGCAGGGCGGTGCGGCAGTGGAGTTTCGAAGCCAGGGTTGTTGAAGGACGGCGACGGGACTGACAGCCGGACCGGGTGGCCCGCAGTGAGGGGCCGCCGGAGCGGGACCGCTGTCATGGCAGTTGCGGTGCCCGTGAGTGCAGTCCGCAGTACCCAGCAGTGAAGTGACTGAGCGGTACCTCGGTGAAGGCGTCGGCTGCGGACGCGCGCACCGGGAAGTTCGGCAGTGGGGTTCCAAGCCAGAGCAGACGCAGGACGGGCAACGGGGCTGGCTGCCGAAGAGTGGCGCTGTCACAGGCCACTGAGCAGTTCGCACACCAGCAGTACGCAGTAGAGCAGTACCAGTAGTACGCAGTACCCCCATGGTAGGTAATTGATCACCGAGGGAAGAACGGAGGAGCCCGCGCCATCAGGATCGCCTGGGCTGGAGTCTTTGGCCCGGGTACCGCAGGACATCGATAGTGAGGTGGTCTCCGGTCAAGCAACCGCGATCCCCGCACTCCCGACAGCAGCCAGGTCGGGGCCGCGGATACAGAATGCCGGTGCAGTATCAGGGCCGGCAGGTGGTGTAGTAGTTCCTTCGGGGCCCTGGTGCCGTACGGCACCAGGGCCCCTCCACGCGTTCCACAAGAGAGGTGCAAGTGACAGCAGACGACTCGTACGGCCGTCTTGACGACGACGACTACCCCGCCTACACGATGGGCCGGGCCGCCGAGATGCTCGGCACCACCCAGGGCTTCCTCCGCGCCATCGGCGAAGCCCGTCTGATCACCCCGCTGCGCTCGGAGGGCGGCCACCGCCGCTACTCCCGCTACCAACTGCGCATCGCCGCCCGCGCCCGCGAACTGGTCGACCAGGGCACGTCCATCGAGGCCGCATGTCGCATCGTCGTCCTGGAAGACCAGCTGGAAGAGGCGCAGCGCATCAACGCCGAGTACCGCCGCGCCGCCGAATCGGCAGAGCCGCCGACCGCGGACTGAGGCGGTGCCCGCCGGACACCGGCGGGCACCCGCACAGGTGCAGGCGATTCCTCTGGTGACGGAGTGTGCGGACGTGTACCGTCCCGGTGAGTTGTCGTGGTTCGGAAGTTCCCTCTGCCCACCCCTTCGGTGTGGGCGTTTTGCTGTGCTGTGCCGCAGGAACCAGGACGATCACCTCCGCCTTCCGCATGGAGCGGGAGGCGTCAGTCGACTGGAAGGCATGAGACATGGCTACGGGAACCGTGAAGTGGTTCAACGCGGAAAAAGGCTTCGGCTTCATCGCTCAGGACGGTGGCGGCCCGGATGTCTTCGCCCACTACTCGGCGATCAACTCCTCGGGCTTCCGTGAGCTCCAGGAGGGTCAGGTCGTGACGTTCGACGTCACCCAGGGCCAGAAGGGCCCCCAGGCGGAGAACATCAACCCGGCCTGACCTTCCCCATCCCTCCGGCGGAACCGGGATCCTCTGGGTCCGGCCGCAGGCTACGGCGGCCCCGGACCGCCCCGGTCCGGGGCTCGCTCACGCAATCATGCGGGTTCTGGATGTATGCGTGTGGGGTGACGGCCGGGAAACGACGGTACTGGGCAGGAGCTTCACCTCCTCCGCCCCTGACAGCACCGCATGCCACAACGTGCCAGTAGCGGCGGTGAACAGCGGTCGACAAGGCATCGGCCAAGGTGGCAAGAACAGTACCTTCAGTGGATGTTCTCGCAGGTCAGCAGCCCTGTGGTCCATCACGTGCAGAGTGATTCCCAAGCTCGGAGCGCGAGTTCGATTCTCGTCACCCGCTCCATGCAGAAGCCCCAGGCCGGCAGCCGGGGGCTTGTTTGTTGGTAGCTTCACCGCTGGTGGGGCGGCGGTCGGTTGGGCCCGTCTCCTGCTCACAGGAGTGTTGCCTGCGGCCCGAGCGGCTCATCGTCGGCTCTTCCTGGATAATCGACGTATGGCATCACAGCCCGGTCTTTCCGATCTCCGTCGTGCCAAGTTCGCCCGGCGCCTGCCCGCAGCGCTCTCCGAGCTTGCCGGTCCCGAGCACGGCCCGGTACGCCTGCCGCTCCACTCACCAAGGTCCGCGCCTTGGCCGACCGTGGACTCGCCAGGGATCTGATCGATGTACAGGCCGCCACGGACCGCTGGAACCCCGTCGAACTCGAGGAGCTCGGTCGGCGCCATGCCCGCGACTCCTTCGACCTCAGCGAGCTTCAAGCTCGGCTGAGCGGAGCCGACTGGATCGACGACACGGAATTCGCCGCCTACGGACTCGACGAGCGGGCAATCGCCGGGCTGCGGCAGTGGGCACAGGCCTGGGCCGACGACATCGGGGAACGGCTCCACGAGCTTGAGGCTCCGCACGAGGACTGATGGCCTCACGGATGCCGACCGCTCGACAAGAATGCGGTTCGCAAGAGAGGCTGCCAGCCCCGCGGTCGCCATGCCCCATCCATGCCCTTCGGGGCGGACAACAGCGGTCAAGCTCGGCGCCCTGGGACCACGCCGGCCTCGCATCTCAGGGTCGAACATGCAGGCCAGAAGCACTTCGAGCGTGCAAGCACCGGTGATTCCCAAGCTCAGAGCGCGAGTTCGATTCTCGTCACCCGCTCCACGAGGAAGGCCCTGGGCGGCGACCAGGGCCTGTTCGTTGTCTAGACCTCTCGGGGCCCGCGCGCCATTCGCGTGCCATCAATGCCATAACGGGGGGGCGGCTACCTGGTCCCTCTTCATCGCCTTGACCTCCCGGATGTCGACGCCCGACAGGCCAGGACCTCGTTCCGCTTCGTCCGGCGCACTCGGCGCCGGTGGCATGCGGCGTGGGAGCGGCCTCCGGCGGCACCCGTGTGGCGTGTCCTGCCTCCGAGGCGCATCCTGGTGGCGAGATCGCCGGCAACGGGCCTGGCTCCCGTGCCCGCCGGGCCGCGGCGCAGGCGCTGCACGGCCCCTCCGTCGCCCTGCGGAAGGGAACGGGATGACAGTCGGATCGCCGCCCGGGGATCCGGATCGCTCGGAGAGCTTCGGAGAGGGGCTGCTGGGCGGGCTCCTGGACCGGGCCCACGAGCTGCCGCCCCATCTGGTCGGGCCGATCCTGGCCGACACGGTGGCGCGGCTGGGGGGACGGGATCCGGAGATCCTGCTCCAGGACTACGGGCAGCAGAGGCTGGTCCCCCTGCCGGGCGAAGGGCTGGCGGGCGGCGAACCGCAGACCATCGACGGCTCCGAGGCCGGGCGGTGTTTCCTCACTTCGCGCCCGGTCGAACTCGCGCTGCCCGACGGCGTACGGGTCCTGCTGCCGTTGCCGGACGGGGGCGACCAGTCGGGTGTCCTGGCCGTCACGCTGGACGCCGTCGATGACGACGACCGCCGCCTCCTGCGCAGGATCGCCGGCCTGATCGCCGACATGATGCAGACCAGGAACGGCCACACCGATCTCTTCTCCCGCACCCGCCGCAGCGAACCGATGAGTGTCGCCGCCGAGATCCAGTGGTCGCTGCTGCCGCCTCTGTCGATGGTGACGCCGCGCGTCGCCCTCGCCGGCGTTCTGGAGCCCGCTTACGACGTGGCGGGCGACAGCTTCGACTACGCCCTGAACAGGGACACCTTCCACCTCGCCGTGATCGACGCCATGGGTCACGGTCTGGACGCGGCCACGATGGCCACGGTGGCCATCGGTGCGTACCGGCACGCCCGCCGGATCAGCGTCGAACTGTCCGAGATCTACCTCTTCATGGACCGGGCCGTGGCCGAGCAGTTCGCGCCCGACCACTTCGTGACCGCGCAGATGATGCGGCTGGACACGAACACCGGCCGCCTCCAGTGGGTCAACGCCGGGCACCCCGCCCCCATGCTGATCCGCCGGCACCGCGTCGTAGGCCGCCTGGACAGCCCCACGACCCTGCCCGTCGGCTTCGGAGGAGCACAGCCGCAGGTCAGCGAGGTGACGCTCGAACCGGGGGATCGCGTCCTCTGCTTCACCGACGGGCTGATCGAGGAACACGAGAGCGGACAGGAAGAGTTCGGCGAGGACCAGCTGATCGACTGGGTGAACCAACTGGAGAAGGCGGAACGGCAGGTCCGCGCGGTGGCACGGGACCTCTCCCACACCCTCAAGCGGGCACGCCGCGACGCCACTTCGGACGACGCCACGCTCGTCCTGGTCGAGTGGCGAGGATGACGGAGGGACGTGTCACGCCGGCTCCTGGCGGTGGGTCACCCGCTCGGGAAGCGTGGCGACGAGGATCTCGGCGGCCCGGGTGACGTTACCCGCGTCGACCGCACGGGCCATGGCGTCACGTGCCGCGTCGGGTGTCGTGTCCGGGGGCACCACCAGGAGGGCGAAGTGGTCGTTGTCGCCACGGGTGATGAGGACGGTGTCGTCGCCGACGGGGAAGGAGTCGAGGTGCACGACCCGGTCGTCGACAACAACACGAGTCGGGACCTCCTCCCAGGCGTCCTTGTCCAGGCCGACCCGCGTGACGGGGCCGAGGTGCGTGGTGAGCGCCTGGATCAGGGCGGGCAGCTCGGCCGCGACGTCCCGGGAGCGGGGCCACCACGCGCCGTCGAGGACGCCCTCGCGGGAGTGCGTCGTCCGCAGCCGGAGCAGGGCCGTGCCGGGATTCACCGCTCGGTGGATCTCGTCCGGAAGGAGCTTGGGAGGGGTCGGGCTGTCGGATTCGGCCATGATGGTCCGCCTGCCTGCGCGGGGGCCGCCGGCACCTCACGGCCGGCGAGACACCGCCGTGGTCACACGGTACTCCGCGTGCCGGTGGTCATGCCCGCGGCTGTCGGCCGGACGGCGTGCCCGGCGGGAAATCGCCTGGTCAGAGCGGCTCGTCCGACCGCTGGGCGGAGTACGCTCAAAATACCGGGAGTACCTCGTACACCCGCTCCCACGCGGACGTCGTTTCCGGCGATCAAGACACTGGGCCGCCCTGCAGGACGGCCCGGAGACGGGTCCGCATCATGACCACGACCGTCGAACGCGGAGTGGCACGGGCGTTTGTTCCCCCGCTCCCGACGCGGCTTTCCCTGACGCCGAAGACCACCCTCGCCGGCCAGTTGGACGGTGCCTGGTGGCCCTACTCACGGGACCTGCCCACCGAGCTTCCGTCCCTGGTCGAAGCGCTGGAAGGGCGCTGGGGACGCATCACGCGCGCCATGGTGAATCCCACCCGCTGGCCCATCGTCCCGCACAAGGTTCCCGCCGCCGGGCACATCGTGCACGTGGGCTGGTTCACCGAACAGGATCCCGACAAGATGATTCTGCTCTCCTACACCGGAGGCCGCTGCGACCTGCTGGTGATCCCGCCCGAGACCGGGCCCGCCGCGGCCGCCCGGCTGATGAGCGCCGCCGCCGTCCCCGGCAGCGTCCTCACCGCCGGTGTGCTGATGTCCGACGAAGCCGCGACCGGCCGCCGTATGCGGGACGCCCGAAGCAGCCAGGAGGCTTGGGAGACCGATGGCGGGACCGTCCTGCTGCCTCTCCGGCACCCGGTCGTCGGCGCGCGGATGATTCCCCTGCCGGGGAACACGCGGAGATGATGACATGGAGACCCTGATCACGCTCGCGGCAGGCGCCCTCCTGATCGCGCTCGGCATGCTCCTGATCCACCGGCTCAACGCCCAGCACGACGCACGCATCGCGGTCTACCACTTCAGCGATCCCTTCCCGGCCATCAGCCGGCCACCCGGCCACAGCCACGGCTACGACAGCTCGACAGGGCAAGCCTCCAGCCGCGGGCTCACGGGCATCCGGCCCTGACCTCAGACCACTCCTCCGACCGAAGGCCGCGGGTGGGGCGCCCGACACCCGGGACAACCCACCCGTCGGCCTCTCGCTTCGCCCCGAAGGGAACACACCGCCTTGTACCCCGTCGAGAACGAGCCCCTGCCGCAGGCAGGACACGCCGAGATCCGGATCGTCGCCGCAACTCCCGAAGCCGCCCGCGCGGTCGCCGAAGTAATCCGCCGCTGCTTCGCCGGAACGGAACAGCGCAGCTACCCCGCTCCCAAAGGCGGCACCCGGCTCCACCTCACCGTGGACACCGAATCCGCCGCAGGACCCGCCCTCTCCTGGCTCACCACCAGCAGACCGTCCGCGCACACCGGCGCCCACGGCAACGAAGTCTGAGAAGCACCGGACCTTCACATGCACGAAAGGACTCGATCATGGCGACCCTCCGCGAGCGGCAGATCTACCGCGAGCGAGTCCTGACCGCCCTCTACGAAGCCACCGAAGGCAACCGTCTCCTCGGAGTCCCTGGGCGGAAGCTGCGGGACGACCTGCGCATCCCGGAGGAAGACCTGGCCGCCGCCTGCACGTACCTCGTCGGCGAGGGCCTGATCACTGTCGACTGGGAACCGGGCAACACACCCGCGATGGTCTCCCTGACCCACCAGGGAATCCGCCGCATGGAGGCCGCAGAAGAAGAACGCGACTGAGCCGGACTGTCCAAGGGCCGAGTCGTCCACCGCTCAGCCCGGCACGTACGGCCTGCACGGCCCCCTGCGCGCACACGAACGAGGGGGACGGGGCCTGCCCGATGACCCGCTCGCCCCCCCGGTCCGTCCGGCCCGCAGTCGTACAATTAAAGGTGGATCGAGCACTCTCACGTGTGACGATCCGGAAGGGCGGCCCCGGCGGAGTGAATGCGCTGGGGCCGTTGCGACGACGCCCGCCATCAGGCCCACGCGCCGGGCGTCATGTGGCCGCCTCACGTCAGCAGCGGCGCAGAGTGTTCCATTCAGATGGTGTCGCCCTGCCGGACTGCAGCCCAGAACTGGTTCGTGCACTTCCGGCACGGACGGCCCTGACAATCGGAGCGGGCTTCTGTTACGAGGTCGCGCAGGGCTCAGTCTGTCCCTCGGCCCCCCAGCGCGTGCTGCCGGGTCAGCCGTGAAATGTCCTTCGCGGTGACGATCCCCACCAGATGGTGCCCGTCCACGACGAGAATGCGCATGCCGGTACCTGGGCGGAGCTTGTCGAGAGCCTCACTCAGAAGATCACTCGGGGCGGCAACCGCGCACTGTGACAGCGGGATCGCCACCTCGCGCACGCGCAACGCCTCCCGGCGCGCTCCCGGTATCCGGGCAAGCTTGCGTATCTGAACGATCCCGCTGGGGCGGCCTTCGAAATCGAGCAGCGGCACGGCGGAATGGCGGGAGCTCGCTGCCACCTCGTCGATGAAATGCCGGATGGTCAGCCAGTCGGCGCCGGTGGTCACCGGGCTGGACATGGCATCGGCGACCTTGATGCCCCGCAGCGCTGTGTGGATCACGGCGCGCTGCCGTTCGGCGCCGGCGACGACCGCGATGAAGAGACCGACGAAGACGAGCCACAGCCCGCCCGGCGCCCCGCGCAGGAAGGAGATCCAGCCGAAGGCCATCAGCAGCCCGCCCACGATCTGACCGCTTCGGGAGGCCGCCCGATCCGCACGTTCCCGGTCTCCGGTACGCCACCACAACAGCGCCTGCACCACCCTTCCGCCGTCGAGCGGCGCAGCGGGAAGGAGATTGAACGCGCCCAGGAACAGGTTCGCCCACCCGAGCCACACCAGAACGGCGGCGGGCACCGCCCAGCCGGACATCGCGTGCAGCCCGATTCCCGCTCCGAGCGCGGCGCTTCCGATGGCCAGGCTGGTGAGCGGCCCGCCGATCGCCACTGCGAAAGCCACCGCGGCCGTCGGCGGTCGCCCCATCCGGGTCATCCCGCCCAGCGCCCACAGCGTCACATCCTGTACCGCGATCTTCTTCCTGCGGGCAATCGCAGCGTGTGCCGTCTCGTGGAGCAGGAGGCTGCCCATGAGCAGCACGGCCCCCACTGCACTGGCGAAGGTGTAAACCGCATCCGAGCGCCCTGGAGTCCATACGGGGAGGGTCTGGCGGCCAAGACCGTACGCGAACAGAACGACCAGCAGCGGCACGCTCCAGTGCATCCGCAGTGGTACCCCGACAACTTGTCCGACACGGACCGAGCCGTTCATCGTCGTCTCCCGCCGGCTCGGCACCCGGTCCACCGGACAGGACCTCGCGACCCGACTCCATGGACCGACCAGCACGGCACCCACCCACAATTGTCGCTCTCGGAATCTCCCGCAGTCGCCCAGGGCCCGGAACGAACTTGCTGACCGGCGAACTGCCCGAAGAGCCCGCCCGCCCATTCCGGATCCGGGTACGCCAGCCGCCCCTCGTCCCCTCCGAACCCAGACGCACGGCTCCAGCCGATCCGACACACCCCGCGTGCCACTACGTGCCATTCGTGTGGGTATAGAGCGGTCACCCCAGGGCACCGTCCGGCCGTCGGCCAGCAACACACCTGTGCAGCGTTTCCGCTGCTCAGGAACATGTCTGGCGATCACGCGCTGGTTGATTCCCGAGCTCAGAGCGCGAGTTCGATTCTCGTCACCCGCTCCACTGCAAAGCCCCAGGTCACATGCCTGAGGCTTGCTTGCTGCCCATACCCCTCGGGGCCCGTGTGCCCTCGTGTGCCACAAGTGCCCTCGTGGCGCGTCGGGTCGGTTCTGGACGCTACTCAAAATTCCGAGTCGCTGCCGTCAGTCGCTCTCTGCTGTGAGGCCGACAGGCGGGGCGTCATCCGTGTGCCTCGCTTCGCAGTCGCCATCATGCGGACCTTCGCTGTGCGTGGCAGCGTGATCCGAGAGGAATCCGTACCCCCACGCATCAAGAGGAGCGCCGTCATGGACGGTACGCAGGACGAGCGTCAGGAGCCGGGCAAGGGCCGGGGCCGCGAGGCGCAGGAACACCATCGCCCCGGAGACCCCGCGCAGCCCCGACCGGGCAGGCAGACCCGTGAACAGGGACGGAAGCCCGGGCAGAAGGAGAGCTCGCGCCGCCGCGAGGACGACCTGCTGCGCGAAGAGGACCTGCACGACGAGGGGCTCTGACCAGGGCACCGCACGCCCGGAGCCCGGCCGGTACGCAACACTTCGGCCGGGCTCTGTCGCATCCCGCCCGACGCCGAAGGAGACCGGGCCGCCCACCACGGTGGCGCCGCACTCTCGGCTCGGCCGCCGTGAATTCGGGGGTCAGCCTTCCGCATCGGCGGCGCTGTCCTGAGGCACCCTCGACCGGACCGCGCCCGGCGACCTCGCCGCAGAGTTCCCGGCCCGCTTGTCCCTCACCCCGAAGGCCACGCTCGCCGGCCAGTTGGACGGGGCCTGGTGGCCCTACTCCCGCGACCTCGAAGCCGAGTTCCCACCGCTCGCCGCCGCCCTGGAGGAACCCTGGGGTCGCGTCACCCGCGTCACCGTGAATCCCACCCGCTGGCTTGTCGTACCGCACACAGTTGCCGTGGACGGGCGCGCGCTGCACGTGGGCTGGTTCACCGAACAGGACCCCGACAAGCGGGCAACACCCCGGCGATGGTCACTCTCACCCCCGAGGGAATCCGGCGCCTGGAGGCCGAGGAGGAAGGGACGGCCTAGATGCGGGCGAACTTCTCGGTCTGGTGGGCGAACTCCTGGGCCATGGCGGCGCTGACCGTGGGCCTGGTTTCGCCGATCGTGCGCAGGTAGTCCTCGGTGGTGGGGCGGGCCCGGGCTCCGGTGTCGAAGGTACGCTCGAATTGGGCTTGGGAAACGGTGCGCGCCACATGGGCGATGTCGGCAGGGGTGAACCCCTCGCTGGCGGACGCCAGCGCCGTGCCGTCGGCCTCCGCGCCCGCTCGGGTCAGATAGCTCTCCCACAGCGCGGTCCTCGCGCGGTCGTCGGGCGGGCCGATCGGCAGCACGTAGTCGAAACGGCCGTGCCGCAGGAACGCGGAGTCGAGCGTGGTCACGTCGTTCGTGGCGCAGACGAGCAGCCGCCCGTCTTGGCCCCGGAACCGGACGATCGCCTTGAGCAGTTCGTTGACGACACCGACCGCGGTCGCGTCCGCACCGCTCCGAGTCCCCGCGATCTCCTCGACCTCGTCGATGAAGACCAGGACGTGGTCGAGCCGGGCGATCTCGTCGAAGCGCCTTGTCAGCCCGCTGGCCAGCCCGTACTCGGCGGCCAGCCGGGCTGGGAACAGTTCGAGGAACGGCCATCCCAGACGGCTGGCTATCGCGTGCGTGAACGTGCTCTTGCCGGTCCCGGGCGGACCGAACAGCATTACCGCCCGCGGCAGCTCCACCCCGTGCTGGGCGGCCATTTCGGGATGGGCCAGTGGCAGGACCAGACGCCGCTCGATGAGCTTCTTCTCCCTCTGCATGCCCGCGACCTTCTGCCACAGTCCCCCTGGCGGCAGCTCCGCTCCGAGCGACGAGAGCATGCTGACCGCCTGAGGGGTCACTCGCCCGCGCTTCTCGAAGAAGACCAGGCCCGGACGGGCGCCGAAGCCGCAGTTACGCAGGGCGGTGGCACCGGTCTCGCCGTCGGGCAGGACCGCGTGCACCGTTCGGACGCCACCGGCGAACAGCCGGTCCTCCAGGGCCGTGATCAGGTCGCTGCCCAGCCCCTGGTGCCGCCAGGCAGGCGCCATGCTGATGCGCAGGATCCACGCCCGGTCACCCTCCACCCTGCTCACCGCGGCGCCGACCACCTCCTCGTCCGCGGTGGCCACCACCGCCGGGTGGAGGGCCTGAAGGGCCGCCACAGCGTCCGAGAGCGGAAAGAGAGGTGCCTCTTCGGCCGTGCCGCTCTCCGCGTCGACTCGGATCACCGCTTCGAGATCTTCCTGGGTGTAGTCCCTGACACGCCAACCCGTCATGCTCAGCTCCGCGCGTTCGGCCGTACTCCCATCATCAGCCGATGTAAGCCGGAACGCGCGCGGCAGCGGCCGCGCGCCGAAGCCCTGGTCAACGGTGACCACCGCGATGCGGTCGCCCGCTCCCACTCCGCCACCCACATACTCCGCCGCACGCTGGCGAGCGACCACGCGCCGGCACGGCTCCCTCGTCGACGCCGGACGCCAAGGATCTGAGGCCGAGGGATCGAGGGAACGAGCCGTTTGGGCATGACTTCACGTACTGGTACCGAAGTTGGCTCTCGAAACCTGGCAGGGGGAGGACCATGCAGTACTGCGAACGCCATGAAATGCACAACTGCGCAGACTGCGCTCCGTGCGCACCCCGCGGCAGCACACCCACCAGCGACTGGGACGGCTGGCCGGTGGCTGCGATCATCATCCATGCCAGCGGCAAGGCCCACCTTCCCGGCTGCACGCACATCGTCCCGGCCGACATCCGGCCACCCGTCTACGGCTGGGTGCTCACCCCCTCACCCGGGGCATGGCGTCGTCTCGCGCCCTCCGGCCCGCTCCGCGCCACCCAGGGCAACATCGAACGGACGGCCGTAAGCCGCTGCCAGGATTGCGACGCGCCGCAATAGGGACGTCGCTCGACTCCTTGATGGGAAGAACCTGCCCATTCAGGCTGGCCGACCGTGCCCTTCGGGGCGATGAACAGCGGTCGGAACGAGTACGACCGGATCACCGCCATGAGCTGCCCATGAGAGCGTTCCAGCAGGTCAGGTAGCGGACGATCCCACCGAGCAAAGATGATTCCCAAGCATGGCCTGGACTGCCATCTCCGCCGTCTTCGCCGTGATCGTCATCCTCGGTGCCACGACCGCCCGGACGCTGTCGCTGCGGAATCCAACTCACGCCCACGCAGAACGCTCGGCTGGGAAACTCCAGCCGAGCGTCTGACTGAACTGCTGACAACAGCCGCTCGACCAGCGGGTCGCTACGCCCTCTTGAATCCGTCACCGGGAGCGGGCCTGCGCATCCGGCGTGGCCTACAGGCTGCCATCAGGTCAGATCGTCGGCGTGTCGTCGACGATCTCCTTGTGCGGTTCGACAATGAACTTCCAGCCCTCACTGGGCTCCAGGAACCGCACTCGGGTCGGGTAGATGTCCAGGGCGCGGCGGTCGCGGTTCTGGCTGTTCGTGTTCTTCCGCGCCCGGGCCGGCTCCTCGTACAGGTCGACCTTGACGTCCGGCACCGCGACGACTTCCTCGCTCCAGCGCTGAACGACCCCCGCACCGAACGCGTCCCGCGCGGCGGAGTAGAGCGACTCCAGGGATTCCTTGTTCCCGCTGGGCACGAAGAGGGCAAGGTTCAGGAGGACACCGGCACTCTGGAGAACCTCGATCTCCTCCCCCTCCTTGTCAGCAATCCAGATCCCGGCCTCTTCGGCATTGTCCGGGAGGACGTGAATCTCCTCACCGAAAACCGTCCTCGCAGCGAAGGACCCTCCATCGAAATTTTTGCCCGGCTCCGTGAGAAAAGCCGGGGCATAGCAGTCGAGAGGAAGGCCACCCATCCCTGCCGAGACGAAGATTCCGTCCTGGGGGCCCAAGCCTGAAATCTCCTCGGCCGTAAGACGTCGAGCCGTAACCTTCTCGGTATTCACGCCATTCCCCTTTTAATCGCGGCGTCCTGTGAATTCATTGAGACTCTACCACGAAAAGGATCACTCACTCCCCATTACGCATGGCCTCGCACTCACAGTGGCACCGGCCAATCTGCGAGTAATTCCTCCCGGGAGAACAGTGGACAAACCCTCCTGCATCATCGAAAAAGCGCAGCACTCATAGAGAAATACGGAGGGGCCCAAGAGGAACCATATAAAAGTTCTGCGATCGCGGATGTCAACAGCGGTCTCTGCCAGTTCCGGGATCGCATTCTCGGCACCGGCATGCAGAGGTGCGGACGAGAAACACAGAAGCCCTCCGCGGAGCACAGCGACTCCACTCATACGCCGGTGTCGGGGCACGTAGGCCCTTCGCGGGAAGCTCGGGCGTGCATCCGGGCATCGTGGCTCCTCAAGGCGTACGAACAGCAACGGAACGCTGCGGGAACGCTAGTACGCGCCACCGACAACCCGTACAGCGACGACCCGTACAGCGACGACCTCGTCCTCGTGGGCCCGCCGCGTCCCGGGGGGGAAGCGCAGCACGGTCACCGGTGCACCGAATCGTTCAGAGACGGCCACCGGGCGGGCGGGTGGTGCCAGGGTGCACGGAACACCGCACCCAGGAGCCTGTGGCATTGATCACAGTGAAAGTGTAGGCGGTGAACACAACTGCACCCTTTTGTCTTTTCTGTCGGTCGCAGTTCTGTGGTATTAGCCGGAACAGGTGAAGAACTCGTGGTGGTGGACCGTTGGCCCGGCCATACGATCCCCTCAAGTCGCATCTGCGTGCCCCCCTCCCGCTGCGACCCCTTCTTCTTTTTCGGACACCGAAGGGCTCTTGTGAAGATTCGCCCGATTCTTGCCACAGCTGTTGCCGCCGCAGTGACCATGCCTGCTCTCCTGCTGTCGGTCACCCCCGCGTTCGCCGACGAAAAGCCGGCAGCACAGACGCAGGACAAGACGCAGGACAAGCCGTCCATCGCGGAACTGGAAAAGGCCGCCGCCGCTGCGAAGGCGGCGTACGACGACGCCGTAAAGGCCGAGAGTGCCGCCGAGGCGGCTCTGGAAGCCATCCTGTCCGACACCAATCCTCTGGCCGTGGCCGCCAAGGCCGCCGAGGCCGCGGCGGCGGACGCCGCCGCCGCGAAGGCGGACGCCGACCAGGCGGTCATCGACGCCCAGGCCGTGGTCGACGCACTCCCGGAGACGGCCACCGAGGAGGAGAAGGCCGCCGCCGCGACCAAGCTCACCGAAGCGAAGGCCGACGCCGAGACCGCCAAGGAGACCAAGGCCGCCGCCGATGCCGCGGTCGTGGAAGCCCTGGACGCGCGGGACGACGAGCGGGTCGCCGCGGTCCGGAAGCTGGACCAGGCGCAGAAGGCCACCAAGGCGGCCCTCGCCGACAAGACCGCCGCCGACGAGGCGCTGGCCAAGGCGAAGGAGGAGGGTGGCGAGGACGGTGAGGACTGCGTCCCGGAGGCCAGGCTCACCACGGTCGTCACGGGTCTGCCGTCCACCGTCGTCGCCGGTACGAAGGTCGACTTCAACCTCCGGGTGACCAACGGCACCGACAAGACGATGGACGAGGTGCTTCCGTTCGCCTACGTCCACGCGACCGACCGGAGCGGGCTCAAGAGCATCGATGACCTGGTGCACCTGCAGTGGTCCTCCGCCTCGTCCTCGAAGTGGAAGACCGTCGACAACAAGCACTACATGGACGCCATCAGCCCGCTGAAGGCCGGTGCCCACGCCGACATCAAGATGCGCCTCAAGATCGACGCCTCGGCCCCCGCAGGCAACGGCGTCACCTTCGTCGCCGGTGACTACTTCAACGACAACGGCACCTGCGGCGGAAACCCGGACCTCGAAGGCTACGAGTTCCTGATCGCCGCCGCGGGCAGCAAGCCCGGCAAGGTCGACGACGCCAAGCCCGGCACCACCAAGCCGAACACCTCGGACGTCAAGACACAGACCAGCGCGTCCCGTCCGGTGAACGGCAGCCTCGCCGCCACGGGCTCGTCCTCCGCGATGCCGCAGCTTGCCCTCGCGAGCGGCACGGCCGTGGCGATCGGCGCAGGCGCGGTGTTCCTCGTACGCCGTCGCAAGGCCGGCACCCACGCCTGATGCATGAGGTGGGGTGCCGACCGGGCACCCCACCCCACGCGCCGGCCGTCCAACGGGCCCGACACCGAGCAGTTCCAAGCCCCTGGCCAGCGACCTGGGACTGCGTTTTCGTCCTGGTCCCGCCAGTGACGCCTTCCCCGAGCCCCACGCTTTTCGACGGCCGATCCCACAGCCCCGTGCGACGCTTCGCAGCGACACCGCGGCCCGTTCTGAGCCGGCCACGTCGGGCAGCCAGTCCTCGTGGGCGCGCGGACCGACCGCGACGAAAAATACCGGTTGCGGTACATCTCCGCTGCCATCTTCCATGTACCGGCATCGGGACCCGGCTGCGGACCGCTCTGCCGGGCGGGCTCGATCTCGCTGTTCATCCGGGCCCTTCTCACCGGGCATCGAGCTGAAAACGACGAACGTGAGTCTCCGAACGGATTCCATGTCGGCGTACGTTGGCTTCAAGCCATGGCAACGGCAATTCCCCCGTCCTCATCAGGCGAAGGCGGTCCTCAGCGCGGACCAGGCGATCCTCGGGTCGGCCAGGCCGTGGTACATCGGCGGGATCTGCTTGTCGACGCCGAAGTGGTGGTAGACGGCGATCATGGCCGCGCGGACGGAGTACTCGACGGTGAAGACGACGTCCTCGGGGATCTCGACGAACTGGCCGAGGAAGGCGAAGTTCTCGGCGCCGTCCGGGACGACGAGGGGGCGGTCGGCCACGACGCGGCGCTGGAACTGGGCGTCGATGTAGGGCATCTGGACGGTGGTGACCTTGGTGGTGGCGCGTACCTCGTCGGCGATGTCGTCGAAGCCGAGGTGGCCGAGGAGCTCGTCGAGGATCTCGGCGCCGGTGCAGTCGTCCATCTTCTTCGGCACGTGGTCGCCGGGGACGTCGCCGAACAACGAGTATCCCCACAGGGTGTACGTGTTCTCCTGCTGGTCGCGGAAGTGCGGCTGGGCCGGGACCACGACGGAGAGCAGCCAGCGCGAGTCCTTCCAGGTCATCAGGGCGCCCTCGCCGGGCACGTTGCCGGTGTACTCCTGGATGCGGTCCAGGAGGGTGCGGCCGGTCATGGTGAGGGTGAAGGATTCCCACTTCGTCTCGTCGATGTTGCCGCAGAAGGCGGTCGGGCGTCCGAAGTCCGGAGCCTTCTTGGCGATCGACTCCCACAGCCGCCAGGAGCCGTCCCGCTTGTCGCGGATCAGCTCGGGGACGGTGGTGCGGTCACCGTAGGTGGTGTCTGCGGTCATGGAGCCGATGGTCAGGAACGCGTAGTCGTCCTTGCCCAGTTCGATCGTCCCGGCTGCGGCACCGTCCCGCTCCAGGTACAGCCGGGAGATCCGGCGCGCGGCGGGATCGGAGAACTCGACGTCGGCGACGGTCACTCCGAAATCGGTGTGGACGCCCTGGGCGGTGAGCCAGTCCTGGATCGGGCGGATGACGGAGTCGTACTGGTTGTACTTGCTGCGCCGCACTCCGGACAGGGTGTGGATGCGGTCGAACTCCTGTACGAAGGCGAGGAAGTACCGCTTCAGCTCGATCGCCGAGTGCCAGGTCTGGAAGGCGAAGGTCGTGCGCCACATGCACCAGAAGTTGGTGGTGAAGAAGTGCGGCTGGAAGAAGTCGTCGATGCGGCGGGCGCCGATGACCCGTTCGGGCAGCGCGAGCAGCCGGGTCATGTCGGCGCGGTCGCGGATGTCCAGGCCGAGCCGGGAGGCGTCGGCGACGGTGCGGTCGCCGTTGATGATCCGGGCCTTGGCGTTCGTGGGGTGCTCGATGTTGAAGGCGAGCATCTCCTGCCGTACCGAGATCGCCGGGTCGTCCAGGGTCGGGATCGTCTCCAGGAGGTTCCACAGGCACACGTAGTGCTCTTCCTCGAACATCCGGCCGCCCCGGGTGACGTACCCGCCCTCGGAGGTGGGGGCGACGGCCCCGTCCATCGATCCGCCGGCGATCGACAGCTGCTCCAGGATGTGGACGTTCTCTCCCGGAACTCCCGCGTCCCGCACGAGGAAGGCTGCGGCGGCGAGCGAGGCGACGCCTCCGCCGACCAGGTGGACCTTGGAGTTCTTCGATACCGGCACGGGCGGACCTCCGGTGCGTCGCGGTGCGGATCGCGGCGCACGTCGGCTCCGGGGCGGGGCCGAGTCATGAGCGCGCGCTCACACGAGCCTGCCCCAGATGCGCTCCCGCCGCGATCGGAGACGTGCGGCCCCGCGGTGCGGCGCTCGTCACCCTCGTCACGTTCCTCGGTGCGTTCAGCTGGAACGGCGTGGAGAACGTGCGCGCCGCCGGCTCGCCCGAGGGCTTCCACTACTGGGTGATGACCGCCTGCTATCTGCCGCTGCCCGCCTGGGGGCCGCTGCTCGCGGTGGTGACGGTGGCCTACTACCGCCGCCGGCGCCGGGCGGCTTTCACGCGGGGTGCGGTGCGGTGCAGCGTGAACCAGGAAGTCGGGACGTCATTCGTGCCGGGTGTCACGTCGGTCAGTTGCCAGTGGGTGAATCCGGTGCGCGGTTCGTCGGCGGTGACGCCGGAGATCGGGTCGTCGAAGGCCTCGGGCCCGTATCCGAACATCAGTAGCCGTGCGCCGGGGGCGGCACGTTTGTGCGGCCGGCCGCGTAGGCGTCGCAACGGTGAGAGATCGCCGCGGAGTGGTCCGTCGGCCCGGACCCTCGCCACACCGTCCAGCACGCCGCGGCGGAGGCACTGACCACCGAGCCCGACGCCCGCCCCGACCGTCGACACCGCCCGCGCCGCCGACCTGCTGCACGGGCTGCTCAGCCCCGAGCTGTACCTGGTCTTCGTCCGCGATCGCGGCTGGTCCCCGGACGCCTGGGAGGAATGGGCCTGCGCGGCTCTGACCGGTCACCTGTGCATCGGCTTCGGGTAGGGCTCGGGGGCAGGGGGGCCGGGCGCGGGGCTTTCGCTGCGTACCGGTGTCCCGGCCCCGCTCGGGCAGTGCTCATCCCGCACCCCGGTGCGGCAGGGTTTTCAAATCGGTTCAAGCCGGTTCGGGTTGCGATTCCGGTTGCCGCGTCGGGGCGGTTCTCGGTTCCCACCGTGCGACGGTTCTTACGTACACGTAGATCACCGAGACCATCGCCAGTACGAGAAGCGGTCCGGCCAGCCACGGGTGCTTCGCCATCTCCAGCGGCAGATAGCGATAGGACACCAGGAGCGCGGCGAACACGGTCGCGCCGTAGGCGACCACCCGTAGCCCCGATCGGTCCCAGCCGCGGTCGAACGTGCGCAGGGCCGCCTCGATGGTGAGCGTGAACACCACGCCGGCGAGGAGGTCCGCGCCGTAGTGGTAACCGAATCCCAACGTGGCGGTCAGCGTGGCGATCAGCCAGAACGTTCCTGCGTACCGCAGGAACCGTGGGCCCTTCCGGGAATGGATGAAGATCGCGGTGGCCCACGCCGTGTGCAGGCTGGGCATGCAGTTCCGCGGGGTGATGCCGTCGAACGGCATGTGGTGCGGGGCACTGACCGGTGGCAGCGTCTCCGGCCACAGGTTGGCCACCGCCCATTGCCCGGTGGGCGGCGATTGCGACCACCACAGGCTGACGGATGTCCAGTGCTCGGTGCCGGTGCCGTACGCGTAGAGCGGTCCGACCACCGGGAAGATCATGTAGAAGGCGGGCCCGAGGAGGCCGATCACCAGGAAGGATCGCACCAGGTGGTGGCCCGGGAAGCGGCGCTCGTTCGCCACGTTGCGGAGTTGGTACAGGGTGACCAGGACCGCGGCCACCGCGAGCTGCCCGTAGACGATGTCGAGGAGGTTGAAGCCGATCGGGCCGGTGGCCGTGACGAGCCGGCCCACCAGCCACGACGGGTTCCCCAGCGCGTGATCGGCGGTCGCCACGTACTGGTCGAGCACTTCCGGGCGGGTCTTGGAGGTGATGAGCAGCCAGGTGTCCCCGGTCTTGCGGCCGGCCACCAGCAGCAGGCCCAGCCCGACGCCCTTCAGCAGCAGGACGCGTTCCGAGCCGGTACGGCGGGTGACGGCGATGACCGCGCAGCCCAGGATCACCCACAACGCGCCGTTCCCGAAGGGGTGGCCGTCGGTCACCTCGGCATCGGCCAGCCACCGGACCACCCAGAAGACGACGTCGATACCGATCGCGGCGCCGAGCGCGATGAACCGTTCCCGCCAGGTGAGCACCAGCATCATCAACGCCATGCCGGCATACAGCAGGGGGCCTGATTTGGGGGCGACCACCACCTCCTTCGCCTGGCTGGCGAGCGGCCCCGGCAGACCGTAGTGATGAGCGGCGATCTCCAGCGCGATGAGGAAACCGAGGGTCACGACACCCGCCACGGCCCAGAGTCGTGCCCGTGGTCGACGCCAGACGGAGAGCGCGGTTCTGTAATTTATTCGCGGAAAAGACCGCGATGTTATGTTTCTCAATTTTCGGCCGATTTTCTATATTTTGGTCAAGCGCAAGGGCGGGTTCGTGCGCCACCTTCCGATCGGGTCGAAAAGATTACCGTCCGGGTTCGAACATGGGCCGAGCCGCCCTGGGTTCCCGAGCAGCCCTTTCCGGCTACGCGCCCGGCGTGTTCGTCGCACATCCGAGTCCGGGCGCGGACCCCGTACTTCTGCGTGGTTCCACGCGGTTCCACCCGGCTTTACGCAGTCGGCCTGCGAGGGGGCGGGACGGCCCGGAGCAGTTCCCACAGCGGGCGTGAGCCGGACGCCCACGCCGCGAGGGTGTGGCGGTCGACCACATGCAGCCGCTGCTGCTCGGCGAAGGCCACGGCGGGTGCGGTCACCCGGCCGTTCGTCACGATCACCGCGACATCGGCGCCGTGGACCTGGCGTGCGGTGCCGTTGAGCACCTGAAAGTCCGGCGTGCCCACCGCGGAGCCGGCGAGGCCGTCGCGCCGGTGCTTGCACTGGATCACCCAGAGCCGCCCGTAGGGATCGGTCGCCTTCACATCCGCGCCCAGGTCCCCGCCACCGCCGACCCGGACCGCGTCCCGGCAGCCGTCGCGGCACATCAGGTCCCGCACCGCGTCCTCGAACCGGGTGTGGTGCAGGGCGTCCAGCTGGGACAGCCCGAACCGCAGGCCCCGGGCCCGTACCGCTTCCCACAGCATCCGCTGCTGCTTCCGGCGCAGCCACACGCCGCCGGCCGCCACCGCGAGCGCGGCCACGACGATCAGGACCCACCAGTGGGCCAGCAGCCAGTCGACGAGGGCCACCACCAGCACCACGGCCACCAGGGCCCCGATCAGCCGACCGTCCGCCCGCTGCCCCGACTTGCCCCGCTTTCGGGGACGCCGCCGCACGGGCGGTCGCCTGGCCGCCCCAGGGCGTCCGGTCGCCCCAGGTCGTCCGGCCCCGCCAGGGCGTCTGCTCGCTCCCGGCCGCCTCTTGCGCGCGCCGGTGCTCATCGGCCGACCTGCGCGACGCAACTCCCGGGCCGGCCCGGGAAGCCCACGGCCAGGACGACGACTGCGAGCAGCAGCACTGCACCCACGTAGTTGCTCAGCAAGCGCTCAGACCTCCCCCGGCGACCGGCCGACCCATCACCACATCGGGAAGGCTGCGCGCCACCCCGGCCCTCCTGTGTAGCCGCACCTCGGCGATACCGGAGGCAGGTTGCCGACGAATGGCACAAAGCGATCGGACCTGGCTGAATTCCTAATGGCCGACTTGCCAGACGTGGCCGGCAAGTCGGCGTCCTTCGCGAGAGGTGAGAGGTGAGAGGCGCGTCATGATGACCGCCATGACCTCCATGACCGATGGAATAGCCTGGCTCGCCGCCCCCGGTCGATCGCCTTCGGGGGCTACAGCGTGCTGCTGGCCCGGGGGCTGGACTCCGCCCCGCCAGGACGCGCACCGCATCGCCCTCGCCGTCCTCGAAGGGCACTTCGCCCTCACACTGCCCCGCACACGGATCCTGGAAGCCCCGCTCCCCACCGTCGTCCTGGAGACCGCCTGATCTGCAGGACTCACGCGGCGCGGGGCACGGAGCCGCGCGGTGTCATGCGTCCGTGTCCTTCATGAAGTCCAGCATCCGGTCGTTGATCAGGTCGGGGTGGTCGATCTGCGGGCCGTGGCCGGTCGCGGCGATGATTTCGGCTCGGGCTCCGGGGATCAGGCGCGGTACCCGTTCCAGTTGCCGTTTCGGGTGCACCAGGAGGCTGCGCTTGCCCATGATCAGGTGGAACGGGGTGCGGATGGTGGCCAGTTGGTCGTCGGACAGGGGCAGGGGCGCGGGGCGGCGGATACGGAAGGCCCTTACGCCCGAGCGGATCATCGCGCGCAACTCCGGGACGATCAGGACCGGTTGTTCCAGCCAGGCCGCCAGACGGGGGCGCAGCGCCTTGGGCGCGGAGGTGGCGAAGAGGCTGGCGAAGATCCAGACGAAGAAGCGCAGGCCGACCTTCTCCAGGCCGCCCGGGTCGAGGGCGGTGACCGAGGCGAGTCGTCCGGGGCGCAGGTGTGCCTGGTTGATGACGAGCCAGCCCCCGTAGGAGGAGCCGACGAGGTGGATCCGGTCCAGGCCCAGCGCGTCCAGGGCCTCGTCCATCCACTGGGCGGCGCGCTCGGGCTGCCACATGGGTTCCCGGTGCACGCTGCGGCCGGGGTCGCCGGGGGTGTCCAGGGCGTAGACGGGGCGCTCGGCGGCGAGCGCTCGGGTGTTGGGGTACCACTGCGCGGAACAGCCGCCGGAGCCGTGGATCAGGACGACCGGGGTGCGGGACTCGGCGGCCGGGTCGGTGGAGCCGTAGCGGTAGACGTGGGTCGTGCCGAAGGCGGTCTCGACGTCCGTCTCGGAACGGGCCGGGGCGCCGAGCGCGTAAACGGCATCGCAGGCGGCGAAGTACCGGTCGCGCAGGGTGTCGTTGGCGTATCGGCCGATGTCACGGCGTACGCGGGTCGTGTTTTCGGGCACGGCGGCACCTCCGGTGAGGATCTCGTTCTTCGCGTTTCGCACTTCGTGCTTCGTTCTCGCCCTTCGTAATACGACCGTATCACTACGTTGGTACAGCGGTACCATGAAGGCGTCCGGGCAGCCGGACCACGCAGGCGCGACCGACGGGTGGAGACACGAGAGCATGCCGAAACGCGTGGACCACGAGGAACGGCGGGGGCAGATCGCCGAGGCGCTCGTCCGGGTAGCCGGGCGGCGCGGACTGCACGCGGTCGGCATGCGGGACGTGGCGGCCGAGGCCGGTGTGTCGCTGCGGCTCGTGCAGTACTACTTCGGGACCAAGGAGAAGCTGCTGCTCTACGGGCTCCAGCACCTGACCGACCGGTTCACCGCACGGGTGGGCGCCCGCCTGCAGGCCGGCGGTACGGCTCCGGGCCCGCGCGCGACCGCCGAGGCGCTGCTGCTGACCTCTCTCCCGACCGACGAGGAGGGCCGGACCTTCCACCTCCTCTACAGCTCGTACGCGATCCTGTCCGTGACCGACGAGGCCTTGGCCGCCCAGCCGTTCATCGCGAACCCGGACGCCGCCGAGGACGCCCTGACCGGCCTGTTGCGACAGGCGCAGGAGGCCGGTCTCGCCGATCCCGGGGTGGACGCCCGCACGGAGGCCATCGGCCTGCTCGCCATGGCGGCCGGCATGGGCACCAGCATCCTGGTGGGCCAGCGGCCGGCGGAATCGGCCGCCGAGGTACTGCGCCACCACCTGGACCGCATCTTCACCCCGCCGACGCCGGCGTGACCGCCCGTCGGGCACCCGCCGGTTCGGACCCGGACGGCGGACGGGACGCGGGCTGTTCCAGGTGGTCGCGGTGGTGCCGGTTCACCCGGCGGAGGGCGGCCAGGGCCGCTGCCCCGGGCCCGTCGGGTGGGTGCCGGTGACGCTCATGACCACCGAATAGAGGCTGGTCTCGGCGGTGATGAAGAGACGGTTGCGCTTGGCGCCGCCCCAGGAGATGTTGGCCACCGCCTCGGGGATGTCCAGCCGCCCGATCAGGGTGCCGTCCGGGTCGTAGCAGTGCACTCCGTCGTTCAGCGCGGCGGCCCAGAGCCGGCCGTCGTCGTCGAAGCGGAGGTTGTCGAAGCGGGCCGCCGGGCGGGCCTTGGCCACGGCGAAGATCTCGCCGTCCGACAGCGTGCCGTCGTCGCGCACGTCGAAGACCCGGATGAGGCCCGCCCTGGTGTCGGAGACGAACAGCCGCTGCTCGTCGGCCGAGAAGACCAGGCCGTTCGGGGCACCGAAACAGTCGGCGACCAGGCGCACTTCACCGGTGGACGGGTCGATGCGGTAGACGTTGTTGGAGCCGATCTCGCTCTCGGCGCGATGGCCCTCGTAGTCGCTGGTGATGCCGAAGTCCGGGTCGGAGAACCAGATCGAGCCGTCGGACTTCACCGTCGCGTCGTTCGGGCTGTTGAGGCGTCTGCCCTGCCAGTGGGAGGCCAGCACGGTGATCGTGCCGTCGTGTTCGGTACGGGTAACCCGGCGGTTGCCCTGCTCGCAGGTGACGAGCCGGCCCTCGCGGTCGAGGGTGTTGCCGTTCGTATGCCCCGCCGAGCGGCGGAAGACACCGACGGCGCCGGTCTCCTCGTCCCAGCGCAGCATCCGGTCGTTGGGGATGTCGCTCCAGACCAGCTGCCGCCAGGCGGGTACGTAGAGCGGCCCCTCGGCCCAACGGCAGCCGGTGTACAGGACCTCAAGACCCGCATCGCCGTTCATGCACCGCCCGGTGCGGAACCGGTCGTCGAGGGCCTCGTACAGCAAGGGGCGTTCGCTGGTCATGGTGTCCATCCCTCCCAGAAGGTGCCGAATAATCTACGGCATCCAGCACCGACCGCAAGATGACATATGGTTCGAGCGAATGTCTGCCGAACACGGATTGGAGAGTCGTGGATCACATCGACCGCGTCCTGCTGGCGCAGCTCCAGCAGGACGCCACCCGGTCCTACGCCGCGCTGAGCAAGTCCGTCGGGCTCTCGGCCGGGGCCACTCATGAACGCGTCCGGAAACTGCGGGAACGCGGCGTGATCCGGCGCACCGCGGTCGAGGTCGATCCGGCGGCGGTGGGGCACGGCGTACTCGCGTACGTGACGGTCGACTCCACGTCCTGGATGGGCGATTCGGCGGAGCACTTCGCCGCGCTCCCCGAGATCGTCGAGGCCCATGTCATCGCCGGCAGCGCATCGGTGCTGGTGAAGGTCAGGACCGCGACCACCGAGCAGTTGCAGGACGTGCTGCGCCGGATACACGCGATCGAAGGAGTCAACGGGACGCGGGCCACGGTGGTCCTGGAGACCCTCTTCGAGCGGCCGGTCTCCCCTTACACCAATGGTGGCGTCGATGGTCAGGAGTGAGTCTTCGGTTCGTTGAGTGCGGGGATCACGAAGCAGGCCGCGACGGCCAGCACTCCGGCCAGCATGAAGCCACGCGCGTACCCGGCCGAGGCGATGAGCCCGCCCAGCAGCGGCGGTGTGAGCGACGCGGCGAGGTTCTGGCCGGTGTTCTGGACGCCCATGGCCCGTCCCGACCAGGCGCTTCCGGCGAGTTCGGCGGTGGCGGTGAAGGCCAGGCCGTTGGTGCTCGCGGTGATGCCACAGGCGACGATCACGGCGAGATCCGTCAGCGGCGAGGGCCGGAGCGCGCCCAGCGCGGTGGCGCCCATGACGACGGCGATGCACACCGACAGCTGCCGCATCGGCCGCACCCGGCTGCCGACCCGGTCGGACCAGCGCCCCGCCACCACCCGCGAGAGGGCTCCCAAAACCTGGGACAGCACCAGGAGTTGACCCGCATGCACGGCGCTCCATCCTCGTACGTCGATCAGGAACACCATCGCGAAGGCGTTCGTCGCGAACTGCGGTACGCACAGCAGCGCACTGGAGGCGTGGATGCGCCACAGGCCGGAGTGGCGGTAGGGACTGGCGGCCGGTTCCCCTCCCGCCGGCCGCGCGGCGCGGGGCGGGTCCGTGGTCAGCGAGCCGACGAGCACGGCGACGACACCGCACAGCGCCGCGCAGAACAGGACGGTCCCCTCGACTCCGTCGTGCGCGGCGAGCGTGGGGACCACCAGGGCGGCGATGCCCATGCCGAGCGGGGTCGACGTCTGCCGTATCCCCATGGCGAGACCGCGCTCCCGGGCGGAGAACCAGCCGACGACGAGCCGGCCGCTGGCCGCGGAGACGGATGCGCTCGCCGCCCCGGCCAGTGCCAGGAACACTCCCAGGGGGACCAGGCCGTTCACCGTGGCTCCCAGGGACAGGAGTACGGCGGTCATGGCCAGGCCGGAGGTGATGACGACCCGTTCGCCGAACCGGTCGGCCAGGGCTCCCCAGGCTATGAGCGTCAGCAGGAGGCCGAAGGTGGGGCAGGCGACCAGCAGTCCGACTTCACCGAGGGTCAGACCGTTGTCCCGCCTCAGCGTCTCCGAGGTGTACGGAAGTCCGTAGAGGAAGGTGCAGGCGACGGTCTGCGCCGCGGTCCCGAGAGCGAGCATCATCCAACGGCGCACGGCAGCCTCCCCGGCAGATGTGTGTGCAGGGTGCAACCATGACATCGCATCCACCATTCAAGACAGCTCGTCTCGCATTGTGACCGAATCCGAGTGGATCCCGGCCTGGCGCCTGCACCGGCGGAGATCTTCGCGAGAGCAACACACCTGCTACGCACAACCTCCCGTGGGAGCCGTTACGTTGTTGCCCGCTCGGTCAGGAGTGCGAACTCGAACAGGTCGCCGGAGTGCCTGGTGGCGCGGTCGGTACAGAAGGATCGCGGATGGACTACTGCTCCTCGTGCCGCCGGACCCTCAACGGGGCCCTGGTGTGCCCCGGCTGCGGCGCGTACGCACCGGACATCGCCCCCTCCGGCCATCACCGCCACAGCGCGGCCCCGGCAACCATCGCTTCGGCGGGGGCGGGCCGGCCCGCGCAGGAGTTCCCGGAGCAGGCTGCCCATCCGGACTCGGCGCACTGTTTCGACTTCGGCTTCGCCGACGACACCCCTGACGCCCCCGACGCCCCGGCCGCGTCCACCACTTCCTCCACATCCGCCATGCCCACCACTCAGGGCCGCGCCGCCCGGCGTCGCCAACTGGCGCGCTGGAAGAAGCACCGGCGCCGTGCCGTGCTCGCGTCGACCGTCGCGCTCGTCGGGGGCGGCCTCACCCTCGCCGTACTGCCGTCCTCCCGGCCGTCCACCGGCCACGACGCACAGGCGGCCGCCACGGCACCCGAGCCGAGGGCCACCGCCCCGGACCGGGCCGACGCCCCCGGTACCGGTACCGACAACGCCACCGAAACCGACTCGTCGTCCACCCGGCCGAGTACCCGCGCCCCGCAGAGCTCCGGTACCGACACCCACCCGGCCACCACGAGCGGCTCGTCGCGGAGGATCACCGTCGCGGTGTCCACCGCCCGCACGAAGCGCACGCGGCTGCCCGTCGTCGCGGCCCGCCCCGCCTCGGCGACGACCCCGAAGCCACGCACCACGCCCGCGACGGCCGAAACGCCCGCCACCAGCGCCCCGGCCCCGGGCACGACCACCCCTCCGGCCGCCCCCGCGGCGGACACGCCGTCCCGGAATCCCGCCCCCGCGGCAACACCGCCGGACCAGCTCTGCCTGCTCGTCATCTGCATCGGCTGACCGCATCTGCATCAGCGCTGTCAGTGGGCGCTGTTAGCTTCCTGCCTGCGTCACCGAGGAGATCGAAGCCGCCCCCCTCCGTCCGGCTTGACCGGCACTGTCATTCGGTGACGCGTGTGCAGCCCCGTTCCGGCTCACCGGGACGGGCAACGCTCCCGCAGGAGGAAGAACCTTGATGAAGAGCAGCACGACCGGACGCAGGGCGGCCCGCGCGGCGGCCGTCCTCACGGCGGCGATGGCCATGGCAGTGGCGGCGGCTCCGCTGTCCGGCACCGCACAGGCCCACGAAGCGGTCTCGGGTTCGCTCGCGTTCAGCGGCGAGGCGGGTGAGTTCGTCTCGGACGGCCGGTCCCAGGAGTTCACGGCCGGCTCGGTCGAGATGTTCGACGTATCGGGGCCCACCGCCCAGAGCGCCGTGGGCGTCACGATCGTCACTCCCGAGGGCAAGCGCTGGTCCCTCCACCTCCAGGCCCCCGAGGGCCAGAAGCTGACCGAGGGCGCCACCTACACCGGGGCCTCCCGCTGGCCCGACGCCCAGCCACAGGACCCGCGGCTGGAGTTCGGGGCCGACGACCGGTGGTGCACCACCAGCACCGGTTCGTTCACCGTCTCCCACATCTCCTACGGCCCCTACGGCTACGTCCGTGAACTCGACGCCACCTTCGAGCAGTACTGCAACGGCTCCGCGCTGCCCCTGCGCGGCGAGGTGCACGCCCGCACCGCCGAGCCTCCGGCCGCGCTGGCCATCGGGCTCGGCCTGAACCCCGAGGGCAAGGTCGACACCAAGACCGGACAGGTCGCCGTCGGCGGTACCGCCACCTGCAACAAGCCGGCCCGCATATCGCTCTCGGGCCTGGTCGCCCAGACCCAGAAGACCGGCGAGGCGGTCGGCAGGTTCGAGGGCGGGGTGGTCGACTGCACTCCCGGCGCCCCGGTCCCGTGGAACGTCACCATTCCCACCACCGCGATGGAGCCCGGGTCGGTCTTCCGCCCCGGCACCACGCTGTTCCGCGGCTTCGGCTCGGCGGACGACCGGGACTACCCGGTGACCGTGAACGCCGTTGACAACACCGCCCAGATCACCCTGGTCAAGGCCTGACCCGTTGACACATGACGCGTCGCATCGCGGGTGGGCCCGCCCGCGATGCGGCGCGTCCCGCCTCCCCTGTCCCAGCACCACGAGCGCCAGGACCTCTGTCGGGACGCCGACAGGACATCGGCCCCGACCGGAGCCCTCCAGGGGTTCGACGCGCACAACCGCATCCCCATCACCCTCGCCATGGACCCCGCCTTCCCCGTGACCACGCGCGCCACCGCCTCGCTGCCGCCGCGAAGCTCACGCGGTGGCGGTCCGCGCGTGGGCGGGCCGTACGGGCCCTGAAGGACGTGTTGGGGGACGGGGCCGCGCCCGCCGCCGCACTCGTCGACGCGGCCCGGCGGCTGATCTCCGTGCCGGAGACGGCCGAGGCCCATCTGGGGTTGCTGCGGCCGGCGGTGGGGCCGGAACCGGACGCCGGGGAGCGTGCCCGCATCCTGTTGCTGCTTCCGGCGGATCTGCGCCGGTTCGCCGAACCCGGCGCGGGGCCGGGGGGCAGATCGACCGGCCCCGTAGCAAGGCGCCACGGCGCCTGCTTGTGAACATTCCGCAGCGGTAGTGCAACTGGCGTGTCGGTCTTGACAATTGCCCGCCTGACCGATGTTAAGATCATCTTACTTCCAGTGGGCTGATGGCGTATGGGGGCATTCCGGGAGGGATGGACTCCTCGGCCCCACATCCGGAGGGGCCTCCCCTGGGTGGCGCAAGCCTGGGCTCGACCGGCCCGGCGCCTGCGGCACATGAGGGAGCGTCAAGCCGTATCCATAGCCATGGCACTTGAAGTGAGTCTCATGACATTTGCACAGGGCCCTCTTCTGTGGGCACTGGTTGTCGTCGCGCTGATCGCCGTAGGTGCCGTTCTGCGGGCTCGCAAGACCAATATCGGGCTTCGCAGACAGAACGCCGAACTACACCAGCAACGCGACATGTTGCAGCGTCAGCGTGACGAACTCCATGTCGCGCACACAGGTCTGACGCATCAGCACTCCACCGAGCTGGCCGACGTCCGCAGGGACGCCGAGGAGGAGACCAAGGCGGTCCTCAAGGCCGCCGTGCGTACCCTCCAGGGGCTCGCGGACGAGCAGCAGGTGGTCATCGAGAACGCCCAGCAGAAGTACGGCGACGACCCCGGCATGCTGGCCGACCTGATGGCCATCGACCACGCCAACAGCCAGTTCGGCCGCCGGGCGCAGGGCATCGCGGTGCTGTGCGGCGGCTGGCTCGGGCGCCGGGAGACCGTCGCCTCCGTCTTCGACGTGGCCCGCAGCGCCCAGGGCCGTATCCGGCAGTTCGACCGGGTGCGGATCAACGGGCAGGTGAACTTCTCGGTCGTCAGCAAGGCCGTGGAGCCCGTCGCGGTCGTCCTGGCCGAGCTGCTGGCCAACGCAACCAACTACTCCGCCCCCGGCACCCCGGTGGAGATCAACATCCAGGCCGTTCCGACGGGCGTCTGCCTCATCGTCGACGACGCCGGCCTCGGCATGGGCCAGGAGGAGAAGGACCGCGCGGCGGCCCTCCTCGCGCCGCAGGCCGCGATCAGCGTCTCCAGCCTGGGCATTCCCCCGCAGTTCGGGTTCGCCGTCTCCGGTGTGCTCGCCGCCCGTTACGGGTTCAGGGTCTCGGTGGACTCCGTATCGCCCTATGGAGGTGTACGCGCGGTGGTCCTTCTGCCCGACGAGCTGCTCACCGGCGATGTGCCCTCGCCGCCCCCGGTCGCCGCCCACCACGAAGCGGAAGTGGCGGCACTCCCCCGGCGTCGGGCGCCCGCACCGTCCCCGACACCGCTGTTCCCTCCGGTCGCGCAGCCGATCGCCGCTCCGCAGCCCAGCGGACCCGTCTCCACCACCGCCGGTGGCCTGCCCAAGCGTCGTCGCAAGAGCCCGGTTTCGGTGGTGCCGTCCACCGAGCCGGAGCCGGTGCGCAGCAACGAGGAGACCGCTTCCCGACTGGGCGCGTTCCAGCGCGGAACACGGTCCGGGCGTGACATGACGACGATGGAAGGACCCGAGTTCCAGTGAACCCCGATCTGTCCTGGGTGCTCAACGATGTGCTCCAGGTACCCGGCGCGCGGCACGCGATCCTCGTCTCCGCCGACGGTCTGCTGCTGGCCAGCTCCAGCGAGATCGGCCGGGACGACGCCGAGACCGTGGCAGCCGCGATGAGTTCCATGCAGTCGCTGAGCCGGGCCGTCGCCCCCTTCATCGGGGCCCAGGCCCCGGGCCGCTGGCGGCAGACGCTGCTGGAGTACGACCACGGCTGGATCTTCCTGATCGCGGCGGGCACCGGCGCCTACCTGGCGGCGGCCGCCGCGGCCGATGTCGACATGGAGGCCATGTCCTTCCGCATGCAGCAGCAGGTCTCCGCGCTGGGGAAGGCGATGACCACACCTCCCCGCCAGGACGTGGGAATGGACGCATGACGACGCCGGGCGAGGAGCAGGCGGTCAACAGCGGGTTCGTCCGGTCCTACGTCATCACCGGCGGGCGCGGCCTGCCCGACGCGGAGGGCCTCTCCCTCGTCACCCTGGTCACCATCGCACCGGACCGGCAGCCGCCCCCGAACCCGAGTCCGGAGGTCCGGGCCATCTGGGAGCTGTGCTCCGGCGGCTATCTGTCGGTGGCCGAGGTGGCGGGCCACCTCGGCCAGCCGGTCGGGGTGGCGAGGCTGCTGCTGAACGATTTAGCGGAACAGGGTCATCTGGTGCGCCGCAAGGCGCCACCGCCGGCTCAGCTCGTTGACAGGAAGATCCTCGAAGAGGTGTTGCATGGACTCCACGTCCGGTTCGGCTGACAGCATCTATGTGCCGGACGCAGTGCGGCGTGCGGCGAAGATTCTCGTCGTCGGGCACTTCGCCGTGGGCAAGACGACGCTCATCGGCACCCTCTCCGAGATCACTCCGCTGCGCACCGAGGAGCGGATGACGCAGGCCGGCGCGCACATCGACGATCTGCGGGGCGCGCCCGACAAGGTGACCACGACGGTCGCGCTGGACTTCGGCCGTCTGACGCTCAGCGACGAACTGGTGCTGTACCTGTTCGGCACGCCGGGCCAGCAGCGCTTTGTCGAGCTGTGGGAGGACATGGCCCGCGGCTCGCTCGGCGCGCTGCTCCTGGTCGACCCGGCCCGTCTCGCCGACACCTTCCCGGTGATCGACCTGGTCGAGACGTACGGGCTGGAGTACGCGGTCGCGGTCAACAGCTTCGATCCGTACTCCCGGCATGCCGAGGAGGAGTTGCGCGAGGCGCTCGATCTGCTGCCGGACACCCCGGTGGTGTACTGCGACGCCCGGGACGAGAAGTCGTCCGCGCAGGCCCTGATCACCCTGGTCCAGCACCTTCTGGCACACGTGGCCTGAGAGGCTGTCACCCGACCGCCGTGCGTACGACCGCCGTACGTACGGGCCGGGTCGGGCCATCGCTTCCGGGCCCCGTTCACCTTCCGCCGTCCGGGCCCTCGGGTCCGCGTTCACACCTAGGAATCACACATGGACTCGTCGCCGGGATCCACCCCGTACAGCGCACCCACCGGGTGCCCGATGCGCGGTGGGCGCCAGACGTCGCTCTACGGGCCGGAGTTCGCCGCCGACCCGCAGCGCGTGTACGACGAATTCCGGGCGCACGGGCTCGCCGCTCCGATCGAGCTGGCCCCCGGCGTGGAGGCCACCCTGATCGTGCAGCACGAGGCCGCGCTCCGGGTGCTGCAGAACCCGTCCTACTTCGCCCGGGACTCGCGGCGGTGGGCGGCACTGCGGGAGGGCCGGGTACCGCTGGACAGCCCGGTGCTGCCGATGATGGCGTACCGGCCCAACTGCCTGTTCACGGACGGCACCGAACACCTCCGGCTGCGCAAGGCGGTCACCGAGAGCCTCGGCCGGCTCAGCACCACCCGGCTCAGCCGGGACGTGGAGCGGATCGCCGACTACCTCATCGACCAGTTCATCGAGCGCGGCAGCGCGGACCTGCTCGGCGACTACGCCAAGCTGCTGCCGCTGCTGCTGTTCAACCAGCTCTTCGGCTGCCCCGGCGACATCGGCGACCGGCTGACCCGCAGCATGTCCGCGATCTTCGACGGCGAGGACGTGCTCCGGGCCAACGCCGAGCTGACCGAGTGCCTGATGGAGCTCGTCGCGCTCAAGCGGCGCCAGCCCGGCGAGGACATCACCTCCTGGCTCATCCAGCACCCGGCGGGGCTGCGGGACGAGGAGCTCAAGGACCAGCTCGTCATGCTGATGGGTGCGGGCGTCGAGCCGGAGCGCAACCTCATCGCCAACGCGCTGCTCCTCATGCTGTCCAACGACACCGGGGTCTCGCACCGGCGGGGTACCGGGATGCTGGTCGAGGACGCCCTCGACGACGTGCTGTGGAACAACCCGCCGATAGCCAACTACGCGACGCACTACCCGGTCCAGGACATCGACCTGGGCGGGGTGACGCTGAAGGCGGACACCCCGGTACTGATCAGTTTCGCCGCCGCGAACAGCGACCCCGCGCTCACCGACGCCCGCCAGACCCTGAGCAAGGGCGCCCATCTGGCCTGGGGCGCGGGCCCGCACGTCTGCCCGGCGAAGTCCCCCGCGCAGCTCATCGCCCTCACCGCGATCGAGAAGATCCTCAACTCGGTGCCCGACCTCGCTCTCGCCGTTTCGCCCTCCGCGGTCGAATGGCGGCCGGGGCCCTTCCACCGTGCCCTGGTGTCACTCCCCGTGCACTTCACCGCCGCCCCGGCCCGCCGGACCACCACGGCATCGGTGGCGCAGTCGCCCGTTCCGTCCCGGAATGCCTTCCCGGACGAGGCGCCGGCCGCGCACCACGACCACACCCACGCGGAGCCGCAGAAGAAGACCAAGGGCTGGTGGAGCTCCTTCCTGGACGTCTTCAGGGTGTGACGCACCGGACATGATCAAGGTGCGCCGGACGACTTGTACGCATAACCCGGCCTATCGCACACGCAACTGGAGTGACACAGGAGGAAGTTGGGGCACGAGGGGCCGATGACAAGGGGCTGAAGCAGGGTTTCTCTGTGATACGGGCAACAAAGATCCACGCATGGCTGGCATATGCGGAGGGGTAGGTTCTGCCGGTAACCATGAGCCCAGGTCAAGGAACTCTGCGTGAGCGCTATATGTGGCACAGACAGGCCCCCCGTAGACCGCCGTGCCCTCATCTCCCTCCTGAGACGTCTCAAATCGCCCGAGGGGCAGGCTGATCCCTACCCCTTGCTGGCCGATCTGAGGAACATGGGCGACGTCGTACGCGCCCCCTGGGACGCGTACTTCGTCACGGGTTTCGACGCGTGCAGCGAGGTGCTGCGCGGGCGCAACTGGCTGGCGCCCGACTTCGCCTGGCAGGAACGCCAGGCGGACACCGAGCGCTGGGAGGCCGTCGCCACGCAGGAGATGACCAAGACGCTCTCCCGGCTCAACGCACCCGAGCACACCTGCCAGCGCCGCAGCCTCGGCAACCTCTTCGACCGGTCGACCATCGAGCGGCTGACCCCGCAGGTCGAGGAGCACGTCACCCGGCTCCTGGACGAACTGGCCGACAAGCTGCGCTGGGGAGAGGCCGACCTCGTCAGCACGGTCAGCGAGCAGCTCCCGATCAGCACCATCGGCGCCTGGCTGGGGATACCGCCCGAGGACTACGCCCACATCCTGCAGATCACCCACAACCAGGTGCACGCCCAGGAGCTGCTGCCCACCAAGAGCCAGCTCGCCGTCTCCGCCGAGGCGACCCTCCACCTGCGCAGCTACTTCACCGAGCTCGTGAAGCAGCGCCGGGCCAGCCCCGGCAACGATGTCCTCACCGACTGGATCCACACCTGGGACGCGCGGGAGCCCGACCGCGACACGGCGGACGAGATCCTCTACCGGCTCACCATGTTCGTCACCATCGCCTCGCTGGAGACGACCGCCACGCTGCTGTCGGCCATGGTGGATCTGCTCCTGCGGGAACCCGGCCGGTGGGCGTGGCTCGCGGAGAACCCCGGGTACATCGACGCAGCCGTCGACGAGGTCCTGCGGTACGACCCGCCGATCCACATCAACACCCGGATCGCGGCCGAGGACACCGTGCTGGCGGGCGTTCCGATCGCCAAGGACAGCATGGTCCACGTGATGTACGGCGCCGCCAACCACGACCCCCGGCGCAACGACGACCCGGACGCCTTCGACGTGCAGCGCACCGGCGGAACGCACCTGACCTTCGGCGGCGGTGTGCACTACTGCCTCGGCGCGGCCCTCGCCCGCCTGGAGGCACGCACCCTCCTGACGCAGCTGCTGAAACGCTTCCCCACCCTGCGCTCCGTCTCGCCGGCCGGTTACGCCTCCCGGCTGGTCTTCCGGCGGATCACCTCGCTGGGCGTGGCGACATGAAGCTCTCGCTCCCGCAGTACCTGACCCCGTTCCGGCGGCCGAGCACGGTACGCGCCGAGCGCGAGGGCGCCGTCCTGCGCGTGGAGCTGGACACCCCGGAGAACGGCAACGCGGTCACCGAGGCGATGCTGGACGATCTGCTGACGGTCCTGGCCGTGCCGGACCCCGACGTCCGGGTGCTGGTGCTCAGCGGGGCCGGTGACGACTTCTGCCTGGGCGGCGACCGGACCGAGTTCGCCGACTGGCTCGACGAGGACCCCACCGGGCGGGGAATCCGGATCGCCGGCGACAAGGCCCGCCGGGTCTGCGAGGCGATCTCCACCAGTCAGGCCGTCACCATCGCCCGGATCCAGGGCAAGGCGATCGGCGCGGGCCTCGCGCTGGCCCTCGCCTGCGATCTGCGCGTGGGCGCCGACACCGCCGGTTTCCGGCTGCCGGAGCTGGCGCTCGGGCTGCCCACCGCCTGGGGCGGCGTACTGCCACGGCTCATCCACGAGGTCGGCGCCGCCCGCGCCCGCGAACTCATCCTCACCGGACGCGCCTTCGACGCCATCGAGGCGCACGAGCTGTCGGTCCTCCAGCGCATCGTGCCCGAGCGCGAACTCGACGCGGCCGTCACCGCCTGGGCCAAGCCCATCGTGCGCCGCCCCGAGGCCGCCCTGCGCGTCACGAAGGCCCTGCTCAACTCGTACGCCGCCCCGACCCGGCTGGCCGACCCGTCCGTACTTGACGCGGAACTCATGGCCACCGTCGCGGCGGCGACCCGGCGGCGGTAGGAGGACGGACAATACTGGGAGCGACGACGGCGGCAGGAGTTCGGACGGCGCGACGGGGACGGCGGCGCCCATCGGCGTCCCGGCCGACGGCTGGGCTCCTCGCCACCGGTGGTGACAACGGAGCCATGCGGCTCCGCGACCCCGGGTAGTGCTCCCCGCTGCCCCGCAACCACGAGCGAGGTCCCATACGTGAGGAAGCACCGCAGGAAGATGCCCTACCGGAAGATGACCGTCGCTGTCGTCGCAGCGGGGGCCGTGAGCATCCCCACCGCCGCCATGGCCGGCAGCCACGCCCCGCCCGAGAAGCCCGCCGCTTCCACGAGCGCCCCGAAGGCGTCCGGCGCCGACGCCCGCGTGCTGAAGCTCGTCAACAGAGAGCGCCGCAAGGTGGGGTGCCCGCCGCTGAAGATGAACGCAGAGCTGAGGAAGGCCGCCCAGGCCCACAGCACGGACATGGCATCGCGCGAGAATATGTCCCACACGGGCTCCGACGGTTCGGCTCCGGACGACCGGATCGCGCGCGCCGGTTACGGCTGGCATGCGTACGGCGAGAACATCGCCCACGGCTACACCACCCCCAAGAGCGTCGTGGCGGGCTGGATGAACAGCCCCGGCCACCGGCGCAACATCCTCAACTGCGCGTTCAAGGAGATCGGCGTGGGCCACGCCCGGCCCGGCAACTACTGGACGCAGGACTTCGGGACGGCCTCGGGCTGAACCCGGCAGTCCCGCGTGCCGCGCGGCACGCCGTCGGGATCAGCCGAGTGCGTCGCGGGAGTCCTCCGCCTGGAGCACGAGCGAGCTCCACCGGACGCTGTCCCGGCCATGGAGATCGGCACGCTCGCTGCTCAGGACCGTCCGCAGGCGGTGCGCAGCACCCAGCTCGACGGTCTCAGCAGCGGACACGTCGAACATGTGGCGGCCTTCGGGCACGGGTCCGTGGCGGAGGTTGACGAAGAACCGGCCGCCGGGCATCAGCAGGGCGGCGATCCTGGCCATCGCCTGCCCGCGTTCCCCGGCGTCCAGATGCATCCACACCGCAGTGGCGAAGATCGCGTCGAACCGGCCCGGATGCTGACGCAGCGCCAGCTCAGGAAGAAGGTCGTCGACCCAGCCGATCGCGCTGCCCGCATGGATGCGCTGTCCGTGCGCCCGCAGCTCCGCCGTCGGCTCGACGGCCACGACGTCGTGGCCCAGGGCTGCCAACGCGGCAGCATCGCGCCCCGTACCCGCGCCGATGTCGAGGATCCGCACAGGCTCGGCGGGTACCAGGCCCAGCACGTCGCGGTGGACCTCGCCGAAGGTGACTTCCTCGTACTGGACCGCCAGCGCGTCCGCCGCCCCGGCATACCCGGTCGTTCCCCTGGCCCGGCGGATGCTGTCTCCGTCAGCGGTCATCCGATCGCTCATGGCGGAAGGCTACTGGCCCGCGGGCCCGCCCTATTCGGGAATGACCGCGACCGCGTCGATCTCCACGAGCGCGCCCGGTCGAGCGTGTCCTGCGGTGGAGACGACCGTGATGGCCGTGCGGTGATCGCCCCACACCGATCGCGACGCCGCGTACGCCACCTGCGCGTCGACTCCGTTGACGAGGTAGATGTTGAGTTTGGCGACATGCTCGGGACCGCTGCCCGCGGCGGCAAGCACGGTCAGCACGTTCCGCATGGCCTGAGTGGACTGCGCCTCGATGCCGTCGAGCAGCTTCCCGGTTCCGTCGGTGCCGAGCTGACCACCGACATGGACCGTGCGGGCGGCGGCGGGTGTGATCACCCCCTGCGTGAAGGCAGGGTTGTTGTGGAGCTCTTCGGGGTCGAGGTGTGTCGTCCTCGCGGCCATGTGTCGCTCCCCAGAGGTGCCGGGCTTCGTGTGCAGGTAGAGGTCGCGCAGCAGGCAGACCTCGGACAGGTGGTGGATCAGTTCGCGGTTGATGTGCAGCACCAGGTCGGCCATGGGCAGCTCGGGGAAGGGCTCCTTCTCGCCGACCGGGACCCGGAGCCCGGCGTCGCCGAGGCCGCGCACCCCTTCCAGCCAGACGTCGAGCTGGGTCTGGAGCTGGTCGAGCGCGGTGGCCGCGTTACCGGCGTACTCCCAGGTCTCGTACGACGCCGCCGGTGCGCCGAAGTGCGCCGCGTTGCGTGCGGCGAGCACGCCGACGATGACGTGGCCGAGGCGCCAGGCGATCGTGGTGAACGCCGCGGGGACCGGCTGCGGGAAGGCGAAGTCGATCGTGAAGTCCCCGGCACCGGCCTGCACGGGCGCCGTCGAGCTGCCGCGCGGCCGCACGCTCCAGGCATCCGGCACCGGCGACCAGAAGTACTCGTCGTCGGTCATGCCCTCCAGCCGGGCTCGGAGCTGGTGGTTCCAGTGGAACTCCAACTGCTCGCGCAGCGTGCGGTTCAAGTCGAGTTCGTTTGCGTCCATGGCGTCACTCTGACACCTCTGGCGGACAGGATCGGTCCGCTATTTCTGGCAGGGTGGGGCGGCATGAATACGGCGAGCGGGGACGAGCGGGGTACGACGGAGCGGGTGCTCACGCTGCTCGGGCTGCTGCAGCAGCGCCAGGTCTGGACGGGCCCCGAGCTCGCCGACCGGCTCGGGGTCACGCCGCGCACGATACGGCGCGATGTCGAGCGGTTGCGCGCTCTCGGCTATCCGGTGCACGCCGCCCAGGGCGTCGGCGGCGGCTACCGGCTCGGCGCGGGGCAGGAGCTGCCGCCGCTGCTTCTCGACGACCAGGAGGCCATCGCCACCGCGGTCTCGCTGCTCGTCGGCGCGGGCGGCGCGGTCACCGGCGCCGGCGACGCCGCGCTCCGGGCGCTCACCAAGCTCGACCAGGTGCTGCCCGCCCGGCTGCGGCACGAGGTGCGCGCGCTCTCCGGCTCGGTGGAGTCCTTCGACACAGGGCGCACGCCGGTCGACCCCGAGGTACTCATGACGCTGGCCAGGGCCTGCCGCGACGAGGTCGAGGCAGGCTTCGACCACCCGTCCGGGGGCGAGGTGCGACGGCGGCGGGTCGAGCCCTACCGCCTGGTCGCCTCCGACCGGCGCTGGTACCTCTTCGCGTACGACCTCGATCGCGCCGACTGGCGCAGCTTCCGCGTCGACCGGATGACCGAAGTCTCCGCACGCACCTGGCACTTCCGCCCGCGCGCGGCGCCCGACGCGGTGACGTACGTGCAGGAGGGCGTGGCGAGCCGGGTCTACCCGCAGCGGGCGCGCTTCCTCGTGCACGCGTCGGCCGACACGGTGCGCGCGCAGATTCCGGCGTCGGCGGCCGTCGTACGACAGCGCGGGAGCGAACGCTGCGAGGTGCTGAGTGGCGCCGAGCGCCTCGACGCCGTGCTCATGCACGTACTCCTGCTGGGACACGACTTCGAGGTACTCGACCCTCCGGAGCTCGGGGCGCGCTGCCGCGAGCTGGCGCAGCGGCTGCTGTCGGCCGGCGCAGCGATCTCCCCGGTGGAGGACGACCGCGCCGGGGATCGCGTCCAGCGATGAATCCCGGTGGCGCGCCTTCCCGTTTCCCGCCACGCGATCTCCCCTCACGCGAACGGAACTTCGCGCGATCGCACCGCCGGCACGGGCGGGACCTCCGCCCCGGAGCCAAAAACCTGTTGGCGGACCACGGCGGCCACCTGCTAGCTTTCCGGAGGCCGTGCGAGAGAACGAGGAGGTGGTACCCGTGAACGCAGTATCGACATGGGTGCTCCCCTCCGGGGTCACGGTCGGGCGATAGGCAGGTCGTCCGGGAGCGCCGTTCAAGCGCACTCCCGAAAGGCACGACCATGCGATTCACTTCCGAACAGCGTCTCGACGACGGCGTCCTCGAACGCGAATTCACCCTCGGCGAGATCCCCGGCATCCTGTGGACGCCCGCATCCGCGTCCTCATCCGCACCGGCACCACTGATCCTGCTCGGCCACCCTCCCCTCGGGCTGCACAAGATGTACCCCCGGCTGGTGGCCCGGGCCCGGCACTCCGCGGCGGACGGCTTCGCCGCGGCCACCATCGAGCTCCCCGGAAGCGGCGACCGGCCCCGTTGGCCCGCCGTCGAGCAGGCCCGCGCCGACCTGCGCCGGGCGCTGGCGGCCGGCGAGCCGGTCAGCGACGAGATCGTCGACGCCCTCGTCCTCCCGCTGGTCGAAAAGGCGGTTCCGGAATGGCAGGCCGCCCTGGACGCCCTCCTTGCCCTGCCCGAGATCGGCGGCCCGGTCGGGTACTCGGGTGGAGTGATCTCCATCGGGACCCGGCTGGCGGTGGTCGAGCCGCGCGTCTCGGCCGCCGTTCTGTTCGCCGGGAGTTTCGTGCCTCGCACCATGTTCGATGAGGCCCGGCAGGTCACCATTCCGCTGCACGTCCTGCTGCAGTGGGACGACGAAGGAAACGACCGGCAGTCGGCCCTGGACCTGTTCGACGCCTTCGGCTCCGAGGAGAAGACGCTGCACGCCAACATGGGCGGACACACCGGCGTCCCGCAGTTCGCGGGGGACGCCGCGGCCCAGTTCTTCACCCGGCACCTGAAGTAAGGCCGGGCGGCCGGCAGCAGGCGGTAGGCGCGTCGGCCAGGCCGCCGCCATCGAGGACAGGCCCCGGCCCTCCTCGATGGCGGCGGCCGACACGACACGCCCGCGGCGTCCTCTTCAGGGGGCAGGGCGGACCGGCCGCGTACTGCAGCGACAGTACGTACGACTCCATGCAGCCGCACGACGACGATGACGCACCCGTTCGCGAAGGATCGAGGCATTCCTTCGAGAGACTGGAGCGCCTCCTCGTGGCTGTTTTCCTTTACCGGCTGGGCCGCTTCTCCTTCCGGAGACGCCGGCTCGTCGCCCTGCTCTGGGTGGTGGTCCTGGCCGCGTGCGCCTTCGCCGCGGCCAAGGCCCCGGCCGCCCCCGAGGACGGGTTCTCGATGCCCGGGACGGAGTCGCAGAAGGCGTTCGACCTGCTGGACCAGCGCTTCCCCGGCGGCAACTCCGACGCCGCCGACGCCCGGATCGTCTTCGTCGCGCCCGAGGGCCAGAAGGTCACGGCGGGCCCGAACAAGGCGGCCATCGAGAGGATCGTCGCGGACGTGGCGGGCGGCGACCAGGTCAAGGGCGCCCTCGACCCGTTCAAGATGGCCGGGGCGGTGAGCAAGGACGGCACCACCGCGTACTCCACCGTCTCGTACGACGTACAGAGCATCGATCTCACCGACGCCACCACCAAGGCGCTGGAGGACGCCGCCGAGAAGGGGCGGGACGCGGGGCTGACCGTCGAGCTCGGCGGATCGGCCCTGGTGCCGGAGGGCGAGCTGGGTGGTACGACGGAACTCGTCGGCGTCGCCGCCGCCGCGGTCGTCCTGCTCATCACCTTCGGTTCGCTCGCCGCGGCGGGCCTCCCGCTGCTCACCGCGATCGTCGGCATCGGCATCGGGGTGGCCTCGATCGTCGCGATCGGGATGTCCACGACGACGACCACGCTCGCGCTGATGCTGGGGCTCGCGGTCGGCATCGACTACGCCCTGTTCATCGTCTCGCGCTACCGGACCGAACGCGCCGAGGGCCACGACGCCGAGGAGGCCGCGGCACGGGCCGTGGGCACGGCGGGCTCCGCGGTCGTCTTCGCCGGTCTCACCGTCGTCATCGCGCTGGCGGGCCTGTCCGTGGTCGGCATCCCGGTCCTGACCAAGATGGGCCTCGCGGCGGCGTCCACCGTCGTGATCGCCGTCCTGGTCGCGATGACCCTGCTGCCCGCGCTGCTCGGCTTCTTCCGCGATGCCGTCCTGCCGCGTACCCGGCGCAAGGGGAGCAAGGGGCGCGGCGGCCAGCGTGCCAGGGACGGCCGGCCCAACCTGGGCACCCGCTGGGCCCGTTTCGTGATCCGCCGGCCGCTCGCGGTCCTAATGCTCGGCATTCTCGGCCTCGGCCTGATCTCCGTACCGACGCTCGATCTCCAGCTCGGCATGCCGGGCGACGAGTCGAAGTCCACCTCGACCACCCAGCGCCGCGCCTACGACGCCCTGGCCGACGGCTTCGGCCCCGGCTTCAACGGACCGCTGACCGTCGTCGTCGACGCGAAGACCGCCGAGGACCCGAAGGCCGCCGCGGCACGGGCCGCGAAGCGGCTCACCGCCACCGACGGCATCGTCGCCACGACTCCTCCCGCCTTCAACGAGGCCGGTGACACCGCGGTGCTCACCGCCGTACCCTCCACCGGGCCGAGCTCCGCGGACACCACGGACCTCGTCCACAGCATCCGCGACGAGGCCCGTGACCTGAAGTCCGAGACCGGCGCGAATGTGCTCGTCACCGGCGCGACCGCGGTGAACATCGACGTGTCGCAGAAGGTCAACGACGCGCTGCTGCCCTATCTCGCGCTCGTCGTCGGCCTGGCGTTCCTGCTCCTGATGGTCGTCTTCCGCTCGCTGCTGGTCCCGCTCAAGGCGGCACTCGGCTTCCTGCTGTCGGTGGCGGCGGCCTTCGGCGTGATCGTCGCGGTCTTCCAGTGGGGCTGGCTCGCCGACACCCTCGGCGTCGAGCAGACCGGGCCGGTGATGAGCATGACGCCGATCTTCCTGATCGGTGTGGTCTTCGGGCTGGCCATGGACTACGAGGTCTTCCTCGTGACCCGGATGCGGGAGGCGTACGTCCACGGGGAGCGGCCCGGCGAGGCGATCGTCACCGGGTTCCGGCACAGCGCCCGGGTCGTCGGCGCCGCGGCCGTCATCATGATCGCGGTGTTCGCCGGGTTCATCGGGATGAGCGAGTCGATGATCAAGATGATGGGTGTCGGCCTCGCCTCGGCCGTCTTCTTCGACGCCTTCGTCGTCCGGATGACGATCGTCCCGGCCGTGCTCGCCCTGCTGGGCGACCGGGCGTGGTGGCTGCCGAAGTGGCTGGCGGGCGTCGTGCCCCAGGTGGACGTCGAGGGCGAGAAGCTGAGCCACGGCGACCCGTCGGCGCCCGCGTCGGCGGCGGAACCCGCCCCCGATCCCGTACGCGCGTGAGTCGCGGTGGAGTGATGTGAGGCGGCCGGAGGCCCGTCCGTCGTGCGTGTGACGGACGGGCCTCCGGTCTCACCGCGCAGGCGGGCGGGCGAGTCGAGGACCATGGATGGTCGGACAGGGACTTTTCGGAAGAGCTGGAAGAGCCGGAAGAGAAGGAGAGACTGCGTGTTCGCCGACTGGTGGCAGTGGGCCCGACGCCACCCACGGGCCGTCGACGTGGCGATTGCCGTGGTGCTGTGGCTCCTCGCGGTCTTCTCCAGCACCCTGACCGGCGCCCGGATCGTCCGCGTTCCGACGCTCGACTTCTCCCTGGTCGCCGTCGTGCCCTCCGCCGTTCTGCTGCTGGGACAGCGCAGGTTCCCGCGCACGGTGGTCGCGGTGACGACGGTGTGCGGCGGCGTCCTGGGCGTCATGGGCGGCCGCATCGGGTTCGACCCCAGCCCCAGCGTCGTCGGCGCCGCCCTGGTCGCCCTCTATCTCCTGGCCCTGCGCACGGACCTGCGCACGACCATCACGTACACGGCCGGGATGGCCGTCGCTCTCGCCCTCGTCTCCGTCGGCTGGGGCCACGGCGCGCTGCTGCGGCCCGACCAGGTCGGCACCCTCTCGTGCGTGCTGCTGGCGGGCGCCGTCGGTGAGTCGGTACGCAACCGGCGCGACCATCTCGCCGCCGTGGAGGCACGGGCCGAACTGGCGGAACACACCCGCGAGGAGGAGGCGCGCCGCCGGGTGAGCGAGGAACGGACCAGGATCGCCCGCGAGCTCCACGACATCGTCGCGCATCACATCGCCCTCGCCCACGCCCAGGCGGCCACCGCCGCGTACCTGCTGCGCAGCCGCCCCGAGCAGGCGCAGGACATGATGGACCAGCTCGCCGGAACCACCTCCTCCGCCCTGCGCGAGCTCAAGGCGACCGTGGGCCTGCTACGCCGCGAGGGCGACCCCGAGACGCCGCTGGAACCCTCCCCCGGGCTGGCCCAGCTCCCGGAGCTGGTCGCCTCGTTCGAGCGGACGGGGCTCGTCGTCTCGGTGTCGGTGGAGGGCGAGGAGCGGGCCCTGTCGTCGGGCACGGACCTGACCGCGTACCGGATCGTGCAGGAGGCACTGACCAATGTCACCAAGCATGCGGGGTCCGCGACGGCGTCGGTCCGGCTCCGCTACACGCGCCGGCTGCTCTCCCTCACCATCACCGACGACGGACACGAACCCCGCACGGCGGGCGAGCCGGGCTACGGCCTCATCGGCATGCGCGAACGGGCCCTGTCCGCGGGCGGCTGGCTGGCCGCCGGGCACCGGGCGAGCGGCGGTTTCGAGGTGACCACCGAACTTCCCCTGGAGGCCCCGGGGCCGGCGGAACCCGACCCCCACCAGGACGACGAGGAGAGGACGGCGCGGTGACCATCCGGGTACTGCTGGCCGATGACCAGGCGCTGCTGGCCGGGACCTTCCGGCTGCTGATCGAGTCGAACGACGACATGGAGGTGGTCGGTGTCGCGGCGGACGGCCGGGAGGCGGTGAAGCAGGCCCGCGCCACCGCGCCGGACGTGGTGGTGATGGACATCCGCATGCCGGGCATGGACGGGCTGGCGGCCACCGAGGAGATCTGCCGCGACGAGGCGCTGCGACAGACCCGCATCCTCATCCTCACCACGTTCGAGATCGACGATTACGTGGCCGGCGCCCTGCGTGCGGGCGCCAGCGGCTTCCTCGGCAAGGACGTCGGCCCCGAGGAGCTCCTGGACGCGATCCGGACGGTGGCCGCGGGCGACACGCTCCTGTCCCCGACCGCCACCCGGGCCCTCATCACCCGTTACCTGGCCCGCCCGGAGGGCGGCGTCGCCGCGCCCGAGTCCCTGGACGTGCTGACCGCCCGCGAGCGCGAGGTCATGGCGCAGGCCGCCGAGGGCCTGTCGAACGACGAGATCGCCGCCCGGATGCACGTCAGCCCGCTGACCGTACGCACCCACGTGGGGCGTGCGATGACGAAGCTGGGCGCCCGGCACCGGGCCCAACTGGTCGCCATGGCCTACCAGTCGGGCCTGGTACGGGTGGACCCGCCGCAGGGCCGGGGCGCGGCCGGGTAGCCCGGGGCCCGCGTGCTCGGCGCGCGGGGAGGCGGTCCGCTGGCTAGCGTGAAAAGCCGGACCACCCCCACCGAGCGCGAAGGAGTCAGGGTCATGGCTGTACAACCGGAGGGCACACCGTGCTGGGCCGACGCGATGTTCGCCGACCTGGAGGGCGCGAAGAGCTTCTACGGTGATGTGCTGGGCTGGACGTTCGGCGAGTCCTCGTCCGAGTTCGGCAACTACACGCAGGCGTACGCCGACGGCAAGGCGGTCGCCGCGGTGGTGCCGCCGATGCCCGGCCAGGAGGGCCACTCGGCCTGGTGTCTGTACCTGGCCTCGCCGGACGCCGAGGCCACGGCCGCGAAGATCCGCGACAACGGTGGCGAGACCCTGATGGACCCCATGCAGGTCGGCGAGTTCGGCACGATGCTGCTGGCCCGCGACCCCAGCGGCGTCGTCTTCGGCGTGTGGCAGGCCGGCACCCACGAGGGCTTCGAGGCGCAGGCGGTGCCCGGCGCGTTCTGCTGGGCCGAGGTCTTCACCCGGGAGCCCGAGAAGTCCGACGCGTTCTTCCCCGCCGTCTTCCCGTACTCGATGGTGGAGATGGCGGACGAGCACGTCGACTTCCGGATGTTCAACCTCGGCGACAAGACCGTCATGGGGCGGATGAAGATGGGCGACGAGTTCCCGCCCGAGGTTCCGCCGCACCTGAACGTGTACTTCACGGTCGCCGACTGCGACGCGGCGGTGGCGAAGGCCACCGAGCGCGGCGGCGTCCTGCGGTTCGGGCCGATGACCATGCCGTTCGGCCGGTTCGCCGCGCTGACGGACCCGCAGGGTGCGGCGTTCTCCGTCATCGACGTCAACACGACCGAGGGCGAGATCCCGAAGACGAAGCCGGTGTCCTGAGCCGTCAGGACCGGGTCTGCCGCTCCAGCAGGTCGGGCAGGTCGGCGAAGGAGTCGATCACGTGGTCCGGGGTGCCCTCGGCCGCGCGGTGCGTCTCGGGGAGGTACTTGCCGGTCCTGACGAGTACGCCGGTGAGCCCGGCGGCCTGGGCCGCCAGCACGTCCGACTCGATGTCGTCGCCCACCATCAGGGCCTCGGACGCGGTGACGCCGAGGTGGGCCAGGGCCGCGGCGAAGAACGATCCGGCCGGTTTGCCGGTGATCTCCGCCTCGGTCCGGGCCGCCCGCTCCAGTCCCAGGAGGAAGGCCCCGGTGTCGAGGTCGAGCCCGGCGGCCGTGCGCCAGTACAGGTTCCGGTGCATGGCCACGAGCCGGGCGCCGCGCTGCAGATGCCGGAAGGCGCGGTTCAGCTCCGCGTAGCCGAAGGCGTCCCCGGCCCCGCCGATGACGACGACATCCGGCGCCTCGCCCTCGCCCTCGTCCTCGCCCCCCTCATCGACCAGGGTCACGCCCGCCAGATCGTCCCGGATGTCCCCCGAGTTGATCAGCAGACAGCGGGCGCCCGGGTGGTGCTCGCGCAGATGCGCCGCGGTGGCGGCCGGGGCGGTGAGGATGTCCTCGGCCGTGACGGGAAAGCCCTGGCCCGCGAGTTTCGCGGCGACCGAGGCACGGGTGCGGGAGGTGGTGTTGGTGACCAGGACCAGCGGGAGGCCCGCCTCGCGCAGGCGCCGCATCGCCGCGACAGTGCCGGGCAGTGGTTTCCACGCCACCGTGAGCACTCCGTCGATATCGATCAGAACCGCTCCGATTCGTCCCATACAACCGACCTTGCCCGAGTTGCGGGGGTGTCGCACATGGGGTTGTTTCGAAGGTAGGGAAGCCTGCTTGGGGGTGAACCACCGTGCTGTTCTCCGACCGCGAGGACGCGGGCCAGCAGCTGGCCGAGGCGCTGCACCACCTCGAACGGGAGAACCCCGTCGTGCTGGGACTGCCCCGCGGCGGAGTCCCGGTGGCCTTCCAGGTGGCCCAGACGCTCGGTGCCGAACTCGATGTGATCGTCGTCCGCAAGCTCGGCGTGCCGCACCACGAGGAGGTGGCGTTCGGCGCCATCGGCGAGGGCGGGGTCCGGGTCATCAACGACGACATCGCCTTCCGGCTGCGGGCCGGGAAGCAGGATCTCGCGGCGGTCGAACGGGTCGAGGAGGCGGAGCTCGTACGGCGGGCACAGGTGTACCGGGCCGGCCGGGTACGTACCCCGCTCGCAGGCCGGACGGTGATCGTCGTGGACGACGGCATCGCGACCGGCGCCACCGCCGAGGCGGCCTGCCAGGTGGTACGGGCACAGCAGCCGGCGCGCGTGGTGGCGGCCGTCCCGGTGGCACCGCCGGACGCGGTCGTGCGGCTGCGCCGGAGCGCGGACGAGGTGGTGTGCCTGTCGGTGCCGCCCCTGTTCTACGCGGTCGGCGAGTGGTACCGGGACTTCACGCAGACCTCCGACGAGGAGGTCGTCTCCCTGCTGGCACAGGCCAGGAACAGCGGACATGTGACACCGGGCTGCGACTGAGCGGGGGCGCCCGCCCGGCCACGGCCCGGCGCCGCGGTCAGCCCGCGCAGTACGCGTCCCGCTCCGGCCGGGTCCCGGTGTTCAGGAACGTGGTGACCACGCCGTCGCCGCAAGCGTTCCCGTTGCCCAGGTACATGCCGTGCCCACCGTGGTCGACGGCGACCATACGGGCCCGGTCCCCGAAGGCCGCCCGCATCTTCAGCGCGCCGGAGTACGGCGTCGACGGGTCGCGCAGGCCCTGGATCATCAGGACGTTGGACGGTCCCTGGTCCGTGATCCTGGTCGGCTGCTCGGCAGGAGCGTCCTTCCAGAAGGCGCACGGGGTGACGTTCACCGGAATCCCCGCGGTCAGCGGATGCTTCGCGCGGTCGGCGGCGACGGCGCGCCGGTACGAGGGGACGGTGCCCCGCCAGCGCACGTCGTTGCAGACCACGGCCATCGAGACCGCCGCGTCCGCGTCCGGCAGCGGCCCGCTCAGTGCGGCAGGCAGCACGGGCTTCACCGAGGCGCTCCGGGCCGCCTGGACGAGCCTCGCGAACTCGGCAAAGGCGTCGTCGCCGTACATGGCCATCTGGAGCGCCTGACGCAGCCGGTTGCCGGTCAGCGGAACGCCCGGCGTGGTGGACTCCCTCGGTTCCCGGTCCAGCCGCGCCGCCAGCCCCAGCACCAGCGGCCGCACGTCCTCGGCCCGCTGCGCGAGCCGCAGCCCCTCCTCGTCCCTGGCCGGGTCGGAGGCCCACCGCGCGAAGTCGGGGAACCGGTCCTCCGCCGCCACCGCCATGTTCGCCATCCAGCCCTGCGCGACGCGCGACGGGTCCGGGTCGCCGCTGCTGTCCAGCACCCAACGGTCCGTGTGCTGCGGGTACTTCTGCGCGTACACGGCGCCGACGTAGGTGCCGTACGAGATCCCCCAGGCCGACAGCTTCTCCTCACCGAGCGCCTGCCGGAAGCGGTCGATGTCCCGCACCTCGTTGGCCGTGGTGAGGCTCCGCAGCACCGCTCCGCCGTTGCGCGCACAGGCCTCGGCAATGCGCCGGGAGCGCGTCACGTTCCCGGTGATCGAGCCGTCGGCGGCGGGCCAGGACCGCATGTTCACCAGCTCCCGGTCCTCCGGGTCGAGTCCGCAGCTCGCCTTCGTGCTGCCGCCGACCCCGCGAGGGTCGAGGCTCACGATGTCGTACCGCCCCTCCGTCGCCTGCCGCAGCCGCTCCCCCTTCTCCGTCACCCGCTGCACCCCGGAGGTACCCGGACCACCGGCGATCACCACCAGCGTCCCGCGCCGCGCGGCGGGCCGGTCGCTGCGGACCCGGGTCACCGCGAGCGAGAGCTGCGGGCCGTCCGGGTCCCGGTAGTCCAGCGGTACGGGCAACTCGGCGCACTCCCGCCCGACGGGCCCGCCGGCCGTGTCGCAGGGACGCCAGGAGAGCGCGGGCGCGGTGTTGGCCGAGGCGACGGCTCGCGGGGTCGCGGCCCCGGTGAGAACGGTGGCGACGGCGGTGACGGACAGGGCGACGAACGCGGCGGATTTTCCGTAAGTCCTCATGCCACAAGGCTGGTTGAGCGCGACCGCTCAACCCAGCCGGGAGGCATGACGGTGTGCGGTGGGGTTAGCCCCCGGCGAACTCTCCGGCTTTCACGCCCGCCACGAAGGAGGAGAACGAGGAGGCGGAGGCGTTCAGAACCGGGCCGCCGGGGTTCTTGGAGTCGCGGACGGGGACCAGGCCGCGCGAGGCGACGAGGTTGGCGGCGACCTCGATGCAGTTGCCGCCGTTGTCGCTGTATGAGGATTTGAACCAGCGTGGGGACTCGGTCGTGGTCGTCACGGGGTGCCCTTTCGTACCTCATTGATCATGGCCACCGATGCCGCCTGGGACAGCGCTTCGGCCTGTAGTTGATGGTAGGCCGTCAGCAGCGGGAACACGGAGGTCGTATCGCGCTCCAGATGTCCCCGCATCTGGGATTCCGCATAGGCGATCACGGACATGTCCGACAGCGTCAGCAGATTCATTGGAAGGTTGAACGTGCGACGCTCCCCCATGTCGAACGGAGCAATCTGGAGCACGGTGTTCGGCAGCGTGGCGAACTCCACCAACCGGTCGAGCTGGGCGGCCATGACCTCGCCCCCGCCGACCCGCCTGCGGATGCAGCTCTCGTCCATCACCACCATCATCATGGGAGGGCGGGGACGCACCAGAGCAGCCTGGCGCTCCGCCAGGAAGGAGACTCGCTCGGCCGCTTGCTCCGGAGCGATCGCCCCTCTCCGCAGCGCGCTGTCCGCCAGTACCCCCGCGTACTCCTGCGTCTGCAACAGCCCTGGGATGATGCCGATTTCGTACAGCCGGATCTCCACCGCGCGGCCCTCGTGCCCCACGTACTGCGGGAAGCCCTCCAGCAGCGAACCGTGCCGGATCTCGCGGTACTGGCGTTCGAACGTGTCGGCTGTTTCACCGGTGCCGAAAACCTGGTCCGCGTTGCGCGAGAACCGAAGAGTCGGCATCTTGCGACCGGTTTCGACGGCGGAGATGTGTGTGCCGGAGTAGCCCATCCGATCGGCTAACTCCTCCTGCTTCCAGCCGTGTTCCTCTCGCAATCTGCGGATGCGCGCACCGAAGGCCGCCTCCGGACTGCTCTCGGGGTCCAACTCCTTGCGGTTCAACGGCTTCACCTGACTTTTCGCTCGCACCCAACAAGTTGAAGCACCCCTGACTCTAGGCCAATCTGAGCTCGCTCAGTAGCGGAATGACTACGGAGAGGAGCTATTCGTGTTAGCCGAGAACAGGCGTGAGAGAGAAAGCTGTTGTCCCGAGTGCCAGCAGCTCCGGCTGGCCGTGGCCCTCGCCAATGATCAGTACGACTACAGCGGGGCGACCGACTGCCGGGTGCTGCTCCGGCGCCACCGCGACACGGCGGACTGCACGGAACGGGGGTCGGCATGAGCGAGCAAGTTCCCGCACCCGAGCCCGACCTGCCCGAGCTCAACCCGCTGCGGTGGCCCCCCTGCGAGTGCGCGAGGTGCCGCTCCGGCGGGGGCGGCGAGCCTGCGGACTCCACGCTGATACGGCAGCTCCGGGCCAAGGTCACCGAGGAGAACGGGCTGCGCAGCTCGCTCCGGCGGGCGCGGTGAGAATTCCGGACGCCGCTCTCGTCACACTTCCGCTCCGCCGTCCGTCAGTGCAGTGAGGGCGCGGCGAGAACGCCGCCGCGGCCGTGACGGACAGCGAAGGAGAGACATCATGCAGGCACGTATCGAGAACCCGGCCGAGATCCTTCCCGAGGCCCTGCCGCCCGTACTGGGCCTGGTCAAGGCCATCAGCAAGGGCGGGCTGCCGGAGACCACGCTCGAACTGGTCGGTCTGCGGGTCAGCCAGATCAACGGCTGCACCTTCTGCGTCGACGGGCACGTACGCAACGCCAGGAAGGCCGGGGAGAGCGACGAGCGGCTGTTCGCCGTGTCGGCCTGGAGCGACGCGCCGTACTTCACCGAGGCCGAGCGGGCCGCGCTGGCGCTCGCGGAGCACGCGACCCGGCTCAGCGACCGCTCCGATCCGGTGCCGGACGCCGTCTGGGACGAGGCCGCCCGCCACTTCAGCGAGAAGCAGCTCTCCGCGCTGGTCCTCGCGATCGGTCTGACGAACCTGTTCAACCGCATCACCGTCACCACCAAGCAGCCCCCGGGCAAGACCTGGTAGAGGTCACGCGCCGGGGACTGCGGAGGCGACTGTGCCGGGGCCGTCAGTTCGACGGCTTCTGGGCGGTCTCCTTGATGAAGAAGCCGGCCAGTGCGCCGATCACCAGCAGGATCGGCATCATCAGCAGGGCGGTTCCGTAGTCGGACAGGCCCGGGTCGTCCGGGAGGAGCCGGCCGGGCACGGCCTGGAGCACACCGCCGACGATGAAGCAGATGCCGTTGACGATGGCCGCGGAGCTGCCGACCAGGGCACCGCCGACGGACTCCCCGGCCACGGTGAAGCCCAGCATGTGCGCACCGGCGAACAGCCCGATGGCGAACATGACGACCATGGAGACGCTGTTGGTCTCCTCGGGCAGATAGATCAGCAGGGCGATGGCCACCGCCTGGAGCAGTACGCCGACGATCGCCGGGGTGCGGCGGTCGTGCCAGTGGTCGGAGAGCAGGTTGAACAGCGGCGCGCCGACCGCGAGGCCCAGCCAGGACATGGCGGTCAGCGTCGCGGCGAACCCCGGGTCGGCGCCGCGCGCCTCCATCACCCGGGGCCCCCACAGCACGCCGACGGCCAGCATCGAGCCGAAGGAGACCCCGGCGAGCACGGACGACAGCACCACGTTGCGGTTGGCGAAGCACTTGCCGAGGTCCTTGAAGATGCTGGCGAACAGCGGCGGCCTGGATGTGGCCTGCCTGAGCGTTTCCGACCCCGGCGCCGGATTGCGTACGAGCAGGAGGAACAGCACGATCAGCAGCACGCCCATCGCGCCGAAGCCGTTGAGCAGCTGCTGCCAGGTCATGTGGTCGAGCTGCCAGGAGATGGCCGGCTGCCCCACCGCGGAGCCCAGCGACGCCAGCGTCTGCACCAGGCCGAACATCAGCCCGTAGCGGGCCGCCGGGAACCACTGGCCGCCGACGTAGCCCGCGCCGACGAAGCCGAAGGACGAGCCGATGGCCAGCACGATCTGGGCGATGATGAGCGTGGCCATGTTCGTCGTCTGCGCGTACAGGAAGGCGCCCACGGTGACGAACGCGACGCCGATCGCGAGCAGCGGACGCGTGCCGAAGCGGTCCAGCAGCGCCCCGCTGAAGAACTGGCACAGCGCGAACGCCCAGGTGTAGACCGAGCTCGCCAGGCTGATCTGGGCGACGGTGAGGGACGCGGTCTTCTGGATCTCCGGGGAGACGACGGCGTACCCGGTCTGGATGGCGAACAGCCAGACGACGAAGAGCGCGCAGAGCCCCCAGACGATCCAGGCCTCGGCCCCGCCGATGGTGCGGTGCGGGCCGTGCAGGATGCGGGCGCCGGGATGGTGCCGGTACTCTGCGGCGGGCCGGTCGGTGCCCGAGCCCGAGCCCGTGCCCGTGTCCGTGGTCGTCGACATGGCTCAGGCCTCCCGGTCGTGGGCGAGCGCGCCGGCCACGTAGGTCGCGCGTACGGTCCGGTCGTCGCCCATCACGGCGAGCACGAAGAGCAGTTCCTCGATGTCCTCGACCCTCGCGGTGCGCTGCGCGAGCAGCGGGGTGGCCTCGGGGTCCAGGACCACGAAGTCCGCCTCCTGGCCGGGTTCGAGGGAGCCGATGGTGTCCTGGAGGCCGAGGGCCTCGGCGCCGCCGCGGGTGGCGAGGTAGAACGCCTTGACCGAGTCCAGCGGGTAGTTGGTCAGCTCGGCGACCTTGTACGCCTCGTTCATCGTGGACAGCAGCGAGAAGCTGGTGCCGGCGCCGATGTCCGTACCCAGTCCGACCTTCATCGGGCGCATGGGGTCCTTGGCGTCGTGGACGTGGAAGAGGCCGCTGCCCAGGAAGAGGTTGGAGGTCGGGCAGTGCGAGACGGCGGTGCCGGTCTCGGCGCAGCGGGCGCGCTCGCGGCCGGTCAGATGGACCCCGTGGGCGAGGACCGCGCCGTCGCCGAGGAGCCCGTAGTGGTCGTACACGTCGAGGTAGCCGCTGCGTTCGGGGAACAGGGACCGCACCCAGGAGATCTCGCCGGTGTTCTCCGAGACATGGGTGTGGACGAGGGTGCCGGGGTGTTCCTTCCACAACTGCCCGGCCGCTTCCAGCTGTTCGGGGGTACTGGTGGGCGCGAATCGCGGTGTGATGGCGTAGAGGTTGCGGCCCTTGCCGTGCCATCGCTCGATGAGCTTCTTGGAGTCGTCGTAGGCGGACTGCGCGGTGTCCAGGAGGGCGTCGGGGGCGTTGCGGTCCATCAGGACCTTGCCGCCCACCATGCGCATGTCGCGCCTGGACGCCTCCTCGAAGAGGGCGTCGGCCGAGTCCGGGTAGACGGCGGCGAAGGTGAGCGCGGTCGTGGTGCCGTTGCGCAGCAGTTCGTCGCAGAAGGCGGAGGCGACCTCGCGGGCGTACACGCCGTCGTCGAAACGCTGCTCCTCGACGAAGGTGTAGTGGTTCAGCCAGTCGATGAGCTGCGAGCCGAACGCGGCAATGATGCCGGTCTGCACGTAGTGGATGTGCGTGTCGATGAATCCGGCGCTGATGACGTGGCCCGGGTAGTGCACGGGGGTGACGCCGGGGGGTATTCGGTCGCGCAGCGCCGTGTAGTCACCGGCCGCGGTGATCTTCCCGTTCTCGCAGATCAGCAGGCCGTCCGGTTCATGGACGAAGGCGTCCTCCCGGCTCGTCAGGAATGGGTCGTTCCGGTAGCGGATGAGGGTGCCTCGTACGGCGGTGGCGGTGGCGGTGGCGGTCTGAGGGGAGCCGGGCGTCATCTCGGGCGTACCTCCGGGTGCGGCAGCGTGTCCGTCGTGCTGACAGCCGTGCTGGCAGTCGTCCTGACAGTTGAGCCGTCGGAGTCACTCCCCGCCGGGTGGGCGGGGCCGATCGGGTGACGGGGCAGGGGCCCGGGGCGGTGCCGTCTCCCCTACGAAGAGCCCGGCGAAGGCCCCCAGGCCGGGCAAACCCCCGGGCGATAGCCTGGTGCGTACGGCAGGCAGGAGAACGTGCCCATGGGAACCCCGAACCCACAAGGTTCCGTCGTCGCGGTGGTCGCGCTCGGCGGTGCGATCGGGGCGTCCGCCCGCTACGGGGCCGCGCTGGTCTGGCCCACCGCCCCGGGCGGCTTCCCGTGGACGACGCTGGTCGTGAACGCCGTCGGATGTGCGGTGATCGGCGTCTTCATGGTGGTGATCAGCGAGGTGTGGACGGCACACCGGCTGGTGCGGCCGTTCTTCGGTACGGGGGTGCTCGGCGGGTTCACCACGTTCTCGACGTACGCGGTGGACATCCAGCGCCTGCTCGACGGCGGCCGGCTCCGTGCCGGTCTGGGGTATCTGGGACTGACGCTGTTCGCGGCTCTCGCGGCGGTGTGGAGTGCGGTGTGGGCGACCCGCCGCGTGCTGGCCTGGAGGCAGTCATGACGACGCCGGGGACGGAACGGGGCCTGCGCCTCACGGTTCTCGTGGGCGAGTCCGACGGGTGGCACCACCGGCCGGTCTTCACGGAGATCGTGCACCGGGCGCACCTGGCCGGGCTGTCCGGCGCCAGTGTGTTCCGGGGCATCGAGGGCTTCGGCACCTCGTCGATGATCCACACGCAGCGGCTGCTCTCGCTGAGCGAGGACCTGCCGGTGGCGGTCGTGATCGTGGACACCGAGGCAAGGATCAGGGCGTTCCTGCCGCTCATCGGGGAACTGATCGCGGGCGGCGGAGTGGCCTTCCTGGACGAGTGCGAGATCGTGCGCTTCGGCGACGAACGGGAGCGGGAGCGGGGCCGTTGAACTGGCTGCTGGTGATCGTCGGGGCGGCGGTCGGGGCGCCGCTGCGGTATCTGACCGACCGGGCGGTGCAGTCCCGGCACGACAGCGTCTTCCCATGGGGGACGTTCACGATCAATGTGTCGGGTTCGCTGATCCTGGGTCTGCTGACCGGCGCGGTGGCGGCCGGCGCCGCCTCCTCGCATCTGCAACTGCTGATCGGCACGGGGCTGTGCGGGGCGCTCACCACGTACTCGACGTTCAGCTACGAGACGCTGCGGCTCGCGGAGGACGGTGCGAAGTCCTACGCGGTGGCCAATGTCGTGGGAAGTGTGGCGGCGGGGCTGGGCGCGGCGTTCGCCGGGGTCGCACTGGCGCGGGCGCTCTGGCCGTAGGGCTGTGGCCTGCGGTCGGCGTCCCCTGCCACCGCAATGCGAGACGGTGGCAGGGGAACGCCGTTGGGGAGGAACCGTCACCGAGCGCCGGGCGATTCAACCCGTCTCGCGCCGACAGCGGTCCGTCAGATGCCGACGCTAGGCAACCGCCGGCGCCCCGTGCAGGGCACCACGCCGGTGCCGTCACCCGGCGCCACTCCAACAGCAGGCACCGCGCCGGGATACGGGCGCCGGCGGCCTTGATCCACCGGCGCCCGCAGTGATTCGCTGCGTAGCCGAATACCGGATGAAGCACGGCGTGAAGTACCGCGTGATCCGCGAGCGAAGTGAGAGGCCCTCCAGTGCCGGACAACAGCACCACCGTTCCGTCTCGCCCCGTCACCGTCGTCACCGGCGGCAGCCGGGGGATCGGCGCCGCGACCTGTATCCGTCTGGCGAGGGACGGGCATGACCTCGCCCTGGGCTTCGTGAGCAACGCCGAGGCCGCCGAGCGGACCGCGGCGGCGGTACGGGCCGCGGGGGCGCGCTGCGTCACGGTGCGGGTGGACACCGCCGAGGAGGCCGAGGTGGAACGGCTCTTCGACACGGCGGCCGAGCAGCTCGGGCCCGTGACCGGGCTGGTCAACAACGCGGGGGTGACGGGCCCGCTCGGGCGTCTCGCCGACACCTCCGCCGAGACGCTGCGCCGCGTCGTGGACGTGAACCTCCTCGGCTACCTGCTGTGCTGCCGCCGGGCCGCGAAGGACATGGCGGCCGGCGGGGCGGGCGCGATCGTCAATGTCTCCTCGGCCGCCGCCACCCTCGGCAGCCCCGGGGACTTCGTCCACTACGCCGCCACGAAGGCGGCGACGGACGCGCTGACGATCGGGCTCTCCAAGGAACTGGGGCCCGACGGCATCCGGGTCAACGCGGTCGCCCCCGGCATGATCGACACCGATATGCACGCCACGGCGGGCGATCCCGGCCGCGCGGACGCGGCCGTCCCCGGGATCCCGCTCGGCCGCGTCGGCTCCGCCCCGGAGATCGCGGCCGCCATCGCCTGGCTGCTGTCGGGCGAGGCGTCCTACGTGACCGGGACGGTCCTGCGGGTCGCGGGCGGCCGGTAGCGGGGCGCGGACCGGGCCTGCGGGGTGGCGTGGACGCCGCGCTACCCGCCGCGGTTCGCGCGGCGCTGCTTCGCGGCGGCGAGTGCCTCCGCGGTGGGCAGGTCGGAGCGGCGTGACCGGCCCGCCTTCGTGGGGGCGCTGCCCCGGCCCCTGAAGGGCACACTCCGCGGGCGCTCCGTCGCCGCCGGCGCGCTGCCGTCGACGGGCACCCCCGAGGGCTTCCGCGCGCCGGTGATCCGGCTCAGCTCGGCCTCGCCCGAGCGGACCTGGGCGATCTTCGGGGTGATCCCGGCGTCGGCCATCAGCCGGGTCATCTCCCGGCGCTGTCCCGGCAGCACCAGCGTGACGACGCTGCCGGACTCCCCGGCACGGGCGGTACGGCCGCCGCGGTGCAGGTAGTCCTTGTGGTCGCTCGGCGGATCGACGTTGACGACCAGGTCCAGGTTGTCGATGTGGATGCCGCGCGCCGCTACGTTCGTCGCGACCAACACCGTGACCTGCCCGTTCTTGAACCGGTCCAGGGTGCGGGTGCGCTGCGGCTGGGACTTTCCGCCGTGCAGCGCGGCGGCCCGCACCCCGCTGCCGAGCAGATGGTCGGTGAGCTTGTCCACGGCGTGCTTGGTGTCCAGGAACATGAGCACCCGGCCGTCGCGGGCCGCGATCTCGGTCGTGGTGGCGTACTTGTCCGCGCCCTGCACGTAGAGGACGTGGTGCTCCATCGTCGTCACGGCACCGGCCGCCGGGTCGACCGAGTGGACCACCGGGTCGTGCAGGTAGTTCCGTACGAGCAGGTCGACGTTACGGTCCAGGGTCGCCGAGAACAGCATCCGCTGGCCCTGCGGCAGCACCTGGTCGAGCAGTTCGGTGACCTGCGGCATGAACCCCATGTCGCACATCTGGTCGGCCTCGTCGAGAACGGTGACGGAGACCCGGTCCAGCCGGCAGTCGCGGCGCTCGACGAGATCCTTGAGCCGGCCCGGTGTGGCGACGACGACCTCGGCGCCGCCGCGCAGCGCGGTGGCCTGCCGGCCGATCGACATGCCGCCGACGACGGTGGCCATCCGCAGCTTCAGCGCGCGGGCGTACGGGGTGAGCGCGTCGGTGACCTGCTGGGCCAGTTCCCGGGTGGGGACGAGGACCAGGGCCAGCGGGCGGCGGGCGTCGGCCCGGTTGCCCGCGATCCGGGCCAGCAGGGCCAGGCCGAAGGCGAGCGTCTTGCCGGAGCCGGTCCGGCCGCGGCCCAGCACGTCGCGCCCCGCGAGCGAATTCGGCAGGGTGGCCGCCTGGATCGGGAACGGCGTGGTGACGCCCTCGGCGGTGAGCGCCGACCGCAGCGCCTCGGGCAGGTCCAGCTCGGCGAAGGCCGAAATTGCGGGCAGCGCCGGGGTGATGGTCTTCGGCGCCGCGAACTCCCCCTGCACGGGGGCGGGCCTGCGGCTGCCGGAACGGGGACGGGAATATCGGTCGTTCGAACGTGCTGTGCGGTCGCGGTCCATACGGAACCCTTCCTCGACAGGGCGCGTATCGAGGAATTCGCTGCGGCGGCGGGCGGCGCAGGAATCGCAAGAACGGGCCATTGACAAGCCTGGACGGAGCCCGGCTGCGAAAAACGAGCCGCGCCGGAGTGGCTCGGGCGGGCGCCGGACGGCGCGGACGACAGCGAACCGGGGCCCGCACCCTCAGGTGCGGGCCCCGGTCGTGCAAGTCGTCACAGCGCGTCGGCGCCGGAGCGGCGGGATCAGGCCGGGGTGATGTTCTCCGCCTGCGGGCCCTTCTGGCCCTGCGTGACATCGAAGTTGACCCGCTGGCCTTCCTGGAGCTCACGAAAGCCGGTGGCCGCGATGTTCGAGTAGTGGGCGAAGACATCGGGGCCGCCGCCGTCCTGCTCGATGAAACCGAAGCCCTTTTCCGCGTTGAACCACTTGACGGTGCCAGTAGCCATATTTTGTCTCCTTCATGGGGGGGCAGTTCTCGGGGATCCGCGTGGTGCGGACCCCACGTCGCCGCGATGATTACCCCATCCGGAAAAGCACCGGAAAACACAGCAGGGCAACCCTCGGCACATTGAGCCGAGGGGCGCACTTGGAGTCTTCGGGAACCACAACTGCAACTGCTTCCAGAATAACACGGCGGCAGCAAGTGCGCAGGAAATCTAATTCCGGTCCGCCGGATTCGAATTAAAATCGCGCAGAATTCCCTTCCGCCGTAAATCGAAATTCACGCGACCGGTCAGGACGCCCGCGATCCGGCCGCCGGACACCCCGCACCGACCCCTCTTCCGGCCCCTCTTCCGACCCTTGTCCCGGACACGCCGCTCCGGAGGGCAGTTGATGACGGCCTGACCAGCAGTCATAATGCATGCGTAGCCCTTCACGCATCCCCCGTCGTGAAGGGCTACACCCATGTCCGCACATCATGCATGTGCGTCATGCACCTTTTGTCCGTGGCGAATTCACACGGAACCCGTTGATTTCACGAGCAGGGGACTCCCCTCGTGGTCCCCTGCTCGTGTTTTTTCGAGTTAACAGTGACGTTGCGTGTTTACGCAAGCCCGTTCCCGTACCGCGCCCACCGCACTGAGAACGAGGCGTCAGGGTTCGTTACAGTACGAGCCCGTTGACCGAATCAACGACCGTGAAGAACCTCGATCGCCGGGAGCGGATACGTGGGGGGCCGGATGGACAGCGCCGAGGAACGCACGCCGGAGCTGCGGACGTTGCAGCAGAAGGTCGAGTACATGGTGGAGAAGACCTTCCCCGGCCAGAAGATCTCGGGGCGCTTCTTCGCCGATCTGGTCAAGGAACGCGGCGGCTCCCTCTCCCACAGCTACTTCTCCAACATCCTGGCCGGCAAGGTCACTCAGCCCTCCGAGGACATCCTCAAGGCGCTCGGTCTGGGCTTCGGTGTGGACTGGCGGTTCTTCAAGGAGGAGTCCGAGGTGGTCGACGACGTGGTCGCCGGGCTCCAGTTCCTCGCGATGCGGCGTACGGGGGAGATCAGCGGAGTGGCCGGGCGCGGCCTCGACGAGGACGGTCTCCCGCCGGAGCTGCTGCAGTTCGCGCTCTCGCTGCTGGAGGACGCCAAGGGCCGGCAGGGCGCGGCCGAAGGCGGCCTCGTCCACGGCGAGCCGGAGAAGTAGATCTCCATGTCGCTGCGCGAACTACGGAAGGAGTGCGAGGCCGGGCTGGCCGACCTGCCCATTCCCGCGCCCTTCTCCATCGACGCCCTGGTGGCGAACATGGAAGCGGCCCGCGGCCGCACCATCGTGCTGCACGAGATGCCCGACCGGCTGGCCCGCGTCAACGCCGCCTGCGGGCTGCGGCTGAAGACCGGCGGGACCAGCTTCGTGCTCTACCGCCGCCGGCCGACCGCGTACCAGACCCAGCACGTCATCCTGCACGAGCTGTGCCACGAGTGGTTCGACCACGGCACCTCCCTCGACGCGGAGCAACTGCGGCGCCTGCTGCCGGTCTTCGACACCTCGCTGATCAGCCGGGTCCTCGGGACCGAGCCCCCGCCGTCCCCGCCGTCACCGGTCGCCGCCGAGATCGTGGACGCGCTCCGGTCAGGGGACGGCACCGTGCAGGCCCGCGCGCAGTACGACACCCACGACGAGCGCATGGCCGAGTTCGGCGCCTCGCTCATCCCCCGCATGGCCATGGACGTGACGAGCGACGACATGGTGGGCCGGCTGGCCAACTCCCTGTCCCGCCCGGTCGCCACCAACCGCCGTCGCGGCCTGTTCCGCCGCTCCTGAACACCGCACGCTCCCCCGTCCCTCTCCCCCATCCCGAGGACTCCGCCGTGACCCCGCTCGACCTCGCCGGCTATCTGGTGGCCGTCCTGATGACGGCCGTCGCCCTGTGGCGCATGCCCGCCGCCCTGTGGGGCGACGAAGAAGACAAGCGTCGCCGGGCCCTGTGGGGCTGCTACGCGGGCTTCGCCGCCGCCCTGTGGACCAAGACCCGGGCCGTACGCATCGCGCTCAACGACAGCGCCGTCACCGACCTCGCCGTCCTGATCAAGCACTACACGGCGACGATCGCGATCCTGGCGATCCTCAGCTACATCGTCGCGATCTACGGCCAGTACCCCGACGGCGGGACCGTCCCGCGCCACGTACGGTTCGCCCGCGTCATCCAGCAGGTGGCGGCCAAGGCGTCGATCGCCACGCTGATCCTGCTGACGGTGCTGTTCTTCACGGTCGTCGACCGCTCCGTCCCCTCGGACCGCTTCGTCGCCGACCACGCGGGACAGTGGGGGGCCACGCTGTACATGAGCGTGTTCTACCTCTACCTCGGTGCCGCGTCCGCCGTCTGCGCGTACCAGTGGGCGCTGGCCACCGCCGGTGCCGGGCTGCGTCATCTGCGGGTGGGCCTCGGGATGATGACGTTCGCCATGTTCATCGGCGTCGGCTACACCGTCAGCCGGACCCTGTTCCTGTGGGTCAGCGTGATCGACACCCCGAGCGAGTCCTTCGCGCTCCGCTTCGACGAGATCACCGAGGCCGCGCAGGTGGTGCTGTTCGCCTTCTTCGCCGTGGGTGCCTCCATCCCCGCCCTCAGCAAGGGGCAGCGCCGCGCGAAGCTCTGGCGGGCCCAGGTCAAGCTGCACGGCCTCTGGCGCGAGTTGATGACCGCGTTCCCCGAGCAGCCCTTCGACCCCCCGGCCTCGCTGGCCCGCGAGCTCACCCGCTTCGACACCCCCGCGGACCTGCGCATCGACCGCTGGGCCGCCGACATCGCGGACGCGGTGGAGAAGCTGCGCCACTACGTGCCCGACACCCTGCTCCCGGCCGCGAAGGACGCCGCCGCCGCGGACGGCGTCACGGACGCGGAGCGGACGGGCCCGCTCGCCGAGGCGTACTGGATCAAGGCGGCACTCACCGCGAAGAACGGCGGGGCGTCCGCCTCCACCGCCGCGGCGGTCGAGACCCAGCACGCCACCGACCAGGACGGCGAGGTGGCCTGGCTGGTCCGGGTCGCCACCGCCTACCGGACGGTCCCGCAGGACCGGGCCGCGCAAGTACTTGCGGCCGCCCTGCCCGCCGCCGTACCCGGCCCGTCCACCGCGACCGCAGCACCCCGCACGGCCTCCACCGAGGAGACAGCATGACCTCCACCGAAACCCCCGGCCCCACCGACACCCCCGCGGCACCGGACAACGCCGCCGCGCGCACCGTCACCGACGTCTTCCAGCCCCGCAACGTCCTGCTGATCGGCATGCTCGGCATCGGCCTGGCCGCCGCCGGACACTGGACCGGCCTGCTCTGGGGATTCCTCGGCGCCCTGTGCGCGGGCCTCATACCCGCCGGGTACATCGAATGGGAGCGCGGACGCGGCACCTGGGGCGACCGCCATGTCGTCGACCGCACCAAGCGGGCGCCGATCTTCTTCGTCATCCTCGGCTCCATCGGCACCGGTTCGGTGGTGATGGTGCTGGGCCACGCCCCCACCGGCATCCTCGCGGCGATGCTCGCGCTCTGGGCGATGACCGTGGTCCTGCTGGCCGTCAACACGGTCTGGAAGATCTCGGTGGACGCCGCGGTCGCCTCGGCGGTCGTCGCCCTGCTCGCCGCGGTCCACTCGCCGTGGTGGCTGCTCGGATACGTGATGACGGTCGCCGTGTGCTGGTCGCGGGTGGCGCTCGGGTACCACTCGGTGGCCCAGACGGTCGCCGGAGGGGCGCTGGGGGCCGCGACGGCGGGCGCGTTCCTGTTTGTCTGATTCCTCCGTTGGAACGGTGGATCAGGCGGGTACAGGTGCCCCGTGCCGAACTTCGAGATCACCAACGCAAGCGCCGACGACCTCACGATGCTGGCCGAGTGGGCCCACGAGGAGAGCTGGAACCCCGGGCTGACCGACCGTCACGCCTTCTTCGCCGCCGATCCGCGCGGCTTCCTGATCGGCCGGCTCGACGGGGAACCGGTCTCCTGCGTCTCCGTGGTCCGTTACGGCACCGGCTTCGGCTTCCTCGGCTTCTACCTCACCCGCCCGCGCCTGCGCGGCCAGGGGTACGGCATCCAGCTCTGGCGGGCCGGCATGGCACGGCTGGACGGGCGCAACGTCGGCCTCGACGGGGTGGTGGCCCAGCAGCCCAACTACCGCAAGTCCGGCTTCCGTTCCGTGTGGAAGAACATGCGCTACGAGGGCCTGCCGCCCGCCGGTCTGCCCGCCCCGGCCGGTACGGAGCTCGTCGACGGCCGCTCCGTACCCTTCGACCGGCTCGCCGCCTACGACCGCCGCTTCTTCCCGGCCGACCGCGACAGCTTCCTCGCGCCGTGGATCGCCCACCCCACCCGTACCTCGCTCGCCGCCGTCCGCGACGGGGAGTTGTGCGGCCTGGCCGTGCTGCGGCCCTGCCGTACGTCGTCCCGGATCGGCCCCGTGTACGCCAAATCGCCCGAGGTGGCCGGAGCCCTGGTCAGTGCGCTGGCGGCGGCCGATCCCGGTGTGCCGGTCGCGATCGACGTGCCGGACGTCAACCCGGCGGCCGTGCGCCTGGCCGAACAGCTGGGCCTCACCCCGTCGTTCGAGACCGCCCGGATGTACACGGGCCCGGCGCCGGACATCGACCACGGCGGACTTTTCGGCATCACCAGCCTGGAACTGGGCTGACGAGCCGCGTCCGAACGGCGTCAGGAGGTACCGAGCAGATCCGGCTCCGGCCCCGGTTCCGGCTTCCGGCCCGGGGCGGTGCCGGACGCTTCCCGCTCCGGCTTCCGGTCCGGGTCCGGCTGCGGCTTCAGGGGCCGGGAGCGGGAGGCCAGCACCGCTATGTCGTCCTCGGCCCCCGGACCGAACCTTTCGAGGACGTCGTCCAGCAGGTCCTCCAGGCTGCCGTCGGCCGACAGGGTCAGCTCCTTGAGCCGGCCGACCGAGGCGTCTATGTCCTCACCGCGCCGCTCGACCAGCCCGTCCGTGTAGAGGAACAGCACCGTGCCCGGGTCGAACTCCACCCGCGTCGTCCGGTACCCGCCGAACCCGGTGCCGAGCGGCGGCCCCACCGCCATCTCGTCGCACACCCTGGTGCCCGCCCGCGGATCGATCAGTACAGGCGGCAGATGCCCGGCGCTGGCCACCTCGCACGCCCCGCCGAAGCGGTCGACGACGGCCAGCAGACAGGTCGCCGCCCGGTCGAGACCGGACCGCTCGACCAGCCGGTCCAGGCGTTCCAGGATGCGGTGCGGGGGCAGATCGTCGTCGGCGAACATCCGCAGCAGGGAGCGGTAGTGGCTCATGGCGACCGCCGCCTCCACCCCATGCCCCATCACGTCGCCCATCGCCTTGAGATGCCGCCCGTCCCGCAGCGGGATGACGTCGAACCAGTCGCCGCCGACCATCACGCTCCGGTCGGCCGGCAGGTAGCGGGTGGCGATCTCGATGTGCGGGTGCGGCGGGCGCGGCTCGGACAGCAGGGAGCGCTGGAGCTCCAGGGCGATGGTGTGCTCGTGGGCGTACCGGCGGGCGTGGTCGAGATCGACGGCGGCCCGGGCGGCGAGCTCCCGGGCGACCACCACGTCCTCGTCCGTGAAGACCGGTGAGTCGCCCGCCCGGATCAGGCCGAGGACGCCGAGCGGGCCGCTGCGCACGGTGACGGGCACGATGACCGCCGAGTGCATCCCGAGGGCCCGGTAGGCGGCGAGCCGTTCCGGGCCGGGGGCCGAGCGGACGAGCTGTTCGTCGGTGGTGAGGTTCTCCACCACGGGCTGGTTGGCCGCCAGGCAGCGCTGTACGGCCGCGCCCTCCTGGTAGTCGATGTACTCGCCGCTCAGCCCGAAACCGGCCAGCTCGTCGCGGAGCGCGGGCACGGACCGCTGCGCCGCCCGCCGCAGCCTCAGCACACCGGGCGGTGCGGGCCGGACCGGCGCGGCGACGTCGGGCGGGAACACCTCGACCGTCGCGATGTCCGCCAGCCCCGGCACGACGAGTTCGGCCAGTTCGGCACAGGTGGTGTCCATGTCGAGCGTGGTGCCGATCCGGCCGGCGGCGGTGTCGAGCAGCGTCAGATGGCGCCGGGCCTGCTCCAGCTCGCGCTGCCCCTGGTCCGAGGCCATGACCTCCAGCACGATCCCGGCCAGCCCCACGATCCGCCCGTCGATCTCCAGCCGGTGGTACGCCCCGTGCCAGTACCGCCGGACCGTGGCGGCCGCGGCGGTGAATCCGCTGGACGTGATCTCGCGGGACTTCCCGTCGGCGAGCACCGCCCGCATCATGTCCTCGCGCGCGTCGACCCCGGGCAGCACCTCGGAGACGGTGCGCCCTAGGTGCTCGGCGGCCGGGATGCCGTTGAGCCGTTCGAGGGCGGGGTTGACGTACAGATAACGCAGCGCGGTGTCGAGCACGCCCACCCCGGCCATCGTGCCGTCGACCAGGGCGGCCATGGCGCGGGGGTCGAACGGCGCGGGGCCGTCGGCGTACGTATCGGCCTGCACGTCAACCTCCTGGACGGGCGCGGAACACCCGCGGCCCGGCCCTCAATCGTCAGCCGCCCGGCCCTGCCGCGCATCCGCAGTCCGGGCCGGGGTCACATACGCCCCGGCCCCGCGCCACGCGCCGCCCCGCGTCAGCTGAGCGGGTGCGAGGTCCGGCCGGAAACCTCGTCGATCTCGTCGTGCGCCTTCGTCAGCATCTTCATCGCCAGTTCGTTGAGCGCTCTGGCTCCCGCGATCTCCTCGCCCACTCTCGGCTGGTTCTTGTCGGAAGGATGGCGGCTCGCGTATCCGTGGGCCCGCACCTCGGTCCCGTCCGGAAGCCGCACCATGGCGGCCGCGCGGGTGCGGTGGGTGTCCTCGTCGAATTCGAGCTCGATGTGCCATCCGACGGTTGTCATCACCATGACGATCACCTCCCTACCAGGGTGCGCCCGTTCCCCCGCCCCTGCACCACGGCGCCAGGGGAGTGTCCGCGGGCGCGCCGCGTCACGGGCGTGTCCGTGGGCCCGCGCCCCGTCACGCCCCCAGCAGGTCCAGGTCGAGGGTGCCGTCGACCGCCGGGGCGTCCGGCGGCAGCGCGAGGGCGGCCCCGACCGGCCCGGGGAGCGGGCCCAGCCCCAGCAGCCCGGCGACGATCCGGGCCGTCAGCGCGTGCCACTGTCCGGCGCGCCGGAGCATCGCGTGGTCGCTGCCCCGGATCGCGACCAGGCAGGAGCGGGCACCGGCCGGCCGGGCACGGGCGGTGAGGCGCTGGGAGGCGCGGGGGCTGGTGATCCGGTCCCGGGTGCTGTGCAGCAGGACGATGTCGCGGCCCGCCAGCTGGTCGACCGGGTCGTCGTCCGGACACCACGCGGCGAGGCCCACCACCCCGCACACCAGCGGATGACCGGCCGCGCGGAGGGCGGCGCGGGCGCCCATCGAGTGGCCGACCAGGACCACCGGGATCTCCCCCGCCTCGCGGCGCAGCGCGTCCAGGGCGCGTACGGCGTCGTGCAGCGGGTCCTCGCGGGGGCCGTTCCAGCCTCGGTGGGCGTAGCGGGCGGTGCGTACGAGAACGCCTCCGGGGCCGCCTCCCGTCGCCCCGGCGATGGACCGGGCGAACGGGCGCATCCGTACGGCGGGCAGGTTCAGCGGACCGGGCGGCGGCGCGGCCAGGCCGGTCTCCGCCCCGCCGTGCAGCAGGAGCACGGCCGCGGACGGGCGGCGTGCGGACGGCGGTCGTGCCATTGCCTACCTCCTGGTGCGGGAGCCGGACCCGTACCGAGCATGCTGTACGGACACACTTCACGGAAAACCCGGCAGCGCCGGACCACGGAGGAATCGACATGGGATCGTCACCGCAACTCGGCCTGCCCGCCCCGGACTTCACCCTGCCGGGCGGTCTGCTCACCGGCGAGGAGGGCGAGGAGTTCGAACGCCGCGACTACACCCTCTCCGAGGCGCGCGGCCGGTCCGTGGTCCTCGCGTTCTACCCGGGCGACAACACGGCCGTCTGCACCAAGCAGCTCTGCTCGTACTCCTCGGGCCTGGAGGCCTTCGGCGAGCTCGACGCGGAGGTCTGGGCGATCAGTCCACAGGGTGTGGACAGTCATGAGTCGTTCGCCCGCGCCCACGGCCTGCGGATGCCGCTGCTCGCGGACGCCGGACGGGAGACCGCCCGCGCGTACGGCGTCGCGGCGCCCGGGATCGGGGTGCGTCGCTCGGTGTTCCTCATCGGGCCCGACGGGGTGCTGCGCTGGAAGCACGTCGCGCTGCTCGGCGCCACGTTCCAGTCGGCGGCCAAACTGACCGAGCAGCTCTCCGGCATCAAGAACGCGTAAAAGATTGCCGGAACCCGGCAGTGCCCATGAGCCGGTACGTATGGGATCATCCAGCCAGTTCGACGGAAATGTTCGGGGCATTTCGAGCATCGGGGAGGGTGACCAGGTGACCTTGTTTCTTGGTCTCGGCATTGCGGGAATCGTTCTGCTCGTCCTGTCCCTGATCTTCGACGGCGTCCTCGAAGGCCTCTTCGGCGGCGTGCTGGACGGCCTCTTCGACGGCCTCCTGTCCCTCCCGGTCATCGCCGGGTTCCTCTCGATGCTCGGCTTCGGCGGAGCGATCGTGCTCGGCACCACCGGCGCCGGAACGGTCGTCGCGACCGCCGCAGGAGTACTGGCCGGACTCGTCGCGGCCTTGCTGACCTGGAAGTTCAGCCGGGCCCTGATGCGGGACCAGACCAGCGTCACCCCGCGCAGCGACGACCTCGTCGGCACCTCCGGGTCGGTCGTCACGGCCATCCCGGCCGACGGATACGGCGAGGTCCTGCTGCAACTGGCGGGCCAGCACGTGAAGTTGGCGGCGAAGAGCGCGGCGCCGGTCGAACGCGGCACCGAGATCTGGGTGGAGGCCGCACTCTCGGCCACCTCGGTCGCGGTCCGCCCCGTCGAACGCTGACCACCGCCCGAGCCAAGACGCCGTGCCGCGCGGCGACACGGTGCCCGAAACCAAACTGCCGTCCCCGCAGGGAGGCAGGGGGGACACCACATGAGCCCAGTCGTGACCGCAGTCGCCGGAGTAGTCGTACTCCTGGTGCTGCTCGCACTCGTCGTCATCACCCGCTACAAGGTCGCCGGGCCCAGCGAGGCGTTCATCATCACCGGCCGCCGCGGCAAGAAGTCCACCGACCCGGTGACCGGTCGCACCAGCATCGACAACAGCGGCCAGAAGGTCGTGGTCGGCGGCGGCGTCTTCGTCGTCCCGTTCGTCCAGCAGAAGTTCACCCTTGACCTCTCCAGCCGGCACATCCCGATCGCGGTGCGCGGCGCCGTCACCCTGCGCGGCGTGAAGTCCAACCTGGAGGGCGTCGCGATCGTCAAGGTCGGCGGCAGCGAGGAAGCGATCCGGGCCGCGGCCCAGCGGTTCCTCCAGCAGCAGGACGGCATCGTCGGCTTCACCCAGGAAGTGCTCTCCGGCGCACTGCGCGCCATCGTCGGCCGGATGTCGGTCGAGGACATCATCCGGGACCGGGCCGCGTTCGCCGGCCAGGTCGCGGAGGAGGCGGAGGCCAGCCTCTCCGGCCAGGGCCTGATCCTGGACGCCTTCCAGATCCAGGACATCACCACCGAGGGCTCCTACCTGGAGGACCTCGGCCGCCCGGAGGCCGCGCGCGCCAAGCAGGAGGCGGACATCGCCGAGGCGATCGCCAAGCGGGCCTCCGAGCAGGCCCGGCTGAAGGCCGCCGAGGAGATCGCCATCGCCGAGCGGACCTTCTACCTCAAGCAGGCGGAGATCAAGGCCGAGACGGAAGCCGCCGCGGCCAAGGCCAACGCGGCGGGCCCGCTCGCCGAGGCGGCCCGCCAGCAGGAAGTCCTCGCCGAGCAGGAGAAGGTCGCCCAGCGCCAGGCCGCGCTGACCGACCGCGAGCTCGACACCAAGGTCCGCAAGCCCGCCGACGCCGCCCGCTACCAGGCCGAGCAGGAGGCCGAGGCCCGCCGGATCGCCCAGGTCAAGGAGGCCGAGGCGGACGCCGAGCGCTCCCGGCTGACCGGTCAGGGCGAGAAGCTGCACCGCTCGGCGCTCGCCGACGCCGTACGCATCGAGGGCGAGGCGGAGGCCGCGGCCATCGCGGCGAAGGGTGCGGCCGAGGCCGAGGCCATGCAGAAGAAGGCGGACGCCTTCGCGCAGTACGGCGACGCGGCCGTGCTCCAGATGCTGGTCGAGGTGCTGCCGCAGGTCGTCGCCAAGGCGTCCGAGCCGCTGAGCGCCGTCGACAAGATGACCGTGATCTCGACGGACGGCGCGAGCCGGCTGTCACGTACGGTCACCGACAACGTCGCCCAGGGCATGGAACTCCTCAGCTCCACCACGGGCGTCGACCTCGCCGCCCTGCTGAAGAACCTGAAGGGCGCGGGCCCCAGGGCGGAGGTCCCGGCCCAGCCGGAGCCCACCGCCGCGAACGCCACCGCGAACAGCGACCAGAACGGCAAGATCGAGATCACCGACTGATCCGATGGACCGCCTTCACGTGCCCGGGTGGTTTGTGGCCCCCGGGCATGTGCAGGGGTCAGCCCTCAAGATCCACCCGCACCGTCAGCAGCTCCGCACCCACCGCCCGCACGACAGCACTGTTGTAACGAGGCAGCGTCCTGAGCCGGGCGCGGGCGTCGTCCTGGGGCAGCGGATGCGCGATCCCGTCGTACCAGCGTCCCGCGAGACGAACCCGGACCCGGGGGTCGGCCCGGATGTTGCGGATGTACTGCGACTTCTCGCCGAACTCCGAGACCAGCCAGAACTCCTGACCCACCCGCCGACCGCCGACCGGGGTACGGCGCGGCAGCCCGGAGGTCCGCCCCGTCGTCTCCAGCAGGATCTGCGACCTCGACCGTCTCGCGAGCGGGTTCACGACATGCCGCTGGAGCGACGTGACCGCCCGGAACTTCAGATCTTGAAAGCCCGCCACCGCGCGCCCCTTCCGCCCGTAGCCGCTGACGACTATGCCCGCGACCCTACGAAGCTACGAAGCTACGCCCCCGCTGCCACCCCTGGCCCTCGTTCCCGCCCCTGCTCGCTCTCGATGATCGCCGCGATCCGCTCCCGCCACGGCAGCGGATCGGGTTCGTTCTCCATCTCGACCCGCCGGGCGGCCCAGTAGGCCGAGCTGGCCTCACGGGCACACGGCCCGCACATGGTCTCGTCCCCGACAGGACGGAAGACGTGCTCATCGCCCTCCCCTTCGCAGACGACGAAGTCCCGCAGAGGCGGGGGCGCGGGCGCCACAGGCGGAACCGGAGCGGCGGCGACCGGCGCCGGAAGCTTCTGGACGAGCCGGTGACGCAGGAACCCGACGGCGGACCGTACGCCGTCCCTGGGCAGCTCACTGCTCAATGCCCGCCGCAGATCCGCAGCACTCACACCACGCCGAATCCACTCCCCGGCGGCCTCGGCCAGCCCCCGAGCCTCCCGGACCCCGAGGTGCAGCTGCGGATTCGCATGCCGCAACGAGAGCAACACCCGCTCCCCTTCAGCGAATTCGGGCGCTTCGGAGGCTTCGCGCTCTTCGGCCTCTTCGGTCCTTTCGGAGGGCGGGTGGGAGTAGTTCTCCCCAAGTTCTTCATCTACCGGTTCACAGCCACCGACCGCCCGACCCCCCGGCCGACCGACGGCCCGATACTGCGCACCCGGACGGGAAACCGGGCCCGCAGGAGCAGACGGGGCACCATCCCCGCCGACCCTTTCGTTCCGCACCGCGTAAGCCTGTTCAGCCGTCAGGGGCACATTCGCGAAGAGCTGGTCGGTCACCCAGAATCCACGCTCCCCCTGCCGCTTCCACTCGTGCACGAACCCGTTCTCGATCAGCTGCCCCTTGGCCTTCTGATACGCCCGCCCGGTGATCCCGAAATTCTTCGCGTGCTCACTGAGCGCCTTGTCGGCCTGATCTTCGGGAAGCCCCTGCACGTACAGGAGAAGCATCTTCGCGTCACTGTTCAGACGCGGATGGCGCACGACGTCGTGCGAGGCCTTCGTGAAGCGCCGAGACGGCGCGATAGCATGCCAAAGCATCCCGGTGGACTCTCTTTCCACTCGTGGTGAAGGCCCTCGGAATGGTGCTGCTAACACCGCCGGGGGCCGCTCCATGCGCACAGGGGCACACGGAGCGTGATGACGCGATCACGGTACCGCATGGATTCAACCCGCCGCGCCACAACCAAGAATTCACATACAGGGCATCCCACCCCCAACTCCGGCACCTTCTCACGACCGTTGGGCCTCCCCCATCTGTCGCCGATCCCCTGCGGATTCGTCCGCGATCGGTAACAGAGGGATCCCCTGCGGGCGTTCGTATGTCTTCATGGATGCACGGCATCGGCGGAGACAGCAAAAGGGGCGGGCGGACATGGCGAAGCACAAGGGAAGGGGATGGCACAGCCGGCTTCTGGGGGCGGCGCTCGGAGTGACGGCGTTGGCCGCTGCCACCTCGGTGTGGACCGCGCAGGCCGACACCGCCGCAGGGCAGCAGCCGGAGGCATCCGTCTCGGTGCCGGACGCCCGGCATCAGGACCGGCCCGTGACCAAGGTGGCGGAGGAGATCGCACACGCCTCGGACCGCGGCGCCCGCGGCGTCAACATCACCATCGACGACGGACCGGACCCGAACTGGACGCCGCAGGTGCTGCAACTGCTGAAGGACAACGGCGTGAAGGCCACGTTCTGCATGGTGGGCACGCAGGCCCAGGCGCACCCGGACCTCGTCAAGGCGGTCGTGGCGGACGGGCACCGGCTGTGCAACCACACGGTCTCGCACGACACCGCGATGGACTCCAAGTCCGAGGCGTACCAGTCCAAGCAGATCCTGGACGCCGAACGCATGATCACCAAGGCCTCCGGCGGCGTCCGCCCCCAGTACTACCGAGCCCCGGGCGGCGCCTTCACCCCGTACAGCCGCCACCTCGCCGCGTCCCGCGGGATGCGTCCGCTGGGCTGGAACGTCGACTCCAAGGACTTCGAGCGCCCCGGCGTGGACACCATGGTGGCCACCGTCAAGCGCGAGATCGCCAACGGCCCGACCGTCCTCTTCCACGACGCGGGCGGCGACCGCTCCCAGACCCTGGCCGCCCTGCGCGAGATCCTGCCCTGGCTGAAGCAGCAGGGATACTCCTACGGCTTCCCGGTGCGGTGAGCGGGGCGACCCGCAGGTAGTCGACTTCTCTTCGAATGAACGGTGTGCATTGTGAAAATGCCGCACCGGAACAAGGGGCATTCATGGCGTACCCCCGCAGCCCCCCAGCGGCAGTTGAGTTTGTCGGCGGAGATGTCCGCTGCCCTTGGTACGCTCCGCGGATCCCACGCACCCTCACCCCTAGGAGCACTTCTGTGAGCAGGACCTCCCGCACCTTCGCCACCCTGGCGATCGCCACCATGGCGCTCGGCGCCACCACCCTCGGCACCGCGGGCACGGCCTCCGCCGACACCAACTATCACTGCAAGACCAGCAGCCACTCCGTCGACAATCCCGTCTACGGCGGCATATACGGCGACAACTTCGACTTCGATGTCAAGCTGTGCGCCAAGCGATCCGGTGGCTACATCTCGACCTACGCCTACGTGAAGTGGGACGGGCCCGCCTGGTTCGTGGACGGGCCGTCGGAGTTCGATGCCGCTCGCTTCCACCTCCAGGTGAAGAAGTCCGTGAGTGGCACCGACCCGGTTGTGAAGTGGGCCAACTACACGGGCATCAAGAACAAGCTCGAACACGGCGACACCAACGGCAACGGCAGCTACACCACCGGAGTCCTCAAGTACAAGGCGGGCAGCGGCCGATACCTCGCCGACGGCTTCATCCAGTTGGACTGGGACCGGGACGGCAAGGGCTACCGGAACACCCACTTCTCCGCCTCCCCGACGGTCTGACCCGATCCGCCGGTCCACGCGCGGCGCGGCGGCCGCATGACCGCCCAGGCACCCGGACCCCGATGGCGCACGCCGCATGACCAACGACTGACGCCGGTACCCGGAGCGCTCCGGGTACCGGCGTCGGTGCGCAAGGGCGGTGGTTGTGCCGGCGACGGACGTTCATCGTCCGCTTTTCGCCCGGAGCACTGCTGCCCGTGACACCTCGAGGACGGCGCATCCCGCCTGGCTCTCCCCCGACCGAAGCGGCATGTGAGACGAGGCAGCGCCCGCTCCACCGCACTCCCGTGACGTCCTAGCAGCGAGCTGCACTCGCCGGCAGGGCAGAGCGGAAGGCACCTCCGAGTCGCTTGAGTCCCTCATTGGGCTGGACGATCACCTTGGTGCCCATGTAGTCGTCCTCGCTCCACACACACCAGTACTCGTTGGTGCGGTTCCATGCCGAGCGAACGGCAGGGATGTTCTGCCGCTTCACGTCGTCCGTTCCCTTCGTGTAACTGCCTCGGAGGCCAGAGCCGTCCGAGTACTCGTAGAGACAGAAGTGGTCGATCTCGCAGACCGCCCCGGCCGACGACGGAGGCTGGGAGCGGGGGGCCGCCGTTCCAGCGGGCAACAGAGCGGCGGCAGCAGCCGCGGTCGCCACAGCCGCGACAGACAGAAACTTACGCATGGCATCCCTTTCGAAGCACGTTCCGGGCACGAAAAGGATCACCAATCAATCGCAGCGCCGACAATTCCCCAAAAGTGTGGATTGCTCAGACTTGTCCCGTAAGTGATGGTCAGAGGTCATGTCCCCCGGTAGCAGCGTGGCGCGCAACCCAGGTCGGCGAAGCGGGCCCGGCAGCCCGCGCACCGGAGGCGGCGGAACCCTCCGGATAGGGTAATGCGCAGATAAAGAGATCACCAAGTGCGTCAAGAGCCGCCGCACACTCGGGAGGAAGCCATGGGAACCCACCGCACCACGCTGCCCGGAGTCGGTGTGCAGTACGACTACACGACCGAGTCGGGACAGCACATCTCCGTCGTCGTCCACCACGACGGGCGGCGGTTCATCGGCTTCTACGACCAGGACGACCCTGATTCGTGCCGGCTCTCGGTACCCCTGACACCGCAGGAGGCCACCGGCCTCGCACACCTCATCGACTCGGCGCCCATCGACGCCGTACGCACCGAGGGCATCGACCTGGTCACCGAGCACATCCCGCTCGGGAGCCGCTCCCCGTACGGCGGACGGCTGCTCGGGGACACGAAGGCGCGGACCCGGACGGGGGCCTCGATCGTGGCGGTGCTGCGGACGCACAGTGCGCATCCGTCCCCGGGGCCGGACTTCCGGCTGGCCATCGGCGACACCCTGGTCGCCGTCGGAACGCGTGAGGGCGTCGACGCGCTCTCCGAGATCATCGCGGAGGGCTGACCGTGCACGACACGACCGCACTGCTGGTGGAGCTCGGCTCCGTCATTCTGGGACTGGGCATCATCGGCCGCTTCGCCGGGCGGATTGGGCTCTCGCCGATCCCGCTGTATCTGCTGGCCGGGCTCGCGTTCGGCGAGGGCGGGCTGCTGCCGCTCGGGGCCAGTGAGGAGTTCACCGCCGTCGGCGCCGAGATCGGCGTCATCCTGCTGCTGCTCCTGCTCGGCCTGGAGTACAGCGCCTCGGAACTGGTGACCAGTCTCAAGACCCAATACCCTTCCGGGGCCGTGGACTTCGTACTCAACGCGACCCCGGGAGCCGTCGCCGCGCTGCTGCTCGGCTGGGGGCCCGTGGGAGCGGTCGCACTGGCCGGGGTCACCTGGATCTCCTCGTCCGGGGTCATCGCGAAGGTGCTCACCGACCTCGGACGGCTGGGCAACCGGGAGACACCCGTCATCCTCGGCGTGCTCGTCATCGAGGACCTGTCGATGGCCGTATACCTGCCGCTGCTCACCGCGATGCTCGCGGGAGTCGGCCTCGCCGGGGGCAGCATCGCCCTGCTCATCGCGCTCGGCACCGTCGGGTTCGTCCTCTATCTGGCGCTGCGGCACGGGCGGCTGATCAGCCGGGCCGTGTCCTCGGACAACCCTGAGATGCTGCTCCTGGTCGTCCTCGGGCTGACCGTACTGGTGGCGGGCGTTGCCCAGCAGTTGCAGGTCTCCGCCGCCGTCGGCGCGTTCCTGGTGGGGATCGCACTCTCGGGCGAGGTCGCCGAGGGTGCGCGCAAGCTGCTGACGCCGCTGCGGGACCTGTTCGCAGCCGTCTTCTTCGTGTTCTTCGGGCTCTCCACCAACCCGGCCGAGATCCCGCCGGTGCTGCTCCCCGCGGCGCTGCTGGCGATCGTCACCGTCTTCACCAAGATTGCCACCGGCTGGTACGCGGCCCGGCGCGCCGGAATCGGTTCGCGCGGGCGGTGGCGGGCCGGCGGGACGCTCGTCGCACGCGGTGAGTTCTCCATCGTCATCGCCGGACTGGCCGTGGCGACCGAGCCCCGGATCGGGCCGATCGCCACCGCGTACGTCCTCATCCTCGTCATCGTCGGACCGCTCACCGCCCGCTGGACCCAGCCCGTCGTCGCCAAGATCCAGGCGTGGCGCGGCCGGGACGGCAGTGGCAGCAGTAGCGGCAAGGGTGGCAGCGGTGAGGTGCCTGCGGTGCGTACGGCGTCCGCCGAGCCCGCAGCGCCCGCCGCTCAGGAGGAGTTCGCCGCCTCCGCCGACTGAGGCGAAATCAGGGGACGTCCGGCTTCCAGGCCAGCGGGTACGCGTCCGTGCCGTCCTCCGGCACGGACGGCTCATAGCGGGGTCGTCGCGCGCAGGATCCCCACCAGCGTCACGGCCGCGTTGAGCGACGACAGCGCCGAGGCCGCCGTGCCCACCGTCGCGACCAGCGCCGCGAAGGCGACGTGGGCCGACGACGGCGGCCACAGCCGGACCGCGGGCACCGGGGCGAGCAGCGCCGCGACCCTGCGCGGGACGGGGCCCGCCGGGGCCGCGAAGGCCGCGAGACCGGCCGAGACGTCCGGCGCCCGGTGCGAGTACAGCGCCGCCTTGCCCACCGCGATCGCCACCACCCTCCGGTCGCCGACCGCGCACGCGGCTTCCTCGTCCGCCCACCGCTCGGTGCTGAACGACACCGCGGTACGCAGCGGCAGCAGGAACGGGTTGGCGCGCGCCGCGAGTTGGGCGACCAGCAGGTAGCGGTGGTGCCGGCCGGCCAGATGGGCCCGCTCATGGGCGATCAGGGCCCGCCGCTCGCGGGCGTCCAGACACTCGGTCATCGCGGTCGAGACGACGACCCGGCCCGGACTTCCGGGCAGCGCGTAGGCGTACGGCTCCGGGTCCGGGAGCAACGCGACGTCGCCGGAGACGACGGAGGGCGCGGCAGCCAGCGCACGGCTCGCGCGGATACGCAGCCGGACATGGCGGAACACCGTCCACCCGCACGCCCCGAGCACCGCCGCCAGCGCCCCGATCGCGACGATGCCCGCCTTCACCTCGTACGGCACCGCGTCCCGCACCTCGGGGTCCGACCAGCTGTCCGGCAGCGGGTTGCCCGGGAGTTGCGCGGTGCCCACCACCATCAGCAGGCCCAGGCAGAGCGTGCTGCACAGGGCGAGCAGCGCGCCGACGACGGCGAGCAGCCGGGTCGCGCTGCGGGGGTGCAGATGCTGTTCGGCCAGGCGCGCGATCGGCAGCGCGGTCAGCGGCAGCACGAGCGGCAGGCAGACGAAGACACCCATCGGTGGGCTACAGGCCTTCCGTGTCACGGGGGTTGACCGGATCATCCGGGTCGCCCTGGTGATCCGGGGCGTCCGCCCTCGCCAGCAGGGCGCGCAGGCGTTCCTCGTCACCGGGGGAGAGGGCCGAGATGAAGCGGGCGAGCACGGCGTCCCGGTCACGTTCGCCGTCCAGCACCCGGCGCATCCGCAGGGCGGCGAGACCGGCCTCGTCGGAGGCCGAGGTCCAGGTGTAGGAGCGGCCTTCGCGGGAGCGGGTCACGGCCTTCTTCGCGTAGAGGCGGGAGAGGATCGTGATGACGGTGGTGTACGCGAGGTCGCCTTCGAGGTGCTCCTGGACCCAGCCGGCCGTCGCGGGGCCGTTCGCCGAGTGCAGCACGGCGAGGACCTGGGCCTCCAGTTCGCCCTGCCCGCGCCTGCGCAGCCGCGGACTTTCCGCAGGGGCGGGCACTCCGTCGCACGGTGGTTCGTTGTCCGGGTGGTGGCCGGGCCTGGCCGAGTCCATCGGGGGTCCGCCCTTCTGCGATGCCGCGTCGGCTGCGGCGTCGCAGCATCCTACTTACCGCCGTTTCCGGAACACAGCGGGCGCCCCTGCTGCTAACTTCTACACGCCTGTAGAGTTGGACTTCATCCGGCAACGCAACGCAAGCAACGTATGGAGACGTCATGGCACTGTGGGATCGGATCAAGGAATCCGCCTCGTCGATGCAGTCGCAGCTGGAAGCCAAGAAGAACGACCTGAAGAGCGGGGCGTTCCGCGACGCGAGCATGGCGATGTGTGCCCTTGTCGCCGCTGCCGACGGTTCCATCGACCCGTCCGAGCGCCAGCGCGTCGCCTCGCTGATCGCCTCCAACGAGGTCCTGCAGAACTTCCCGGCGGACGACCTCCAGCGCCGCTTCAACGACTACGTGAACAAGCTCACCGCCGACTTCGCCTTCGGCAAGGTCAGCGTGCTCCAGGAGATCGGCAAGGCGAAGAAGAAGCCCGCCGAGGCTCGTGCCGTCATCCAGATCGGCATCGTCATCGGCGGCGCCGACGGCGACTTCGACAAGTCGGAGCAGGCCGTCGTGCGCGAGGCGTGCTTCGCGCTCGACCTCCCGCCGCACGAGTTCGACCTGTAGGACCGCCCGACACGTAGGGCCGTACAACACGTAGAACCGTTCGAGCTGTGAAACCGTTCGAGCGTCCGCCGCACCGGCTGCCCGGCACGGCGCCCCGAACCGCCGGAACAAGCGCTGCCGACTGACCACCGGCCGGCGCCCGGCAGGCCGGGGGTGCGCGATCCCCCTTGCGCACCCCCGGCCACCTTTTTCTCCGGACCCCGCAGCTTTCACGGGACCCCGCAGCTTTCTCCGGACCCCGCAGCCGGGTCAGATCTCCTTGGCCGGCCAGTCGAGCAGCTGTGCGCCTATGACCGCCGTCTGCAGGGTGTAGCGGTGCATCGGGTCGGACGGGTCGGAACCGGTCAACTGATGGATCCGCTCCAGCCGGTAGGTCAGCGCCCGCACGCTCAGCGACAGCCGGCGGGCCGTCTCCGCGGCCACACAGCCCGCGTCGAAGTAGGCGGCGAGCGTCTTCAGCAGGGGTTCGGCGCCACCACGGGCCTGCTGGAGCGGGCCCAGCTGACTGCGGACCAGATCGGCCATCGCCTGCCGGTCACGGGTCAGCACCGGATAGACCAGCAGATCGGCCGCGTACAGCACCGGATCGTCCAGATCCATCCGCTCCGCCAGGTCCAGCGCTTCCAGCGCCTCGTCGTAGGAGTGGACCACGCCGCCGGGCCCGTGGTGCGGTCGGCCCACCGCGACCCGGCCGCCGTCCGTCGCCGCGTGCGACTGCTTGGCGAAGTACCGCAGGACGTCGGGCTGACTGCCGGGGGCGATGCAGACCAGCCGCCCGTCCTTCGTCGTGAGCAGGATCTTCCGGCCGCTGAACCGGGCGAGCAGCGCCGCCTCGACCGTGCGCGGCACGGAGTCGGTCTCCGTGTACGCCTCCGGGCCCGTCGCCACCGCGACCGCGTGCGCGCGGGAGAGCCGCAGCCCGAACCGGGTGGCCCGCTCGGCGAGCCGGCCCAGATCGCTGCGCCCGTACAGCAGGTCGTCGATGAACTCGCGGCGCGCCGCCTCCTCCCGCCGCACGGTCATCCGCTGGGCCCTTTCGAAGCCGTCCGCGAAGGCGTCCACGGCCTGCTGGACCGCGGCCAGCACCGAATCCGTGGCCGCGCCGTCGGCCGTGGCGCCGAGCGGCCAGGCGGCGCGGGTCTCCGCGATATGCCGGACGACCAGGGCGCGCAGCTGGAACCCGGACTCGGCGGCCTCCCGGCCCAGGAGGCGGCGGTCATCCAGCTCGTCACGGGTGAGCCGGCGGCCGGTGGCGGCCACATCGGTCAGGATGCGGTCATATCCCGCCAGAAGCTCATCGGGGATCTCCGGCTCCGGCACGCGTTCTCCTCACAGTCCTGACGCGACGTTGACACTCACCCAACGCTTACCGGCCGATGCCGGTGCCCGGCATCAAGGACGGGTAAAGATTGCCGGATTCCGGCAGTGCGGCGTCATACCCCTTAATGACACGATCCGGGCAGCACCAACCGGGGGAAACACGGGGGGACACGGGGGAACGACCCGGCTGCTGCGGCACCGCGCCACGCGGTGCCGCAGCAGCGGAGTCACCACCGGCCGCCCAGCAGGAGAAGGGCTGGACGGATGCAGGAGTTCCTGAGCGCAGCGACCGCCTTTCCCGCAGTTCTCTTCGGCGCGGCGCTGGCCGTCGTCGTCCTCTTCTGGCTCCTGGTGCTGGTCGGTGCGGCCGACCACCACTCCTTCGACGGCGACCTCGACACCGACCTGGCCGGGATCGGCGGGGTGCCGGTCACCGTCTCGGTTTCCGTGATGGTCGTCGTCGGCTGGTTCATCAGCCTCACCGGTACGGTCCTGGTGCACCGAAGCGGCACCACCGGCCTGACCCGGGCCGCGTTGGCCTGCGGCGTGTTCGCCGGGGCGCTGCTGCTCGGCTGGGCCGTGCTGCGGGTCCTGGTGCGCTGCTTCCGCCGGCGCTTCCCGGACGAGCCGCCTCCGTCGCGGCAGGACTTCCTGGGCCGGGTCTGCACGGTCCGTACCGGCTCCGTCAGCTCCGACTTCGGCCAGGCCGAGGTCACCGCGGACGACGGCTCCACCGCGATCGTCCAGGTCAGGCTGCTCGCTCCGGCGGACGGCCCGGTCCTCACCGCGGGCAGTGCGGGGCTCCTGTACGCGTACGACGACGAGGGCGAGTTCTTCTGGGTCTCGCCCTACGACAAGGCGCTGGACCCGGGCCCGCCGACGCCACGACCACGCACGGGTGCGCGCCGCACCCCACGCCGCACCGGCTGACCGCCCGGACCACCCGGACAGCGCGGGCCACTCGAATCGCCCGGTCCGCGTGGGCCGGCCGGACCGGCCGCCGCGTCGCCGCCCTGTGATCGGTCGCCCGCCGTCGGGCCGCCCGCTGCCGCACCCCTCCTCTTCCTTCACCATCTTCCTCACCAGCCGCAAGGACTGTCATGGATGCCATCACCCTGGGCTTCGGTGTGCTCGTAGCCGTTGTTCTGCTCATCGCCGTCGCCCTGCTCCTCGTCATCAGCCGGCTCTTCCGCAAGGTCGAGCAGGGCAAGGCGCTGATCATCTCCAAGACCAAGAAGGTCGATGTCACCTTCACCGGGGCCGTCGTCCTGCCGGTCCTGCACAAGGCCGAGACCATGGACATCTCGGTGAAGACCATCGAGATCCGCCGTACCGGGCGCGAGGGCCTGATCTGCCAGGACAACATCCGCGCCGACATCCACATCAATTTCTTCGTGCGGGTCAACAAGACCGTCGAGGACGTCATCAAGGTCGCCCAGTCCATCGGGACCGAGCGGGCCAGCGACAAGGTGGCGATCCAGGAGTTCTTCGGCGCGAAGTTCGCCGAGGCGCTCAAGACCGTCGGCAAGCAGCTGGACTTCGTCGATCTGTACACCAAGCGCGAGGAGTTCCGGGACCGGATCATCCGGGTCATCGGCACCGACCTGAACGGCTACCACCTCGACGACGCCGCGATCGACTTCCTCGAGCAGACGCCGATGACGCAGCTCGACGGCGCCAACATCCTGGACGCGCAGGGCATCCGCAAGATCACCGAGCTGACGGCGATCGAGCACGTACGCACCAACGAGTTCCAGCGCACCGAGCAGAAGGAGATCACCCGGCAGGACGTCGACGCCCGGGAGACCATCCTGGAGCTGGAGCGCCGGCAGGCCGAGGCCGAGATCAAGCAGCGCCGCGAGGTCGAGACGCTGCGGGCCCGCGAGGAGGCCGCCACCGCCAAGGTCCAGGAGGAGGAACGGCTCGGCGCCCAGGCCGCGTTCATCCGTACCGAGGAGCAGCTCGGCATCCAGCGCGAGAACCAGGCCCGGGAGATCGCCGTCGCGCAGAAGAACCGTGAGCGGGTCATCGCGGTGGAGAACGAGCGCATCGAGAAGGACCGGCTGATCGAGGTCATCGGGCGCGAGCGGCAGACCGAGCTGAACCGGATCGCCGCGACGAAGGAGGTCGAGGCCGAGCGCCGCGAGGTCGCCGATGTGATCCGGGAGCGGATCGCGGTGGACCGTACGGTCGCCGAGCAGGAGGAGTCGATCAAGACGCTGCGGGCCGTCGAGGAGTCGGAGCGCACCCGCAGGTCGGTCATCATCGCCGCCGAGGCGGAGGCCCAGGAGAAGCTGGTCAAGGACATCAAGGCCGCCGAGGCGGCGGAGGCCGCGGCCACCCACCTGGCCGCCGAGCAGCTGACGCTCGCCGAGGCCCGGCTGAAGACCGCGGACCTGGACGCCCAGGCGAAGCTGCGGCTGGCCGAGGGCATCCAGGCGGAGTCCGCGGCGCCCGGCCTCGCCGAGATCCAGGTCCGTGAGGCGGAGGCGGATGTCATCGAGAAGGCCGGTCTCGCCGAGGCCGAGGCCACGTCCGCCCGGCTCAGGGCCGAGGCGGAGGGGGCCAGGCTCAAGGCACTCGCGGCAGCCGAGGGCACCCAGGCCCAGGCGACGGCCGACGCGGCGATGATCGGCGAGAAGCTGAAGGCCGAAGCGGCGGGCCTCACCGAGAAGGCGGCCGCGATGGCGGCGCTGGACGACGCCTCGCGCGGACACGAGGAGTACCGGCTGCGGCTCGCCGCGGAGAAGGAGATCCGGCTGGCCGGCCTCGACGTGCAGCGGCAGGTCGCCGAGGCGCAGGCCACGGTGCTGGCCACCGGCCTGGAGAACGCCGACATCGACATCGTCGGCGGGGAGTCGGTCTTCTTCGACCGGCTGGTCTCGGCCGTCTCGATGGGCAAGAGCTTCGACGGGTTCGTGAAGAACTCGGACACCGCGCAGGCCCTCGCGGGTCCGTGGCTGAACGGCACCTCGTCGTTCACGGACGACCTGACCCGGGTGCTCGGGTCGGTGTCCACGGGCGATGTGCAGAACCTGACGGTGTCCGCGCTGCTGATGCGGATGATGAAGGCGCCGGGAGCGGGTGTCTCCTCGGGGCAGATCCAGCAGCTGCTGGCCGCCGCGAAGGAACTGGGCCTCGCCGACCAGCCGGTCTCCGTACTGACCGGGCCGGATGTCCCCGCGGCGACGGGGGCGGCGGACGCCACCGCCGTACCCGTCTCGCGGAACGGGTCCGCGCCGGTCGCGTAGGGCACACAGGGCGAACCTCGATCGCCGGACGGGCGGGCAGATCAAGCCCGTCGAGGGGTCCCCCCATGCCTTTCGGGCTATGGGGGAGATCGAGGACAGAGCGCGGCCGGAGGCCGCGCGACCCGACAGCCCGACGCGCCCCCGCACCACCCGCGCCCCGGCACCACCCGCCCCGTAACACCTCGCAGGGAGAGTCGTACGCATGGACACCGACACCACGACCGCAGCGCCCACCGGCGGCCCCGTGGACGCGGGGACGTACGACGTGCTGCGCCGCCGGCTCGGCGACCGGGCCGCCGAACTCGCACGCCGCGCCGAGGAACTGAACGCGCGCCGCACCGCGGAGTTCGGCTCGACCGAGCTCCGGCTCGCCGGCACCGAGCAGATCCGCACCGGCCACGCGGCGGTCCCCCGCGACCTGGTGGCCGTCGGCGGGCAGCTGCTGTTCGGCTTCGAGCGGGGCCCGGGAGCGGCGGACCCGGCCGACCTGTCCGACGTACTCGCCCTGTACGGATCGGAGTTGGGGTCGCCCGCCGCGGGCGGCCTACTGGCCGACGAGGACTTCGTACGCGAGTTCACCGCGCTGCACCGCTACTACCGCGACGCCCGGCTGCTGCGGCTGCGCCTGGTGGACGGAAAGCTGCTCGCCGTCTTCCGCACCGGCGAGAGCGCGGACGGCATCCGGGTGCTGCGCTGGGCGCTCGCCCCGGACGGGTCGCCGGGCGCGTTCCTCGACGCGCGCGGCGACCGCGACCACGTCTTCCCGCCCTCGCACGACTTCACCTGGACCGCCGCCGGGCGCGAGTCGCACGTTCTGGGCCGGCACCCGCACATCGCGGTCGGCGGGGACGGCCCGGACAGCGCCGCGCTCTACGTCGACACGCTCGGCGGGACCCTCACCGTCAAGACGGTCAACGACACCGACACCCCGGACGGGATCTACCGGGAGCCGGTCGCCGAACCCCTCCAGTCGCTCGCCGACGCGGAGGTCGAGCACGCCACGATCGGACCGCTGGTCCTGCTCCGTATCCGCCCGTACAACGAGGAGTCCTGGCGGTACCTGGTCTTCAACTCGCTGCTCGGCACCGTGCTGCGGCTCGACGGCATCGGGCCGGCCTGCCACCGGCTCCCGGAGGACCAGGGGATCATCTTCCCCGGCGGCTACTACCTCACCACCGGCACCGCCAAGACCTTCGACATCGCCGAACCCCTCACCGGCCCGGTCTTCGAGGGCGCGGTCCGCTCCCCGAACGGCGAGGACGTCCTCTACGTCTTCCGCTCCCCCGACGACGGCCGCGCACTGCTCCTGCCCTACAACCTGATCCGGCAGGAGGTCGCCACCCCGCTCCAGGGCCGGGGCCACGCCCTGCTCGACGACGGCACCCTCGTCCTGCTGCGCACCACCGCCACCGGCGACGAACCGGCCCGGGTCCACCCCTTGCAGCGCTGGCGGACCCCGTACGTCTCCGACACCCACGCGGCCTCCCGCCCCGCCGGAACCGGCCCGCTGGCCCGGGTCGGCAACGCCGATCTGGTGCGCGGGATCTCCGACTGCCTGGCGCTCGCGCACAGCGCCGCCGAGACCACCCCGACCGCCGCCGTGTACGCGCAGCTGGTCGCGGACTGCACCCGGGCCACCGACCGCTACCACTGGCTCACCGACGCCGAACTCGGCGAACTCGCCGCCCCGTTGGCGGAGCTGAAGGCCACCGCCGAGCAGGTCCTGACCGAGTTCGAGACCGTGCGGGAGCTGACCCGGCAGGCCGCCGACGCGCTCGACGAGACGGCCGACCGGCTCACCGCGCTCGTCCGCCGCATCCGTGGCGAGGCCCCCCGCTCGGCCGCCGCCTGGGTGGACCAGCTCACCGAACTGCGCCGCGCCCATGGCCACTTGGCGACGCTGGCCGAGATGCGGTACGCGGACACCGAGCGGATCGCCGAACTCTCCGCCGCGACCGCCGCCGACCTCGAATCGGCCGCACAGCGCGCCGTCGCCTTCCTCGGCCGGGACGACGCCTTCACCGGCTACCACGAGTCGATCGCCGCTCTCACCGCCGAGGCGTCCGAACTCGCCACCGTCGCGGACGCGGCGGCGCTCGGCGAGCGACTGAACGGAATGACGGACGGGCTGAGCACCGTCACGGACGTCGTCGCCGGTCTCGACATCGGGGACACGACGGTCCGCACCTCGATCCTGGAGCGGATCGCCGAGGTGCTCGGCGGGGTCAACCGCGCCCGCGCCACGCTCGAAGCCCGCCGCCGCGAACTCCTCGACCACGAGGGACGCGCCGAGTTCGCCGCCGAGTTCGCGCTGCTCGGGCAGGCCGTCACCGGGGCGATCGCCGCCGCGGACACCCCGGACGCCTGTGACGATCAACTTTCCAGGTTGTTGCTCCAGCTGGAAAACCTGGAGTCGCGGTTCGCTGAGTTCGACGACTTCCTCGCCGAGCTGGCCGAGCGCCGGACGGAGGTGTACGAGGCGTTCTCGGCCCGCAAGCAGACCCTCCAGGACGCCCGCGCCCGGCGCGCCGAGCGGCTGGCCCAGTCGGCGGCCCGGGTCCTGGAGACGGTCTCCCGGCGGTTGACCGCGCTGCCGGACCTGGATTCCGTGAACACCTTCCTGGCCTCCGACCCGATGGCCGCCAAGATCCGCCGCACCGCCGATGAGCTGCGCGAACTCGGCGATCCGGTGCGGGCCGAGGAGCTCGACGGGCAGCTGCTGGCCGCCCGCCAGGAGGCCGGACGCGCCCTGCGCGACCGCAGCGAGCTGTACGCGGACGGCGGTGCTGTGATCCGGCTGGGCCGGCACCGGTTCGCGGTGAACACCCAGCCCTTCGACCTGACGCTCGTCCCGCACGGCGACCGCCTCGCCTTCGCGCTCACCGGTACGGACTACCGGGCGCCGGTCACCGACCCGGAGTTCGAGGCGACCCGCCCGTACTGGGAGCAGACCCTCCCCTCCGAGTCCCCGCGGGTCTACCGGGCCGAGCACCTGGCCGCCCGGCTCCTCGACGAGCGGGGCGCGGACACCCTCGCCGCCCTGACTCCGGCCGAACTCACCTCCCTGGTGCGGGAGTCGGCCGCCGCCGCATACGACGAGGGCTATCAGCGCGGCGTCCACGACGAGGACGCCACCGCGATCCTCACCGCCCTGCTGCGGCTGCACGCCGGGGCCGGCCTGCTGCGCTGCCCGCCCGCCGTCCGGGCAACCGCTCAACTCTTCTGGGCGTACAACACGGACGAGGCGCGGCGCACCTCATGGACCCGGCGGGCCCGCTCACTGGCCCGCGCCCGCGAGACCTTCGGCCTCGCCCCGGCCGTCGACGCCCTCCAGGAGGAGTGGGCGGCCGTCATCGGCGGCGAGGGCGCGGCGGACGCGCCCGAGGACCCGTCCGCCGTCGCCGCGTACCTCTTCGAGGAGCTGACGAGCGGCCCGGCCGGCTTCGTGACCAGCGCCGCCGTCCGCACGTTTCTGGACAAGTTCCGCCGTACGACGGGCACTTCGGCGTACGACGAGGATCTCGCCGCACTGGGCGACGACCTGCCGGCCCGCCGCCAGCTCGTCGAGGGCTGGCTCACCTCGTACGCCACCGCGAGCGGCACCGCGATCGACGCGGGCGATCTCGCGGAGGCCGTCGCCGTGGAGCTCTGCCCCGAGCCGGTGCTCGACCGGTACGACTGCGAGGCCCCGCTGACCGCACGGGTGGAGGGCCTGCTCGGCACACACCCGCGCGTCGAGAGGGGCGCACTGACCGTCCGGATCGACGAACTCCTCGCCCGTACGGCCGAGTTCCGCACCGCGACCGTCCCCGGCTTCCGCGCCTACCAGCGCCGGCGAACGGCACTGGTGAACACCGAACGGGCCCGGCTGCGGCTGGACGACCACCGGCCGCGCGTCATGTCGGCGTTCGTCCGCAACCGGCTGCTCGACGAGGTGTACCTGCCGCTGATCGGGGACAGCCTCGCCAAGCAGCTCGGCACCGCCGACGCCGACCGGCGCACCGACTCACAGGGCCTGCTGCTGCTCGTGTCGCCGCCCGGCTACGGCAAGACGACGCTGATGGAGTACGTCGCCGACCGGCTCGGCCTGGTCCTCGTCAAGATCAGCGGCCCGAACCTCGGTCACGACGTGACCTCGCTCGACCCGGCCCAGGCCCGCACGGCGACCGCCCGCCAGGAGATCGAAAAGATCAACTTCGCGCTGGAGTCCGGCAACAACACGCTCCTCTACCTCGACGACATCCAGCACACCTCGCCCGAACTGCTCCAGAAGTTCATCCCGCTCTGCGACGCCACCCGCCGCATCGAGGGCGTGCGGGACGGCGAGCCGCGCAGCCACGACCTGCGGGGCAAGCGGTTCGCGGTGTGCATGGCGGGCAATCCGTACACGGAGTCGGGCGAGCGGTTCCGGATCCCCGACATGCTCGCCAACCGGGCCGACGTGTGGAACCTCGGCGAGGTGCTGAGCGGCCGCGAGGACGTCTTCGCGCTGAGCTTCGTCGAGAACGCGCTGACCGCCAACCCGGTGCTGGCACCGCTCGCCGGGCGCTCCCGCGACGACCTCGCCCTGTTCGTACGGCTCGCCTCCGGCGACAGCGCGGCGCGCGCGGACCGGCTGGAGCACCCGTACGCCCCCGCCGAGGTGGACCGGATCGTCGCGGTCCTGCGCCATCTGCTGACCGCCCGAGACACCGTCCTGGCCGTGAACGCCACGTACATCGCGTCGGCCGCGCAGACCGACGCGACGCGCACCGAGCCGCCGTTCCGGCTCCAGGGCTCGTACCGCAACATGAACAAGATCGCCGAGCGGATCGTGCCGGTGATGAACGAGGCGGAGCTGTCCGACGTCGTCGACGACCACTACACGGGCGAGGCCCAGACGCTGACCACCGGCGCGGAGTCGAACCTGCTCAAGCTCGCCGCGCTGCGCGGCCGGCTCACCCCCGAACAGTCCGCGCGCTGGTCCGCGATCACCGCCTCCTACGTCCGCACCCAGGCACTCGGCGGCCCGGACGGCGACCCGATGACCCGGGCCGTCGCCGCGCTGGGGCTGCTCGCGGACCGGATCGCGGCGGTCGAGACGGCGATCGTCCGGGTCGCGGACCCGCGCCATCTGCTCACCAACCCGCAGGCCCGCCACGCGGCACCCCCTCCCGCCGGACCGACAGAAGATCACTGAGCCGCCGGATATACGGGAGAGGAACAAGGCATGCTGAGTCACGTGCCCCCACTTCCCCAGCAGCCCCAACGTTCCCCGTTCAGCGGACACATGGTCGTCTGCGGCGACGACGCCCTGGCCCGGCGCCTCGCCGTCGAACTGCGCTACGTGTACGGGGAGCGGGTAACCCTTCTGCTGCCGCCCGGCCGTGACGCCCGCCGCCCCGAACTCCCCCTGACCGGACGCGGGCTGGCATCCGCACTGTTCGGCCGCATGTCCTCGGCGATGAACCGCAACGGCGGCAACGGCGGAGGCGGTGGGGCCGACGCGCTCGGGGACGACACCAACGCCGGGGTCGACCCGGTCCGCATCCTGGAGGCGGCGGAGCCCTCCGACGAGGCGTTCGACGAGGCGGGCGTCGCCTCGGCCGCCGCCCTGGCCCTGGTGTACGACGACGACGAGCGCAACATCCGCGCCGCGCTGACCGCCCGCCGCCTCAACCCCCGCCTCCGGCTGGTCATCCGGCTCTACAACCGCAAGCTGGGCCAGCACCTGGAGACGCTGCTCGACCAGGCCGCCGCCCTCGCCACCCCCGGCCTGGACCGGGCCGCCCTGGACGCCTCCACCACCGTCCTCTCCGACGCCGACACCGCGGCCCCCGCCCTCGCGGCCACCGTCCTCACCGGCTCCAGCAAGGTCATCCAGGCGGAGGGCCTGCTGCTGCGCGCCGCCGAACGCACCCCGCCCGGGGGCGGCCAGATCGCCGACCCCGGCCTGTGCACCCTCGCCCTGCTCTCCTCCACCACCCATGACCCGGCGGGCACCGAGGGCTCCGACAGCAGCGGCGACGAAGGCCCCCGGCTGCTGCCCGACGAACGGCAGGTGGCCGCCGCGACGGGCCGGGGCACGGTGGTCCTGGAGGCGGTCAGCCAGGCCGGCCCGCCCGGACCACCGCCCCGGATGGGCGGCCGGGGCGCACCGCTCGGCCAGGTCTTCTCGCGGCGGCTGCGCTGGTCGGCGCTGGGCGTCGGCCTGGCCGTGCTGGGCCTCGCCATCGCCTCCACGCTCACCACCGGCGACGACCCCCTGCACGCCACCTACCTGACCCTGCTCGACCTCTTCGCAATGGGCGACCCGGCGACCGGGGACCCGCTGGCCCGCCAGATCATTCAACTCCTCTCCGGCATAGCCGGGTTGATGCTGCTGCCGCTCCTCGTCGCGGGTGTCCTGGAGGCCTTCGGCTCGCTCCGCACGGCCTCCTCGCTGCGCCGCCCGCCACGCGGCCTGTCCGGCCATGTGGTGCTGCTCGGCCTCGGCAAGATCGGCACCCGGGTCCTGGTCCGGCTGCGTGAACTCGGCATACCGGTGGTGTGCGTGGAGGACGACCCGGACGCGCGCGGCATCGCGGTCGCCCGCCGGCTGCACGTACCGGTGGTCCTCGGCGATGTCACCCAGGAAGGCGTCCTGGAAGCGGCGAAGATCCAGCGCTCCCGCGCCCTCCTCGCCCTGACCAGCGCCGACACCACCAACCTGGAGGCGGCCCTCTACGCCCGCTCGGTCAAGCCGGACCTGCGGGTGGCACTGCGGCTGTACGACGACGAGTTCGCCACCGCCGTCTACCGCACCCTGCGCACCGCCCACCCCCAGGCCGTCACCCGCTCCCGCTCCGTCTCCCATCTGGCCGCCCCCGCCTTCGCGGTCGCCATGATGGGCCGCCAGATCCTGGGCGCGATCCCCGTCGAGCGCAAGGTGATGCTCTTCGCCGCGGTCGAGGTGGCGGGCCACCGGCAGCTGGAGGGCCACACGGTGGAGCAGGCGTTCCGGGCGGGCGCCTGGCGGGTCCTCGCCCTGGACGCCACCCCACCCGGCGACCGCCGCCCGGATCTGGCCCCTGTCTCCCCGGACAATCCGTCCGGCCTGGTCTGGGACCTGCACCCCGGGTACGTACTGCGCCCCGAGGACCGCGTGGTCATCGCCGCGACCCGCCGAGGCCTGGCCGAACTGCTGCGGGGAGGGCGCCGGGTGACCCCGGGGACGTGAGGCCCACGCACGGGCTCACCGGAAGGAGACGGCACTCCAGCCATGTGCGGGCAGGACAAAACCGACCCCACCCACGAGTTCCGGCGCCTCCGACGCCTCATGGCCGTACAGCTGCTCGAACTCCTCGTTCGACATGATGACGGTGTGCTGCGGCTCTTCTCCGGTGTCGTCGCCCACCGCCTGCGCGGAGGGCGCAAGGAGCAGAATGCCGCCGGCCGCGAGGCAGGCACCGGCAAGAAGAACGTGACGCATGGGGAATCTCCAAGTCTCGTCGGAGCCAGGCACGCTAGGCCCTCGCCCCGCCCTCGGCGCCGCGCCGCACCACAGCCTGTCCGCCCTTCACCCGACCGTGCCGGCACAGGTCCGGCCGACGACCGAAATCCACATGCCCCGCGCTCCCCTCCGCCCCTAGCCTGCCCCCATGGACACCGACGCCCCCGACCTCCTCAACGTGATCGACATCGAGGCGACCTGCTGGGACGGGCAGCCGCCCCCGGGGGCGGTGAGCGAGATCATCGAGATCGGCCTGACGGTCGTCGACCTGCGCGCGGCCGATGGGGTCTCCCCTGCTCGAAAGGAGTTGAGAGCTCGGGGAAGGCTCGCCCGCCACCGGATCCTCGTCCGGCCCGCCCGGTCCACGGTCAGCGCCTTCTGCACCGAGCTGACCGGCCTCACCCAGGCCGAGGTGAACACCGGAGTGTCCTTCGCCGAGGCCTGCCGCCTGCTGGCTTCCGAGCACCGGTCGGGCACCCGGCCCTGGGCCAGCTGGGGCGACTACGACCGCAACCAGTTCACCCGCCAGTGCCGGGCCACCGGCACCCGGTACCCCTTCGGCCACCGCCACACCAACGCCAAGCTCCCCTTCACCGCCGCGCACGGCCTGCGCAAACGCCCCGGCATGGCCCAGGCCCTGGAGGTGGCGGGCCTCCCCCTGGAGGGCCGCCACCACAGCGGCGCGGACGACGCCTGGAACATCGCGGCGCTGATCCTGGACGTGGCGGCCCGGGGCGCCTGGCCGGAGGCCACCGCCTGACGGGCTAGAACAGCGAGAGCCCGCCGCCCATCACCCCCCGCACCTCCTCCAGCGTCGCCGTCGCGATCTCGTTGGCGCGCTCGTTCCCGGCGCGGAGCACCGACCGTACGTACCCCATGTCCCGCGCGTACTCCGCCCGCCGGGCCCGGATCGGCGCCATCCGGCTGTTGACGGCCTCGGTCACGGTCCGCTTGAGCGCGGCCGCACCGCCCCCGCCGATCTCCTCCGCCACGGCGTGTGGTTCCCGTCCCAGGCAGAGCGCCGCCAGCAGCACCAGCGAGGACACCCCGGGCCGGTTCTCCGGGTCGTACGTGATGTGCCGCTCGGCATCCGTCTTCGCACCCTTGATCAGCCGGGCGGTCTCGTCCGCGTCGGCGCCCAGCGCGATGGAGTTCCCCCGGCTCTTGCTCATCTTGGTGCCGTCGGTGCCGAGGAGGAGCGGCGCGTCGGAGAGCAGCGCTTCCGGTTCCGGGAAGACCGTCCCGTACCGCTCGTTGAAGCGCCGGGCGACGGTCCGCGTGACTTCGAGGTGCGGCAGCTGGTCCTGCCCGACCGGCACCAGGTTCCCCTTGCAGAACAGGATGTCGGCGGCCTGGTGCACGGGGTACGTGAACATCAGCCCGCTGACGGCCGACTGCCGGGAGTGCGCGATCTCGTCCTTCACTGTGGGATTGCGGTTCAGCTCGGCGACGGAGACCAGGCTCAGGAACGGCAGCATCAGCTGATTGAGCGCGGGCACGGCGCTGTGGTTGAAGACCGTCGAACGTGCCGGGTCGATCCCGACGGCCAGGTAGTCCAGCAGCATCCCCTCCATGTGCTCGCCGAGCCGGTCGGCGACGTCCCGGTCGGTGAGCACCTGGTAGTCGGCGATGATCACGAACACGTCCACCCCCAGCTCCTGGAGCCGGACGCGGTTGTGGAGAGTGCCGAAGTAGTGCCCGAGGTGCAGGGGCCCGGTGGGCCGGTCCCCGGTCATCACCCGGAACTCCTGCGGGGCCTGCCGGATCCGCGTCTCCAGCTCGGCGGTGGTTGCGGCGATTGCGGCTGTGGCTGTGGCTGTGCTCATTGGTCTTCTCTCCTCGCGAGTGCTGGTTGCGTGGAGGACGGCCCGCCGTGATCACCGGCATCCGTACCCGTACGAGGGCAGAGAAAAGGGCCGTCCATATCGAACGGCCCTGATTCCGTGCAGAGGGGAGGCGGCCGCTCCTAGAAGGAGCGCCACCAGTTTCGGCACGGTACGGAGGTCATGACCCGAGCGTAACCGAACCGTTCTCCGCCCACACGGCCTTTCCGGCTCCGCGCCGCGCCGCGTACCCCCAGCGGGCGAACTCGGCTTTCTGACACTTCAGTGGTTGGGCGACGCCCTGACGCCCCGCCTCGCCCCTTCTCCAGCAGCGTCCCGCGGCTCAGGCGGCGGAGGCCGGCGCGAGTTCCGCCGGCAGTCGCGGCGGCGAGCCCTGGGTCCACACCACACGCAGCGCCGAGGCGGAGATCCTCCAGCCGTCGGCCGTCCGGACCAGTTCGGTGTCGGCATGGCCGGCGGAGACGAAGAGGCCGCCCGAGCCGTCCGCCAGGACATGGGTGCTCAACTGGGCACCCCGGGCGGTGGCCCGGTCCCCGTCGACCTCGATGACGGCGTTGGTGCCCAGGTGCACCGTTCGGTCGAACAACGCCATACCTCGCCGGATGTGCGCGAGCAGGGCGTCACGGCCGTGGACGGTGCCGATGGGCATCTCCGCGGTGACATCCTCGGTGTGGAACGCGCGCGCCCACTCCTCGTCGAAGACGCCCTCGTCCAGGGAACGCAGATAGCGGTCCATCAGGTCGGCGATCTCGGCCCGGTCGGTCAGTGCGCGCAACTGCCGCCGCATCTCTACGGTGTTCATGGCAGAAGACTTCTGCCTCAAGCGCACTTGAGGTCAAGGCGCTTGGCCCTACGCGTCCGGGTCCCAGGCCAGGAGCCGATCGAAGATGCGCCGGTCGCCGTCGAGCTTCAGGGAGTCCACCGGGACGCGGCCGTACAAAGCTCTGGCTGGCCAACAACTGGTCCAGGCTCGTCCCGCCAACCGGCGGCACCGGCCTGGTCGAACTCATCGGAGCCGCCACCCCCGTCTGCACCCCCTTGCAGCCTCTGCCGACCCGCCCGGCATCCACCGGCGCAACCGCCTGCCCCACCCAGACCGGCACGCAGAGCAAGTGACGGAGGTCCAGGCAGCCGCCGCTGCTCCGTCAGGCGTTGCTCCACCCGCGCCGGCACAGGACGAGGCGGTACCCGTCCGGGTCCTCCACGGTGACGCCCCACTCGTTCCAGTACGGATTCGGCGACGGGACCCGCTTTCCGCCGTGCTCCTCCAGGCGGTCCACCATCTCCTCCGGTACCGGACCGTCGAGATAGAGGACGAGCAGGTCCTCGTCGGTGGGGCGGGGGTCGGTGGGGTGGTCGCCGCCGTGGACGAGTTCGAGGTGCCAGGGGGCGTCCGGGTGGCCCAGCATCAGGAGGTCGTGCGTGCCGGGTTCCCGTTCCGCGTCGGCGCGGTACAGGACGTTCAGCCCGAGGCCGTCCGCCCAGAAGCGTTCGGCGGCGGCCAGGTCCCGGGACGGGCGGGCGATGCGGATGTGGGTCTGTCCGGTGAACGGCACGGCGGGGCTCCTGCCTGGCGGCGGCACGCCCTGCGCGTGCCCGGCCCGCAGCGTAGGCGGACGGGGGGCCGGGCCGCATCGGTCCGGGGGCGGGCCGCGCCTCCGCCGACTGTCCTACATCGGTCCGTCCCGGGATGCGCCGCGCCTCTGCCCGCCGTCCTGCAACTGCCCCAGCACCTCGTCGAACGCCTTGCTCCAGCCCGTCTCCGGGCCCCAGTTGTCCTCCGCCCTCGACAGGAGCAGGACCCTGGCGGGTACGCCGGCCACCGCGTAGGCGGCGAGCTTGTGGTGGCCGTCCAGGACGGCGGCCGCCAAGAAGCGTTCGGGGTACTCGGCCTCTACGTAAATGTCCTCGACCCAGGCGAGGGCCAGGGCGGCGGGGCGGTGGCCCGCCGTGATGGCCGAGGCATACCGGGTCACCGTGGCCGCGTCGAGTGCGTCCAGCGGCTGGGACGGGAGCAGCGCGCCGTACGTCGGGACCTCGCCGGGGATGCGGTCGCGCAGCTGGAAGTGGGCGGTGCCCGGCCAGCCGTCGAGGGGGTCCTCGGTGTACGGCTCGTCCTCGCGCTCGCGCAGTTCGCGGCGCCGGACCCACCACGACGCCGCCGGGTCGGTCACCCGCTCCAGGGCGAGGTCGGCCAGGTGGGCGCGGTAGTGGCCGGTCGGGAGCTCCGCGATGAGGGGAGCGGCCGCGTCGAGGACGCCGGAGCCCAGGTCGTCCACGTCGGCGAGTGCGGTGCGCAGGCGGTCCGCGCCCTCCCGGGCCGTCCGGGGCGGCCAGCCGAGGAGGGTCATCGTCGTCTCGCACGTACCGCAGTCCGAGCCGACGTGATAGACGCGCTCGCCGTCGATCCGGAGGGACTTGTCCCAGCGGGGCCAGGACGTGCCGGGCGCGGGCGGGTCGTAGTCGATACGGATCCTGCCCCGGCCGTCCTCGACGGTGAAGCGCGCGTGGCGCGGGGAGTCGAGTGCGAACGGGCCCACCGACGGCGGGACCGGGCCGTCCAGCCGGCGCTCGGACCAGATGCCGTGCAACAGCCTGCCGTGGTCGCCGTCAGGAGGATCCAGGGGGAGCAGCGGGTGCCTGCCGGTCAGGGCGACCAGGGCGTGGTGCACGTCGCCCGCGGGCTCCCGGTTCGTCTCCAGCTCCCGCAGGAGGTGGGGTATCGCCGCCGGGTCGTCCAGCAGTTCCAGGGCCACGACGAAGGCGCCGTGCTGCAGTCCGGTCAGGCCGGGGAGTCGTTCCGCGACCGGCAGCGTCCACTCCCGGGCGCCGAGCCGCCCCAGCGCCATGGCCGCGCGCCCGCTCAGGCGCTCGTGGTCCAGCAGCCCGCCGAGGAACGGTGCGAAGCCCGCGTCCTCGGAGAGCCCCATCGCGTCCACCAGCGGTTCCACCGCGCCGAGCTCCTCGGCGAGCCGGTGCAGCTCGGCCGCCGGAATGCGCAGCCTCCGCTGCACCGCCGTGCCCAGCAGCTCCTTCGCGCCGTCGCCGTCACCACCGCTCTCGGCCAGCAGGCGCAGGAACACCGGGACGGCCGGTTCGCCGAGGGCCCCGAGCAGCCAGGTGAGGTGGCGCCGCTCGTCCTGCGCCGCCCGGCCGTAGCGGACCCCGATCGCGTCGGGCAGGCCCGCCGGGGCGTCCTCGGCCAGTGCGAACAGCGCGCTCCAGATGTCGTCCGCCGCGAGCACCGCCGCCAAGCGCTCCGGTGCCGTGCCGTCCATGCCGGCCGTGCCGTCCATGTCTCCCGCCCCCACCCCTGCCCCGCTCACTTCACTACTTCTTCGCGTGCTCGCCGACGTAGAACAGGATCCAGATGAAGCCCGCGAAGAGATGCGTGGCGAATACGTAGACGAAGACGCGCAGGGCCACGCCGCGCTCCTTCCAGCGCTCGCTCTCGCCGCCGCTCCCGCTCACGGTCCCGCTCTCCGTCCGGGCGCGGTCCGTGCCTGGTCCACGCGTCCCGCCCAGGGTACGCACCGGTCCGGAGCCCCCTCGGGGACCACGGAATAGGTCAGGGGGGTGCTCCGTTGTAGGGTGTGTTCACATAGTTCAATGTTCAACAAATCTAGTTCTGGAGGCGGGCGCCATGCAGTTCGGGATCTTCACCGTCGGAGACGTCACCACCGACCCCACGACCGGCCGGACGCCGAGCGAGAACGAGCGGATCAAGGCGACCCTCGCCATCGCGCAGAAGGCGGAAGAGGTCGGCCTGGACGTCTTCGCGACCGGCGAGCACCACAACCCGCCGTTCGTCCCGTCCTCGCCGACGACCACGCTCGGCTACATCGCCGCCCGCACCGAGAACCTGATCCTGTCCACGTCCACGACGCTGATCACCACCAACGACCCGGTGAAGATCGCAGAGGACTACTCGACGCTCCAGCACCTCGCGGACGGCCGCGTAGACCTGATGATGGGCCGCGGCAACACCGGTCCGGTCTACCCGTGGTTCGGCAAGGACATCCGGCAGGGCATCCCGCTCGCCATCGAGAACTACGCCCTGCTGCACAAGCTGTGGCGCGAGGACGTCGTCGACTGGGAGGGCAAGTTCCGTACGCCGCTGCAGTCCTTCACCGCGACCCCGCGCCCGCTGGACGGCGTCCCGCCGTTCGTCTGGCACGGCTCGATCCGCTCGCCGGAGATCGCCGAGCAGGCCGCGTACTACGGCGACGGCTTCTTCCACAACAACATCTTCTGGCCCATCGAGCACACCGCGAAGATGGTGAACCTGTACCGGCAGCGGTACGCGCACTACGGGCACGGCACCGCCGAGCAGGCCATCGTCGGCCTCGGCGGCCAGGTGTTCATGCGGAAGAACTCGCAGGACGCGGTACGGGAGTTCCGCCCGTACTTCGACAACGCGCCGGTCTACGGACACGGGCCCTCGATGGAGGACTTCACCCGGCAGACCCCGCTGACCGTCGGCTCCCCGCAGGAGGTCATCGAGCGGACCCTGTCCTTCCGGGACGCCGTCGGTGACTACCAGCGCCAGCTGTTCCTGATGGACCACGCGGGGCTGCCGCTGAAGACGGTCCTGGAGCAGCTCGACATCCTCGGCGAGGAGGTCGTCCCGGTGCTGCGCAAGGAGTTCGCCGCGCTGCGCCCGGCCGGGGTCCCGGACTCCGCGCCAGTCCACCCGGCCGTCGCCGCCCGCGCCGCCGATGCCACCACTTCTGCCACTGCCGCCACCGCCACCACGAAGGAGGCCTGACCACCGTGTCCAACACGTCCAACGCCTTCGTCACCGAGCCCCTGCGCATCGTCGCCGTATCGGCCGGGCTGAGCAGCCCGTCCTCGACCCGGCTGCTGGCCGAGCGGCTGGCCGGCGCCGCCCGTGAGCGGCTGCTGACCGAGCAGGACCGCACGGTCGAGGTCCGGGTGATCGAGCTGCGCGACCTGGCCGTCGACATCGCCAACCACCTGGTCACCGGCTTCCCGCCGGCCGCCCTGGACGAGGCGATCAAGGAGGTGACGGAGGCGGACGGACTGATCGCCGTCTCGCCCGTGTTCACCGCCTCGTACAGCGGGCTGTTCAAGTCGTTCTTCGACCTGATCGACAACACGGCGCTGACCGGCAAGCCCGTCGTCGTCGCGGCGACCGGCGGCACCGCCCGCCACTCTCTGGTCCTGGAGCACGCGATGCGCCCGCTCTTCTCCTATCTGCGGGCCACCGTCGTACCGACGTCCGTGTACGCGGCGTCGGAGGACTGGGGCTCGTCCGGCGACGAGTACACCGACGGGCTGCCGTCCCGCATCCGGCGGGCGGGCGGCGAGCTCGCGGCCATGATCACGGGCGGCCGGGCGGCGTCCGGGGCGCGGAGGACCCTCGGGCTGGACGACGAAGTCGTGCCGTTCGAGCAGCAGCTCGCCGACCTCCGCCTGGACTGAGGCCCCACCTCCTGCACCTCTGCCTGGTTTGACTAGAGTTGGCACGAAAGATGCGCCGTGCGGGGTTTCCGGTACGTACGGCGCCTCTGCGCACTGAGCCGAACCGAGCTGGAGGCAGAGATGGGCAGGATCGTGGTGGGCGTGGACGGCTCCGAGTCGTCGGTCAAGGCGCTGCACTGGGCCGTACGCCAGGCGGAGCTGACCGGCGACACGGTGGAGGCGGTCAACAGCTGGGAGTACCCCGCGACGAGCTGGGCGTCGATGATGCCCGGCATGCCGGAGGACTTCGACCCGCAGGCCGTGGCGACCGTGGCCCTCAACGAGACACTGGAGGAGGCCCTGGGCGCCGAGGGTGCGGCGGCGGTCAGCAAGATCGTGGTGATCGGCAACCCGGCCCAGTCCCTGCTGGACCGCGCCAAGGGCGCGAACCTGCTGGTCGTCGGGGCCCGCGGCTACAGCGGCTTCAAGGCGACCCTGCTCGGCTCGGTCAGCCTCCATGTCACCCAGCACGCACCGTGCCCGGTGACGGTCGTACGTGACGCGTGACCGTCGTGCGTGACGCGTGACCGTCATGCGGTGACGCGTGACCGTCATGCGGTGACGCGTGACCGTCGCCGGTCGGGCATGAGAACGCGAAAGGGCGGGCCCGCACGAACGTGTGCGGGCCCGCCCTCGTGTCCGTACGGGACCGTACGGACTCACGTCTTCTCGTGCGTGTAGTAGATGTAGAAGGTGCTGATGAACATCCCGAGGCCGACCGCCAGCCCCAGCGCCGCGGACCGCAGCACGCTCGAATCGGTCAGTCCGACCAGCAGGCCGATCGCCGCCGCGGTCAGCGCGCCGTAGGCCACCGCCCGCACCAGGGGCAGCATGGTGTGCTGGATCCGGCCCAGCACGAAGCACAGGGCGGCGAGTACCACCGCGGTGGCGAGGCCGTACCAGAACTGCCGGCCGGCGCTCGCGCCGTTGTTGCGGAGGATGAACGAGGCGTAGAGGCCGTACGCCGCGCCCAGCGTGACGGGGACGGCCCAGGAGCTCCTGCTGTGCCCGCGTGCGTGTGACCTCGGCCGGGTCCGTCCGCCGGCCGGCATTGCCGCGTGTGTGGACATGCGGGGTTCTCCTTCCGTGGCTCCGTTTCCTTCCAGGGCACACCCGGCCGCGCCACCCGGCAACTCGGATGGCGTACGGCCCGGGGCGCGCCGCCCCGGCACGGGATTCCCTGGACGGGTGCGGACGTATCTCTCGGCGGCTCTCTCGGTGGTACTGGTGGTGCTGCTCGCCGTCCTGGTGCCGGTCGCCGCGCTGTCCGCCTGGGTGGACCTGGAGATCGACAACACGGACCGCTACGTCGACGCGGTGGCCCCGCTCGCCTCCGACCCCGATGTGCAGAGCACCGTCACCGACCTCATCACCGACGGGGCGATGAAACAGATCGACGCCGGGCCGCTCCAGGACACCGTGCGGGAGTTCCTGCGCCAGGCGGTGCTGTCCTTCACCACCACCGACGCCTTCCAGGACGCCTGGAACGCCGCCAACCGCACCGCCCACGAGGCCGTCACCGCCGCCCTGAACGGCAACACCGGCGAGGCCGTGACCATCGATCTGGCCCCCGTGACCGAGCGGGTCAAGCAGAACCTGGAGGAGAACGGGGTGCCGTTCGCCGACCGGATCCCGGTCCAGCACACCGACATCACGCTCATCTCCGCCGACCGCGCCGACCAGCTGCGCCAGACCTTCCGCCTGCTGCGGACCGGCAGCATCTGGCCGGCCGTGGCCACGCTCGTGGTCGCCGTCCTGGCCGTGGCCGTGGCCTGGCTGCGCGGCGGCGGACCGGGGCACAGACGCTCCTGGCCCGCCGCGCTCTCGGCCACCGCCGTGGCCGGGCTCGGCTTCGCGCTCGGGGCACTGGTGCTGCGCGCGGTGCTCGCGTACACCCGCGACCGGGTGCTGTCCGAGGTGCCGGACAGCGAGACGGCGGGGGCGGCGGCGGTGTACGACGCGCTGACGGGCTCGCTGCGCACGACGGTCTGGGCGGTGTTCGCCGTGGGACTGGCGGTGGCCCTGTGCGCGGGGCTGGTGCGGGGGTGGGTGCGGATGCGGGGACGGAAGCGGGTGGGCCGGGGTGAGGTGGGACGGCCGGGAAAGCCGGGGCGGCCGGGTCCGGAATGACCCGGTCCGCAGAGCTCCGCACGGCCTTTTCCTCTCGACATGCGGCAGCGGGCGGGCCGGGGAAGAGTGGTTCTCGTGACTGCCGGATCGGGGGCGACTGAGAGGTCTTCCGCATGCGAGCCATAGCCGTCGGCGCGTTCCGGGCCGACCCCGCACTGGTGGAGATGCCCAAGCCCGAACCGGAGGCCGGAGAGGTACGGGTCAGGATCGAGTACGCCGCGCTCAACCCGTCCGACTGGCAGGCCGCGCAGGGCTCCCCGGACGACGGACCGGCACCGCGCGTGTTCCCGATGGTCGTCGGGGTGGACTTCGCGGGCCGGGTCGACATGATCGGCAGCGGCGCGAACCGGTTCCGGGTCGGCGACCAGGTCTTCGGCCGGGTCGCCCGGCCGAACGCGGCGGGCAGCGGCACGTACTGCGACTACGTGTCCGTGCCGCAGGACTCCGCCATCACCGTCGTACCGCCCGGCCTCCCCCTGCGGGCCGCGGCCGCGCTTCCCTCCGCCGGAATTGCGGCCGCCCAGATCCTGGAGATCGCGGTGTTCCGGGGCCACGAGACCCTGCTGGTCATCGGTGCGGCGGGCGGCGTCGGCAGCTATCTGACCCAGCTCGCCTCCGCCCGCGACATACGGGTGATCGCCGCCGTGCGCGGCCACGAGCACACCCGGATGACGGAGCTGGGCGCCGCCGTCACGATCGACATCACCGACCGGCCGCTGGAGGCGGCGGTACGGGAGAGCTGCCCGGACGGTGTCGACGCACTGGTCGACCTGGTCTCCACCACCCCGGAATCCTTCGCCGGACACGCCGCCCTGGTACGCGGCGGCGGCATCGCCCTCACCACGCGCGGCATCGCCTCCGGGGCCGCCCTGCCCCCCGGCGTGACCGGTATCGACTTCCGGCTCGAACCCACCCCGGTCCTGCTGGACGTCCTGGCCGCGGGCGCCGCCGAAGGCGTACTGCGGGTGCCCGTCGACATCGAACTCCCACTGGAGAAGGCCCCGCAGGCCCTCGACCGGAACCGGACGGGCGGCGCACGCGGGAAGACCGTCATCGTGCTCTGACCCCCTGCGCCCCCTCTCCCCCGCCACGAAGGAGACGTCATGGACGACCGGGAACACGACATCATCGACGAGATCGGCGGACTCATCTCCGAGGAACGGAGCCTGCGCGACCGCTCCACCCGCGAAATGGGCCTCAGCGAGGAAGAGAAAGCACGGCTGCGTACCGTTGAAGTGCGGCTCGACCAGTGCTGGGATCTGATGCGACAGCGCCGGGCGCTGAGCGAGTACGGCGAAGATCCGTCCGAGGCGCGGGTCCGGCCCGCCGACGAGGTCGAGGGCTACCGGAGCTGAACGCACGACCGAGGGGGGACGCGTTGACCGACACGGAGACCGGATCCGGACGGCGGCGGACGGCGCCACCCCCCTGGCTGGCGCCACCCCCCTGGCTGCTGAGCGGACTGCGCCCGAAGCCGTCCACGCCCATCGCCTGGGCGGGCGTCGCCCGCGCCTCCGTCTCCCTGGCCACACCGCTGGCCGTCGGCTTCGCGCTGGACCGCCCGGCGTACGGCGCGCTCGTCTCGATGGGCGCGCTCTCCGGCGTCATCGGCGACACCGCCGACGCGTACCGGATGCGGATACTCAACATCGCCGTGCCGCAGCTCTTCGGCGCGCTCGGCATCATGCTCGGCACGCTGGTGTACGGAACCGGCTGGGGGGCCGTCGCCGCGCTGACGCTGGTCGGCCTGGTCTCCGGGATGATGTCGACGATCGGCGCGGTCGCCTCGGTCTCCGGGCTGCTGCTCCTGCTCAACGCGGTGGTCGGGGCCGGGCTCCCGATGCCGCAGCCCTGGTGGGTGGCGCCGCTGCTGCTCACGGTCGGCGGCCTGTTCGTACTCACCCTGACCCTGCTGGCCTGGCCGCTGCGCCGGAAGCTCCCGGAGCGGGTCGCGGTCGCGGACACCTACCTCGCGGTCGCCGACCTGCTCGCCGCCGCGGGCACCGACGCGTACGAGGAACGCCGCCAGGCCGTCACCCAGTCCCTCAACACGTCCTACGACCTGATCCTGGCCCGCCGGGCCCGCTACCACGGCCGCAGCAACGCCATGGTGCGGCTGCTCGCCCAGCTCAACGTCGTCATCCCGCTCGTCGAGGCGGCCCCCGCCGTCCATGTGCGCCGTCTCAGGCTCCCGGACGAGATCCCGGCGGCGGTGCGCGAACTTGCCGTCGCCGTCGAGGAGAGCCGCACCGGCCGCCCCGAACTCACCCTGCCCGCACCGGACTCACCCGCCACCCGTGCGGTGGACAGCGCCCTGCGGCACGCGGCGGTCGTGGTGCACAAGGCCGACCCCGACCCGTACAACGTCGACGACCGGCTCGGCCGCCCCGCCGTGCTCGGGGTACGGATCCGGCGGGCCACCCGCGACGTGCTGTTCTCCGGGGCCTCCTGGCGGTACGGGCTGCGCCTCGCCCTCTGCATCGGCCTGGCCCAGGCGCTGACCTCACTGATCCCGGTGCCGCGCTCGTACTGGGTGGCGCTGACCGTCACGTTCGTCCTCAAGCCGGACTTCGGCTCGGTGTTCTCGCGGGCCGTGCTGCGTTCGGTGGGCACGGCGGCCGGGCTCGTGATCGCCGCACCGGTGCTCGCCGCGGTGCCGGTGGGCTGGTGGGACGTGCCGGTGATGGTGGTGCTCGCCGCGCTGATCCCGGCGCTCACCGCGAAGGGCTACGCCTTCCAGACCGCGGCCATCACCCCGGTCATCCTGCTCCTGTCCGACCTGCTGAACCATCAGGGCTTCCACCTGGTCTGGCCGCGCTTCCTGGACAGCCTGATCGGCTGCGCGATCGTGCTGGTGGCGGGCTATCTGCTGTGGCCGGAGAGCTGGCACGTACGGGTCGGCCACCGGCTCGCGGACGCGGTGGCGGACATCGCCGACTACGTGGCGTGCGCGTTCGAGCCGGGCGGCTCCGGCGACCGGGCGGAGCGGGTGCGGGCCCGGCGCCGGATCTACCGCGACCTGTCGGTCGTACGTTCCGAATTCCAGCGGGCCCTGACCGAACCGCCCCCGGTCGGCACCCGGGCCGCCGCCTGGTGGCCGCTGGTCGTCGCGGTCGAACGCATCGTGGACGCGGCGACGGCGGCCCGGGTCCGGGTCAATCACGGAGCACCCGAGCCGCCACCGGCCGAGGTCGCCGAGGTCCAGCGGCAGCTGCGGGAGCTGGCCGAGGGGATACGGGCCAGCGAGGTCCTGGTGGAGGTGCGCACCGAACTTCCGGGCGACAAGGAAGGCGTACTCGCTCCGCTGCGCCAGGAGGTGGCGGCGGCACGGGCGATCGCCTCGCCCCAGCCGTAGGGGCTGCTCCACGGCGGGACGGTCGCCCGGTGGGGCCGGCCCGGTGGTGGGGCGGTCGCCCGGTGGGGCGGTCAGCCCGTGGGGCCGGCCCCCCGCAGCCGTTCCATCTCGCGCCGGTCCCGCTTCGTCGGCCGGCCCGCGCCCCGGTCCCGTACCGGAACCTGGATCGCCGCCTCGCGCGGCGGCGGGGGCGGGCTGTTGTCGATGAAGCACTCCGCCGCCACCGGAGGGCCGACCCGCTTCTTGACGATCTTCGACACGACCACGATCCGGTCGCGTCCGGCGTGCCGGAGCCGTACCTCGTCGCCGACGCGCAGCGCCTGGGCGGGCTTGGCGCGCTCGCCGGCGACCTTCACATGACCCGCGCGGCAGGCGGCAGCGGCCTGCGAACGGGTCTTCGTCAGCCGGACCGACCAGATCCAGACGTCGACCCGAACGCTGCCCTCCGCCTGCGGCGCCTCACCGGAAACCATGTGTCCGACTGTAGGGCCTGTCGTGGGGTCGTAGGGGTTGTCGGGGTCGTGGGAATCAGCCGAAGTCGCTGATCACTTCACCCATGTTGTAGCTGTACACCTCGCGCTTGCACGCCCCGCACTTGCTCGGCGCGTGCTCGCTCAGCGACCACAGCTGCGGTGCGAAGCCGTCACCGCGCCCGTGCGCGAGGTAGAGGTCCTCGGGCCCGAACGCCGACTCCAGCGTCTTCGCGTTGCCGACGAGCTGGGACGTCCCGTCTACGGTGCCCGGCGTGGCCTGGAGCAGCCGGCCGTTGTCGTCCGACGCGGAGTCCTGGAGGCAGTTGTCGCGGTCCTTGGCGTAGTTGCTGCGGCCAGGGTTCTCCGCGTCGTAACCGGCCACGGCGATCGGCTCGGCGTTGGACGTGCCCCAGTCCTCGTCCTCCTGCGCGTCCGAGACACCGGTGATGGCCTGCGGCACCCACTCCGAGGAGGTGGCGTCGTCGCTCTGCCAGCAGACACGGTGGTTGACCGCCAGATCGGAACCGTAGATTCCGGCGGTTCCGCAGGCGCCTTCCCACTTGGAGGGCCGATTGGCCTGCTCCATCAACTCGGTGAGGCCCTGCTTGGGCAGCGCGGCGTCTAATTTCGTGACGAGACCGGAGACATCGGTGCTCTTCGCCAGCTTGAAGTCGGCGGCCCGGCCGGGGACGGGGGCGGCGAGAGCGGAGACGCCCGGGGCGGCCGAAGCCGAGGACGAATCCGAGGCCGCTGCGGTTCCGGTTCCGGTTCCGGTTCCGGCGAAATCGTCCTGCTCACCCTCGGATTCGTTGTCGAACCCGTCGTCCGGCATTCCCTCGTTGCCCGGCGGTGGGTCGTCGGCGGCCCGCACCGAGGAGGGCGGGGCGGACGCCGGAGCGGCGGCGGCACCGACCGCCGGGACGAGGCCGGAAAGCATCGCACCCGCCGCAACGGCACAGGCGGCAAAACGTGTTCTACGGGTTGGTTTCCCCATGTGGGAGCCCTTCTTGAGCAACGCTGTCGACAACGGACAACGGTGCGCCTGACTTCGCGTCAGGAACACCGTCCGTTCACGCCAACAAGGCAACTCGGGACCGGGTGCGCACATTTGAACGACGTACATGAGGCCCGCACGGCATCGGCACAGGACTCGTTCGGGGCTCGGTTGCAGCTCAGTTCCCACACGGGCGGGCCGCACCACCGAAGGGCCGGATCCGGCCGCTAACCTTACGTATCCGTCCTGGCCAGGGATCAATTCCCACAGGTCGGACATTTCTCGCACCCAACTCACGCGAAAGGCCTCGCCCATGGGCATTCGGAGCTTGCTGCGCAAGGTGTTCGGCCGCGACCGCGCGGAGCAGGACGCGCCGACGGCCACGGTCCCGCCCCAGACCGAGCGCACCGCGCCCACGGAGTCGGAGCCGGCCGCGACGACGGAGACCACGTCCACCACGGCGGACGAGCGGGTCGCGGAGTCGGCCCCGGTCCTCGAAACCACCCCGCCCACCAAGGCTTCGGTACCGGCGCCCGCCTCTCCCCGGTCCGCCGGGGAGGACAGCGGTCTGGCCTCGGACCTGGTGGCCGCCGCCTTCGACAAGGCGTCCCTCCCCACGGTCCCGGCGCAGAGCCCGGCCCCGAAGTCGGAGTCGACGGAGCCGAAGGTGGAGGTGGAGCCGGAACCGGAGCCGGTCAAGGCGGAGGCGAAGGCGGAGGAGCCGGAGCCGGAGCCGGTCAAGGCCGAGGCGGAGGTCAAGGCCGAGGCGGAGGTCAAGGCCAAGGCGGAGGTCAAGGCCGAGGCGGAGGTCAAGGCCGAGGCGGAGGTCAAGGCCAAGGCGGAGGTCAAGGCCGAGGCGGAGGTCAAGGCCGAGGTCGCCATCGAGCCGGAAGTCGAACCGGAGGCAGAGCCCACCGTCGAGGCCGAGGTCGAGCCCGCCATCGAGGTCAAGGCCGAGGCGGAGGTCGAGACGGAGCCGAAGGTGGAGGCGGAGCCGGAGCTCACCGCCGCCGAGCCCAAGGCGCACGCCGAGCCGGAGGCGCAGGCCGAGCCCGCCCCCGCCCCGGTGGCCGAGCCCGCCCCCGTAGCCGAGGCCGAGCCCGCAGCCGAGGCCGAGCCCGCAGCCGCCCCCGTGGCCGAGACGGCCCCCGCAGCCGCCCCCGCTGCCACACCCGCCCCCGCCCCCAAGCCCGCGCTCACCCTCGCCAAGGTCAAGTCGCGGGCCCCGGGGCTCGTCGACCCGTACAAGGCGGCCCAGGCCGGGCTGAAGGCGCACGGGCTGACCGGGCTGCGCGCCACCGTCTACCTGGTCCTCGACCGCTCCGGCTCCATGCGGCCGTTCTACAAGGACGGCAGCGCCCAGCACCTGGGCGACCGCACCGTCGCGCTCGCCGCGCACCTGGACGAGAACGCGACCGTCCCCGTGGTCTTCTTCTCGACGGAGATCGACGGCACCGGCACGGTCGGCCTCGCCGACCACGAGGGCCGGATCGACGAGCTGAACGCGGGCCTCGGCCGCCTCGGCCGTACGAACTACCAGAGCGCCGTCGAAGAGGTCGTCGCGCACTACGAGAAGTCGGAGGCGACCGGCCCCGCCCTGGTGATCTTCCAGACGGACGGCCCGCCGGACGCCAAGCAGGCCGCCAAGCAGGCGCTGGCCGACGCGGCGCGACTGCCGCTGTTCTTCCAGTTCGTCGCGTTCGGCGAGGAAGACGCCAAGGGCTTCGACTTCCTGCGCAAGCTGGACGCCCCGAACGCCGGGTTCTTCCACGCGGGCCCCGCGCCCCGGGAGGTCGCGGACACCACGTTCTACCGCGAGGTCCTCGCCGCGCTCCCCGCCTGGATCGCGGCCCGCGAGACGGTGACCGCCGACTGATCCACCGGCAGCCGTACGGTCACGGCGAGCCCGCCCCCGGGCCCCGGCACCGCCGTGACCGTACCGCCGTGCGCCACCGCTATGGAGCGCACGATCGACAGGCCGAGGCCCGACCCGCGCCCCATCCGGTCCTTGCCCTCGCCCCGCCGGAACGGCTCGAACAGCCCGGGGATGTCCGCCGCGTCCACCACCGGCCCGGTGTTGCGGACCTCCAGCCGTGCCCCGCCGCCGGCCGTCACCAGTGACACCTCCACCGTCCCGTCCGGCACGTTGTACGTGACGGCGTTGGCCAGCAGATTCGCCACCAGCTGCGCGAGCAGCATCCGGTTCCCCCGCACCGTGCAGAAGTGGGTGTCGGCCCGCACGCCGGGATGCCGGGCCGTCTCCTCCGCCACCACCTGCGCGAGATCCACCGGCTCCCGCTCGCCCTCGGCCAGCCCGCGCTCACTGCGCGCCAGGACCAGCAGCCCCTCTATGAGCCGCTCGCTGCGCCGGTTGTTGTCCAGGAGCGTCTGCCTGGTCCGTACGAGATCCTCCGGGGTCGGGTCGTCCAGGCCGATCTGGATCGCGGCCCGCTGGGTGGCGAGCGGGGTCCGCAGCTCGTGGGAGGCGTTGGCGATGAACCGCCGCTGACTGTCGAAGGCCTTCTCCAGCCGGGCCAGCAGCGCGTCGAGCGTGTCGCCGAGCTCCTTGAGCTCGTCGTCGGGGCCGCTGGACGCGATCCGCTCGTGCAGATTGTGCTCGGAGAGCCGGCGCGCCTTCTCCGTCATGGCGTGGACCGGGCGCAGCACCCGCCCCGCGGTCCACCAGCCGACACCGACCGCGCAGGCCGTCATGACGAGCAGCGCGGCCACGGACCAGATCAGCAGCTGATGGCCGGCCGCGTCACTGACGTTGTCGGTGAGGTCGTAGACGGTGGGCGGCCCGAGGCTCCGCCGGGTGATGAGCGGACCGTTCACCGCGTAGCCGGGCTGCGCGACGGCCGCCGTGCGGGCGATGTCGCGCGCCTGGGAGTCCGTACCGGCGCGGGAGGCGAGGTTGACGGTGGCGAGCAGCGCCGTACCGAGTACCAGGAACACGCCGCCGTACACGAGCGCGATCCGGGCCCGGATCCTGGAGTGCGGCACACCGGACAGCCGCCTCACAGTGCGTACCCCACGCCCTGCACCGTACGGATCAGCGCCGGCTCGCCAAGCTTCCCGCGCAGCTTGCTCATGCAGACGCGCACGGCGCCGGTGAACGGGTCGGCGTTGGCGTCCCAGGCCCGCTCCAGCAGCTCCTCCGCGCTGACGGTCCCGCCGTCCGCCTCCAGCAGCAGCTGGAGCACCGAGAACTCCTTCGGCGAGAGGTCCAGCCCCCGACCGTCCCGCGAGGCCGTGCGCCGTACGGTGTCGAGCCGTATGCCGTGCCGTTCCAGCTGCGGCGGCACGGGGCGGGCGCTGCGGCGGCGCAGTGCCCGTACCCGCGACACCAGCTCGGGGAACTCGAACGGCTTGCCCAGGTAGTCGTCGGCGCCGAGGTCGAGCCCGGCGACCCGGTCCTCCATGGAACCGGCGGCGGTGAGCATCAGGATCCTGGTCCGGGAGCCGGAGGCGACGAGGCCGCGCGCCACGTCGTCGCCGTGCACCCGGGGCAGGTCGCGGTCCAGGACGACGACGTCGTAGTCGTGCAGACCCAGGTAGGCGAGGGCGGCGTCACCGCTGTACACCGTGTCGACGGCGAAGCCGGCCCGCCGCAGCCCCGTGGCGACCAGCTCCGCCAGGATCTCCTCGTCCTCCGCGACCAGTACCCGCATCGTGATGTCCCCTGCCTCGTACACGCGTGTCCACTCCCTCCCAGGATGCGCTTTTGCTACCGGAAGGGATGTTTCGCAAAGGTCTCCACGCCCCCGGTCCGGGGGTGACCGGCCGTAATCGGTGTGAGTCGGTCGCCCGCGGGCCGTTAGGATTTCGACCATGGCGGCCACTGGATCCGAGAAGCAAGGGGGCGACGGCGTGAAGAATTTCTACGTATCGACCCCCATCTACTACGTCAACGACGCTCCTCACCTGGGCCACGCCTACACGACCGTCGCAGGCGACGTGCTCACCCGCTGGCACCGCCAGCGCGGCGAGAAGGTGTGGTACCTCACCGGCACGGACGAGCACGGTCAGAAGATCATGCGCACTGCCCAGGCGAACGACGTCACCCCGCAGGAGTGGTGCGACAAGCTCGTGGAGGAGGCGTGGAAGCCCCTCTGGAAGCACCTGAACATCGCGAACGACGACTTCATCCGTACGACGGAGAAGCGCCACACCGACCGGGTGCAGGAGTTCGTCCAGGACCTGTACGACAAGGGTGAGATCTACAAGGGCGGCTACGAGGGCCCCTACTGCGTGGGCTGCGAGGAGTACAAGCTCCCCGGCGACCTCATCGAGGACGAGGCCGGCGTCAAGCTGTGCCCGATCCACAAGAAGCCGGTGGAGATCCTCAAGGAGGAGAACTACTTCTTCAAGCTGAGCGCCTACGGCCCGAAGCTGATGGAGTTCTACGCGAACAACCCGGGCTTCATCCAGCCCGAGTCCGCCCGCAACGAGGTCGTGAACTTCGTCAAGCAGGGCCTCCAGGACCTCTCCATCTCCCGCTCGACCTTCGACTGGGGCGTCCCGGTGCCGTGGGACGAGAAGCACGTCATCTACGTGTGGGTCGACGCCCTGCTGAACTACGCCACGGCGGTCGGCTACGGCGCCAACCAGGAGAAGTTCGACGGGACGTTCCCCGCCAATGTCCACCTGGTCGGCAAGGACATCCTGCGCTTCCACGCGGTGATCTGGCCCGCGATGCTGATGGCGCAGGGTCTGCCGCTGCCCGGAAAGGTCGCGGCCAACGGCTGGCTGATGGTCGGCGGCGAGAAGATGTCGAAGTCGAACCTGACGGGCATCAAGCCGCAGGACCTGACCTCGCACTTCGGCGTGGACGCGTACCGCTGGTACTTCCTGCGGGCGATCGCGTTCGGCAGCGACGGCTCGTTCTCCTGGGAGGACTTCTCAGCCCGCTACACCTCCGAGCTCGCCAACGACTACGGCAACCTCGCCTCGCGCGTCGCGGCCATGGTCGGCAAGTACTTCGGCGGCGCGCTCCCCGAGGCCACCGCCCCGGGTGACGCCGAGAAGGCGGTCCAGGAGGGCCTGGCCAAGGCCGTCGCCACGGCCGACGAGAAGATCGGCGAGGAGCTGGACTTCCAGGCCGGCATCCTGGCGATCTTCGACTTCGTGAAGCAGGTCAACGGCTACATCACGGAGCAGGAGCCCTGGAAGGTCGCCAAGGACGACTCCCCCGAGGGCCAGGCCCGCCTCGCGACGATCCTCTACACGGCCGCCGAGTCGCTGCGCGGTGTCGCGGTGCTGCTGAACGCCGTGATGCCGGAGACCTCGCAGAAGCTGTGGGAGTCACTCGGCGCCGAGGAGTCCCTGGGCGCGCTGGCCGACCAGCGCGTGCAGGACGCGGGCACCTGGGGCCGGCTCCCGGCGGGCGCCACGGTCACGAAGGGCGCGGTGCTGTTCCCGCGCCTGGAGGAGAAGCCGGCGTAACGGGAGTACGTGCACGGCGAAGGGCGGGACCGGCAGCAAGCGGTCCCGCCCTTCGCCGTACTGTCGCTCGTACGCTCCGCCCCGGGTCAGCGGACCCAGTTCTTCAGCGGCTCGGTGTCCAGTTCGATGCCCACGGGGTCGGGCAGTTCGACGGTCTTCCCGTACGGAACCGTCACCACCTGCTCGTACCGCACTCCGTCGGGCTGCGAGTGCACCTTGACCTCACAGGTTTCGCGGTCGATGAGCAGGTAGACGGGAATCCCGGTCTCGGCGTAGGCGCGCGGCTTCTCGACCCGGTCCCGGCGGTCGGTGTCCTCGTCGTACGAGGTGACCTCGACGACCATCAGGACGCCGCTGGGGTCGGCCCATTCGCCCTGGCCGACGAAGTTCTCCAGCGGGGCGAGCACAGCGTCCGGGCGGGCGTTGCCCTTGCGGTATGTCTCGACTCGCAGACCTTGTTCGGCGAAGAGCCAATTGCCAGGTCCCGACTGCATGCAGATCTGTGTGAGCCAGGCGATGATCCGCCCGTGATCCCCGTCCGGCACAGCCTTGACCCCCATTTTCCCGTTCACGAACTCCAGACGCAGTGCTTCCTCGGCACGTATGGCGTGACGGGCAAGGTCCTCGAAGACCTCCTGTGTCAGCACACTCTCGCCAGTCACGGCCATCACTGCCTCCTGGTAAGGAAACGGGCTTCCTCCAGCCTACGGGCCCCCTCCCGGCCCGTCCCCCGTTCACTCCTCCAGTGCCTCCGCGTCACCCATCACGACGACCGGCTTCTTCGCCGGGTCGAGGGTGCTCAGGAGTTCCCGCATCCGGTCCAGGGGGAGCGAGATGCAGCCCTGGGTCGGGCCGCCGTGGTCGACGTGGATCCAGATGCCGCCGCCGCGCTCCTGGCCGAGGGGGCGTTCCGGGTCCAGCGGGGTGACGCCGGGGGTGCGGTTGTAGTCGATGGCGACGACGTAGTCGAAGGACCCTTCGAGCTGCTCCCCGTCGAAGCCCTCGCCGCTCACCACGAACGCCGGGTTCCGGTCGTAGGGGAACGCCGTGTCGGGAGGGTCGAACAGGCCGCCCGCGTACGTCAGACCGTAGACGCCGACCGGGGAGCGCAGGTCGCCCTCCCAGTGCTCGTCGGTCCAGCCGTTCAGCGCGTTGTGGGCCGGCCAGCGGGTCGTGACGGGCAGCCAGCCGAGGGCCGGGTTGTCGCGGGCGTAGAGGACCGCGGTGGACAGGCTGGAGTCGTAGTCGTCGCCGGTGACGACGAAGACCTGTTTGGAGGACGCCGGGATCGCGGCCCGGGTCTTCGGTCCCAGCGCGGGGATCTCGCGCGGCCGGACGACCGGCGCGTGCGGCCCGGGGGCGGCCCGTTTTCGTGGCCCGTCGGCCTGTGGGCCCGCGACACCGGTGGAGGCCGTGGCGCCCGTCCGGACGGAGGGGGACTTGGGAGCGGCGGTCCCGGAGGTGTTGCCGCATGCGGTGAGCAGCAGCAGCGCGGCGGCGCAGGCACCGGCAGGTACGGCGTACGGGGGACGCCGGAGGGCCGACGGACGGAACACGGACACGGGAACTCCTCAGCGCTCGTGGGGTGACGGCGGCACAGACGGGCTCCCCGTCACGTCTCCTGCCGCCGCACCCAGTTAACGCCGCGTCGCGCGAGGGCGAATCCGTACAGGGGCCATACGGCTGTATCCCCGCCGGACATGCACGCCGAAGGCCACGGAACCGTTTCGTGCGTGTAGGTCCGGGACCTTCCGTCCGGTGCTGAGCGGGGAGGTCTGATTGCCGGTCAGTCAGCCGTTGAGGAACTCAGGGCACCGGTACGGGCCCAGCGCTTCGCCCTCGGACGGTCGCAGGGTGACCTCGACGTCGTCGGTCCTGACCTTCGGTTCGAGCACGGACTGGGCGCGCGCCAGCGTGCACACCAGCTGGCCGGTGGCCTGGTCGCGTCCCGACTCCCCGTAGAGGCCCTCCAGCCGCACCGTGACCCGGGTGCCCGAGCCGGTCGCCGAGTAGCCGCCGAGGTGGACGAGGGAGGTGAGTCCGCCCTGGTCGGCGGGTGGCGTCCGCGCGCCGAGCAGCTTCAGCACGCCGTTGAGATCCTTGACCTCCTGGTCGATCAGCGGCACCGCGCGCAGCCCGGCGGCGGAGGCGTAGTACAGCCGCATCCCGCGCGTCGGACCGGACGCGGGCTCGCCCGCGCCTATCACCCCGGTCGGCTGGACGCCGCAGCCCACGAGGGCGAACCCCAGCGCGGCGACCGTGATCGCGATGCCCTTTCGGATCCTCACTCCGTGTCCTCTCCGGTACGCCGCAGGGGCAGCCGCAGCGTGAACACCGCGCCGCGCGCCGGTCCGTCCGCCGTGTCCGCCGCGTCGGCCACCTCGATCGTGCCGCCGTGCAGCCGGGCGTTCTCCAGCGCGATCGCCGTGCCGAGGCCGCTGCCCTGTCCGCTGTCGTCGGCCGCGCCGCGTGTGCGGGCCGCGTCCGCCTTGTAGAACCGGTCGAAGACCCGCTCCCGTGCCTCCGGCGGCAGCCCCGGTCCGTGGTCGGCGACGGACAGGACCACCCACTCGCCGTCCGCCGCTTCGGCCGTTGCGAGCGTCACGGTGACCGGCGGGGCGCCGTGCCGCAACGCGTTGCCCACCAGGTTCGCGACGATCACGTCGATCCGGCGCCGGTCGACCACCGCCCGCAGCCCCTCGGGGAGGTCGGTCCGCACCCGGTCCGTCCAGCCGCGCAGCGCCAGCGAGGCCCGTACGGTGTCGGCGAGATCCGCCTCGGCCGCGTTCAGCCGTACCGCCTTCGCGTCGAAGCGGGAGATCTCCATCAGGTCCTCGACCAGCCGGGAAAGCCGTGCCGTCTCCGCGCCGACGGTACGGGCCGCCCGTGCCGCGTCCGGCGGCAGCTGGTCGGCGTCCTCCTCCAGGACGGTCGCCACCATCGTCATCGCCGCGAGGGGCGTGCGCAGCTCGTGCGACACGTCCGCCACGAAGCGGCGCGCCTTCGCCTCCTGCTCGCGCAGCTCCGTGTCGGAGGACTGGAGCGCGTCCGCGGTCTCGTTGAACGTCCGGGCCAGGTCGGCGAGTTCGTCGTGCCCGGAGACGGCGACCCGGGTGCCGAGGTCTCCGGCCGCCAGCTCACGGGTGGCCCGGCCCAGCTTCCGCACCGGCCGCAGCACCGTGCCCGCGGCCAGCAGTGCCAGGACGGCGGCCAGCACCACCACCGGCACCATGCCGGCCCGTACGGAGTCCAGCAGGGCGGCGGTGTCGTCGCGCTCGGCCCGCAGATCGGTGATCGCGTAGACCTCCAGGCCGGAGGTGCGGCGATCCCCGTCGTCGAACCGGACGGGCGTGCCTACGACCAGATAGGGATCGCCCCGCCACCGCACCCGCTGGAACCGGGCCTGGTCGCCGGTCGTGACGGCGGTGCGCAGCTCGGTGGTGATCCTGGACGTGGTGTCGGCGAGCGAGTCGGAGACGGCGGAGAGGTCCTGGTAGCGGGCGACGACGATGTTCCCGCCGAGACCCTCCGACACCTTCGCCGCGAACCGGGACAGCGACTGCTGGTCGGGCGGTACGTCGAAGTCGGCGGCGACCGCGGTGACCCGCTCCCGCAGGTCGTCCACGGCGGCGTTCTGGGTGCGCTGGAGGACTGCGGTGCGGGCGTCCCGGTAGGCGAGGGCGGTCGCGGTCACCGCGCTGACGAGCGCGACGACGACGAAGGTGACGACGAGCCGGACGCGCAGCCCGCCGACAAGGCGTCGCGAGCGCCGCGTCGGGGCGGCGCCGCGCCTGCCCTTGTCCGTACGGTTCAAAGCGACGTCCCTACGCCTACGGTTCACAACGGCGTCACTACGGTTCGCAACGGCATCCGTACGGTTCACAGCGGACCGAATCGGTAGCCGAAGCCCCGCACCGTCTGGACGTACCGCGGCTTGGCCGGCACGTCCTCCAGCTTGGCCCGCAGCCGCCCGACTGCCGCGTCCACCAACCGGGAGTCGCCCAGGAAGGTGTGGTCCCAGACGGATTCGAGGAGCTGCTCGCGGCTGAGCACCCGGCCCGGGGCGGCCGACAGCTCCAGCAGCAGCCGCAGTTCGGTGGGCGGCAGCGGGACCGGTGTGCCGTGCTTGGTGACGGTCAGCCCGGCGCGGTCGATCACCAGCCCGGCGAGGTCGGCGGCGGCCCCGCGCACCGGCCCGGACGGTTCCGCCCGCCGCAGCGCGGCCCGGATACGGGCCTCCAGGACGGGCGCGGTGACCGGTTTGACGACGTAGTCGTCGGCGCCCGCCTCCAGGCCGGTCACGATGTCCTGGTCGTCGCCGCGTGCGGTCAGCATGATGACGGGCAGGACCGCCGAGCGGGCGCGGATACGGCGGCACACCTCGAAGCCGTCCATGCCGGGCAGCATCAGGTCCAGGACGGCCAGTTCCACCCGTGCGCCCCGTTCCCCGTCCAGCAGGGCGAGGGCCTGCTCGCCGGTGGCGGCGGTCTCCACGCCGTACCCGTGCCGGCGCAGCACGAGCTCCATTCCGTCCCGTACGGACGCGTCGTCCTCGATGAGCAACACATGCGGCATGGATCCGATTATGTGCATGCCCGGACCGCCCGCGTCTGCCCCGGACGGGGGTGGAGGCGCAGGCCGGGGGCATTGTTACGTTCCCATCATGTGGCCATGGAGGGGCCATCATCCGGGGCGGCGAACGTACAGCGCATGACTTTTCCCAGGACGAACCCCCGCGCCACCGCCCGGCTGCGCATGACCGCGCTCGTGGCCCTGCCCGTGCTCGCCCTCTCCGTCGCCTGCGGAGGCGGGAGCGGTGACGGTGACGGCGGCGGCACGAAGAAGAGCGACGTGATCGCCGACGTACCGGACACACGGGACACGCCGACCACGCCGGCCAAGTCGGGCGCGAGCGCCGCGCCCACTGCCAAGAGCGCCTTCTACGACGCCCAGCTGAAGTACGTCCGGTGCATGCGCGTCAAGGGCGGCTACAAGGACTTCCCCGACCCGAAGCTCAGCGGCTACCTCGACTGGGACAAGGTCAACGAGATCGGCTCCCAGCCGGGCCGCAACGAGGGCATCAAGGGCGGCAAGGACGGGGCCTGCGTCGCCGAACTGCAGGCCGCCATGGACGCCGAGCCCGAGCGCGACCAGCAGAAGTCCTACGAGTCGATGCTCGCGCACGCCAAATGCATGCGGGACAACGGCGTCTCCCGGTTCACCAACCCGACCATGAGCGGCGGCAACGCCCAGCCGGGCGGCGACCCCAACCCGGCGTCCCCGTCCATCGACACCGACTCACCGGCGTACAAGAAGGCCCGCGAGGCGTGCGAGCCGAAGCTGCTCGACGGTCTGGACGGCATGCAGTGAGGCGCCGTGCCACCCTCCTCGCGCTCGGTACGGCGGCCCTCGCCGCCGTCACCGGGGGCGTCCTGCTCCTCGGCGACGGCGGCTTCCTCCGCGACGGCGGCGACGCGGGCGCCGCCGCGCGGGGCGGCGGCCCGCCGCCCGCCACCGCGACCGTCGTACGCACCGACCTCGTGCGGTCCACGACGGTCGACGGCAGGCTCGACTTCTCGCAGCGCCGCGCCGTCAAGGCCGCCGTCGAGGGAACCGTCACGGTCGCCGCCCCCGAAGGGAGGACACTGACCATGGGGCAGGCGCTGTACGAGCTGAACGACAAGCCCGTCACCCTCCTCTACGGGCCGGTCCCTATGTTCCGCGAGATGAAGCCAGGCGACCGGGGCAGTGACGTGCTCCAGCTGGAGCGCAGTCTGCGTGACCTGGGGTACGGATCGCGGCTCTACGTCGACGTCCGGTACGACGAGGACACCGCGGCCGCCGTCGAACAGTGGCAGAAGTCCCTCAACCGCGAGCCCACCGGCAGGGTCGGCAAGGGCGATGTCGTCTTCCAGCCCGGCCCGGTCAAGGTGGTCTCCGCCGACGCGGCACTCGCCGACCAGGTCGGCCCGGACGAGCCGGTCCTGACGATCGCCTCCACCCGGCCCGTCGTACGGGCGGAACTGGAGCAGACCGACGGCGCGCTCACCTCGAAGGGAACCAAGGTCGAGGTCACCCTGCCGAGCGGGAAGACCGTGGCCGGCCACGTCGCCGGTACGGTGCGCCCCGAGGAGCAGGCCTCCGGCGGCGACGCGGGCACCGGGGACGGCATCACCGTCGAGGTCGTCCTGGACGGCGGGGCGGGCGCCGCGTCCGGCGAGGACACCGGGAAACCGGTGAGCGTGAAGTTCGTCAGCGAGGCACGCAAGGGGGTCCTCGCGGTCCCCGTCGAGGCGGTCGTCGCCCTGCGCGGCGAGAACGGCGGCTACGGCCTCCAGGTCGTCCGGGGAGCCACCTCGAAGATGATCCGGGTGGAGACGGGCATGACCGCCGACGGGCGGATCGAGGTCAGCGGCCCCGACGTGCGCGAGGGCCTGAAGGTCGGAGCGGCCGCGTCATGACACCGGCCCCGGTGATCGCACTGCGCGACGCCACCAAGTCGTACCCCGGCGGCGTCCACGCCCTGCGCGGAGTGAACCTCACCGTCGAGGCGGGCGAACTGCTCGCCGTCGTCGGCCCGTCCGGCTCGGGCAAGTCCACGATGCTCAACATCATGGGCACCCTCGACAAGCCCACCACGGGCACCGTCGAGGTCGCCGGGTACGACGTGTCCGGGCTCTCCGACTCCCGGCTCTCCGCACTGCGCGCCCGCCACATCGGCTTCGTCTTCCAGCACTTCCACCTGGCGGCCGGGCGCGACGCGGTGGACAACGTCGCCGACGGACTGCTGTACGCGGGCGTCGCGCCGAAGGAACGGCGCAGGCGTGCCCGGGAGGCGCTCGCCAGGGTGCGGCTGGACCATCGCGGCTCGCACACCCCGAACGAGCTGTCCGGCGGCGAGAAGCAGCGGGTGGCCATCGCCCGTGCCCTGGTGGGCAGCCCCCGGCTGCTGCTGGCCGACGAGCCGACCGGGGCGCTGGACACCGCGTCCGGCGAGATCGTCATGGAGCTGCTGCACGAGCTGAACGCGTCCGGCACCACCGTCTGCGTGATCACCCACGACAACGGGATCGCGGACTCACTGCCGCGCCGGGTCCGCTTCCGGGACGGCGAGATCGTCTCGGACTCGCGCTCCGGCACACCCCTCGGCCCACGTACCGCGCTTCTCGGCCCACGTACACGGAAGGCCGGTTCATGAAGAACGGTCTCAGGCCCGCCCGTCTCTCCCCCCGCGACGTCCTGCGCGTCGGCGCGGTCGGTCTCCGCGCCCGTCGCGCACGCGTGGTGCTCTCGGCGCTCGGCATCGCCATCGGCATCGCGACGATGGTCGCGGTCGTCGGCCTGTCCGAGTCGAGCCGCGCGGACCTGATGGCCCGGCTCGACCGCCTCGGCACCAACCTCCTGACCGCCGAGGCGGGCCGCGACGCCATGGGGCAGCCGGTCCGGCTGCCGAAGAACGCGGTCGCGATGGTCGAGCGCATCGGCCCGGTGCGGCACGCCACGGCCACCGCCGACATCGACGCCCGCATCCGCCGCAGCGACGTGGTCCCCGAGGAGCGCACCGCGGGCGTCACCGCCCAGGCGGTCCGCGCCGACCTGCTCTCCGCGCTCGGCGGTGAGGTCGGCGAGGGCACCTGGCTGACCCCGGCCGGTGAACGCCTCCCGACGACGGTGCTCGGCGCGGTGGCGGCGGAGCGGCTGGGCATCACCCGCACCGGCGAGACGATCATGATGAACGACATCCGCGTGGCCGTCGTCGGCATCCTCGAACCGCTCGAACTGGTCCCCAACCTGGACCGGGTGGCCATGGTCGGATTCCCCGCCGCCGAGCGCCACTTCGGCTTCGACGGCCACCCGACCACCGTCTTCGAGCGCTCCACCGACGCCTCGGTCGAGGACGTACGGGCGGTCCTGGCCCGCACCATCAGCCCCGGCAGCGAGGCGGGCATCAAGGTCTCCCGTCCCTCGGACGCGCTGGCCGCCAAGGCCGCCACCGACGAGGGGCTGACGAACCTGATGCTCGGCCTGGGCGCGGTGGCGCTGCTGGTCGGCGGGGTGGGCGTCGCCAACACGATGGTCATCTCCGTCCTGGAGCGCCGTCAGGAGATCGGCCTGCGGCGCTCGCTGGGTGCGACCCGGGGCGCGATCCGGCTCCAGTTCCTGACCGAGTCGCTGCTGCTGTCGGCGCTGGGCGGGGCGACGGGCGCGCTGCTGGGCGCGGCGGCGACGTACGGTTTCGCGCGGGTCCAGGGGTGGACGGCGGTGGTCCCGCCGTGGTCCCTGGCGGGCGGTCTGGCCGCCACCCTCCTGATCGGTGTGGTCGCGGGCCTCTACCCGGCGATCCGCGCCTCCCGGCTCCACCCGACGGTGGCCCTGAACGCGACGTGAGACAGGCCACCGGAAACGTGAAACATCCCCCGGCCGGGGTCGGCCGGGGGATGTTTCACGTGGAACCGGATCAGAACGCGAGCGGCACCGGTGCGGAAACGGACCGAACCGGAGCGGAACCGCCGGCGCCTACTTCGCGCCGGTGTCCCTCGCCACGGAGTCCTTGGGGTCCGCCTTCTCCTTCGCCGTCGCCGCCGGCTTGCGGAGCTGGATGTTCAGCTCGCGCAGCCGGGTCTCGTCCAGCTCCGTCGGGGCGCCCATCATCAGGTCCTGGGCGTTGCCGTTGAGCGGGAAGGCGATCGTCTCGCGGATGTTGGGCTCGTCGGCCAGCAGCATCACGATGCGGTCGACGCCCGGGGCGATGCCACCGTGCGGCGGGGCGCCGAGGCGGAAGGCGCGGAGCATGCCCGCGAACTCGTGCTCGACGGTCTCGCGGTCGTAACCGGCGATCTCGAAGGCCTTGAGCATCAGCTCGGGCTCGTGGTTACGGATGGCGCCGGAGGACAGCTCGATGCCGTTGCAGACGATGTCGTACTGCCAGGCGAGGATGTCCAGCGGGTCCTTCTCCTCCAGGTCCTTCAGCCCGCCCTGGGGCATCGAGAAGGGGTTGTGGGAGAAGTCGATCTTCCCGGTGTCCTCGTCCTTCTCGTACATCGGGAAGTCGACGATCCAGCAGAACCGGAAGACGCCCTCCTCGAAGTGGCCGGCGCGCTTGGCGGCCTCGACGCGGACGACGGACATGATCTTGGAGACCTCGTCGAACTCGCCCGCGCCGAAGAAGACCGCGTGGCCGGGGACGAGGGAGAGACGCTCGGTGAGGGTCTTCACGTCGGTCTCGGTGAGGAACTTGGCGATCGGTCCCGCCAGGGTGCCGTCCTCGCCGACGCGGACCCAGGCCAGGCCCTTGGCGCCGTGCTGGACGGCGTAGTCGCCGAGGCCGTCGAAGAACTTCCGGGACTGACCGGCGGTGTCCGGGACCGGGAGGGCGCGGACGTGCTTGCCGGCGAACGCCTTGAACTCCGAGTCGGCGAAGACGTCGGAGATGTCGACCAGTTCCAGCTTGGCGCGCAGGTCGGGCTTGTCGTTGCCGTACTTCAGCATCGACTCGCGGAACGGGATGCGCGGGAACGGCGAGGTGACGTGGCGGCCGTTGCCGAACTCCTCGAAGAGCTCGGTCATCAGCTTCTCGATCGGCCGGAAGACGTCCTCCTGCTCGACGAACGACATCTCGACGTCGAGCTGGTAGAACTCGCCGGGCGAACGGTCCGCGCGGGCGTCCTCGTCGCGGAAGCACGGCGCGATCTGGAAGTAGCGGTCGAAGCCGGAGATCATCAGCAGCTGCTTGAACTGCTGCGGGGCCTGCGGCAGGGCGTAGAACTTGCCCGGGTTCAGACGGGACGGGACGACGAAGTCACGGGCGCCCTCGGGGGAGGTCGCGGTGAGGATCGGGGTCGCCATCTCGTTGAAGCCGAGGGCCACCATCTTGGCGCGGATCGAGGCGATGACCGCCGAGCGCAGCATGATGTTGCGGTGCATGCGCTCGCGGCGCAGGTCGAGGAAGCGGTACTCCAGGCGCCGCTCCTCGTTGACCCCGTCCTCGGTGTTGATCGTGAAGGGCAGCGGGGCGGCCTCGCCCAGCACCTCGACCTCGGTGACCTCGATCTCGATCTCGCCGGTCGGGAGCTCCGGGTTGACGTTGTCGGCGCCGCGCGCGGAGACCTTGCCGTCGATCCGTACGACGGTCTCCTTGGTGAGCTTCGCCAGCGCCTCGTTGCCCGGGGTGCCGGGGCGGGCGACCAGCTGCACCAGACCGTAGTGGTCGCGCAGATCGATGAAGAGGATGCCACCCAGGTCTCGGCGATTGTGCAGCCAGCCGCTCAGTCGGACGTCGGTGCCGACGTCAGAGGCGCGGAGCTCGCCGCAGGTGTGGGACCTGTACCGATGCATCGTCGTTCATCCAGTCTTCGCGGTTCGGGGTGGATTCAGCCACCCCAGGCTACCGCCCGCACCCGCACCGAATCATTGACATTGACATTTCAAGATCATCCGGGGCTCGCCGAGGCCCTGTGGAGGCCACCCCTCGGTGGCGTCCACCGGGCAGATCTTCTTAAAGTAGGGCAATGCGCACCGAGGACGTCCTGGCCGCGACCGCGACCGGTCTGTGGCGCTGGGACAACGCAGCCGGGACCGTCACGCTCGATGCGGAGGCGGCCCGGCTCCTGGAGCTGCCGGCCGCGGCCGGTGTCTTCCGCGAGTCCGCGGTGCGCTCCCGGTTCCACCCCGTCGACTGGAACGAGATCTACGGAGTGGTGAGCCTCGCCCGCGCCGAGGGCACCCTCGCCGAGGCCCGGCTGCGGATCGTGGACGAGAGCGGCCGGGTGCTGCGCATCGTCCGCAGCCGCTCCAAGCCGATCCCGCCAGGGACGCCCGACGGCACCGACTACGTACTGGTCGGCACCCTCCAGGAGGTCGCCGAGCCGCAGCCCGGCACCACCGGGGCGCACACCCCCATCACCGGGGACTGGCGCCGCTCCCGCGAGGCCTTCCTGCTGGACGCGGGCCGGGCGCTGGCCGAGGCCAGGTCGACCGCGGAGGTGCTTCGGGTCGCCGCCTCGCTCTCCATGCCGGGCTTCTCGCCGGACGGCCTGGCGGTCTTCGGCGTCGCGGGCGACCGGCTGACGATCATCGGGCACCACGGGCACAGCGTGGGCGACGAGGACCCGTTCACCGACATGCCGCTGGACACCGACTACCCGGCCGCCGAGGTGGTACGGACGGGGCGGGCCATCTATCTGCCGTCGCCCGAGGACTACAGCCGCCGCTACCCGGTCACCTGGCCGCTCGCCCGCCGTTTCGGGCGCCGGTCCTGGGCCTTCCTGCCGCTGATCGTCGCGGGGCACACCATGGGTGCCTGGATGGCGGGGTTCAAGCACCCGGTGTCCTTCTCGCCGGACGAGCGGTCCGTGCTGACGACCGTGGCCCGGATGCTGGCGCAGGCGCTGGCCCGGGCCGGGGTCGCCGAGACCGAGCGGGAACTGTCGCTGGGGCTCCAGCGCTCGATGATGCCGACTCTCGGCCCCGACATCCCGGGGATGACGGTCTCCGCCCGCTACATCCCGACCGGCGGCGGCCTCCAGGTCGGCGGCGACTGGTACGACATGATCTCGCTGCCCAACGGCCGCATCGCCCTGGTCATCGGCGATGTCCAGGGCCACGACGTGCGGGCCGCCGGGCTGATGGGGCAGCTGCGGATCGCCCTGCGCGCGTATGCCTCCGAGGGGCACCGTCCGGACGCGGTGCTCTCGCGGGCGTCGCGCTTCCTCGCCGGGCTCACGGACGCCTACGAGGACGGGGAGGAGACCGGGCCGCGCTTCGCCACCTGCCTGTACGCGGAGACCGATCCGAAGACCGGCACGCTCGACATCGCGCGGGCCGGCCACCCCGACCCGGTGGTGATCACCGCCGACGGGACGGCGATGATCCACCAGACCGAGGGCGGAATGCCGCTCGGCATCGACACGGACGCCGACTATCCGACGAGCCGGCTCACCCTGGGGCCCGGAGAAACGGTCATGTTCTGCACGGACGGGCTGATCGAGACCGGCGGCCACGACATGTTCTCCGGCTGGGAACGGCTTCGGCCGGTCCTGGAGCAGCAGACCGCCGACCTGGAGAAGCTCGCCGACGCCCTCGTGCAGGCCGTGCACGGGCCTACTTCGCACTACACGACGGGCCCGCTGGCGGACCGCCGGGAGGACGACATCGCGCTGCTGCTGCTCCGGTACGACGGAGGGGCGCGGCGGCAGCCGGTGCCCCGGCGCACTGCGCTGACCATCGCGCAGGCCGAGCCGGAGCGGGTCGCGGCGGCCCGGCAGCAGATGCGGGACCTGCTGCACGACTGGGCGGATCCGGAGCAGGTCGACGCGGCGGTCCTGATGATCTCCGAGATGGCCACCAACGTCCTCGTCCACACGGACGGGGACGCGCTGATGCTCGCGCAGGCGACGGGGGAGCACGGCGAGCGGCGGCTGCGGGTGGAGGTGTCCGACGGCAGCGACGAGCTGCCGCACAAGCGGCGCCCCGGGGAGATGGCCTCCAGCGGCCGCGGGCTGGTGCTGATGGAGATGCTCGCCGACGCGTGGGGGGTGGACCCGCAGGGGGCGGGGAAGTCGATCTGGTTCGAGCTGTACGAGTCGGGGCCGGCGAACTGAGCCGGGGTCGGCGAACCGGGGCGCCCCCGTTCGCCGGCCGGTCCGGGTCAGGCGCCTTCCGGGGCCGGGCCGGGCTGCGGACCCTGGCCGGACGGCGGGCCCGTGCGGTCCCGGCGCAGTTCGCCGAGGACGCCGAAGGCCGCCGCGCAGACCGGCACCGCGAGCAGCATGCCCAGCAGACCCGCCACGCTGGCGCCCGCGGTGAGCGCGATCATGATCATGGCGGGGTGCATCTGCACCGTACGGCTCTGGATCACCGGCTGCAGGACGTGCCCCTCCAGCACCTGCACTGCGAGCACGACGCCCAGCGCCCAGAGCGCGATCACGAACCCCCGGTCGGCGAGCGCGACCAGGACCGCGACGGCGCCCGAGAGGAACGCCCCGAGGTAGGGGATGTAGGCCCCGACGAAGACCAGAGCCCCGAGCCCCACCGCGCCGGGAACGCGCAGGATCAGCAGGCCGATGGTGATGCAGAAGGCGTCGATCAGCGCGATGAACGTGGTGCCGCGCATGAAGCCCTCCACGGCCTCGAAGGCCCGCCGCCCCATCGCCTCTACCAGCTCCCCGGTGCCGCGCGGCGCGATCGAGTGGGCGAGCTGCGCGGCCCGGTCGGAGTCGCGGAGGAAGAAGAAGGTAAGCAGCAGGGCCAGGACGCTGGTGGCGATGAGCGAGCCGACCAGGCTGAGCCCGGAGAGCAGCCCGCCCGCGGCGCTCGCGCCGAACTTCTCGACGAGCTTCCGGGCGTTGGCCACCAGGTCGTCCACGCTGGTGTTCCTGCCGATCCCGAAGTGGTCGACGACCCACTGCGCGGTGTCCTTCAGCGACCGGACGATCTGGTCACCGGTGTCGACGAGCGCGGTGACGACGATGTACCCGGCGCCGCCGACCACCGCGACGAGCAGCACACAGGTGAGCCCCGCGGCGAGCGAGCGCTTCAGCCCGCGGTCCGTCAGCCAGCGGTGCACCGGCCCGAGCAGCGCCGTACCGAGCAGCGCGAGCAGCACGGGAGTGACCGCGGTCTTGAAGACGATGCACAGCCAGATGGCGACTGCGGCGACCCCGGTGACGAGGAGGACCACGCCGCACCACGCCGCTGTGCGCCGCGCGGCATCGGGCAGGAGGGGCTTATGGTTCTGCACCCTCCCACCCAATCACGGCCGGGGTGTGATGTCCCGCTTGTGGGGCCTTATGAATGACGGACTGTCACACTCCGGCTGGAAGTGTCACATTCCGTGGACCGCGGGCACGGTACCGAGGCGGCCGGCCTGGAAGTCCTCGAAGGCCTGCTTCAGTTCGGCCTGGCTGTTCATCACGAACGGCCCGTAGTGCGCCATCGGCTCACGGATCGGACGGCCGCCGAGCAGCACGACCTCCAGGTCCGGGGCGTTGCCGTCCTGCTTCTCGTCCGCGCGGACGGTCAGCGAGGAACCGGTGCCGAAGACCGCGGTCTGCCCCATGTGGACGGGGCGGCGCTCCGCACCGACGGTGCCGCGGCCGGCCAGCACGTAGGCGAGTCCGTTGAAGTCCTCGCGCCACGGCAGGGTCACCTCGGCGCCGGGGCGCACGGTGGCGTGGATCATCGTGATCGGGGTGTGCGTGATGCCGGGGCCCTCGTGCCCGTCGAGCTCACCGGCGATGACGCGGAGCAGCGCGCCGCCGTCCGGGGAGGCGAGGAGCTGGACCTGGCCGCCGCGGATGTCCTGGTAGCGGGGGTTCATCATCTTGTCGGCCTTGGGCAGGTTCACCCAGAGCTGGAGGCCGTGGAAGAGGCCGCCCGACATCACCAGGGACTCCGGCGGGGCCTCGATGTGCAGCAGCCCGGAGCCGGCGGTCATCCACTGGGTGTCGCCGTTCTGGATGGTGCCGCCGCCACCGTTGGAGTCCTGGTGGACGAAGGTTCCGTCGATCAGGTACGTGACGGTCTCGAAGCCGCGGTGCGGGTGCCAGGGGGTGCCCTTCGGCTCGCCGGCCGCGTACTCCACCTCGCCCATCTGGTCCATCATGATGAACGGGTCGAGGTGCTTGTAGTTGATCCCGGCGAACGCGCGGCGAACCGGGAAGCCCTCGCCCTCGAATCCGCTCGGCGCCGTGGTGACGGCGAGCACGGGACGGGGCGTCGCATCGCCGGAAGCGGCGACCTTGGGCAGGGCCAGCGGGTTTTCAACAGTCACTGCGGGCATGGGAGCCACCTCCGGGATCGTCGTGCCTTCAATTTAGTTGAATGGTGAACATCTCGCAAGGCGCACTTCATTCCCCAGCCGTCCGGAGCAACGCAAAAGGCCCGCACCGAGCGGTGCGGGCCCCTTGCGAAGGATGCGGTCTCAGCCGTACATGCGGCGCATCGCGAAGTCGACCATCTGCTCCACGGCCTTCGCGTCGAAGACCATGCGGTGCTCACCCTCCATGTCGAGGACGAAGCCGTAGCCGGTCGGCAGCAGGTCGATCACCTCGGCGCCGGTGATCACGAAGTACTTGGACTCCTTGCCCGCGTAGCGCCGCAACTCCTTGAGCGTGGTGAACATCGGGATCACCGGCTGCTGGGTGTTGTGCAGCGCCAGGAAGCCGGGGTTGTCGCCGCGCGGGCAGTAGACCTTCGACGTCGCGAAGATCTGCTGGAAGTCCTCGGCGGACAGCGAGCCGGTGGTGAAGGCCCGTACCGCGTCACCCAGGGACGGCGGCGAGGGCTCGGGATACAGCGGCTGCTCGCCGTAGCCGCCGCCCATCTGCTGCTGTGCACCCGGGTTCTGGTCGTAGCCGTACATGCCGCAAAGAGTAATCGGACACATCGGGGCCTTGAGGGGTTGCGTCTTATTACTGACGGGTAGCATCATCGTAGAGGTCAGCTGATATACGCACCGCCACCTCGTCGCCCGCCCGGCCGACACCCCGTCCCGGGGCATTGCGCGCCACTGCTATTGATTACGGAGCCTTCCATGGGGCACTACAAGTCGAATCTCCGCGACATCGAGTTCAACCTCTTCGAGGTGCTCGGGCGCGACAAGACGTACGGCACCGGCCCGTTCGCCGAGATGGACGTCGAGACGGCGAAGAGCATCCTCGACGAGGTCAACCGCCTCGCGGAGAACGAGCTGGCCGACTCCTTCGCCGACGCCGACCGCAACCCGCCGGTCTTCGACCCGGAGACCAACACCGCACCGGTCCCGGCGACCTTCAAGAAGTCGTACCAGGCGTTCATGGACTCCGAGTACTGGCGCCTGGGCCTGCCCGAGGAGATCGGCGGCACCACCTCGCCGCGCTCCCTGATCTGGGGCTACGCGGAGCTGCTGCTCGGCGCGAACCCGGCCGTGTGGATGTACTCCTCCGGCCCGGCGTTCGCCGGCATCCTCTTCGACGAGGGCAACGAGGCGCAGAAGAAGATCGCCGAGATCGCCGTCGAGAAGCAGTGGGGCTCGACGATGGTGCTGACCGAGCCGGACGCGGGCTCCGACGTCGGCGCGGGCCGCACGAAGGCCGTCGAGCAGGAGGACGGCTCCTGGCACATCGAGGGCGTGAAGCGCTTCATCACCTCGGGCGAGCACGACATGTCCGAGAACATCATCCACTACGTGCTGGCCCGCCCCGAGGGCGCCGGCCCCGGCACGAAGGGCCTCTCGCTCTTCATGGTCCCGAAGTTCCACTTCGACTGGACCACCGGCGAGCTGGGCGAGCGCAACGGCGTGTACGCGACCAACGTCGAGCACAAGATGGGTCTCAAGGCGTCCAACACCTGCGAGATGACCTTCGGCGACCAGCACCCCGCCAAGGGCTGGCTGATCGGCGACAGGCACGACGGCATCCGGCAGATGTTCCGCATCATCGAGTTCGCCCGCATGATGGTCGGCACGAAGGCCATCGCCACCCTGTCGACCGGCTACCTGAACGCGCTGGAGTACGCCAAGGAGCGCGTCCAGGGCACGGACCTGTCGCAGTTCATGGACAAGACCGCCCCCAAGGTCACCATCACGCACCACCCCGACGTGCGCCGCTCCCTCATGACCCAGAAGGCATACGCGGAGGGCATGCGCTCCCTGGTGCTGTACACCGCCGCCGTCCAGGACTCGATCCAGGAGAAGGAGGCCGCGGGCGAGGAGGCCAAGGCGCTGCACGGCCTCAACGACCTGCTGCTCCCGATCGTGAAGGGCTACGGCTCCGAGAAGTCCTACGAGCAGCTGGCGCAGTCGCTCCAGACCTTCGGCGGCTCCGGGTACCTCCAGGAGTACCCGATCGAGCAGTACATCCGTGACGCCAAGATCGACACGCTGTACGAGGGCACCACGGCGATCCAGGGCCAGGACTTCTTCTTCCGGAAGATCGTCCGCGACCAGGGTGCCTCGCTGAACGCCCTCTCCGAGGAGATCAAGAAGTTCCTCGCCGGTGCCCAGGGCAACGAGGAGCTGTCCGGTGCGCTGGACTCGCTCGCCAAGGCGGCCGTGGACCTGGAGGCGATCGTCGGCACGATGATCACCGACCTCACCGCGACCGGCGAGGACGTCAAGAACATCTACAAGGTGGGCCTCAACACCACCCGCCTGCTGATGGCCTCCGGCGACGTCGTCGTCGGCTACCTGCTCCTCAAGGGCGCGGCCGTCGCGGCGGAGAAGCTGCCGACCGCCAACGCGAAGGACGTCGCCTTCTACCAGGGCAAGATCGCCGCCGCGAAGTTCTTCGCCGCGAACGTCCTGCCGGGCGTCTCGGCCGAGCGCGCGCTCGCCGAGTCCGTCGACAACTCGCTGATGGAGCTGGACGAGGCCGCGTTCTAGCCCCTCCTGTTTCAGGATCGCCAACACGCACCGTCACCCGGACACGCTTTCGGGTGGCGGTGCTGTCGTATCGGCTACGGCAGCGACCTGACCGCCATCGACCGTCTGTGGACCTGGCCCGACCCCACCGCACCGGCCCTCTCTAAGATCGGACGTCAGGTAGCCGGAGGGGGCGGGTTCATCATGGGCGGCAAGGGTTTCGTGGGTACGCGACGGGGTCGGGGGCTCCTGGCGGTCGGGGCGGCGGCACTGCTGCTCGCGGGGTGCGGGGGCGGGGGCGGTGACGCCGAGGCGGCCGCGCTCGGCAAGAAGCAGGCCACCTCGGTGCTGCCGAACGCGAAGGCCGTGCCGGGCTGGCGGATGTACATGAAGCCGGACGCCCAGGAGCCGGTCCCCGAGTACCCGCCGTCGACCTGCGTGGCCAGGACGAAGGAGCAGCGGAAGACCGCCTGCGACCCGGTCACGTTCTGGGGCGCCTCGGCCTTCTCCCGCAAGTCGGACAAGACCACGCTCAATTTCTGGGTCCTCGCCTACAAGGACGAGAAGACCGCGGACGCCGCGTACGACGTCCTGGCCGAGTGGTACGGCGGGGACCGGGTCGGCCAGAACGCCGAGAAGGTGGAGATCGGCGATCCGGGCGCCGAGCACGTGGCCAACCGGGCCGCGGTCGGCACCATGGCCGGACCGGGCACGATCACGCAGATCCGGGTGGGCACGACCGTCCTCGGCATCAGCACCGGCACCACGGGCAAGGCGGCGGTTCCCGACAAGGAGGTCGAGGCGTTCGCGGCCATGTTCGCCGAGCGGGCGCAGCAGGCCCAGAACGGCGAGAAGCCCTCGGCCGCGATCCTGGGCAGCTGAGCGGATTCCCCCGCGCGACGGGGGTGAGGCCGTCCGGCCCGCTCTCGTTACAGTGAGGAACATGAGTTCCTCCCTCCGCTTCGACCGCGGGCACACCGACGACCTGATGGCCTTCCTGATGGCCTCCCCCTCCCAGTACCACGCCGTGGCCACCGCGGCCGGCCGGCTGGAGAAGGCCGGGTTCCGGCAGGTCGAGGAGACCGCGGCCTGGGACGGGACCAGCGGGGGGAAGTACGTCCTGCGCGGCGGCGCGATCGTGGCCTGGTACGTGCCGGAGGGCGCCTCGGCGCACACCCCGTTCCGGATCGTCGGGGCGCACACCGACTCACCGAACCTGCGGGTCAAGCCGCGGCCCGACACCGGGGCGTACGGCTGGCGGCAGGTCGCCGTGGAGGTCTACGGCGGAACGCTCCTGAACACCTGGCTCGACCGGGACCTCGGCCTCGCGGGCCGGATCTCGCTGCGCGACGGCACGCACCGGCTGGTGAACATCGACCGGCCGCTGCTGCGCGTACCGCAGCTGGCCGTGCACCTGGACCGTTCGGCCAACCCCGACGGTCTCAAGCTCGACCGGCAGAAGCACATGCAGCCGATCTGGGGACTCGGGGACGTCGAGGAGGGCGACCTGATCCGGTTCGTCGCCGAGGAGGCGGGCGTCGACGCCGAGGACGTGACCGGCTGGGACCTGATGCCGCACGCCGTCGAGCCGCCCGCCTACCTGGGCCGGGACCGCGAGCTGCTGGCCGGGCCCAGGATGGACAACCTGCTCTCCGTGCACGCGGCGACCGCCGCGCTCGGTGCCGTCGCCGGGCAGCCGGACGAGGAGCTTGCGTACATCCCGGTCATGGCCGCCTTCGACCACGAGGAGAACGGCTCGCAGTCCGACACCGGCGCCGACGGACCGCTGCTCGGCACGGTCCTGGAGCGTTCGGTCTTCGCGCGCGGCGGTACGTACGAGGACCGCGCCCGTGCCTTCGCCGGGACCGTCTGCCTCTCCTCCGACACCGGTCACGCGATCCACCCCAACTACGCCGAGCGCCACGACCCGACCCACCACCCGGTGGTCAACGGCGGACCGATCCTCAAGGTCAACGTCAACATGCGGTACGCGACCGACGGCAGCGGCCGGGCCGTGTTCGCGGAGGCGTGCCGGAAGGCGGACGTGCCGTGGCAGACGTTCGTCTCCAACAACTCGATGCCGTGCGGCACCACGATCGGCCCGATCACCGCCGCCCGGCACGGCATCCAGACCGTGGACATCGGCGTCGCGATCCTTTCGATGCACAGCGCCCGTGAGCTGTGCGGGGCGGACGACCCGTACCTGCTGGCCAACGCTCTGACGTCGTTCCTGGCGGGCTGAGCCCGGCCACCGCGAGGCCGTCGACGGGCCCGTGCGCAGGACGCTCCGGCCCGTCGGCCCGCCGTCGCGCAGCGCCCGTCGTGGGCGCACCCCGCCGATCGGGCACGACCCGTCGTCGGCTCCTGGGCACCCCCGATACCCTGGGACTTTTCCGTGCCCGACCCCGGGCGCATCCTGCCCGGAAGGGAAGCCCCCAGTGGAGTTCCGGCTGCTCGGCACCGTCTCCGTCGACACGTTCACCGGGCCGCTGCCGCTCGGTCCCGCCAAGCGCCGCAGCCTGCTCGCCGCGCTGCTGCTGTCCGCCAACACCCCCGTCTCCATCGCGCGGCTGACGGACTCCCTGTGGGACGACACACCTCCGCTGCACGCCCGCAGCGTCATCCAGGGACATGTGTCCCGGCTGCGCGCCCTCCTGGTGGGTGCGGACGCGGAGGCGTACGGGGTGGAGCTGGTCACTCTCGGCGACGCCTATGTGCTGCGGCTGCCGGAGACCCTGCTGGACTCGCAGCGGTTCGAGGAACTGCTGACGCTGGCGCGGGGTCAGCGCAGCCCCGCCGACATGGTGCTGATGCTCAAGGAGGCGCTGTCCCTGTGGCAGGGCCCGGCGCTCAGCGGCGCGTTCGCCGGGCGGCCGCTCCAGGCCGCCGCGCACTCGCTGGAGGAGTCCCGGCTGGCGACGGTCGAGCAGCTGGCGCACGCCTACGCGGCGCTGGGGGAGCACAACCGGGCAGCGGCGGTGCTCCGGGCGGAGGCCGTCGCGCACCCGATGCGGGAGTCGCTGGCGGCGGCCCTGATGGCGGCGCTGTACCGGGCGGGGCGTCAGTCGGAGGCGCTGGACTGGTTCCACCGCACGCGGCGGCTGCTCGCCGACGAGCTGGGGATCGATCCGGGACACGAACTCGCCGACGCGTACGCGCTGATCCTGCGCGGCGACCCCGGGCCGGACGCCGGCCGCGAAGGCGGACGGAACGCGCCCGACCGGCAGGGGACGGCGGCACGCGGTCCGGTCCGGGCGGGCGGCAGCGGTGACGGCGGCGGCCCCGGCAGCGGTGCCGGTCCCATGCCCGCGGCCCGTCCGGCGGCGGACCGGCGGACCGGACCGGACGGCGGGGCCGCGGCCGAACCGGCCGCCCGGTCGGACGAGTCGCCCGGCGGAACGGGCGGCGGTACGGGCAGCGCCCCCAGCCCCGTGCCGCCCCGGCCGCTCCCCGTGCCGTCCCTCGCGAGCGGGCCGCACCCCACCGATCTGCTGCCCCGCGCACCCCGCGGCTTCCAGGGGCGGACCGCCGAACTTGCCGCGCTGACCCGGGCCGCGGCGGGCGAGGCGCCCGTCTGCCTGGTCACCGGACCGGCCGGGGTGGGCAAGACCGCGCTGGCCCTCCACTGGGCGCACCGCAACCCGGCCGCCTTCCCGGACGGGCGGCTCTTCGCCGATCTGCGCGGGTTCAGCGACACCGGTGAGCCCGCGCTCATCGAAGTGCTGCGCGAGTTCCTGCTGGCGCTCGGCGTGGCACCGCGCCGCGTCCCGGAGTCCGTCGCGGCCGCCGCCGCGCTCTTCCGTTCGCTGACCGACCGGCGCCGGCTGCTCGTCGTACTCGACAACGCCCGTCACTCCGCCACCGTCCGGCCGCTGCTGCCGGGCGGCACCGACTGCGTCACGCTGGTCACCAGCCGCCACCGGCTGGAGGGCCTCATCGCCTCGGACGCGGCCCGCCCCGTACCGCTCGACGTGCTCGAACCGCCGGACGGCACGGCCCTGCTGGCCGGTGTGCTCGGTGAGGACCGGGTGCTCGCGGAGCCGGTCGCGGCCCGTCGGCTCGCCGAACTCTGCGGCGGGCTGCCGCTCGCGCTGCGGGTGACCGCGGCCCGGCTGGCCGGGCGTCCGTCGTGGACGCTGGCCGGTCTCGCCGACGAACTGGCCGACGAGCGCAGCCGGCTGACGTTCCTCGACGTGGACGACACCGGTGTCTCGGCCGCGCTGCGGCTGACCGTGCAGCAGCTGCCGCAGGACGCCGTGCACCAGCTCGCCCGGCTCGGCCACCACCCCGGCAGCCACTTCGACCCGTACACGGCGGCCGCGCTGGCCGGCACCGACCCGGTCGTCGCCACGGCGGCGCTGGAACGGCTCGCCGCCGCCCATCTCGTCACCGAGACGGCGCCCGGACGCTGGGTGCTGCACGACCTGATACGCCTCTACGCCCGCGGCATGGACCCCGAGGGCGGGGCCGAGGCGTTCATCGGGGTCCTCGACCACTACATCGCCACCGCGCTGGCCGCCGCCGACACGGCCGAGCCCGGCGGCGAGCCCTGCTTCGTCCTGCCGGAGGACTACCACCGCCCGGCCGCCGTACGGGACTTCGTCGACCGGGCGGCGGCGATGCACTGGCTGGCGGCCGAGCGCGACGATCTGGCGCTGGCCGCCGTCGCGGCCAGGACCGCCGGGTTCCACGACCGGGCGTGGCGGATCATCCTGCTCCAGTGGCCCCAGATGGTGTGGCGGGTGCGGGACAGCTGGTCCCCGCTGCTGGAACTGGCGCTGGACTCCGCCCGCGCCCACGACGACGCGTACGCCGAGTCGCGGGTGCTCAACCTGCTGGGCTGGGTGCTGACCGAGGAGGGCCGGAGCACCGAGGCCGTCGCCCTGCTGGAGCGCTCGCCGATACTGGCCCGGCAGGCCGGCGACCGGCTCGGCGAGGCGACCGCGCTGATCAATCTCGCCGTCGTCCAGGCCGAGCAGGGGGAGCTCGACACGGCGCTGGAGGGCTGCGGACGGGCCGTCGAGCTGGCCCGTGAGGAAGGGGACGCGCACACCGAGATGCTGGCGCTCCAGCACCTCGCGCGGATGCAGCTCACCGCGAACCGGCCGCACGAGGCCCTCGAATCCGTCCGGACCGCGCTCGACCTGGGGCCCGAGCACGAGGAGGTCGCCCGCAGGGTGCTGCTGCTGACCACCAGCGGCGAGGCCCGGCTGGCGCTCGGCGAGGAGAGCGAAGGGATCCGGCTGCTGGACCTGGCGGCCGGCGAGGCGGAACACGCCGGCTACGACGAGGGCGCGGTGCGGGCCCTCCAGGCACTGCTGCGGGTGACGGCGGAGCCGGAGTACCTCAAGCGGTACGAGCAGGCGGTACGACGGCTCACCGACGACGGGTGAGCCGCTCCGGGCCCGGTTTCACCGCCGGGCCCGACAGCCTCTCAGCCCTGCTCGTCCATTCCCGCCAGCACCAGCGGCAGCCGGGCCGTTCCCGTGGCGCTCACCCGGACGGGGACGCCCCAGTCCTGCTGGTGGACGTGGCAGGCCGGGTACTCGTTCGCGGGGTCGTCGTCGCAGGACGCCGCCATCGCCGACACGTGCAGGACGCCCTCGGTGACGTCGTCGGCCAGGACCAGGTCGCGGAACAGATCCGTGCCCGGCCCCGCGCCCTGTGCCAGCAGCTCGGGCGGGGTCGCCGAGACCAGCAGCCGGGTCGAGGGACCGTACCGGGTGTCCAGCTTCTGCCCGGCAGGCGCCTGGAAGACCACATCGAGCCGGAGCGTGCCCGGGGCGATGTCGGTGGCCGCCCGCTGCGTGCGGTGCGCCTGGTCGGCGACGCGCACGGCCTCCTCGGGCAGCCGAAGCCGGGTCAGCCGGTGCCGGGCGGACTCGACGACCACGAGATCGCCGTCGACCAGCACGGCGTCGCTGGGCTCGCGCAGATCCGTGGCCAGGGTGGTGACCTCGCCGCTCGCGGGGTCGTAGCGCCGCAGCGCGTGGTTGTACGTGTCGCAGACGGCGACGGACCCGTCGGGCAGCGCGGTCACCCCCAGCGGGTGCTGGAGCAGGGCCTGTCCGGCGGCGCCGTCGCGGTGCCCGAAGTCGAAGAGCCCGGTGCCGACGGCCGTACGGACGGCGAAGCCGTCCCCGTCGCGCTCGACGTACCGCAGGGCGGACGTCTCCGAGTCGGCGACCCAGAGCCGCTCGCCGTCGGCGGAGGCGGCCAGCCCGGACGGCTGGGCGAACCAGGCCTCGCCGGCCGGTCCGTCGACCAGGCCCTCGTTGGTGGTGCCCGCCGCGACCTGGACGGTCCGCGTCGCGGAGTCGTACGTCCACAGCTGGTGCACGCCCGCCATGGCGATCCACAGCCGGTCCGCGAACCAGGCGACGTCCCAGGGGGAGGAGAGGTCGACCTCCCGGGCCGGTCCCGAGGTCGGCGAGCCCTGCCACCACTGGCGGCCGGTCCCGGCGAGCGTCGTCGTCTCCCCGGTGGCGAGGTCGAGGGCGCGGATGGCGTGGTTGACCGTGTCGGCGACGGCGATCCGGCCGTCCGGCAGCACGGCGAGCCCCTGCGGCTCGGAGAACCGGGCCTCGTCCGGCCCTCCGTCGAGGAACCCCCTGCCCCCTGTACCGACGTGACGGCGAACCGTTTCACTGTCACGTTCGATCTCGACCAGGCGGTGGCGGGTGGTGTCGGAGACGAGGAAGCCGCCGTCGGGCAGGAGCAGCGCCTTGCCGGGGAAGCGCAGATGCGTGGCGACCGGTTCGGGCGCGACGTAGGGGCCGTCGCCGCGGCGCAGCGTGCCCTTCGCCCCGTGCTCGGCCTCCAACTCCTCGACCAGCTTCGCGATGGCGTGCGCATGGCCCTCACCGGCGTGCTGGGCGACGACATAGCCCTCGGGGTCGATGACGACCAGCGTGGGCCAGGCCCGTACGGCGTACTGCTTCCAGGTCGCCAGTTCCGGATCGTCGAGGACCGGGTGGTGGACCTCGTACCGCTCGACGGCGTCGACGACCGCCTGGTGCTCGGCCTCGTGGACGAACTTCGGCGAGTGCACCCCGATGATGACCAGGGTGTCGCGGTGCTTCTCCTCCAGCTCGCGCAGCTCATCGAGGACATGCAGACAGTTCACACAGCAGAAGGTCCAGAAATCCAGGATCACAATGCGTCCTCGCAGGTCAGCGAGGGTGTACTGCTGGTCGCCTGTATTGAGCCAGCCACCCTTGCCGACCAGCTCGGGGGCCCTGACGCGCGCACGTGTTGCCATGTGAACAGTCAACATCACCGTGGCGTCCACACATTCCTCAGGTACTCGGGGAACCTGTGAGCCATGAGATTCCTGGTGCGTGAACGGCTCTTCGCCGTCGGTGACGACTACTGGATCGAGGACGCGGACGGCCGCAAGGTGTTCCTCGTCGACGGCAAGGCCATGCGGGTGCGGGACACCTTCGAGCTGAAGGACGCGCAGGGCCGGATCCTGGTCGAGATCCGGCAGAAGCTGCTCAGCCTGCGCGACACGATGCTCATCGAGCGGGACGGCGAGCAGCTCGCCAGGATCAAGCGCAAGCGGCTGTCGCTGCTGCGCAACCACTACCGGGTCACACTGGTCGACGGCACCGAACTCGACGTCAGCGGCAAGATCCTGGACCGCGAGTTCGCCATCGACTACGACGGGGAGCTGCTGGCCCAGATCTCCCGGCGTTGGCTGACCGTCCGGGACACCTACGGTATCGACGTCGTACGGGAGGACGCCGACGCGGCGCTGCTCATCGCCGTATCGGTCTGCGTCATCGTGCTCGCGGAGAAGGAGCACGAGGGCTGAGGACCCACGAGGCCGAGCGCTGTTTCACGTGAAACAGCGCTCGCCGCGCCCTAGGAGGGCGCGTTCAGCCCCAGACGACGGTCCTTGAGGGCCGGGAACTGCTCTCGGGTCTCCGCCACCCTCGCCGGGTCGAACTCCACGTCGAGCACCTCCTCGGCCGCACCCGCCTCCGCGAGCACCTCGCCCCACGGGTCGACGACGATGCTGTGCCCGGCCTGCTCGACGCCGGCATGGGTGCCCGCGGTGGCGACGGCCAGGACGTACGACTGGTTCTCGACCGCGCGGGCCTGGGCCAGCAGCGTCCAGTGGGCGCGGCGCCGCTCGGGCCAGCCCGCCGCGACGATCAGCGTCTGGGCACCCGCGTCGACCAGGCCGCGGAACATCTCCGGGAAGCGCAGGTCGTAACAGGTGGCGAGGCCGAGGGTGGTCTGCGGCAGGGCGACCGTGACCAGTTCCTCGCCGGCGCCCATCATGACCGCCTCGCCCTTGTCGAAGCCGAAGCGGTGGATCTTGCGGTACGCGGCGGCCCGCTCGCCCTCGGGCGTGAAGACGAGCGAGGTGTTGTAGAGGGTGCCGTCGGCGGCGCGCTCGACGAAGGAGCCCGCGTGCAGCCAGACCCCGGCGTCGGCGGCGGCCTTCGCCATGATGTCGTGGGTGGGCCCCTGAAGCGGTTCGGCCTCGTCCTCGAAGGCGGTGTACGCGAAGGCGCCGACCGGCCAGAGCTCGGGAAGGACCACCAGATCCGCCCCGCGTCGGCCCGCGACCAGCGAAGCCGCGCGTTGCCTGCGGGAATCGACGGATTCGTCCGGGTCTACTGCGATCTGGATGAGGGAGGCGCGCACACTACCACCGTCCTGGCATTAGAGCCGTCAACACGGGCCTACGATCGTCACACGAAAGCACTGCCGGGGTGCCTGCTCGCAGCGTAACTTAGCGATCGAACCTCCCACGCAGACCGCCGCCCGCAGACCGCCGCCCGCGCCCGCCGCCCAGCTTCTCCAGCCCATGCACCGCAGAACCGCACGAGGGGTCCCGTGACCGTCCATCCCAGCCTCCAGACCTACGCCGATGCCTGGACCCACTCCATCGAGTCGATAGCCGAGCTGGTGAAGCCGCTCGCCGAGGGAGAGTGGAACCGCCGTACGCCGTGCCCCGCCTGGTCGGTGCGTGACATCGTCTCGCACGTCATCGGCATGGAGTGCGAGCAGCTCGGCGACCCGCGCCCGATCCACTCCCTGCCCCGCGACCTCTACCACGTACAGAGCGACTTCGCCCGCTACATGGAGATGCAGGTCGATGTGCGGCGGCACCACACCGCGCCGGAGATGACCTCCGAGCTGGAGTACACGATCATCCGCCGGGCGCGTCAGCTGCGCAACGAGACACGTGACCCCGAGACCATGGTCCGCGCGCCGCTCGGCGCCGAGCAGACCCTCGAACTGGCGCTGCGGATGCGCGTCTTCGACGTCTGGGTGCACGAGCAGGACCTGCGCGCGACGCTCGGCCGGCCCGGCAATCTGGACTCCCCCGGCGCGAGCGTCGTCCGGGACACGCTGCTGGAGGCGCTGCCGAAGGTGGTCGCGAAGGACGCGGGAGCGCCGGCGAATTCGGCGGTCGTGCTCGATGTGCACGGGCCGCTGGAGTTCCTGCGCACCGTCAGGGTCGACGCGGAGGGCCGGGGTTCGGTGGACGGTTCGCCGTCGCTCGGGCCCGTGGTGACGCTGGCGATGGACTGGGAGACGTACTACCGCCTCGCCTGCGGGCGGGTGCGCGCGGCCGCGGTCGCCGAGCAGATCAAGGTCGAGGGCGACCAGGAGTTGGCGACGGCGATCCTGCAGAACTTCGCCGTGACGCCGTGACCGCGTGACGCCATGACCGGCGGCGCCCGTCGCAGGTGAGGACGGGCGCGCCGCCGGTCCGGCGCGGTCAGCGGTCACACGGGGACGTGCACGGCCTCCACCCGACTGACCACGTGGTGGTCCCGCTCGCGGTGCGTGGCCCTGGAGTACAGCCGCAGGATCTGTACGACGCCGAGCGCCTCCAGCACGAAGACCGAGGCGAACGCGATCCGGTAGTTGTCGCCGGTGGCGTCCAGCAGCACACCGACGGCGAACAGCGTGGTCATCGAGGCGATGAAGCCACCCATGTTGACGATGCCCGAGGCGGTGCCCTGGCGCTCCGGCGGGTTGGCCGGGCGGGCGAAGTCGAAGCCGATCATCGAGGCCGGACCGCACGCACCGAGCACCACGCACAGCACGATCAGCAGCCACATCGGGGCGTGGTCGCCCGGGTAGAAGATGGCCGACGCCCAGAGCAGCGCCGTCATCGCGACCGTGCCGAGGGCCAGCGGGGCGCGGGCCGCGTGGTGGCGGGCGATGATCTGCCCGTAGACCATCCCGAACGCCATGTTGGAGAGCACCACCAGGGTGAGCAGCTCACCGGCGGTGGACCGGCTGAGCCCCTGCGCCTCCACCAGGAACGGCAGCCCCCACAGGAGCAGGAACACCATGGCCGGGAACTGCGTGGTGAAGTGCACCCACATACCGAGCCGGGTGCCGGGCTCCCTCCAGGAGGCGGCGATCTGCTTGCGCACATAGGCGGCGCCCGCGTGCTCCACGGGCGGCGGCTCATGGCCCTCGGGGTGGTCCTTCAGGAACAGCAGCAGCAGGACGAGGACGACGACCCCGGCGACGGAGCTGCCGACGAACGTGGTCGTCCAGCCGAATCCGTGCAGGGCCCGCGCGATGAAGAGCGTCGAGACGAGGTTGCCCGCCATCCCGAAGAGCGCGGCGACCTGACCGATCAGCGGACCGCGCCGGGCCGGGAACCAGCGGGCGCCGAGCCGCAGCACGCTGATGAACGTCATCGCGTCGCCGCAGCCGAGCAGCGCCCGGGACGCCAGCGCCATGCCGTACGAGGGGGAGAGCGCGAAGCCGAGCTGTCCGAGGGTGAACAGGACGGCCCCGAGGGTGAGGACCTTCTTGGTGCCGAGCCGGTCGACCATCAGGCCGACGGGTATCTGCATGCCCGCGTAGATGAGCAGCTGAAGGATGGAGAACGTGGAGAGCGCGGAGGCGTTGACGTCGAACCGGTCGGCGGCGTCGAGCCCGGCGACGCCCAGGCTGGTACGGAAGATGATGGCGACGAAGTAGACGGCGACACCGATGCCCCAGACCCACGCGGCACGCCGGCCGCCGGGTGGATCGCCGGGCAGGGACAGGGTGGGAGCGGCGGCAGAACTCACCGGTCCTCACCCCTGACCAGCACCTTGACCCGGCCGACATGGCGCCGCACGACCTGCGCGGCACCGTCCGCGTCCCCGGCCCTGATCGCCTCCAGCAGCTCACCGTGCTCGGTGATGTTGGCGGCGATCCTCCCCGGGTGCGCCTCCATCACGGCGACGCCCATCCGCAACTGCCGGTCGCGCAGCTGGTCGTAGAGGCGCGAGAGGATTTCGTTTCCCGCGTTGCGCACGATCTCGGCGTGAAAGCAGCGGTCCTTCACGGACACCGCCGCCAGGTCCCCGGCCTCGGCCAGCTGCCGCTGCTCCTCCAGGAGTTCTTCGAGCCGGCCGATCAGCTGCGCGGAGGCGGGCACGGCCTTGCGGGCCGCGAACTCCTCGACCAGCAGCCGGGTCTCCACCACATCGGCGATCTCCTGCGCGGAGACGGCGAGCACGAGGGCGCCCTTCTTCGGATACAGCTTGATCAGCCCCTCGACCTCCAGCCGCAGCAGCGCCTCGCGCACAGGCGTACGGGAGACCCCGACGGCCTCTGCGAGATCGCCTTCGGTCAGGAGCGTGCCGCCCTCGTAACGGCGGTCCAGGACCGCCTCCTTGATGTGGGCGTACACGCGCTCGGCGGCGGGCGGCTGCTTCACAGCCGACTTCGCAGCGGACTTCACGGACGACTTCGCGACAGGCTTCACGGCTGGGGGTGCGGCAGGCATGCACACAGCATAGATACAAGATGTGTGCATGGGAAACGAGTCCGCGATACGGACGGACGCTCACCGGCACCACCCCGCCCCCACCCCCTGGCCGGAATCACCCGTAGCCCCGAAATTGCCCCAGGAATCAGTACATCCATCCCCCGCTCTCATTAGTCTCACCACCGAGCGGCACCTTCATGTGGCCGCATTCCAGGGGCATTTGGAGCATTCACGTTGAAAATCGGCATTAAGGGCATAAGACGCGCCACCGCCACTGCCACCGTGGCGCTGACGGCAGGCGCCGTCATCGCGGGCAGCGCGTTCGCCTCCACCGCGCAGGCCGCCACGCTGCCCAACCCCAAGATCACCGCCGCGGGCGGTTACACGATGAACAACGGCACGGCGAAGTCCCTGTTCGCCAAGGCCGCGGACACGCGCCGTTCCACCGGCTCCACCACCAAGATCATGACGGCCAAGGTGGTGCTGTCGCAGAAGAACCTGAACCTGGATTCCAAGGTCACGATCCAGAAGGCGTACAGCGACTACATCGTCTCCAAGGGCGCCTCCTCGGCCCGCCTCATCGTGGGCGACAAGGTCACCGTCCGCCAGCTGCTGTACGGCCTGATGCTGCCGTCCGGCTGCGACGCCGCCTACGCGCTGGCCGACAAGTTCGGCTCCGGCACCACCCGCGCGGCCCGCGTGAAGTCGTTCGTCGGCAAGATGAACGCCCAGGCCAAGGCCCTCGGGTTGAAGAACACCCACTTCGACTCGTTCGACGGCATAGGGAACGGCTCCAACTACTCGACGCCGCGCGACCTGACCAAGCTCGCCAGCAGCGCCATGAAGAGCTCCACCTTCCGCACCGTCGTCAAGACCAAGTCGACCAAGCAGAAGGTCACCACGAAGTCCGGCGGCTACCGGTACATGTCGTGGTCCAACACCAACACCATGCTCAGCAGCTACAGCGGCGCCATCGGCATCAAGACCGGCTCCGGCCCGACGGCCAAGTACTGCCTGGTCTTCGCCGCGACCCGCGGCAGCAAGACGATCGTCGGCACGGTGCTCGCCTCCACCAACGCGACCAACCGCTCGGCGGACATGAAGAAGATCATGGACTACTCCTTCAAGAAGTAGCCCGCCAGGCAAGCACGCAAAGAGGGGGCCCGCGCCATGCGGCCCCCTCTCGCCGTACCGGAGGGTGCTCAGTCGAGACAGAACTCGTTGCCCTCGACGTCCTGCATGTTGATGCACGACTCGTTGTCCTCGTCGGCATACAGCACCTGCGTGCACACCGCGCCGAGCGCCACCAGCCGATCGCGTTCGGCCTCCAGCACGGCCAGCCGCTCCGCACCCACGAGCCCGGTACCGGCCCGCACGTCGACGTGCACCCGGTTCTTGGCGACCTTCCCTTCGGGAACGCGCTGGAAGTACAGGCGCGGGCCCTCGCCCGTGGGATCGGAGCAGGCGAACCACGCACCCCGCTCCTCGGGCGGCAGTGAGCCGTTGTAGGCGTCCCAGGAGTCGAACCCCTCCGGCGGCGGAGGTGCGACGTACCCCAGCACCTCGCACCAGAAACGGGCGACACGCTCGGGGTCCGCACAGTCGAAAGTGATCTGGATCTTCCTCACCGATGCCATTCGGCCACCCTAACAGCGGTCCTACGCACGCCAGTTCCCCTTTTTTGAGCCCGGGATTCCAAGCGCCGTTCCAGACGCTGACGGCGTCTCCCCGCTCAGCGAAGACCGCGCTTCTCGCGTTCGGCTTCGATCAGCTCCTCCATGAGTTTCTCCGGGTTCACCGTGTACTCGGTGTCAGCGAGGGCGCCGTAGTCCCGGGTGCTCAGCGGCAGGCCGAGCTCGGCGAGTTCGGCGGCCAGTTGCGTGAACGCGATTCGCTCGTCGGGCTCGTCCTGGTAGCTTGCCCGCTCGGCGGCGACCCCCTCGGTCAGGGTGCGGCCGACCAGGCCCCAGAAGGTGAACTCGGTGTCCAGCTCCATGAGGTGCCAGGCACGATCCGTGGGTTCGTCGGGGTGCAGCCAGTAGCCGATCCACCCCTTTCCGCCCTTCGCCACGAGCTTGACGTACTTGGCCATCTCCGCGGCTGCGGCGTTGACGGCCTGCATCTCCGGGTCCGCGAGTTCCTTTTCGCTCAGATAACTGGTGTCCAGGAGCGGGTGGACCTCTCCCGCCTCGAAGAAGTCGAGGTCGAGAAGGTGAGTGAAGTCGGTGCGGCCTTCCCACTGCGCCACCAGCAGCACGCGCAGATCGTCGGGTATCGGACGGCCGTCCAGCCGCTCCCGGGAAAACCCTGCGAGCCGTTCGTCGTACATGCGCCCTCTCCAGAGGTCGAAGCGAGATCCTCGCGTCAACGTAACAACGGTGTCTGACAAGAGGCTGGACCCAGGGCGAGAGAGGGGCCGCCGTACCGCGCTGATGAGGTTCTGGGGCGATCCCGCGGCCGGCCTTGACCTCAAGTCCGCTTGAGATCCCAGAGTGATCTGCATGAACACCGAAACCGCAGACATCAAAGCCATCGAACAGGTCGTCGCCACCGTCGAACGCGCTCAGCGTGCCAAGGACGTCGAGGGCTTCCTCGCACTCTTCCACCCCGACGCACTCTGGACGACCGGCCACGGCAAGGTCCTGATCGGCTTCGACGCGATCGCCGAGTTCACCCGCACCGTGCTGCCCGCGGCCAACTGGGAGGGTGAGATCACCTACGAGGCAGTGCACACGCAATTCCTGCGGCCCGACGTGGCGGCCGTCAAGGTCCGGCAGGTCTACCACTCACCGGAGGGCGAAACGGAAGGCGCTCCGCTCTACGTCATGACGAAGCAGGATGACGGAAGGTGGCTGCTGCACGCCTGCCAGAACACGGCAGTGTGGGTGGAATAGACAGCTCGAAGTCACGGACGGCGACGGCGCGGGGGATATTGCAGGCACCCTCCTCGCCCTCGCCGTTCCACCGCCGCGCCTACGGTTGCCGACGCAGGCCCGCCGTGAAGCTGTCCCACGCGGCGGGAGCGAGGACGAGAAGCGGGCCGTCGGGCCGCTTGGAGTCGCGGACGGCGACGGTACGAGCGATGTTGCGGGCCACTTCGACACACTCCTGGCCCGCGTTGCCGCCGCTGTAGCTGGACTTGACGAACTCGTACCCGGGCACGCGGTTCACAGCTCCCTGAGGATGGTGTTGATGAGTCTGACCGAGGTGTGCTGCGCAAGCCCCAGACGCGAGATGCGGTCGAAAAGGCTGCTGTGGCGCTCGGCATCAGTATCGCTCTCCAGCCAGAGAGTGGTCGAGGTCGTATCCATGTGAACCACATCGAGCGCCCCCGGTTCAGCGAAGGACACGATGGTGAAGGCGCTTGTCATGCCGGGGTGAGCACCGGCGATGTACGGCATCACCTGAAGCTTCACGTTCGGCTGCCGCGCCACGTCCAGCAGCCTGCCGAGCTGTTCCCTCATCACCTCGCGTCCGCCCACCAGCTGACGCAGGGCGCCTTCGTGCACCACCACCCGCAGCTCAAGCGGGCGGTCGCCACTCAACCGCGCCTGCCGCGCCATCCTGGACTCGACGAAGGGTTCGATCTCGTCGGGGTCCTCCCAGGACCCGTTTCCCACGGCGAGCGCTCTGGCGTAGTCCGGGGTCTGCAACAGTCCAGGCACGATGGCGACTTGCCAGGTGCGAAGACTGGTGGCAATGTCCTCCAGCGCCACGTACTCGGCCATGGACTGGAGTCCCGGGTACTGATTCCACCAACCACTTGCCTTGCGACGTTCGCGGTCGGTCTTGGCGAGTGCCAGCAACCTGTCGATGAAATCGGCGTCGACCTCGCCGTACAGGTGGCACAGGGCCCTGATGTCGGGATCCCGTATCGGTACGAGGCCCCGCTCGATCTTCGCGACCTTGGCCACCGATGCCGTCAGCGCCTCCGCAGCGTGCGATTGCCGCAGGGAGCGCCCCTCGCGCATGCGCAGCAACTCCCCGCCGAGACGGCGCCCGAGCACAGTCGAAACCGTCCGGCCCCGATCAGGGCTGTTACCTGCCACGTCGCATCCCTCCGCCGAGTCGCCCAAGTCTCGGACTCATTCTCCTCGAACACCAACTAGGGCAGAGAACTTTCTGCCCAAACTTATTGCTGCACACGCGATCACACCGCTACCGTCGGTGCTCCACCGCTCGCACAGCGGAGCCGAATCCGGCGGAAGTGCACCGCCCTGCCCGCAGGCGCGACATCGCCACCGCCACCTCACCGAGAGGTACGCGCCCATGACCGCAGCTCAAGAGGTTCCGACACCCGAACCCGTCCTCCGCGAGGACCGGCTCGACTTCGCCCCCACCGCTCGCAGCGTCTCCTTCTCCCGGCGCCGTACCGCGCGTCTCGTACGAGAGTGGGGGTATCCGGGGCTGGCCGGCGACGCGGCCTTGCTGGTCAGCGAGTTGGCGACCAACGCGTTACTGCACGGCGCCATCCGGGGGCGGCTCTTCCGCGTGCACCTCACGCTCAGCGCGGCCACGCTGCGCATCGCGGTCAGTGACCCGCGAGGCGAACGGCTGCCCGGGCTGCGCGAGGCCGCGGACGACGAGTGCTACGGGCGGGGGCTCCTGATCGTCGCGGGGATCGCGGACCACTGGGGCGTCGAGCCGCGCACCGTCGGGAAGACCGTGTTCGCCGAACTCGCCCTGCGGCGGAAGCCGGACATGCCGATGGGCCCGCGCGAAGCCGTTCGCGCGGGCCCATCTCGTACAGCTACGCCCAGGTGATCAGGCGCTTCGGCTGTTCCAGGATCGCGGCGACGTCCGCCAGGACCTTGGAGCCGAGCTCGCCGTCGACCAGGCGGTGGTCGAACGACAGGGCCAACGTGGTGACCTGACGGGGCTTCACCTTGCCCTTGTGGACCCACGGCTGGAGCTTGATCGCACCGACCGCGAGGATCGCGGACTCGCCCGGGTTCAGGATCGGCGTGCCCGTGTCGACGCCGAAGACGCCGACGTTGGTGATGGTCACCGTGCCGCCCGCCATCGCGGCCGGGGACGTCTTGCCCTCGCGGGCCGTGGAGACCAGCTCGCCCAGGGACGCGGCCAGTTGCGGGAGCGTCTGCTCGTGCGCGTCCTTGATGTTCGGGACGATCAGTCCGCGCGGGGTCGCGGCGGCGATGCCCAGGTTGACGTAGTGCTTCTGCACGATCTCCTGGTTCGCCTCGTCCCAGGCGGCGTTGACCTCCGGGTTCCGCTTGATCGCGACCAGGAGCGCCTTGGCGATGATCAGGAGCGGGTTGACCCGCACCCCCGCCATCTCCTTGTCCTCCTTGAGCTCCGCCACCAGCTTCATCGTGCGCGTCACGTCGACGGTGACGAACTCGGTGACGTGCGGAGCCGTGAACGCGCTGCCGACCATCGCCTGGGCGATGGCCTTCCGTACGCCCTTGACCGGGATGCGGGTCTCGCGGGCGCCCACCGTGGTGACCACGGCCGGAGCCGGGGCCTCGGGAACGGGGAGGGCCTCCGCGGCGACGGGCGCGGTGGCCTGTGCCGGTACGGGCTTGGCCGCCGCGTGCACGTCCTCGCGGGTGATGATGCCGCCCTCGCCGGTCGGGACGACCGTCGCCAGGTCGATGCCCAGGTCCTTGGCCAGCTTGCGGACCGGCGGCTTGGCCAGCGGCCGGCTCTCCGGGACGACGGTGGCGTGGCCGTTCATCTCGCTCTGGATCGCCGTCGCGGCAGCCGACGCGGCAGCGGCCGTGCCCTTGCGGGCCCGTCGCTTGGTCGAGCTCTCGGAGACGCCGTAGCCGACCAGGACCGGCTGGCGGCCCTTCGGAGCCTCGGGCTCCGGTTCGGGCTGAGCAACCGGGGCAGGTTCGGCCGCCGGGGCCGGGGTCGCGTCACCGCTGCCCGGGGCCACGTCCACCGCGATGATCACCTGGCCGACGTCGACCGTCGTGCCCTCGGGGAAGCGCAGCTCGTGCACCACGCCGTCGAACGGGATCGGCAGCTCCACGGCCGCCTTCGCCGTCTCGACCTCGCAGACGACCTGGCCGTCGGTGACGGTGTCGCCGGGCTGGACGTACCACTTGAGGATCTCGGCCTCGGTCAGTCCCTCGCCCACGTCGGGCATCTTGAACTCACGGAAGCGAGCAGCGTTGGAAGTGTCGGTCATCGTTGTCACGTCCCAGTCCTCAGTACGCCAGCGAGCGGTCGACGGCGTCGAGCACGCGGTCGAGACCCGGCAGGTACTCGTCCTCCAGCCGCGCCGGCGGGTACGGGGCGTGGTAGCCGCCGACCCGCAGCACCGGTGCTTCCAGGTGGTAGAAGCAGCGCTCGGTGATCCGGGCGGCGATCTCGGCCCCGGAGCCGTAGAACACCGGCGCCTCGTGGACCACGACGAGCCGGCCGGTCTTCTCGACCGAGGTCTGGATGGCGTCGAAGTCGATCGGGGACATCGAGCGCAGGTCCAGGACCTCGATCGACTTGCCCTCCTCCTGGGCGGCCGCGGCCGCCTCCAGGCAGACCTTCACCATCGGGCCGTACGCGACGAGCGTGAGGTCGGTACCGGTGCGGGCCACCGAGGCCTTGTGCAGCGGGCCCGGGATGGTGTCGGTCTCGACCTCGCCCTTGTCCCAGTAACGGCGCTTGGGCTCGAAGAAGATGATCGGGTCGTCGCTCTGGACGGCCTGCTGCATCATCCAGTAGGCGTCGCTCGCGTTCGACGGCGAGACCACCTTCAACCCCGCGACGTGCGCGAACAGGGCCTCGGGCGACTCGCTGTGGTGCTCGACCGCGCCGATGCCGCCGCCGTACGGGATACGAATGACGACCGGCAGCTTGATCTTGCCGAGCGCGCGGGCGTGCATCTTGGCGAGCTGGGTGACGATCTGGTCGTACGCGGGGAAGACGAAGCCGTCGAACTGGATCTCCACGACGGGCCGGTAACCGCGCAGGGCCAGGCCGATCGCGGTGCCGACGATGCCGGACTCGGCGAGCGGGGTGTCGATCACCCGGTCCTCGCCGAAGTCCTTCTGGAGTCCGTCGGTGATCCGGAAGACCCCGCCCAGCTTGCCGACGTCCTCACCCATGATGAGGACCTTGGGGTCGTTGTCGAGGGCCTTGCGGAGCGACTCGTTGAGAGCCTTCGCAATGGACATCTTTTCCATGGCCATGGCTACTTGCCCTCCTCGGCGGTGTCTGCGAACGATGCCTGGTAGGCGGCGAACTGGGCGCGCTCCTCGTCGACGAGGGGGTTCCCGTCGGCGTAGACGTTGTCGAAGATCGCGATCGGGTCGGGGTCGGGCATCGCCCGTACCGCCTCGCGGACCCGCTTGCCGAGGGCCTCGCTCTCCTCGTCCAGCGCGGTGAAGAACGCCTCGTCGGCGGCGCCCTCCTTCTCCAGGTACGTGCGCAGCCGCAGGATCGGGTCCTTGGCCTCCCAGGCGGCCCGCTCCTCGTCGGCCCGGTACTTCGTCGGGTCGTCGGAGGTGGTGTGCGCGCCCATCCGGTAGGTGAACGCCTCGACGAGGGTGGGCCCTTCACCCCGGCGGGCCCGCTCCAGCGCCGACCTGGTCACGGCCAGGCAGGCGAGTACGTCGTTGCCGTCGACCCGGACGCCGGGGAAGCCGAAGCCCTGCGCGCGCTGGTAGAGCGGGACACGGGTCTGCTTCTCGGTCGGCTCCGAGATCGCCCACTGGTTGTTCTGGCAGAAGAAGACGACCGGGGCGTTGTAGACCGCGGAGAAGGTGAAGGACTCGGCGACGTCCCCCTGGCTGGAGGCGCCGTCACCGAAGTACGCGATCACGGCCGAGTCCGCGCCGTCCTTGGCCACGCCCATGGCGTAACCGGTGGCGTGCAGGGTCTGCGAGCCGATGACGATCGTGTACAGGTGGAAGTTGTTGGTGTTCGGGTCCCAGCCGCCGTGGTTCACGCCGCGGAACATTCCGAGCAGATTGGTCGGGTCGACCCCACGGCACCAGGCGACGCCGTGCTCCCGGTAGGTCGGGAAGACGTAGTCGTCGTCGCGCAGGGCCCGGCCGGAGCCGATCTGGGCGGCCTCCTGGCCGAGCAGCGAGGCCCACAGGCCCAGCTCGCCCTGGCGCTGGAGGGCGGTGGCCTCGGCGTCGAAGCGGCGGGTCAGGACCATGTCCCGGTACAGGCCGCGCAGCTCTTCTGCGGTCAGGTCGATCGAATAGTCCGGGTGCTCAAGCCGCTCGCCCTCGGGCGTCAGCAGCTGTACGAGCTCGGGCTCGGAACTCTGTGGCGTCTTCGCGGACGTCTTCGCGGTCGTTTTCACGGCGCTGGTCCGCTTGCTGCTGCGTCGCGGTTTGCGCGCGGCAGTGCTCTCCACGGTCACGTGCGTGCTCCTCCGTCGGTCCGGCCCCCGGGGTCTGCCGGGAAGCCAGTGCGGCTCGCCTGTGTCCGTACCCGTGCACGGGGTGGGTGCCGCTCGGTCCGGGAACAGGCGTGACAGGTGCCCCGGCGAGCGCCCTGCCGAAAGCACGTTACCCAGTACGCCGCATAACTGCGAAACCCTATCTGACCTGCGATTTTGCTTGGATTTCCAAGTAAATCGAAAAAGTCGGGAACTCTCGCTGGTCACAGCACTGGTAACAGCCTCGCAGGCCGCCGGAACAACGGCACGTTATCCCGCCGTTCGGCGGCAGGGAAGGGGTGAGTGTGTGAGACTGCGTTTTGTGCGCGAACAAGGAAAAATCACCGTTTTTCTGCTGGACGACCATGAAGTCGTGCGACGCGGAGTCCACGAATTGCTCTCGTCCGAGGACGACATCGAGGTCGTGGGCGAGGCCGGCACCGCGGCGGACGCGCTGGTCCGCATCCCCGCGACCCGGCCCGATGTGGCGGTGCTCGACGTACGGCTGCCGGACGGCAGCGGGGTGGAGGTCTGCCGGGAGGTCCGCTCCCAGGACGCGGACATCAAGTGCCTGATGCTCACCTCGTACGCCGACGACGAGGCACTGTTCGACGCGATCATGGCGGGTGCGTCGGGATATGTACTGAAGGCGATCCGGGGCAGCGAACTGCTGAACGCGGTGCGTGAAGTGGCCGCCGGGAAGTCGCTGCTGGACCCGGTGGCGACCGCGCGGGTGCTGGAGCGGCTGCGCGACGGCAAGAAGGGCCGGGGCGAGGACAAGCTCGCCGGCCTCACCGAACAGGAACGCAAGATCCTCGACCTGATCGGCGAGGGGCTGACGAACCGGGTGATCGGCGAGCGGCTGCACCTCGCCGAGAAGACGATCAAGAACTATGTCTCCAGCCTGCTCTCCAAGCTGGGCATGGAACGGCGCTCGCAGGCCGCCGCGTACGTGGCCAGGATCCAGGCGGAGAAGCGCTGAGGAGCACCAGGGGGTGCCGGGAAGCGGGTGATCTTCGGGACTTTGGTCCCTGATCAACCGGGGCCGCAGCCTCTTTCTGCGGCTTCCGCGGTGGCGGAGAGTGGAGGTCATGTCCTTCGAGGAACTCCAGGCGATCGAACTGCTCGGCCGCGTCCGGTACGGCCGGCTGGCGACGAGCATGCGGGCCCTTCCCTTTCTGTCGGTGGCCCGCCACGTCGTGATCGAGGGTCGCGTGGTCCTGCGGATGCACAGCGGCTTCGGGTACCACAACGCGTGCGACGGCACGGTCGTGGCGTACGGCGCGGACAACTTCGGCGCCGCTTGCCCGGGAGGCGGTGGCGTTCCGGGAAGCGGAGGTGGGGGCGACCTGTGGGCCGTGCAGTTCACCGGCACCGCCGAGATCGTGCACCCGACGCCCGGCCAGCGCGAGCTGTTCGGCGACGGTCCCGCCCTGGTGAACGGCGAGCCCTTCGCCCCTGCGTACCTCAGGCTCGAACCGCACTTCGCCTCTGTGCACACTCTGGACTTCGACGCAAGTCAGCCGATCGGCAACACAGCGTGATCTAACATTTGGTGAGTGCTGCGCTCATTTGTCACCCTTCCGTCCGCTCCGTCGGACGGCGAGGTCCGGTTCCCGTCCGCACCTCCTGCGCCCATGTCCCCGGTGGACCGGGCTCTCTTCCCGTCCGTGCCACGGCGGCCACCGGTGCCTCCGGTGAACGAGGTGCTGCGCCGCTACCCGGACGCCGGTGAACCCCTGAGCTGCAAGCCCATCACCAAGGGCCTGCTCAACCACGGCTACCGCGTCTCCACCACCCGCGGCTCCTACTTCCTCAAGCACCACCTCGACGACTCCACCGGCGACCGCGCCACGATCGTCCGCCAGCACCGCGCCACCCAGCGGCTCCAGTCGCTGGGCGTGCCCGTCGCCCCGCCCGTGCAGGACACCGAGGGTGAAACGGTCACGGAGATCGGCGGACGGTGCTACGCCCTGCACCCCTGGGTGGACGGGCTGCACCGGGCGGGCGACCAGCTCACCACCGCGCAGTCGGAACGGCTCGGGGCGCTGCTCGGGGCGGTGCACACCGGGCTCGAACAGGTCATGGGCTCGGGCACCGTGCCCGAACAGGCCATGGGCTCGGGCACCGGGCTCGCGCACCGGTCCTGCGGGTACCGGAGCGCCGATCCCGGCGACACCTTCGCGCTCATCGACGACCTGCTGACGGCCGCGCGCGGACGCCACCGGCGGGACTGCTTCGACGAGCTGGCCGAGCACCGCCTGCTGGAGCGGCGCACCCTGCTGGAACGTCACGCCGACCGCAGGCCCCCGACGCCCGGCGCCCCGGCCACCGGCTGGGTGCACGGCGATTTCCACCCGCTGAACGTCCTGTACCGGGGCGCGGACCCGGTCGCGATCCTCGACTGGGACCGGCTGGGGGTCCAGCCGAGGGCGGAGGAGGCGGTACGGGCCGCGGCGATCTTCTTCGTACGGCCTGCCGGGGAGCTGGAGCTGAAGAAGGTACAGGCGTACGCGCGGGCCTACCGGCGGGCGGCCGGGGCGGGGGCGGCGGAACTGGCCGCCGCGGTGCACCGGGTGTGGTGGGAGCGGCTCAACGACTTCTGGATACTGCGCTGGCGGTACTGCCTGGACGACCGGAGGGCCGACCCGCAGTTCCCTGCGGTGTCGGCCCTGGCGGTCTGGTGGACGCGCGAGTACGAGACGGTGCGCGAGGCGTTCACGGGCTGATTCCCCCCGTGAACGGCCGGGTCAGCGGGTGTTCACGGGGTGGTGGTCACTGGGTAGTGCCCGTACCTGTCGACGCGGACGTACCGGTGGCGGCGCCGCTGTCGGCCGCACCGGTGCCACCGTCGGCCGCACCGCTACTACCGTCCGTCGCTCCCGTACCACCGTCGGCCGCACCGCTACCACCGTCTGCCGCTCCCGTACCACCGTCGGCCGCACCGCTACCGCCGTCCGCCGCTCCCGTACCACCGTCGGCCGTGCCTCCGGTCGTCGGGGTGGTCGGTTGGGTCGTCGGCGGTTCGGAGGGCTGGGTCGGGGTGGTCGACGGGGAGTAGGTCCGCGGCGGAGGCGTGTCGTGCTGGTTGCCGGTGGAATTCTCCGGCACCTGGGTCTGGTCGCTCTCCTCGTCGGTCGGCCCGGACGAACTCTTCTCCGGGGACGGCGAACTGGAGACCTTGTCGGGCTGCTTCTTGTGCTTCGAGCCGGTGTCCTGCGCGGCGTTGACCGCGATGGCGACACCCGCCCCGATCGCGATCAGCGCGAGCACGACGAACAGCCACAGCTTGCCGCGGCCGCCGCCACCGCCGTTGTGCCCGCCGTCGTAACCGCCGTCGTCGGGGTTCATCGGCGGCAGGATCGGCCCCTGCGAGGTGTCCCCGTGCGGCGGGTGGCCCATCGCCATCGTGCCCCCGGCCATGCCCATGGCCGGGGTGTGCCCGCCCTCGTGCATCGCGACCGGGCCGGTGTTCCACGTACCCGTGTGGCCGCCCTGCACCTGAAGCATCTGGAGGCTGTACTGGACCAGGCCGCGCATCTCCTCGGCGCTCTGGAACCGGTCGTCCGGGTCCTTCGCCAGGGAACGCATGACCAGTCCGTCCAGCTCCGGCGGCACCGAGCCCAGGACCTCGGACGGCGGGACCGGGATGTCCTGGACGTGCTGGTACACGACGGACAGCGGCGTCTCGCCCGTGAACGGGGGCCGCATGGCCAGGAGTTCGTACAGCAGGCAGCCGGTGGCGTAGAGGTCGGAGCGGTGGTCGACGGCCTTGCCGAGCGCCTGCTCCGGGGAGAGGTACTGCGGCGTGCCCATGACCATGCCGGTCTGCGTCATCGTCGACTGCGCGCCGTGCAGCGCACGGGCGATGCCGAAGTCCATCACCTTGACCGCGCCGGAGTTGGTGATGATCACGTTGGCCGGCTTGATGTCACGGTGCACGATGCCGTGCTGGTGCGAGTACGCGAGCGCTTCCAGTACGCCCGAGACGATGATCAGGGCCTGCTCGGGCGGCGGCGCCTCGGCGCTGATCAGCAGGTCGCGGATGGTCCGCCCCTCGACCAGCTCCATCACGATGTAGGGGACGGTCGCCCCGCCCACGACGTCCTCGCCGGAGTCGTACACGGCGACGATCGCGTGGTGGTTGAGCCCGGCGACCGACTGCGCTTCGCGCGTGAACCGGGCCTTGGAGACCGGGTCCTCGGCGAGATCGGAGCGCAGCAGCTTCACCGCGACCGTCCGTCCGAGCCTCACGTCCTCGGCCGCGAAGACCTCCGCCATACCGCCCCGGCCGAGGCGGTGGGTCATCCGGTAACGTCCGTCACCGACGACACCGTCAATGCCCCAGGCGTCGGTGCCATCCGATACTCCGCCGCCGTTTGCTTCGGAATCGGGTGCCATCAGTCCTCGCCGTCGTATCTGTCCGCGCGTCCGCGGGTTCTCACGGTGTCTAGCTGCATTGCCACGTCACGCTACAGCCTCTTCCGGACACACCGTTTCCGAGAGGGACCGGTTATCCAACCGCCCGGCGTGCCGTCCACGCAAATTTCATGCGGTTCCTGTAACGCTTCCGAGACGCTTCTTGTGCGTAGGGTCACGGAACGGGCACCCGGCTTGACGTGTCGTACCCCTCGGGCAGACTTGGCGCGTAATGGATGATCGCGTGAGTCGCGCGCCGAGGGGGAGCAAGTCATGAGCCAGGACGGCGCACACGGCGCTCAGGGTCGCTATGCGGGCGGTTCGGTCGCCGGCGGCCGGTACCAGCTTCGCGACCTGCTCGGCGAAGGCGGGATGGCGTCCGTATACCTGGCGTACGACACCGCCCTGGACCGCCAGGTCGCGATCAAGACACTCCACACGGAGCTGGGCCGCGAGCAGTCCTTCCGCGAGCGGTTCCGGCGCGAGGCGCAGGCCGTCGCCAAACTGCAGCACACCAACATCGTCTCGGTCTTCGACACCGGTGAGGACGAGCTCGGCGGCGCGCTGATGCCGTACATCGTCATGGAGTACGTGGAGGGGCAGCCGCTCGGCTCCGTGCTCCAGGCGGACATCCAGAGCCACGGCGCGATGCCGGCCGACCGGGCGCTGAAGGTGACGGCCGACGTGCTGGCCGCGCTGGACACCAGCCACGAGATGGGCCTGGTCCACCGCGACATCAAGCCCGGCAACGTGATGGTGACCAAGCGCGGCATCGTGAAGGTCATGGACTTCGGAATCGCCCGCGCCATGCAGTCGGGCGTCACGTCGATGACGCAGACCGGCATGGTCGTCGGCACCCCGCAGTACCTCTCCCCCGAGCAGGCCCTCGGCCGCGGCGTGGACGCCCGCTCCGACCTGTACTCGGTCGGCATCATGCTGTTCCAGCTGCTGACCGGGCGGATCCCGTTCGACGCGGACTCCCCGCTGGCCATCGCGTACGCGCACGTGCAGGAGGAGCCGGTCGCGCCCTCCACGATCAACCGCGCGGTCACCCCGGCGATGGACGCGCTGGTCGCCCGCGCGCTGAAGAAGAACCCGAACGAGCGCTTCCCGAGCGCGGCGGCGATGCAGGACGAGATCGCCCGGGTGCTGGCCGCGAGCGGCCCCACGGGCGCGCCGGTGATCGTCGCGGGCGGCGGCGCCCCGGCGAACAGCGGCTCGGGCGTCGGCTCGGCGGTCTTCCCGCCGGTCGACCAGTCCGGCGCGACGCCCCAGAGCGTCCAGACCCCGTACCAGCCGGGCCCGTACCAGTCGGGTCCGTACCAGTCGGGCCCGTACGGTCCGGCGACCCCGGCCCCCACGCCGGCACCGTCGTACGGCTACCCGCAGTCGGCCCAGCCGTACCAGAGCCAGGCCCCGGTGCCGCAGCAGACCCCGCCGCCGTACTCGACCTCACCGCAGACACAGACGCAGTCGCACTCCGGCTCGGGCGGGAGCGGCTCCAAGCGGAACATGCCGGTGATCGTGGGCTCGATCGTGGTCGCCCTGATCGCGATAGGCGGGCTGATCACGGTCCTCGCCCTGAAGGACGACGACAAGGGCGGCACGACCGCGAACGAGTCGCCGGCCGCGAGCGAGCACAAGGATCCGGAGCGGAACCGGACGATGGACACCGAGAAGTGCACGGACGCGATGGAGGACAGCGACGACCCGAACAAGGTCGACGCCCCCAACTTCCTGTACAAGGACATCCTCTCCGCGAGGACGTGCGCGGACGAGGCCGGCTGGACCATCAAGGTGATCAAGGTGCCGGGGAACACCTACGCGGAGGACCAGGTCATCGACCAGTTCCCCACGACGGGCACCGCCGTGCCGAAGACCGGCGCCCACTTCGAGCTGCGCGTCGCGACGGGCGACCCGGCCTGATCCTGACCGCTCCGGGCCCGAGGGGGCTCGTGCAGCCGCTTGCCAGGGTGCCGCGCGCCGCGCGCCGGGTACCGCGCGCTGGGCACCTCATAACCGAGATGCCGGACATACCGTCACATGTGACGCTGAGCCCATGGCTTCAGGACTTCTCCCCTCACGGCCCACGAGGTGCGTGGCCTGCCTCGTCCTGACGGCGGGTGCGGCGCTGGGGGCCGCGGCGGGAGAGGCGCCGACGGGCCAGGGTTCATCCGGCCGGCCGACGGGGCCGCGCAGCTCCCCGGCGCCGCCGCCCGCGCACGCCTCGGCCGGAACCCCCGCCCGGCCTTCCGGCGTCCCCGGTACCGGTCCGTCGGCCGAGGAACCGGCCGGCCCCGCGCCCGCACCGACGGCCGTTCACCCGGACGGCGGGCCGGCCGCCCCCGCACCTCCGGGCCCTCCGCCGTCGCCCGCCCCGGCTTCCGGCTCCCCCGCCGGCTCCGCGACGGCCACTCCGTCCGCCTCGCCCTCGTCGACCGACGACTCCGCCTCCGGTTCCGATTCCGATTCCGATCCCGCCTCCGGCTCCAGCTCCGATCCCGGCTCGGGCCCCAACTCCGATCCCGGCTCGGGCCCCAACTCCGATCCTGGCTCGGGTTCCAGCTCCGGCTCCGCCTCCGCCTCCTCCGACGGGGAGCCGCCGGCCGACGATGCGCAGTCGCCGCTGGCCGGACGTGAGGCCGGGGAAGGGCGGCTGCGGCCCGGGCGGCAGCTCTCGCCGTGGGAGTTCGCGCACCCGGACGGTCCGCTCCAGAACCCCTACGCGCCTCCGGCGGCCACCGCTCCGGGGCCGACACCGACGCCCGGGGTGAGTACGTCCGCCGGGGCCGACCAGCTCTCGCGGCAGGCCCTGGACTCGCCGGCCGTGCGGCAGGTGAAGCAGCTGTCGCTGGGCGCGGGAATCGCGCTGGTCGGGTTGGGGCTGGGCTTCCTGGCGTACCGCATGCGCCGTACGGACTAGGGACCGACCGACCCTGATCCGCTGTACAGGCCCTGGAGCCTGCCCAGCCCCCGAGCAGCCCCGAGCAGCCCCGGGCAGCCCCGGGAGGGATTTGCATCGCGCAACATACTCGGTATACATACTGGGTATGTCGATCCGCCACGGGCTGCTGGCCCTACTGGAACGGGGGCCCCGATACGGCTCCCAGCTCCGTACCGAATTCGAGTCGCGCACCGGCTCCACCTGGCCGCTCAATGTCGGCCAGGTGTACACGACGCTCAGCCGACTGGAGCGCGACGGCCTGGTCGTCCAGGACGACGAGGACGACCAGGGCCATGCCCTCTACGCGATCACCGACGACGGACGCACCGAGCTGCGGAACTGGTTCGAGACGCCCGTCGACCGCAACAACCCGCCCCGCGACGAGCTGGCCATCAAGCTCGCCATGGCGGTCGGCGCGCCCGGGGTCGACATCCGCGCCGTCATCCAGTCCCAGCGCCACCACACCCTGAAGGCGATGCAGGACTACACCCGCCTCAAGGCGCAGTCGCTCAGCGACGTCCCGGCCAACCGCGACGAGGTCGCCTGGCTGCTCGTACTGGAACAGCTGATCTTCCAGGCGGAGGCCGAGGCGCGCTGGCTGGACCACTGCGAGACCCGGCTCGTCCGCCTCGCCGAGGCCGCCGCCACGGAGCCGGACCCGGAGATCCGTACGACCGGCCGCACCGCGCCCTGTGCCGCCCTCCCGCGCAGCCGACGCTGACGCACACCACGAACCGCGCACCACGAAACGCACACCGCACGCCGCACACCACGAACCGCGAGCTGCAGACCACGGCCCGCAGACCGGACCGCGAACCGCGGGACCTCGTCACCCACACCCGTTCCGAGGGGGGAACCACTCACCATGTCCTCGCACGTCCCGCCCCGATCCACGCCACCGGCCGGCACACCGGTACCGGCCGACGCACCGATACCTTCCGGCGCTCCGGTGCTCGAACTCCGGGCGCTCACCCGCACCCACGGCTCCGGCGTCGCCGAGGTGCACGCCCTGCGCGGCATCGACCTCTCCGTGTACGCCGGTGAACTCGTCGCCGTGATGGGGCCGTCCGGCTCCGGCAAGTCGACCCTGCTGACCATCGCGGGCGGTCTCGACACCGCGACCAGCGGCCAGGTCGTCATCGAAGGCCAGGACATCGCCGGGCTCGGCCGCAAGGGCATCGCCGCCCTGCGCCGCCGCAGCGTCGGCTACGTCTTCCAGGACTACAACCTGATCCCCGCGCTCACCGCCGCCGAGAACATCGCCCTGCCGCGCGAGCTCGACGGCGTCTCCGTCCGCAAGGCCCGCAAGGAGGCCCGTGCGGCGCTGGAGGAGATGAAGCTGCTGGAGATCGCCGACCGGTTCCCGGACGAGATGTCCGGCGGCCAGCAGCAGCGGGTCGCGATCGCCCGTGCGCTGGTGGGGGACCGGCGCCTGGTGCTCGCCGACGAGCCGACCGGGGCGCTCGACTCCGAGACCGGCGAGCAGGTCCTCGCGCTGCTGCGCAACCGCTGCGACCAGGGCGCGGCCGGCGTGATGGTGACGCACGAGCCGCGGTACGCGGCCTGGGCGGACCGGGTCGTGTTCCTCCGGGACGGTTCGGTCGTCGACCAGACACTCACCGCCGACGCCGACTCGCTCCTCGCCTCCGAGGCCGCCAAGTGAGCGTCTTCACCGGCTGGCGCGCCGCCCTGCGGATAGCCCGGCGCGACGCGGTGCGGTCCAAGGGCCGCAGCGCACTGGTGGTCGCGATGATCGCCGTACCCGTCCTCGGCGTCACCGCCCTCGACGTGACGTACCGCAGCGTGACACCGACCACGGCCGAGCAGCTGACGGCCTCGATGGGCTCCGCCGACGCGCTCTTCAGCGACGAGGGCATCGGCCCCATCCTGCAGCTGCCCGACGCGGAGAGGTACGAGCAGGTCGACGAGAAAGCGCTGGTGGACGAGGACGGCCCGTCGATCGACGTCACCACCACGTTCCCCAAGGGCTCACGGGCGATCAGCATCCAGTCCGTCCCGGCCGGCATCACCACCGGTTATGGCATCGCCACCACCGAGATCTACGAGTTCCGGACCTCGGACCAGCTGGCCCGCGGCAAGATCGACCTCGTACGCGGTGCGTTCCCGCACGGCAAGGACCAGGTGGCGGCCACCGAGCCGTTCCTGAAGTCGACCGGCCTGCACGTCGGTTCGACCACCACCGTGCGCAACTTCGGCAAGAAGTACACGATCACCGGCGTGGTCGAGCAGCCGGACCAGCTGAATGCCGAGGCGCTGTACGCCGATCCGGGAGCGGTCATCGCCCCGTGGCAGGCCAGGGCCGACCATGACAAGAAGGTGCTGCCGCCGAACGTCGGCTCCAAGACGTGGCTGGTCAAGGGCCCCGAAGGGGTGGGGGTGACTTGGCCTGACGTCATGGCGGCCAATAAGTCGGGCGTCCTCGTCAAGTCCCGTCAGGTCGTCCTGGACCCGCCGCCGGACTCCGAGGTTCCGCTGGCCAGGAAGGGTGTCGAGGCGTACCCGGAGAGCTCCGAGGTGAGCGCGGCGCTGGTCACCGTGGTCGCCATGGCGGTCCTGGAGATCGTGCTGCTCGCCGGACCGGCCTTCGCCGTCGGTGCGCGCCGCTCCCGCCGCCAGCTCGGCCTTCTCGGCACCTGCGGCGGGGACCGGCGTCATGTCCGGGCCGTGGTGCTCGGCGGCGGCCTGGTGCTCGGCGGCGTCGGGGCCGCGGCCGGTGTGGGGGTCGGGCTGGCAGCCACCGCGGTGTTCCGCCCCATGATCGAGGAGTGGGCCGGGAACCGCTTCGTCTCGATCTCCCTCAATCCGATGGAGCTGCTGGTCATCGCGGTGATCGGTCTGATCACGGGTCTGCTGGCGGCGTTCGCCCCGGCGATCGTGGCGAGCCGGCAGTCCGTGCTGGAGTCGCTCACCGGACGCCGCGGCGTCCGCCGCTCCTCCCGGGTGCTGCCCGTTCTGGGCGCCTGCGTACTGGCCGTCGGATGCGCCGTCGCCGTCTACGGCGGCACCGACGGGAACTCGACGCTGGTCGCCGGCGGCTCGGTGACCGCCGAGCTCGGGCTGCTCGCCTGCATCCCGGTGATCGTCGGCTTCCTCGGACGGCTCGGCAGCAGGCTGCCGCTCTCGCCCCGGCTGGCGCTGCGCGACGCGGCCCGCAACCGCGGCCGTACCGCTCCCGCGGTCGCGGCCGTGATGGCGGCCGTCGCCGGTTCGGTCGCCATCGCCACGTACATGTCCAGCACCATGGCCGAGGCGAAGTACAACTACGTTCCCTCGCTGAACGAGGGCACCGTCGTCATCTCCGCCTTCGACGACAAGACTGTCGCCCGGCTCCCGCAGGCACGGGCCGCCGTCGAACGGAACATGGCCGTCACCGGCGGGCACGCCGACTTCCGGCACGTGTGGGCGGGCAGCGACTGCAATGTCTACGGCGATGCGGAGAACGCCTGCGGCTCGGTTGAGCTGGTCAAGCCCGCCGGCAAGGCCTCCTCCTGCCCGCTCACCGGCAAGGGTGCCAAGGAGCTCGCCGCGCGGCTCACCGCCGACGAGCACAAGAAGCTGATGCGTTCCCCCGCCTGTCTCGTCGGCATCATGACGTCGGGCGTCTTCAACGCCGGTGAGCACGGCATCGTCGTGGCGGACGAAGCCATGCTCAGCACCTATGTGAAGCTCGACGACCCCGCCGCCGCCAAGGCACTGGCGGCGGGCACACCGGTACTGCTCAACCCGGTGTTCGCGAAGAACGGCGAAGTCACCATCAAGGCCGTCCACGCCTACAGCGACAAGGACAAGCAGGGCCGGAAGCTGCACCCGGGCAAGGCGCGGACCACCACGGACAAACTGAAGGTGTACGTGGCACCCGAGAAGTACGCCGCCACCCCCGGGATCAACATGATCCTGCCGCGCCAGACCGCGGAACGGATCGGCCTGCGCACCCAGGTGAGCGGAAGCGTGTACGCGGTCGCCCACCCGCCCACGGACGCCGAGGAGCAGCGGACCTACGGCGCGATCGAGCAGTCCGGCGGTGGCATCTGGACGCAGTCCGAGTCCGGCCCCGGCGGGATCGACAACTCCATGCTGCTGATCCTGACCCTGTTCGCCGGAATGGTGACACTGGGCGCCGCCGCGATCACGACGGGCCTCGCCAAGGCGGACGCCGAAGCCGATCTCAACACGCTCAGCGCGGTCGGCGCGCCCCCGGGCGTGCGGCGGAAACTGTCCGGCTTCCAGTGCGTGGTGGTGGCGCTCACGGGTGTGGTGCTCGGCACGCTGGCCGGACTGGTGCCGGCGGTGGCCCTGCGGATGGTCGATCTGCGCCAGGCGCTGCAAACGATGCGGATGCAGCCCACGGAGTCGGCGTACACGCCGATCGTGCTGCCCTGGGCCACCCTCGGCCTGCTCGTCGTGGGCGTGCCGCTGCTGGCCGGCCTGCTCGCCTCGGCGCTCACCCGCTCCCGCCTCGCCCTGGCACGGAGGGCCGGGTGATGCCGGAGGCCGCGGTGGTGGCGTGGCCGGTGGTGCGGCCGATGGCGCGGCTGGTGGGCTGACCGGCTGACTCGGTGCCCCCGTGGACGGTGGATCAACCGTTTACGGGGGCACCACAGTGTCGTACGGCAGGTGTGCGAGACAATGGCGCCATGGAGATGCCGAGGAATGAACGGTCGCAGGAGCACCCCCAAGTCCTCGTGGTGGGGCAGGACGGCATGGCGATCGGCGGCGGTGGCACTGACGACGAGTCGCGTGAGGTCCCGGTGACGGAGATGGTCGAGCAGCCCGCGAAAGTCATGCGCATCGGAAGCATGATCAAGCAGCTCCTGGAGGAGGTCAGGGCGGCTCCTCTCGACGAGGCGAGCCGGGTCAGGCTCAAGGAGATCCACGCCAGCTCCGTGAAGGAGCTGGAGGACGGCCTCGCGCCGGAACTGGTGGAGGAGCTGGAGCGGCTCTCCCTGCCGTTCACCGAGGAGTCGGTGCCCTCCGAGGCGGAACTCCGAATTGCCCAGGCACAGTTGGTGGGCTGGCTGGAGGGCCTGTTCCACGGCATCCAGACGGCTCTGTTCGCTCAGCAGATGGCGGCTCGGGCCCAGTTGGAGCAGATGCGCCGCGCACTTCCGCCGGGCAGCGCGCACGAGGACGAGGACGGCAGCGGGGACCCGCACGGGGCGATCCGCTCGGGCCCGTACCTGTAGCCCTCGGCCCCTGCACCTCCGATATCCCTGACCCCTGACCCCTGACCCCTGACCCCTGATCCCTGATCGCTGATCCCCGATCCCCGATCCCTGATCGCTGATCCCTGATCCCCGATCCCCGATCCCTGATCGCTGATCCCTGATCGCTGATCCCTGATATGTCCCCCGGCAGCGGGCGACACCGAGGCCCGGCGCACATGGTCCACGACCTGTGCGCCGGGCCGGTTTCAGGCCGTCGGGGCCTGCAGCAGTACCTTCCCGATGTGCGCGCTGGACTCCAGCACCCGGTGGGCCTCGGCGGCGTCCGGCATCGGCACGATGCGGTCCACGACCGGCCGTACGACCCCGTCCGCGATCAGCGGCCAGACGTGCTCACGCACGGCGGCGACAATGGCAGCCTTCTCCGCGAGCGGGCGGCCGCGCAGCGAGGTCGCGGTGACGGCGGCCCGCTTGTTCAGCAGGGCGCCGAGATTCAGCTCGCCCTTGATACCGCCCTGGAGGCCGATGATGGCCAGCCTGCCGTTGACGGCGAGCGCCTGCACGTTCCGGTCCAGGTACTTCGCACCGACGATGTCGAGGATGACGTCCGCACCGGCCCCGTCGGTCGCCTTGTGCAGCTCCTCCACGAAGTCCTGCTCCCGGTAGTCGATCAGGATGTCGGCCCCGAGCTCCGCGCAGCGCGCCAGCTTCTCCGGTCCCCCGGCGGTGACCGCGACCCGCGCGCCCACGGCCTTGGCGAGCTGGATCGCCATCGTGCCGATGCCGCTGGAGCCGCCGTGCACCAACAGGGTCTCGCCGGGGCGCAGATGGGCCACCATGAAGACGTTGGACCAGACCGTGGCCGTCACCTCGGGCAGCGCCGCGGCCAGAGCCGGTTCGACGCCGTCCGGCACGGGCAGCAGCTGCCCGGCGGGCACCGCGACCTTCTCCGCGTATCCGCCGCCCGAGAGCAGCGCACACACCTCGTCGCCGACCGACCAGCCCGTCACGCCGGGCCCGATCGCCGAGATGCGGCCCGAACACTCCAGGCCGGGATACGGGGACGCACCGGGCGGCGGGTTGTAGAACCCCTGCCGCTGCAACACATCGGCGCGATTGACCGCGCTGGACACGACATCGACGAGGACCTCGCCCTCGCCGGCAACCGGATCGGGCACCTCGGCCCAGACGAGTGCCTCGGGGCCGCCCGGTTCAGGGATCGTGATCGCATACATGGCGGCGAGGCTACTCCGTCGCAGATGAAGGACCACGAAGGACGCCGCACGGGGCCGGTCCGGTCATCCGCAGACGGGAGCGAAGCCTGCCGTACGCAGGGGGCGAAACCAGCCGCACGCAGGGGGCCGCCTGCCGTACGCAGGTGGCGAAACCAGCCGCACGCAAAGGGCCGGACCGGTCAGTCGCGTGGGCGCGGCAGTCCGGTGGGCGTGCCGTCCGACGGCGACTCGTTCGAGGCACGCACGATGGTGATCAGCCGGTCGGTCAACTGCAAAGGGCTGGCCGCCGGATCGTCGTAACCCAGCAGCCGATGCCCCCGCAACACGCTGACCACGAGGTCCTCGGTCTCCCGGACGCTCTTGCCCACCTCGGCCTTTATCACCGGCCGTTCGACGAGATCGAGTCCGCTGCCCTGCTGGATCAGATCCTCCATCACCGTGCCCGCGCTGGGGCTGAGGACGGAGAGGCCCAGCAGCCGGCCCGCCGCACTGGCACTGGTGATCACCGCGTCGGCACCGGACTGCCGGAGCAACGGGGCGTTCTCCTCCTCGCGCACCGCCGCGACGATCTTCGCGCCACGGTTGAGCTGCCGGGCCGTCAGCGCCACCAGCACCGCCGTGTCGTCGCGCTGGGTGGCGATGATGATCTGACGCGCCTTCTGGAGCTCGGCCCGCAACAGCACCTCGCTGCGCGTCGCGTCGCCGACCACCCCGACGAACCCTTCGGCGTTGGCGATCTCGATCACCTTGGTCGCCGGGTCGACGATGACGATCTGTTCCTTCTTCAGGCCGGTGGCACACAGGGTCTGGATGGCCGAACGGCCCTTCGTCCCGAAGCCGACGACAACGGTGTGATCACGCAAGTTGGTTCTCCAACGCTTCAGCCGGAAATCCTCCCGGGTCCGCTCCGTGAGGACCTCAAGAGTGGTGCCGACCAGGATGATCAGGAAGAGCACCCGCAGTGGCGTCACGAGCACCACATTGGTGAGCCGGGCGCCGTCCCCGTACGGGGTGATGTCGCCGTAGCCGGTGGTGGAGAGGGTGACCGTCGCGTAGTACACCGCGTCCAGCAGATCGACCTTGTCGTCAGCTGCGTCGTGATATCCGCCGCGGTCCAGCCAGACGATCAGCACCGTTGTGGCAAGCACCAGCAGCGCCATCATCAGCCGCTTGGCAACCTGCCTCGCCGGTCCGTCGACAACCCTGCGTGGCAACAGCACCCGTGTGGGTACGGCATGCTCGTCAGCGCGCCTGGCCATCGCATCGTGGCCGGGAAGTTTCACGTGAAACACCCTTCCGTCCACGGCATCGCCGAGGCCCACGGTAGATCGAGGATCTCCACCTCGGTGCCGGACCGTACCCCGCCCGGCGGTACGACGGCCAGCCCGTCGGCGGCAGCGATCCCACGAAGCATCGCCGGACCGTTGTAGTGCAGCGGTACGACGTACTCGGCACCGCTCCCGGTTCCCGCGCCGCCGCTGTCGTACCCGCCGCCCGACCGCCCGTCGGCGGCGCTGCCCGCTCGGTGCACGACGGGCACCAGGCGGGTGTCATGCGGGTGCCCCTGCACCTCGTCACGCACGACGACCCGGTACGGCGCCTCCGCCTCCCGTCCCGCCAGCCCGCGAAGGAGGGGCTCGGCGAGGGTGAGAAGCCCGGAGACGGCTGCCAGGGGATTGCCCGGCAACCCAACGAGATACGGACCGTCGTTCTTCTTGAGTTCCTCGCCCTTCTTGAGGCGGGCCAGCAGCATCGGGTGGCCGGGGCGGACGGCGACCCCGTCGACCAGCAGCTCGGCCCCGATATCGGCAAGGACCGGGTGGACGTGGTCGACGGGGCCCGCGGCCGTACCGCCAGTGGTGATGACCAGATCCGCGTCGGACGTGGTGAGGGCGCGCCGCAGGGCGGCCGCGTCGTCGCCGAGCCGCTGCGGGGCCGAGACCTCAGCACCCAGCGCACGCAGCCAAGGGCCGATCATCGGGCCGAGCGCGTCACGGATCAGCCCGTCGTGAGGCAGACCGCCGGTCAGTAGTTCGTCGCCGAGAACGAGCACGTCGACGCGAGGCCGGGGCACCACGACGAGCGCGTCGTACCCGGCAGCGGCGGCCAGGCCGAGGACGGCGGGCGTCACCAGCGCTCCGGAGGGCATGAGCTGATCGCCGGCACGGCATTCCTGGCCACGGGGCCTGATGTCCTGTCCGGGGAGCACCTGATGTTTCGCGTGGAGCAGCCCCGTGGCCTCGTCCACGCGAGCGTGTTCGCTGCGGATCACGGCGTTGGCATCCGCCGGGATGCGGGCGCCGGTGGCGATCCGTACGGCGTCCCCGTCGGGAAGCGTGGCGGGGGCGCTCCGCCCGGCGAGGATGCCCAGATCCCGGTTCGATCCGGCATCGGCCCCGGCGGTCTTGCGGACGTTCCAGGGACCCGGCCCGGAGACGACCCAGCCGTCCATGGCCGAGGTGTCGAAGGGCGGCAGGTCGGTGAGCGCGACGAGCGGCTCGGCGAGTACGTGTCCGAGCGCCCGGCCAAGGGGAAGCCGGCCGGCTCGGACCGCCCCGGCCCGCCCGGACTGCCCGGACCTCCCGGACCGGGCGGCCAGCGCACGCGCCTCCCGCCAGGAGGTCGTGGGCCCGTGCCCGTGCTTCCGGCCGTGCCGGTTACGGTCCTGCCCGGGGGCAGCGTCGGTGCTCGGGTCCAGGGCCGGCGAACGGGGCGCTGCCTCGGCTTCGTCAGCGGAGCGGGGCGGCGCGGAGCAGCGCGACTGCACCGAGGAACCGGGTTCGGGTTCGGGTTCCGTTTCCGTCGGCCGCGGACGACCCGCGGTGCCGGGCCTATCCGCGACGCCGGGCCTATCCGCGGCACTGGAGCGAACCGCGACGCCGGACCTATCCGCGGCATGATGCCGACCCGTTGGGCGGGGCTCACTTGACGACCGGCTGCCGACCAGGGCGAGGGCCTGCTCGACGGCCCGTTCCTCCTCGGCCGCCCGCGCCGCAAGTCCGCTGCTCACCACGGGCCCGCCGCCCGCCGACGGAACGCCCGCGGCCGGAGGCCGGTCGGACCCGCCGCTGCCGGTGGTCATTGCGTCCCGTTCTCGTCCGCCCAGCGCAGGGCGAGCGCGGCAGCCTTCCGGGCGGCCTCGGCCACCGCCGTGGCGCCGTCGCCGTCAGCTTCGCTGCTCGCCATGGCCGCCGCGTACCCGACGAGGAAGGTCGTCAGCGGTGCGGCGGGCCGGGCGACGCCGTGGGCGGCGTCACGGGCGAGATCGAGCAGGACGTCGGTGTCGACGTCCAGTTCGATGCCGAGTTCGTTCTTGACTGCGGTGATCCATTCGTCCAGCACGGTCCCATGCTCTCTGATGCGGGCCCGAGCCGATGCGATGTCCTCCCAGGTGTCGCAGTCGAAGGAGGCGAGGGGATCGGCCTCCACCCGGGCAAGGTCGAGCTCAGGCGTCAGCAGACGCAGGGGAAGCCCGGACAGACTGCCGTGCTCGGTGGCGAGCAGAGCGAGTTCACGGCGCAGTGGCTCGGCGCGGTAGACGGCGACGAGAGGCTGGTCGCGCCCCTCCTCATCAATGCACAGGGCCCCGTCCCGCTGCCCTTCTCCGGCAGCGGCCAGGAGCGCTCCGACCGTCCCCGCTCCGAGGAACGGCAGGTCGGCGGAGAGCACGAGAACCCGCTCCGTCGTGGTCCGCCGAACCCCCGCGTCGAGCGCGGCCAACGGACCTCCCCCCGAGGGCACTTCGCGCGTCCAGACCACCGGCCGCACGGTGGACCGGCGCCCGCCCACCACCACCGTCGTCGACGCGCCTGCGCAGGCCGCGAGCACCCGGTCGAGCAGCGCACGGCCCCCGACCCGGATCCCGGGCTTGTCGGCGCCGCCGAGCCGCTTGGCGGCCCCTCCGGCAAGAACGATGGCGTCATACGCGGTCATGCATCCGAGTATGCGTGCCGCAGGCTTCCGTCGATCCGCCCGGTCGGCGATCGAGCCGATCAGCCGGACCGAGCGAGGGGAGGAAACGGAAGCCTGCGGCTGTTCTCGTCTACAACGTGCGCAGCAGCACCGCCGGTTGTTCCACGCAGTCGGCTATGTAGCGCAGGAAGCCGCCCGCCGTGCCGCCGTCGCAGACCCGGTGGTCGAAGGTCAGCGAGAGCTGGACCACCTGTCGTACGGCCAGCTCGCCCTGGTGCACCCAGGGCTTGGGCACTATCCGGCCGACGCCCAGCATCGCCGCCTCGGGGTGGTTGATGATCGGGGTCGACCCGTCGACTCCGAACACCCCGTAGTTGTTCAGCGTGAACGTGCCGCCGGTCAGCTCGGCCGGGGTCAGCCGCCCGGCCCGCGCCGCCTCGGTCAGCCGGGCGATCTCGGCCCCGATCGACTCGGCATTCCTGGCCTGCGCATCCCGCACCACGGGAACGACCAGGCCCCGCTCGGTCTGAGCAGCGAACCCGAGATGGACCTCCGGCAGGCGCACGATCTCCCGCGCTTCCAGGTCCACCGTGGAATTGAGCTCGGGGAACCGGGCCAGCGCCGCGGTGCAGATCCGCGCCAGCAGCGCCAGCACCGACACCTTGGGCCCGGCAGCCGGACCGGCGGCGCTGTTCATCGCGGCTCGGGCCGCCATCAGCTCGGTGGCGTCGGCATCGACCCAGCACGTGGCGTCGGGGATCTCCCGCCGGCTGCGCGACAATTTGTCGGCGACCGCGCCCCGTACACCGCGCAACGGAACCCGCTGTGCGGCTGGGCCCGCCACTGCACCGGAAACCGACTCCATCACCACCTCCGGCGTCGGCACCGAGGCCGGCCGGGGAGCCGCCGTCCCCTCCGCCAGCGCCCTGATCGCGGATTCGACGTCGGCCCGCAGGATCAGCCCGTCCGGACCGGATCCCACCAGCTGCCGCAAGTCAAGATCATTCTGCCGCGCCAGCTTCCGTACCAGCGGGGAGACCACCGCCACCGGACCCGGCACCGGACCCGGCCCGGGATCGGGAGCCGACACCGGAGCCACCGGCACCCGCGTCGGAACAGCCGCAGCCGGAACAGCCGCAGCCACGGCAGCGGGACGGACCCGACGACGGCGCGCCACCGGTGCACCCGTCCCGTACCCGACCAGCACATTGCCGGACGACTCCGCCTCGGCCCCGGAACCAATCCCCGAGCCCGAACCGGAACCGGCCCCGGAACCATCCCCCGAGCCCGAACCGGACCCCGCTCCCTCCTCATCCGCCCCCACCGAGACCGCCACTGTCAGCAGAGGTGCCCCGACCGGCAGTTCCGAGCCCTCCTCGCCGAACCGCGCGGTCACCACGCCCCCGTACGGACACGGCACCTCCACCATCGCCTTGGCCGTCTCGACCTCGACGACCGGCTGGTCGATGGCGACGACATCGCCGACCTCCACCAGCCAGCGCACGATCTCCGCCTCGGTGAGCCCCTCGCCGAGGTCCGGCAGCTTGAATTCGAGTACCTGGGGCATCAGCTCTCCGCCTCCCACTGCAAGCGGGCGACCGCGTCCAGTACCCGGTCCACGCCCGGGAGATGGTGCTTCTCCTGCATCGGCGGCGGATACGGAATGTCGAACCCGGCGACCCGCAGCACCGGCGCCTCCAGGTGGTGGAAGCAGCGCTCGGTCACCCGGGCCGCGATCTCACCGCCCGGACCGCCGAATCCGGAGGACTCGTGGACGACGACCGCACGCCCCGTACGCCGGACCGAAGCGGCGACGGTCTCGTCGTCGAACGGCACCAGCGAGCGCAGGTCCACGACCTCCAGGTCCCAGCCCTCCTCGACGGCCGCTTCCGCCGCCTCCATGCAGACGGGCAGCGACGGCCCGTACGTGATCAGCGTCGCGCTGCGGCCCGGCCGACGGACCACGGCCCGGCCGATCGGCTCCACCGCCACCGGCGCCTCCGGCGACCAGTCCGCCTTCGACCAGTAGAGCCGCTTCGGCTCCAGGAACACCACCGGATCGTCCGAGGCGATCGAAGCCCTCAGCAGCCCGTACGCGTCCTCGACCGTGGCGGGCGTGACGACATGGAGACCGGGCGTCGCCATGTAGTACGCCTCCGAGGAGTCGCTGTGGTGCTCGACCCCGCCGATCCCGCCGCCGTACGGCACCCGGACCGTTATCGGCAGCGGCATGGCGCCGGCCGTCCGGTTCCGCATCTTCGCGACATGGCTGATGAGCTGCTCGAACGCCGGATAGGCGAAGGCGTCGAACTGCATCTCCACCACGGGCCGCAGCCCGTACATCGCCATGCCCACGGCCGCCCCGAGAATGCCCGCCTCGGCCAGCGGGGTGTCCGTGCAACGGTCGTCCCCGAACTCCTTCGCCAGACCGTCGGTGATCCGGAAGACCCCGCCGAGCGTGCCGACGTCCTCACCGAGTACGTGCACGGCCGGGTCCTGCGCCATCGCGTCGCGCAGTGCCCGCCCGAGTGCCTGCGCCATCGTGGCGGGCTTGGCCTTCGCCGTCCGCTCTCCGGCCGTCGCCGCTGCGGTGGTCATCGTCCTTCCTCCATGTCGTCCTGGCCGTGCTCGGCGTCCAGCTCGACGCGCAGCCGGGCCGCCTGCTCCCGCAGTTGTGCGGTCTGTTCCGCGTAGACATGGGCGAACAGATCCATCGGGTCCAGCACCGGATCGGCGTTCATCCGCTCGCGCAGAGCGGCCGCCATCCGCTCCGCGGCCGCGCGCGCCTCCTCGATCCCCTCGTCACCGAGCAGCCCCCGCCCGGTCAGCTCCCGCTCCAGAATCTGGATCGGGTCGTGCGCACGCCATGCCTCCACCTCGCTGTCGACGCGGTAGCGGGTGGCGTCGTCGGCGTTCGTATGGGCGTCCATGCGGTACGTCACCGCCTCGACGAGCGTCGGCCCGCCGCCGCTCCGGGCCCGCGCCACCGCCTCACCGAGAACCTGGTGCACCGCGGCCGCGTCGTTCCCGTCCACCAGTCGGCCCGGCATCCCGTACCCCACGGCCTTGTGCGCCAGGGACGGGGCGGCGGTCTGCTTCGCCAGCGGTACGGAAATCGCGAAGCCGTTGTTCTGCACGAGAAAAACGACCGGGGCCCGCCAGACAGCCGCGAAATTCAGCGCCTCGTGGAAATCGCCCTCACTGGTACCGCCGTCGCCGACCATCGCGAGCGCCACCACGTCGTCGCCCTTGAGGCGCGCCGCGTGCGCCAGCCCGACCGCGTGCGGCAGCTGGGTGGCTAGGGGGGTGCAGAGCGGTGCGATGCGGTGCTCACGCGGGTCGTATCCGGTGTGCCGGTCGCCGCGCAACAGTGTCAGGGCCTCGACCGGGTCCAGGCCGCGGGCCACTGCCGCAAGGGTGTCCCGGTAGCTGGGAAAGAGCCAGTCCCGCTCCTCCAGCACCAGAGCGGCCGCTATCTCGCAGGCCTCCTGCCCCGTGCTCGACGGGTAGACGGCGAGCCGGCCCTGCTTGGTGAGGGCGGTGGCCTGCGCGTTGTACCTCCGGCCTCGGACCAGCTCCGCGTAGAGCCGCAGCAGCAGCTCGGGGTCGGCATCGGCCACGGCGTCCGTACCGAGCACGCGATACGGCTCGGGGTCCGGGAGCAGCGGCGCGGGATCGGTGAGCGGCTTCCAGGCCGGGGGCGGCGTGGGCCGGTAAGCAGCCGCGCCGGGCAGCTCTTGGACCGTCATGACAAGCACCTCCTGGCATCGAGGGTTTTCGAGCGGCGTGTGTCGGCATCAGGGGATCGTCCGATACCGAGGGGTGTCGAAATGCATCGAAATGTCGAGCGCTGTCCGAGGCACGGATGTGGGGCGCCTCACCTACCGATTGTTCGGTCGCGAGCGCATTTTGGCTACAGGCACCTTCAGCCTGTGGACAAACGGTTCTCCACAGCCTGGGATAGAGACAGGTCGTCCAGGACGGAGAGGCGGGGGCACATGTCAGCTGAACAAATGGCCGACGGGGGCGAGGACATCGGCCAGGTTCCGCCCGCGCGGCCGCTCGATGCCATCGACCGCGGCATCCTGCGACTGCTCCAGACGGACGGCCGCGCCTCGATACGGTCGGTGGCCGATCGCGTCCACGTGTCCCGGGCCAACGCCTACGCCCGGATCAGCCGGCTCATCGACGACGGCGTGATCCGGGGCTTCACCGCGCGCGTGGACCACGAGCGGGCGGGGCAGGGCGCCTCCGCATACATCACTCTCAAGATCGTCCAGAATTCCTGGCGCACGGTGCGCGAGGAGCTCCAGGCGCTGCCGGGGGCGACTCATATCGCACTGGTCAGCGGCGACTTCGACGTCCTGCTGCTGGTCCACACCCAGGACAACAGGTCATTGCGCGAACTGGTCCTGACAAAGATCCAGGCCATCCCGGAGGTGCTCTCCACCCGCACACTCCTGGTGTTCGAGGAGACGGACCTGACCCCCGGCACGGACAGACCCCCCGAGCTCACCTGACCGAGGCCTGCCGGACGCCCCGCGTCCGTCAACGGTTCAACGGTTCAACCCCTCAACGGCTGGACCGCATCCCCTCGAAGGCCACACGGACGAGCGTGTCCGCCAGCCGCTCCCCGTCGGCCCCGCCGTCGGGCAGCGGCCGGTACCACTCCACCAGGGAGTTGACCATTCCGAAGAGCAGCCGGGTCACCAGTCGTATGTCCACGTCCGAGCGGAGGTCGCCGTCCGCGACCGCGGCCCTGAGCAGATCGGTCACCCGGTGGTCGAACTCGCGCCGCCGCTCCATGGCCCAGCGCTCCGTCTTCGTGTTGCCCCGCACCCGCAGCAGCAGCGTGACGTAGGGCAGTTCGGCTATCAGCACATCGACGGTGCGACGGGTGACGTACTCGACCCGCTCGATCGCACGCCCCTGCGTCGCTCCCGGCTCGTCGAGAATTCCGAAGAGTCCGTCCAGCGCACGGCTGACCGCGCGGCGCAGGAGCTCCTCCTTGCCCGCGACGTGGTGGTAGATGGAGGACTTGGAGATGCCCGCCGCCTTGGAGAGGTGCTCCATGGACGTGCCGTCGTAGCCGCGCTCGTTGAAGACACGGACGGCAACGGTGAGCAGAGTCTCGGGGGTGTACGTGTCCCGCTTGGCCGTGGTCATGTCCGCGATCCTCCCCTACGAGTTGTCCACAGGTTTGGCGGGCCCCCTTGTCCCGACCGATCGTTCGGTTACTCTAACTCTGTCCACCCGTCCCTGCCCAGCTCGATGAGGAGTTGGTCCGTCATGGCCGCCGAGCTCTCCCCGCACCTGCTCTCCGAGAAGCACCGCCCCACGCTCGACCAGGCCCTCGACGCGATCCGTACGCGCGCCTACTGGTCCCCACACCCCGAGCATCCGAAGGCATACGGCGAGGGCGGCGCCCCCGGCAGCCTCGGCGCCGCCGAGGGCAAGGCCGCTTTCGACGCCGTGCTGAACACCCGGCTCGACCTCGGCCAGCCCGGCACCGACGGCTGGACGGGCGGAGAGATCTCTCCGTACGGGCCGGAGCTCGGCGTCGAATACCCTCACGCCGACCTGGACGTCCTGCTTCCGGCGATGCGTGCGGCCATGCCCGCCTGGCGTGCGGCCGGCCCCGAGACCAGGGCCCTGGTCTGTCTGGAGATCCTCGCCCGGATCAGCGCCAGGACCCACGAATTCGCCCACGCCGTGATGCACACCAGCGGCCAGGCCTTCATGATGGCGCTCCAGGCCGGTGGCCCGCACGCCCAGGACCGCGGCCTGGAAGCTGTGGCGTACGCGTACGAGGAGCAGATCCGCACCCCCGCGAGCGCCGACTGGTCCAAGCCGCAGGGCAAGCGCGACCCGCTCCAGCTGCAGAAGTCCTTCACCGCGGCACCGCGCGGCATCTCGCTCCTGATCGGCTGCAACACCTTCCCCACGTGGAACGGCTATCCCGGCCTCTTCGCCTCCCTGTCCACCGGTAATCCCGTCCTGGTGAAGCCGCACCCCCGCGCCGTGCTCCCGCTCGCGCTCACGGTGCACCTGGCCCGCGAGGTGCTCGCCGAGGCGGGCTTCGATCCCAACCTGGTCGCCCTTGCCGCCGAACGGCCGGGCGAAGGCATCGCGAAGACCCTGGCCCTCCGCCCCGAGATCAAGATCATCGACTACACCGGGTCGACCGCCTTCGGCGACTGGCTGGAGACCAACGCCCGCCAGGCCCAGGTGTACACGGAGAAGGCCGGGGTCAACACGATGGTCCTCGACTCCACGGACGACTACCGCGGCATGCTGTCCAACCTGGCGTTCTCCCTCTCCCTCTACAGCGGCCAGATGTGCACGACCCCGCAGAACCTGCTGATCCCCCGGGACGGCATCACCACCGACGCCGGCGACAAGACGTATGACGAAGTGGTCGCCGACATCGCTGCCGCGGTCACCGGCCTGCTGGGCGACGACGCCCGGGCGAACGCCCTGCTCGGTGCCCTGGTCAACCCCGATGTGAAGGCCCGCCTGGAGGCGGCCGCAGATCTCGGCGAAGTCGCCCTGCCCTCCCGCGAGGTGGCCAACCCGGAGTTCCCCGACGCCGTGGTCCGCACCCCCGTCGTCGTCAAGCTGGACGCCACCAAGCCGGACGACGAGCAGCACTACCTGTCGGAGTGCTTCGGCCCGGTCGCCTTCGCGGTAGCGGTCGACTCGACGGCCGACGCCGTGGAGCTGCTCCGCCGCACGGTCCGCGACAAGGGCGCGATGACGGTCGGCGCGTACACCACCTCACCGGAGGTGGAACGCGCGGTGGAAGACGTCTGCCTGGACGAGTCGGCCCAGCTGTCGCTGAATCTGACCGGCGGGGTGTACGTCAACCAGACCGCGGCCTTCTCCGACTTCCACGGCTCGGGCGGCAACCCGGCAGCGAACGCGGCGCTGTGCGACGGAGCCTTCGTCTCCAACCGCTTCCGCATGGTGGAGGTCCGCCGCCAGGCATGACCGCGGCCTCCGTCGCCCCCGCTCCCCCTCAGCCCTTCCGGCGCCCGGGGAGCAGGGGCCCGGGGCCCCGGGCCCCGGGCCCCGGGCCGACCATGATCCACCGGACCGGCCCCGGACCACAGGCCCTAGCCGAGTTCTCCCGCCTCAGCGATCTCCGCGTAGCGCTGCACCCAGGCATGCATGGCAATGGCGGCCGCGGCCCCCGCGTTGATCGACCGCGTCGACCCGAACTGCGCGATGGAGCACACCATCGCCGCGTGCTTACGGGCCTCCTCGGTGAGCCCGGGCCCTTCCTGCCCGAAGAGCAGTACGCAGCGCCGGGGCAACTCGGTCCGCTCCAGCGGCACCGCCCCCGGCAGATTGTCGATCCCGATGATCGGCAGGCCCTCGGCCTGCGCCCACGCGGTCAGCGACTCCGTATCGGGGTGGTGCCGCACATGCTGGTACCGGTCGGTGACCATCGCACCGCGCCGGTTCCAGCGCCGCCGCCCCACGATATGGATCTCCTTGGCGAGAAAGGCGTTCGCGGTGCGCACCACGGAACCGATATTGAAGTCGTGGCCCCAGTTCTCGACCGCGACGTGGAAGTCGTGCCGCCGCAGATCCAGATCGGCGACGATCGCCTCCCGGGTCCAGTACCGGTAGTCATCGCCCACATTGCGCCGGTCGCCGTGGGCGAGCAGCTCGGGGTCGTACCGCTCGTCCACGGGCCAGGGCAGCGGGTGCGGCCCGACGCCGATCTCCGTCCCGAACCCGTCGTCGTACTGCATCGGTTCCGCGGACGCACCGGGCTCCGCCGACGCCGCGGACGCGACGGACGCATCGGGCCCGACGGCCTCCTCGGTCGACGATTCCCCACCGCTGGTACCCGCGCTGCCCGTACTGCCGCTCTCACTACTCACCCGACGAGCGTATGGCCCCCGTCGCCGCTGTGCTGCCGGGCCTCCTCGTCGTCGCCGCCACGCCGCTGACCGGGAATCTTGGTCCTGACCGGGAACAGCCGCTCGCGGGCCAGCGTCACCCGGCCGCCGAGCCAGACCAGGAAGACGGTCGGCAGGAAGACGGAGTCGGCGGCGATCATCGCCATGGAGAAGAAGGGCAGCCCGAGCAGCAGAGCGATGCCTGCGTGCTCAAGAATCATGGCGACGAGCAGGACGTTCTTGACCCGCCGGTTGAAAAGGGTGAAGGGAAACGCGACCTGGACGATGACCGTGCCGTAGGTGAGCACCATCACCATCACGGAGTTGGAGGCGAGGATGTCCGACAGTCCGGGCCAGGGCGTGAAGTAGTCGAGCTTGAGCGGGTAGTACAGCGCCGTGCCGTCCTGCCACCGCGAGCCCTGGATCTTGTACCAGCCCGCGGTGGCGTAGATCAGACAGACCTCGGCCATGATCACGACGAGGGTCGCGTTGTGGGCGAGATTGGCGACGACATCGAGCAGCGTGCGTGACTGGCTCTGCGGTGCGTAACGGTTCACGGCCCACCAGGCGCCTTCGCCGACCCACAGGAACCAGAGCAGAGTCGGCAGCCACCAGGTACCGCCGAGCCCGTCCGTCACACTGGCCACGATCAGCACGAGGCCGAGCACCACCCAGAGCACCGGGCCGGCCAGATTGCCGAGCACCGGGCTCCGCGTCCCGTCCGCTTCCGCGCGCGCCTGCCGCGCCGCCCGCCGGGCGTCCAGCGACCAGACCCGCCCGCAGCGCGTGAGCACCAGATAGATCGCCATGAGGTGGATGACGTTGTCGCCGCCGTCGCCCATGAAGATGCTGCGGTTCTGCAGGGAGAGCACCCCGGCCATGAAGAGGACCGACGTGGCCCGGGTGTGCCAGCCGACCATCAGCAACGCCGCGGAGATCAGCGCGACCGCGTACACGACCTCGAACCAGACGGTGCTGTCCGACCACATGAGCGCGGTGAACGACTGGTTGCCGGATATGAGCTGCTGCGCCATGTCCCAGCGCCACGGGGCGTCGGGGCCGTACATCTCGTGGCGGTGCGGCAGCTCGCGCAGCAGGAAGAGTAGATAGGTGGCCGAGAAGCCGATCCGGATGACGGCACTCTGATACTGGCCGAGGGCCGTGGAGGTGATGCGCTGGATACCGCGGGCGAGCTTGTTGTCGGCCTTGCGGTCGAGAATGACCGTACTCACTTGTCCGCCCCCTCGGTGCCCTTGGGAAGGTCCTCGGGAGTTACCGTCCACCACGGCAGTACCCGGTAGGACGGCCGTGTGCTGATCTTCTCCTCGCTCCACGCGGGCGCCGCGACGGACCGCACCTCGGAACGGACCTGGATGCGCTCGACGGTGCCGCCGTAGTCGTGTTCGCCGAGGCGCAGCATCACGATGCGGCGGATGTAGCGCTCGGAGAGCTGGCCGCGAAGGCCGTTGGCGCGGTTCTGGTTGTCGTGGGAACTGATGTAGAAGTCCCAGCCGCGGCGGAGTTCGTTCTGCTGGACGTGGCTGGGGAGGAGATTGCCGCGTATCGCCTTGCCGTCCTCGCCGGAAAGGCTCATCCAGGGTGTGGTGCGGCGCCCGTCGGGGCCGGCTATCTCGGCTCGGACGTGGACGGCGACGTTCTGCTGGAGCGGATTCGGGGCGAAGAGCTTCCAGTTCTGCTCGAACTCGGGATAGACCCACTCGTCGACCGCTTCGCCGTGCTGCTTGGTCAGGGTGTTGGAGGGTGCGACGTGCAGAAACACCATGACCAGTTGTCCACAGGCGACCAGGCCGATGACCGACAGTGCTATCGCGGCAACGATCTGGTACGGAAGAGACAGCGCGGCCATACCCTCACGAGGAGCTGCCTCCAGGATCTGACCAGCACCGGAAGGCTCGTCCGCCCGCTGATCCGGCCCCGGCTCGGCCCTCCAGCCCCCGCCTTCGGCACTCCCGTTCCCGCTCTCGGAGCCCCTGTCGTCGTACGAATCCATCCCGCCCCGATCCCCGTCGATCCCCGGTCAGTTATCCACAGGGTTGACACCCTACGGGCCACCGACTCACCATTGAAGACATTGAACCGAACGATCGGTCGGTAGGGAGTCCGGGATGGCGGCAGTGACTGCGGACCAGACAGCGCAGGCGAGAGCGGACAGGCCCGAAGGGGCGGACGAGGCCCTGGAGGCGGCATTCGACGCCGCGGTGGCGGCGGACGAGCGCATCGAGCCACGCGACTGGATGCCCGATGCGTACCGCGCCTCGCTGGTCAGGCAAATGGCCCAGCATGCCCACTCCGAAATCATCGGCATGCAGCCGGAGGCCAACTGGATCTCGCGCGCGCCCTCGCTGCGCCGCAAGGCGATCCTCATGGCCAAGGTGCAGGACGAGGCGGGCCACGGCCTTTATCTGTACAGCGCGGCGGAGACCCTCGGCACCGGCCGCGAGGAGCTGCTCGACAAGCTCCACGCGGGCCGCCAGAGGTATTCATCGATCTTCAACTACCCGACGCTGACCTGGGCGGACGTCGGCGCGATCGGCTGGCTCGTGGACGGTGCCGCGATCACCAACCAGGTGCCGCTGTGCCGCTGCTCCTACGGCCCGTACGCCCGGGCGATGGTCCGCATCTGCAAGGAGGAGTCCTTCCACCAGCGCCAGGGGTACGAGCTGCTGCTCACCCTCAGCGGCGGCACCCCGGCGCAGCACGAGATGGCGCAGGACGCGGTGAACCGCTGGTGGTGGCCGTCCCTGATGATGTTCGGCCCGCCGGACGACGCCTCGGCCCACTCGGCACAGTCGATGACCTGGAAGATCAAGCGTCACTCCAACGACGAGCTGCGGCAGCGCTTCGTGGACATCTGCGTCCCGCAGGCCGAGGCGCTGGGGCTCACTCTCCCGGACCCGGACCTCCGGTGGAACGAGGAACGCGGACAGCACGACTTCGGGGCGATCGACTGGAAGGAGTTCCAGGAGGTCCTCAAGGGCAACGGCCCGTGCAACGAGCAGCGCCTCACCCAGCGCCGCCGGGCACACGAGGAGGGCGCCTGGGTCCGGGACGCGGCGGTTGCCTACGCCGAGAAGCACACATCGACGCACACAGCGACGCAAACAGCAGCGAGGAACGGGGAGGCGACAGCATGAGCAGCTCGACCGAATGGCCACTGTGGGAGGTGTTCGTGCGTTCCCGCCGCGGCCTTTCCCACACCCACGCGGGCAGCCTGCACGCCCCGGACGCGGAGATGGCCCTGCGCAACGCGCGCGATCTGTACACCCGCCGTTCCGAGGGCGTCTCGATCTGGGTGGTCCCGTCCGCACAGGTCACGGCCTCGTCCCCGGACGAGAAGGACTCCTTCTTCGAGCCGGCCGCTGACAAGCCGTACCGGCATCCGACGTTCTACGAGATCCCGGAAGGGGTGAAGCACCTGTGACCGCGGCCCTCGCCCTGGGCGACGACGCGCTGGTGCTCTCGCACCGGCTGGGGGAGTGGGCGGGCCATGCGCCCGTGCTGGAAGAAGAAGTGGCCCTGGCCAACATCGCCCTGGACCTGCTGGGCCAGGCCCGGGTGCTCCTCACCATGGCCGGCGACGAGGACGAGCTGGCGTATCTGCGCGAGGAGCGCGCCTTCCGCAACGTCCAGCTGGTCGAGCAGCCGAACGGCGACTTCGCCCACACCATCGCCCGCCAGCTCTACTTCTCCACCTATCAGCGGCTGCTGTACGAGCAGCTGGCCTCGGGCGAGAGCGCGTTCGCCGGTCTGGCGGCGAAGGCCGTCAAGGAGGTCGCGTACCACCAGGACCACGCGGAGCACTGGACGCTGCGGCTCGGCGACGGCACGGACGAGAGCCATGACCGGATGCAGCGCGCGGTGGACGCCCTCTGGCGGTTCACCGGCGAGTTGTTCGAGCCCGTCGAGGGCGTGGAGATCGACTGGCAGTCGCTGCGGGGCGGCTGGCTGGAGTCCGTCTCCGCGGTGCTGGACCGGGCCACTCTGACGCTGCCGGCCGGTCCGCAGTCCGGGGCGTGGACGGCGGGCGCGGGGCGCCAGGGCATCCACACGGAACCCTTCGGCCGCATGATCGCCGAGATGCAGCACCTACATCGCAGCCATCCGGGGGCGTCATGGTGACCGAGACACTCCTGGAGGAGGAGCTGCACCGCCTCGCAGGCTCCGTGCCCGACCCCGAGCTGCCCGTGCTCACCCTGGACGAGCTGGGCGTGCTCCGGGGCGTGGACGTCCTCGCCCCCGGCAAGGTCACCGTGCGTCTCACCCCGACCTACACGGGCTGCCCCGCGATCGAGGCCATGTCCGCGGACATCGAGCGGGTTCTGCACGACCACGGCATACCGGAGGTCTCCGTGGTCACCGTGCTCTCCCCGGCCTGGTCAACGGACGACATCAGCGCGGAAGGGCGGCGCAAGCTGGCGGAGTTCGGCATAGCGCCCCCGCGCCCGCACGATGTCACGGCCCCCGCGGGCGGCCCGGTCCCGCTCACGCTCTCGGTGCGCTGCCCGCACTGCGGCTCGACCGATACGGAGCTGCTGAGCCGGTTCTCCTCGACCGCGTGCAAGGCGCTGCGCCGCTGCGTGACGTGCCGCGAACCGTTCGACCACTTCAAGGAGTTGTAGATGTTCCATCCGCTCCGGGTCCGCGCCATCGAACGGCTCACGGACGATTCGGTGGCCGTCACCCTCGCCGTGCCGCCCGAGTTGCGCGAGACCTTCCGCCACAAGCCCGGCCAGCATCTCAACGTGCGGTACACGGTCGACGGCGAGGAGATCCGCCGCTCGTACTCGATCTGCTCCCCGGCCGTCGAGGAGCCGCACGACCCGGTACTGCGGGTGGGCATCCGGCTCGTCGACGGCGGCGCGTTCTCCACGTACGCCCTGAAGGAACTCGCTGTCGGTGACGTGGTCGAGGCAATGTCCCCGATGGGCCGCTTCGTGCTGGCGCCCCGCGCCGGGCACTTCGCGGCGATCGTCGGGGGCAGCGGAATCACACCGGTGCTGTCGATCGCGGCCACGCTGCTGGCGCGGGAACCCGACGCCCATTTCTGCCTGATCCGCAGTGACCGGACAGCGCTCTCGACGATGTTCCTGGACGAGGTCGCCGACCTCAAGGACCGCTACCCGGACCGGTTCCAGCTGGTCACGGTGCTCTCCCGGGAAGAGCAGCAGGCCGGCCTTCCCTCCGGACGGCTGGACCAGGACCGTCTCACCGAGCTGCTGCCCGCGCTGCTGCCGATGGCCGAGGTGGATGGCTGGTACCTCTGCGGGCCGTTCGGGCTGGTCCTGGCCGCGGACCGGGCGTTGCGCGGCCTGGGCGTCGACCGGACCCGCATCCACCAGGAGATCTTCCATGTGGACGAGGGCCCGAGCGCATCCGCCCGCCCCCGGATCGAGTCGCCCGCTCACAGCCGTCTCACCGCGACCCTGGACGGCCGCTCCGGCACCTGGCCCGTGGAGGAGGGCGAATCGCTGCTGGAAACGGTGCTGCGCAGCCGTGCCGACGCACCGTACGCCTGCAAGGGCGGGGTATGCGGGACCTGCCGGGCGTTCCTGGTCTCGGGCGAGGTGAGGATGGACCGCAACTTCGCGCTGGAGCCCGAGGAGACGGGCGCGGGCTATGTGCTGGCTTGCCAGTCGCATCCGGTCACACCGGAGGTGGAGCTCGACTTCGACCGTTGAGCGACCCCGTCGCTGCTCCTCCTCTGTTCCCTTCTCATAGAACCTGTTCTATCTTGACGATCCGTCAGATTCAGGCGGTCATCGGTCAACGGGAGGCCAGGACAGTGGACTTCACCTTCACCGAGGAACAGCAGGCAGCCGCGGAGGCAGCGCGAGCGGTCTTCTCGGGAGTCGCACCGGACGGGGTTCCCAGCCCCGCTCTCGTGCCGGGCGCGGTGGCCGAGGACATCGACCGCCCCCTGTGGGCCGGGCTGGCGTCGAGCGATCTGCTGAGCCTGACGCTTCTGCCGGAGCACGGCGGGGCCGGACTCGATCTCGTGGCGCTCTGCGTGGTGTTGCGCGAGTCCGCCAAGGTGCTCGCGAGAGTGCCGTTGCTGGAGACCTGCGCGGTCGCGATGGCGCTCCAGCGGTACGGGGACCCGGGGCTGGCCGGCGAGTTGCTGCCTCGGGTCGGCCGGGGCGAACTGGTCCTCACCGCCGGGTCCAACGGCCGCTCCGGCCACGATCCGGCCGAACTCGCCGTCAAGGCCCGCCGGAAGGCGACAGCCGGCTGGGTGCTCGACGGAATGCAGTCGGCGGTGCCGTGGGCACAGGCAGCGGACTGGATCGCGCTCCCGGCCCGCACGGACGAGGGCCGGGCGGTCGTCGCCCTGGTCCAGCCCGCCCAGGACGGTGTCACCCTGGCCGAGCAGGTCTCCACCAACGGTGAACGGTTCGCCGAGGTCCGGCTGGAGTCGGTACGGATCGACGACCGCGCGCTGATCGACGGCGCCGGGGCCTGGGAGTGGCTGCGCGCCCTCCTCACCACCGGAACGTGCGCGCTGGCACTGGGCCTGGGAGAGGCCGTGCTCGCCATGACGAGCCAATACACCGGCAAGCGCGAGCAGTTCGGTTTCCCGGTGGCGACGTTCCAGTCCGTCGCCGTACAGGCCGCGGACCGGTACATCGACCTGCGGGCCATGGAAGTGACACTCTGGCAAGCGGCCTGGCGGATCTCCACCGGGGCCGACGGGGCGCTTCCTGCCGAGGGCGACATCGCCGTGGCGAAGATCTGGGCGTCGGACGGCGTACGCCGCGTCGTGCAGACGGCACAGCATCTGCACGGCGGTTTCGGTGCGGACACGGACTACCCGCTGCACCGCTTTCATGCCTGGGCCAAGCAGATCGAGCTGTCCCTCGGCCCGGCGGCGGCACACGAGGAGGCGCTGGGCAGCCTGCTGGCCGCACACCTCCTCGGCTGACACCGGCCGAACGAAGATCAGACCGGCCGACAGCCGGCCGACAGCCGACGGCCGACGGCCGACCGACAACAGAGCCGCCCCGGCCAGGGGAGCCGTTCCGCCTTGGGCTCCCCGGCCCGGAACGGCTATCCGGCCCGGAACGGCTATCCGGCTCAGAGCACGAAGGCCGGGGTGCCGCTGTCCGTGACCATCGGGCGTCCGGCGCCGTCCCAGGCGAGCATCCCGCCGTCGATGTTCACGGCGTCGATGCCCTGCTGCACCAGGTACTGGGTGACCTGGGCCGACCGGCCACCGACCCGGCACATGACGTGCACGCGTCGGCCGTCCTCGGCGGCCTGGGTCAGCTCCCCGAAGCGGGCCACGAAGTCACTCATCGGGATGTGCAGGGCGCCCTCGACGTGCCCGGCCGCCCACTCGTTGTCCTCCCGGACGTCCAGCACGAAGCCGTCCGACGGAACCGCCGCGACGTCCACCGAGGGCAGCGGGGCGAAATTCATGGGTCATGCCTTCTCTCGTACGTACGCGCCAGAGTCACCTGGAACGCTACTGCACCAATCCCGCCAGCTCCGCCTCGCGCTGCGCGACCTCGCCCAGCAGCTGCTCGGCGATCTCTTCGAGCAGCCGGTCCGGATCGTCCGGCGCCATCCGCAGCATGGCCCCGATCGCGCCCTCCTCCAGCTCCTGGGCGAGCACCGTCAGGAGCTCCTTGCGCTGAGTCAGCCAGTTCAGCCGGGCGTAGAGCTCCTCGCTCTCGCTGAGCTCCGCCTCCGGGGCCACCGGACCTGCCGCCCATTCCTGCGCCAGCTCCATCAGGAGCGCCTCGTCCCCCCGCCCGTATGCGGCGTTCACACGGGCGATGAACTCGTCCCGGCGGGCCCGCTCCGTCTCGTCCTGCGCCAGGTCCGGGTGGGCCTGGCGTGCCAGGTCGCGGTAGAGCTTGCGCGCCTCCTCGGTCGGCCGGACCCTCTTGGGCGGCCGGACCGGCTGCTCGGTCAACATCGCCGCGGCCTCGGGGGACAGCCCGTCGGAGTCGATCCAGTCGTGGAACAGCTCGTCGACACCCGGCATCGGCATGACGACCGACCGGGCCTCCTGCGCCTTGCGGATGTCCTCCGGGTCGCCCGTCCTGGCGGCCCGGGCCTCCGCGATCTGCGCATCGAGCTCGTCGAGGCGGGCGTACATGGGCCCAAGCCTCTGGTGATGCAGCCGGGAGAAGTTCTCGACCTCGACCCGGAAGGTCTCCACCGCGATCTCGAACTCGATCAGCGCCTGCTCAGCCACCCGGACCGCCCTCGCGAGCCGGGCCTCGGGCCGCTCGTCCCCAGCACGACCATCCGTCCCGCCACCGTCGGCACCGGCGCCTCCCGCAGCAGCGCCGGAACCGCCGTCGGCACCGGTCTCCGGACCGGCATCGTCCGACCGGCCGACCGGCTCAAGCGGCTCGCCCTGGCCGTGCTGCTCAAGCGGCTCGTTCCGGGCGTGCTGCTCGCGCCACCGGTCGTTGTCCTGCCGGTCGTTGTCCTGCCGGTCATCGTCGTTCCGGGTGGTCGGCACCCCGGCGGCTTCGTGGGTCACCCGTCCAGCGTATGGCCACCGCTCACGTCCCGAGGACGCGCGGTCGACCCGATGCCCCTCAGACGCCCAGTTCGGCGGTTATTCGCCCCGACCCGACGGCCCGCACCAACTCCGCGTGGTCCGCCTCCGTACGGTCCGCGTAGGTCACCGCGAACGCCGCCACCGCCTCGTCCAGTTCCTCGTTCTTGCCGCAGTAGCCCGCGATCAGCCGCGGATCCGCGCTGTGCGCATGGGCCCGCGCCAACAGCGCACCGGTCATCCGGCCGTAGTCATCGACCTGATCGGCCGCCAGCGCCGCCGGATCCACGCTCCCCTTGCGGTTCCTGAACTGCCGCACCTGGAACGCACGCCCGTCCACCGTCGCCCAGCCCAGCAGGATGTCGCTGACGACCTGCATCCGCTTCTGCCCGAGCACCACCCTGCGCCCCTCGTGCGCCACCTCCGGCACATCGAAGCCGACCGCCGGCAAGTACGGCGCCAGCACGGAGGGCCGCGCCTCCTTCACCTGGAGCACCAGGGGCTCGCCGCGGTGATCGAGCAGAAGCACCACGTACGAGCGGGTGCCGACGCTCCCGGTGCCGACCACCCGGAACGCCACGTCATGGATCGCGTACCGGGCCAGAAGCGGAACCCGGTCCTCCGAGAGCGTGCCCAGATAGTCACCGAGCCCCGCAGCGACCGCTGCGGCCTCCTCGTCCGGCACCCGCCGCAGCACCGGCGGCGCATCGACGAAGCGGCGTCCGCCGTCCCCGGAATCCTCGGTGGACTTGGCCGCGAAGCGGGCGCTGGTGTTGTTACGGGCCTTCTCAGAGACCCGCTCCAGGGTTCCGAGAAGATCCCGCGCGTCCGTGTGCGAGACCAACTCCTCGTCCGCGATGGCGTTCCAGGCGTCGAGCGCGGACAACTTGGCCAGCAGCCGCATCGTCCGCCGATACGCGCCCACCGTGTCGTACGCGCCCTGCCGGCAGGTGTCCTCGTCCGCCCCGGCCTCGCGCCCCGCGAGCACCAGCGAGGTGGCCAGGCGCTTGAGGTCCCACTCCCACGGGCCGTACACGGTCTCGTCGAAGTCGTTGAGATCGATGACCAGGCTGCCCCTCGCATCGCCGTACAGCCCGAAATTGGCCGCGTGCGCATCGCCGCAGAGCTGGGCGCCCACCCCGCTGACCGGTGTACCAACGAGGTCATGGGCCATCAGCCCGGCCGAACCGCGCAGAAAGGCAAAGGGCGTGGCCGCCATCCGCCCCACCCGTATCGGGGCGAGCGCGGGCACCCTGCCCCGGCTCGACTCCTCGACCGCCCGCACCGCATCGGGCCGCCCGGCCGGAAGGTCCAGGCGCGAGTGCGAGGCCCTGGGCACCCGCTCCCGCAGCGCCTTGCCCGCCGCCCTCGGCGACCGTGCCGCGCCCCCGCCCGCCGCGGACACCCGCCGCGCGAATCCGGGCACGACCGGAATCCGCAGATCACCTGTCGCAGCCCGCTGAACCAGCACTGTCGCTTCGATGTCACCCATGGCGCGCAGCCTCCCCCGCTCTCGCCCTGCGCTTCTGGCCCGACGCCCTGTCGCACAGCAGATCAATTGCGACGAAGGTACCGCCGTCGACCGAAAGCCGTCTGCCCCTGTGGAAAACCCACCTTGCGGCCTGTGGACAACGATCCGTCCTGGTCAGACACCGACGGTCTCTTCCATCTCTTCCTCGACCTCCTCCGCGTCGCCCGCCTCGGTCCGGGTCCCGGCCCCGGTCCTGGCGGCGTGCTTGGGCCCGTGCGCTCCGTCGGCCTCGACGGAGCCGGCGACGGCACCGGCTCCGGTGTCGGCCGCTGCCGCCTCCGCCGCGGCCTTCCGCCGCTTCGACTCGGCCAGCCCAGCCAGACCTATCAGGGCCAGGCCCACCACGAACCAGAGCGCGAGCACCAGCACATGCCCGCCGAGCCCGTGCCCGCCGAAGTACACATGGCTGCGTACGCCCTCGACGAAGCCCGCACCGTTCCAGAAGGAGTGCAGCGAGGCGAAGAAGCCGGGCTGGAGTTCGGGCCGGAAGATACCGCCGGAGCTGGTGAAGTTGAGCATCACGAACAGCACCATCAGACCGAGCGTCGTCCAGCGCTTGAGGAAGGTGTGCAGTCCGACACCGATCAGCAGGATGCCCGCGGAGTACAGCCAGGCCATCGCCCACAGACCGCCGAGCCCGTGGTCCACGAGGCCGAACAGCGGCCCCGCGAACACCACGCCGATCACGCTCACCACCAGCGACGCGGCAACGGCCAGCGCGGCCCTGATCCGCAGCGCCAGCACGGCGCCCGCACCGCCGATGACGGCGACCGATGCGTACGAACCGATGCTCACCGCGACCAGCAGGAAGAAGATGCCCTGGCCGGTCGGGTCACCGTCCGCGGTCGGCGCCGTGTCCGTCACCTTCAGCGGGTCGCCCTGTCCGGCGGCCACCTTGGTGAACACCTTCTCGACCACCGTGGCACTGGTGTCCGAGGACGCGCTGGCCACGAGCAGCTCGGGGTGCTTTCCCGGCAGGTAGGCGCCGTAACTCGCCTGTGTCTTCAGGTGGTCCACCGCCGCGGCACGGTCAGGAACCGTACGTACGCTCAGCGCCCCGTCACTCTTGTCCTGCAGCGTCTGCGCGAGCACCTGCGCGCTCGGCCCCGAACCGACCACATCCACCCGGAGATCGTGCGGCTCCGGGGCGTGGAAGGCCCCGAGGTAGGCGAGCCCCATACCGATGCACATCAGCAGCGGCGTGACGAAATGGCTCAGCACATGGCGGAGAGCGGCGGCGGTCGAGCCGGTGGCGGCACTCGAGCCTGTCGACATGCGGAACTCCAATAGTTGGCTTTTACAACTCTTAATTCGTTGTACTATACAACTGAAATTCGGAAACCGCGAGACGGAAGGCGGAACAGTGCCAGGCACCCCCGAAGAACGCGAGGAGTCGCTGGACGTCATCCAGCGAGAACTGACCGCCTTCGCGCGCCGCGCGCGAGCTGCAGCGGCCCGCCTCCACCCGGAGCTCCCCCTGGTCTCGTACACGCTGCTGGCGCACATCGAAGACCGGCACGGCTGCCGCGCGACAGATCTGGCCACGCACTACATGCTGGACAAATCGACGGTCAGCCGACAGATCGCCACCCTGGAGAAAATGGGACTGGTCGAGCGCCACCCGGACCCCGATGACCACCGAATCCAGGTACTGCACCCCACTGCGGCCGGAACCCAGGCCCTCGCCTCCACCCAGGCCAGCCGCCGCACGGCCTACCGGGAGCGCCTCGCTGACTGGACAGAGGAAGATCTCGCCCGGTTCGCGGAGTACCTGCTGCGTTACAACTCGGCCGGCAACGCCCCCACGCCCGCCCCGCAGACACCGCGAGCCTGACCCGGCAATCCAGCAGCCCGACAGCCCAGCAACTCGGCAGCCCAGCCGGACCGCAGGGTGCCCCGAACCAGACGTTTCACGTGAAACCAGAATCCGCGACGGAAACGGGGCGCAAGAAAAAACGCGCGACCGACCCGAACCGGAACCCGATGAAACCCGAGCCAGACCCCGAATCAGACCCTGAACCGAATCCCGGGAACGAAGAAGCCCCACAGACCGTTGGCCTGTGGGGCTTCTCTCTTGTGCGCGAGGGGGGATTTGAACCCCCACGTCCCTAAGGACACTGGCACCTGAAGCCAGCGCGTCTGCCGTTCCGCCACTCGCGCAAGAGTGGTGTTTCCAGACTCTCTCACCGTTTGGTGCGATCGCCTGGCGACATCCGGAAGATTAGCACGCTGGACAGGGTGGATTCACATCCGTTGTTTCACCGGCCGACTGGAGGGAAGCGGGAACGCCGAGCAGTCGGCCCCACTCCTCCTTTGTGCACCCCGGGTGCGGGACACTGTGAGGAGGCCGCCTCTACGATCCGTGTGAGAGGTGACACTCATCCACAGGGCAGACAAGGGGAACCAGCCGATTTCCCGACGCGTGGATACGATCAGTAAGCAGTACAGGGACGACTACAACGGAGGAGGTGCCCCATGGGAGTCATGAAGCGTTTCGAGCAGCGTCTCGAAGGTCTGGTCAACGGCACCTTCGCCAAGGTCTTCAAGTCCGAGGTCCAGCCGGTCGAGATCGCGGGAGCCCTCCAGCGCGAGTGCGACAACAACGCGACGATCTGGAACCGCGAGCGGACCGTCGTCCCCAACGACTTCATCGTCGAGCTCAGCACCCCTGACTACGAGCGGCTCAGCCCGTACTCCGGCCAGCTGGGCGACGAACTCTCCGGGCTGGTCCGCGACTACGCCAAGCAGCAGCGGTACACCTTCATGGGCCCCATCAAGGTCCACCTGGAGAAGGCCGACGACCTCGACACCGGGCTCTACCGGGTACGCAGCCGCACCCTGGCGTCGAGTTCGTCACAGCAGGACCCCCAGGGCCGCCAGGGACCGCAGGGCCAGCCTCCCTACCCGGGTCCGGGCCGGTCCGCGCAGCCCACCGGCGGCTACGGATACCCGCCCAGCTCCGGCCCGCCCATGCCCGCGGCCCCGCCGCCGGGCGCCGGCCGGGCCGGAGCCCCCAGCACCGACCGGCACCCGCCGGCCGGGCCCAGCCCCCTGCCGAACGCGCAGGTGCGACGCTGGATCGAGATCAACGGCACCCGCCATCAGATCTCCCGCCCGACGCTGGTGCTGGGACGCAGCACCGACGCCGACGTGCGGATCGACGACCCCGGCGTATCGCGCCGGCACTGTGAGATCCGGACCGGAACGCCCTCGACGATCCAGGATCTCGGGTCTACCAACGGCATCGTGGTAGACGGGCAGCACACCACCCGCGCTACGCTCCGCGACGGCTCGCGGATCGTCGTGGGCAGCACCACCATCGTTTACCGGCAAGCCGAAGGGTGAAGCGGGGGCAATGTCAGAGCTGACCCTGACGGTCATGCGGCTAGGTTTCCTGGCTGTTCTGTGGCTGTTCGTGATCGTGGCCGTCCAGGTCATTCGTAGTGACCTGTTCGGAACGCGTGTCACGCAGCGCGGCTCACGCCGCACTGCGAACGACGCGCGGCCTCCACAGGCACGCCAGAATGCTGCGGCGCCGCCGCAGCAACGCCAGCAGCCGCCGGGCCGCCAGCGCCGGGGGGCACCCACAAAGCTGGTCGTCTCCGAGGGCAGCCTCACCGGCACCACGGTGGCGCTCCAGGGGCAGACCATCACCCTGGGCCGGGCGCACGATTCAACGATCGTGCTGGACGACGACTACGCGTCCAGCAGGCATGCCAGGATCTACCCCGACCGTGACGGCCAGTGGATCGTCGAGGATCTCGGGTCCACCAACGGCACGTATCTCGACCGGACCCGACTCACCACCCCGACACCCGTTCCGCTGGGCGCGCCGATCCGGATCGGCAAGACCGTCATCGAGCTGCGGAAGTAATACGACAATGAGCGAGCGGAGCGAGCGAGCCGCGGCAGTCCGGGCAACGGACCCCGCCCGGCTCCCGACCGGAGGGTGGGCAGTGTGGCTCGAGACCGGCTGTACCCCGAGCCGACGGGCGAGGTGCGCATGAGTCTTTCCTTGCGCTTCGCCGCCGGATCGCACAAGGGCATGATCCGGGAGGGCAACGAGGACTCCGGCTACGCCGGCCCACGCCTTCTCGCCATCGCCGACGGCATGGGTGGCCAGGCAGCCGGCGAGGTCGCCAGCTCCGAGGTGATCTCCACGCTCGTCCAGCTCGACGACGACGTCCCGGGCTCGGACATCCTCACCTCGCTCGGTACCGCGGTCCAGCGGGCCAACGACCAACTGCGCATGATGGTCGAGGAGGACCCCCAGCTGGAGGGCATGGGCACCACGCTCACCGCCCTGCTCTGGACCGGCCAGCGCCTCGGCCTCGTCCACGTCGGCGACTCCCGCGCGTACCTGCTGCGCGACGGCGTGCTCACCCAGATCACCCAGGACCACACCTGGGTGCAGCGGCTCGTCGACGAGGGCCGGATCACCGAGGAAGAGGCGACCACCCACCCGCAGCGCGCCCTGCTGATGCGGGCACTGGGCAGTGGCGACCACGTCGAACCCGATCTCTCCATCCGTGAGGTCCGGGTCGGCGACCGCTATCTGATCTGTTCCGACGGCCTGTCCGGCGTCGTCTCGCACCAGACGATGGAAGAGACGCTCGCCAGCTACCAGGGTCCGCAGGAGACCATCCAGGAGCTGATCCAGCTCGCCCTGCGCGGCGGCGGCCCCGACAACATCACCTGCATCGTCGCCGACGTCCTCGACGTCGACAGCAACGACACCCTGGCCGCACAGTTCAACGACACCCCGGTCATCGTCGGCGCGGTCGCCGAGAACCAGGCGGCGCAGATGAGCGACGCCGAGAGCACGGCCGCCATGCAGACCCCCGCCGGACGGGCGGCCGGCCTAGGCCGCCCCGTACCACCGCCCCCGGGAGGTTTCGGCCCGCCCGGAAGCGGCGACGCTGTCGACGGCGGCTACGGCGGGATGCCCGACGGCTCCTTCGACGCGTACACCGACGAGGACTTCGTGAAGCCCGGCGGCGGCCGTAAGTGGCTGAAGAGGTCCCTGTACACCGTGCTGGCGCTCGCCGTCGTCGGCGGCGGCCTCTACGGCGGCTACCGCTGGACCCAGAACCAGTTCTACATCGGCGCGAAGAACGAACACGTCACGCTGTTCCGCGGCATCAACCAGGACCTGGCCTGGGTCTCGCTCTCGAAGGTCGAGAAGGACCACCCCGAGATCGAACTCAAGTACCTCCCGGTCTACCAGCGCAAGAAGGTCGAGGCGACCATCCCCGAGGGCGACCTCAACGCCGCCCGCGCGAAGATCGAGGAACTCTCCGTCCAGGCGTCCGCCTGCAAGAAGAACGCCGAACGACGTGCCGCCGAGAAGGCCAGCGCCGACGAGGGCCAGGCACCGGGTACGGACGCCGCCAAGACATCCAGTGGCGCCAAGACGTCCGATGCCGCCAAGACCAAGCCGACCAAAACTCCCACTCCTGGTCCCAGCCTCTCGGAGGAAGAGAAAAAGCTGGTCCCGCAGTGCGGTAAGCAGTAAGCCGTAGGGGGCCTTCAGCACCATGAGCGTTGTCACCAACACGACCACGATCGGCGCGATCGACGCACCGAGCCGTCGCAACACCGAGCTGATGATGATGGCCTTCGCCATCGCCATCTCGGTGTTCGCCTACGCCAATGTCGGGCTCGCCATCGACGGCAAGCTCCCGTCCGGCATGTTCGGATACGGCGCGGGACTCATCCTCCTCGGCGGCGTCGCCCACCTCGTGGTGCGCAAGTTCGCGCCGTACGCGGACCCGCTGCTGCTCCCGCTCGCCACCTTGCTCAACGGCCTGGGGCTGGTGCTGATCTGGCGGCTGGACCAGTCGGAACGGCTGATCCAGCGTGCGGAGACCCTGTATGGGTCATACAGTCCCGACGCCCCCAAGCAGCTGCTGTACTCGGCGATCGGTGTCGCCTTCTTCGTCGCCGTGTTGGTGATCCTCAAGGACCATCGCATCCTCCAGCGCTACACCTACATCTCGATGGCCGTTGCGCTGGTCCTGCTGATCCTGCCGGTGTTCTTCCCCGCAGTGAACGGCGCGAAGATCTGGATCAGCCTTGGCCCTCTCTCGATCCAGCCAGGAGAGTTCGCCAAGATCCTGATCGCGGTGTTCTTCTCCGGCTATCTCATGGTGAAGCGTGACGCACTGGCGCTGGCCAGCCGCCGCTTCATGGGTCTGTACCTGCCGCGCGGACGCGACCTCGGACCGATCATCACCATCTGGGCCCTGTCGATCCTGATCCTGGTCTTCGAGACGGACCTCGGCACCTCGCTGCTGTTCTTCGGCCTCTTCGTCGTGATGCTGTACGTCGCCACCGAGCGGACCAGCTGGATCGTCTTCGGTCTGCTGATGTCCGCGGCGGGCGCGGTGGGTGTGGCGTCCTTCGAGTCTCATGTCCAGGCCCGTGTGAGCGCCTGGAAGGACCCGTTCTCCTGCTACACGACCAATGGCGCCTGCGAGCAGATCTCCAACGCCATCATGTCGTTCGGTTCGGGCGGCACGCTGGGCACCGGCTGGGGCCAGGGCCACTCCGACCTGATCGGCTTCGCCGCCAACGCCGACTTCATCCTCGCCACCGTCGGCGAGGAACTGGGGCTGGCCGGAATGATGGCCATCCTGCTGATCTACGGTCTCATCATCGAGCGGGGCGTACGCACCGCGCTCGCCGCCCGTGACCCCTTCGGCAAGCTGCTCGCCATCGGGCTGTCCGGAGCCTTCGCGATCCAGATCTTCGTGGTCGCCGGCGGTGTCATGGGGCTCATCCCGCTCAGCGGTATGACCATGCCGTTCCTCGCGTACGGCGGTTCGTCCGTGTTGGCCAACTGGGCACTGATCGCCATCCTGATCCGGATCAGCGACACCGCCCGCCGTCCCGCACCTGCGCCCGCACCGTCCCCCGACGCCGAGATGACCCAGGTGGTCCGACCGTGAACAAGCCCCTGCGCCGGATCGCGATCTTCTGCGGAATCCTCATCCTCGCCCTGCTCGTACGGACCAACTACCTCCAGTACGTCCGCGCCGACGAACTGAACAGCCGCGACGAGAACCGTCGCGTCCGCATCGAGCGCTACGCCCACGAGCGCGGCAACATCATCGTCGACGGCAACCCCGTCACCGGGTCCGTCGAGACCAAGGGCAGCGACTTCAAGTACAAGCGGGTCTGGAAGAACGGCCCCATGTGGGCGCCCGTCACCGGATACTCCTCGCAGGCCTTCGACGCCTCGCAGCTGGAGAGCCTGGAGGACGGCATCCTCACGGGCAACGACGACCAGCTCTTCTTCGACCGCACCCTCTCGATGTTCACCAACGACAAGCAGCAGGGTGGCAACGTCGTCACCACCCTGAACGGCGCCGCGCAGAAGGCCGCGTTCAAGGGGCTCGGCAAGAAGAAGGGCGCCGTGGCCGCGCTCGACCCGCAGACCGGCGCCATCCTGGCTCTGGTGAGCACCCCGTCGTACGACCCGTCGGTCTTCGCGGGCAACTCCGACAAGGACAGCAAGGCCCGGCAGCAGCTCCTGAAGGACAAGAACAAGCCGATGCTCAACCGGGCATTGCGCGAGACCTACCCGCCCGGCTCGACCTTCAAGGTCGTCACCGCCGCCGCGGCCCTGGAGAACGGGCTGTACACCGGCATCGACGAGCCCACCAAGTCCCCGCTGCCCTGGCGGCTCCCGCTGACCACCGGCAACCTGGCGAACGAGGGCAACATCCCCTGCGAGAACGCCACGCTCCGGGAAGCGCTGCGGTGGTCCTGCAACACCGTCTTCGGCAAGATCAGCGACGATCTCGGCAACCAGAAGATGATCGACGAAGCCGGCAAGTTCGGCTTCAACAAGGAAATCTTCACCCCGGTCCGCGCCGACGCCAGCGTCTACCCCAAGGACAACCGTCCTCAGAACGCCATGGCCGGCATCGGCCAGGCGTCCAACCGCGCGACCCCGCTCCAGATGGCCATGGTCGCCGCAGCCGTGGCCAACGACGGCAAGCTGATGCAGCCGTACATGGTCGCCGAGCGCCAGGCCCCCAACCTGGACACGATCTACACCCACGAGAAGGAGCAGTTCAGCCAGCCCCTCTCGGGTGAGAACGCGCAGAAGCTCCAGCAGATGATGGAGACCGTCGTCAAGAACGGCACGGGAACCAACGCCCTCATCGATGGCGTCACCGTCGGCGGCAAGACCGGTACCGCGCAGCACGGCCTGAACAACAGTGAGAACCCGTACGCCTGGTTCATCTCGTACGCCAAGACCGACAGCGGCTCCCCGGTCGCCGTCGCCGTGGTCGTCGAGGACAGCCAGGCCAACCGCGACGACATCTCCGGTGGCGGCCTGGCCGCCCCGATCGCACGGGACGTGATGAAGGCGGTCATCGACAGCAAGAAGTGATGCCCATCACATCGGGTGCCCTACCTGCACATCGGGATACCGGTCAGGTATCAGGTCCGGACTCCGGGCCGATCAGGTAGTGCGCGGCCGGTAGCGTATGCGCGAGCAGCACACCGCCGGACCACACACCGGTGCGGTCGGGACTGACGGAGAGGGCTGGAACTGTTATGGAAGAGCCGCGTCGCCTCGGCGGCCGGTACGAGCTGGGCTCGGTGCTCGGCCGTGGTGGCATGGCCGAGGTCTACCTCGCACACGACACCCGGCTCGGCCGCACCGTAGCCGTGAAGACGCTCCGGGCCGATCTGGCCCGCGATCCGTCCTTCCAGGCCCGGTTCCGCCGTGAGGCCCAGTCCGCCGCCTCGCTCAACCACCCGGCGATCGTCGCCGTCTACGACACCGGCGAGGACTACGTCGACGGGGTCTCCATCCCGTACATCGTGATGGAGTACGTCGACGGGTCGACGCTCAGAGAGCTCCTGCACTCCGGCCGCAAGCTGCTGCCCGAGCGCACCCTCGAAATGACCGTCGGCATCCTCCAGGCGCTGGAGTACTCGCACCGCGCCGGCATCGTCCACCGCGACATCAAGCCGGCGAACGTCATGCTGACGCGCACCGGCCAGGTCAAGGTCATGGACTTCGGCATCGCCCGCGCCATGGGCGACTCCGGAATGACGATGACCCAGACCGCCGCCGTCATCGGCACCGCCCAGTACCTCTCCCCGGAGCAGGCCAAGGGCGAGCAGGTCGACGCACGCTCCGACCTCTACTCGACCGGCTGTCTGCTCTACGAGCTGCTGACGGTACGGCCGCCCTTCATCGGTGACTCACCGGTCGCGGTCGCCTACCAGCACGTACGGGAAGAGCCGCAGAAGCCCAGCAACTTCGACCCCGAGATCACGCCCGAGATGGACGCGATCGTGTTGAAGGCCCTGGTCAAGGACCCCGACTACCGCTACCAGTCGGCCGACGAGATGCGCGCCGACATCGAGGCGTGCCTCGACGGCCAGCCGGTCGCCGCCACCGCGGCGATGGGTGCGGCCGGTTACGGCGGATACGGCAACGACCAGCCGACCACCGCGCTGCGCGCCGCGGACCAGAACGGCGCGCCCACGTCCATGCTGCCCCCGGTCAACCCGGACGACGGCGGCTACGGCTACGACGACCGCCCGGACCGCCGCCGCCAGAAGAAGAGCAACACCTCGACGATCCTGCTGATCGTCGCGGGTGTCCTGGTGCTGATCGGCGCGATCCTGATCGGCCAGGCGGTGTTCAGCGACCGCAACAGCGGCGGCGACAAGTTCGATGCGCCGAACATGGTCGGCTCGACGGTGAAGGAAGCGGAGAAACTCGCAGAGAACGCCGAGATCGTCCTGAAGATCGGCTCGCGCGAACCGTGCGAGGAGCAGCCCAAGGGCAAGATCTGCAGCCAGACCCCGACGCCCGACGAGCAGATGGCGAAGAACGACACCGTCACGGTCGTCGTCTCCACCGGGGCGCCGAAGGTCGATGTCCCGGACGTCGTGGAGAAGACCGAGGCGACGGCCCGCAAGGAGCTGGAGGCCAAGGGCTTCACGGTGAACGTCACCGCGGTCGAGTCCGAGAAGACCGCGGGCACGGTCATCAAGCAGAACCCCGACGGCAACTCGAAGGCCGAGAAGAACTCCGAAGTCACGATCACGGTCGCCAAGCAGGCCACCCAGAAGGTGCCCAACGTCGCCGACCGGGACTACAACGCCGCCGTGGCCCAGCTCAACGGCCTGGGCTTCACCAACATCTCCAGGACCGACGTCGATTCGGAGAAGCCGGCGAACCAGGTGATCAGCCAGACACCACTCCCCGACTCGGCGCAGCCGCTGACCGCCCAGATCGTGCTGACGGTCTCCAAGGGCCCGCAGCAGCCGGAGCAGACCTCGGTTCCCGATCTCCAGGGCAAGACGCTCGGTGAGGCGAAGGCCCTGCTCGCCGCAGCGGGTCTGCAGCTCGGCCAGGTGCAGGGGCCGAATGACGACAAGGCGAGGATCGTCGGCTTCCAGCCCAACTCGGGCCAGCAGGTCGACAAGAACAGCGCGGTCAACGTCCAGACCATGCCGGGCGGCGGAGACGGAAACATCTTCGGCGGCCCGTCCGGCAGACGAGGCTGACCCGGACACACCATGACGAAGGGCCCCGGCCGCCGTATGGCGGCCGGGGCCCTTCGTCATGGTCGTCGGGCGTCCGCGCCGGGGACGTGGTCCGCCGTGCGCCCGTTGCATGCCTGTCGGGCGTCCGCCGAGGTCTGCGGCGGGACATCCGGTCAGCGGCGCAGCTCCGCCGGCTTCGTACGGTCCTTGTCCACCTTCTCCGTACGCACCAGCTCGCCCCACACGATGTAGCGGTACTTCGACGTGTAGACCGGCGTGCAGGTCGTCAGCGTGATGTAGCGGCCGGGCTTCTTCGCACCCGAGCCCTTCGGGACCGCCTGCAACACGTCGACGTTGTACTTCGACGTCTCGGGAAGCTCCTCGAAGACCTTGTAGACGTACCAGGTGTCCCTGGTCTCGAAGACGACCGCGTCCCCGGTCTTCACCTTGTCGATGTTGTGGAACTTGGCGCCGTGCCCGTCGCGGTGGGCGGCCAGGGTGAAGTTGCCCTTCTCGTCCCACGGGAGAGCCGACTTCACCGGGTCCGTGTAGTAGCCCGCGATGCCGTTGTTGAGGTTCTCGGTGTCGGTGCCCTTCTTGACCAGCACCTCGCCGTTCTTCATCGACGGGACGTGCAGGAAGCCGATGCCGTCCTTCGTGTCCAGCGCGCCCGGTCCGCCCGCCCAGCGGTCGCGGACGGTGTGTCCCTGCTTGGTGGCCTCGCGGTCGGCGAGCACGTTCGTCCACCAGAGGGAGTAGACGACGAAGAGGCCGAGCACCAGGCCCGCGGTGATCAGGAGTTCACCGAAGAAGCTGACCGCGGTCGCGACGGGATGGCGGCCCCTGCGCCGGGGCGGGGGCGCGGACTCACCGGTTCGCTCTTCGTGCTCGGTCCTCGCTGTCACCGCACCCGTCCCCTGTCGTGATGATGATTCAGCCCACGAGCGCGTCGGGCTTCCCCTCGCTGCGCGGTCGTTCGTCGACCATCTTGCCCCAGACGATCAAACGGTACGTACTCGTGAATTCCGGCGTACAGGTCGTCAGAGTGATGTACCGACCGGGCCCGTCGAACCCGGAACCGCGCGGCACCGGATCGATCACCGAGATGTTGGACGGCGATGTCTGCGGCAGCGTCCTGGCCGTCTCGTAGGTGTAGTACGCGTCCTGCGTCTCAACCACGATCAGGTCGCCGGGGCTCAGCCGGTTGATGTAGCGGAACGGCTCGCCGTGCGTGTTCCGGTGACCGGCGAGGGCGAAGTTGCCTCGCTTGGCCGAAGGCATCGCGGTGCGGAGCGTGCCCTCGCTGTAGTGGCCGACCATGCCCCGGTCGAGGACCTTCTCCTTGCTGATGCCCTCGGCGATCGGAGCGACCACATCCAGCTTGGGGATGTGGATGATGGCGAACCCCTGCCCCGCTTCGAACACGCCGGGGTTGCGGTCGCCCTTCGCCCAGTCGTCCTGGATCTTGTGCGTCTCCTTGCCTGCGTACTGATCGGCCCGCACATTCGTCCACCACAGCTGATAGGTGACGAACAACAGCATCAGCACGCCGAGCGTGATGAACAGCTCACCGGTGACGCGGCTGGCCACCACGGCCGGGCTGTCCTTGGCCGCACGTGCCGCACGCCGTGCCTCCACGCGCGACATCGGCTTGTCGGCCTGTGTGGCGGCCGTCGCCACGGCCTCCGGCCGCTGATCGGTACGGCGGCGGCCCCGCCCCTTGGCGGCGCGACGGCGCTCGGCACGGCCTCCGGTGCGCGGCTCCGCAGCGGAGGCGTCGGAGTCCCGGGCAGGGTCCGACGAGGGGTCTGTCGCGGGGTCTGTCGTGGGGTCTTCGAAGCGATCCGCGTCGCTCGCGAGATCGAAGTCCGGGGACGGGTCAGCATCCGGCCCCGGACCCGGACCCGGCCGCCGGGTCGGCGTCACGCGGCCGGCCGGGCGGCGGGTGTCGGCCGTCCGCAGACCGATCGTCTCGTCATGGACCGGGAAGGGAACGGCGAGAGGCTGCGTCAACTGTTCCGGAACAGACTGCTCCGGAACAGGACCCGGCATGGGCGTCGGCATGGACGCCGGTATGGGGGTCGGCATGGGTGCCGGTGCCGGCGTCGGTACGGCCGCCTGCTGCCCGTACCAGTCCCGTTCGAACCCCTCGGGGTCGTACCACTCCTGCGGAGCACCCTGGCGCCCCTGCGCCCCGTATACCGCCTGTGACTGGGACGCCCCCGGCTGCGTCTGCGCCGGCAAGTCCGGGGCGCGGTGCTGTCCTTGCCCCGCCACCGGTGCCTCGGCCGCCCCGTCCGGGCCACTCCCTGCCCTGAACCACGGCGAGGAGTGCGGCAGCGGATCGTTCAACGGGTCCGCCAGCCGGTCGACCGCCGCCTCGAACGCGCCTGCGGCCCCGTACGCCCCTTGCTCGTACGGGCCGTCCTGATCGGCGTCGTGCTCGGGGCGGAGCTCGGTCACGCGACGGCCTTGCCCACCACCGGCGCGAGCCCCGCCGACCTCGCGACGGCTCCCGTGTCGCCGCACTGCGCCAGCCAGTTGGCCAGCATCAGATGCCCGTGCTCGGTCAGCACCGACTCCGGATGGAACTGCACGCCCTCCACCGGCAGGTCACGGTGGCGCAGCCCCATGATGATCCCGTCGGCAGTCCGCGCCGTCACCTCCAACTCCGCCGGGACGGTGTCCGGTTCGGCCGCCAGCGAGTGGTAGCGGGTCGCGGTGAAGGGGGACGGCAGGCCGGCGAAGACCCCCACGCCCTCATGGGTCACCGGCGAGGTCTTGCCGTGCAGCAGCTCCGGGGCACGGTCCACCACGCCGCCGTACGCCACCGCCATCGACTGCATCCCCAGGCAGACCCCGAAGACCGGAACGCCCGTCGCCGCGCAGTGGCGCACCATCTCGACGCAGACGCCCGCCTGCTCCGGGGTGCCGGGACCGGGCGACAGCAGGACGCCGTCGAAGCCGTCCTGGGCGTGTGCCGTGGTCACCTCGTCGTTGCGCAGCACCTCGCATTCGGCGCCGAGCTGATAGAGGTACTGGACGAGGTTGAAGACAAAGCTGTCGTAGTTGTCCACGACGAGAATGCGGGCACTCACTGGCCGCCCTCCGTCCCGGTCGAGCCGTCGACCGTCACGTCACCGAACGGAAGCAGCGGCTCCGCCCAGGGGAAGACGTACTGGAAAAGCACGTAGACAACGGCCAGTGCCAACACGAGCGAGATGAGCGCACGCACCCATGCGTTGCCCGGCAGATGCCGCCAGATCCAGCCGTACATGTTGTCCCCTCCATTCGGTACGAGACCAGACTAAAGGGCTGGGGCAGAAGCGTGGGTCAGCTGTGGAAAGCTGCCAGCTTGCCTTCGGACACGGGCCGGGTGGCATCGAGGTGGGCCCAGGCGATCAGCCGGTGGCTGCTGCCCCACTCGGGGTCGCAGGTGGTCAGCGTCAGATAGCGGCCGGGCCCGTCGAAGCCGGACTTGCGGGGAACCGGGTCGATGACCCCGATGTCGCTCGGCACGGTCCGGTAGGGCCGTTTGTCGACGCGGTACGTGAACCACGTCGTCCCGTCGGTCAGCACCACCGCGTCGCCCGGACGCAGCTTCGGGAAGTCCTTGAACGGGTCCCCGTACGTACGGCGGTGTCCGGCCACCGCGAAATTGCCCGTCGCGCCGAGGCGGGCGGTCCCCGAGTAATGACCGAGACCCTTCTGCAAGGTTCTGACCTCGGTGTTCTCCAGGACGGGCCACTCCCAGCCCTTGCCGAAGCGGGGTATGTACATCATCGCGAACGGCTTGCCGTCCCGGTACGCGGCAGGGGCGGGGGACTCCTTCGGCGCCTTCGGCTTCCCCGGCGCCGGGGAGGACTGCGGCGCGGATGCGGACACCGGTCCCTGCGCCCACCGGCTGTGCAGGGCGTCGATCTGCCCCTCGGTCGCGTCGGCCGCCTTCACCCCGGTCCAGAACAGCACGTACACCACAAAGAGCACGATCAGGGCTCCGACGGTGATGCAGAGTTCGCTGAACGTCCTGACGATCAGTCGCACCGACAACTGGCCGGCCTCCCCACAGCCGCTCGCTACTCCACGGGCTCCGCATAGTGGAGGTCCACTGTGCCCGAGTAGCCGGGAAGAGTCACCGCCTCGTGCTCGTCGACTTTCCAGCCGAGCCCGTACGCCTTCACGTACAGCAGGTAGTTGCTGATCGCCGGGGAGTCGTTGAGCGCCTGCTTGAGCTTGCCCGGGTCCCCGACCGCGGTGATCTTGTACGGCGGTGAGTAGACCCGGCCCTGGAGGATCAGGGTGTTGCCGACGCAGCGCACCGCGCTGGTGGAGATCAGCCGCTGGTCCATGACCTGGATGCCGCGGGCACCGCCCTGCCAGAGAGCGTTGACGACCGCCTGGAGGTCCTGCTGGTGGATGACCAGGTCATTGGGTTGCGGGTCGGGGTAGCCGGGGTTGGCGGTGGCGTTGGGCGGGGCGTCGTTGAGGGTGACGGACACCGAGCGGCCGGTGAGCTTCGTGGTGCCCCCGGCCCGCTCCAGCTCCTTGAGCCGGGCTTCCTCCGCCTTGGTGCTGCCGTCGTCCCGCCCGACGAGGGCGTCGATGTCGTCGCGCACGGCCGCGGTGGTCTCGTCCAGCTGGGCGTTCTTGTTGCTGCGCTGCTGGATGAGATCGGAGAGCTTCAGCAGTGAGGAATCGGTGCGGATGTTGGTGCCCTTGGCCGTGTTGGCGCTGGTGACGAAGATCAGTCCGGCGAGGGCGAAGACGGCAGCGGTGAGCACGCGGGCCGGGTTCCGGAAGGTGCGCCGGACCGGCCCTTGGGGGGAGTCGGCAGAATTGCTCAACGTACCCTTATCTCCTTCGACGCCAGGGAAGCACTACGCTAACGGACGCCTGAGGGAGGCAGTATTCCCCTCGGGCTCCGCCCCGGCGCCAGCCACAGTTCCCTGCGCGGTCACGCAGCGCATCGACAGGAGAGTTCCTCGTGCCGAAGTCACGTATCCGCAAGAAGGCCGACTTCACGCCCCCTCCGGCGAAGCAGGCAACCAACATAAAGCTGACCAGCCGCAGCTGGGTGGCGCCCGTGATGCTGGCGCTCTTCCTGATCGGTCTGGCCTGGATCGTCGTCTTCTACGTGACCGACGGCGATCTGCCGATCAAGGACCTGGGGAACTGGAACATCGTCGTCGGCTTCGGCTTCATCGCCGGCGGCTTCGGCGTCTCCACACAGTGGAAGTAGCCCCCACAGCGGAAGCAGCACCGCAGCGCTCGTAGTTGCACAGCGGGGCCCTGTCCCGCAACCCTTGCCCCGAGTTACCCACAGCGTTATCCACAGGCAGGGGAAAAGGTCAGACGATCTGTGGATAACTTGCCGGCTGTTGACGCCGATGTGACTGCAGTCTCCCCCATCGGGGAGCGGCACGCCCCTTGTCCCTGCTGGAAAAACCCAGCTCAGCGACAAGGGGCACAGCTGTTCCCACAGAATGCACAAGATCCGGTACCCGCTGTGGACAACCACAGCTGTGGACAAGCACTCCGGGGACGATGAGCGCTCAGGTGAGCGCGGCCGTTCTGGCGACGACGATGAGGATCACGGCCGCCAGCACCAGGGCGCAGGTGCCGTACTGCACCAGCGCACGCCGCTCTCGGGGGGCGTGCACCATGCCGATCGCCATCAGCGTGCCCGCGACCAGACCGCCGACATGCGCCTGCCAGGCGATCCCGCCCCAGGGGTTGAAGGTGATGACCAGGTTCACCGCGAGCAGCGCGAGGACCGGGCGCATGTCGTAGTTGAGCCGGCGCATGAGCACGGCGGTGGCGCCCAGCAGTCCGAAGATCGCCCCGGAGGCTCCGAGCGAACCCTGCTCGGGCGCGGAGAGCCAGTAGGTGAGAGCACTGCCGGCCAGGCCGGAGACCATGTACAGCGTGAGGTAGCGGGCGCGGCCGAGCGCCGCTTCCAGCGGCCCGCCGAGCCACCACAGCCCCAGCATGTTGAACGCGATGTGCCACACCTCCTGGTGCAGGAACATCGACGTCACCAGTCGGTACCACTCGCCCGCCGCGACGCCTTCGAGCGGACCGCCGTAGTGGGTCGGGGCCCGGCCGAGCAGCATCAGCTCGTCCACCAGCGCGGTGCCCCTCGCCAGCACCGCGAGGTACACGGCGACATTGATGGCGAGCAGGATCTTGGTGACGAGGCGGGGATCGGCGGTAATGCCGCCGCCCGCGACGGTACGCGGCCGTCCGGCGGCCGGTCCGTGCCCCGTACCCGAACCGTGGCGTACACAGTCCGGGCACTGGAAGCCGACCGAGGCGTCGATCATGCACTCGGGGCAGATCGGGCGCTCGCAGCGGGTGCAGCGGATGTTCGCCTCGCGACCGGAGTGGCGGTAGCAGCTGAGCGAGCCGTCCGCGGCGGCGGACTGGTCACCGCCTCCCGGCGGCTGCTGGTCCATCGGTCCCATCGCTTCCCGGTCCCTTCGGTCCTGGTCATGACGGGCACGGCACGCACGACGCCGCCCTGCTCGTCCGCTATTTATCAGTACGGACGGGCAGGGCGGTTGGTTCCCGAACGGGCCATCAGCGTGTGATCAGCCGATGACCACAGGTGATCAACGGGTCTCGATGACGACCGACTCGATCACGACGTCCTGCACCGGGCGGTCGGTGCGGGCGTTGGTCGGGGTGGCGGCGATGGCGTCCACGACCTTCTTGCTGGCGTCGTTGGTGACCTCGCCGAAGATGGTGTGCTTGCCGGTCAGCCAGGCGGTCGGCGAAACGGTCACGAAGAACTGCGAGCCGTTGGTGCCCGGACCGGCGTTGGCCATGGCCAGCAGGTACGGCTTGTTGAAGGCGAGGTCGGGGTGGAACTCGTCCGCGAACTCGTACCCCGGGCCACCGGTGCCGTTGCCGAGCGGGTCACCGCCCTGGATCATGAAGCCGCTGATGACACGGTGGAAGACGGTGCCGTCGTACAGCTTGTCCGTCGACTTCTGACCGGTCTCGGGGTGCACCCACTCGCGCTCGCCCTTGGCGAGCTCGACGAAGTTCTTGACCGTCTTGGGCGCGTGGTTCGGCAGGAGCCGGACTTCGATGTCGCCCTGGTTGGTCTTCAAGGTGGCGTAAAGCTGCTCAGCCACGATCTGCCTTCCGTAAGTCTTCGGTGACGTTGAGTCTTCTTCGGTGACGTTGGGTCGTCGGTGACGTCCACCGATCCTCGCACGGACCGTACGTTCCGGCGCCCGGCCGCGACCGGAGGGCGCGTGACGCTCACCTACCTGCCCCATTTCCGCATGCGGCAGCCCACGGCCCACAGCCCGCCGCAACAAATGCGGCCAAGTGCGTGACGAAGCGGCGCGATCCGGGACGAACCGTGGCATTGTCATCGACAAGCTCCCCTTGCACCGCGTTGCCCAAGGCGTCACTCACGACCTGAATGACCCGGATGCCCGCCCCGCATGCCAGACAGGAATTCAGCGGGCATGATCTCGAAATGGGTGGAAAGGCGGAGTGTCTACCCGCCACCAAGGAGGAGGATCCCGTGACCCGCATCGACAGCGTGCGCGCCGCAACCGACTCGGCGAAGGACAGCGTGCAGCACGCCGCGGAAGTGGTGGCGCCCTACGCCGACACGGCCAAGGACCAGGCCGCACATCTCGCGCACGAGGCCCGCACGCGGCTCGCGCCGAAGGTGTCCAAGGCGGCCCAGCAGGCCCGCGTCCAGTACGACGCGCATCTGGCACCGCGTATCGAACTCGCCCTGACTCATGTGCCGCCCAAGGTCGACGAGGTCGGCCGGCGCGCCGCACTCCGTACCCGCCAGGCGGCCCGGACCGCAGCGGACTACACGGTGCCGCGCGTCGAGCACGCGATGGCCGTCGCCCAGCCGGTGGCCGAGGAGGCCACGGCCCGCAGCGCCGCCGCACTGGCCGCACTGCGCAGCCAGGTCACGGCCGAGGAGATCCGGCAGCTGGCCCGGAAGCATGAGCGGCGGGCGCGGGCCGGCCGGCTGTTCAAGGGGCTCGTCGTGGCCGGCCTCGTAGCGGGCGGCGTCTATGCCGTCTGGCGGTGGTGGGACAAGCAGGCCAACCCCGACTGGCTGGTCGAACCGCCCGCCGCCACCGAGGTCTCCGACCGTGCACCGCTGACCTCGGTCGACGGCAGCGGCCCGAGCTCGCTCGACTCCGAGGTCCGGGCCAGGCAGGCCGAGGCGGAGGCGGACGGGACGGACGGCTCGGAGGGCCCGGACGGCACCAACCCGGACGACCGCCACTGAGCCGGCACCCGGACCAAGCCCCCGGACCAGCCCCCGTTATCTTTTTCGCGGTCCTGCAAGAGGGCCGCTGGCCTCCGGGCCCGGCATGACTGTGTCCCCCTGTCGACGGGATGACCTGGGGGGTGGTGTCACCGAGTCCGGGGGTGTTCGTCGGAGACGCTGATCAGAGGTCCGGCCACCGCCCGGTCCGGCGCAACGCCGGACGGTTCGCGGGCGGCAGGTCTGCATAACGTGGATGCGCGAGCACGACACCCGAGCCGAGGCCGGCACCGCCAACACCCCCGAAAGGGCACGATGTTCGAGATCGAAGACGTGGGTGTGTTCCTCGGCCTGGACGTCGGAAAGTCCGCTCACCACGGCCACGGGCTGACCCCAGCCGGGAAGAAGGTCTTCGACAAGCCGCTGCCCAACAGCGAGCCGAAGCTGCGGGCCGTGTTCGAGAAGCTGACCGCGAAGTTCGGCACCGTCCTGGTCATCGTGGACCAGCCCGCCTCCATCGGCGCCCTGCCGTTGACCGTCGCCCGCGACGCCGGCTGCCGCGTCGCCTACCTGCCCGGCCTGGCCATGCGCCGGATCGCCGACCTCTACCCCGGCGAGGCCAAGACCGACGCGAAGGACGCGGCCGTGATCGCGGACGCCGCACGGACGATGCCGCACACCCTGCGCTCGCTGGAACTCACCGACGAGATCACCGCAGAGCTGACCGTGCTGACCGGCTTCGACCAGGACCTCGCCGCCGAGGCCACCCGCACCTCCAACCGGATACGCGGCCTGCTCACCCAGTTCCACCCCAGCCTGGAACGCGTCCTCGGCCCCCGCCTCGACCACCAGGCCGTGACCTGGCTGCTGGAACGCTACGGATCCCCGGCCGCCCTGCGCAAAGCCGGACGCCGCAGACTCGTGGAGCTGATCCGCCCGAAGGCCCCGCGCATGGCCACCCGGCTGATCGACGAGGTCTTCGACGCCCTGGACGAGCAGACCGTCGTCGTCCCCGGGACCGGCACCCTGGACATCGTGATCCCTTCCCTGGCCGGCCAGCTCACCGCCGTCCACACCCAGCGCCGGGCGATGGAAGCCCAGATCAACAGCCTGCTGGAGGCCCACCCTCTTTCCAAGGTCCTGACGTCGATGCCCGGCGTCGGTGTCAGGACCGCCGCAGTCCTGCTGGTCACCGTCGGCGACGGCACCAGCTTCCCGAGCGCCGCCCACCTGGCCTCCTACGCCGGACTCGCCCCGACCACGAAGTCGTCGGGCACCTCGATCCACGGCGAACACGCGCCCCGAGGCGGCAACCGCCAGCTCAAACGCGCCATGTTCCTCTCCGCCTTCGCCTGCATGAACGCCGACCCCGCCTCCCGCACCTACTACGACAAGCAACGCGCCCGCGGCAAAACCCACACCCAGGCCCTCCTCCGCCTCGCCCGCCAACGCATCAGCGTTCTGTTCGCCATGCTCCGCGACGGCACCTTCTACGAGTCACGAGTCCCCGAAACAGCTACCGCATGACCGGCCTCGGACTTGCGTAGCTGAACCAAACGGCCTCACAGGCAGTCGCATCCTGTGGAGTAGAGCAGCAGGAAGAGGGCCGTCATGGCGGTCACGGTGAACCCGACAGCGGTCAGGGCGGCGAGGCCCCGACGGCGCCCCTTCGCGGGGGTGCGGAAGGTCTGCCAGGCGCCGTGGGCGAGGAGGAGACTGAGCAGCCCAGCCCCCGCGATGGTGAAGCGCGGGCTGAGGGACCAGCTCAGGTAGGCGATCAGAGCCAGGCAGCCGAGCAGGGCACAGGCGAGCAGGCTGAGGATCACCTCGGCGACGGCTTCTCCCACCGTCTCGACCAGGAACTCGCCGACGCCTTTCGCTGCCCTGCGGACCCCCATGACGCTCCTCCCCCTTGCGTCGATGGCCCCGAGCGGGGCCTGGTATGGAGGACCCCCGCCGAGCCGGAATGGTTGCCGGGGTGCTCAAGAGTCGCCGACTGCGGCACACGGTCACACCTTGACGAAGGACATAGAGGCACCCCCCCGAGCCCGTGCCTGAAACCCGTTCCTGGGCCGGCTCCCGTACGACGAACCCGCGCCGGAAGACCTCGATCACGTGGTCTCCGGCGCGGGTTCGGTTTTCCGTGCCGCTGGGCAGGTTCAGTGGCGCAGGCCCCTGGAGCCGTGCGGCGTGCCCGACGCGTCACCCGCCGACGCGGAGGCAGTGGCCCCCAGAACCCCGGGCTTCGCCGCACCGTCCGCCTTCGCCCGGCACGGCCTCCGTGAGGGTGAAGGGCAGCGGGTCCTGCCCCTCGGGCGTCATCGTCCCCGTCGTACCCGCCGCGAACGGCCCGTCCAGGGTCACCTGCACGATCCCCGTGCCCCACTCGGGCCAGGTCGAGAACGGCTCAGCGGCGGGAGACGGGGCCGGGCATGCCCCCGACAGATACGAAAATGCCCTCCGATGCTGCGTTTTCGCAGATCGGAGGGCATTTATCACGTGGAGCCTAGGAGATTCGAACTCCTGACATCTGCCTTGCAAAGGCAGCGCTCTACCAACTGAGCTAAGGCCCCGAACAACAGGCAGCCCCGGACGCTCCGGCGTCTTGGCCACCGCTGCGGACAACAGTACCGGGTACCCCCCGGAAACCTGCAAAAATATGGGGGCTCCCGGTCGGCGACCACTCTCCGTAGGATGCTCGACAAGGTTCGCAGCAGCGAAGCCGCAGCGAAGGGGAGACGCCATGGACGCAGCGCAGCAAGAGGCAACGGCCAGAGCCAGAGAGCTTCAGCGCAGTTGGTACGGAGAGCCTCTCGGCGCGCTCTTCCGCCGCCTGATCGATGATCTCGGCCTGAACCAGGCCAGGCTCGCCGCCGTCCTCGGGCTGTCCGCCCCCATGCTCTCCCAGCTGATGAGCGGCCAGCGGGCGAAGATCGGCAACCCCGCGGTCGTCCAGCGGGTCCAGGCGCTCCAGGAGCTGGCCGGTCAGGTCGCGGACGGCAGCGTCAGCGCGGGCGAGGCCACCGACCGCATGGAAGAGATCAAGAAGTCCCAGGGCGGCTCCGTCCTGACCAGCACCGGCCAGACCTCCCAGACCGGCGGTGCCCCCACCGTCCGGCGCGTGGTCCGCGAGATCCAGTCGCTGATGCGGTCGGTCGCTGCCGCCGGTGACATCATCGATGCCGCCGACTCCCTCGCCCCGACCCACCCGGAACTGGCAGAGTTCCTCAGGGTGTACGGCGCCGGGCGCACCGCGGACGCGGTGGCGCACTACGAGGGGCACCAGAGCTAGGGGCACCGGAGCCAAGGGCCTGCCCGGCGGATCAGGGCCGGGCACTGTCCCCGAGAAGCCGGCCACGGGCCGAAACAGGAACTGGGAGCGGGCACAGCGCAATGGGTGAGGTCTTCGCCGGTCGGTACGAACTGATCGATCCGATCGGACGTGGTGGGGTCGGCGCCGTCTGGCGGGCCTGGGACCACCGGCGCCGCCGCTATGTGGCGGCCAAGGTCCTCCAGCAGAGCGACGCGCACACACTGCTGCGCTTCGTCCGCGAGCAGGCGCTGCGGATCGAGCATCCGCATGTGCTCGCCCCGGCCAGCTGGGCGGCGGACGACGACAAGGTCCTGTTCACCATGGATCTGGTGAGCGGCGGTTCGCTGGCGCACGTCATAGGCGACTACGGGCCGCTGCCGCCCCGGTTCGTCTGCACGCTCCTCGACCAGCTGCTGTCCGGGCTGTCCACGGTGCATGCGGAGGGCGTCGTGCACCGGGACATCAAGCCGGCCAACATCCTGATGGAGGCGACCGGTACCGGACGGCCGCATCTGCGGCTGTCCGACTTCGGCATCTCCATGCGCAAGGGAGAGCCGCGCCTCACCGAGACCAACTATGTGGTGGGTACGCCGGGTTACTTCGCGCCCGAGCAAATGATGGGCGCGGAACCCGATTTCCCCGCGGACCTGTTCGCGGTCGGTCTTGTCGCGCTCTATCTGCTCCAGGGCAGGAAGCCCGACGCGCAGGCGCTCGTCGAGCACTTCGCCTTGCACGGCACGCCCTCCGCCCCGGAGGGGATTCCCGAGCCGTTGTGGCAGGTCCTCGCGGGGCTGTTGCAGCCGGATCCGCAGGCCCGCTTCCGTACGGCCACGGGTGCGCGCAAGGCGCTGACGGCGGCGGTCGAGATGCTGGCGGAGCCCGGGGCCGAGGACGAACCGGTCGAGGTCTTCGACCAACTCGGGCCGCTGCCCGCCGGTTTCGGCCCCGACGGACCGGCCCCGGCCCCCGTCCAACAGGAACAGCAGGCCCAACAGGCCCAGCACGCGCAAGCCGCCCAGCAGCCCTACGCCCAGCCGCCGGTCCCGATGTCGGAGACGGGCAGCTTCCACCTCCCGCCGCCTCCGCAGCAGCCCACACCGCCCCCCCAGCAGGCGCATCCGGTCACGCCTCACACCCCGCTCCCGGCGCAGGCGGCGCCCCCGTACGCCACTCCCGCCCCGGAGCCCTCGCAGGCGCCCACGGCCGCCGTGCAGCACGAACCGGCGCTCACCCGTGCGTACACCGTCGGACAGCCGCAGGCAGTGGCGCAGGCGCACCCACCGGCGCCTGCTCCGGCGCACACCCCGCAAAGGCGTCCGGGACCGTCCCCGAAGGTGGCGGTCCCGGTACTGCTGGTGGCATTGCTCTGTTTCGCGGTGGGCATCTGGGCGCTGACCCAGAGCTGAGCCCGACGGCCCCAACCCGACGGCTCGAGCCCTGCGGCCCGAGCCCCGCCGTACGGGGGTCGGGCCCGGCAGTCGCGGCTACCAGGTCTGCGGCGGACCCCCGTACGGCTGACCGCCGTCGACCGGGGCTGCCGGGGCGGTGGCAGCGCGGCGCCGGGCCAGCAGCGTCCACACCCCGAGCCCGAGCACCAGCACCGAACCCGCGCCGATCCCGGCCACGGCAACCATCGTCATCCGGTCGCTCTTGGCGGCCTGCGGGCCGCTCCTGCCATTCCTCGCGTCGTCCCTGTCGTCCTGCGTGACCGAGAAGTCCCCGGCGTCCCCCGCGTACGGCGACTGCCCGGCCTTCCCTTCGACCTTGACCCTGAGGGTCAGCGGAATCCCGTTCCTGCCGTACGACTTCGCGATCTGCGGGCTGAGCGTCACCGACAGGTAGTACCAGCCGGCGAACCGCATGGCGCTGACGCTGCTGTTGGAGTCGTACCGGTTCTCGTAGGCCACCGGGGGCAGCGGGTCCAGCGAGACGGACGTGGGCTTGCCGGAGTACGAGAGCGGCATCGCGGAGTCGACGTGGCCGTGCGCCGGGTTGTCCAGGGACAGCGCGAGCGCGTTGCCGACGTATTCGTCCGAGGCGTTGTCGTTGCTCAGGGTGGCGGTGGCGAAGACCTGCTGCCCCCAGTCCACCGGCACCCGGTAGAAGAGGGTCTGTCCCGGCTTGATGCCGCCCTCCTCCTTCCACTCGCCGGTCTCCAGACCCGTCGCGTCGTAGTAACTGGTGCCGCCCGACCGCTTCTGCGGGGCGGTGGTGGGCGGCACGGGCGAGGCCGACGGCCAGTTCTCCGGCGCGTCGGTCGGCATCGAACCGGCCGACTTCAGCTGCGGCTCCGACTCGTAGCGCAGCTCCAGGTCCCACTCGTCGGGGGCGGAGGTCTCCTTGCTCTCCCGCTCGATCAGGACGTTGTACGTGCCGGCGTCCTGGCAGATGCTGGCGTCCTTCTCCACGGTCCGGTAGGCGTACGCCGCGATCGGGCGCGGGAACTCCGCCGACTCGAACCGCGCGTCCTCCGAGCTGCACTGCAGGTCCGTGCTGTCTCGGATGCTGACCGTGATCCCGTCCCCGTAGGCGACCCGGCCGTCGCCCCTGGGCACGGCCACCGCCGAGACGTACCCGTTCGTCTTCGCGTCGAGGTTCAGGCGGTAGTAGAGCTTCTGGCCGGGCTTGATCGAGCTCCGGTAGACCGATCCCGGCGTAAGCGCCGACGCATCGGTGCTGGCCTCCGCACCGTCGACCTTCTCCGCCCCGGGAGCGAAGGTGTACGCGGCGGGCTCCCCGGCCGCGTACGCCTGCCCCGGCAGCGCCGCCGCCGCGCACATCGCCGCGACCGCGGCCAGCGCGACCCGGCCCCTGTTGCGCTGCCTCATCACGCGCTTCCCCTCGTCGTCTGTGCGGCCCGCCCGCGATGCCCGCGTACGAACACGAGCCCTGCGATCACCACCACCACGGCGCCCGCCCCGGCAGCGGCCGCAATGCCGGTCCATCCTGCCCCGCCCGTACCGCCGCTGTCTCCGGCGCTGATCGGATTGCCCTTCTTGTCCGCCTTCTTCGCTGCGACGGGAGCGTTGTGCTGGGGGCCGGCCAGCTCGTCGCCGAGGACCGACACCCGCAGCACCACACCGACCCGCGGGTTCCACGCGATGTCCGCGGCCCGCGCCCCCAGCGTCACCGAGATGTAGAAGTCGCCTCCGGCGTGCACCGGCCGGACCTGGGCGCCGTTCTCGTAGCGGTTGGTCCAGGCGACCGGCACACCGCCCATCCCGATCGCCGCCGGGCGGCCGCTGTACAGGGTCGTCGGGTTGAACTCGCCGCCCCCGGTGAGCGGGAACCGAGCGGGTGTGAACAGCCGCGTCGCCCCGTACGAGTAGGTGGCGGAGCCGCCCCGCTCCACCGTGGGCTCGTTCGCGAACTCCACTTCGTAGCGCACCTGCTGGCCCCAGCCGGCCGGGACCTTGTACCAGAGGGTCTGCGCCGGAAGGATGCGGTCGCGCCACACACCCCGGCCGATCTCCTCGGCATCGTTGAAGCCGGTGCCGCCCCGTACGTCGCGCGGGTCCCCGGACGGCAGCACGGCGTCCTCGCCGCCCTTGCCGTACTCCGGCTGCGACTGCGCGGGCGTGACGCCCTTCTTCAGGGGCTCCTCCACCCCATATACGAGTTCGAGCGGCCAACGCGCGGCGTCGGAGCCCTTCTTGGTCTCCCGTTCGACCACCAACCAGTACCGTCCCTCCCGGTCGCAGCGGCTCGTGCCCCGCGCCGAGGGGATACGGGCGATCGCCGAGGTCAGCGGGGTCGCACCCTCCTTCTGGGAGAAGTTCGCGGTCTCCGAACCACAGGAACTGTCAGTGCCGTACGCGATGCTGGTACGCATCGCGTCGAAGGTGTCGACGGCCGCCCCGGGCTGCGGCGCCACCGTCGCGGAGAAGTCCGCCGTCGAGGCGGCGTCCAGGTCGACGGCGTAGTACCGCTTCTCGCCCGGCCCGATGGTGTCGAGGTACTGCCCCGGCGCGAGCACGGGCGCCCCCGCGCCCGCCGCCGTGCCCGTGACCCGCTCGCCCCGGAACCGGTAGCCGTCCACGGAGAGTTGCGACGCCCGCTGGAGCTGCCTGGCCAGCGAATCGGCGTCCGGTGCGTCGTAGTAGCGGCCGTTGCCCGCCGCCGCGATGCATTCGAGCTGTCCGCGGGCCGCGCCCTTCACCGGAAGCCCACGGTGTCGATCCGCAGCCCGACGCCACGCCCTCCTTGCCGAGCCGCTCTGCGACCTCACAGGGCCGTGGCGCACCGCAGTTGTCCTCGCCGTCGGAGACCAGCAGGATCGTGCGTGTACCGATGGCGCCGCCCGAGGGCCGCGGGAGGTCCTCGGCGGCCTTCCGCAGCGACAGACCGATGGGGGTGTCGCCCCTGGGCCGCACGGCCGCCACGGCCTGTTTCAGGGCCGCCCGGTCGAGCCCGCGCACCGGCTTCACGAGCCTGGTGTCCATGCAGCCCCGGGCGCGGTCGGCGCCGTACACCCGCAGTCCGGTCGGATACCCGTCGGGAAGCCCGTCTACGACGGTCCCGACGGCCGTACGGGCGCTCTCCATCCGGGAACGCCCCGTACCGTCGTCGTCGGCCATGGAGCCGGACGAGTCGAGGACCATGACCAGGCTGCCGTTCCCGCCGGCTCCGGACGGCTCGGGCCCGGCGGGCGCACCGCCCGGGGGCGCCGCCACGGCCGGCGTCGCGCCCGCCACCAGGGCGAGCAGCACCCCGCCGGTCCATGCCCCCGCGACTGCGGTACGACGGTGTCCCCGTGCCTTCACCCGTGCCCCCTCGACCCACCCGATTTTTTGCTCACGCAACGTATTGATTTGCTCGGGTGAACTCAAGAGCACAGGTGTCACGGTCCCGCAACAGCACGAAGCCCCGGCCGCTCAGCGACCGGGGCCCGCAATCAGGCTGTTCTGTCTCACACACCCGAACCTGCGGGCACGGAGTCAGTCGCCTCCGTCCACAGATCCTGCTCGGCGCGATCCGCCTGGATCTGGCGGTACACGAGGAGCCCGCCGATGGCGGCCAGTGCGACCAGGAGAAGCTTCTTCACCGCGCGACCTCGTCTTTCCTTGACGTAGGGGACTTCTGCCGCCCGACTATACACACCGGCCGATATCAACCGGTGACCTGCCCGCAACCCAACTGGCGCCCGGGGAAGAGCGACCATCCGAGGGCCGCTCCGCCCGGAGGATCCGACCCTGTTCCACGACCGGGTCCGCAGCCCGGTCCGCAGCGCGATCCACAGCCTCCGCATAAGCCCGTCAACTCCGGTTGAACCATACGAGTGGTGTTCATCCGAAGATCGGCGCATCGGTGGCGTCGGTCCGTGAAATCGCGAGCCAGATCCACATCATCGGAAAGGTAAGCAAACCGGACCACCCGAAAGCGAGGGGCCATGAGCACCGTCAAGCCCAAGAACATCTGGACCGCCTTCGTCACCGCCCTCTTCGCACTGCTCGCCGCACTGGGATTCATGAGCACCCCGGCGGCGGCCACGGAGCAGAGCGCCCCGGAGCCGACCACCACGAACCAGGAGCACACGGGTGCGACCGCGGCAACCGCGACCACCCCGTCGGTGCGATGGACCCTTCCGCGTGACAGGGCGCTGCCACCCACGATGAAGCAGCGCATCCGCGCCGAGGCACACGGCTCCTCGCCCGCCGCCCGACATATGTCCGTCGACGCCACGGGCGCCACGGAGACCAGGAACGTCGCCCGCACCGCCCACGGCGCCCCGGCGGGGGACACGTCCCTGCTGCCGCCCTGAGAGCCGCTCCGCTGACGTACAGAGCCCCCGGGCCGGTTCACACCGGACGGGGGCTTCTCCGTGCCTTCCAGCGGCCTTCCCGGCCACCGGAGCCGGAGCCGGAGCCGGAGCCGGCTCCGGTGGCCGGTGACGAACACGGGGGCGGCCTGCGGCACATGGCGGCGGATCAGATGCACGACCGCGGTCCGCTCGAAGCAATGGCAGCAACTGCTCGGCTGCTCGGCCTTGCGCTCGGTCGCACGGACCCCGATCCCGACGACCGCCATGCCCGTCAGCCACAAACGCCGCACAACCACAGACCCACAGCCGCCGCAATTCAGCCGCAACGCCGAAGGCCCCTCACCGATACCGGTGAGGGGCCTTCGTAACTGTGGGGCTAACAGGATTTGAACCTGTGGCCTCATCCTTATCAGGGATGCGCTCTAACCAACTGAGCTATAGCCCCGCCGCGCTGCTGCGCTGACTTCTGAAGATTAGCGCACGTCGGGGCCAGTCCCAAAATCGATACCCGGCGCTCTACTCGTCCTCGGCCAGCGTGAGCTCGATACCGCCCACGAATCCCGCCGACAAGTTGTAGATGAAGGAGCCCAGCGTCGCCAGGGCGGTCGCCAGGACGACGTCGATCACCGCGATGACCGAGGTGAAGATGAGGACCCTCGGCAGCGACAGGAACGACTGGAGATCGAAACCGTTGCCCTCGTTCGAACCGCTGGCCTCGCTGATCGTGCCGCCCACGGTGGAGAAGACGCCCATCGCGTCCATCACCATCCACAGCACCGCGGACGCCACCACCGTGCAGATGCCGAGCGCGATGGAGAGCAGGAAGCTGACCTTCATCACCGACCACGGATCGGCCTTGGCCACCCGCAGCCGCGCCTTGCGGGTACGCGGAGTCGTCCGCGCCCCCGTCCGCGGCCGCCGGGCCGCCTGAGCGGCGGCCTGCGCACCGCCCTGCGTGCCGTGCGGCCGGCCGCCCTGGGTCCCGCCCGCGGGCGAGGGGTACGCCTGCGGCGGGTGGTACGGCCCACTCGCCTGCCCCGGCGCGGGCTCGCGCTCACCCGGCAACGGCCCGGTCGCATAGCCCTCGTACTGGGGCTGAGGCCCCCGGGTATCCGTCACAATGCCCCCTTGGGAGTCCGTGGCAGGGCCACGGGCACCGTTCGCTCCTGCTCCGGAAGCGGCCGAACCGGCGCCCGTGGCTCCACTCACGCTCTACTCCTCGTGCTCCCCGGCCGAAGGCGACGTGCCTTCGACATTGCCCTCGACCGTGCTCTCGGCACCCTCCGCCGTCGCGGCCTCGGAGTCCTCGGACCCCTCGACTTCTTCGGCCTCACGACCGGCTTCGGCGTTACGGGCAATACCGACGACGGCATCGCGCTTGCCCAGATTGATCAGTTGGACGCCCATGGTGTCACGGCCCGTCTCCCTGACTTCATTGACTCGCGTACGAATCACACCACCGCCGAGCGTGATGGCGAGGATCTCGTCCGTCTCCTCGACCACCAGCGCGCCGACCAGCGAGCCCCGGTCCTCGACGATCTTGGCAGCCTTGATGCCCAGACCGCCACGGCCCTGAACCCGGTACTCGTCGACGGGGGTCCGCTTCGCGTACCCGCCGTCGGTGGCAGTGAACACGAACGTACCCGGCCGGACAACATTCATCGAGAGCAGTTCGTCGCCCTCGCGGAAGCTCATGCCCTTGACGCCCGAGGTCGCACGGCCCATCGGGCGCAGCGCGTCGTCCGTCGCGGTGAACCTGATCGACTGGGCCTTCTTGCTGATGAGCAGCAGATCGTCCTCGGCCGAGACCAGCTCCGCACCGATCAGTTCGTCAGCGGTGCCTTCGGCGCCATCCGCCATCTCGCGCAGGTTGATCGCGATGACACCACCGGAACGCGGCGAGTCGTAGTCCTTCAGCGCGGTCTTCTTCACCAGACCGCCCTTCGTGGCCAGGATCAGATAGGGCGCGGCCTCGTAGTCGCGGATCGCCAGGATCTGGGCGATCCGCTCGTCCGGCTGGAAGGCCAGCAGGTTGGCCACGTGCTGACCGCGGGCGTCGCGGCCGGCGTCCGGGAGCTCGTACGCCTTCGCCCGGTACACCCGGCCCTTGTTCGTGAAGAACAGCAGCCAGTGGTGGGTCGTCGACACGAAGAAGTGGTCGACGATGTCGTCTTCCTTGAGCTTCGTGCCGCGCACGCCCTTGCCGCCGCGCTTCTGCGAGCGGTAGTCGTCCGTCTTGGTGCGCTTCACATAGCCGCCGCGCGAGATCGTGACGACGATGTCCTCCTCGGCGATCAGGTCCTCGATGGACATGTCACCGTCGAAGGGCACCAGCTTGGAACGCCGGTCGTCGCCGAACTTCTCGACGATCGCCGCCAGCTCCTCGCTGACGATCTTCCGCTGCCGCTCCGGCGACACCAGGATCGCGTTGTACTCGTTGATCTTCGCCTGGAGCTCGTCGTGCTCGGCCGTGATCTTCTGGTGCTCCAGCGCGGCCAGCCGGCGCAGCTGCATCTCCAGGATCGCGTTCGCCTGGATCTCGTCGATCTCCAGCAGGCCCATCAGGCCCTCGCGCGCCACCTCGACCGTCTGGCTGCGCCGGATGAGCGCAATGACCTCGTCGATCGCGTCCAGCGCCTTGAGCAGGCCGCGCAGGATGTGGGCCCGCTCCTCCGCCTTGCGCAGCCGGAACTTCGTACGCCGGACGATGACCTCGATCTGGTGCGTCACCCAGTGCCGGATGAACGCGTCGATCGAGAGGGTGCGCGGCACCCCGTCGACCAGCGCCAGCATGTTGGCGCCGAAGTTGGTCTGGAGGTCGGTGTGCTTGTACAGGTTGTTCAGCACGACCTTGGCGACCGCGTCCCGCTTCAGCACGACGACCAGGCGCTGACCGGTGCGCGACGAGGTCTCGTCACGGACGTCCGCGATCCCGCCGATCTTGCCGTCCTTCACCAGGTCGGCGATCTTCTGGGCCAGGTTGTCGGGGTTGGTCTGGTACGGAAGCTCCGTGACGACCAGGCACTGCCGGTTCTGGATCTCCTCGACCGCGACGACCGCGCGCATCGTGATCGAGCCGCGGCCGGTGCGGTACGCCTCCTCGATGCCCTTGCGGCCCACGACGAGCGCGCCGGTCGGGAAGTCCGGGCCCTTGATCCGCTCGATCAGCGCCTCCAGGAGTTCCTCCTGCGAGGCCTCCGGGTGCTCCAGGTACCACTGCGCACCGGCGGCGACCTCGCGCAGGTTGTGCGGCGGGATGTTGGTCGCCATGCCGACCGCGATCCCCGCCGAACCGTTGACCAGCAGGTTCGGGAAGCGCGCCGGCAGGACCGTCGGCTCCTGGTTGCGGCCGTCGTAGTTGTCCTGGAAGTCGACGGTCTCCTCGTCGATGTCCCGGACCATCTCCATGGACAGCGGCATCATCTTGCACTCGGTGTACCGCATGGCGGCGGCCGGGTCGTTGCCCGGGGAACCGAAGTTGCCGTTGGAGTCCACCAGCGGCATGCGCATCGACCACGGCTGCGCCAGACGCACCAGGGCGTCGTAGATCGACGAGTCACCGTGCGGGTGGTACGTACCCATGACGTCACCGACGACACGGGCGCACTTGTAGAAGCCCTTCTCGGGCCGGTAGCCGCCGTCGTACATCGCGTACAGCACCCGGCGGTGGACGGGCTTGAGACCGTCCCGTACGTCCGGCAGCGCACGCGAGACGATGACGGACATCGCGTAGTCGAGGTAGGAGCGCTGCATCTCCGTCTCGAGCCCCACGGGCTCGACACGCATGCCCACCGCGGCGGCGGACTCCTCTTCGGGTGTCACAGGGGTGTTCTCGTCGGCCATTGCTGGTCAAAGTCCTTTCGGGCGGCGTCTTGCTGGTACGGCCGACTCAGATGTCGAGGAAGCGGACGTCCTTGGCGTTGCGCTGGATGAACGAGCGCCGCGCCTCGACGTCCTCGCCCATCAGCACCGAGAAGAGGTCGTCGGCCTGCGCCGCGTCGTCCAGCGTGACCTGACCGAGGACCCGGTGGTCGACATCCATCGTGGTGACGCGCAGCTCCTCGGCGTTCATCTCGCCGAGACCCTTGAAGCGCTGGATCGAGTCTTCCTTGATCCGCTTGCCGTTCTGCTTGCCCAGCTCGACCAGGGCGTCGCGCTCACGGTCCGAATACGCGTACTCGAAGTCGTCCCGCCCCCACTTGATCTTGTAGAGCGGCGGGCGGGAGAGGTACACGTGTCCGGCCTCGACCAGCGGACGCATGAAGCGGAAGAGGAACGTCAGCAGCAGGGTGTTGATGTGCTGACCGTCGACGTCGGCGTCCGCCATCAGGATGATCTTGTGATAGCGCAGCTTCTCGATGTCGAAGTCCTCGTGGACCCCGGTACCGAAGGCCGAGATCAGCGCCTGGACCTCGGTGTTCTGCAGGATCTTGTCGACCCGGGCCTTCTCGACGTTCAGGATCTTGCCCCGGATCGGCAGGATCGCCTGGTACATCGGGTTGCGGCCGGACTTCGCCGAACCACCGGCGGAGTCACCCTCGACGATGAAGATCTCGCACTTCGTCGGGTCGTTGGACTGGCAGTCGCTCAGCTTGCCCGGCAGCGAGGCGCTCTCCAGGAGCCCCTTGCGACGGGTCAGATCGCGCGCCTTGCGGGCCGCGACGCGCGCCGTGGCCGCCGAGATGCCCTTGCGGATGATGTCGACAGCCTCGTTCGGATTGCGGTCGAACCAGTCCGTGAGCTGCTCGTGGACGACCTTCTGGACGAAGGTCTTCGCCTCCGTGTTGCCCAGCTTGGTCTTTGTCTGGCCCTCGAACTGCGGCTCGCCCAGCTTCACCGAGATGATCGCCGTCAGACCCTCGCGGATGTCGTCACCCGTGAGGTTGTCGTCCTTCTCGCGCAGCAGCTTCTTCTCGCGCGCGTACTTGTTGACCAGCGTGGTCAGCGCGGCACGGAAGCCTTCCTCGTGGGTACCGCCCTCGTGCGTGTGGATCGTGTTCGCGAAGGAGTAGACGCCCTCGCTGTACTGCGTGTTCCACTGCATGGCGATCTCGGCCGAGAGGAGGCGCTCCTTGTCCTCGGCCTCGATGTCGATCACCGACTGGTGGATGACATCGCCCTTGCGGGAGTTCAGGTACTTCACGAAGTCGACGATGCCGCCCTCGTAGTGGTACTTGACCGTGCGGGCCTGCTCCGCCTCGGCGGCCTCGGCCACCTCGGCGACCTCCGCGCCCAGCGTCGCCTTCGCCGACTCGCGCTCGTCGGTGAGCTTGATCGTCAGACCCTTGTTGAGGAACGCCATCTCCTGAAAGCGGCGCGACAGGGTCTCGAAGGAGTACTCGGTCGTCTCGAAGATGTCCCCGTCGGCCCAGAAGGTGACGGACGTCCCCGTCTCGTCGGTGGCCTCGTTGCGGGCCAGCGGAGCGGTGGGCACACCGAGCTTGTAGTCCTGGGTCCAGCGGTAACCGTCGGTCCGGACCTCGACCGAGACCCGCGACGACAGCGCGTTGACCACGGAGACACCGACACCGTGCAGACCGCCGGAGACGGCGTAACCGCCGCCGCCGAACTTGCCGCCGGCGTGCAGCACCGTCAGTACGACCTCGACCGCGGGCTTCTTCTCCGACGGCACGATGCCGACCGGGATGCCACGGCCGTTGTCGATCACGCGGACCCCGCCGTCGGCGAGGATCGTGACGTCGATCGTGTCCGCGTGCCCGGCCATCGCCTCGTCGACCGAGTTGTCCACGACCTCTTGCACGAGGTGGTGGAGACCGCGCTCACCGGTCGAACCGATGTACATGCCAGGTCGCTTGCGGACCGCGTCCAGACCCTCGAGGACGGTGATCGCGCTGGCGTCGTACGAGGCCTTTGCCTCGCCGCCGCCGGCTGACTCGCCTGCGGCGACAGCCTCGGCGCTCTCACCGGGTGTGGACGGAATGTTCTCGTTGGGGTTGCCGGAATCGGCCACGAAGCGCCCTTTCTGGCACAGCACAGGCCGTTCTCCGGGCAAACGGGAGCGGCTGCGTCGTTCGGCTTGTATCGACGACTCCCGCCACGATGCGGGATTGTCCACCAGTCTACCGGTAGCGCTGACATGAATGGGGGTTTGCCGGTACCTGAGTACGCATGTGCCGCCCTGAATGAGCGGCTGACGACTCCCCATATTCAGGAAGGGCCCTCAGGAGGCTCACACCGGCCTTGAGCGCTTCGGCCTGTCAACCTCTCGCTACCGTGAGGGACGCCCCACTCTCGCCGCGTGGTTTCAACCACCGCAGACCGCACGACACGGACCCGAAGGACAGCCGCCCCGCGCGGACAGCAAGGGGTCCCGGCAGAGCCGGGAGCGGGGTCCGCAGAGCACCCGGGAACAGCTCGGACGTCGGCAGAAAATGAGAAAAGGCCAGGTCAGCCGTATGTATCGCCGGGGCCGGTACTCCCCGGCGCCCGCAGCGGACCGAACCTGCGCTGCGGGCCACCGGGCCCCAGCACCTTGATCAACCTGACCGTGCCCTGCCCCAGGTCCGCGTTCAGCCGGGCCACCAGCTGGGGCGCCAGCAGCCGCAGCTGAGTCGCCCACGCCGTGGAGTCGCACTGCACCGTCAGCACCCGCTCGTCCGGATCCTCGTCGTACCGCAGCGGCACACAATGTTTGGCCAGATCTTCACCCACGATCTGCGGCCAGCGCCCCATGACCCCGCCCACCGCCGCCGGAGTCTCCCAGCCGCGCTCGGTGATCAGACGGTTGATCGCGGAGCCCAGCGGAAGCGGATCACGACCGTCCGCCCGCGCGCCCGAGCGCAGCCCGCCGCCCCGCCTGGCCTGCTTCTTCTGCTGCGCGGCCGCGCCACGCGCCCGCGCCTGCTCCTTCGCCGCGCGCAGGGCCACCCGCGCCAGGTCGACACCCGAGGGCTCCGGAGCCCTGCCCCCGCCGGAACGCCCCTGCGACGGCTCGCCGGATCCCTCGCCGCGGCCGCTCACAGCCGCTCCACCTCACCCGCGGACACCGCGAACCGGGTCCCCGCCAGCACCCCCGGGACGTCGTCGTCCACCGCGGCCGTCACCAGCACCTGCTCGGCCGGGGCCACCAGCTCCGCCAGCCGCTCCCGGCGCCGTGCGTCCAGCTCCGCGAAGACGTCGTCGAGGACCAGCACCGGCTCATTGCCCTCACTGCGCAGCAGGTCGTACGAGGCCAGCCGCAGCGCCAACGCGTACGACCAGGACTCGCCATGGCTCGCGTACCCCTTGGCCGGCATGCCCCGCAGCCCCAGCAGCAGATCGTCGCGGTGCGGTCCGACCAGCGTCACGCCCCGCTCGATCTCCTGCTTGCGGACATCCGCCAGGGCGGCGATCAGCTGCTCGTACAGCTCCTCGCGGGTACGCGCGGGCTCCGCGCCCGCCCCGACCGAGCTGCGGTACTCCAGCGCCAGCGGGCCGCCGCCCGGCGCGACATCCGCGTACGCCTTGTCCGCCAGCGGCTGCAGGGTGGCGATCAGATCCAGCCGCTGCGCCAGCAGCTCCGCGCCCACCCGGCCCAGGTGCTGGTCCCACACGTCGAGCGTGGACAGGTCCATAGACCGGCCACCGTGCCGACGCGCCATCGCCGCCGACTTCAGCAGGGTGTTGCGCTGCTTCAGCACCCGCTCGTAGTCCGAGCGGACCCCCGCCATCCGCGGCGAACGGGCCGTGACCAGCTCGTCGAGGAAGCGCCGACGCTCCCCGGGATCCCCCTTGACCAGCGCCAGGTCCTCCGGCGCGAACAGCACCGTACGCACTATCCCCAGCACGTCACGGGGCCTGACCTGCGACGATCTATTGATACGCGCCCGGTTGGCCTTGCCGGGATTGAGCTCCAGCTCGATCAGCTGCGAACGCTCCCCCTGCGTCACGGCAGCGCGGATGACGGCCCGGTCCGCGCCCATCCGCACCAGCGGCGCATCGGAGGAAACCCGGTGGCTGCCGAGCGTCGCGAGATAGCCGACCGCTTCGACCAGATTCGTCTTGCCCTGGCCGTTGGCCCCCACGAAAGCGGTGACGCCCGGATCGAGAGGCACCTCGACCCGGGCGTACGAGCGGAAGTCGGCCAGCGAGAGATGCGTGACATGCATGGTGTACGCCGACCTTCCCGGCTTCCTGCTCCGTGCTTCGTGGAGCGGACCGGACGTTTTGGACCAGCCCGCTTCCCGTTGCGGTTACTTCTTGTTCTCGACCGCGTGGCCACCGAACTGGTTGCGCAGCGCGGCGATCATCTTCATCTGCGGGGAGTCCTCCTGGCGCGAGGCGAAACGCGCGAAGAGCGACGCGGTGATCGCGGGCAGCGGCACCGCGTTGTCGATCGCGGCCTCCACCGTCCACCGGCCCTCGCCGGAGTCGGCGGCGTAGCCGCGGAGCTTGTCGAGGTGCTCGTCGTCGTCCAGCGCGTTGACCGCCAGGTCGAGCAGCCAGGAACGGATGACCGTGCCCTCCTGCCAGGAGCGGAAGACCTCGCGCACATCGGTGACGGAGTCGACCTTCTCCAGGAGCTCCCAGCCCTCGGCGTAGGCCTGCATCATGGCGTACTCGATGCCGTTGTGGACCATCTTCGCGAAGTGGCCGGCGCCGACCTTGCCCGCGTGGACGGAACCGAAGTCGCCCTCGGGCTTCAGTGCGTCGAAGATCGGCTGGACCTTCGCCACGTTCTCGGCGTCGCCGCCGTACATCAGCGCGTAGCCGTTCTCCAGGCCCCAGACGCCGCCGGAGACGCCGCAGTCCACGAAGCCGATGCCCTTGATGCCCAGCTCGACCGCGTGCTTCTCGTCGTCGGTCCAGCGGGAGTTCCCGCCGTCCACGACGATGTCGCCGGGCGAGAGGAGACCGGCGAGCTCGTCGATCGTGGCCTGGGTCGGGGCACCGGCCGGAACCATCACCCAGACGACCCGGGGGCCCTTCAGCTTGCCCACAAGCTCTTCGAGGCTGTGGACATCGGAGACGTCCGGGTTGCGGTCGTAACCGATGACGGTGTGGCCTGCGCGGCGGATGCGCTCGCGCATGTTGCCGCCCATCTTGCCGAGGCCGACGAGACCGAGCTCCATCAGAGATTCCTTAAGCGTTGTGCCGATTCGTACCCGAGGACGAGCCTACGCCCGGCCGGGGACGGAGCGACGGGCATGCTCGGCGTCGAGCGTGCCCGTCGGGAACCGCCGTGACAGGACCTATGACCGGATCAGCCGGAGAGGCGGACCGGCATGATCAGGTACTTGTACGCGTCGTCCGCCTCGGCGTCCACGGCCGGGCGGCCGCTGAGCAGCGCGGGCTTGGTGGACGTCGTGAACGAGAGCTGGGCGACCGGGGAGTCGATCGCACTCAGCCCGTCCAGCAGGAAGGTCGGGTTGAAGGCGATGGAGATGTCGTCGCCCTCCAGCACCGCGTCGACCCGCTCCACAGCCTGTGCGTCGTCGCTGGAACCGGCCTCCAGGATCAGCACGCCCTGCTCGAAGCTGAGCCGCACCGGAGTGTTGCGCTCGGCGACGAGGGCCACACGCTTGACGGCCTCGACGAACGGCGCCGTCTCGATGACCGCGACCGAGTTGAACTCGGTGGGGAAGAGCGTGCGGTACTTCGGCAGATCGCCTTCGAGCAGCCGCGTGGTCGTACGACGGCCGGCACCCTCGAAGCCGATCAGGCCCTCACCGGCGCCCGAGCCGGAGAGCGCCAGGGTCACCGTGTCACCGCTGGTCAGGGCCTTGGCGGTGTCCAGCAGCGTCTTGGCGGGCACCAGGGCGACGGCGGAGGCGTCCGGGTTCTCCGGCTTCCAGAGGAACTCGCGGACCGCAAAGCGGTAGCGGTCGGTCGAGGCCAGGGTGACGGTGTCGCCCTCGATCTCGATCCGCACACCGGTCAGCACCGGCAGCGTGTCGTCGCGGCCCGCGGCGATGGCGACCTGGGCGGCGGCCGAGGCGAAGACCTCGCCGGGGACCGTGCCGGTCGCGGTCGGCATCTCGGGAAGTGCCGGGTACTCCTCCACAGGAAGGGTGTGGAGTGTGAATCGCGAGGAGCCGCAGACCACGGTCGCCCGTACACCGTCTGTGGAAATCTCCACCGGCCGGTTGGGGAGGGCGCGGCAGATGTCGGCGAGCAGCCGGCCGGAGACCAGCACCGTGCCGTCCTCCTCGACCTCGGCGTCCACCGAGACCCGGGCCGAGACCTCGTAGTCGAAGCTGGAGAAGCTGAGGGCGCCGTCCTCAGCCTTCAGCAGAAGGCCCGCAAGAACGGGCGCCGGCGGACGGGCCGGGAGGCTACGGGCCACCCAGGCCACAGCCTCCGCGAGTACATCGCGCTCCACCCGGATCTTCACCGGAACCGCCTCCTGCTGTTGCTCGCTCGCCCTGCTGGCCTTCGTCGTCTGATCGCGTCTTCCGCCGCTGAGGCAGCGAGGACGCCGGGGACCAGTCTGACGTACGGCACCGACACTCGGTGCTGCTCGGGGTCAAGTCGCGACAAGAGGTTCGGAGAGCTCCGGCGCCGAGTTGTGCACAGGCCCCACTTCGAAGCGGATTCCGGGCTAACTCTATGTGGCAGTAGTAGTAGGGCCTGTGGAAACCGTGGATAACGTTGTTTCCGCAGGTCAAGCCCCGTTTTTTATCCACTGCCCCTGTGGGGGGCACCGGTGGACAACACGGTGCTTCTGTGGACACAGGAAAGTTCTGCACACCCGATGCACAGGGCAGGGGGGTTTCTCCCCAGGGCTGTCCCCAGCTTTACCCAGGTTCCCCACAGCCCAACCGACCCTCTTGGTGTGACGCCTTTCACTCGGCGCGGTGAAAGGCGGTGCAGCGTTGCCGAACAGTGGACAGAGGTGTGGAGAAGCAGCAGGGAGCTGGGGACAAGACGGCTCGGTCTGTGGGTCGCCGGTGGACAACTTCATCCACGCCCTGTGGACGAATATTTTGTCCACAGGCTGTGGATCACCGTTGACCACAAATCCCCAACCCCTTGACCTGGCCTGATGGAGTATCGGCAGTCGCCCCTGTGGAAGCAATATGGACAACTTCCGGATTCCCAGGCTGTGGAAGGGGAAAACTCCCCAGATCTGTGGAGAACAGGCGGTCAGCTGCGGGTATTCGAACAGCGCGACGGCGCCGGAGCGGCGGCAGCGGGTTCTGGAACGGGTCCGGGGAGGGTCTCGGGGCGGCTGCGGACGGTTCCCGAGCGCCGTCCGGGCGGTCTCCGGACCCGTTTCCGGGCGGTCCCCGGACCGTTCTCCGGCGCTCCCCAGGACGCTGCCGGGCGTGCCGCGGACGTTCCCCCGGTGCTGCCCAGCCGCTCCCCGGGCGTTTCTCAGACGTTCGCCGGGCGCTGCCCAGCCGCTCCCCGGACGCTCTCCAGGCAACGAAAAGGGCGCCCGAAGCCCCCTGTTGAGGGTTCCTCGGGCGCCCTTCCGGCGCGTACGGAGCGTCTGCCGACGGCGGTGCGTCAGCCGTTCTTGATGCGGTTGGTGAGCTCGGTGACCTGGTTGTAGATGGAGCGCCGCTCAGCCATCAGCGCGCGGATCTTGCGGTCCGCGTGCATCACCGTCGTATGGTCGCGGCCACCGAACTGCGCACCGATCTTGGGCAGCGAGAGATCGGTGAGCTCCCGGCAGAGGTACATGGCGATCTGGCGGGCCGTCACCAGTACCCGGCTGCGGGAGGTTCCGCAGAGATCGTCCACCGTGAGACCGAAGTAGTCCGCGGTCGAGGCCATGATGGCCGTCGCCGTGATCTCCGGAGCCGAGTCCTCGCCCCCCGGGATCAGGTCCTTCAGCACGTGCTCGGTCAGTCCGAGGTCCACCGGCTGCCGGTTGAGGCTGGCGAAGGCCGTGACCCGGATCAGCGCCCCCTCCAGCTCCCTGATGTTGCGGGAGATCCGGGAGGCGATGAACTCCAGTACCTCCGGCGGGGCGTTGAGCTGCTCCTGCACCGCCTTCTTACGGAGGATCGCGATTCGCGTCTCCAGCTCCGGCGGCTGCACATCGGTGGTCAGGCCCCACTCGAAACGGTTCCGCAACCGGTCCTCCAGGGTCACCAGCTGCTTGGGCGGCCGGTCGGAGGACAGCACGATCTGCTTGTTGGCGTTGTGGAGCGTATTGAAGGTGTGGAAGAACTCCTCCTGCGTCGACTCCTTGCTCGCCAGGAACTGGATGTCGTCGACGAGCAGGATGTCCACGTCCCGGTAGCGCTTGCGGAAGGTGTCGCCCTTCCCGTCGCGGATCGAGTTGATGAACTCGTTGGTGAACTCCTCGGAGCTCACGTACCGCACCCGGGTGCCCGGGTAGAGGCTGCGGGCGTAGTGACCGATGGCGTGCAGCAGGTGGGTCTTGCCGAGCCCGGACTCCCCGTAGATGAAGAGCGGGTTGTACGCCTTGGCCGGGGCCTCGGCGACCGCGACCGCCGCGGCGTGCGCGAACCGGTTGGACGCGCCGATCACGAAGGTGTCGAAGAGGTACTTCGGATTCAGCCGGGCCGCCGGCTCGCCGGGACCGGGCGTGGGGGCGGGCTGCGAGCCCATCGGCCCGGTGGCGCCACCGGGCCGTCCGGTGCCGGCGCCGCCCTGCCGGTGCTGCGGCTCCTGCATGTCGTGGTGCTCGGGGCGCTGCTGCTCGTAACCCTGGCGCTCGGGCGGCTGCGGACGGTAGTCGTGCTGCGGCTGCTGGGGGCGGCCGCCGCCGTACGGCTCGCGCCACTGCTCCGCGGGCGCTTCCCGGTCCTGGAACCCGCCGAGCCGGGGCTGCTGCCAGGAGAGGTCCTCCTGGGTGCGCGGCCACGCGCCGGGTTCGGGGCGCTGCTGCTGGTAGTCGGGGTAGGCCGGCCGGGCGGTCGGCATGCCGTCGTCGGTGGGCCGGTGTCCGTACCCGTCGTACGCGTCGTTGTGCTGCCGCTCGTCGTGCTGCGGTCCCTGGTACCGGTGCGGCTGGGGCTGCTGGGGCTGGTGCATCGGCGGCGCGGGCGGGCTCGGCGGTTCGCCCGCGGAGTCGTCGACGGTGATCGCGATGCGGATCGGGCGGCCGCATTCGCGGCTCAGCGTCTCGCTGATGAGCGGCGCGAGCCGGCCCTCCAGGACGCGCTTGCCCCATTCATTGGGCACCGCGAGCAGCGCCGTGTCGGCGACCAGGGCGAGCGGCTGGCAGCGCTCGATCCACTGCTTGTCCTTCGGCTCGATCCCTTGCTGGCCCTCCCCGAGGAGTTGCTCCAGCACTCGTGGCCACACTGCGGCAAGATCGGCAGGTACGTCAGCCACGGGGCACGCTCTCTCGCTGGTCCCACGAATGTGTGGTTCTCGGGACGGTATGGGTCGGTATGGGTGAGGACCGGCAGGCAGGAAGAAAAGAACCGGAGCTAAGCCACGGTAGTCAGGGCGACCCGCGTGGTTCAAGTTGTTGTCCACAGCCTGTGCACAGCGGGGGGTGCTGGGGAGCCGGTTTGACCGGATGGCGTAGCCGCGCGTACCGTGACCAGGTCGAGTTGTCGATGGCTGCTGCCGCCTGCCTCCGATGGGCAAAGATCACGATCTGTGATTGTGAAGCGGTGCACTAGAGCGTTTACGCGAGTCTCTCGTGGGCGCACGGTGACAGCCAGGCGATGTCCCGCCAACACACGAGTCATTTCTGGAGCCCCCTAGTGAGCAAGCGCACCTTCCAGCCGAACAACCGTCGTCGCGCGAAGACCCACGGCTTCCGGCTGCGCATGCGCACCCGTGCCGGCCGCGCGATTCTCGCGTCCCGCCGTGGCAAGGGTCGCGCCAACCTGTCCGCCTGATCGCTTACAGGTCATGACGTGCTGCCTACCGAGAATCGGCTGAGGCGGCGCGAGGACTTCGCGACCGCAGTACGTCGAGGACGCCGGGCCGGTCGCCCGCTACTCGTCGTTCATCTACGCAGCGGTGCAACGGACCCGCACGTGACTGGGGAGAATGTTCCCCCGCCGCGTGCGGGTTTCGTTGTCAGCAAAGCTGTGGGTGGAGCGGTTGTGCGCACAGCAGTGAAGCGGAAGCTTCGCCACCTGGTCCGCGAACGGCTTGCCCTGCTGCCCCCCGGTAGCCTGGTTGTCGTACGAGCGTTGCCCGGAGCGGGCGACGCCGACCATGAACAGCTGGCCCGAGACCTGGACGCCGCTCTCCAGCGGCTGCTGGGAGGGGGCGCGCGATGAAGTACCCGCTGCTGGCTCTTATCAAGCTGTATCAGTGGACGATCAGCCCACTCCTCGGGCCTGTCTGCCGTTACTACCCGTCGTGTTCCCACTACGGATATACGGCGATCGACCGGCACGGAGCGATCAAGGGAACCGCGCTGACGGCTTGGCGCATCCTGCGGTGCAATCCGTGGTCACCCGGTGGCGTGGACCACGTTCCACCACGCAAACGTCCGCGTTGGCATGAACTCCTTCGTAATGCCATGCGCGGTGGCAAGGGCGGGGACTCCGCCGCTGATGCGCCTGTCCGGGGACCGGTCTCCGAACCCCCGAGTCAGGCCGCAGAGACTTCGCCCAATGCTCAAGGAGCCTGATTAGTGGACACGATTGCCAGTCTGTTCAGCTTCATCACCTGGCCCGTCTCATGGGTCATCGTCCAGTTCCACACGATGTACGGGGCGATCTTCGGACCCGACACCGGCTGGGCCTGGGGCCTGTCCATCGTGTCCCTGGTGGTGCTGATCCGGATCTGCCTGATCCCGCTTTTCGTCAAGCAGATCAAGTCGACCCGCAACATGCAGGTGCTCCAGCCGAAGATGAAGGCGATCCAGGAGCGCTACAAGAGCGACAAACAGCGTCAGTCCGAAGAGATGATGAAGCTGTACAAGGAGACGGGCACCAACCCGCTCTCCTCGTGCCTTCCCATCCTGGCGCAGTCGCCGTTCTTCTTCGCCCTGTATCACGTGCTGTCGGCCATCGCCTCGAACAAGAAGATCGGTGTCATCGACCAGTCGCTGCTCGACAGCGCTCGTCAGGCACACATCTTCGGTGCTCCGCTCGCTGCCAAGTTCATGGACAGCGAGGAGAAGGTCCAGGCTCTCGGCGCCTCTCTGATGGATGTCCGGGTCGTCACCGCGGTCATGATCGTGATGATGTCGGCCTCGCAGTTCTTCACCCAGCGCCAGCTGATGACGAAGAACGTCGACCTGACGGTCAAGACGCCGTACATGCAGCAGCAGAAGATGCTGATGTACATCTTCCCGGTGATCTTCGCCGTCATGGGTATCAACTTCCCCGTCGGTGTCCTCGTCTACTGGCTGACCACCAACGTCTGGACCATGGGTCAGCAGATGTACGTGATCAACCAGAACCCGACCCCGGGCAGCAAGGCGCAGGACCAGTACCTGACACGTCTGCTGAAGAGCGTCACCGCGCACGGCGAGGTCCGCGGCAGGACCCGGCGCAACACCGTCAAGCGGATCGTGGCCAAGGGCCCGGACCGCAATGACATCGAGCGGAAGTTCGTCACGGGGCTGGCCAAGATGGGCCTCGCCGCCCAGGAGGACGGCACCGTGATCAAGAGCGAGACCGCTGTCGCCGAGGCCGAGGGCGGAGCCGCGCAGCGGCGTCAGCAGCCCAAGCGCCAGACCAAGGCCCAGCGCCAGACCGGTACCGCGCAGGCGGGGACCAAGGACGCCGACTCCACCGAGTCGGGTTCCAAGACCTCCCTGCAGAAGCGGGACGCCGCGCAGGACGAAAAGCCCAAGCCGGCGGGCAAGCCCGTGTCCGGCTCCTCACGCCAAGCCAAGTCCGGACAGCGCAAGGGCCCGCAGCGGCCCAAGCACCCGTCCAAGAAGTAAGAAGGAGTCCATCCGTGACGGAAGGCACCACCTCCACGGCCGCTGAGGGCAGCGACACCTTGACCCGCCTTGAGCAGGAGGGCGAGATCGCAGCGGACTACCTCGAGGGTCTGCTCGACATCGCCGACCTCGACGGCGACATCGACATGGATGTCGAGGCGGACCGGGCCGCGGTCTCGATCATCAGCGACTCGGCACGTGATCTGCAGAAGCTCGTGGGCCGCGACGGTGAGGTGCTGGAGGCGCTCCAGGAGCTGACGCGGCTCGCCGTTCACCGGGAGACCGGGGACCGCAGCCGGCTGATGCTGGACATCGCGGGCTTCCGGGCCAAGAAGCGGGCGGAGCTCGCCGCGCTGGGTGCCAAGGCCGCGGACGAGGTCAAGAGCACCGGCGAGCCGGTGAAGCTGGACCCCATGACGCCGTTCGAGCGCAAGGTCGTCCACGACGCGGTCGCGGCCGCCGGTCTGCGCAGCGAGTCCGAGGGCGAGGAGCCGGAGCGCTTCGTCGTCGTCCTCCCGGCCTGACTGGACCCTAGTTCTGTCGGCCCCGTCTGTTCGCAGGCGGGGCCGATCTTTGTCAGCCTGATAGATCAGCCACCCACAGTGCGGTAGTGCGGTATGGAAGGACGGTTCCCGTGACGGCGGAAGTAGAGCTTCCCCAGGCGCCCGAAGGGGCGCGGGCGGTTTTCGGCGAGTTCTTCCCGGAGGCTGTCCGGTACGCGGAACTGCTGGCGGACGCCGGGGTGAAGCGGGGGCTGATCGGCCCGCGTGAGGTGCCGCGGCTGTGGGAGCGGCATTTGCTGAACTGCGCGGTGCTCTCCGAGGTCGTGCCCGAGGGCGTCACCGTCTGCGATGTGGGCTCGGGGGCCGGCCTTCCCGGTATCCCGCTGGCGCTGGTGCGCCCCGACCTCAAGATCACCTTGCTGGAGCCCCTGCTCCGGCGCACGAATTTCCTTCAGGAAGTAGTGGAGCTGCTGGGCCTGGACCATGTGACGGTCGTGCGTGGCCGGGCCGAGGAGGTTCTGGGCTCGCTCCAGCCGGTGCACGTGGTGACGGCTCGTGCCGTGGCACCGCTGGACCGGCTGGCCGGCTGGGGCGTTCCGCTGCTGCGTCCGTACGGGGAGATGCTGGCGCTCAAGGGGGACACCGCAGAGGAGGAGATCGCCGGGGCACGCGCGGCCCTGAGCAAGCTCGGCGTGGTGGAGACCGAGGTGCTGCATGTCGGGGATGGCGTGGTCGACCCGATGTCCACGGTGGTGCGTGTGGTGGTCGGTGAGAGTCCCGGCGGTGTGAGGTTCGCCGCAAAGAGGGCCAAGGCCGCCAGGACGAGCCGCACGAGGCGCCGCCGCTGACGTCTCCGGTCGCTCCGCGGGATCAAGTGCCGCGTGCTGTTCATGCCGTCTGCCGGCGGCGGGTCCGGTACGTAGCCTTATGACCCATACGGAGTGTCGTGCCCCTGTAGCTAAGCTGCGGGGGCATCGTGTTTCACGTGAAACGTCGCTCTCTGCTGCATGGAATCATCAGCCGCGGTCGCGCGGCTGCCGCGCCGCGGCATCGCAGGCCCGTTAGGGCTACGGAGTTGTCCACAGAAGTGGATTCATCCACAGAAGAGCGGGCCTCGCTGGTTCACGACCCCGAAAGCATGGCAGGCTCTGCTCATTGCGAGCCTGAAGTCGAGGAGAGTGAATCCTTGCGGTCCGACGCCAACATCGCGGGACCGATGACCGATCCGGTCCCCGGTCCCCGAACCGAATCGGCGGGGGACGGTGTTTCACGTGAAACACCGCCGCCGATGGACGACACACCCATCGGTCGCGCGGCCCAGCTGGCGGTCGAGGCCCTTGGCCGCGCCGGTGAGGGCCTGCCCCGTCCTGACCGGACGCGCGTCATGGTGGTGGCCAACCAGAAGGGCGGAGTGGGCAAGACGACCACGACGGTCAACCTTGCTGCCTCGCTCGCGCTTCACGGCGCCCGTGTTCTGGTGGTCGACCTCGACCCGCAGGGGAACGCCTCTACGGCTCTGGGTATCGATCACCACGCCGAAGTCCCCTCCATCTATGACGTCCTGGTGGAGAGCAGGCCGCTCTCCGAGGTGGTTCAGCCCGTACCGGACGTCGAAGGCCTCTTCTGCGCCCCCGCCACCATCGATCTCGCCGGTGCGGAGATCGAACTGGTGTCGCTGGTGGCGCGGGAGAGTCGACTGCAGCGAGCGATCCAGGCGTACGAGCAGCCGTTGGACTACATCCTCATCGACTGCCCGCCTTCGCTCGGTCTGTTGACGGTCAATGCCCTGGTCGCCGGGGCCGAGGTGCTGATCCCCATCCAGTGCGAGTACTACGCGCTGGAAGGGCTGGGTCAGCTGCTGCGCAATGTGGACCTGGTGCGGGGGCATCTCAACCCCGATCTCCATGTGTCGACGATCCTGCTCACCATGTACGACGGCAGGACCAGGCTCGCTTCGCAGGTTGCGGAGGAGGTGCGCAGCCACTTCGGCAAGGAGGTGTTGCGGACGAACATTCCGCGATCGGTGCGGATCTCGGAGGCGCCCAGCTACGGGCAGACCGTGTTGACCTATGACCCGGGTTCCAGTGGGTCGCTGTCGTACCTTGAAGCGGCGCGTGAGATCGCCCTGCGGGGCGTCGGGATCCACTACGAGCCCCAGCATGCCCGGACGGGCATGGGGAACAGCCAGCAGAGCATTTCGGAGGGGATTCAGTGAGCGAGCGTCGAAGAGGGTTGGGGCGTGGGCTGGGTGCCCTGATCCCCGCCGCTCCGCAGGAGAAGCAGGTGCCGTCAGCGGGGATGGGATCGACCTCTGCCGGGGCGAATCCTGTCCTGACCGCGGAGCGAGGGGTGGCTGCGGCAAAGGTGGCCGCTCGCGCGGGCGCTCCGATCGTGCCGGAGCCGAGCGCGCCGTTGTCGGAGTCCGGAGCGGCTGCCGGGCCGGCGGAACCTACCGGGGCGTACTTCGCCGAGATTCCTATCGGCGACATCACTCCGAACCCCCGCCAGCCCCGTGAGGTGTTCGACGAGGACGCGCTTGCGGAGCTGGTGACCTCCATCAAGGAGGTGGGTCTCCTTCAGCCTGTCGTCGTGCGGAAGGTGGGGCCGGAGCGCTACGAGCTCATCATGGGCGAGCGGCGCTGGAGGGCCTGCCGTAAGGCGGAGCTGAAGCAGATTCCGGCCATCGTCCGGGCCACGGACGACGAGAAGCTGCTCCTGGACGCGCTCCTGGAGAACCTCCACCGGGCTCAGCTGAATCCGCTGGAGGAGGCAGCCGCGTACGACCAGCTGCTCAAGGACTTCAAGTGCACGCATGACCAGCTGGCCGACCGGATCGGGCGTTCGCGGCCGCAGGTGTCCAACACACTGCGTCTGCTGAAGCTGTCGGCTCCGGTACAGCGGAGGGTGGCGGTCGGGGTGCTGTCGGCCGGTCATGCGCGGGCCCTGCTGTCCGTGGACGACTCGGAGGAGCAGGACCGGCTGGCCCATCGCATTGTGGCCGAGGGGCTGTCGGTGCGTGCGGTCGAGGAGATCGTGACGCTCATGGGCTCCAGTTCCACGAGCCCTGCCAAGGCCAGGGGGCCGCGGGCCGGCGGCCGGGTGTCGCCCGCCCTGTCCGATCTCGCCACCCGCCTCTCGGACCGCTTCGAGACCAGGGTGAAGGTCGACCTCGGTCAGAAGAAGGGGAAGATCGTCGTCGAGTTCGCGTCGATGGAGGATCTGGACCGCATTCTCGACAGCCTGGCACCGGGCGAGGGGCGCGTGCTGGATCGGGCATCCGCAGAGGAGCCCACAGAGGAATCCTCCGAGGGCGACGAGGGCTGACCCTGCCGATGGGGATGTCGGGCGGGCTGTGTTCCGGTGGTTACCGGAACACAGCCCGCCCTTTGCTTTCTCTCGGTGTCGGCTTCATCCCTGGGTCGATACGATGCGTTCTGGTATGGCACATCCGGGTTGAGCCACCTCGGTACAAGGGGCCATACGGTCAGTGAACGGAGTGCACTGACCGTCGCACGCGATGCGGCGGGCGAAGGAAGCGAGGAACAGCCTTCATGGGGCGTCGGCTCGTACCGCTCACACTGGACAACCTTTCCGATCTCCCCAGACGATGCCGCTCATGTGTCTTCTGGGAGCTTGATCCGGTCAGTGGGGAAGCTGCGGTAAAGGCAGGGACGCCCGAGCTGGAGAAGGAGGCATGGATCTCGGCCGTTCTCCTGGAATGGGGGTCGTGCGGCCGCGTTGTCCATGTCGACGATGTCCCGGTGGGCTACGTGCTCTATGCGCCGCCCGCCTATGTACCGCGCTCGACCGCTTTTCCCACCAGCCCCGTCTCCTCCGATGCCGTGCAGTTGATCACTGGCTGGATCATGCCGGGCTACCAGGGGCAGGGGCTGGGCCGGGTCATGGTGCAGACCGTCGCCAAGGATCTGCTGCGCCGGGGGTTCAAGGCGATCGAGGCTTTCGGCGACGCCCGGTGGAAGGAGCCGGCCTGTGTGCTTCCCGCGGACCATCTGCTCGCAGTCGGCTTCAAGACCGTACGACCGCATCCCGTTCATCCTCGGCTGAGGCTGGAACTGCGCACGACGCTGTCCTGGAAGGAAGACGTCGAACTGGCGCTGGACCGGCTGCTGGGCGCGGTACAGAAGGAGCCGGCGCTGAGGCCGCTGTGATCCGAGAGCCCATGGCGATCCGAGCTCCCATGACAACGTGAAACGGGTCCATCCCCCCGAGGGACGGACCCGTTTCACGTGAAACAGTGGCGTGCGGTACGCCTAGCCGAGGAAGGCTTCGAGGTCGCGGACGATCGCGGCCTTCGGCTTCGCGCCGACGATGGTCTTCGCGACCTCGCCGCCCTGGTAGACGTTCAGGGTCGGGATGGACATGACGCCGTACTTGGCAGCCGTGGCCGGGTTCTCGTCGATGTTGAGCTTGACGACCTCGATCTGGTCACCGTGCTCGGCGGCGATGGCCTCCAGGGACGGAGCGATCTGGCGGCACGGGCCGCACCAGGCTGCCCAGAAGTCCACCAGCACAGGCTTCTCGCTCTTCAGGACGACCTCGTCGAAGGAGTCGTCGGTCACGTTCTTCAGGGCGCCGGCCACGGCGGCCTCCTTAACTTCTTGGGGTGTAGTGGGGTGCGAGGCGTGAGTCAGACGGTGGCCGCTGCGGCCTTTTCCTCGTCGGCGAGCGCGGAGAGGAAGCGCTCGGCGTCGAGGGCGGCAGAGCAGCCCGTGCCGGCAGCCGTGATGGCCTGCCGGTAGGTGTGGTCGACGACGTCACCGGCGCCGAAGACGCCGGTCACGTTGGTACGGGTCGAGGGGGCTTCGACCTTGAGGTAGCCCTCCTCGTCGAGGTCGAGCTGGCCCTTGAAGAGCTCGGTGCGCGGGTCGTGGCCCACCGCGATGAACAGGCCGGTCACCGCGAGCTCGGACGTCTCGCCGGTCTTGGTGTTCCGCAGGGTCAGACCGGAGAGCTTCTGCTCGCCGTGCACTCCGGCAACCTCGCTGTCCCAGGCGAACTTGATCTTCGGGTCCGCGAAGGCTCGTTCCTGCATGGCCTTGGAGGCACGCAGCGTGTCCCGGCGGTGGACGATGGTGACCGACTTGGCGAAGCGGGAGAGGAAGGTCGCCTCCTCCATCGCGGTGTCGCCGCCGCCGACCACGGCGATGTCCTGGTCCTTGAAGAAGAAGCCGTCACAGGTGGCGCACCAGGAGACGCCGCGTCCGGAGAGGGCGTCCTCGTTGGGCAGGCCGAGCTTGCGGTGCTGCGAGCCGGTCGTCACGATGACGGCCTTGGCGCGGTGCACCGTGCCGGCCGTGTCCGTCACCGTCTTGATGTCTCCGGCGAGGTCCACGGAGACGACGTCGTCGGGGACCAGCTCGGCGCCGAAGCGCTCGGCCTGGGCGCGCATGTTGTCCATGAGCTCGGGGCCCATGATCCCGTCCTGGAAGCCCGGGAAGTTCTCCACGTCGGTGGTGTTCATCAGCGCGCCACCAGCGGTGACGGCGCCCTCGAACACCAGCGGCTTCAGAGAGGCGCGTGCGGTGTAAAGGGCGGCCGTGTAGCCCGCGGGGCCGGAGCCGATGATGATCACATTACGGACGTCGCTCACGGGTTTCTTCCTCGTCTCTGCAGACTGCCTACTGTCCACGCCTACTGGGGCCGGTTCAACGACTCTCACCCCACCCAACGGATCCTACGGGGGATGCATTCCCCGACGTGCCGAGGCGGCATCCGGCCGGATTCTCAGGGGCGCGGGTAGGAGTGGGTCAGCAGGAGTTCACCCTTGCCCGCGGGCGCGGTCCGGACGCAGGCCGCATCGACGACGTACGCCTGTACACGGGTCGCGTCGGACGGGTGCGGAAGGACGACGAGGAACGCATCCGTGCCCTTGTAGGTGCCTTGTTCCACGGCGAGGGCGGCAGCATCGCGTCCGGTGCCCTGCTGCACACACGGCGGGACGGGCACGGTGGGTGCGCGCAATGGCGTCTGAGGGGACTCGGATCCGGCGGAGCTGCCCTTGGGCGTCGACTGCGCCCCGACGGACGGCGCCTGCTTCTCGGCCTCCATACCGTCCGCCGACTTCGACGGCTTCGAGCCGGCACTCAGAAGAAGCGTGTGCACCCGGTCCCCGAGGGTGGACTCCGAGAACGCTCCTCCGCTGTTCTCCCCGGCGGTGGAGCTGCGGTCCGCTGCCTTGAGGCTCCCGGACTCCTGGGACGGCTGGAGGCTCTGCAGCATGAAGACACTCACGCCGACCACGGCCGCACCGAGAGCGGCTCCGAGCACGGCTTTGCGACGGCGGCGCCGGACCGACCGGCGGCCGGGGCCGGTGGTCGCCCGGGGACGTCCTGCGGGACGGTCCGAGGGACTGGGTTCCGTGTTCGGCTTCTCTGCTGCCGGCCGCTCTGTTTCACGTGAAACATGCGCCGAGCCGGATGGCTTCGTGATGCCGAGAGCCGCCTCGGCGAGGAGTGCCGCATCGATGCGGTCCGCGATGTCGTCAGGCATGCGCTGCGGCATGGGCACGGTGCCGAGCAGCTCGCGGATCTCTACGAGAGAGGCATGAACCTCACCACAGAGTTCGCAGCCGTCCACATGGTCACGTACCTCTGCCGCACGTGACGGTGGGAGCAGCTCCTCCGCCAGCTCGGAGATCTCCGTGACATCCGGATGCTGGGTCGTGCCGGTCGTTGATGTCATGTGCGCCCACCTCCGCCCTTCACTGCAGCGGGATCGCTTGTGCCCGCATCTCTCGGCCCCGATGCCGGTGGGACGGATGCACGCGGCGTCCGGTTCCTTCCGGCCCTCTCGTCGACTCCTGCGACCTCGCCGCGCAGGTGGAGGAGAAGCGGTGCCAGCCGGGACCGTCCCCGCGCACAGCGGCTCTTCACGGTGCCTGTCGGTACGTCGAGGATGCGTGCCGCCTCGGCCACCGGGTAGCCCTGCATGTCCACGAGGACGAGTGCGGCCCGCTGCTCGGCGGGCAGAGTGGCGAGGGCGGCCAGGAGCTCGCGGTGGAGGTCCTGGCGCTCCGCCGGTGCCTCCGCGGATTCGTGCGGTTCCAGGAGCTGCTCGAACCGTTCGGTGTCGTCGACCGGAGCGGTCCTGCGGGTGGCCGCCTTGCGGACGCGGTCTAGGCAGGCGTTGACCGTGATGCGATGCAGCCAGGTGGTGACGGCGGACTGACCGCGGAAGGTATGGGCGGCCCTGAAGGCGGAGACAAGGGCGTCCTGGACGGCGTCCGCGGCTTCCTCGCGGTCTCCCAGGGTCCGTATCGCCACGGCCCACAGCCGGTCGCGGTGGCGCCGTACGAGCTCACCGAAGGCGTCCGGGTCACCGGCCACATGGCGAGCGAGGAGGTCTGAGTCGCTGAGTGGTTCCGACGGCTCGGCGGCCACCTCCCCCTCCCTCCCTTTCGCTGCGTCAAGGTGCGTCTGTCTATCACGATTCGAGCGGACGGGGCAGGGGCGCAGGAGGCACCGGCCTGGACCGGACGCGTCCACCGGTGCGAGGCGTACCGGTGGACGCGGGAGGCAGATGGGGGCGCCCCCACCTGCCTCGCGGTCACTTGAGTACGGAGATCTCCGAGATCCCGCCCCGGTAGCCACCCGTTCCGTCCGAAGGCAGTTCCGCGAGACGGACCAGGACGTAGCGCGTCCTTACCGGCTTGGAGAAGGTCTTCTTCAGGTCGCTTCCCACCGTTGCGAGCTCTGTGAGGCGCTGGGGGAAGTCCGAGAGGGACGACGGGGCGGAAGCGCTCGGATCGGCAGCCAGCACCTCGGCCTTCTGCCCACTGCGGTACATCTTGGCAGCGATGCCCGCGACGTCCTGAACGCTGCCCAGGTCCACGACTATGCCGCTGCCGTCCCTGCGGTTCGGGTAGTTGCCGAAGTTCGCGAAGCCCAGGTACCGCGGCGTGACCCAGGCCGTGCCCGCATCGCCGTCGACGGAGTTCGGCACCTGATCAGTCTGGATCCCCGAGCCACCGGGCATGAACTCCGTCGCTCCGGCGATGCGCAGCGGCTCGGTCGCGGGCTGAGGCTTGTTGTCGCTGTTCTCCGGGTCGGTCTGTGTGCTGTCGCCGGGGTCGGAACTCTTGTTGTGGTCGATGAGTGTCTCGGCGAGCTGCCAGCTGCCGAGGCCCAGCGCGGCGATGAGCAGCGCGGACACGGCCCACTTGAGGGCCTTGCCGGTGCGGCTCTGGAGCGGTGCCGGGGGCGCCACGATCTTGGGCTGAGCGGCGACGGGCCGGGCCGACGGGCGCCCGTAGGAACCCTGCTGGTAGGTGGTGCGCTGGTACTCGGGAGGCGCGGTGAAGGCGGGCTCCGGAGGGCGGATGCGGGGCATCGCGGCAACGGCCTTGGCCAGCTCGTCCGGCGTGGTGCACGGCTGCTCCTGCCTGGAGGCAGTGGCGCCGTCGTTGGCGAGTGCGCGCATGGCGAGCTCGGAAAGGCCCCGGTGGACGCCGGCGCGCACCTGGTCGGGGGCGATCAGCCCCACGCCCTTGGGCAGCCCGGCCAGGCCGTACGCGTCGCTCTCGTACGGCCAGCGCTGGGTCAGCGCGGCGTAGAGCAGGGCGCCGATCGCCTCGGTGTCCGCACGCTGGGGACCGTCGGCGGTGATGCCCCGCAGGGCGGCGTTCACCGCGAGGCCGCGGATCCGGTACTGCCCGGTCGAGCTCCGCAGCACCGCCCCCGGGGTGAGCCTCAGATGTGCGAGGCCTTCCCGGTGGGCTGCCGCCATGGCCTGGGAGACCTGGCTGACGAGCTGGTAGGCATCGTGCGCGTCCATCGGCCCCGAGGCCAGCAGTGAGGTGAGCTCGGTGGCGTCGGGGAGCCATTCGTGGACGACGTAGACGACGTCGTCCTCCTCCACCGCGTCGAGGACCTGCACGAAACGTGGGTCACCGAGCAGTGCGGAGGAACGGGCCGCCGCCAGCACGGAGCGGGCACGCGGGTGGTCGGCCGGAAGCAGATGAACGCCCACCGCGCGCCGCAGTTTCTCGTCGACGGCGCGCCAGCTGCTGAAGCCGTCCAGACGGGTGACGCACTCCTCCAGCCGGTAGCGTCTGGCCAGTTTGTGCCCGCTGTGCAGATCGAGGGTCGGCAGAGAGGCCTCGGAACCGATGCGCTCACCATCCGTGTCCTGCGGCTTCGTGCCCTTGGTGTCCTGAGCTTCTGCCGTCCCGTCGGCCGTGGTCTCGTCCGCCTTGGCGGTCAGCGGCTCATCACCGCTGTTGTCGGCCACGTCGACGGCAGCCGTGCTACGTTCCGCCACCGTCGTTCCTGCCTCCCCATCCGTTGCGCGATGCCAGCCAGCTCTGCACAGTCACGCCAATTGTGCCCACACTCCGGCGCTATGCACGACACGCAAGGGGTGGTGATGGTTGTGCGGCGGTTGATCCTCAGCGACCGAGACGCCCTCGGACCATGCCGACCATGCCGTTGATTTCCTCGATCCGCATCCGCTTGGCGGCGACGAAGAAGACGCCCAGCAGTACGGCTCCACCGCAGATCAGCGCAGCGAGCGAACCGAAGGCACCCTCGCCGAGGCCCTGGAGCACGGCAAAGCCCACGCCCCCGCCGAGTACCGCTGCGGGGATCGCAGCCAGGCACAGCCGGGCATAGGTACGTACGACATGGGCACCGTCCAGATCTCCGCCCAGGCGGTTGCGGAGCCGCCGCCAGGCGATGCCCACGCCGACGGCGTAGGCGAGCCCGTACGAGGCGGCCATGCCGACCACGGCCCACCGGGCGGGCAGAACCACGTAGCAGAGGGCCGAGGCGGCCGCGTTGACCGCGGCGACGATGACCGTGTTGTAGAAGGGCGTGCGGGTGTCCTCGTACGCGTAGAAGCCGCGCAGCACGACGTACTGCACGGAGTACGGGATCAGGCCGAGACCGAAAGCCATGAGGATGAAGCCCATGGAGCGGGCGGCCTCGGTGCCCGCGGAGGCGTACAGCAGGGTGCACATCGGCAGGCCGAGCGCGAGGAAGGCGAAGGCCACCGGCACGATCGCGACGGCCGAGTTCCGCAGCCCCTGGGAGATGTCGTCACGGACGGCGCCCGGGTCGTCGTCGTGGGCGGCGCGGGAGATGCGGGGCAGCAGCGCCGCCATGACGGAGACGGTGATGATCGCCTGCGGCATGCCCCAGATGAGCTGGGCGTTGGAGTAGGCGAGGAAGCCGGTGCCGTCCTTGCCGGACAGCTTGCCCGCGGACGTCGCGAGCTGTGTCACGACGATCACGCCCGCCTGGTTGGCCAGCACGAACAGGACGGTCCACTTGGCGAGCTTGATCGTCTTGCCGAGCCCATGTCCCTTCCAGTCGAAGCGCGGGCGGAAACGGAACCCGGCCTCGCGCAGATACGGGACCATTGCCAGGGCCTGTACGACCAGGCCGAGCAGCGTGCCGATGCCCAGGAGCCGGACGCCCTCCGGCGGAATGGTCTGGACGCCCATCTGGGACTCGGCGGACGTGCCGTAGACCCAGATGAACATGCCGAACGTGAAGATCATGACGATGTTGTTGAGGACCGGCGTCCACATCATCGCGCCGAACTTGCCGCGGGCGTTGAGGATCTGGCCCATCACGACGTGCACGCCCATGAAGAAGATGGTCGGCAGGCAGTACCGGGCGAAGGTCACGGCGACGCTGTTGGCAGCGGTGTCCTGGGCGATCGTCGGCGACATCATGTGGATCAGCCAGGGAGCGGCGAAGACCGCGATCGCGACGATCACGCCGAGCGCGACCATGACGAGGGTCAGCAGCCGGTTGGCGTAGGCCTCGCCGCCGTCCTCGTCGTCCTTCATGGAGCGGACGAGCTGGGGTACGAAGACCGAGTTCAGGCCGCCGCCCACGGTGAGGATGTAGATCATCGTGGGCAGGGTGTAGGCGATGGTGAAGCTGTCGCCGAGCAGCGCCGCGCCGAGCGCGGCGGTGATCACCAGGCTGCGGACGAATCCGGTGAGGCGGGACACGAGCGTGCCGGCCGCCATCAGCGCGCTGGACTTCAGCAGGCCGGAGGCCCGTCCGCCGGACTTCGGCGGGGCGGGCGCCGGGGCCGGCTCGGGCTCCGGAGGTACGGGGGCGGACCCGGCCGGGCCCTCCTGGTCCCGGAAGAGGTGTGCGAAGGCATCCGGCTGCTCGTCGTCCCGGGAAGCCTGGCTGACGAGGTCGTCCACCCCGACGAACTGGGTGGTCGCCGGATTGTCGCCGTACGGCAGGTGCCGCGACGGACCGTCGGGCTCGGGCGGCGGGGTCTGCGCCCAGATGCGTGGGTCGGGCGGGTACTGGGCCGCAGGCGGCTGCTGGTAGAGCGGCTGGGGCTGCTGGTAGGTGCCCGGGGGCGGCGGCGGGTGCGCGGCACGGTCGTACAGCGCCTCGGTCACCGGGTCCTGGACGGACAGATCCTGGGCGCGGTAGGGATCGCGGTCATAGGCGTCCTGCAGGTACGGATCGGGCGTCGGCGGAACCTGGCCAGGGCCCGGGGGCATCGGAGGCCCGCCGGAAGACCCGGCTCCGCCCGCACCCTGACCGCGGTCACCGTCGTACGGCGCGTTCATCGAAACCCCACCTCATCGTCCCCGGCCGACCGGCCACGACAGACATCGCTCAACGTTCCACTTTCTCACCCGAGCCCGACGGCTCCCCGCTTTCCGGACCGGTGTCCGGAGTCGGGTCACTCGGCTGCTCGGGTTCACCGCCGTCTTCGCCGGGCGCGCCGCCCGCGTTGGCGCGCTTGCGGTGGGTGTACATCCTGATGCCCGCGAGGACCAGGAGCAGCAGCCCGCCGGCGATGACCAGCAGCACGGTCGGGGTGAGCTCGGAGACCTTCACGGTGAAGTTCATCTCTTCGCCGTACGGCGTGCCGTCCTCGGTGTAGAGCTGCGCCGTCATCTGCACCTGGCCGTTGACGTTGGCCGCCGCGTCGAACTTCACGGACTGGCTGTGGCCGGGGCCGATCCGGATCGGCTGCTCCGCCACGGCCCCGCCGTTGTTCAGCTTGAGGCGTGTCGCGTTCTCCGACTTCAGCCGGAGGACGAGATGGTCCACGCCCTGCAACAGCCTGTTCTGCACGGTCACCGGGATGGTGGCGCTGCGGCCGGACAGGGTGACGTCGGACTTCGAGATGAGCTGGACCTCACCGACGAGGTCCTGCAGATAGCCGCGGACCGAGTCCCGGTACTGCTGGGCCTCCAGCGGCCTGCCGCGCCATGACGTCGACATGGACCGGTTGAGCGCGTTGCCGAAGGGGGTCACCACCCGCTCGGGCTGGGTGAGGATGACCTGGAAATTGTTCAGCGAGACCTGGGTGGACTTGATGTCCTGGAAGGCCTGGGTGGGCAGCTCCTGGCTGCGGAGCTTCTTCGGGTACTGGGAGGCACTGGGGACGCTGGTCGTCGCGCCGGCGTCGGGCTTCGCCGCGGCTGCGTCCACCAGCCCGAGGGGCTGGGTCCAGCGCCCGTCGTCGAGCCCGTGCAGGGCCTGGGCCATCGACTGGGCCTGGGCCACGGTGGGCATCCGCTGCGGTGCGACGACGATGCTCCGCTCGGTGTCCGTGTCCTGTTCGGCCAGAGCGAGAGTCAGAGCGAGGAATTTCTGGACGGCGAGGGTGGAGTTCCCCGCCTTCGACATGTCGCCCTGGAAGGCCGTGGAGAGCCGGGCGTCGGCGACGACCGCGGTGGTGCCGCCACCGATCGGCCGGGCCGCGGTCGGCGTGTACGTCAGACCGCCGGTCTCCTGGAGGCTGTCGCTGCGGGCGATCACCTTGTGGGCCCCGGCCGAAGTGGCGACATCGACGACCGACGGGTCGATGGCCCCGTCGACGGGCCATGCGAAGTCGGTCGACGGTTTCACGTGGAGGATCGTCTGTACCGTCGTCCCGGCCGCTTCGGTGGCGGTCTGCAGATGGCCGAGTGTGCCGGAGACGTTCTTGCCGCGGTGCGCGATGGACGCCAGATCGGGGTCGGCGAACGGCAGCGCGACGACCTTCCCGTCCGACACGGCGGCTTCGAGCGAGGTGAGCCACTGCTTGGCGACGGCCTGGTTCTTCCCCGCGACGGTGGTGTCGCCGGACTTGACGCGGTAGTTCCCCGCCATCGCGTCGACGCTGGCCAGCAGATCCGGGTCGATCACCCAGGTCACGGGCAGCTGGCTGCCCAGCGAGACCAGCTGTTCGAGCCGTCCGCCCGGAGCCAGCTCAGCGGCCAGGTCGTCGTCCGCGAACACGGGCGTCCGCTGATCGTCGGTGCCCGTCTCGGCGGTGACATGGGCCGATGCGATGAGCGGCCAGAGATAGGTGACGTTCGTCCTGGAATCACGCTCCTCCTCCTGCCAGGGCAGGAAGGTGCGCTCGATCCCCAGCACCTGCTCGTACCGGGCCTGGGAGGTCTGCCCCGACAGCGAGACGCCGAGCTGGTAGACGCCGTCGTCGCCGAGTCCCAACTTGCCGACCGGAATGGAGAGCGTGAAGTCCTGGCTGATCCCGGAGGGGAGCTTCGCGAACTTCACCGTGTACTTGCCGCCGACCGGGGCGGGGTCGCCGCCGGGCACGTACCCGGTGCGCTTGGCAGCGGTGTCGATCTCCGTCCGGCCGAGGAGCTTCGGGCCCACCCGCAGGTCGACCACGGCCTGCGTGATCGTGTCCTTGCCCCGATTGGTCACGGTGCCGGAGACGGTCAGGGTGTCCCCCTTGACCGGCGCGCTGGGAGCCAGGGTGTCCAGGGACACGTCGACCGTTCTGGACCCGGTGTGGGCCTTGCCGGTCCCGCCGGCCTGCGCCACGGGTGCGGTCGGGCCGGCCAGCAGCGCCGCGACGAGCGGTGCCCCGATGACCAGGGCGGCTGTGCGGCGCAGCCACCGGCGGGCAGGAGAGGGACCGATCCCCTGAATGTCTGCCGCCTCGGCCACGCGCCTACCCGTCCCTCGTCGTCGTCAGCTGGTGTCGATGGTTGTCGGTTCTTGCGTCCACGCATGGTAACGATGTGCGCGGGTGCCAAGTGCTGGGGAGTTCGCTACATGATCGGAAGAGTCTTGCAGGGCGGACCGAAACCAGGACGACCGGGCCGGTCCGGGCACGTACCCTTTTCTGTTGTGTCGAACGCCAATGAAGACAGCTCCCGTGCCCTGACCCAGGTGCAGCACCGCGCAGTCAGCGAACTGCTGCGGGTGTCCCCGGTCGCCGACGACCTCGCTCGCCGTTTCCAGGACGCCGGGTTCAGTCTCGCCCTGGTCGGCGGATCGGTCCGGGACGCGCTTCTCGGCAGGCTCGGGAACGATCTGGACTTCACGACCGACGCCCGCCCCGAGGCCGTGCTGAAGATCGTCCGGCCGTGGGCCGACTCGGTCTGGGAGGTCGGGATCGCCTTCGGCACGGTGGGTGCCCAGAAGGACGGCTACCAGATCGAGGTCACCACCTACAGGTCGGAGGCGTACGACAGGACCTCGCGCAAGCCCGAGGTGTCCTACGGTGACTCCATCGAGGAAGACCTCGTCCGCCGTGACTTCACGGTCAACGCGATGGCCGTCGCCCTTCCGCAGAAGGAGTTCATCGACCCTCACGGCGGCCTCAAGGACCTGGCGGAGCGCGTTCTGCGTACTCCCGGAACACCCGAGGAGTCGTTCTCCGACGATCCGCTGCGGATGCTGCGCGCTGCCCGCTTCGCGGCTCAGCTGGACTTCGATGTCGCTCCCGATGTGGTCACCGCGATGACGGAGATGGCCGGGCGCATCGAGATCGTCTCCGCCGAGCGGGTCCGGGAGGAGCTCAACAAGCTGCTGCTCTCCACCCACCCCCGCAAGGGACTGGCGTTGCTCGTCGACACGGGGCTGGCGCAGCAGGTGCTGCCGGAGCTCCCCGCACTGCGTCTGGAAAGTGACGAGCATCACCGTCACAAGGATGTCTACGAGCATTCGCTGACCGTTCTGGAGCAGGCCATGGACCTGGAGCAGGACGGCCCCGATCTGGTCCTGCGCCTTGCCGCTCTTCTCCATGACATCGGGAAGCCGAGGACGCGACGCTTCGAGAAGGACGGCCGGGTCTCGTTCCATCACCACGAGGTGGTGGGGGCGAAGATGGTCAAGAAGCGGATGACCGAGCTCAAGTACTCCAACGACATGGTCAAGGACGTCTCGAAGCTGGTGGAGCTTCATCTGCGCTTCCACGGATACGGCGACGGCGAGTGGACGGACTCCGCGGTCCGCCGCTACGTGCGGGACGCCGGCCCCCTTTTGGAGCGGCTGCACAAGCTGACCCGCTCGGACTGCACCACGCGCAACAAGCGCAAGGCCGCCGCCCTCTCGCGGACCTATGACGGTCTTGAGGAGCGCATCGCGCAGTTGCAGGAGCAGGAGGAGTTGGATGCCATCCGCCCCGACCTGGACGGCAACGAGATCATGAAGACCCTGGGCGTCGGCCCCGGGCCGGTGATCGGCAAGGCGTACGCGTTCCTGCTGGAGCTGCGCCTGGAGCACGGACCGATGGAGCATGACGTGGCAGTCGGGAAGCTCAAGGAGTGGTGGGCCGCGCAGGGCTGAGACCGCGGGAGCGGTGGGTCATGTTTCACGTGAAACATGACCCACCGCTCTGGTGCCCGAGGGGCGCTGTTTCACGTGAAACAGCGCCCCTCGCTCGGCTCCGCCTCGGTCACTGGGCGGCTTCTCCGGTGCGGCTCCACCGGAACATCAGCACCGCGACGACCGCGTAGAGAACGGCCACCCCGACCACCACCACGGCCGATCGCCCATCAGGAGGCAGCATCAGTGCGGAGACCGCGGCGGCTCCCACAAAAGCAACGTTGAACAGCACGTCGTAGAGGGAGAAGACCCGGCCGCGGAAGGAGTCCTCCACCGCGGTCTGCACCACGGTGTCGGTCGCGATCTTCGCCCCCTGGGTGGCCAGCCCGAGGATGAACGCTGCGACCAGCATGGGTACGGGGACGAACCACAGCCCCAGCGCGGGTTCGAGGACGGCGGCCCCTGCCGCGCACACCGTCAGCCAGCGGACCCGGCCGAGCCGTCCCGCCGCCCAGGGGGTTAGTACGGCCGCCGCGAAGAACCCCGCACCGGAGGCCCCCACGGCCAGCCCCAGAAGAGCCAGGCCCTCGGATTCGCTGTCGGTCCAGGCGTACCGGCACAGCATCAGCACCGTGACGGTCAGCGCTCCGTAGCAGAAACGCATCACGGTCATGGCGGCCAGTACCCGGGTGGCCTGCTTCCGCTGCGCCAGATGACGCAAGCCGTCGACCAGCCCCTGGGCGGTGTCGCTCAGGGCCTCCCCCAGCCCGATCCGGTGTCCGTCCCGATCCGGTCCGAGGAGCCCGGTGGCAAGGGTCAGGGAGGCCAGTGCCGACGTGAGGTAGAGCGCCGCGCCCAGCAGTACCACCGCGGCATCGGAGTCCGAGGCCAGCAGCCTCACGGCGAAGGCGAGGCCGCCGCCCGCCGTGGCCGCGAGCGTCCCGGCGGTCGGCGAGAGAGAGTTGGCCAGCACCAGCCGGTCGCTGTCGACGACGCGCGGCAGCGCCGCCGAGAGCCCGGCCAGGACGAAGCGGTTGACCGCGGTGACGCACAGCGCCGAGGCGTAGAAGAGCCAGTCGGGCGCGGAGCCGAGGATGAGGAGCGCTGTGCAGCAGGCGAGCGCGGCACGCAGCAGGTTTCCGTACAGAAAGACCTGGCGGCGCGGCCAGCGGTCCAGCAGAACGCCGGCGAAGGGGCCGATGAGCGAGTACGGCAGCAGCAGCACCGCCATGGCGGACGCGATTGCGCCCGCCGAAGCCTGTTTCTCCGGCGAGAAGACGACATGAGCCGCCAGTGCCACCTGGAAGACGCCGTCGGCCGACTGGGAGAGAAGTCGTACGGCCAGCAGACGACGGAAGTTCCGAAGGCGCAGAAGAACGCGCAGATCACCCACGACGGCCATGTGATCAAGAGTCACATACGTTGAGGGTCCCCGGGCAGATTGCCCGGGGACCCTCAACAGCACGGAACGGAATGAGCGTTGCCGCTCAGCACCCGGCCGTGTGGACGTGCCGTGTCCGGCTGCGTCAGTTGGAGACCTCGCCGCGGATGAACTTCTCGACGTTCTCGCGGGCCTCGTCGTCGAAGTACTGGACCGGCGGGGACTTCATGAAGTAGGAGGACGCGGAGAGGATCGGGCCGCCGATGCCGCGGTCCTTGGCGATCTTCGCGGCGCGGACGGCGTCGATGATGACACCGGCGGAGTTCGGGGAGTCCCAGACCTCGAGCTTGTACTCCAGGTTCAGCGGAACGTCACCGAAGGCACGGCCCTCGAGGCGCACGTACGCCCACTTGCGGTCGTCCAGCCAGGCCACGTAGTCCGACGGGCCGATGTGGACGTTGTCCGCACCGAGCTCGCGGTCCCGGATCTGGGAGGTGACGGCCTGCGTCTTGGAGATCTTCTTGGACTCCAGGCGCTCACGCTCGAGCATGTTCTTGAAGTCCATGTTGCCGCCGACGTTCAGCTGCATCGTGCGGTCCAGGATGACGCCCCGGTCCTCGAAGAGCTTTGCCATCACGCGGTGCGTGATGGTGGCGCCGACCTGCGACTTGATGTCGTCGCCGACGATCGGGACACCGGCCTCGGTGAACTTGTCCGCCCACTCCTTGGTGCCGGCGATGAAGACCGGGAGAGCGTTGACGAACGCGACCTTGGCGTCGATGGCGCACTGCGCGTAGAACTTCGCAGCGACCTCGGAGCCGACGGGCAGGTAGCAGACGAGGACGTCGACCTTGCGGTCCTTGAGGACCTGGACGATGTCGACCGGGGCCTCGGCCGACTCCTCGATGGTCTGGCGGTAGTACTTGCCGAGACCGTCGTGGGTGTGGCCGCGCTGGACGGTGACGCCGGCGTTCGGCACGTCGCAGAGCTTGATGGTGTTGTTCTCGCTGGCACCGATGGCGTCCGCGAGGTCGAGACCGACCTTCTTCGCGTCGACGTCGAAGGCGGCGACGAACTCGACGTCCCGCACGTGGTAGTCGCCGAACTGGACGTGCATCAGACCGGGCACCTTGCCGGCCGGATCGGCGTCCTTGTAGTACTCGACGCCCTGGACCAGCGAGGCGGCGCAGTTGCCCACGCCGACGATGGCTACGCGAACCGAACCCATTCCGGTTGCTCCCTGTGTGTTTTGGATGTTTCCGATGAAGGCCCCGCGGATCTGCGGGGGACCTCACTCTGCGGTGTCGTCGGACGGATCCGGCGGGGTGTCACCCCGGCGCCGGGGCAGGCCGCCCGTCTCTCCTGCGGTGTTCTGCTGAGCTTCGCTCCCGGGCGAGGATCGTCGCTGATCCCGTCCCGACCGCTCGCTCTCGATGAGCTCGTTCAGCCAGCGCACTTCGCGCTCCACGGACTCCATGCCGTGTCGCTGCAGCTCAAGTGTGTAGTCGTCGAGGCGCTCCCGGGTGCGGGCCAGTGAGGCCCGCATCTTCTCCAGCCGCTCCTCGAGCCGGCTGCGCCGGCCTTCCAGCACGCGCATCCGCACCTCGTGCTCCGTCTGTCCGAAGAAGGCGAAGCGGGCTGCGAAATGCTCGTCCTCCCAGGAGTCGGGGCCGGTGTGCGAGAGCAGCTCCTCGAAGTGCTCCTTACCTTCCGCCGTCAGCCGGTAGACGATCTTGGCGCGGCGTCCGGCCAGTGAGGAGGAGGGGGCGACCGCACGGCCGGTTGCGGGCGGCTGGTCGACGGGGGCGGCACCCGGCTCCTCGATCAACCAGCCGTTGGCGACCAGCGTCTTGAGGCAGGGGTAGAGGGTGCCGTAGCTGAAGGCACGGAAGATCCCCAACGAGGTGTTGAGGCGCTTGCGCAGCTCGTAGCCGTGCATCGGGGACTCGCGGAGCAGGCCGAGAACGGCGAATTCGAGGATGCCGGAGCGTCTGCTCAACTTCGCCTCCTCCTTCTCCGAGTGCGCCCGGGTGTGTCCGAGTGCTTTGAGTGCGTCCGAGTGCTTCTGCGGAGCCCGATGCCGGGCCGATGTACCGAGCTGATGTATCGACTCGATACATCCCGACGATAGATCGGGAGTCGCGATGCGACAAGGGGAGTCATCGTGAACGGCGTCACATCGTGAATTCATAGGCACCGACTTGCGTTGTTTGGGGTGAAGTTCGGCCCTAGGGGGGTTTTGGCCGTGCGTAGTCTGTGCGGCATGCAGACCACCGGTAACCGCGCGACGCGCCCGCGCGTCACTCTCCGTGGGCCAGCCGGACGCATGGCGGACGAGCCCGTCTCAGGGCTTGTCCGTAATTCGGGGGACCGGATCTCAACTGCCGCTTCCAGGCGCTCTCGCCTGCCCGAGGAGTAGTCGTTCGATGAGCGAGCACCGTCGCAAAACGCCGCAACCGCAAGGTGGCGGGCGTGCAGCGGCCAGACGAGCCGCCCAGCAGTCCTCATCAGGACGCCGCGCCGCTCCGTCACGTGGAGTAACTTCCGAGTCACCTTCCGGTTCGAGCGGCGGTGACAGCCCGTACGGCGGACGCGCCGAGGCCAGACGTGCCGCCCAGCGGGGCGGCGGGAGCCGTCGTGCCGCCGAGGGCGGCGGAGCAGGTCGCGGCGGCGGCGGACGCCGTCGTGGTGGCGGTGACGGCGGGCACGAGGGGCCGGGCAGGGGGCGGGGCCGAGGCCCCCAGCGCCCTGCCAAGAAGCGGTTCATCGACTACCCGCGCGCCGGCAAGTACGGCTTCCGACGCTGGGTTCCGTCCTGGAAGCTGGTCTCCAGTCTCTGCGTCGGCTTCCTCGGCCTGCTCATGGGCGTCGCCGGTATCGCATACGCGATGGTCGAGAAGCCCAAGGTGAACGAGGCCGCGGAGGCGCAGAACAACGTCTACCTCTGGGACGACGGCTCGCAGATGGTCGCCACGGGCGGTGCGGTCAACCGCCAGATCATCGGCTACGAGCAGATTCCCGAAGCGATGCGGGACGCCGTCATCTCGGCCGAGAACAAGTCCTTCGAGCATGACCGGGGCATCGACCCCATGGGCATCGCGAGGGCCCTGTTCAACATGGCCACGGGCGGTGAGACGCAGGGTGGATCGACCATCACCCAGCAGTACGTGAAGAACTCGCGTCTGTCCCAGGAGCAGACCCTGAGCCGGAAGTTCCAGGAACTATTCATCACGCTCAAGGTCAGCAACGACATGAAGAAGAACCAGATCATGGCGGGCTACCTCAACGTCTCGTACTACGGACGAGGTGCTTCGGGGATCCAGGCGGCGGCCCGTACGTACTACGGCAAGGACGCCGTCGACCTGGATCCGAGCGAGTGCGCGTTCCTGGCCACGCTGCTCAAGGGCGCGTCCTACTACGACCCGGCGGGTGCCACCGACGTCGACCCTGTGCAGGCGACGGAGAAGCTGAACACCGAACGGGCCAAGAAGCGCTGGAAGTGGATCCTCGACGAAGAGGTGAAGGACGGGCGTCTTTCGAAGGCGGAGCGCGCCAAGTACACCGAGTTCCCGATGCCGGACCTGCCGAAGAAGAACGCCCAGCTGGAAGGCCAGACCGGTTACCTGGTCGAACTCGCCAGGCAGTACTTCCTCAGCAACAACAAGCATGGCGTCACGGCGGAGATGCTGTCCCGCGGCGGCTACCAGATCAAAACGACCTTCAACAAGAAGAAGGTCAACGAGCTCAAGAACGCGGTTCAGAAGGTCTACGACAGCAAGATCAAGCCGAAGCAGCGCCCGAAGACGGACACCCACGTCCAGTTCGGCGGCGGCTCGGTGGACCCCGAGACCGGGGCCATCGTGGCGATCTACGGCGGTCAGGACGCGACCAAGCACTTCACCAACAACGCCAACCCCACCGGTGCGCAGGTCGGTTCGACCTTCAAGCCGTTCGTGCTGGCGGCGGCGATGGAGTACGGCAAGCGGAACCCCGCGCTCTCCGAGGACCAGGACGACTCGGAGCGCACCAAGGTCTCGCCGCTCAGCATCTACAACGCCGATAACAAGCTGAAGATCAAGAAGTACAACGGCGAGATCTGGACCGACGAGAACGGCAAGGAGTGGCTGCAGGCCAACGACGGCGGTGAGTCGAAGGGCAACATCACCCTTCGCGAGGCGATGCAGTGGTCGGCCAACTCCCCGTACGTGCAGCTCGGCATGGACGTCGGCACCGACAAGGTGAAGAACGTCGCCATGGCCGCGGGGCTCAAGGACGACGAACAGATGGCGGATTCGCACGTGCCGTCGTTCTCCATCGGTACGTCCTCGCCCAGTGCGATCCGGATGGCCGGTGCGTACGCGACCTTCGCCGCCAGTGGCCAGCAGCGCGAGCCCTTCTCGGTCTCCGAGGCGAAGTTCGACGGCAAGACCATCTACCGGCACAAGGACGCCCCCAAGCGTGCCTTCGACGCCGCGATCGCCGACAACGTCACCGATGTCCTGAAGAACGTCGTCGAGAAGGGCACCGGTACTCCCGCGCAGATCCCCGGCCGGGACGTGGCGGGCAAGACGGGTACGACGGACGACAACAAGTCGGCCTGGTTCGTCGGTTACACGCCGCAGCTGTCCACAGCCATCAGCATGTACCGGCTCGACGACGACGCGACGAACAAGAACCGCAAGTTCGAGAAGATGTACGGCACGGGTGGCGAGCGGACGATCCACGGTGCTTCGTTCCCGGCCCAGATCTGGCACGACTACATGGTGGGTGCGCTGAAGGGGAAGCCGGTCCTGACCTTCCCGGAGCCGGGTCCGATCGGTGACAAGGTCTACGGCGGCGGTGCGCAGAGCCCCACGCCGACGCCCACGGCGCCGACGACGCCCTCGCCGACCATGTCGGTGACGGAGTCGCCCTCGATGACCGAGTCCCCGTCGGAGCCCGACCCCACCGAGACCTGCGGAACGTTCGACTGGGACTGCCAGCACAACAACGGCGGGACCAACAGCGGCGCGAACGGCGGCGGCCCCGGTGGCGGCAGCACCAGTCCGACGACGACACCCGATCCGCCGACCGGCGGGAACGGGAACGGCGGCGGAAACGGCAACGGCGGGAACGGCAACGGCGGATTCTTCGGCGGGCCGACCGGATAGCGTTCGCGCGGCCGATGGGCCGACCCGGTCATGAGGGCCGCCGCACCACATGGTGCGGCGGCCCTCGTCGTTTCCACAGTCCGGTACGGCAGGATGAGCGGCATGCCAAGCGCAGAAGACACGAGTGTGCACCAGCCCGAGGAACGGTCGGTCGTACGGCCCACCCACCAGGACGAGGTGGCTGCGGCCGGAAGCGAGCTGATCGGCGGGAGGTCGGGGCGCTGGACACGGCTCGGCAGCACGGCGCTCACGCCCGTGGGCGCCATCGCGCTGGTGGCTCTCGGGATGTTCGCGCTGGGCATGGTGCAGAAGCTGCCCTGTTACAACTGGGCGTGGTTCCGGGGCGCGGGTTCGCAGTACACGCACGCCTGTTACTCGGACATCCCGCATCTCTTCGCCGCCCGGGGCTTCTCCGACGGGCTGGTGCCGTACTTCGACCGGCTGCCCGGTGACATGCAGTTCCTGGAGTACCCCGTCCTGACAGGTGTGTTCATGCAGGTAGCCGCCTGGCTGACACCGGGCGGATCCATTCAGCACCGTGAGCAGATGTACTGGATGGTCAACGCGGGCATGCTGATGATCTGCGCCGTGATCATCGCCGTCTGCGTCGCCCGTACGCACCGGCGCCGCCCCTGGGACGGGCTGCTGGTCGCTCTTGCGCCGGCCTTCGCGCTCACCGCGACGATCAACTGGGACCTGCTGGCCGTCGCGCTGACGGCCGCGGCGATGCTCATGTGGTCCCGGGGACGGGTGCTGGCGTTCGGCATCCTCATCGGGCTCGCCACGGCCGCCAAGCTCTATCCCGTGTTCCTGCTGGGGCCGGTGTTCGTCCTGTGCTGGCGGGCGGGCAAGTGGCGGGAGTTCGGCATGGCGACGCTCGGGGCGGCGGTGTCCTGGCTGGTGGTGAACCTGCCGGTGATGGCCCTCGCGCCGGAGGGCTGGAAGAAGTTCTACACGTTCAGCGAGGAACGGGGCATCGACTTCGGTTCCTTCTGGCTGATCATCACCCAGCGGACCGGCGAGAGCATCGAGGTCTCGACCGTCAACACCGTCTCGACCCTGACGACGGTCCTGCTGTGCGCGGCGATCGGTGCACTGACCCTGATGGCGCCGCGGCGGCCGCGCTTCGCGCAGCTCGCCTTTCTCGTCGTCGCGGCGTTCATCCTCGTCAACAAGGTCTACTCGCCGCAGTACGTGCTGTGGCTGATCCCCCTGGCCGCCCTGGCCCGGCCGCGCTGGCGTGACTTCCTGATCTGGCAGGCGTGCGAGGTCATGTACTTCCTGGGGATCTGGATGTACCTCGCGTACACGACGAGCGGGGACAAGCACCAGGGGCTGCCCACGGAGGGGTACCAGCTGGCGATCGCCCTGCATCTGCTGGGCACGTTGTACCTCTGCGCCGTGGTCGTACGGGACATCCTCATGCCGGAGCGGGACGTCGTACGGCGCGACGGGTCGGACGATCCGTCCGGCGGGGTGCTCGACGGGGCCCCGGACGCGTTCGTGCTGGGGCGGGCGGCGCATCCGGAGCGCCATGCCCACCCGGCGGTGGAAGGGCCACGGGTGGAATGGGGCGCGGCGCGCGGACCGGTCGCCGACTGAGAGCCTGTCGCCCGACAGGCTCCGAGAGCCGGGTCTCTCCCGTCCGGAGGGACCCGGCTGCTTCCTAACGGTCGACGAGGCGGTCGAACTGGGTGGTCGTGTGGCGCAGATGGGCCACCAGCTCGTCGCCGACCTTCGGCTCCTGGGCGTCCGACGGGACGAACAGGATCGAGACCTGCATGTGCGGCGGCTCGGCGAACCAGCGCTGCTTGCCCGCCCAGACGAACGGCGACAGGTTGCGGTTGACCGTGGCCAGGCCAGCGCGGGCGACGCCCTTGGCGCGCGGCATCACACCGTGCAGGGCCTTCGGGGCCTCCAGGCCCACGCCGTGCGACGTACCGCCGGCGACGACCACCAGCCAGCCGTCCGAGGCGGCCTTCTGCTGGCGGTAGCCGAAGCGGTCCCCCTTGGCGACGCGCGTGACGTCCAGGACGGCACCCCGGTACTCCGTCGCCTCGTGGTCGCCGAGCCACAGCCGGGTACCGATGCGGGCGCGGAAACGGGTCTGCGGGAACTGCTGCTGGAGCCGGCCCAGCTCCTCGGCGCGCAGATGGCTGACGAACATGGTGTGCAGCGGCAGCCGGGCCGCGCGCAGCCGGTCCATCCAGCCGATGACCTCCTCGACCGCGTCCGAGCCGTCCGTGCGGTCCAGCGGCAGGTGCAGGGCGAAGCCTTCGAGCCGTACGTCCTCGATGGCGGCGTGCAGCTGCCCGAGCTCCTCCTCCTTGACGCCGTGGCGCTTCATCGAGCTCATGCACTCGATGACGACCCGTGCGCCCACCAGGGCGTGCACGCCGTCCACGGAGGACACGGACCGGATCACGCGGTCGGGCAGCGGCACCGGCTCCTCGCCCCGGCGGAACGGAGTGAGGACCAGGAGGTCGCCGCTGAACCAGTCCTTGATGCGGGCCGCCTCGTAGGTGGTTCCGACGGCGAGCATGTCGGAGCCGAAGCGGATGGCCTCGTCGGCCAGCCGTTCGTGGCCGAAGCCGTATCCGTTGCCCTTGCAGACCGGTACGAGGCCGGGGAACTGGTCGAGGACGGATTTCTGGTGCGCCCGCCAGCGCGCGGTGTCGACGTAGAGGGAGAGCGCCATGGCCGGTCCGGAACCCTTCTGGTGACTGCTGTGTGGGAGGTGTGTGAAGCCGAAGCCCCATTCAAACCAATGAAGCCGGATTCGTCAGCGGGGCGACGCGTATCGGCGGGGCGTCGTGTACGGCGCGACGCGGGCCGGCGGCGTGGGTCAGCGGCGCGACATGTAGATGTCGAGCGCCTTGTGCAGCAGCTTGTTGAGCGGGAAGTCCCATTCGCCGAGGTACTCGGCCGCCTGGCCGCCGGTGCCCACCTTGAACTGGATCAGACCGAAGAGGTGGTCGGTTTCGTCCAGCGAGTCGGAGATGCCGCGCAGGTCGTAGACGGTGGCACCCATGGCGTACGCGTCGCGCAGCATCCGCCATTGCATCGCGTTCGAGGGCCGGACCTCGCGCTTGTGGTTGGCGGACGCACCGTAGGAGTACCAGACGTGCCCGCCGACGATCAGCATGGTCGCGGCCGCGACGTTCTCGCCCTCGTGCCGGGCGAAGTACAGCCGCATCCGGTTGGGGTCCTCGTTGTTGAGGGCCGTCCACATACGCTGGAAGTAGCCCAGCGGACGCGGCCGGAAGTGGTCGCGCTCCGCCGTGATCTCGTACAGCCGCTGCCACTCGTCGAGCTCGGCGTAGCTGCCCTGGACGACCTCGACGCCGGCCTTCTCGGCCTTCTTGATGTTGCGTCGCCACAGCTGGTTGAAGCCCTTGTGGACGTCTTCGAGCGAGCGGTTGGCCAGCGGCACCTGGAAGACGTAGCGGGGCTGTACGTCACCGAATCCGGCGCCGCCGTCCTCGCCCTGCTGCCAGCCCATCTTCCGCAGCCGGTCCGCCACTTCGAAGGCGCGCGGCTCGATGTGGGTGGCCTCGACGTCGCGCAGACGCTTCACTTCCGGGTCCTGGATGCCCGACTTGATGGCGGCCGCGTCCCAGCGGCGGATGATGACCGGCGGGCCCATCTTCACGGAGAAGGCACCCTGCTGCTTGAGGTGCGCCAGCATCGGACGCAGCCAGTCGTCCAGGTTCGGGGCGTACCAGTTGATGACCGGGCCCTCGGGCAGATAGGCGAGGTAGCGCTTGATCTTGGGCAGCTGCCGGTAGAGCACCAGTCCGGCGCCGACGAGCTGTCCGGTCTTGTCGAACCAGCCGAGGCTCTCCGAGCGCCACTCGGCCTTCACGTCCGCCCATGCCGGGACCTGCATGTGACTCGCCGCAGGCAGGCTCTGGATGTATGCCAGATGCTGCTCTCGGCTGATGGTCCTCAGGGTCAGGCTCATGCGGGGCGCTCCTCGGCAGGTGTGTCCCCATCGGTCAGGGGCTCCGGCTCTCGCGCCGAAGCCTACTGTGGCCGACGAGTACGCCGACTGGCCCTATGGGGACCAGCCGTTCCGCCGCCGTCGCGACCCGGGTTGCGGGGGTTTCTTGTACGGGGAACGGCGCGGGGACCCTGTGTGGTTCCCACGCCGTTCCGCCTTCCGGTTGCGACTGTGCCGGGTCAGCCCACCACGCCGCCGAAGAGGCCGCCGTGTGCCATGCCCAGGAAGAAGCCGATGGCGGCCGCGCCCATGCCGATGATCAGCGGGAACCGCTCGCGCGTGGTCACCGAGATGTACTGGCCGTACGCGCCTGTGAGGATCCCGATGAGTCCGGCCCACGAACTGATCAGATGCAGGTTGTGGAACATCGCCGTCACGAAGGCGAGTAGGCCGAGGACCAGCGTCACCGCCACAAAGGTCTGCTGGAGCGGATGGGGCTTGCCGTCCGTGGCGAGCAGTGAGACGGGGGGACGGGGTCGTATTGCCTGTGCCATGGAGTACCTCCTGGCCGAATGGGGCGCGTGGTGGCGCCGCTCACACCCGATGTGTCCAGATTGCGTCTCCTGACCACCGGATTTCAACCGGAGGCCGGTCTGCGGGTACTCTGTACGGTCTGCACCGGTGTCTGCCCAGGCCAGCACGGCAGCCCCTCTCCATGGAGGGTGTTGTCAGTGGCGGCTGTTTTACTCGGAGACATCGATGCTCACGCATCACGACCCTCCTGCCACGGAACGACCGTGGCCGCTGAGTCCAAAGGAGGTGGGTTCCACATGCGTCACTACGAGGTGATGGTCATCCTCGACCCCGATCTCGAGGAGCGCGCTGTCTCCCCGCTGATCGAGAACTTCCTCTCCGTCGTCCGTGAGGGCAACGGAAAGGTCGAGAAGGTCGACACCTGGGGCCGTCGTCGTCTCGCTTACGAGATCAAGAAGAAGCCCGAGGGCATCTACTCGGTCATCGACCTGCAGGCCGAGCCTGCGGTCGTCAAGGAGCTCGACCGCCAGATGAACCTGAACGAGTCGGTCCTCCGGACCAAGGTCCTCCGTCCCGAGTCCCACTGAGCGTCTAGCTCAGTGGTCATCGGGTTCGAGTAGCAGCAAGCAGCCAGAAGCAATCCCCGCCGAGAGGTTCATCCATGGCAGGCGAGACCGTCATCACGGTCGTCGGCAATCTCGTCGACGACCCCGAGCTGCGCTTCACCCCGTCCGGTGCGGCGGTCGCGAAGTTCCGTGTCGCGTCCACTCCCCGCATCTTCGACCGGCAGACCAATGAGTGGAAGGACGGCGAAGGCCTGTTCCTCACCTGCTCGGTCTGGCGGCAGGCGGCGGAGAACGTCGCCGAGTCGCTCCAGCGAGGCATGCGCGTTGTCGTGCAGGGCCGGCTGAAGCAGCGGTCGTACGAAGACCGCGAGGGCGTCAAGCGCACGGTCTACGAGCTGGATGTCGAGGAAGTCGGCCCCAGCCTGAAGAACGCCACGGCCAAGGTCACCAAGACCACCGGTCGCGGTGGTCAGGGCGGCCAGGGTGGATACGGCGGCGGCCAGCAGGGCGGCGGCAACTGGGGCGGCGGTCCCGGTGGTGGCCAGCAGGGTGGTGGCGGCGCTCCCGCCGACGACCCGTGGGCCACGAGCGCGCCCTCCGGCGGCCAGCAGGGCGGGGGCCAGCAGGGCGGCGGAGGCGGCTGGGGCGGAAGCTCCGGCGGCTCCGGCGGCTCCGGCGGCGGCTACTCGGACGAGCCTCCCTTCTAGGGCAGCTCGTACCCCCACTTCTTGATCACACAGGAGAAACACCATGGCGAAGCCGCCTGTGCGCAAGCCTAAGAAGAAGGTCTGCGCTTTCTGCAAGGACAAGACCCAGTACGTGGACTACAAGGACACGAACATGCTGCGGAAGTTCATTTCCGACCGCGGCAAGATCCGTGCCCGCCGCGTCACCGGCAACTGCACGCAGCACCAGCGTGACGTCGCCACGGCAGTCAAGAACAGCCGTGAGATGGCGCTGCTGCCCTACACGTCCACCGCGCGATAAGGGAAGGGTGACCGAATCATGAAGATCATCCTCACCCACGAGGTCTCCGGCCTCGGTGCTGCGGGCGACGTCGTCGACGTCAAGGACGGGTACGCCCGTAACTACCTGGTTCCGCGTGGCTTTGCCATCCGCTGGACCAAGGGTGGCGAGAAGGACGTGGCGCAGATCCGCCGCGCCCGCAAGATCCACGAGATCGCCACGATCGAGCAGGCCAACGAGATCAAGGCCAAGCTCGAGGCCGTGAAGGTCCGTCTGGCCGTTCGCTCCGGCGACGCCGGCCGTCTCTTCGGCTCCGTGACGCCGGCCGACATCGCCTCGGCGATCAAGGCCGCCGGTGGCCCCGACGTCGACAAGCGTCGCGTCGAGCTCGGCTCGCCGATCAAGACGCTCGGCGGACACCAGGTGTCCGTGCGTCTGCACCCCGAGGTCGCTGCGAACCTCGGCGTCGAGGTCGTTGCTGCCTAAGGGCACAGCTCACCTGAGCAGCTGAAGGGCCGCACCCCCCGGGGTGCGGCCCTTCGTCGTGCTTTCGGCCTTTCGGTCCTTCGGCCTGGCGGTTCCCCGGTCTCGCGGTCTCACGACCTCGCGGTTTCACGGTTTCACGTGAAACGGGACCATGGCCGGTGGCTCAGCGGGTGGCCCCGGTGACGACCCACTTGCCGGAGCGGGTGCGCAGCCAGAGCGTCACCATGCGGACGGTCATCATCAGCGCCATCGCCCACCACAGCGCCGTCAGGCCGCCCCCGATCACCGGGACCAGCAAGGCGACCGGAGCGAAGACCGCGAGCGTGACGAGCATGGCCCACGCCAGGTATCGCCCGTCACCGGCGCCCATCAGTACTCCGTCCAGGACGAAGACCACACCCGCGATCGGCTGGGACAGCGCTACCACCAGCAGCGCCGGGAGCAGGGTTTCCTGCACGGCCCGGTCGCTGGTGAACAGGGGCACGAACAGCGGCCGGGCAAGGATGATCAATGCCCCGAACACCACCCCGGAGACGATGCCCCACTGCACCATGCGACGGCATGCCTCGCGTGCGCCCTTTGTGTCGTCGGCTCCCAGGTAGCGGCCGATGATCGCCTGACCGGCAATGGCGATCGCGTCGAGAGCGAAGGCCATCAGGCTCCAGAGGGAAAGGATGATCTGGTGCGCGGCGATCTCGGTGTCGCCGAGACGGGCGGCGACGGCGGTGGCGATCAGCAGTACGGCACGGAGTGACAGCGTACGGACCAGCAGTGGAACGCCGGCCTGGGCGCTGGCCCTGATGCCTGCCGCGTCGGGGCGCAGCGAGGCGCCGTGCCTTCGGGCTCCCCGTACCACCACGACCAGATAGGCGACGGCCATCGCGACCTGTGCGATCACGGTGCCCCAGGCCGATCCGGCGATCCCGAGTCCGGCGCCGTAGACCAGTCCCGCGTTGAGGGCTCCGTTGGCCGCGAAGCCTCCTATGGCGACGTAGAGCGGGGTTCTGGTGTCCTGCAGGCCGCGGAGAACGCCGGTCGCGGCCATCACCACGAGCATGGCCGGGATGCCGAGGCTGGAGATCCGCAGATACGTGGTCGCATAGGGGGCTGCCGTGTCGGAGGCGCCGAATACCTCCACCAGCCAGGGGGCCGTGGGGAGAGCGATGGCGATGACGGCGACGCCCAGCAGGACCGCCAGCCAGATGCCGTCCATGCCCTGCCGGATCGCGGAGGCCAGATCGCCCGCTCCGACCCGTCGTGCCACTGCCGCGGTGGTGGCGTAGGCGAGAAAGACGAAGATGCTGACGGCGGTGGTCAGCAGGGCGGCGGCGACGGCCAGGCCGGCCAGCTGCGGGGTGCCGAGATGGCCGACGATGGCACTGTCGACCATCACGAAGAGCGGCTCGGCGACGAGCGCGCCGAAGGCAGGAACGGCGAGCGAGATGATCTCGCGGTCGTGCCGTCGACGACTGGGCGGCGGGGACGCCGGGGCCTGGATCATGGGGGCCAATCTAATCTTCCACAGGTAATGGATGCAATGGCATAGCATCCCTTACATTTGCTCACGCCCGGCGTTCTCCTGTGTGCCGTTTGTCGTGATCTTGTGCTGACTCGGAAAGTTTTTCTCCCCCACAGGCCGTGGATGGGGAAACGCCAGGTCAGGGCGCTGTTGATGCGGGTGCTATGAGTTTGTCCACAGTGCTGTCCCCCGCTCCGTGCACAGGTTCCGCAGAGTTCTCCACAGCATCTGATCGGTCGTCCACATGCCCTGTGGATAACCAGATTGGCTGACGGTGCCGAGCGGCCTACCGTGGACCGGCGCCCGCACCCCGTTCCGGACTCGGAACCACTCAGAACTCGACGCGCCGGAACCGGAGTCGGGCGTCTTGTTTGTCGGTGCTGTGCCGTAAGAAAGAGTGGCATGGCGAGGTCCGCGGAGCGGACGGGAGGAGGTGGCCCGGTGAGCATTCCCGAGCCTTTGGACGACCCCTGGGCCGAGACCGGTCCCAGCGACCGTCTGCCCGTTTCCCGGCAGCGCCGCGGTGAAGGCAGGGACCGCGGCGAGCAGCACGAACGCGGCAGGGAGAGCGGCGGCTGGGAGGGTGGCTCACCCGGTTTCGAGCGGGTTCCGCCCCAGGACCTCGATGCCGAGCAGTCGGTCCTCGGTGGCATGCTCCTGTCCAAGGATGCCATCGCCGATGTCGTGGAGATCATCAAGGGCCACGACTTCTACCGGCCCGCGCACGAGACCGTCTACCAGGCGATCCTCGACCTCTACGCGAAGGGCGAGCCGGCCGACCCGATCACGGTGGCGGCCGAGCTGGTCAAGCGCGGCGAGATCACCAAGGTGGGCGGGGCGCCGTATCTGCACACCCTCGTCCAGTCCGTGCCGACCGCGGCCAACGCTTCGTACTACGCGGAGATCGTCCATGAGCGGGCGGTCCTGAGGCGGCTCGTCGAAGCCGGCACGAAGATCACGCAGATGGGATACGCGGCGGACGGCGATGTCGATGACATCGTGAACTCCGCGCAGGCCGAGATCTACGCGGTCACCGAGCAACGCACCAGCGAGGACTATCTGCCGCTCGGCGACATCATGGAGGGCGCGCTCGACGAGATCGAGGCGATCGGTTCGCGCAGCGGCGAGATGACCGGTGTGCCGACCGGTTTCACCGACCTCGATGCCCTGACGAACGGTCTGCACCCGGGGCAGATGGTCGTCATCGCGGCCCGTCCCGCCATGGGTAAGTCCACGCTGGCCCTCGACTTCGCACGGGCTTGTTCGATCAAGAGCAATCTGCCCAGCGTGATCTTCTCCCTCGAAATGGGACGCAACGAGATCGCGATGCGTCTGCTCTCCGCCGAGGCCCGGGTGGCGCTGCACCACATGCGTTCCGGCACCATGACCGACGAGGACTGGACGCGGCTGGCCCGCCGGATGCCCGATGTCTCGGCCGCCCCGCTCTACATCGACGACTCCCCGAACCTCTCCATGATGGAGATCCGGGCCAAGTGCCGCCGTCTCAAGCAGCGCAACGACCTCAAGCTCGTGGTCATCGACTATCTGCAGCTGATGCAGTCCGGCGGCTCCAAGCGTGCCGAGAGCCGCCAGCAGGAAGTTTCGGACATGTCCCGAAACCTCAAGCTGCTTGCCAAGGAGCTTCAGCTTCCGGTCATCGCGCTCTCCCAGCTGAACCGTGGTCCCGAACAGCGCACCGACAAGAAGCCGATGGTCTCCGACCTGCGTGAATCCGGATCCATCGAGCAGGACGCCGACATGGTGATCCTGCTGCACCGCGAGGACGCGTACGAGAAGGAGTCCCCCCGCGCCGGTGAGGCCGACCTGATCGTGGCCAAGCACCGTAACGGTCCGACGGCAACGATCACAGTGGCCTTCCAGGGCCACTACTCGCGCTTCGTGGACATGGCACAGACCTGACCGGCGCCGTCGGAGGCCCCGGGCGCGGTCCGGCGCGGTCCGGGTGCCGGTAAATGGGCTCGCCACCGCTTGGTTCTGCGGGTAGTTGTTTGAGCATGACCTACTCACCCGAACAGTTGCTACCGGGGACACAGCGTGCCCTCCTGCACCGCATCGCCACCGCTCAGTCGGAGGGCCGGGCGCCCTCTCTCGTCGCCGCGGTGCGGAGGCAGGGGCGGACCGTCTGGAGCGGTGCCCGCAGTTGTGTGGACGGCCACGCCCCCGACGGCGACACGCAGTTCAGGATCGGCTCCCTCACCAAGACCTTCACCGCGGTGCTGGTGCTGCGCCTGCGCGACGAGGGCCTCCTGGACCTGGAGGATCCGCTGGAGAAGCATCTGCCCGGCACCGGCGTCGGCGACGTAACGATCCATCAATTGCTGGGGCACAGTGCGGGACTCGGTGCCGAGGCGCCCGCGCCCTGGTGGGAGAGGACCCCGGGCACGCTGCGGCCCGAGTTGGCCGATGTGCTCGGCGAGCAGACCCGGATGCACAGCCCGGGTCAACGTCACCACTACTCGAACCCTGGCTACACACTGCTGGGTGCGCTGGTCGAGAAGGTGCGCGGGGCGAGCTGGGCGGAGGTGCTGCGGCGCGAGATCCTGGAGCCGCTCTCCATGCACCGCACCGGCCCCCACCCGCAGTCGCCACACGCGGGCGGCTGGGCCGTGCATCCCTGGGCCGACGTCATGCTGCCCGAACCGGCGGAGGATCTCGGGCTGATGGCCCCGGCCGGCCAGCTCTGGTCCACGACCGATGACCTCCTGCGCTTCGCGGCCTTCCTGGCCGAGGGGGACGACAGGGTGCTCCGTGCCACCTCCGTGAAGCAGATGCGCGTACCGTCCGCACCGGCCGAGCCCGGTGAGTGGCAGGTCAACTACGGTCTGGGTCTTCAGGTGGTGCGGAGCGGCAGCCGCACCCTCATCGGTCATACGGGCTCGCTGCCCGGATTCCTGGCTGCCCTGTGGATCAGCGTCGAGGACGATGTGGCGGCCGTAGCGCTCACCAACACGACGGCGGGGCTGATGGTCGGCGGTGTCGCAGCCGACCTCGTGGACATCGTGGCCGAGTCCGAGCCCCGTATTCCGGAGCCCTGGCGCCCGTTGCCGGAGGCGGATGCCGAACTGCTGGCGCTGACCGGTCCCTGGTACTGGGGCACGCGCTCGAACGTCCTGCGGATGGCCGCGGACGGCGGGCTGGAGCTTGGACCCCTGCAGGGCGCCGGTCGTGGCGCCAGGTTCACCGCACAGCCCGATGGCACCTGGATCGGTCTCGATGGCTACTACGCGGGGGAGACGCTGCGCGTGGTCCGTAACAGCGACGGCAGTGTGAACCACCTCGATCTGGGGTCGTTCGTCTTCACGCGGGAGCCGTACGACCCTGCGGCAGCCGTTCCCGGTGGAGTGGACGAGGGCGGATGGCGGGGCCTGGAAGGCTGAGCGTCACGTTTCACGTGAAACAGCGGGAGGGAGTGGGCCGGCTCAGGCCGTCAACTCCCGTTCCAGCGGGGTGCGGAAGCGCGGAGTGATCCGTGCCTGGCCCACCCATTGCGAGAACCGGGATGCTTCTGCCTCAATCGCGGCGGAGGCATCCCGGCCCGTGTCGGACAGCAGCCGCCAGACCGGCTCACCATCGGCTCGCTGGGCCCAGCCGCCCACGATCCGGCCGTTCCACCACACGGTCGGGCCGATGTTGCCGGACCGGTCGAAGAGGGCCTCCCGATGCCCGGCCGGGAGATGGAAGCCACGATCGGCCCACCCCATGGCGCTGGGGTCAAGGGCCGGAAGCAGCGCCGCCCAGGGTTCCGGAGCGGGTTCCGGTGCCATGTCCTCTGGCAGTACCCACCCCGTGGCGCCGCCGTCGAGCCGGACCGGCTCGGCCCCGACGGCCGCGAGTGCCCTACGGACCTGGCCCACTCCCCAGCCCGTCCACCACTTGAGGTCGGCTTCGGTCGCCGGGCCGTAGGAACGGAGCCAGCGCCGGGCCAGCTCGGCCTGCGCCTGAGCGGGCTCCTCGAACGGCCAGGGCTCGGACGTCGTCCAGCGGAACTGGCTGGAGGTCCAGGAACCGCGTGGCCGGTCCCGGCGGATGCGGTTCTCGGCGGCCAGGATCCGGATGACCCGGGAGGCGACGCCCTGCACGGTCTCGGCCCTCTTGCCGGGGAAGAGGGTGATCTTTGTACGCAGAGCAGCCACGGCGGCGGAGAGCTCGGTGCCGGTCGCGGTGCCGCGGTCGGCCAGAGCGGCGAGTGTCTGCCGTTCCGCGTCGGCGAGCCAGCACTCGTCCAGGCCGTTGCCGTCGTCCGCCAAGTGTTTGAGGAAGGCCCGGCGCTCCTTGGCAGCCACGGTCCGCGCGTTCGACGCGTCGACACAGGGGGCGAGATCCCGCGACACGACGAAGAGGGTGTTCCGCATGGAGAGTTGCCGGACCAGCGAGACCTCCCCGTAGAGAGCCTCTTCCACCGGGGCGACGTCCGCCTCGGTCATGCGGGCACACGCCGAGAGGAAGACGGTGGCGGCGTCGGTGGCGTGCAGTGCGACGAGCGCGTCGGCCACGGAGACCGGGGAGGCGGTCCGTACCGACGGGGCCAGGAGATGACGTCGTCCGAGCCTGATCCTGCGCTGTTCGTCACTGATGCGGTGCATGGACGACCCCTCTCCCGGATTCCGAAGCGCGATCAGAGTGCGAGCTTGAAGCCCACATGGCTGGCGGTGAATCCGAGCCGCTCGTAGAAGCGATGGGCATCGGTCCGGGTCGCATCCGACGTCAGCTGGACCAACTGGCAGTCCTGCCGCCGCGATTCGTCCACGGCCCACTCGATCAACAGGGTGCCGAGGCCGCTGCCGCGCTCGTCGGCGTGGATGCGTACGCCCTCGATGACCGAGCGGGTCGAGCCGCGCCGGGAAAGCCCGGGAATCACGGTCAGTTGCAGGGTTCCGACGACGCGGCCTTCGCGTACGGCGACCACCAGGTGCTGGTTCGGATCGTCCGCGAGCCGTTGGAACGCGGCGCGGTACGGGGCGAGGTCGTCCGGCGACTCACGCCGGGCACCCAGCGGATCGTCGGCGAGCATGGCCACGATCGCCTGGATGTCGGCGAGGGCGGCGGGGCGTATCTCCAGATCGCTCATGATCGGCAGGGTACGCAGCCCGGCCGGGCGGCGCACGGCGTCGGTCCGTCCCGGGCAGGCCGGACCCACGCGACCGGCCAGGCCGGCTTCCGTGACATGGCGCAGATGCCGCGGCGACCAGGATCACGGCTTTGCGACGGCCGTCGTGCAGTCGCTCGTCCGAAGTGTTCCACCGGCCCGCAGCCGATGGCGGCTCCGGGCCGTGCGGGCGTCGGCGGTCAGCCCATGGCAACGGTCAGCGGGGCGTAGCGACGGGTCCAGTCGCCCGGCACATCCGCGGCTCCATGTGTCATCACCGCCGTCGTGGAGCCGGGCCGCAGACCGTGCTCCTCGAACCAGTCGAGCAGCTGGGTATGGCGCGTGTCGATGTCCGCGCGCAGCGGCAGATCCGTCGCCTCCGCGAGCGAGGCGACAAGGGTCTCAGCCGTGGCGGTGTCGCGCGCGACCAACGGGCCGATCGCATGGGTCCGGTCGCTGGGCCAGACCGCCGCGTAACCGATGAGACGCCCCCCGTCCTCCGCGACCCGGATGTGGTCGGCGTACGCGGGGAGCCGGGCGAGGACATGGGTCCGGTCGGCGCCGAAGACATCCGCGTCCAGCAGGACCATGGCTCGCAGGTCCTCCGCCGTGGCCGGGCGGACGGAGACAGCAGGGGGCCTGCCGTCGGTCGGCCGGAAGAAACCGGCGACCCGCTGGGAGTGGCCCACGACCGAGAAGCCGAGCTGTTCGTAGAGCGGTTGCCCCGCAGCCGTCGCGTAGAGGCTGAGCGGGATGTCCCCGGACTCGGCGATCACATGGTGCATCAGCTGCCGCGCGATTCCCTGCCGCGCATACCGCTCCGCGACGAGCACCATGCCGATGGCTGCCAGCCCGGTGCCGTACGAGGTCACCACGCAGCTGGCCATCAGGCCCTTGCCGTCGGGGTCATCCACGCCGTAGCCAGTTCCGGCGGCGAGGAGCAGGCCCCACCTGTGCTCATCGCGTGGCCAGCCACGGTCTTCGCTGAGATCGGCGCAGGCGACCAGGTCGCCCGGGGTGAGGCGCCGGACATGCAGTTCGGTGATCGGACGGGGCAGTGAGCTAGGCATGAAGGTCAGGCTGTCCGACCCGATGTCCGCCCGTCCACCCCTTTACCTGTTCCGGACGAGTGACGCAGCCGACGGCCGCGCCGGGTCGGTCCCCAGGGCTTCAGCACCGATATCGCGGTGACGAAGAGGTACGTCGCCGTTGCCACCGACGGCGCGACCACCAGGTCGATGTCGACGGCCCCACGTGCCGCGGCCTCGTCGATGCCGGGACGCAGGGAGAAGACGGACAGTGCCACGGTGATCAGGGTGAGCCAGAACTTCGTCCAGACCCACCGGTGCCTGGCCAGCCCCCATGGGGTGCCGAGCGCCAGAACGAGGCCGCTGAAGAGGGAGAACAGGGCGACCGGCACGATCAGCCAGTCCCCGAAGATTTTCATGGCACGGGTGGCGGCCTGCGCGGTGGCGGGGTCCTTGGTGGAGAATGCCGCGATTCCGAGCGCCAGCAGTCCGACGGTCAGTCCCAGCCAGCTCACGGATACCGCGACATGTGCCACCAGGAGGCTGCGACGGGCGGGGCGTTTGAGTGGTTTCACGTGAAACACGGTGCCGGGAGCGGGGCGATCGGGCGTCTGACAGCGGGAGTAATCGCGCGTACTAGCCTCGGCGTACGGCACGCGTTCTGCGGGCTCCACACGTTCCTCCGCGGGCTTCTCTGTCAGGGGAGTCGCCGTCCTGCCTGGTGCTGATGCGTTCTTGGGCGGCTGTCATGGGTCCACGACCCGTCCGTGTCCGTCACAAGGCATGCTGGGCCAGGGGATCGCGGACAGTGGCCGAACGACGGCCGTCAGCGGGGCCCGACTGTGTCTGCAGACCAGGGGCTTGCGGGCCGTGCTGGTGCTTAAGGCGACCACGAGACGTACGAGGCGAGGCACAGTATGGATGCTCCGGCCACCGGGTGGACCGACGACGGAACGGGCAGATCCACCGACGCGACCCTGATCCACCGCACCCTGGCCGAGATATCGCCCGTCGCGGATCAGGCGACCTCGTACTTCTACGCGCTGCTCTTCGTACGCCACCCGGAACTGAGGAACCTGTTCCCGGTCGCGATGGACGTCCAGCGCGACCGGCTCCTCCGTGCGATCCTCACCGCGGCCGACCGGCTGGACGACGCACACGCACTGGCCGAGTACCTCGGCGAACTGGGGCGGGGGCACCGCAAGTACGGCACGTTGCCCATGCACTATCCCGCGGTGGGGGAGGCGCTCATGGGCGCCCTGAGCCGCTACGCGACCACCACCTGGGACGGGGAGACCGAAGCGGCGTGGGTGCGTGCCTACACCGCGATATCGCAGATCATGATCGACGCGGCCGCCGCGGACGAGCAGCGGGCCCCCGCCTGGTGGCACGCGGAGGTCGTGGCGCACGACCTCAGGACCCGTGACATAGCGGTGCTCACGCTCCGGCCCGACCAGGCCTACCCTTTCATCGCCGGCCAGTACACGGCCGTGGAGACCCCGTGGTGGCCCCGGAACTGGCGGCACTATTCCTTCGCTTCGGCACCCCGCCCCGATGGCCTGCTCACCTTCCATATCAAGGCGGTCCCGGCCGGCTGGGTCTCCAACGCCCTGGTGCACCGGGCCCGGCCCGGGGACATCCTGCGCCTCGGCCCGCCCACGGGCTCGATGACGGTCGACCACTCCACCCACAACGGTCTGCTCTGCCTGGGCGGAGGCACGGGCATCGCGCCCATCAAGGCGCTCGTGGAGGATGTCGCGGAGCACGGCGACCGGCGTCCGGTGGAGGTCTTCTACGGGGCACGCAGCGATCACGACCTGTACGACATCGACACGATGATGCGGCTCCAGAACACCTTTCCCTGGCTCGAAGTGCGGCCTGTGGTCGCCATCGGTCCGGGAAGGGGAAGCGGCCTGATGAGGGGACTGCTGCCCGAGGCGGTGCGGCAGCACGGCCCGTGGCACGAGTACGACGCCTATCTCTCGGGCCCGCCCGGCATGATCCGCAGCGGCGTGGACGTGCTCCGGGGCATCGGGATGCCGGCCGGGCGTATCCGCCACGACTTCCTCGACGAACCGGCCGACACCGGCCCCGCCTGACCGCGACAGCCGCCGTCACACCGGAGCACCGGCCGCCGCCTCTCCTCCCGGATCGGTGGCGGTCAGCCCAGATCGGGCGCGTGCATCGCGCGTACGCCCTCGATGTTCCCGTCCAGATAGTGCCGCAGCGACAGCGGTACGAGGTGGACGGCGGCGATCCCCATTCGGCTGAACGGAACCCGTACGACGTCGTACTCCCCGCAGGGATCGTCGATCTCGGGGCCGTGCCGCCGGGACAGGTCCATCGAGTCCAGTCGGCAGACGAAGAAGTGCTGGACCTTCACGCCCTTCACTCCGCCGCCCTCGATGTGCTCCACGGTGTCGACGAAGCAGGGGACCACATCGGTGATCTTGGCGCCGAGCTCCTCGTCCACCTCGCGGTGCAGGGCGTCGACCACGGTCGCGTCCTCGGGCTCGACCCCGCCGCCGGGCGTGAGCCAGTAGGGATCCACTCCGGGCTTGGTGCGCTTGATGAGGATCAGGTCGTTGCCGTCGAGCAGAATGGCGCGTGCGGTGCGCTTGACCACGGGACGTTCGGTCATGGCAAGAGAGTGGCCCGCAGAACCGGTTCTGAAACACCGGACCGGTGCTGGGCGGCCCTGAGGTCACCAGTCGGCGGCAGCACGCAGCAGCCACTCGTGCGCCCGCGCGATGTGGGGCAGCGCGAGTGTGCCGGTCCGCACCGCCAGGAAATAGGTGCGCAGGGGAGGAACCGGAGGGTCCAGGAGGGCCACGACCTCGCCCCGCTCCAGCGCCCTCTCGCACAGGTAGCGCGGCAGCACGGCGAGTCCGGCGCCCGCTGCGGTGCACTCCAGGACCGCCCGGAGGTCGGGCACGATGACGGTTCCCGCGAGGGCGGGCCGACTGTCGAAGACGGCGGCCCAGTACCGGGAGACGAGCGGCAGGCTCTCATGGACCTCCACGACGGGCAGCTGCTCCAGGACCACGGGCCCCTTGTGGCGCAGGGTCCCGGGGCCGAGGCGCCCGGCCCAGCGCGGCGCGGCGACCAGGACGTGTTCTTCGTCGCAGAGCGCGGACGCGGTGAGCAGCCCACCGCGCGGACGGGCGGTCGCGATGGCCAGGTCATGATGTCCGGCGGCCAGCCCTTCCAGTGCTTCTTCCGCCCCGGTGAAGAAGGAGCTGCGCAGGGCCAGGCCCTGGGCGACGAGTGGGGTGAGCGCGGGCAGGGCGCGCATCGACGAGAATTCGGGCGGCCCGGCCAGATGCAGCGTCCTTACGCCCGACTCCTCGTCGAGCTCCGCCTCGGCGATCTCGATCAGAGCGTCCAGATGGGGCGCCGCCCGGTGCGCGAGTTCGTCGCCGATGGTCGTCGGGGTCACGCCGCGGGCCCTGCGCAGGAAGAGCGGGCGGCCGAGCTGCCGCTCCAGGGTCCGGATCTGCGAGGTGACCGCGGGCTGGGAGAGGCCGAGCAGGGCGGCGGCCCTGGTGAAGGAACCGGCCCGGTGCACCGTGACGAACGTGCGCAGCAGGGTCAGGTCCATGTCCTGTCCTTCCTACCTTCGCGATGCTTCGGACCCGTACAACTATAAATATGTCGATAGGTCGCTGTCGCTACTGTGATTGGACACTGACGGAGAGTCAACTAGCCTTGTTCGGGCGGTTCTTCGCAGGAGGAACCGGGGGCGGTCCGAGCCACGAGGGGGGAGGCTCGGACCGTCCATCTTTCGTACGGCGACCAGCTGCGGGTTCCTTGCCGGGGTACGCCTTCCAGATGGGTGCTGGGGGAGTTTCAGCGTGAGGGGAGCCGTGAGGCGGTTGCCCGCGGCGATAGGTGGTGTCAGCAGGCGGTTCACGGCTGCCGCGCCCTTGGCCCCGGATTTCGGCATGAAGTGGGCGTAGTGCTCAAGCGTGATGGTCGGCGTCTCGTGGCCGAGCCAGTGCGAGAGCGTAACGATGTCCTCCCCTTCGGGGAGCGTCACGGAGGCGTACGCATGGCGGGTCATGTGGAAACCTCGTTGGGCGACTCAGCGTGCGCTCCCCTACGCGCGCCCGGCTCGGGCTTCGGGATCACTCCGGCCGCGGCGAGCGCGGGCCTCCAGGTCGTACGTTCCAGCTCTTGAAGTTGTTCGAGTTACCGGCGGCGTTCGTGAGAACGAGGGCGTGGGCCTGCTTCTTCTCCGAGTCGGCTTCGGCCCAAGGCAGTTCGATCGCGGCAGGCGCGTACGTGCGCATGTGGAGCAGTAGCTCCGCCGCGACGGATGCGGACATCGGGACTACGCAGGCTTTCTCGTCCTTCGGGAGCTTGTAGAACATCGTGTTGCCGTCGAGTTGGACCTGGCGGCATACGTGGATCTCTTTGGCGTCGAAGTCGATGTCCGTGGTCACCGCACCGAAGACCTCGCCCTGGCGGAGGCCGCAGCCGACGCCTAGGACGACCGCGATGCGGTGGCTGGGGTTGATGGCGTCGGGGACGGCCCGGACTACCTCGGTCGCCCATGCCTCCCGCTTCTTCTCCGGCAGTCCCTCCGGCCGCATCGACATCGCACCACCCCCACGGTCGCACGACGGGAGCCGTCCGCACAGACGATCACCCGCGCCCGCCATCACCCGCACGGAATTGCGCAGCAGAGTCCTCGATGGCCGCCCGGCCGACTACAGCCCGAGCCGATGTCCCCCAGGCCTTCCGCTCATCGCGGAGGCGATCACCACGCAGTCGTCGATCCAAGCGTCCGCCGATCTCGACCTCGGGCGCACCGAGGACCGCCTCGCGGATTACCTCGATGGCTCGGAGGGCGCGGTGTTCTTGTCGGGGATCACACTGCTGCACACCGACTGGACTTCGGACAACGTCCTTGTCGTCGCTGGCGCGTCCCGAGTCGTCGACTGGGCCTGGCCGACGCGCAGCGCCGTCTGGATCGACGCGGCGTGCTGGGTCGTCTGGCTCATCTCCGCCGGCCACACACCAGAGGCCGCCGAGCAGTGGGCGGCGAAGATCCCAGCCTGGCCCACGGCGACGTCGCGCGCACTCGACGTGTTCGCCACCGCGCAGGCCCGCCTGTGGGAGGGCATCGCCAAGGACGACCGGAATGGAAACGGAACCTGTCCATGGCGGCGACGGCTTCATCGCCCACTACCAGGGCTACGCCCTGCTGAAAATGCCGCGCCCAGATTCCCTGAGCCTGGTCACTCCGCTCGCTGCGACGCCGAACTTCGGCCGTCGCGTCACCCGGCGTTGGCAACCGGGTTCGTGGCGCATGGGCCATCGGCGCCTGGCAGCACGGCGTCAGAAGGCCTGGAGATATACCCGGACCTGATCGTCCTTGAGCGCCTGAACGTAGACATCGATCCACTGCACTTTCTTGCGGCGGTCATCGTTTACGCACGGAGGGCACACTCCCGCCCAGCGTGTCCCTGCCAGCGTCTGTGGCTCGGCCAGCCCGAGGTGCTTGAAGCGCTCTCTATCCGGGACGAAGTTCTTCTTCTGCGCCTTCAGGGGATCCCCGGAGTGCAGGTCCTCCGCGATGCCCTCGGCGTTCTTCTCGCTGGTGACGAAGGACAGGAGGTAGATGTCCTCCTGCGGATTGATCTGGACGGCGCCCTTGGTCTGTGTGGCGTCCTTGGGCACGGTGACGTTCATGAACGCGGATGCCTGGGGCGCGCCCGCGTTTTTGTCCCAGTGCCAGTCACGTCCCTCGGTCACGCGGCGATCGTCCCCATCCGATCCGGAGCACGAGGCCAGAAGAACGACGGCGGCGAGCGCCGCGAGGAAGTGGGCGCCACGTCGGATCTTCAACGATTCTCCTCGTCACCGCGGGACACGTCTCCGCGGGTACCTTCGCGGCCCTGGTCCGGTGGGTTCACCGTAGAGGGTGTGGGACTGTTCAGGTCGTACGTGTAGGTGGAGCTGCTTCCCCTCATATCGAATTCCTGGGCGAGGCCCGTCTTGTGCAGACGGCCCATTTCGGAGTCTGGGACCTCACCGATGACGGGAAAATTGGCCGACTTGCCTGCGTCCCAGTTGTACCGGTCCCAGACGTTGGCCTGGTAGTCGAGCGAGACCTTCGGTTTGCCGTCCGCCCCGGGACTGACGGTGACCATGCCTGAGACGTTCTGCTGGTGCGAGCCGACTGCGTGGAACCACTCGTCGCTGTTGAAGGTCCGACCGACCGCCTTGCTCTCCACCGGGACGACGACAGTCTGGTCGCCGCCGGCCTTCTTGAATGCGTCGGGCCCTTGCTGCTTCCACGCGTCCTGGTTCTGGGCGATGTGGACGTTGACGTCGTCGCGGAACCCGGAGTCGTCCTGCAAGATCCGGTCCACGTCGAGATCCAGCGGCTCGCCGGTCTTGCCCAGGTAGTGCTCCATGTTGCGCGATGCCGCGTTCTCTCCGGTGAAGTCGCCGCCGGCTGCGATGGCCTGAGCACGGGACAGGTACCAGAGGTCTTTGGCCGTGGGGTCCTCGGTGTTGAACGCTCCGGAGCCCTCGTCCGCCGCATGCCACTTGTACAGCGGGCTCATGATGCCGGCCTTGCGCAGCTCGTCTCCCCTTTTCTGGAGCAGGATGGCGCGGGTGACGGGAGCCAGGTCGTGCCACCACTCGGCGACCGCGCGCTTGCTCTTGGGGATGTGCTGAGCCTTTGCCGCCTCTTCCAGGGACGGGTACGGGTTACCCTTCGGGTCCCGGTTGAAGCCGCCCACCGTGCCGTCCAGAAGATTCGAGTCCTGCGTCAGTGATGCCAGGGCGAGCTTGAACCCCTCGTCGGCGTCGTTCACCGCCTTTACGGCGACATCGATCTGTTCGTTCCAGCTGCCGGCCGCCGTACGGGCGCTCTCCTGATAACCAGGGTCATGCATGTAGGCGACGTACGCTCCGCGGTCGAGCTTGGACGTATCGAAGGCGACCACACCGCGCTCCGACACCCGCATGCCCGCCTTCACAGCGTCATCGCGGACGCCCTCGATCTTCTTCCTCAGCCGGGTGAACTGAGGGGGGAGGCTCGGACCTGCACATACCTCTGGCCGGTCGCCACCCGTGCCACCGGTCGGTCAGCGCTCGCTCATCGCCGCGTCGAGCGCCCGTTCCACATCCGCCACCAGGTCCGCCGGGCTCTCCGCGCCGACCGAGAAGCGGATGAAGCCCTCGGGCACGGCGTCACCGCCCCAGCGCGCCCGGCGCTCGGCGGTGGAGCGCACTCCGCCGAAGCTCGTCGCGTCGTCGACCAGCCGCAGCCCGGTCAGGAAGCGCTCGGCCCGTTCGCGGTCGGGCAGCACGAACGACACCACGGAGCCGAAGCGCCGCATCTGCCGCACGGCCTTGGGATACGACGGATCGGAGGGGAGTCCGGGATAGCGCAGCCCGGTCACCTCGGGCCGCTTGCCGAGCGCCTGCGCCAGCGTCAGTGCGGTGGCGCACTGCCGGTCGATCCGCAGCTCCAGCGTGGCCAGCGACCGGTGAGCGAGCCAGGCCTCCATGGGGCCGGGGATGGCTCCGACCACCTTGCGCCAGCGCCGTACTCCCGCTGCCAGCTCGGGATCACGGCAGGTCACATGGCCGAGCAGGATGTCCCCGTGTCCGGTCATGCCCTTGGTGTCACTGGCCACCGAGAAGTCGGCCCCCAGCTCCAGCGGGCGCTGGCCGAGCGGTGTGGCGAGGGTGTTGTCGACGGCCACCAGCGTGCCGGCCGAGTGCGCTGCCTCGACGAGCCGGCGCACATCGCAGACGTCGAGCCCCGGATTGGACGGGGTCTCGATCCACAGCAGCTTGGCGCCTTCGAGGACCGCCGGCTGGGCATCGCCACCGGTCGGCGCGGTCCGCACCTCGACGCCGTACGCCTCCAGCTGCTCGCGCACCAGCGGCAGGGCCTGGTAGCCGTCGTCGGGCAGCACGACCACATCGCCGGTGCGTACCTGGGACAGCAGCACGGCCGAGATCGCCGCCATCCCGGAGGCGAAGACCGTGGTCTCGACGGGCTCCCCCGGTGCCTCCAGCTCACCGATGGCCCGTTCCAGATGGGTCCAGGTCGGATTGGTGTCCCGGCCGTAGGTGTACGGACCGGTCGGCTCACCGGAGAGATGGAAGTGCGCGGCGAAGACCGGCCCGGGGAGGGTGGGCTCGAACTGCTCCGGTTCGGGCAGCCCGGCCCGTACCGCTCGTGTTCCGTCACCCAGGGTGCTCATACCGCTTCCTCGCTTCTCTCACCGGCGCTTCTCTCTCCGGTATGCCATGGACCTGAACTGCACTGTCTCAGGAGGCTTCGGGTCAGTCCTCGTCGGGCAGGATCACGTTCAGTGCCCACGACACGATGGAGATGATCAGTCCGCCGAGCACGGCGGTCCAGAAACCGTCGACATGGAAGCTCAGATCGAACAGGCCCGCGAGCCACGAGGTCAGCAGCAGCATGAGCGCGTTGACCACCAACGTGATCAGCCCGAGCGTGAGGATGAAGAGCGGCAGGGTGAGCAGCTTCACGACCGGCTTGACGACGAAGTTCACCAGACCGAAGAGCAGGGCCACCACGATCAGGGTGAGCGCCTTGCGACCGGTGCTGCCGCCGGTCAGCGTGATGTCCTGGATCAACCAGATGGCCACGGCCAGCGCACCTGCGTTGGCGATCGTCTTGACTACGAAATTCTTCATGTGTCTGATCGTGGCAGACCTGATCGGTGGCGGACACCGGCAGCGCAGAGGCAAGGGGCGGACAGGGCATGAAGGCGTTCAGACTGGACGAACTGGAGGCGGAACGGGCCGCCAACGACGGCGCGTATCTGCAGTTCGTGAAGGAACGGAACATGTCCGTCGGCCTGTACGCACTGGATGCCGGTGAGCTCGACCCGCAGCAGCCGCACAATCAGGACGAGGTCTACTTCGTCGTCAGCGGCCGCGCAGCCATCACGGTCGGCATGGAAACCACGCAGGTGGGCAGAGGGAGCGTGGTGTACGTACCGGCCGGTGTCGCCCACAAGTTCCACCACATCACCGAGGACCTGCGGGTGATGGTGGTCTTCTCACCCCCGGAGAGCTGAGCCCCGGGGCTGAGGCGCCCGAGAGCTGAGCCCCGGAGGGCTGTGGCACCCGAGGGCTGGGCCCCGGAGGGCGGGGGTCCGGTCTCAGGGATCCCTCAGGGGTCGATCAGGGGACTTCAAGGGCTGCGGACCCACCGCTGGCCCCCTCCGCGCCTCTAGCATCGAAGCAGGAACTCATGGAGACGAGGTAAGGACGATGGCGGTGCGGGAGATATTCGCGGGGATGCCCTGGTGGGTGAAGTGGATCGCGGTGCCGGTCATCGCGATCGTCGTGTTCGGCGGTCTCATCGCCAGCGTGATCGGGTTCGTGATCGGACTGCTCTTCAAGGTCCTGATCTTCGTGATCCTGGTCGGCGGGCTCATCTTCGTCGTACGCAAGTTCATGTCGTCGTCCTCGTCGCGCGGCGACTGGTAGGACGATCGGAAGCCGGCCGGGGCATTAGCCCAGCTGAGCTAAGCGGAAGACGAAACGACACCCCTCGCGGACCCGGCGGATAGGGTGGCAGTTCGCTGCCACCACCTGGGAATCAACAGTCCGTCACCACGCTGACCAGTGGCCAGTACGGCGTTCGTCGTCCGGACCCCAGCCATGCGGCAGTGCGTGGGGGCGGCCCCCACAGGCGGGCTGACTACCCGTCACCATGCCTGGGGGTGACTGTTGACCACGGCATCGAGCACTGCTGCCCCGACGCTGATCGGTTCGGTTCAGCGAGCGCTGAGGCTGCTGGAAGCCGTGGTGACCCATCGCGACGGGGCACCCGCGAAACAACTGGCCAGGGAAGCGGGTCTTCCCCTTCCCACGGCCTACCATCTGCTGCGCACCCTGACTCATGAGGGTTATCTGCGCCGGGAGAACGGCGTCTTCCTCATCGGGACCGCGGCCGAACGCCTGGTCGACGAAGGGGCGTTGCAGAATCGTCGCGGCAGAATGGCCGAGTCGCTGGGCCGCTGGCGCGACATCATCGGCGCACCCGTGTACTGCGCCGTCTACCGCGAGGGCGAGATCGAACTCATCGCGGTCGCCGACACCCCCGCCATCCCCGCCGTCGACGAATGGGCCTCCTTCCGGGAGACCGGGCATGCCCACGCGATCGGTCAGTGTCTGCTGAGCCAGCTCGACGAGAAGGCCCGCGAGGACCACCTCGACCGTCACCCTGTGCGTCCGCTGACCCGCTACTCGGTCAAGGACCGGGCCACGCTCCTTGAGCGACTGCGGTCGATGGAGCGGACGGAACCTGTCATCGAGCGACAGGAGTACGCCCTGGGGACGGTCTGTGCGGCCATCCCGATCACGGCCGGATTCACCGCTGCCGCGATGGCGATTTCCGTACCCCTGGAGCAGGAAAGTCGGTTGCTCCCCGCAGTCGAACAACTACGTGGCGAAGTGGCCAACCTCTTGCGTTCGTTCGTGTTCTCTATCAGTATCTGAAAAATCACTCCTTGTGATCTGCTATCGCGTGCACCACGATGGCGTCAATAGGGCCACGGGGGATCATTCCTGGCCAGATTCATCTACTGCGGGGTTGAACGATGCGCGAGTCGGTTCAAGCTGAGGTCATGATGAGCTTCCTCGTCTCCGAGGAGCTCTCTTTCCGGATCCCGGTGGAGCTCCGGTACGAGGTCTGCGATCCGTATGCGATCCGGATGACCTTCCATCTGCCCGGTGACGCCCCCGTCACCTGGGCATTCGGCCGTGAGCTGCTGCTCGACGGCCTCAACAGCCCCAGTGGCGACGGCGATGTGCATATCGGTCCCACTGAACCCGAGGGGTTGTCCGACGTACATATCCGGCTCCAGGTCGGCGAGGACCGGGCTCTCTTCAGGGCCGGTACGGCACCACTTGTGGCGTTTCTCGACCGGACCGACAAGCTCGTGCCACTCGGGCAGGAGTGCACGCTGGGTGACTTCGAGGGCAACCTGGAAGACGCCCTGGGCCGAATTCTCGCCGAGGAACAGAACGCAGGCTGAGCGGAAACGGCGCCGCCGACCGGCTCGCCGGTCGAACACGGTACCTGCCGAATGGGTGAATTGCTCAGCGTGGAGAAGCTCAAGGCCTTGCCCTGCGACGACGGCCCTTCCCGGTCCGTACGGGTGCCGAAGCTCCGGCTTCCGCGCCGGGCCCTGTGCGGTCCGCGGAGACGACCAGCGCAGCGAGCACCGTCGTCACCGGCACCGAGGCGACCAGTCCGATCGAGCCGACCAGCGTTCGTACGATCTCCTCCGCCACCAGCTCGCTGTTGGCCACCGTCCCCACGCTGCTCTGGGCGATGGAGAACAGCAGCAGCAACGGCAGTGCGGCGCCCGCGTAGGCGAGCACCAGCGTATTGACGACCGAGGCGATGTGGTCGCGTCCGATCCTGATCCCTGCCCGGTAGAGCCCCCGCACACCCAACGTCGGGTTCGCCTGGTGGAGTTCCCAGACCGCCGACGTCTGGGTCACGGTCACATCGTCGAGGACCCCGAGCGAACCGATGATGACACCGGCCAGAAGTAGACCGCTCATGTCGATGTGCGGGTACAGACCATGGATGAGGCCGGTGTTGTCGTCGGTGTTGCCGGTCAGGCTCGCCCAGCCGATGAAGAGCGATCCGAGCAGTCCGATCAGCAGCAGCGAGATCAGTGTGCCGATCACCGCCACCGAGGTGCGGGCGCTCAGGCCGTGGCACATGTAGAGCGCGATCAGCATGATCGCACTGGCCCCGACCACCGCGACGAGCAGCGGGTTGGAGCCCTGGAGTATGGCCGGGAGGATGAACAGGGTCAGCACGGCGAACGAGACGGCGAGCGCGACCAGCGCCATCACCCCGCGCATGCGGCCCACCGCGACCACGACCAGGGCGAAGATCCCGGCCAGCAGGGTCAGCGGGAACTTCCGGTTCACATCCGTCACCGAGTACTGCAGGTCACGGGGCGCGTCGGGGGCGTACGCCACGACCACGCCCTGACCGTCGCGCAGCTGACGCGTCGCGTCGGGCTGGACGATCTCGGTGAAGGTCCGGCCCTTGTCGTGACCGGTCGCCACCTCGATCGTGGCCTTCTTGCACAGCCCCCTCGCGCTTCCCGAGGGCGGTGTGGCGGCCCCGTCCATGGGCGTCTGGACCGCGTTCACCTCCTTGCAGTCCACCATGTCGACATTCACCACCTTTCCCTGCTGGGTCTGCCGGTCGAATCCGACGCCGGTCCGCTCGTGCGACGGCGCACCGCCCGGCCAGAGCGCCACCAGACCGACGAGGACGGCGGTGGCGAACGGGATCAGTACGGCCGCGATGACTTTGCGCAGATGTCTGGAGACGGGTGCGGCGGGGCCATGGCTGTGCGAGTGACCGTGCTGATGGCCCTGCGTTTCGAGGTCGATAGGGGGGGACGTCACCGGCCGATCATCGCAAGAAGAGACGGGCCCACTGTTCATCAGGCCGGACGGGGCGCTAGCGTGGGGGAACCTTTGCACACGCGGGAGCTCGGAGCACCGGGCTGAGAGGGCGCTGATCTCCGTACGTCCGTACGGGACAGGCTGCGCCGACCGCCGAACCTGTTACCGGGTAATGCCGGCGTAGGGAGTAGGTCTCATGACCACATCGGACGCACGCACGCCTGCCTCGAACCAGAGCGACGAGGCCGGGAAGTCCATCGGTTGGCACAAGGGGTACGTCCGGGGCTCGCGTCCGGACCTCCGGGTGCCGGTCCGTCAGGTGCACCTCACCAACGGCAAGGACGTGACGCTGTACGACACGTCGGGTCCGTACACCGATCCCACCGTCGAGACGGATGTCCGCCGCGGGCTCGCACCGCTGCGGGAGAACTGGATCACCGCCCGCGGCGACACCGAGGAGTACCCGGGCCGCCCCGCCCGCCCCGAGGACGACGGGCTCAAGCACACCTCGCCGCGCGGCGGACTGCGCAACCTCGACGCGGTCTTCCCCGGTCGTCCGCGGCTGCCGCGCCGCAGCCGGGACGGGCAGCCGGTGACCCAGCTCGCGTACGCCCGCCGGGGCGAGATCACCCCGGAGATGGAGTACGTGGCGATCCGGGAGAACGTCGAGCCCGAGGTGGTGCGCGAGGAGATCGCGGCCGGCCGGGCCGTGCTGCCGGCCAACGTCAACCACCCCGAGATCGAGCCGATGATCATCGGCAAGCGATTCCTGGTGAAGGTCAATGCCAACATCGGCAACTCCGCGGTGACGTCCTCCATCGAGGAGGAGGTGGAGAAGATGACGTGGGCGACGCGCTGGGGCGCCGACACCGTCATGGATCTGTCCACCGGCCGCAACATTCACACCACCCGTGAGTGGGTTCTGCGCAATTCACCCGTTCCGATCGGAACCGTCCCGCTCTACCAGGCCCTCGAAAAGGTCGACGGCCGGGCGGAGGAACTGACCTGGGAGATCTACAAGGACACCGTCATCGAGCAGGCCGAGCAGGGCGTCGACTACATGACGGTCCACGCCGGCGTGCGCCTGCCGTACGTACCGCTGACCGCCCGCCGCAAGACCGGCATCGTCTCGCGCGGCGGCTCGATCATGGCGGCGTGGTGCCTCGCGCACCACAAGGAGTCGTTCCTGTACGAGCACTTCGAGGAGCTCTGCGAGATCCTCGCGAGCTACGACGTGACGTACTCGCTGGGCGACGGGCTGCGACCCGGCTCGATCGCCGACGCCAATGACGAGGCGCAGTTCGCCGAACTGCGCACGCTCGGCGAGCTGAACACGGTCGCCAAGAGGTTCGGCGTCCAGACCATGATCGAGGGGCCGGGACATGTCCCGATGCACAAGATCAAGGAGAACATCGACCTCCAGCAGGAGATCTGCGAGGAGGCGCCGTTCTACACGCTCGGCCCGCTGACCACCGATGTCGCGCCGGCGTACGACCACATCACCTCCGGCATCGGCGCGGCGATGATCGCGTGGTGGGGGACGGCGATGCTCTGCTACGTCACGCCGAAGGAGCACCTCGGCCTGCCCAACCGGGACGATGTGAAGACCGGCGTCATCACCTACAAGATCGCGGCGCACGCGGCGGACCTCGCCAAGGGGCACCCGGGGGCGCAGGACTGGGACGACGCGCTCTCCGACGCCCGGTTCGAGTTCCGCTGGGAGGACCAGTTCAACCTGGCCCTCGACCCTGACACCGCACGGGAGTTCCACGACGAGACGCTGCCCGCCGAGCCGGCCAAGACGGCGCACTTCTGCTCGATGTGCGGCCCGAAGTTCTGCTCGATGAAGATCTCCCAGGACATCCGGCGCGAGCACGGCGGTTCGCAGTCGGAGATCGAGGCGGGCATGGCGGAGAAGTCCAAGGAGTTCGCGGCGGCGGGCAACCGGGTCTATCTGCCGATCGCGGACTGATCCGGACCCGGGACGAGGTATCGCCCCGGAGGCTTCCGCCTTCGGGGCGACCGCTCCTGCCGTCCGGCAGGTATGAGGAGATGGTCAGTGCGCTCCTGCCGGACGGCAGGTGTGCGGACCCGGTCAGTCCAGTTCGTGTTCGGGGCCGCCGAAGTCGGGGCTGGTGAAGTCCGGTGAGGTGAACGTCGGCCGGGGGCCCGCCGCCGGGCCGTCGCCCGGACTGGAGAAGTCCGGCGGGCTGTAGCCGACCTTCGGGATGCGGTTCGCCGAGCGGACCGGTGTGCGCGAGGCGGGCCCGGCCTCGGGATCGGCGAGCGCGTCCCGCAGGAACGGCAGGATGCCGCGCTCCAGCAGGGCGTGACGCCAGGCCTCCCTGGCCCGTGCCACGTCCTCCGGCAACTCCTCCTCGTCGTCCTCGACGGGCTGCGGCTCCGAGCCGTTGCGCAGTGCCGTGATGAGCAGCCCGACGGCGGCGGCCAGGATGGCGGCGGCCGTGACCGCGGCGAAGAACCAGCCCGCGGAGACCATGGTCGAGGCGAAGGACGGCGCCGGGTCGAGCAGCCTCAGCAGGTAGCCCGCCAGCAGGAATATGAACGCGGCGGTACCGGCGAGCACCGGCGCCAGGACCGTGACGACGGCTCCTATGCCGGCGCCCGACTGGTGCGGACGGCCCGTGCCGGAGCCGGGGAGCGCGTCCTGGTCCGTCCCGTCGGCAGGGCCGCGAAGTTCCTCGCGGGCCTGCACGTAGTGCTTGTACTCGGTGGCGGCGGTCGCGGTGATCAGCTCCGTGGCGTCCAGCGCCATCGTGCGCAGCTGGACGGCGTTGAGCCGTTCGCCGACCGCGGCCAGATCCGGCCGTTCATGGGCATGACGCAGTGCGTCATCGAGGATCCGCTCGTACTCGGGGCGGTCCTCGGCCAGCAGGTGCGGAGCGCTGTTCATGTGCATCCCCCGATGCTCCGTCGGGCCTGAGTGCCCGTTGGAGACGGGCAGTTGGGCGGAAACGGAGGAGAGCCTGCTACTGATACGCCGATGGTAGAGCGCCCACGGCACGGGGTGACAGGGGGTTTCCGGAAATAGGCCCAGTGGTCGGCGTGGTCAGGTCGTGGAGCGTCTTCCCGGAAGAGCGTCAGTCATGCAGAGGCAGCTGGACGACCAGTAGCTTTCCGGCCATGGTCACTCCGCCGTCCATGGCGATGGCGAGCCCGTCCGCGTACACGTGCGGACCGTTGACCACGGGGCCGGAGCCGTCCTCGCCGTCCTCCGAGCCGACCTCGCCGAGGAGGTACGGAATGGGGCTGTGACCATGGACGATGCGCTGTCCGCCGTAGGCCGACATCAGTTCCCGGACGGCCTGCGGACCCGACTCGTCGCGGAAGGCGAACCGCTTGGTGAGCTTGCGGAAGAGGTCCCAGCACTCGTCGGCGTCGTTACGCGTGAGAATGGCGTGCACGGTGTCGTTGACGTCCTCGATGGTGGTGCCGTATTCGAGGTACGCCGTCGTGTCGGAGTGCATCAGCAGATGCCCGTCCTCCTCGACGATCGCGTCGAGCCGGGACATCCACTGGAGGTGGACGTCCTGGAGGCGCTCCATGTCGTTCTTCTGGCCGCCGTTGAGCAGCCAGGCCGCCTGGAAGGTGGCGGTGCCCGCGCCGGAGTTGACCGGGGTGTCGCTGAACCGCTTGGCGCCCAGGAGCAGCAGCTCGTGATTGCCCATCAGGGCCTTGCAGTAGCCGCCGGCGGCCGCGGCCTCGGCGGACAGGCGCATCACGAGGTCGATGACCCCGATGCCGTCCGGGCCCCGGTCGGTGAAGTCGCCGAGGAACCAGAGCCGGGCGTTGCCCGCCGACCATTTGCCGTCGGCGTCGATGAGGCCCTGCTCGGCGAGGGCGGCGTGGAGCTCGTCCAGATAGCCGTGGACGTCGCCGACGACGTACAGCGGTCCGCGACCCTGCTCCGGAACGGGGCGCGGGTCGGGGACGGTCGGTACCTGCAGGGTGTCACCGCGGTTGATCACGGGAAGATCGCGCGCGGTGGGGGTGTAACCGTCCGGCGGCATGTCACCGGGGACGGCGTTGCCCGGGTGCGGTGATGCAGGCGGCACCGGGCTCTGGGCATAGGGCGGTACGCGGAAGTCGCGCAACGTCGCCGTCCGCACCACGGGTTCCTGACCGGCCCCCTGTGTCATCGACCCCTCCACCACCGTCGCGCCGCCGTACACCTGACGGGCCCTGCTGGTCGGGGCGGTCCGCGGTGTCGTGCGCCCATCATAGGAATGCGGATCGTGCTGTGTGACGCACCAGGGGTGGTGAATCCGGACGCACGTCGGGTTCACCGGCCGATTGGTCCGAAATCGCCTGATCAATCCCCTGCCGGAGAGCGGGGTGCGCTGACCGTGGTGCGGGGTGGACGGCGTTGCGAGGAGGTCCGGACGATGAGTTCGGTCGGTATGACCTGCTCCACCGGCCGGTCCTGGTCCACACCCTCGATGGCGTCGATCAGGAGCTGGACGACCGCGGTGCCGATCCTGCGCGGCTTGAGCGAGAGGGTGGTGATGGGCGGCTCGGTCGTCGCGTACACGGTGGACTCGCTGCAGCAGACCAGCAGCAGGTCCTCGGGGACGCGTAAGCCGTACCGGCGGGCCGCCGCCAGCAGATCGGTGCCGTTGGGGTCGAAGAGCCCGTAGACGGCGTCCGGCCGGTCGGGGCGGGCGAGCAGCCGGTCGGCGGCGACCGCGCCCGCGCACGGGTCGTGGGCGGGGTACGACTCGTACACCGGGTCCTGGCCCACGCGCTCGCACCAGTGGAGGTACGCGGTGGTGGAGAGGCGGGTGTACGTGTCGGTGGTGGTGCCGGTGAGCAGGCCGATGCGGCGGGCGCCGGCGGCGGCGAGATGGTCGAGCAGGTCGAGGACGGCGGCCCGGTGGTCGTTGTCGACCCAGGCGGTGACCGGGAGCGTCCCGGCCGGGCGCCCGTCCGAGACGACGGGCAGCCCCTGGCGCACGAGTTCCGTGACGACCGGGTCCTGGTCGGAGGGGTCGATCACGACGGTGCCGTCGAGTGCGACGTTCGACCAGACGTCGTGTCGCGAGGTGGCGGGCAGGATGACGAGGGCGTAGCCGCGGGCGAGCGCGGCCGAGGTGGCGGCTCTGGCCATCTCCGCGAAGTACGCGAATTCGGTGAAGGTGAAGGGTTCGTCCCCGTAGGTCGTCACGGTCAGGCCGATGAGGCCGGACTTGCCGGTACGGAGGGTTCGGGCCGCGGCGGAAGGGCGGTAGCCCAGGCGCTCTGCGACCTCGCGGACATGGCGGCGGGTGGCGTCCGGGAGCCTGCCCTTGCCGTTGAGCGCGTCGGAGACGGTCGTGATGGAGACTCCGGCGGCGGCGGCCACGTCCCGGATTCCCGCTCGTCCCTGCCGGCCGCCGCGCCGGGGTGTGTCCGTCCGGCTCACCTGGTGCTTCCCTGCTGCTGTCATGGCGAGCCGATAGTAGGGCTCGGAGGGGTGGTTGGCCTGGTCGCATATTCACTCGTTGACAGGCACGTTTCTGCATGATCATTGAAGATCAAATGCCTTGTAAAACAAGGGTGTTGAAGGGTTTGACCGTAGTGTGTCATGCGTCGAACCCGATGGGCCTGCTAAATGGTCGATGTCTCGAAGAGGTCTCATCTCACCTCTTCGGGGGACGCGCGCCACGGAGTGAGCCACCGGCGCGCGACGGGGCGACGAGCGCTCCCCCCATTCCTGGTCGCACCGGACGATTGGACGCTCCGGCCATTCGCAGCGGCGCCCAATCCTCATAAGGTGAGCAGTATTGATGTGTACAGACGATCGAGGAGGACCTGCGGTGAGCGAGACGAGCCCCAAGCTGCGTGCCGAGCTGGACGGCGTCCCCGCCTATGTACCGGGCAAGCCGGCCGCCGCCGGTGGACCGGTCGCGTTCAAGCTGTCCTCCAACGAGAATCCGTATCCGCCGCTGCCCGGAGTGATGGAGTCCGTCCTGGCGGCGGCCGCGAACTTCAACCGCTACCCGGACATGGCCTGTACCGGTCTGATGAACGAGCTGGCCGACCGTTTCGGTGTGCCCCTCTCGCACCTCGCCACCGGAACCGGCTCGGTCGGGGTGGCGCAGCAGCTGCTCCAGGCCACGTCGGGCCCGGGTGACGAGGTCATCTACGCCTGGCGCTCCTTCGAGGCGTACCCGATCATCACGCAGGTCAGCGGTGCGACCTCGGTGAAGGTTCCGCTGGACGAGGGTGAGGTGCACGACCTCGACGCGATGGCGGACGCGATCACGGACCGCACTCGGCTGATCTTCGTCTGCAATCCGAACAACCCGACCGGCACCGTGGTGCGCCGGGCCGAGCTGGAGCGGTTCCTGGACCGGGTGCCGGGCGATGTCCTGGTGGTGCTCGACGAGGCGTACCGGGAGTTCATCCGCGACGTCGAGGTGCCGGACGGCATCGAGATCTACCGGGACCGGCCCAATGTGGCGGTGCTGCGGACCTTCTCCAAGGCGTACGGCCTGGCGGGCCTGCGGGTCGGTTTCGCCGTGGCCCACGAGCCGGTGGCGGCCGCGCTGCGCAAGACGGCGGTGCCTTTCGGGGTCAGCCAGCTCGCGCAGGACGCGGCGGTCGCCTCGCTGCGCGCCGAGGACGAACTCCTGGGGCGGGTGGGCTCCTTGGTGTCCGAGCGACAGCGGGTGCAGCGGGCGCTGGCCGGGCAGGGGTGGACCGTGCCGGATTCCCAGGCGAACTTCGTCTGGATACGGCTCGGGGACCGTACCGCCGACTTCGCCGCGGCGTGCGAGCGGGCCGGAGTGGTGGTCAGGCCGTTCGTGGGCGAGGGCGTGCGGGTCACGATCGGGGAGGACGAGGCGAACGACCTGTTCCTGAAGGTGGCGGAGTCGTTCCGCGAGCAGCTGTAGGGCGGCGGCGCAGGCCGCCCGCGCGACGAAGGGCCCCGGCCCCGTACCTCGTTTCGACGAGGTACGGGGCCTTCTCGCCATTGAGGGCCGGAGCGTCTGGTTCGGGCTGATTGATCGGAACGTCCCAAGACGGGTACCCCGCCCGAACGTCCCGAAAGTCTGTGCGCCATAATGCTTGTGAATGTGAACGCGTTCACAAGCGCGTCCTGTTCCTCCCGTGATTAGTCGGATTTAAAGGGCAAACTGCCGGTGTGATTACGGCGACGTAAGGAGAAGACGACGTGGAGCTAGCTCTGGCGCCGGAGACGCTGGCGCGATGGCAGTTCGGTATTACCACCGTCTATCACTTCCTGTTCGTCCCTCTGACGATCTCGCTCGCCGCGCTCACCGCCGGCCTGCAGACCGCCTGGGTCCGGACGAACAACGAGAAGTACCTCAGGGCGACGAAGTTCTGGGGCAAGCTCTTCCTGATCAACATCGCCATGGGCGTAGTCACCGGCATCGTCCAGGAGTTCCAGTTCGGCATGAACTGGTCCGACTACTCGCGGTTCGTCGGTGACATCTTCGGCGCCCCGCTCGCGTTCGAGGCGTTGATCGCGTTCTTCTTCGAGTCCACCTTCATCGGGCTGTGGATCTTCGGCTGGGACAAGCTGCCGAAGAAGATCCACCTCGCCTGCATCTGGATGGTCTCCATCGGGACGATCCTGTCCGCGTACTTCATCCTGGCGGCCAACTCCTGGATGCAGCACCCGGTCGGCTACCGGATCAACAAGGAACGCGGCCGGGCCGAGCTCACCGACTTCTGGCACGTGCTCACCCAGAACACCGCGCTCGCCCAGTTCTTCCACACCATCACCGCGGCCTTCCTGGTCGGCGGCGCGTTCATGGTCGGCATCGCCGCCTTCCACCTGGCGCGCAAGAAGCACATCCCGGTGATGCGGACCTCGCTGCGGCTCGGCCTGGTCACCGTGGTCGTCGCCGGACTGCTCACCGCCATCAGCGGCGACACGCTCGGCAAGGTCATGTTCAAGCAGCAGCCGATGAAGATGGCCGCCGCCGAGGCCCTCTGGGAGGGCGAGAAGGGTGCGCCGTTCTCGGTCTTCGCCGTCGGTGACGTGGCCAAGGGCCACAACACCGTGGAGATCTCCATCCCGGGGATACTGTCCTTCCTCGCGGACGACAGCTTCACCTCGTACGTCCCCGGCATCAACGACGTCAACAAGGCGGAGCAGGAGAAGTTCGGCCCCGGCGACTACCGGCCAAACATCCCGGTCGCGTTCTGGAGCTTCCGCTGGATGATCGGCTTCGGGATGGCGTCCTTCGGCCTCGGCATCCTCGGACTGTGGCTGACCCGGAAGAAGTTCATGCTGCCGCCGGCACTGCGGACCGGTGAGGACGAAGTGCCGAACCTGGTCCTCTTCAAGAGCAAGGCACTCAGCCCGAAGCTCACCAGGTGCTACTGGATCGTCGCGCTCTGGACGCTGCTCTTCCCGCTGATCGCCAACTCCTGGGGCTGGATCTTCACCGAGATGGGCCGCCAGCCCTGGGTCGTCTACGGCGTGTTCCAGACCCGCGACGCGGTCTCCCCCGGCGTCTCGCAGGGCGAGGTGCTCACCTCGATGATCGGCTTCACCCTGCTCTACGCCGTGCTCGCGGTCGTCGAGGTCAAGCTGCTCGTGAAGTACATCAAGGCAGGCCCGCCGGAGCTCACGGAGGCCGACCTCAACCCGCCCACCAGGATCGGCGGCGACCACGACGACGCCGACCGGCCGATGGCCTTCTCCTACTGAGAGCAGAGGAGCTGAGAGATGGAACTCCACGACGTCTGGTTCGTGCTCATCGCCGTCCTCTGGACCGGCTACTTCTTCCTGGAGGGATTCGACTTCGGGATCGGCGTCCTCACCAAGCTGCTGGCCCGCGACCGCAAGGAACGACGGGTCCTGATCAACACGATCGGGCCCGTCTGGGACGGCAACGAGGTGTGGCTGCTCACCGCGGGCGGCGCGACCTTCGCCGCCTTCCCCGAGTGGTACGCCACGCTGTTCTCCGGCTTCTACCTGCCGCTGCTGATCATCCTGGTCTGTCTGATCGTGCGCGGGGTCGCCTTCGAGTACCGGGCCAAGCGGTCCGGCGAGAAGTGGCAGACCAACTGGGAACACGCCATCTTCTGGACCTCGTTGATCCCGGCCGTGCTCTGGGGCGTGGCCTTCGGGAACATCGTGCGCGGCGTGAAGATCGACGCCGACATGGAGTACGTGGGCAACTTCTGGGACCTGCTCAACCCGTACGCCATTCTCGGCGGACTGGTCACGCTCTTCCTCTTCACCTTCCACGGCGCCGTGTTCGCGGGGCTCAAGACGGTCGGGGACATCCGGGAGCGGGCGGGCAGGCTGGCGCTGAAGCTGGGGATCGTCACCGCGGTGCTCGCGCTCGGCTTCCTGATCTGGACCCAGCTCGACAACGGGGACGGCTGGAGCCTGCTGGCGATGATCGTCGCCGCGGTGGCGCTGGTCGCCGCGGTCGCCCTGATCGCGGCGGGACGAGAGGGCTGGGCGTTCGCGTTCTCCGGCGTAACCGTCGCGGCCGTGGTCGCGATGCTCTTCCTGACGCTCTTCCCGAACGTCATGCCGTCCTCACTGGACGACGCCTGGAGCCTCACGGTCACCAACGCCTCGTCCACCCCGTACACGCTGAAGATCATGACCTGGTGTGCCGGGATCGCCACCCCCGTCGTCCTGCTGTACCAGGGCTGGACGTACTGGGTGTTCCGCAAGCGCATCGGTACGCAGCACATCGCCGAAGCGCACTGAACGCAGCTGGGGCCCGACCGGCGGATCACGGCCGGGGTCGCGACGCCGACCCCGATCCGCCGGGCGGACCCCGATCGAACGACCGAGACCGCTAGGGGCTGTTTCACGTGAAACCGATCGACCCGCGTCTGCTCCGCCACGCCCGCGCCACCCGCTTCTTCCTGGCAGCCGTGGTGGCGCTCGGAGTTGTCGGGGCGGCCCTGGTCATCGCCCAGGCCATGCTCGTCGCCGAAGTGGTGGTGGGCGGGTTCGAGGACGGACTGACGGTCTCCGGGCTGCGGACCCCGCTGATCCTGCTCGCCGCGGTCGCGCTCGGCCGGGGCCTGGTCTCCTGGCTGACCGAACTGGCCGCGTACCGGGCCAGCGCGGCGGTCAAGTCCGAACTCCGCGGCCGGCTGCTGGCACGGGCGGCTTCGCTCGGTCCCGGCTGGCTGAGCGGCCAGCGCACCGGTTCCCTGGTGGCGCTCGCCACCCGTGGTGTCGACGCGCTCGACGACTACTTCGCGCGCTATCTGCCGCAGCTCGGACTCGCCGTGGTCGTGCCGGTGGCGGTCCTGGCCCGGATCGTCACCGAGGACTGGGTCTCGGCGGCGATCATCGTGGTCACGCTGCCCCTCATCCCGCTCTTCATGATCCTGATCGGCTGGGCCACCCAGTCACGGATGGACCGCCAGTGGCGACTGCTGTCCCGGCTCTCCGGACACTTCCTCGACGTGGTCGCCGGGCTGCCGACGCTGAAGGTCTTCGGCCGCGCCAAGGCGCAGGCCGAGTCCATCCGTACGATCACCTCGCAGTACCGCCGGGCCACGCTGCGGACCCTGCGGATCGCGTTCCTGTCGTCCTTCGCCCTGGAGCTGCTGGCGACGCTGTCGGTGGCCCTGGTGGCCGTCACCATCGGCATGCGGCTGGTGCACGGCGGACTCGACCTCTACACCGGCCTGGTGGTGCTGATCCTGGCGCCCGAGGCCTATCTGCCGATCCGCCAGGTCGGCGCGCAGTACCACGCGGCCGCCGAGGGGCTCTCCGCCGCCGAGGAGATCTTCGCGGTCCTGGAGACCGAGCCCCGGCAGGCCGGCACGGCGGACGTTCCCGGTTCCCTCCGGCTGGAGCTGGAGGGGGTGACCGTACGGCACGAGGGGCGTACCGAACCCTCGCTGAACGCGGCCTCACTGGTTGTGGACGAGGGGGAGACCGTGGCCCTGGTCGGCCCCAGCGGCGTCGGGAAGTCCACCCTGCTCGACGTGGTCCTCGGTTTCACGGCACCCGACGAGGGGCGGGTACGGATCGGCGGCGCCGATCTGGCGACGCTCTCGCCCGAGCGGTGGCGGGAACGGATCGCCTGGGTGCCGCAGCGTCCCCATCTCTTCGCGGGCACCATCGCGGAGAACGTACGGCTGGCCCGGCCGGATGCCGACGACCGGGCGGTGACGGCCGCCTTGCGGGACGCCGGGGCGTACGACTTCGTTTCGGAACTGCCGGACGGTGCACAGACGCTCATCGGCGAGGACGGCACGGGCCTCTCCGCCGGACAGCGCCAGCGGCTCGCCCTCGCGCGGGCCTTCCTCGCCGACCGCCCGCTGCTGCTGCTCGACGAGCCGACCGCGAGCCTGGACGGCGAGACGGAGGCGGGGATCGTCGAGGCGGTACGGCGACTGGCCGTGGGCCGGACCGTGCTGCTGGTCGTGCACCGCCCGGCGCTGCTCCCGGTGGCCGACCGGGTGGTGACCCTGGACCCGGGGGCGACCGAACGGCCGGCGAGGACCGGGGCGGCTGTGACGGCCGTGACGACCACGGACTCCATGACGTCCGGGGCGGCCGTGCCGTCCGTGGCCGTGCCGCGGCCGACGAGCGCGCCCTTTGCCCACGAGGGGCGCGAGGAAGAGACGCCGGAGCCCGAGGTGCTGCGGGAGACCGCGGCCCGCTCCGGACGGGTCCTGGCCCGGGTGAGAGAGGCCGCCGGTGCACAGCGCGGCCGGCTGGCGCTCGCGCTGCTGCTGGGCAGCCTCGCCCTGGCCTCGGCCGTCGGGCTCATGGCCGTCTCCGGCTGGCTGATCTCCCGCGCCTCCGAACAGCCCCCGGTGCTCTATCTGATGGTCGCCGTGACCGCGACCCGCGCCTTCGGACTCGGCCGGGCGGTCTTCCGCTACGCCGAGCGCCTGGTGTCGCACGACGCGGTGCTCAAGATGCTCGCCGAACTGCGCGTCTCGGTCTACCGGGGGCTGGAGCGCATCGCGCCCGCCGGACTCCGCCGCACCCGGCGCGGGGACCTGCTCTCCCGGCTCGTCGCCGATGTCGACGCCCTGCAGGACTACTGGCTGCGCTGGCTGCTGCCCGCCGGGACCGCCGTGGTCGTCGGCACGGCGGCCGCCGGGTTCATCGGCTGGCTGCTGCCCGCGGCAGGCGTCGTGCTGGCCGCCGGACTGCTGCTGGCCGGGGTGGGCGTGCCGCTGGTCAGCAGCGCCTGCTCCCGTCACACGGAACGCCGGCTCGCCCCCGCACGCGCCGATCTGGCCACCCGGATCACGGACCTGCTCGGCGGGACCGCCGAACTGACCGTCGCGGGTGCCCTGCCCGCCCGTGCGGAACGGACCCGGGACGCCGACGGCGTGCTGACCCGGATCGCCGCCCGCGCGGCGACCGCCAACGCGCTCGGCGGCGGACTCATCGCCCTGGTCACCGGCCTCACCGTCGTCGCCACCGCACTCGTCGCCCTTCCCGCCGTGCACGACGGCCGGCTCGCGGGCGTGGAACTCGCGGTGGTGGTGCTCACCCCGCTGGCCGCCTTCGAGGCCGTGGCCGGCCTGCCGCTCGCCGTGCAGTACCGCCGGAGGGTCGAGCGCAGCGCGGAGCGGGTGTACGAGGTGCTGGACGCCCCGCTGCCCGTACACGAACCCGAGAGCCCGGCCGAGGCGCCCGCGTCGCCCTTCCCGCTGGAGGTACGGGGTCTGTCGGCGCGGTACGCCGGAGCGGCTCGGGACGCCCTCGACGGCGTCGACCTGACGTTGACGGCCGGCAGGCGGATCGCCGTCGTCGGGCCCTCCGGCTCCGGGAAGACGACCCTTGCACAGGTCCTCGTCCGCTTCCTGGACGCACGGGCGGGGACGTACCGGATCGGCGGCGTCGAGGCCGGTGCGCTGGAGGGGGACGCCGTCCGGCGGTTCGTCGGGCTGTGCGCCCAGGACGCCCATGTCTTCGACAGCACCATCCGGGAGAACCTGCGGCTGGCCCGGACCGGTGCGACGGACGAGGAGCTGCGGGACGCCCTCGGCCGGGCGCGGCTGCTCGACTGGGCCGACGCGCTGCCCGACGGGCTCGACACCCTGGTCGGCGAACACGGCGCACGCCTCTCCGGCGGCCAGCGCCAACGCCTCGCCCTGGCCAGGGCGATCCTCGCCGACTTCCCCGTACTGGTCCTGGACGAACCCGCCGAGCATCTCGACCTGGCGACCGCGGACGCCCTGACCGCCGACCTGCTGGCCGCCACCGAGGGGCGCACGACCGTCCTGATCACCCATCGCCTGGAGGGACTCGAAGCCGTCGACGAGGTGCTGGTGCTCGACGGGGGCAGGGTCGTGCAGCGCGGCCCGTACGCCGATCTCGCCGCCGGGGAAGGCCCCCTGCGCCGGATGCTGGAGCGCGAGCGGGAGACCGCACGGGTACCCGGCGGAGCCGCGGGTGTACGGGAGGAAGCACGGGCGGCGTCCGGGGAAGCAGTGGGCGCGCACGCGTGAGCCGGGCGGTGTGACGAAGCCGTGGGCGCGCACGCGTGAGCCGGGCGGCACGACACCCGACTTTCCTCACCAATCGGGACTAACTACTCTCGGGGTATGCCGGAGCAGGACCCGAAGGACTCACTCGAAGCGGCTACTCGGGCGACTCGCAGCCTGCAGGGCCTGTCCACCGAGATCACCGCCCGCATCCCGCAGCTGCTGGAGGCCATGCGCTCCGTCGGCGCGGGCCTGGAACTGCACTCCACCCTCGACCGGATCTGCGAGACGGCCGCCGAACTCGCCCGCTCCCGCTACGCCGCCATCGGCGTCGTCGATGCGGAGGGCGAGGGGCTCTCCGACTTCGTCACCTACGGAGTACCGGACGAGGTGGCGGACGAGATCGGTCACCGCCCCGACGGGCACCGGGGGCTGCTGGGCGCACTGATCCACGACCCGGCACCGGTGCGGCTCGCCGATCTGACGGCCGATCCGAGGTTCGCCGGCTTCCCGCCCGGCCACCCCCCGATGCGGACCTTCCTAGGCGTCCCGATCCGCGTGCAGGGGGAGATCTTCGGAAATCTCTACCTGGCCGAGAAGGATGGCGGCGAGTTCAACGACTACGACCTGCACATGGTGCGGGTGCTCGCCACCGAGGCCGGGATCGCCATCGGCAACGCCCGGCTGTACGAGGCGGCACGCCAGCGCGAGCGCTGGATCGACGGATCGGTGGCCGTGACCACCGCGCTGCTCTCCGGCGGGGACGCCGACGACGCGCTCTCCGTCGTCGCCGAACAGGCCCGCCGCCTCGCCGACTCCGCCGCCGGGGTCGTGCTGCTGCCCACCGAGGACGGCGGTCTGGAGATCGTCGCCGTCTCCTCGGACGACCCCACCTCCTCGCTCGGGGTGATCATCGGGCCCGAGAGCCCGGTGGCGGCGAAGCTGCTGGGCGGCGAGGCGGTCTTCGTGGACGATTCCGCCAGTGACGCCCGCATGGTCACCAGGCTGGCCCACCAGTACGGCCCGAGCATGCTGCTGCCGCTGCACAGCGGCGGGCGGGTGCTCGGCGCGCTCGCCACGCCCCGCGCCCGGGACGGCCGGCCGTTCACGGAGACGGAGCGGACCCTTGCCACCCAGTTCGCCTCGCAGGCCGCGCTCGCGCTGATGATGGCCGAGGCACAGCGGGACCGGGAGCGGCTGGCGGTCTACGAGGACCGGGACCGGATCGCCCGCGATCTGCACGATCTGGTCATCCAGCGGCTGTTCGCCACCGGGATGATGCTGGAGAGCGCCCAGCGCAGGTCGGACGTGCCCGAGGTGCAGACCGGGGTCGGCCGGGCGGTCGACGAACTGGACGTGACCATCCAGGAGATCCGTACCGCGATCTTCGCGCTCCAGCAGGAACCCGCCGAGGCGCCGTCGGGGCTGCGTACCCGGGTCCTGCGCGAGATCAACATGGCGGCGGTCCCGCTGGGCTTCAAGCCCTCGCACCGGTTCCTGGGTCCGGTCGACGCGCTGGTCGGCGAGCTCACCGGCAAGAACCTGATCGCGGCACTGCGGGAGGCGCTGTCCAATGCCTTCCGGCACGCCGAGGCGTCGTTGATCGACGTGGTCGTCGACGCGACCGCCACGCTGCCCGACGGGAGGAACGCGGTACGGCTGTCGGTCGCCGACGACGGGGTGGGCATCCCCGGGGGCGGTCGGCGCAGCGGACTGCGGAACCTGGCGCGCCGGGCGGAGTCGCTCGGCGGTGCGAGCTGGTTCGGACCCGGGATCGGGGAGGACGGGGGCGGCACGACGGTGGTGTGGGAGGTGCCCCTCTGAGGCGCCTGTCCGAGGCGCCTGTCCACGCATGCGGGGCCGGCTGTCCGGGCTCAGCGCCCGATGTCGGCTGCCCGGCGCTCGGCGATGATCCGCTCGATGACGACCGCGACGCCGTCCTCGCCGTTGGTGACGGTCCGGCCGGTGGCGGCGGCGAGCGCGGCGGGGTGGGCGTTGCCCATCGCGTACGAGGTGCCCGCCCAGCTCAGCATCTCCACGTCGTTGGGCATGTCCCCGAAGGCGACGACCTCGGCGGGCGAGATGCCGCGCTCGGCGCAGCAGAGCTCCAGCGTGCTGGCCTTGGAGACCCCCGGACCGCTGACCTCCAGCAGGGCCGTAGGGCTGGACCGGGTGAAGGAGGCCCGGTCGCCGGCCGTCGTACGGGCCAGGGCGAGGAAGTCGTCCGGGGTCAGCGTGGCGTGGTGGGCGAGGAGCTTCAGCACGGGGACACCGGTGCCGGGCGTCTCCTCGTGCAGCAGTTTCTCGGCGACGGCGACCGTGGCGCCCGGGTCCAGGTGGAACGGCGGATAGTCCGGCTCGTAGTGGATTCCGGTGGCCAGCTCGACGGCGAAGGTGGTGCCGGGCGCGGCTGCGCGCATCGAGCGGACGACATCGAGGGCGATGGCGCGCTCCAGCGGCCGGACCTTGACCAGCTCGCCGCCGGCGTGCAGATCGGCGACCGCCGCGCCGTTGGCGCAGATCGCCAGGCCGTGGCCGTGCACGTGGTCGCTGACGACATCCATCCAGCGGGCCGGGCGTCCGGTGACGAAGAAGACCTCGATACCGGCCTCCTCGGCAGCGGCCAGCGCGGCGACGGTGCGGTCGGAGACCGTCTTGTCGTCGCGGAGCAGGGTGCCGTCCAGGTCGGTGGCGATCAGCCGGATTACGGCAGGCGAAGGCGAGTCGGTAGCTGAGGTCACCCGTCCATTCTCACGTACGAGGGTGCACGGGCGTGCGGAGGGGCGCACATCTGAGGATGCGCGCCCCTGACCAGGCGAACATGCCCGGCACATATGCCAGCGGTTCTGTGGGCCGCTTCTGTGGGCCGGCTCCGGCGGCCGGGTCAGCGGCCGAGCTGGGCCAGGCCCTCGGTGGCGATGCGCTCGAAGACCTTCTCGTCCGCCGCGAAGTCGGAGTCGGGGATCGGGTTGTGGATGACGATCTCGGTGAAACCGAGCGCGAAGTGGGTGCCCGCGAAGTCCACGAAGGCATCGAGCGACTGGAGCGGGCGGTCCGGGGTGAAACCGGTGAGAAGGATCTTGTCCAGCTCTGCGGCGTCCCGGCCGATCGAATCGCAGGCGGTACCCAGCCTGGTGAGCTGCCCGCGGATGGCCTCCACGGACTGCTCCGGGGTGCCCGTCTCGTAGAGCTTCGGGTCGCCCGTGGTGACCCAGGCCTGGCCGTACCGGGCGGCGAGCTTCATTCCGCGCGGGCCGGTGGCGGCCACCGCGAACGGCAGCCGGGGCCGCTGCACACAGCCGGGGATGTTCCGGGCCTCGTTCGCCGCGTAGAACGTGCCCTCGTACGTCACCGTGGGCTCACGCAGCAGCTGGTCGAGCAGCGGTACGAACTCGTCGAAGTGGTCGGCCCGTTCGCGCGGCGTCCACGGCTCCTCGTCGCTCCGACGCAGTGTCGTGGCGTCGAAGCCGTTGCCGCCGGCGCCGATGCCGAGGGTGAGGCGCCCGTCGGAGACGTCGTCGAGCGTGATGAGGTCCTTGGCGAGCGTGACGGGGTGCCGGAAGTTGGGGGAGGTGACCAGGGTGCCCAGGCGGAGCCGGTCGGTGGCGGCGGCCGCGGCGGTGAGAGTCGGCACCGCGCCGAACCAGGGGCCGTCGCGGAAGGTCCGCCAGGCCAGGTGGTCGTAGGTATAGGCGGCGTGGAACCCCAGGTCTTCGGCCCGCCGCCAGATCTTCTGTCCCTCGCTCCACCTGTGGATGGGGAGGATCACCGTGCTCAGACGCATGGATACGACCATACGGGCCCGGAAACGGACGGTCCGCTCCGTACAGGGGCTCGGCTGTGCGGGCGGTACCGGGCGCCGGGCAGTCAGGAACGGGCGGCCTGGCAGACGGGACCGGGCGGTCGCGATGCCGGGTGGCCGGGCCGCTGCCGCTGGTCAGTCGCAAAACCGCAGGAACTCGGGCGGTACGGAAGCGGTGAGCCAGACGCCGTTGGCGCTGACGTGGAAGGTGTGGCCCGCGCGGTGCATCGCGCCCGCGTCCACGGACAGGACGACGGGCCGGCCCCGCCGGGCGCCGACCCTGGTCGCCGTCTCGCGGTCGGGCGAGAGGTGGACGTGCGTGCGGGCCATGGGCCGCAGGCCCTCGTTCCGGATCGAGTCCAGCGCATGGCCCACCGTGCCGTGGTACAGGTACGCGGGCGGCTCGGCCGGTGGCAGGTCGAGGTCCACCGGGACGGTATGGCCCTGGCTCGCGCGGATCCGGCCGTTCTCCACGGCAAAGCGCTGCTTGTCGTTCGCGGCTACGACATGGTCGAGCTCGGCCCGGGTGAGGGGGACGTTGTTGCGGGCCATGGCACGCAGCAGCGTGTCGATCGGCACCCAGCCGTTCGCGTCGAGCGTGATGCCGATCCGCTCCGGCTGATGGCGCAGGTGCTTCGAGAGGTACTTGGACACCTTGACGGTGCGTCTTTCATCCATGTCGCCAGAGTGCCGGGGATCGTTTCGTCGGCGCATCCGGGTTTCGCTCACGATGTGCTGGAGCAATTCTCAGCCGCGCTGAGGAAAGTTTCGTCCACAGGTTTGATCCACAGTCAACTTGAGTTATCCACAAGCTAATTGGCGATTCTGTGGACAAGTGAAAGTGAAATCAACCGCTTTGGTTAATTAGCTCCGGTTTGGTGACAGGTGGAGCAAGTGCGTCCAATCTCCTTGATTGCACCTCGCGTTCCGTGGAGGCCGTGACGAAGGCGGAGACGTTCTCCGCGCCAACCAGCTCTTGGACGGCCCGGATTGTCTCGGAGGGGAGATCCACGCGATGCGTCGCGAGCGACGAGGGATCGGATCCGAGCGGTGTGTCCGAGGCGAGGTGATGATGCAGATGGCGGGTCGCGAACGTCCGCATCGCACGGGCGAGTTCGGCGTCGACCGTCTGCTGGGCGAGCGGACGCAGCCTGCGTACCATGGCGGCCGCCTCGGCCGCGTCCGCGTCGGTCGGGGGCCGATGGCCGAGATAACGGGCGAAGACGTGCTCGGTGGTGAACTCCAGGAAGCGTGAGGCGATCTGCTCGACCTGGCCGCGAAGTTCCCTCAAATGCCTGGAGATTGCGCTGAGCGGCACACCAGCCGCGTGCAACTCGACCGCGACGGCGAGCTCTTGGGGGCTGGGCACCAGGAACTCGTCTTCCCTGCCCGGGATCGGTTCGAGCACGCCGAGCTCCACCGCTTCGGCGACCGCCTCGTCGTCCGGAGCGCCGCCGAACTTTCGGATCAGCTCGTCCCGGGTGATCCGGTCGGCCTGTTCGTCCGTCCAGGGGCCGTGCACCTCGGCCACGAGCCCGAGCACCCCGCCCAGACCGCGGCCGGTGTCCCAGGCGTCCAGGAGCTCCTTGATGCTGGCCAGCGTGTAACCGCGGTCCAGCAGATCGGCGATCTGCCGGAGCCGGGCGAGATGGGTGTCCCGGTACACATTGGCCCGGCCGCGCCGCTCCGGTGTCGGCAGCAGGCCGCGGTCCTGGTAGGCGCGGATCGTGCGGACCGTGGCCCCGCTCGCGTGCGCCAGGTCCTCGATCCGGTACTCGGCGGCGGACTGCCGGTCCGCCACCGACGGCCGTCCGGGGCCGCTCACAGCGGCGGCTTCAGCCGGGCGATCCCGCGCAGCGCGCCGGGGCTGAACCGGGACAGGAGGCGGGCGCCGCGGGCCTCCGGGGTCACCGGCACGACGGCCTGGTTGCGCACCACCGCCTTGAGGATCGCGTCGGCCACCCGCTCCGGCGGGTAGTTGCGGAGCCCGTACAGCCGGCTGGTCCGCTTCCGCAGCCGCTTCTCCTCCGCCGCGTCGGCACCGGCGAAGTGCGTCGTCGCGGTGATGTTCGTGTTGACGATGCCGGGACAGATGGCGCTGACCCCGATCGACCGCTCGGCGAGCTCGGCCCGCAGGCATTCGCTGAGCATCAGCACGGCGGCCTTGGAGGTGCTGTACGCGGGCAGCGCCCGGGACGGCTGATAGGCGGCGGCGGAAGCCGTGTTGACGATATGGCCGCCCTGGCCCCGCTCGGCCATCTGCCTGCCGAAGATCCGGCAGCCATGGATGACGCCCCACAGATTGACGTCCAGGACGTTCTTCCAGTCCTCGCTCGTGGTGTCCAGGAAGGAGCCGGAGAGACCGATCCCGGCGTTGTTGACCAGGACGTCGACGATTCCGTACTCGGCGGCGACCTTCTCGGCGAGCTTCTCCATCGCCTGCTCGTCGCTGACGTCGACCGCTTCGCCCCAGGCCGCCGGGGCTCCTATGAGCCGGGCCATCTCGGCCGTCCTGGCCGCACCTTCCGCGTCCCGGTCCACGGCCACCACCCGGGCGCCCGCCTCGGCGAACGCGAAAGCCGTGGCCCTTCCGATGCCGCCCGCCGCGCCCGTCACGAGAACCAGCCGGCCGCCGAACCGGTCCGCGTACGCCCCGGTCGGCGCGGTGTCCTGCACCGGACGGCCGTCCTCCTTGGCGGCCTCGTTCGCGGCGACGAACTCGCTGATCCAGGCGGCGAGCTGGTCCGGCCTGGTGCGCGGCACCCAGTGCTTGGCGTCGAGGGTCCTGCGTACCAACTGCGGCGCCCACAGCTCCAGTTGGTCGTACAGCTTCTCCGAGAGGAAAATGTCGCCGGTCGGGGTGATCAGCTGGACCGGTACATGGGCGTAGGCGTCGGTGCGCGGCCGGCTCAGCCGGGCGCGGACGTTGTCGCGGTAGAGCCAGGCGCCGTGTGCCGCGTCGTCGGGCAGCGAGGGGGTCGGGTAGTCGCCCGCCGGGATCTTCTCCAGGCGCTCGAGCATCTTCGGCCACCGCTTGCTGAGCGGGCCGCGCCAGGCGAGCTCCGGCAGGACCGGCGTATGCAGCATGTAGACGTACCAGGACTTGGCGCCCTGGCCGAGCAGCTGGCCGACCCTGCGCGGGGTGGGCCTGGTCATCCGCTGCTTGATCCAGTGCCCGAAGTGGTCCAGCGAAGGGCCGGACATCGAGGTGAACGAGGCGATCCGGCCCTCGGTCCGCTTGACCGTGACGAACTCCCAGGACTGGACCGACCCCCAGTCGTGCCCGACCAGATGCACCGGCCGGTCGGGGCTCACCGCATCGGCGACGGCCAGGAAGTCATCGGTGAGCTTCTCCAGCGTGAAGCCGCCGCGCAGTGGCTTCGGGGCCGTGGACCGGCCGTGCCCGCGCACGTCGTACAGCACGACATGCCACTGGTCGGCCAGCTGCTTCGCCACCTCCGTCCAGACTTCCTTGCTGTCCGGGTAGCCGTGCACGAGGACGACCGTGGGCCGCTGCTCGTCGCCCAACTCGACCACGCACAGCTCGATTCCGCCCGTACGCACCCTGCGCTCGCGCGCTCCCGGCAGGCTCCCGAGATTCATGCCGCCACCCTTTCCTCGGCCCAGCGCCGCACATGCGGCAGATCGTCGTCCAGCCAGAAGGCGCTCTGCTCGGGGTCCTTGGAGTCGGTGACCACCAGGATCTCCTCGAACTTGGCGCCCGTACCGCGGAATCCGAGATGCGGCTCAACCGCCCACAGACCGGGCTGCGGTGGATGGTCGGAGAAGCGGTAAGGACTCCACAGCGGCGACCAGCCGTCCCGGTGCCCGTGCAGTGCGTCGCTCATCAGCCCCTTGAGGGACTGGGTGCCGAAGCCGAACACATTCGGGGACCAGCGACGCTCGGCGACGCGGTCGACCTTGTGGGCTATGACACCGAAGGGGTAGGCGCGATGCCGGTTGGCATACCCCTGCTTGATCATGAGGCGTTCGACGTCCTCGTATATCTCGCGCAGCGAACGCCGCTCACGCGCCTCGCGCAGTATCAGCTCGCGGTGGACCTCCAGATCGGCCAGCAGCTTGTCGTGCAAGGGGTTGAGCCCGAGACAGCCGGAATAGCCGATGTCGGCCGTGTAGCCCTTGTACACCGGGGCCATGTCGAGGATGAAGGGCATCCCCGGCTCCAGCTTCCGGTTGGTCGGGAAGAACTGCAGGGGCACCTTGAAGCCGGCGAACGCCGTACGGTCCCCGAACCAGGCGAAGGGGAGGTGGAACCAGTCGCGCACCCCGCGCTCGCGCAGCCAGTCGCGCTGCATGCGAGCCGCCTCGCGCTCGGTCACCCCCGGCTCGAGCCGGGCCGCGACCGCCTCCGCGCAGGCGTACGCAAGGCTTTGGACTTCTCTGAACCCCCGCAGCTCCGGGGCCTTTTCGTCCTTCACTGCCGAGGTCATGCCACCGTCCGTTCCCTGCCGTGTGCGGTACGTGCCCGTAACGTGACACTGATGAATGTGACAATGTCCGGCGACTACGTCAAGGGGTGTGCGGAGACCTGTGGACAACTCGGCCGGGCCGCCGCTCTGGACCGGGCCGAGACCTGTGGACAACTCGGCCGGGCCGCCGCTCCCGACCGGGCCCCTCCTCCTCCGTGGTGGCCCCCTACGGGTCCGTACGTCTGGAGTCGGATGCCGATCCAGCCGCCAGGGCTGACGACCGGTGTGGCCCGCGCCACTACCTTCGGAATGTGACTGTGATCGCGACCGAAAGCCTCAGCATGCGGTTCCCCCGGGTGACCGCGCTTGACCGGCTCTCCTTGGACATCGGCCCCGGTGTGACCGGCCTGGTGGGTTCCAACGGAGCCGGCAAGTCCACATTGATCAAGATCCTGCTGGGTCTGTCCCCCGCCACCGAAGGCCGGGCCACGGTGCTCGGGCTCGACGTCGCCACCAGTGGCGCCGCCATCCGGGAACGGGTCGGCTACATGCCCGAGCACGACTGCCTGCCACCGGACGTCTCGGCCACCGAGTTCGTCGTCCACATGGCACGGATGTCCGGACTGCCGCCGACGGCGGCCCGTGAGCGCACTGCCGACACGCTCCGGCACGTGGGCCTGTACGAGGAGCGCTACCGCCCCATCGGCGGCTACTCGACCGGCATGAAGCAGCGGGTGAAGCTGGCGCAGGCGCTGGTCCACGACCCGCAGCTGGTCCTGCTCGACGAGCCGACCAACGGCCTCGACCCGGTCGGCCGCGACGAGATGCTCGGACTGATCCGCCGCGTCCACACCGACTTCGGCATCTCGGTCCTGGTCACCTCGCACCTCCTGGGCGAGCTGGAACGCACCTGCGACCACGTCGTCGTCATCGACGGCGGCAAGCTCCTGCGCTCCAGCTCCACCAGCGACTTCACCCAGACCACCGCGACCCTCGCGGTCGAGGTCACCGACAGCGACACCCACCCGGACGGCACCGACGCGCTGCGCCAGGTCCTCACCCGGGCCGGCGTGAAGCTCATCGGCCAGGACGGTCTCGACGCGCAGGGTCTGCCCGGTGCGGGCCACATCCTGCTGGTCGAGGCGGTCGGCGAGGAGACCTACGACATCGTGCGCGACAGCGTCGCCGGGCTCGGACTCGGCCTCGTACGGATGGAGCAGCGACGCCACCACATCGCCGAGGTCTTCCGTACCGAAGGGGCGCCTGCGTCCGTATCCGAGTCCGCACCCGCGACCGCCGGAGCCGTACAGCAGCCCGCCGTACAGCAGCACGCCGCACAGCAGAAGGGGAGCGGTCGCGATGAGCACTGAGACCGGGACCGTGGCCGGGAGCGATACCTCCCGCATCCACAACATCGGGTACCGCTCCTACGACGGCCCACGGCTGGGCCGTGGCTATGCGCGGCGCTCGCTCTACTCGCAGTCGCTGCGCGGTGCGTTCGGACTCGGCCGTTCCGCCAAGTCCAAGGTGCTGCCGATGCTGCTCTTCGGCGTGATGTGCATGATCGCGGCGATCATCGACGCCGTCGCCATCGCCAACCCGACGGCGACCGCCCTGCCGATCAAGTACACCGCGTTCGCGATCTATCTCCAGGCCGTGATCGGCCTCTTCCTCGCCGCACAGGCGCCCCAGTCGGTCTCCAGGGACCTGCGCTTCAAGAGCGTGCCGCTGTACTTCTCGCGGCCGATCGAACGGGTCGACTACGTCGTGGCCAAGCTGGCCGCCATGGCTTCCGCGCTCTTCATCCTCACCGGCGCACCGCTCGTCATCCTCTATGCGGGCGCGCTGCTCGGGAAGTTCGACTTCGCCGACCAGACCAAGGGATTCGGGCAGGGGCTGGTCTCGGTGGGGCTGCTCTCCGTGCTCTTCGCCGCGCTGGGCCTGGTGATGGCCGCGCTGACACCGCGCCGCGGCTTCGGCGTCGCCGCGGTGATCGCCGTGCTGACCATCACCTACGGCGCGGTCTCCACGGTCCAGGCCATCGCCTGGCAGACGGGCTCCACCGGGGCCGTCGAGTGGCTGGGGCTCTTCTCCCCCATCACGCTGATCGGCGGCGTGCAGACCGCGTTCCTCGGAGCGAGCTCGGCCTTCCCCGGCGGGTCGGGCCCGGACGCCGGGGTCGGCGTGGTCTATCTGATCGTTGTTCTCGCGCTCGTCGCCGGCTCGTACGCCGTACTGATGCGCCGCTACCGGAGGGTCGGGCTGTGACCACCATCGAGATCGACCACACCTCGCGCTGGTTCGGCAATGTGGTCGCCGTCAACGACGTGAGCATGACGGTGGGACCGGGCGTCACCGGGCTGCTCGGGCCGAACGGCGCGGGAAAGTCCACGCTGATCAACATGATGGCCGGATTTCTCGCCCCGTCGACCGGCAAGGTCACGCTGGACGGCAAGCCGATCTGGCGGAACGAAGCCGTGTACAAGGAGATCGGCATCGTGCCGGAGCGGGAGGCCATGTACGACTTCCTGACCGGCCGCGAGTTCGTCGTCGCCAACGCGGAGCTCCAGGGGCTCGGCGACGCGGAGGCGCAGAAGGCGCTGGCCACGGTCGAGATGGAGTACGCGCAGGACCGCAAGATCTCGACGTACAGCAAGGGCATGCGCCAGCGCGTGAAGATGGCGTCCGCCCTGGTCCACGAGCCTTCGGTGCTGCTGCTCGACGAGCCGTTCAACGGCATGGACCCGCGCCAGCGGATGCAGCTGATGGAACTGCTGCGACGGACGGGGGAAGAGGGTCGTACGGTGCTCTTCTCCTCCCACATCCTCGAAGAGGTCGAGCAACTCGCCTCCCACATCGAGGTGATCGTGGCCGGACGGCACGCGGCGTCCGGCGACTTCCGCAAGATCCGCCGGCTGATGACGGACCGCCCGCACCGCTATCTCGTACGTTCCAGCGACGACCGCGCCCTCGCCGCCGCGCTGATCGCCGACCCGTCGACGGCCGGTATCGAGGTGGACCTGGGCGAACGGGCCCTGCGGATCCAGGCGGTCGACTTCGGGCGCTTCACCGAGCTGCTGCCGAAGGTCGCGCGGGAACACGGGATCCGTCTGCTGACCGTTTCGCCGTCCGACGAGTCCCTCGAATCGGTCTTTTCCTATCTCGTAGCGGCCTGAGTAGTGGCCTGAAAGGAGCTGTGAATCGTCATGTACGACCCCACAGTCGCCCGGCTCACCTACCGGGCCCTGCTCGGCCGGCGCCGGGCCGCCATCCTGTTCGTCCTGCCGGCGCTGCTGGTGGTCATCGCCGTGGCGGTACGGACGTTCGCCGGGTCCGACGACCAGGTGGCCTCGGACGTGCTGGGCGGCTTCGCCATCGCCACGATGGTGCCGCTGATCGGCGTGATCGCCGGAACCGGGGCCATCGGTCCCGAGATCGACGACGGATCCATCGTCTATCTGCTGTCCAAGCCGGTGAAGCGGCCGACGATCATCTTCACCAAGCTGATCGTGGCCATCGCCGTGACCATGGTCTTCTCCGCGCTGCCGACGATGATCGCGGGCCTGATCCTCAACGGCAACGGCCAGCAGATCGCGGTGGCCTACACCATCGCGGCACTGGTCGCCTCGATCGCGTACAGCGCGCTGTTCCTGCTGCTGGGCACCGTCAGCCGGCACGCGGTCGTCTTCGGCCTCGTCTACGCGCTGGTGTGGGAGGCCCTGTTCGGTTCCCTGGTGCCGGGGGCGCGCACGCTCAGCGTCCAGCAGTGGTCCCTGGCGGTCGCCGAGAAGGTCGGCGGTTCGGGCGCGATCACCTCCGACGTCGGACTGACGACCGCGACGGTCCTGCTGGCGGCGGTCACGGTCGTGGCGACCTGGTACGCGGGCCAGAAACTGCGCACGCTGAAGCTGGCCGGCGAGGAGTGACTCGCCCCACCCGTCAACCCTCGCCTTCCGGGCGGGGGTTGACGCATTTCGGACAGTCGTACGCGTAACTGTACGGTTATCGGTTCGTTGAACAGGCTGCGTGGAGGCAACTGGAATCCGTGGCGTCGTGGCTTTCGTGAAACAGGGATTGCCGATGCCGGCGAGGCAGTGCCCGCCGGATCGGTCATTGAGTGAGTGGCAACCGTGAGCGTCCTCCGCCCCTCAGGCCCGGGACAGGGCTGCCCGTCGACGGTTTCGCGAATCGTCGTTCCTTGATCGGAAGGCATGCCCATGCCCACAGAAGTCGCCCTGCTCGAATCGCGTGCGCTGCGCGTGGAGCAGATGGAGCGTGTCGATGTCCTCGACAAGGTCAAGAGCCTTGTCATGCTCCCGGACGGAATTCACCTTCGCACAGAGGATGTGGCTCGGTACTTCGAAGTATCCACAGCCGCTGTGAAGAGGCTCACCGACCGGCACCAGGCCGAGCTGATGCAGAACGGGATGCGTGTTCTGCGCGGCGCTGATCTGCGCTCCTTCCATGGCGACATGTTGTCGCTATGGGGCGGGGAGGTGCCGGAAAGTTATCCACAGGCGGCGACCCAGCTCAGGGTCCACACCCGCAGGACCGTCCTCAACGTCGCGATGCTTCTTCGCGACAGCGACATCGCCCGATGCGTCCGTACGTATCTGCTCGACGCCGAGCAGGACCTGCGGGCGGGCTACGCCTCGCTCGAACACCGCGTCACCCGGGTGGAGAGCTGCCTGGCCGGAGTCGGTACCGCGCTCCAGGAGCTCGGGCCCGTCCTCAACCGGATGTCGCACCGGCTCGACAGCCTCGACCGGCGGCTGGACGTCACCCATCAGGTCGTCGGCGCCATGAGCGTGCGGCTGGGCCACATGTCCGAGGACCTCGTCCGTATCGACGGCAGGATGGATGCACTCGCCCGCAACCTGAAGGATCTGAGCCGCCGCAGCAACAAGCAGCGCTGATCCGGCAGGAGTTCGCGGCCCTTCGGCCCGCCCGGAAAACGGGTGGCGTCGAAGGGCCGTACCCGGCACAGTGGTTGGTACGGCACGCGCCGCTACGAACGGCACACGCCGATATGAGCAACACGCGCGGTCAGAACAGCACTACGCCGACAAGCACGTCACAGGCCGGGAGAGGAGCGCGATGATGACCGAGAGTCCGAGTCCGTCGAGTTCCCCGCAGGGCGGACCCGAGCCGGCACCGGAGTAGTCACCGACGACTCCGCCGCGCCGCTCGGAGCAGAACGCCCGGGGCGGCCTTGTCTGCGCATCGCGCGGCCGCCCACCCGGAGGATTGGCCGAGTGGTAAGGCAGCGGCTTGCTAAGCCGTCGTCGGGGCTGTGAACCCCGCGCGCGTTCGATCCGCGCATCCTCCGCCGCAGCAGGGCCGCGCACCCGCGCGCGACCCTGAGCCCGTACCCGTACGCGAAGCCTGCGCCCGCACACCTACGACTGGAGCAGGCGTTCCAGCACCACGGCGATGCCGTCGTCCTCGTTGGACGCGGTGATCTCCTGGGCCACGGCCTTCAGGTCCTCGTGCGCGTTGGCCATCGCCACGCCCCGCCGCGCCCACGCGAACATCGGGATGTCGTTCGGCATGTCGCCGAAGGCCAGGGTGTCCGCGGCCTTCACGCCCAGCCGGCGCGCGGCCAGCGAGAGCCCGGTCGCCTTGCTCAGCCCCAGCGGCAGGATCTCCACCACTCCCGGACCGGCCATGACCACGTCGACGAGGTTGCCGACGGCCGCGCGTGCGGCCTTCGCCAGCTCGTCGTCGTCCAGCTCGGGATGCTGTATGTAGACCTTGTTCAGGGGCGCGGACCACAGCTCGGCGGGGTCCTTCACGAAGACCGCCGGAAGCGGCCCTTCCTGTACCCGGTAGCCGGGACCGACCATGACTTCGCCGTCGAGCCCGTCACGGCTCGCCGCCAGTGCCAGCGGACCGACCTCGGCCTCGACCTTGGACAGCGCGAGCCCGGCGAGCTGCCGGTCCAGCGTCAGCGAGGTCAGCAGCTTGCGTTCGCCCGCGTGGTAGACCTGCGCGCCCTGGCCGCAGACGGCGAGACCCTCGTAGCCCAGGTCGTCCAGGATGTGACGCGTCCAAGGGACCGCGCGGCCGGTGACGATGATGTGCGCGGCACCGGCCGCGGCGACCGCGGCCAGTGCCTCACGGGTGCGCCCGGAGACCGTGTCGTCGTCACGCAGCAGCGTGCCGTCGAGATCGGTCGCGACGAGCTTGTACGGGAAGGTCACTTGGCGACCGGCTCCAGGACCTCGCGCCCGCCCAGATACGGCCGGAGCACCTCGGGCACCCGGACCGAACCGTCCGCCAGCTGGTGGTTCTCCAGGATCGCCACGATCGTGCGCGGTACGGCGCAGAGCGTGCCGTTCAGCGTGGCGAGCGGCTGGAGGACCTTCTTGCCGTCGCGGGTGTCGCGCATCCGGACGGACAGGCGGCGGGCCTGGAAGCCGTTGCAGTTCGACGCGGACGTCAGCTCGCGGTACTTGCCCTGCGTCGGGATCCACGCCTCGCAGTCGAACTTCCGGGAGGCCGAGGCGCCCAGGTCGCCGGTGGCGACGTCGATCACCTGGAAGGGCAGCTCAAGAGCGGTGAGCCACTGCTTCTCCCAGTCGAGGAGCCTGCGGTGCTCCGCCTCGGCGTCCTCCGGGTCGACGTACGAGAACATCTCGACCTTGTCGAACTGGTGCACCCGGAAGATGCCCCGGGTGTCCTTGCCGTACGTACCGGCCTCGCGGCGGTAGCACGGCGAGAAGCCCGCGTAGCGCAGCGGCAGCTTCTCGGCGTCGATGATCTCGTCCATGTGGTACGCGGCGAGCGGGACCTCGGAGGTGCCGACCAGGTAGTAGTCGTCCTTCTCCAGGTGGTACACGTTCTCCGCGGCCTGGCCGAGGAATCCGGTGCCTTCCATGGCGCGCGGACGGACCAGCGCCGGCGTCAGCATCGGCACGAAACCGGCCTCGGTGGCCTGCGCGATCGCGGCGTTGACGAGGGCTAGCTCCAGCAGCGCGCCGACGCCCGTCAGGTAGTAGAAGCGCGAACCGGAGACCTTGGCGCCACGCTCCATGTCGATGGCACCGAGCTTCTCGCCGAGCTCCAGGTGGTCCTTGGGCTCGAAGCCCTCGGCCCCGAAGTCACGGATCGTGCCGTGCGTCTCCAGTACGACGAAGTCTTCTTCGCCGCCGACCGGCACGTCCTCGTGGACGATGTTGCCGATCTTGAGCATCAGGCTCTTGGCCTCGGCATCGGCCTCGTCCTGTGCGGCGTCGGCGGCCTTGACGTCGGCCTTCAGCTGCTCGGCCTTCTTGAGCAGCTCGGCGCGCTCGTCGGGCGAAGCCTTGGGGATGAGTTTGCCGAGCGCTTTCTGCTCGGAGCGGAGTTCGTCGAAGCGGACACCGGACGACCTGCGCCGCTCGTCGGCGGAGAGAAGAGCGTCGACGAGTTCGACGTCCTCTCCACGGGCGCGCTGGGAGGCGCGAACACGGTCGGGGTCCTCACGGAGCAGGCGAAGGTCAATCACCCCTCCAGGCTACCGGCCTGTACTTGCCCTGCTCGAACCGATATTGCCGAGCGTGTCACTTTGCCCTAATTGCCTGAATTGGTAATGCTGGGGGAGATTGTGCGGCTGAAGTCGATCTCGACCGTCAATAAAAAGAGCCTACTCCCCTAAATGGTGCAGAAGGCTTCACTCGTCTTGACGTATCCCCCTTGCCTGGAAGGGTAGTTGATCGTTGCTTGTCCACAGGTTCCCGACCTTCCGAAAGTTATCCACAGGCTGTGAGGAAGGTCTGTGGATGCCGGAGGTTGGCATTCCGGGAGCTGTGTGATGGCTCGCGGATTCCCCGTTCAAACCCACTTCAGACGCTCGTTCGGGTGGGAATTCCCCCTTCTGATGAGTTGATCAACGGAATTGAGGCGACAGGGGATGACACGGGGCGACCCGGGTGGTCCGGCGGCCTGTGGATGCATCTGGGGCGACTGGAGCGATATGTCGACCATGTCGCATTGAGGTGTCGACTTATCCCCAGGTCGAGAGCCGACCCTGTGGATAACTCTGTGGATGCCGAAAATCGACAGATAGCACCGAGGTGGAGGCGAGGGTGGAGGCGTGTCGAAGCCTGGGAGCCCGCTGCGGGCCCGGTCTCCCCGGTCTCGTCCGTCAGCCCGTTCGTCAGCCCGTCCGCCGGCTCCGGCCCTCAGCGCCGGCCTTCAGCCCCGGCCGTCGAGGTTTCTGGTCAGCCAGTCGGAGGCTTCCGTGAATTCCGCGTCCGACGTCCCCGCCCGCAACGGCCGTACGTCCTGCACCGCCACACCGGCCCGCGGGTACGAACCCAGGAACCGCACCTTCGGGCAGATCCGCTTCAGCCCCATCAGTGCCTCGCCGACCCGGCGGTCCGCGATGTGCCCCTCGGCGTCCACCGCGAAGCAGTAGTTCCCGATGCCCGCCCCCGTCGGCCGCGACTGGATCAGCATCAGGTTCACCCCGCGCACCGCGAACTCCTGGAGCAGTTCGAGCAGCGCACCGGGGTGGTCCTCGCCCAGCCAGATGACCACCGACGTCTTGTCCGCGCCCGTCGGCGCCGCAGGCCGGGCCGGGCGGCCCACCAGGACGAAGCGGGTCTGCGCGTTCTCCGCGTCGTGGATCTCGGTCACCAGCGGTTCCAGACCGTAGGTCGCCGCCGCGAACTCACCGGCGAAGGCGGCGTCGTACCGGCCCTCCTGCACCAGCCGGGCACCGTCCGCGTTGGACGCCGCCGACTCCCACACGGCGTCCGGGAGGTGGGCGGCCATCCAGTTGCGCACCTGCGGCTGGGCGGCCGGGTGCGCGGTGACCGACTTGATGTCGGACAGCTTGGTACCCGGCCGCACCAGCAGGGCGAAGGTGATGGAGAGCAGCACCTCGCGGTAGATCATCAGCGGTTCGCCGGTGGTCAGCTCGTCGAGCGTCGCGGTGATGCCGCCCTCGACGGAGTTCTCGATCGGTACGAGCGCCGCCGCTGCGGCCCCGCTGCGCACCGCGTCCAGGGCCGCCGGTACGGAGACCATCGGGACGAGTTCGCGGGTGGCGGCTTCCGGGAGCGTACGGAGGGCAACCTCGGTGAAGGTGCCTTCGGGGCCGAGATATGCGTAGCGCGTGGCGGACATACCGTCACCCTAATGCGCCCCGGTGGCTCAGGACTCCAGCAGTCGCTGCCCCACGTACTCGCCGTCCGCCGCACCGCCCGGCACCGCGAACAGGCCGCTCGCCTCGTGCCGGATGAACGGCGACAGGGCATCGCCCCGGTCCAGCTTCCGCTGCACCGGGACGAACCCGCGCAGCGGATCCGCCTGCCAGCAGATGAAGAGCAGACCGGCGTCCGGAGTGCCGTCCGCCGAGATGCCATCGTGGTACGAGAAGGGGCGTCGCAGCATGGCCGCGCCGCTGTTCTTCTCGGGGGTGGAGATCCGGGCGTGGGCGTTCTCCGGGATCAGGAGCTTGCCGTCGGGGCCCGCCCGGTCGAGGTCCATCGCGCTGGTCTCGGTGCCGCCGCTCAGCGGGGCGCCGTCCTTCTTCCGGCGCCCTATGACCTGCTCCTGCCGTTCCACCGGGAGTTTCTCCCAGTCGTCGAGCAGCATCCTGATCCGGCGCACGACCACGTACGAGCCGCCCGCGAGCCAGTCGTACTTCGCATCGCTTCCGTCCCGGGCGGCCGGGACGAAGATGCGGCGGTCGAAGTCGCTGTCGGCCGGTTTCGGGTTGTTGGTGCCGTCGACCTGGCCCATCAGATTGCGGGCGGTCATCGGCCGGGCCGTGGCACCGGGGGCGCGGTTGAAACCGTTCATCTGCCAGCGGACCCTGGCGGCCGGGGCGGCCTCCTTGTGCACGGCCCGCAGTGCGTGGAAGGCGACCAGCGCGTCGTCCGCGCCGATCTGGACCCAGAGGTCACCGTTGGAGCGCGCGGTGTCGATGTGGTCGGAGGAGAAGGGCGGCAGCGGGTCGAGCCCCGGCGGGCGGCGGTCGGCCAGGCCCGTGCGTTCGAAGAAGGTCCGGCCGAAGCCGAAGGTGACGGTCAGCGAGGACGGTCCGGCGTCCAGCGCGATCCCGGTGTCGTGGTCCGGTCCGTCCGCCGCGCCGCTCCCGGCGGGCTCGCCGGCCATCAGGCGTTCGGCTGTCGCCGACCACCGGCGCATCAGGGCGGCGGCCTCCTTCCGGCCGGCACCGGGCACCAGGTCGAAGGCGACGAGATGGCCGCTCGCCTGAAGCGGAGTGGTGATCCCCGGTTGATGTTTCCCGTGAAACATCACCTGGGTGGAGCCGACCGCGGTCAGTGCGGTGGGTTCGTCGGGGCGGGTCGCGGCATAGCCGGTGGCACCGCCCGCCGCGCCCAGCACCAGCCCGGCCGCACCGGCCGCGCCCGCGCTGCCGATCAGCCGACGCCGGGAGATACCACTGCCGTCACGGGCACTGCTGCCACGGGCACTGCCGTCACGGGCGCCGTCGTCCACGCTGCGGGATGCTTTCCTGCTGTTGTCTACGCTCACGATCCCGCTCAGCCGATCTTCACGTTCTTGTCGATGGTCGTCTGATCGATGTCCGACGTACGCACGGTCACGGCGACCTTCCAGTTGCCCGCCATCGGGATCTGGACGTCGCCGGCGGTCCAGTGGCCCTCTGTCAGCCGGGCGGGGACGACGGGGAGCGGGCCGATGTCCTTGGACTTCAGGGTGAGGGCGACCTTCACCTCGGGGACGTCCATGGGCTTTCCGTCGCTGCCGTCGATCCAGAGGTGGAGCTCATTGGCGCCGGTACCGGCCGGAGTGATCTCCATCCGCACCGTTCCCTTGCCATTGGTGCCGCCCGTGTCGAAGGGCAGCTTCATCTCGACCGGGCCCGCGGCCGCCGGGGCGGCCGCCGCAGTCGATGCGCGGGCCGCCTCTTCCTCGGTACGCGCCGGCTCGGTCGAGGTCAGCACGGTCGTCACCGCCAGCAGCGCCACGGCGACGCCCACTTCGGCCAGCACCGACCGGCGCAGCCCGGACCGGTCGGGGTCGGCGTCGCGGATGCGCTTCTTCTCGGCGGTGGCCACGGCGGCCTGCTGCCGGGCGAGCTGAGCCGCCCGCGCGGGGTCCTCGGCCGTGGTCCCAGAAGCGCCCGTGGCCCCGGAAGCGTCCGCGGTTCCGGAGGCGTTCGGGTCCTCGGCGCTTTCGGACGCCTGGGCCGGAGAGGACTTCCCAGCCTCCGTCGCAGTCGTCGCCTCCGCCGCCGCGCCGCCCCCGCCCGTGATCAGGCGGGCCGTCCACCGCCGCGAGATCCAGGCGATCCCGACGAGGAGGGCGACGAGCCCCACCTTCACGAGCAGCAGCTGCCCGTATGCGGTGCCGGTGAGCGCGGACCAGGTACCGACCTGGCGCCAGGACTGGTAGATCCCGGTCGCGGTGAGCACGATGACGCTGCCGAACGCGATGCGGGAGAAGCGCCGTACGGCCGCCGCACCGATGTCGGGGGTCCGGTAGAGCGCGACCAGCAGGGCCGTGAGACCGCCGAGCCAGGCGGCGACGGCCAGCAGGTGGAGCACATCGACCGGCATGGCGATGCCGGGCTGGAGCCCGGTCGAGGCGTGCTCGGCGAGCGCCCACGTACCGGCGATCCCGGCGGCGATCACCGTGCCGCCGATGGCCAGACCGAAGGTGAGGTCCTTCTTCTCGCGCTCGTCCTCGCGCTTGGCGTAGGCGCCGAAGAGCACAGCGATGAAGAGCGCGGAGGCGCCGAGCAGCAGCAGCCGGGAGACGAGTGCGGCGCCGGGCTTGGTGTCGAGCACGGCCTTCAGGCCGTCGAGGTCGAAGGCGTCCGCGAGCTTCCCGGACCCGGTGTACGGGTTGCGCAGGAGCAGCATCGCCAGGGTGGCGACGGTGAGGGTCATCCAGCCGCGTACGACCAGGCGCTGCAACGACCGGGCCCCCGCACCGCGTTGCCAGCAGGCCAGCACGAAGGCGGAGCCGCCGGCCAGCAGGATGAAGCCGGCGTACGCGGCGTAGCGCGCGATGCCGTAGAGGGTGCCGACGAGGCCGCCCCCGGCCTGGTCCGTCGGGAGTGCCACGGTGGTCTTCGAGGGGGCTCCGACGGAGAAGGTGAAGGCGCCTGACACGGGGTGGCTGTCCGCGGACACGGCCTGCCAGGCGACGGTGTACGTGCCGTCGGGCAGTCCGCTGTGCAGTGAGACGCCGTACTTCGTGAGGGCACCGCCCCCCAGATCGCGCGGGACGGCAGCGGTGTCGGCGCGTTTGCCGTCGGGGTCCAGGATCCGGATGGAGTCCTCGTCGACGGCGACCTGCTCGGAGAAGGTGAGCGTGACCTCCTTGGGGGCGGTGGCGACCACCGCCCCGTCCTGCGGATCGCTCCCGGTCAGTGCGGCATGCGCGGACGCGGGACCCGCGCCTCCCAGCAACAGGGCGAACACCATGCCGACGAGGGCGGCGAGGAGTGCGGCCGCGGCCAGTGGCCGGCGCATCGCGGGGGTGGACGGGGTCGGTCCGAAGTGCGGGGCGGTGGCTGTCATGACGAGTCAGTCCCTCACGGCTTCTTCGGGTTGTAGGTGGTCTCCTTCACGGGAAGGGTGACCTTTATCGGGTCGGCCTTCTCGAAGTGCAGCTCCACGGACACCTTGTCGCCCTGTGTGGGCCGCTGCTTGAGTTTCATGAACATGATGTGGTTTCCGCCGCGCTGCAGATCCAGCTCGCCGCCCGCGGGCACGTCGAAGGACGTCACCATGCGCATGGTCTGGTTCTTCGTCTCGTGGATCGTGATGTCGTCGGAGAGCGAGCTGGTGACCGAGGTGAGCCGGTCGGACTCCCCGCCGCTGTTCTTCACGACGAGGAATCCGGCCGCCATGTCGCTGACGGGCTGCGGCATGAACGCGCCGGTCACCTTCAGCTCCGGCTTGCCGTCCGAGGACGAGCAACCCGCCAGCGTCAGCCCCGCGGTGAGGGCGGCGACGCCGACGAGGGCGGTGCGGCGGTTCACGGGGTCTCCCCCTTGACGATCTTGGGGAGGTCCTTGGTGTAGTCGTCGGGCGAGGTGTCCTCGCTGTAGACGAGGTAACCCTTGTCGGTCTTCGGCGAGAACGCGATGACCTGGGACCCGTGCATCGAGACGACCGTGCCGTCCTTCTCCTTCTTCGGGGCGTCGATGCCGATGCCGATCTGGCGTGCGCCCGCCTGGATGGTCGGGAAGTCGCCGGTGAGGCCGATGAAGGAGGCGTCCTGGGACTTGAGCCAGGTGCCGAGCGAGGACGGGGTGTCCCGCTCGGGGTCGGTGGTCACGAAGATGACCTGGAGCTTGTCCTGGTCGGCCTTGGGCAGCGCCTTCTTGGCGATGGCGATGTTGCTCATGATGAGCGGGCAGACGTCGGGGCAGTTGGTGTAGCCGAAGTAGATCAGGGTCGGCTTGCCCTTGGTCTGCTCCCGGAGGTCGTACTTCTTGCCGTGGGTGTCGGTGAGGACCAGGTTCGGCTTGGTGAACGGCTGGTCCAGGACGGTCGCGGCCTTGGTCTTGGCCTCGACCGATACGTCGGCGATGGGCTTCTTGGCGTTGTCGTCGTTGCTGCCGCAGGCGGACAGGGTGAGCGCGGCCGCGGCGACGAACGCCGCGGCCAGCACCGTTTTCTTAGTCATGGAGCACTGGTTCCTGAGGGTCGGTGATACGAGTGGTGCGGTGGATCAGGCGGTGCGGCGGCGGCCGGCGAGGAGCCCGAAGGCCACTCCGGCCACGCCGATGACGATGCCGACGATGCCGAGGACACGGGCCGTGGTGTCGCTGTCGGACGCGTCCGAAGCGGCCGTCGTCTCCTTGTCCGCAGCCTGAGCACCGGCGTCGGCGCTCTTGGCGTCGGCGGCCGCGCCGTGCTCGCCGGTGGCGGGTGCGGTCAGGGCGAGGACCGGCGCCGGGCTCTCGGGCTCCTCGGCGCCCTTCTTCTGCTCCTCGATCCAGCGGACGACTTCCTTGTTGTCGTACGTCTGGATGGCCTTGAACACCAGCTGGTCGGCGTCCTCGGGGAGCTGGCCGATGGAGAGCGGGAACTGCTGGAACCGGCCGGGGCGGATGCCGCGCTCGTCCTTGTCGCCCGTGGCGGTCCAGGTGACCTTGGAGACGGCCTCGTTGATCTTCTGGCCGTGCATCTCCATCGGCTTGGCCAGCTTGCTCCGGGTGACCTCGATGTCCCAGCCGGGGACGGCCTGCGGCTGGACGGAGGCCAGCGGGTGGTCGGTCGGGAAGTTGACCTCGACCTTGGTCGTCGCGGCGTCGTCGCGCTCGTTGGGGACCTTGAAGTTGACGGTGGCGTAACCGCCCTTGGCGGCTTCGCCCTGCGGCTGCACGCTGACGTGCGCGGAGGCGGTCCCGGCGAGGATCAGGACGGTGGAAGCGGCGACGCCGCCGGCGAGGGCGATGCGGGAAACGTTCATGGCAGGTATCACTCCACGGAAGCACGAAGGAAGGTGGTGCGGCGCGCGGGTGCGCGCCGGCATCACGACACCTCTCCCATTCGAACGGCGGGCATGCGCCGACCGGGTACGGAACCGAGTGGTCCGTGTGCCGGGTGGAGGTGTCGCGTCAGGCTGCGAGTGCGTACGCGAGTGGCGGACCGCGCCTGATCACCAGGTGCTGCAACGGGTCCCCGGTGGCGGGGGCCGGGGCGTCGACCGCCGTACGGAAGGTGCGCGGCCCGGTCGTCGGGCCGCCGGGAAGCCCGGCGCGCAGGGCGGCGACCAGGGCGAGCGCGGCGCGCAGCGCGCGCAGCCGGGCCCCGGCCGCGATCTGCTGGGCGCCGTGCGCGGACAGCCGGACCAGCCGGAACAGGGCGATCTCGCCGCGGCGCAGCAGCCAGCCCGTGGCCACCGCGGCCAGCAAGTGGCCGAGCAGCATGGGCAGGTCGGGCAGCAGGGCGGCGAGCGTGGTCGGATCCGCACCGGACGAGGCGGCCAGGTGCTGATGGCCGCCGCCCGCCACCGTTGCCGGGTCGATGCCCGCGGTGGTGACGATGCGGTGCGCCTCGGCGGCGCTCAGCTGCGCCGGACCGGCTCCGCACACGAGGCTTGCCGCGAACCGGATCAACGAGTCGTCGCCCGCCGCGGCGTTCGCCGGGGTGCCGTGCGTGCCCATGCCGAACAGGGCGTGCAGGGCGATCTGTCCACCCGCCAGCGCGGCGGCGATGGACGGCAGTGAACGCTCGCGTCCGGCGAGCGGTGCCGCCACCGCGGACATCCCCAGGAATCCGGCGAGCAGGGTCCACCAGGGGACGGGCGCACAGGAGGCCAGCGTGTGACCGGCCGCGGACAGCGCGACACAGACCGCGGCGAACACCGCGGTCCTCAGGAGCCGCAGACCGGCTCCGGCGCGTGCGACCGGCATAGACATGGCGGGGTCATCATCGCACCGGGCCCCCGGGTTCCGTACGGCAGGTCCGGAAGGTCGCCTTCCGTCCGATTGGAACGAGCCGGTGGGTACGTACCGGTGGAACGTGCCAGGCGGAACGTTCCACGTGGAACATGCCGGGTGGAGCATGTCTGCCGGATCGGACTCGCGCGGTGTACGGCGGGCATACACGGGCGCACGTGGAGCTGGTATCCGCCGAATGAGCGGTCTCACATCCGGTCTGCGCTTACGAACGGCGCTGCGCGGCAATAGGTATCGGTATGTCGAGCCGCAGCCAGGAGGCTGGAGCATGAGCATCTGGTGGTCCCTCCATCTGCGGCGCGAGGCTGCGAGCGTTCCGCTCGCCCGCCGCTTCCTGCTGGGCACCATGGAGACCGCGGGCGTGGACCCGGACATCTCCTTCGACCTGTCGCTCGCACTCAGCGAGGCCTGCGCGAACGCCGTCGAGCACGGCGGTGACCACGGCGTCCATGAGGACCGGGAGGGCCAGGGCGACCAGTTCGGCAGCCGGGATCCGTGGGACGTGTGGGACGAGCTGCCCGGCGCCGACTCGGCGCAGTACCGGGTCACCGCCTATCTGGACGGCGAGAAGTGCCGTATCGAGGTCACCGATTCGGGGCCCGGCTTCCCCGCCCGGAGCCCCCTTCGTACGACGGCGCAGAACTACGGACCCCGGCAGTACCCGCCGCTCGGCGCCGAGGACGGCCGGGGGCTGTGTCTGATCGAGCAGCTCGCCGACCACGTGCACTTCGGCAACCGCCCCGGCCGCGGCGCCGTCGTCAGCTTCGACAAGGTCCTGAAATGGCGGAAGGACGCCCTGCTCATGGTGTCCTGAGCAGGGCGTCCTTCGCCGGGTTCTGCGGCCTGTCGGCCCGGAAGGCCGGGCCGGATGTTCCGGATCAGCCCTTGAGCCGGGCCATCCACTCCTCGACCTCGTCGGACCGGCGCGGCAGCTTGTCGGAGAGGTTCCGGTTGCCGTCCTCGGTGACGAGGATGTCGTCCTCGATCCGGACGCCGATGCCCCGGTACTCCTCCGGCACGGTCAGGTCGTCGGTCTGGAAGTACAGACCGGGCTCGACCGTGAGGCAGACGCCCGGCTCCAGCGTTCCGTCGACGTACGCCTCGGTGCGCGCGGCGGCGCAGTCGTGGACGTCCATGCCGAGCATGTGACCGGTGCCGTGCAGCGTCCAGCGGCGCTGGAGCCCCAGCTCCAGGACCTTGTCCACGGTCAGGTCGCCCAGCAGGCCCCACTCGACGAGCTTCTCGGTGAGCACCCGCTGCGCGGCGTCGTGGAAGTCGCGGTAGGCGGCGCCGGGCTTGACGGCGGCGATGCCCGCCTCCTGCGCCTCGTACACCGCGTCGTAGATCTTCCGCTGCACCGGCGTGAACGTGCCGTTGATCGGAAGGGTGCGGGTCACGTCGGCGGTGTAGAGGTCGTTGGTCTCCACGCCGGCGTCGAGCAGCAGCAGCTCGCCGGAGCGCACCGGTCCGTCGTTGCGCACCCAGTGCAGGGTGGTGGCGTGCGGGCCGGCCGCGCAGATCGAGCCGTAGCCGATGTCGTTGCCCTCGATGCGGGCACGCAGGAAGAAGGTGCCCTCGATGTAGCGCTCGCTCGTCGCCTCGGCCTTGTCGAGGACCTTGACGACGTCCTCGAAGCCGCGCGCGGTGGCGTCGCAGGCCTTCTCCAGCTCGGCGATCTCGAAGGCGTCCTTGACCAGCCGGGCCTCGGACAGGAAGACGCGCAGCTCCTCGTCGCGCTCCGCGGTGACCTTGTCGGTCAGCGCGGCCTCGATGCCGGCGTCGTGGCCGCGGACGTTGCGGACCGGGCCGGTGGCCTCGGTCAGCGCTGCGGGGAGCTTGCGCACGTCCTTCGCCGGGATGCCCAGCAGCTGCTCGGCCTCGGCGAGGGAGTGGCGGCGGCCGACCCACAGCTCGCCCTGGCCGTCGAGCCAGAACTCGCCGTTCTCGCGGTCGGAGCGCGGCAGCAGGTGGATGGTCGCCTCGTGACCGTCCTCGGTCGGCTCCAGGACGAGGACGCCGTCCTGGGTCTGGTCGCCGGTGAGGTACGCGTACTCGGTGGAGGCGCGGAAGGCGTACTCGGTGTCATTGGAGCGGGTCTTCAGGTTGCCCGCGGGAATGACCAGCCGCTCACCGGGGAAGCGCGCGGAGAGCGCGGCGCGGCGGGCGGCCGTGTGCACGGCCTGGGCGATCGGTTCGAGGCCGTGCAGTTCGGTATCGGCCCAACCGGACTTCATGTTCGCGGCGAGTTCATCGGAGACGCCCGGGTACAGGCCGTTCTTCCGCTGCTTGACCGTCTCTTCTTCCTCGGTCTCCGGGTTCTCCGGGGTGAGCTCCTCAGCCACGATTTGTCTCTCCTTGATACGACACTGGACCCCGTCCATCGTACGGGCGTACGGAAGGGGCACAGGGCCGGAAGACCTGTTACATGGCCGGACCGGGGCAGGCGGACGGGGCGGGGAACCCCGCGAGACCTGGTGTCGCTCAGTCGAAATGCGCGGCCAGTACGACCACGTCCTCGGCGCTGTCACCGGGATCGGGAGCGTGGTCGCTCCGGTCGAGCCCGTCCGGCAGCACGGTGCGCAGCACATGGTCGGCGACGGCTCCGGCGTCGTGGCGCATCGCCTTCGGTACGGACGCGGCCGCCGAGTGGAGCCGCGCGAACGCCCGGTCCGTCGAGACGCCGGTGCGGCGCAGCAGCCCGTCGGTGTAGAGCAGTACGGTCTCGCCGGGCGCCGGGACGATCTCCACGCTGGGCGCCTCCCAGCAGGCGAGCATGCCCAGCGGCGCGGAGACCGAGGTCTCGATGAATTCGGTGCGCCGGTCGCCGATCAGGAGCGGCGGGGCGTGGCCCGCGCCGGCCAGCAGGATCTTGCGCTCGGCCGGTTCGCAGTACGCGAACAGCGCGGTCGCCGTACGGGCCGGTTCGGTCAGCCGCAGCAGCAGTTCCAGGTCCGAGAGCACGGCGACCGGATCCTCGCCCTCCATCACCGCGTACGCCCGCAGACCCGCCCGCAGCCGCCCCATGGCAGCCAGGGCGCTCGGCCCGGAGCCGTTCACCGAGCCCACCGCGAGACCGAGCGCGTCCTCCGGAAGGGCCAGCGCGTCGTACCAGTCGCCGCCGCCCTGCGCCGCCCTGCGGTGGCGGGCGGCCAGTTGTACGCCGGGGACCCGGGGCAGCCGGCCGGGCAGCAGCTCCTCCATGACGGTCGAGACATCGGCCCTGGCCCGCTCCAGCTCCAGCAGCCTGGCCAGGTGTTCACCGGCGTGTCCGGCGTAGAGGCCGACGAGATGGCGCTGGCGCTCCAGCGGTTCGGCGGGTTCGTCGTACAGCCAGACGGCGGCACCGAGCCTGCCGGTCGCCTCGGCGGTGATCGGTACGGCGTAGCTGGCGGCGTATCCGAGCCGGGCGGCGACTTCGCGGCGGCGGGGGTCCAGACCGGGGTCGCCCAGCAGGTCGGGGGTGGTCAGCGCTCCTTCGGTGTCCGGGAGGCCTTCCAGGATCCGGCCGTAGGAGGTGGCGGTGCGCGGAACCGTCTCGATCTGCCCGAGCTCGGCATGGGCGAGCCCGAGGCCGATGGTGGACACGGGGCCGCGGCGGTCGGACGGTTCGAAGACGACCAGGCCGCGGCGGGCGCCGACCAGGGCTGCCCCGGCGTCCAGGAGTTCGTGGAGCGCGTCGTCGAGCGTGCTGGTTCTGGCCAGCCGCTCGGTGAGTTCGTGCAGCGTGGTCAGGTCGGAGATCCAGCCGGCGAGCCGGTCCTGGATGAAGGCCCCGGGGGCGGAGGGCACTTCGGACAGAGACCCGGCAGTGTGCGCTGAAACCGGAACTGTTGGATCGATTCCAGCCACTTTCGGGAGGTGTGGGGCGCTCATGGCTGCCGACTTTCCGACCAGTGCGTTTCGTCGAATAGCATCGCAAACCCCCATGTCATTCTGCGTCGCTATCAGGGCATCCGCATGTACACGTGCACCACATGTACACGCACAAGTGAGGCGATGTCCAGCATTGTCACCACGGGATTTATGGTGTCAGAGTGGCCGTCAAGTTGGCCAAAAAACGCACCCGTGGGTAACTATTTACGGTCGACTGGGTGTGCTCGAACAGGGGGTGTTCTCGGGGTGAAGTCCCGGAGGAGCGTCATTTCGGGCATGCTGGGTACGTAATCGATGAAGGCCAGGGGCAGTTCCGATCGCCCCGGAACCCGGCAGCGGGCCCGGACGTCCTCTCCAGTGACGGCCACGCACCCACCCCCGAGTGGCGGGGTTTGCACCTTGGTTCGGCAGGCGCGACATGCGCGCTGCCCCTCGCCGCGCTTGTCCGGACCTGTCGGTCCGGACCCGTCTCGCACCTGCTCGACTCGGCTCGGCCCATGCTCGGTACCGACGACCCACCCGTACCGCAGATTCGAAGAGCATGTACGCACAGTGAAGTGATGATCACGTACAGCAACTCGCACGTGGTGTGATGTGGACCCTCGGCGTTCAACGGAAAGGAACGAGCGCTCATGCGCGAGATCCTCGGAAGGCGACGCAGGCTCCGGCTCCGGCGCAGGGGAAGGCCCGCCCAGCTCGACGCGGCCCTGACCTGTGCCACCGCATGGCAGTGGCCCGTGCTTCCCGGAGTGGGACTGCAGGCGGCCGGTGCCCGCGGAGACCGTGGCCGCGGCTGTGCCTGTCCCGATCCCGAGTGCGCCGTGCCCGGCGCACACCCCTTCGATCCCGGTCTCCTCGCGGCGACCACCGACGAGCGCATGGTGCGCTGGTGGTGGACCAACCGGCCCACCGCCCCGATCCTCCTGGCCACCGGCGGGCGCGCCCCGTGCGCGCTGAGCCTGCCGGCCGTGGCCGCCGCCCGCGCGCTGGTGGAGCTGGACGGGATGCATGTGCGGCTCGGCCCCGTGGTGGCGACGCCGACGCGGTGGTCGTTGCTGGTCGCCCCGTACAGCCTCGAACGGCTCGGTGAGCTGCTGCACGCCCAGGACTGGGTGCCCAGTTCGCTGCGTTTCCATGGCGAGGGCGGCTATCTCGTCCTCCCGCCGTCCGAGGCGGGGACGGGGCAGGTGCGCTGGGAGCGGGCCCCGGCGCCGGACGCGCCGTGGCTGCCGGACGTGGGGGCGGTGCTGGACGCGCTGGTCGAGGCGAGCAGCGGCGCACCGGACGGCGGCAGCCGGCTCGCGTACTGACGGGTACCGGCGGAGTGCCGGGGTGAATCGCGTCGGCCCGGTATTCCGCCGGGATATCCGGCGGACCGTCAGATACTCATGTGAAGCCGACTAATGAGGCTCGTCAATATCCGGTGATCGGTTTCCGCATGTCGTATACGGCTCCGGTTCCGATCTCGGCTCATGCCGCGCAAATGCAAAGTCCTCTGCTTCCGCCGCTGCAAAGTGCGGCGGCGGAAGGCTTTCTGATGAACTTTCCGGAACGCCGCGAACGGACTACTCGAATGTTTATTCGAGTAGCGAAGATCGTCCAGCCCCTGGAATCCGGAACCCGGCATCTGGAACCCGGCATCCGGCGCCCGGCCAGGTATCTGTCCGAGACCGATCGGTCCGTACGTGGTTCGGGGCGTCGCGGGCAAGGTGAGGGCCCAGGGCGGAACATAGGAGTGCTGGGGGCGCGATCTGTCGTGCGCGATGAGCCGGGGCGTATCGACAAGAGGTTTGCGCGCGGGCTCGTGCGCCGTGTCGCGCGCTGTGCGCCGCATCCGGAAATGAGGATGCCCGATCGCTGGCGACGGGGGATGCACCAGCGACCGGGCTTCTAGAACGGTAACAAGAGATCTGCCGTTCGCAAATTCGATCTCGCGTATTCGGACAGGGATTTACCTGCGAGTACGGCGAGTTGTGACGCGAGTCACCTGACGGGCCCGGTGGGGCCCGGGGTTCGTCACTGTCAGCTGAGCGTCACCTGGCGGTTGGTGAGCCCGCCGCGGGCCCGCCTCTCCTCCGCGGTGAGCGGCGCGTCCGAGGCGAGCGCCTCGGTCAGTCGCTCCGCGAACTCCGCCGCGGGCTTCTCGCACTCCTCGGCACCCATCGCGCTCGGCAGGTCCCAGACCGGGACCATCAGCCCGTGCGCCCGGAAGGAGCCGACCAGTCTGGTGCCCTCGCCCAGCGAGGAGGTGCCGGCGGCGTGCAGCCGGGCGAGCGCGTCGAGCAGCCGCTCCTCGGCGTGCGGCATGACCCAGCGAAGGTGGTTCTTCTCCGGGGTCTCGCACCAGTAGGCGGCGTCCACGCCGGCGAGCCGCGTCGTCGGGATCGCCGCCTCGTTCGCGCGCTCCAGCGAGGCGGACACCTCGGGCGTGGCGTTCTCCGCGTCCGGCACCCAGAATTCGAAGCCGGAGTGGACGGCGGGCTCGAACGCCGCATCCGGGTCGAGCACGTCCTGCAGCCGGGGACCGTCGGCCGGCACGCGCTGCGCCGCCACGGGCGAACCGGGCTCGGCGGCCAGCGCCCGCAGCAGGATGTCCGCGAGGTCACGGCTGAGGTCGCCGGACGGGGTGTCGTTCTGCAGGGCGAGCAGCACCGAACCGTCGTCGCGGCGGAGCGCCGGCCAGGCCATCGGCAGCACGGTCGCGAGCGTCACCGAGGGCACGCCCTCGGGCAGCCCGTCCTTCAGCGTCAGCGCCACCGTGGCGGCCGGCACCAGTTCGCGCAGTGCGACCCAGTCGCACTCCCCGGCCAGACCCTCGAAGGGACGGTGGACGAGCTCGGTCACGGCCTGGGCGGCGGCGCGGCCGTGACACGCCTTGTAGCGGCGGCCCGAACCGCACGGGCAGGGCTCGCGAGCCCCGACCACCGGGATCTCGCCGTCCTTGAGTTGCTGCTTCCCGGCCTTGGTCTGAGGGCGCTTCTTGGCCATGGTGGGCTTTCTCCCGATTGCGACAGTGCGGTCTGGGCCGCGAGCCTAGCCGTCCCCGTCGCGTCCGGGACACACGTGCCACGCGCCCACGCGTGCGCCGGTACCGGTATGCGTGCCGGAACGTCAGCTCACGTCGTCGAAGGCGTCCGCGAAACCAAGCGTGTCGAGCCCCGGGATGCCCGCCCCCGAAACGCCGGTCCCCGCAGCGCCGGGCCCCGGCATGCCCGGCCCTGCCGCACCCGGACCCGTCGCACCCGGCACCCCGGACTCCTGCCCGTGTCCCTCGTTGACCAGGACCCAGACGGTCACTTCACCGGACGAGCTGTCGCGTACGCCCCACTCGTCGGCCAGTGCGCTGATGATGTTGAGCCCGCGGCCGCCTCGCGCCGTCACCGAAGGGGTGGCCGGAACCGGGCGGGTAGGACCGCCGCCGTCCGTCACTTCGACGGTCAACCCGCCCGTTCTGTCGACGCGCCACGCGGCGCGGACGTCGCCGTCACCCACATCCGTGTGCCGGCCCAGTGGCCTGCCGTGCCGACAGGCATTGCTGAGCAGTTCGGAAAGAATCAGTACTGCATCGTCGACGACCGAATCCGACACCCCGTGACTGCGCAACTGCTCGCGCATCCGGTGCCGCGCCTGGCCCACGCCCGCAGGGCCATGGGGTACGGCCATGCTCGACGACGTGGGCACTTCCTGTGCCACCACCAACGCCACCCCCGAGACCTCCTTTGCCCCACGCCACGGAGTGGATGCCCCCCTGGGCTGGACCGGAAACCGGCCAATGGACTGCCAGTGACGCACTCGTAACGATCAAATACGGTTCGAATGCGCCGGTGCACTCCGTGTAACTGATGTTAAGAGCGTCCCAGTTGTGACAGAACCTGTTTCGGGCGGTTCGTGATGATTGCCTCGATGCCGAGACCGACGCAGAGTTCGACGTCCGCCGGCTCGTTCACCGTCCAGACGTGCACGCGGTGCCCCGCGCGGTGCAGCCGGTCGATGTATCCGGGGTGGTTGCGTACGATCCGCATGCCCGGACCGGCGATACGGGCCCCGGCCGGCAGCCGCCCGTCGCGCAGCCGCGGCGAGACGAACTGCATCAGGTACACGGTGGGCAGCGTGGGGGCCGCAGCCTGGATGCGGTGCAGCGAGCGCGCCGAGAAACTCATGATGCGCACCGGGGACGGGCCGTCGGCCGGGGGCGCGTCGAGTTCGAAGTGCTTCAGCAACTGCAGCAGCCGCTCCTCGACCTGGCCCGCCCAGCGGGTGGGGTGCTTGGTCTCGATGGCCAGCTGGAGCGGACGGCCGGCGGCCCGGGTCTCGACGACGAGTTCGAGCAGCCGTTCCAGGGTGAGTACGGAGGTGAGCTCCCCGGGCACCGGATCCCAGTCCGGGGACTCCGACTCCTCGCGGTCCTTCCAGGAGCCGAAGTCGAGGGCGGCGAGTTCGGCGAGCTCCAGGGCGGAGACGGCGCCGCGCCCGTTGGACGTGCGGTTCACCCGGCGGTCGTGCACGCACACGAGGTGGCCGTCGGCGGTGAGCCGCACGTCGCACTCCAGGGCGTCGGCGCCGTCCTCGATCGCCTTCCGGTACGCGGCCAGGGTGTGCTCGGGGGCGTCGTCGGACGCGCCCCGGTGTGCGATGACCTGGATGGGGTGGTGCGTGGATTGCTGCCGTGCGTGGGTCACGGCGTCATCGTGTCACCGTCGGGCGACCGCTGGGAGCACGTTGCACGGCGCAAGCGCGCAGCTACGCGGCGCGGCCGAGGCGCACCCTGCGGTGCGTCTTGCACCGGGGGACCGTTTTGACCGATGTAAAGATTGGTGTGCGGATGCACAGGTCCTGCTTACAGTGGCCTGACGTGCCTTGGGAAAAGCTGTTACCGGACACGTACACAGCGGATCTCTTGCCGAAATTGATGTGGAACCCGAGGAGTAAAGAGCTGTGAGCACAGAGAACGAGGGCAACGAGGGCACTGCGGGCGAGGCCGTTCCGTCCGTTCCGTCCGTACCTCCAGTGCCGGCCGATGCTCCTCAGGGGGCGCCCGGGAGCCAGCCCGAGTCCACCCCCGCCCAGGCGGCCGAGCCGCCGACCGCACCTCCCCACGCGCCCCAGCCCCACACCACCCCTTACGCACCGCAGGCGCAGTCGGCCGCCGAAGCCAACTGGCCGCCCCCGGCCCCGCCCGCCGTGCCCGCGTACGCCTCCCACGGTGCAGGCGGCGGCGGTCCGGTCTGGGGCGCGCAGTCCCAGCCGTACGCCCCCGAAGGCCCGCGCAAGCGCGGCATGGGCGGCCTGGTGGCGGCGGTGGCAGCCGCGGCGCTGATCGCCGGCGGCATCGGCGGCGCCTTCGGCTACTGGGCGGCCGACCGCAACGGCTCCGGCTCGACCACGGTCTCGGCCTCCGCCAATCCGCAGGACCTCAAGCGCGATCCCGGCACGGTCGCGGGTGTGGCAGCCAAGGCGCTGCCCAGTGTGGTCACCATCGACGCGCAGGGCGGCGACGGCGAGGGCGGTACGGGCACCGGCTTCGTGTACGACAAGGAGGGCCACATCCTCACGAACAACCACGTGGTGGCCTCCGCGGCGGACACCGGCCAGCTCACGGCGACGTTCTCCAACGGCAAGAAGTACGGTGCCGAGGTGGTCGGCCGGGCGCAGGGCTACGACGTCGCCGTGCTGAAGCTGAAGAACCCGCCGTCCGGGCTCACCCCGCTCTCCCTCGGCAATTCGGACCAGGTCGCGGTCGGCGATTCCACGATCGCGATCGGCGCCCCGTTCGGCCTGTCCAACACGGTCACCACGGGCATCATCAGCGCCAAGAACCGCCCGGTCGCCTCCGGTGACGGCTCCGGTGGCAGCAACTCGTACATGAGCGCCCTGCAGACCGACGCCTCGATCAACCCGGGCAACTCCGGTGGCCCGTTGCTCGATGCCCGCGGCGCGGTCATCGGCATCAACTCGGCGATCCAGTCGACCGGCAGCAGCGTCGGCCAGACCCAGGCGGGCTCCATCGGCCTCGGCTTCGCGATCCCGATCAACCAGGCGACCAACGTCGCCCAGCAGCTGATCAAGACCGGCAAGCCGGTCTACCCGGTGATCGGTGCCACGGTCACCATGGACGAGAAGAGCGGCGGCGCGGTCATCTCCGACCAGGGGGCGGGCGGCACGGAGGCCGTGTCCAAGGACGGCCCCGCGGACCGGGCGGGCCTTGAGGCGGGCGATGTCATCACGAAGTTCAACGACACCCCGATCGACAGCGGCCCGACCCTGATCGGCGAGATCTGGACCCACAAGCCCGGCGACCACGTGACGCTGACCTACGAGCGCGACGGCCGGACGGCGACGGCCGAGGTCACCCTCGGGGAGCGCAGCGGCGACAGCTGACCCGGCCGGTCGGCCACAGCGCCCGACGCCAGGAGGGCCCCGCACCCGCGGGGCCCTCCCGCGCATCCGGACGACGGCCGACTACCGGTACGCTGTAGGCGCTCCGTCACAGGCGGGCGGAGCAGGGGTGGGTTGCCCGAGCGGCCTAAGGGAACGGTCTTGAAAACCGTCGTGGCGCGAGTCACCGTGGGTTCAAATCCCACACCCACCGCAGCAGTTCGGCGAACACGCCGATGAGAAGGGGCGTCCCGGGAACGGGGCGCCCCTTCGTCGTGGACCACGGTCCTCCTGTGTGTTGTCAGTGGCCGCTGTTAGCGTCCGGCCGTTCTGGCAGAGCTGTGTGGGGAGGGGACGGCGGATGGGTGCTTCGGGGTGGGACTACTCCGTGCCGCATCAGGAAGATCTCGTCGGGGCGTTCGAGGGGTTGCGACGGAAGGTCTTCGAGGAGCGGGAGTACTACTGGGGTCCGGGCGCCGACTGGTGGCCCGAGGGCGAGCGGCTGCCGTGGCCCGAGACCGAGGAGGAGCTGTGGGAGCACGAGCTCGTGCAGCACGACGGGACGCACTCGATCCTCGACATCTTCCGGATCATCGGGCCCGACGAGAAGCCGGACTACGGGACGGTCAAGCAGGTGACCGAGGAGGAGGCGCTGCGGGTCCTGGGCGCGCGGAAGCTCACCCGGGCGCACGTGCCGAGGTTCGAGGAGTTCGACCACTGGCGTTGGTACGGGCGGTGCGCCGTGCTCCATGACGACCGGGGGGAGCCGCAGGAGATCTACTTCTGGGGCTACTCCGGCGACTGAGCCGGCCAGGGCTCCCGCGGGCTGACTGCCTGCGGGGGCCAGAGTGCCGGGGCAGGGGCGAATTGAGTACGGCTACTCACGCCGGTGTCATGGTCGCGTCAGGAGCATGGGCAGCACCACATCTTCTGGGGGGAATCGATGAGTGCGCGCACCCTGCTGCGTCTGACCTTCGCCAATGCTGCTTCCGCTGTCTATCTGGGGCTCGTCGGTGCGACCGTCGTGTTCGAAGTGGCTGCCGCGCTGTTCGAGGATCCCGGAATCGTCGGGATATGGACGTTCCTTCTCACCGCCCCCACTTCCTTGCTGGCGGCAGGGGCGGTTGGGGCGGTCTGGGGTATGGAGGCGCCCGTCGGGTACCTGGTCGGCGGGGTCGTCATCAGCGCTCTGGTCCAGTCGTTCGCCCTGGGAGCGCTCCTGGCGGCTCTGCGCGGCCGTCGCCAGGAGCTCCCCCGTCCGAGCCGCGGCTGAACTGTTCCGTTCCTTGCTCGGCAGGCCACTGCTGGAGCACGCGCGGCGGGGATAGCCTCCAGCCATGGCGAGCTTCGAGATCACACCGATAGGTACGGTCCGGAACGACCGGACGGATGTCCAGCACACGGACAACTGGGGTGCAGTCCGCAGCACGATCACCATCGACGAGCGCTTCGGCGAGGCAGCACTCCAGGGCCTGGAGGAGTTCTCACACGTGGAGGTCCTCTTCGTCTTCGACCAGTTCCCGGAGCGCGACGACTACCGCGAGCCCCGCCCCTACCGAGGCCGTTCCGACCTCCCGCCCGTCGGCGTGTTCGCCGGTCGCGGACCCCGCAGGCCGAACCGCATCGGGGTGACGTGCTGCGCCGTCGAATCCGTCGACGGCCGCGAACTGACGGTGGTGGGCCTCGACGCCGTCTCGGGCACCCCGGTCATCGACCTGAAGCCGGCGATGGTGGAGTTCAGCCCTGTGGACATCAAGCAGCCGGAATGGGTCGGCAGTCTGATGTCGGAGTACTTCCAGCCGTAGGTGGGACCGTCGGGCCGGGTGGGGCAAGTGGTGTTTGTCCGCAGAGTGTTCGCTGATCAGGGGCGTAGCCGCGGTGGCCGGGGCGGGTGGTGGGGCGGCACGGTTGGATACCAGCCATTTACGTCTGTGGCACCGGCTGCGGGTGAAGATTTTTGTCGCATGATGTGCCACCACACAGCGGTGCGTACTACTAGATTGTCAACGCACCACGAGGCCGATCATGGTCTGCCTTTCATCGTTCATCAGCTGTCATTCGGCAGTCGGTCACCACGAAGAACCCTGGTGAACACCATGTCCAGGCAGGCTTTCGGTCCGCACCACCGCGCACGGCCGGGCTGACAGTGCTGGACGGTCGCGACGTTCGCAGTAGTTCCTGACCTGATCCGGTTGTCCGGGGAGCCCCACTTTCCCGGCCGAGAGTATGAGGCGCGTTCTGTGAAGGTTCGTACGAGGCGGTCGGCCACTCTGATCTCGGGGGGAGTGGCGGTGGTGCTGCTACTGGCGGGTTGTGGCTCGGAGGACCAGATCTGGCCGTTCGAGAGCAAGGACACGATGGTCGTCGGCATGTCCGACGACATCCTGGCGACCGATCCGGCCGCGGGGTACGACCCCGGGTCCTGGCTGCTGTTCAACAACGTCTTCCAGTCACTGCTGAGTTTCCCGCCCGGGAGCTCCATACCGGTGCCCGAGGCCGCCGACGAGTGCGCCTTCTCGGACGGCAGCAGGACCTACACCTGCACCATGCGCGACGACCTGAAGTTCAGCAACGGCCACAGCCTCACCTCGGCGGACGTCAAGTACTCCTTCGACCGGGCGATCAAGATCAACGACCCGGCGGGACCGGCACCGCTGCTCTCCGGCATCTCGTCGATCAGGACCCCGGACGACAAGACCGTCGTATTCCGCCTCAAGGTGCCCGACGCCACGTTCCCGAGCAAGATCGCATCGGGTGCCGGCTCCATCGTCGACCGCCGGGTCTATCCCGAGGACAAGCTGCTCGAAGGCGGCGAGACGGTCGGTTCCGGTCCTTACAAGCTGGACTCCATAGACAAGACGAAGGCCGAATTCTCGGTCTATTCCGGCTATCACGGAACCGCCGAGGTGAAGAACTCCGGCGTGACGATGAAGCTCTTCCAGGGTGACCAGAACGCGCTCAAGACCGCGCTGGAGGAGGACGAGGTCGACATCGCGTACCGCGGTCTCACCGCCAAGACGGTTGCCGCTCTGGACACTTCGCCCAGCGCGGAGAAGGACAGCATCGACGTCGTCCAGGGAAGCAGCGCGGAAGTCCAGCACATGGTCTTCAACGTCTCCGACCCGGTGGTCGGCAAGCTCGCCGTACGCAAGGCCATCGCCTATCTCGTCGACCGATACGCACTGGTCAGCCAGGTCTACCAGTCCACGGCGACGCCGCTCTACTCGATCGTCCCGGTCGGTATCACCGGGCACGGCAACTCCTTCTTCAACACCTACGGCGACAGCCCGCAGCCGCAGAAGGCGAAGGATGTGCTGAGGGAATCCGGGATCACCGAGAAGGTGAAACTCACCCTCTGGTCCACGCCGAGCCGTTACGGACCGGCCACCGACGACGAACTCCGGACCATCGCCGATCAGTTGAACAAGAGTGGACTGTTCGAGGCCGAGATGAAGTCCGTTCCGTTCGACCAGTACGAAAAGGGCATCGCCGAGGGCAAGTTCGGCGTCTACGTCAAGGGCTGGGTTCCTGACTATCCCGACCCCGACAACTTCACCCAGCCGTTCTTCGGCGACGGAAACGTCCTGTCGAACAATTACGAGAACAGCGAGATCACCAAGAAGATCATCCCGGAGACCTCGTCCATGACCGACCGCTCGAACACCCGGTCGGCGTTCATCAAGCTCCAGGACATCGTGGCGCGTCAGCTGCCGCTCCTGCCGCTCTGGCAGGGAAAGCAGTACGCGGTCGCCAACGAGAACGTCCGGGGCCTGCAGAACTGTCTGGACACGTCCACCGTCTTCCGGTTCTGGGAACTCAGCATGGCGCCCTGACGCTCTGCTAGTCGTCCGTCGCTCCGGGCGCGGCCGTGGTGAGGCGGGCCGCCGATTCGATGGTGGCGCGGGCCTCGCGTTCGGTGAGGCCGGTGAGGACGGCGGCGTGGGTGAGGGCGTCCGCCAGGGCGTCGCCGTAGCCGTGTTCGTAGGCGCGGCAGGCTGCCCAGAAGAGCCGTGTGTTGCGCTGGCCCTCGCGTGCCGCGAGCACGAAGCGGACCAGTCCCCGGCCCCGGTCCGGGGACTTCGCCCCGGTCCGGCGGCGCGCCGGGGGCATGAGCAGGCGCAGCAGTGCGCGGGGGCAGGGGGCCGGAGGCAGGCCGGCGGTGCCCGGGGCCAGTCGGTAGCGGCCGTGCGGAGTGACCGAGCCGGGGCCCACCAGGTAGCCGCCGGTGCCCCGGATGTCGATGCCGGGGGCCAGCCGGCTCGCGGAGTTCGGTACGGGGATGCCGGGCGGGCCGGTCAGCCAGAGGTGCCGCCCGCCGCTCGGGGTGAGGACCGTGACGGTCGGCGGGATCGTGAACAGGTGGTGCAGGGCCAGCCGCCGGAGCGATACGGCGGAGTCCTCGCCGCCCGGGGTGTCGACGTCCAGGTCGATGCCGATGAGGTGGTGCGGGGGCCGGCCGCAGGCGATGCCGTAGCCGGTGGCCCACGGGGCGGCGGCGAAGAGGGCCCGTACGGCGGCCGGGTCCGTGGTGGCGTCGTGGACACCGTGCCCGGGGAGGCCGCACGCGCCCCGGCAGGTGGACCGGCGGTCGTCGTTCCGGTGCGGAGAGGGCAGCGCGGGGAGCTTGCGGGCGGTCAGCGGGATGACGGGGAGCCCGCGCTCGGCGGCGGAGAGCGCGTGGGCGAGGGCCAGGGTGGCGGTCTGCCGGTCGGTGATGGCCATGGCTCTATTTTCGTTCAGGTGTTCGAAAAAGGGAAGGGAGTGTGGCGTCGGCGGCCCGGCTGCCGGAACGCTTCTCCCCTTGGGGGGTACGGGGCCGGGCCGCCCGGCAGCTTCCCGGTGATCCCCCGGCGGGGCGCGGGCAGGGGTGACCTGGGGCTTTTGGGGCGCACAAAGGTTTATCGGAGCTTCCTCACGCCTGCGGGGGAATCGGCGAGCACGGGCGGTTCGCCGGGGATCCGGTGGGCAACTCTGGTCTCGCGACGTCGTGACCAAGACCGGGGCGGTCGACCAACTGCCTCGGAACAAGCCGTACTTCCGGTTCCTGGAGGAATTGAAATGGCAAGCATCCGTACCGCTCGTGCCCTCGCCGCTGTTGCCGCCCTGCCCCTTGCCGCCGCGCTCTTCGGCGGTGTGGCCCAGGCCGACAGCGGCTCGTTCGCGAACGACGGATCCAATGCGGCCGTTGCGACGGTCGTCGGCAGCGGTGTCGGCGGCAACAACTCCGGCAACTCGTCCACGTCCCAGCAGCAGGCCGTCGGCTCCGGAGCGTCGAACTCGAGCAACTCCGCGCAGGTCAACGGCTCCGGGTTCACCGTGGTCGACCAGGACAACGACAACATCGCGGTGAACTTCACCAACCTCTGGTGAGCCATGGCCGGTCATGGCCGGTCGGGGGGTCGGGCCAAGGTCGGCCGCACATGCAACACGGTCTGCGCGAGGGTGCTTCGGTGCCCTCGCGCGGGCCGTTTCGCGTTGCCGGAGAAAGTGGACCACCGGGGCGGGCGCGCCCCCGAGGGGCGTCGTCGACCTTGACAGCGGACCTGGATCTGACGGACAGTCAGAAACCCTGATCCGTACGCCCCGTGTCCGGGAGGCAGCCCGCCGTGCACCTCGCCCAGACGGAACGCCAGCAACAGCTGCGCGCCGAACTCCGCACGTACTTTCGTGAGGTGATGCCCGGGAGGGACGCGGGTACGGCCCCGGGGGCCGAGGACCCGGCCGAACAGCGGCGGGTGCTGCGCAGGATCGGCGCCGACGGGATGCTCGGGCTCGGCTGGCCCGTCGAGTACGGCGGCCAGGGGCGCGGCGCCGACGAGCAGTTCGTCTTCTTCGACGAGGCGTACCGGGCCGGGGCACCCGTCTCGATGGTCACCCTCAACACCGTCGGCCCGACGCTGATGAAGTACGGGACCGATGAGCAGAAGGCGTACTTCCTGCCCAGGATCCTCAGCGGCGACCTCGTCTTCGCCATCGGCTACAGCGAGCCCGAGGCCGGTACGGACCTCGCCTCGATGCGCACCAGGGCTGTGCGGGACCGCGGGGAGGCCGCCGGTACGGACGGTGCCGGGGGCGACGCCGGCCACTGGGTGATCGACGGGCAGAAGATCTTCACCAGCAACGCCCAGAACGCGGACTGGATCTGGCTCGCCTGCCGTACGGATCCCGACGCGCCCAAGCATCAGGGCATCTCGATCATCCTCGTGCCGACCGACTCCCCCGGGTTCTCCTGGACACCGATCGAGACCGTGGGCGGGCTCACCACGACGGCCACCTACTACGACGGGATACGGGTGCCGGCCGCCAACCTGGTGGGCCCGGAGAACGGCGGCTGGGGGCTGATCACCAATCAGCTGAACCATGAACGGGTGGCCCTCGCCGCGATCGGGATGCAGGCCGAGGACTTCTACGAGGCGGCCCTCGCGCACGCCCGCACCCCCGACCCCGTGACGGGCGGGCGCCCGGCCGACGAGCCGTGGGTGCGCGCCCGGCTGGCCGAGGCGTATGCCCGGCTGGCGGCGACGCGGCTGCTCAACTGGCGTCTGGTGGGGGACGTCGGGGCGGGTTCGCCGGCCCCGGGCGAGGCGAGCGGCGTGAAGTTCGCGGGGACCGAGAGCGCCGTCGAGGTGTACCGGATGTGCCAGGAGATCACCGGGGAGACGGGCATGGTGCGGGGCGGTTCGCCCGGCGCCTTCGGGGACGGGGAGCTGGAGCGGATGAACCGGGCGGCGCAGATCAACACCTTCGGGGGCGGGGTGAGCGAGGTGCAGAGGGAGATCGTCGCGACGATGCGGCTCGGCATGAAGCGGGGCAGGCGGTGACGGCCGGGACGGGAGTGCCCGAGGGGCCGGACGAGCTCCACGGGCGGCTCAAGAAGTTCGAGGGGCGGGCGGCCGCGACCGCGGGCACGGGCAAGGACCCGGTCAACGAGGCGATGATCAGGCACTGGTGCGAGGCGATGGGGGACACGAACCCGGCGTACTCGGGACCGGACGCGGTCGCTCCGCCGACGATGCTCCAGGCGTGGACGATGGGCGGCCTGTCGGGGCACACCGACCGCTCCGCGGCGTACGAGGAACTCTTCGGGCTGCTCGACGGCGCGGGATACACCTCGGTGGTCGCGACCGACTGCGAGCAGGAGTACCTGCGGCCGCTGCGGCCCGGGGACCGGATCACCTTCGACGCGGTCATCGAATCGGTCTCCGAGCGCAAGACCACCAAGCTCGGGACGGGGTACTTCGTCACCACGCGCATGGACGTCCGGGCGGACGGTGAACCCGCCGGTACGCACCGCTTCCGGATCCTCAAGTACACCCCGGCGACGGCGAAGCGGGCGGCGCGCGGCGACGCGAGGAGCCGACGCCCGAGGCCGGTGATCAACCGGGACAACGCCGGGTTCTGGCAGGGCGTCGCCGAGCACCGGCTGCTGATCCAGCGGTGCGGCGAGTGCGCCACGCTGCGCTTCCCCTGGCTGCCCGGCTGCAACGCGTGCGGCTGCCAGGAGTGGGACACGGTCGAGGCGAGCGGCGAGGGCACCGTCTTCAGCCATGTGGTGATGCACCACCCGCCCTTCCCCGCGTTCGCCGCCGACGGGGCGGGCGGACCGTACGCGGTGGCGCTGATCGAGCTGGTCGAGGGGGTACGGATGGTCAGCAATGTCGTCGGCGTGCCGTACGACAAGGTGCGGCCGGGAATGCCGGTGCGGCTGGAATTCCTGCGTACGGACCCCGAGTTGGAGCTTCCGGTATTCCGGGGAGGCGAGGGCTGAGATGGATTTCGCACCCACCGAGGAGCAGTCGGCGGCACAGGGGCTCGCGGCGCGGATCTTCGGCGATCTGTCGACGCCCGAGCGGCTGGCCGTGGCCGGCCCGGCGACCGACGCCGAGCTGTGGAAGGAGCTCTGCGCGGCAGGGCTGACCGCGGCCGTCGAGGAGACCGGGCTGCTCGGCCTGGTGCTCCTGCTGGAGGAGCAGGGGCGCACGACGGCGCAGGTGCCGTTCGCGGCGAGCTGTGTGTACGGGCTGCTGTCCGTCGCCCGGCACGGCACGGACGAGCAGCGGGAGCGGCTGCTGCCCGCGCTGAGGGACGGCACGGCCGTTGCCACCGGGGCCTTCCCGGCACGCGGCCGGATACGGGCGGACGGTACCGGCACCGATGACGCCGGGCGGCTGAGCGGCAGCGTGCCGTACGTGCCGTGGCTGCGGGACGCCGACCTCGTCCTCGTAGCGGACCGGGAGCACCGGCTGTGGATCGTCCGGACGGGTGATCCCGGTGTGCTGACCGAGCCGGTGGAGACCACGGCGCCGTGGTCGGCGGCGCGGCTCGTCCTGGACGGGGCGCGCGGGGAGCGGCTCGGCGGCGCCGGAGCGTACGAGGCGGTGCTGGCGGCGGCCCGGACGGCGTTCGCGGGACTGCAGGCCGGGGTGTGCGCCGGTTCGCTGGCCCGTGCCGTCGCGCACGTCAACACCCGGGAGCAGTTCGGGCGCCCCCTCTCCACCAAGCAGGGGGTGCTGCTGCGCGCCGCCGACGCCCATATGGACACCGAGGCGATCCGGGTCACCGCGTACGAGGCGGCCTGGCGGTACGACACGGGTCTGCCGTACGGACCGCAGGCGCTCACCGCCGCCTGGTGGGCCTCGGAGGCCGGAAAGCGCGTGGTGCACGCCGGGCAGCACCTGCACGGCGGCACCGGCGCGGACCTCGACCACCCCGTGCACCGCCACTTCCTCTGGGGCCGGCAGCTCGACGCCTACCTGGGATGCGGCGGCGAAGTGCTTCAGGAGCTCGGCGATTCGCTGGTGAAGGAGGGCACGGAGTGAAGGTGAAGGCCGGTGACGAACTGGCGCCGCTGGAGATCGCGGTGACCCGCACCCTGATCGTGGCGGGCGCGATCGCCTCCCGCGACTACCAGGACGTGCACCATGACGCGGAGGTCGCCCGGGAGAAGGGCTCCCCGGACATCTTCATGAACATCCTGACGACCAACGGCCTGGTCGGCAGGTACGTCACCGACCGCCTCGGCCCGTCGGCCGTGCTCCGCAAGGTCGCGATCCGGCTGGGCGCGCCCAACTACCCCGGGGACACCATGGTCCTGAGCGGCACCGTCACCTCCGTCGCGGACGACGGGACGGCCGAGGTGAAGATCATCGGCTCCAACGGCCTGGGCAGACACGTCACCGGCACGGTGACCGTCGGCGTACCGCGGGGGGCGGCATGAGCGTGCGCAGGGCCGATTCGCTCGGCGGCAGGGCGGCGGTCGTGGGGATCGGCGCGACCGAGTTCTCCAAGGACTCCGGGCGCAGCGAGCTGAAGCTGGCCGTCGAGGCGGTGCGGGCCGCCCTCGACGACGCCGGGCTGACCCCCGACGACGTGGACGGGCTGGTCACCTTCACCATGGACACCAGCCCCGAGATCACCGTCGCCCAGGCGGCCGGGATCGGTGAGCTGTCGTTCTTCTCCCGCATCCACTACGGCGGCGGGGCGGCCTGCGCCACCGTCCAGCAGGCGGCGATGGCGGTGGCGACCGGGGTGGCCGACGTGGTGGTCTGCTACCGCGCGTTCAACGAGCGCTCGGGGCGCAGATTCGGCTCCGGCGTGCAGCAGCGGGAGCCCACCGCTGAAGGCACGGCGCTCGGCTGGAACCTGCCCTTCGGGCTGCTCACCCCGGCCTCCTGGGTCGCCATGGCCGCCCAGCGCTATCTGCACGCCTACGGGCTGACGCCGGACGTCTTCGGCCATGTCGCGGTGACCGACCGCCGACATGCCGCCCGGAACCCGGCGGCGTACTTCTACGGGAAGCCGATCACCCTGGCCGACCATGCGGCGTCGCGGTGGATCGTCGAACCGCTGCGGCTGCTCGACTGCTGCCAGGAGACCGACGGCGGGCAGGCGATCGTCGTCACCAGCGCCGAGCGGGCCCGGGACCTGCGGCGGCCGCCCGCCGTGATCGTGGCCGCGGCGCAGGGCGCCGGGCGGGCGCAGGAGCAGATGACGAGCTTCTACCGCGACGGTCTGACCGGCCTGCCGGAGATGGGAGTGGTCGCCCGGCAGCTCTGGCGCAGCTCCGGCCTCTCCCCCTCCGACATCGACGTGGGCATCCTCTACGACCACTTCACCCCCTTCGTCCTGATGCAGCTGGAGGAGTTCGGCTTCTGCGCGCCGGGCGAGGCGGCCGGCTTCGTCGAGGCGGACGCGCTGCCCCTGAACACGCACGGGGGCCAGCTGGGGGAGGCGTATCTGCACGGCATGAACGGCATCGCGGAGGCGGTCCGGCAGATCCGCGGCTCGTCGGTGAACCAGGTCTCCGGGGCGGCCAGGACCCTGGTCACGGCAGGCACCGGCGTACCCACCTCGGGGCTGATCCTCGGCACGGACGACTGAGCGCGTCCGGCCCCGGGCGGGCGCCCGCGGCCGGGCGGGCGTCAGGGGCCGCCTCAGGGGCGCGCCCCTGATCCCCGGGGACGACGACTCCACCTACAGGAGGTGGAGGAGGCCCTACCCCTACACCCTGAGGCGGACGCGCTTTCGGGACCTGGGGCCGATCCCCCGGTGCGGTGCCCGCTTCTAGCGTGGAGCCATGACCACGCCAGTCTGCACGGGCAGCTCCGGGGGAGCCGCCACCACCGGACATGCGCCGTACCCGGGACACATGTCGCACACCCCGCACATCACCAAACACGGCGCACCCAGCCAGCACGGAGCGCGCACCGCACGCCCCGCGTACCCCTCGCGGACTCCGTACGCCCCGCACACCCCGAACGCGCCGTACGCCCCGTACCCATCGTTCTCCTCCTTCGTCCGGGCGAGGGGGCCCGTGCTGCTGCGGGCCGCGCGCTCGCTCACCGCCAACCCGAGCGACGCCGAGGACCTGCTGCAGACCGCGCTCACCAAGACGTACGTGGCCTGGGAGCGGATCGAGGACCACCGGGCGCTCGACGGCTACGTCCGCCGGGCCCTGCTGAACACCCGGACCTCGCAGTGGCGCAAACGCAAGGTCGACGAGTTCGCCTGCGACGAGCTGCCCGAGCAGGAGGCCGCCCCGGCCCCCGACCCGGCCGAGCAGCAGACGCTGCACGACGCCATGTGGCGTGCCGTGATGAAGCTGCCGGACCGGCAGCGGGCGATGGTGGTCCTGCGCTACTACGAGGACCTGAGCGAAGCCCAGACGGCCGAGGTGCTCGGGGTCTCCGTCGGCACCGTGAAGAGCGCGGTGTCGCGGGCGCTCGGCAAGCTCAGGCAGGACCCGGAACTCGCTCCGGTGCGGTGACTCCGGGGGCGGCGGTGCACCGGCGACCGCGCCTGATTCTGCCGAACGACACCGATTCGTACTCTCGGGACTAGTGACATACCGCGCGGTATGTGGGCAGAATCAGGCCAACCTTACTGCCGCGTAGCGCCCACCGGGAGGACGCCGTGCTGAGCACCATGCAGGACGTACCGCTGACTGTCACCCGCATCCTGAACCACGGGATGACCATTCACGGGAAGTCACAGGTCACGACCTGGACCGGCGAACCCGAGCCGCAGCGGCGCAGCTTCGCCGAGATCGGCCGACGGGCCACGCAGCTCGCCGGCGCGCTGCGCGACGAACTCGGCGTCGAGGGCGACCAGCGGGTGGCCACCCTCATGTGGAACAACGCCGAGCACTTGGAGGCGTATCTCGCGGTCCCCTCGATGGGCGCGGTCCTCCACACGCTCAACCTCCGGCTCCCGGCCGAACAGCTGGTCTGGATCGTCGGGCACGCCGAGGACAGGGTCCTCATCGTCAACGGCTCCCTGCTGCCGCTGCTCGCGCCCCTCCTCCCCCAGCTGACGTCGGTCGAGCACGTGATCGTCACCGGTCCGGGCGACCGTTCGCTCCTCGACGGGGCGACGCCCCGGGTGCACGAGTACGAGGAGCTGATCGCCGGCCGCCCCACCCACTACGACTGGCCCGAGCTGGACGAACGCCAGGCCGCCGTCATGTGCTACACCTCCGGCACCACCGGCGACCCCAAGGGCGTCGTCTACTCCCACCGCTCCGTCTACCTGCACTCCATGCAGGTCAACATGGCCGAGTCGATGGGCCTGACCGACAAGGACACCACGCTGGTGGTCGTCCCCCAGTTCCATGTGAACGCCTGGGGGCTGCCGCACGCGACGTTCATGTCCGGCATCAACGTGCTCATGCCCGATCGGTTCCTGCAGCCCGCCCCGCTCGCCGAGATGATCGAGCGCGAGAGGCCGACCCACGCCGCCGCAGTCCCCACCATCTGGCAGGGACTGCTCGCCGAGGTCACCGCCAACCCGCGCGACCTCAGCTCCATGGCCCGCGTCACCATCGGCGGCGCCGCCTGTCCGCCCTCCCTCATGGCCGCGTACGACAAGCTCGGCGTCCGCCTCTGCCAGGCCTGGGGCATGACGGAGACCTCGCCGCTCGGCACCATGGCCAACCCGCCCGCCGGACTGACCGAGGAGGAGGCATGGCCCTACCGCATAACGCAGGGCCGCTTCCCGGCCGGGGTGGAGGCACGGCTGGTCGGCCCCGGCGGCGAGCACCTGCCGTGGGACAACGAGTCGGCCGGTGAGCTGGAGGTGCGCGGCCCCTGGATCGCCGGGGCCTACTACGGAGGTGCGGACGGTGAGCCGCTGCGCCCCGAGGACAAGTTCAGCGAGGACGGCTGGCTGAAGACCGGTGACGTCGGAGTGATCAGCGAGGACGGCTTCCTCACGCTCACCGACCGGGCCAAGGACGTCATCAAGTCCGGCGGCGAGTGGATCTCCAGCGTCGAACTGGAGAACGCCCTGATGGCGCACCCCGATGTGGCCGAGGCGGCGGTCGTCGCCGTCCCGGACGAGAGGTGGGGCGAGCGCCCGCTGGCGACCGTGGTCCTCAAGAACGGCGCGAGCGTCGGCTACGAGGTGCTGAAGGACTTCCTCGCCACGTCCGGCATCGCCAAGTGGCAGCTGCCGGAGCGCTGGACGGTCATCGCGGCCGTGCCGAAGACCAGCGTCGGCAAGTTCGACAAGAAGGTGATCCGCAGGCAGTACGCGGCGGGCGAGCTGGACATCACCCAGCTCTGATCCGGGCGCCGCGGAAACGCCGAGGGCGGTACGGGAACGACTCCCGCACCGCCCTCGGCGTGTCCCACTTCCCGCGTCTCAGTTCGTACCGATCTTCGCGAGCAGATCGACGATGCGTGCCTGGACCTCTTCGCTCGTGGACCGCTCGGCCAGGAAGAGCACGGTCTCGCCCGAGCCGAGCTTCGGCAGCTCCGAACCGGTCATGTCGGCGGAGGTGTAGACGACCAGCGGGGTCCGGTTCAACTGGCCGTTGGCGCGCAGCCAGTCGACGATGCCGGCCCGGCGGCGGCGCACCTGCATCAGGTCCATCACCACCAGGTTGGGCCGCATCCGGGTGGCGAGCGACACCGCCTCGCTGTCGGTGGAGGCCCGCGCCACCTGCATGCCGCGGCGCTCCAGGGTCTCCGTCAGCGCCAGCGCGATCTCCTCGTGCTCCTCGATCAACAGCACCCGGGGCGGATGCTGTTCGCTGTCGCGCGGGGCGAGCGCCTTGAGGAGCACGGCGGGGTCGGCACCGTACGCCGCGTCCCGCGAGGCCTGTCCCAGGCCTGCCGTCACCAGCACCGGAACCTCGGCCGCCACCGCCGCCTGACGCAGCGACTGGAGGGCCTTGCGGGTGATGGGGCCGGTCAGCGGATCGACGAAGAGCGCGGCGGGGAACGCCGCGATCTGGGCGTCGACCTCCTCGCGCGAGTGCACGATCACCGGCCGGTAGCCGCGGTCGCTCAGCGCCTGCTGGGTGGAGACGTCGGGCGCCGGCCAGACGAGCAGCCGGCGCGGGTTGTCCAGCGGCTCCGGGGGCAGCTCGTCGTCGACCGGCTGCGGCGACGGGCGGTTGGCGACCTCGACCGCGCCACCCGGACCGTCCAGCGGCTCCGGACCCTCGGCGCCCTCGTCGGGGGCGCCTATCGCGTACGAGCGCCCCTCGGCCTCCGGGGCCGGGCGCAGCGGGCCCTGCCCCGGACCCGAGCCCGGTGCGGGGACGGACGGGGACGGCGCCGGCGCGGCGGCCTGCGGGGTGCGCTCGCCCTCCGGCGGCGCGGCGAGCTTGCGGCGCCGTCCGGCACCGCCGAGCGTCTGGTTCTGCTGGTGCGCGATGTGCTGGGCGAAGGGCACGCCCTGCCCGAGCGTCCGCACGCTGAACGCGCGCCCCTGCGTCGAGTCCGACGAATCGCCCGGCATCGGAGCCTCCGCGGGCAGCGGCTGCCTGCGCGCGTCCGGTACGGGCGAGATGCCCTGCGGGCCCTCCGCGGAGCCCGCTGCGGGAGCCGTGACGGCCGTGGTGCCCGTGGCATGCGTGGTCTGCCCGGCCGCGGGCGGCTCCGTTCCTTCGCCGGGCAGCCCGTCACCCTGCTCGCCCTGTTCGGCCTGGAGCGGGGCCTCGGAGGGGCGGGCGCGGCGACGGCCGGTCGGTACGGGATGCGGCTGGGGCGGGGTGTGGTCGTCGCCCGGCGCGATGTGTACGGCGTCATGGCGCCCCGGCAGCCAGGCGTCCGCGTCGGCGGCCGTGGCCGGGGACCGGTCGGCCTCCGCCGGCGGCAGCGCGAACGCGGTACGGGGCCCTGCGGGCTCGGCCTGGGCGGTCCGCTCCTGGGCGGCCGCCAGCGCCCGCCGGGCCCGCCGCCCGGCCGGCTGCGGCGCCTGCGACGGCACGGCCGAAGCGGGGACGGCAGCCGAGTCCGGAGCAGCGTCCGAATCCGAAGCGGAGGCGGGCAGAGCCAGCTGCCCCTGCCCCTGGTTCTCGGCACCCTGACGCGCACGGTGCCCACCCGCGGGCACCGGCACCGCCATCTGCCCCTCGGCCGGCACGCCCTGCGGCGGCACGGTCTGACCGAGCTGCGGCCGGCTGCCGCCGCCCTGCGCACCCTCGGCCGCCGTCACCACGGAACCCTCGGACGGGGCGGGCGGGGCCGCGGAGGCCGCGGGCAGCGCCAACGCCTGCCCGGCCCCCTGCCCCTGCTCAGGCGTCTCCGGCGACCCGGGTGATCCAGGCGACCCGGGCAGCTCGGGCAGCGGGTGCTGAGCACCGGTCTCGGCCGGGCTCGGCCGCCCCCGCCTGCGCCCCGAACCCTCGGTGCGCGCGCTCTCCGCGCCGGGCGCGTCCTGCGCCACGGGCTCACGACGCGCCCGGCGCCGCCCCGTCGGCTCGGCCGCCGCCGTGTCACCGTCGGACCCGGCACCCGCCCCGGAGCCGCCCACGGGGCTCTCCAGGAACGCGTCCGTGGACGACCGCCGCGCGCGTCGCCGCCCGCCGCCCGGCTGCTGCGCCGCCTCGGGCCCGGGAGCGGGCTGCGCACCGGCCTCGGGCTCCGGCTCGGACGCGGGCGCCGTCACCGTCCCCGAACCGGCGCCCAACGGCACTTCGAGCACATACGCGCTGCCGCTCATCCCCGGCACCTCGTGCGTCTGGAGCACACCGCCGTGCGCCCGCACGATCCCGCGCACGATCGGCTCGTGCACCGGGTCTCCCCCGGCGAACGGTCCGCGCACCTCGATCCGTACGACCTCACCGCGCTGCGCCGCCGCGACGACGACCGTCGAGTCGACGTACCCGCCGCCCGGCACCACCCGGGTCTTGCCGGTCGAGTCGACCCCGGCGACATCCGCGACCAGATGGGCCAGCGCGGTCACCAGCCGGGCCGCGTCCACCTCGGCCTCGATCGGCGGCGCGTGCACGGCGAACTGGGCGCGCCCAGGACCGATCAGCTCGACGGCCGCGTCGATGCCGGCCGTCACGACCGAGTCGAGCAGCACGTTCGTCTTGGCCAGCTTCTCGGCGCCGGCGTCCAGGAGCTGGTAGCCGAGGACGTTGTCGACGAGGGTGGTCATCCGGGCGTAGCCCGCCGCCAGGTGGTGCAGGATCTGGTTGGCCTCGGGCCACAGCTGCCCTGCCGGGTCGGCGGCGAGCGTCGAGAGTTCGCCGCGCAGCTCCTCCAGCGGGCCGCGCAGCGATTCGCCGAGCACGGCGGTGAGCTGGGTGTGCCGGGCGGTCAGCGCCGCCAGCAGATCGGCCTGCGCCTCCAGCTCGGCCGCGTACCGCTCGGTCCGGTCGGCAAGCTCCGTGCTGTGCCGCTCCGTCAGCTCGGCGACCTCGGCGGTGTGGCTGCCGGTCAGTTCGGCTAGCTCGGCCCGGTGCTGCTCGCCGAGCTCCTCGTACGGCCTGCGGTCGGTGAACGTCATGACGGCGCCGACCAGCTGGTCACCGTCCCGGACCGGCGCGGTGGTCAGGTCGACCGGCACCTGCGCGCCGCTCTTGGACCACAGGACCTGCCCGCGCACCCGGTGCTTGCGCCCGGACCTGAGGGTGTCGGCGAGCGGCGACTCCTCGTACGGGAACGGCTCGCCCTCCGCCCGCGAGTGCAGGATCAGCGGATGCAGCTCCTGGCCGCCCAGGTCGCTGGCGCGGAAGCCGAGGATCTGCGCGGCGGCGGGGTTGACCAGGACGACCCGACCGTCGGTGTCCGTACCGACGACGCCCTCGGCCGCGGCCCGCAGGATCATCTCCGTCTGCCGCTGCGAACGGGCCAGTTCGGCCTCGGTGTCGACGGTGCCCGACAGGTCCCGCACGACGAGCATCAGCAGCTCGTCTCCCGTGTAACTGCCGCTGTAGGTGCTCTGGAAGTCGTTGTACGCGGCCTGCCCGTCCTCCAGGCTGGCGCTGGTGACCTCGACCGGGTACTCGGTGCCGTCGGTCCGCCGGGCGGTCATCCGGGTCGGCTTCGTGCGGCTGCGGTCGTCGGCGGCGTCGGCGCGGCGCATCGACCCCGGGATCAGCTTGGAGTCGAACTCGGGCAGCAGGTCCAGGAGCCCGCGCCCGACGAGCGCGGTGCCCGGCGTCTCGAACATTTCGAGCGCGATGGTGTTGGCGTTGACGACCGTGCCGTTGCAGTTGACGAGCAGCAGCCCGTCGGGGAGTGCATCGAGTATGGCTGCGAGGCGAGCAGCGCCTCGGGATGGCCTGCTGCTCACGACGACGCTTCCTCCCTGGTTACCGCACCTTGCCGACAGCGGGCCCCATCTTGCCCCTCGGGCCGCGGGCTGTCACTGGAGGAGTCTAAAGGCAGCGGAGGGGCGAGGGGCTGCGGATGAGGGGGAGCTCTCACCAAGGTTCTGTGCATACGGTGTACGACTCCGTCCGGGCCGGGCCGGTCAGCCGACGTTCGGGAGCACCGGTCCGAGGGTGTTCCAGCGGGAGATCTCGCAGCCGTCGGTCCGGCTGAAGACCGTGCCGATGCGCCGCCCCTGCCAGGTCCCGGTGATCCGGGCGGTGGCCGGACCCCCGTGCTGCAGGGTGCACAGCGCGTCCCCGGGCACCGGGGCGAACGGGTCCTTCCCCTCGCCCGCCAGCTCGTCCAGCCGGCCGCAGGCCTGCTCCGCCACCGGGTGGCTGCCGCCCGCCGGCGCGCACCGAAGCTCGAAGGTCCCGTCGGCGGCGGCGTTCCCCGCGCCCGAGACGGTGATCGTCAGCCGGGCAGGGGCTTCGCCCTGGAGCACGGGCAGGGGCAGCGGCCGGGGCAGCGGCAGCGGAAGGGTGCCGCTGTCCGCGGTCGCGGCCGGCGCGACGGCGGACAGTGCGGCGAGGGAGACGAGGGCGGTGAGGGCGAGGCGGCGCAACATTGCGGGCTCCTGTGCTCGTGCACTGCGGCGGAAGTGCCGGTGGAACGGACGGAAGGACGGGAGGTGATGCCTCCGTCTTCACTAACGCTCCGCACGCCACGGCGTTGCGCAACCGCAGACGCTTTGCCCTCGCGGCCGACTGCCTAGTACCGTAGGCATCGATTGGTGACGCACCGCTCAACTGTGTCATCATCTGCACGCACCACTCGCGCTCGCGCGGGGTGTGCTGGAGGCGTCGCCTAGTCCGGTCTATGGCGCCGCACTGCTAATGCGGTTTGGGTCTTAAAGCCCATCGAGGGTTCAAATCCCTCCGCCTCCGCTTCATCACCGAAGCCCCGTGCCATTGGCACGGGGCTTCGGTCGTATCCGGGCTTCGGCTGCACCCGGCTTCGTCGTATCCGGACCTGGACGCTCCGCCGGTGCCGCCCCGAACAGCCCCGGCAGTACCTGCGCGACACCGTCGCGCAGGGCATTTCCGCAGGTCAGGACTGGTGGAGCTAAAGGATTTCGCGTCACGGCGCAGGTCATGTAATGTTGTTCTCGCAACGCCGACCGGGGAGAAAAAAACCGGGAAGCACAAGCACTCGTAGCTTAACGGATAGAGCATCTGACTACGGATCAGAAGGTTGCAGGTTCGAATCCTGCCGAGTGCACAGCAAGCCGAAGGCCCTCAGGAGAAATCCTGAGGGCCTTCGGCGTTATCCGTGTTGTCCGTACAGCAGCGGCCGGCCGGGGCGGCACGGCAACGAGCCGTGCCGCCCCGGCGTCCGGTCAGCGGGTGGCGAGGAGTTCCAGCGTGTCGATGACGCGGTTCGAGAAGCCCCACTCGTTGTCGTACCAGGCGACCACCTTGATGTGGCGGCCTTCGACGCGGGTGAGGGCCGAGTCGAAGATCGACGAGGCGGGGTTGCCCGTGATGTCGGACGACACGAGCGGGTCGTCCGAGTACTCCAGGACGCCGGCGAGCGGCCCCTCTGCCGCGGTGCGGTATGCCGCCAGCACGTCGTCGCGCGTCACGTCGCGGGCGACGGTCGTGTTGAGTTCGACGATCGAGCCCACCGGCACCGGTACGCGGATCGAGTCGCCCGACAGCTTGCCTTCGAGGTTCGGCAGGACCAGGCCGATCGCCTTGGCGGCGCCGGTCGTGGTCGGCACGATGTTGACGCCGGCGGCCCGCGCGCGACGGGCGTCGCGGTGCGGACCGTCCTGCAGGTTCTGCTCCTGCGTGTAGGCGTGCACCGTCGTCATGAACCCGTGCTCGATACCGGCGAGTTCGTCGAGGACCGCGGCCAGCGGCGCGAGCGCGTTGGTGGTGCAGGAGGCGTTCGAGACGATCGTGTGCACGGCCGGGTCGTAGGCGTCGGTGTTGACCCCGAACGCGAGCGTGACGTCGGCGCCGTCCGACGGCGCGCTGACGAGCACCTTCTTCGCACCCGCGTCGAGGTGGGCGCGGGCGGCCTTGGCCGAGGTGAAGCGGCCGGTGGCCTCCAGGACGATGTCGACGCCGAGTTCGGCCCACGGCAGCTGCGCCGGTTCGCGCTCGGCCAGCACCTTGATCCGGTGGCCGTCCACGACGAGTACGTCCCCGTCGACGGACACCGGGCGTCCGAGCCGGCCGGACGTGCTGTCGTAGGCGAGCAGCCGGGCGAGAGTGGCGGGCTCCGTCAGGTCGTTGACGGCGACGATCTCGAGGGCGCTGTCGCGCTCCAGGAGTGCGCGCAGCACATTGCGTCCGATGCGGCCGAATCCGTTGATGGCGATGCGAGTCATGAGTGATGTCCCTTTCCTTCGCCACCAGGCTCGCCCGAGGCGCGCGCCGCTGACAGTGGCGGGATCGCCATGGTTCAAAAGGATCCCGCCATGCGGTGCCGGGCGGGTCACTCGCCCCGGGTGAAGGTGCGCCGGTACTCGCTCGGTGTGGTGCCGAGGATGCGCTGGAAGTGCAGGCGCAGGTTCGCGCCGGTGCCGAGCCCGACGTCGGCGGCGATCTGTTCGACGCTGCGCTGCGAGCGCTCCAGCAGCTCGCGGGCCAGGTCGATGCGGGCGCGCATCACCCACTGCATCGGCGTGTAGCCGGTCTCCTCGACGAAGCGCCGGGAGAACGTGCGCGGCGAGACCTCGGCCTGCCGCGCCAGTGTGTCCAGGGTGAGGGGCTCGCCGAGCCGGTGCAGCGCCCACTCTCGGGTGGCGGCGAACCGCTCGCCGAGTGGCTCGGGGACGCTGCGCGGCACGTACTGGGCCTGGCCGCCGCTGCGGTAGGGGGCGGCGACCAGACGCCGGGCCGCGTGGTTGGACGCGGCCACTCCGAGGTCGCCGCGCAGGATGTGCAGGCACAGGTCGATGCCGGAGGCGGCGCCGGCCGAGGTGAGCACGCTGCCCTCGTCGACGAACAGCACGTTCTCGTCGACCTGGACGAGCGGATGCCTGGCCATGAGCGCCCGCGTGTAGTGCCAGTGCGTCGTGGCGCGCCTGCCGTCGAGCAGGCCCGTGGCGGCGAGCGCGAAGGCGCCCGTCGAGATGGCGGCGAGCCGCGCGCCCCGGTCGTGGGCGGCGATCAGTGCGTCGACGACGGCCTGCGGCGGGTCTTCGCGGTCCGGGTACCGGTAGCCGGGGACGAAGACGATGTCGGCCCACGCGAGCGCGTCGAGGCCGTGGGCGACGTAGTACGCGAGACCTTCGCCGCCGGCCACGGGACCGGGTGTCGCCCCGCACACCCGCACCTCGTACGGCATGCTCGCGCGGGTCGTGAAGACCTGCGCGGGAATTCCGACATCGAGCGGCTTCGCGCCTTCGAGTACGAGGACGGCGACGCGATGCAGGCGGGAGGACACAGTAAGAGGTTACGTGGGGCGTGACTTCGGTACGCCCCACGCGCGGACGGAGTGGGACTTTCCGGACACGGCTCAGCCCGTGATGTGGAAGGGGGTGTCGGCGCGCTCGTCGCTGTCCAGGCCGCGGACTTCGAACGACTGCTGCTGGTCCGAATCGACGCTGTCCTCCGGGACCGTGACCTCTGCGGCGAAGCCGCCGTCCGGTCCGGCCGTGACGTCGCGGAGGTCGAGTGTGGAGCCGTACGTTCCGTTGAACGTGATGCGCACCTGTTCCTCGGCCGTGAAACCGGAGCCCGTGATCGTGACGGTGGCTCCTATGGCGGCCGAGTCCGGTGCGGCCATGATGCGGGCGGCCGTGGGGGAAGGGGCCGGGGGCGGTGGTGTGGACGGAAGGCTCTGCACGGGGCGCGGGGTGGCCGAGGCGTGCTGCGAGGCCGGGGGCGCCGTGATGGCGGCGGGTGCCTTCGGGGAGTGGTCGCCCGCCACCGTGGTCGCGATCACGGCGGCGATGACGGTGGCCGAGCCGGTGATGACAGCCGCGATGATCACCGTTCGGTGGCTGCGATCGGTCCTTCCGGCCGGGTCGCCGGTGGTGCGGGTGTCGCCGGAGTCGGACACGTGGATTCTCCAACCGGTCATGTTTCAAAAGCAGTTGATCAGAATACTTGGCGCGGCGCTGCGGCGACCTCCGGTTTTTCCGTCCCGGCGCGAGGCTGCCGCGGCTGTCCATTAACGTCGCCTGACGTCGCTCAATGTCTTTTCGGGAGTCGTTCATGGCTGTGGCGTGGCAGTGCACCGGGCTGCGGTGGCCGGACGCGCAGGGGCCGCCCGTGCTGGGCTGGCGGCGGGGCGGGGCCGTACGGGGGAGTGCGCAGGCGTACGGGACGGAGTTCGGGTTCCGCGCCGAGGGGGAGCGGCGGTGCGTCGGGGCGCGCGGGAACGCGTGTCCGGTGGGGGCCGTGGTGTCGGGGCGGAGCACGGGGGCGCGGTGCCCGGAGTGCGCGCGGCTGGACCGGGCGCATTCGGTGGCCGCCGACACGATCGCCGATGACCCGAGGACGTACCGCGTTTATCTCGCCTGGTTCGGGCCGGGGACGGTGAAGGTCGGGATCACCGCCGAGCAGCGGGAGGCGGCGCGGCTGCGCGAGCAGGGGGCCGTGGTGTTCAGCTGGCTGGGGCGGGGGCCGTTGATGGCGTGCCGGCGGACCGAGGAGGTGCTGCGGTCGGCGCTCGGGGTGCCGGACCGGATTCCGTACGCGAGGAAGCGGGCCGTGCGCGGGGAGCTGCCGGGGGCGGCGGAGCGCCGTGCCGAGGTGGCGGAGCTCTACGGGCGGGCCGTGGCGCTGGAGGGGGCCGGGTGGCCGGATTCGCTGGCGCGGCTGCCGTTCGAGGCCGTCGACCACGCCGGGCTGTTCGGGCTCGACGGTGTGGTGGAGGTGGCGTGGGCCGTCACCGAGTTGGTGGCCGGGGGCGTGGTCGCGGGGCGGCTGGTGGCGGCGGCCGGGCCCGATCTGCATCTGGTGACGGCGACGGACGGGGTCGTGGTGCTGGACACCCGGCTGATGACCGGGTGGGAGCTGGTGGCGGCGGACCCGCGGGCCGGGGTGGGGGTGCCGGTGGCGGACATCGGGGGCAGTGGCGTGCAGGGCGGGCTGTTCTGAGATCGTCGGACCGGTCGGGTCCGGACGGTGAGGAATGGACCGTTACAGGCGGTTGGGAACGGTGGGAGGGGCGCGGGATGAGTGGTGACGCCGACGACGTCGTGCGGTTCCGGGAGCGGCTGGGGCTGCCCGGGATCATCGATGTCCATACGCATTTCATGCCGGAGCGGGTGCTGGCCAAGGTCTGGGCGTACTTCGACTCGGCGGGGCCGCTGACCGGGATGGAGTGGCCGATCGAGTACCGCCGTGACGAGGACGAACGCCTCGCGCTGCTGCGTTCGTTCGGCGTGCTCCGGTTCACCTCGATGCTCTACCCGCACAAGCCGGGGATGGCCGCCTGGCTGAACGGCTGGGCGGCCGACTTCGCCCGCCGGGTGCCGGACTGCCTGCACACCGCGACCTTCTACCCGGAGGAGGGCGTGGAGCGGTATGTGCGCGAGGCCGTCGAGGCGGGGGCGCGGATCTTCAAGTCGCACCTCCAGGTCGGCGCGTACGACGCCAACGACCCGCTGCTCGATCCGGTCTGGGGGCTGCTCGCGGAGGCCGGGATCCCGGTGGTGATGCACTGCGGTTCGGGGCCGGCGCCCGGCAAGCACACCGGCCCGGAGCCGGTCGGCCGGCTGCTCGCCCGGCATCCGCGGCTGCCGTTGATCGTGGCGCACATGGGGATGCCGGAGTACGAGGAGTTCCTGGCGCTGGCGGAGACGTACCCGCAGGTGCGGCTCGACACGACGATGGCGTTCACGGACTTCACGGAGGACTTCAGCCCGTTCCCGCCCACTGAGCGGGGGCGGCTCGCCGCGCTCGGGGACCGGATCCTGCTGGGCACGGACTTCCCGAACATCCCGTACCCGTACGCCCATCAACTGCACGCGCTGGAACGGCTGGAGCTGGGGGACGACTGGCTTCGGGCGGTCTGTCACGGGAACGCGAGCGCCTTGTTCGGGGTCGGCTGACGGCCCGGCGGCGGCGCTGCCGCTTTCTCAGGGAATTCACAGATTCGGGTAAGAGCCCTTTCAGAGGAGACCCACAGGGTTTGGGGCATGACGACGACGACCTCGCCCCAGGGGCGCACGGAACTGCTCAGGGCGGACCGCACCCCGGTCCGTGTGCTGGTGGTGGACGACGAGGCTCCGCTTGCCGAGCTGCTGTCCATGGCCCTGCGTTACGAGGGCTGGGAGGTGCGCAGCGCCGGGGACGGTGCCGGGGCCGTCCGGATGGCGCGCGACTTCCGGCCCGACGCGGTGATCCTCGACGTGATGCTGCCCGACACGGACGGCTTCGCCGTGCTCGGCCGGCTGCGACGGGAGCTCGCCGAGGTCCCCGTGCTGTTCCTGACCGCGCGCGACGCGGTGGAGGACCGGATCGCCGGTCTCACGGCGGGCGGCGACGACTACGTCACCAAGCCGTTCAGCCTGGAGGAGGTCGTGGCGCGGCTGCGCGGGCTGATCCGGCGTTCGGGGACGGCGGCGGTGCGCAGCGAGTCGACGCTCGTCGTCGGCGATCTGATGCTCGACGAGGACAGCCACGAGGTCAGCCGGGGCGGGATATCCATCCATCTCACCGCGACCGAGTTCGAGCTGCTGCGCTTCCTGATGCGCAATCCGCGACGGGTGCTGAGCAAGGCGCAGATCCTCGACCGGGTCTGGAACTACGACTTCGGCGGGCAGGCGAACGTCGTCGAGCTCTACATCTCGTACCTGCGCAAGAAGATCGACGCGGGACGGTCATCGATGATCCACACCCGGCGCGGGGCGGGGTACCTCATCAGGCCCGGTGAGTAGGCACCCCCGCAGGTGGCGGGGGCCGTGGACGCTGCGGACCCGGCTGGTGGTCTCGGCGGTCACGCTGATCGCGGTCGTCGCCGCGGTCATCGGGACGGTCACCACCATCGCCTTCCACAGCTACATGTACGGCAAGCTCGACGACCAGCTGGACGCCATCGCCGTGCGGGCCGCGAAACCGCCCGGCGGGGGCCCCATGCCCGGCGGCGGTGTGCCGCAGAGCCGCGACCCGCTGGCCTTCGTGGACGCGCGCGGGCTGCCCGTCGGCGTCTTCGGCGCCGTGGTGGCGGACGGCGTGGTCACTTCGTCGCGGGTGGTCGTGGAGACCACCACCCCGGGGTCCGGGGCCGAGGACGTCGGGCAGCCGATGACCGCGGCCCAGAGCAGGGCGCTGGCGGCGGCGGACATCTCCGTCGGACAGGACCCGCGCACCGTCGACCTGCCGGGGCTCGGCGCCAGCCGGGTGGAGGCGGTCACGGACCCGCACGGGACGACCGTCCTCGTCGGCATCCCCGCCGACGAGGTGGGCTCGGCGCTCACCGCCCTGATCGTCGTCGAGGTCTGCGTCACCGGCGCCGGCCTGATCGCGGCCGGGCTCGCGGGCGCCACCATCGTCGGCGTCGCGCTGCGTCCGCTGCGCCGGGTCGCCGCGACCGCGACCCTGGTCTCCGAACTCCCGTTGCACAGCGGCGAGGTGGCCCTCCTGGAGCGGGTCCCGCAGGCCCAGGCCGATCCGCGTACCGAGGTCGGCCAGGTGGGCGCGGCCCTCAACCGGATGCTGGGCCACGTCGGTTCGGCGCTGGAGGCCCGGCAGGAGAGCGAGACACGGGTACGCCAGTTCGTCGCGGACGCCAGCCACGAGCTGCGCACCCCGCTCGCCTCGATCCGCGGCTACGCCGAACTGACCCGGCGCGGCCGCGAGGAGACCGGCCCCGACACCCGGCACGCCCTGGGGCGGATCGAGTCCGAGGCGGAGCGGATGACGGGCATGGTGGAGGATCTGCTGCTGCTCGCCCGGCTGGACGCCGGACGCCCGCTCGGCCTGGAGAGCACCGACCTCTCGCCCGTCGTCGTCGACGCGGTGAGCGATGCCCGCGCCGCCGGGGAGAGCGGCCACCACTGGCGCCTGGAACTGCCGGACGAGCCCGCGACCGTGCACGGCGATCCGACCCGGCTCCATCAGGTGCTGGTCAACCTGCTGGCGAACGCCCGTACCCACACCCCGCCCGGCACGACCGTCGCGGTCCGGGTGCGGGGCGCGGCCGGGCGGCCGTGGGTGACGCTGGAGGTCGAGGACGACGGGCCCGGCATTCCGCCCGAGCTGCTGCCGCACGTCTTCGAGCGGTTCGCGCGCGGTGACGCCTCGCGCTCCCGCAGCGCGGGCTCCACCGGCCTCGGGCTCGCCATCGTGCAGGCCGTGGTCGCCGCGCACGGCGGGCGGGCCGAGGTGGACTCGGTGCCGGGACGCACGGTGTTCGCCGTCCACCTGCCCGCAGAACCTGTGAAACCCGCAGCCGGTCCGTACTCACAGCGGGGGGACAGGCTCAGCACACCGTCGTGACAGCGGCGTTGGTGAGTGTCGGTCCCATGCGAACCGACACTCCCCGGGGCACTCTGCCGACCCGGGACCACCTCCTCGCCGGAGCGGTCGATGCGGCGGGCGCACCCGTACTCGATGTGGTGGTACCCGTCCACAACGAGGAGAAGGACCTCGAACCGTGCGTACTGCGCCTGCACGACCATCTGGCACGCACCTTCCCGTACAGCTTCCGGATCACCGTCGCGGACAACGCCAGCACCGACCGGACACCGCAGGTGGCGGCCCGGCTCGCGGCGGCGCTGCCCCGGGTGCGGTCGTACCGGCTGGAGGAGAAGGGCCGGGGGCGGGCGCTGCGCACCGTCTGGTCCGGCTCGGACGCCCCGGTCCTGGCCTACATGGACGTCGATCTGTCCACCGACCTCAACGCGCTGCTGCCGCTGGTCGCGCCGCTGATCTCGGGCCACTCCGACCTGGCCATCGGCTCCCGGCTTGCCCGTAGTTCGCGGGTGGTGCGCGGATCGAAGCGGGAGTTCATCTCGCGCGCCTACAACCTCATCCTCCGCTCGTCGCTGGCCGCCCGGTTCAGCGACGCGCAGTGCGGGTTCAAGGCCATCCGGCGCGATGTCGCGGAGCGGCTGCTGCCGATGGTGGAGGACTCGGGGTGGTTCTTCGACACCGAGCTGCTGGTGCTCGCCGAACGCGCCGGGCTGCGCATCCACGAGGTGCCGGTCGACTGGGTCGACGACCCCGACTCCACCGTCCACATCGTCCGGACGGCGACCGAGGACCTGAAGGGCGTGTGGCGGGTGGGGCGGGCGCTGGCGGTCGGCGCGCTGCCGCTGGACCGGCTGGCCCGGCCCTTCGGGGACGATCCGCGCGACCGTGCGCTGAGCGGGGTGCCGGGTGGACTGGCCCGGCAGCTCGTCGGGTTCTGCATCGTCGGCGCGCTCTCCACGCTCGTCTACCTCGCCCTGTACTCGCTGTTCCGGCTGGGCGTCGGCCCGCAGTTCGCCAACGGCGGCGCGCTGCTGCTGTCGGCCGTCGCCAATACGGCGGCCAACCGGAGGCTCACCTTCGGCGTACGGGGCAGGGGCGGGGCCGTACGCCACCAGGCGCAGGGCCTGGTCGTCTTCGCCATCGGCCTCGCGCTGACCAGCGGATCGCTGGCCGCACTGGGGGCGGCCTCCGGATCCCCGTCGCACGGTACGGAACTCGCCGTGCTGATCGCGGCCAACCTCGCGGCGACGGTGCTGCGGTTCCTGCTCTTCCGCGCCTGGGTCTTCCCGGAACGGGCCGCCACCGCAGTGGAGGGCCATCCGGCGGCAGGGGCCGCCTCCGCGGCCCCTGCCGCCGGGCCCGGCGATGACACTCACCACGAACTGGGGAACGTCCGATGACCACGCTGCATCCCGACCGCCTTCCGGCCCCGCCGGGCGCGCAGGCGCCCGCGCCGTCCGCCGCACCGGCCCACGGCCGCCCGAACAGGCCCCTGGCGCACCGCGTCCGGCGGGGCAGGCCCGAGGACCCGCGCTGGGCGCGGCCGGCCTTTCTCGCGCTGCTGCTGGTCATCGCGGGCGCGTATCTGTGGAACCTCAGCGCCTCCGGCTACGCCAACTCCTTCTACTCCGCCGCCGCGCAGGCGGGCAGCCGGAGCTGGAAGGCCTTCTTCTTCGGTTCGCTGGACGCGGCCAACGCCATCACCGTCGACAAGCCCCCGGCCGCCCTCTGGCCGATGGCCCTGTCGGTGCGGGTCCTCGGCCTCAACTCCTGGGCGATCCTGCTCCCGCAGGTGCTGATGGGGGTGGCCACGGCCGGGGTGCTGTACGCGGGCGTACGCCGCCGTTTCAACGCCGTGGCCGGGCTCATCGCCATGGTGGTCCTCGCGCTCACGCCGGTGACCGCGCTGATGTTCCGCTTCAACAACCCGGACGCGCTGCTGGCGCTGCTGATGACCGTCACGGTCTACTGCGTGCTGCGCGCGATGGAGCGCGGCCGCACCAAGTGGCTGGTGTGGGCGGGGGTGGCGGTCGGGTTCGCGTTCCTGACGAAGACCCTGCAGGCGTTCTTGATCCTGCCGCCGCTGGCCGTGCTGTACGCGGTGTTCGCGCCCGTCTCCGTACGCAAGCGGCTCGGCCAGCTCGGGCTCTCGGCCCTCGTGATGGTCGTCGCGGGCGGCTGGTGGGTCGCGATCGTCGAACTGTGGCCCGCCTCGTCCCGCCCGTACATCGGCGGCTCGCAGAACAACTCCTTCCTCGAACTGACCTTCGGCTACAACGGCCTGGGCCGGATCAACGGCGACGAGACCGGCAGCGTCGGCGGCGGTGGCGGTCCGGGCGGCGGGTCCGGCGGCCGGTGGGGCGAGACCGGTATCGGCCGGATGTTCAACTCCGAGATCGGCGGCCAGATCTCCTGGCTGCTGCCCGCCGCGCTGATCCTGCTGGTCGCGGGCGTCTGGCTGACCTGGCGGGCGAAGCGGACCGACACGGCCCGTGCGGCGTTCCTCGCCTGGGGCGGCTCGCTGCTGATGACGGCGGTCGTCTTCAGCTTCATGGCCGGCATCTTCCACCAGTACTACACGGTGGCCCTCGCCCCGTACCTCGCGGCGCTGATCGGCATGGGCGCCACGGTCCTGTGGGAGGAGCGGTCCCGCTGGTGGGCGGGTGCCGTGCTCGGCGGAACGGTCGCCGTGACGGCGTACTGGGCGTACGTGCTGCTGGGGCGGACCCCGGACTACCTGCCGTGGCTGCGCACGGCCGTGCTCGTCGCCGGGATCGCCGGTGCGCTGGGGCTGCTGCTCGTGTCGCGGACGGGGCGGCGGCTGGCGCTCGTCGCCGTGGGGCTGGGCTTCGCCGCGTCGCTGGCCGGGCCGACCGCGTACGCCGTGAGCACGCTGAACACCGGGCACCAGGGCTCGATCGTCACGGCCGGCCCGTCGGGCGGCGGCATGGGCGGCCCCGGCGGCATGGGCGGGGGCGGACGCGGCGGCGGGATGCGGCCCCCGGGGCAGGCGAGCCAGCAGGGCAATCAGCAAGGCAATCAGCAGGGCGGCGGCATGGGGCAGCCCACGACCGGTGCCATGCCCGGCCAGGGCCGGATGCAGGGCGGCCCCGGCACCTCGCAGAACGGGCAGCAGCCCGGTGCCATGCCCGCCATGCCCGGCATGGGCGAAGGCTTCGGGGGCGGCGGCGAGCAGGGTGGCGGCATGGGCGGGCTGCTCAACGGCGCGTCCGTCGGCACCGAGGCCAAGAAGCTCCTGGAGGAGAACGCCGGGGACTACATCTGGGCCGCCGCGGCCATCGGCTCGCAGAACGCCGCCGGCTACCAACTCGCCACCGGCGAACCCGTGATGGCGATCGGCGGCTTCAACGGGAGCGACCCGTCCCCGACGCTCGCCCAGTTCAAGCAGTACGTCGAGGACGGGAGGATCCACTACTTCATCGCGGGCGGCATGGGCGGGGGAGGCGGCGGCAACGGCACCTCCTCGCAGATCTCCTCCTGGGTGGAGGAGAACTTCAAGGAGGTCACGGCCGGCAGCGCCACCTTCTACGACCTGACCCGGCCGAAGGAGAACAGCTGAGGCTCAGCGCCGCAGCGACAGGTCGGCGACGACGGGGCGGTGGTCCGAGGCAAGCGTCTCGGCCACCGCCGCGTCGCGTACCCGCACCGTGTCCTTCGACACCGCCACGTAGTCGATCCGCTGCACCGGATCCTGTGCCGGGTACGTGGGACCGCCGGGCTCCACGTCCGTGAGCTCCTGCCACAGCGGGGCGAGCTCCGGCGCCGCCGGTGCCGCGTTGAGGTCGCCGAGCAGGATCTGCCGCACCGGCTTCCGTTCCGCCGCCCGGTCCTCGGCCATGATCCGGCGGGTGTCGGCCACCTGGGCGATCCGGACGGACGGGTCGCCGCGGTAGTCGAGGTGCGTCGCGTACACGTGCACGGGCAGCCCCTTCACCCGCAGCACCACCTCACCGAAGCCGGGCGAGGGGGCCGGGACCGGGTTCGGGTCCTGGGTGGAGAGCCGGGTGATGTCGTGGTTCTCGGCGCTCACGATCGGGTACCGGGACAGCACCGCGACGCCGAACTCCCGCATCGGCGCACCCGGCGCCGCGGGATCGAGGCGGTAGATCGGGGCGAACGACACCGCCATGCCCAGCCGTTCGGCCAGCTCGCCCGCCAGGTCGCGCCACTGACTGCGATCGCCCCAATGGACGTCGACCTCCTGGAGTCCGATCACATCGGCGTCCAGCGAGCGCAGCTCGGCGGCCTGCCGGTCGAGATCGAAGACGTTGTCCATGCCGGCGCCCGCATGGATGTTGTACGTGGCCACCCGCAGCGGCACCGACTGCCCGTGCCCCTGGCCCGCCGCCGTCGCGGGCGGCACGAGGACGCCCCCCAACAGCCCTGCCGCGACCAGCACTTCCACCGTACGGCGACGCAGTGTCATACCACTCCAGCCCTTGTCGGATCAGCGGCGAGCACCGTATCGCGGCCGCGCCACGGCCGTACGAGTGGAAAGCGAAATTGTGCTGTACACCGTATAGGGTCAGCTATACGGTGTACAGCACTTGCTACTCGTACACCGCATAAGGGATCAGGAGTCCGTATGACGGCGACCGCCGCCGAGCAGAACCACCTCTCGTCGCCGAGCCATCCGCAACGCTGGCTGATCCTCGGCGTCATCTGTCTGGCACAGCTCACCGTGCTGCTCGACAACACCGTTCTCAACGTCGCGATCCCCTCCCTCACCCGGGAGCTGGACGCCTCCACCGCCGATGTGCAGTGGATGATCAACGCCTATTCGCTGGTCCAGTCGGGCCTGCTGCTCACGGCCGGCAGCTCCGCCGACCGCTACGGCCGCAAGAAGATGCTGATCGCCGGGCTCGCCCTGTTCGGCATCGGCTCGCTGGTGGCCGGGCTGGCCCAGACGTCCGTACAGCTGATCGCCGCCCGCGCGGGCATGGGCATCGGCGGCGCGCTGCTGATGACCACGACGCTCGCCGTCGTCGTGCAGATCTTCGACGAGACCGAGCGCGTCAAGGCGATCGGCATCTGGTCGACCGTCAGCTCGCTCGGCTTCGCCGTCGGACCGCTGATCGGCGGAGTGATGCTCGACCACTTCTGGTGGGGCGCGATCTTCCTGATCAATATCCCGGTCGCGGTCATCGGACTGGTCGCCGTGGCCCGGCTCGTCCCGGAGTCCAGGAGCGCCGGCGGCGAGCGCCCCGACCTGTTCGGCGCGCTGCTCTCCACCATCGGCATGGCATCCGTCGTGTACGCGATCATCTCCGGCCCGGGACACGGCTGGACGTCGGGGCAGGTGCTGCTGACCGCCTTCGTCGGGGTCGCCGTACTCACCGGATTCGTGCTGTGGGAGCTGCACATCCCGTACCCGATGCTCGACATGCACTTCTTCCGGAACCAGAAGTTCATCGGGGCGGTCGCGGGCGCGATCCTGGTCGCCTTCGGGATGGGCGGCTCGCTCTTCCTGCTCACCCAGCAGCTCCAGTTCGTGCTCGGTTACGGGGCGCTGGAGGCCGGTCTGCGCACGGCTCCGCTGGCGCTGAGCGTCGTCGCGCTCAACCTCACCGGACTGGGCGCCAGGCTCGTGCCCAAGCTGGGAACGCCGGTCACCATCGCGTCCGGGATGAGCCTGCTGGCCGCGGGCCTGGCCGCGATCGCGCTGCTCGGCGGCGACGGCTACGGCGGCATGCTGCTCGGCCTGGTCGTGATGGGCGCGGGCATCGCGCTCGCCATGCCCGCCATGGCCAACGCGATCATGAGTGCCATTCCGCCGGAGAAGGCGGGGGTGGGCGCCGGGGTCAACGGCACCCTCGCAGAGTTCGGCAACGGCCTGGGGGTCGCCGTCCTCGGCGCGGTGCTCAACTCGCGGTTCGCGGCGCTGGTGCCGGCGGCGGTCGGGGCGGCTTCGCTGCCCGCCGCGCTCGCCTCGGCGGCCGACGCCGGGGAGCGGGCCCGGATCACCGACGCCTTCGCCTCGGGGCTGGAGACCAGCCAGCTCTTCGGAGCGGTCGCGGTGCTGGTCGGCGGCCTGCTCGCCGCCGTGCTGCTGCGCCGCGCGGAGCGGACGGAATCCGCCCGTGCGGGCTCCACCGGCACCGCCGCGGCGGCATAGCATCGGGGAGGGGCGCGCCGGACCGTAACGGATCCGTTCCGCGCGCGGTTCACGCGGACGCGGCCGGTCCGCCCCGCCGGCAAGACGAGGAGAGTGCGCCATGGTGTCCGCGGCCGACCGTGTGAAGAACCCCGCCAGGACCAGCGTGTGGCTGGATCAGCGGACACCGTCGCGCACCCGCAAACCGGACCAGGCGGCGGGCCTGGACCGGGAGAGGATCACCGCGACCTCGGTCCGGCTGCTGGACGCCGAGGGGCTCGCCAAGTTCTCCATGCGCAGGCTCGCCGCCGAGCTCGACGTCACCGCGATGTCCCTGTACTGGTACGTGGACACCAAGGACGACCTGCTGGAACTGGCCCTGGACTCGGTCTACAGCGAGTTCACGCCTCCGAAGGAGGACGCGCACTGGCACGATCGGCTGCGCGGGCTGGCCACCGAGTACCGGGAACTGCTCGTCCGGCATGTCTGGGTGTCGATGCTCGCCGGGCACTTCCTCAACATCGGCCCGCACGCGATGCTGATGTCGTACGCCGTCCAGGACGTGATCCGGGCGACCGGCCTGCCGCTGGAACACCAGACCGGCGCGCTCTCCGCGGTCTTCCAGTTCGTGTACGGATTCGGCACGGTCGAGGGCCACTTCGCGCAGCGCAGCGCGGCTGCGGGACTGAGCCAGGAGCAGTACTACCAGCAGGCGATGGCCACGATCCGCGACCAGCCGCATCTCAGCGACATCATGGAGTCCTCGCAGGAAGTGATGGACGCCCGCGGCGGCGACACGGTCGAGGAGATGCGCGACCGGGACTTCGCCTTCGCCCTGGACCTGCTGATCGCGGGCATCGAGGCGATGCGGGACCGCTGAGGGACGGCGCGGGACGGCCCGGGGGCGACGCGGGACAGCCGAGGGGCGATGCGGGATCGGTGAGATCCCGCATCGCCCCTTCTTCTTGATGTCCTGCCCACGTGGTCAGCCGTCGGACGCCAGACGGGCCGGGAAGCCGCCGGTGGCGATCGGCCCCCACCGCTCCGGAGTGATCCGGATGATCGACTTCCCCTGCTTCACCATCGCCGCCCGGTACTCGTCCCAGTCCGGGTGCTCACCCGAGATGTTCCGGAAGTACTCGACGAGCGGTTCGACCGACTCCGGCGAGTCGATCACCTCGGCCGACCCGTCGACCTGGACCCACGGCCCGTTCCAGTCGTCCGACAGCACGATCACGCTGACCCGCGCGTCCCGCTTCGCGTTGCGGGTCTTGGCCCGCTCGGGGTACGTCGAGACGACGATCCGGCCCGCGTCGTCCACCCCGCAGGTCAGCGGGGAGCCCTGGGGGCGGCCGTCGGACCGGGTGGTCAGCAGGATCGCCCGGTGCCTGGGCCGTACGAAGGCCAGCAACTCGTCGAGTTCCACAGCCATGTTCGTCGCGATATTGGGTGCCATGTCCGCAGACTATGACGGCAGTCATTCATCCCGCACGCCGACCAGGACGGCAGGGAATCAACCCGCGCGGCGAGCGCAGCGGCCGGGACTCGCCCCGCACGCCCGACTACGACGGCAGGGACTCGCCCTGCACGGCCTGGATGTCGAGCTCCACCCGCAGCGTCGTACCGATCGCCGAGATGCCCGCCTGCACCACCTGGTTGTAGTTCATGGCGAAGTCCTCGCGGCGCAGCTCCGCCGTGGCGCTGAAGGCCGCACGCACCCCGCCCCACGGGTCCGGGCCCGTCCCGAGGTAGCTCAGGTTCAGGTCGACCGGGCGTTCGACCCCGCGCATCGACAGCTGGCCGTGGACGGTCCATCGGTCGGGGCCGGCGGGGGTGATCCCGATGGAGCGGTACGTGATCTCGGGGAAGCGGTCCGAGTCGAGGAAGTCGGGCGACCGCAGGTGCTTGTCGCGCATGCCGTTGCCGGTGTCGATGCTCGCCGCGCTGATGACGGCGTCGACCCGGGACCGGTGGATCTCCTCCGAGATCTCGATCCGGCCGCTGAACTCGGTGAACCGGCCGTGCACGCTGGAGATGCCCAGGTGCTGCGCGACCGCGGCCACCGAGGAGTGCGCCGGGTCCAGCGACCAGGCGCCCGGCGGCGGCAGCTCCACGCCGCCCTGGCGGGCCAGCACCACCGTGCCGGCCTCGACCCGCCCGCTCGCCGTGACGAGGGCGGTGGAGGCGGCGGGTGCGTACCCGACCGCCGTGACGATCACCGTGTAGGCGCCGGCCTGGAGCGGAGCTTCGGTCCGCACCGCCCCGTCCTCGCCGGCACTGGCCCGCAGCACCTGCGTGCCGGTCATGTCGGTGACCGTCACGACGGCGTGCTGGACCGCCCAGCCGTCCCGCGTTCGTACCTGTGCGCGAAGTCCCATCCCGTTTTCTCTCCTTGCTCAATGACTCAATGAGTCGGGCCCCGGGGCGGGGACGGCAGGCCGTCCCCTGCCTGCCATCCGCGCCACCGGGGCCCATTTCCACCGGCCGGTACAGCGTCTCCGCTCGAAACGCCGACCCGCCAGGGGTCTGTGATTACTCGCTGATCACTCGCCTGGGTGAGCGAGTTCGATGTCGTGCCCGTCGGCCCCGCGACCGGCGACGGTCAGCGCGCTCGCCACCGGCGGGTAGCCGGTCGCGATGACCGAGTACTCGCCCGCGTCCAGGTCGGTGAAGGCGTACGCCCCGTCCTCCCCGGTCGTCGAGGTGGCGACCACATTGCCCGCCGCGTCGACCAGCGTGACCCGGGCGTCCGGCAGCGGCCGCCGCGCGGAACCGGCCCGCACGACACCCTGGACCAGCGCACCGGAGTGCAGCGCGGCCTCGACCCGGGTGACGCCCTGGCCGCCGATCTCCACCGGCAGAGCCAGCGGACGGAAGCCGGCGGCGTTCACCGCGACGGTCACCGAACCGGGGACCAGCTCACCGAAGGTGAACTCGCCCGCCTCGCCGGACTTGCCGGTGGCCAGCACATCGCCGCGCACATCGGTCACGATGACCACGGCGCCGTCCACCGGGGCGGCGGTCTCCGCGGCGCGCACGACGCCGGCCAGTCCGCTCGTACCGGAGAGCAGGATGTCGTACACGAGCGGCTCGTCGCCGACTACCACCGTGGACGCCTGCGGCTGGAAGCCGTCGGCGGAGGCGATCAGGACGTAGGAGCCGGAGCCCGGCGCGTCCAGACCGTAGCTGCCGTCGGCCTGGGCGACGGAGCGCCCCAGCTGCCGCCCGGCCAGCGAGATCAGCGTGACGGCGGCCCGTGCGACGGGCGCGCCCTCGGCGCCGCGCACCACACCGCGCACGGACGTGCCGTGCAGGGTGGCGACCGGGGCCTCCAGGGTGTCGACCGAGGTGGCCGTGGCGGTGGCGGTGGCGGCCGCCCGGGAGACCGGCGCGTCGGCGACGGCGGCCGGAGCCTCGACCGCCTCGGTGGCCGGGGCCTCGGTGGCCGTGGCCGGGGCCTCGCTCGAAGCGTTGGTCTTCAGGGCGACCTCCTTGATGAAGATCGTGATCAGGAAGGCGATCAGCGCGGCCGGAGCGGCGTACAGGAAGACATCGCCGACACCGTGCCCGTAGGCGCTCTCCACGACCGTACGGAACGGCGCGGGCAGCTTGTCCAGGTCGGGGATGCCCCCGCCGCCGGTACCGCCGTGGCCCATGGCCGCACCCTTGGGGCCGAGCTCCGCGAGACCGTCCTTGACGTAGTGGGTGACGCGGTTCGCCATGACGGCGCCCAGCGCCGAGACGCCGATCGCACCACCGAGGGAACGGAAGAAGGTCACGACGGAGCTGGCCGAACCGAGGTCGGACGGGGCGACCTGGTTCTGCGTGGCGAGCACCAGGTTCTGCATCATCATGCCGATGCCGAGACCCATGACGGCCATGAAGACCGCGATGTGCCAGTACTCCGTGTCGTACCGGATGGTGCCCAGCAGCCCGAGCCCGGCGGTGACCAGGAAGCCACCGCTGACCAGCCAGGCCTTCCAGCGGCCGGTCTTGGTGATGATCTGGCCGGAGACGGTCGAGGAGACGAACAGACCCGCGATCATGGGGATCGTCATGACGCCCGACATCGTCGGCGACTTGCCGCGCGCCAGCTGGAAGTACTGGCTGAAGAAGACGGTGCCCGCGAACATCGCGATACCGACGAACAGCGAGGCCAGCGAGGCCAGGGTGATGGTGCGGTTACGGAAGAGGCGCAGCGGGATGATCGGCTCGCTGGCCTTGCTCTCGACGGCGACGAAGATCCCGGTGAGCGCGAGGGAACCGACGACCATCGCGGCGGTCTGCCAGGACAGCCAGTCGTACTTGTCACCCGCGAAGGTCACCCAGACGAGCAGCAGCGACACGGCGGCGCTGATGAAGAAAGCGCCCCACCAGTCGACCTTGACCTGACGCTTCACGACCGGGAGCTTCAGCGTCTTCTGGAGCACGATCAGCGCGATGACGGCGAACGGGACGCCGACGTAGAAGCACCAGCGCCAGCCCATCCAGCTGGTGTCGGTGATGACACCGCCGAGCAGCGGTCCACCGACGGTGGCGACGGCGAACACCGCACCGATGTATCCGCTGTAGCGACCGCGCTCACGCGGGGCGATCATCGCCGCCATCACGATCTGCGCGAGGGCGGAGAGACCGCCGACGCCGATGCCCTGGACGACACGGCAGGCGATCAGCATGCCGCTGCTGGTCGACATACCGGCGACGACCGAGCCAGCGACGTAGATGATCAGGGCTATCTGGACCAGCAGCTTCTTGCTGAACAGGTCGGAGAGCTTGCCCCACAGGGGGGTGGTGGCGGTCATCGCCAGCAGCGAGGCCGTGACCACCCAGGTGTAGGCGCTCTGGCCGCCGCCGAGGTCGGAGATGATCTCGGGCAGTGCGTTCGAGACGACGGTCGACGACAGGATCGCGACGAACATGCCGAGCATGAGCCCGGCCAGCGCTTCCATGATCTGCCGGTGTGTCATCGGCGCGCCGGACGAGGGATCGGAGGATCCCCCGTGCTTGGCGTGGCCGCCCCGCACACCGGTTGGTGTGGTCGTAGCCATTTAAGTCCTTGTCTTTGCTTCTGTTACACAGGTGTACGGGTGTGTGCGGCGTTGTCACTGTGGGGGTGCCGGGAACGGCAGTCGCCGCTGTGCTTTCCGGGGCCGCACCCGCTGGGCGCGCGACAGACGAAGCTGTCGCGCAGCCGGGCCAACAGCGCGTTGAGCTGGCCGACATCGTCGTCCGACCAGTCGGAGAGGTTGTGGGCGAACATCTCGGTGGTCCGCCGGTTCAGGTCGCCGAGCACGTCCTGTCCGTCGGGGGTCAGCCGCAGGATGCGGGACCGCTTGTCCGCCGGATCCGGGGACCGTTCGATCCAGCCACGCTCTGCGACATGGGCGACATGACGGCTGGTCACCGACATGTCGACGTCCATCAGCTCGGCCAGTCGGGTGATCCGCATCTCGCCGTGCTGCCTGAGAAGAGCCAGCACGGCGGCGGAGCCACCCGGACATTCGGCGGGCAGGATACGGGCGAGACCCCTTTTGACAGCCCCTACGGCACTCAGCTGCCGGGCCAGTTCTTCGTACTGACTCCGTGCGGCCATGGGGACCCCCAGACATCTCACCGGTTCATCTTGTTGCTTAGGGCAACCATAGAAGCCGTTGGTTGCTGCAGGCAAACGAAAAGGGGCTTGCAGAAGTAAAGGAAAGCAAAAGGCTACGTACGGCTCGGGTCAAAGCCCCAGCGTGTGGGGTGCGGGTGATGCGGGGTGTGTGTCATGCCACAGGCGGGGCGGACGGGGCACGCTCCGGACGGGGCCGCTGTGTGAAGGAACGGGCACTCCGTGTGCGCGGTGGGCATGGGGACGCGCCCCGCCCGGGGACGGCGCGCACCGCAAGTGCCGCACAGAAAAGGCGAGTTGCCGCAAGCCGCCCGCGCCGGATCCCACAACTGACCTGTGTACGTGGCTGGATCCGCCCCGGCACACCCTCGCGACCCACTGCGCAGGACCCCGCTCGGCAGTGGCGTACCGGCCGCTTCCTCCGCGGCTCCCGGCCCTGGCCTCGGCCCTTCCCCGACCCGGGGGTTGGGCCGCAACGCCGAGTTCGCTAGGGTCCTGGCCCATGGCACATAACCCCCACGCCCCGCAGGGCCCCGAGGGCAACCACGACCCGGCCGGCAGCACCCAGATGTTCCGCGCCTTCGTCGACGAGGGCGAGCCGCAGCGCCGTCAGCAGCCGGCCGCCACCTCGTCCGGACCGCGCGTCGGGGTGATCGCCGCCGTCGTCGTGGTGATCGTCGCCCTCGCGGCGGTCGCCTGGCTCGCGCTCGGCTGACCGGCGCCGCCGGTCACCGCACCCCGCCCCCATCCACCCGTCACTTCAATACGGCGGTCACGTCCCGGGTCTCGACATGCATCCCCAGGGGCACCCGCCAGGCGTCCACACAGACGGTGTACGTCCCCGTCCGCGCCGCTCCCGCGCCGATCGGCGCGGGCAGTGGCCCGGTCGACTCGATGGTCGCCCAGTCGACCCCCAGCGCGCCGATCACATGCGTGGCGAAGGTGACGGTCCCCGCCCGCGCCGGTGATCCTCCGGTGTTCCGGAACTCCACGGTCACCTTCTCGCACCAGCGCTCGTCCGCAGCCGCCCGCACGGGGTCGCCCACCGCCAGTACGGCGGGCCCCGCGGGTGTGCCGGATCCGGGCGCCGAAGGCGTCACGGGCCCGGTGGATCCGCCTCCGGGGCCGGATGTGCCGGGTGCGGAGGGTCTGCCGGGTGTGGCAGGCGAGCCGGACGGCCCGGGAGTCGCACCGCCCGTGCCCCCGGAACCACGGGCCGGGCCGCCATCACCACCCCCGCCACCGCCATCACCGCTGCCGGGATCACGGCTCTCACCGGGTCGGCGCCCCGCGCCGGAATCGAGGCCGCGGTCACCACCCGGGTCGCGGCCCTTCCCGTCCCGGTCCAGCGGGACCAGCGTCACCTTCCCCGACGGCGCCACCGCCCCGCCCGGCGTTCTTCCGGTGTCCGTTCCCGCCGCGCCGAGCGCCACGTAGCCCTCGTCCGCCGCGTCTCCGCCGCAGGCGGCCAGTAGGCCACCCAGACACAGCACAGCCGCCGAGGCGGCGATCACGGTGCCCCGGCGGCCGTTCGAGCCGAGCATCTGACGTCGCATCGCGCCAGTGTGGCTGACGGTCCGTCAAATCGGAACCCTTGTGCTCCGGTACGGGAGTCCACGGCGTCAGTCGGCGATGAGTCCTTCCCTGAGCTGGGCGAGCGTACGGGTCAGCAGGCGCGAGACGTGCATCTGCGAGATGCCGACCTCCTCGCCGATCTGGGACTGGGTCATGTTGGCGAAGAACCGCAGCATGATGATCTGGCGCTCGCGCGGCGGGAGCTTGGCCAGCAGCGGCTTGAGCGATTCGCGGTACTCGACGCCTTCCAGGGCCGAGTCCTCGTAGCCGAGCCGGTCCACGAGGGAGCCCTCGCCGCCGTCGTCCTCGGGCGAGGGCGAGTCCAGCGAGGAGGCGGTGTACGCGTTGCCGACGGCCAGCCCGTCGACCACGTCCTCCTCGGAGACCCCGAGCGCCTTGGCCAGCTCGGGCACGGTCGGCGAGCGGTCGAGCTTCTGCGCGAGCTCGTCGCTGGTCTTGGTCAGCGCGAGCCGCAGCTCCTGGAGCCGGCGCGGGACGCGCACCGACCACGAGGTGTCGCGGAAGAACCGCTTGATCTCCCCGACGACGGTCGGCATCGCGAACGTCGGGAACTCCACGCCCCGCTCGCAGTCGAACCGGTCGATCGCCTTGATCAGGCCGATCGTGCCGACCTGGACGATGTCCTCCATCGGTTCGTTGCGGCTGCGGAACCGCGCCGCGGCGTACCGCACCAGCGGGAGGTTGAGCTCGATGAGTGTGTCCCGTACGTAGGCACGCTCCGGGCTGTCCGTTCCATCCGGGCCGGGTGCGGGCCCCAGCGCGGCGAGCCGCAGGAACAGGGAGCGGGACAGAGTGCGGGTGTCGATGGCTTCCGGCGAGCTGGTGAGCACAACGGGTGCGGGTTCGCTCTTCGTGAGCGTGAGCACCTTCGAGCTGCCCTGTTCTGCGGACATGCCACCCCCTTGAGGTCGCGGACGGTCGCGTCGAGCCGCGACCATCGGAGGAACGCAGCCTCCACCTGAATACCGGAGGCGAGGCCACGGCAAACGCGGTTCCCGCAGAATGTCACATGTCGGCAACACGCTGTAGTGACATGTCGACAAGTCTTTGTGACGTCTGCGCAGTTAACAGGGGGTGTGGGCCATTCGGGCCGCTGGGAACGGGACTTCTGGTGTTCTACCCGATCCGGTTAGGCCTCGATCCTGTTTGCGGATCGAAGTCGGGCGAAGCTTCGGGCCAACAGTCTTGACACATGCATCTGGGAGACACCCAGTTCGGCACTGATCTGGGACTGCGTCAGATTGCTGTAGTAGCGCAGCAGAAGGATGCGCTGTTCGCGCTCGGGCAGCTGTACGAGCAGATGCCGGACGAGGTCGCGGTGCTCGACCCCGGCGAGCGCCGGGTCCTCGTAGCCGAGCCGGTCCAGCAGCCCGGGCAGCCCGTCGCCCTCCTGGGCGGCCTCCAGCGATGTCGCGTGGTAGGAGCGGCCGGCCTCGATGCAGGCGAGCACCTCGTCCTCGGAGATCCTCAGCCGCTCGGCGATCTCCGCGGTGGTGGGCGAGCGGCCGTGAGCGGTCGTCAGGTCCTCGGTGGCGCCGGTGACCTGGACCCACAGCTCGTGCAGGCGCCGGGGGACGTGGACGGTCCGTACGTTGTCCCGGAAGTACCGCTTGATCTCACCGACGACGGTCGGCATCGCGAACGTCGGGAACTGGACGCCGCGTTCGGGGTCGAACCGGTCGATGGCGTTGATCAGGCCGATCGTGCCGACCTGGACGACGTCCTCCATCGGCTCGTTGCGGCTGCGGAACCGCGCCGCGGCGTACCGGACCAGCGGGAGGTTCGCCTCGATGAGGGCCGCCCGCACCCGGCCGTGCTCCGGGGTTCCCGGCTCCAGGTCCTTGAGCTGGCCGAAGAGCACCTGGGTGAGCGCCCGGGTGTCCGCGCCGCGGGTCCTGGCGGGCGTCGTCGTACTGTCGGGCGCCTCGGTCTGGACGGACTGGGGAGGCACTTGAGGCGCTGTACTGGCCGGCACGATGGGGCCACCCCTTTGCAGTCAACTTCGGTCAACTCATCTGTCAAAAGCGGTCATAGCATCACAAGACATGTCCACTGTGTGCAAGCACCGTATAGCGTCGTGTTGGGTTCAACTTGGTTTAAACACCAAAAAAGCCCCTCACCGCAATGGTGAGGGGCTCAGTGGCGGTACGGTCCGGCCCGTATGGCGGGCCGGGCCGGATCAGAACGGGTAGTCGGCGATCACCCAGGTGGCGAACTCGCGCCACTGCCCGGCGGCGGCCTGATGCGCGGGATGCTCGATGTACCGCTTCAGGGCGTCCTGGTCGGCGACCGCGGAGTTGATGGCGAAGTCGTACGCGATCGGCCGGTCGGTGATGTTCCAGGCGCACTCCCAGAACGCGAGCTCGGGGATCTGCCCCTCCAGCTCCTGGAAGGCCTTCACCCCGGCGACGACCCGCGGGTCGTCCCGCTCGACGCCGTCGTTCAGCTTGAACAGGACCAGATGGCGGATCACGGTGTACTCCTACTTCACGAGCTCGGACATGAAGTCGCCGACGCTCTGTGCGGCACTCGAAACGCCCTCGAACCCTACCTGGACGAGCTCGGCCGCCCGTTCCGGAGAGGCGATGATCGTGTACGCCACGAAGACGACTACCACGTAGAGAGCTATCTTCTTCGCTTGCACCATCAGCCCCCGCGTCCCCTTCGATCCCCTGGTTCGATCCTTTGTGCAGTCGGGCGAGTCTATCCACACGAATGACCGCCTCCCGGGGAGGTTGTCCGACCCCTCACACAGCCTTTAAGGACCAAGGACCCGGCGATCAAGGCCCTTTGCCCGCCCGCACGGCCACTGAGCTGGAGCAGGATGGACGGTGAGCCCGGCGGACACGGCAGGAATCCGAAGGGCTCGGAACGGGCCCCACTGTGGGATCCCCGCCGCAGGTCACCCCCCTGACCGCGACGAGGGCCGGAGGCCCGTTCTCACCGGGGGAAGCGGTTTGTCCCCCCGATGCCGCTTCCCCCGACCTGAGCGCGGAGGAACCGGGGGAACCGTGGCCCCGACACGACATCCGTCGTGCGGGGCCACAGTCGTGTGCAAGGGTCCGGGGCGCGCATCGTCCACGCGGCAGCCGATGGGGCGGTCTCGTCGTCCCCGTAACGCGCGAACGCCCTCCCGTGCTGCGTTTCCGCAGTTCGGGAGGGCGTCGATGGCGGTAGCGGAGGGATTTGAACCCTCGGTGAGTTTCCCCACACTCGCTTTCGAGGCGAGCTCCTTCGGCCGCTCGGACACGCTACCGAGAGAGAGCTTAGACCATGGCGGGCCGTGGACAGAAATCGGTTCTCAGGGGGTGCGGAAGAAGGACGTCAGGAGGCTCGCGCACTCCTGCTCCAGGACGCCGTGGATGACCTCGGGGCGGTGGTTGAGGCGGCGGTCGCGTACGACGTCCCAGAGGGAGCCCGCCGCGCCCGCCTTCTCGTCGCGGGCTCCGTAGACGACCCGGTCCACGCGGGACTGGACCAGGGCGCCCGCGCACATCGTGCAGGGCTCCAGGGTGACGACCAGGGTGCAGCCGGTCAGGCGCCACTGTCCGAGGGCAGCCGCTGCCCTGCGGACGGCGAGGACCTCGGCGTGGGCGGTCGGGTCGCCGGTGGCCTCGCGTTCGTTGTGGCCCGTGGCGAGCAGTGCGCCGTCCGGGCCGAGCACGACGGCGCCGACCGGCACATCGCCGGCCGCCGCCGCCAGCTCGGCCTCGGCCAGGGCGCGGCGCATGTGCGCCCGCCACGGGTCTCTCACGGGGTCGTGCGGTGGTTCGCTCACCCGCGGACCCTAACGGACGGTCTCCAGGACCTCGGCCGCGCCCAGCGCGTCCGCGATCTCCACCATGGCGTCCGTGCGCAGCATCAGCAGTTCCGCCTCGGGGAGTCCGAGGTCGGCCAGGATCCGGGTGTCGCCGAGCGGGCCCGCCGGTACGGCGTCGGCGTCGAAGCCGTCGTCATCGTTGTCGTTGTCGGTGTCGTCGTTGTCGGTGTCGTCGGTGTCGGTGTCGTTGTTGTCGGGGGTGGTGTCCGGGTCACCGTCCTCCGGGTCGTCGAGGCCGACGAGCTCTTCGAGGGCGGCGATCGTGTCCTCGGCCCCGGGTTCGCGGCCGAGCAGTTCGTCGGTGAGCAGGATCTCCCCGTACGAGGAGCGTGCGGCGGCGGTGGCGTCGGAGACGAAGATCCGGGGATCGTCCTCGCCGTCCACCCGGACGACGCCGAACCAGGCGTCCTCCTGTTCGATGAAGACGAGCACCGTGTCCTCGTCCACCGAGGCCTCACGGGCCAGATCCGTCAGGTCGGACAGGGTCTCCACATCGTCGAGCTCCGTGTCGCTCGCTTCCCACCCGTCTTCGGTGCGCGCGAGCAGTGCGGCGAAGTACACCGTGACTCTCCCACTGGTCTTAGGGGTGTCGGTCCGGCGGGAGGGCAGTCGGTGGTCCGGCTGTCCTGGGTCCCGCCCATCGGAATCGTGGCAGAAACAAGGGCTTCGCGAGAGGAGTTCGGCCGCTGAGTCGGCCATCAGTTCTGCCGGACGCCGCCACCAGGGGGATGCCGGGCGCTGTCGCCGGGGGTGCCGGGGGCTGTCACCGGGGAATGCCGGGTGCCGTCGCCGGGGGTGTCGGAGGACGGTCGCCGGCTACCAGCGGAAGGTGCGCATGCGCATGGCCTGGCGCATCCGGGCCGCCCTGGCGCGGCGGGGCTGCACCCGGTCGCGGAGGGCTTTCGCCTCGTGGAGCTCGCGCAGGAACTGGGCGCGCCGCCTGCGGCGTGCCGCGTCGCTCTCCTCCGGGTCCTGCTGGGCCTGTGCGTCCTGCCGGTCCCGCGGGTCCGGCGCGTCCTGCCGGTCCCGCTTCCGCTTTTCCCCGTCCGGCATCGGCTCATCACCCCAAGGCTGGGTCCGTATGCCCCCACCTTCCCCCCGAACATGCGGTTGATGCCAGCGCACGGGTGCGGGAGGCACGGTTACTGTTGAGCCCATGCGGATCCACGTCGTCGACCACCCACTGGTCGCGCACAAGCTCACCACCCTGCGCGACAAGCGCACCGACTCCCCGACTTTCCGGCGGCTCGCCGACGAGCTGGTCACCCTGCTCGCCTACGAGGCAACCCGGGACGTGCGCACCGAACAGGTCGACATCGAGACCCCGGTCACACCGACGACCGGTGTGAAGCTGTCGCACCCGCGGCCGCTGGTCGTGCCGATCCTGCGGGCCGGCCTCGGCATGCTCGACGGCATGGTGCGGCTGCTGCCGACCGCCGAGGTGGGCTTCCTGGGCATGATCCGCAATGAGGAGACGCTCCAGGCGGAGACGTACGCCACCCGGATGCCGGAGGACCTCTCGGGCCGCCAGGTGTACGTCCTGGACCCGATGCTGGCCACCGGCGGCACGCTGGTCGCGGCCATCCAGGAGCTGATCAAGCGCGGCGCCGACGACGTCACCGCGGTCGTGCTGCTCGCCGCGCCCGAGGGCGTCGAGGTGATGGAGCGCGAGCTGGCCGGTACGCCGGTGACCGTGGTCACCGCCTCGGTCGACGAGCGGCTCAACGAGAACGGCTACATCGTCCCCGGCCTCGGCGACGCGGGCGACCGGATGTACGGCACGGCCGACTAGGGCCGGAGTGGTTCGTGCTGACGGCAGCCGGGTCGCCCCGGCGGCCGTCAGCAGGACGACGGTGCGGGGGCCGGCTTCGTCAGGGCGGCGAGGGCCGCGGCCGCCGACTGGGGCGTGTTGAACGTCTTGAACTTCGTACCGAGAATCAGATCGACGTCCGCCGTCCTGCGGGCGTCGGTCTTCGGCGTGGCGCCCACCAGTTGCGTGCCGAGGACCGGGAACGGGCCGTTCGTGGCCGAGGGGGCGCCCAGCAGCACCCCGGGGCCCGGGACCTTCTTGTCGTACGCGGCCGGGGCGTTGCCCACCTTGCCGATGGTGAAGCCGCGCTTCTTCAGCTCTTCGGCCGCCTTCTTGGCGAGCCCGCTGCGCGGTGTCGCGTTGTAGACGTTGACGGTGATCTTCGCGGGCTTCGGCAGCGCCTTCGCGGGTGCGGACGGTCTGGCGGTGGGGCAGTCCGTCTTGTGGTCGGCGGCGCTGGCCTTCCGGTCGCCGCCGGTGAAGACGTCGATGAGCTGCATCGTGCCCCATCCGGCCAGCCCGAGGGCGACCACGGAGGCGGTGGCAGCGAGGATCAGTTTGCCGCGACGCCGGGGGCGGCGCATCCGCGGGTACTTGTCGCCCGTGATGCGGTACTTTCCGCCCATGCCGGGGGGAGTGAGCATGCTCATGGGCGCAGCGTAGTGCGGCCCGGTGATGATGCCTACTAAATGATCAATGGATCGCACCCGTCCGGGTGCGAAAGCACCCGAACGAACCCCGGAGCGGCCCGTGGGTCGCACAGGGACGGGACGGTCCATGGGCGGGACGGTCCGTTGACGGGACGGCCGGGGCCGTGGACGGGACTCGCTCCGGTCAGCCGAGTTCGAGCACGCGGGCGTGGAGTACCTGGCGCTGCTGAAGCGCGGCGCGGACCGCGCGGTGCAGTCCGTCCTCCAGATAGAGGTCGCCCTGCCACTTCACGACGTGCGCGAACAGGTCACCGTAGAACGTCGAATCCTCGGCGAGGAGGGTTTCGAGGTCCAGGTTGCCCTTGGTGGTCACCAGCTGATCGAGGCGGACCGGGCGCGGCGCGACATCCGCCCACTGCCGGGTGCTTTCCCGGCCGTGGTCGGGATAAGGCCGCCCATTTCCGATGCGCTTGAAGATCACACGGAAAGCCTACCGGGCAAGAGCCTCCGGGCGCAGCCATGGGGCAGTACTGCGATCCTGGGAAGAACGCCGCAAATCCAGGCATTTCGGAATGGGGCCCTGATGAGTGACAGCGAGAACACGGCCGAAAGCGCCGGTGTGCTGCCGGAGCCGGCCCGGGAGATCGCCGCCGGGTACGCCGTTTCCGGGGCTTCCCTCGATCTGGGCGCTCTGCTCTGGGACGGAACCTGCCTGCCGGACGCGCAGATCCGGATCCCGCTGGCGATGCTCAACCGGCACGGACTGGTCGCGGGCGCCACCGGAACCGGAAAGACCAAGACGCTCCAGCTGATCGCCGAGCAGCTCTCTGCGGGCGGTGTCCCCGTCTTCCTCGCCGACATCAAGGGCGACGTCTCGGGCATCGCAGCCCCCGGCGCCCCGGGCGACCGGGTCACCGAACGGGCCGGGCAGGTGGGGCAGGTGTGGGAGGCCGAGGGCTTCCCGTGCGAGTTCTACGCACTCGGCGGCATCGGCCCCGGCATCCCGCTGCGCGCGACGGTCACCAGCTTCGGCCCCGTACTCCTGTCCAAGGTGCTGGAGCTCAACCGGACACAGGAGCAGTCGCTCGGCCTGATCTTCCATTACGCCGACGCCAAGGGCCTGGAGTTGATCGATCTCAAGGACCTGCGGGCCGTGGTCGCCTTCCTCGTCTCGGACACCGGAAAGGCCGAGCTCAAGGGGATCGGGGGCCTGTCCACGGCCACCGCCGGGGTGATCCTGCGGTCGGTCACCGCCTTCGAGCAGCAGGGCGCGGGCGACTTCTTCGGTGAACCGGAGTTCGACACCGCCGAGTTGCTGCGCCGGGCGCCGGACGGGCGCGGGCTCGTCTCCGTACTGGAGCCGGCGGCGGTGCAGGACAAGCCCCAGCTCTTCTCCACCTTCCTGATGTGGCTGCTCGCCGACCTCTTCCACGACCTGCCGGAGGTCGGCGACCTCGAAAAGCCGAAGCTCGTCTTCTTCTTCGACGAGGCACACCTGCTCTTCGACGGGGCCTCGAAGGCGTTCCTGGAGTCGATCACCCGGACGGTGCGGCTGATCCGGTCCAAGGGCGTCGGCATCTTCTTCGTCACGCAGACGCCCCGCGACGTTCCGGCGGAGGTGCTGGCGCAGCTCGGGAACCGGGTGCAGCACGCGCTGCGCGCTTTTACCCCGGACGATGCGAAGGCGCTGCGGTCGACGGTGAAGACATTCCCTCATTCGCAGTACGACCTGGAGGAGTTGTTGACGCGGCTGGGCATCGGTGAGGCCGTGATCACGGTGCTGAGCGAGAACGGTGCGCCGACGCCGGTCGCCGCGACCCGGCTGCGGGCGCCGCGGTCGCTGATGGGGCCGTGGCCGGCGGCGGAGCTCGAAGCTGCCGTGAAGGGGTCGTCGTTGTACGGGCGTTATGCGCAGGCGGTGGACCGGGAGTCGGCGTACGAGAAGCTGAGCGCCGGTCAGGAGGCCGAGGCGGAGGCGGCCGGGGCCGCGGACCGGGCCGCTGTGGAGGGGGCGGTCCGCGGTGAGGGGGCGCGCGGGGCCGGGAAGGCGGCCGAGGAGGATGCCTCGCTGGTCGAGCAGGTGGTGGCGAGCGGGATGTTCCGGTCGCTGGCCAGGACCGTCGGTACGCAGCTGGGCCGGGAGATCTCGCGGTCCCTCTTCGGCACGGCCCGCCGCAGGCGGTAGGAGGGGGGTTACTTTTCGGCGGCGCGTTTGGCGGCCTTGGCCGCCTGCTTCGCGTGCTGCTTGTACGCGCGGACCTCGGCGAGCGATTCCGGGCCGGTGATGTCGGCGACCGACCGGTGCGAGCCGGCCTCGCCGTACGGTCCCGCCGCCTCCCGCCAGCCCTTCGGTCGGACCCCGAACTGCTTGCCCAGCAACGCCAGGAAGATCTGGGCCTTCTGGGTACCGAACCCGGGCAGCGCGTTCAGTCGTTTCCGCAGCTCGGCCCCGTCGGAGACATCGGTCCACACCGCGCTCGCGTCGCCGTCGTACTCCGCCACCAGGTACTGGCACAGCTGCTGGACCCGCTTGGCCATGGCGCCGGGATAGCGGTGCAGCGCGGGCTTCGTGGTGAAGAGCTCGGCGAACGCCTCCGGGTCGTGGACGGCGATCTCATGGGCGTCCAGATCGTCGCCGCCCATCCGCTGCGCCAGCGAGTACGGGCCGGAGAAGGCCCATTCCATCGGCACCTGCTGGTCCAGCAGCATGCCCACCAGCGCGGCGAGCGGGCTGCGCGCGAGGAGTTCGTCCGCCTTCGGCTCCTGGGCGATCCGCAGGGTGATGCCCTGGCCCTTGTCGCTGTCCTTGTCGCTCTTGGCCACGTCGCTCTTGGTCATGCCACCGATCATCCCGACGGCGGTGCGGCCCGGCCACTCCACTGCCCGCCGGTGCAGCCGTTTGCCGTACGGACGGAGCGGCTGCCCGAAGGGGCAGCACCGGCTGCCCCCGGCCGGCGGGGTCCGGGCTGGACGGGGCAGTGGGGCTTCGTGAAGGTGGAGTGGTGAGGCCATCACGACGCGCCTTCGACCGGGGCGCGGTCAGGGGAGATGACGATGCACGCACCGGAATGGGACCAGGAACACGACCACGACCACGAGCGGGATCACGGGCACGGGCATGAACACGACGAGCCGGTGCACGCGTCGCGGGCGTCCGAGGGCCGGGAGCCGGCGGGCACCCCGCACCTCTACCGTGCGGCGGCGGCCGGGCGGCCCGATGTGGTCGGGGCCGGCGGCATGAGCGTGCTCCAACGGGCGGTCGGCAACAGCGCCGTGGGGTCGATGCTCCAGCGCAAGGAGGAGGAAGAGCGCTCCCCCGTGCACGACGTGGTCTCGTCGGGCGGCGGGCAGCCGCTGGACACCGACACCCGCGCCGACCTGGAGGGGCGGATGGGGGCGGACTTCTCCGACGTACGCATCCACACGGACTCCGCCGCCCACGAGTCCGCGAAGGGCGTGGGCGCCCACGCGTACACCGTCGGCAACAACGTGGTCTTCCAGCGGGACGCCTACGACCCGTCCTCGCCGCAGGGCCGCACCACGTTGGCCCATGAGCTGACCCATGTGATCCAGCAGCGCAACGGCCCGGTGGACGGTACGGAGGCGGCGGGCGGGATCCGGGTGAGCGACCCCTCCGACCGGTTCGAGCGGGAGGCCGTCGCGAATGCCGACCGGGTGCTGTCGGACCCGGCTCCGGCGTCGGCCCCCGTTTCGGATTCGGCTCCCGCTTCGGCGCCGGCTTCGGCGGCGTCCGTGCAGCGGGCCGCGACGGAGGACGAGGACGAGCAACCGGCCGATGTGCAGGGCTCGTTCGTGCAGCGTGCGAAGGAAGGGGCCGAGGAGGAGGAAGAGGCTCCGCCGGAGTGAGGGAGGAGCGGGGCGGCGCCCCGGTGGGCCGGGCTTCGGTGGACGGCGCCCCGGTGGGCAGCGCCTGCTGCTGCGGGCCGCGCTGCCCCGCCTGTCCCATCCGGTTCCGCCCCGCCCAGCCCCGTCAGTCCGCAGCCTCCGTCTTCATCGTGCCGCCGAGGAACAGCGACTCCGAGCACCGCGAAGGCGTCGGCGCGTTCACCGGCTTGCCGATCTTCCGGCAGTCCACGGTCATCGTGACCTTGCCTCCGGCGGGCACCAGGATCGGCGTGACGAAGTGGTAGTCCGAGTCCCGGAAGTTCTCCAGCGCCAGCCGGAGCACGGGCGCGTCCCGGCCCGAGGAGACCACGAGCGTCCCCGCGTCGCCCTGCGGGTTCTGGACCACGATGTCGGTCAGCTGGAACGTGTGCCCGGCGGGCACCTGGAGGGCCGTCGAGGTGTTCGACCCGCCACCCACCGAGTCCCTGACCTGCACCTGAGCACTGGTCGGGGCGGCGGCCGACGCGTCGGATTCCGCACCGGGGCTCGGTGAGGGGCTGGGCTTCGGCGAGCCCCCGTTCGCCCCGGAGGAGTCGCCCGAGTCGCCCCCGCCCGACGCCGCACCGGCCGAGGACCCCTTCTCGGGTGCCTTGCTCTTGTCGGCCGCGGCGGCGGACCGTACCGCGTCCGGAGTGATCGCCTCGCGGGCCGCCGACTTCACGGCCGGGCGCAGCAGCGCGTACCAGAGCCCCACCAGCGCGATCAGCAGAACGGCCGCGGTGATCAGCGCCCGGGGGAGCCAGCGCGGCAGGATCGGTTCCTGCTGGTACGAGCCGTCGACGAGCACGGGTGCGACCGGGGCCTCGCCCTCGGCCACCTCCGGGGTGGCGACCAGCTGGAAGGGATGCGTGACCGGGATGCCGCGCCACACGCGCTTGGCGGGCCGGATCCGTACCTTCCCGAACTCCGCCCGGCCGGGCGCGATCACCAGTGTGTCCGCCGCGAACGAGACCCGTGCCCGCTCCGTGCCCGACTGGGCTCCCAGCCGCACGGTGAGGGGGGCGTTCCCCCGGTTGTCGACGGCGAACTGATGCCTGCCGCGCCAGGCGCCGTGCGAGCTGCGCGGTACCAGTTCGGCGGTCGTCTCGGTGAAGGGGAGTACGGTCACCCGCCCTTCGGGCACCACCGTGTCGCCCTGCTCGCTGGTGGGCACCACCCGTATCCCGAAGGGCGTCTCTCCCGCCGGTACGGTCGAGTCCCGGGGCGGGCGCAGTACGAGGGAGACCGTCTGCGAGTCGCCCGGATAGAGGGAGAGCGTCGCCGGCTCGACCGTCGACCAGGCGGCACAGGCGCCGACCACCTCGAAGCGGTACTCCTCGACGGTGCTCCCGGAGTTGAGGATCCGCAGGGGGAGAGCCGTCTCCTCGCCCGGTGCGGCAGTGACGGACGAATCGTCGAGGCTTGCCGTGAGACTCATAGGCGGCACCGTAGGTTCGCCGTTGAACGCCGACATCGGCCGTGAAGGAACACTTCCGGGCAGATTCTGTGCCCGGATCGGCCTTTTTGTTTCCCTGTAGGGATACGCGGGCATCTTTTGACCGCCTCAGACGATTGAGGCATACGAAAACAGCCGTGCTGGTTGTGATCGACGTGACGCCATCGGCTGTTGCCCAGGGGGAGCATTGCCATGGAGCGCATCACTGTTGCATTACGGGCCCAGGATCCGATCTCGCAAGCTGGCGTGGCCAGCCAGTTACGGACCCGGCCCGAGGTCAGCGTGACGGAGTGGGGGGAGGGCGAGGCCTCTCCCCGGATCGTGGTCGTCGTCGTGGACGCGGTCGACGAGGCGGTGTTGACGATGCTGCGCCACATCCAGCGCACCAGCACCTCACGTACCGTTCTGGTCACCACGGACATCGACGAGCAGAAACTGGTGAGCGCCGCCGAGTGCGGCGTCGCCGGTGTTGTCAGGCGCTCCGAAGCGACCCCGGAGCATCTGGTGCAGGTCATCGGGACGGTGGCGCGGGGCGAGGGCCATCTCCCGTCCGACCTGCTGGGACGGCTGCTGGAGGAGGTGGGCCGTCTCCAGGGGCAGGTGCTCGGCCCGCGCGGCCTGCACTTCACCGGTCTCGCGGCACGCGAGGTGGATGTGCTGAGGCTGGTCGCGGAGGGGTACGACACCGCGGACATCGCGACGAAGCTGGCCTACTCCGAGCGCACCATAAAGAACGTGCTGCACTCGGTGATGACCAGGCTGCAGTTGCGGAACCGGTCGCATGCGGTGGCGTACGCGATGCGGCAGGGGCTGATCTGAGCCGACCCGCAGCTCCGGCAGATCCCCCCGGTGCCCTTTCGGGCAGCGGGGGCTTCCCGAGGGTGTGACTCCCGCACCGCTGCGCGTCCGCCGCCGGTACAGGACCCTGACGTCCGGTGTGCCGGATCGGGCGAGGGTGGGGGAGGACTTCCGTGCGCTGGTACCAGCCGCTTCGGCGGGCGCCGCGGTCGCGGCGGGACGGATCGGTCCGGGCCCGGCCGTCCGCCTCGCGCCGCACCCTCACCGCGCTCCGGATCCCGGCCCTCGCCCTGCTGCTCGTGGTCAGCGGCATCGCCCCCGGCTCGGCCGTCACATCCGGTGCGCCGGCGGTGGCGGTGCCCGAACCCTGGGTAACGCCCGCCGAGTTCACCGACACGGTGGACCCGGGCGGCTCCACGGGCGTGGACAAGCAGGTGCGTACGCCGGCGATCCCGCCGAGACCCGATGTGATCCTGCTGGTGGACGGTACGGGCAGCATGGAGACGCCGATCCGGCGGGTGAGGGAGCGGATCCCCGAGATCACGAAGGCGATCCGTGACGAGCAGCCGGACTCGCGTTTCGCCGTGGCCACCTTCGGCGACCAGCAGGTGGACCCCGACGCCGGTTTCAAGGTGCTGCAAGGGCTGACGTACGACCTGAACGAGGTGCAGACGGGCGTCAACCAGCTCAAGGCCGACATGGGCAGCTTCAGCATCGGCCCGCCGGAGGACTGGATCTACGCGCTGTGGAAGCTGGCCAACGGGGGTGACGGGAAAACCGTGTTCCGCCCCGACTCCAGCCCCGTCGTGGTGCTGGTCGGTGACGCGTCCAGCCATGAACCCAGCAACAACCGGACATTCAGCGAAACCGAGTTCGCCCTGCAGGACGCGGGGGTGCGGCTGATCGCGGTCGGCCTGACCAGCGACCGGGGCGACGGTCTCAACGGCAACGGCCAGATACCCAAGTACCCCAACGACAAGAAGCATGATCCGGACCAGGCACTGCGACTGGCGACCGCCGCCAACGGCCGGATGATCGAAGGCATCGAGGGCAATGACGTCGTGGACGCCATCATCGACGGATTCAGCAACCTCCCCACCAACGTGAGCTATCGCCTGGACAACTGCGATCCGCATCTGTCCGTCAGCCTTGACCCGCCCACCCAGCAGCTCACCAGCGGGGAGACCGCGCACTTCGCGGAGAACATCGACGTCTCCGCGGACGCCCCCCAGGGCACCCGGCTGAGCTGCACCGTCCAGTTCCTGATGGGCACCCAGGCCCCGGGCGCGGAGACGATCGGGCCGGCCGCGGCGGCCGATCCCGACTTCCAGGAGCAGATCAACATCGATGTGAACGACATCGACGCGCCGGTCGTCACCGTGGACGATCTGACCGTCCGGGCCAAGGACAAGGAGGGCGCGCGCGTGACGTACGCCGCCACCGCCCAGGACGCCACCGACGGCACGCTCCCGGTGACCTGCACCCCTGCCTCCGGTTCGCTCTTCCCGGTCGGCCGCACCACGGTGACCTGCTCGGCGACGGACTCGGCGGGCAACACGGGGACGGACACGGCGAAGATCGAGGTCCTGGAGGCCCCCGTCCCGCCCTCGGCGGATGTGGCGATGAAGGTCGACGTCAGCCCCGACCGTACGTACACCGGCCGCCCGGCCCGTGCCCGCTTCGTCGTCACCAATGCCGGTCCGGACCCGGCGACCGGCGTGGTCATCGGCTCCACCTGGCCCGAAACGTCCAAGGGGAAGGACCGCAGCCTGCCCGCCCTGACCCGGTGCACAGCGGCGAACCCGTGCACCATCCCGGCAGGCGGCCGCATCGAGGTGACCCAGACCGGTACGTACCGCGCGGCGGTCACCGGGGACGTACGGGCCACCGTGCGCGGCACGCTGCCGGACCGCCGCAAGGCCAACAACCAGGACACCGACCGGCTGCGCGTCCTGAAACCCTCGCTGACCGTCACCCCGCAGGTCGCCAAGCCGGGCCAGCCGGTGCTGGCCCGGGGCAAGGACTACCCGCCGGGCGCGACCGTACGTTTCACGTGGAACACCGGGATCACCCCCGGAGGAGCGACGGCCACGGTGGGCCGCGACGGCACCTTCGAGGTCCAGGTCCTGGTCCTGCGCAAGGACAAGCTCGGCCCGCGCGAGCTGAGGGCGGACTCGCGCGACCTCGCCCGGCTGAAGAAACCGGTCCTGGTGGTGCAGCGGAATCTCCAGCCACCGGACTTCGCGGGCCGCGCATGAGCGCCGGTGACCGCAGGGCCGGTGAATGCAGGACCGGTATCCGCATGGCCGGCGACCGCACGGCTGATGACCGCACGGGAGTGATCGGGTGATCCACGAGGTCGACGACGTACTGCGGGCGCTGATCAGGGCGGAGGTACTCGAAGGCGGCCAGATCGCGGTGGTCTTCGACGCCCCGACCCGGGAATGGGCGGCGAAGGTCAACGCGCCCATGGTCAACCTGTATCTCTACGACATCCGCGAGGACATGCGCAGGCGCGAGCGGGGTCTGCACAACGACTACGACGAGCGCGGCACGATCATCGCCCGCCGCCGCCCGCCCCGGTTCTTCAAGCTGTCGTACCTGATCACGGCATGGACGAAGCGCCCGGAGGACGAACACCGGCTGCTCTCCTCGCTGCTCGGCTGCCTGCTCCGTTACGAGGCGCTGCCCCCGGAGCGGCTGACGGGCACCCTGGCCGAGATCGGGGCGCCGGTACCGATGTCGATCGCGCTGCCGCCGCCGGAGGACCGCTCGTTCGCCGACGTGTGGAGCGCGCTGGGCGGCGAGTTGAAGCCCTCGCTCGACCTGGTGATCAGCGTGCCGGTGACTGCGTCGCCGAGCTATGTGGTGGGTCCGCCGGTGGGGGACGAGGGGCTCCGGACCCGCTTCGGGGACGTACCCGAGCCGACCGAGCCCGTATCGGAGCCGGTGCCGGGCCGCGGGGGTCTCCCGGTGTACGGCGGACGCCCGGGGCGGCCGGGCGGGGGCGCCGCCTCGCGCATCCCCGACGCGGAACGACGACGCGGCCTGTCCCTCCGGATCGTGGAGACCCGGGGAGCCGGCGGGGACCCACGCGAGTCCGGTACTGGTACGGGGCCCCGCGAGTCCGGTACGAAGTCCCGCAAGGCCGTTACGGAGGACAGCACCGAATGACCACCGCGGGCGATCCGAACCTGCGCCACCTCCTCGCCCGCGCGGTAGCGGTGGAGCAGCGCATCCGACGGGCGGTCGAGGCCCGGCAGCTCACCGATCCGGACCCGGACGACGCCTTCCGCGGCCTCTACCTCACGGACGAGAACATCGCCCGCCTGCTGGACGAGGACGAGGCCCGCGCCTTCCCGTACCCCGTACCGGACCCCGTCGAGGCGCCGGCGGAACAGACCGGACTCACCTCCCTGGCCGCCGAGTTCGGCCTCACCGCCCTCGACGTCGAGATCCTCCTCATCGCGCTCGTACCGGACCTCGACGACCGCTTCGAGGCGTTCTACGGCTACCTGAACGACGACGTCACCCGCCGCCGCCCGTCCATCGGCCTGGCGCTCGGCCTGTGCGGGCTCTCCCCCGCCGACCAGGTGGCGCGCGGCCGGCTCGCGGCCCGCGCCCCGCTCCGCGAGGGCCGCCTCCTCCTGGTCGAGGACCTGGACCGTCCGTTCCTGAGCCGGGCACTGCGCGTCCCCGACAGGGTCACCGCCCACCTCCTGGGTGACGACACCCCCGACCCCCGGCTGGCCGACCTCCTCGCCCCCTGGCACGCCGTACCGGGCGTCGGAGACCCGGCGCCGCTCGCCGGGGCCCTCGCCCACGGCGCCTCGCTGGCCTACCTCCGCGAGGACCAGGGCGGTGCGGGCACCGCTCTCGCGGCCTCCGCGCTGACCCGTGCGGGCCACCGGGTCCTGGGGCTGGACCTGGCGCACCTCGCCGAGGACCCGTCACCGGCCGAGGCGGTCCGCTCCTTGGTCCGCGAGGCCAGGCTGACCGGTGCGGGCGTGGTCTGCGCCCCGATCGACGCCGTCTGCCGCGAACACCCGGAGCTCCTCCGGCTGCTCACCGGCACCCCGGTCCCCACGATCCTGGTGGGCCGGGCCCCCTGGGACGCGGCCTGGTCCGCCGCCCCGCCCCTGCTCCTGCACGCCCCACGCGTGGAACCCTCGACCAGAGCGGCCCTCTGGACCGACGCGTACGACGCCCCCGTACCCGGGACCATCGACGTGGACCGGCTGCTCGCACCGTTCCTCCTCACCCCGGAACAGATCACCCGTGCGGCCCGGGGCGCCGCCCAGACCACCCATCTGGACGGCGGCACCCTCACCCCCGACCACGTCCGCCAGGGCGCCCGCGCCCAGAACGCGGCGGGCCTGGACCGCCTGGCCCGCCGCATCGAACCCACCGTCACCTGGGACGACCTGGTCCTCCCGCCCGACACCCACGCCCAGCTGCGCGAACTCACCGCCCGCGCGAGACATCGCGACCGGGTTCTGGGGGAGTGGGGCATGCGCCCCGGCGGTGGTCGGGGACGGGGCGTGTCCGCCCTCTTCGCGGGCGATTCCGGCACCGGCAAGACGATGTCGGCGGAGGTCATCGCCGCGGACCTGGGCCTGGACCTGTACACGGTGGATCTGGCGACGGTGATCGACAAATACGTGGGCGAGACGGAGAAGAACCTGGAACGCATCTTCTCGGAGGCGGCGGGCGTGAACGGAGTCCTCCTCTTCGACGAGGCGGACGCGATCTTCGGCAAACGCTCCGACGTGAAGGACGCCCACGACCGCTACGCGAACGTCGAGAGCGCGTACCTCCTCCAGCGCATGGAGTCCTTCGACGGCCTGGCGATCCTCGCCACCAACCTCCGGGCCAATCTGGACGACGCGTTCACCCGCCGCCTGGACCTGGTCATCGACTTCCCGGTCCCGGACCCCGAACAGCGCCTGGTCCTCTGGGAGCGCTGCCTGGGCCCCGTACTCCCCCGGGGCAAGGACCTGGACCTCGCCTTCTGCGCGGAGAACTTCGAGCTGGCGGGCGGCAACATCCGCTCGATCGCGGTGACGTCCGCGTACCTGGCGGCGGACACGGGCGAGCCGGTGACGATGCCGACGCTGATCCACGCGATCCAGCGCGAGTACCAGAAACTGGGCCGGCTGACCCTGGCGTCTGAGTTCGGGCCGTATCTGGGGCTGCTGACCTGAGCGCCCTGGAATCGCGCCTGCCCGTAGAGAGCCTTGCGCGAAGTCGGGGTTGCCGTCACCGTGGTCAGGGCCGGTCGGTGATCGCCCGGTTCCTCTCCGTACGGCGACGGGAGTCAGCGTGACCGCACTGCCTGTTCTGCCCCATGAACTGCACGGTGACGGCCCGCACAAGGTGATCGCGGTGCACGGCTGGCTCGCCGACCGGTCCGCGTATGCCCCCGTGCTGGCGGATCTCGACCGCGATTCGTTCCAGTACGCGGTGGTGGACCTGCGGGGATACGGAGAGGCGCGGGACGTGGCCGGCTCGTACACCACGGCCGAGGGGGCCGAGGACGTGCTCGCGCTGGCCGACCGGCTCGGCTGGGAGCGGTTCTCGCTGATCGGTCACTCGATGGGCGGCTCCGTCATCCAGCGGACGCTGGCCGCCGCGCCGCAGCGGGTGCGCAGGATCGTCGGGGTGTCGCCGGTCCCCGCGTCCGGCCTCCCTCTCCCGCCCGAGCAGTGGGAACTCTTCTCCGCGGCGGCGCACACCCCGCAGAACCGCCGGATCATCCTCGACACCACCACCGGAGGCCGGCGCCCGGCGGGCTGGCTGGACCGCATGGTCCGCCGCTCGGTCGCATGCAGTGACGTCAAGGCGTTCCGGGCCTGGCTGGACTCCTGGGCGGGCGAGGACTTCCACGACCAGGTCGAAGGCACACCCGTGCCCGCCCTCGCCGTCGTGGGCGCGCTGGACCCGGCCCTGTCCGCCGAGTTGCAGCGCGCCACCTGGATGCGTTGGTTCCCGCGGGCCGAACTGGTGGAGCTGCCGTCGTGCGGCCACTACGCGATGGACGAGGCCCCGCTCGACCTGATCCGCGTGATGGAGGACTTCCTGCGGGCGGACGCGGAGGCATGAGCGGTCCCGCCCCCGCCGAAACGCCCGTCCCGGACGTTTTCGACCCCAGGCAGTACGGGCAGGGCATCCCCCACGACAGCTACCGCCACCTGCGCGACCACCACCCAGTCTCCTGGCAGGACGAACCGGAGGTGCTCGGCTGGCCGGCGGGCCCCGGCTTCTGGGCGGTCACCCGGCACGAGGACGTGGTCCGGGTCCTGAAGGACTCCGCGACGTACTCCTCGTACGTGGGCGCCACCCAGATCCGCGACCCGGACCCCGCCGACCTGCCGTTCATCCGCCGCATGATGCTCAACCAGGACCCGCCGCACCACCGACGCCTGCGCGTACTCGTCAGCCGCGCCTTCACCCCGAAGCGCATCGACCGCTTCGAGACGGTCGTCCGCGAACGCGCCCGCTCCCTGCTCACCCGCGCGGTCGCCGAGGCGCGGGCCGGCGACGGAACCTGCGACCTCGTCACCCAGGTCACCGACGACTACGCCCTGCTCAACCTCACCGACCTGCTCGGCGTACCGGACACCGACCGCGCGCTCCTCCTCCACTGGACCCGACGCGTCATCGGCTACCAGGACCCCGACGAGGCCGGAACCCCGGAGCTCGGCCCGGACGGCAAACCGCTCAACCCGCGTTCCCCGTCCGCCCTGCGCGACATGTTCGACTACGCCCACGCCCTGGCCGCCCACAAGCGCCGCCACCCCGCCGACGACGTCATGACGTCCCTGGCCACGGACCCCGAACTGACCGCCCCCGAGCTGGAGATGTTCTTCTTCCTGCTGGTGATCGCCGGAAACGACACCGTACGCAGCGCGGCCCCCGGCGGCCTGCACCTCCTGGCGGAGCACCCCGAGGAGTACCGCCGACTGTGCAACGGCGAGGTGGGGTTCGCGACGGCCGTGGACGAACTCCTCCGCCGCCACCCCCCGGTCCTCACCTTTCGCCGCACGGCCCGCGAGGACACGGTGCTGGCGGGGACCCGTATCCGCACCGGCGACAAGGTGGTCGTCTTCCACGCCTCCGCCAACCACGACGAACGCGTCTTCCCGGCTCCGTTCACCCTGAACCTCACCCGCACCCCGAACCCCCACGTCTCCTTCGGCGACGGCCCGCACGTCTGCCTCGGCGCGCACTTCGCGCGATTGCAGCTACGGGTGTTGTACGAGGAGACGTGCCGCGCTCTTCCGGCATCGTTTGAACCTGCGGGTTCACCGAGGCGCCTGGTGTCGAACTTCATCAACGGTCTGAAGTCGCTGCCCGTGCATGTGGCTGGCACCTGACAGCCGGTCCGAGTCCCGGGTCGGCATCGTGGAACCAGCTGCGCATCGGGCGATCGCCACCCGGTTCAGGAAGACGGTCTTCCGACCCCAGGGGCAGCGCCCCGCGGAGAGGAACCTTCCGTCAGTCGCCCTGCAGTGCCCACCGAGGTGCAGCATTTCCTTCTTCATTCTCATTCCCTCACGAAATTTGTAGTCGAGCGGCGGCAAACGGGTAGACGTGGTCACTCGTCTGAATTGGCGGCATCCGGCCCCGAGACGTTTGTGCAGCAGGTGAGTGCAGTGCGCCCCCGAGCCTGAGCACGGGGTTTGCGATCACGCTGCATTTCACTCAAGGAGTCCAGGACCAGCGGTGCCTGAAACCACAGAACCAGGTGCTTGCCGATGCCGGGCAACTGAATCCACGTCCGGTGCAAGTCCGGGACAGCAGGCGGTCGCAGGGCCGCTGAGGCCAGCGCCGGTGTGCCGGCGGCGTAGGCACAGATGTTCCTGCGCGCTCCTGCGGTCCGGCCCGGCGCTTGAGGGGCTCGACCGTGGGGCGGGCGCTCGGCGCTCGCTCGGGGCAGGTTCGGACTTCGTGTCAGCCCTGAAGGGGGCCGCAGTGGGGGAACTGTCGGCCCGGTATCCCCTGCTCTGTTCCGGAGGGACAGTATCTGACTACACTCAAATCGGGCCGCCGAGCAGTCGGCGTGCCGTGGTGGTGATGGAGCACAGGACTACCCGTACGCCGCTTTATCTCTTCCTTTCACTCCGAGTTCGACGGAATGCATCAGAAGGGCGGAAATGGTATCCCGCGAACGTCTCGTAGAAGTTTTCGGAGAAGATACGGTCCTCCTTCTCGAGGAAGCGGTCCCGGAGGAACTCCGGCGGCAGCCTGCCGGTCAAACCCTTATGCACACCGGACTTCCCGGAAACTTGCTGGATGCGATTTCTTCCGTGCCTGGCCTGGAAGAGGGAGTAAAAACGTACAGCGAACATTGCGAAGAAGTCGGCATCGAATCGGATGAGCGAATTCGAGCAATGTATCGGATCGGCTTCGCGGGCAACGGAGACATCCTTGTCGAGCCTGCCACCGGAGATGTCTACTACGCAGTCCCCGAAGCCGACATCATCCGCCGGATCAACACGTCGGTCGACAAGTATGTCGAGGATCTTTGCACGCTAGAGGCGGAACGTGGACGTTTCGATTTTCTCGACGAAGAGGATGTAGCAATCCAGCGCGAGGAGCTTTCCGATGTGCTGCGGGAATCTGATGAGGCTGCCTGGGGCACCGCTTCCTCGTTCTGGCGCTGGATCATCGAGCAGATCAGCGCCGACGACTATCGCGTATTCTGATGTGCAGGTTCACCCGCCTGACATCAAATCCTCTGCCGCCTTTTGTTCCGCTTCCTTGCGCTCCTGGGCCTGTTTCCGGATTTCCTGAATCCGCTCGTCGGCCACCAGGTCGTTCACCTGTTTTGCGCGATCCTTGAGATGCTTGCGGAGGATTTTCATCTGCTGCTCCGTTTTATCGACCCCGCCGTTCGTGTCCAGGGACTGATAGTCCGGCCGTCGAGCCGCGAGCTCTGCGATCTCCGCTGCAGAGGAGTCGGCACTGCTGTCGAAGGAGGAAATCTCTTGATCGCTGAAGTTGGTTGAGCGTATCGAATCAAGGGTTATTGCGTGCACTTGCACGCCCGCCTTTTCTAGGATGGCCACGCCCAACTTCTGCGTATCATTCGTCCCACGCAGTTGATGCCACCGCAGTTCGTCCGGGACCGGCGGCGGGGTGGCGGCACCGGAGCTCCCTCCGGTCTGCTCGGCTATATCCTTCTGTGCTTTCTTGTATTCCTTCTGAACCTCCTCGATGCGCTTCCGCGTGTCCTCCTCGCTGGTTCCCCAGAAACGCCTGACCTTCGGCTCCGGCGGCGGCTTGGACGGATTCTTCTTCTGTGCCTCAGCACGGGCGTTCTCAAGCTGTTCGTGAGTGACAAGTGATTTGCTGGCAAACTGTTTGATGAGGTCACCGTTCCGCTTCCTCACCTCTTCGCTGATGACTGACCCGCCCCTGTATGGAGCTGTTACATTGGCCTTGGCGGTGACAGTGGCCCCGCGCTTCTCAAGTTTCCTGACAAACTCTGCGATAAAGTCTGCGCAGTTCACGCAGGAGCTTCTGTTGATGAACAGGTCCATATTGATTACGACGCCTTCAAGGCTGCCCTCTCCGTAGTCTCCCCAGAGCAGCCGGTCGAACGCCTGAATAACTTTCTCCTCTCCATGTGCTTCGGAATAACTTCGCATGAACTTCTTGTCCGAAGCCTCCATGTTGCTGCTCTCGAATGTCTTTGTGTTCCTGCTCTGTGACGCACTCTTTCCGCTCCAGGAAATTATGCCTCGTGCATAGGTGGGAGGCGCCCACTCCTTCTTTTTGTCAGTGCCTCCGGCGGGATTAATTTCCATCTTTGCCGAATCCTGGTTCAGTGTCGCCCAGCCTCTTATCTCATGGATCCACGGGATTTCTGCGAACTTGTCCCCAGGTTGCGAAACGGTGTCCACGTCGTCGGCAGAGTATTCCGGGTTCACCTTCGCTCGAATGCGAACGGAAGTTTTACCGTGGGTTCCGGTGACAAACGAAAGACTGGTCAGTCCCTGGCGCTTGTAGTGGCTCTCTATCTCGCGCAGTATGGACTTCGCCTGGGTCGGTGAAACTCCGCCCGCGACCCGGCGGGTGGCCTCCTCTGCCGCCTTGCGGGCCAGTTGTGCAAGCTCTTTCTGGGACTTCCCGGCCTTGGGATCGTGAGGATCCCCCTTCTTGCCTTTGAGTTTGTTCCAGAGGGCTTTGCCTTTTTTGGTGATGAAGTTGACGATTTTGTCGATGGCGCGGTTGACGGGGCGGGATACGGCGTAGAAGACGGATTTGACCTTGTTGGCGAGGGATCCGATGCCGAGGAGCGAGGCGAGGAAGCCGATGAGGAGGGGGACGCTGGCGGCGAGGGCGGTTTCGACCATCTTGGGGACGCCTGCCGAGCCGCCGTTGGCGATGGCGATGACCGCGTCCAGGACGGCGTTGACGAATTCCACGATCTGGGCGCCCTGGTTCACGATGAACGTGACGATGTCGATGATTCCCTTGACCGCGCGGACGAAGGCGGAGGCGGGGTTGAGGAGGGAGATGATCCAGGTGATCCCGGCGATGATGACGGTGGGGATCAGGTAGCTGGTGAGTTTTTCGAGGATGGTGGCCTTGAGGTCGCCGGCCTCGGACTCGATTTCCTTGACGGCGCCTGCGGGGCCTTCCGTCGCGAGTTTCTTTGCGACGGGGACGGAGGACTCGACGGCGGTCATGGCCTGGTCGGGGATGCCCTTGCGGGTGATGCGGGCGCGGATGTTGGCCCAGGTCAGGCCGAGGAGGGAGCCGATGAGCTGGATGATGCCCTTGAGGTCGAACTTCTGGGGGAGTTCCAGGCCGGCCTTGACCGCGGTGCCCAGCAGCCAGGAGACGACGCCGGTCTTGAGGTGCTCGGCGATGTTGGTGATGAAGAGGTTGAGGCCGGCGCCTACTGCCTTGACGAGGTTGCCGAGGAACCCGATGGGGTCCTTGATGATCTTCATGATGGCGGAGGCGGCCTTGGCGAGGATGCCGAGGAGGAGGTTCTTCAGTTCGTTGATCGTCTTGATGACGCCGACGATCGCGTCCTTCGCCTTGTCGACCAGGCCCTTGTTGGCCTCCTGGAGCTTCTTGATCTCCTCGTCGACCTTGTTCAGGGCAGCGGTGTATTTCTGGGCGAGGTCCTGGACGAGCTGTTCGGACTTCTCGTTGACCGTGGCTTCCAGGTCGTCGAACTTGCCCGCGAAGTCGGTGGCGGCTTCCTGGCCGAACTCGCGTAGGTTTGCGGGGAGTTTGTCGACCTCGGCCTTCAGCTCGGTGCGGCCCTTGGCTATGCGGGCCTTGGCCTTGCCCAGTTCGGTGCCGATGATGTCGGCGACGGACGAGATGACCGTCTGCATCTGGGAGACGTAGAGCTTGCGGGCTTCCTGGAAGAGGTCGTTGGCCTCCTTCGGCATGCCCATCAGCTTGTCCTTGGCCCACTTCGCGGGGCCGAACATGCCTGAGTAGCGCTTGTCCTTGTACTTCTTCATGCGGCGCTTGTGGTCGGCGGTGAACGCGTCGCGGGCCGCCTCCTCGCCTGAGGTGAACGCTTCGTCGACCTTCTTGTCCAGGCCGGACAGGGTGGCCTCGACGTCCTTCTTCGTGCCGTCGTAGACCTTCTGGAGCTTGGCGGTGACCTCGGCGCGCTTCTTCTCGTCCTTGGACTTCGTCTCGCCCTTGCCGCCGTCGACCTGTTTGCCCGCCGAGGTCCTGGTCGCGGTGAGGGCGTTCATGGCCTGGGCGCCGGAGGCCGCCGCTCCGGCCTTGGCGGTGCTCAGTTGCTGGGCCTCGGCGGCCTTGCCCTTGGCGGGGGCCTTCGCGGAGTCTGCTTCCGCGGTCTTCTTCGTGGACAGGGCCTGATCGAACTCGGGCTCGTTGCCCTTGGCCAGCTGGTCCTCGGTGACCTCGGCGTCCGCCATCGCCTGGTCGTTGGCGGCCGGGCCCTCGGAGAAGTCCGTGACCGAGGCCGGCTGATGGGCGGGGATGGCGTCTGCGGCGGAGGGGGCGCCGGGGTTGGCGGGGGGCTGGTCGGGGGTCATCGGGGTGACGGGTTTGTCCTTGGCCGCCGAGGTGTCCGGTGGGGCCTTGGTGGCCGTGTCGATGTCCTTGGCCGAGGAGTCCTTCCCGTCCTTGACCTTCCCGTCGACCTCGTCCTTGATCTGGTCGGCCTTGCCGGACTTGGAGAACTTGTCGGCCTGGTCGAGGTTCTTCGGGGCCTGGGCGTCGATGGCCTTGTTCACCGCGTCGATGAACGCCTGCTTGTCGAACTCGCCGGGCTTCGCGGCGTTCATCTTCTCGGCGTTCGCGGCCTTGCCCTGGGCCTCCTTGTCGTCGGGGGGTGCGACGGCCGCGTCCTGTGCTGACTTGGACTCGGCGGCGGCGGGGGCGTGTGCGGCCAGGTGGACCTTCTTGGCCGCCACGTCCGCCTTGACCTTGCGGAAGCCGGGGGCCTGGGCGGGGGACGGTTTCACCGGGGTCGTGTAGCGCTGGGCGACCAGGCGGGAGACGGCCCTGTTGCCCGCCGCGCGTTGCAGGCGTTGCACGCTGCGGGGGTCGGGGGCCGGGCGGTCGGCCGGCGGGCGGTGGGATGGGGGCGTTTGGGAACGTGACACTTCGGGCTTGAGTGTCACGTTCTCGCGATGGGGGGTACCTCTGCCGTCGGAAGCGGAGGCGGGGTCCTTCTCCGGAACCGCCTTCATCCGCCCTCCCGGCCGCGCATGTGCCCTGTCGGTGTCCCAGGGTGTGCGCAGTGCTCGCGGGGTACGCAGGACAGGCGCACCGCGGTCCGGGGCAGCGCCCGGCAGCACGTACAGCACGACGGCGTTGCCTGATCGGGCAGGGGCCGGTGCACGGGCGGGCGGCCGTGTGTCCGTTCCCGGTGATCGCCGGTGTCGCGAGAATTGCGGGCGTTCCCGGCCAAGGAGAGACTCACATGCCGTCGTACCTGTCCCCGGGCGTCTACGTCGAAGAGATCGAGTCCGGATCCCGGCCGATCGAAGGGGTGGGCACCTCGGTCGCCGCTTTCGTCGGCTTCGCCCGCAAGGGCCCGTTCGACGAGCCGACGCTGATCACCAACTGGAGCCAGTTCGCCGGCACGTTCGGTGACTTCGTCGACGGTACGTATCTGGCGTCCGCCGTGTACGGGTTCTTCGCCAACGGTGGCGGCGTCTGTTATGTGGTGCGTATTGATGACGGCACTGAACTCCCCGCCGAGGGCGAGGGTGAGGGCGGCGAGGCCGTCGGGCAGCTGCCCGCGGGGGCGGAGACGCAGCTCGGGCCGTACGCGGTGAGGCCCCGCCCCGGCGTGGCCGGAGAGATCACCGTAGAGGTGGCCGAGGTGGAGGGGGACGATCCGCCCTCCGACGTCTTCCAGCTGGTCGTGAAGCGGGACGGTCAGGTCGCGGAGACGTACGCGAGCGTCACGACCAAGCGCAGCAAGGAGAACGTCGCCACCCGGGTCAACGCCAAGTCGGAGCTCATCGAGATCCGTGAGACCGGGCGCGGTGCCGCCCCGGCCAGGCCCGCGACGCAGAGCGTGACACTGGCTCCGGCGGCACCCGCATCGCCCGCCGCCGGGGCGCTGACCCCCGAGCTGTACGTCGGCGATCCCGACCGGCGGACCGGGCTCGGCGGGCTCGAAGCGGTCGAAGAGGTCACGACCATCGCCGTGCCGGACCTGATGAGCGCGTACGAACGCGGTCTGCTGGACCTGGAGTCGGTCATCGCCGTTCAGCAAGGGCTCATCAGCCACTGTGAGTTGATGGGTGACCGGGTCGCCATCCTCGACCCGCCGCCGGGACTGAGCCCGCAGCAGATCCGTGCCTGGCGCACCGACCGCGCCAACTTCGACTCCAAGTACGCCACGCTCTACTACCCCTGGATCCGGGTCGCCGACCCCTCGTCCGGGCGCGCCCGGCTCGTACCGCCGAGCGGCCACATCGCCGGGGTCTGGGCCCGCAACGACGAGTCGCGCGGGGTGCACAAGGCCCCCGCCAACGAGGTCGTACGCGGTGCGGTCGCCCTGCAGACCCAGCTGACCAAGGGCGAACACGATCTGCTCAACCCGATCGGCCTGAACTGCATCCGGTCCTTCCCCGGGCGCGGCATCCGGGTCTGGGGCGCGCGCACGCTGGCCTCCGACCCGGCCTGGCGCTATCTGAACGTCCGGCGCCTCTTCAACTACCTGGAGGAGTCGATCCTCGCCGGTACGCAGTGGGTCGTCTTCGAGCCGAACGACGACGCGCTGTGGGCCCGTATCCGGCGCACGGTGTCGGCGTTCCTGGTCAACGAGTGGCGCAAGGGGGCGCTGTTCGGGCTCACCCCGGAAGAGGCGTTCTACGTCAAGTGTGACCGCGAGACCAACCCGCCGGAGAGCATCGACGCAGGTCAGGTCATCTGCGAGATCGGGGTGGCACCGGTCAGGCCGGCCGAGTTCGTGGTCTTCCGCCTCTCCCAGCTGACCGGGGGCACCGGCGGCGTCGACGAGTAGCGAGGCCTGGTCCCCCTAGGTCCACCAAGCGGTAAGAGCCGTAAAGGAGCCTGTTGTGCCACTTCCCGATCTCGACAGCACCGTCGGGGCCTCCTTCGGCCTCGAATTCGACAGCGTCGTCATCAAGCAGATCACCGAGGTCAGCGGTCTGAAGATGGAGCAGGACGTCATCGAGCTGAAGCAGAACACCGCCGACGGCCGCTACGCCATCAAGAAGCTTCCCGGCAGGCCGAAGGCCGGTGAGGTGACCGTGACCCGCGGTCTCACCGAGGACAACAGCTTCGAACGGTGGATCAAGGACTCCCGGTTCGGCCGGATGACCGCGGCCCGCCGCAACGGTGCGGTCATCGTGTACGACCACGAGGGCATCGCCATCAAGCGCTACAAGCTCATCAACGCCTGGCCGAAGTCCCTGGAGATCGGGACCCTCAAGGCCGGTGACACCTCGGTCCTGACGGAGAAGCTCGCGATCACGTACGAAAGCATGGAACTCGACTGATGCGACGTACGACAGAGACGCCCGCGCCGGCCCCGGCCCCGGCCGGGGGGACGGAACGACGGTCCGGTCAACGGGAGCCGCTCCGTACGGAGTTCACCTTCGAGCTGCCGCGCGGGTACGTCGACGAGACGGGCGCCGTGCACCACACGGGCGTCATGCGGCTCGCGACCGCGCGCGACGAACTCGTGCCGTTGCGGGACGACCGGGTGCGGGAGAACTCCGCGTACCTCTCGGTCGTACTCATCGCCAGGGTCGTCACCCGGATCGGCACGATCGACGACATCCACCCCGGCATCATCGAGGACCTCTTCGCCTCCGACCTGGCCTTCCTCCAGGACTTCTACCGGCGGATCAACGCCGAGGGACACACCCGTGCCGCCGTCTCCTGCCCGGCCTGCAAGGAGGAGTTCGCGGTGAATCTCGCCGGTGGCCGCCTGGGGGAATCGTGACGTACGCGGCCGACCTGCTCTACGAGGAGGTCGCGTACCTCGCCTATCACTTCCACTGGCCGCTCGATGAGCTGCTGGACCTGGAACACCCGGAACGACTGAGGTTCGTCGCACAGGTCGCTCGCCTCAACGGGCAGTAGCGAACAGCGCAGGGAGGGCGGGAAAATCCATGGGCCTGATGTCCTGGCTGCGCGGCGGCGGGCGTACGGAGACGGGTGCGGGGACGGGTTCGGCGACGGGCAGTGCGGGCGCCGGTCCGGTGGCCGCGCCGCGCGAGCGGGTCGATCCGGCCGAACTGCCGCCCATTCAGCGGACCTTGAGGGCTCAGGATCTGGTCATCGATCCTTCCGGGTTCCAGGGCTCGCTCTCCACCCGGCAGGACACCTCGCTCGGTACGCCCCTCGGGCACCTGGTCAGCCCGGACGCGCCCACCGGACTGGTGCACGGGATCACCGCCCCGGCCGCCCCGGTCACCGTGGAGCGCCCGTCGCCGGTGCAGCGGTCCGCGGAGCGCCCGGGGGAGCCGCCGGTCCGGACCGGGTACGTACCCCTGTCCGTGTCCATGCCCGTTCCCATGGCTGTGCAGCGTGCTGTCGCGGGGGGTGCGCCCGCGATGACATCGGCCGGGGAGTCGGCCGTGGCGGAGTTGCCGGTGCGGAGGCTGGTGGGCGAGCAGCCGCTCGTACCGGCCGTGGCTCCTGAGCCGGCGCCGGAGTCCGCTGCCCCGCCGCCGTCCACGGCCCCGCCCGTTCAGCGTTCGGTGCTGCCTGCGGCCCCGGACCGGCCCCGGCGGGCGCCCGGTCTCGGTGCGCCGATGTCCGCGCTGCCGCCCACGGCGCAGCGGCAGGCCGCCCACGACGGTCCGGAGACGGCGGGGGCGGGCGGGGGAGCCGGTGAGGTGACCGGGGGTGTCGAGGCAGCTGGGAACGCTGAGGCCGCTGGGACCGCTGGGACCGCTGTGTTCTCCGGGGCGTCCGGGGTACCGGAGCCGGCCGCAGACACCGGTGGGCCCACTGCGCCGTTGCTCGGTGACTCGCCTCTGCTGCCTGCCGCGTCGGAGTCCGTACCGGCGGCTCCCGCACCGGCGGTGCAGCGGACGTCCGCCGTGCCCGCGTGGGCGCCCCTCTCGCCGCCTCCGCCCACCGGCCCGGTCGCGCCCCTGCTTGCCGACCGGCCCGTGACGCTCCAGTCCGGGCCGGGCGGCGGTGCCGGCGGCGGCACCGTACAGCGTTCGGCCGTGGACGGGGCTGCAGGGGGGCCTCCGGCCGGTTCGGGGCCGATGTCCGGGGCGCCGGTCTCGCCACCGATCCCTGCGGCGTCGTCCGCGCCGGACTCCGTTCCGGTGCGCTGGACGTCCGACCGGGAGGGCGTGCCCTCGGTGACGCCGGCCGCGTCCCTTCCGGCGGCGTTGCAACGTACCGCCGTGCCTCCGCCCGCCCCGTCGCCTCCCGCCCTGCAACGTCAGGCAGTTGGCGGGCCGCCGGTGCCGCGTTCATTGCCGGGTTCCGGTAGCCGGGCCGCGCCGTCCACCGCCCCCGTGCCGGAGCCGACCTCCTTCACCACGGCCGGTTCGGCCGCCGTGGCCGCCGGAGTCGCCCAGCGGATGGCGGACGGCAGCGTCGTCTTCGGGTCGCCACCGCCGTCGTACTCGGCGCCCGTCGTGCAGCGCGAGACGGAGAGCGAGGAACCACCACCTCCGGATCCGCCCCAGGAGGCGGCGGCCGAAGCCGATTCCCAGCCGGAACCGGAACCCGGGCCCACGGCCGACGCCCACGGTGCGCCGGGCACTTCCGCGGCCCCCTCCGCCTCCGGTTCCGCCACTGGTGGAGCGCCCGTCGTCACCGACGAGCTGGTGCGCGCCCTGTACGCGCCGCTCAGCAGGCTCTTCAAGGCCGATCTGCGGCTGGAACGCGAACGAGCGGGATTCCTCATCAACACCAGGCACTGAGATCCACACCAGGCACCGGGATTCACACCAGGCACTGAGATCGAGAGGTACGGACCATGGCCACCGCCCAGGAGAACGACCCCGCCGTCAGTGTCTGCTTCGTCGTCACGATCGACGACATCGAGCTCGGATCGTTCAACACATGCGACGGGCTGGGCTGTGAAGTGGTGCTCGAAACACGTGAGGAGGGCGGCAACAACGGGCATCTGTGGCAGCTGCCGACCCGTCTGAAGTACTCGAACGTCAAGCTGTCCAGGCCGCTCACCAAGGAGACCGAGAAGGTCGCGCGCTGGTTCGCCACCATGACCACCGGTTTCAGCCGCAAGACGGCGCACATCGAGGCGCGGACCGGCGACGGGCAGAAGGTGGCCCAGTGGGGGCTGCTGGAGGTCGTGCCGGTCCGCTGGACCGGGCCCTCCTTCTCCCCCGAATCGCCCAAGGTCGCGATGGAGACGATCGAGATCGCCCATCACGGCTATGTGATGGAGGGCTGAGCGTCGTGAGCGGTGCCGGTCCCATCGCCTTCAGTGCCGCCGGTACGTCGGGGGCATCGGCCGCGAAGTCGGGCAGGGGAGGTTCGGCCCGGCCCAAGCTGGAGCACGCCTATCTGGAACTGCGGACCCCGCCGACCGGCGGCGGCCTCACCCCCGGCGGCCCGTGCGGGCGGATCGACTTCCAGTTCAACCCCAAGGAGCTCAGCCTCACCAAGGCCGCTTCCTGGAAACGGAGTCCGGCCAAGGGCGCGAAGAGCTCCGGGCCGCCGGAGTACCAGGGCTCGCAGCCCAGCAAGCTCACCGTGGAGATGTTCTTCGACGCCAGCGACACCCAGGACACCCGGGTGGTGACCTCCGTGGAGCAGCTCTTCGCCTGCTGCGTGCCGACCAACGAGACCCGGCAGCAACAGCGGTCCTCGCCGCCGTGGGTGGTCTTCCACTGGGGCGGGCTGACCGGGTTCCCCGGCTACGTCAGCCAAGTACAGGCGAAATACACCCTGTTCACCACGTCGGGCGTGCCGATCCGGGCCGTCTGCCAGGTGACGATGGAGGAGATCAGCGGCGACACTCCGGGCCAGAACCCGACCTCGGGTGCGCTCGCGGCCCGCCGGGTGCACCGGCTGGGCGCCGGGGACTCGCTGCCCTCGCTCGCCCAGCGCGAGTACGGCGACCCGGCGGCCTGGCGGGTGATCGCGGAGGCGAACGGGATCGACGACCCGCTGCGGCTGGCCCCCGGACGGCAGCTGCTGCTCCCCGCGCTGGACGAGCTGAACCGGCTCGAAGAGGCCAGGGACGGAGGGCGGTCCTGATGGCGCAGCCGGGCGTCGCGACGGCGCTGGTGGTGGAGTTCGGCGGCAGCCCGCTGCCGCCGAAGTTCGTGAACACACTGGTCGAGGGGTACGTCGACGACAGCCGGACGCTGCCCGACCTGTTCCTCCTGCGGTTCCGCGACCCGGACCGGGTGCTGCTGGAGCAGACCGGGCTGAAGATCGGCAGCGAGGCCCGGCTGCTGGCCCGCGCGGGTGGCGACTCGGCACCGAAACCGCTGCTCAAGGGCGTCGTCACCGCCCTGGAGGTGGAGCTCGACGAGACCGGCACGTTCACCGTCGTACGCGGGCTCGACGAGTCGCACCGGCTGTTCCGCGGACGCCGGGTGGCCAGCTACCAGAACATGACGCTCGCCGACATCTGCGCCCAGGTCGCCCAGCGCGCCGGACTCAAGCCGGGCACGGTCGACGTGGCAGGTCCGGTGCTCGAACACATCGCCCAGCCCAACGTCACGGACTGGGAGTTCATCCGGGACCTGGCCGAGGAGGCGGGCGCCCAGGCGTATGTGCTCGACGGCCGGCTGCACATCACCCGGCCCGCGGAGGCGAGCGGCGCACCGGACGGTTCGGCGCGCGCCGACCGCGATCCGCTGGTCCTGGAGATGGGCAGCAACCTGCTGCGCTGCCGGGCCGGGGTGTCCTGTGCCGAGCAGGTCTCCGAGGTCGAGGTGCGCGGCTGGGACGTCAAGGCCAAGCAGCCGCTCGTCGGGCGGGCGCCCGCCGGGAAGTCGGCGACGCTGGAGCTGGGAGTGAGCGCGGCCGAGGTGACCGCCCCGTTCGGCGAGGCGCGCTTCGTGGTCACGGACGCGGCGTACGGGGCCCAGGCGCAGGTGGACCAGGCGGCGAAGGCCCTGGCGGAACGGATCGCCGGGTCGTTCGCGGAGCTGGAGGCGGTGATCCGGGGGAACCCGGAGGTGCGGGCCGGCAGCGCGGTGGCGCTCAACGCGGTGGGGGCGCCGTTCGAGGGGCGGTACACGGTCACGTCGTCCCGGCACGTCTTCGACCCGGTGCGCGGGTACGAGACCTGGCTCACCGTCTCCGGTCAGCAGGAGCGTTCGCTGTTCGGGCTGACCGGCGGCGGGCCGGGCTCCGGCGGGGCCGGTGGCGGGGGCGGGTCGCGGTGCGCGGGGCTGGTCAGCGGGACGGTCACGGACACCCACGACCCGGAGGGCTCGGGCCGGGTCAAGGTGCGGTTCCCCTGGCTGTCGGACGAGTACGCGAGCGACTGGGCGCGCACGGCGCAGTCCGGCGGGACGAGCGGCGGCGAGGCGTTCATCCCCGAGGTGGGCGACGAGGTGCTGGTGGGGTTCGAGCACGGGCACCTGGACCGCCCGTACGTCCTCGCAGGTCTGTACAACGGGAAGGACCGGCCGTCCCAGGGAAGCGGCAGCGGGGGCGGAGGCGGTGGCGGGGGACCGGCCGGCGGTGGGCCGGGGGGTGCGGCCGGGGCCGTGACCGGCGAGTCGTCCGCCTCGGGACCCGCTTCGGAATCGGCCCCGGGAGCCCCGCTCGTCGACCCGACCAGCGGGGCCGTCAACCGTCGCTCGGTCGCCTCCAAGGGCGGCAACCAGCTGGAGATCCTGGACGACGCCAACGGCCCGCAGGGCGTACGCCTGCTCACCGGCGACGGAAAGCTGAAGATCGACCTGGACCGCAAGGGCACCGTGATCGTGATCAACAGCGACGGCAGCGTGAACATCGAGGCCAAGCAGCAGGTGTCCATCAAGGCGGCCCGCGGGGTCGCGCTGGACGGCGGGCAGGGAACCCTCGAACTGAGCGGCGACAGCGTCACGTTGAAGTCCCGCAGCGGAGTGAGCGTCGACGGCGGGAACGGCGAGGTCAAGCTCGCCACCGGCGGCACGGTGGCGGTCCGGGGCGCCCAGGTCGCGGTCGACGGAACGCAGCGCACCGACATCAAGGGCGGCTCGTCCCTGTCCATCAACGCACCCATGGTGAAGATCAATTGACCGCGCGGACGCGCCGATCGAGAGGAACGCACTGCCATGTCAGCAGCCGCGGCGGCAGCCGCACGGGTCGGTGACCCCACCGGACACCCCGGCACGGTCGGGCCTCCCGGCGTCCCGTCCGTGCTGATCGGCGGGCTCCCCGCCGCCACGGTCGGCACCCCGCACCTGTGCGCGTCGCCGCCGCCGGCGGTGCACGCCCCGTCCGCGATCGTCCCGCCCGGCAGCACCACGGTGCTGATCGGCGGGCGGCCCGCCGCCCGGGTCGGTGACCGGGCCGCCTGCGGCGCACCGATCGTGTCCGGGTGCCCGACGGTGCTGATCGGAGGCTGAGCGGCCATGGGACAGGAGTTCATCGGCGCGGGCTGGGCCTTCCCGCCGCGCACCGACGCCACCGGGTCCATCGCCCTGGTGCGCGGCGAGCACGAGCTGGAGGAGTCGATCCGGCTGATCCTGGCGACGTCACCGGGCGAGCGGCCGATGCGGCCCGAGTTCGGCTGCGCCGTCAACGACTACGTGTTCGCCCCGGCGGACGCGGGCACGGCCGGGCAGCTCGCGTACGAGGTGCGGCTCGCGCTGGACCGGTGGGAGCCCCGGATCGAGGTCACCGAGGTCGTCGTCCGCTTCGACGAGGCGGACAACGGCGTCCTGTACATCGACATCGGCTACACCGTGCGGGGCGCCAACGACCCCCGGAACCTGGTCTTCCCGTTCTATGTGATCCCGCAGCACGAGGAGGTGGACGGCGCGTGACGCTGCCCAGCCCGTATCTGGACGACCGCCGCTTCCAGGGCCTGGTCGACGAGGCGAAACGGCTCGTCCAGCAGCGCTGCCCGGAGTGGACCGACCACAACGTGTCGGACCCCGGGGTGACCCTCATCGAGGCCTTCGCGACCATGGTCGACCAGCTCGTCTACCGGGTGAACCGGGTCCCGGAGAAGAGCTATCTGACCTTCCTCGACCTGATCGGGGTCCGCCTCCACCCGCCCACGGCCGCTCACACCGATGTGACGTTCCGGCTCTCCGCGCCACAGCCCGAGCCGGTACGGGTGCGGGCCGGCACGGAGGTCGCGACCGTACGCACCGAGACCGAGGAGGCGGTCGTCTTCACGACCGTCGGCGAACTGTCCATCGTGCCCTGCGAGTTCGCGCACCTCGCCACCTGGCCGACGTCCGGCGACGCCCTGGACCGTACCGAGGAGCTCGCGCTCGGCCGGTCCGTACCCTGCTTCGGCACCACGCCCGCGCCCGGCGACGCGCTCTACGTGGGCCTGTCCGCGGCCGTCCCCTCGGGGGTCGTCGTGCTCCGGCTGGACTGCGCCGTCGAGGGCGTCGGCGTGGACCCGCTGCGGCCGCCGCTGGTCTGGGAGGCGTGGGACGGCAGCGCCTGGGCGGCCTGCGAGGTCGAGAAGGACGACACCGGCGGCTTCAACCGGTCCGGTGAGCTGATCCTGCATCTGCCCCAGGGCCACACGCCCGCCGTCGTCGTGCGCCGGACCGGCGGGTGGCTGCGCTGCCGCCTGGTGGAGGCGGAACCGGGGCAGCCCACGTACATGGCGCCCCCGGTGGTCCGCCGGATCACCGCGTTCACGATCGGTGCGACCGTCGGCGCGGTGCACGCCGAGACCGTCACCGACGAGGTGCTCGGCCCGGCCGAGGGCGTACCCGGCCAGACCTTCACGATCAGCCGCCCGCCCGTCGTACCCGGCGAGTTCGTCGTCGAGGTGGCGGACCCGGCGGGAGGCGGCCCGCAGGACACGGAATGGACCCGGGTCGACGACTTCGCGCACTCCGGCCCCGAGGACCGGCACATCACGCTCGACCCCAACTCGGGGCGGGTCGAGTTCGGTCCGGCGGTACGGGAGCGGGACGGCTCGATCCGCTACTACGGGAAGGTGCCGCCGAAGGGCGCCACCGTACGCGTCCGCTCGTACCGCACCGGCGGGGGCGTGCGCGGCAATGTCGCCCGCTCCACCCTCCGGGTGCTGCGCAGCGCCATCCCGTACGTGGCCCGGGTGGAGAACCGCAGCCCGGCGCTGGGCGGGGTCGACGGCGAGACGGTGGAGAGCGCCCGGGTGCGCGGACCGATGACGCTGCGGACCCTGCACCGGGCCGTCGTACCGCACGACTACGAACTGCTGGCCCGAGAGGTCGCACCCGACGCGGCCCGGGTGCAGTGCATCCCGGCCGGCGAGGACTCGGCCGTCGAGGCGGGCGGGGTGCGGCTGCTCGTCGTACCGGCCGGGCGCAGCGACGAGCAGGGCCGGATCCGGTTCGACGAACTCGTCCCGCCGCAGCACACCCTCGCCCTTATCGCGGGCCATCTGGACGAACGGAGGCCGATCGGGGCCCGGTTGGTGGTCGAGCGGCCCTTCTACCAGGGGGTCACGGTGGTCGCCACGGTCCAGGCCCGCAGGGGTGTCGTGCTGGAGCGGGTGCGCGAGGAGGCGCTGACCGCCCTCTACAGCTACTTCAACCCGCTGAGCGGCGGACCGGGCCGCGACGGCTGGCCGTTCGGGCGGCCCATCCAGTCGGGCGAGGCGTTCGCCGTACTGCAACAGGTGGCGGGCGTGGACCTGGTGGAGGACGTACGCCTCTTCCCCGCCGACCCGGTGAACGGGCAGCGCGGCGAGCCCACCACCAAGATCGCGCTGGACCGGCACGCGCTGGTCTTCAGCTACGAGCACCAGCTCCGGGTACGGGAGGCCTGACCGCCATGCGCACAGCCGTGACCGGCCTGCCGACACCGCACCCGCTGATCGAACAGCTCCCGGCGGTCTACCTGGAGCAGGACTTCCTCCAGCGGTTCCTCGCGGCGCTCGACGACGTGCTCGCCCCGGTCCTGCTCTCCATCGACAACCTGCCCGCCCACCTCGACCCCCGCAGCGCGCCCGAGGACTTCCTTGCCTGGCTGGCCCAGTGGGTGGCCGTCGACACCCGCTCGGACCATCCGGTCGAGCAGCGGCGTGCGACGGTGCGCGGCGCGGTCGAGCGGCACAGCAGGCGGGGCACCCGGCGCGGTCTCGCGGAGGCGGTGTTCCTGGAGACGGGGATCGAGCCGGAGATCGTGGAGAGCGGCGGTACGGCGTGGTCGACGACGCCGCACACCCGGTTCCCGGGCGGCCCGCGGCCGTGGGTGACGGTCCGGGTCCGGGCCGCGCAGCCGTACCAGGTCGACCGGGTGCGGCTGGAGGAGCTGATCCGTACGGAGATCCCGGCACATGTGGGCTTCGACCTGGAGGTCCTGTGATCTGCGAGTCGTGCGGCCAGAACAACGCGCCGGGGACGCAGTTCTGTACGTCGTGCCAGGCGTTCCTGGAGTGGGAGGAACCGGAGAGCGGGACCCCGGCGCCTTCCACCGCTCGGCCGCCCCGGGCACATTGGGCTCCCCACGTTCCTCCGGTCGCCCCCGTGACACAGCCTCAGCCGTCCTCTCAGCCTCAGCCGTCCCCTCAGTCTCAGCCGCAACAGTCCCCGCAGCCCTCATCCCAGCCCCCACCCCAGCCCCCCGTTGCCGCGACCGCCGCCCCGCGTCGCCCCGGTGACGAGACGAGCGATCCCGTGCCGGGGCCCGAGGCGCTGCCCGACGTACCGCCCGAAACCGCGAACACACCCCCGGGCCCGTCACCCGTCGTGCCCGTCCGCTGCCCCAACTGCCGTACGGAGAACGCCCCGGACCGCACCCTGTGCATCCGCTGCGCGCTGCTCCTGGACCCGGGCCCGCCACCCGATGTGCGGCCGCCCTGGTGGCGCCGGATCTTCCGGCGGCGACCGCGTCAGGCGCCCACCGCGGGCACCCGGCCGAGGCGCCGGCTGTGGCGCCGCCCCGGTCTGGCCCTGCCGATCGTGCTGATCGTGCTGGCGTGCGGCGTCTGGTTCGCCCTTCCGCGCCTGTCCGCCTGGTTCGGCTTCGCCAAGGACGAGACCGGGACACCGGAGGCGGTGCCGCCGACCCGGTTCCGGGCCTCCAGCACGGCTCCGGGGCACCCGGCGGGGGCGGCGTTCGACGGCTTCAACAACCGTTACTGGGCGCCCTCGGCCGCCGGACCCGACACCGGGGCGGGCCAGTACGTGGAGTGCGACTTCGAGCAACCGGTACGCGTACTGAAGCTGGTGGTCTTCTCGGGCACCTCCGCAAAGATGGACGAGTTCCTCACCCAGGCCCGTCCGGCCAAGGTCACCGTTGTGCTCACCTCCGCCGACGGAACCAGCGTCAGCAGGAGACTGCGGGTCAAGGACCAGCCGGGCCAGCAGACCTTCGACCTGCGCGGTTCGGAGATCGTCAGGGCCCGGCTCACGACCGACACCACGTACGGAGCGGGCCCCGGCCGGCGGCTCGCCGTCGCCGAGATCGAGTTCTTCGGCCGGAGGCCCTGAGACCGGAGGCCCTGACGCGGGCTCATCCAGCCGACAGCGCAACCAGGTTGTCCGCCTGCGCGAGACCGCTCTCCTCGACGACCTCGCGCACGCTCTGCGCCTCGCGCACCAGCGCGAACCGCACCCGCCCCTCGGCGTCGGTGCGGTAGCCGTACACCGCGGGCCGGGGCAGCGAGTTGTACGAGAAGTGCGAGGAGAAGTAGTACGCCCCGGTGTCGTACAGCGCCACCACGTCGCCGGGTTCGACGGCGGGGAGTTCGCGCGCGGTCGCGGTGAGGTCCCCGGCGAAGCAGCAGGGGCCCGCGATGTCGACGGTCTCGGCCGGACCCTGCTTGGGGCGGCCCGAGGCGTCGAAGACCCCGACGCGCAGCGGCCAGGAGCCGGGCATGAACACGGTACGGGTGGCGACCTGGGCGCCCGCGTGCGTGACCGCGATCCGCCGGCCGCCCGCGGACTTGGTGTACTCGACGACGGTCCCGATCGTTCCGCTCTTGGCGAGCAGCGAGCGGCCGAACTCGGTGACGAGGGTGTAGCGGCCGTCGAAGAGCCCCGGTACGGCCTCGCGGAGTCCGGCGACGTAATCGGCGTACGTGGGCCGGTCCTCCTCGCCGTCGAAGTTGACGGGCAGGCCGCCGCCGATGTCGATCCCGGTGATCCGGGCCCGGCCCAGCCGGGTGTTGATCCGCTCGGCCAGCTCGTACGCCGTACGGATGCCCTCGGCGACGAGCGGCAGCGGACAGCCCTGTGAACCGACGTGCGCGTGCAGCCGGTTGAGCCAGGGGCGGCGCTCGAACGCCTCGATCACCGAGTCCTCGGCCCCCGCGTCACGCAGCGCGACGCCGAACTTCGAGGTCGCGGTCGCGGTGCTCATCGCGCCGATGGACCCGGCTCCGACCTGCGGGTTCACCCGGAGGCCGATGGGTCCGGCGGCTTCCCGGCCGGCCAGCAGGCGGTCCACCCGGGCCAGTTCCTGGAAGTTGTCCAGGTTGACCGCGATGCCATGGGCGAGCGCGAACTCCAGCTCCTCGACCGTCTTCGCGGGGCTGTCGAAGACCAGCCGCTCGTACGGGAACCCGGCGGCGAGGGCCTGCTCCAGCTCACCGGGCGAGGCCACCTCGCACCCCATCCCCGCCTCCGCGAGCAGCCGCAGCACCGGCACGAGGCCGCACGCCTTGGCCGCGAACGTGTGCTGCACCGGGGCGGGCCCATCGAACGGCCCCTCGAACGCCTTGTTCAGCGCGTCCACCGTGGCGAGCACACCGTCCACGTCGAGCAGACCGACCACGGGCGAGTGCGGACCGAGCAGCCCGTCCTCGACGGCGCGCGCCAGCGCCGCCGTGCGGCGGTCACCGCGCCGCCCGGCCACCGAGCCTGAAGTCATGCCAACCATCACAACGCCCCTCCGTCTGTCTCGCCGTCATCTACGGACAGCTTCGGCGCGCGGGGCCCGGCACGTCTTCGACCGACACGACGACGCCTGCCCGGATCCTTTGCCCTGCCGGACAACCGAACGATCAACGGCGGCGCGTACGGTCCGTACCGGGCGGCCGGCGGGCCGAGAGCCGCAGCCCGATCTCCGCCAGCAGCCGCACGGCGGGGTCGGCCGGATCGACGCCGAACAGCTCCCGGGCCCGGCGCAGCCGGTACCGGAGGGTGTTGGGGTGCACATTGAGGCGCCGCGCCGCCGCGCCCGTGTCGCAGGACGCGTCGAGGTACGCGGTGACCGAGTCGCCGTACGCCGAACCGTGCGCCCGGTCGTGCTCCACCATCGCGTGCACCGGCCCCGACAGCGACCCCCACAACGGCTCCACCCGGTCGAGCAGCCGGAGCACCCCCGCCTCGGGGACCACCTCGTCGTACGCCGCCACCGCCGACACCACCTCCCCGGCCGGCCGCCTCGCGGCCCGCTCCCGCAGCACCCGCACCACCAGCTCCGCGGCCTCCCGCGAGGCGGGCAGCCCCGACAGTCCGGCCGCCACCGGCCCGGCACCCGCGAGGACCACGTCGCGCGGCACCGACCGCACGGTCGCCAGCAAGGAACGCGACGGGTCGGCCTCCCCGTCCCCGGCCGGGACCAGCACGTACAGCTGCCGCCCGGACCGTGCGGTCACACACCCCGGCCGGTACGCGGCGGCCTGGAGCGCGAGCACATCCAGCACCCGCTGCCCGGTGGTGACGGTGGAGAGGGCCTGCTCTTCGCGCACGTCGTACGCCTCCGCGACCACCACCGCGTACGGCCGGTCCGCCGTGATTCCGGCCTCGTGCGCGGCCCGGACGTTCCCCTTCAGCAGCGCGTGCGCAGCCCCTTCCCGGGCCCTGGCCGCCGCCCGGCCCCAGGTCTGGTGGTGGGACAGATGGGGCACGGCGGCCCGCGCCGCGGTGCGCAACGCCGCCACCGCGTCCCCGGCGAGCGGCCGTCCGTCGGCGGCGGCCCAGATGGACCCGAGCACCTCGGGCCCGTGGCGGACCGCGATGGCCAGCCGTTCGGCGTACCGCGCGTCGGCGGGCAGCCGCACCACGTCCTCGGTGCTCCACAGCGCCTGGAAGAAGCCGCTCTCGCGGAGTTCGACGACCCGCCAGCGCGGGACCTCCTGCCCGAGGATCGTCAGCCGGCGCATCGGATCGGGTTCGTGGTCCATCCGCGAATAGGCCAGCACCCGCGACTGCGGGTCCTCGATGGTGATGGCCCCGCCGACCAGGTCCGCCACCGTATTGGCCAGCCCGGACAGGTCGCCGAGCCGCAGCGCCCCCACCCCGGCACCTCCGGCGGCCCCGGCCGGGGCACTGTGCACCAGGGCGGTCCGCAGTCGGCCGAGCACCTCCGTCCAGCCCTGCCCCGGTCGCCGGGCCAGCAACGCCGTACGCCCCCGGCCCGCGGCCTCCAGCAGCGCGGCCCGCGGCCCCCGGGCGCCCCGCCGCATCACCACGGCCGCCGCCCCGGCCCGGTCGGCGGCGCGCAGCACGTCGATCGCCTCGGGCGAGGCGACCTCCACACCGACCGCGAGCAGGACCGGACCGGCCGCCGCCCACGCGTCGTCGAGCCGTTCCGGGGCACCGTCCTCGCACTCCGCGCCGCCTTCGTCCTCCCGCACCTCGCCCGGGTCGAGCAGCACCACATCGGTCACCGGCACACCGGTACCGCGCGGCGCCACGACGACATCGAGCATTCCGGGGTCGATCAGCCCGAGGATCTGCTCCAGCGAGGGCCCGGTCTCGCGCCGGTCCGGTTCGTGCGTCGGCATCCGCCCATCATCGTCCGGACGGCCGGCTTCAGGAACGGAGCCCGTCGGGCCGGCTTCAGGAACGGAGCCCGTCGAACGAGACGTTCAGATGACGGGGCCCGCGCAGCACGGCGTTCTGCCGGTACGGGGGCGGGTCCTCCACCAGCCGTGGGGCGTCGAGCCGCTGGGCGAGGGCGGTCAGGGCGAGTTGGGCCTCCAGCCGGGCGAGGGGCGCGCCGAAGCAGTTGTGGATGCCGCTGCCGAAGCCGAGGTGCTGGATGTCCGGCCGGTCGGGGTCGAAGCGGTCGGGGTCGGGGAACCGTTTCGGGTCCCGGTTTCCGGCGGCCAGGACGAGCCAGACGGAGGCGCCCTTGGGGATGGTGGTGCCGCCGATGTCGATGTCCGCGAGCGTGGTGCGCTGCGGGAGCAACTGCACGGGCGGCTCGAAGCGCAGCAGCTCCTCCACGAGCGGGACGGCCAACCGCGAGTCGTCGCGGAGCCGTTCGAGGACATCGGGGTTGCGCAGCAGGGTGAGCGTCCCGTTGGTGATGAGGTTGACGGTGGTCTCGTGACCGGCGATCAGGAGCAGCGCGGCGGTGCTGAGCACCTCCATCCGGGTCATCCGCCCGTCCGGGCCGTGCTGGGTGACCAGCGCGGAGAGCATGTCGTCACCGGGGGCGCCGCTGCGTTCGTCGATGAGCCCGGAGAGGTACATCCCCAGTTCGGTGCGGGCCTCGTGGGTGGCGCGGCGCTGCTCACCGGGGTCCCCGCCCGGGTCCGGGTCGAGTCCGGCGGCGATGGTGTCGGCCCAGGCGTGGAAGCGGGCCTCGTCCTCGCGCGGAATGCCCAGCAGTCGGCAGATCACGGTGACGGGGAAGGGGTACGAGAAGTCGTCGACGATGTCGACCTGCTTCCGGTCCCCGAACCCGTCGATGAGGCCGTCGACGATCCGGGCCAGTTCGCCGCGCATGCCGTTCACGCGCCGGGGCGTCTCCGGCGGCCCGAACGGGCGCATCGTCATCCGGCGCAGCCGGTCGTGCTCGGGAGGGTCCAGCCGCAGGAAGGCGGGCGGCAGCGGTGAGGCCTCCTCCTCCTGGAGCAGGGTGCCCGCGGCGCCGGGGGAGAGGTTGCGGGCGTCCGAGCTGATCCGGGGGTCGTGCAGCAGACTCTTGATCTCCCAGTAGGTGCTGACGACGAACAGCTCGTCCCCCTCCTGCCGTACCGGCTTCTTGCGCAGCTCGGTGTAGAGCGGGTACGGGTCGGCACGGTTGGCGTAGTCGGTGATCTGCCGCAGGAGCGTGTCTTGCGTCATGGTGGCGGGGTCCTTGCTGGGGTCAGGCCCGGGCGGGGGTGAAGGTGATCCGCTGGTCGGTCGGTGAGTAGCCGCTGACGGTGACGGAAGGCCCGTGGGTGGGCAGGGAGGGGTCCGGGAAGTCGGCCGGGACCGGCCGGAGGCCTTCGGGGCGGCGGTCCACCGAGGAGTACTCCGGCGGGAACGGAGCGGCCGTTTCGATCTGCCGCTGGTAGAACTCCAGCCACTTCGTCTGGTCGAACGAGACCGCGGCGATGACCCGGCCCTGGTACCCGTACACGCCGGTGAAGCGGTGGTCGGCGAGCGAGCCCTGGGCGACGATGACCTCCTCGCCCAGCGAGGGGACGCCGACCGACTTGATGTTGACGCCGAACTGGGAGGACCAGAAGGCCGGTACCCACAGATGGGGGCGGCGTTCGGAACTGCTGCTGATCATGTTGTGCGCGGCGGTCTCGGCCTGTGCGACGGCGTTGCCCCAGTGCTCCAGGGAGAGGAACTGGTACCCGAAGATCGCGTGCGGGGACCGGGCGACATCACCGGCGACGAAGATGTCGTCGGTCACGATGCCCCGGATGTCGAAGGCCCGGCACCCCGCGTCGCAGGCGATCCCGCGCGGACCGGCGCCGACCCCGGATCCGGCCAGCCACTCGGTGTTCCGGGTCGCGCCGAGCGAGACGACGGCGACATCCGTGTCGAGGGTGGTGCCGTCGGACAGGTGGGCGCGCCGCAGCCGGCCCGCCGAGTCGCCCTCAAGACCGGTGACCATGATTCCGCAGCGCAGGTCCACCCCGTGCGCGCGCTGGAGTTCCGCTGCCACCTGGCCGATCACCCCGCCGAGCGCGCCCACCAGGGGCGCCGCCCCGCGTTCGGCGACGGTCACCGGCAGCCCGCGCTCGCGGCAGGCCGAAGCGATCTCCGAACCGGTGAAGCCCGCGCCGATGACGAGCACCCGGCGCGGCGACGCGGCCAGCCGCCGATGGAGCCGGGCCGCGTCGTCGCGGGTGCGCAGCACGAAGACCCCGTCCAGCTCGGCCTCCGCCGGATGCGGCCAGGGCCGGGCCCGTACACCGGTGGTGATCAGCAGCCGGTCGTACTCCACCTCGTCGCCGTCGGCCAGCCGCACCCGCCTGGCCGCCATGTCCAGCCCGGTGGCGGCGACCCCGAGCCGCCACTGCGCGTCGAGCCCGCGCCGCCGGGGCAGCTCGGTGTGATCGGCGGACGCGTGGCCCAGCAGCACCTGTTTGGAGAGCGGCGGACGGTCGTACGGCTCGTGGGGTTCGTCGCCGATCAGTGTGAGCGAACCGGCGAAGCCCTCCTTCCGCAGTGTCTCCGCGGCCCGGAGACCGGCCAGGGAGGCGCCGACGATCACGATCCGCCCCTCGCGCCTCAGCCACTCCAGGGCGTGGTCACCGGACACCGGACAGCCCCTCTTCCACCGCGGCCGGTGCTTCCTGCGGGTACTCCACCAGGATGGCCTGCACCGGACACGCGGTGGCGGCACGCCGCACCTGTTCGCGCTGCGCCTCGTCGGCGTGGGGGTTGTACAGGAGGGATTCCTCGCCGTGCATGGCGAAGACATCGGGCGCCAGGAAGGCGCACTGCGCGTACCCCTGGCACCGGTTGAGATCGACGACAAGCCGCATCAAGGGGCCGCCCTTCCAGTAGTACTCCGAGCACTCCCGCCTCAGCGTGCGAGGGCCGTTCCGGATCCGCGAGCACAGGCGGACCGATGGAGTTATCGCCGGACCGGTGGAGTTACGGCTGGACCGGCGGAGTCATCGGCGGACCGACGGGGTCACCGCCCGACCGGCGGACTCGCGGTACCCGCCACGAGGATGTGGAGGCCGACGCCCAGTGCCCACAGGGGGAAGACCAGCTCGGACCAGGCGACGCTGTTCGTCACGAAGAGCAGGGTCAGACCGGTGAGGGCGCCGAGGACCGTGAGCGGGCGCGGCAGGACGCCGAGCCGGTGCCCGATGGCGGAGGTCGAGAAGATGAAGACCGCGGCCATGCGCATCGAGTAGGTGGTCAGCAGGCCGTACGTGAAGTGCCCGCCGAACACCCACAGTTGACCCCCGCGTTCGGCCCCGGGCGAGCCGGCCGTCGCCAGCAGGCTGCCGGCCGCCGCCGCGGCCCCGAAGAGGGTCGCCACGAAGACCAGGCCGCTGCCCAGGAAGACGGTGGCGAGGAACTTGTCCTCGGCGTCCCCGATGCGTGAGCGCACGGCCCCCATGAACCACAGGAAGGAGATGCCTGCGAACGGGACGAGTTCGAGCGCCGCCTGCACCGTGCGCCGGCGCGAGGGATCGGTGAGCCACTCGCCGGAGCCCTTGCCCGGTTCGAGCGGAATCGCCAGCCGGATCATGACGATGGCGGCGGCGAGCAGCAGGGCGAAGACGATCCCGGCCGTTCCCGCGGCCCGCGGAGTGCGCAGAGCCCGGCCCCGGCCGTCCGATCGTGTCTCCGGTCGCGGCTCCATGGGCGTCCGCTCGCCTCCTCCGGCTCCGGGGCCGTCACCGGCCCGACACCCCCGGGACCAGCAAGCCCCCTAGCGGGCTTCGGTGCCACCTGGGCCGGGCGGGAGGGTGAGCAAGGTGATCAGCACCTGGGCGGGCTTCGCCGAGTCCGGCCGGACGGACCGGCCCGGCTTCCGCGGCGCGGACGGACATGTGCAGACCCTGGCCTCGGACACCTGGCAGCGCGCGGACTTCGCACGGGACCACCACGACCGGTTCTGGAAGAGCCTCGGCCGACCTCGGGGGCGGGCCGGTTCAGCCGGCCCACCGCCCGGAGAGGAAGGTGACGGCGACGATCGTCGTCAGGGGCGCCGCGACGGTGAGGTAGACGGTCCTGACACGCGGACTCCGCAGGCTCCAGGCGGCGAGCCCGGTCCACAGGGGCCACCACAGCAGGGTCGCCCGGGGCATGGAGGTGTACCAGTAGGACGTGCCCAGCGCCCACAGGCTGAGCGCGATGTACGCCGCCTCCGCCCAGCGCCGCCGCCGGAGCAGCAGGCCGCACAGCACCAGGCCGACGACCATGGTGAGGAGTTCGGCCTGGCACATCAGGGCGTACCCGGTGGCCTGGGAGTGCCCGAAGGCGGCGTGCCAGGTGTTCCGCCACGCTTCCCACGGGGCGTGGAAGTCGCGGTACCAGCCGCGTTCCTCGGCGTGCTTCCAGGCCATCCAGTCGCCGGTGTGCGCGTGGAGGTACCAGCTGTGGAGCAGCGGCGGCAGGGCGGGCAGCGCCAGCCAGGGGAGACGGCGCCAGTGGGCGGGGGTGCGGGCGGTCACCAGGAAGTGGACCGCGAGGGCCGCCGCGAGGAAGAGCCCGCTGACCCGGACGGTGGTGGCCAGACACGTGAGTACGGCCGCCAGCGGCCAGTTGAGCCGCTGGGCGGCCAGCCAGGCCGGGAGGGCGAAGGCGAGGAAGAGCGCCTCGGTGTAGCCGGCGGCGAGGAAGACCGCGCACGGGGACAGCAGGAAGAACATGGCCGCGCGCGGCCCCGCACCGTCCTGCGGCAGGTGCAGCCGGGCGATCCGGCCCAGGGCCAGTACGGCGGCTCCTCCGGCGACGAACGAGATCAGCGCACCGGCGGCCGCCCAGCTCGGCACGACGGTGTGCACGGCCCGCAGCAGGAACGGGAAGCCGGGGAAGAAGGCCTCCCTGTTGTCCCAGTCGGCCGTCCAGGGACCGGTCCCGTCCGGGAAGTAACCGGACTGGGCTATGTGCAGGTAGTGCCACCAGTCCCACCGCTGCCACGACGAGAGGAGGGAACCGGCGTGATGCGTCCCTTCCCGGTCGGGAAACAGCAAACGGGTGCAGTAGGCGGTGGTCCAGATGCCCACCCGGGTCAGCAGGTAGAGCCACAGCACCTCACGGTCGGCGGGCCCGATCCGCAGCACCGGCCGGGCCGAGGGCTTCCTGCCCGGTGCCGGGGCGTCGCGGGGCGCGCCGGGAGCGGCCTCGGCCCCGCGGGGCGGATGCTCGCGCGGCGGCCGTGGCCGTCGGGCGGTGGAAAGGCTCACAGCACAATCTCCAGCGTCGGTTCAGCGCACACCGAATGGCCCGGTCGGGAACGGGCAGCAGGTCGGTCGGTCAGGTTCAGGAGGGCGGGAATGTGACGCTCCGGCTGGGCGCCGCCGGCGACGTCGACGCGCTCTCAGGAGGGGGGCTCGTCGGCGGCAGACTGGTCCGCGGCGAGGAGGGCGTGGAGCTCGTGGAACTCGGCGAGGCCGGCGGGCTCGGCGAGGGCGAGAGCCGGGGCGAGGGAACGGGCGAGGGAGTGGTGGCGGGGACGGTCGTGCCCGTGCCGTCCGGCAACAGCGAGGCCACGGCCGCGCCCGTACCCGAGAAGGCCAGGCAGGCCCCCACGGTCAGCGCGACGACCCGGCGCCTGCGTACGCGTTCGCCCCGCTCGGTGATGTACGGCGGAGGCGCCGAACGCGCCCGCGACTGACCGGCGGCGGCAGCTTCCTTGAACAGGGACCTCAACGGGTCATGGGCTTCAGACACAGGGCCCCTCCTCGGTACGCGGATCCAGCAGACGATGAGAGAGCGTGGCCCGGCCCCGGGTCAGGTGCGTCTTGACGGTGCCGGCCGCCAGACCGGTCTCCGAGGCGATCTGTTCGACGGTCAGATCGCAGACGTAGTGCAGCGCCAGCGTGCGTCGCTGCTTGGACGGCAGCTCCCGCAACGCCTCCACCAGGGCCACCGTCTCCGGCCCGGGCGGCTCCGTATGGGGAGGCGCACCACTGCGCTGCCAGGCATCCGCCGCCCGCCGCCGCCCCCGCCACCGGCTCACCGCCAGCCGCCAGGCGACCGTGCGGATCCATGCCTCGGGCTGCCCGTCACGATCGAGCTGACGCCGCCGGCTCCACCCCTTGACGAAGGCTTCCTGCACCACGTCCTGCGCTTCGTGCTGGTCGCCGAGCATCACGAACAACTGCCCCGTCAGCCGGGCGGCCGTCTGCGCGTAGAACTCTTCGAACTCCTCGACGGTCAACAAACAACTCCTGGATCTCCTCGGTCTCACCCGGCATACGCCTGGCACCCCTCATCCGGATGACACGAAACCCGAAGAAATCGGGTGACGGTGATCACATGACCCCGGACCGTGGCACGCCCGGACGCCCTGACCACCGGCGTCCGGGCGTGCGAGAGAAATAGGCAGCAAACCCTTGACCAGTGAGAAATTAGGAGGAAAATCATCAATACACCAGAAAACCAGAGCGAGCCGCACCGTCGGCAGAGACGTCCGCCGACCCGAGTGACCCACTCGTTGGCTCTGGCCAGGCCCCCGGCAGATCCTCCGGATCCGGAGCTTCCAGCGACGGTTGAAAGTCCCGGCACCGAGAAGGACTACCGGGGACTGCATGTGTGCAGCCACGCCGTGGAAGAGGGGCGGAAGCCGGTCAGCCGGTGAAGCCCGGGACCATCAGGCCGGATTCGTACGCGATCACCACCGCATGGGTGCGATTCTGAGCGCCGAGCTTGGTCAGTACGTTCCCGACGTGGGTCTTGACCGTCTCCAGGCTCACCGTGAGGGACCCCGCGATCTCCGGATTGGAGAGGCCGGTGGCCATCAGGCGCAGCACTTCCTCCTCCCGGCCGGTCAGGTCGGCCTGCGGCAGGGCCTCGGCGGAGCCCAGCGGGCGGGCGGCGACCATGCGGCCCAGTGCGGCCGGGAAGAGGACCGCCTCGCCCGCCGCCACCACCCGGACCGCCTCGGCGATCCGGCGGACCGGGAGGCGCTTGAGGACGAAGCCGCTGGCGCCCGCGCTGAGGGCGGCGGTGACGTAGCCGTCGTTCTCGAAGGTGGTGATCACCACGACCTTCGGCGGGTCGGCCGCCTCGGCCAGCAGCTGGCGGGTGGCCTCGATCCCGTTGCGGCGCGGCATCCGGACGTCCATCAGGACCACGTCCGGCCGCAGGCTCCGCGCCCGTTCGACCGCCTCGACGCCGTCGGCGGCCTCGCCGACCACCGTGATCCCCGGCTGTGCGGCGAGCAGCATGCCCAGGCCGCTGCGGGTCACCTCGTCGTCGTCGGCGATCAGAAGGCTGACGGCGGGAAGGGCCGTGGCATCGCCCGTGTCGGATCCGCTCACGCCGACATCCGTACCGGCAGCCGGACGGCCAGCCGCCAGTGCTCCGTCCCGTCCGGGCCGGACCGGAACTCACCGTGCAGCAGCCGGACGCGCTCGGCCAGCCCGGACAGGCCGTGGCCGGAGGTCGGGAAGGCCCCCGGACCCGCGCCCGGGTCCGTACGTGCCCCGGTCCGGTTGACCACCGTGAGGTCCAGTGCGTCCGGCCCGGCCGCCACCTCGATGCCGATCGGGCCGCCCGCCCCGTGACGCAGCGCGTTCGTCAGCCCTTCCTGGAGGATCCGGTACGCCGCCCGGGAGAGCGTCCCCTGTACCTGTGCCAGCTCGCCCGACAGCTCCGGCTCCACCACTGCCCCCGCGTGCCGCAGACGGTCCAGCAGCCCGGGGAGGTCGGCCAGGGTCCGCGTCGGCGCCGTCCCCGACTGCTCCTCGCGCAGCACTCCGAGTACGTAGTCCAGGTCCTCCAGCGCCGCCCGCGTCGACTCCTCGATGCTGCGCATCGCGGCCCGCGCCGCCGCCGGGTCGGCGGAGAGCATCTCGCCCGCCACCGCCGCCTGGATGGTGGCCGCCGTCAGTGTGTGGCCGATCGAGTCGTGCAACTCGTGGGCGATCCGGTTGCGTTCGGCCAGCAGCATTTCCCGCTCGGCGGCCAGCGCGAGCCGTTCGGCCGCCGACGGCCCCAGCAGCCGCGGCGCCGACCACCGCAGGGTCTTCGCCACCAGTACGCAGATGGCCACCGCCAGCACGATGGACACGGCCGCCGCCACCCAGCTCCACCCGCCCGACGCCTGGACCGACGTACCGAACAGGATCAGCCGCGCCTCGCCGCCGATCCAGTTCCCCGGCAGCGTGATGCCCATGACGAACAGCACCCCGCTCGCCAGCGCCCCCATCCACCCGACGGCCACGTGCAGCACCAGCCAGAGCGGGGTCCGCCAGCGGTCGAGGCCGGGTGAACCGGAGGTCCGGCGACCGGCCACCGGATCCGGCAGCGGCACCCGCAGCAGCCGACGGGCGGCCACGACCAGCGCCCGCCGTACGGGGCGCACCAGCCCGGCCGAGCCGACCAGCGCCGCCCAGACCAGCAGGACCAGGACGATCTGCACGCTCTCGGGTGCGGACCGCCACAACGCCGCGGGCAACAGGGCGAAGGGCAGCAGCGGAAGGCTCACCAGCGCGCCGCAATAGGCGAACAGCACACCCGTGTACGTGGAGCCGCGCAGCAGCGGCCGGATTCCCCAGGTCATGGGCGCCAGTATCACCGGGCAGCCCACCGGCAGCCTCCCCCGATCGGGGGAGCGTTTTCTCCCGCCTTGCCGCGATGCGGTCGAGGGTCCCCGGAAACCAGGATCGTGCCCTGACCGAACGATTCCCGGGAGTTGACTCATGCGTGCTCGGACCCAGCAGGCCCTTCGTACCTCGACCAGGCAGCGCGGCGGCGGGCGGCGACGAACCGTGTCGGCCGCGGCCGCGATGGCCATCGGCGCCATGACACTGGCCGCCTTCGCCCCACCCGCCTCCTCCACCTCTGTCGCCACCACCACCGCCACCGTCACCGCCAGGCCGGACGCCGTCCAGCAGGCCCTGAACACGCTGGTGCGCGGCGACGGGATGCCGGCCGCGCTGGCGAGCGTCGAGGACCGGAACGGCCGGACTCGCACCTACACCGCAGGAGTCGCCGATCTGGCCACCGGCTCGAAGGTCCCCAGGGACGGTCAGGTACGCATCGGCAGCAATACCAAGGCGTTCACCGCGGTGGTGGTCCTGCAGCTGGTCGGCGAAGGGAAGATCGGCCTCGACGCGTACGTCGACACCTACCTGCCCGGCCTCGTCCGCGGGGAGGGGATCGACGGGCGCCGCATCACCGTCCGCCAGCTCCTCCAGCACACCAGCGGACTCCCCGAGTACGGCATGCACATCGACGACGACGAGCTCAGGCACCGGTACTTCGAGCCGCGCGAACTGATCGACATCGCCCTCCGGTACAAGGCCGACGCGGAGCCGGGCGAGACATGGGGGTACAGCAACACCAACTACGTCCTGGCCGGCCTGATCGTCCAGAAGGTCACCGGCCGCCCCCTGGCCGAGGAGATCGACCGGCGCGTCATCAAGCGCATCGGGCTGCGCCACACGTACTTCCCCACCCCCGGCGACATGACCATCCGGGAGCCGCACCCCCACGGCTACCACCGCAAGCCGGCGGACGGACCACTGCGCGACTTCACGGAGATCGACCCCTCGGCAGGCTGGGCGGCAGGCCAGTTGATCTCCACCAACTCCGACCTCAACCGCTTCTTCACCGCGCTCCTGGCCGGCCGCCTCCTCCCGGCGGCCCAGCTCGCCGAGATGCGCACGACCGTTCCCGCCGGGACCTCCGGCCTCCGCTACGGGCTGGGGCTCACGAGCCGTCCGCTGCCGTGCGGCGGCGTCTACTGGGGCCACGGCGGCGACATCCCGGGGTACGAGACCCGGGGCGGCGTCACCGACGACGGCCGCGCCGCCAACGTCACGGTCACCAGCATCCCGACGGACGAGGCGGCCGTGCAGCACGTGAAGGACGCCGTGGACCGCGCGTTGTGCGGATGAACCACGCACGGGCAACCCGCAACCCGCGCCCGCAACCCGAACAACGCCCCAGCGATCCAACGATCCAGCGATTCCTCAGGAGTTGACTCATGCGTGCGCAGACACGGCAAGGACTTCGCCCGCCCGGCCGCCGACAGGGCACCCGGCGACGTGCCTTGACCACCGCGGCCGCGATGGCCATCGGCGCCATGACGCTGGCCGCCTTCGCCCCACCCGCATCCGCATCCGCCTCTGTATCCGCCTCCGCCTCCGCCAGGCCGGATGCCGTCCAGCAGCCCCTGGACGCGCTGGTGCGAGACGGCGGGATGCCGGCCGCGCTGGCGAGCGTCAAGGACCGCAACGGCCACACCCGCACCTACACCGCAGGAGTCGCCGACCTGGCCACCGGCTCGAAGGTGCCCAGGGACGGGCAGGTACGCATCGGCAGCAACACCAAGACCTTCGTCGCGGTCGTCGTCCTCCAGCTCGTCGCGGAGCGGAGGATGGCCCTGGACGCCAAGGTCGACACCTACCTGCCCGGCCTCGTCCGCGGGAAGGGGATCGACGGGCGCCGCATCACCGTCCGCCAGCTCCTCCAGCAGACCAGCGGACTCCCGAACTACAGCAACTACCTCGGGGACGACGTCCGGTACTACGCCCCCCGCGAACTGCTCGCCACAGCCCTCCGGCAGCCCGCCGACTTCGCCCCCGGGACGAGTTGGAAGTACAGCAACACCAATTACGTGCTCGCCGGCCTGATCGTCCAGAAGGTCACCGGCCGCCCCCTGGCCGAGGAGATCGACCGGCGCGTCATCAAGCGCATCGGGCTGCGCCACACGTACTTCCCCGCCCCCGGCGACGTGACCATCCGGGAGCCGCACCCCCACGGTTACTACCGGGAATCGGCGGACGGACCGCTGCGCGACATCACGGAGATCGACCCCTCCTGGGGCTGGGCCGCAGGCCAGATGATCTCCACCGGCTCCGACCTCAACCGCTTCTTCAGCGCACTCCTGGCCGGCCGCCTCCTGCCCCCGGCCCAGCTCGCCCGGATGCGCTCCACCGTCCCCGCCGAAGCGACCTTCGGCCCCGGCGCCCGCTACGGACTCGGCCTGGTCAGCAGGCCGCTGCCGTGCGGCGGCCTCTCCTGGGGCCACGGCGGCAGCTTCCCGGGCTACGAGACCCGGGGCGGCGCCACCGACGACGGCCGAGCCGCCAATGTCACCGTCACCACGCAGCTCACCGACGAGCCGGGCCGGCGAACCCTCGAACGCGTCGTGGACACCGCCCTGTGCCGCTGAACCCGCCGCGCGGAGCACGAACGTCGAAGGGCCCCGCAGCGAGCTGCGGGGCCCTTCGACGTATTGCCCGGTGAGAGCAATGGCGGAGGATACGAGATTCGAACTCGTGAGGGGTTGCCCCCAACACGCTTTCCAAGGGTTCGTCCGGCCGACTCCAGCGCGCTCACCGCGCAGGCGCGGCTCATCTTCGCCACGAATGCCTCCTGGCTTCCCGCGTCCCAACGGGCCAGCAGCCGGGCGACGTTGTCGCCGCCTCGGAGACCGGCGCGGAGCCGTTGCCCCGGCCTCCATCGGTGAGCCCCAGCCAGCCGCCGGCACCGACCACGGCAAGCACCGCGGCCGAAGCCCACACCGCGCCACGACGGGCCCGCCCGGCCAGTTCCTCCCCGCCCGGCGCAGCAGCACGCATCCGACGAGCATCCACCGACAACCACCTCTCACAGCCCGACTGCACGAGGAACCGCGTACGTGTCCCAGCCCGCGAGAAGACCGCATCCAGCTGATCAGGACCGTGCATCCAGCGCCGCGCGGATTTGTGTCGGCCGGGTATCAGGACCCGCATCGGCAGAAGCCGTCGGCAGTTCCGCGGAACTCGACCGGGACGGAAACCGGCCCGGAGAACGTCGAAGGCCCCTACCGCTCGCGGTAACGGCCTTCGACGCATTGCCCGGCTTGCCCGGGCACCCGATTCCGGTCAAGGCGCGACCACGAGGTCGTTAAAGCGGACTGACGTACTACAGGTGAATATGTGGAGATTGCGATGTGTCCGGGGCCGGGCACCGGCACTCTGCTGAGTGTCGATCCGAGTGGCGCTGCGGCGGAGGATCCCCCGGGACCGTCCGGTGGAGCAGGCCGGTCCGCCGTCTGCGGGAGCGAAACCCGTCCGGCAGCCTCGACGGGCTTCCGGCGGATGCGCAACGCGCTCAGCGGAGTCCGGACACAACGGGGCGCTGTCCGGGCGCACCGCGGCAGGGCCTTGCGGCCAGGAGGCGCTGCGACCAGCGGGTGGGTGCGAGGCGGAGGGGGACTATGTTGCGGCAGCCGGGGGAGCACGGATGACGGTTGAACGAGTGGGCGGCACTTCTGCCTCGTCGTCGGCCCATACACCTCCGCGACGCCCGACCGGTGAGGACCGGCACAGGGGGGTGCCGCGCCATGTCGCGTGCGTGATGGACGGGAACGGCCGGTGGGCGGCACGGCGCTCCTTACCCCGCACATCGGGTCACCGGGCAGCGGAAACAACGGTGATCGACGTCATCGAGGCGGCGCGGACGTCGGGAGTGGAGTGGCTGAGCCTGTACGCGTTCTCCACCGAGAACTGGCGACGCCCGAGCAGCGAGATCGACTTCCTGATGCAACTGGTGCGCCGCGTAGTGCGCAAACACGCCCCGTTGCTGCACGCGCGCGGCATCCGCTGCCGGTTCCTCGGAGTGGCGGACCCGAGGATCCCCGGGCCACTGGCCCGGGACTTCGCCGACCTGATGACGCTGACCAACACGAACCGAGGCATGACGCTGACCGTGGCGTTCGACCACGGCGGACGCAGGGACATCGTCGAGGCGGCACGGTCCCTCATCCGCAGCGGGGTACCGGCCGATGCCGTCGACGAGCAGCATTTCGCCGCTCACCTGCCCTTTTCCGACACGCCCGATGTGGACCTCGTCATCCGGACGTCCGGCGAACAGCGGATCTCCAACTTCATGCTCTGGCAGGTGGCCTACGCCGAGTGGACCTTCCCGCCGGTGCTCTGGCCCGACTTCCGTGCGCCGCACTTCTTGGAGTGCCTGCAGGCCTACCAGCAACGCAATCGCCGCTTCGGCGGTGTGACGCCGCACTCGAACGGAGAACCTCACCCGTGACGGACACAGGCAGCAGCCGCCCCAGGGGTACGCGTCCCGGAGCCACCGGTCACCACGGTGACCGCGCGCGGCCGACCCCCGAAGCACAGTCCGGATCTCCGTTCGGTCCCGACTCGCAGTTCCACCGGTTCTTCAACGATCCGCGCTGGGCACTGGCCATGGTCAGAGCCACGGTACTGGAGGCCGCCCACCCGCAGATCGGCGCGGCCCTGATCGACAACTCGACGTTCGTCGCCCACCCGTGGCGACGGCTGCGCAACACCCTCGTGAGCCTGCAGCGCATGTTCGGCACCGACGACAACGAGCGGCAAAGGGAGGCGGCGCGGCTCAACCGCCTGCACGCGCGGCTGAGCGGCACCGACACACAGGACCGGCCCTACGACGCGATGGACCCCCAGGTCCGCGCCTGGGTGGTCGCGACCCTCTTCGAGAGCTCCGTCACCATGTGCCGACTGAGCGGGCAGCCGCTCGACCAGACCTCCATGGAACGGCTCTACGCCGAATACCAGGCATTCCTCGCGGCCTTGGGGGACGGGGTCGGCCATCTGCCGCCCACGTTGCAGGAGTTCTGGCAGTACTACGACCACATGGTCCAGGAGGAACTGGAGGACACGGAGGCGCTGCGCATCATTCTCTACAAGCTCTTCGACCATCTCCCGGCACCGCCCCTGCTGGACGGCCTGCCCACCGTATGGGCGGCGGGCCGCGCGCTCGCAGGCCCGGTGATCGGCACGATCACGGTGGCGTCCCTCCCCGAGCCTTTCCGCCGACGGGCGGGTCTGCCCGAAATCCCTGGCGCCCAGACGCTGATGCAAAGCGTCTACGTGGCCGTCGGCCTGGCGCGCTTCCTGCCCGACAACTGGCTCCGGGCCGAGGGCCTCACCAGCCTGCTCTACCTGTCCTCGGACAGCGACGTCCCTCAAGCCGCGACGCTCACCGCGCTGCGCGGCCGGATGAAACAGGCCGGCGCCCTGTTCCGGCTGGTGACGCCGTTTGGCGTGCAGCACGGTCCCGCCGAGGGAACCGGATCGCAGCGGAGCGCCGACGAATTCTTCACCGCGGTGCTGGACCAGACCGGCGACGGCTACCTGGACTGGCCCGATCTCGCCGCCATGGCCCGGGAGCTGTCCTCCCGCCTCGATCTGGACGAACCGGAGGAGACCAGGCTCTACCACGCGTATGCCGAGTGGTGGAGGGAACTCCAGGCGGCCCTCGACATCGACGGCGACGGCCGGATCAGCAAGGAGGAGTACGCCGCCGCTGTCCCCTCCCTCGCCGGGCCCGCGCTGATCAGGGTCGCCGAAGTGCTCTTCGACGTCACCGACGCGGACGGCAACCAGTTCATCGACGCGGACGAGTACCGGGCCCTGTTCCGGACCGGGTTCCGGCGCACGGTGGCCGACGCCGACGCAAGGTACTCACGCAGCGCGTTCGTGAAGGACTTCCTCTCCTTCATGTCGGGCCGCCGGCGCTCGACCGCCTATGACCCACTGCTCGCCGACGCGTAGGACCCCCGGACACGACAGGGGCCGCCGGGAGAACAGGATGACGGGAGGAGCTTCACCACCCCGATCCGGTTCGGCAGTCCCCGCGTGTCCCCCTCACGCCGATGGCACCGGTCCCCGTGGCGGGGGCCGGTGCCATCGTTCAGGTGGTGCGCTCAGGCACCGTCAGCGCGGGACGTGGCCCCCGGGCGTCAGCCCTGGCGCGCGTCCGTGACCTTCCCCGTGAGGAGAGGGCCCTCCAACCACTCGTTCTCCTTGAGGATGTTCACCTGCATCCGCAGGGACTCCTCCGACTCGGTCAGCGCGTCGGTGACCGTGGGCACGGACACTTCGGTGCTCGTCTCGCCCTTGGGGACGGACACCCAGAGGGAGGGGCTGTTCGTGGACAGGGGCCGCTCCGGGTCGGCGTCCTCGCCGAGGCTGGAGAGCCACTCCTCGTCGACGTCCTTCGTGGACAGCTCCGTGCCCTCGCGCACCGGCAGGAGGTCGAACCTCGTCTCGATGCTGATGTCGGCGGGCTGGGAGAGCTCCACCTTCCAGGTGAGCTTCTGGCCCTCGGTGACCGAGTCGGCGACCGGGGTCACGCTGACCGTGGGCATGGGGTCGTCGTTCTCGACGAGCACGCCCCCGAAGGCGCCGCCGACCGCTGTGCCGCGCACGGCCTTGGCCGCGACCTCGTGGCTGAGGTCGTAGTTGAAGCGGGAATTGCCCTTGACCGTGATCGGCACGTCCACGGAGCCACCGGCCTTCACCGTCACGGTGCGGACGGTGGACTCGTGGGTCTCCGGGTCGCGGACGGCGAGCTTGATCACGCCGGTGCCCTTGCCGGTGACCTGGACGGGCACGTTGTAGGTGCGGGTGCCGGAGTCGCCCTCCTTGACCGTCAGCCTGCCGATGTCGACACGCGAGAGTGCGACGGGGCGTACCGCCAGGGTGCCGGGGCGCCAGCCCCAGGCGTCCATGAGCCAGAGCTCGCCGGAGCCGCTGCGCGGGGTGAGCTCCAGCGACTGCGTCCGCTTCAGGTCGACTCCGGCGCTGACGGCGGCCTTCAGCGGGACGCGGACCTCACGCGCCCAGTACGCGGCCGTCGAGTCGGAGCCGGGGAGGCCGTCGACGGTGACCTGACCGAGCCCCACCCGCTTGCCGGAGGTGTCGGTGAGGGCGACGTCGAGCCGGGTGCCCCGGGTGTTCGGCGGCACCATCACCCGCAGGGCGAGCGCGTCGGAGCCCGCCAGCGAGAAGGCGCGCTCCGGCGTCAGCCGGACCGGGGTGCCCGGCGTGGTCCAGCGGGCCGTGACCGCGTTGCGGCCCGGTTCATTGGTGGTGTCCGCCCAGGACGCGAAGTGCGGCGACGCACCGGGGGCGGAGTCCGGCCGGCAGGCCCGGGTGGCGCTCGTCGTGACCTGCTGGCACACGCGCCCGTTCGTCACCGAGAGCGGGTCGTCGGGCCGGATCGCCGGGGTGCGGTTGCCGCCGACGGCGTGGGTCAGCACCCGGGCGGGGTCGGCCGAGGGCGCGCGCCGGTCTGAGCCGTCGAGCAGCGGGCGGACCCGGTCGTCGCCTGCGAGGAAGAGCCGCGCGGCGGCGGCGATATAGGTGGCGCCCGCCGTCTGCTGCTGCTTGGCGCTCAGCCGGGTCTCGGCCCGTGCCGAGCAGACCGGGTCCGGGTTGTTCTTGTCGTCCCAGAAGTCGTCGGCGGCCGGGGCCTCGGCCTGGCCGGGCGTCCACTCCGTGTTGAAGAAGTTGTGGTTGGCGCCGACCATGTACACCGCGCTGTGCAGCGCCGTGCCCTGGCCGATGCCCCGTGTGCCGTCGAGGTAGATCTGGCCCTGGAGGTTGCTCACATCGCCGTCACAGCCCGGCAGGAGGGTCATGGAGGGCACGTCGGGCGTGGGGTTCTGGCCGAAGTTGGTGGGGCCGATCAGGACGGTGCCGCGGATCCGCCAGCCCACCGGCCCCCGGTAGCCGTCCTCGGCGGGCGGCGGCGGGGAGACGCTGTCGAGTGCCGCCCGGTTGACGCCCTCGCCGCCTCGGGAGTGGCCGACCAGGAGCACCTTCGAGAGGTCCGCGGGCTTTGTCGCGCGCACGGCCTCGGGGGCCTTCGCGGGGCTCGCACCCCACTCCGCCCAGCGGGCGAGGTGCTGGCGCACCAGGGACGAACGGGCCTGCGCCCCGAAGTCGGCCGCGCGGCCGTCCTGCGCGTTGACACCGTTCGCGGAGATGGAGACCGTCACATAGCCCTGGGATGCCAGGAGCTTCTGGTCGTGCAGAAAGCCGCGGTAGCTCGGGATCTCCTTGTTGCCCGGCTTGCACGGCCACTCCATGCCCGCGCTGTTCTTGCCGGGCTCGTAGCAGGTGGCGCCGCGGCCGTGGACGAAGAGCGCCAGCGGCCGCTTCCCCGGCGCGTCCGTCGGGCCGACGACCGTGGCGCGCATCTCCACGGGCTCGGCGTAGCCCGGCAACCTCACCGACTTCAGGGAGTACTCACCACTGATGGTGTGGTACTTACCGGCGACACCGGGGTCGACCGGGTTGGCGGGGAACGGCTCCTGGGGTGCCTCCGCAGCCGACGAGCGCCGCTGACGGGGTGCCTGGTCGGCCTTTGCGGCGTCCAGCCGCCGCGAACCGGCGACCACCTGGAGTTCGCTCACCGGTCCGACCCTGGCCCCGTCGAGGCGGAGCCGGAAGGTGCGTTGGTCGGGGGAGGGCTCCGGGACGCCGAGGGTCCGCTCCCCAGAGCGGAACTCGACCAGGGCGCCGCCCATGCCCACGGGCTCGGGCGAGCTCCAGATCAGCTCCCCGCCCTCGATACGCCAGCCCTCCGGCAGCCGCTCCCCGGCGGCGCCCGGCGGCGCGCCGGGTATGGACTCGGCGGCCGGTTGTGCATGCGCCGGCCCTGGCACACCCGCCGCCAGCGTCACGGCCGCCAAGGCAGCCGTCAGCGCGCGTGAGACCTGTCTCACGATGGTGTCTCCTCGTTGTTGGTTGTGCTTCAGCGCCCCAGGAATCCCAGGAGCACCCCCCGCACCGGGGAGAGGGTGACGTGTCATCACCGGTTGTCCCACCTCGGGGAACCTGACAGGAATCTGACAGGAGTCGAACAGGAGCCGAACAGGAGCGCCAAAGAGGAGCCGGACGGGAGTCATGGGGCCGGTCGCTGACCGAAGGATCCTGACCCGGAGCGGCGGTCCGATGTCCGTGCGGCGATCGGGGCCCGGCGCCCTGTGTTCGCCGACGCTCGGCGCGACCGGGCCGGTGGGATGAGCGGGATCTCCGTGATGGAGCGTTCGGCGCGCCGGATCAACGCCCCTGCCTTCCTGTCCCTTCCGGGAGTACAGGCATGGATCAAAGACCGAGCAGAGATGACCATCGTCGCCTCGATCAAGACAAAGGCGATGCAGCAGCTTCCCGTACCGCTGCCATCCATCGAGGAGCAGCGCCGCATGGGTGATCTCCTGTGCGCACTCGACAGCCAGATCGAGGCCCACCACCAGGTAGTGGCGGGCGGCGGAACGCGCGCACGGCGAACTCGCGACCCTGCTGATGGGGAGTGCTCTCTTGTCCGATGAACGGACGCCCGCACCTGACGCGAGGGCGGCGGAGCCACGTGAAAAGGGGCTCAGGGACAGGACAACCCGAGGCTGTCTTCATAGCCGGCACGGCGTTCGCCGGCTGCATGGTCCTGTGCCTCGGGGTGCTGACAGCGGCCTAACGCCGTCCGGGCCGGAGACGGTTCGAACCCATCACCCACGACTACGAACGTCGAAGGGCCCCACCGCAAGCGGTGGGGCCCTTCGACGTATTGCCCGGTGAGAGCAATGGCGGAGGATACGAGATTCGAACTCGTGAGGGGTTGCCCCCAACACGCTTTCCAAGCGTGCGCCCTAGGCCACTAGGCGAATCCTCCGCGGCAAACAATACAAGACGTTGAGGAGTGCTCGCGAACCCGTTCCCCCTGAGATCGGTTCGGGCTCGCTCCGCGGTCGTCCTGGGTGGTTCCTGAGGTGGGGGGAGTGGACCGGCAGGGGTGGGGATCGGCTAAGGTGGGCGTCAGCCCCTCACGTGGCGCTATCTGACTGAACTCCCCCAGGGCCGGAAGGCAGCAAGGGTAGGTCGGCTCTGGCGGGTGCGTGGGGGGCCCTTGTGTTTCCGGGGGGGTCCGGGGCCTGCGGTCCGGCCTCGCGATTCCCGGGCCCTGCGATTCCCGAGCGTGCGGGGCGGGGGCTTCGACCGGTCCGGGGCCGGTTGTCGGTCCGCCCGGATAACCTCGTATGTGTGTCGTCCCTTGCGCTGTACCGCCGCTACCGCCCCGAGTCGTTCGCCGAGGTCATCGGGCAGGAGCATGTCACTGACCCGCTGCAGCAGGCGCTGCGGAACAACCGGGTCAATCACGCGTACCTGTTCAGCGGTCCGCGTGGTTGTGGCAAGACGACCAGCGCGCGCATCCTGGCCCGCTGTCTGAACTGCGAGCAGGGGCCGACGCCCACGCCGTGCGGGGAGTGCCAGTCCTGCCGGGACCTCGCGCGCAACGGACCGGGTTCGATCGACGTGATCGAGATCGACGCCGCATCGCACGGTGGCGTGGACGACGCCCGTGATCTGCGGGAGAAGGCGTTCTTCGGGCCCGCGTCGAGTCGTTACAAGATCTACATCATCGACGAGGCGCACATGGTCACCCCGGCGGGGTTCAACGCCCTGCTGAAGGTGGTCGAGGAGCCGCCGGAGCACCTCAAGTTCATCTTCGCGACCACCGAGCCCGAGAAGGTCATCGGCACGATCCGGTCGCGTACGCACCACTACCCGTTCCGTCTCGTGCCGCCGGGGACGCTGCGCGATTACCTCGCCGAGGTCTGCGGCAGGGAGAACAGCCCTGTCGAGGACGGTGTGCTGCCGCTCGTCGTGCGGGCCGGGGCCGGATCCGTGCGTGACTCGATGTCGGTGATGGACCAGCTCCTGGCCGGCGCGGGCGACGACGGTGTGACATACGCCATGGCGACCTCGCTGCTCGGCTATACGGACGGCTCGCTGCTCGACTCGATCGTGGACGCCTTCGCGGCGGGCGACGGGGCCGCGGCGTTCGAGGTCGTGGACCGGGTGATCGAGGGCGGCAACGACCCGCGCCGTTTCGTCGCGGACCTCCTGGAGAGGCTGCGCGACCTGGTGATCCTGGCCGCCGTGCCGGACGCCGGGGAGAAGGGGCTGATCGACGCCCCCGCCGATGTCGTCGAGCGGATGCAGGCCCAGGCATCCGTCTTCGGCGCCGCCGAGCTGAGCCGCGCCGCCGACCTGGTCAACGAGGGGCTCACGGAGATGCGCGGGGCGAGTTCGCCGCGGCTCCAGGTCGAGCTGATCTGTGCCCGGGTGCTGCTGCCCGCCGCCTTCGACGACGAACGTTCGCTGCAGGCCCGGCTCGACCGGCTGGAGCGGGGCGCCTCCTTCGCGACCACGGGCCCGGGGCCCGCCATGGGATACGTACCCGGTCCGGAGGCGCTGGCCCACGCACCCGTGCCCACGGCGCCCGCGGCCCCCGTCGTGCAGCCCGGCACGGGCCCGGCCGTCGCGCGTGCGGCGGTACGGGGCGAAGCCCCGGCCCCGGCTCCCGCGCCGGTCCAGGCGGCGCCGCCCGCCCCCGCCCCGGCACCGCAGGCGGCCTCCGTGGCACCGCAGCCGCCCGCCGAGGCGGCCCCGGCTGCCGCGGGCGGTCAGCGCCCCGGTGCCTGGCCCACCGCCGCCGCCCCGGAATCGGGACGGCGCCCCGGCGGCTGGCCGACCGCTTCCGCCCCGGGCCAGTCGCCCGTCCCGCAGTCCACCCCGGCCGCCGCGCCGGCCCAGGCCGCGCCCTCGGCGCCGGTGCCCGCCGCCGAGCCGGGCCCGGGAATGACCCAGGGCGCCGGCCAGGTGCGGAACATGTGGCCGGACATCCTGGAGGCGGTGAAGAACCGCCGCCGCTTCACCTGGATCCTGCTCAGTCAGAACGCCCAGGTCACCGGCTTCGACGGCACCACCCTCCAGATCGGCTTCCTCAACGCGGGCGCGCGTGACAACTTCGCCAGCAGCGGCAGCGAGGAAGTGCTGAGGCAGGCACTCGCCGAGCGGTTCAACGCGCAGTGGAAGATCGAGGCCGTCGTCGACCCGTCGGGCGGCGCCGGCGCACCTGTGCAGGCGGGCGGGGGCCGCCCCGCCGCCCCGCCCGCGCAGCAGTACCAGGCCCCTGCGCCCCAGCAGAGTCACGAGTCCCGGTCGGCCGCGTCTCCGCACCAGCAGCACCAGCCTCAGCAGGGCCACCCGCAGCAGCCGGGTTCCGCGCCTGCCGCGGAGCCCGCACCGCAGTCGTACTCCGCACCACCGCAGCAGCAGTACTCCGCGCCCGAGCCCCCGCGTGCGGTCGCCCCCGAGGACGACACCCCCGAGGCCGACGACCCGGACCTCGTCGACTCGGCGCTCTCCGGGCACGACCTGATCGTCCGCGAGCTGGGCGCCACGGTCGTCGAGGAGTTCACCAACGAATAGCGGCGAACGGCGGGGGCGCGCTCCGGCGGGCCGTGGCTCCCGCGACGGCGGCCCGGGGTGTCCACGTAGCGGCGTCCGTCAAGGGCGCCGCGCCCCGGCGGCTAGGCTGCACCCCGTGAAGGTCCTCGTCATCGGCGGCGGCGCCCGCGAACACGCCCTGTGCCGCTCTCTGTCCCTCGACCCCGACGTCACCGCTCTGTACTGCGCTCCCGGCAACGCCGGTATCGCGGAGGTGGCCGAACTGCACCCGGTCGACGCCCTCGACGGCGACGCCGTCGCGCGCCTCGCCACCGACCTGGGCGCCGAGCTGGTGGTCGTCGGCCCGGAGGCGCCGCTCGTCGCCGGGGTCGCCGACGCCGTGCGCGCCGCGGGCATCCCCTGCTTCGGTCCCTCCGGCGAGGCGGCCCGGCTGGAGGGCTCCAAGGCGTTCGCCAAGGACGTGATGGCCGGGGCAGGCGTCCCGACCGCCCGTAGCTACGTCTGCACCACCCCCGCCGAGATCGACGCCGCCCTCGACGCCTTCGGCGCCCCGTACGTCGTCAAGGACGACGGTCTCGCCGCCGGCAAGGGCGTCGTCGTCACCGACGACGTCGAGGCAGCCCGCGCCCACGCCCTGGCCTGCGACCGCGTGGTCATCGAGGAGTTCCTCGACGGCCCCGAGGTGAGCCTCTTCGCGATCACGGACGGCACCACCGTGCTGCCGCTCCAGCCCGCGCAGGACTTCAAGCGCGCCCTGGACGGCGACGAGGGCCCGAACACCGGCGGAATGGGCGCGTACTCCCCGCTCCCGTGGGCCGACCCCAAGCTGGTCGACGAGGTCATGGAGTCGGTGCTCCAGCCGACCGTCGACGAACTCCGCCGCCGCGGCACCCCGTTCTCCGGGCTGCTGTACGCGGGCCTCGCGATCACCTCGCGCGGCGTCCGGGTGATCGAGTTCAACGCCCGCTTCGGCGACCCCGAGACCCAGGTGGTCCTGGCCCGCCTGAAGACCCCGCTGGCCGGTGTCCTGCTCGGCTCCGCCAACGGCACGCTCGACGAGCTGCCCCCGCTCAAGTGGCGCGACGACGCCGCCGTCACCGTGGTCATCGCCTCGCACAACTACCCGGGCACGCCGCGCACGGGCGACCCGATCGAGGGGCTCGACGACGTGGTGGCGCAGGACGCCCCGCACGCGTACGTCCTGCACGCGGGCACCAGGCGGGAGGGCGACACGATCGTCAGCGCGGGCGGCCGGGTGCTGTCCGTGACCGCGACCGGCAAGGACCTCGCGGGCGCCCGGGAGCGCGCCTACACGGCGGCGGCCCGCATCCGTCTCGACGGCTCGCACCTCCGTACGGACATTGCCCGGAAGGCCGCAGAGGGCTGAGCCCGCCCTCCGGTGCTCCGGAGGGACCGGGAGCCGACCGTACGCCTCTCCGCGTCGCACGCACCGACGTGCCTGCGACGCGCTGACAAGCACCGACGCGCCGCTGCCCCATGGACAGCGGCGCGTCAGCACCTTTACCCAAAGCCATTCCATCGAGTGACGGCTGCGCCATCCGGATGACGCCCGCCGAGGCCCCAACTAGGGTGCGGCGCAAGCATTCCGGCACTTGGCCCACTGGCATTGCGATGTCAGTGACGGGTGCCACAGTGGGGGAGTGAACAACACCGCCGCGGGGGCAGAGGGGGTGACGTCCGGACGTGTCCGGTACCGGTACAAGTGAGGAGCTGGGTGCGCTGAGTGCGCGTGCCCGAGCTCACGCCGTGCTGCGCATCCGCGGCAGGGCAGCAGCCGTGGCGATCCTGCCGGCGGCGGTGGCCGTCGTGCTGCTCGTGGCGGGTGCCCAGGGCCTCGCCGTGGGCAGCGGCTGGGACACGGCGCGCTGGGCCGTGACGGCCTTCGCGGTCGCCGTGCTGCTCATCGCCGCAGCGGTCGCGGTCGCGATCGTACGGGCGAGGCCGGCGGTCAGCCCGACCGTCCCGCTCCCGGAGAAGGCCGCCCCCGATCTCTACCGCCTGGTCAGGGACCTGGCCGACCGGCTCGGGGTTCCCGCGCCCTCGGCGATAGCCCTGACGCCCGACTGCGACAGCTGGCTGGAGGACCGCACCCACCCCTCGGCGCAGCTTCTGGCGGGCACCGGCCCCGATCCGGCCGCGCATTCCGCGGCCCGGTCCCGACGCCGGGTCCAGGCGGCTCCGGTGCTGGTCATCGGTTCGCCGTTCCTGTGGTGGATGCGGGTCGCCGAGCTACGGGCGGTGCTCGCCCCGGTCGTCGCGGGCACCGGCCCGTCCGCGCATCCCGACATAGCCGCCGCCCGCCGTTTCCTACGGGGACTCGACGGCGCGGTCGCCGACGCGGCCGCGCCCGTGCCGGGTCCGCTGGCCGGGCTGCGCAGAGTGCCCCGCGCCTTCGTCGGCCGGATCGCCAGGCTGCTGCTGCGCAGCTGCCGAGACCACGCCGCCGAGATGGAGCGGAGCGTCGCCGTCGCGGCGTCGGTCCGTGCACAGGGTGTGGATTACGGTCTGCGGATCGTCGCCCAGGAGCAGGTCGGCCTCGCCTACGCGGGCTGGGACCGGCTGCTCACCCGGGTCGCCCTGCCCGCCTGGCGGATGGGCCGCTGGCCGTCCCGGCTGGACGCGGGCGTGGTGTCCGCCCTCACCGAGCTGTCCCGGCGCGACCGGCTTGCCGACGGATTCGCCTCACGGCTCGGCGAGCGCCCCGCCTGCGACCTTCTAGAGGAGCCGGGCGCGGCCGACGAGGCGGCATCGCTGCTGGCGGCCCGCCTGTTCCACGGCGGTCCGGCCTGTACGGGGCCGGACTGGTCGCCGGTCGACTGGCAGCAGTACCCGGAAGAGGTCGTCGACCGTAAGTGGCGTACAGAGGCCGCCCGCCTGCACCGCGTCCTCGACGCGATGACTTCCGCACCCACCCCGCCCGGCGCACCTACCCCGCCCGGCGCACCTACCCCGGCCGACACTCCCACCCCGGCCGACACCCCCACCCCGCCCGGCGCACCCACCGCGCCCACGACAGGTCCCACCCCCGAGCGCCCTGGCACCCCTGAGCGCCCTGGCACCCCCGAGCTCCCCGGCCGACCCGACGGCCCCGGCAGCTTCCATGGCTCCAACGCCCCGCGTGACGACCGTCACCCCTCCACCAACACCCCCGGCACCCCCGCCGCCCCCGACGACCCCTCCCGCCCCGTCACCTGCTCCATCGACGCCGGGATGCCCACGCTGGCCCGCGTCGTCGAGCATCTGGCAGGCCGGGCCGGAAGCGGCGAGGAGCTTGCCGCGGGGATCAGCGCCGCGGTGGCCCGTGAGGAGGCAGCGGCCCAGCGGCACCGGGCCGCTGCCGCCTCCGGCCGGGCAGGCGCCCCGGCCGCCGCCGGTCCCGACGGGGACGCCCTGGACCTCTGGGGCCCCGACCCCCTCCCGCTCTTCCCGCTCCAGCCGCCCCGCACGGGTACGGAGCTGCTCGCCGACCACGTCGCGGCCATGGTCTGCTGCGCCGCGGTGGACACGGCGGGCGCGGCGCCCGGTCTCGACTGGCTCGACGGCCCCGCACTGCTGATCGACGGCGAGCGCCGGGCGGACCTGGGCAGTCCGGTCCTGAGCCTGGTCGAGGACGGGGACGCGGAACCGCTGCGGTCCTGGCTCGCTTCCATCGGTGTACGCACCGACAAGCCCGTCCGCCTCGTCTGAACCACAGGCCCCGGCTGTCACACCACAAGCACCACAGACACCCCAACGTCCGGAATAGAACGTTCCGTTCACGTCAATTCGCGACGAACGGTGACGGAGTGCGTGCGTTATGTGATGTGCTGGGGATCGACGCTGACGGTCGGCGCATCGCTGTTGGCGCACTGATGACGCATGACCACGGGCGATCGACCGCCGGAGACCGCCCGTCGGCCACCGACCATCCACTGTTGTCTCGGGGGACTTGAGGGAGGGAAACGGTATGGGGACGGAGCAGATTCGACGATGGGAGTCGGGTGCCCTCGCGCATGCCGTCTCCGACCCCTTCGGCCAGGGCCCCCTGCCCTGGCTGCGCGGCAGCGAGAACTACTTCGACGACACCGGGCACGTCGTCCCCTGGTACGCCGACCCCGCCCTGGCCCGCTCGCCCGACGGCGGCACGCGCACGGCCGACGACGTGCACCGTCAGATCAAGGGCTTCATCTCCACGGGTGCCGCGGCCCCCGGCGAGGCGATCGACTTCCACATCACCGTGGACCCGCCCCAGCAGTTCTCCGTGGACATCTACCGCATCGGTCACTACGGCGGCGACGGCGCCGCCCAGATCACCACGAGCCCCCGGCTCTCCGGCATCGTCCAGCCCGCGCCGCTCACCGCCGACCGCACGGTCTCCTGCCACCACTGGTGGCAGTCCTGGCGGCTCCAGATCCCCACGTACTGGTCGATCGGCGCGTACGTCGCCGTGCTCACCACCGTGGACGGATACCGCTCCCACATCCCGTTCACGGTCCGCGACGACCAGCCGGCCGATCTGCTGCTGGTCCTGCCGGACATCACCTGGCAGGCGTACAACCTCTATCCGGAGGACGGCCGCACCGGCGCCAGCCTCTACCACGCCTGGGACGAGCAGGGCCGTCTCCTGGGCGAGGAGGACGCCGCGGTCACCGTCTCCTTCGACCGCCCCTACGCGGGCGCCGGCCTGCCGCTCCACGTCGGTCATGCCTACGACTTCATCCGCTGGGCCGAGCGGTACGGCTACGACCTCGCGTACGCCGACACCCGGGATCTGCACGCGGGCCGCGTCGATCCGGCCCGCTACCGGGGCCTGGTCTTCCCCGGCCACGACGAGTACTGGTCGGTGCCCATGCGCCGTACGGTCGAAAGCGCCCGCGACGGCGGCACCTCGCTGGTGTTCCTCTCCGCCAACACCATGTACTGGCAGGTCAGCCTCTCCCCGTCGCCTTCCGGCGTCCCGGACCGCCTGCTCACCTGCCGCAAGCGCCGCGGCCCCGGGAAACCCGCCCTGTGGCGCGAGATCGACCGCCCCGAGCAGCAGCTCCTCGGGATCCAGTACGCGGGCCGGGTACCCGATCCGCACCCCCTGGTCGTACGGAACGCCGAGCACTGGCTCTGGGAGGCGACGGGCGCGGGCGAGGGCGACGAGCTCGACGGCATGGTCGCCGGCGAGGCCGACCGCTATTTCCCGCGCACCGCGCTCCCCGAACACGAGAACCGCATCCTGCTCGCCCACTCCCCGTACCTGGACAGCGAAGGCGTCAAACGCCACCAGGAGACGTCCGTGTACCGCGCCCCGTCCGGGGCGATCGTGTTCGCCTCGGGCACCTTCGCCTGGTCCCCGGCGCTGGACCGCCCCGGCCATGTGGACGCCCGCATCCAGCGGGCCACCGCCAACCTCCTCGACCGCATCTGCAAGCGCGACTGAACCCGGCTCGCCACAACGCGGGCCGGGGCCACGGAAGTCGGCGCCACGGACGCCCCCGCCCCATCCCACCGCACCCCGATACGGGAGAATCGGAACGACTCCTGGATCAACCTACGCGGAGGCAGCGTGTCCGGATTTGTAGAAAAGCCCGAGCCGGTGCAGGTCCCGGGCCTCACCCACCTGCACACCGGCAAGGTGCGCGACCTGTACCGGAACGAGGCGGGCGACCTCGTCATGGTCGCCAGCGACCGCATGTCCGCGTACGACTGGGTCCTGCCGACCGACATCCCGGACAAGGGCCGAGTGCTCACCCGGCTCTCGCTCTGGTGGTTCGATCAGCTCGCCGATCTCGTACCGAACCACGTCCTGTCCACGGAGCTCCCCGCCGGGGCGCCCGCGGACTGGGCCGGTCGCACCCTGATCTGCAAGTCGCTGCGGATGGTCCCGGTCGAGTGCGTCGCCCGCGGCTATCTCACCGGCTCCGGCCTCGTCGAGTACAACGAGTCCCGCACGGTCTGCGGTCTCGCGCTGCCCGAGGGACTCGTCGACGGCTCAGAGCTCCCGGCACCGATCTTCACCCCCGCCACCAAGGCGGCCGTCGGTGACCACGACGAGAACGTGAGCTTCGAGGAAGTGGCCCGCCAGATCGGCGAGGAGACCGCCGACCGGCTGCGCAGCGCCACGCTGGACGTCTACGGCAGGGCACGCGACATTGCGCGCGAGCGCGGCATCATCCTCGCCGACACGAAGTTCGAGTTCGGTTTCGCGCCCACCGCCGACGGCGGCGAGGAGCTGATCATCGCGGACGAGGTGCTGACCCCGGACTCCTCGCGCTTCTGGCCCGCGGCCACCTGGCAGCCGGGCCGGGCCCAGCCCAGCTACGACAAGCAGTTCGTACGCGACTGGCTGACCTCGCCGGCCTCCGGCTGGGACCGCAGGAGCGAGCAGCCGCCGCCGGCGCTGCCCCCGGAGATCGTGGACGCGACCCGGGCGAAGTACCTGGAGGCGTACGAACTCCTCACCGGTACGCCCTGGCAGTAGGACTGCCCGACGAACACGAAGAAGCCCCCGGCCGGAAGGCCGGGGGCTTCTTGCTGAACCGAGCGGACGACCAGGTTCGAACTGGCGACCTCAACCTTGGCAAGGTTGCGCTCTACCAACTGAGCTACGTCCGCAAGCGCCGAAGCGCGAGAACCACTATACCCATCCGCGCTGCCGTGCGAGACGCACCGCGGCATGGCGATTCTCCGCTCCGAGCTTCGAGGCGGCCGCGGAGAGGTAATTCCGTACGGTTCCCTGCGACAGCGAAGCCCGCTCCGCGATCTCCGCGACGGGCGCCCCGTCGGCCGCCAGCTCCAGTACCTCGGTCTCCCGCGCGGTCAGCGGAGAGTCCCCGGCGGAGATCGCGTCGGCCGCCAACTCCGGGTCCACGTAACGGTTTCCGGCATGCACGGTGCGGATGATCCCGGCCAGCTGCCGGGCGCTGACGGTCTTCGGCACGAAGGCCCGCACGCCCGCCGCGAGCGCCCGCTTGAGGTGTCCGGGCAGGCCGTGACTGGTCACGATCATCGTCCGGCAGCCGGGCAGTTCGGCCCGCAGAGATGTGGCGACACTCACACCGTCGGCGCCCGGCATCTCCAGATCGAGGACCGCCACATCGGGCCGGTGGGCCCGAGCCATGGCCAGCGCCTCCGGGCCGGTCGCGGCCTCCGCGACCACCACGAGGTCGTCCTCCAGAGCCAGCAGCGCGGCCAGTGCGCCCCGGATCAGGTGCTCGTCGTCGGCGAGCAGCACCCGTACGGTCGTCATCGTCGTTCCTCCTGAAGGGCGGGTGCCTCCCGGGCGGCAGGCGGCTTGTCGAGGCGGGCCGAAGACGCCGTCCCCGGGCCGAGCTGAGCGGCCTCCGCGCCGAGCGGAGACACCGCCCCCGGGCCGAGCGGAGATGCCGCCGGACCGAGCGGGATCGTAGCCGTGAGCCGGAACAGGCCGTTCCCCGCCGGGCCCGCGTCCAGCGAACCGTCGACCACCCGCAACCGCTCCCGCAGTCCCGCGAGCCCGGAACCGCCCGGTCCGGAGCCGTCGCCCGCCACGGAGCTCCCGCCCTGCCCCGCGTCGGCCACCGCCGCCCCGTCGTTCTCCACCAGCAGCACGACCGCGTCCGCCGAGGCTCTGAGCCGGATCGTGCAGTGGCGCGGATCGCCGTGCCGCAGCACATTGGTCGCCGCCTCCCGCACGACCCAGCCGAGCGCCGACTGCACGGGTGCGGGCAGCCGGTCGCCGGCGTCGCCCGTCACCTCGCACCCGATCCCGGCCGCACTCAGCACCCCTTGGGCGCCGGCCAGTTCCGTACTCAGATCGGCCTCCCGGTAGCCCCGTACGACATCGCGCACCTCCTGCTGCGAGGTGCGGGCTATCCGCTGCACCTCGACCATCTGGTCCACCGCCTCCGGCCTGCCGCGCTGGGCCAGCTCCACGGCCAGCTCGCTCTTCAGCGCGATCACGGCGAGATTGCGGCCCAGTACGTCGTGCAGGTCCCGCCCGAACCGCAGCCGCTCCTCGGCGACCGCGAGCCGGGCCTGAAGATCCCGGGCTTCCTCGGCCTGCCACATCACACTCAGGCTCCAGGCGCTGGGCCGTACGGAGATCAGGACGAGCACGCAGCCGAAGAGCGAGGCCGGCACCACCCCGGCCAGTGTCCCGCCCCGCACCCCGACCGCGGCGAGGACGCCGACGCCCAGTGCGGTGACGGCGAGCGACTGGATCAGGAAGGTGCGGACCGGCACCAGCAGGGTCTGCGTTATCGCGAACGCCACCGGCGCGTTCGAGATCATGATGAGCAGCCCGGCATCGTCGATCCCGTCCACCCTTGCCATCGTCGCCAGCAGTCCCAGGCTCACCATCAGCAGTACCAGGGGCGGCAGCTGCCGGCGCCGGGGAAAGACGGCGGTGCCGAGATAGTGCGCGAACGACAGCTGGACGTTGCGGTTGCTCAGCAGGCACTGCACCAGGCTCACGAGCAGCAGTGCCACGCCCAGGGCGATCGGCAGCGGCGCATGGCGGATGTCCGACCCGAAGGGGGGCAGCTGCCACGCAAGGGTGAAGAGCCAGGGCATCACCGAGAGGGTCACCCGTGAGTAGAGGTCGATCCGCTCCAGCTTGCTGCGCTTCTGCCACCTGCGGCGCCATCCCCGCACGAGCACCGACACGGCACGTCCCCCCTCAGCGTCGCGGATCCCACCGGAACCACCGCTGCACAGCAAACACGGCGAACCCGGTCCAGGCCAGCCCGGTCACAGCGGCCACGAGCAGGTCGGAGCCGCCGGTCCCGCCCAGCCAGCCCGTCCGCACGAGCGTCATCACCCCGGTGACCGGCAGCAGTTCGCACACGGACGCCATCGGGCCGGGCATGATCTCCAGCGGCACGAAGAGCCCCGAGCCCATCATCGAGATGAAGAACAGCGGGAGGGTGGTGAGCTGCGAGGTCTGCACGGTGCGGGTCACCGCGGAGGTGGCCGCGGCCAGTGCCGCCAGCAGCACCACGCCCAGCAGCAGGCCTGCCAGGAGCAGTTCGGGCCGCTGCGGCGCGGCGAGGCCGAAGAAGGCCGTCCCCGCCACCACGATCACCACGGTCTGGGCCAGGGCCAGCGCGACCGACGGCAGGGCGGTCCCGATGAGGATCTCCCGGTCGGTGACCTCGCCGGTACGCAGCCGCTTCAGGACGAGGTCCTCGCGCCGCGCCACATAGGACGAGACCAGGTTCATGTAGACGGCCTGGATCAGCACGATGCCGATGCCGCCGCTGAGCGCAGCCGCGGCGACGGACAGGCCGGTCCCGTCGAGAACGGACGACTTCAGCGTCGACTTCATCGCAAGGACCATGGCGGCGGGCATCAGCAGCGAGACGAACACCGCCGTCCGGTTGCGGGCGAGCAGGGCGACCTCGGCGCGCCCGAGAGCGGTCAGCCGGCCCCGGAGCGTCGTGCCGGCCGCCGCGCTCGTTCCTGTCGTGCCGGTCGTCGCACCGGTCGTGCTGGTCGTACCAGTCGTCGTGCCGGTCGTCGTGGTCGTCATCAGGCAGCCACCTTTTCGGATTCCGACGCGCTCTGCGCGATGTCGAGGAACGCCTCTTCGAGCGAGGCCGAGCGGGCATCGAGGCCGAGCAGCCGGACGTCCGACTCCCTTGCCCAGGTCAGCAGTTCGTCCAGGGACTCCTGCAAACGGTGGGTACGGATCTCGATCCGGTGGCCCTCGGCGGCGGCCCGCAGCCCCAGCGGAAGCCGGGCCGCCGGCACGCCCTCCGGCAGCTCGAACCGGATGCGGGCGGGGCGGGCGGCCGTCACCTCGGCGGTGGTGCCCGCCGTCACTATCCGTCCCCGGTGCATGATCGCCAGCCGGTCGGCGAGCGTCTCGGCCTCTTCCAGGTAATGCGTGGTGAGCAGGACGGTGGTGCCGCCGTCCCGCAGCTCGCGCACCAACTCCCAGGTGTCCCGCCGCCCTTCGGCGTCGAGCCCGGTGGTCGGCTCGTCCAGGAACAGCACCTCGGGCCGGCCCAGCAGGGCCAGCGCCAGGTCGAGACGGCGCCGCTCGCCGCCGGAGAGCTGCTTGACCCGCACCCGCGCCCGGTGGCCGAGCCCGACCAGCTCCAGCGCCTCACCGGTCGGACGCGCGCCGCTGGTGCACCCCGCCCACATCCGTACCGTCTCGGTGACCGTCAGCTCGGACGGGAAGCCGCCTTCCTGGAGCATCACCCCGATCCGCGGCCGGACGGCGGCGCGCTCGCGGAACGGGTCGTGTCCGAGCACCCGGACCGTGCCGGCGTCGGGCGCGGCCAGGCCCTCCAGCAGCTCGACGGTGGAGGTCTTCCCGGCGCCGTTCGTACCGAGCAGGGCGAAGAGCTCGCCGCGAGCCACCGAGAAGGAGACACCGGCCACGGCCTCGAAGCCGCCCGCATAACGCCGCCGCACACCGGCCGCCTCGATCACCGCACCGGAGGCGGTCGCGGCGGACGCGGAAGCGGATGCGAATGCAGAGACGGAAGCGGAGACGGAAGCGGATGAGGATGCGGTGGGTGCCACAGTCCGGTCCGCGCGGTTGCCTGGGATGTCGTCGCTGGTCATGACTACAGATTTCCGCGGGACCGGCGACGGGATCAGTGCGAGCTGTCATCACTGCTCATGACAAACGTCATGTGAGGGCAGACACGACGAAGGCCCTGGTCGATATCGACCAGGGCCTTCAATTCGATCAAGAGCGGACGACGAGATTCGAACTCGCGACCCTCACCTTGGCAAGGTGATGCTCTACCAACTGAGCCACGTCCGCATTGCTGCCGCTCATTGTACTCCTCGAAAGGAGTTCTTCGGGCGGTGCGAGCATCACTCTACCCGATCCACCGGAGTGGTCGATAGGAACGATGCAGAGCGGGTGACAGGAATTGCACACTGCGCCTTCCCCCTGGAAGGGGGATGTTCTGCTACTGAACTACACCCGCACGCTGCGTGAGGTTCGGCTTTGCGGCCTTGCCCCTCGGCGTGCTCCAGACTTTAGCCGACCTGCGGGGGTGTAGCGCAAGTCGGTGCCCGCAGGGTGTCGCCGACGGGGGTGCCGGGGGCCCTGCCGGCCGGTCAACTCGCTTCGCGGAACGCCTCGTAGACCTTCTTGGGGATCCGGCCGCGGGCCGGTACTTCCATCTGGTGCGAGCGCGCCCAGGCGCGCACGGCCGCCGGGTCGGGAGCGAGGGAAGTGTGCCGGTACGACACGGGGGTCCTGCCGTGCTTGCCGGCGTTTGTCTGCTTCCGGCCCGCCGCCATGTACGGCGCGAGGGCCTTGCGCAGTTTCTTTGCATTGGACGTATTGAGGTCGATCTCGTACGACTTCCCGTCCAGGGCGAAGGTGACCGTTTCCGCCGCTGCTCCCCCGTCGATGTCGTCGGAGAGCGTGACCACTACGCGCTGAGCCACGGATGTCGGTCCTTTCCTACGGTATCGGCGCGTCCGGTGTGCGCTGATACCGGCCTTCCGGCTGGTAGGCGGATACGGCGTCGACGGTTGCCGACTGTTTAGGGACGATGCTGCATTCCCCGGTAATCATTTGTACAGCGGTGGGTGCCGCATTGTGAAGTCCACGCAATTACCTCCGCGTGTCAGCCTTCTATGTGTGCTGGTGGTGAGGATTTTTTTTTGCAGGACTTTCCCCATGTGTTGTCGCGTCCGATATCTGGGCGTGATCAAGGTTCTTGATATCTACCCGCGTAGAATTTCTGGCCAGGTAGGCTGAGGGGACCTGCGGGGGTCTGGGGAGCCCCCCGGAGAAACAGCCGCACCACACCACCACCGGGAGTGCCAGTGGCACGCGTCGTAGTCGACGTCATGCTCAAGCCCGAGATCCTCGACCCGCAGGGACAGGCGGTGCAGCGTGCACTGCCCCGTCTCGGCTTCGAGGGAATCGCGGACGTACGTCAGGGAAAGCGTTTCGAGCTCGAGGTAGAGGGGCCGGTCGACGACGCCGCCCTCGGCCGTATTCACGAGATGGCCGAGACTTTCCTCGCCAACACCGTCATCGAGGACTTCACCGTGAAGGTGGAGAAGGCCGAGGAGTCGAAGTGACTGCTCGTATCGGAGTCGTCACCTTTCCCGGCACGCTCGACGACAAGGACAGCCTGAGGGCCGTGCGGGTCGCGGGCGCCGAACCCGTATCGCTGTGGCACCGCGACAAGGACCTGCACCAGGTCGACGCGGTCATCCTGGCGGGCGGCTTCTCCTACGGCGACTACCTGCGGGCCGGAGCCATCTCCCGCTTCTCGCCGGTCATGGAGACCGTCATCGAGCAGGCGAAGGCGGGGATGCCGGTTCTCGGCATCTGCAACGGATTCCAGATCCTGACCGAGGCGCATCTGCTGCCCGGCGCGATGCTGCGCAACAACCACCTGCACTTCATCTGCCGCGACCAGAAGCTGCGCGTCGAGAACGCGGAGACCGCCTGGACCTCGGACTACTCCGCGGGCCAGGAGATCTCCGTACCGCTCAAGAACATGGACGGGCGCTACGTCGCCGACGAGCGGGTGCTCGACGAGCTGGAGGCGGAGGGCCGGGTCGCCTTCCGCTACCTGGACATGAACCCCAACGGCTCGCTGCGGGACATCGCCGGCATCACCAACGCCGCGGGCAATGTCGTCGGCCTGATGCCGCACCCGGAGCACGCCGTCGAGCCGCTGATCGGAACCGGCCGCACCGACGGTCTCGGTTTCTTCACCTCGATCATCAAGAAGCTGGTCAACGCATGAGCCTGGATACGGTCAAGCACGCGGCCGAGACCCCGGACGCCGCGCAGCCCTGGAAGGAGCTCGGCCTCAAGGAGGACGAGTACGCCCGGATCCGCGAGATCCTGGGCCGCCGTCCCACCGGCGCCGAGCTCGCCATGTACTCCGTGATGTGGTCCGAGCACTGCTCGTACAAGAGCAGCAAGGTCCACCTCAAGCAGTTCGGCGAGAAGGTCCCCGTCAACGACGCGATGCTCGTCGGCATCGGCGAGAACGCCGGTGTGGTCGACGTCGGTCAGGGGTACGCGGTCACCTTCAAGGTCGAGTCGCACAACCACCCCTCGTACATCGAGCCCTACCAGGGCGCGGCCACCGGTGTCGGCGGCATCGTCCGCGACATCCTCGCCATGGGCGCCCGCCCGGTGGCCGTCGTCGACCCGCTGCGGTTCGGCGCGGCCGACCACCCCGACACCAAGCGCGTCCTGCCGGGCGTCGTCGCGGGCATCGGCGGCTACGGCAACTGCCTGGGTCTGCCGAACATCGGCGGCGAGGTCGTCTTCGACGCCTGCTACCAGGGCAACCCGCTCGTCAATGCCGGCTGCATCGGCGTGATGAAGCACGAGGACATCCACCTGGCGAAGGCCTCGGGCCCCGGCAACAAGGTGATCCTCTACGGCGCCCGCACCGGCGGCGACGGCATCGGCGGCGTCTCCGTGCTGGCCTCGGAGACCTTCGAGTCGACCGGCCCGGCCAAGCGCCCGGCCGTCCAGGTCGGCGACCCGTTCCAGGAGAAGCTCCTCATCGAGTGCACCCTGGAGATCTTCAAGGAGAAGCTCGTCGCGGGCATCCAGGACCTCGGCGGCGCCGGGCTCTCCTGCGCCACGTCCGAGCTGGCCTCCGCCGGATCCGGCGGCATGCGCGTCGAGCTGGACACCGTGCCGCTGCGCGACTCCTCCCTCTCGCCCGAGGAAATCCTCATGAGCGAGTCGCAGGAGCGCATGTGCGCGATCGTCGAGCCGCAGCACGTCGAGCGCTTCCTGGAGATCTGCGAGAAGTGGGACGTCATCGCCACCGTCATCGGTGAGGTGACCGAGGGCTCCCAGCTGGAGATCTTCTGGCACGGCGAGCAGATCGTCGACGTGCCGCCGCGGTCCGTCGCCCACGAGGGCCCGACGTACCACCGTCCGTTCGCCCGCCCGTCCTGGCAGGACGCGCTCCAGGCCGACGACGCGGGCAAGCTGGCCCGGCCGGCGAACGGCGCGGAGCTGCGCGAGCAGGTCCTCAAGCTGGTCGCCTCGCCGAACCAGGCGTCGAAGTCCTGGATCACGGACCAGTACGACCGGTTCGTGCAGGGCAACACCGTGCTCGCGATGCCCGAGGACGCCGGCATGGTCCGGATCGACGAGAAGTCGAACCTGGGCGTGGCCATGGCGACCGACGGCAACGGCCGGTACGCCAAGCTCGACCCCTACACCGGCGCGCAGCTCGCGCTGGCGGAGTCGTACCGCAATGTCGCCGCCTCCGGCGCCAAGCCGCTGGCCATCTCGGACTGCCTGAACTTCGGCTCGCCCGAGGACCCGGACGTCATGTGGCAGTTCGCCGAGGCCACCCGTGGTCTCGCGGACGGCTGCCTGGAGCTGGGCACCCCGGTCACCGGCGGCAACGTCTCGCTGTACAACCAGACCGGCGAGACGGCGATCCACCCGACGCCGGTCGTGGCCGTGCTCGGTGTGATCGACGACGTCAACCGGCGTACGCCGGTCGCCTTCGCGGAAGAGGGCCAGCTCCTCTACCTGCTGGGCGACACGCGTGAGGAGTTCGGCGGCTCGGCCTGGTCCGAGGTCATTCACAACCACCTCGGCGGCATGCCGCCCGAGGTCGACCTGGGCCGCGAGAAGCTGCTCGGCGAGATCCTGATCTCGGCCTCCCGCGACGGCATGATCGACGCGGCGCACGACCTCTCCGACGGCGGTCTGATCCAGGCGGTCACCGAGTCCTGCCTGCGCGGCGGGAAGGGTGCCCGGCTGGTCGTGCCGGACGGTCTGGACGCGTTCACGTTCCTCTTCTCCGAGTCGGCGGGGCGCGCGGTCGTCTCGGTGCCGCGGAGCGAGGAGCTCCGCTTCAACGACATGTGCGGTGCGCGGGGTCTGCCCGTCGCCCGGATCGGTGTCGTGGACGGCGCGGAGATCGAGGTCCAGGGTGAGTTCAGCATTCCGCTGGACGAGCTGCGCACGGCACACGAGGCGACCATTCCGGCTCTGCTCGCCTGACGTACCCCGTTCCTGACGAGGACGGCCCCGCCCTGTTCATGGGCGGGGCCGTCCCCGTATCGTCAGGTGCGGAAATTCCGGCGGAATTCCGTTTCATCGGTGGAGCGGCGTGAGTGGCTCCGTCGGTTGCTGCGGCGTGGTGAATTCGGCGGTATTGGCGTCCGCCGCTTCCGGTTCCGGTTTCGGTTCCGGTTCGCGCCGGGACGGCAGCCGGGTCGCCAGAACGGTCGCCAGGAGCATCACTCCGGTCGCGGCCCAGAAGACCACATTCGTCGAGGCGACAAAGGCGTCCAGCGCCTGCTGGTGGGCGTGGCCGGTCAGCCGGCCCATGGTGCTGGTCGTGCCGCCGGGGCCGCGGGCCGCGTAGACCCTGCTGAGTACGGTGCCGAAGAGCGCGGCACCCAGTGCGCCGCCGAGGGTCTGGAAGAACCGGACGCCCGTCGTGGCCACGCCCAACTGCTCGGCCGGCGCGGTGTCCTGGACCAGTTGGATCAGCTGGCCGATGAGCTGTCCGAAGCCGATGCCCATCAGCAGCAGGGCGGCGCGGACCGTCCAGAGGCTGGTGTCGGTGGAGAGCGTGGCGAGCAGTGCCAGGGCGGCGGACGCGCAGGCGGTGCCGCTGAGGACGAAGGCCTTCTGTGACCAGCCGGCCGCGGCAAGCCTGTCGGAGAGCAGTCCGACAGCCGTCATCCCGATCGCCATCGGGATCAGATAGAGCCCGGCCGACGAGGCGGCGATCCCCCGCACGGCCTGGAGATAGATCATCACATAGACCATCGAGCCCATCATGGCCGCGCCGACCAGGCCCTGGATGGCGAAGCCGTACCGGAGCTCGCGGATCCTGAACAGGCCGAGCGGCAGGACAGGTTCGGCCGCGGTGGCCTGGCGGCGTACGAAGAGGACGAGCGCGGCGACGGTCGCCACGAGGAGGCCGACGATCAGCGGGGACGACCAGGCGTGGTCCTTGCCTCCCCACTCGGTGACCAGCAGCAGCATGGTGGAGAAGGCGGCCGCGAGCCCGGCGCCCAGGAAGTCGATCGTGCGGCGGGCGGTCCGCACGGGCAGCTTCAGCACCTTGACCGCCGCGACCAGGACGGCGAGGCCGATCGGCAGATTGACGTAGAAGATCCACCGCCAGTCGGCATGGTCGGCGAGTGCTCCGCCGAGCCACGGCCCGAGCGCCATCCCCGCCCCCGCGATGATCCCTCCGACGCTGCCGCCCTTGCCGCCGTCCTTCTCCTCGGGGCCCTTGAGCTCACGCAGCACGACCATGGTGACGCTCATCAGTCCGCCGCCGCCGACGCCCTGGAGCGCACGGGCGGCGATCAGCCAGCCCATCGAACCGGCCATTCCGCACAGCGCCGAACCGGCGAGGAAGGTGGCGACGGCCCCGACGAAGACCTTCTTGGCGCCGATCACGTCGCAGAGCTTCCCGTAGAGCGGCAGCGCGGCGGTCGCGGCGAGCTGATAGGCGGCGATCAGCCAGGGGATCTTGTCGACGCCGTGCACCGGGTCGAGATCGCTGACGATCGGCACGGTGGCCGCCGAGACGATGTTCGTGTCGAGCACGGCCAGCAGGATCGTGGCGACGCAGAGCACGAACCCGATGACGCGCTGACGGTGGGTCATGGCTGCTGATCTGACTGTGGGCATGACGGGCTCCCCCTCCGGAGCGGCGTGACGCCGCTGTGGCCGGGCACCACCATGGCCCATGAAAATGTATCCAGTCAAAAATTGATCCGGGATCAACATTCATCCTGGTACAGTGACGCCATGACCGAGGGGATGAGCCTGCGCGAGCGCAAGAAGCTCCAGACGCGGCACCGCTTGCTGGCCGCGGCCACCGAACTCTTCGCCGAGCGCGGCTTCGACAGGGTCTCGGTCGCCGAGATCGCGGAGGCGGCCGAGGTGTCGAAGATGACCGTCTTCAACTACTTCGCCGGCAAGGAGGACTTGGTCCTCGCTCCCATGGAGGAGCACGTCGGCGATGTCGCGCGCACGGTACGGGACCGGGCCCCCGGCGAATCCGCCCTGGCCGCCGTGCGCGGACAGTTCCTGGCCGCCGTCGAGCGGCGCGATCCCTCGGTCGGGATGAGCGACCTGCCGGTGGTACTCGGAGTGCGCCGGCTGATCCAGGAGACCCCGGCGCTGCTCACCCGGGCCCACGCGTTCTCCATGCGCTCCTTCGACCTGCTCGCCGAAGTGCTGGTCGAGGAGGGGGAGGAGCCGGCCATCGCGCGGGTCGCGGGCGCCCAGCTGATCGGCACCCGCAACGCCCTCATCCACGCGAACCAGCAGCGGCTGCTGGCAGGGGAATCGGCGGACGCGATCGCCGCGGACGCCGCCGCGCTCGCCGAGCGCGGTTTCGCCCTGCTCGCCGGCGGCCTGGGCGACTTCGCGATCCGGCGCTGAGGCCGCCCGCCCGGCTCGGCAGCCCTTAGGCTCGCGGACATGCCGCCGTCCCAGAAACGTGCCCGCCGCTACGACCCGGTCAAGACCCGTGCCGCGGTGCTCGCCCAGTTCGCCCATGTCCGGGAAGCCGTCCGCACCCTGACGCCCGAACAGCTCGCGCGGCCGACCCGGCTCGGCGACTGGACCGTGCGCGAACTGGCCGTACACCTGACCATGGCGCTCTCCGGCCTCACCCGGCATCTGGAGCTGCCGGAACCCGCCGCGGCGAAAGCCGGCCTCACGCTCGTCCAGTGGCCGCTCGCGACCGCGGACCGGGCGGCCGGCATCGCCGACGACACCAGGACGCTCGCCGTGGACAGCCCCGACCTGGAGGCGCTGTACGAGGAGGTCGCGGGGCGGTTCGAGGAGCTGGTGCCCGGGGCCGACGACGAGCGGCTGGTGGCGACGCGGGTCGGGGTGATGCGGCTGGCCGACTTCCTCGTCACCCGTACCGTCGAACTCGTCGTGCACACCGACGACCTGAACGAGGCGGCCGGCCTCGACATCCCGTACGACCGGCAGGCACTCGCCGCCTGCACCCGGCTGCTCGCCGACGCCCTCGCGGAGAAGGCGCCGGGCGGCTCGGTCGAGGTGCGGGTCCCGCCGTTCGCCGTCGTCCAGTGCGTGCCGGGCCCCAAACACACCCGGGGTACGCCGCCCAACGTCGTCGAGACCGATCCGCTCACCTGGATCCGGCTCGCCACCGGGCGTACGGAGTGGGCGCGGGCGCTCGACGAGGCGAAGGTCGGCGCCAGCGGGGAGCGGGCCGACCTCGCCGCCCTGCTGCCCCTGATGGGGTGAGGGCGTACGGGATCGGCCACCGCACGCTGTCTCTCTCAGGACCCCGTCGGATACGGCAGCAGTCCGGCGTCGGTCCGCTCCCAGGACGCCCGCAGCTCGGCCAGCAACTCCGGCTCCGCGGCCGCCCGGTCGGCCTGTTCGCGCTGGTCGTGGGCGAGGTGGAACAACTGGTCCTTCCCGCTCCTGCCCCGGTAGTACTTCCAGTCGCCCCGCCGCAGCGCCCGCTCCCCGCGCACCCGCCAGAACAGATCGCGCTCCCGGGGCTGCTCGCCCCGCAGCAGATATCCGGCGAGGCTGACGCCGTCCAGCGGATAGGCCGGGTCCGGCCGGGCGCCGCCGAGCTCCAGCAGCGTCGCCGTCCAGTCGGGCGAGAACACCGGCAGATCGCTCACCTGGTGCGGATCGATCCTGGCGGGCCAGCGCAGCACCGCCGGAACCCGGATGCCGCCCTCCTGGAGCGAGCTCTTGTTGCCGGAGAGCGGCCACTGGTACGAGAAGCGCTCGCCGCCGTTGTCGCTGGCGAAGAAGACGAGCGTGTCCTCCTCCTGCCCGGACCTCTTCAGCGCCTTCAGCACCTCGCCGACCGAACGGTCCAGGTCCTCCACCATCTGCTTGTACTTCTCGATCGAGCCGCCGTCGGCGTGGAAGAGCCCCCCGAGCCCGCCCTCCTTGATCCTGCGGACGATCTCCGCGCTCTCGGCCGTGTCGCCCTCCGCGATCCACGGCCAGTGCGGGGTGGTGAAGTTCAGGTTGAGCAGCCACGGCCGCTCGTGGTCGCGCTGTACGTACTCGCTCGCCCGCTCGGTCAGGATCCGGGTGTAGTAGCGCAGGTCCTTGTATTCGGCGTCGCCCTCGTACAGGTCGTACTCGCCGCCGAGGCCGAGCTTGGAGTAGTACTCCAGCGCCCCGCCGAAGTTCCCGAAGAACTCGTCCCAGCCCGACCTGGTGGGGCTGTAGTCGGGCAGATGGCCGCAGTGCCACTTGCCGACCAGCGCGGTGGCGTACCCGGCGCCGCGCAGCAGCGAGGCGAGCGTGGGATGGGTGGGTTCGAGCCCCACCGACCGGTCCGCGATGGGCTCGGCGAGCCCGCCCTTCGTACGGCCCGGATAGCGCCCGGTGTAGAGGCTGAACCGGGTGGGGGAGCAGGTGGCGGACCCGGAGTAGGCGTCGGTGAACCGCACGCCCTGGCGCCCGAGCCGGTCCAGGTCGGGGGTGTGGATGTTCGGCGACCCGTACGAGGACAGATCGGCCCAGCCGAGGTCGTCGCCGAGGATGAACAGGATGTTGGGCCGCCGGGCGTGCTTGCCGCGGGCCGCCCGGAAGGGCCGCTCCGGTATCCGGCCGGCCACGGATTCGGCTGCTGCTGCGGGGGCGGCTGCCGGGAGGCCGACGGCGGCGGTGGCGGCGGTCGCGCCGACAGCGGTCCCGAAGGCCCGCCTGGTCAGAGAACGATCGGAACCGCTGGGCTGGTTGTTCGCATGGCGAGAAGGCATGACTGCTCCGGTGCAGGACTCGGCCGCGCGCGGCGGCGAAGGTGGGCAGGGCGGCGCGCGGCGGAGAGGTGAAAGCCGTGAAAGCCGTGTCGAACCACCGCGAAAGCGGGGAAACACGGAGGCCAGAGGCAGCCGAGAGCGCGCCGGCGGAGTCAGGCGCAGCGACAGATGGCGCTCGCGACACGTCCCAGATCGACGTGGCGGCGCTCCACGAGTGTGACCGAGCGGTCACCGGGGGGCCGGGTCTGCATGGTGCTGGAGCCTGCCAACCGGGCATGCGCCTGTCAACGGCGGTCTCGCACTGCGGACCTCGTGGACCGGCAGACCGTACCCGTGGGCCCGGAGGGTCGCATAGTGGGCATAGAAGACCGCATCCCGGGCATCGCGGTGTGAGGCTCGCCACGAAACGCGCGTTCGGTCGGGCTTCCCGCCGGACCGCCGACCACCTCACCGAGCGCCACCATCCGGCCCGGTGGACCCCGTGGCCCGAGTGGCCGGAACTCGACGGTAACCGGGCGCTGATCCGGGCGACCGCCGCGCCGTGGCCCGATCCGTACTCAACCGAACCCCGCGGATGATCACTCCGCGTGACCGGCCGGAACCCCCCTCGGACCGTTCCCGGGAACGCTTCCCCGGTGGTCCGGCCCGGTATCTCGAATTCGGACCAGTGGTCGATCTCGCCTACACTCGGTGGTGTGCCTCGTGGTGATGGACGACTCAACCACGACCTGCTCCCCGGAGAGAAAGGCCCCCAGGACGCTTGCGGCGTCTTCGGTGTCTGGGCTCCGGGCGAAGAGGTCGCCAAGCTCACCTATTTCGGACTGTATGCCCTGCAGCACCGTGGACAGGAGTCCGCGGGCATCGCAGTGAGCAACGGGTCCCAGATCCTGGTCTTCAAGGACATGGGACTGGTCTCGCAGGTCTTCGACGAAACGTCTCTGGGATCTCTCCAGGGCCATATCGCGGTCGGCCATGCCCGCTACTCCACCACCGGTGCCTCGGTGTGGGAGAACGCGCAGCCGACGTTCCGTGCGACCGCGCACGGCTCGATCGCCCTGGGTCACAACGGCAACCTGGTCAATACGGCCAAGCTCGCCGAGATGGTCGCCGCCCTTCCCCGCAAGGACGGCCGCGCCACCCAGGTCGCCGCGACGAACGACACCGATCTGGTGACCGCGCTGCTCGCCGGCCAGACCGACGAGGACGGCAAGCCGCTCACCATCGAGGAGGCCGCCGCCAAGGTGCTTCCCGAGGTGAAGGGCGCCTTCTCGCTGGTCTTCATGGACGAGCACACCCTCTACGCCGCCCGCGACCCGCAGGGCATCCGCCCGCTGGTCCTCGGCCGGCTGGAGCGCGGCTGGGTGGTGGCCTCCGAGTCCGCCGCCCTCGACATCTGCGGTGCCAGCTTCGTACGCGAGATCGAGCCGGGCGAGCTCGTCGCCATCGACGAGAACGGCCTGCGCACCTCGCGGTTCGCGGAAGCGAAGCCCAAGGGCTGCGTCTTCGAGTACGTCTACCTGGCCCGCCCCGATACCGACATCGCGGGGCGCAACGTCTACCTCTCCCGGGTGGAGATGGGCCGCAAGCTGGCCGCCGAGGCCCCGGTCGAGGCCGATCTGGTCATAGCGACGCCGGAGTCCGGAACCCCCGCCGCCATCGGTTACGCGGAGGCCAGCGGCATCCCGTTCGGCGCCGGACTGGTGAAGAACGCCTACGTCGGCCGGACCTTCATCCAGCCCTCCCAGACCATCCGGCAGCTGGGCATCCGCCTCAAGCTGAACCCGCTCAAGGAAGTCATCAAGGGCAAGCGCCTGGTGGTCGTCGACGACTCGATCGTCCGCGGCAACACCCAGCGCGCACTGGTCCGGATGCTCCGCGAGGCCGGTGCCGCCGAGATCCACATCCGGATCTCGTCCCCGCCGGTGAAATGGCCCTGCTTCTTCGGCATCGACTTCGCGACCCGCGCCGAGCTGATCGCCAACGGCATGACGGTCGACGAGATCTCCACGTCGATGGGCGCGGACTCGCTCGCGTACATCTCGCTCGACGCCATGGTCGAGGCGACGACGATCGCCAAGCCCAACCTGTGCCGCGCCTGCTTCGACGGTGAGTACCCCATGGAGCTCCCGGACCCGGAGCTGCTCGGCAAGCAGCTGCTGGAGACCGAGCTGGCAGCAGGCCCTGCGGCGACCGCCGCGGCCGACGCACTGCGTCGTCCGTGACGGCCCAGCCGCACACCTCCGGCCACCAGCCCCGTATTTCCACACGAAAGATCCCAGGCAATGTCTGAGACAACAGGTGCTTCCTACGCGGCAGCGGGCGTCGACATCGAGGCCGGCGACCGTGCCGTCGAGCTGATGAAGGAGTGGGTGAAGAAGACGCAGCGCCCCGAGGTCGCGGGCCTCGGCGGCCTCGGCGGCTTCGCCGGACTCTTCGACGCCTCGGCCCTCAAGCGCTACGAGCGTCCGCTGCTCGCCTCCGCCACCGACGGCGTCGGCACCAAGGTCGACCTCGCCCGCAAGATGGGCGTGTACGACACCATCGGCCACGACCTCGTCGGCATGGTCGTCGACGACCTGGTCGTCTGCGGCGCCGAGCCGCTCTTCATGACCGACTACATCTGCGTCGGCAAGGTGCACCCCGAGCGTGTCGCGGCCATCGTGAAGGGCATCGCCGAGGGCTGCGTCCTCGCGGGCTGCGCCCTGGTCGGCGGCGAGACGGCCGAGCACCCCGGGCTCCTCGGCCCGGACGACTTCGACGTCGCCGGCGCCGGAACGGGCGTGGTCGAGGCCGACCGGCTGCTGGGCCCGGACCGTATCCGTAAGGGGGACGCCGTGATCGCCATGGCGTCGTCCGGTCTTCACTCCAACGGGTACTCGCTCGTCCGGCACGTGTTCTTCGACCGGGCCGGCTGGTCGCTGGACCGCCAGGTCGAGGAGTTCGGCCGCACGCTCGGCGAGGAGCTCCTGGAGCCCACCAAGATCTACTCGCTGGACTGCCTGGCGCTCACCCGTACCACCGAGGTGCACGGCTTCAGCCACGTCACCGGCGGCGGCCTGGCCAACAACCTGGCCCGGGTCATCCCGGACGGACTGCACGCCACGGTCGACCGCTCCACCTGGACCCCCGGCGCGGTCTTCGACCTGGTCGGCAAGGCCGGACAGGTCGAGCAGCTGGAGCTGGAGAAGACGCTGAACATGGGCGTCGGCATGATCGCGATCGTCCCGGCCGAGTCCGTGGACGCGGCACTGACGACCCTCGCCGACCGCGGGATCGAGTCCTGGGTCGCGGGCGAGATCACCGAGCGCGGGGCACACACCTCGGGCGCGGAGCTCGTCGGCGGATACGCGCGATAGACACGGAGCGGGCACACCGGGGCGACCCGATGGCCGCTACCTCCCTGGTCGCCGGGGCTCCAGCAGTTCCGGCGGCCGGGGAGAAGACTCGGGGAACCGGATTCCGCGTGAGCGGCCGGACCGGGCCGGGACAGCACAGAACCCGGTCCGGGGCGGGCCCGGACCGGGTTGATGTGTCAGCGCGAGGTCAAGCGCCGCGGCGCTGTGACGACGGACCGGACTTGTCGTCCTCGTCCTCGTCCTCGTCGTCGTTGTACAGATCCGCGTACTGTGCGTACGGGTCATCTTCCTCGTCGTCGTCCTCGAACGGCTCTGCGTTCGGTGGTTGACTCGAAGGCGATGCGCCCAGCTCATTGGCCAGACGCGACAGGTCAGTCCCGCCGCTGCTGTACTTCAGCTGGCGGGCGACCTTTGTCTGCTTGGCCTTTGCCCGGCCGCGCCCCATGGCTCGACCCCCTCGGTGACGGGGCTCGACGGCCCCAGAGTCTTGACACGCGTTCATGTTTCAGGACGGACCCTCGGATGAGAGACCGTGCCCGTAGGGCTTTAACGGTACCTGCTTCCGCGGCCATACGGTACGCCGCCCGCATCACGCGCCCCGGAAGGAGACCGGCGAGAAGCCCCGTCCTCGCTGGTCAACTGCGATTTTAACCTCTTCTTGGCACGCGACCCGCCGACCGGCGTGAGTCTTGTCTCGCCGGTCGACGGGTCGGGGGGACCACAGGGCGGTACGGACGCGTGGTGACGCGTCCGTCACCGTCAGCGGCGGCGCGCTTCGGCCATCCGCTGCTCGGCGATCCGGTCGGCCGCGGCGGCCGGCGGAATGCCGTCAGCCTTCGCACGTGCGAATATGGCCAGCGTGGTGTCGAAGATCTTCGACGCCTTGGCCTTGCACCGGTCGAAGTCGAAGCCGTGCAGCTCGTCGGCGACCTGGATGACCCCGCCCGCGTTCACCACGTAGTCGGGTGCGTACAGGATCGCGCGGTCCAGGAGGTCCTTCTCGACGCCGGGGTGCGCGAGCTGGTTGTTGGCCGCGCCGCACACCACCTTGGCCGTGAGCACCGCGACGCTGTCGTCGTTCAGCGCACCGCCGAGCGCGCACGGGGCGTAGATGTCGAGGCCCTCGGTACGGATCAGCGCCTCGGTGTCCGCGGCGACGGCGACGCCGGGGTGCTTCTCGGTGATCCGGCGTACGGATTCCTCCCGCACATCCGTGATCACGACCTCCGCGCCGTCCGAGAGCAGATGCTCGACCAGGTGGTGCCCGACCTTGCCGACGCCGGCGACCCCCACTTTTCGGCCACGCAGCGTCGGGTCGCCCCAGAGGTGCTGTGCCGAGGCCCGCATGCCCTGGAAGACACCGAACGCGGTGAGGACGGAGGAGTCGCCGGCGCCGCCGTTCTCCGGGGAGCGGCCGGTGGTCCAGCGGCACTCGCGGGCGATGACGTCCATGTCGGTGACGTAGGTGCCGACGTCGCAGGCGGTCACGTAGCGCCCGCCGAGCGAGGCCACGAACCGGCCGTAGGCCAGCAGCAGTTCCTCCGACTTGATCTGCTCGGGGTCGCCGATGATGACGGCCTTGCCGCCGCCGAGGTCGAGACCGGCCATGGCGTTCTTGTAGGACATGCCGCGCGCGAGGTTCAGTGCGTCCGCGACGGCCTCCTCCTCGGAGGCGTACGGATAGAAGCGGGTGCCGCCGAGGGCCGGGCCCAGAGCGGTGGAGTGGATGGCGATGACGGCCTTGAGGCCGCTGGCACGGTCCTGGCAGAGCACGACTTGCTCGTGGCCACCCTGTTCGGACTGGAACAGGGTGTGCAGGACGCCGTCGGTCAGATCGGTCACTGTGGTGACTCCCAAGTACGAAGCGGCGAAGACCCTCCTGAAGGTGGGGAGGGCCGCGGACCGGCCGACATGGCTGGTCCGACTGGGCAAGAGCGTAAGTCCTACCTGGACGTAGATCTGTTTCCGTGCCCAGGATCACCCCCCTGCGGAGTACGGGCGTGACACGATCTGCTGCATGTCGGTGGTGTCTTCGGTGCTCGTCCCTTATGCGTCCTACCTCCGGGTGTACGAGCCCCTGGCCGCCTTCCCGGAGCCCGAACGTGCCCACTGGGCCCGGTACGCCGGGCGGACCCGGACCCCCACGGCCCAGGACGAACTGCGCCGCTCGCTCGCCGACTTGGCCGCCACGCCGCCGGTCGCCGTGCCTGTGCACGAGAGCGCGGACGCCTTCGTCGCCGAGGTCGACGGGGTGGTGTGCGTCTGTCCGTGGCGGACCAGGCTGCGCGGCTGGCTGGCGCTGGAGGAGCTGGCGGAGATGTTCCCCGGGCCGGTGCTCGACGCGGTGCTGCCGCCGGTGGTGCGGGGGCAGGCGGTCGCGGACCACGAGCGGTGGGCGGAGCGGAATCCGGACGCCAGGCCGTGGATCCGTACTTCGGTGTGGCAGGTGCCGGTGCGGTGGTTCGTGCTCTTCTCCGACGAGGAGCGGGAGTACGCGGCGGCGGGCGAGGACGGTGCGGGGCCCGTGCTGCGCTACCGGACGCCGATGGTGCAGGCCCGTCGCCGGCTGGCCCGCGCGCTGAGGGCGCTGCGGGACTCGGTGGACGAGGGGCCGCTGACCGAGGGGCTCGTGGACGTGGGCCGCTGGCTGGAGGAGTTCCATCCCCGGGCGCTGGTCGAGCTGGACTACGCGGGCCTGGTGCACGCGCTGCCGGCGAAGGAGCTCGCCGGGGACCGGTCGGCCGCCGACGTGGCCGAGGGCATCGCGGCGCTGCAGGCCGGTGACCCGGAGGGGGCGAGCGAGGCGTACGGCCGGCTGGCGGAGCGCTGGCGGGCCGTGAGAGATCGTCAGTTCGCGAACTGACCGGGCGGTTTCTGCGTCTGTCCCTGTGTGCTGTGTGACGCGTGGGAGCAAAGAGGCGGAACGGTACTTCTGTGGTCCTAGGACCTACGTCCCGAACCGGGCCTTTGCCTCAAGCGTGATGGATAGCACTAACTGGGCTCTTGCGCCCTTCCCTACTCCTCATGCCAAAATAGGACAAGGAGCCCGGGGAGGGCTCCGTCCGTCCAACTAAGGGCGGAATGCTCTGCATTGCACTCTATGGGGGGTCTGATGGCTCCTGATCGCTCTGTGACTGATCGTCACGGCGGAGTGACTGTCCGCTATGGCATGGTCCATCGGCTTCCGTCGCTGATGAACACCTGGGAGGGCAATTCCATCGGTTTGGCCGACGTGGCTGGACGGATGGTGTAGTTGTAGTGCCGAGGACAAGCCGTTCGTCCTATAACCGACTCGGCCCGCGTCCGCCATTTCGGGCAACGCGGGTCAAGGTGCAGAATTTAGAGGAAAGAACCGAGATGGTTCGGTTCTCCCGAGGAGGCCGCTCATGACCGCTCGCACCCCTGATGCCGAGCCGCTGCTGACCCCGGCTGAGGTTGCCACGATGTTCCGCGTGGACCCGAAGACGGTTACCCGCTGGGCCAAGGCCGGCAAGCTCACGTCCATCCGCACGCTCGGTGGACATCGCCGGTACCGCGAGGCAGAGGTCCGCGCACTGCTTGCGGGTATTCCGCAGCAGCGCAGCGAGGCCTGACACACCCCCTGTCGCCGCAGAACAACCGGGCTTCCGGGTCCCCCAACCCGTACAGGCCCACCCATAGCTCCAAATGACGGGCGCCCGCCCCAACGGGCGCCATACCTGTGCAATACGGGTGCGTCGTTCGATCGCGCTGGACTCCGCCGGGTCCAGCGCGATCTTTTTTGTGCCCGCGCGACCCCGCCCCGGGGCCGCGCGGGGCCCTTGTTCGGGGGCGCCGGAAACCGCGCGTCCGGTCGGGTCCGGCCGGGGTGCCGTGCGGGCTTGAGCGGGTCTGTGCGGGACTGTTCCGGACTGCCCGGGGAGGCCGGGCGGGCCCGGTTCGCATGGTCCCGCGGCACTCCCGTCCGGGTGGTGCAATTGCACATATTAAATTCGCCAGTTGTAGGAAGGGTGTAAAGTCACCCCTTCTCAAAACTCTTTCGGTGACTCCCGTCACACTGCGAGAGTCTTGCCAAGTACGAGCCTGCCACCGTCGGGAAGCGAAAAGCCCCGCCATTGGTCACTCGCCCGAGGGACTTTCGTCCTCGGCCCCGGGGGCGCCCTCCAGGCGCTCTGTGCGCGGGGCCGGCGGTTCGGGGGCGGAATAGGTCCGGCGGGCCGTCGCGGGCTCCATGGCGAGCCGCAGGAGCCGATGGCAGACCGCGCAGTGGCGGGTGAGGTGGGGGCGGCCGGAAGAGGCGGCCAGATGGGCGCGCAGGAGCGCGCGGGTCTCGTGCGTGGCGGACGTCGTCATGCGCGCCACCTCCCGGTGGACCGCCGCCCCGCGCCGGGAAATCAGGGGCGGCCTCTGCTGTTTGAGTACTCGTCGACGGTTGCCCGAGTCAAGACGCGCGAAAGCCCGGATCCAGAAGGATCCGGGCTTTCGTTACTGCGGTCCTGACGGGATTTGAACCCGCGGCCTCCACCTTGACAGGGTGGCGAGCACTCCAAACTGCTCCACAGGACCAGGTTTTCGCTGCCTTCCTTGCGGCTGGCTGCGAAACCAGACTGTACAGCAGGTCAGAGGGTGCGGTCGAACTCACTGTGGGTGGCGGCTCCGTCACGGTTGTGGAAGCCGCCCGTCCGGGGCCGTCTCACGGCGCCGCCGCGTCGATCGCCTTCACGATCCGCTTGTCGGAGACGGGGTAGGCCGTCCCCAGCGCGTGGGCGAAATAGCTGACCCGGAGCTCCTCGATCATCCAGCGGATGTCCAGGACCTCCTGCGGTACGGGCCTGCCCTGCGGCATCTGTTCGAGCAGCCAGGCGTACTCGTCCTGCATCTCGTGGACCTTCTCCATGCGCGTGGTGTCGCGCTGGACGGCCGTCGGCATCTGCTGGAGCCGGCGGTCCACGGCGACCAGATAGCGCATCAGGTCGGGCAGCCTGCGCAGCCCGGTCTTCGTGACGAACCCCGGTGGCATCAGGGCCGCGAGCTGGTCCCGGGCGTCGGTGACGTTGTTGACCAGGACCAGGCTGCTGGTGGCCTTCAGGCGCCGCTCGCAGGCCTGCCAGGCGGCCAGCACCTGCTGGACCTGCTTGACCGTGTGCTCGGTCAGGGCGACGAGGTCGGTGCGCACCTTGTCGTACAGCTTCCGGAACGACTCCTCGTCCCAGGCCGGCCCGCCGTGCGCGCCGATCAGCCGGTCGGCGGCCGCCGTCGCGCAGTCCTCGAAGAGGGCCTGGATGGAGCCGTGCGGATTGCGGGACAGGGCCAGCTTCTGCTGGTTCGTCAGCTTGTCGGAGGCGAACTTCGCCGGGTTCACCGGGACGTTCAGCATGATCAGCTTCCGGGTGCCCAGCCACATCGCCTGCAACTGCTCGGCCTCGGTGTCGAAGAGCCGTACGGCGACGGTTTCGCCCTGGTCCACCAGCGCCGGATACGCCTTCACCGGCTGACCGGCCCGCCGGGTCTCGAAGACGCGGTTCAGCGTGCCGATCGTCCAGTCCGTGAGGCCCGAACGCTCGATGGACTCGCCCGAGGGCCCCGCGGTCGCCGCGGCGGCCTTGGAGAGCGCCTGACGGGCCTTCGGGCGCAGCTGGAGCTTCAGGGCCTCCAGGTCCTTGTCCTCGGACACCTTGCGGCGCCGCTCGTCGACGATCCGGAACGTGATCTTCAGGTGGTCCGGGACGCGGCTCAGGTCGAAGTCGTCGGCCGAGACCGGGACGCCGACCATCCGCTGGAGCTCCCGGGCCAGCGTGACCGGCAGCGGCTCCTGCAGCGGTACCGCCCTGTCCAGGAACTTGTCCGCGTAGTTCGGCGCGGGGACGTAGTGCCGGCGGATCGGCTTGGGCAGCGAGCGGATCAGCTCGGTGACCACTTCCTCCCGCAGGCCGGGGATCTGCCAGTCGAAGCCCTCGGCGGTGACCTGGTTGAGCACCTGGAGCGGGATGTGGACGGTCACACCGTCGGCGTCCGCGCCGGGCTCGAACTGGTACGTGACCTTGAACTTCAGCTTCCCCTGGCGCCAGGAGTCCGGGTAGTCGTCCTTGGTGACGGCCCCGGCCTTCTCGTTGATGAGCATCGAGCGCTCGAAGTCCAGCGCGTCCGGCTCGTCCCGGCGCTTGTGCTTCCACCAGGAGTCGAAGTGCGCCCCGGAGACCACGTGCTCGGGGATCCGCTGGTCGTAGAAGTCGAAGAGCGTCTCGTCGTCCACGAGGATGTCGCGGCGCCGGGCGCGGTGCTCCAGCTCCTCGACCTCGCCGAGGAGCTTGCGGTTATCGTGGAAGAACTGGTGGTGGGTCCGCCAGTCGCCCTCGACCAGGGCGTTGCGGATGAACAGATCACGGGAGGTCTCGGCGTCGATCCGGCCGAAATTGATCTTGCGCTGGGCGACGATCGGCACCCCGTAGAGCGTGACCCGCTCGTACGCCATCACCGCCGCCTGGTCCTTCTCCCAGTGCGGCTCGCTGTAGGTGCGCTTCAGCAGGTGCTGGGCCAGCGGTTCGATCCACTCCGGCTCGACCTTGGCGTTGACCCGCGCCCACAGCCGGGACGTCTCGACCAGCTCGGCCGACATCACGAACCGAGGCTGCTTCTTGAAGAGCGCCGAACCGGGGAAGATCGCGAACTTGGCGCTGCGGGCGCCCAGGTACTCGTTCTTCTCGGTGTCCTTCAGCCCGATGTGCGAGAGCAGCCCGGCCAGCAGCGAGGTGTGCACCGACTGCTCGGGGGCGTCTGTGCCCGCCGAGGGCTCCTCGATCTGCATGCCCATCTGCTTGGCGACCGTACGCAGCTGCGCGTAGATGTCCTGCCATTCGCGGATGCGCAGGAAGTTCAGGTACTCCTGCTTGCACATCCGGCGGAAGCTGGACGAGCCGCGTTCCTTCTGCTGCTCGCGGATGTACCGCCACAGGTTCAGGAACGCCAGGAAGTCGGACGTCTCGTCCTTGAAGCGGGCGTGCTGCTGATCGGCCTGGGTCTGCTTCTCCGAGGGCCGCTCGCGCGGGTCCTGGATGGAGAGCGCGGAGGCGATGACCATGACCTCGCGGACGCAGCCGTTGCGGTCGGCCTCGATGACCATGCGGGCCAGGCGCGGGTCGACGGGCAGCTGGGAGAGCTTGCGCCCCAGCGGGGTGAGCCGCTTCTTCGGATCCTTCTCCTCCGGATCCAGTGCGCCCAGCTCCTGGAGGAGCTGCACGCCGTCACGGATGTTGCGGTGGTCCGGCGGGTCGATGAAGGGGAACTTCTCGATGTCGCCGAGACCGGCCGCGGTCATCTGGAGGATGACGGAGGCCAGGTTCGTACGCAGGATCTCCGGGTCGGTGAACTCCGGACGGGTCAGGAAGTCGTCCTCGGAGTACAGCCGGATACAGATGCCGTCCGACGTACGCCCGCAGCGGCCCTTGCGCTGATTGGCGCTGGCCTGCGAGATCCGCTCGATCGGCAGCCGCTGGACCTTGGTGCGGTGGCTGTAGCGGGAGATCCGGGCGTTGCCCGGGTCGATCACGTACTTGATGCCGGGGACGGTCAGCGAGGTCTCGGCGACGTTGGTCGCCAGGACGATCCGGCGCCCCGTGTGGCGCTGGAAGACGCGGTGCTGCTCGGCGTGCGAGAGGCGGGCGTAGAGGGGGAGCACCTCGGTGTGGCGGAGGTTCTTCTTGTTCAGCGCGTCCGCGGTGTCGCGGATCTCGCGCTCGCCGGAGAGGAAGACCAGGACATCGCCGGGGCCCTCCGACTGGAGCTCGTCGACGGCGTCGCAGATCGCGGTGATCTGGTCGCGGTCGGCGTCGTCGCCCTCCTCCTCCAGGAGGGGCCGATAACGCACCTCGACCGGGTACGTACGCCCGCTGACCTCGACGATCGGCGCCTCGCCGAAGTGGCGCGCGAACCGCTCGGGGTCGATCGTCGCCGAGGTGATGACGACCTTCAGGTCCGGGCGCTTGGGCAGCAGCCTGGCCAGGTAGCCGAGCAGGAAGTCGATGTTCAGCGACCGCTCGTGGGCCTCGTCGATGATGATCGTGTCGTACGCGCGCAGTTCGCGGTCCGTCTGGATCTCGGCGAGCAGGATGCCGTCGGTCATCAGCTTGACGAACGTCGCGTCGGGGTTCACCTGGTCGGTGAAGCGGACCTTCCAGCCGACCGCCTCGCCCAGCGGGGTCTTCAGCTCGTCGGCGACACGCTCGGCGACCGTACGGGCCGCGATCCGGCGCGGCTGGGTGTGTCCGATCATGCCCCGGACACCGCGCCCCAGCTCCATACAGATCTTCGGGATCTGCGTGGTCTTGCCGGAGCCGGTCTCCCCGGCGACGATCACGACCTGGTGGTCGCGTATCGCCTCCAGGATCTCGTCCTTCTTCTGACTGACCGGGAGCTGTTCCGGGTACGACAGGGCGGGCATCCGCGCGGCACGCAGCGAGAGCCGCTCGGCCGCCTTTGCGGCCTCGGCGGCGATCTCGTCGAGCACGGACTGCCTGGCCTCGGGCTTACGGATGCGGCGCGCCCCTTCGAGACGGCGGCCGAGCCGGTGCGCATCGCGGAGCGAGATCTCTCCGAGCCGGGTCTGGAGATCAGCGAAGGAAGTAGACATACGGAGCCCAGGATCTCACCCGGGCCCGACGAACGGCGAACATATTTCGTGCGGTCCGGGTCACCACCCGGGCACCGCGCGGAGCCGCGGGATCACAGCACGTACCATTTCGGGCAGCTGACCACCCGTTGCCCCTGTCCGGAAAGGCCGGTCGCCGTGTCCCGTACGCAGTGGTGCTGCCTGACGGCGGTGCTCGCGGTGATGCTGGGGCTGTTCTGCGGACCGGCGACTGCGGTGACCGGCGGCGCCTCACCCGCTGCCATGGTCGTGACCGCCACCACGGTCGGCCCGGACGGCCCTGCGGACACGGACGCCCCGGTGGTGGCGACGGACTCCGACCAGCACCCGACGCCGGGATGCGGCAGGACCAGGAAGCCCGACGACGCACCTGCGCTCCCGGGCCGGGCCCGTGCCGCGTACGACCAGGCCCCCGGCCTCGCCGAGTGGGGCCTGCCCGCCGCCACCGGGCACGGACCGGTCCACCCACCCGTGCGGCTGAAGCTGCGCACCCCCCCGCCCGCCGCCCCCACTCCCGTCGAACTCTCCGTGCTGAGGGTGTAGCCGGCCCGCCCGGCCCGGCAACCCTCTTCCCTTCCGCCTCACCAGCACGGAGTTCCGCATGCCCAAGTCCCCGTCCACGTCCGCACGCAAGCCCGCTTCCAGAAAGCCGGTGATCTACGGCGCCGGAGTCGTCCTCGCCGCCGCGCTGCTCGGCTTCGTCTCCTACAAGGCCACCGCCCCCGACCACTCGGGTTCCGGTTCCTCCTCGGTCGCCGATGTCACCGCCGACCCGGACGCCGGCGTCTACCCGGAGCTGGCGAAGCTCGCCCGCCGCGACGCCGGTGACAAACTCGCGCAGGGCCGCGCCGACGCACCCGTGGTCCTCATCGAGTACGCCGACTTCAAGTGCGGCTACTGCGGCAAGTTCGCCCGCGACACCGAACCCGCGCTGGTCAAGAAGTACGTGGACAACGGCACCCTGCGCATCGAATGGCGCAACTTCCCGATCTTCGGCGCCGAGTCCGAGGCCGCCGCCCGCGCCGCCTGGGCCGCCGGGCAGCAGGACCGCTTCTGGCAGTTCCACGCTGCTGCGTACGCCGAGGGGGCCAAGGAGAAGGGGTTCGGCAAGGACCGCCTGAAGGAGCTCGCCCGGCAGGCCGGAGTCGCGGACCTCGACCGGTTCGCCCGCGACGCGGACAGCGCCGCCGCCTCCGCCGCCGTCGGCAAGGACCAGGAACAGGGGTACGGAATCGGCGCGACGTCCACCCCGTCGTTCCTGATCAACGGCCGCCCGATCGCCGGGGCCCAGCCCATGGAGACCTTCACCTCGGCCATCGAGGCGGCGGCCGAGCAGGCCCGCAACACCGATGACGCCAAGAGCAGCAAGGACTCCGAGACCGGCAAGGGCTCCCAGCACTCCGGGGACGATGCGAAGTGACCGCTGACATCGGCTACTTCGCGGCCTTCCTCGGCGGGCTGCTCGCCCTGGTCAGCCCGTGCAGCGCGCTGCTGCTGCCCGCCTTCTTCGCCTACTCCATCGATTCCGCCTCGCGCCTGCTGGCCCGTACCGGCATCTTCTACGCCGGTCTGGCCACCACCCTGGTGCCGCTCGGCGCCGCCGGCTCGTACGCCGGACGGCTCTTCTACCGCCACCGCGACGCGCTGGTCCTCGGCGCGGGCTGGCTGATCATCGCGCTCGGCATCGCGCAGATCATCGGCCTGGGCTTCGCCTCGCGCCGGATCGCCGCCCTCAGCGGCCGGATCCGCCCGACCACCGCCGTATCGGTCTACGCGCTGGGCGCCGTCTACGGACTGGCCGGCTTCTGCGCGGGTCCGATCCTCGGCAGCGTCCTGACCGTGGCGGCGGTCAGCGGCAGCCCGGTCTACGGCGGGCTGCTGCTCGCGGTCTACGCCCTGGGCATGGCGGTCCCGCTCTTCCTGCTCGCACTGCTCTGGGAACGTTTCGACCTGGGCCGACGGGCCTGGCTGCGCGGCCGCGCCTTCCGGCTGGGCCGTTTCGAGCTGCACACCACGACCCTGCTGTCGGGGCTCTTCTTCATCGCGCTCGGCGCGCTGTTCCTCGCGTACGACGGGACGACGGCGCTGCCCGGACTGCTGGACGTGGACGATTCGTTCGCCGTGGAGCAGTGGGCCCAGCGCATCGGCGAGCACGTGCCGGACGCCATGGCGCTGGTGGCCGTGGTCGCGGTGGTGCTGCTGGTTCTGGCGGTACGGGCGTGGCGCGCCCGTGAGAGCGTGAACCCGGCGGACCGGGAAGAGGTCTGACACGGCGAAGGCCCCGTCCGGTGGACGGGGCCTTCGGGTGGTGGCTGGGGCCGGGATCGAACCGGCGACCTATCGCTTTTCAGGCGATCGCTCGTACCAACTGAGCTACCCAGCCACGCAGCTCATAAGGGCTGCAGCGGTCCTGACGGGATTTGAACCCGCGGCCTCCACCTTGACAGGGTGGCGAGCACTCCAAACTGCTCCACAGGACCAAGCTAATGTGCGAGACAAGTCTCGCACACGGTTAAGCGTGCCCCCAACGGGATTCGAACCCGTGCTACCGCCTTGAAAGGGCGGCGTCCTGGGCCACTAGACGATGAGGGCTAAGGGCCCACCTGCGCGCTTTCCAGCGCGTCGGGGACGTGAGAAGCATATGGGATGGCGGCGGCTATCGCCAAAACGGTTTACGCGAGCACCCGGCAGGGGCGCTCGCTCCGTCGCGGAGACGTTCGTACGGGCCGTCCGGACCAGGGCGCCGGGACCGTCGGTACGGGACAATGGCGGGGTGCTGGAGATGACGCGCGAAGAGTTCGAAGAACTGGTCGCCGAGGCGCTGGACCGGATCCCGCCGGAGCTGACGCGGCTGATGGACAACGTCGCGGTGTTCGTCGAGGACGAGCCCGACCCGGGGGATCCCGAGCTGCTCGGCCTGTACGAGGGGACGCCGCTGACCGATCGCGGCGAGTGGTACGCGGGGGTGCTGCCGGACCGGATCACCATCTACCGCGGGCCGACCCTCCGGATGTGCGAGTCCCGCGAGGACGTCGTCGCCGAGACCGAGATCACGGTCGTCCACGAGATCGCCCACCACTTCGGTATCGACGACGCGAGGCTGCACGCGCTCGGCTACGGGTGAGCGGACCGCTCCCCGCCGGAGCCGCAGCCCGCTCGGTGGTGTGCGTGCGGAAACGCCGTGGGAGGCGTGCGGGTGGTGTGCGGGACGGGAGTGGGGCGTGTCCCCGGTGGGGCAAAGGGAGTTGGGCACGGAGCCCCCCTCTTCTCCCGTACCGCTCCGCCCCCTCTTCGTACCCCCCCGGAGGTGCCTCTCGTGCGCCAGTTGCCCGTCCCCGTCCGATGGGCGGCCGTCGTCGCCGCGACGGTCGCCGCGTCCACCGGCTGCATGAGCGTCGGCGACGACGGGGGGAAACCGGCACCGTCGCCCTCTCCGTCGCCCGAGCACGCAGGGAGCGCCGCCCGGCCGGACGGCGGCACCGTGGCGGGTACCGGCAGGGTCCGTGGCGGTGGCGGCCGGGCCGAGGCGCACTCCGAGCGGGAGGCCGCCGAGTCGCCGGAGCCGAGCGGCTCGGCCGGGGCCCCGGCCACCCCCGGTGACGTGCGGCCAGGCGGGGAGCAGGGCGGGGACGCCGAGCCGGGCCGGGGCGGTCCGGTGCCGACGCCCTCCGCCTCGCAGTCCGGCCCCGGGGTGCCGGAGCAGCCCGATCCGCCCGCGCCGTCCGGGCCGGCGACCCCCGAGCCGCCGGACCCGCCCGAGCCGGAGCCCTCCGAGGCGTCGCCGCAGCCCTCCGCCTCGCCGGCCGCGCAGCTCCGCAACGAGGTGATGGGGGCGTCGGGGGTGTCGCGTCCGCTGCGGACTCCCGAGGTATCGCCGCAGGTGGGGCCGGTCTAGCGGGGGGCGGGAGAGGGCCGGTTTGCGCGATGTGGGGTGGAGTGCGTATGGTAGTAGATCGTTTGATCCCATTGCCCGGCGCCGAAACAGAAGCGCGCCGTGTGGCGCGTACTCTCCCTTGCCGTGGCTGGACCGCATTGAGGCGGTCGAAATTGCGAATCACGGAGTTACGGGCGCGTGCCGAGACTCCGGAAGGTTTCGCATTTCGCATGTCAATTTCCAGTTCTGACCACACCGTCATGCCCGAGAACATCGAGAACGACGAGCTCGTCGAGGCCGCAGAGGCCGTGGTCGCCGAGTCCGCCGGTTCCATCGAGGCCGACGTCCCCCAGGCCGAGCAGGCCGACATCGACTCCGCCGAGGCCGAGGCCGACGCGGACGCCGAGCCGACCATCACCTTCGCCGACCTGGGCCTGCCCGAGGGCATCGTCCGCAAGCTCGCGCAGAACGGTGTGACGGCGCCCTTCCCGATCCAGGCCGCGACCATCCCGGACGCCCTGGCCGGCAAGGACATCCTGGGCCGCGGCCGTACCGGCTCCGGCAAGACCCTCTCCTTCGGTCTGCCGACCCTGGCCACGCTGGCCGGCGGTCACACCGAGAAGAAGAAGCCCCGCGCGGTCATCCTCACCCCGACCCGTGAGCTCGCGATGCAGGTCGCGGACGCGCTTCAGCCGTACGGCGACGTGCTCGGCCTGAAGATGAAGGTCGTCTGCGGCGGTACGTCGATGGGCAACCAGATCTACGCGCTGGAGCGCGGTGTCGACATCCTCGTCGCCACCCCGGGCCGGCTGCGCGACATCATCAACCGGGGCGCCTGCTCCCTGGAGAACGTCCAGGTCGCCGTCCTCGACGAGGCCGACCAGATGTCCGACCTGGGCTTCCTGCCCGAGGTCACCGAGCTGCTCGACCAGGTTCCGGTCGGCGGTCAGCGCATGCTCTTCTCCGCCACGATGGAGAACGAGATCGGCACGCTGGTCAAGCGCTACCTGGACAACCCGGTGAGCCACGAGGTCGACAGCGCCCAGGGCAACGTCACGACCATGACGCACCACGTCCTCGTCGTGAAGCCGAAGGACAAGGCGCCGGTCACCTCCGCCATCGCCGCCCGCAAGGGCCGCACCATCATCTTCGTCCGGACCCAGCTGGGCGCCGACCGCATCGCCGAGCAGCTCGTCGAGGCGGGCGTCAAGGCGGATGCGCTGCACGGCGGCATGACGCAGGGCGCCCGTACCCGGGTGCTCGCGGACTTCAAGGACGGCTACGTCAACGCGCTCGTCGCGACCGACGTCGCCGCCCGCGGCATCCACGTGGACGGCATCGACCTGGTGCTGAACGTGGACCCGGCCGGTGACCACAAGGACTACCTGCACCGCTCGGGCCGTACCGCCCGCGCCGGCAAGTCCGGTGTCGTCGTCTCGCTGGCGCTGCCGCACCAGCGCCGTCAGATCTTCCGCCTGATGGAGGACGCGGGCGTCGACGCCTCGCGCCACATCGTCGGCGGCGCGGGCGCCTTCGACCCGGAGGTCGCCGAGATCACCGGTGCCCGTTCGCTGACCGAGGTCCAGGCCGACTCCGCGAACAACGCCGCCAAGCAGGCCGAGCGCGAGGTCGCCGACCTGACCAAGCAGCTGGAGCGCGTCCAGCGCCGCGCCGGTGAGCTGCGCGAGGAGGCCGACCGCCTCGTCGCCCGTGCCGCCCGCGAGCGGGGCGACGACCCCGAGGCCGCCGTGGCCGAGGTCGCCGCCGAGGCGGAGGCCGCGATCGAGGCCGCCGTCTCCGTGCCGGAGCAGCCCGCCGCCCGTGACGACCGTCGCGACGACCGGGGCAACTTCGACCGCCGGGACAGCCGTGGCGGCGACCGCGGTGGCTACCGCTCCAACGACCGCCGGGACGACCGCGGTGGCGACCGTGGTGGCTTCCAGCGTCGTGACGACCGTTCGTCCGGTGGCTTCCGCCGCGACAACGACCGTCCGTCGTTCAACCGGGACCGTCGTGACGACCGTCCGTCGGGTGGCTTCCGCTCCAACGACCGTCGTGACGACCGTGGTGGCCGCTCCTTCGACCGCCGCGACAACGACCGTCCGTCGTTCAACCGCGACCGTCGTGACGACCGTCCGTCGGGTGGCTTCCGCTCCAACGACCGTCGTGACGACCGTGGTGGCCGCTCCTTCGACCGCCGCGACAACGACCGTCCGTCGTTCAACCGCGACCGTCGTGACGACCGCCCCTCCGGTGGCTTCCGCTCCGGCGGCAGCGACCGTCCGTTCAACCGTGACCGTCGTGACGACCGTCCCTCCGGTGGCTTCCGCTCCGGTGGCGGCGACCGTCCGACCGGCCGCCGCGACGACCACCGGGGCACCGGCACCAACACCGGTTCCTTCGGCCGCCGCGACGACAAGCCGCGCTGGAAGCGCAACGGCTGAACGCGGTAACGCGGTGAGGACCTGCTGAAGGTCCGCTGAAAGGTCTGCGGAAAGCGGGCCCGCTCTTCACGAGCGGGCCCGCTTTTCTTTTCACTTCCCTCACATGGGTGACCGCTGCTAGCATCCGGCCACTTGCACAGGGGCGGGGCCGGGGGGCTTTGCGAGCTTTACGTGATTCCTTTGCGGCGGGCCGCCGTTGATGACCTGTGCCCTTCATGCCTTCGGGTATTTCGGGGAGGACTGACCCTTTTGGCTCGCCTTGCTTCTCCACGCGGTCGTGGCGCCCGGCGCCGTGTCGCCGCACTGGCCGCTCTCACCGTGGCCGCCACCGGTCTCGGTTCGGTGCAGAGCGCTGTCGCGGCGGATACGCCGACCCCGGTGCAGACCGGTGGGGTCTGGGGCATCGACTTCGCCGGTGGAGTGCTGAACACCGTGGAAATCGCCCCGAGCGGACCGCAGTTCGTGTTCGCCCGGCGGGTCGCCGCGGACGGGTCGACAGTGAGCGCTCCCACCTCGATGGGATACGCCGACACCTACGCGGACGGTGCGCATGCCCAGCGTGTGCCGTGCGACGCCGGTTCCTGCGTACCGCTGCGCGCCACCGGCAACGGCCATGTGGGCCGCTTCTTCGTCGAGAACGGCCAGGAGCGTGCCCAGATCTGGCTGACGGCGGGCACTCTCCACAGCTTCGGCGAACCCGCTGTGACCGGCGGCCGGTTCGTGGACGCGACCGGACGCTATTTCGTCTACAACGCGGCGTCGACGGGCAAGCAGTACGTCGACGCCGTCGGCGAATACCGCGGCGCGGATGTCCGGATGACCCGTTCCGCCACCGCCGCCTCGGTATGGGGATCGGCGCTGTGGACGGCGAGTTCCACCGCCGGAGCGATCACCGCCACCGACCTCGAACAGAAGAAGGTCGTCGCCACCGCCGCCACCGGTGCCCCGTGCGTGATCAAGGAACTCCAGACCGTCGGCCGCTGGATCTACTGGAACTGCGGCACGAACGGCGTCGCCGGGGTCTACGACCGTACGGCGAAGAAGAGCTTCACCGTGCCGTCCGGCGACGCGCTCGTCGGCGACGGCTATCTCGTCCGGCACGACCGCACCGCCGGGAAGCTGGTGCTCACCGACTTCCACAACGGGACGGCCGCACCGCCCCGGGAGATCGCGGACCTGCCCGCGGGCACCACCACCGACCAGCGCCGACTGACCTGGGCCGTGGACAAGTTCGGCGGCGACATCGCGTACGTCGGCCCGGACAAGGCGATCCGGATCGTGCCGAGCGAGGTGCCCGCGCAGCCCCTGGCGAAGATCGAGTCGGATCTCAACGCCGGGTACATCGATCTCAAGAACACCAGCGGCGGCCAGAGGTGGGAGAGCACCTGGCAGCTGAACAGGCCCGTGACCTGGACCTTCGTGGTGAAGGACGCGCACGGTCGTACGGTGCGCACCTTGACCGGGGGGCCGGGTGCCGAGGTCGACGTCGCCTGGGACGGCAGGACCGACGCGGGCGGCTATCCGTCCAACGAGAACCACACCTGGACGCTGACCGCCAGGGCGACCGAGGGCGAAGACACCTACACCACCGGCGGAAAGATCTCGGTCGGCGGCGGCCTCCAGGGCCACCACGACCAGGGCGGCCTCGACTTCGGCGAGCTGGTCACGCTCAACTCGGTCGGCGAGCTGACCCTGCACTACACCGAGGGCAGGGGGAAGTTCGACTGGAAGCGCTCCGGCGCCGGCTGGCCCAAGGGCACGGTGGCGGTGCCGTTCGGGGACATGGGCAGCGACCGGTGCGCCGAGATGCTCGTACGGATGCCGGGCGGGGAGCTGCGCCGGTACGCCGGGAAGTGCGGCTCCCCGTACACGCCGAGCAGCAGCCACACCTCCCTGGGCACGGGGTGGAACGCGTACAACGTGCTGACCGTGCCCGGTGATCTGACCGGTGACGGCCGGCCCGACCTGCTCGCGCGCAAGGCGTCGACCAGCGACGTCCACCTCTTCGCCGATGACGGTCACGGCAAGCTGAAGGCCGGGGTGAAGATCCGCTCGTCCTGGACCGGCTACTCGAAGGTCGTGGGCGCCGGTGATCTCAACGGCGACGGGTACGGCGATGTGCTGGCCCACCACAAGGACGGCACGCTCTACCGCTACGACGGCACCGCCACCGGGAAGCTGAAGGAGCGCGTGAAGGTCTTCGGCGCGTGGGGGACCTCGTACGACACCATCGTCGGGGTGGGCGACATCACCGGCGACGGGAAGGCCGACATCGTCGAGCGGGACCGCTCGGGCAACCTCTTCCGCAACAACGGCGACGGCAAGGGATCGTTCGGCTCGCGCACGAAGATCGCCACCGGCTGGCAGGGCTACAAGGGGGTCTTCTGATGACTCTGATGACCGAAGGACGTTCGGTGCGGGGCCGGTTCGCGGTGCCGGGGGCGGGCAGGGCGCTCACCACCCTGGCCGCGGCCGGAGCCGTGCTCGCCGGGCTGCTGGGTTCCGCGCCGCAGGCACGGGCGGCCACGACGGTCCCGTCGTGGCTCATCCCGCTCCACTACGCCGACGACGCGGACGGCTCCCACCGGGCCTGCACCGGCATCACGCTGTCCAGGACCCGGACCCTGGCCACGCCCGACTGTTTCACCGGCCGCAGCCACGCCGACATGGAGTGGGAGTACGACCTGTCGAGCGGTCAGCTGTCGAGCGGCGGCAGCGATCCGCGCTATCGCAGCCACCCCACGTACGACGCGGCCACCCGCCGGGGGGCCGTCTCGGTGGCGATCCGGGCGACGCCGGCCTCGTACGGCAAGCCGGTGCTCGCTTCGTCGGCCGACACGGCGCTGTACGCGGCGGGCGCCAAGGCGACGTTCTACTCGTGGGCGGGGCTGGATCTGACGGACGCCCCGCGGGTCCGCCACAGCGAGCAGGCGGTGCTCAAGTCGGCGGCGTCCTGCGCCGCACTGCTCGGCCGTACGCTGCCGAGCGGCACGCTCTGCACCGTTCCGGCCCCGGGCGCGCCGCCCGTCGCGGACGAGGACCAGTGCTTCGGCGACGCGGGCGGGGCGCTCGTCGGCGGCGGCAAGCTCATCGCCATTTCGGCCACCAGGGCCACCGGTTGTGTGACGGGCGGGGTACGGCTCTACACCCGGATCTCCTCCTACCGGTCCACGGTCATCGACTGGACCCGCGACGTCGACCTCGACGAGCGGATCAGCGGCTCGGTCCTGGCGCGGGAGCCCGGCGACCTCATCGACCTCTGCACGACGGACCAGCAGGGCAGGCTCAGCGACTGCTACGTCGACAGCATCGGCTCGATGATCGACTGGCGCGACCAGTTCGACTTCATGACCGAGCTGGGCGACCTGGGAGGCGACGGCAAGGGCGACCTGCTCGCCCGTACGCCGGGCGGCACGCTCTATCGCATTCCCAGCGCCCTGAGCCACAGCGATCTCGGCAAGGCCGGGAAGGTGAAACTGGGCACCGGCTGGTCCAAGTACAACCGGATCGTGGCCACCCGGGACCTCAGCGGGGACGGCCTCCCCGACATCCTCGCCCGGGACGCCTCGGGCGTGATCTGGCTCTACCGCGGCAAGAGCGACGGCTCCCTGGCGGGCCGTACGAAGGTCACCACCTGGAAGAGCTACACCGCCATCGCCGGACGCGGCGACCTGTCGGGCGACGGGCGTGCGGACGTCGTGGCGCGGGACAGTGCCGGGGTGCTCTGGCTCTACCGGGGCAACGGCAAGGGCGGCTTCGCGCCACGTACGAAGATCGGCTCGGGCTGGGGCAAGTACAACGTGATCGTCGGCAGCGGGGACATGGACCACAACGGGCGGCAGGACATCCTCGCGCGGACGCCGGCGGGTGCGGTGTACCTCTACAACGCGAACCACACCGGGGGTTTCTCGGCGCCGAGGAAGCTGGCCGACACGCGCTGGAAGAAGTACACGAAGATCAGCTGAGCGACGCCGGGGTACGGGGGGCTGCGTCCCACCCCCGTACCCCGGCACGTTTTCCCAGTCGTGACCCCGGCGGCCGCATGTGTGCCCCGTCACACGGGAATCGCTGGGTGCATGACAATCGACACAGGCGAGGACCGGCCACCACCACCGGGCGTCTCCGACGAGGAGCGCCTCGCACAGCTCGGGTACACGCAGACGCTGGCCCGGCGCATGTCGGCATTCTCCAACTACGCCGTCTCGTTCACGATCATCTCGGTGCTCTCCGGCTGCCTCACGCTCTACCTCTTCGGCATGAACACCGGCGGCCCCGCCGTCATCACCTGGGGCTGGGTCGGAGTCGGCCTGATGACGCTGTTCGTCGGCCTGGCGATGGCCGAGATCTGTTCGGCGTACCCGACCTCCGCCGGCCTCTACTTCTGGGCCCACCGGCTGGCCCCGCCGCGCTCGGCCGCGGCCTGGGCCTGGTTCACGGGCTGGTTCAACGTCCTGGGCCAGGTCGCCGTCACCGCCGGGATCGACTTCGGGGCGGCGTCCTTCCTGGGCGCGTACCTGAACCTCCAGTTCGGTTTCGGCGTCACCCCCACCCGTACGATCCTGCTCTTCGCCGCGATCCTGCTGCTGCACGGCCTGCTCAACACCTTCGGGGTGCGGATCGTCGCGATCCTGAACAGTGTGAGCGTCTGGTGGCACGTCATCGGCGTCGCCGTCATCGTCGGCGCCCTGACCTTCGTACCGGACTCGCACCAGTCGGCGTCCTTCGTCTTCACCGAGTTCGTCAACAACACCGGCTGGGGCAGCGGCTTCTACGTCGTGATGATCGGGCTGCTGATGGCGCAGTACACCTTCACCGGCTACGACGCCTCCGCCCATATGACGGAGGAGACCCACGACGCGGCGACGGCCGGCCCGAAGGGCATCGTCCAGTCGATCTGGACCTCCTGGATCGCGGGCTTCGTCCTGCTCCTCGGCTTCACCTTCGCCATCCAGTCGTACGACGGGGCGCTGAACTCGCCGACCGGTGCCCCGCCCGCCCAGATCCTCCTGGACGCCCTCGGCGCCACCACCGGCAAGCTCCTGCTGCTGATCGTGATCGGCGCCCAGCTCTTCTGCGGCATGGCGTCCGTGACCGCCAACAGCCGCATGATCTACGCCTTCTCGCGCGACGGGGCCCTGCCCTTCTCCCGCGTCTGGCACACGGTCAGCCCCCGCACCCGCACCCCCGTCGCCGCGGTCTGGCTCGCCGCGGCCGGCGCGCTCGCGCTGGGACTTCCGTACCTGATCAACGTCACGGCGTACGCGGCGGTGACCTCGATCGCGGTGATCGGCCTCTACATCGCCTACGTCATCCCCACGTTGCTCCGCCTGCTCCGGGGCGGCGACTTCACCCCGGGCCCCTGGCACCTGGGCCGCTGGTCCCGCCCGATCGGCATCGTGGCGGTGGTCTGGGTCCTGATCATCACGGTGCTCTTCATGCTGCCGCAGCTCTCGCCGGTCACTTGGGAGACGTTCAACTACGCGCCCGTCGCGGTGCTGGTGGTCCTGGGCTTCGCGGCGACCTGGTGGCTGGCATCGGCGAGGCACTGGTTCCTCAAACCGGATCACAAGGGCACGATCACCCCGGACGACCCCGTCTGACGGACCGGGAATCCACTGTGACGGGGCCCGGTAACCGATACCCGATCGGCGGCCGGGCCCCGGCGGGCTATGCTCAGGGGTGATTCGCCGAGGGCCGTTAGCTCAATTGGCAGAGCAGCGGACTTTTAATCCGTTGGTTGTGGGTTCGAGTCCCACACGGCCTACGCGTCATCACGACAGCGCCCCGACCGCTCCTTGCGGTCGGGGCGCTGCGTCGTTCTCGCGCGGGTGCGGCCGGTTCAGGTGCATGGGCCGTCGCCGCGCGGCAAGGTGTCGATGATGCGGGCGGCGAGGGTGTCGGGGTCGGCGCCGACCGCGCGGGCCTCTTCGCCGGTCTCGTCCCCGTGGGCGCACTGCTCACCACCGTCGCACTCGGTTTCGGCCGGGCGGGCCCCGCCGGTGTCATCGGTGCCCTGCTGGTCGCAGCAGGCGTCGTCATCGGCTTCCGGCAGCCGGGCCGCGACGACCGGGACGACCGGGACGACCGGAACGACCGAGGAGCATGCCGCTCCCGGGCGAGTGCCCACGAGCCGGTCTGATCGGGATGAAATGCGTCAGGCCGCCGCTGCCGGTCGGATGTTCTGGTTGGCGTGGAAGAAGTTGTGCGGGTCGTAGGTGCGCTTGATCGCGGCCAGGCGGTCGTAGTGGTCGCGGTAGGTGGCCCGTATCCGGTCCGGGGTCTCGCCCGCGCCGATGAAGTTCACGTACGTACCGCCCATGGAGTGCGGGTGCAGCTCCTCCCAGTAGTCGACGCACCACTGCCTGAGCTGCTCGGCGTTGTCCGGATCCGGGTCGATGCCCGCGATCACACCGGACCAGACCGCGTCCCGGTAGGCCCAGGCCGTGTCGTCGGGGCCGAGCCGGTGGGCGGCCGCGTCGACCGGGTACAGGTGTGTGGTCGACAGGGCGGTGGGGAGGTTCTCGGCGTACTTGGCGTGTACGTCGACGGCGTCGTCGGTGATCCGGTCGAAGAAGTTGCCGCGCCAGTACCACTGCAGACCCGGGGGAAACAGTTCGTCGAACATGGCCTGCAGGACGGTGTACGGCATCGGGGCCATGAAGTGGAACGCGGGCCGGCCGGGGTCCTCGACGGGCTCGAGGACGGTTTCGAGGAGTTCGGGGTCGCCGGTCCAGCACCACACCACGCCGCACATCTTCTGACCGTGGATCTCCTCCGGGAACGGGGGCCCCGGCGGCACGGTGAGCGCGGCGAAGAAGCCGTTGAGGTCCTCGGGGGCCTGCGGCAGGAAGTCGCGGTACCAGCGCAGTACGTCATGGATCCGGTCGACCGGCCAGAGCGTGATGGCGACGCCCACCGTGTCCACCGGATGCAGCCGGAAGGTGAAGGAGGTGACGACGCCGAAGTTCCCGCCACCGCCGCGCAGCGCCCAGAACAGGTCGGGGTGGGTGATGCTGTCCGCCCGCACCGACGTGCCGTCCGCCAGGACCACGTCCGCGGCCAGCAGATTGTCGATCGTCAGGCCGTACTTGCGGGTGAGGTAGCCGTGGCCGCCGCCGAGGGCGAGGCCGCCGATGCCGGTGGACGACAGGATTCCGGAGGGGGTGGCCAGCCCGAACGCGTGGGTGGCGTGGTCGAGGTCGCCGAGCGTGGTGCCGCCGCCGACCGTGGCCGTCCGCGCGGCGGGGTCGACGTGCGTCCAGCGCATGGGCGAGAGGTCGACGGTGACGCCGTCGTCCACCAGGCACAGGCCCGCACCGCTGTGGCCGCCGCCGCGGACCGCGAGCGTGAGGCCCGCGTCCCGTACGAAGCCGACGGCGGCCATGACGTCCGCCGCGTCGGCGCACCGCACCACCGCCGCCGGCCGTTTGTCGATCATGGCGTTGTGGACGGTGCGGGCCTCGCGGTACTCCGGGTCCCGCGGGCCGACGACGGGACCGCGCAGCGCCGTCCGCATCGCGTCCAGGGTTTCGAGCGTGACGCCGTTCATGGCCGGGCCATCTCCTCTTACATCGAGATGGGGACCGTCCCCGCTCGGCCTCCCGCCGTCGCTGATGTCTCAAGCCTCCCCGCGGTCCTGGCGCGTTGCCAGTCCGCCGGACCGCGTGGAGGGAGACATACGCGCCGGGGCGCGGGCGGAGCGGGCGTCAGACCAGGAGCTTCGTCTTCGCCCGCTGGTACTCCTCGTCCGTGATGGCGCCCCGGTCCCTCAGCTCGGCGAGCTTCGCCAGGTCGTCGACGTGGGTCTTCTGTTTCGCGGCGTCGGCACCGCCCGTTTCGGAGGTGCCGGCGGCCTCCCGTACGTACGCCTTGAAGGCCGCGTCACGTTCCTGGGCTTCCTTGATTTCCCGCTTGCTCATGGACTTGCCGCGCACGATCACGTAGATCAGCACGCCGATGAACGGCAGCAGCAGCGTGAGGACCAGCCAGCCTGCCTTGCCCCAGCCGCCGAGGTCGTGGCTGCGGAAGATGTCCGTGATGACCTTGAACAGCAGGAACAGCCACATGACCCAGAGGAAGAACCAGAGCATGGTCCAGAAGAGGTCGAGCAAGGAGTAGTCGTCCATGGGTCGCTCCCAGATCAGCGCGAGTTCGTCGCGTCGGAGATCAAAAGATAAAACAGTCATACCACCGCATACTTCACTCCGCTCGCCGGTCGCCGGACGCTCGCGGGCACCGTTCCACCGGGGTGGGCGCGGAGTACCGTGGAGATGTCGAGGGAGGCTCGGGCCTCCAGGAGGCGGGGTCGCCTCGTGTCCATGAAGCGGTGCGGGACACCGCACGAGAAGCGGCGTGAGCGGGCGTACGCGGGGATGCTCGCGAGGGCGACGCATGCACAGGGCAGATGAGTCCGCCCGGAGCCCGGTCGGGGCGGTCGGCCGTGTGACCGTGCCGATTCCGCCCGATGGGCCGGGCGAAGTACTGGTGGCCGTACGGGGTGGGTCCGAGGCCTACACCGCATGGTCGGCGACGTCGATCGACAGGGACGCGCGCGTGGTGGTCGTCGACACGGTCTCGGCGCGCGGCGTGATCGTGGAACGTCTGCCGCCCTGAGCCGGAACAGCCGAAACCGTTGCGGACACCATCGACGCAGTGACGTACGGACAGGAGTCTTCACATGTTCTTCTGGCACGTTCCCGCCCCCAACGAGGCGATGCTCATCTCCGGTTCCAAGGGCAGGCAGACGCTGGACACCCAGTTCCGGATCGTCACCGGGCACGGCAGTTTCGTGCTCCCGGTGAAGCAGAAGGCGCGCATGCTCTCGCTGGCGCTGCGTGAGGCGGAGATCACCGAGGACTGCGTGACGCAGCAGGGCATCCGCCTCAACGTCCGGGCCGTGGCCGTCTTCAAGGTCGGCGACGACTCCGTGTCCATCGCCAACGCGGCCCGCCGCTTCCTGACCGAGCAGGAGCAGATGGAGGAGCTCGTCGGGCGGATCTTCGCCGGGCATCTGCGTTCCATCGTCGGCGGACTGACCGTGGAGCAGATCATCCGTGAACGCAACCGGGTCTCCCAGGAGGTCATCGCGGGCAGCCACGGCGAGATGGAGAAGCTCGGCATCGTCGTGGACGCCCTCCAGATCCAGGAGATCGACGACGCCACCGGCTACATCAAGAACCTCGCGGCCCCGCACGCCGCCGCGGTCGCCAGTCAGGCCCGGATCGCCGAGGCCAAGGCCGACCAGGAGGCCAGCCAGCGCGAGCAGCAGGCCGCCGCGCTCAAGGCGGAGTACGAACGTGACACCGCGATCAAGCGGGCCGGCTTCCTCGCCGAGACCGAGCAGTACAACGCCCGCGCCGCCCAGGCCGGGCCGCTCGCCCAGGCAAGGGCCTCACACGAGGTCATCGAGGAGCAGACCGCACTCGCCGAGCGGCAGGCCGCGCTCGCCGCCCAACGGCTGGAGGCGGAGGTCCGGCGCCCGGCGGACGCCGAGGCGTACCGGCAGCGCACCCTGGCGGAGGCGGCCCGGGACCGGGTGAAGTTCGAGGCGGACGGCAACGCGTACACCGAGCGGGCCCTCGCTCAGGCGCAGGCCGACGCCAACAGTGTGCGCGCGGCGTCGCTGCGTGACGGCAACCAGGAGCTCATCGCCGCCAACCGCATCGTGGAGAACCTGCCCGCCCTGGCCGACGCCGCCGCCCGGGGCATGTCCGGCGCCGACCTCACCGTTCTCAACGGCACCAATGGCGTCAACGAGTTGGCGGCGGGCGTCGTCGGCCAGGGGCTGGCGATCCTCCACTCGCTGCAACGGGGCGTGGACCCGGTGAAGCGGCAGGAGGACGGAATGAAGGGCGGGCGGACCCGAGTGGTCAAAAGGGCGCCGGAGATGCCGTAGAGTTGTGTTCATCGACGCGGGGTGGAGCAGCTCGGTAGCTCGCTGGGCTCATAACCCAGAGGTCGCAGGTTCAAATCCTGTCCCCGCTACTGAAGGAATCAGGCCCGGCACGCATACAGCGTGCCGGGCCTGATTCGTTTCGCCGTGCACATTCCCCCCATCGGCCGAAGAGGAGTCGCCGCTCCGTTCCGGTCCGGCGAGCCTGGGGGTGGGGCGCGGTACCGTCCGCAGCCGCGCGCGTACCGGGCAGGAGACCACAGGTGTGGAAGCGGGAGAGGCGGCGCGGCAAGCCTGTCGGGGGTGGTGCCCGCACCCGGCGGTTCGTACGGATGCTGCCCGCCCTGATGATTCTCGGCGGGCTGGTGTTCGACGCCCTCACCCCGCCGGCCTTCACCGCCATCCCGCTGTTCGTGGCCGCTCCGCTGATCGCCGCCCCGTTCTTCTCGCTGGCCAGCACCATCCGCATCGCTGTCGCCTCGATGCTCGCCGTCATCGCGCTGCGGCTGTACACCAGCTCGTTGCCGGAGGCCGTGCCGTTGATCGAGCTGCTCACCCTGGCCACCGTCTCGGTCCTCGCGGTGGTGATCAACGGGGTCGTGCGGCGCGGCAACGAGCAGCTGGCCTCCGCTCGGTACATCGCGGAGACGGCCATGCGCGCGGTACTGCCGCAGCCGTCCGACCGGATCGGCGGACTGCATGTCGCGGCGCGGTACGAGGCGGCGCAGGCGGACGAGTTCGTCGGCGGTGACCTGTTCGCCGTGGCGGACACCCCGCAGGGGGTGCGGCTGGTGGTCGGTGACGTACGGGGGAAGGGGCTCGACGCCGTCGAGACGGTGGCGGTGGTCATCGGGGCGTTCCGCGAGGCGGCCGAGCAGGAATCCTCGCTGGAGGCGGTGGCGGGGCGGCTGGAGCGGGCGCTGGCGCGGGAGGAGGCGCGGCGGGGCGGGCTCGATGTGCTGGAGGGCTTCATCACCGCCGTGCTGGCCGAGATCCCGTACGGGTTGCCCCTGGTGCGGATCGTCAACCGCGGGCACCCCGAGCCGATCCTGCTGCATCCGGACGGGGCGCTGGAGGTGCTGAAGCCCTCCGTGCCCGCGCTGCCGATCGGGATGGGGCTGGGGACGTGGCCGGAGTGCACGGACGAGTGGGATCTGCCGGCCGGGACGACCCTGCTCCTCTACACGGACGGCCTCTCCGAGGCGCGGGATGCCGAGGGGGTCTTCTACGATCCGGCGGCCCGGCTGCGCGGGCGGATCTTCCCGGGGCCCGAGGAGCTGCTGTCCGCCCTGACCGATGACGTGCGCCTGCACACGGGCGGCGAGACGACCGACGACATGGCGTTGCTCGCGGTCGCACGCCCGGCCGAGGGGCAGCCGGACCGGCGAAGGACCGTGCGGATCGTCGGTGCTGAGGAGACGCGAAAAGACGTAAGGGATGGGCGGGGACGGTGACGTGGAGGGGCGATGCCACCGTGTGTGATCGAAAGGCACCACTCCGCATAACGTTTGACGCAACGTCAGAAACGGGGTAGTGACTGAGGGTCGGTCAACTCGCCCGATTTCACCCACTTGTGTCCCGTAAAGTCCAGGCCAAAGAAGTGAACGATCAGTGGGAACAGCTTGGAATACGGCCCCGGTGTCTATTAACGTTCGATAACGCAGCGCGGTCGTCCCAGCCGTCATCAGTGGCGGCGCCGTGCGCGAGCGCCGAATTCCGCAAGGGAACCGGGGAACCACCTACATGGGGTGAATCGGACACCTGTGTCTCGTGAGAGACAGAGGGGCCCGTAGGAGACCTTCCTGCTCCGAACCCGTCAGCTAACCCGGTAGGCGAGAAGGAAGGAAAGGAGTGCGCCCCCGTGGCGTCCAACAAGCCTGCCCCCGAGGCCCCGTCCCGGTTCGATCACGACTATGGCACCGGGCCCGAAGGCGACTTCACCGGCAATTTCACGGGTGAGTTCACCAGTGAGCCCGACCGCGGCTGGGACGAGTGGAACCCCACCGAGGAGTCCGTCCGCCCCGTGCGCGGCAGGCACCGCGTCGCCAAGCAGCGCAACGGTCTCGCCCGCAGCTCCACGGTGCTGGGTGTCGGTGTCATAGCGGCGGTCGGCGCGGGCGGCATGGCCTCCGCGCAGAGCAAGCCGCCGGTCTCCATCTCCATGCCCGACGCCATCACGGACAACCTCCCCGACGCCAAGTCCCTTCCCGGCGTGGGCGCCCTGTTCTCCGACGATTCCGAGGCGGACAGGACCGAGGCCGCGGCCGCCACCGCCCCGCTCACCACCGCCGGCATCACCACCGCCGAGGCCGAGCAGGGCGCGACGGACGCGGGCGAGGCGCTCCGCGCCCGCATCCTCCAGCAGGCCGAGCAGCAGCAGGACGCCGCCGACGCCGAGGCCAAGGCGGCCGAGGAGAAGAAGGCCGCGGAGAAGGCGGCCGCCGAGGCCCAGAAGCAGCAGGACGAGGCCAAGGCCAAGGCCGCCGCCGAGAAGAAGAAGGCGGAGGAGGAGGCCAAGAAGAAGGCGGAGGCGCTGCGGCTGGCCAAGCTCGCCGCCAGCTACGCCATCCCGACCTTCTCGTACACGATCACCTCGACCTACGGCCAGGCCGGTTCGATGTGGTCCTCCGGCTACCACACCGGCCTCGACTTCGCCGCTCCGACCGGCACCCCGATCAAGGCCGTCCACGGCGGCACGATCAAGTCGGCGGGCCTGGCCGGCTCGTACGGCTACCGCACCGTGCTGGAGCTGGAGGACGGTACGGAGATCTGGTACTGCCACCAGTCCTCGATCGGCGTCGGCGTCGGCCAGAAGGTCAGCACAGGTGACACCATCGGCCGGGTCGGCGCGACCGGCAACGTGACGGGACCCCACCTCCACCTGGAGGTCCACACCGCCGACGGTACGGGCATCGACCCGATGGCCTGGCTCCGCGGCAAGGGCCTCAACCCCTGAGAACCCCGGCAGTCCTGACGCTCACCCCCCGACGTCAGGGCTGCCGGTCTGTTGTGGGCGGTCGGTTGCGGGCGGCCTGTCATGAGCGATTCGGAATAGCGAGCCATCCGGAATCCGTTGATTCACTTATGACTTCTCTTCGTAAGCTGGGCCCTTCCGACCTCCAGGTCTTCCCGCTCGCTCTCGGCGGCAACGTCTTCGGCTGGACCGCCGACGAGGCGCAGTCGTTCGCGGTGCTGGACGCGTACGCCGCGGCCGGCGGCAACTTCGTCGACACCGCCGACGGGTACTCCGCCTGGGTCCCGGGCAACGAGGGCGGCGAGTCCGAGACCGTCATCGGTAAGTGGCTTGCCGCGCGCGGCAACCGCTCCGACATCGTCGTCGCCACGAAGGTCAGTACCCACCCCCGGTACCAGGGGCTCGCGCCCGCCAACATCAAGGCCGCGGCCGAGGAATCCCTGCGCCGGCTCGGCACCGAGTACATCGACCTCTATTACACGCACTTCGACGACGAGACCGTGCCGGTCGAGGACATCATCACCGCCCTGGACCAGCTGGTGAAGGAGGGCAAGGTCCGGGAGATCGCCGCCTCCAACATCGGCCCCGCGCGGCTCCGGGCGTCCCTGGACTTCTCGGAGCGCGAGGGGCTGGCCCGTTACGTCGCCCTTCAGCCGCACTACAACCTGGTCTCCCGCGACACGTACGAGGGCGAGCTCCAGGACACGGTGGCCCGGGCCGGGCTCGGCGCTGTGCCGTACTTCGCGCTGGCCTCCGGTTTCCTCACGGGTAAGTACCGTCCGGGCACGTCGGTGGAGAGCGCGCGGGCGGAGGGCGCCCGCCGGCACCTGGAGTCGGAGCGCGGGCAGAAGGTCCTGGCCGCGCTGGACAAGGTCGCCCAGGAGCGCGGCGCGGAGATCGCGACCGTCGCTCTGGCCTGGCTCGCCTCCCGGCCGACCGTGGCCGCGCCGATCGCCTCGGCCCGTACGGTCGAGCAGCTGCCCGCGCTGCTGGCCGTCGCGGACCTCACCCTGACCGAGCAGGAACTGGCCGAACTCACCGAGGCATCCGCCTGATTGTGCCCGCTTGACCGCGTCCGGCCGCTGCTGTCCCAGGGCCTCTCGTTTGGATCATGCCGGGCTCGTGTGCCCCCGGCACCGCGCCTCGCCGCGTTGTCGTCGGTCGCCGGCGCCCCGCGTCGACTCGCTCCTCCGCCTTGCGATGCACGGCACCGGACCCCGCTCCCTGATCCGGCCTGAGCCAAACGAAAGACCCTAGTGCGGTGGCTGCTGCGGCAACAGGTAGGGGTTGTAGCCGGGGCCGGGGCCGGGGCCGGGCGCGGGGGCGTTGCGGTAGGCGCCGTACTGCGCGTGCGGAGGGAACGGCCGGGCGTACGGGGGTGACGGCAGACGGTGGGGGCGCAGGAGCCCCGCCGCCTGTGCCGCGTACGCCAGGGCGGGGGCGGCCACCTCCCTGCGCTGCCAGAGGTGGTGCAGCAGCTCCAGCTCGCGATCGGTGAAGTCCGGGCCGGCCGCCCCGCGGCGGGCCTGAAGACGGAGCGAGGCCAGTGAGGTCGCGAACGATTCGTACTCGGCGACGGCCTGGGCGGCCGCCTTCCCGTGGGCCTTCGCCGTGGCTTCCACCTGCGCCGCTGTCAGCGCCACTGCCTGGGGCGCCGTCTGCGCAGAGGGCCAGGGGGCGGGTCCGGGCACGGGTCCGGGCGCGGCTCCGGTGGACCATCCGGGCCCGTACGGGATCGCCCGGCTCCCCCGGGCGGCGACGGCGTACTGGCGGCGTGCCGCGTCGCGGGCCAGGCCGCGGGCCCGCATCGAGGAGAGGGCGAGCGGCTCCGCCGGGCTCAGCCAGCCCGCCGCGGCGTAGGCGGGCAGCTCGGCGGCGAGCGTGCGCAGCTCCCGCCGCCGCGACCAGATCGCCAGCCAGGTCACCAGGCCGAATACCGGGACCATGAACACCGCGTACACGGCGTAGAAACCGTACGGGCTGAAGACCGCCGACCCGTTCCACAGCGAGTGCATGCCCATGGCGAGGACGAGCCCCAGCAGCGGCAGCAGGACGCGGCGGACCCGCCGGCGCCGGGCGCTCGCCGCGGCGAGGCCGAAACCTATGCCGGTCAGCACCGTGAAGAGCGGGTGTGCGAACGGCGACATCACCGCCCGTACGAAGAACGTCGCGGCCGTCACCGATACGACGCCCGAGGTGCCGATCTGCTGGTCCTGCCCGAAGGCGTTGCCGAGGTAGAGGATGTTCTCCGTGAAGGCGAAGCCGCTCGCGGTGATGCCGGCGATCACGACGCCGTCGACGATTCCGTTGAACTCCCGTCTTCGGAACAGGAAGATCAGCAGGACCGCGGCGGCCTTGGCGCTCTCCTCGACGACCGGGGCTATGACCGTGGCGCCGAGGGTGTCGGCGTTCGACGGGTCTGCGGTGGTCGTGGCTATCCAGCGGGTCGCGAAGGAATTCGCCAGGATCGCCACCAGGGCGGCGGCGAACGCACCCCAGGCGAAGGCGAACAGCACATTCCGCCAGGGGCCCGGATCGACCCGGTCGAGCCAGCGGAACGCCGCCAGCAGGAGCGGCACGGGCAGCACGGCGAGGCCGAGGCCGACGAGGAAACCCTGAGTGCCCGTCTGATCGCGGACCAGGGCCAGGATCGCCAGACCGCAGAGCGCGAGCACCGTGAACACCGCCGCGAGGCGGAACGTCCGGCTGCGCCACACCGTGCCCACCCGGCGCGGCCGGTAGCGCCAGTGCCTGCGCTCCGGCACGGCAGCCAGGATCTCGCCGACCCGCTGCTCCTCGAGGAGCGGGACGGCCGGCTGCGACTGCCCCTGCTGGACAGACCCGTCGGACACCACGCAATGACCCTAACCAGCAGCACTGACACCTGGCCATGGGGCGCTCGCGCCCACGGCCCCGTCTCAGCTGCGGGCGAAGAGCAGGTCGTGCACGACATGGCCCTTGTCCAGGCCCTGCCCCTCGAACCGGGTCAGCGGCCGGAACGCGGGCCGGGGCGCGTAGCCGCCGTCCGCCACGGTGTTCTCGAAGAGGGGGTGCGCGGTGAGCACCTCCAGCATCTGCTCGGCGTACGGCTCCCAGTCGGTCGCACAGTGGATCACCGCCCCCGGCTTCAGCCGCTGCGCCACCAGGTCGAGGAACTCCGGCTGGATCAGCCGCCGCTTGTGATGGCGCTTCTTGGGCCAGGGGTCGGGGAAGTACACCCGCAGCCCGTCCAGCGAGTCCGGCTTGAGCATCTCGCGCAGCAGGATGATCGCGTCGCCGTTGGCCACCCGGATGTTGGACAGGCCGTTCCGGTCCGCGAGGCCGAGCAGATTGCCCTGGCCCGGGGTGTGCACATCGACGGCGAGGATGCCCGTGCCGGGGTCGTCGGCGGCCATCTGCGCGGTGGCCTCGCCCATCCCGAAGCCGATCTCCAGCACCACCGGGAGCCCGTCGAACAGCTCGGGCAGGTCGAGGACGCGCTGCCCGTCGATGTCCAGGCCCCACTTCGGCCAGAGCCGCAGCAGGGCGTCCTCCTGGCCGGGCGTGACGCGGCTGCGGCGCGGCTGGAAGCTGCGGATCCGGCGCTCGTGGTGCGAGCCGGCCGGGTCGATGGCGGGCCCGCCCGGGAAGCGCGGCTCCTGGCGCAGCCTGCGCTGCCGCTCGAAGGAGGCGGCGCGCAGATCGTCCGGAATTCCGGCAGCGGACGGAGTCCCGGCAGCGGACGAGGAGAGCTGCTCGGAGGAGCTCTCGGGGGAGTCCTCGGGGAGGATCTCGGAGGGGTTCTCGGAGACGTTCATGGGCTCAGACACAATGCCCCGATTCTACGGCGGGCGGTCTCCACCCCGTCTCCCGCGCCCGGAGCAGCGCCCTGCGTGCCACCTCCCGCCCGATGGGCAGCGAGGCCGTCGCGGCGGGCGACGGCGCGTTCAGCACATGGACGGTGTGCAGGGCCTCGCGGATGAGGAAATCGTCCACCAGGGTGCCGTCCCGCAGCACGGCCTGGGCCCTGACCCCGGCCGGGGCCGGTCTCAGGTCGTCCTCCGTCACCTCCGGCAGCAGCCGCCGCACGGCCTCGGTGAAGGCGTGCTTCGACAGCGAACGGCGCACCTCGCCCGCCCCGTACCGCCAGTGCCTGCGGGCGATCTGCCAGGTGCCGGGCCAGGCCAGGGTGTCCGCCAGCTCGCGCGGGCGCACGACCGGCCAGCCGTACCCCTCGCGGGCCAGCGCCGGCACCGCGTTCGGCCCGACGTGGACGCTGCCGTCGTGGCCCCGGGTCAGATGGACCCCGAGGAACGGGAACGCCGGGTCGGGCACCGGATAGACCAGCCCGCGCACCAGCTCCGGCCGCGCCAGCTCGTAGTACTCACCCCGGAAGGGCACGATCCGCATGCCCGGGTCGTCGCCCGCGAGCCGGGCCACCCGGTCGCAGTGCAGCCCCGCGCAGTTGACCAGGACCCGGGCCCGCACCACCGGGCCGTCCGCCGTACGCACCGCCACGCCCCAGGGGCGCCGGTCGATCGCGGTGACCTCCGCCCCGTAACGGATCACCCCGCCGGCCCCGCTCACCTCGGCGGCGAACCGGGCCGCGACCGCGCCGAAGTCGCACACCCCGGTCGAACCGACCCGGATCGCGGCGAGGCCGCTCACCTGCGGCTCGTACTCCGTGATCTGGGCGGGGCCCAGCTCGCGCACCGGCAGTCCGTGCTGCCGGCCGCGCTGGACCAGGGCGTGCAGCCGGGGCAGCTCGGACCGCTCGGTCGCGACGATCAGCTTGCCGGTCACCGCGTGGGCGATGCCGTGCTCGGCACAGAAGTCGACCATCTCGGCGGCGCCGCGCACCGCGTAGCGAGCCTTGAGCGAGCCGGGACGGTAATAGATGCCGCTGTGGATCACTCCGCTGTTGCGCCCGGTCTGGTGCCGGGCCGGGCCCCACTCCTTCTCCAGGACCGTCACCCGGGTGCCCGGAGCGGTGCGTGTGATCGCATACGCCGTCGACAGCCCGACGATCCCGCCGCCGATCACCAGCACATCGCAGTCGTACGCCGCGCGCGTCATCATCACGCCACCTCCCACCCCGATAGTGCACTGACCCACTGACAACGCACTCAAACCAGCGTGGCCCAGCGTGGCGCCGAATCTCTACGGCCCGGCTCCTGGAGCGTGAGATTCCGTTTACGCGGGCGCCACCAGCAGGGGCCTGGCCCGCTCGCGCAGCTCGGCGACGCGCGGCTCGTGACCGTACGGTTCGAGCCGGTGCAGCAGGTCCCGTACGTACTCCGTGGTCCGGGCCGAGGAGATGCGGCCCGCCACCTCCACCGCCCGGGTACCCGCGGCGCAGGCCGCGTCCAGGTTGCCCGACTCCAGCTCGGCCACGGCCGACACCACGAGCCGCAGCCCGTGCGAGCGGACGAATTCCTCGGTGGGCCTGGAGAGAGCCTGCTCGGTGAAGCGCCGCACCTGCCGGGGCGCCTTCAGGTCGAGGTGGCACTCCGCGGCATCGGCCGCGAACCTGTCGTACGAGTAGAAGCCGAGCCAGGACGGGTCCGCGTCACCGTCCCTGGAGCGCTCCAGCCAGCTCTCGGCGGCCTTCAGCGCGGATCCCGCGGCCGACGCGTCGTTCGCCTTGGCATGGGCACGCGCCTCCACCAGGCGGAAGAAACTCATGGTGCGGGCCGTGGCGAGCCCCCGGTTGCGCTCGACGGCGGCCTGCGCGAGGTCGACCCCTTCGTCGGCGAAGCCGCGGTAGGTCGCCTGGAGCGACATGGACGCGAGAACGTAGCCGCCCAGGGGCACGTCGGCTGCGGCCCGTGCGAGTCTCAGTGCCTGGATGTAGTAGCGCTGCGCGGCCTCCTGCTGGCCGGTGTCGAAGGCCATCCACCCGGCGAGCCTGGTCAGTTCGGCCGCTGCGCCGAAGAGCGCCCGGCCCACCTCGTCGCTGTACGTACCGAGCAGCAGCGGTGCGGCGTCGACCCGTAAGCACTCGGGGACCATGGAGGAGCGCCAGTCCCCGCCGCCGTACTTGGAGTCCCAGCGGCGGGCGTCCTGGGCCGCCTCGCGAAGCTTGGAGACATCGCTGTGGCCGACCCGCAGCGGGGAGATGTCGCTGGTGGGGCCGACGGTGGCGGTGATGGTGGTGGATACGGTTGCCGGTGCCGACGCTGATACCGATGCCGGTGCGGCTTCCGGGCGGGGCTGGGCGGGGATGGCGGGTGCCTGCCGCGTGCCCAGTGCGCCCAGCGTTCCGAGCGCTGTCCGGGCCGCCTGTGCGTTCAGCGCGGCCGGGGCGCCGGGCGGCACCGCCACCGCATTCTGCGCCGCCTTGCCCGGCGGGCTCTGCGCCTCCGCGCCGCTGTGTGCGCCCCGTGCGCCCTGGGTGTCGAAGGCGGGCGCCCCGGCTGCCGTCGCGTCGCGTTCCACCGTCGCGTCGGCGGGGGATATCAGCCAGCGGGACGCGGGCGTCGCGTACGCGCTCACCGAGAACGAGCCCGCGAGCGACTGCCAGATCCCGCCGCTGCCCGCCCGCCGCCCGGCCAGATCCAGCCGGTACAGCTCGGTCGCCGAACGGACCGCCTCGCCCACGTCGCGCGGGAAGGCCAGGCCGACCTCCGGCGCCGGGTCGGCGTCCGCGAGCCCGATCTCGTGCAGCGGGACCGGCCGGCCGAGCTTGGCGCCGATCGCCGCAGCGATGAGATGGGGCGCGGCGCCCTGCGGCACCATGCCCTTGGAGACCCATCGGGCCACCGAGGTCTTGTCGTACCGAAGTGTCAGACCGCGCTGCGCCCCGAGGTCATTGACCCGCCGGGCGAGCCCGGCGTTGCTGATTCCCGCGAGGGCGAGAACGGTTCCGAGCTTCTCGTTCGGTCCGCGTTGCTCCCTGGACATGCGCCACCCCTCGACACACAGACGGCCGCCGCGTCACCGTTGCGGCGCGCGGCATTCGTACCGTGTCCTCCCCAGCGACGGCCCCCGGCACTCCGGCCGCACACGCATATGGCCGAGCCCCGAGGAATATGCCTCCTGCAGAGAACCTCAGTAAACCCAGCGTAGTTCGCCGCATCCCTACCGTTAAGGGGCAGACGTCCGTATGGCGGGATTGTTGTCCGTGGAGAGGCGGGCGGCGGATCGAGCGCGGCCCGGACGGGGATCGGACGCGGATCGGACGCGGACCGGGCGGGTCCCGGAGGCGGTCCCGGCGCCGGGTCGGCGGGGCCCGCAACGCCGCTCGGCGGCGCACGGGAACTGCACGTGGGGGCGCCGTCCGTGCGTGCTTGCCGGCGTCGTGCGGCGAGTCGCGGACGTGCTCCTGGTGTGTGGCCGTGCGCCCGGCCGTGCGCTCTCGTCCGGCTGTTTCGGAAGCGTTTCCATGGGTGCTGCGTGGGTCGGCCCACTGCACAGGACTCAGTGGGCTGGGGGACACTGCCGCCTCATTCCCCGCAGGCGGCGGACCGGTCCGGGAGGTGAACGACACCTCCCGGACTGTGCGTCGGCGGCCCCGGCGGAGATCCTTCGCGGCTGCCGCGCGGTTTCGCGAGGCACTGGAGGACACCGGAGGACACCCGGGAACGATCGTGGAATGAAGTGGGGCGAAAGGGGACTTCTGATGCGGCGAGCGCCTCATCGCAAGGTTCCAACCCGCTCCGAGAATGGCCGAATGTCGTCGGTCCTCCTAGGTTGGTCCGCCCGTTTCGCGGACATCTCGCCGACTGTCGGAGGGTTGTCCGCCGACGGCCCGCGAGCGGCCCGAGGTGGCTCGGGCGCGGCTTGAGCGTGGCCGGATTTCGGCTGGTGGATTCTGCTCGTACGGGGAAGGCAATGCGCCTGTTCCGTAAGCCAGTTGGTGACTGAGGTGCGTGGCGGCGGCCGAACGAGGCGCCCCGCCGTCGAAGCGGCGTCCGCTTCCCGGCGGGTGTGTACACGCCGGAGGCCGGCCTGGATTTCCGCCCGGCCTCCGGCCCGGCCCGGCCTTTGCCAGGGGCGCATGCCCTTCCGACGTGCGCCGTCCGTAGCCCCTCCTGCGCGCCGTTGTCGTGGCAGCATGTTCGCAACGGCGCCGCGCGTTACCGGTGTTCACCCGATACTTTCCTGCTGCGCCGTTTTGTCCACAGCCTGTGGAGGCGGCGATGCGTTGGTTGGTGGGGTGGAGCAGTATCGCCGCGAGCTTCGGCACGGCAGGGGCGGTCGGACCCAGCGACGAGGGGCGCACGATGCACCCCGTGGGCTCCCAGCTCCTGTGGGGCGACCCGGACCCGCTCTGGGCCGTGGGGGACTGGCGCCCCGACGAGATCCGGATCACCACGGCCGAGACCGCCGAGGGTGCGCCCACCGCCAGGATGGCCGTCCTCGGCTGCTGCAGCGCCACCGACGAACAGCTGCGCTCCGGCCTCCTCGCCGCCCGCGGCGGCGCCCTGCGCCACCTCACCTCCTGGCCCGGCAGCTACACGACCGTCGTCCAGATCGGCCGCCGGATCACCGTCATCGGCGACCTCGCCGGTGCCCGCCCGGTCTTCTACACGCCCTGGGCGGGCGGCACGGCGTACGCCACCGCCGCGCTCCCGCTCGCCGACCTCATCGAGGCCCAGTTGGACATCGGCCACCTGGCCGCCCTGCTCGCCTGCCCCGAAACACCGGAGGCGCTGCGCGACGGCACCCCGTACGCCGGAGTGAAGCGCATCCCGCCGGGCCACGCGCTCATCCTCCGCGAGGGCTCGCGCGAGATCACCGGTTACGAGGCGGTGGCCTCGCTCGCCGTGGCCGCGCCCCAACTCGACCCGGTCAGCGCCGTCGAAGGCGTACGCGACTCACTGGTCGAAGCCGTACGCGCCAGGCTCCTGGCCCCGCGCCACGCGCCCGAGACCCTGCCGCCCGACCCCGGCCCGGTCCCCGGCATGGGCCCCGCCGACCGGCGCGCCGCCCGCGGCGCACCGGTCCCCGGCATCGGCGCCGACCTGTCCGGAGGCAGCGCCTCCGCCACCCTCGCCCTGCTCGCCGCCGGACTGCCGGGCCTGCCCGGCACCCTCCTCGGCCACGGCACGGGCGCAGGGGAGCGGCTGCTCGCCGTCACCCTGAACGACCTCACCGCGCGCGGACACGAGGACGAACTGGAACGCGCCCGCGTCATCGCCGCCAACCCGCGCCTGCACCATGTGGTCGTCGCGGCCGGGGAGGAGGCCCTGCCCTACGCCGACCTGGGCAGCGGCCCGCTCACCGACGAACCCGCCCCGTCCCTCGTCGTCGCCGAGCGCCACCGCCGGCGCCTCGCCTCGGGCAGCGCCGACCACTTCGTCGGCGGCGGCGCCCGCCAGGTGCTCGACGCCCACCCGGCCCGCCTCGCCGACCTGCTGATGGACCGTCGCCGACGCCATCTGCTGCGCCCGGTCGCCGCGCTCGCCAGGGCGGAGGGCCCGAGCGCGCACTCCCTGTTCGTCCCGCTCACCGTCTACCGGGCGGCCCGCCGCCTGTCCCGCACGTCGTACCGCACCGGCCTGGAAGCGGCGGCCGGCCGGCTGCCGGACGCCAACCGGAACGCCCCCGACCTCGACACCCCCGCCGACGCCTCGCTGGCCGCCCTCGCCTGGTCGCGGCCCGGCCCCGCCGCCCGCTGGCTCACCGGGGAGGCGCTCGCCGAGGTGTCGGTCCGGCTCCAGGAGGCGGCCATCCGTCCCGTCTCCGTCCAGCGCCCCGGCGAGGCACGCGCAAGGGCCGCCCTGGCCCGGTACGCCGCCGACCACCGGATCCTGGAGCAGGCCGCCGAGAACCGCAGCCAGCGGCTGCACGCCCCGTACCTCGACAACCAGGTCGTACGCGCCGCCCGCGCGCTCCCCGAATCGCTCCGGGTCCAGCCGGGCGCCCGCGCCGCGATCCTGCGCCGGGTGCTCGCGGGCGCGGGCATCCACGATCTGCCGCCGGGCTGGGGCACCCCCTCCCTCGCCACCTCGAACGCGACCGCCCGCACCGGCCTGCGCGCCGCCCTCCCGGAGCTGATCGCCCTCTTCGACGCCCCGCTGCTCGCCGACGCGGGCCTGGTCGAGGCCCGTGTCGTACGGAAGGCCCTGCGTGCGGCCTCCGAGGGCGAACCGCTCCCGCTGGACGGCCTCGCGCACCTGGCGTCCACGGAGCTCTGGCTCCGCCGCCTGGTGTCGCGGCGCGGCACCTGCTGGACGGGCACGGCGGCGCCCCGCCAGCGCGCGGTCGCGGGCGGCGTCGTCCCGGCCAGGCGGACGCTGCAGCGGTAGGCGCGGAGGCGCGGGCGCGGGTACGGCCGCCGCGTCGAGGGGACGAGGGACGGGGCGCTCACCGGGCTCGCGGGACACAATGGCTCGGTGCGGTATCTGATCCTGGGCGTCACCGAGGCGCGAGACGCGAACGGCAGTGCCCTGCCCGTGAGCGGTACGCGGCTGCGCGCTCTCCTCGCCGCCCTCGCACTGCGCGCCGGACGCCCCGTCCCCGTCGCCGATCTGGTCGACGACGTATGGGCCGCCGACCCCCCGCACGACGCTCCCGCCGCGCTCCAGGCCCTGGTGGGCAGGTTGCGCCGGGTGCTGGGCAGGGACGCGATCACGAGCGCCCACGGGGGCTACCGTCTGGCGGCCGGGCCCGACGAGGTCGACCTGCACGTGTTCGAGAGGCTCTCCCGCCAGGGGGCCGAGGAGCTCGACGCGGGCGACCCCGTGACGGCCGCGCGCACGCTCCGTACCGCGCTCGCCCTGTGGCGCGGCCCCGCACTGGCCGACCTGCCGGAACGGGACCACGGCCACGCCCTGCGCCCCGAGGCCCACCGTCTGGCCGCGCTGGAACGCCGTATCGAGGCCGATCTGCGGTGCGCGGCGACGGGCCCGGCCGGCGGCGCGGAGCCGGGCGCGGGACTGGGTGCGGGACCGGGGCCGGGCGCGGAGCAACGCGCGCTGGTGCCCGAGCTCATGGAGCTGACGGCCGCCCACCCGTACGACGAACGCTTCCGGGCCCAGTTGATCCGCGCCCTGCGCGCCGAGGGCCGCCAGGCCGATGCGCTGGTCGCCTACGAGGACGCCCGCCGCGCCCTCGCCGACGGTCTCGGGGCCGATCCCGGGCCGGAACTGATCGCGCTGCACCGGGAGCTGCTGACCCCGCCACAGGTGCCGTCCGCGACGGCGGCGCGACCGGTGGCGATGCGCCGGCAGCATCCGCCCGACGAGTCCGGCCCCGCCGTCGTGCACGGCAATCTGCGGCCCCGGCTGACCTCGTTCGTCGGGCGCGAGCCCGAACTGCGGTCCATCCGCGCCGATCTGGCCCGTTCCCGCCTGGTCACCCTCACCGGCCCCGGCGGTTCCGGCAAGACCCGGCTCGCCGAGGAGGCCGCGGCACACGGCGGGCAACCGGCACTCAAGGCCGGACCGTCCGACGCATCGGGCTCATCCGCAACATTCAACGCATCCGACACGGACGCCTGGATCGCCGAGCTCGCCTCCGTGGACGACCCCGCCGACGTACCCGGAGCGGTACTCTCCGCTCTCGGGCTGCGCGAGACGGCCCTCCTCCGCGACAACAACCGCGACGGACAGCTGCCGCGCACCGACCCGGCCGACCTCCTCGTCGAGCACCTGGCGCACTGCTCCCGCATCCGCCCCTTCCTGCTCATCCTGGACAACTGCGAACACGTCATCGAAGCGGCCGCCACCCTCGCCGAGACCCTGCTCACCCACTGCCCGCAGCTGCGCATCCTCGCCACCAGCCGCGAACCCCTGGGCGTGCCCGGCGAATCCGTACGCCCGGTCGGTCCGCTCCCGCCCGACCCCGCCCACCGGCTGTTCGCCGAGCGCGCCCGCACCGTACGCCCCGGATTCGCCCCCGATTCCGACCCCGGGCACGATGCGGACGCCGTGGCCGAGATCTGCCGACGGCTCGACGGGCAGCCGCTCGCCATCGAGCTCGCCGCGGCCCGGCTGCGGATGCTGAGCCCGCGCCAGATCGCGGACCGGCTCGACGACCGGTTCATGCTTCTGACCGGCGGGAGCCGGACCGTACTGCCGCGCCAGCAGACCCTGCGTGCCGTCGTCGACTGGTCCTGGGACCTCCTGGACGAGGACGAACGCACGGCGCTGCGGCAGATCTCCGTCTTCGCGGGCGGCTGGGACCTGCAGGCCGCGGAAGCCGTCGTCACACCTGGGGTCTCCGCACCCGGGGCCTCCGCACCCGGGCCGATCCCCGCCGGAACCGTGCCCCCCGGGCCCGTCCCCGCCCGGCTCTCCACCGCCGACCTGATCGGCGCTCTCGTCGACAAGTCCCTCGTCGTCGCGGCCCCGACCGCCACCGGCGAGATGCGCTACCGCCTCCTGGAGACCATCCACGAGTACGCCACCGAACGTGCCGCCGAGGTCCCGGAGATACGCGCCGCCGCCGCGAACGCGCACACCGCGTACTTCCTCGCGCTCGTCGAGCGGGCCGAGCCTCGCATCCGCTCCGGCGACCAGCTGCTCTGGATCGAACACCTGGAGACGGAACTCGACAACATCCGGGCAGCCCTCCACCGGACCGTCGTCACCTGCCCGTCCGAAGCGGAAGCCGTACGACTGGTTCTCGGCATGGGGTGGTTCTGGTGGCTGCGCAACTTCCGTTCCGAGGGCCTCACCTGGGCCGAGCGTGCCGTGGCGCTGGGGCCGGAGCCGGACGATCCCGGCGACCCCCGTTACTGGCCGCGCATGCATCTGGAGATGCTGCGGTACTTCCTCGCCGTGGAGGCCGGGCCAGCCGAGGCCGTCCACGGTGACGATCGCTTCCGGGCGGTGATGGACCGGGTGACCGAGGCGTTCAGGCCCTCGGGCCCGCAGTCCGCCCGCTTCCCCGGAATGCTCTGGCCGATGGCCCTGTTCGCGACCCGGACGACCACCGAGACCCACGCGCTGATCGACTCGGTGGTCGACAACGCCCGGACCCACGGCGGCGCCTGGGAGTACTGCCTCGCCCTGATGTTCCGTACCCACATGGTCGTCGACATGCCGGGCGGCATGCCCGGGGTCGACGCCGATCTCGCGGAGCTGCGCGAGCTGAGCCGCCGCGTCGGCGACCGCTGGATCCGCGCGCAGGTGGCGAGCGCGGCCGCGGAGGCGGGCGTGATGCGCGGACGGTTCACGCAGGCCCGGACGGCGTACGAGGAGGCACTGCTGCTGTCCCGCGAGGTCGGGGCGTACGCCGAGGCGCCGTTCCTTCTCGCCCGCGTCGCGGAACTCGCCTACCGGACCGGGGACATGGCGGACTTCGAGCGGAGCCTGAGCGAGGCGGAGCGCGAGGCGGACCGTTACCAGGTGCACGACGCCCACGCCTACATCCATTTCCTGCGCGCCACCGCGGCCCTGGAGCGGGGCGAGATCGCTCGGGCACGGCAGCTGGTCACCGAGGCGGCGTCCGCGATCGGGCGGGGCAGCCCGCCGTCGCACTTCAGCGCCGTGGTCGAGGGGCTGGCAGCCCGGATCGTGGTGCACGAACCGGGACCCGGCCGTGGCCCGGCGGCGGGCGTACGAGGCCTGACGGCGGCGCTGCGCGGGGCGCGGGACGCCCAGTGCGCCGAGCTCGTCACCGGGCATCTGGCGGACTGCGTGGCGACCGTGCTGCCGAAGGTGGGCCACCACCGGGCCGCCGTACGGATCCTGGCGGCGGCGGACGGCTGGCGACTGTTCGGCCCCAGGACCGAGGTGCAACAGGCCGAGGTGGACGAGGCCGAGCGGCAGGCCCGCGAGGAGCTGGGCCCTCAGCTGTACGAGTCCGAGCGCGCCGCCGGCCGCGCGCTGACGCTCGACGACGTCATCGAACTCCTGACCCGCATCACCGAGGAGCTCCCGGGGGCGCCTGGGTGCGTGGACGTCCTGGAGCGCGGGGACGCTCCGGGGCACGTGGAAGCGCCGGGTTTCACCTCCGGCCTCGTCCCGGACCGGCTCACCGGCAACTGATTCTCGAATCCGCCCAGTCGGCGAGGGCCATGACTCCACCGGGGCGGGCGCGCTCGACGACGAGCCGGATGCTCTTCTGACCGTCGATACCGACGCCCACCGGCACGGCCGGGGCGTCGCCGTTCATCACGGGTGACTGCCAGAGCCGCGCCCCGTCGCCGTTGAAGACGGAGAAGCGCACCGAACCGAGCCCCATCGTCATGTCGTCGATCCCGACCATCGCCTCGTACCGCGTGCACTGCCTGTTCAGCTGGATGGTGACCGAGGAACTGCTGTGGACGGTGACCCCGTGCGCGTACGTCGTGCCGCCGATCGACACGTTGGAGCGCTGCCAGACCCAGCTGCTCTCGCCGAGCACCACCTCCGGTTCGGTGTGGTCGCCCAGGAGCGAGTAGCTGAGTTCGCTGACCTGATAGACGGTCGGCGCGGGGGGCGGCGGGGGCGGGGTCCTGGTGGGCGTGGGCGTGGGCGTGGGTGTCGGCTCGGGCTTCGGCGCGGGTGGCTTCGGCTCGGGAGCGGGCTTCGGAGGTGGTGTCGGTTTCGGCTTGGGCTCGGGCGGCGGTGTCGGCGCCGGGGGCGCGGGCGGAGCGGGCTTCGGGGGCGGTGTCGGTTTCGGCTCGGGCCTGGGCGGCGGTGTCGGCGCCGGGGGTGCCACGACAGCCGGCTTCGTCGCGGGCCTGGCCTCGGGCTTCGGCTGGTCGTCGCCGACCAGCGCCCAGACCAGCCCGGCCGTGGCGGCCACGACGACCGCCGCCGCGATGCCGGCCTTCGCCGGAGCACCGAGCCCCTCCGAGGCGGTGGCGCCACCGGTCGCGCCACCGGTGGAGCTTCCTCCGGTGGCCGCCGCGGCGGCACCGGCACCCGCGGCTCCCGCCGCGCCGCCGGCGACGATCCCGGCGGCCTTGAGGCTGTACCCGGCGGCGAACCAGCCGATGACCGCGACCGGCAGCAGCGCGGGAATACCGGCGTTGACATGGGCCAGTTCGCCTGCGGCGAGTCGGCACTTCGAGCATTCCTCCAGGTGTCCGCGCAGGCCGCGTTCGGCCCGCATACGGAGACCGCCACGGGCGTACGCGCCCAGCCGGTCGGCGTAACGCGCACAGTCGCCGCCCGAGGTCAGGGCCTGGCTCACATGCGCCTGGAGATAGGCCTGCTTGAGGCCCTCGCGGGCCCTGCTGGCCAGCACCGCCGTGGCATTGGCGGTCAGCCCGAAGAGCGGGGCGATCTCACTGGGCGACTCCTCCTCGACGGTGGTGTGCCACAGCACCGCCTGCCAGCGCTCCGGCAGACTGCGGAACGCCTGCATGGCCATCGACTGCTCGGCCTCGTGCATCGCCAGCACATCGGCACCGAGATCGAGCGTGTCCGCGTCCGACACCTGGGAGGCCTGGGACGACTGCGCGGCGAACACCGCGAAGTCGTCGACCAGATGCTCCCGCTTCGCGGTCTTGGTCCAGGCGGCGCCGACATGGCGGACGGCCGTCATGAGATAGGCCCGTACGGCCTCCTCGGGCCCCTTGCCCCGCCGTACCGCCTGCAGTGTGCGGGCGAAGACCTCGGCCGTCAGGTCGTCGGCCGTGTGGGCGTCCCGGCAGCAGCTGCGCGCGTAGCGCCGTACCGCGTCGGAGTGCCGTCGGAAGAGTTCCTCGTACGCGAGGTCGTCGCCGTCCCGCATCTGCCGGATCAGATCGGCGTCGGAGGGCGCGGTGCCGGAGGCGTCGGTGGCGCCACTGCCGCCCTCCCGCTGCATGGGCACCGCGACGTCGGCCTCGGGGCCGGGATCGGCCGGTGTCGGCCACGGACCCGGCAGGACGGTGCCGCCCTCGCTGTCACTGCTCGTCCACCCGGGTCCGGCCTGACTCGGTACCTGCCTGGCGGCCGGCCCACCGGTCTCCGTGACACCGCCCACGACGGAGACGTCGTCGAAAGACTCTTCCTGCTGCCCGTCACCGCTCATCGCGGTAGCCCCCGTATGCGCTGTCGGACCCGAATATCGGGCAAGGGTGCCACATGGCGCAATCACGTCGGCCTCTCAGCCTCCGCAACCACTCATCCGGGGCGTTTTTCCGAATGTGAGTACTGGCAGCCATTCATTCGGGGAAAGCTGGGTAATCGCTTTCTGCGTGTGTGAGTTGCCGCCGCAGTCCGCGATTCGACAGCGCCGGGCGTGCCGGGGTGCGCTGAGGTGGGAAGAGGTGGGGGCGGGGCACACATTCCGGCGGTGGGGGAGACGGCCGCGCACGCCGGTGCGACAAACTTCGGGCGATGACGGACCATCGAGCAAGAACCCATCAAAACGGGCCACATCAACCACTCGAGCCGCCCGCCTCCACCGCCCGGGCCGCAGCAGCAGCCTGACGCAGCACGCAGCACGCAGCACGCAGCACGCAGCACGCCGGGCACAGCTCGCGGTTGGCGGCACGCCGGGGCGCCGGGCGCAGCAGCACTGGCCACCGCGCCCGCGCACCACAAGCGCTGTGGGCTCACCGCCCCCACACACGCTCCGATCAGGCGACTAAGGCGACTCGGGCGACTCAGGTGACCGGCCGGGAGCGCAGCCCCTCGAGCAGGATGTCCAGGAGCCGGCTGGAAGCGGCGGCCTGCTGTGCCGCGTCAGGCAGCGAAGGCGCCGCCGTCGCGATCACCAGCAGCACATCCGCGACCGTCACGTCACGACGCAGTTCACCGGCTGCCCGTGCCCGGTCCACCAGGCGGCCGACCACCTCCAGCAGCTCGCCGGCTCCCGTGTCGTCGTCCGCGATGCCGGTCTCCGCGGCGGAAGGTTCGTCGGCCGCCCGGAGGTCGGCCTGGCCGGCGCCCTGCCGTTGCTGAGGAACCCGGGCTTCCTCCCGATCGGCGCCCGATCCCGAACCCGATGCCGAACCCGGTATGGTCACCGACTCCCCGGCCACCGCCAGGTCATTGCCACCGGAGCCGTCGGAGTCGCCATCGACGCCGACCCGCAGCACCTGCGGCGGCAGCAGCCGCCCCGCACCCGAGGCCACGGACGTACGCAGGAAGCGCGACAGCGCCGACCACGGTTCGTCCTCCTGGCCGAGTGCGGTCCGGGCCTGGTCCGTCAGCCGGGAGGTCTCCTCCTCGGCTATCCGCCTGACCAGCACGTCCTTGCTCGGGAAGCGCCGGTACACCGTGCCGACTCCGACCCTGGCGCGGCGCGCCACGTCTTCCATCGGAGCCCCGTACCCCAGCTCGCCGAACACCTCGCGCGCGGCCCGCAGGACATGTTCCAGATTCCGCTGCGCATCCACGCGCAGCGGAGCCGAGCGGCCATTCGCCCCGGAGCCCCCGGCAGCCCCGGTCGCACCGGCTGCCCCATTGGCTCCGCCGGTTCCGACCGTGCCGACCGAACTGGCCGTCACTGTCCCGACCGCTCCCACCGCTCCGTTTCCCACCGCTCCGTTTCGCCCTGTTCCATCGGACGAATGGGACGAAACCGCAGCCGAAGCCTGCCAAGAATCCTGAATATGCATAACTGTTCCCCCGGTTATGACGTCTCCCCCCGGAGACTTCCCGCCGTTTGAGCCGGGGAGCGGATCATCGTCCCCATCCGACACCCCGACGACATACGAACATAGTTGAGCCCGGCTCAATTCAGAAGGGGGTAGTTCCGCACGGAGCGCCCCCCGATCGGCGCAAGGACCGGTTGGTCACTGATTCGGCCCCCGTCCGGAACCACCGCCTCAACCCCTGACCTGCGCGGCTTGCGCATCCCCGCCGAGCCCTGCGGCCACCGCCCATCCGGAACCTCCGGTCACACAATTTGTCGAGCCTGTGGACAAACCCTTGAGCACGTTGCGTCATGGGGTGGTGATGGCTTCAGATTCCGGGGGAACACCCCCCGGCCCCCCACCGGGTGTGCGCATTCTCGTCGTCGGTGGCGGCTACGTCGGGATGTACACAGCGCTGCGTCTCCAGCGGAAGCTGAAGCAGAGACTCAGAAGCGGTGAGGCCGAGATCGTGGTCGTCACCCCCGAGCCTTATATGACGTATCAGCCGTTCCTGCCCGAGGCGGCCGCCGGTTCGATCTCACCGCGCCATGTCGTCGTGCCGCTCCGCCGTGTCCTCGCGGACTGCAAGATCGTGATCGGTGAGGCGCAGTCCATCGACCACGCCAAGCGCACGGCCACCGTCACCACCCTCGCCACGGGGGAGGACGGCACCGGCGCGGTCGAGATCCCGTACGACGAACTCGTCCTCGCCCCCGGCTCCGTCTCGCGCACCCTCCCGGTCCCAGGCCTCGCCGACCACGGCATCGGCTTCAAGACCGTCGAGGAGGCCATCGGACTGCGCAACCACGTCATCGAGCAGATGGACATCGCCTCCGCCACCCGCGACCCCGCCATCCGTGACGCCGCGCTCACCTTCGTCGTCGTCGGCGGCGGATACGCGGGCGTCGAGGCCCTCGCCGAGCTGGAGGACATGGCCCGCTACACCTCGCGGTACTACCACAACATCAAGGCCGAGGACCTGAAGTGGATCCTCGTCGAGGCGTCCGGCCGCATCCTCCCGGAGGTCGGCGAGACGATGGGCACGTACGCGATCCGTGAGCTGCGCGGCCGCAACATCGACGTACGCCTCGACACCCGGCTGGAGTCCTGCGAAGGCCGGATCGCCGTCCTGAGCGACGGTTCCCGGTTCCCGACCCGCACCCTCGTGTGGACCGCGGGAGTCAAACCCGCGCCGGTCCTGGCCGCGACCGATCTGCCGCTCGACGAACGGGGCAGGCTCAGGTGCACGGCGGAACTCGCCGTCGAGGGCGTCGAGCACGCCTGGGCCGCCGGGGACGCCGCGGCCGTACCCGACCTGACCGCCGAGGAAGCGGGCAAGCAGACCGCGCCCAACGCCCAGCACGCGGTGCGCCAGGCCAAGGTCCTCGCCGAGAACATCCTCGCGTCCCTCGCCCGACAGCCCCTGAAGGAGTACCGGCACAGCTACGCGGGCTCCGTCGCCTCGCTCGGCCTCCACAAGGGCGTCGCCCATGTCTACGGCCGTAAGTTCAAGGGCTATCCGGCCTGGCTGATGCACCGTACGTACCACCTCAGCCGTGTCCCCACGTTCAACCGGAAGGCACGAGTCCTTGCCGAATGGACCCTCGCCGGGCTCTTCAAGCGCGAGATCGTCTCCCTCGGCTCGCTGGAACACCCACGCGCCGAGTTCGAGCTCGCCGCAGGCGGCGGACGCCCCGGTCCGGACGGCCCGCCGGGCCGGGACACCCCGCCGGGCCCCGGCAACTCGCCGGGGCCGGATGCCGGCTCCGGGCCCGACGGCCCGACGGGGAACGGCGGCTGACGGACCGTCGACCCGCCCGTCCACCCGCCGGGCGGCGGACCGTACCGACAACTGTCAGTACGGTCCGTCACACTGGACGTGTGACCATAGGTGGGCCCACATCTGCACAGAGTGACCCGGCCGGCAGTGACCGACAGTGAGCAGCCCGCGAGAGCGGACCAGACCGACACACGAGGCCAGAAATTCCGTGAACTTCACGCGCTGGAGCGCCCGCCTACCTGGAACGCAGCGCCGCGCCGCCGCACGGGACGACCGCAGTTCCGTGCCCTCGGCCCGCGCCGAGTACGCACGGCCCGAGACCGGCCCCCGCCCGCCGGACGGTGACCCGCAGGCCGGTACGGGCCCCGATCCGCTGGACGACTCGCAGGGTGCGGCTCCGCGGCCGGCCGGCCCCGCCCTGGAGGACCTCTCCGCCCGGGACATCCTCGGCCAGCTGCCCGCCCTGGTGGCCCTGGTGTACGGCCCCGACCACCGGATCGCGTACGTCAACGACGCCTACGCAGCCGCCTTCGGGCCCCGCCCGGCCGGTGCCACCGCCGCCGAGGCGATGCCCGAGCTCGACGAGCTGAGCCTGCTGCCCCTCATGGACCAGGTCCTGCGCAGCGGCACTCCCCGTACGGTCAAGTCCCGCAAGGTCCGCAGCGGCAATTCGTACACCGTGACCTGCACCCCGGTACGCCGGGACAGCGACGACGACGGAACCCCGCCGAACAAGGCCGGTACGAGCAACAAGAACAGCAAGAACAACAGGGGCCGAGGCAGAGGGGGCGAGAGCGGTGTGCTCGTGTACGCCGCCGATGTCACCGACCACGCCGAGGCCGCCGAACGGCTCCGCGCCAGCGAGCGCCGCCACCGCGAAACGGCCGTCACCCTCCAGCGTTCCCTGCTCCCGCAGGAGCTGGAGCAGCCCGACGACCTCCGGATCGCCGCCACCTACCAGCCCGGCGGCACGGACGCCGCGGTCGGCGGCGACTGGTACGACGTCATCACCCTCGGCGCGGGCCGCACCGCCCTGGTCATCGGGGACGTGATGGGCCGCGGGGTGCGGGCCGCCGCGGTCATGGGCCAGCTCCGTACGGCCGTACGCGCCTACGCCCGGCTCGACCTCCCGCCGCACGAGGTGCTTCAGCTGCTGGACGGCCTCGCCGCCGAGATCGACGCCAGCCAGATCGCCACCTGCGCCTACGCGGTCCACGACCCCAACGAGGGCCGGCTCGTCTACTCCTCCGCCGGCCACCTCCCGATCCTGGTGTGCCACGAGGACGGCACGGTCCACCGGGCCGAGGACCCGACGGGACCGCCGCTCGGCACCGGCGGCTGGATCCACACCTCGGGCACGATCGCGCTGCCGCCCGGTTCCACCGCCGTCCTCTATACGGACGGCCTGGTGGAGCGCCGGAGCGAGGACATCGACGAGGGCGTCGCCGCGCTGGAACGTGCCCTCTCCGGGGCCAAGGGGTCACCACAGGTGGTCTGCGACCGGCTGATCCGCTCACTCGGCGTGACCGCGGAGCACGACGACGACGTGGCGGTGCTGGTGGTCCAGCACCCCGCCCGCACGGGGGCGAGCGCGGAGCTGTTCCACAACGCCTCGCTCGATCTGCTCGGCGGCATCGAGGCGGCCCCGCGCGCCCGCGCCTTCGCGACGGGGGTCCTCACCTCGTGGCGGTTCCCGGTCGAACTCTGCGACCTGGGCGTCCTGGCCGCCGGCGAACTCGTCGCGAACTCCCTCAAGCACGGCACCCCGCCGATGCGGCTGGGCCTGCGGCGCACCGACCGCCGCCTGATCATCGAGGTGACCGACGGCGACGACCACCTGCCGCGCCGCCGCCGGGCCGACCCGGCGGACGAAGCGGGCCGCGGCATCTCGATCGTCGCGACGATCGCCTCGTCCTGGGGCAGCCGCCGCACACCGGGCGGCGGCAAAGCGGTCTGGTGCGAATTCGCCCTGCCGCAGTGAGGGCCCTGTCACCGGCAGGGCCCGGCCGCTCAGCGAGCAGCGGCCGCCGCGGAGGCGGAAGCAGGAGCAGGGGCGGAAGCGGAGCCGGGCTCGGCATCCGGCAGTGACACGGCCACCACCCTGGAGGGCACCGTCTCCAGCGAAGGCTGGTCCTGTACGGGAGTGAGCTGCCGGCCGAGCCGCAGCGCCAGCGCCGTGATGCCCAGCGAGAACAGCACGAACGTCACGATGTACGGCCCGTGCAGCGTCGCCCCCATCGGCCCGCCGACAGCCGGACCGACCGCCAGCGCGAGCTGCTTGCACAGGGCGAACGCGGAGTTGTACTGACCGACCATCGACTCCGGCGCCAGATCGGCCACCAGCGGGGCCACGGTCGGCGACAGCATCGACTCACCGAGCCCGAACAGTGCGTACGTGGAGATCATCGCGGCCGTCGCCATGGTCTGGCTGCCGTGCCCCAGCCCCGCGTAACCGGCCACGATCCAGGCGAACGCCCAGATCAGACCGACCGAGGCGATGACCCGGCTGCGCCTGCGGCGCTCGACGAGCCGCAGCACGACGAACTGCGCCACGACGATGACGGCGGTGTTGGCGGCCAGCGCGATGCCGAGCGTCGAGGGCTGCATCCCGGCGGCCTCGGTGCCGTACGCCGCGAGCCCGGACTCGAACTGTCCGTAGCAGGCGAAGAACAGCACGAAGCCCAGCACGCACAGCTGCACCATGGCCCGGTGCGAGAGCAGCGCCCGCAGCCCGCCCGTCGCCCTGGACCCGTCGGTCGCCCTGGCGTCCGCGTTGGCGGGCGAACGGGACAGCCGCACCGTGCAGGCGATGACGCCGAGCACGACGAACATCGCGGCTTCGATGAGGAACAGCAGGGTGAAGGTCTCCGGCCGGTTCGTGTCGACGATCTGCCCGCCGACCAGTCCGCCGATGCCGAGCCCGAGGTTCTGCAGGAAGAACTGCATGGCGAAGGCGCGCGTACGGGTGGCGGTGCTGGAGCACCACACGAGCATGGTCGCGAGCGCCGGCTGCATGACCGCCGTACCCGCGCCGAGCACCGCGGCGGACAGCACGGACGCGGTCACGCCCGACGAAAGACCGAGGGCGACGGCGCCCAGGGTGGCGATGCCGGAGGCGACGACGAGTACGGGCAGCGGCCCGCGCCGGTCGATCGCACGCCCGGTGAACGGCAGAACGGCCAGCGCCGCCATGGCGAAGACCGCCAGTACGACTCCCGCGGTGCCAGCACCAAGATCACGTACCTGTGCCACATAGACGTACAGATACGGAACGGTGAACCCCAGCCCGAACGCGCTCAGCGCGCTCCCCAGCTGGATCCGCCGCAGTGCTGCACCCATCTCCCTGGTCACACTCACCTACCTCAAGGTCTCGAAGCGATACGCCGAGCCATTTGAACGACTCGAACCCGAAGACTTTAGCACTAAAGTTAGAACCTCAACAATACAGATCGAAGGACTTCGACGGCTATGGGAGGCGTGCCATACTTCCCGCCATGCCTGACACCCCCGAGCAGCCCGGACCACAGGAGCCGAGCCTCGACGAGCAGATCGCCGCCTACCAGCGCGAATTCCGCGACCTCGACCCGCAGGTCGAACAGGTCGTCTCGGCCCTGGGCCGCCTGAACCGCCGGATGAACGTGGCGTACGGACGCCAGCTCGCCGCGCTCGGCATCAGCAACGCCGAGTGGGAGGTCCTCAAGACCCTGGTCCTGGCCGGCTCCCCGTACCGCCTGGGCCCGGGAGAGCTGGCGAAGCGCTTGGGCCTCACCCCGGCGGCGATGACCCACCGCATCGACCGCATGGCGGGTGAGGGCCTGGTCACCCGCGACCGGGACGAGAACAACCGGGTCCGCGTGATCGTCGAGCTGACCGACGAGGGGCGTACGAAGTGGCTGGAGGCGATGCGGATGGCCACCGACTTCGAGGAGGACCTGCTCCAGGACCTCACGGCCGACGAGCGCGGCGGCCTCGGCGACATGCTGATCCGCCTCCTGCGCCGCGTGGAGCACGCCCAGCCGGACGCCGGCGGCCGCCTCACCGACCTGGGCTGAACCCGCGTCCGACACGTGGGAAAAGGGCTTGACCTGGCGGGGTTGACACACCCTCCGCCGGTCCGTAAGGTTCTTCGAGTTGTCACGGAGCCGGTACGGTTCTGCGACAGCCGATCCCGCCGCGAATGCGGCAACCAAACTCAGCACGATCTCCCACTCGGGACAATTTCGGCATGCCGAAATTGATTTCGATGACCCGATTATGAGTCGCCGGGAAAATCCGCTAGAGTTCGGAACGTCGGAACGGCCCAACGGCCGGGAAGACAAACCCCGCTGACTGGGAATCAGGCCCGAAAGGATCTGATAGAGTCGGACTCGCCGGAAAGGGAAACGCGAAAGCGAAGAACTGGAAAGCGAAAAGCAGGATCCCGCTTCGACCGGGAATCGGACACGAAAGAGTCTGATAGAGTCGGAAACGCAAGACCGAAGGGAAAAGCCCGGAGGAAAGCCCGAGAGGGTGAGTACAAAGGAAGCGTCCGTTCCTTGAGAACTCAACAGCGTGCCAAAAGTCAACGCCAGATATGTTGATACCCCGGCCTGCTTCGGCAGGTTGGAGGTTCCTTTGAAAGTCCCACGAGGTCACTGACCTGGTGGGCAATTTACACAGCGAGGACGCTGTGAACGACCGGTCTTATTCCGTCCGGTCGTTCCGCTCTCGTGTTGTGTTGTCCCGATCACGGGAAAACATTCACGGAGAGTTTGATCCTGGCTCAGGACGAACGCTGGCGGCGTGCTTAACACATGCAAGTCGAACGATGAAGCCCTTCGGGGTGGATTAGTGGCGAACGGGTGAGTAACACGTGGGCAATCTGCCCTTCACTCTGGGACAAGCCCTGGAAACGGGGTCTAATACCGGATAACACTCTGTCCCGCATGGGACGGGGTTGAAAGCTCCGGCGGTGAAGGATGAGCCCGCGGCCTATCAGCTTGTTGGTGGGGTGATGGCCTACCAAGGCGACGACGGGTAGCCGGCCTGAGAGGGCGACCGGCCACACTGGGACTGAGACACGGCCCAGACTCCTACGGGAGGCAGCAGTGGGGAATATTGCACAATGGGCGAAAGCCTGATGCAGCGACGCCGCGTGAGGGATGACGGCCTTCGGGTTGTAAACCTCTTTCAGCAGGGAAGAAGCGAGAGTGACGGTACCTGCAGAAGAAGCGCCGGCTAACTACGTGCCAGCAGCCGCGGTAATACGTAGGGCGCAAGCGTTGTCCGGAATTATTGGGCGTAAAGAGCTCGTAGGCGGCTTGTTGCGTCGGTTGTGAAAGCCCGGGGCTTAACCCCGGGTCTGCAGTCGATACGGGCAGGCTAGAGTGTGGTAGGGGAGATCGGAATTCCTGGTGTAGCGGTGAAATGCGCAGATATCAGGAGGAACACCGGTGGCGAAGGCGGATCTCTGGGCCATTACTGACGCTGAGGAGCGAAAGCGTGGGGAGCGAACAGGATTAGATACCCTGGTAGTCCACGCCGTAAACGTTGGGAACTAGGTGTTGGCGACATTCCACGTCGTCGGTGCCGCAGCTAACGCATTAAGTTCCCCGCCTGGGGAGTACGGCCGCAAGGCTAAAACTCAAAGGAATTGACGGGGGCCCGCACAAGCAGCGGAGCATGTGGCTTAATTCGACGCAACGCGAAGAACCTTACCAAGGCTTGACATACACCGGAAAGCATCAGAGATGGTGCCCCCCTTGTGGTCGGTGTACAGGTGGTGCATGGCTGTCGTCAGCTCGTGTCGTGAGATGTTGGGTTAAGTCCCGCAACGAGCGCAACCCTTGTTCTGTGTTGCCAGCATGCCCTTCGGGGTGATGGGGACTCACAGGAGACTGCCGGGGTCAACTCGGAGGAAGGTGGGGACGACGTCAAGTCATCATGCCCCTTATGTCTTGGGCTGCACACGTGCTACAATGGCCGGTACAATGAGCTGCGATGCCGCGAGGCGGAGCGAATCTCAAAAAGCCGGTCTCAGTTCGGATTGGGGTCTGCAACTCGACCCCATGAAGTCGGAGTTGCTAGTAATCGCAGATCAGCATTGCTGCGGTGAATACGTTCCCGGGCCTTGTACACACCGCCCGTCACGTCACGAAAGTCGGTAACACCCGAAGCCGGTGGCCCAACCCCTTGTGGGAGGGAGCTGTCGAAGGTGGGACTGGCGATTGGGACGAAGTCGTAACAAGGTAGCCGTACCGGAAGGTGCGGCTGGATCACCTCCTTTCTAAGGAGCATTTCTTACCGGGCTTGCCTGGTCAGAGGCCACTACGTCGGCAAATGTTCGACGGTGGTTGCTCATGGGTGGAACGTTGACTATTCGGCACGACAGGTTGTTTTTCACTAGTACTGCTTCGGCGTGGAACGTGGGGGACGGCAGGTCGGGTCGGGCACGTTGTTGGGTATCTGAGGGTACGGCCGTGATGGTCGCCTTCAGTTGCCGGCCCCAGTGAACCTGTTCTTCGGAGCGGGGTGATGGGTGGCTGGTCGTTGTTTGAGAACTGCACAGTGGACGCGAGCATCTGTGGCCAAGTTTTTAAGGGCGCACGGTGGATGCCTTGGCACCAGGAACCGATGAAGGACGTGGGAGGCCACGATAGGCCCCGGGGAGCTGTCAACCGAGCTTTGATCCGGGGGTGTCCGAATGGGGAAACCCGGCAGTCGTCATGGGCTGTCACCCGCTGCTGAACACATAGGCAGTGTGGAGGGAACGAGGGGAAGTGAAACATCTCAGTACCCTCAGGAAGAGAAAACAACCGTGATTCCGGGAGTAGTGGCGAGCGAAACCGGATGAGGCCAAACCGTATGCGTGTGATACCCGGCAGGGGTTGCGCATGCGGGGTTGTGGGATCTCTCTTCCACGGTCTGCCGGCCGTGGGACGAGTCAGAAACCGTTGATGTAGGCGAAGGACATGCGAAAGGTCCGGCGTAGAGGGTAAGACCCCCGTAGCTGAAACATTGACGGCTCGTTTGAGAGACACCCAAGTAGCACGGGGCCCGAGAAATCCCGTGTGAATCTGGCGGGACCACCCGCTAAGCCTAAATATTCCCTGGTGACCGATAGCGGATAGTACCGTGAGGGAATGGTGAAAAGTACCGCGGGAGCGGAGTGAAATAGTACCTGAAACCGTGTGCCTACAAGCCGTGGGAGCGTCGCTGTTGTTCTTCGGAGCAACAGTCGTGACTGCGTGCCTTTTGAAGAATGAGCCTGCGAGTTTGCGGTGTGTTGCGAGGTTAACCCGTGTGGGGAAGCCGTAGCGAAAGCGAGTCCGAATAGGGCGTTTCAGTAGCACGCTCAAGACCCGAAGCGGAGTGATCTAGCCATGGGCAGGTTGAAGCGGAGGTAAGACTTCGTGGAGGACCGAACCCACCAGGGTTGAAAACCTGGGGGATGACCTGTGGTTAGGGGTGAAAGGCCAATCAAACTCCGTGATAGCTGGTTCTCCCCGAAATGCATTTAGGTGCAGCGTCGTGTGTTTCTTGCCGGAGGTAGAGCACTGGATAGGCGATGGGCCCTACCGGGTTACTGACCTTAGCCAAACTCCGAATGCCGGTAAGTGAGAGCACGGCAGTGAGACTGTGGGGGATAAGCTCCATGGTCGAGAGGGAAACAGCCCAGAGCATCGACTAAGGCCCCTAAGCGTACGCTAAGTGGGAAAGGATGTGGAGTCGCAGAGACAACCAGGAGGTTGGCTTAGAAGCAGCCACCCTTGAAAGAGTGCGTAATAGCTCACTGGTCAAGTGATTCCGCGCCGACAATGTAGCGGGGCTCAAGCGTACCGCCGAAGTCGTGTCATTCACACGTGAAGGGCCAACGCCTGTGTGGATGGGTAGGGGAGCGTCGTGTGCCGGGTGAAGCAGCCGCGGAAGCGAGTTGTGGACGGTTCACGAGTGAGAATGCAGGCATGAGTAGCGATACACACGTGAGAAACGTGTGCGCCGATTGACTAAGGGTTCCTGGGTCAAGCTGATCTGCCCAGGGTAAGTCGGGACCTAAGGCGAGGCCGACAGGCGTAGTCGATGGACAACCGGTTGATATTCCGGTACCCGCTTTGAAACGCCCAATACTGAGCCCATTAATGCTAAGTCCGTGAAGCCGGCCCGATCTCTTCGGAGTTGAGGGTAGTGGTGGAGCCGATGAACCAAGGTGGTAGTAGGTAAGCGATGGGGTGACGCAGGAAGGTAGTCCAGCCCGGGCGGTGGTTGTCCCGGGGTAAGGGTGTAGGACGCACGGTAGGTAAATCCGTCGTGCATATAAGTCTGAGACCTGATGCCGAGCCGATTGTGGTGAAGTGGATGATCCTATGCTGTCGAGAAAAGCCTCTAGCGAGTTTCATGGCGGCCCGTACCCTAAACCGACTCAGGTGGTCAGGTAGAGAATACCGAGGCGTTCGGGTGAACTATGGTTAAGGAACTCGGCAAAATGCCCCCGTAACTTCGGGAGAAGGGGGGCCATCACTGGTGAGGAGACTTGCTCTCCGAGCTGGGGGTGGCCGCAGAGACCAGCGAGAAGCGACTGTTTACTAAAAACACAGGTCCGTGCGAAGCCGTAAGGCGATGTATACGGACTGACGCCTGCCCGGTGCTGGAACGTTAAGGGGACCGGTTAGCTGACTTTCGGGTCGGCGAAGCTGAGAACTTAAGCGCCAGTAAACGGCGGTGGTAACTATAACCATCCTAAGGTAGCGAAATTCCTTGTCGGGTAAGTTCCGACCTGCACGAATGGCGTAACGACTTCTCGACTGTCTCAACCATAGGCCCGGTGAAATTGCACTACGAGTAAAGATGCTCGTTTCGCGCAGCAGGACGGAAAGACCCCGGGACCTTTACTACAGTTTGATATTGGTGTTCGGTTCGGCTTGTGTAGGATAGGTGGGAGACTTTGAAGCAGCCACGCCAGTGGTTGTGGAGTCGCCGTTGAAATACCACTCTGGTCGTGCTGGATGTCTAACCTGGGTCCGTGATCCGGATCAGGGACAGTGTCTGATGGGTAGTTTAACTGGGGCGGTTGCCTCCTAAAGAGTAACGGAGGCGCCCAAAGGTTCCCTCAGCCTGGTTGGCAATCAGGTGTTGAGTGTAAGTGCACAAGGGAGCTTGACTGTGAGACCGACGGGTCGAGCAGGGACGAAAGTCGGGACTAGTGATCCGGCAGTGGCTTGTGGAAGCGCTGTCGCTCAACGGATAAAAGGTACCCCGGGGATAACAGGCTGATCTTCCCCAAGAGTCCATATCGACGGGATGGTTTGGCACCTCGATGTCGGCTCGTCGCATCCTGGGGCTGGAGTCGGTCCCAAGGGTTGGGCTGTTCGCCCATTAAAGCGGTACGCGAGCTGGGTTTAGAACGTCGTGAGACAGTTCGGTCCCTATCCGCTGTGCGCGTAGGAATATTGAGAAGGGCTGTCCCTAGTACGAGAGGACCGGGACGGACGAACCTCTGGTGTGCCAGTTGTTCTGCCAAGGGCATGGCTGGTTGGCTACGTTCGGAAAGGATAACCGCTGAAAGCATCTAAGCGGGAAGCCTGCTTCGAGATGAGTATTCCCACCAACTTGATTGGTTAAGGCTCCCAGTAGACGACTGGGTTGATAGGCCAGATGTGGAAGCCCGGTAACGGGTGGAGCTGACTGGTACTAATAGGCCGAGGGCTTGTCCTCAGTTGCTCGCGTCCACTGTGTTAGTTCTGAAATAACGAACGGCCGTGTTGTTCCGGTGTTGTTTATTTCATAGTGTTTCGGTGGTCATTGCGTTAGGGAAACGCCCGGTTACATTCCGAACCCGGAAGCTAAGCCTTTCAGCGCCGATGGTACTGCAGGGGGGACCCTGTGGGAGAGTAGGACGCCGCCGAACTCCTTTTACGGGAAAGCCCCGTGTCCTTGTGGACACGGGGCTTTTCTGCGTTCTACGGCCTTTTCCATTGTCAGTGCGGCTTGGGGAAGACGGCACCCTGGAGATCGCCGGCCCGGCAGGCGGTCCGACCCGCGCGAGGATAGTGGTGCCATGCGGATCGTTGTAGCCGAGGATCTCTACCTTCTGCGGGACGGGATGGTCCGTCTCATCGAGGCGTACGGGCACCAGGTGGTGGCGACGGCGACCACCGGACCCGAGACGCTGGACGCGCTGCTGAAGTGGCGGCCGGACGTCGCCGTTGTCGACATCCGTATGCCGCCGACCCAGTCGGACGAGGGCTTGCGGGCGGCCCTCGCCGCGCGCCGCGAACTGCCCGGACTGCCGGTCCTGATCCTCTCCCAGTACGTCGAACAGCTCTATGCCCGCGAGCTGTTGGCCGACGGTGCCGGTGGCATCGGCTACTTCCTCAAGGAGAGTGTGTTCGACGCCGACCAGTTCGTCGACGCCCTGGAACGCGTAGCCGGTGGCGGGACCGCGATGGACCCCGCCGTCATCGCCAAGCTGCTCTCCAGCGGGCCTTCGAACCGACGGCTGGAAGGGCTCACCGAACGAGAACACTCCGTGCTCGGTCTCATGGCCGAAGGACTGTCCAACCAGGCCATCGGCAGGCGGCTCTTCCTCAGCGAGAGTGCCATCGGCAAGTACACCACCTCCATGTTCGGCAAGCTCGGCATCACCGACGACGACGACAGCAACCGTCGCGTCCTGGCGGTCCTCACCTATCTGAACAATCCCTGACCTGCCTGAACAGTCCCTTGCCTGCCTGAACAACCCCTGGCGGGCCTCACGAGGAGTCATACCCCCTGGGGCCAGCGGGCGCGGGCCTGTTCCCGGGAGCGGAGGAGGGCCAGGGTCGGCAGTCCCATGTCCCGGCCGTTCGCCAGCAGTTCCGGGAGCCGGGGGAGGGGTGCCACCGCGGCGATGTCGTCGAGCACGAGCGTCATTGGTGGGTCGAGCCGACCGTCGGATGACCGTGCGGCCATGCGGCGGCCGTGCTCGACCACGTGCGAGGCGAGCGCCGTGAGCAGGGGCATTGCTCCCGGCCCCGAGCGGGGGTCCTCGATCGGCTCACCCACCACATAGAGGGTGCCCCCCTCGCCCGCGAATGATTCCAGCGCGAGTGAATCGGACCGGTTCGGTGTGCAGGCCTCGCGGATGTGCACCGACGAGAGCGCGCCGAACGCCCGCACCGTCAACGCCTGTGCCATCTCGCGCCGTTCGGGGTGGGCGGTCAGTGCCGACTCCAGTAGACCGGCGAGTCCGGACGCCGCTTTGGGGTGGGTACGGAGCAGGCGCACCGGTTCGTGGGCGCTGCCGCCGAGGGCCCAGCGGTGGACCTGGCGGAAGGGCCGGCCGTCTATGGCGGCGGCGTGCAGCCAGCACTGCAGGAGCGTTTCCGCGGTGTCGGCGGTCGCCGCGTCTATACGGGCCTGCGGCCGGACCGGGGCCAGTAGCGCGGCGGAGCGGGCGGCGGCCGTCTCGGGCTGTTCGCAGCCTGCGGTGGGGGACCAGTGCAGGCGGGCCGGGGTGTCGCAGAGGTGGCCCGGGTCGTAGACGAGGACCGGGCCGAGCTTGGCGCGGGCGTCCTTCGTCTCGGCCCAGACGCTGGGGTCGGAGGTGACGACGAGCGCGGGGCCGTCGGCTTCGTTGATGGCCTGGACGGCGGTGGGACGACGCGTCGCGGCCGGTCCGTAGACGACGGGGGCGCGGGGGGAGGGGAGCGGAGGGAGGCCGGGGGCGGGGGTTCCTGGTTCGGTTCCAGCACCGGTTTCGGCTCCGGAACCGGTGCCGGCTTCGGTACTGGCACCTGCTTCGACTCCGGCTCCGGCGAGAAGGGTGGTGTCGGCCAGGGCGTGTTCCACGGGGTCGGCAGCGGGGGCAGGGACAGGGACGGAGGCAGAAGCGGCCGTGGGTGGCTGTGCCCGGCTGCGGGCTTTCTGCTGCTGCCGCGACCGTACGGGCTCGTCCCCGTACTCGTTCTCGTACTCGTCCCTGTACTCGTGCCTCTCGCCGCCCCCGTACCGCTCGCTCCGCTGCCGCGCCCGTACCACCCGCCAGCGGGCCACCACGCCCAGCACGAACACCGTCAGTACCAGCAGCACCATCAGTTCGCCGATGAACAGGCCCCAGAAGAGCCCGTACCCGGAGAGCTCGCCCGCCGGGGTGTTCGGCCAGGCGGCCGGGAGGTCGTGCGGTGCGGTGACGAGCCGGCGCATCGACAAGGGGGTCTCGGCGAGCGTGACGCCCTCCGGCCAGGCGCCGTGCGCGAACAGTCCGGCCAGCCCGGTGGCCGTCCACGCCAGTAGCGTCAGCCCGAGCAGGAAGGCCAGCAGACCTATCAGCAGGCCGTCCGGGATGCCGCCGCCGCTGCTTCCACTGCCGCTGCTGCCGTTACGTTGCTCAGCGCGCCCCGCCATGTCATGCCACCGTTGACTCGGACGAATCGTTCAGCCGTTGCTGGTGCTCGATCCGTGCCGCACGCTTCTCCGCCTCCAGGTCCGCGGCGCGTACGTCCTCGGGGAGGAGTTCGGCGGCGGAGGACTCGGTCATCGCGCGGTCGGTGAAGACCAGGGGTCGTTCCGCCTCGGTGATCAGGTGTTTGACCACCTGGACGTTGCCGTTGACGTCCCAGACGGCGATGCCGGGGGTGAGGGTCGGGATGATCTCGACCGCCCACCGGGGCAGACCGAGCACGCGTCCCGTCGCTCTGGCCTCGTCGGCCTTCTGGGCGTAGATCGTGCGGGTCGACGCCATCTTGAGGATCGCCGCGGCCTCGCGGGCCGCCGCTCCGTCGACGACGTCGCTGAGGTGGTGGACGACGGCCACGAACGACAGGCCGAGGCGCCGCCCGAACTTCAGCAGGCGCTGGAAGAGCTGGGCCACGAAGGGCGAGTTGATGATGTGCCAGGCTTCTTCCACCAGGAAGATGCGCTTCTTCCGGTCGGGCCTGATCCAGGTGTGCTCCAGCCAGACGCCGACGATCGCCATCAGGATCGGCATCGCGATCGAGTTCCGGTCGATGTGCGAGAGGTCGAAGACGATCAGCGGGGCGTCGAGGTCGATGCCGACGCTCGTCGGCCCGTCGAACATGCCGCGCAGGTCACCGTCGACCAGCCGGTCCAGGACGAGGGCGACGTCCAGGCCCCAGGCCCGTACATCGTCTATGTCGACGTTCATCGCCTCGGCGGACTCGGGCTCCGGGTGACGGAGCTGGTCGACGATGTCGGTCAGGACCGGCTGCCGGTCGGTGATCGTCTCGTTGACGTAGGCGTGGGCGACCTTCAGTGCGAAGCCGGACCGCTCGTCCAGGCCGTGCCCCATCGCGACCTCGATGATCGTACGGAGCAGGGCGAGCTGGCCGGTGGTGGTGATCGAGGGGTCGAGCGGGTTGAGCCGGATGCCGCCGTTGAGGGCGGCGGTCGGGTCGAGGCGGATCGGGGTGAGGCCGAGCTCCTGGGCGATGAGGTTCCACTCGCCGACGCCGTCCTCGCCCTGGGCGTCCAGGACGACGACCTGGCGGTCGCGGAAGCGGAGCTGGCGGAGCACGTACGTCTTCTCCAGCGCGGACTTCCCGTTGCCGGACTCGCCGAGCACCAGCCAGTGCGGGGCGGGCAGCTGCTGTCCGTACAGCTGGAAGGGGTCGTAGATGTAGCCCTTGCCGGAGTAGACCTCGCGGCCGATGATCACGCCGGAGTCGCCGAGGCCGGGGGCCGCGGTGGGCAGATAGACGGCCTGGGCCTGTCCGGTCGATGTGCGGACGGGCAGCCTGGTCGTCTCCACCTTCCCGAAGAGGAAGGCGGTGAAGGCGTCCGACAGCGCGGACAGCGGATCTCGCATGGCGTGACCGACCTCCCTTTCGTTTCTCTCGGTTGTCCCGGTTGCTGTGCGGGTTGTTGTACGAGGTGCTTACGGGGCGTTGTACGGCTAGCGGCGGATGCCGGTGGCGAACGGCAGGGTGTTCACGAAGGCGCGGTGGTGCTCGCGGTCGCACCACTCCAGCTTGAGATACGACTTGCCGGCCGAGGCCCGGATCGTGCGCTTGTCGCGGGCCAGGGCCTCGGGCGAGCGTGACGACACGGTGATGTACCCCACCAGGTTCACCCCGGCCGCGCCGCTCGCGAGATCTTCACCCCGCTGGTCGAGGCGGCCGTGCGCGGCGATGTCGCGGGGGTCGACGGTGCGGTTCATCTTGGCCTGGCGGCTGGCTTCCGCCTCGTCGTTCGTCTTCTCGGTGAGCATCCGCTCGATGGCGACCTCGGTGGGTTCCAGGTCCATGCAGACCGCGACCGTACGGATCACATCGGGTGTGTGGACGAGGAGCGGGGCCAGGAAGTTGACGCCGACGGGGGTCATCGGCCACTCCTTCACCCAGGCCGTGGAGTGGCACCAGGGGGCGCGGGTGACCGACTCGCGGGTCTTGGCCTGGAGGAACGTCGGTTCGACCGCGTCCAGTTCGGCCGGCCAGGCGTTGCGCTTGGTCATGGCCTGGATGTGGTCGATGGGGTGGTCGGGGTCGTACATCGAGTGCACCAGGGAGGCGAGCCGGCTCTGGCCGAGCGGCTGGCGGACCCGGATGTCGGCCTCGGCGAGGCGGGCGCAGATGTCGGTGAGCTCGCGGGCCATGACGACGGCGAGGCCCGCGTCCCTGTCGAGCCTGCGGCCGGCCTGGGGGCGGGCGGCGCGGGCCATGGCGTTGGCCTCGGCGGCCAGCTCGCGGGTGTAGTGCATGCAGGCCACGAGGTAGGCGCGGTGCTGCTCGCTGGAGGTGGAGACCATGGACTGGAGCTGGTCGTAGGAGTCCTGGAGCCAGCCCGGGGACGCCTTGTCGCCGCGCTGGGCGACGTCCTTGGCGTGCGCGTCGGGGTCGGCGGGGAGCGTACGGGCCAGCATCTGGATGCGGGTCACGAAGCCGTCCCCGTTGGCGACGTGCTTCAGCAGGGTGCCGAAGCGGTCGACGAGCGCTTCCTGGTCCTCGCTGTCGCGGAGCCCGACGCCGGGGCCCTCGATCTCGATCGCGGCGGTGACGGTGCGGCGGTCGGCGTGCAGGAGTACGGCGATCTCGTCCGGGCCGAAGGGGGCGGCGAGCCAGTTGATCCGGCCGATGCCGGGGGGCGGTCCGATCTCGACCTCACGCCCGTCGGCGCCGATGCCCGCCTCCATGGCGGCGGAGCGGTAGGCCGTACCGCGGCGCAGGGAGCGCTTGTAGCTGCGGTTGATCTCGAACCATTTGTAGAAGGTGCGGTGCTTGTACGGGAGGTACACGATCGCCAGGGCGAGGAGGGGGAAGCCCGTGAGCAGCACGATCCGCAGGGACAGGATCGGGACGATCAGCCCGCTCATCATGCCGAGGAACGCGCCGGCGATGATCAGGGCGATCTCGCCGGTCTCGCGGTTCTTGCCGACGATCGCGTTCGGCCGGGCCCGGCCGATGAGATACGTACGGCGGGGCGCGATCGTATGGGACGGAGTCGTCAACGCCCTCCACCTCCCGTGCTGTTGTTACCTGAACTGCCTGATCCGCCACCTCGGTGGGAGCGGCTGCCGTGCGGGGTGCCGGAGGTCGGTCCGGATCCGCTGCGCGGCGGAGGTGTGGCGCCGCCGACTCCGCTTCCGCCGGAGTTGCGGGAGCTGTGCGCGGCGACTCCGCCGCTGACCGAGTTGGCGGGCCGGCCGCCACCGCTGCCGCTGTCGCCGCTGTTCTGGCCGCTGCGGCTGCTGTGGGTCTTGATGCCCTGGGAGACGAGGGCGGCGGGGGAGCTGATCAGCGCGGCGGCCTGGGAGCCGTCGGTGGCCTGCTTGCGGTTGGTGCGGGCGCCCTGGATCTCGTCGCCGAAGCCGGGGACGAAGCGGTAGATCATCGCGGAGGCGAAGATCGCCAGCAGGATGATGGCGAGACCGGACACGACGGCGGAGAACGCGTTCGGCCCGTCGTTCTGGGAGAGCGCACCGGCGAGCCCGAGCACGACGACGATGACCGGCTTCACCATGATCACCGCGACCATGATGCCCGCCCAGCGCCGGACATGGCCCCACATGTTCTTGTCGACGAGCCCGGCGTAGACGACGGTGCCGAGCAGGGCGCCTACGTAGAGCAGGGCGGCCCGGATCACCAGCTCCAGCCAGAGGACCCCCGCGGCGAGGATCGAGACGAGCGAGACGACGATCAGCATGATCGGCCCGCCGCCGATGTCGGAGCCCTTCTTGAGCGCCTCGGCGAACGACCCGAAGAAGACGTCGGTCTGCCCGCCGGAGGACGAGGCGATGACATCGGTGACGCCGTCGGTCGCGGAGACGACCGTGTAGAGGATCAGCGGGGTGAACGCGGAGGCGAGCACCGTCAGCCACAGGAACCCGATGGCCTCGGAGATCGCGGTGGTCAGCGGCACGCCACGGATCGCCCGCTTGGCGACGGCGAGCAGCCACAGGACGAGGGTCAGGACGGTGGAGGCGGCGAAGACGATCGCGTACTGCTGGAGGAACTTGGTGTTCGTGAAGTCGACGTTGGCGGTGCCCTCCACGGCCTCGCTGAGCTTGCCGACGATCCACGCGGCGGCGTCGGCGCAGCCGCGGGCCAGGGAGGAGAGGGGGTCGAGGGAGTTGTCTACGGCGGGGGAGACGTTGGTCTTGGGGGCTGCGTCGCCGTCCTCGCAGTATTGCTTCGCGGGCCCGATCAGCAGGTCGCAGGCCTTGTTGCCCGTACTCGGGCTGGGGCTCGGCGCCGTCGGAGTGGGCGAGGGCTCGGCGAATGCACGAGCCGAGAAGAGGATGACGGCGGTTTGAACCGCTGCCAGTGCGGTGACGATGGAGCGGGCTCGAAGACGCGGGCTACCGGGCATATGTGAAGCCTCCGTACTCCTCAACAGCCTTACTGATTTCGTCCGAGGTGGAGGCCGCGACATCTCCGGGGACCGGAGCCGGTCCGTCCTTCTGAGTGTCGCTGACGGCCTTCCAACCGTCGCCCGTCCAGCTGAGTTGCACGGTCCAGGTCTTCCACGAGGTCCTGACAGGGTCGGTGGATCCTGCTCCGGACATACCGATCAGCCCCGTGTACCAGACCGACACCTTGGCCGTATCGCCCTCGAAGGCTTCGATCTTCGTCCCGACGGGGATTGTTCGTGATACGAACGTGCTGCCCTGCGGGGCGTTCCCGGAGGGATCCAGTCCCAGCTTTCCGAGAAAGTCCGCGGAGTACGCGGCGTCCTGCGGTCCTTTGAGCTTCGCCGCTGCCTCAGCCGTGTAGATGGTGTTCACGATCTCGTGGCGGCTGTCCTTCTTGAACATCCCGACGGAACCCAGCGCCACCGCATAGTTGGACGCAGCGCTCTGCGCCCCCTGCTCGTCATGCGCGAACCCCGACGGAATCGTGCCGTTCTTCCCCGTGACCGGCTTGGTCCCCGTGGCAGCTGTGGACGCCGTCTCCGGCTTGCCCCCCGCGCTTCCCGAATCGCCGTCGTTGCCGTCCCCGCGGCCCCCGCCCATGTTGGCGAAGGCGATGGCCGCGATCAGGAGGACCACCACGCCGGCCATCGTGATGAGCGAGCGGGAAGCGCGTGCGGGGCGGCGGGGGGCGCTGTAGCCGTCGCCGCCCTCGCCGTCGGGCAGGCGGGTACGGGTCTGGCGTGTCCCGCCGATGGTGCTGTATGCATCATCCGTACGGCCCGAGTCGTAGCCGTTCTCGTCGCCGTGGCTCATGCCGCGTACGCCCCCTCAACCGTTGCCTGAACCGGGTAGTACGACGGTAGCCGTGCGGGATGCCGCGCGGACGCGGTGTGGTGACTCGACATCAGGGGACGCAACCTCTGCCGGTGGGCACGACGGACGGGTGGTGTGGGGGTGGGCGGGACTGCCCCTGGCGTGGAATGGCAGCCGGTCAGACGGCCATTCCGTAGACGATGGTGAACAGGGTTCCGAGCGATCCGATGATGAACACACCGGTCAGACCGGCGACGATCAGCCCCTTGCCCTGCTCGGCGCTGAACGTGTCGCGCAGTGCCGTCGCACCGATGCGCTGTTTCGCCGCACCCCAGACCGCGATGCCGAGGCAGAGCAGGATGGCGATGGCCATCACGACCTCGATCATTACGCGGGCCTCGTTGCCCAAGGTCCCGAACGGCCCCCAGTTCGGGGCGATTCCGCCGATGATGGTGGTGATGTCGCCCTTTTCAGCTGCCAGGATCATGTAAGTCACCGCCCCTGTTGGGTAGTTCATTGCCCCTGCCACACGGCACGGGTCGCTCTCTATCTTCGCTGATGAAACTGCTCTCGTACGACGGCTTGGCGGCTCTCTTTACCCGGATCCCGCACATTTGACCGGTCCGACCGCCCTGACCTGCGGATCGAATCGATGTATGACCGAATACGTATGGTTACTCTGTGTATCACGGGGTGTGACCCCGGGCAATGATTGCCATCCCGCCACCCTGGCCGAGAATTTTGCACATGCCCTGGTCAGCGCCCCTGATCCGGTCGGAGCAGGGGCCGGTCAGAGAAGCGGATGGCGTGGGACGGGCGGCCGAGGCGGCGTGGTCCAAGAGGGCGGCGGCCGGAAATCGCACCAGGTGCCGTCGAAGGGAAACGTTCCGGCCTCGGCGAGCCGGGCCACCGAGGCGCCCTCGTCCCGGATCGCCGAGGCCTCGTCCGCCGACCAGTAGACGGGGTGACCGGTCTTCTCGGCGAAGGACTCCTCGTCCTTCCACCGCCAGCTCCGGTCCGGCGCGACGTTGATGTCGAGTTCGTGGTCGGTGATGTCGATGTCGTCACCGTGATGGATCCGGCGCTCCAGGTTCACGTACCAGCCACGGAACTTCCGTCTGCGGCCGAACAGCCAGAGCACCGAGTGCGCCGCGCCGGCCGGCTGGTAGAAGAGCGCGCTGCCCATCGGCCAGCGGTCGGCGACCACCGGGTAGCCGCCGGGCGGGCGGTCGTCCGGCGCGATGTCCCGCAGATGCGCCCCGTTCGGAAGTTCCGTACGCCACATAGGGGTGCCGGTCTCCATCCACACCAGCTGGCCCCGGTCGGTGCGCTCGACGAGGCGTACGGGGACCGACGCACTCAGGTGGCCGCCGATGAAGAAGTTCCAGCGGAGGATCCGGCCCGGCTCGTCGTTCATGCCGTCGTTCATGCCGTTGATCATGCCCGCGCCACGGGCACCGAACACGTGGTCCGATTACCTGATGCCATGCCATTGAGAGTGAGTACACCGCCCCGAGACTGTGCGTCAGTCGGAGGCGATGCCCCGGGCGGCGAGGATCTCCTCCTTGAACGGGTCGCCCAGCCCGCAGTCCCGGGCGCCGCTGATCCGCCGCAGGTTCGGCAGGAGGTCGAGGTCGTCGAGCGAGCCCACGTCGAACAGGTCGTCCTCGCCGTCCCACACCGGGGAGCACTCGTAGCACACCTGGTGCCCGCCGTCGATGAGGAGGGTCTCCACCGTCGCGAGCAGCTCCTCGCTGATCTCCAGCGCCTCGAAGTAGGCACGGGACTCGTCGAGCACCGTGTAGGCGAGATCGTTGTCGAACGCGTAGAGCTGCGCGTCCGCTATCCCCTTCGCGCGCAGGCATTCGTCGATGCTGAACGCCGGGGTCAGCATCTCGTCCTCGTACATGAGTTTCTCGATGACCAGCAGCTTGAAGTTGAAGTCGCGGAAGGCAGGCATGGCGGGACCCTATACAAGGCCCGTGTTCCCGGTGCCCGGGGCAGGCGCCGGGGGCCGTTGTCAGTGCCGCCTGCCAGACTCGTACACATGACCAGCAGCACCGGAACTCCCGTCCCGCGCCCGGCCAATCACCGCATCTCCGAGACGTACGCCGACTGGGCGCGCGCCCGGGTTCCCGGTGCCGAGGCCGGTGCCCGTGAAGTGCTGGAGCGGGTGGGCAGCGGCCGGCACCGGGCCTGGGAGAAGCCCGGGCGGTTCATGGACGAGACGGAGCGCCTGGCCCGGGGCCTGCCGGCCGCCCATCTGCCCTGGTTCTGGGACACCATCGGGCACTGGATGCTGGAGACGCACCGCCGGTCCGCCGCGCGTGCGTACGGGAACGCGCGCACCGCGGAGCGCACCCACGGGCTGCCCGTCGACCCGGACTGGCGGCTGGCGAACCTTCAGTTGTTCGCCCGCTTCGGCGCGCTTCCCGCCACCGAACTCAGCGGAGCCCCGGCCTGGCTGGCCGAGGTGTTCGAGCCGGGCGATGCCCACCGCGAGTTCATGCGGCTGCTGACCACCTGGGCGGCGTCACCGGGCGAGCTGCCCGCCGATCTGGCCCGCCGGGTCCGGGATTCCGTGCGCGCGGCGGGGCTCGGAGCCGACGAGGAGGCGCGGGTGCTGGGCGAGGTGCTCGCGTCCGCTACCGGCAAGGCCGTGCCGGACCGGCTGCTCGACGCGGCGCTCGGCCCGCTCTCCGCCCACCCGCCGGCCGACGACCGGGCCGCCGCCCTGCTCGATCTGTTCCCCGAGTCGAAGAACGACGCGGCCGCCTGGCTGCGGCTGCTCATCGGCTGCGGGGCCGCCGACGCCGCCGCGGCCGGCCGGATCACCCCGGAGGGCGGCCTAGGCGAGTGGCTGCGGCGGTACGCCACCCGGTACTCCCACCGGACCGTGGCCGGTGGCGGGGTGACCCGCCAGGCCATGCCCGCCGAACTATTCGAGCTGGTGGCCCGGTTCGCGCCGCGGCTGAAGGAGGACGGAACTCCGGTCCGGCTCCACGAGGACCGCTACCAGTGGCCGCACCTGGATGCCGACCTGCTCGACGTCTGCCTCGCCGAGGGCATCCCCGTCCACGACCCCGGCCCCACGATTTCCCTGGAGTTCTGGGACGAGGACGCGCGGCGCGATCTCAGGGCCCTCGCCGCCGACCCCGTGTTCGGCTCCCGGCTCGAAGGCACGGTGCACGCCGGGCTCCGGTCCCGGGGAGGCACCGCCATCAGCCGGCTCCCGCACAATCCGGGCATCGCGGCCGAGGTGCACGGCCGGGTCGAGAAGCTGCTCGACAGCCTGCGCGGCGGTGGGCTCGCCGCGGCCGACGAAGCCGTGGACGAGCTGCACGGTCTTCTCGACCGGCCCACCGCCATCGCCCTGGACGGCATCGAGGAGGCGCTCGATGCGCTGGACCTCACCGGCCCGCTGGCCCGTGCCCTGCGCGCCGGGCTGCCCGAGGAGCTGGGCTGGACCGCCCTGGAGGAGGCCCTCGCCGAATTCCGGCCGGACGAGACGGTGCACGTCACCTCCACCTGGCCGGTGCTCACGCTGTACGGGGAGACCCGCGCGTTCGCCGTCGACCACGCGGGCCGGCGCGGCGAGCACACCCTTGAGCTGCCGGAAGGCGCCCACCACCCCACGGTGCACTGGGTCGGCGGCCAGTTCCTCGTCGCCTGGACCGGCTCGGGCGACGAGCACGGCATCTGCGCGGCGTACTGGTCGGGCAGCCCCGCCGACACGTTCGTACCGGAAGACTCCTACGGGCTGCGCCCCTACGGCGGCAGCATCCGGGGCGGCCTCGGCTACCAGTTCCAGACCCCGGACGGCGGCGGCCGGTTCGACGGCGAGAAGATCCTGCGGCCCGGCGACACCACGGGCGTCGGCCACCACGACTACCAGATGTACGACGGCCAGCACTTCTGGAGCACCGAGGTGTTCAGCGAGGACCGCCGCGGCGGATGGCTCCGGACGGACCCCGCCACCGGCGAGCCCACCGCCGACCGCATCCTGCCCGGCTTCCACACGCCCGACTCGCTCCCGGACGGCACCAGGCCCTTCCCCGACCACCGCATCCTCGCCGAACTGCCGCCCGGCGCACCGCAGTCCCCCCTCGGCCAGGACGGCCGGCTCACCGGCTGCCGGGTCAACTACCGCACGCCGTACGCCGGTCCCTCGCCGCGCGAGTTCGAGCTGGAGTCCATCGACGGCCGCACCGCGTCCTACCGCACCACCACCTGGGGCCGCCGCCCGTGGGGCATCCTCGGCCTCCCGGCCGGCGGTGAGGACGCCGTCGTGGTCGGCAGCACCACCGTTCGATGCCACGCCGCCGAGGACAACTCGCTGCTCTGGCAGGTCCGGGGCTTCCCCGGCAGCCACCGCACCGGGCGCATCCGGCCCACCCTCGGCGAACAGGCCGGTCCCGTACCGCCGCCCGCCTTCTGGCACTTCCTCACCCCGCGCGACGAGCCCTCCTCCCGTGCGCTGCGCGCGGTCACCGAGGAGGCCGTCCGCGAACTGCTGTCGTCGTCCGGCTCCGGGGACGCACCGGCCGGGGTGACCGACCCCCGGATCCGGCAGGGCGTGGCCCGCGCGGTGCGGCTCGCCGCCGATGTGCTGCGCCGCCGCCGCGAGCTGTCGCACCGGGTGGCCGTCATGCGTTCCGGACCGGTCGTCGAACTGCCCGATCCGGAGCCCGACACCCGGCTCGTCCCGGCCCTGCACGGCCTGCTGGCCCAGTTCCGGGGGTACGAGGAACGGCCGCCGCAGCCGCAGCCCGCCCTCCTCACCGCGATCGCCGCCGACGGCCGGTATCTGCGCGGCGAGATCGACGACGAGGTACGGGTGCTGGCCCTGCCCGCCCCTCCGACCGAATGGGCGGTACTGACCGGCCGGATCGACGCCGTGGCCTGGCGGGCCGCTGTCGCCGCCACCCCCGACGAGCACCGGCGGGCACTGACCGCGCTGCTCGGCGTGTGGAGCCGCCAGCCGTTCGCGGAGCCGGGCACCACCTGGCGTACCGGCCGGGCCCCGGAGTCCGAGATCGCCGAACTCCGCTCGTCCGGCGCCCCGGTGGCCTCCGGCCCGGTCCGCAGCGACCTCGCCCCCTTCATCCAGCGGTCCGCCGACCCGGCGCCCGCCGGCGCCGAGGAGTGCGAGACCCGCACCATCGCGGGCGACGACACCACGAGGCTGCCCCGCCTGCTGGCCCTGCTCGCCGAACGCGGCCCGCTGCCGGTGCCCGAGGAAGCCGTGGACCTGTTCCGGTGGCGTACGGGGGTGCCGCGCGCGATCGCCGCCCTGGTCCTCGACGGCTTCGCCGGCAGCGACGACTACGCGGTCCACCTCAAGCTCTGCCGCGCCAAGCCGTACAAGGCCGACCGGACCCTGGTGCACGCGTACGACGTCGCGCGGATGAACCTCGGCCCGGAGGGCCGGCGCGCCGTGCTCGCTGCCGCCGTCCCCGCCGACCCGGCGGACCTCTGGGCGCCCGGCGGGATGACCGCCGCCGCGGACCGGATGGCCACTGAGTGGTCCGAACGGGTCGCGGTCACCCCGTACGCCGATGACGGCAGCCATGCCGCCGCGCTGGCCAAGGACCACGACCTGCCCGCGCCCTGGGCCACCGCCCTGCTCACCGGCCGCCTGGAGCACGCGGCGGAGCCCCCGTTGGACGCCGACGGGATACGGGCCGTCGTCACCGCCCTGACCTGGGCATTCACCGAGCGGCCGGTCGGCGACCCGGCCGCGGAGGGCGCCCGCGCCCTGCTCGACCACCTCACAACCGCCGGGACCGACCACCTCGCCGCCCTGCGCGCCCTGGCGGACCGCTCGGCGGACACCCCGGTCCCGCCCGGCCAGTACGAGGCCAACCCGCTCTTCAGCGTCCCGGAGCTGGTGGACGAAGTGGCCGCGTCCCTCGGCGTCGGCCGCGACGCGGCGGCCCTCCACCTCCAGCTGCACGCCTTCGACCGCCCGGCCGACCGCACCGTACGCCGCTGGAACACCTGGACCCTCGACCACCACCGCGCCGTCCGAAAGGAACTCACCGCCGCGAAGGCCCCGCGCCCGGCACCCCTCTCCGCCCCGACGACCCCGCTCGCCCCGACGACTCCGTCCGCCGCCGTCCCACCGCCCGCGCACGAACGGTTCGCCCGCGCGTGGGCGAACGTCGGTTCTTCTCGGCGGTGAGGCCCGCCCGGCGCCGTCACCGTCAGATGTCGCCGGGCAACTCGTCGTGGCCGGTGGTGGGGGCTGTGCCTGGTGTGCCGGTGGGGCCGTTGCCGTTCGATCTGCCGCTTGACGGGGTGTTGTCCAGGTGGTTGGTGGGTGGGGTGTGGCCAGGGCTGCCGCCGGGTGTGTGGTTGGCGGTGTGGGTGGTTACGCCGGTCAGGGCGGGTTCGCGTACCTGGTCGGGGGTTTGTGCGTGGGGGTGGGGTTCCTGGCGGGCCTGGTTGGCGCGTTGGGCGAGGGTGCCGTCTTCGTTGTAGAGGTTGCCGTCGCGGTCGAGGTAGGGGGCGCCTTCGTCGAAGGGGGATCTGACCGTGCCTTCCGGGAGTGCGACGGCGCCTTCGGGGAGTTCGACGGTGCCGTTGGGGAGGGTGGTCGCCCCTTCGGGGACGGCGGCGCCTTCGGGGAGGTGGAGGGTGCCGTCGGGGAGGCGGAGGGTGCCTTCGGGGAAGGTGATGACGTGGTCGGGAAGGGGCGGGTATTCGACGCCTCCCAGGCCCTTGAGGCCGGCCATCACGTCGCCGATGCGGGTCAGCCCGGCGCTCGCGCCCTTGAAGACGTAGGTCATGGGGTCCACGGCGCGGGCGGTTTTGGTGGTGAGGGAGAGGGCCTTGGCTGCCAGGCCGGCTTTGCCCGCGCCTGCTGCCGCGCCGCCGGAACCGCCGGTGAAGACGGTGGTCAGGACGTTGAAGGTGACCGCTCCGGCGGTGCGGGAAGGGTTGCTGCCCCACTGGTCCCAGGCCACCAGGGCCTTGCCGGTCTCCCTCACCGCCTTGCGGGAGTCCTGTATCCAGGCCGAGTATTTGTCGCCGGGCAGGGTGTGCAGGACGAGCTGGGCGACGGGGGAGAGCCCGGTGGCGAGTTTGGCCAGACCCGTCCAGGCCTCTCCAGCTGCGTCCCCGTCCTCGAAGCCGGCCAGGGTCCCCAGGCCCTTGACGGTGCCCCAGACCCCGTCGACGAGGAAGCCTTGCCGAAGTCGTAGGCGTGCTCCCACACCTGCCACCAGGGTGTCGACTCCTCGACGGCTTCTCCCCAGGGCAGGCTCTCCGCTTGCTCGAGGGCCTCGGCGTCGTACCCGTAGGTGCCCCGCTTCCCGGAGCCGTCGCCGGTTTTGGCGTGACAGGCCCGTTCCACCTCCTGGAAGGCGGCCCAGACCTCGGCTATCTCATTGCGGCGTTGGTTGTTCTCCTCGACCAGGTCGCCGTCCTCGCGCCACTTGTCGTCGCCGTCGACCTTCACCCGGAAGGCGACCGCGTCCCGCTTCAGCTCCTTGAGCTTCTCCACCAAAGGGAACGCGTCGTCCGAGTACGTGCCCAGCGCACCGGCGATGACGCACAGGTCCGAACTCAGAGACAGCCCGGTCGCCGCGACCGGGGCGGTCGTCGCGAACAACTGCTCCGCTTCGGGGCCTTGTAGAAGGCACTCAGCCCGCCGAAACTGCGGTGCACGTCACCGGCAGCCGTCGCGATCGCGGTGCCGTGGCCGGACAGCGCCGTCACCTTCGTGTCGAGCAGCGCCAGATCACCGGTGAAGACCGGTATGCCGACCGGATCGACCGGACCGGGTCCGCTCACCGCCGGTTCCCGGCGTGGCGCAGGAGATCCAGAAGCACGGCCCTGGCCGCGTTCTGGGCGTGCTCGGCGGCCTCCAGATCACCTCGGCAGTACGCGTTCGTGGCGTCCACCGCACCCAGAACCGAGGCCTCGGTGCGCTCGGACATCGACCGGAAGTCCTTTTCGTGCTCCTTCAGATACTCACCCAGCGCCGCGGCCACCGGCCCCATCGCCGTACGCGACAGTGGAGCCTGCCCCGGAGCCACCGGGCCCTGCAAAGGCGTGACCGCCTGCGCACCCGGCACCGCCGTACCCGCCGCCTGCGCAGCCTCCGACGCCGTCGCCGTGAGCGCCGTCAGGGCCTTCGCCAGATCACCGGCATGCGTACCGACCACCCTCAACTGCCCCTGCACACCCTGCGGCCTGATATCCCACCCCACCATGGGGAGGCCCCTCTTTGTTGCGTCCTGCTGAATCCGGCCGATGGCCCGCTCCAAGGACGCATGCAGCTGACCCTGGGCGGTGCGAACGGTTGTTCGCTTGATCATCCCTATCAACCAGGGCGTCGCTAGCGCAATCAGCAAATCGGCAATTGGCCAACACTGGCTCACTCATGACTTGGTGATGCGCGCTGATCGCAGCCTTGCCAGTATCGGGAGAGGTGTTTGCAACTATGGATGTGCGCGGAGTCTTCTGCCCGCCCGCGAGCGGTTCGCCCGTGCTTGGGCAGAGGCCGGATCTCCGCTTCGGCGGTGAGGGCCCGGCTCTAACCGGCGGGTTCGGCGAAGTGGTCGAACTCGCCCGCCACGACGCCCTTGGTGAAGGCCACCCATTTCGTTCGGGTGGTCGTGACGATGTTGGCGGGGTCGCTGGTCTCGCGGAGGTAGACGAGCTCATTCGGCCCGAAGGCGATCTCGATCCAGGGGCCCGGCCCCTCCTCGCCTTCGGGAGCGGCGCGGACCCAGGTCAGGTCGGCCGGGATGCGGGGGGCGTCAGTCACGGGTGCGGCTCTCCTTGATCGTGCGTACGAGGGCGGACCAGGCGGCGGGGGTGGTGTGGAGTATCGCTCCCGTGGGGTCGCCGGATTCGATGAGGTCGACTGTGCCGGGCGTGGGGATGGCTACGTGTATGCAGGACTCGCCCTCGCCGCAGTACGAGGACTTCTGCCACATGTGAGTCGGCAACTCGGATCCCTTCATAGGTTCTGGGCGATGTTGTGCATCAGGTCCCGCGACTCGGCAGCACCCAGGGCAAGGGACTCCAGACGGGCCAGGACCTGGCGGTATTTGTGGAGTTGGGCTTCGGCGTCGAGGAGGGCGATGCCGTGTGACTGATCCAGTTGAACGGTGTCCAACTGTGGAACGGGGCCGTGAACGTAATAGATGGGCTGGCCCGCTCCTGGATACCCGCCCGCCTTGAACGGGATCACTTGGATTGTGATGTGCCCGCGCTCGCTCATGGTCAGGAGATGTGCCAGCTGTTGCCTGGCCACGGTTGACCCGCCGAATTCCATGTGCAGGGCAGCTTCGTGGATGACCGCGTGGTACGGGAGCGGGTTTTCTCGGAAAACGATGCTCTGACGCTTGATACGAAAGGACAGGCGGTGCTCGATCTCCGGAGGAGGCAGGGCGGGAACGACCTGACGGAAGACCTCGCGCGCGTGGTCCGCGGTCTGGAGCAGTCCGGGCAGTCCGGCTGTGTGCGAGGTGCGTAGCGCGGTCCCGTGGTGTTCCAGTTCCGCCAGGTCCAACAGGCTGCTGGAGAGGATCTCGCGGTACTCCTCCCACCAGCCGCGCTTGCGGTCACCGGTCATGGCGGCCAGCGCGTTGACCAGCTCGTGGTCCGAGCAGTCGTAGTGGCAGGACAGTGCGCGCACCCGCTCGGCGCTGACGCCGTAGCGGCCGGCTTCGATGTTGCTGATGCGAGCCTGGTTGCCGCCGATGAGTTTGGCGGCCTCGGTCGCGGTGACTCCGGCACGCTCGCGCAACTTTCGAAGCTCCGCTCCCAGTCGTTGACGGCGGGCTGTTGGCCTGGCGCCGGCTGACATCACTTGCTCCCCGGCTCGGTCACCCACACGAGGGTATCTGTAATGCATTCCGTGAACTTCGTGGAATGTATTCCATGTCGAGCCCTGGTCTGTGTCTCAGGCCACCCGCCCGGAAGTACCCCGCTCGACGGAGCGGCCTCGTCACCGGGCAATCCGAAGCGCACCATCCGACTTCCCTCCGTGAACGGAGACTTCCATGGTCAGTGCCACGGTATCCCCACCCTGGACATACACCCTCCAACTCCCGCAGGATCCCCGCGCCCCCGGCGTCGCCCGTGCCACCCTCCGCAACGTCCTGCGCGTGCACGGCATGCGAGAACTCACCGAGACAGCCGAGCTGTTGGCGAGCGAGCTGGTCACCAACGCCTACCTGTACTCATCGGGGCCGTACTCCCTGCGCCTGCGCGACGCCGGGCGCAGCCGCGTACGGATGAGCGTGTGGGACACCGATCCGCACATCCCCGCCCCGTTCCGGTGGGGCGCTCCTGCGCCGGAGGAACTGGCCGAATAGGGACGGGGGTTGTACCTCATCACGCTGTACGCGGAGTGCTGGGGCGCGTACCCCATGCGGGGCGGTGGGCTGCCGGGGCAGGGCGGGAAGCTGCTCTGGGTGGAATGCGCGGCGAAGGCGTAGCGGGCGGAGGCGGCACATGGCGCGGGGCGTCACCGTGGTGCTTGGTGACGCCCCGATGTGCCTGTCGAGCTGGTGTGGCCGTTACGTGCGCGGCGCCCTGCCCGTCAGGGCCGGATGCCGTCGTACTGGAGGACGCGGTACGGCGTCTTGCCGTGGTTCACGGACTGCCACTGCGAGGCGATCAGGGTCAGGGATGTGGCGCTCGCGCTGCCGGGGTGGATGTATCCGCCGTAGAGGAACGGGAGTTGGGGCTTGCCCCAGTGGTGGGGCGGGAGGCCGTCGCCGACGATCTGGGGCTTGGGGGCGGTCCACACGGCGTCCGGGCGGGACGCGGTGCGCGTGCAGATCGCGTAGTCGTCCACGTCGAAGTAGCTCATGCAGTACGTGTTGCCGATCCGCTTGACGGAGAACTCGCCGATCTTGTTCCCGGACAGCATGACCGACGGGCCCACCGCCCTTGTCCACTGCCAACGGCCGTCCAGGAAGGCCCAGTTCTCCTGGGCCCCGAAGTTGCCCGCGCGGAACTCGTCGGGCCGGATGCGGAACAACTGGATCGCTCCGCCGTCGGCGGTGTTCGCGTGTGTGCCGTTCCAGCGCTTGGAGAAGATGTACAGCCAGCCGTCGGGGTCGATGCCCGCGAACGACCACATCCCATACATGGACTGGTTGGTCCCCTGGGTGTCGCCGGCCCAGTGGTACGGGTAGTCCTGCCAGGTCACGCCGTAGTCGTCCGAGTACGCGACGCCCGACATCAGCGAGCCGTCGTACCCGGCCGGGATGTTCTCCCACAGGGCCACGGACGTGTACTGGATGTAGGTGCGGCCCCCGAATTCGATGCAGTCGTTGGGGATGCGGGAGATCTCGAAGCCGTGCCCGTTGTCCGCCCAGTGCGCGTAGTCGAAGCACTGATCGGCGGCGCCCCCGGTCGGCATCGCCCAGGAGAACGAGATCGGGGACGCGCCGGAGGCGTCGAAGTCCGCCTGGTTCAGGATCACCGGGGAACCCAGGTAGGGGTCGGCCTGGGCGATCCCGCCGAACGCGTCGCCGAACACGTAGCCCCAGGTGTTGTCGTGCTCCCGGTAGTACGGGATCGCCAGGTCCCCCGAGCCGAGCCCCTGCGCGCTCGCCGAGTCACCGGGCTGCTCGCACAGCGGGGTGCCGGTCTGGAGCAGTCGCGCGGCCGGGCGCCCGGCGGCCGTCCGGGCGTACCGGTCGTCGGCGGCCGCCACGCCGGGGGCGGCCCCCAGCAGGCCGGCGCCCAGGGCGAAGCCCATGCCTGCCTTGAGCGCCGACCGGCGGGTGGCGGCGGCTCGGTGGGCCGGCTGCGAGGGCTGTGGGGGCTGTGAAGGGGTGGGCATGTTCGGCTCTCCGTGTGTCTGAGGGTGAGGGCGGGGCGAAGAGTGAGGTACGGGGGGTATGGGGGTACGGCAGTCTTCCGTGTCAGGCCTTGCGGAGGCGCCCGATGATGCCGTCGAGGTCGCGGAGGAACAGCGGTACGCGGAACTCATGGCTGCCGGGCTCCTCGTGCGCCTCGTACGGGATGCCGGCCCCGTCGAGGAGGCCGCGGAACTCCCGCTGGCCCTGGAGCACGTTGTCCTCGGTGATCTGGCTGAACCAGGGCACGGCCTGGCCACCGGTTCCGGCGACCAGGAAGATCCGCTTGTTGCGGTAGCTCCCGATGCGCTCGACCGGGTTGTCGGCGCTGACCCGGGCCTCGTCCCACAGCGGAGCTCCGTAGACCGTGCCGCCCGCCAGGTCCGCGGCGGCGGAGGACACATTGGCCCAGTGCGTGACCGCGCCGAGATTGCGGCGCAGGCTGGCCGGGCCGGAGTGGGCGCTGACCGAGGCGAAGTGGCCGTAGTACTTCGCGGCGTACTTCAGCGCGCCGAAGCCGCCCATCGAGAACCCGGCGACGGCGCGGCCGTCGTACTCGGCGTACGTACGGAAGTTCGCGTCGATCCACGGGAGCAGCTGGGCGATGTGGAAGGTCTCCCAGTTCCGGGGGCCGGTGTTGGAGCTGACCGGGTTGGAGTACCAGCCGGCGTGGCCGCCGTCGGGCATCACGACGATGATCGGCTTCACGGCGGTCCAGTCTCGGACGCCCGCGCGGTCGAACTCGATGAAGTCCGAGGTGAGGCCGCCGCCGTGGAAGAGGTAGAGCACCGGGTAGGTGCGGCCGCTGGTGTCGTAGTCGTCGGGGAGCAGGACGTTGACGCCGGGGTTCCAGCCGATCGCGCCGGTCTGGAACCGGTAGTACTTCATGCGCCGGTCGCGCTCGTCGTGGTCCACGATGTGCAGCCCGAAGCCGTCACCGGCCGCGCTCGCCGTCGTGGCCGCGGCCAGGACGCCCCCGGCGCCGAGCGCCAGTGCCGCGGAGAGCCCGCCGGCGGTCTTCAGGACGTTCCGGCGGGTGGGGTGCTGCTCGCTCAACGCGATCTCCTAGTTCTCGCTCAGCTGTCGGTCAGTTGGTTCTCGGTCAGCTGTCGGTCAGCTGTCGGTCAGTTGTTGGTGATCCAGGTGCCCTTGTCGGCGGTCCAGTGGATGGTGGCTTTCTGGAATTTCTGGGCTTTGCCGCCGCCTGCTTCGTCGGTTTCGTCGGTGAGGGGGTAGCCGAGTGCGGTTTCGTGTCCGGCGGCGTGGAAGGCGTCGTAGATGGCGCCGTGGACGGCGTGGGCGCCGGTCCGGGGGGACCAGAGGAAGAGTCCTCGTTCGAAGAACTGGTAGCGGCCCTTGGTGCCGTCGGGTGCTTGTGCGGCGTCGGCTTCGTCGGTGGTCGGGAAGCCCCAGCGGCGTTCGGCGTCGGTGTCCCAGAACTTCGTGAGGATGTCCCCGTAGATCGCGTGGGCCTCGTCGGGGTGCCAGATGACGATCCCGTTCTGGAACTGCTGGAAGCGCCCGCCCAGCGAGGAGTCGCGCTCCCCCGTGATCGGCCGGCCCAGCGGACCATTGGGGCCGCCCGTGCTGTCGTACTTCGTCGCGATGGTGCCGTACGGGATCAGGTCGTCCAGGTTGTTGTAACGGCGGGGCGTGAAGCCCCTGAGCCCGTCGCCCCACACCCGCTCCTCGGCGACGTGCCCGAAGTCGTACTCCTCGCGCACCACCGGCTGGGTGTGGGCGGGGTCCGCCCAGCGGAGGAACAGCGCCACGTGGTCCGTGCCGCCCGAGTCGCGCAGCAGGGCGTCACCGGGTTGCAGGTCGCTCGCCGGGATGTCGAAGGTGACGTCCCACAGACCCCATGTGGTCAGGGACGTACCGAGGTTCCAGGCCATCGACACATAGCCCGAGCAGTCCGGCCGGTAGCAGCCGAACCGGTTCTGGTGGCAGCCGCTCTGGCTGTACGGCACCTGCTCGGCGATCCACGACCACGCGCGGTCCATCGCCTCGCCGCGCCCGATCGGCCCGCCCGGCTCCGACGCGGTCGCGGCCGGTGCCGTGGTGAACATGACCGCGAGGGCCGCCATGACCAGCGTCACCGCACCGAGCGCACGCCGGAGAGTCAGTCGGAAGTTCAGCGATCCGGGCCATCCCACGGAGCTGATCGATCTCATTACTGCCTCCCCGTCAGTTGTTGGTGATCCAGGTGCCCTTGTCGGCGGTCCAGTGGATGGTGGCTTTCTGGAATTTCTGGGCTTTGCCGCCGCCTGCTTCGTCGGTTTCGTCGGTGAGGGGGTAGCCGAGTGCGGTTTCATGTCCGGCGGCGTGGAAGGCGTCGTAGATGGCGCCGTGGACGGTGTGGGCGCCGGTCCGGGGGGACCAGAGGAAGAGGCCTCGTTCGAAGAACTGGTAGCGGCCCTTGGTGCCGTCGGGTGCTTGTGCGGCGTCGGCTTCGTCGGTGGTCGGGAAGCCCCAGCGGCGTTCGGCGTCGGTGTCCCAGAACTTCGTGAGGATGTCCCCGTAGATCGCGTGGGCCTCGTCCGGGTGCCAGATGACGATCCCGTTCTGGAAGAGCTGGAACCGCCCGCCCAGCGAGGAGTCCTCCTCGGCTCGGACCGGCCGGCCGAGCGGCCCGTCGTGGCCGCCGAGGCCGGCGTACTTCGCGCCGATCGTGCCGTACGGCTGGAACGCCTCGGCCATCAACTCCCGCGCGTAGCCCTCCGCCTGCGGGTAGCGCTCGGGGTACGCGGAGCGCTGTACGGCCTGGGCCAGCTCGCCCGCGGTGTCCCAGTCGGGCTCCATCTGCTGGGCCACCTCGAAGAACTTGTTCGCCGCGTAGTCGACGTCGAGGCACTGGGCGGGTTCGCACCAGCCCATCGAGGGCCGCTGCTGGAAGACACCGAGCGAATCCCGGTCACCGCACGCCAGGTTGTTCATCCGGGACTCGACCCAGCCCGTCTCGAAGCCGGCGAGCATCACCTTGTCGGACACGCCGCGGCGCTGCCCGACCTCGTACACCTTGCGGGTCACGGCGATGTCCCGGTCCGCCGGGATGTCGCAGTACAGCGTGGCCGGTGCGGCGTGCCCGAGGGGGCCCGGCACATCGCTCGCGCTCTGCGCGAATGCCGGGTTGCCGAGGCCGGTCACGGCGGCCAGTGCGATCAGCAGGACCGCTGATCTCCGTATCGCGCGTCGTTCGGTAGAGCCACGCACGTGCCTGCTCCTTCGTTTCGGAAAAGCCTGGAGGAGAACGGGAGGGACAGAGGGGATCCAGGAACTCGTGGAGTTCCGGGCACCGGTGTCAGGACCAGCTCTGGTACGGGGTGTCGTTGCACGCCCAGGTGCGGAAGCCCAGGGAGCTGTCGTCGATGCACCGCAGGGTGGCCTGGTTCTGGAAGCGGACGGTGCCGTCGGCCCAGACCTTGACCCACCAGCTCTGCTCCGGGCTGGAGCTGCACGTGCCGATGGTACGGAACCCGTTGTCCGTGTCCTCGATGCAGCGGCCCGTGTTGATGTTGCGCAGCTGGCGTGTTCCGTCGTCCCAGGTGTGTACGGTCCACAGCTGCGGGTTGCTTCCGTTGCAGCTCCACGTGCGGAAGCCGTTGTCGGTGTCGTCCATGCAACGGCCCGTGGCCTGATTGCGGAAACTCTGGATGGCGTCGTCGGCCCGCGCGGGGGACGGCGAGCCGTTCTCGGCGGCCAGGGCGCCGGAAGGCGCGGCCAGGGAGGCGAGGGCGAGGACCCCGCCGAGCAGGAGCGAGCGCGTGCCACGCATGGGCTGTTTCCTCTTCCGTCCGTTGGTTCTCGGCCGAGTTGGCGACGGTCCGCAAAGTAGTGGCGGGGTGCCGGGCCGCACATCCGGAACGATCCGGAGTGACAGCCCGCGACGCGATCGCCGAAACTCAGCGAACAGGCACGGACGCGGGTACGGAGGTGGGTACTTGCGCGGGTGCGGGCGTGGGCACGGGTGTGCCCGTGGGGCGCGGGCAGTCGGGGACCTGGGGGTGGTCCGCCGTACGCACGGCCGGCAGCCAGGCGGTGGTTGCGGCGGAGGCGGCGGAGGAGGCGGAGGCCGACGAAGCGGTCGAGCCGGCCGGCAGGCGGACGCGGTACCACTCGGTGGAGCTCGCGTCCGACTCGTCGATGATGGGGATCCCCCGGGCGAGGCGGCAGTCGACGGCGAGGACGTCGCCGTGCCACACCCGTACCGGTACAACGTTGTCGACGGTGTACGGCTGAAGCGGGTCGATCGCCAGGCCGAGGCTGCACTGCGGGTTCCGGTCCGTGCGTACCCGGCACCCGTCGTCGGCGTTGAACACCCTGAGCCGGGCCGGTGGTCCACTCCTCGCACCCGAGGCGCCGTCGCCGACGGCCCCGACGGCGTGTGACCAGACCGTCGCGGCCACCGAGCACACGGCGACGGTCACCAGGGCGGCGCGGGACATCCACCGGCGGCGTGCGGGACGGGGCACCGGCGACCGGGCGGTGATGCGCGCGAGGAGGCTCTCGGCGCTGTGCTCGGCGCGGTCGGCGTGGGTCGGGGCCAGGCAGTCGGCGGCCAGGGCGCGCCAGAACGGCGGCAGCGCAGCGGCGAGCCGCAGCGGTGCGCGCCCGTCGGCGTACTCCTGTACCGCCGCACCGCGCGCCACCGGCGTCGCGCCGGGGAACGGCGAGGCACCGGACGCGAACACCTCGTGGACCATGATGCCCAGGGCCCAGATGTCGGCACTGGGCCGGACCTCCACGCCGTGCTCGCCGAGCGGGGCCTGCCAGCGTTCGGGCGGGAGGTAGTCCAGGGTGCCCATCGGCGGCGCGTACCCGTGGGTGCCGTGGGTGCCGGTCAGTTCGGTGGCGAGCCCGAAGTCCGACAGCTTGAGCGCACCGTCGGCCATCAGCAGGATGTTCTCCGGCTTGAGGTCGCCGTGCACCCAGCCGCTGCCGTGCAGATGGGCCAGGCCCTCGCAGATCCCGGCGAACAGCCGGGCGGCGTCCGCTTCCGCGCCCCCGGCATCGAACAGGTCACGCAGACTGCGCTCGGCCCGCTCCATCACCAGCACGATCGCACCGTCCAGGAACGGCCGGTCCGGGTCGCTGATCACGAGGGAGTCCAGCAGACGGATCAGCCTCGGATGGCAGGCCCGGTGGCCGAGTTCGACCTCCCGCCGGGCGGTCTCCGCGACCTTGCGGGCCTGGCGCGGTGCGAGCCCCGCAGTCGGCAGGAACTTGAGCGCGACCTCCGCCGGCCGCGATTCCGGCCCCGACCCGGGGTTCAGGCGTGGTTCCGGCCCCGGTCCCGCCTCCGGCCGCTGTGGTGAGCGGTCGACCGGGCGGCCCGCGTACACCGTTGCCCAGCCGCCGGACGCGATCGGCTCGGTGACCTCCCAGCCGCCGACCCGGTAGCCGCGCGGAAGCAGCTCCGTACGTTCACTTCCCGCCCGGGGGCCGCGGCCCCCGGTGGGCCTGCCGCTCAACTGTCCGTCTCCCGCCCCCGGACGCGCGTGGTGGTACGGGGAGGCAGTAGCGCCAGGTGTTCCTCCCGTACGAGCCCGAACCGCAGCGCGACCCCGACGAGGGCCTCCCGCTTTCCGTTGCGGCGCGCCCCTCCGGATCCCTGCTCGGCCGGAGCGCTGATCCGCATCTTCTCCTCGGCGAGGTAGTCGATGTGCGAGCTGACCGCCCGCGCCTTCAACTGGCCGCACGAGGCGTGCCCCTTGAGCCGTTCGACGATCTGCGGAGTGGTCGGCACCGCGACCGGCGACTCGTCGCGCAGCCGGGGTTCGCAGAGTGCGACCAGGATCAGGAAGTAGAGGGCCGTCTCGTCCAGCGAGTACGCCATGACGGTGCGGCTGCCCCACTGGCCCGCCGCGCCGTCGGGGCCCGGGCAGGGGTCCAGATAGACGTGGTCGGGCGCGAACACCTGGAAGGAGACGGTGGTGTTGCGGCGGGTGGGCAGCACGACCCGGGAGAACTCGAAGGGGATGGGGGCGCCGGCCCGCCGGGGCGGGACCCGCAGATACTCTCCCGCGCCCTCCGGGTTCTCCACCAGGTAGCTCTGGGTCGTGCTGTGGTTGCTCAGCTGCCAGTGGTCGTCCGTCACCCGGATCTCGCCGGCCAGCCGGGAGATGGCCTCGTCGTCGAGGCGCAGTTCGACCGGGGTCGTCGCGGAGCCCCGCCCGAAACGCGCCACTTCCCCCGGACCCAGCCGCAACGTCACCGGGTCGGCCGGGGCACCGGAAGGTACCCCTCCGACGTCGTCGCTCCTTCGCGGCAGATAGACCACGATCCCGCTCAGTGCACCCACCTCGCCCCCGTGTCGGTGACTCCCACTCCGGCCGAACGTTACCCATCCGGCTCAGCCGTCCCGGCCCGGATTCTGGTCGTTTTCGGACTGCTTCCGGACGGCCGCGGAGCCGCCTCCGGACCGTCCGCCGCGAGGCGGTGCCGGCCCGGGAACGGGTGTCGGCGGGGCTCGTGCCGGGCGCCCAGCTTCAGGTTCTCGCGAAGGGGTGAGCGCCCGAGACCGGTGGTCTTCACGTTCAACTAGGCGTGAGGGAAGGGGTACTCACCGTGGAACACGACCTTGCCCGCTCTGACGAACTGGCTGGATTTGGCGCATCCGTTGAGTGGATCGACTAGTCCGGTGGAGTCGCCGGTCGTCCCCGGCGCGGGGAGGGGACGAGAGCGCCGCAGAGGGCCCGGATCCAGGATGATCCAGGCCCTCTGCGGCGTATGTGGCGTGTGCGGTGCGTATGACGAGGGGGAGGGGAGGAACCGCGTCCCGCGGAGCTCGTCGTACGCCCTCGTGCAGCAGGTCAGTTGCCCGCCGTCTTCATGGAGCTCACCGCGTCGGCGACCGTGCTCCGGTACAGGCCGAGCTTCGGGTCGCCGACCTTGACGTCCGGGCCGAGCTCGAAGTTCTGCGTGTCCGCGTTGGGCATGTGGTCGCCGTCGGCCAGCACGTTCATCTCGTTGACCCAGGTCACGCCGCCCTTGCCGCCCGGGTTGAGGTCGATCACCGCGATGGCGGCCGTCTTGGGCTTGACCGGGTACGCGGGCGCGCCGCCCAGGCCGCCGGGAACCGCCGGCGTGATGTCGCCGCTGTGGTCCGAGGCCTTCGAGGCGCCCAGGCTGACACGCGGGAAGTAGCTCAGGCCGCAGGAGTTCGCGCCGGTGTTGTTGACCTCGATCACGTGCTGGGTGGCCGAACCCTCCAGGGGGTACACGCGCACCGACAGGTCCCCGCTCTGGCACGGGTGCTTGTAGGCGTAGCTGTCGCTGGTGTTGCCGCCCGAGGTGCTGCCGCCGCCGGAGGTGCCGGTCTTCGAGGTGCCCGTCTTCGTGGCGCCGGTGTTCTGCGCGGCGGCGCCGGCCTTCTTGTCGTCCGTGGTCGTGGCGTCGGTGGAGGGCTGGGAGGAGGAGACCGACGCGGTGTTGTCGGCCGGGCCGGCGGACTTCGTACCGGTCTCGTCGCCGCTGCAGGCGGTGAGGGCCAGAGCCAGGACCGCGGTGACGGCGCCGAGGGTAGCGGTGTGCTTGCGGCTGCGGAACGTACGCATCGAAATCTCCCAGGATGAGGGTGAGGCAAGGCCCGGATCCTGCGGCGAACCGCTCTCTCTGACCTCTTGACAACATAAGCATCCTGTGGGTCGCTCACGTTCCGCTGACGCCTCACTGACGTCCTGCTGACGTCCTCGAATGGGCGTCCACGAAAGGCGGACAAGGAAATCTGGTGGTCCGTGGCCGGGGTGCCTGCCAGACTCCGCGCATGACTCATGGAATCGAGAACCACCCCGCCCGTTGAGCACCCCGGAAGAGCGCGGCGCGCTCACTCCCACGTCCGCTCCAGCTCCCACGTCGGCTCCCGCTCTCTCGCTGTACGCCCACGCCCTGCGCCTTCACCGCGCGGAGCCCGGCGGCAGGCTCCCCGAAGGGGGATACGCGCTGCCGGACCCGCCGGAGCGCCGCCGCCGGACCCGAACTCCCTGGAAGGCGGTCTGCGCGGCCCTGACCGAGGTGCTGGCCCCTCTGACGGCCGCCTCGGACACGGCCAGGACCGAGGCGGACGCGGCTCGGGCCGCTCGGGAGATTCATCTGCGCCTCGCCGAACTGAGTGTTCGGGGCGGGCACGTCCAGTTCGTGGTCGCCGAGTTGCCGTTGGAGGACGAGGACTGGGCGCGTGCGCTCGGCCGGTGCCTGACCCGTACGGGATCCGGTCCCATGGCGGTCTGCGTCGGCCTCGCTCTCCTCACCCGCCTCGGCGAACCGGAGGATGTCCCCTGCCTCAGGACCCTCGGGCAGCTCCAGGACCTCGCGAGCCACGTCGTGCGGGCGCTCGACGCCATCGACAGGCCGACCGCGGCCCTGGTGTGGCTGGGCCACTACGCCAGGGGCCCGGAGCTGCGCGCCCTGGTCGATGCCCTCGCCGTCGGCGACGAGCCCTCCGTCCGGGGACGGCTGGGCACTGTGCTGCGGGAAGCGGGCGTCGTGCAGCCCGAGACCGCTCGCAGAGTCGCCGAGGCCGTCCGGCTGGACGGCCTCCTGAGGGAGGCCGGCGCCCGGGACCGGAGGCTGGTGGCCGGGGCGGGACGGCTGCTGCGCCGGATGTCGAGCATGAACGACGACCGGGCCGAGATCCTCACCTGTCCAATGGCGGTCCGCCTCTTCGAAGCATTCGCCGTACGCGCTGCCGAACTGCCGCCCACCCTCGATCATTACGCGATCCTGCTGTCCGTCGCGCTCGAACTGCACAGCGGCCCGAGCCGCCTGCTGGAGTGGGGGACGGGCCGGCGCGAGGCACTGCTCGACGGACTGGACTCCTTGCTGAGCCGGCCGGCCTGGCGGGCGCTTCTGGCCGGCGAACCCGCGGAGGGCTCGGACTCCGACTCCGACTCCGACTCGGGCTCCGACTCGGGCTCCGGCCCCGGCCCCGGCTCCGCCTCCGTCGAACGGAGGCGGGTGGAGTGGGCCCGGCGCACGGCCCGTCAGCCGTTCCGCCGCGATGTCGAACACGCGGCTTCGGCGGGGCGGGCCTCGGCGGGCCGGTTGAGGATCGAGGCCACCGTGCTCGATCCCGTGGATCCGGACGTCGTCGAGACGCGCATTCTGATCGACGGGCTCCCCCTGGTGCCGGCGGCCTTCGGCCGGGGCCCCGCGCACGCCCCGGAGTACCTGCTGGACAGCGGCCGCCTGCGGGCCACCGGCGAACCACGGGAAGTACAGCTCGCGGAGGCGTACTGCACCGAGGGCTGCTGCGGTGCGCTGCACGTCACCATCCGCCGCGACGGGAACCACGTCGTCTGGTCCGACTGGCGCCGCCCGGCCCCGCCGCCCTCCCTGCTGCCCGCGCGCGAGCTTCCCGAGTACCGCTTCGAGGCCGCCGCGTACGACGCGGAGATCGAGCGCGCCGAGAACGACCACTCGTGGACGTGGCCGGCCCGCAGGACCGCCCGGCTCATCGCGGCGGGCCTGCGCGACCGGCCGGAGCTGCTCACCCGTTGGGACGCGGAGCCGTGGTGGGTCGGTACCGACTTCAGGAACCGTGACCTCATCGCCGTATCCCTCAGATGCCGCACGAGGCCGGCCCCCGGGCAGGACGGGGAGGAGGCCCCCTGGCAGTACGTCATGTGGCACATCCCGGAGGACGGGGCCGCCCCCGAGGACCTGGCCGCCGCCGCGCTCCAGCGCCTCGCCACGGTGGACCCGAGGACGTACGGCGGGGGCGTCGGCGGTCGCCAGCAGGGCGCGTAACCGTCCACCGTTCGGGTGATCCGCTCGGCGGGCAGCGCGTCGGGAGGGCCGGTAACCACGGGCCGCTCCGCCCACCCGTGTCCGGGCGTGTGGCGTGTCGCCTCCGTCGGATTTGGCACAGTGCCGCTCCGCGATCGAGGAACGGGCGGGTGGGTGCAGTGGCAGTGGTGGGACAACCGGGAGACCGGCAGGAGCCGAACGCCAGTGGGGGCGTACTGAAGCACAGTGGCGGTGTCTGGTTGAGGGCGGCCGGTGGCGTGGAAGGGATGTGTACGCACCTCGGCCCGGTGAAGCCGGAGCTGGAGACCGCGCACGAGGGCCTCCTCGCCGGGACCGGCGGACTGACCGCGATGGCGGAACTGGGTGCCGTACGGGAGTCGTGGACGCGGAGGTTCGAGGCGGCGCGTGGGGAGTGCCGGGCGCTGGCCGGGAAACTACGGGCCGTCGCGCGGATCCAGGGCGGGACGGACGAGACCGTGAGGTCTGCCTTGGCTTCGGTGTCGCCGGAGCCGGAGCCGGAGCCGGAGCCGGAGCCGTCGCCGTCGGGTCGGGACGAGGCGCGATGACTCTGACCTGGGCACAGTTACGGGATCTGCAGTGCGGCGAACTGGAGGGCGCGGCCGACGGGTGGGGGAAGGCGAGCAACCGTGCCGACGCGGGCCGGGACCGGATCGAGACGCAGCTGCTGAACGGGTTGCGCGACACGCAGCGCGGCGAGGCGGCGAAGGCGGCGGTCGGACGGCTGCGGCAGATGAGCCGGAACCTGGGATACCTCTACACGGAGTGCGGCCTGCTCCGCACGACGCTGAATAGCCTGGCCCACGAACTGCGCACCCAGCAAAGGGCCTTGCGGGACGCGCTGGATGACGCGGAGGCCCTGAAGTTCACCGTGCACGGGGACGGTTCGGTGACCTATCCGGCGGCGGGCGAGGGACTGATCGACGGCAGGCCGCTGCCGGGCGGCACGGCGACGGCCGGGGGCGTGGCGCCCGGCCTGCACGCGCCTTCGGGCCTGGTCGCCCCCAACCCGAACGTGGCGAAGGCGCAGGACATCGCGGACCGGGTCGCGAAGGCCGTGCGGACGGCGGCCGAGATCGACTGGCGGTACGCCCGGATCCTGCGGAGGCTGAAGGCCGAAGAGGGCCTGAGGGTCCCGCACTCGACGTGGAAGGACGCGGCGGGCGACGCGGCAGCGGTACGTGACGCGGCACGCGGCTACCTGAAGGACGCGATCCCGTACGACGCGTCCCCGGCCGAGCGGAAGTCCTGGTGGTCCGCCCTGACGGACGAACAGCGCGAGGAGTACCTCGCGGTGTACCCGGACCGGATCGGCAACCTGGACGGCATTCCGGCGCTGGTACGGGATGCGGCGAACCGGGACAACCTCCAGCTGCTGATGGGGAAGCTGGAGGGGCGGGACGATGCGAAGTCGCAGACGCAGCTGGCGGCGCTGCGGGAGATCGACCGGCAGCTGCAGGCGGGCAGTCGCCCTCCGATGTACCTGCTCGGCATCGGGGACGAGGGGAACGGGCGGGCGATCGTCTCCTTCGGGAATCCGGATACGGCGAAGAACGTGGCGGCGTACGTGCCCGGGCTGGGGACCTCTCTGGACAAGGAATTCGCGAAAGGCGACTTGAAGCGGGCGAGGGACACCGCGATCGGCGCAAACGAGATGAATCCGGGTTCTTCGACCGCCTCGATCGTCTGGCTCGGATATGACGCACCGCAAGCTTCGGTGAGCGATCTCGCGGGGAGTCTGGACGTTGCAGGTGAGAGCACGGCCTCGGCGGGCGCTCCGGCGTACAACCAGTTCATGGCGGGAATTTCGGCAACACATCAGGGCGGAGATCCGCATGTCACGGCGATCGGGCATTCCTATGGCTCCTTGACGGTCGGTCTGGCGGCCCAGGAGGAAGGCGGCATCCCGGGCGCTGATGAAATCGTTCTGGTGGGCAGCCCCGGGACCGGTGCGCGATCTGCCGACGAGTTGGGTGTCGGCAGGGAGCACGTGTTCGTGGGGGCTGCGGAGAACGATCCGGTTACCAAGCTGCCCAACAGCGAGGAAGCGAGTGGAATCGGGACCGGTGTCGTCGGCGGGGCGTCGACCGGTTTTGTGCTGGGGGCAGGCGCTGGACCGATGGGCGCTGCGATCGGCGGAGCAGTGGGTGGCGTTGCGGGAGGCTTTGCCGGCTACTCAGCGCAGGACGCGCAGACCGACAAGAGCGAAGCCTGGTTCGGAACGGACCCGGCACACCGCGAATTTGGCGCGAATCGATTCGCGGTGAGCGATGGGCCGCGAACCTTCGAACGGGGACATGACGTGGCGGAAGCCCACTCCAACTACTTCGATCCCTCCAAGGATCAGATGTCGGCGGACAACATCGCACGGATCGTCTCAGGGAGATCTTCCGAAATTCAGAAGGAGCGTCCCAGGTGAATCCGCGTACTGCTCTGCTGGTTGCGGCGGCGCTCCTCCTGCTCGCAGGTTGTGAGGCCGGGGACGGCCGGTCTGGTTCCGGAAATGGTGGAGGTGGCGCAGAGATGAACATGCAAGAGGCGGCGGACAGGGCGGACGAGATCCTCGACAGCACTTTCTCCCGTATCAGGCCGGAAGTTCGTTGGGTGCACGGAGAATCCACGGAAGGGAGCTGCGACGTATCCCGACGACGCGCCGTGGTGACCGTGATCTCCGCAGCGCGCAGGGGCAGTTTCCTCGGAGTCGTGGAGAGAGCGTGGAAGGGCTCCGGCTACCGCCGCCTCGGGGTGAACGCCAACTCGGAAAGTCCTGCCACCTACTTCGAGACTCCCGACGGGTTTCGAGTACGGCTTCTCATCGGAGGGGGCGGCCAGGCGTTCTTCGAAGTGGCAACACCCTGCGTCGATGAGTCCCCGGTCACGCCGCCGACCCTGGCCCCCGGCCAGGAAGGCCATGTGGGCGAGCCGGTGCCCACCCCCAACGTCCGCTCCGCCTTCTGGTCCGCCGGAGCGCCCTGACGCCCCATCACTGCCCCCAATGAACCGTAACGGACCGGTCGGTGGCAGTACGGGACAGGTCGCGGGTGCGACGTTGAGCCCGGTATTGGGTCCTGGGGCCCATGCCGGGTCTGCGCTGCTGTGGTCGCATACGGATACCGGGGGAACTGTCGCTGCGCCCACTCACAAAGCTGGGGAGACTCGCCGTGTCTGGCATACGAGAACTAGCGGTACCGGGCGGTGCTGACGTGAGCACCGCCGAGGTCCCTCCGGGCAGGCAGCCACTGTCGCGCCCCTTGCAGGCGGTACTGATTCTCGTCCGATTGCTCTTCGTTCTCACGGTCGTGGGCGCGTTCGACGCATTGGTCGTGGCCTCGTCCGTCGATGCGGTGGACGGCCGGCTGCTGGGGATGGTGCTGTACGCGTCGCTGCCCGGCATCGCCGGGTTCGTGCTGTCGCTGTACCTGCGGACGGGTGGCGTCTGGATCCGGCGCGGGCTCCTGGCCGTGAGCGCCTGGCTCCTGCTCGGTGCGCTGGCGACGCTGAACGACGCGGAGAACGGCCGGGGCGTGACGCAGCTGGTGCTGCCCGTCGTCATCCTCGTCCTGCTGTTCCGGTCCAGCTCCCGCGCATGGTTCAGGCTCGCTCCCGAACAGCGCGTCGAGCACCGGCCGTTCAGTGTCGTACGACGGATGCTCAAGGCGCGTCGGGACAACGGTCAGACCGCGATGGAGTACCTGGGCATGATCCTCGTGGTCGTGGCCCTCATCGGCGGGCTGGTGGCCACGGGAATCGGCGGGCAGGTGTCCGGTCAACTCCGCAACGCCATCTGCCAGCTGACCGGAAGCGCCTGCCCGCCGCCTGGCGCCATCGCCGACGGCAGCAACGGGAACGGCAACGGGGGCGGGAACGGCAGCGGCGGTGGTGCCGGGTCCGAAGGCGCGACCGTGACCGGTGGAACGGGCTCCGGCGGGTCGGACGCGACCGGGGGCAGCGGCTCGGGGGGCAGTGGCTCCGGCGGTAGTGGTTCCGGTGGGGGCGATGCCTCGGGTGGTGCCGGTGGTGCCGGTGGCGCTGGTGGTTCGGATGGAAACGGTGGTTCTTCTACAGAAGTCAACGCGGGTAGACAAACCCCGGTCCCCGGTTCCACCGACGAATCGAAGGGCGGCTTCCTCACCGGAGTCGTGGGCGACGGTCTGCTGGGCGACGTCACCGGGGCCATCGACACGATCGCGCACCCCGTCGACACCGCCAAGGGCGTCGTCGACCAGTACGCGCAGGCCGCGAACAAGGCCGGCGACAAGTGGGACAAGGGCAAGTACATCCAGGCCGCCTGGGACGTGACCAAGGGCTCCGGCGGAGGCGGCAGCGCGCTCACCGGGCTGCCCGGGTCCGGTACCCGCGTCGAGTCCGCGGTACGGGACGGGGAGCGGCAGTACCTCAACGACCGCATCCCGCGCGGCGGCAGCGCGGCCGGCCGCGAGTACTGGTGGAACGGGCTGACGCAGGAACAGCGCGACCGCTACCTGGAGCTCCTCCCGGACCAGATCGGCAGCCTGGACGGGATTCCGGTGGCGGACCGGGACACGGCCAACCGCCGCAACCTGCCGAACCTGATCTCGAAGCTGGAGGGCAGGACCGACAAGAAGTCGCAGGAGCAGCTGGCCGGGTTGCGGGAGATCGACCGGCAGTTGAAGGAGGGCAGCCAGCCCCCGATGTACCTCATCGGCATCAGCGACGAGGGCAACGGCCGGGCGATCGTCTCCTACGGGAACCCCGACACCTCGAAGAACGTGTCGGCCTACGTGCCGGGGCTGAACACCGCCCTCGACGAGGAGTTCGCGAAGAGCGGCCTCAAGCGGGCCCGTGACACGGCGATCGGCGCCCAGGGCTACGACCCGTCCAGCGCGGCGATCATCTGGCTCGGGTACGACGCCCCGCAGACGCCGGACGGGCTGCAGAGCCTGGCGGTCGCCGGTACCGCGCGGGCGGAGAAGGGCGGCGCGGCGTACAACGACTTCATGAGCGGCATCGTCGCGACCAACCAGAACAAGGACCCGCACATCACGGCCATCGGGCACTCCTACGGTTCGCGCACCGTCGGCGCCGCGACCCAGAAGCTCGGGGGGATCCCGGGGGTGGACGACATCATCCTGGTCGGCAGCCCCGGGGTGGGCGTGGACCGTGCCGTGGACCTCGGCGTCGGCGCCGGGCACGTCTTCGTCGGCGCCGCGGCCAACGACCCGGTGACCAAGCTCCCGTCCAAGACACAGGTCATCGTGGGTGGGATCGGGATGATCCTGGGCGGACCGGCCGGGGCGTACGCCGCAGGGGACCTCGCGGACCCGGGCGACGACGACCTCTGGTTCGGCAAGGACCCGGCGAGCGCGGCGTTCGGGGCCAGGCGGTTCCCGGTGGATCCGGGCAAGCCCATGAGCTTCGACTCGCACTCCAATTACTTCACCCCGTCACGGGACGCCGTGTCCGCCGACAGCATCGCCCTTATCGTGTCGGGACACGCCGACCGGCTCAAGATTGAGGAGTACCGATGAGCCGAAGGTTCCAGATCGTCGCGGTGGCTCTGGCCGTAGGTTTCGCGCTGTCCGCCTGCGGCAGCGAGAAGGCGCAGCCGGGTGCGGACACGAGCACCACGGCCACCAAGAGCGCAAAGAGCGACAAGAGCACCAAGGGGAACGGCATGGACATGCAGGAGGCCGCCGACCGGGCCGACGGCATGCTCGACGACGTACTGAAGGCGATCGACCCCGAGGTGCAGTGGGCCCACGGCCCGACGACGAAGGGCAGCTGCGATGTGACGCGCAGGCGCACCGTGATGACCATCGTCTCCGCGGAGCGGCGGCAGGGCTTCCTGGACCAGATCGAGAAGTTCTGGCGCGCCGGCGACTACCGCATCAAGGCGAAGAACAAGGACGAGCAGTTCCCTGCGGTCTACGCGGTGTCGAAGGACGGCTTCGGCATCAGTGTGAGCATCCGGGCCAAGGGGCAGGCCTTCTTCGAGGCGGACAGCCCCTGTGTGAAGGAGTCGAAGGTCGCCGACTCCACGTCGAAGCCGAACGGGCCGGCCTACAAGGGCGTCTACCCGCTGCCGAGCCCCAACGTGCGCTCCGACTTCTGGTCCGCCGGAGCCTCCTGACGGTCACTCGGCGTTCGGTGGGTGCGCCGGCCGATCCGGCCGGTGCACCCGGTGCGCCGGGCGGACGGTTCCGTGCGCCGGATTGGCCGGCCTGTGAGCCCCGATGACCCGGAAGACTCGCACACACCCTCGAAAACGGCCATGAACACGGCCCCGATGGGGGATGGTTGAGGGGTGCGGAAATTCTGGGTGGTCGGTGGCATCGGTGTAGGCATGGCCATGTGCTTCGTGGCGTTGCTCGTCGTCGGTACGTACTCCGCCGCCGCCGGACTCGCAGGTTCCGGTGGCGGCGGGGCCGTTGCGCTGGCCAAGGGGGCCGTGCCCGCGAAGTACCAGTCGCTGGTGCAGAAGTGGGGCAACCTCTGCTCCGCCATCAACCCGGCCCTGCTCGCCGCCCAGCTCTACCAGGAGAGCGGGTGGAACCCCCGGGCCGAGAGTCCCGCCGCCGCGCAGGGCATCGCCCAGTTCATCCCCGGCACCTGGGCCGGTCACGGGATCGACGGGGACAAGGACGGCGACCGGGACGTATGGGATCCGGCCGACGCGATCCCGTCCGCCGCCTCGTACGACTGCGAACTGGCCGGGTACGTGAAGAAGGTGCCGGGGGACCAGACGGACAACATGCTGGCCGCGTACAACGCCGGCGCGTACCGGGTGATCCGGGCCGGTGGGATCCCGGACATCTCGGAGACCCAGAACTACGTCACCATCATCCGTTCCCTGGAGAAGAGCTTCGCCAGGCCCGTCGGGCGCGTACAGCCCTCGGAGCAGGCGGCCGGGGCGATCTACTTCGCGCAGAAGAAGCTCGGTACGCCGTACCTCTGGGGCGGGAACGGCACGCCCGAGCAGAACGGGCGGTTCGACTGCTCGGGGCTGACCCAGGCCGCGTACCGGACCGTGGACATCGAGCTGCCCCGGGTGGCGAACGATCAGTACAACGCCGGGCCGCACCCATCCCGGGACGAGCTGCTCCCCGGCGACCTGGTGTTCTTCTCGAACGACCTGGGCAACTCGCGGGCCATCCACCACGTGGGGATCTACGTCGGCGGCGGATACATGATCAACGCTCCGTACACCGGGGCCGTGATCCGGTTCGACAAGATCGACGCGCCCGACTACTTCGGCGCGACGCGCGTGACCAAGGACGGGGCCGCCGCCCTTCCGACGGCCCGGCCGGCGGCATGACGCAGCGGCGGCGGTGGCCGGAACTCTCTGTGAAGCCTGGGCCCTGAGCTGCGACGACGAGTCACTCTTCGATAACGTCATGGTGATCATTCGGTGGAGAGCGGAACGCGGGCACAGGGGGCGTCGTTCCCTGGGTGGACCGGAGCGACTGCGCACCGGTTTATGAAGCACTGAATTACGCAGTGATCGAACCGACACGGGGGTTCGTCATAGCGGTGCACACGGGTGTGCCCGCGGCAGCAGACAAGGCAAGGGGCCGCAGCAGATGGCTGGACTCGCACTGGATGGGTCGAACCCCGACGTCAGCCTGCTCTACGACATCAACGGACTCGCGAAGTCCGCTCCCACCTGGTTCGACCGGGTCATGGAGTTCGTCGGTGAGTACGGAATCATGCTCGGCATGGTCCTCGTGGTCCTGTGGTGCTGGTGGAGCGTGCGCCGCCGCGGCACGGCCGACGACTCGGCGGCCGCGGTCTCCGGGCTCGTCTGGGCGCCGCTCGCCGCCGGGATCGCGCTCCTGATCAACATCCCGATCCGCGGATTCGTGCACCGGCCCCGCCCGTTCAGGGACCACCAGGGGCTGGACGTCCTGGTGGCGGGGAAGAACGACTTCTCCTTCGTGAGCGACCACGCCACGATGGCGATGGCCCTGGCCGTCGGGATCTTCGTGGCCAACCGGAAGTTCGGCATCGCCGCGATCGCGCTGGCCCTCCTGGAGGGCTTCTGCCGGATCTACATGGGCGTCCACTACCCGACCGACGTCATCGGCGGATTCGCGCTCGGCACCGCGGTCGCCCTGCTGCTCGCCCCGCTGGCGATGATGCTGCTGACCCCGCTGGTGGCGGCGGTCTCGCGGTCGGACCGGTTCGGGTGGCTCGTACGGTCGCGCCGGCCGGTGGCGGCGGCCGGAGGCCCGGCCGGGGCGTTCGGAATCCCCGAGCCGCGGCCGGGCACGGGCGGTGGCGACGGCGAGAAGGACCTCGCGGCATAAGGGCCGGCGCCCTCAGAGCGCCTGCGGGAAGGCGAAGAGGCGGTCGGGGTCGTACTGCTTCCTCAGACCGGCGAGGCGGTCGGCCGCCGAGCCGTAGTAGGCCCGGCGCCAGTTGGTCAGCGTCGGGTCGGTGTAGTTCTGGTACGCCGCTCCCGACGCGTGCCGGCGCATCGCCGCATGAGTGTTTTTCAGCCAGTCCTGCTGGGCGGTGCCCGTCGTACCGGGGCTCCAGGAACCGATGTACTGCGCGAGCACCCGCGAGCCCCGGTGGACGAAGGCCGTCGACTGCGGGGAGACCCGGTTGATCGCCCCGCCGAGCGCGGTGAGCGCGATGGAGCCGCCGCCCCCGGACTGTGTCACCGGAATCCGGGTGAACGCCTCGGTCCGGTCGAGCAGGGCCTGCACGCCCGCCGGGGACAGCGAGCGGTCGTAGAAGTCGGACGCGGCGGCGTACGTCTCGCGCCGGAGCGTGCCCTGCGTGGTGCGGCCGGGCGTCGTCCCCGGCAGATGGCACTGGGCGTCGGTGATGCCCGAGCAGCCCGCGTACACGAGCATCGACTCCTGGTAGCTGCGGCGGCGCAGCGACACGGAGGAGGCCGGGGCGCCGATCCGGTCGGCGAGGCGGTCGACGGCGTTCTGCAGGTCGCCGTACGTACCGAGGCTGAACGCGGCGACCGAGACGGTCGGGTTGCCGCCCCCGGGTCCGGCGGCGAGGTGTGCGGAGGACCAGATCTCGTCGGGCTGGTCCGGGCCCCACTCCTGCCAGGCCGAGACGACGGACCGGGCGCGTGACCACGGCCACGACATGTAGGCGGTGACGGTCCGCGGGACCGGGCGGGTGCGGAACGTCAGCTCGGTGACCACGCCGAAGTTGCCGTTGCCCGCGCCGCGCAGCGCCCAGAAGAGGTCCGGGTGGTGCCCGGCGTCCACGGTGAGGGTCTTGCCGTCGGCCGTGACGAGCGTCGCCGCGGTCAGGCTGTCGCAGGTCAGGCCGTATGCGCGGGAGGCGACGCCGTGGCCGCCGCCGAGGGTGAGGCCGGAGATGCCGACGGTGGGGCAGGAGCCGCCGGGGATCGTCAGGCCGCTGCGGGCGAGGCGCTGGTAGACGCCGATGAGCTTGGCGCCCGCGCCGATCGTGCCGTCCGTCCCGACACGGGACAGCGACGAGACGTCGATGACGAGCCGTCCGTTCCCGCTCGACCAGCCCGCGTACGAGTGGCCGCCGCTGCGGATGGAGACGGGGGTGCCCGTGCGGCGGGCGAAGGCCAGGCACTCGCGGATGTCCGCCGCGTGCCGGACATAGGCGACGGCGGCGGGCTTCAGGCCGTCGAAGCGGGTGTTGTACAGCTGACGGGCGGTCGGATAGGAGGCGTCCTGGGGTCGTACGAGGCCACCGTCGAGGCTCTTGGCCAGGGCGGAGAAGTCCGCCGGTCCGGTGGGGGTGGATTTCGACGGGGCCGGTGGGGCGGACGAGGCACCCGTGCTGCCCGAGGTACCGGAGCCGTCGGAGGTGCCGGCGGCGTCGGACGGGGCCGTGGAGCCGCCGGAAGTGCCGCTGCAGGCGGTGGCGGTGACGCCGGCGAGCGCGGCGGCGCCCGCGGTGAGGAGGGTGCGCCGGGCGGGCAGGGGCGGCAGGTTCATCGGATCTCCGAGTCTTGGCGCTCATGGGCCGGCCGGCGGTGGCTGGGGGAGGCCGGGCGTGGGGGGATCGGCTGCAGAGATGGAGGTCGGGGACGGCGGAAGGACCGGGGGAAGAGGTCAGGGTGCCGCGCGGTGCTCCGCGGCATCCGTACGTGCCCGGTCCCTGGAGCGGCGGGCCGGGCCGGACCAGCCGCAGGCGCAGCGCGCGGTGCAGAAGGAACCGCGCTCCACGGTCGTGGGTTCGTGCCCGGCGGACGTGGCGGTGGGGGCGGTCGGCGGGACCTCGTCGGTGCGTCGGTCATACACCCGTCCACGGTACTGGCCACGGCCACCCGGCGGTGTGCCCGGTGGGGGCGGCGTGACGGGGGACACGGGTCGTCGTTATGCGGAACGGACGGGCCTCTCGGGCAGGCGTTACGGCGTTGGGGGTTGGCAGGCGATGGTGGTGCGGCAGCACAGGTCCAAAGGCGGCGTGCGCGCTGTCTGCGCCCTTGCCGTGGTGGGCGTGATGGCGGCGACCGCCGGATGCTCGGCGGGCGGAGGCGGTGGCCCGGCCGTGGCCGACGAACGGGGCGGGGCCGACTCCCTCGACGCGGTCCGCCGCGCGGCCGCGGTGCTCGCGGGGACGGTGAGCGGGACGGGAACGGCGTCGGTGGCTTCCCCCGGTTCCTCGGCCTCCCCCGGTTCCTCGGCCTCCCCTGGTTCGTCGGCCTCTCCTGGTTCCTCGGCAGCCCCCGCCTCCGACTCCTCGGCCGTCGCCGGGACCGCCGAGGTGCTGACGTCGATGGAGACCGCGGCGGGCGGGACGAGGGTGACCATCCGGGGCCGGGGCACGTACGACTTCCGCAACCGGACCGGCCGGCTCACCGTCGTGCTGCCCGAGGACGCCGCCGGTGAGGACGAGCACCGCCCCATCACCGAACTGCTGGCCCCCGGCGCGCTCTACATGATGAACCGCGGCGCCGGAGTGCCCGCCGACAAATGGGTCAGGGTGGACACGACGACCCTGGAGGACGGCAACCTCGTCACCGGCGGGGTGACCGATCCGATGGCCGCCGCCGAACTGCTGCTCGGGGCGCGGCAGGTGACGTACGTGGAGAAGACCGTGCTCGCCGGAGTCCCCGTGCGGCACTACCGGGGGACGGCGGACATCGGGCTGGCCGCGCGCGAGGCCGGGCCCGGGTCGCGCGGGGCGCTGGCCGCGGCAGCGAAAGGGTTCAGCAAGGTCACGGTGCCGTTCGACGCGTACCTCGACGAGCAGGGGCGGCTGCGCAAGGTGCGCCACCGGTTCAGCTTCGCCAACAAGGGGCCGGCGGTGGAGGTGGTGTCGACCACACTGCTGTACGGGTTCGGGGTGCCGGTCTCCGTACGGCTGCCGGACGGCCGTGACATCTACACCGGGCAGATCCGGCAGGAATAGCCGAGCGGTGGACGGGCGGGGGCGCGAGCCAGGATGCGGGCGTGACGACGTAGGCATGCCGGCACCGGTGAAATGGTCCGTCCGTGCCATGCGCGGCGGGTGGTCCGCTCCCTACGCTAGGAAGCCGGTGACGGCAGTGAGAGGCGAGTGACGTGGTGACGCTCAGCGCGCGGACCGTATCCGACCATGTGGCCCTCGCCGAGATCGAGCTCTGCGGTGAGCTGATGATCGCCGCGTCGGCCGCGATCGGGGAACGGCTCAGCGCGGACCGTATCGACGAGGTGCTCGACGTCCGCGTGATCAGCGAGCGGGCCACCGTCCCCCGGCAGGGATAGCGCCGGGGGTGAGCGCGGCGCCTGCGGCCCGAGCCCCCGCCATCAGGTGCGGAGCAGCCGGGCGATCGCCTTCGTGGCTTCCTCGACCTTGGCGTCGATCTCCTCGCCGCCCTTGACCGCCGCGTCCGCGACGCAGTGCCGCAGGTGCTCCTCCAGCAGCTGGAGCGCGAACGACTGGAGCGCCTTCGTGGACGCCGATACCTGGGTCAGTATGTCGATGCAGTAGACGTCCTCGTCGACCATGCGCTGGAGGCCGCGGATCTGGCCCTCGATCCGGCGCAGCCGCTTGAGGTGCTCGGCCTTCTGGTGGTGATAACCGTGTATGCCCCGGTCGTGATCGGTGATCGCGGATTCCGTCTCCGTGGCGGTCCCGGCGGCCTCGGTGGTGGTCATTACTGCCTCCCGTTTTCCCTTTACCCTGCCGTTTATATACCCCTGGTGGGTATATCCTAACGAATTCATCTGAAACGTGACCGGGGGCCCGTGCTGATCACAGTGCCTGATGCGCGACACTGAAGAACGCCGGTTAGCCGTGGCCGGATGATGCGCCTAGCATCAGCCTGACCGAATCCAAAGCACCCCGAGGACCCCACGTGCGCTTTCGTCTGACCCCCAGGGAGACGAGCTTCTACGACATGTTCTCCGCGTCCGCGGACAACATCGTCACGGGCTCGAAACTCCTGATGGAACTGCTCGGGGCGGACTCTGCCTCCCGAGTCGAGATCGCGGAGCGCATGCGGGCAGCGGAGCACGCGGGGGACGATGCCACCCACGCGATCTTCCACCAGCTGAACTCCTCTTTCATTACGCCGTTCGACCGCGAGGACATTTACAACCTCGCGTCGTCGCTCGACGACATCATGGACTTCATGGAGGAGGCCGTCGACCTGGTCGTGCTCTATCAGGTCGAGGAACTCCCCAACGGCATTGCCCAGCAGATCGAGGTGCTGGCCCGCGCGGCCGAGCTGACCGCCGAGGCGATGCCGGGGCTGCGCACGATGGACAATCTCACCGAGTACTGGATCGAGGTCAACCGTCTGGAGAACCAGGCCGACCAGATCCACCGCAAACTGCTCGCTCATCTCTTCAACGGCAAGTACGACGCCATCGAGGTGCTGAAGCTCAAGCAGATCGTGGACGTGCTGGAAGAGGCGGCCGACGCGTTCGAGCACGTCGCCAACACGGTGGAGACCATCGCGGTCAAGGAGTCCTGAACCACGTGGACACCTTTGCGCTGATCGTGACCATCGGTGTCGCGCTCGGCTTCACGTATACGAACGGCTTCCACGACTCGGCGAACGCCATCGCCACGTCCGTCTCCACCCGTGCGCTCACCCCACGCGCGGCGCTCGCGATGGCGGCGGTGATGAACCTGGCCGGTGCGTTCCTCGGCAGCGGTGTCGCCAAGACCGTCAGCGAGGGCCTGATCGCGACGCCCGAGGGCGCCAAGGGGATGGGAATCCTCTTCGCCGCGCTCGTCGGCGCCATCATCTGGAACCTCGTCACCTGGTACTTCGGCCTGCCGTCCTCGTCCTCGCACGCCCTGTTCGGCGGCATGGTCGGCGCCGCGCTGGCCGGCGGGACGCTGGTGCACTGGGACGGGGTGCTCGACAAGGTCGTCATCCCGATGTTCGTCTCGCCGGTCATCGGTCTGGTCGTCGGCTATCTGGTGATGGTCGCGATCATGTGGATGTTCCGGAAGTCCAACCCGCACAAGGCCAAGCGCGGCTTCCGGATCGCGCAGACGGTCTCGGCCGCGGGCATGGCGCTCGGCCACGGTCTCCAGGACGCGCAGAAGACCATGGGCATCGTGGTGATGGCCCTGGTCATCGCCGATGTCGAGAGCCCGAGCGACCCGATCCCGGTCTGGGTGAAGCTGGTCTGCGCGCTGATGCTCTCGCTGGGTACGTACGCGGGTGGCTGGCGCATCATGCGGACGCTCGGCCGGAAGATCATCGAGCTGGACCCGCCGCAGGGGTTCGCGGCGGAGACCACGGGCGCCTCGATCATGTTCGGCTCGGCGTTCCTGTTCCACGCGCCGATCTCCACGACGCATGTGATCACCTCCGCGATCATGGGTGTGGGCGCCACGAAGCGGGTGAACGCAGTCCGCTGGGGCGTCGCCAAGAACATCATCCTGGGCTGGTTCATCACGATGCCGGCCGCGGGACTGGTCGCCGCGGCGAGCTACGGGGTCGTGGTCCTGCTCTTCGGCTGACGGCTGACGGCTGATGGCCGTCGGCCGGCCGCTGACGGCCGTCGGCTGCTGAGCCGCGGCGGTACGTACGGAAACGGGGCCGCCCCCACTCCCGCAGAGGGAGTGGGGGCGGCCCCTTCGCCTTGTGGTGGCACCGCCATGCAGCACCCCAAGGCAGTCTGGGGACGAGGCCGGTTCGCGGGACGGGTGAGGCGGTTCGCCGGTGGAGACCCACCACCGGGCGCAACCACCCACGCCCCCCGGCCCACGCCGGCTCCGTTGCCGGGTGACCTGTCTATCCGAAGCGTCCCGAGATGTAGTCCTCGGTGGCCTGGACGGACGGGTTGGAGAAGATGCGTTCCGTCTCGTCGATCTCGACGAGCTTGCCGGGCTTGCCGACCGCCGCGAGGTTGAAGAACGCCGTGCGGTCCGAGACGCGGGCCGCCTGCTGCATGTTGTGCGTCACGATGACGATCGTGAAGCGCTCCTTCAGCTCGCCGATCAGGTCCTCGATGGCGAGGGTGGAGATCGGGTCCAGGGCGGAGCACGGCTCGTCCATCAGCAGCACGTCCGGCTCGACCGCGATCGCGCGGGCGATGCACAGACGCTGCTGCTGACCGCCGGAGAGACCGGAGCCGGGCTTGTTCAGCCGGTCCTTGACCTCGTTCCAGAGGTTGGCGCCGCGCAGCGACTTCTCGACGATCTCGGGCAGCTGGCTCTTCTTGTACGAGCCGTTCAGCCTGAGGCCGGCCGCGACGTTGTCGAAGATCGACATCGTCGGGAACGGGTTCGGGCGCTGGAAGACCATGCCGACCGTGCGGCGCACGGTGACCGGGTCGACGTTCGCCCCGTACAGGTTCTCGTCGTCCAGCAGCACCTTGCCCTCGACGCGGCCACCGGGGGTGACCTCGTGCATGCGGTTCAGGGTGCGCAGGAAGGTGGACTTGCCGCAGCCGGACGGGCCGATGAAGGCGGTCACGGAGCGGGGCTCCACGGTCATCGAGATGTCCTCGATGGCGAGGTGGGAGCCGTAGTAGGCGGACAGACCGCTGACGTCGATGCGCTTGGCCATCTGAATCACTGCTTCTTTCGTGCCGCGTCAGCGGCCGGTCTTCGGGGCCTTCCAGCGGGCGATGCCGCGGGCCACCAGGTTGAGGATCATGACGAAGGCGATCAGGACCAGCGCGGCGGCCCAGGCACGGTCGTACGACTGGTCGGTACCGACCCGGTACTGCTCCCAGATGTAGAAGGGGAGCGAGGACTGTGCACCCTGGAACGGGTTGGGGTTGATCAGCTGGCTGCCGAAGACCAGCAGCATGATCGGCGCGGTCTCACCGGCGATGCGGGCGATCGCGAGCATCACACCGGTGGTGATGCCGCCGATCGCGGTCGGCAGGACCACCTTCAGGATCGTGCGCCACTTCGGGACGCCGAGGGCGAGCGATGCCTCGCGGAGCTCGTTCGGGACGAGCTTGAGCATCTCCTCGGTGGAGCGGACCACGACCGGGATCATCAGGATCGTGAGGGCCAGCGCGCCCATCAGACCGGACGGCTGGGTCTTCGTCATCAGCATGATCGAGAGGATGAAGAGACCGGCGACGATGGACGGGATGCCCGTCATGACGTCGACGAAGAAGGTCACGGCCCTGGCCAGGGCGCCCCTGCCGTACTCCACCAGGTAGACGGCGGTCAGCATGCCGATCGGGGCGGAGATCACGGTGGCGATGCCGACCTGCTCCAGCGTCCCGATCAGCGCGTGGTAGACACCGCCGGTCGGCTCGGAGCCGAGCACGCCGGCCATCGAGTGGGTCAGGAAGTACCCGTCCAGGCGCTCCGCGCCCCGGCTGATCGTCGTCCACAGCAGCGAGGCGAGCGGCACGACGGCCAGCAGGAAGCACACCCAGACGATGCTGGTGGCGAGCCGGTCCTTGGCCTGGCGCCGGTTCTCCACGACCGAGGTCGCGATGTACGAGATGACGACGAAGAGGAGGGCGGAGAACAGCCCCCACTGGGTGCGGCTCTGCCAGCCGGCCGCGACGCCGGTGCCCACGCCCAGCGCGAGTGCCACGGCGGCGAAGGCGAACGGGGCCCAGCGGGGCAGTGCCCGGCTGCTCAGGCTCGTCGAGCGCTTGGGCGCCGTCGCGGCGGGGCGCTCCTGTATGCCGGTGTTGGCTGCCTGGCTCATGCGTTGGCCCCCGAGTATTCCTTGCGGCGGGCGATGATCAGCCGGGCCGCGCCGTTGACCAGCAGGGTGAGGACGAAGAGCACGAGGCCCGAGGCGATCAGGGCGTCGCGCCCGAACTCGTCGGCCTCGTCGAACTTCGCGGCGATGTTCTGGGCGAAGGTGCCGCCGCCGGGGTTGAGCAGGTGCCCGGAGATGATGAAGCTCGGCGACAGGACCGTGGCGACGGCCATCGTCTCGCCGAGCGCACGGCCAAGGCCCAGCATCGAGGCGGAGATCACGCCGGAGCGGCCGAAGGGGAGCACCGAGAGGCGGATGACTTCCCAGCGGGTGGCGCCGAGCGCGAGGGCGGCCTCCTCGTTCATCTTCGGGACCTGGAGGAAGACCTCGCGGCTGACGCTGGTCACGATCGGCAGGATCATGATCGCGAGCAGGATGCCGACGGTGAAGAGCGAGCGGGCGACGCCGACCTCGGTCTTCTCGAAGATGTACGTCCAGCCGAAGAACTGGTCGAGCCAGAGGTTCAGGCCCTCCAGGTACGGGACCAGGACGAGGGCGCCCCAGATGCCGTACACGATGCTCGGCACTGCGGCGAGCAGGTCGACGACGTACGCGAGGGGCGCGGCCAGCTTGCGCGGCGCGTAGTGCGAGATGAACAGGGCGATGCCGACAGCGACCGGGACGGCGATGGCCATCGCGATGATCGAGCTGACGACCGTGCCGAAGAGGAGGACCGCGATGCCGAACACCGGCGGGTCGCCGGCCGGGTTCCAGTCGAAGGTGGTGAAGAAGTTGCCTTCGTCCTTGGAGACGGCGATCGAGGCGCGGTAGGTCAGGAACACGGCGATCGACGCCATGATCACGAGCAGCAGAATGCCCGATCCCCTGGAGAGGCCCAGGAAGACCTTGTCGCCGATGCGGCCGGAGCCGGCGCGCTTGCGCACCACCGGCGGCGCCGGCGGGGTTTCTGTCGGTGTGGTGGAAGCCATGGTCTTTCCGGTCTGTGTGGGGGAGCGGTCTGGCTCCCCTGGCGGCGGTGCACCGGATGGGTGGTGGCGGACCGGTCCGGAGGGGTGCACCGGACCGGTCCGCCGGATGTTTCTGGTGTTGCTGGTTCTGCTGAAGGTGTTACGGGCGTTGCCTGCCCGTCCCGGTTACGAGAGGGAGGCGATGGTCTCGCGGACCTTGCTGTTGATCTCGGCCGGGATCGGCGCGTAGCCGGCCTCGGTGAGGAGCTTCTGGCCCTCGTCACCGGCGGTGTAGTTGAGGAAGGACTTGACCGTGGAGAGGGTCTCGGGCTTGTTGCCCTTGTCGCAGACGATCTCGTACGTCACCAGGACGATCGGGTAGGCGCCCTCGGCCTTGGTGGTGTAGTCGAGGTCCAGCGCCAGGTCCTTGCCGGTGCCCTTGATCTTGGCGGCGGCGATGGCCTTGGAGGCGTTCTCCGAGGTGGCCTTGACCGGGGCGGAGCCACCGGTGTCGATGTCCACGGTGGAGATCGACTGCGAGGTGGCGTAGCTGAGCTCGAAGTAGCCGATCGAGCCGTCGACCTGCTTCACCTGGGCGGCGACGCCGGAGGAGCCGGACGCGGCCTGGCCACCGGGGGCCGGCCACTTCTTCTCGGCCTCGTACTTCCAGTCGCTCGGGGCGGCCGCGCCGAGGTACTTGCCGAGGTTCTGCGTGGTGCCGGAGTCCTCGGAGCGGTGGAAGGCCTGGATCGGCTTGTCCGGGAGCTTCGCGCCGGTGTTGAGCTTGGCGATCGCCTCGTCGTTCCACTTCTTGATCTTGCCGTCGAAGATCTTGGCGAGGGTGGGGGCGTCCAGCGTGAGGCTGTCGACACCCTCCAGGTGGAAGCCGATGGCGATCGGGCCGCCGACCATCGGGAGGTTGATGCCCTGGCCGCCCTTGCAGATCTTCTTCGATTCGGCGACCTCTTCGGGCTTCAGCGCCGAGTCGGAACCGGCGAAGCCGACGGTGCCCTGGTTGAAGGCGACGATGCCCTCGCCGGAGGAGGAGGACTTGTAGTTGATCTCGACGCCGGAGCAGCCGGCCATGTAGTTCTTGGCCCAGAGGTCCATGGCGTTCTTCTGCGCGCTGGAGCCGGAGGCGGGCAGCTGGCCCTTGGCGTCGTCGCACTTGATGTTCGACGCGGCGCTCGTCTTCCCGCCGTTGCCGCCGGTCGTGCCGCTGTTGTCGTCCGAACCGCACGCCGTGAGGACCAGGGCGCCGGAGACGGCGAGGGCACCGAGCGCGGTGGCACGAAGCAGGTTCTTGCGCTGAAGCTTCACTTTCGGGTGTTCCTTCCAGGAGCCGCCGAGGGTTTTCGTTCTACGACGGCGTGCGATGTGGTGGGTGCTCCGGCCGTGCGCCGTGCCCCGTGCACTGCCGAAGTTAGGCAGAACAGGTGAAGCGGCCTACGGGGGAGAGTGAACGGAAGGTGAACCGTGTCGGACGGTGCGGTTCTGGCCCTTGTGCGGGGGCGCGGCGGAGTCCTCGGCCGGGGGAGACCCGGCGGATTCTCTTGACCGGGAGAGGGCCCGGCGGCGTCAGCGTCCCGGCAGCGTCGCGAGCAGGGCGTCCAGCAGCTCCCGGTCGCGGTCCTGGGTGAGGCGGGTACGGGCCGCCGCCGGGGAGAGCCAGCTCACCCGGTCGACCTCGGTGCCGGGCACGAAGGAGCCGCCGGTCGCCTCGGCCGCCCAGTAGGCGACCTCCTTGGGCCGGCCGTTCGCGAGATAGCGGATCGTGGGGAGCGCGGCGCCGGGGGCGCAGTGGTGGCCGGTCTCCTCCAGGACCTCGCGCCGGGCGGCGTCCAGCGCGGGCTCGCCGCGCTTCAGCTTCCCCTTGGGGTGCGACCAGTCGTCGTAACGGGGGCGGTGGACCAGGCAGATCTCCAGCGTGCCGGATTGCTCCGACCGCCGCCACAGCACGCACCCGGCGGCGAGCACCGGCCCGTTCCCGGTGCGCTCGGCACCGCGGTTCGCGGTGGGCCCGGCACCGGGGATCCCGCTGCGCTGCCCACCGGGGCTCCCGGTGGGCCCGGCACCGCGGGCGCCCACCGCCCCGCTCATGGCGCGATCACGGCCGCGGCGTACGGCCAGCTCGCCCGGAACACGCCGCGGGCGGCCTCCACCTCATGGCGCTGGTCGGCGTGGAGCACCCCCAGGGCGTACGCGGTCGCGGGCGCGATGCGGGGCGTACGGGCCGCCGACGCCGCCGCCGCGGCCGCCTCCGAGGCGTCCCGGTGCAGATCGAGCGCGCGCCCCGGCGCGGCCAGGACCGGATCGGGGGCGCCCCGCACCACCTCGTGGGCGTACCGATGCAGCCGCAGCAGCAGCCGGGCCCGGTGCCAGGGCGCGTCCTGCGCCTCGTTGTACGGCTCGACCGCCTGGCCGGAGGGGAGCGCCGCCACCGCGCCGAGCAGCTGCTGTTCGGCCCGGTCGGCGGGCCCGTGCAGCATCTCCTCGGCCGGGGCCGCGGCCGCCGGGGCGAGCGGGACCTCCGAGGCGAGCAGCGCGACGGAGTCGGCCACCGCGTGGAAGCGGGAGGAGCCGAGCGCCTGGAGGGCGGCGGAGTGGGCGCGGGTTCTGGCGAGGGTCAGCTGCCGGTCGAGGAGCGCTCCGGCGCGGGCCGCGCCGACACCGAGGGCGGCGCGCTCCTTGTCGGCGGCGCTGTCGGAGCCGGACCCGTTGCGGGCGGTGGGCAGTGAGGTGCCGGACAGGGCGTGCAGGGCTTCGAGGAGCCGGTGCAGCCGGGTCGCGTAGGCGTGTTCCCTGGCCAGGGTGCCCGACAGCCAGGCCAGTTCGGTACGGAGCTGCTCGGCCCAGGTGGCGTCCAGCGCCGCCCGGAAGGTGTGCAGCGTGCCGCCGATCCGGCGCGAGGAGCGGCGCAGTGCGCCGGCGGCCTCCTCGGCTCCGTGGGTCCCGGCGTCCGTGGGGGCGCTGTTCTCGCGGTGCAGGCGCAGGCTGCGGAGGAATTCGGCGGCCTGTTCCTGAAGGTAGGGCGCGAGTACCGCGCCCGCCGTAAGGTCCGCGAGGTCCGCTTGCGTCGTCTGGTGGTCATGGCGTCGCACGCCGGCGCCTCCGGGCGTCAATGAGCATTTCCTGTACGTGCCGCAGCGGCTGGCCGTCCACGTCCGTGGAGTGCCGGGTCCAGTTCCCGTCGGGACCCAGGTGCCAGGAGGAGGTGGTGTCGGCCATGCCGGTCTCCAGGAGACGGCTGAGCGCGGCGCGGTGGGCGGGGTCGGTGACCCGGACCAGTGCTTCGATCCGGCGGTCGAGGTTGCGGTGCATCATGTCGGCGCTGCCGAACCACACTTCGGGTTCGCCGCCGTTGCCGAAGGCGAAGACCCGGGAGTGTTCGAGGAAGCGGCCCAGTATCGAGCGGACCCGGATGTTCTCGGAGAGACCGGCGACGCCGGGGCGGATCGCGCAGATGCCGCGTACCCAGATGTCGACCGGTACGCCGGCCGCCGCGGCCCGGTAGCAGGCGTCGATGATCGCCTCGTCGACCATCGAGTTGACCTTGATGCGGACGTAGGCGGTCCGCCCGGCCCGCTGGTGGGTGATCTCCTTGTTGATCCGGGTGATCAGCCCGTCCCGCAGGGATTTCGGGGCGACCAGGAGACGGCGGTAGGTCTCGCGGCGGGAGTAGCCGGAGAGCCGGTTGAAGAGGTCGGAGAGGTCCGCGCCGACCTGCGGGTCCGCCGTCAGCAGGCCGAGGTCCTCGTACAGCCGTGCCGTCTTGGGGTGGTAGTTGCCGGTCCCGACGTGCGAGTAGCGGCGCAGCGTGTCGCCCTCCTGGCGGACCACGAGCGACAGCTTGCAGTGGGTCTTCAGTCCGACGAGGCCGTAGACGACGTGGCAGCCGGACTCCTCCAGCTTCCGCGCCCACTTGATGTTGGCCTGCTCGTCGAAGCGGGCCTTGATCTCCACGAGCACCAGGACCTGCTTGCCGGACTCGGCGGCGTCGATCAGGGCTTCCACTATCGGGGATTCGCCCGAGGTCCGGTACAGGGTCTGCTTGATGGCGAGGACGTCGGGGTCGGCGGCGGCCTGCTCCAGGAACGCCTGTACGGAGGTGGAGAAGGAGTCGTACGGGTGGTGCAGGAGCACGTCGCGTTCGCGCAGCGCGGCGAAGACGTCGGGCGCGGACGCGGATTCGACCTCGGAGAGGTCGCGGTGGGTGCCGGCGATGAACTTGGGGAACTTCAGCTCGGGCCGGTCCAGGGAGGCTATGCCGAAGAGCCCGGTCAGATCGAGCGGTCCGGGCAGCGGGTAGACCTCGGCGTCGGACACCTTCAGCTCGCGCACCAGCAGGTCCAGCACGTACGGGTCGATGGACTCCTCGACCTCCAGCCGGACCGGCGGGCCGAACCTGCGCCGCATGAGCTCCTTCTCCAGGGCCTTGAGGAGGTTCTCGGCGTCGTCCTCCTCGACCTCCAGGTCCTCGTTCCTGGTGACCCGGAACATGTGGTGGGCGAGGACCTCCATGCCCGGGAAGAGCTCTTCGAGGTGGGCCGCGATGACGTCCTCTATGGGCACGTACCGCTGCGGCGACGCCTCCAGGAAGCGGGTCAGCAGCGGTGGCACCTTGACCCGGGCGAAGTGGCGGTGACCACTGACCGGGTTGCGTACGACGACGGCGAGGTTGAGCGAGAGCCCCGAGATGTACGGGAAGGGGTGCGCCGGGTCGACGGCGAGCGGGGTCAGCACGGGGAAGACGCGCTGCCGGAAGAAGGTGAACAGGCGGGCCTGCTCCTTCTCGGTCAGCTCGGGCCAGCGGATCAGCTGGATGCCCTCGTCGGACAGGGCGGGGGCGACGTCCTGCTGGTAGCAGGCGGCGTGCCGGGCCATGAGCTCGCGCGAGCGGGTCCAGATCAGGTCCAGGACCTCGCGGGGCTGGAGCCCGGAGGCGGAACGGGTGGCGACGCCGGTGGCGATACGGCGCTTCAGCCCGGCCACCCGGACCATGAAGAACTCGTCCAGGTTCGAGGCGAAGATGGCGAGGAAATTAGCCCGTTCGAGGAGGGGGGTCGCGGGGTCCTCGGCCAGTTCGAGCACCCGTTCGTTGAACGCGAGCCAACTGCGCTCGCGGTCCAGGAAACGGCCCTGGGGCAGCTCGTTGCCGTCGACATCGGGTTCGTACGCGTCGACGTCGGCGTCGATGTCGGGATCCAGATCGGCGGCGGTGGACAGCGCGGCGCCGTTGGAGGCGGCGGTGGCGACGGCGTGCGGCCGGTGCGCGGCGAGTGAGCCGACCGACGGCTGCACGGTGGCCTGGACCGGTACCTCGGAGCTGGGCTGCTGGCTCATGGCCCTATTCTTCCGCGCGGATGGCTCAGTAGGCGCGCCGGAGGGTGCGGAGATCGCGGGGAACGCGCGGTTGACGTCGTTCGTGCGGTCTCCGCCGGGTTTTCTCCCGTTGCGGGGGGTCGGCACGGCTGGCTGCATCCTGAAAGGGTGGCAAGCGCTTCTGAATGGCTGGTAACGGCGACATGACGTGCAGGAAGCGGTGTCGCGTGCGCGGATTGGTCATACGAACCGGTTCCGGGCCCGGGGAGGGGCCCGGAACCGGTTCGGACGTCAGCCGTGCCGGCGGCGCAGCACCCGGAAGGCGAGGGCGACGGCCAGGGCGGCCAGGGCGAGCAGGATGCCGGTCTCGACGAGCTGGAGGGGCCAGAAGTGCGAGGCGGGGTGGTAGTCGAGGTAGCGGAGGGTGATGTCCTTGTCGGCCAGGCACTGCTTGAGGTCGTTGTGCCAGCTCAGGCATGCATCGGCGGGCAGCCGTTCGCCGCTGCTGGTCACCCAGCCTTCTCCGGTGTCGACGGCTCCGTCGGGGAACCGGTATTCGCTGAACGGCTTGAACGTGTGCGTCAGCGAGGGCCACAGACCGTTGCGCACGGTGTTCAGGGCCACCACCAGCGCGCCGTATCCGATCACGGTCACGACCATCGCGGCGACGGTGCGCCGCAGCAGCAGCCCGGCGAGTGCGCCGAGGGCCAGCATGCACAGGGCGTAGCCGACGGGGACGGTCCCGATCGAGCCGTACACCTCACGGGAGTACCGCTCGGACGGGTGGTGTATCGCGTTCTCCCGTGTCTGCGCCCAGGCGCAGGCGGCCGACAGCACGGAGACGGAGGCCAGCGTCGCGACGGCGGGTACTGCGAGTTTGGCGGCGAGCCAGCGTGTGGGTGTCACGGACTGGGACCACGCAAGCTTGTATGTGCCGCTCTCCATCTCGCGGGCGATCACCGGGCCGGCCACGAAGATGCCGACGAACGCGGGGAGGACCATCATCAGCAGGCCGGACCAGTCGAGGACATCCTTCATCCAGTTCTGGCGGTCGAGGTATTCGTTGACCGTGTCGACACAGCCGGGCAGGGTGTGCCGGACCGAGCAGCCCGTCGCGGCGAAGGCGTTCGCGACATGGTCGGTCCACAGCCAGGTGCCGACCAGCGCGACGACGGCCAGGAAGGGGAGCGCGCCCAGGAGCTGAAGGGCCTGCCGGTGCTGAGCCAGGACGACGCGGTTCGGGCCGCGCAGGGCGATCGCGCTCATACGGCGGCCACCTCCTGGCCGGCCTCGACGGCCGCCGCGCTCGGCGTCAGCAGCGCCGGGGCCTCCGGCGACCGCAGATGCGCCAGCAGCAGTTCCTCCAGCGAGGGCTCGGTGGCCTGCCAGATGTCTGTGTCCACGGGTCCCTGCCTCCGTACGAGTGCGGTCTGCAGCCGTCCCGCGGTGCGGGACTCGACGACGGTGTGCGGTGCGGTGTCCCGTACCGGGCCGGTGAGCAGGGTGTGCGCGGCGAGGAGGTCCTCCGTCTCGCCGCCGAGGCGGACCCGGCCGCCGTCGACGAGCAGGAGGTAGTCGCAGGCGCCCTCCAGCTCGGTGAGGATGTGCGAGGACATCACGATCGTGGTGGAGTGCTCGGCGGCCTCCGCCATCAGGGCGCCCATCAGCTGATGGCGGGCGAGCGGGTCGAGGTCGGCCATCGGCTCGTCCAGCAGCAGCAGTTCGGGCCGCTTGCCCAGCGCGAGGGCCAGGGCGAGCCGGGTGCGCTGGCCGCCGGAGAGGTCCCGGACCCGGGCGTCGCGCGGGAGCTCCCCGGCGATGCGCTCGGCGGTGTCCTGGTCCCAGGTGGCGGGGTTCAGCTCGGCGCCCGCCCAGAGCGTCGCGGCGACCGTCAACTGCGGGTACAGCGGCTTGTCCTGGGCCACGAAGGCCATCCGGGCACGGGCCTGGCCGGGGGCCGTGCCCAGTACCTGCACCGTCCCCTCCGACGGCCGCAGGAAGCCGGCCGCGAGGGCCAGCAGGGTGGACTTGCCCGCGCCGTTGGGCCCGACGAGGGCGCACACCCGCCCGGCGGGCAGCCGGAAGGAGCAGTCGCGCAGCGCCCACCCCCTACCTCTGCCCCGGTACTTCATGCCGAGGCCGATGGCCTCGATCGCAGCGCCTGTCATCCGGCCTGATCCCCCTCGAAAGTCCTGTCCAGTACGGCGGTGAAGAGCGCGCTCACGTCGTCCTTCTCCAGCCCGGCCGCGCGGGCCCGGCGGGTCCAGTCGGCGAGTTCGGCGCGCAGCGGTGCGTCGTCGGCGGCCGCCGCGCCGCCGAGGGTCCGGGTGACGAAGGTGCCGAGCCCGCGCCGGGCCTCGACCAGGCCCTCGCGCTCCAGCTCCCGGTAGGCCTTGAGCACGGTGTTCGGGTTGATGGCGGTGGCTTCGACGACCTCGCGCGCGGTGGGCAGCCGGTCGCCGGGCTCCAGCAGGCCGAGGCGGAGCGCCTGCTTGGTCTGCTGGACGATCTGGAGGTACGTGGCGACGCCGCTGCGCCGGTCGATGCGGTACTCGACTGCTGCGGACTCTGCCATGTTCACCCCTTTCACTAATTGAGTAGTGAAAGAGTGGCGTAAGAAAGGGGCGGCGTCAAGCGACGCCGCCCCCGGGGAAGTTGACCCGCTCCCGGCCCTGGCTCAGGACTCCGTACGCAGAACTCCGTGCGCAGAACTCCGCGCTCAGGACTCCGTGCGGTACATCAGGTCCACCTCGTGCGTCGCGAAGCCCATCCGCTCGTAGACGGCCAGCGCCGCCTTGTTGTCCGCGTCCACGTAGAGCATCGCGGTCGGCAGTGCCTCGGCGGCCAGGTGGCGCAGCCCGATCGCGGTGAGCGCCTTGCCGAGCCCGCCGCCCTGCGCGTCGGGCCGGATGCCGACGACGTACACCTCACCGAGCTGTTCCTCGGCATGCACCTTCGTCCAGTGGAAGCCGATCAGCTCGCCGTCGCGCTCGGCCAGGAAGAACCCCTTCGGGTCGAACCACGGCTCCGCCTTGCGGTCGTCCAGGTCGCGCTGGGTCAGCGAGCCCTGCTCCGGGTGGTGGGCGAAGGCGGCACGGTTCACCGCGAGCCAGGCGGCGTCGTCCTCGCCGGGTACGAAGGTGCGGATGGTGACGCCGGGCGGCAGCACCGGCTCCGCGATGTCCAGCGGGGCCAACGGACGGCGCAGCTGACGCAGTTCGCGGAAGAGCGAGAGGCCGAGGACCTGCGCGAGATGCCGCGCCGCGGACTTCCCGCCGTGCGCCCACACCCGCAGCCGCTTCCCGGTCGCGGCGAGCAGCGCCGCGCCCAGCGCCCGCCCGTGCCCCTGCCCCCGGTACGCCGGATGCACGACCAGCTCGGCGGCCGGAGCCTCGACGGGGTCGGTGTCCTCCAGCTGCGCGTACCCGACCAGGACCAGGCCGCTGGTCAGCAGCAGGTGCCGGACCCCCGCCCGCTGCCCGCCCCGAAGCTGCAACCGCCCCTGCTCGGAGACGGCCTGCCTGCCGTCGGACCGGGCCGCCTCGGCGAGCAGATCGGACACGGCGTCCGCCTGCTCGGGGGAGAGCTCGTCGAGCGTCCGGATCTCACGTCCGGGAGCGGGGAGGGGTGCGTCAGTCGTCATGTCTACGAGCCTAAGGGGGCGGGGAGCGTACCGGGGCGGTGCGCGGGCGCTTCGGGACTCAGTCGGCGGTCTGCGGTGTGTTCAGCACACCGTCGGCGATACGGGAGAGATCTTCGGCGCCGGGCAGCGGCTCGCGCACCCGGTCGGGCAGCCCGCGTAGGTTCCGACGGCCGGCGGCGACCTCGGTGCCTCACCGCATGGCAACCAGTTCGTAACCCCGGACACCTGTCGCGCTACGCGCGTTGACCCTAGGCTGCGCACGAAGTCTCCAGACTCGTCACCACTTTCGACCTCCCGCTGAACTCACAAGGGGACCGATGTCAGCGACACCGCAGAAGAACCGCGCATCCCGGCGGGTGCTCGCCGCCGCGGCCGGGCTCGCCACCATGGGCGCGCTCGTCGCCGCGATGCCGGCCGGCGCCCAGGACCGCCACGGCCACGGGCACGGCCACCACAAGCCGGGCCGTACCGTCGACGTACAGCTGCTGTCCTTCAACGACCTGCACGGGAACCTGGAGCCGCCGGACGGCACGGCGGGCAAGGTCTTCGAGACGCAGCCCGACGGCTCGACCAAGGAGATTTGGGCCGGTGGCGTCGAGTACCTCGCGACCTCGCTGCGCACCGCGCGCAAGGGCCACCCGTACTCGATCACCGCGGCCGGTGGTGACATGGTGGGCGCGAGCCCGCTGCTGTCCGGCCTCTTCCACGACGAGCCGACCATCGAGGCGCTCAACAAGATCGACCTCGATGTGACGAGCGTCGGCAACCACGAGTTCGACGAGGGCGCCACCGAGCTGGCCCGCCTCCAGAACGGCGGCTGCCACCCGGTCGAGGGGTGCTACGAGAAGAACAAGAAGTTCGAGGGTGCCGACTTCCCCTACCTCGCCGCCAATGTGACGAACGAGAAGTCCGGCAAGCCGATCCTCAAGCCGTACACGGTGTGGAAGAAGAACGGCGTCAGGATCGGCTTCATCGGGGTGACCCTGGAGGGCACGCCGAACGTGGTCACGGCCAACGGCGTCAAGGGCCTGAAGTTCCACGACGAGATCGAGACGATCAACAAGTACGCCAAGGAGCTGGACCGGCAGGGCGTCAAGTCCATCGTCGCGCTCATCCACGAGGGCGGGGCCCCGGCCTCCAGCTCGTACAACTACGACTGCGACAGCTCCGGCGCCGGTGACGGCATCTCCGGGCCGATCACCGACATCGCCAAGGGCATCACGCCCAAGGTCGACGCCCTGGTCACGGGCCACACCCACCAGGCGTACGTGTGCACGATCCCGGACCCGGCGGGCAACCCGCGCCTGGTCACCTCGGCGTCGTCGTTCGGCAAGGTCTACACGGACACGACCCTCACCTACGACCGCCGCACCAAGGACATCGTCCGTACGTCGGTGGAGTCGGCCGGTGCCTCGAACCCGAAGTCGGCGAACCACATCGTCAGCCGGGACCAGCACGGGGCCTCTGACATGAAGTCCCTGATCGCCCGCTGGAACGCCCTCGCGGCGCCCATTGCGAACAAGCCGCAGGGCTACATCTCCGCCGACATCGGCGGCCGCGGCTCCAAGGCCCTTGAGAAGCCGCTCGGTGACGTGATCGCCGACGCCCAGCTGGAGGGCCTGGCCCCGGCGGACAAGGGCGGGGCGGTCGTCGCCCTCATGAACCCGGGCGGCATCCGGGGGGACCTGGTGTACGCGTCGGCCGACGGCAAGTCCGACGGGGTGGTGACGTACGGGGAGGCGTTCACCGTGCAGCCCTTCACCAACATGATGAACGTCGTCGACCTGACCGGCGCCCAGCTGGTCGCCGCGCTCCAGCAGCAGGTCAGCGGTTCCAACGAGGCCAGCCCGAAGATCCTCCAGGTCTCCAAGGGCCTCACGTACACCCTGGACATGACGAAGACGGGCGCGGCCCGCGTGGTCACCGACACCATCAAGCTCAACGGTGAGGTGATCGACCCGGCCAAGACCTACCGCGTCGCGATGAACGAGTTCCTGGCAGGCGGCGGGGACGGCTTCGCGGCCCTCGGACAGGGCACGAACAAGCTGGTCGGCGCCTCCGACCTGGACCTGTTCAACGCCTACCTGGCGGCCCACTCCACGGCCGAGACCCCGCTGGCCCCGCCGGCGGCGGACCGGATCACGGTCATCCAGTAGCGACTCCCGTACGCGGGTGAGCGGGGCGGTGGGCCGGCGGGCCCACCGCCCTTCCGCGTTCTGCCGGTCCCCGTGCGGATTGACGGCCACCGGACCGCGGCGGCGCGATGGCCACGGCGTGGCCTACGCCCCACCTCCCCCGACCGTCCCCAGCACGGTCTCCCACGGAGGCAAAGGGACTTGTGTCTCAGGCCGTCGTCGAGGTCCTGACCGTCTCGGGCGTGGTCGCTGGGGGGCTCCCGTTCGGGGCGCGAAAGGCCGGACGATGACGACCAACAGGAACTTCAAGCGCCGGGTCCGCGCCCGTGCGGCCAGGACCGGCCAGTCCTGGCCCTCTGCGTTGGACGGCCCCGGCGGCGGCAGGCCGTCAGGGCTTCCTGAACGTCACCCCGCGCCACGTCCAGCCCGCTGTGAGCATCGCGTCGCGCACCGGGTCCTTCAGGTCCGAGGTGTCGACGCCGAACGTCTGCGTCGGGCCGTCCTCCCCGCGCCCGAGCATCCAGCTCTTCGTGCTCACGCTCACCTGGCCGCGCGCCGCCTCGGCGGAGAGCGCCAGGCGGGGGGGTGCCTCTATGTCCTTCGTCAAGGTGTGACCGTGTGCCGCAGTCGGCGACTCTTGAGCACCCCGGCAACCATTCCGGCTCGGCGGGGGTCCTCCATACCAGGCCCCGCTCGGGGCCATCGACGCAAGGGGGAGGAGCGTCATGGGGGTCCGCAGGGCAGCGAAAGGCGTCGGCGAGTTCCTGGTCGAGACGGTGGGAGAAGCCGTCGCCGAGGTGATCCTCAGCCTGCTCGCCTGTGCCCTGCTCGGCTGCCTGGCTCTGATCGCCTACCTGAGCTGGTCCCTCAGCCCGCGCTTCACCATCGCGGGGGCTGGGCTGCTCAGTCTCCTCCTCGCCCACGGCGCCTGGCAGACCTTCCGCACCCCCGCGAAGGGGCGCCGTCGGGGCCTCGCCGCCCTGACCGCTGTCGGGTTCACCGTGACCGCCATGACGGCCCTCTTCCTGCTGCTCTACTCCACAGGATGCGACTGCCTGTGAGGCCGTTTGGTTCAGCTACGCAAGTCCGAGGCCGGTCATGCGGTAGCTGTTTCGGGGACTCGTGACTCGTAGAAGGTGCCGTCGCGGAGCATGGCGAACAGAACGCTGATGCGTTGGCGGGCGAGGCGGAGGAGGGCCTGGGTGTGGGTTTTGCCGCGGGCGCGTTGCTTGTCGTAGTAGGTGCGGGAGGCGGGGTCGGCGTTCATGCAGGCGAAGGCGGAGAGGAACATGGCGCGTTTGAGCTGGCGGTTGCCGCCTCGGGGCGCGTGTTCGCCGTGGATCGAGGTGCCCGACGACTTCGTGGTCGGGGCGAGTCCGGCGTAGGAGGCCAGGTGGGCGGCGCTCGGGAAGCTGGTGCCGTCGCCGACGGTGACCAGCAGGACTGCGGCGGTCCTGACACCGACGCCGGGCATCGACGTCAGGACCTTGGAAAGAGGGTGGGCCTCCAGCAGGCTGTTGATCTGGGCTTCCATCGCCCGGCGCTGGGTGTGGACGGCGGTGAGCTGGCCGGCCAGGGAAGGGATCACGATGTCCAGGGTGCCGGTCCCGGGGACGACGACGGTCTGCTCGTCCAGGGCGTCGAAGACCTCGTCGATCAGCCGGGTGGCCATGCGCGGGGCCTTCGGGCGGATCAGCTCCACGAGTCTGCGGCGTCCGGCTTTGCGCAGGGCGGCCGGGGATCCGTAGCGTTCCAGCAGCCAGGTCACGGCCTGGTGGTCGAGGCGGGGGCCGAGGACGCGTTCCAGGCTGGGGTGGAACTGGGTGAGCAGGCCGCGTATCCGGTTGGAGGTGCGGGTGGCCTCGGCGGCGAGGTCCTGGTCGAAGCCGGTCAGCACGGTCAGCTCTGCGGTGATCTCGTCGGTGAGTTCCAGCGAGCGCAGGGTGTGCGGCATCGTCCGTGCGGCGTCCGCGATCACGGCCGCGTCCTTCGCGTCGGTCTTGGCCTCGCCGGGGTAGAGGTCGGCGATCCGGCGCATGGCCAGGCCGGGCAGGTAGGCGACGCGGCAGCCGGCGTCGCGGGCGACGGTCAACGGCAGGGCGCCGATGGAGGCGGGCTGGTCCACGATGACCAGGACGGTGCCGAACTTCGCGGTCAGCTTCTCGAACACGGCCCGCAGCTTCGGCTCGCTGTTGGGCAGCGGCTTGTCGAAGACCTTCTTCCCGGCTGGGGTCAGCCCGTGGCCGTGGTGAGCGGACTTTCCGACGTCCAGGCCGAGGAACACACCCACGTCTTCGATCTCGAACATCGTGCCCTTTCGGGGGTGTTGGCGGTGCCGGCCTCGGCTCGGGTGTCGTGCTCGCGCATCCACGTTATGCAGACCTGCCGCCCGCGAACCGTCCGGCGTTGCGCCGGACCGGGCGGTGGCCGGACCTCTGATCAGCGTCTCCGACGAACACCCCCGGACTCGGTGACACCACCCCCCAGGTCATCCCGTCGACAGGGGGACACAGTCATGCCGGGCCCGGAGGCCAGCGGCCCTCTTGCAGGACCGCGAAAAAGATAACGGGGGGTGCCTCTATGTCCTTCGTCAAGGTGTGACCGTGTGCCGCAGTCGGCGACTCTTGAGCACCCCGGCAACCATTCCGGCTCGGCGGGGGTCCTCCATACCAGGCCCCGCTCGGGGCCATCGACGCAAGGGGGAGGAGCGTCATGGGGGTCCGCAGGGCAGCGAAAGGCGTCGGCGAGTTCCTGGTCGAGACGGTGGGAGAAGCCGTCGCCGAGGTGATCCTCAGCCTGCTCGCCTGTGCCCTGCTCGGCTGCCTGGCTCTGATCGCCTACCTGAGCTGGTCCCTCAGCCCGCGCTTCACCATCGCGGGGGCTGGGCTGCTCAGTCTCCTCCTCGCCCACGGCGCCTGGCAGACCTTCCGCACCCCCGCGAAGGGGCGCCGTCGGGGCCTCGCCGCCCTGACCGCTGTCGGGTTCACCGTGACCGCCATGACGGCCCTCTTCCTGCTGCTCTACTCCACAGGATGCGACTGCCTGTGAGGCCGTTTGGTTCAGCTACGCAAGTCCGAGGCCGGTCATGCGGTAGCTGTTTCGGGGACTCGTGACTCGTAGAAGGTGCCGTCGCGGAGCATGGCGAACAGAACGCTGATGCGTTGGCGGGCGAGGCGGAGGAGGGCCTGGGTGTGGGTTTTGCCGCGGGCGCGTTGCTTGTCGTAGTAGGTGCGGGAGGCGGGGTCGGCGTTCATGCAGGCGAAGGCGGAGAGGAACATGGCGCGTTTGAGCTGGCGGTTGCCGCCTCGGGGCGCGTGTTCGCCGTGGATCGAGGTGCCCGACGACTTCGTGGTCGGGGCGAGTCCGGCGTAGGAGGCCAGGTGGGCGGCGCTCGGGAAGCTGGTGCCGTCGCCGACGGTGACCAGCAGGACTGCGGCGGTCCTGACACCGACGCCGGGCATCGACGTCAGGACCTTGGAAAGAGGGTGGGCCTCCAGCAGGCTGTTGATCTGGGCTTCCATCGCCCGGCGCTGGGTGTGGACGGCGGTGAGCTGGCCGGCCAGGGAAGGGATCACGATGTCCAGGGTGCCGGTCCCGGGGACGACGACGGTCTGCTCGTCCAGGGCGTCGAAGACCTCGTCGATCAGCCGGGTGGCCATGCGCGGGGCCTTCGGGCGGATCAGCTCCACGAGTCTGCGGCGTCCGGCTTTGCGCAGGGCGGCCGGGGATCCGTAGCGTTCCAGCAGCCAGGTCACGGCCTGGTGGTCGAGGCGGGGGCCGAGGACGCGTTCCAGGCTGGGGTGGAACTGGGTGAGCAGGCCGCGTATCCGGTTGGAGGTGCGGGTGGCCTCGGCGGCGAGGTCCTGGTCGAAGCCGGTCAGCACGGTCAGCTCTGCGGTGATCTCGTCGGTGAGTTCCAGCGAGCGCAGGGTGTGCGGCATCGTCCGTGCGGCGTCCGCGATCACGGCCGCGTCCTTCGCGTCGGTCTTGGCCTCGCCGGGGTAGAGGTCGGCGATCCGGCGCATGGCCAGGCCGGGCAGGTAGGCGACGCGGCAGCCGGCGTCGCGGGCGACGGTCAACGGCAGGGCGCCGATGGAGGCGGGCTGGTCCACGATGACCAGGACGGTGCCGAACTTCGCGGTCAGCTTCTCGAACACGGCCCGCAGCTTCGGCTCGCTGTTGGGCAGCGGCTTGTCGAAGACCTTCTTCCCGGCTGGGGTCAGCCCGTGGCCGTGGTGAGCGGACTTTCCGACGTCCAGGCCGAGGAACACACCCACGTCTTCGATCTCGAACATCGTGCCCTTTCGGGGGTGTTGGCGGTGCCGGCCTCGGCTCGGGTGTCGTGCTCGCGCATCCACGTTATGCAGACCTGCCGCCCGCGAACCGTCCGGCGTTGCGCCGGACCGGGCGGTGGCCGGACCTCTGATCAGCGTCTCCGACGAACACCCCCGGACTCGGTGACACCACCCCCCAGGTCATCCCGTCGACAGGGGGACACAGTCATGCCGGGCCCGGAGGCCAGCGGCCCTCTTGCAGGACCGCGAAAAAGATAACGGGGGTGTCTCCCGCCCAGGTGACCTGCCACATCCGGTCCACGGCGCGGACCTCGTGCCTGTCGGGGGCCAACCGCAGGCGGACCTGGAGGAGTTCACGCACCTGCGTGCGCAGGAAGAAGGTCCGCCACGCGGGTTCCAGGATCCGCCACTCCGCCACTCCGCCACCAGGTCGGCGTCCTCCGCCGAGCCGTCCCGCACCAGCCAGGGCACCTCCGGCCCGCCGAGCGCGAGCAGCGCCGTCCGGCTCGACCCTCGCCCGAGCCCACGGTGCCGGATCGCACACGTCGTCCGCTGACACCCCCCTGCAAAAGAACGTGACACATCAGGGGCCAACCGTCACGTTCGAACTTCCTGGTACTGCTGGAAGGGGCATGGTGATCGCTGCCACCCCTGTAGCCCTATGGACCTGCCGGTCCCGGGACGGCCGTCGGACCTGTTCCCGTCGTGACGTGCACCCGCCATAATCCCTGGGTTGACCCCCCACGGCAGACGGAGGCACTTCCCGCATGAGCCCGTACACCGCCACTCGCCGGAACTTCCTGGCCGGCGCGCTCGCCGCCACCGCCACCGTCCTGATCGGTGCGGGATCCGCAGGTGCAGCCGACCGCCAAGTCCTCAGTACCCAGGACTGGATGGGCGCCGTCCCCGACGCCACCGGGCTGCAGCGCCTCACGATCCCCGGCTCGCACGACTCCGGCGCCCGCTACGGCGGACCCTGGACCGAGTGCCAGAACACCACGATCGCTGAGCAGCTGAACAGCGGCATCCGTTTCCTGGACGTGCGGTGCCGGGCCACCGGCGGCTCGTTCGCGATCCATCACGGGGCCTCGTACCAGAACCTGATGTTCGGCGATGTGCTGGGCGCCTGCTGGGACTTCCTGGCGGCCCACCCCACCGAGACCGTGCTGATGCGGGTCAAGCAGGAGTACTCGGAGGAGAGCGACGCGACGTTCCGGGCGATCTTCGACGACTACCTCGACAACCGGGGCTGGCGGCCGCTGTTCCGTATCGATCCGGCGCTGCCCTCGCTGGGTCAGGCGCGCGGCAAGGTCGTGCTGCTGGCCGACAACGGCGGGCTGCCCGGTGTCCGGTACGCCGACTCGGGGCTCTTCGACATCCAGGACGACTACATGGCGGAGCCGTTCGCCAAGTACTCCAAGATCGAGGCCCAGTTCCGCAAGGCAGCCCAGCAGCCCGGGAAGCTGTACATGAACTACGTCAGCACCGCCGCCCTGATGCCGCCGCGCTGGAACGCGGACCGGCTCAACCCGCAGGTGCAGTCGTTCCTGGACGGCTCGGAGGCGGCGGGCTGGACCGGGCTCGGGATCGTCCCGCTGGACTTCCCCGCCACCCGGTCGGGCCTGGTGGAATCGCTGATCCGGCACAATCCGGGGGTCTGAGGGCCCCGTCGCGGGCCCCGCCGTGGCCTGGTCGGCCTCCGCGGCCGCCGGCCTCGGGCCCGTTTGTAGTAGTAGCCGGCGCCGGCGGAATTCACGTAGTGCTTGATACCGCTGCCGTTGATGACGAAGTACGACGGGTCGAGACTCGGGTAGCAGTAGGGGACGCCGGGGCCGACGAGCTTGGCGGTGCCCACGTTGATACGGTTTCCGCCACTCGCCGTGGAGGTCACCTTTCCCTCGTACGGGCACTGGTTGTAGAGGTAGTCGGACAGGCACCACACCGGCCCGGGAGATGGTGATGGTGTTCGGCTGTCCGGAGTTGTACATGTCGCCGTACTTCCGCTTCGCCCAGCTCCACCCGGACGCGGCACGGCTGATGCACTCCGTCACCGCGGACCGCGAGATCGCCGCACACGCCCGTCGACTCCGGGGCGCCCAGGAAGCCCGGCTGGCCCCGATCGCGGCCTGGCTGCACGCCCATCAGGCGTCGGGGCAGCTCGTCGACCTCCTCCTGCCCTGATTATGCGCAAGCTGGGGGGCTGGGCCCGGGGGCTGAGTCCTGACTGGCACGGCGCTTGCGTTTCTTTCGAATTGCGCGATGTTGGGTCTACTCTCAAAGGAGACAGAGCCATGCACGGCACTACTGAAGACCGCACTCTGCTGCCCGAGCATCGCGCGGAGATCGCTGAGCTCTGCGCCTTCCTGGACCGGACCCCGCAAGCTGTGGAGCCGGCCCTGCTGCGCGGCCCCGACGGCGCCACGCGCACGCTGCCCCCGGAGGTCTACGAGGCGCTGATGGTGGTGGTGCGGGCCCTCTCGGAGGGCAAGGCCGTGACGGTCGCACCGGTGAACACCACACTGACCACGCAAGAGGCCGCCGATCTCCTGGGGGTCAGTCGGCCGACGTTCGTCAAGATCCTCGATGAGGGCGGGATCCCCTTCTCGCGGCCGGGAAGGCACCGCAGAGTGCTCTTGGCCGACGTTCTCGACTACAAGGAGAAGAGATGCTCGCAGCGTCGCCGAGGACTGGTCGAACCGGTCGGACTGACCGAGGACGCCGGTCTCTACGACAACTGATCAGTTGAATCCGCCCGAGCCGACTGGAGCGATGTGCAGCGCGTCGTCCTGGACACCTGTGTCCTCTTCCCGAACTACCTCAGGGGACACATTGCTGAGACTCGCCGAGGCCGAGCTCTACGAACCGCTCTGGTCCACCGACATCCTGGACGAACTGACCAGGAACGTCGGCGAGCGTATCGGGGCCTTGAAGGCCAAGGGAATCGTCGAAGCGATGACGGGCCCCGACAGCCTTGTGTCGGGGCACGAGGCACTCATACCCGCCATGGCGAACGACCCCAAGGACCGTCATGTGCTGGCGGCAGCGGTCCGGGTCAGGCGCTTGCCGTCGTCACGCTGAACGTGAAGGACTTCCCGGCCGAGGCTTCGAATCCGTACGAGATCGAGGTGATGCGCCCCGACGACTTTCTGTTGGACATGCTCGATCTCGCCCCGGTGGAGATGAACTCCGTGCTGCGCTCACAGGCCGGCTCCTACCGGCGGGAGCCCCGCGATCTGCACGGGCTGCTGGACTGGTTGGACGCGGGAGGCGCCCCGCAGTTCGCTGCCGAGTTCCGGCGCCGCCTCTGACTCCGCGCGGCCCCTCGACGCGCCCCGCGCTCACAGCCCCGGCGGTGGTTGCGGCGCCCCCGGCAGCCGGATCGAGGCGATCGTGCCCGGGCCGTCCGTCGCCGGGCTGAGGGTGATCTCGCCGCCCGACTGCTGGACCGTGCGGGCGACGATCGACAGGCCCAGGCCCGAGCCGGGGAGCTGGCGGGCGGACGGGGAGCGCCAGAAGCGTTCGAAGACGTGGGGGAGTTCGTCGGCGGGGATGCCGGGGCCCTGGTCCCGTACGGTCAGCTCGCCGTCGCGCAGGGCGACCTCGATCGCGCCGCGGGACGGGCTGAACTTGACCGCGTTGTCCAGGACGTTGACCACCGCCCTCTCCAGTGCGGCGGGCTCGGCCCGTACGTACCAGGGGGTCAGGTCCGCCCGGATGGTCAGCTCGGGGCCGCGCAGCCGGGCGCGTTCCAGGGCGGTGTCCGCGATGTCGTGCAGCGCGACGACCTGGAGCGGGCCAGGGGTGGGGGCGTCGGGGCGGGCCAGTTCCTGGAGGTCGCCGATGAGCGAGGCCAGCTCGGTCATCTGGGCCTTGACCGACTTCATCAGGGCCTTGCGGTCGTCGGGCGGGATGGGGCGGCCGGTGTCCTCGCTGCGGGCGAGGAGTTCGACGTTGGTGCGCAGCGACGTCAGCGGGGTCCGCAGCTCGTGGCCGGCATCCGCGATCAGCTGGGCCTGGCGGTCGCGGGAGCTGGCCAGGGACGCGGTCATCGAGTTGAAGGAGCGGGACAGCCGGGCGATCTCGTCCTCGCCGTCGACCGGGATACGGACGGTGAGGTCCTCGGTGCGGGCGACGTGCTCGACGGCCTCGGTGAGCTCGTCGACGGGGCGCAGTCCGGTGCGGGCGACCCAGAGACCGGCCGCGCCCGCACCGATGACGCCGATGCCGGAGACGGCCAGGAGCATCCAGGCGAGGGTGGAGAGCGGGTCGTCGATCTCGCTCATCGGACGGGCGACGGAGACCGCGAAGCTTCCCGGGACCAGGCCGGGCGCCGGGTTGTGGGTCTCGTACGCGTAGGTGTGCACGCGCATCTTCTTGCCGCTCTTCGTGCTGGCCGTGTGCAGGACGTCGTCCCGCACACCGGCGGCCACGGCGATGTCGGCGGCCGTCACGTCGATCGGCGAGGCCCCGGCGGAGGTGCAGGTGCTCCCGGACACGGTGACGAGCTGCACGGTGTACCCCCCGATCGGCGGGACGGTCGCCCGGTCGGGACGGGTGCAGGCGATGAACAGCTTCTGCATGTATTCGTCGCTGACCTTGACATTGCGCAGTGAGGAATCCATCTGGCTCTCCAGCTGCGCCTTCGTCGCGAACCAGCAGCCCGCCGCGACCGCCGCGACCGCGATCGCCACCGCCGTCGCCACCAACAGCGCGAGCCGGGACCGCAGCGGCAGGGCGCGGAGCCGGCGCAGGGGGCCGGTCATCCGTCACCGCCGCCGGAGCGGAGCGCGTAGCCGACACCCCGCACGGTGTGTACGAGGCGCGGCTCGCCGCCCGCCTCCGTCTTGCGGCGCAGGTACATCACGTACACGTCCAGTGAGTTGGAACTCGGCTCGAAGTCGAAGCCCCACACCGCCTTGAGGATCTGCTCGCGGGTCAGCACCTGGCGCGGGTGGGCCAGGAACATCTCCAGCAGGGTGAACTCGGTACGGGTCAGCTCGACCCGGCGGGTGCCCCGGGTGACCTCGCGGGTGGCGAGGTTCATCCGCAGGTCCGCGAAGGCCAGCTCGTCGTCGGCGGGGACCGCGCCGCCCGCCGAGGCCGCGTACGAGCTGCGGCGCAGCAGGGCCCGGATGCGGGCGAACAGCTCGTCCAGCTCGAAGGGCTTGACCAGGTAGTCGTCGGCGCCCGCGTCGAGGCCGGTGACCCGGTCGCCGACGGTGTCGCGGGCGGTGAGCATCAGGATCGGCGTGGTGGTGCCCGCGGAGCGGAGCCGGCGGGCGGCGGTCAGGCCGTCCATCCGGGGCATCTGGATGTCGAGGACGATGAGGTCGGGGGCGTACGAATCCGCCTTGGCGAGGGCGTCGAGGCCGTCGACGGCCACCTCGGTGCCGTAGCCCTCGAACGCGAGGCTGCGCTGCAGGGCCTCGCGCACGGCGGGCTCGTCGTCGACGATCAGGATGCGCTGCGGATCGTCTTCGGCGGGGCTCATCGCTCGTCGTCCTCTTCTCGTGCCGTGCGTCCCCGGGCGTTCCGGGGCGTTGTGCTCTCAGCCTCGCACGGCCGCGGCGCGTCGTCGTGCGGCCCGGCGCTTGCGGGCAGCGGTGGTACCGACCTCCGGAGCGCGGTCCGTACCGTGCGTGGCCTGTTCGCTCACGAGCGCGAGGGGCAGGGCCAGGTCGGCCGGGCCGGTGGGGGTGTGGGAGGGGTGGTGCATGTGTCGGTCTCCTCTGGAGTTTCAGGAGTCTCAGGAGCCGTTGCCGGCCCGCAGGGTGTCGAGGTCGGCCTTGAGCGTGTTGACCGGGATGGCGAAGCCGAGGCCCACGCTGCCGGCGCTCGAACTGCTGGATCCGCCGGACGAACTCGCCGAGTACATCGCGGAGTTGATGCCGATGATCTCGCCGTTCATGTTGATGAGCGCGCCGCCGGAGTTGCCGGGGTTGAGCGAGGCGTCGGTCTGGATGGCCTTGTACGTGGTGGTGGATTCACCGGTGTCGCCGTTGAACTGCCGGCCGCCGAACTCGAACGGCCACTGCTCGGCGCCGCCCTGTCCGCCCTGCCCGTTCTGGCCCTGGCCGTTGCCGTCCTCCTTGGCGACGGTGACATCGCGGTCGAGGGCGGAGACGATGCCGCTGGTGACGGTGCCGGTGAGGCCCTCGGGCGAGCCGATCGCCACGACCTGGTCGCCGACCGCGACCTGCGAGGAGTCGCCCAGCGTGGCCGTCTTCAGCCCGCTCGCGCCCCGGAGCTTGATCAGCGCGAGGTCCTTGTCGGGGTCGGTGCCGACGACGTCGGCGGTGTACGTCTTGCCGGTGCTGAGCGTCACCTTGATCGACGAGGCGCCGGAGATGACGTGGTTGTTGGTGACGACCTCGCCGTCGGACGTGATGACCACGCCGGAGCCGGTGGACTCGCCCGCCGTCGAGGTCGCGTTGATCTCGACGATCATCGGCGAGACGGCCTTGGCGACACCGGAGACGGTGCCCTTGCTGCTCTGCGAGACGGTGGTCCCGGGGATGACGCTGCTCGCGCTGTTCGAGCTGTCGCCGGTGAGCTGCTCGATGACGGTGGCGGTGCCGCCGCCGACGATCGCCGCCGCGATCGCCACGGCCGCGAGGAGGGCGACCGGCCGCCTGGCCCGGTTCCGGGGCGCGGCCGGTTCCTGGGGGGCGGGCGGCGGGAAGTCCGGTCCGCCGACCCCGTTGCCGTCGTTGCCGCTGCCGCCGTTCCCGCTGGGCCACACGGTGGTTCCGGGACCCGTCGCGATCGGCTGCGCGGGCTGGTATGACGGCGGCGGCGGGTAGGCCGCGTCGCCGTTGCCGTACGAGGGGTACATCGGGTACTCGCCGCTCGGGCGCTGGCTCTCTGTCATGCATATGAGCGTGTCGGGCGAAGATGAGAGAAGCCTGAGCACGCGCTGAGAAGCCGGGCAGAAGCTCGTATGCCCGATATAAGGAGGCGGCCCCGGTCCGGTGGGGGCGCGGCCCGGCGGCCGGTCCGGGGGGTGGTCCGCCCGCTACCTGACCGTCGGCTCCCCGCAGCCGCACGAGCGCCGCACCACCAGCGCCGACGGGAACTGCTTCAGCCGCTCCCGCCGCGACCCCGACACCCGCAACGAGTCGTCGAGCACCAGGTCCACCGCGGCCCGCGCCATCGCCGGGCGGTCGGAGGAGACCGTCGTCAGCGGCGGATCGGTCAGCCCGGCTTCCTTCACGTCGTCGAAGCCCGCCACCGCGAGCTCCCCGGGCACATCGATGCGCAGCTCGCGCGCGGCCCGCAGCACCCCGATCGCCTGGTCGTCCGTAGAGCAGAAGATCGCCGGCGGCCGGTCCGGCCCGGCGAGCAGCTTCAGCGCCACCTGGTAGGCGTCGTAACGGTTGTACGGGGCCTGGAAGAGCCGGCCCTCCGTCGAGCGCCCCGACTCGTGCATCGCCCGGCGCCAGCCCTCGACGTGGTCGGCGACCGGGTCACCGACCGCCGGGGTGGACTCCACGCCGCCCAGACACGCCACGTACTCGTTGCCGTGCTCCAGCAGGTGCCGGGTGGCGAGCTGGGCGCCGCCGACGTCGTCGGTGACGACCGCGACGTCGTCGATCGCCTCCGGCCGCTCGTGCAGCAGCACGACCCGCGCGTCCCACGCCTCTATCTCGGCCGCCGCCCGCTCACTGGGGCCCTGACTGACCAGGATCAGGCCGGAGACCCGCATGCCGAGGAAGGCCCGCAGATAGTGGACCTCGCGCTCGTCGCGGTAGTCGGAGTTGCCGACGAGCACCATTTTTCCGCGCTCGGCGGCGGCCTGTTCGACCGCGTGCGCCATCTCGGCGAAGAACGGCTGCCGGGCGTCCGGCACGATCATCCCTATGAGATCGGTCCGCCGCGACGCCATCGCCTGGGCAACCCGGTCCGGCCGGTAGCCCAGCTCCTTGATCGCGGCGAGCACCCGCTCGCGCGTGGCCGGGGCGACCGGCCTCGGTCCGTTGTTGATGACGTAGCTGACGACCGCGGTCGACGTCCCCGCCAGTCTCGCCACATCGTCCCGCGTCACCTTGGCCACGCGCGGCAGTCTACGCGGATATACCTACCTCCCGGCAGGCCGGACCGGGGCTTCTTCCTTCATCGCGGCAGCCCGCGACTGCTCCGAACGGGTCAGGGGTTCTGCGGCCGCCTTCGTCGCGGCCCGGTCCTTGGCCTCCTCGGCCGCGCGCTCCACCTTCTCGGGCACCACGAAGCGGTAGCCGACATTGCGGACCGTGCCGATCAGCGACTCGTGCTCGGGGCCGAGCTTGGCGCGCAGCCGCCGCACATGGACGTCGACCGTCCGCGTACCGCCGAAGTAGTCGTAGCCCCAGACCTCCTGGAGCAGCTGGGCGCGGGTGAAGACCCGTCCCGGGTGCTGCGCCAGGTACTTGAGCAGTTCGAATTCCTTGAAGGTCAGGTCCAGGACCCGGCCCTTCAATTTCGCGCTGTAAGTGGCCTCGTCGACCGAGAGGTCGCCGTTGCGGATCTCCATCGGGGAGTCGTCGGAGCTGATCTGCTGCCGTCCGGTGGCCAGCCGCAGCCGGGCCTCCACCTCGGCCGGTCCCGCCGTGTCCAGCAGCACGTCGTCGATGCCCCAGTCGGCGGTGACGGCCGCGAGGCCGCCCTCCGTCACGACGAGGATCAGCGGACAGCCCGGTCCGGTGGACCGCAGCAGCTGGCAGAGCGACCGCACCTGGGGGAGGTCGCGGCGGCCGTCGATCAGGATGACGTCGGCACCGGGGGTGTCGACGAGAGCGGGGCCTTCGGCCGGTGCCACCCGCACGCTGTGGAGCAGGAGTCCGAGGGCGGGGAGCACCTCCGTCGACGGTTGAAGGGCATTCGTCAGGAGCAGCAGTGAACTCATCGCCGCCCACCTGCCTGGGTCGTCGGTCGATGATCGTGCACGGTTCGCTCGCCCATTACGTCGGTCCTCCTCGTTCCCTGCGAGAGGGGCACTCCCGGGCCGGGCCCGGGGGAGTATGCGGCACTTCTTCGTACGTTTTCGTGCTGGTCCCACGGCTGCGGTCCCGCGCCCCGGGGCCGCTGAGCTTGTGGAAACGTCGCCGTAACAACGCCTGGAAAGCACAAAAGGACCCGGGGGCTGCTCTGCCCGGATCCTCTTCCCAGCACAATAGCCCACATGAGTTCTGTGTCCGAGGGGCGAATTCGGAGTTCCACTGTTCCCTCGATCACGCCCGGTTCCCTGCGCACGACATTGCGTGCCGATGACGGGGTGCGTATCGAGGCGGTGTACGAGCCGTGCACGGCAGGTGCCGGGGTCGTTGCGGAATCATCCTTCGACGGTACTGCGATCGTGCTCGCGCACGGTTTCACCGGTTCGGTGGACCGGCCCGCGGTGCGGCGTGCCGCCGCGGTGTTCGCCGGGCGTGCGGCCGTGGTCACCTTCTCGTTCCGGGGGCACGGCGGCTCCGGCGGGCGGTCGACGGTGGGTGACCGCGAGGTGCTGGATCTGGCGGCGGCGGTGGAGTGGGCGCGGTCGCTCGGACACCGCCGGGTGGTGACCGTCGGGTTCTCCATGGGCGGTTCGGTGGTGCTGCGGCACGGTGCGCTGTACGCGGGCCGGCCGGACGGCGACGCGGGAGCCGGTGACGTCCTGGAGCGCGAGGGGCGCACCGGAGCGCGTGCGGGGGCGCACGCGGATGCGGTGGTGGCCGTGAGCGCCCCCGCCCGCTGGTACTACCGGGGCACGGCCCCGATGCGTCGGCTGCACTGGGTGGTCACCCGGCCCCTGGGCCGGCTGGTCGGCCGCTACGGCCTGCACACCCGGATCGACCGCGAGGAATGGGACCCCGTGCCGCTCCCGCCGGTCGAGGCCGCCGCTCTGATCGCCCCGGCGCCGCTGCTGATCGTGCACGGCGACCGGGACCCGTACTTCCCGCTGGACCACCCGCGCGCGCTGGCCGACGCGGCGGGCGAGGGCGCCGAGCTGTGGCTGGAGCGCGGGATGGGGCACGCGGAGAACGCCGCGGACGAGACCTTGCTCACCCGCATCGCCGACTGGGCGGTGGCGCGGTGACCGATGATGGACAGCTGACGAGAGACGAGAGGAGTGGCGCCATGCCTGCGGTAACCATCCGCTACTGGGCCGCCGCCAAGGCCGCGGCCGGGACCGCGGAGGAGCCGTACATGGCTGCGACCCTCGCCGAGGCGCTCGACGCGGTGCGTGAACGGCACCCCGGAGAGCTCACCCGAGTGCTGCAAAGGTGCTCGTTCCTCATCGACGGTGACCCCGTGGGCACCCGCGGCCATGAGACCGTACGCCTTGCCGAGGGCGGCACGGTCGAGGTGCTCCCGCCGTTCGCAGGAGGGTGAACCGCAGAACATGAGCAGCAACGATCAGCAGCATCCGTACGGACAGGACCAGGGTTACGGGCACGTCCCCGGCCACGACCCGTCGCACGGCCGGCACCCGCAGCCACAGCCGCAGTCGTACGGCGATCAGTCCTACGGCGATCAGGCGTACGGTGCGCAGTCCTACGGCGATCAGGCGTACGGTGCGCAGTCCTACGGTGATCAGGCGTACGGCGGCCAGGCGTACGGCGGTCAGTCGTACGGTGATCAGGGCTACGGCCACCAGTCCTACGGCGCGCAGCAGCCGTACGGCCAGCAGCCGCAGCCGCAGCCGCAGGCGGAGAACCAGTACGACCCGAACCAGGCGCCCCGGGCGAACCCCGGGCAGGCGTGGTCGGCCGGGTATCCGCAGGAGCCCGCCGCACCTGCCGCGCACGGTCCGCAGGACCCCGGCGTCGCGCAGACGTGGGAGGGCCAGACCTGGGACACCCAGTACCAGCCGGTGATCCACTCCGCCCAGCCGGCCCAGCCTGTGCAGCAGGAGCCCGTGCAGCAGCCCGTTCCGGCCGCCGCCGAGACCACCTATCTGCCGCCGCTGGGCGCCACGGGCGGGCATCCGCTCCCGCCCGAGGCACCGGCCGAAGCCGCGCCCGCCCCTGCTTCCGCTCCCGCCGCCGGGCACGACGCGGCCGGCTACAGCGCCCCCACCACCCTGGGCAACAGCCGCGTCACCGGTGCCCAGCGAGCCCGTGCCGAGGGCCGCTCGCCCATCATCGCGCCGGGCATGCAGCCGGCCGCGCTCACCGCCGGGCTCGGGCTGCTGCTCGCCCTGGGCGCCGCGATCGGGCAGTACGCCCTCGTCGTACCGCTGGTGCTGCTCCAGGCCGTGACCGCGGCCGGCTGGTTCCGGCTCAACGGCATGTGGCCGGCCCGGCAGGGCATCGCGCTCGCGTTCGCGGGCGGCCTGGTCGCCGACATCGCGCTGCTCGCCGCGGGCCGGGAGAACGGACCGGCCGCCATCCTCGGCACCCTCGGCGTCTGGGTGCTGCTCACCGTGGTCCTCCAGCTGCGCAGCCACGCGAGCGCCGACGAGCGGATGCAGGGCCTGATGGCCACGATCGCCTCGGCCGCGCTCTCGGTCCTGGCCGCCGGACACCTCGCGGCGGTCCCGGACGCGGTGACGGTGGGCGCGGTGGCCGTCGCGGTCGCCGCGCTCGTCCGGGCGCTGCCGCTGCCCGGACCGGCCTCGGTCGCGGTGGCGCTGCTGGCCGCCGCGGGCGGTGGCGCCGTGGCCGGGGTGCTGACCGATCTGGGCGCGAAGGGTGCGCTGCTCGGCCTCGTGGCGGGAGTCTGCGCCCTGATCGGGCTGCGGGTGGCGAGCTACGACTATCCGTCGCGCTTCGTCCACATGACCGCCGGTGTGGCGCTGCCGCTCACCGCCGCCGCGCCCGCCGTGTACCTGCTCGGCCGCGCGCTCTCGTAGCGCCGGACCGGCCGCCCCGGGAACCGAAGAGGGGTGCCCGCTCGTCGATCACCCGGGGCGCCGTGCATGTCCGACGGACGTGCGGGGCGCCAGGGGTCCGGCCGGATTGCAGGGTGGGGGAAAGAGCGGGCATGCGTGCACTGCGAATACTGCTGGTCATCGTGGTGGTTCTGGGCGGGATCTTCGTCGCCGTGGACCGGGCAGCGGTGTACTTCGCCGAGTCGGAGGCCGAGGGACGGATCCGGGTCACCGGTGCCACGATCGGTTCGACGGACGTCTCCATCAAGGGATTCCCGTTCCTGACGCAGGTCGCCGGGGATCAGCTCGACGAGGTCGACGTGGAGATCACCGGCATCGAGACCGACGCCAACGGCCGCAGGCTCCGGATCAGCAGGATGGACGCCGCGCTGCACGAGGTGAAGCTGTCCGAGGGCTACTCCAGCGCCACCGCCGCCCGCGCCACGGGCACTGCCGTCATCTCGTACGAAGACCTCACCAAGGCCGCCAGCGACGGCGTCGTCGTCGAGTACGGCGGCAAGAACAAGGTGAAGGTGACCGGCACGGTCGATGTCCTCGGCCGCCCGATCTCGCGCAGCGTGCTCTCCACCGTCACCCTGGTCGACGGCCACACCGTCCGGGTGCGTGCGGACCAGGTACCGGGTGAGGACATCCCCGGGCTGGAGGGGCTGGTGCGCAAGAAGACCGACTTCGACCGGGAGGTCGGCGGCCTGCCGAGCGGCCTGAAGCTCCAGAAGATCCAGCCGACCGCGGACGGCCTGGAGATCTCGGTCACCGGCACGGACGTACAGCTCGCCGGCTAGGGCCTCTCGGGCCCGCAGCCCGCGCCGCCCGAGCCCCGTGCCGTCCTCCCCGTCCGGCCCGGCGCTCCCGCACGCCCGGATGCGCAACAGTGCGCCACATATTGAGACGGCCCTGTCCGATCCATAGATGGCCGAGGCCCGGCGACGATGCGGGGGCGGTGCGAGGGGCGCTTCGCCCTCGGTTCCGTCCCACATCGTGGACGATCGCGTATCAAAATACGAAACAGCGGTGACATGGCCGCCGGTACGTCCCTACGATCGGTCCCATGCAGTGCTCTATTGGCGGTCTCCCGCAGCGGGGACGGGCGGATCTCACGAAGCGGCGGGCAGTGGACCTGTGCCGCGTCGCCGCCATGCTCTGTCGCACTGTCTGAGCGGGAGCCTTCGGCACCCCGCATTTCCCCGGCCCTTCGACCGAAGTCAGGGCCCATCCCGATCGCCGTTGTACGTGTGCCGCACGCCGCGCCGCCGTACACCCGCATCACGCACCGTCTCGCATCATCTCGCCGCAGACTGCCCCGGAGGAGAACAGAATGAGCCGCAGTGACGTCCTGGTAGACGCCGACTGGGTCGAGGCCCACATCGACGACCCGAAGGTCGCTCTCGTCGAGGTCGACGAGGACACCTCGGCGTACGAGAAGAACCACATCAAGAATGCGATCCGGATCGACTGGACCAAGGACCTCCAGGACCCGGTCCGTCGTGACTTCATCGACCAGGCCGGGTTCGAGAAGCTGCTGTCCGAGAAGGGCATCGGCAACGACACCACGGTCGTCCTGTACGGCGGCAACAACAACTGGTTCGCGTCCTACGCGTTCTGGTACTTCAAGCTCTACGGCCACCAGGACGTCCGCCTGCTCGACGGCGGCCGCAAGAAGTGGGAGCTCGACTCCCGCGACCTGGTCGACGGCGACGACATCCCGTCCCGCCCGGTCACCGAGTACAAGGCCCAGCCGCAGGACGAGTCGATCCGCGCCCACCGCGACGACGTCGTGAAGGCGATCGGCAGCCAGAACCTGGTCGACGTGCGTTCGCCCGACGAGTTCAGCGGCAAGCTGCTCGCCCCGGCGCACCTCCCGCAGGAGCAGTCCCAGCGCCCCGGCCACGTGCCGAGCGCCCGCAACATCCCGTGGTCGAAGAACGCCAACGACGACGGCACCTTCAAGTCGGACGACGAGCTCAAGGCCCTGTACGAGGCCGAGCAGGTCGACCTGGCGAAGGACACCATCGCGTACTGCCGCATCGGCGAGCGCTCCGCGCTCACCTGGTTCGTGCTGCACGAGCTGCTCGGCCAGGAGAACGTCAAGAACTACGACGGTTCGTGGACCGAGTACGGCTCCCTCGTGGGCGTGCCGATCGAGCTCGGCGCCAACAAGTAACTCCGCACTACCCGGACCAGCACGACCCCCGACCCAGAAGGACGAAACACATGTGTGGAGCAAAGGCCGGCGGCCCCGACGCTTCGACCATCAAGCCCGGTGAGACCACCATCCAGGGCAGCGTGACCCGCGACGGCGAGCCCGTCACCGGCTACGTCCGACTGCTGGACTCGACCGGCGAGTTCACCGCCGAGGTCCCGACCTCGGCGACCGGACAGTTCCGCTTCTACGCGGCCGAGGGCACGTGGACGCTGCGCGCCCTCGTCCCCGGCGGCAGCGCCGACCGCACGGTCGTCGCGCAGACCGGTGGCCTCTCCGAGGTCGCGATCGCCGTCTAGGGCGCCCCGCGCCGCGACACAGATCGGCCGAAGGGCCGTACCCCAGGGGGTTGGACGCCTTCCTGAAACGGGGTACGGCCCTTCGAGCCATTCGTACGGGCACGGGCACGGAAGGCCATTCCGTAGGGGCATGAACCGGGGCCTGCCCCACCGGCGGGGGCGGGCCTACGCTGGAGGTATGTACGCCCGACGCCGTCGCGGCTATTTCCTGATGATGGGCGGTTGCATCGTCCTGTTCGTATCGGCCTGGGCCTTTGTCCGGCTGTGGTCGATGCCCGCCGCGATAGCGATGTGCCTCGTCGCGATGGTGATCCCGCCCATCGCGGCCATGGTCGCCAACCGGCGGGGGCCGGACGACCGCTGGTGGGACGACCCGTCCGGCGACCCGAAGTCCGACGAGTGGTGGGACGAACTCGACGGCAAGAAGCGGCGATAACGCTCCCCGTCGTTCTCGCGTCAGTAGACGAGGGCCTGCACGCCGTCGGCCATGATCTCGCTGACGAAGACCTGGGCACCGGCGATCCGTACGCCCTCCAGGACGTCCTGCTCGGTGATGTCACGACGGGCCGCGCACTGCGTGCACAGGGTGATCCGGCCACCCGCCTGGATCGACGCGATCAGATCGGGCAGCGGCGCGGCATGCGGCAGTTCGAACTCGGCGGCGCGCCCGGGCAGCGCGAACCACGAGGACTCCCCGGTCAGCCAGAGCGAGACCTCCACGCCGCTGGCGACGGCGACCGCGGCCACCGTGAACGCCTGCGAGCAGCGCTCGGCGGAGTCGGCACCTGCGGTCACCTTGATCACGAGCTTCTTCTGCATATGCCGAACTGTAATCGGCGGGCGGGCAACCTCATCTCCTCGGCGGCGGTCAGGTGTGTGCGCGGATAACGGAATCAGCGCTTCTCTCGTGGGGGGATCCCGATTGGAACCGAACACTATTTCTGACGGGTCGGCGCCACCGGTCGCCGCGCCCGTCGCAAGGCGCCCGCGCGGGCGTACGGCGCTGCTTCTCGCCGCTGCCGCGGTGCTCGGCATCGCGGGCGGCACCGCCGTGGGCTACGACGTGCAGGCCGGACGCGCCCCGACCCCGCTGCCCGCCCTGTCGCAGCCCGATCTGGCGTACCCGGCGAAGGCACTGCCCCCGGGCAAGGCCCCCGATCCGCTGCCCGCGTCCCAGGACCGCCGGGTCAGGACGGACGGCGACCTGCGAAAGCTGATCGTGGACAGGCCCGCGGGCTGGAGCGACGACGACATCTCGGTGCCGGGCCTGAGCGACGGCTATCTGGACCCGGACGTCTACGCCCGCTCCTCGTACAAGGAGGAGGGCTCCATGTACGAGTACTTCCTGGAATACGACGTACGACGGATCGCGGCCGCCGCCTGGAAGCGCGGGCAGTACCGCACCGCTGAGATCCATCTCGTGCAGTTCGGCTCGGGAACCGTCCAGGGGGCCCAGGACTTCGCCGAGGGCCAGCTCGCGTACATGCCCGGATCCGCGAACGGCGCGGGCAACAGCGGCGATGCGATCAAGGGCAGCGGCAACGGCCGCTACTACCTCTACGAGGCCGACCGGAAGCCGGGCTATCTGCCGTCCTACCACGCCAGGGCCACCGTGTACCGGGGCGACATCGCGGCCGACATCCACATCTACGACACCGTGCCGATCAGCAAGAAGGACATCCGGACGTTGGCCGAGAGACAGCTGGAGCGCCTGTGAACGACGTGACCGCACAGGCGCCCACGCCCGACGAGAGCGTCGACGAGAACGCCGACGAGAACGGCGGCGCTTCCGGGACCGTCGCATCCGGCCGCCCGCGCCGGGTGATCCTCATGGCGCTTCCCGTCGTGCTGGTGGCCGCCGCGGTCGCGGGTGCGGCCGTGCACACCAAGAACTCGGTGGACGCCGCCGACCGCAGCGCCGGAACGCGCCTCTGGGAGGAGCCCGCGCACAAGCCGGGCAAGGACCCGGCCGGTGACGTGGCCCGGGGCCGGGTCTCAACCGAGCTCAGCAAGCTGCTGCTGCCGGTCCCGGCCGGCTACCGGCTCGGCCCCGACAACGGGGAGCTGGGCAACGACGGCGAGCTGAGCGGCAGGAAGGCGACCGCCGCCATGAAGCTGAACGCCCGCGGTCTCGCGGGCAAGGAGCGCCGGGCCCACGAGAAGCGGATCGACAAGCTCCGTATCGAGGGCATCGCCACCCGTTCCTACACCGGGGACGACAACACCCTGGCGATCAGCACCGAGATTATGCGGATGAAGGACAAGAAGGCCGTCCGGAACTTCTACGCCTTCAAGACGGGCCTCTTCGAGGCCATCGGCATCTTCCGCACGGAGCCGAAGATCAAGGGGCACACGAGGAACGCCAGGTGCTACGTCCTGCGCAAGGGCGAGGACTCCATCAAGTCGATGAACTGCCTGGCGTACGACGGCGAGCTGAGCGTCAGCCTCTCGGCGTCCGGCACCAAGCCGTTCGACCGCAAGGCCGTCGCCGAACTCCTGAAGGACCAGCTCGACCACATCGCGTCCCCGGGGGAGTACATATGACCGAGCAGACGACGGCGACACCCGACGGGACCGTGCCCGCCGCGCCGGCCGAGGCCACCTCCGTACCGCAGGCGCCCGAGCCCTTTCCAGACCCGGCCCCGTCGCCGGCGCCGAAGCCGCCGCGGCGGGTGTTGCGGGCCGTCGCCCGGTGGACCGCCGCCGCCCTGGTCCTCGGGGGGCTCGGTGCCGGTACGGCCTTCGGTATCACCTCGATGGAGCGCACCGACGTGCCCGGTCTGGCCACCGAGAGCGACGGCCGCTGGGACTATCCCGAGCTCAGCCTGCCCGCGCTCCCGGCCGGCTCGCCCCGCCCGTACAGCGACAGCAACGTCGCCGAGATCCACCACGCCGACCTGCGGCGTCTGCTGCTGCCCGCCCCGGCCGGGGCGGTCGTGGACAAGAAGCTCGACGGCGGCTGGGTGAGCACGGAGCGGTACCTCTCCGAGTACGCGAAGAGCAGTCGCTCCGATCTCGCGCAGACGCTGAAGGACTCGGCTCCGCGCCACGTCGCCGCCCGCGGCTGGACCATGCCGGACGGCACGTCGACCCGGATCTATCTCGTCCGGTTCAACTCGACGGCCTTCGCCCAGGCCTTCATGGACTCGATCGCCGGCAGCGGATCCGAGGCGTCGCTCGTCGGGGCGCCCGAGACGGTTCTCGACGAGGGCTGGAGCGGTGCCGGCAAGGTGGCGGGCACCTCGTCCTACGCGTACGACGAGGCGAAGCCGTACGGCGAGGCGCGGGTCCGCCACGGCTACGTGGTGGCCGGGGACACGCTCGCCCTCGTCGTCCAGTCCCGCAAGGGCGAGGAGAGCACCCGGAGCGTTCCGTTCCACCAGACGGTGATCCTGCAGAACCAGCTGCTGGGCTGACCTGCCCCCGGGCGGTCCCCGGGCAAACCCCGAACCGGCGGGCCGGGCCCCAACCCATTAGGCTGGGGCCCGGCCCCGTACTGCTGCCATAACGCTCGTTGCAAGGAGTTCCCGTGCTTGAGGCATTCTTCTCCGCCCTGCTGGTCCTGGTCTGCGTCGGCGTGCTCGCCTTCGCCGGGCTGACCGTGAAGAAGCTGTACCAGGGTCAGCGCTGACCCTGCGCGCAGCCTCCGTCCGCGCGGGTACCCCGTCACGACAACGTGACACCTCGCACCCGATGTGTCACGTCCGCAGCCACCCCCACCTCACAGATCGTCTGAGCCGCTCATGATCGAGATTCCGTCCGACCTCCACCCGGACCTCGTCCCGCTGGCCTTCCTCCTCGGCAACTGGGCGGGCGCCGGTGTTTCCGACTTCCCCGGCGCCGAGCAGTGCAACTTCGGCCAGGAGGTCTCCTTCAGCCACGACGGCCGGGACTTCCTGGAGTACGTCTCGCACAGCTGGGTGCTCGACGCCGAGGGCGAGAAGGTCCGGCCGCTGGAGACCGAGTCCGGCTACTGGCGCATCGACAAGGACCGCAAGGTCGAGGTCGTCATGTCCCGCGACCAGGGCGTCATCGAGATCTGGTACGGCGAGCTGGCCGACAAGAAGCCGCAGATCGACCTGGTCACCGACGCGGTGGCCCGCACCGCGGCCTCCGGCCCGTACAGCGGTGGCAAGCGTCTGTACGGCTATGTGAAGAGCGACCTCATGTGGGTCGGCGAGAAGGCCACCCCCGAGGTGGAGCTGCGCCCGTACATGTCGGCGCACCTGAAGAAGGTCGTCACCCCGGAAGAGGTCGAGGCGATGGCGAAGAGCCTCGGCGACCTCCCGGACGACGGCATCGCCTTCTTCAAGTAGTCCGTCTTCGAGCAGTCCTTCCTCGAACGCTCCGCGGGCAGGTGCTCACCCGGTCCTACACTGGGCGTGTGGTGAGCACCGACTGGAAGACCGATCTCCGGCAGCGCGGCTATCGGCTGACGCCGCAGCGGCAGCTTGTCCTGGAAGCCGTCGACACGCTGGAACACGCGACACCCGACGACATCCTCTCCGAGGTGCGCAGGACCGCGTCCGGCGTGAACATCTCCACCGTCTACCGGACGCTCGAACTCCTGGAGGAGCTCGGGCTGGTCAGCCACGCGCACCTGGGGCACGGGGCACCCACGTACCACCTGGCCGACCGTCACCACCACATCCATCTGGTCTGCCGCGACTGCACCGACGTCATCGAGGCCGATGTCGCCGTCGTCGCCGAGTTCACCGCGAAACTCCGGGACGGCTTCGGTTTCGAGACGGACATGAAGCACTTCGCGATCTTCGGCCGCTGCGCCGGGTGCACGGCGAAGGCGGCGGAGAACCCCGAGAACACCGAGAACCCCGAGGGCGCGGTCTAGGACAGCGGCCTCTCCGGTCGTACCGTTCATGCCGCGTCGTACGCTGGTCGCATGAAGAGCCCCCTGCTGTCCCTGCCCGGCGCCGTCCCCGCCGAAGGCCGCGACGAAGGCGTCGCCGCGCACTACGGCGACCTGTTCCGCGAGCAGCGAGCCCTCGCCGACGGCTCCGGCCTCGTCGACCTCTCGCACCGCGCCGTCGTCACGGTCACCGGCAGCGACCGGCTGGCCTGGCTGCACCTGCTGCTCACCCAGCACGTCAGCGAACTCGCCCCGGGCCAGGCCACCGAGGCCCTGATCCTCACCGCCAACGGGCACATCGAGCACGCCCTCTACCTCGTCGACGACGGCGAGACCGTGTGGATGCACGCCGAACCGGGCACCCAGGGCGATCTCATCGCCTACCTGGAGTCCATGAAGTTCTTCTACCGCGTCGAAGTCGCCGACCGCACCGAGGACTTCGCCGTGGTGTACCTGCCGGCCGGCTCCATCGCGGAGGTCCCGGACGGCGTGACGGTACGGGAGACGGCGTACGGCCGGGACCTGTTCCTGCCCCGCGCCGACCTGGAGGAGTACGCGGCGGCGCACGGCCCGGTCGCCGGCATCCTGGCGTACGAGGCGCTGCGCGTGGAGGCGCACCGCCCGCGCCTCGGCTTCGAGACCGACCACCGCACCATCCCGCACGAGCTGGGCTGGATCGGCACCGCCGTACACCTCCAGAAGGGCTGCTACCGCGGCCAGGAGACCGTGGCCCGGGTGCAGAACCTGGGCAAGCCGCCGCGTCGGCTGGTCTTCCTGCACCTCGACGGCAGCGAGGTGCTGCTGCCCGGACACGGCACCCCGGTACGGCTCGCCGCGGACGGCGCCGAGGGGCGCCAGCTGGGCTTCATCACCACGTCCGCCCGCCACCACGAGCTGGGGCCGATCGCGCTGGCCCTGGTGAAGCGGAACGTCGCGGTGGACGCCGAGCTGCTCGCCGGGGACACGGCCGCGGCCCAGGAGACGGTCGTCGAGCCGTAGGGCCCCGGTTCTGACCTCGAAGGTTCAGACCTCGACGACGACGGTGAACGGGCCGTGGTTCGTGAGCGAGACCCGCATGTCCGCCCCGAACCGGCCCGTCTCCACCTGCGCGCCCAGCGCCCGCAGCTGCTTCACCACCTCGTCGACCAGCGGTTCGGCGACCTCGCCGGGAGCCGCCGCGTTCCAGGTGGGCCTGCGGCCCTTCCGGGCGTCCCCGTAGAGAGTGAACTGCGAAATCACCAGAAGTGGTGCATTCACATCGGAGCAGGACTTCTCGCCCTCCAGGATGCGCAGCGACCAGAGCTTGCGGGCGAGCTGTGCCGCCTTCTCCGGGGTGTCCCCATGGGTGACTCCCACCAGCACGCACAGCCCTTCGCCGACGATTTCGCCGACCACCTCGGGCCCGCCGGCCCCGTCCGCGCCGTCGGTCACCGTGACGCTCGCGCCGTCCACCCTCTGTATCACTGCACGCATACAGACCAACCTATCTTGGGCTGAACGGGTACAGAGCATCCACATAGGCACCACCCAAGTGGCACCATGCTCGGGAGGCGGTGTGCCGACGCACCGGTCGAGGGGATGGACACAAGCATGAGTACCTATGGAACCGGGCAGTCCCCCGGCGCCGTACCGGTCACACGAACCGGCGCCAGTACCAGCACCAGCACCAGCACCATGCGGCCACCCGTTCAGCGAACCGGTCACGGCCTGGAGGACGGCCTGTCCGCCGGGCCGCAGCCCGAGCTGGTCACCCTGCGGCTGCCGGAGCTGCGCACGCTGCGCCGCGACGCGCAGCGCGACGAGGCCGACCTCAGCTATGTGCGCCGGCTCGTCCAGGGCCGGATCGACATCCTGCGGGCCGAGCTGGCCCGGCGGCTGGATCCGGAGAAACCGGTGGTGGACCGGCTCTCGGAGATCCTCGCCGACACTCCGTCCCAGCACCGCTCCTCCGCCCGGCACGTCACGCTGACCACGCCCCGCAGCGACGAGTACCGCCGGCTGGCCGCCGAGACACTGGCCGAGGTCGAGCTGTCCGATCTCGACGCCCGTACGGACGAAGAGCTGCACACCGCGATGGGGCGCCTGGTCCGCTACGAGCAGCAGGTCTCCCGCCGCCGTCACCAGCTGCAACGCACCACTGACGATTGCAGCGCGGAGATCGCCCGCAGGTACCGTGATGGTGAAGCACAAGTAGACGACCTGCTCGCCTGAAGCGATCCTTCCGGGGGGCGGGCCCCGCTCGTCCCCGGAAGGCCACCATGACCTCCAGCGCCGCCCCCGCTGCACCGTCCGCCATATCCCCCGCTCTCCCCGTCCTGGCCGAGGTCGTACGGTCCGGCTTCGTGGAGGGCCACCATCGGGGCTCGCTGGTCGTGCTGGCCGCCGACGGCAGCGTGGAACGGGTCCTGGGCGATCCGACGGTGCCGGTCTTCCCGCGCTCCTCCAACAAGCCGATGCAGGCCGCGGCCGTGCTGCGGGCCGGGCTGGACCTGTCCGGGGAGCGGCTGGCCCTGGCCGCCGCGAGCCACTCCGGCGAGGACTTCCACCTCGAACTCGTCCGCACGATGCTCGCCGAGCACGGACTGACGCCCGCCGATCTGCAGACCCCGCCCGATCTGCCGCTGGACCCGGTCGAGGCGGAGACGTATCTCGCCGCCGGCCACGTCCGGGAGCCGATCACCATGAACTGCTCCGGCAAGCACGCGGCGATGCTCGCGGTGTGCGCGCTGAACGGCTGGGACCGGGCGTCCTACCTCGACCCGTCGCACCCGCTCCAGCAGCTGGTCCTCCGGGTCGTCGAGGAGGCGGCCGGCGAGCCGGTCACGGCGGTCGGCACGGACGGGTGCGGGGCGCCGCTGATGGCGATCAGCCTGGTGGGCCTGGCGCGGGCCTTCCGTACGTTCGTGATGGCGGAGCCGGGGACGGCGGAGCGCCGGGTCGGTGACGCGATGCGGGCCCACCCCGAGTACGTGGCCGGGACCCGCCGCCCCGACACCTGGCTGATGCGGGAGGTGCCGGGCACGCTCTCCAAGATGGGTGCCGAGGCGGTGCAGGCGGTGGCGCTGGCGGACGGCCGGGCGCTGGCCTTCAAGGTCGACGACGGTGCGACGCGGGCCCTCGGGCCGGTGCTGGCCCGTTCGCTGCGGCTGCTCGGCATCGATGCCCCGGTGGTCGCCAGGATCGGACACGCGCCGCTGCTGGGCGGCGGCGGGGAGGTCGGCGAGATCCGGGCGGCCTTCTGACACGGCCCGTCCCACGGCGGCTCCACGGCGGCGGAAAACCAGGAGACATCCCGTGAGCCCTGTGCCTAGCGTGGCTCGCATGGCTCTCGACATCCGCACGGTCACCGCTGCCGAATTCCCCGACTGGCTGCGCGCCAAGCACACCGGCTTCCTGCAACCGACGACGGACACGGCCACGGAGCAGGAGGCGGAAAGGCGCCTTCCGCACACGGATCTCTCCCGCACGCAGGGCGCGTTCGACGGCGGACGGTGCGTGGCCACGTTCCGTTCGTTCGCGCAGGAACTCACGGCCGTCGGCGGCGCCGCGGTGCCGGCCGACGCGATCTCCAACGTCACGGTGTCGCCCACGCACCGCCGTCGAGGGCTGCTCAGCCGGATGATGGCCACGGACCTGGCGGCGGCGAAGGAGCGCGGCGAGGTGGTCGCCACGCTGATCGCCGCCGAGTACCCGATCTACGGGCGGTACGGCTTCGGCCCGGCGACCTGGACCACCGAGTGGGAGATCGACGTACCGAGGGCGGGCCTCGACCCGCGCTGGTCGGGCCCGTCCGAGCGGGACGGCGGCCGGATCGACCTGGTGAGCGGCGCGGACGTACGCAAACTGGGCCCGGCCCTCCACGACCGGCTGCGCGCCCGGCAGCACGGCGTGGTCGACCGCGACGCGCGCTGGTGGTCCGTGAACACCGGAGAGATCCAGCCGGGTCCCGGGACCTGGACGGAGCCCTTCTACGCGGTCCACAGCAACGCCGCCGGCGAGGTGGACGGCCTGATCGTCTACCGGGCCGACGACAACTGGGGCGACGCCAAGCAGCCGCTGAACCGGGCCACGGTGCTCGGACAGATCGCCGTCACCCCGGCCGCCGAGCGCGCGCTCTGGCACTTCGTCTGCTCGATCGACTGGATCACCACGGTCCGCTCCGGCTACCGCGCCCCCGACGACCTGCTGCCGCTGCTCCTCCCGGACCCGCGCGCGGCCCGCATCGTCACTCAGGCGGACTGGCTGTGGGTACGGCTGCTGGACGTCGTACGCGCCCTGGAGGCCCGCACCTACGCGGCACCCGGCACGCTCACCCTCGACGTCCACGACGCCTCGGGCCTGACCCCCGGCCGCTACCGCCTGGAGGCCACCGCCTCCGGCACGAACTGCACCCGCACCACGGCCGATGCCGATCTCGCCCTGGATATACGGGAGTTGGGCACCCTCTACCTGGGCGACGAATCACCGACCCGGCTGGCGGCCCTGGGCCGCATCGAGGAACTCACACCCGGCGCGGTGGCGACGGCGGAGGCGATGTTCCGGGCGGGACGGCGGGCGTGGTGCCCGGATGTGTTCTGAGTGCTCCGCACCCGTCAGGGCCTGCGTCTAGTCGTCGGTGGGGATGACGAGCAGGGCCAGGATCACGGCCCCCGCACCGGCGCAGTTGGGGCTGCCCGCCTTGAGTCCGAAGGTGAGCAGCGCCAGGCCCAGCGTGCCCATGAACCCGTACTTCCACTGAACGATCTGTTCGAGTCCAAGTGTGATGAATGGCATGGCGATCACTCCTCCGACGGGGAAGGGGCGTCGGTGCACGCACTCCGTTGTGCCGCTCGGACGCTACTGCCCGGCTGTCTTGATGCTCGTGACTCCTGGCAACCAATCAACTCGCTCTGTAATTTGACCGGTTGACTTGATGTGATTCTTCCCTACGAGTGAGTAGTCGTAAACTTGTCTGGTTGTACAGGTGAGTTGATGTCGACAGCGTGACGATTGGGTTGGCAGTTGGATGCATCTCCTTTGGTGCGGCGGTGAGTTGTATGGTTGACAGGTGACAAGTCGTGAGTCTGTGGCACCTGACGGTAAGCGGCAGTACCAACGGATCGCCGATGAGCTGCTCAAGGGGATCAACAGCGAGGTCTGGCGTCCCGGTGACCGGCTGCCGACGCAGGAGCAGCTGGCCGACCGGTTCGGCGTCTCCCGCGCCACGATCAACGAAGCGCTGCGGTTGCTCCGCGACAAGCACCTGATCGTCACCCGGCAGGGCAGCGGGACGTTCGTCAGCGAGTCCGAGGCGGGTGTTCCCTCGCCCCGGCCGGGTGTTCCCGCGGATGCCGGTCACGAGGACGGCGACGTCTGGGCGGTCGTCTCGGAGAGCATCCCTCCGGTGCTGCTGAAGCCCTATCTGGAGGAGGCGTTCGAGGCGACCGAGGTGCGGCTCGACGTCTTCTCGATGACCACGGAGTCGCTGGCCGCGCGGGTGTCCGACCAGAAGAACCGCATCATGACCGGTGTCATCGCGCCGCCCCGGTCCATCAGGGCCCGGCTGATGCTCCCCGACTGCGACTCCCCGCACCTGGCCATCCCGCGCCCGGTGGACGGTCCGGACGATCCCCGGGTGCGGCGGCGGCTGAAGGGCATCCTGCAGAGCCACGCGACGATGCTCAGGGAAGCCTTGTACGAACTGCGCTACCAGGGGTTCGTGCAGGAGGTGGAGGTCGAGGTGCGGTTGGTGCCGTTCTCGCCCCAGATGAAGCTGTACATTCTGAACCGCCGACTGGCGCTCCAGGGCCTCTATGTGACGGAAGAGGGCACCATCCCGCTCCCTCCGGACCAAGAGGAAGTCGAGATCTACGACGCCTACGGCACGGGAGCGACCCTCTTCCCGTACCGTGCCTCGGCCGACGCCACACCCGATCAGGTCGGCATTGTGCGCACGTTTCAGGCGTTCTTCGATTCGAACTGGGACAACCTAGCCACAAGGGCGGACTTCTGATCGTGTCTCAAGCCACGGCCACCCCCACTTCACCGGACACCGCATCACCGGACACCGCGCCCTCGGACACCGCGTCCGTTCCGGAAGTGCGGGACATGCTCTCCCGCGCCCGATGCGTCGTGCTCGATTTCGACGGCCCCGTCGCCAGGCTCTTCGCCGGCGGCCACCGGAGCCAGGAGAGCGTGGCGGGCGACATCGCCGACGAGCTGCTGCGGATCGCGGCATCGCACGGTATCGAGCTGGCCGGGGTGAGGGGGAGCAAGGACCCCCACGAGGTGTTCGGCGCGTACGCGAGGGGTGCGGCGGAACGCGACGGCATGCACCCCTGGCGTATCGCCGCCGATGAGATGCACGGCGCCCTGACCACCTGGGAGCTCAAGTCGGCGGAGCACGCGGAGCCGACCCCCGGAGCCGCGGCCTTCATCCGGGCCTGGAGCCGGAAGGCCGGCCCGCGGACGACGGGGGTTCCCTCATCGGCGCAGGGGCGGTTGGCGGTGGCGTCCAACAACCACCACGGAGCCATCACCCGCTATCTCGAACGTGAGTCGCTGCTGGAGTTCTTCGACGGTCCGGTCATCGGCCGGAACGAGGGTGACGTGGGGCTCATGAAGCCGAACCCCTGGATTCTGCACGAGGTCGTCCGGGCGACGGGGGCCGATGCGGCGGAGCACCTGATGATCGGGGACTCCCTCTCGGACCAGCAGGCGGCGCGGAGCGCGGGGATGCCGTTCCTCGGCTATCACCGCAAGGCCGGGAAGCGGCAGTTGCTACGGGCTCCGGGGCCGGACGGCCGACGGCTCCCCGTGATCGCGACCATGCAGGTGCTGGCCGATGCCGCGAGCGCCCTCTGAAGGCACAAGTGCGGTGGAACGGCCGGAAGTTGTACCTTCCTTGGTATGGATCGCGACGAGGTGGCCGTACCGGCCGGTGAGGCCGGTCGCCGCCCGGAGGGCCGGGTTCACGCGAAGCGCGGCCGGGCCTGCCGGTGACCGTGGTCCGGGCGCCCGCCGCCGTGGGGTCCTCGGCCGGAGCGGGATGCCGGGTGGCGGCGGCCGTGGCGGCGCGGGCGGGCGTGGCGGCGCTGGTGCCGGACGAGAGTCTGCTGGTGGGGCCGCTGAACGGGTACCACCACGAGACGTACGCCTTTCCGCTGCCGGCCGATGACGGTTCCGGGGCGCAGACCTGGTGGAAGTGCCGGTACCCGCGGGCGGGGCTGCTCCGGTTCGACCTGCGCTGGTTCACCTCGGAGCAGGCGCTCCTGGCGGCGCTGCAGGGGCGGGTCACCCGGATACCCGTGGTGGCCGAACGGGCCGGGGTCCCCCTCTATTCGTTCATAGAGGGCCGGACGCTCGGCGAGACCTGCCCTCCCGGGACCCCGCTCACGGAGCGCCATCTGGGCCAGCTCGGCGTTCTCTTCGGGGAGCTGGTCTCGATCGGTGCGGACGGCATCGGAATCGACGGCACCGAGGGCGTCCGGGGAGGCGATTCGGCGGCCTTCCTGTCGCGGCTGATCGGCTTCACCGAACACCATGTGCGCCGCCGCCACCTTCCCCGCTACGGCGCCCTCTTCGCGGAACTCGGCGTACCCGGTGGCGGTCTGGACCGGCTGCGGGGCGAGGCCAGGGGGCTGACGCCTCGTCCGTTCACCCTGGTCCATGGCGATCTGCACCGCGAGAACCTCGTGGTCGACGCCCGGGGCGACCTGTGGACCATCGACTGGGAGCTCGCCATGGCCGGAGATCCGCTCTACGACCTGGCGACCCATCTCCATCTGATGCGCTATCCCCGGCGGGAGGGGGAGCGGGTCGCCGAAGTCTGGCGCGATGCGGTCGAGGGCGTCCGCAGCGGCAGCTCCGCGGGGTGGGAACGGGATCTGCCGGTGCTGCTGAAGTACAAGCGGGTGCAGTCCGTCTACACGGATGTGATCCGCGCGGCCCTCGCGCTGGGTCCCGGGGGCCCGGGTACGGAGAAAGGGGCGGAGCGGCGGCTGCCGGCCCGGGAGTCCGGGCGGATCCGGGAGGTTCTGGCAGCGGCGGCGGTACCGCTGGGAATGGCGCGGGTGCCGACGTCCAGGCAGATACGTACCGCCTACGAGAACTGGTTCGAGTCGCACCCGCACATCGCCGCGGCCTCCTGATCCGCTCCTCATACGTGCGCAATACGCAGAAATGTGTACGCACTACGCAAATCTAGGATGGGATCGAGGGAAGGTGGGGTTCAGTGACTGAGGAGAAGGGCTCGCCGGGCGGTACGGGCCTGCCGGCCAGTATCGAGGCCGCCTGGGGGCTGCGGGCACGGCCGGTCAAGGGGCCGAAGCCGGGGCTGAGTCTGGCGCGCATCGTGGATGCCGCGGTGGCGGTGGCGGCGTCCGAGGGACTCGGCGGGGTGTCGATGGGGCGGGTCGCCAAGGACCTGGGGGCCTCGACGATGTCGCTCTACCGGTATGTGTCCGCCAAGGGGGAGCTGTACGTCCTGATGCAGGAGGCGGCCATGGGCCCGCCGCCCCCGCTGTCCGCGCTGGAGAGCGGGGCCGACTGGCGGGAGGCGCTCACGCAGTGGGCCCGGGCGCAGCGCCGGGTGTTCCACCGCAATCTGTGGATGCTCCGCATCCCGGTCTCGGGCCCGCCCGCCAGCCCGAACTCGGTCGCCTGGTGGGAGCAGGGCCTGCGGGCCCTCGAAGGCGCCGGTCTGGACGCGCGCGACGAGGTCTCCGTCATCCTGCTCGTCAACGGGTTCGTACGGAACGAGGCGCTGCTGATGGGGGATCTCGCGGCCGCCGTGGAAGCGCGCGGCATTCCGGCGCAGGAGGTGGCGGACGGGTACACCCGCACCCTGAACCGGCTCGTCGACCCCGTACGCCATCCGTCGCTCTCCCGGGTGCTGGACTCCGAGGTGCTGAGGGCGCCGCGCGGGCCCGACGAGGAATTCGAGTTCGGGCTGGCACGGGTGCTGGACGGGATCGAGGCGCTGGTGGAGGCGCGGGCGAGTTCCCGGGCCTGACGGTGGGCGGCGTACGGGGGTTTCGTGGGCGTACGCGCGCGGATCGGGGCTCCGTGAAGCCGACGTCAACGTGACTCGCCCCGGTCACCACCCCACCCGGAAGCCGGGCGGACCCGCCGCCGGGTCGGTCAGCCCCGCCATGGGCCCGTGCGGCCGCCCGCGGGCGCCCTCGGACGTCAAGTCCGCTTGAGGTCAAGGGCGTACGCTTCGGAGTCATGGACGGAGAGAAGCCCGGACCCGGGACGGCGGGAGCGGCCCACGAGCAGATGAGCCTGCGGGAGCGGAAGAAGCAGCTGACCTACCAGGCGGTCTCCGAGGCCGCGATCGCGATGTTCCTGGAGCGGGGCTTCGACAAGGTCTCGGTGGCGGAGGTGGCGGCGGCGGCCGACATCTCGAAGCCGACCCTGTTCCGGTACTTCCCGGCCAAGGAGGACCTGGTCCTGCACCGGTTCGCCGACCACGAGGACGAGGCGGCCCGTGTGGTCGCCACCCGTGCGGAGACCGAATCCCCGCTGGACGCGCTGCGCCGCAACTTCCTGGACGGGCTGGAGCGGGGCGACCCGGTGACCGGGCTCTGCGATGTGCCGCAGGTGCTGGCGTACCAGCGGCTGCTGTACGGGACGCCGTCCCTGGTGGCCCGTTTGTACGGCTACCAGAGCCGCTCGGAGGCGGCACTCGCCCGTGCGCTGGGCGACCGGGTGGCGGACCGGCTGGCGGCGGGCCAGATCATCGCCGTACAGCGCATCCTCGCCCTGGAGAACTGGCGGCGGATCGACGCGGGGGAGAGCGCGCGGCAGGTGTACGCGGACGCGGTCGAGGCGGCCGAGCTCGCCTTCGCGCAGTTGCGGACGGGGCTCGAGGAGCAGCGGTAGCTCAGGAGGGCCGCTCGTCCTCGGAGTGCAGCACCGCTTCGGCGATCTCCCGCACCCGGTCCCGGGTGATGCCGGTGCGCTGTTCCACGGCGAGCGGGTGATCGGTGGGCTCCAGCTCGATGCTGGGGCGCCGGCCGATCGGGCGGGTGTGGGCGTTGGTCCTGAGGTTGGTCGTGCGGGGCGTGTACAGCCCCAGTTCGGTGCTCAGCCAGCCGAAGTAAGGCTGCTCGGACTCGCGGCCCGGGGTCTCCCACACATCGAGGGCGCGGGCGAAGTTCTCCCGGCTGAGGGAGACCCAGACGCCCCAGGAGAAGGGCTCCTCGCTGCCGAACACGGGTATCTCGATCAGGCCCTTGATGAAGTAGTGCTCGTGTCTGACGATGCACTGGTCGGAGGAGAGCATGCTGTCGGGGTCGCTCTCCAGACCCGCGTCCCAGACGTCGGGTGCCATGGTCGAGTACCCCATCGGGAGTTCCGCGTGGTGTTCGCCGCAGCGGGAGCAGATGTAGCCGGGGTCGATAGCCATGGGCGGATCCTAGGTCCTGCGGCCGGACCTCTGTCCGCCGCTTGCCGTCACTGCCGGCCGTCGCGTGGAGGACGCCGGGAGCGATCCCGGCGTCCTCCAAGGCGGACGCGACCGTGCTGCCCATGTATCCCGGATCCCGGGCCTCCGGCGATCGGTGCCTTCATGCGGTATCCGACTCCCCGGCCTCTCCGCCGCTTCGACGCGGTGGACCGGGGGCCGTATCGGTCGCGTCCGCGTGTGCGGTCAGCCGCGGCGGCCGAGCAGCGCCATGTCGTCCTCGTCGAGGACCAGGCGTCCCGCGGCCATGTTCTCCTCCAGGTGGGCGAGCGAGGCGGTGCCGGGGATCTGCACGATCGAGGGCGAGCGGGCCAGGCCTCATGCGATGGCCACCTGGTGCACCGTCGCGCCGTGCCGCTCGCTCACCTTCCGGAGGTTCCGTTCGGAGAGATCGGTGTTACCACCGCCGAGCGCGAAGAACGGCATGTACGCGATACCGGCGTCCGCGCACTCGTCGACGAGCGCGGCGTCGGCCTGGTCGAGCACACCGAAACGGTTCTGGACGGCGGCGACCGGCGCGATCGAACGGGCCTCCGCGAGCTGCCCGCTCGTCACGTTGCTGACGCCCAGCTGCCGGATCAGCCCTTCCTCGCGCAGCGCGGCCAGCACGGCGAACCGTTCACCGATCGGCTCCACGACGCCGCCGCTCAGCCGCCCGACCCGCAGATGCACCAGGTCGAGGGTGTCGACCCCGAGGTCCTCCAGATTCCGCTCCACCTCCCCGCGCAGCTGATCGGGGCGGGCCTCGGCGTACATCTCACCGGTCTCGTCCCGCAGCGGGCCGACCTTGGTGGCGATGGTGACGTCCGGGGGGTACGGGAACAGCGCCTCGCGCAGCAGGTCGTTGGCCCGGTGGGTGGGGGAGAAGTAGAAGGCGGCGGTGTCGATGTACCGCGCTCCGAGCTCGACGGCGCGCCGCGCCACGGCCACGGCCTTCGCCGTGTCGCCGGCCGGTCCGCTCCACCGTCCCGGGAGCTGCATCGCGCCGAAGCCGAGCCGCGGGATGGTGACGGTGCCGCCCAGTTCGAAGACGCCGGGGCCCGAGGTGGCGCCGGTGGTGGTGGACGGGGAACCGGAATCGGGGGTCGGAAAGATCTCTGAGGAGGTCATGGGGGGCAGCATCGCGCGCGGAGGGCCGTCCCGTCACCTCCGTACAGCCGTGCCTCCGCCTCGCACAGCCGTGTCTCCGTTCCGTGCTCGCGGGTCAGCCGAGCGGCGAGGGGTGGCCCGGCCTGCAGCCGGAGGGGACGCTGTTGCCGCTGATGTCGAAGTCCCCGCAGGTGAGGAAGACACCGTTGAACTCGCCGAGCAGGAAGGCCAGTACGCCGACGAGCGCGACGGCACCGATGACCGTCCGGCGCTGGTGCACGGAGAGTTCCGACTCCCCGAACAACAGGAGTTGGAGGAGCACCCAGGTCAACAGCGGGGTGCCGACGACGCTGATGATGCCGCCGATCAGGAAGAGCGCCTCGCCCTGCCAGTTGCCGCTGTGCCGCGGCACGACGGCGGCGAGGACGATCCAGGCGCTGGGCAGTGCCAGACAGGCCCAGTACAGCCAGCCGTGACGCGGCCCGCGCTCGCGCATCACGAAGCCGGCCAGCAGCACGGCCGTCGACACCGCCCAGAGGGTGAGCATCTGGTAGTAGAAGATGACGTTGTAGGCGCCGAGTGTGAACGCGGGCTCCCAGACGGCCAGCGCGCCGCCGCCCGCGATGACGGCGGTCCTCGGCACCACCGAGGCACTGTCGCGAGCGAGCCCGCTCCTGAGGCCGCGCCCGTGTCCGCTCCCGATTCCGTGTCCCCGCCCCTGCCCGTGCCTGGGTCCCCGCGCTGCGGGGCCAGTGGCCGCGTTCTCGTCGTCCCTGTCGTCAGCCATGAGGATCCGTCTCCGGCATGGGGATATTTCCGGATACGTTACCCAGGATCGGGCCTCTTCCCGGGCCCGATCGGGCCGCCGACAGGGGGAACCCTCACGGCGTTCTCCCCGCGGAGTTCTCTCTGCGTTCTCTACGCGGCGTTCGCTCGGCGGCGGCTCAGCAGCTCGGTGATCCGGAGGAATCCGTCGGTGCCGTGACCACGGCTGATGGCCCGGCGGGCCAGGTCATCGGCAGCGCGCATCATGGCGGCGTCGATGCCGTGGGCCTCGGAGGCGTGAACGATATGGGCGATGGAGGACGCCGCCGAGGTGAGCGGGTTGTCGTCGCCGGGGAACCTTCCGCCGTCCACGTCCGCCGCGGTCTCCTCGAAGATCGGCGGGAGGATGGTGCCGATGCCCTTGGCGAACGGGGCCAGCTCCCGCGCGGTGATTCCTTCCGCCCGTGCGACCGCCAGGGCATGGGCGTAACCCGCCATCGCGGTCCAGAAGATGTCGAGCAGTGCGATGTCGTACGCGGCGGCCCGGCCGATCTCCTCGCCCAGGTGGGTATGGGTGCCGCCCAGCGCGTCCAGCGCCGGCCGGTGCCGGCGGTAGAGCTCCTGCGGGCCGCTGTGGAGGAGGACCGCGGCCGGCGTTCCGATGGTCGTGGTCGGCGTCATGATCGCACCGTCCAGATAGCCGATGCCGTGCTCCGCCGCCCACACCGCGAGGTCCCGGGCGCGGGCCGGGGTGTCGGCGGTCAGGCTGATCACCGTACGGCCCTTGAGCGCGTCGGCGACCGCGTCGCGTCGCAGAACGGCGTCCACGGCGTCGTGGTTCACCACGCAGACCACGGTCAGCGGGCTCGCGGCGACCGCCTCCTCGGCCGACCGGGCACCGACGGCGCCCCGCTCGACGAGTTCCCGGTCCCGGTCGGGTGTCCGGTTCCAGACCGTGGTCCGCAGGCCGGCGTCGAGGAACGCGCCTGCCAGGGCCCGGCCCATCGGCCCCAGGCCGAGTACGGTGACGGCGGACTGCTCGGTGTGCGAGGACATGGCTCAACTCCCGTATGGATATGGGTAATCAGTAGGAAAGGGGGCAGGAATGGTGCGCAGTCGTGCCCAGGACCCGAATGTGTGCGGGGTGACCGCGGCGGTCGCCGTGATCGACGGAAAGTGGAAGACGGCCCTGCTCTGGCTGCTGGAATCCGGCCCGCACCGTCCGGGCGAGCTGCGTCGGCAGCTGCCGGGGCTCAGCGAGAAGGTGCTGACTCAGGCGCTCCGCGAGATGGAGGCCGACGAGCTGGTGCACCGGGAGGTGTACGACGAGCTCCCGTTGCGGACCGAGTACTCCCTGACCGCGTTCGGCCGGGATCTCTCCGAGGCGCTGGCGCCCCTCTCCGACTGGGGCCACCGCCGTCTGGAGAAGCTCACCGAGGACCGGCCGCCCTCCTGAATCATCGCCTCGCCACCCCCGCTTCCGGCCCGGATGGGGCCGCCCTCCGGCCGCCCCTCACCAGGTTCGCCCGGTTGCCGGCCGCCGCCAAGTACCCACAAAAAAGTGGCTACTGGAGGTGGTGCGCCGGGGCCTAGGGTGTGGTGTTCGTCGCGTAGGTCCGAAGTCCACAGGCCGGCCGGAGGCGCCATGTCCCTGCAGATGAAGTTGGTCGCGATAACGCTCGACTGCCCTGATCCGCCGGCCCTGGCGGCGTTCTACCAGCAGGCCACCGGCCTCGAATCCCACCCGAAGTCGGACGCCGACTTCGCGGGTCTCAACCGTGCGGACGGACTCTTCATCGGCTTTCAGCGGGTCGACGACTACCGGGCTCCGCGCTGGCCCGACCAGACCGTCCCGCAGCAACTGCACCTCTGCTTCGACGTCGCGGACCTGGAAGAGGCCGAGGCGCGGCTGCTGGAGCTGGGCGCGGCCAAACCGGATCACCAGCCTCATGAGGCCGGCAGGGCGCGGGTCCTCACCGATCCGGCCGGTCACCCCTTCTGCATCTGCCAAGCCTGACCGGCGGGTTCGGCAGGGCCGGGGCCAGTCCGGCGGATCAGGGCCGGGCAGGCCCCAGCAGCGCGGCGAACGCGAGGGGCGCGGCCGTCTGGTACCCGATCCACACCTCACCCCCGGCGCCGTTGCCCTGCCACGCCAACAGGAGGCCGACGGCGGCCGTCAGCACCCAGCCGGTGTCGTAGGCGACCATGAGCCGCAGGTAGGTGCGCAACGGTCGCCGGCGCGCGTACCGGATCTCGATCCCACCGCCGACCAGCAGGGCCAGGCCGGATGCGGCCATCAGCCAGCCGGGCACGCCGAGCAGCCGGCCGAGCGGGGCGGCGCCGGCGGTGCAAACGGCGGCGAGCAGCACCTTGAAGACGCCATCGGCGACGATCCCCACCGTCCAACGGGTCCACGGCGGTGTCGCGACCTGGGTCGTGAGCATGAGCGTTCCTCCCCAAAACTCGTGCCTCGTACCGGAGCTCGTACCTGGTACCGAAACCCGTGCCGAAGCTCGTACCGACTGGTTCCATAATGAGATTACGGTAATAATGAAACTATGAGAATGACGAGAGCGGAGGCCAAGGAGCGCAACCGCCGCGCCTTGCTGGATGCCGCCTTCCAGGTCGTCTCCCGGGACGGGTACCGGGCCAGACTCGACGAGATCGCCGACCGGGCCGACCTGACCACCGGCGCGATCTACTCGCTGTTCGGGAGCAAGAGCGGCCTGGTGGTCGCCCTGGTCGCCGACCATCTGCGGCCGTACTACGAAGAGATCGAGCGGGCGGTGCCCGCTGAACTGGATCTGCTCGAAGCGGTCGACGCCTTCGCCCGGCACTACCGGCGCGGTTGTGACGCCCCGGACGCGCGGTCAGGCCTGTCGCTCCAGATCACCTTGCTGGACATGGCCCTGCACGACCCGGAGCTCGGGGCCCGGCTCGCCACGTCCGTCCGGTCGCAGGAGGAGCACCTGATCGCACTGTTCGCCGGGCGGCCGTACGACGGGGGCGTCGTGACGCCGGATCAGGCGCAACGCCTGACCACCGCGCTCAGGGCGCTGTTCGTCGGCCTCACTCAGGGCGTCGCCCTCGGCCTCGCCCCCGGCGCCGACGAGCAGTACTTCGCCGACACCGCCCGCTCTCTGGTGTCCGGCATGTCCCTCATCGATCACGACGCGGACCCTTCGTGACACCCTTTCGTGACGACCCGTTAGTGACGACCTCTTCGTGACCACCCCTTCACGACGGCCACCGCAACTCCTCAGCCCAGCACGGGGTTTCCCGGGAGATTCGCGTTCCCGCACGGCCAGGGGCCTTCTGCCAGGGGGCCCAGCGGGCTGTGGAAGGCGACAACTTCACTGTCCAGTGACACGACGACACGGCCCTCGCCCAGCAGCAGGGTGCGGCCCATGACGTTCCGGCTGTCATCCATGGCGAACAACTCGTGCGAAACCAGGTCCGCGTCGACGGCGAGGAGCTTGCCGTCGCGCCAGAACACGACGGTGCCCTCGCGGTCCATCGCGGGACAGGAGGTGTAATAGCCCGTCAGCGCGGGTCCGTCCACGAGTGTGTTGTCCGGCGCGAGCCGCCGGAACCGCGACCTGGACGGCAGGCGGTTCTCCAGCTCGGGCCCGCAGATGGTGCCCCGGCCGTCGACGAGCATCGCGCCATGACTGGCCCACCGGGCTGTTGTGCTGCCGTCGCGGTCGTAACGGCCCGTGGTGAATTCCCCGTATCCCTGGGACCCGATCAAGAATTCGCCCGGACCCGCTATCGCCTTCCGGCCCGAGGGGGTGGGTGAGGTGGCCGAGACGATCGCGCCACCGGCCAGGTCCAGGAAGAAGGTCCTCCCGAGCCCGCCACGGGCGTCGATGAAACTGGCCGCGACCCTGTCGCCCGATACCAGCAACGGCTCCCAATAATCGACATCCACCTCTTCCGGCACCCAGGGCCGAAGCGGGCGCACCTCCCAGCCGGTCTCCACGCTCACCCCCACAACGCCCGGATGGGATACGGCGCCGAGCACGATCGGCGTCGACCACACGCAGTCCCCCTCCCATGTGTACCTGGCGACGCGAGGGCGAGGGCGGGGAAGGGCAGGTTGCCCCTCCTGCGGCATCCGCAGGACGCGGGACGCACCGGCCCAGGCGATGCAGAACCCGTCGTCGAGCAGGACGAACGCGCCGATCTCCTCGCCGGCCTCGCACTCCGGGACGACGGTCCGGTCCGTGGATCCGTCCGGGAGCACGCCCTCCAGAGCCCGGCCGGCCCGATTCGGGTACGCGACCCAGAGCGTGCCGTTCGCCGACAGACGGGTCCGCGGTCGTCCCGTCCCCGCGTACGTCCGCTGCCAGGCCGCCGAGCCCGCGGAGTCGACCATCGTCACGATCGTCTCCAGCGGGCTCGTCCCGTAGCTGGTCACATACAGCGGACCGGACGCATCCTGTGCGGCCACGGACCGGACCTGGCCCGGCATGGCGATGCGGGACGAGAGTGTCATGCGTCCGCATCCTGCCGTACGCGGGTCTCGCTCGCCCGGTTCACCGGCGGAGCCGGGCCGGCAGGCGCCGTGGCGCCGGGCGCCATGTGCCGGCCGGTACGGACCGGGGAACCGATCCGGCCTTCCTGCTTTGGCGGGCGAGTCGGTATTCGTCCGCCTCGCGGATGAGCTCCCGGGAGCGGATCCGGTGCAACTCGAAGCGCATGCCGGCCGTTCCTACTGCTGGAGCTCCACGACGTCGGCGACGACGCAGCTGACGTTGTCGGGGCCGCCGGATCCGTTGGCGAGGGCGATGAGTTCGCGGACCGCCCGCTCGGGCTCCGGGACCTCGCGGAGCACCCGGCGGATCTCTTCGCTCCGCACGACGGCCGACAGGCCGTCGGAGCAGAGCAGGTACCGGTCTCCCCGCCGAGCGTCGTGGAGGCGCATGTCGGGGGTGCCGTCGGCTCCTTGGCCCAAGGCCCGTATCAGCAGCGACCGCTGGGGGTGGGAGACGGCCTCTTCCGCGCTGATGCGTCCCTCGTCGACCATCGACTGCACCAGGGTGTGATCGTGGGTGATCTGGAACAGCTCTCCGTCCCGCAGGAGTTGGGCGCGGGAGTCGCCGATGTGGACGAGGGCCAGTTGCGATCCGGTCCAGAGCATCGCGGTGAGAGTGGTGCCGGCCTCCTCGGGCGACGAGCCGGGCCCGGAGACGCCGTTGACGGCCTGCTTGGCCTGCTCGACGGCGTCTTCGAGGACGTTGAGGAGATCGCCCGCCGGGACGCTGCCGGTCTCCAGGTGCTTGAGCGCGTCGACGGCGGCGGCGCTGGCCGGGGCTCCCGTGCTGCCGTAGCCGTCGGCGACGGCGAGCAGGCGGGACCCGGCGTAGGCGGTGTCCTGGTTGTTCTCGCGGACAAGTCCCGTGTCGGAAAGGGCGGCGTAACGGATCCCCAGGGGGCTGGTGGTCGAAGACATGGCGGGGTCCTTCCAGGAAAGGTGGTCGATGAGGAAGGAAGCGAGGTCCCGCCGTGCGGCGGTGTCGGCCTCGACCTGCGCCCAGAACGCGCGGATCTCCTGCGCCGCCGCGGCCGGCTCCAGCGTGCGGACCTGCCGGATTCGGGCCAGCGGCATCCCCAGGCGCCGGAGCCAGGCGACCAGTCGGGCCTGCTCCAGCAGTTGCGGTGCGTAGAGGCGGTAGCCGGTCACCGGGTCGACGCGGGTGGGGTTCAGCAGACCGAGCTCGTCGTAGAGACGCAGCGCCTTCGGCGACAGCCGGGACGCCTTCGCGAACGCCCCGATGGTCAGCAACTCCATGCCCGCTCTCCTCCTCGGGCCGGGCACGTCGCCCGGCACCACCGATGCTGTGGCTTCCCCCAAGGTGAAGGTCAACCGGAGTCCCGCGCCGGTTCGGTCAGATGGTCTCCCACTCGCCCGGCCGCCGGGTGAGCGGCCGATCGAAGCCTCAGCAGGAGGCGGATGCGCCGGCCCAAGGTCGGCCAACAAATTCTCCGCTCGCCACCCTCATTTCGGGTTCAAGCGATTTGGCGGCGCGGATAAAGGTCATCGAAGACGCGCCCGAGGGGCGGAGCCTCGACCTATATCGAAATGACGGTGAACGCAGAAGGAAACGTTGAACTGTCTTCCGCGTCGACTCCCCCCTGCTATCCGGCCACACCCGAGGGATTTTCCGCGCTGCTCGAAGCGTGCTTCAAGTGAGCAAGTAAGCCCGTGAGCACGCCGTCGAGCCCGTGAGCGCGCCGTCGTGGAGGTGTTCGCCCCGGCGGTCGATGGGCTCTCGGCAGGGGCTGGGCGTCACGCCGGCGGCCGGGTGAGTTTGGCGGCCACGGCATCGAGTACCCAGTCCAGGCCGGTCGCGAAGGATGCCTCGGCGTCCACGTCCGTGCCGTCGTACACGGCCTTGGCCAGCGCCGGGAAGCGTCCGGTGGCCAGCATTCTCGTCAGATGCGGGCCGGAGGCCCGCTGCCAGTCGTGCTTGGACAGGCCCGTGGCGCGCTCGGCCCGCAGGTTCGTGATCTCGCGCCTGATCGCGCCGATGAAGTAGGCGCTGACAGTCTCCACGGCGCGCATGACGGTGTCGATGTCCGCGAGGCCGTCGAAGGCGGCCAGCGTGGCCTCGGTGACGGCAAGGCGGTTCGGACCCAGGGCCGGGCGACCGCCGAGGAGGTCGGCCAGCCATTCGTGACGGAGGGCGGCCTGCCTGGTGCGCTGGGCGAGGACGCGCAACGCCTCCCGCCAGTCACCGGGCGGCTCCTCGGCGCGGATCTCGGCGTGGACCTCGTCCACCATGAGGTCGAACAGCTCCTCCTTGGTGGAGATGTATCTGTACAGGCGCATGGGGCCGGCGTCCAGGCGGGCGGCGATCTTGCGCAAGGACACCGCCTCCAGCCCGCCCTCGTCGGCCAGCGCGATGGCGGCGGCGACGATCCGCTCCCGGTCGAGCGGCACGGGTTGAGTCGGCGGCTCCGGCCGGTCCCACACAGTCATGACGACATCGTACCGTTGCGATACATCGTAATGACCTAATACAGTGTATCGGCATGAGACATCGCATCGCAGTGGTCGGGGGCGGTCCTGCCGGCCTTACCTTCGCCCGTGTCCTGCACCGTCATGGCTACCCCGTCGCCGTCCTCGAACGCGATTCCGCCCCCGACGCCCGCCCCCAGGGCGGCACGCTGGACCTGCGCGAAGGGCTGGGTCAGCTCGCACTGGACAAGGCGGGGCTGCTGGCGGAGTTCCAGGCGCTGTCCCGTCCCGAGGGGCAGGCCATGCGCATCCTGGACGTGGACGGGACCGTCCTGCGCGACTGGCGACCCCGTCCGGATGAACAGGCCAACCCCGAGATCGACCGCGGGCAACTCCGTGACCTGCTGCTCGGCCCTCTCGACGTCCGGTGGGGGCGGAGCGTGACGCAGGTGGTGCCGGGAACCCGGGATGGCGTGCTGGTCCATTTCGCGGACGGGCGACAGGAAACGTTCGACCTCGTGGTCGGCGCGGACGGCGCCTGGTCCCGGATCCGCCCGGCAGTCTCGTCGGTGACGCCGCACTACGCCGGTGTCACCTCGGTCGAGGCCTCCCTGGGCGACGTCGATACCCGCCACCCTGACCTCGCCCGGCTGATCGGCGACGGTTCCGTGGCTGTGTACGGCGTGAACCGAGCTCTCGTCGCCCAGCGCAACAGCGGTGGCCACGTCAAGGTGTACGTCCAGTTCCGCGCGCCGCTGGACTGGCACACGAACCTGGACCTGGCCGATGTCGAGGTCGCGCGATCGAGCCTGCTGGCTCTGTTCGACGGCTGGGCCGCTCCCGTCCTCGACCTCCTCCGCCGCAGCACCGCTTTCGTCCACCGTCCCCTCTATGCCCTGCCCGTGTCCCACACCTGGACCCATGTCTTCGGGGTGACGCTGCTGGGCGACGCCGCCCATCTGATGCCCCCATTGGGGGTGGGCGCGAACCTCGCGATGCTGGAAGGTGCCGAACTCGCCGAGTCCATCGCCACCGGCCCTGGAGATCTGGACGAGACCGTCCGCGCCTTCGAGGAACGGATGTGGGCACGGGCCGGCAGGTGGGCGAAGATCACGACGGCCGGTCTGGACCGCCTCGTGAGCCCGAACCCCTCCGAAGCCCTCGCCCTCTTCGACCAAGTCCAGCCGTCCTGACTGCCCAGCGCCGGAGCGCCGGCACCACCCGACAGCTCGCCACGGCTTCACGGGACAGCAAGGCACCGCCGCGGTCCCTTCCGGCAGGGCGACCGTCAACGGACAGCCCTCCCGGCTCAACGGGGCCGGACGAGTGGTATGGCGCACTTTTGCAAGCGGCTGCTTGCAAAAGTTAGCAGGGGTGGCGCACCATCGGGGCATGGCATCCCTCAACGTCGGCAGTCTCGGTGAGTATCTGCGCGAGCAGCGGCGCAACGCGCAGCTGTCGCTGCGGCAGCTCGCCGATGCCGCCGGGGTGTCCAATCCCTACCTCAGCCAGATCGAGCGCGGGCTGCGCAAGCCGAGCGCCGAGGTGTTGCAGCAGGTCGCCAAGGCGCTGCGGATCTCCGCCGAGACCCTTTACGTACGGGCCGGGATTCTGGACGAGCGGGAGCGGGAGGAGCTGGAGACACGGGCGGTGATTCTGGCCGACCCGTCCATAAACGAGCGGCAGAAGAGTGTTCTGCTGCAGATCTACGACTCCTTCCGCAAGGAGAACGGGTTCGAGCCCGGACCGGAATCCGGCGTCGCCGCCGGATCGGAGACCGGCGACGAGCCAGCGCCCTCCGCGCATTCAAAGCCTGAGAAACCCTCACAGCCCGAGAAACCCTCACACTGAGTCTGATGATCCGGGAGGACCACAGTCATGGCCATCACCGATGACCTGCGCAAGACCCTCACCGACCCGACCCCCCTCTACTTCGCCGCCGGTACGGCCGATCTCGCCGTCGAGCAGGCGCGCAAGGTCCCGGCGCTGATCGAGCAGCTGCGTGCCGAGGCGCCGGAGCGTATCGAGGCCGTGCGCAACACCGACCCCAAGGTCGTGCAGGAGAAGGTGGCCTCGCAGGCCAAGGAGGCGCAGGCCACCGTGCAGGCCAAGGTCACCGAGGTGATCGGGTCGTTCGACAGCGACCTGCGGAAGCTGGGCGAGAGCGCGCAGGACCTGGCGCTGCGGAGCCTGGGCGTGGCCGCGGAGTACGCGGTGCGGGCCCGGGAGACGTACGAGAAGGTTGCCGAGCGCGGCGAGCAGACCGTGAGGAACTGGCGGGGCGAGACGGCCGAGGAGATCGTCGAGATCGCCGTCGTCGTCGAGCCGCGCAAGGAGTCCAAGCCGACGGGCACCGCGAGGACCACGCCGGTCGCCAAGCCCGGTCCGGCGAAGGCCGCACCGGCGCCCAAGCCCGCGCCGAAGACCGTCAGGCCGGAGAGCAAGGCCCAGGCCGCGCCCGCCAAGAAGGCGCCCGTGCGCAAGCCCGTCGCGAAGAAGACGACTCCGCCGAGCGCGAAGTAGCGGAGCGGGGGATCCCCGCCCGTGCCACGGCATCTACGACGGTGCTGTGGCACCGAAGTGTGTGGCGGGGTGCGGGCCGGGCACCATCAGGGGTGCCCGGCTCGTTGTCCCGGTACCTTGGCCGCGAGGCGCTCATCCATTTATTAGGCGGTGCAAACCATGTTGCTCACAGGCTTCAGCACATTCGTCCTGCTGCTCCACGTGGCCATGATGGTGCTGGCGGTGGTCGCGCTGGTCATGGCCGCGATGGCCCGTGAGGACGCCTACCCGGCCGCGGACAAGCAGAAGAAGTCCTTCTGGCTGATCATTCTCGGCATCGCTGTCGCCGTGAACCTGTTGAGCCTCTACATGTCGGTGCTGTTCCTGCAGCTCGCGGGCGTGGTCGCGTCCATCGTCTTCCTGGTGGACGTGCGGCCCGCGCTGCGGGCGGTCTCGGGCGGAGGCCGGCGCGGCGGATCGAGCAGCGACGGGCCGTACGGGCCCTACAACGGCGGGCGCTGAGCGTTCGCGGGGTTCGCGTTGCGGGGCCGGGGGATGCTCCGGCCCCGTCCGCAGTCCGGGGTCCGGCGGCGGACGCTCTCCCGGTCGCGGTCGAGCAGGAGGACCGCGACGTCGTCGGTCAGTTCACCGCCGTTCAGCTCCCGCACCCGGGCGACCGCGGCCTCCAGGAGATCCTCGCCGGTGAGCCCCTGCGCCAGCTGCTGGTTGATCATCGCGACCATGCCGTCCTGGCCCAGCCGCTGAGTGCCGACCGGGCCCACGCGCCCCTCGATCAGCCCGTCCGTGTACATCATCAGGCTCCAGGTGGAGCCGAGATCCACGTGTCGGCGTGGCCAGCGTGCGCGCGGCAGCAGCCCCAGGGCCGGGCCGCCGTCCTCGTACGGGAGCAGGCGCGCGGCCTGTCCCTGCCGGGCGATCAGCGGGGCGGGGTGGCCGGCCAGGCAGAGTCCGGCGCGCCGGCCGTCGGGGGCGATGTCGACGGTGCAGAGCGTCGCGAAGATCTCCTCGCTCTCCCGCTCGTGCTCCAGGACCTGCTGGAGGGTGGAGAGCAGTTCGTCGCCGCAGAGCCCGGCCAGGGTCAACGCCCGCCACGCGATGCGCAGTTCCACGCCGAGCGCCGCCTCGTCGGGGCCGTGCCCGCAGACGTCGCCGATCATCGCGTGGACGGTGCCGTCGGGTGTACGGACCGTGTCGTAGAAGTCCCCGCCGAGCAGCGCGCGGCTGCGGCCGGGGCGGTAGCGGGCCGCGAAGCGCAGATCGGAGCCTTCGAGCAGCGGCGTCGGGAGCAGGCCGCGTTCGAGGCGGGCGTTCTCCTGGGCGCGCAGCGTGGACTCGGTGAGCCGGCGCTGGGCGACGTCGGCGCGCTTGCGCTCGACGGCGTACCGGATGGCGCGGCTGAGCAGCCGGCCGTCGAGTTCGTCGCGGAAGAGGTAGTCCTGGGCGCCGACGCGTACCGCCTCGGCGGCCAGCGCGGTGTCGTCCTGTGCCGTGAGGGCGAGGACGGCGTGGCGCGGGGCGAGCCGCAGGACGTGTTCGAGGGTGGCGAGCCCGTCGGGTCCGGCCGTGTCACCGGCCCCGGAGGCGCGGGTCTCGCCGCCGGTGGGCAGGGCCAGGTCCAGCAGTATGCAGTCGACGTCGTCCGTGAGGAGCCGGCCCGCCTCGGTCAGGTTGCGGGCGGTGCGGATACGCACCCTCGTGCCGGCCGCGGCCGGGAGCTCGGGGACGGTGAAGGTGCCCGCCGGGTCGTCCTCGATCACCAGGAGCGTGAGGACGGCGTCGTGGGAGGCATCCGCAGCGGCATCGGAGTGTTGCTGCGGTACGGGTACGGGCATCGGTTCGGGTTTCCTTCCCTCCCCCCGAGGGCGCGGCGGACCGACGATCGACGATCCGCCAGACGGGGACGATAGCGGGCTGTGGCGGTGGAACGGAATGGCGTTCCGCGATTGGCCTCCGGCATATGCGCAGTCATAAGCCGCGTCAGGTCACGGATCCGGCGAGATCTGCCGGGCCCGGGGCGGGTATCGGGACATGACAAAGGTCACGCGGGTGGTGGACGGCGGGTGGCGTGGGTCACGCCCGTGCGGGTACGGGCGATCCGGGCCGCTCGCGCGGAGGTGCGGGGCACCTCCGCGGAGGCGCTCCGGCGCTCCGGACGGCGCCTCGGCGGACGCGGCGTGGAGCCCTCCGCGCGGAGGGGTGCGGAGGGGGGCGCGCCTACTTGTCCGGGCGTACGACCCCGAGTATCTGCATCGAGCCCGCGCCCGCCAGCGTGACGTTGCGGCCGGGGCGGGGGGCGTGGACGATGGCGCCGTCGCCGATGTACATGCCCACGTGGCTGGCGTCACTGTGGTAGATGATCAGGTCGCCGGGGCGCATGTCCTTGATCGCTATGTGCGGCAGCAGCCGCCACTGCTCCTGCGAGGTGCGGGGGATCGGCCGGCCCGCCGCCAGCCAGGCCTGGGACGTGAGCCCCGAGCAGTCGTACGACTTGGGGCCCTCGGCGCCCCAGACGTACGGCTTGCCGATCTGGTCGGTCGCGAAGGCCACCGCCTTCTTGCCGCGCGCGCTCGCCTCGCGGTTGATTTCCTTGAGGGCGCCGGAGCTGAGCCAGGCCGTCTGCTGCTTGTACTCGGCCTCCTGCTCCAGCTTGAGCAGGCGGGCCCGCTCCTCCTTCTTGAGCTGTGACTCCAGCTTCTTCGCCGCGGCGATCTGCGCGTTGATCTTCTTCTTGGCCTTGGCCTGCTTGACCCGGTTGGCTTCGAGCTTCTTCCAGTTGGTGCTCGCGTCCTTGGTGTACGTCTCCAGGTCCTGCTGGGTCCTGGTCAGTTCACCGAGAACGCCCTGGGCGGCCTGCTGGCCCTCCCTGACCCGGTTCACGCCGTCCAGGAACAGCTGCGGGTCGTCGCTGAGCATGAACTGGGCGCCGGGCGGCAGCCCGCCGGTGCGGTACTGCTCACGGGCCTGGGCGCCCGCCTGGCTCTTGAGCTCGGCGATCTTCGACTGGCCCACCACTATGGCGCGGGCCAGCTTCACGATCTCGCCGGACTGTTTCTCGGCCTTCTCCTCGGCGAGGTTGTACGCGTCGGTGGCCGCCCCCGCCTTGCGGTAGAGGGCGTCGATCTCCTTGCGCACCTCTTCGAGGCTCTTCTTCGGCGCCCCGGAGCCGGTATCGGAGGGGGATGGTGGCACGGGCTTGGCGAAGGCCTGGACCGGCGTGATGAGCACGGACAGCGCGCAGACCAGAGTGATCGCGGCTGAGGCACAGTGACGTCGGTTCACGAGATCCCCCCGAATGAATCTGATTTACCGTCAGTAACTTTTCGCCGATGTCGAGATCGTGCCATGCCGTACCGAAAAGCAACAGAGGCGCACGGTCGCAGTCCTGACGGTCGCTCTCCCCTCTCTCTGGACGAACGATGCCCCGTCCGCGTTCCCGTCCGCCTCCCCGGATCCGGCCCCGCCGCGTCCGTTCAGCGGGAGTCGGGTCATGGGTTGGGCTGCAGGGCGGCCCATTTCACCGTGACTTCGCCCTGGCGCCACCGCCGTACCCCGTCGGCCAGCGGCCAGTCGCCGGACAGCGACCGCACCGCCGTGATCCAGCGCTGCCGGGCGCCCAGCGAGGCGTACGGGGCCGCCGCGGCCCACGCCCGGTCGAAGTCCCGCAGGAACGCGTGGACCGGTTCGCCCGGCACATTGCGGTGGATCAGCGCCTTGGGCAGGCGCTCCGCCAGGTCGGAGGGGCGGTCCAGGGAGGCGAGCCGGGTCGCGAACGTGACCGTGCGCGGCCCCTCCGGGCCGAGCGCCACCCACACGTGCCGGCGCCCGATCTCGTCGCAGGTGCCCTCCACCAGGAGCCCGCCCGGCGCGAGACGGGCGCACAGCCGGCGCCAGACCGCGGCGACCTCGCCCTCGTCGTACTGGCGCAGCACGTTCGCCGCCCGGATCAGGTCGGGGCGCTCGGGGAGCGGGATCTCGAACCCGCCGTGCAGGAAGGTCAGGCCCTCGCGTTCGTACGGCTTCGCCGCCGCGACCCGCTCCGGATCGATCTCGACGCCGACCACGGCCGTGCGCGGCTCGGCGGTACGCAGCCGGTGCAGCAGTTCGACGGCGGTCCAGGGCGCGGCGCCGTACCCGAGGTCGACGGCGACGGGGTGGCCGGCGCGGCGCAGGGCCGGGCCGTGGGTGGCGGCGATCCAGCGGTCCATGCGGCGGAGCCGGTTCGGGTTGGTGGTCCCGCGGGTCGCGGTGCCGATGGGGCGCATGAAGCGAGCGTAACGATCTCGCGGGGGGCGGCAGGCGGCGCGGGGGGCGGTCCGGTGGCGGTTCGGCGGGCAGGTGGCGCACGCCGGTGCACGCGCCCCGGGTGCGACGCATGCACCGTAATGATTTGGTAAAGCGGAAATGAAAGGAGAGATTCCGCTGTTGCAGCCGTTCGCAGGGGCTCGGGTCCCTCAGCCGTCATGCCCTGAGTGAGGAGGACCGGACGACGTGAGCCAGTACGTCTCCCGGCTCGGCAGCAGCCGGGTCGCACCGCGCCTCAGGTTCCCCGCCGCGTTCCCCGGCGGCCACCGCAAACCCCGCCGCATCGCGATGCTCTCCGTGCACACCTCACCGCTGCACCAGCCCGGCACCGGCGACGCGGGCGGCATGAACGTCTACATCGTGGAGCTGGCCAGGCGGCTCGCCGAGATCGGCATCGAGGTCGAGATCTTCACCCGGTCCACCACCGGCGGGCTGCCCCCGGTGGTCGAACTGGCCCCCGGCGTCCTGGTCCGGCACGTCGACGCCGGACCGTACGAGGGGCTGGCCAAGGAGGAGCTGCCCGCCCAGCTCTGCGCCTTCACGCACGGCGTGATGCAGGCGTGGGCCGGTCAGCGCCCCGGCTACTACGACCTCGTCCACTCCCACTACTGGCTCTCCGGCCATGTCGGCTGGCTCGCCGCCCAGCGCTGGGGCGTCCCGCTCGTCCACGCCATGCACACCATGGCGAAGGTCAAGAACGCGGCGCTCGCGGAGGGCGACACCCCCGAGCCGGCGGCCCGCGTCATCGGCGAGACCCAGATCGTCAGCGCCGCGGACCGGCTGATCGCCAACACCACCGAGGAGGCGGACGAGCTGGTCCGCTTCTACGACGCCGATCCCGGGTCCGTCGCCGTCGTCCACCCCGGGGTCAACCTGGACCGCTTCAGCCCCGCCGACGGGCGGGCCGCGGCACGGGCGCGCCTCGGGCTGCCCGGGGACGCCCTGATCCCGCTCTTCGCGGGCCGCATCCAGCCGCTGAAGGCCCCGGACGTGCTGCTGCGGGCGGTCGCCGTCCTGCTGGACCGCGATCCCACGCTGCGCTCCCGGATGGTCGTACCGGTCGTCGGCGGCCCGAGCGGCAGCGGCCTCGCCAAGCCGGAGGGGCTGCAGAAGCTGGCGGCGCGGCTGGGCATCGCCGACGTCGTACGGTTCCAGCCGCCGGTCGGCCAGGAGCAGCTCGCCGACTGGTTCCGGGCCGCCTCCGTGCTGGTCATGCCCTCGCACAGCGAGTCCTTCGGCCTGGTCGCCATAGAGGCGCAGGCGGCGGGCACCCCCGTCGTCGCGGCGGCCGTGGGCGGTCTCCCGGTGGCGGTACGGGACGGGGTCAGCGGCTTCCTGATACCCGGGCACGACCCGCAGGCGTACGCGCAGGCGCTGGCCCGGTTCGCCGACGCACCGGAACTCGTCGCCCGGATGGGCGCCGCGGCCGCCGCGCACGCCCAGCGTTTCGGCTGGGACACCGCCGCGTCCGCGACGGCCGACGTCTACACGGCCGCGATGCACGAACATCGCCGTCGCGTACGCTCGCACCATGGCTGACGCACCCGACGACGCACCCGACGGAGCGGCACCGGCCCAAGCGGCGACGGCACCGGCCGAAGCGGCTACGGCGCGGGCCGCGCAGGTCATCGAGGCGACTCTGAAGGACGCCGGGCTCGAATGGGAGAGCCCCGCGCCGGGCGATTACGTGGTCAAGCTGCCCGGCACGCGCAAGCTGTCCACCACCTGCTCGCTGCGGGTGGGCAGGCACTCGCTCTCCCTCAACGCCTTCGTCGTCCGCCACCCGGACGAGAACGACGCCGCGGTCCACCGCTGGCTGCTGGAGCGCAACCTCCGCCTCTTCGGCGTGAGTTACGCGATCGACGGGCTCGGCGACATCTACCTGGTCGGCAAGCTGCCGCTCTCCGTGGTCACCCCGCAGGAGCTGGACCGGCTGCTCGGCACGGTCCTCGAAGCGGCCGACGGTTCCTTCAACACCCTGCTGGAGCTGGGTTTCGCGAGCGCGATCCGCAAGGAGTACGAGTGGCGGGTGTCGCGCGGCGAATCGACGCGCAACCTCGACGCGTTCACTCATCTGACCCAGCGCCCGGCTGGATGACCCGTGGGCCGGGCTCCGGCCGCCCGGCTCCAACTGGCCTGCTCCGCCTGAAGATCCGCGCTGAACACGCCTGAAGATTCTCCGGTGCACGCCCCTTTCGGTGCGCCGGAGAGGCGTGGCATGCTCACCGCCGACGCAGATATGAACGTCGTTCACATGGATGAAAGGCGGCTCGGATTCATGGCGATCGGATTCATCGAGAACAACGGGAGCAAGGGGAGCAAGGGAAACATCGGCAGGCGCGGGTTGCTGGCCGGCGCCGTGGCCGTCGCCGCGACGGCGGTGACCGGCACCACCGGCAGCGGCAGGGCGGCCGCCGCGGGCCGGGGGACGACGGCCGGCGCCACCCGGGCGGCCGGAGGCGGGCCCCGTGCGGCCACCCCGCTGTGGCGGGAGTTCACCGCCGCCCCGTTCACCCACCCGCAGATCCCGTTCGTCGGCCGGGCCGGCTACCGCGGCGGCTCCCACCCGCCCCGCCGCACCGGCCGGGGCTTCACCGCCGATGTCCGGCGCTACGGCGCGAAGCCCGACGGCTCCGCCGACGCCGCCCCCGCGATCAACCGTGCCATCGCCGCCGCCGGAGAGCGCGGAGGCGGCACGGTGCTCATCCCCGAGGGCACGTACCGCATCGACGACATCATCCGGATCGGCCACAGCGACGTGGTGGTGCGCGGCGCGGGCAGTGGGCGCACCAAGCTGTACGCGACCAGGAACCTCACCGAGCTGATCGGGGCGTACGGCAGCCGGTACGGCGGCGACAAGTCCAGCTGGTCCTGGGCCGGCGGCCTCATCTGGCTCTGCCCGAAGGACCGTTGGGCCTCGCTCACCGAAGCGATCCGGGCGAAGAACTGGCCCTTCGAGGGCTGGACCGGCAACCGCCGCGACGAGTGGCGGACCCTGACCGCCGTCACCCCCGCCCGCCGCGGCGACCGCTCGATCACCGTCGACGACCCGACGGGGCTGCGGCGCGGCGGACTCGTCCTGCTCCGCCTCGCCGACGACGCCGGCCACACCCTCCTGGAGCACATGGCGGGCGGCGGCCCCGGCCCCGAGGCGTACCGCTGGGACGACAAGACCAAGCTGACCTCGTACGTCCCCTACGAGTGGCCGGTCCGAGTCGCCTCCGCGCACGGTCGCCGGGTCACCCTGGAGCGCCCGCTCCCGCTCGACGTCCGCCCCGAGTGGGATCCGCGGCTGACCACCCTCGTCACCCCGCTCACCGGTTCCGGCGTCGCGGGCCTCACGCTGGAAGCGGTCGAGACCCCGCAGTCGCCGCATCTGCTCGACAAGGGGTACAACGGCGTCGCGTTCCAGTGCGCGTACGACTGCTGGGCCGACGACATCACCGTCCGCCACGTCGACAACGGCTTCGGACTGGTCGCCGCCTCCGCCTGCACCCTGCGCCGTACGAAGGTCGCGGGCCGGGGCTCGCACCATCCGTACTACTGCCGCGAGGGCTCGCACGACAACCTGATCGAGGACTTCACCGTCGAGCGGCGCACCGTACCGGCGCCCGCCGGCACCCAGCTGCACGGCATCAACGTGGAGGGCCTGTCCAGCCACAACGTCTGGTCGCGCGGCGTGATGGAGATGGGCACCTTCGACTCGCACCGGGGGATGCCGTTCGCCGACGTCCGCACCGACATCACGGTCGAGAACAACGGGCGGCACGGCGGCGACGCCAGCGCCGGGCCGCTCTTCGGCGCCCGCTTCACGCACTGGAACATCCGGGTCACCAACGGCCGGGCGGGCCTGATGCGGATCGACGGACTCGCCCCGTACAGCGCGACGGTCGGCATCAGCGAGGTGACGGAGTTCGACCAGATCGACGTCCCCGACTTCACCGGCGACCTGCACACCCGGCTGGAGGCGTACGGCACCCCGGAGGCGGTGTGGCCGCCCAATCTGTACGAGGCGCAGCGGGCCCTGGACGGCTGAGGTCCGAAGCGGGCGAAGGGTGTCGGCGCGGTGGCTCAGTTCCCGGTCCGCAGCGCCGACTCCACGTCCGCCAGGGCCGATTCGAGCTGCGGGGCGACATGCTTCCACGCCCAGTCCAGGTCCTCCTGGGGAGCGCGGCGCGGGACGGTCTCCACCAGCATGATCAGGTAGAGACAGCAGCGGTAGAGCGCGAGCCGCAGCCGCACCGACGCGTCGAACACCACCGGTCGCCCGCTGCCCTCCGCGTATCCGGCGAGGAAGTCCTCGTCCTTCTCCATGTCCTCGAACAGGGCGAGCGATACGAAGTCGGCGACCGGGTCGCCCCAGAACATCCGCTCGCCGTCAACGATCCCGCCGATGCTCCGCGCTCCCGGCCCGCCGTCGACGAGGAGGTTGCCCTGCCACAGGTCGAAGTGGACCAGGGCGGGCCGTGCGACGTCGTCGAGCACCGGCGACGCGGCGGCGAGCAGGGCCCGGATCGCGGACGTCGGACGCGGCAGCCGGGCCCGGTAGGTGTCCGCGTCGGCGAGGACGGCATCGGTCATCGTGGTGAACGCCTGCCGCCAGGTCGGGGCCAACGGGCCCAGGGCCAGGGAGGGATGGCCGAAGCCGTCCGGGCGGGTGACGGCGTGCAGCCGGGCGACGATCCGCCCGAGGTCACCGCGGAGTCGGCGCTCCTCCGCAGTGGACAGCGAGCCGGGGGCGAACTCGCTCCAGGGGCGGCCCGGACAGGCCGACATGATCACGTACGGGCCGGTGGGCGCGGCCGGGTCGAGCTCGCTGTGCAGGATGCGGGGGACCGGAGCCGAACCGTCCGCCAAGGCGTGGAACGTGGCCTCGTTGACCAGCAGATCGCGCTCGTAGCCCATCAGCGTTCCGGGTGTCGTGGGCGGCGGTATCTTCACCACCCAGTCGCTGCCGTCCGTGAGCGTCACCCGGGAGACCGTGTTGAACGTGCCTCCGGTGAGCGGTTCACACGCGGCGATCCGGTCCTCCGTCAGGCCGACGGAGCGGAGGACGGCATGGGTTGTTCCGTCAGCCTGCATGGGTTGATCGCACCTCTGTGTCGGATTCCGGTTTCGGTGTGAACTCACCTCGCGGGACAGCGCATTCACAGGATGATCACAGCGCCGTCACGATCAGATCCCGTGCCCGACTTGATTGATCATCAAACCATTTTCCGCTCATAGAGTGAGCAAAACCGAACACCCTGCTCATAGAGACGGACTGGACCATGCGTTCCACCGCCATACGCCGTACCGCTGTTGCCGCCACCGCGGTGTCCCTGGCCCTGTTCGCCACCGCATGCGGCGGTTCGGACTCCGGTTCCGGTGACAAGGGGGCGGATGCCAAGGCCAAGGAGTCCGCGTCCGCCGCGCCCGCGGTCAAGGCGCTGAGCGCCGCCGAGCTGGAGAAGGCCGCGCTGGCCCAGGGCGACGTCAAGGACCACGAGATCTCCAAGGCCGCGGCCAAGGACACGATCTCCGTCGACGACATCAAGACCGAGAAGGAGGTCTGTGCCCCGCTCACCAACGCGCTGATGGGCGCGCAGGTCGGCGAGCCGGCCGCGTTCACCAAGCGCACGGTCGTCAGCAAGCCGAAGAAGGGCGACCTGGCGAAGCAGGACAGCGGGGACGCCGAGAAGGCGTTCAAGGCGGCGTTCGACATCACGACGACGCAGCTGGCCCTCGGTTCGTACGACGGCAAGGGCGCGCAGGAGTCGGTGGCCGCGCTGCGCACCGCGGCCACCGAGTGCGCCGGCGGCTTCGGGTTCACGGCGGCCGGTGAGAAGCAGAAGGTCACCAAGATCACCGAGGAGCAGGTCAAGGGCGGCGAGGAGGCGGCGGCCTGGACCGTGCAGCTGGAACAGGACGGGGAGAAGGCCGAGCTCAAGCTCGTGGCCATGCGCCAGGGCGCCTCGTTCGCCTCGTTCTCCTCGATGAACATGGCCGTGCTCGCCGGTGAGGTCGAGGACTTCGAGCTGCCGGCCGCGGTGGTCGAGGCGCAGGCCGCGAAGCTGGCGTAGCGGCCCGGGGCGGACGAGTACGTGATGCACCATGGGTGAGTATTCGTACTCATGATCGGTGTTTCGCGCCCCGGGCAGGCTGGTAGTACCAGTCCGGCAAACGAGGAGCGAACATGTACGGGATCAGCCGAATCGGCCGGGTGGCGTCCGCGAGGAGCGGGCGCCGCCCGAGCCGCTCCGCAGTCGGGCTCGCCCTGGCCGCCGCGACCGTGGCGGCGCTGACCACAGGCTGCTCGATGCAGGACGCGATCTGCGGCGGCGGCGAGTACCCGGTCATGACGATCGGGGGCACCGGATCGGCCTGCGTGCCCGACGACGAGGACTCGCCGAAGGGGTATGTCCGCTACCCGAAGGGCAAGGTCCCCGAGCACGTGGACGACAAGTGGGACGTGTACTGGCGGACCCACAGCGTGGACAAGGACGGCCGGATCATCGAAGTCCCGGCCGGTTCCTAGGAGTCGGGCCGCCATCGGTTCAGGGCAGCGGGACGAGCCTCACCACGGTGACGATCAGGACGGTCCCGGAGACGTAATAGAGCACGATCGCCCCGGCGACCGTCGCCTCGCGGCGGTCGCGCTCGCTCTTGACGGCCGACGACCCGTGTCCGTACGGGTCGAGGCCCAGGGTGCGTGCCATCTCGGCGCGGAAGGTCTCCCCGTCGCGCATCTTGGCCAGGGAGTCGTCGGCGGGCGGTGCGTAGGAAATGCGGTAGCTCAAGCTACGCTCCGCCTCTCGGCCTCGTCCTGTGCCAGCCGGTCCAGGATCCGCTCGGCCTCCGGATCGGGTACGGCCTCCAGCATCCAGTGCCGCATCACGGCCTGGATCTCGTGCACACCCGCCTCGTTGATGGCGCGGTCGAACTCCGCGCGTCTCTCCTCGGGCAGCGTGGCGCGGATGGCCGGAATGCTGTTGGGCACGTCGACCTCGGCACCGCCGACGAAGGTCTTCAGGGGCTCGCCCATGGTTGCTCTCCCCGCTCTCCTTGCTTCCTCCGCACGGCCCGTCCGGCCGATTCCGGTCGGTCCCGTCCCTGCGCGGGCCGGTGCTCGGGCCACGGTAGCGCCAGCGCCGACGGCGGACACGGAACCCACGCGATACGTTCGCCCCGTGACAGCGACAACATGGGACATATTGCTGATCGGTGGAGCTTCGGGCGTCGGCAAGAGCCGGGTGGCAGCCCAACTGGCCGGTGGATCGGAGGAGTCGAAGGGGTTCCTGGTCGAGTTCGACGACGTGGTCAGCGCCGTCGAGGCCATGACGACGCCCGAACACCACCCCGAACTCCACCACTTCGGCGGCGCCCCCGACACGGAACGGCTCACCGTCGACCAGGTGCTGGACCTCCAGATCGCCACCGCCAGGGCCCTCGAACCCGCGGTGCTCGGGGTGGTCCGCAACCGCCTGACCGTCGATGTCCCCGCCGTGATCGAGGGCGACTACCTCACCCCGGCCGCCGCGGCTGAGGCGATCCGCGAGGGGAAGGCGGCCGGCCGCCGGGTGCGGGCGGTGTTCCTGCACGAACAGGACCCGGAACAGATCCTCGCCAACTACGCGGCCAGGGAGCCCGGCAGCGGCGAACAGCGGCACCGGGCGCAGGTCAGCGCCGCGTACTCGCACTGGCTCGCCCGGCAGGCCTCCCGGCACGGACTGCCGGTGGTCGAATGCCGCCCCTGGGACGGCCTCGCGGGACGGGTGGAGGAGGCGTCGGGGCAGGACGGGGCGGTGTTGTCACACCCCGGACCTACGCTCGGACCATGAGCGTTTCCATCTACTACAGCGCCCGCCGGGCGCAGCCGCTGACGGGCGCCGAGGCGGCCGCCGTCGAGCGTGTGGTCGCCACGCGCGCTCAGTCGTTCCCGTACGACGACGAGGAGAGCCTGTATCTGTACGACGTCGACGGCCGGATCGTCACCGGGTCCACGAAACTGCCGATCGACCCCGACCGGTGGCTGCCGGTCATCGTCCATGTGCTCGACTCCGTAACCGAGTTGCGCCGCGCGGTCGGTGGAGCCGAGTGGCACGTCCACATGGACGACGTCGACGTCCCGTGGGACGAGACGGAGGGGTACGCACTGCCGGGCATGCGGGACCCGGCACTCGCCGCCGAGCTGGGCGGCCTCTGCGGGACCCCGGACGAGCAGGGCGGGTGAGGGCGAGGGGGAGCGAAGAAGCCGGGAGCCCCCTGCTCGCGGTGGAACCGCGTGCAGGGGGCTCCCGGCGCTGTACTACTTCTTGCCCTGGTTCTTCACGGCCTCGATGGCGGCCTTCGCCGCGTCCGGGTCGAGGTACGTGCCGCCCGGCTTCAGGGGGCGGAAGTCGGCGTCCAGCTCGTAGACGAGCGGGATGCCGGTCGGGATGTTCAGGCCCGCGATGTCGGCGTCGGAGATGCCGTCGAGGTGCTTGACCAGGGCCCGGAGGCTGTTGCCGTGGGCGGCGACCAGGACGGTCCGGCCGTCGAGCAGGTCCGGCACGATGTCGTCGTACCAGTACGGCAGCATGCGGGTGACGACGTCCTTGAGGCACTCGGTGCGCGGGCGCAGCTCCGGCGGGATCGTCGCGTAGCGCGGGTCGTCGCTCTGCGAGAACTCGGTGCCGTCCTCGAGGGCGGGCGGCGGGGTGTCGTAGGAGCGGCGCCAGAGCATGAACTGCTCCTCGCCGAACTCGGCGAGCGTCTGGGCCTTGTCCTTGCCCTGCAGGGCGCCGTAGTGGCGCTCGTTCAGCCGCCAGGAGCGGTGGACCGGGATCCAGTGGCGGTCCGCGGACTCCAGCGCGAGCTGCGCGGTGCGGATGGCGCGCTTCTGGAGGGAGGTGTGCAGGACATCGGGGAGCAGGCCGGCGTCCTTGAGCAGCTCACCGCCGCGGACTGCCTCCTTCTCGCCCTTCTCCGTGAGATTGACGTCCACCCAGCCGGTGAACAGGTTCTTCGCGTTCCATTCGCTCTCGCCATGGCGGAGGAGGATCAGCTTGTACGGTGCGTCGGCCATGGGTCCGAGCGTAATCGAACCCGTACGAGCCCCGCGCGGCCGGTCACAGGGCGGACAGGGGGAGCGGATGGCAGGCGGGGCGGGGCGGGACGATTGACGGTCGGCGTCAATTGACTGGCGTACCGGAATCCGGGATTCGTAATGTTCGGACGGTCGTCGGGACTCTTACCGACGGTGTCCGTTCCGTACGTCCCTGGGGGGATGCCGCATGTCTGTCGCCGGTCTCAGACGGGCCGCACACGAATCCGTGTCCGGGCTCCCCAGGCAGTTCTGGTGGCTGTGGACGAGCACGCTGGTCAACCGGCTCGGAGCGTTCGTCGCCACGTTCATGGCGCTGTACCTGACCCTGGACCGGGGCTACTCGGCCTCGTACGCCGGTCTGGTCGCCGCGCTGCACGGGCTCGGCGGGGTGGTTTCCTCGCTCGGGGCGGGGGTGATGACCGACCGGCTCGGCCGGCGGCCCACCATGCTCATCGCGCAGACCTCGACGGCCGTGTCCGTGGCCGTGCTCGGCTTCATGGTCCACCCGGTGGCGATCGCGGCGGTCGCCTTCTTCGTCGGCATGGCCAGCAACGCGTCGCGGCCCGCCGTGCAGGCGATGATGGCCGACATCGTCCGGCCCGAGGACCGGGTGCGGGCCTTCTCGCTCAACTACTGGGCCATCAACCTGGGCTTCGCCGTCTCGTCGGCCGGGGCCGGGTTCGTCGCCGAGTACAGCTATCTCGCCGGGTTCCTCGGCGAGGCCGCGATGACGCTGATCTGCGCCGTCGTCGTCTTCCTGAAGGTGCCGGAGTCGCGGCCGGACAAGCCGGTGGTGGCCGGGCTCCCGGTCGAGGACGGCGCGGACGAGGTCCGGCTCTCCACCGTGCTGCGCGACGGCCGGTTCATGAGCGTCGTCGGGCTGTCCTTCGTCATCGCGCTGATCTTCCAGCAGGGGTACGTGGGGCTGCCGGTGGCCATGGGGACGGACGGGTTCTCCAGCTCCGACTTCGGTACCGCGGTCGCCGTCAACGGGGTGCTGATCGTGGTGCTCCAGATCCCCGTCACCCGCTTCATCCAGCACCGCGACCCGCGCCGGCTGCTCGTCGTGTCGTCGCTGCTGGCGGGGTACGGATTCGGGCTGACCGCGTTCGCCGGGTCGGTCGCCGTCTACGCGCTGACCATCTGCGTCTGGACGGTCGCCGAGATCGTCAACTCGCCGATCCAGAGCAGCCTGGTCGTCCGGCTGTCGCCGGCCCGGGGCCGGGGCCGCTACCAGGGCATGTACACGATGTCGTGGTCCGCGGCCGCACTGATCGCGCCGCTGATGTCGGGCCTGGTGATCGACCGCTTCGGGGCGCAGTGGCTGTGGGGCGCGTGCGCGGTCCTGGGGACCGGGGCCGCGCTGGGCTACTGGCTGCTGATGCGGAACCTGCCGGGGGCGGAAGGGGCGGCCCCGGTGCCCGAGGGCGGCAGCCGGGTGGCGGGGAGCGGCGGGGGCTCCTCGACGGGTACGAAGGCCGAGCCCGCCGTGGAGCGGACGGGCTGAGGCGGTTTCACTCCGGGCGGCACCCGGCCCGACCTGATCAACCGCCCCGTCGCCGCGTCCGCGCACGGCAGCGCCCCGCGCGGAGCGTTCCGTCTCCGCGCGGGGCGTACCCGGCATCGCGTGGCAGCAGGTCAGCCGCTGCAGCCACCGCACTGGCACGGGGCTCCGGACTGGCAGCCGCAGCCGCAGCCCGAGCCGCAGCCGCAGGCGCCGAGCAGGGTCAGGTGCACCACTTCGGCGGGTGCCTCCTGCTGAGGGTCGGTCGTGGGGGAATCGGCCATGGTTCCTCCTCAATGCGTACGACAGGGCCGTACGCCACGAGGACGCGCGTACGACCGGGGCGTACGGACAAGGCGTGCCGCCCCACCCCATTGGATGCCCAACCCGGCGGGCGCATCAACGGCGCACACATGCAGAAACATTTGTGCGACCCGATGCGCCCACGCACGCCCGTACGCGCCCTGGCTGCGCGCTCCGGTCAGGCGTCCCGGTCACGCGCTCCGGCCGGCCACCCCGGTCACGCGCCCTCCACCGCCGTCTGCTGCTGGATCTCGTCGGCGTGCTCGCCCGTCACCAGGTACACGACCCGCTTGGCGACCGACACCGCGTGGTCCGCGAAGCGCTCGTAGTAGCGGCCGAGCAGCGTCACGTCCACGGCCGTCTCGATGCCGTGCTTCCAGCGGTCGTCCATCAGGTGCTGGAACAGCGTGCGGTGCAGCAGGTCCATCTCGTCGTCGTCCTGCTCCAGCTGGAGCGCGAGGTCGACGTCCTTGGTGATGATCACCTCGGCGGCCTTGGCCATCAGGCGCTGCGCCAGCTGCCCCATCTCCAGGATGGTGGCGTGCAGGTCGTTCGGGACCGCAGAGTGCGGGAACCGCAGCCGGGCAAGCTTGGCGACGTGCTGGGCGAGGTCGCCGGAGCGCTCCAGGTCGGCGCTCATCCGCAGGGAGGTGACCACGATGCGCAGGTCCGTCGCCACGGGCTGCTGCCGCGCGAGCAGGGCGATGGCCCGCGCCTCCAGGTCGTGCTGAAGGTCGTCGACCTTCTGGTCCGCGGCGATCACGCTCTCCGCGAGCTTGAGATCGGCATCGAGCATGGACGTCGTCGCCCGGCCGATCGCCGACCCGACGAGGCGGGCCATCTCGACCAGCCCTTCTCCGATCGAGTCGAGTTCCTCGTGGTACGCGTCACGCATGGAAGTCCCTCTCCAGTCCTCTGTGTAAGGCCGGGGCACGGTTCGAACCCCACGCTGCCACCCTGAGTGGCGTACGCGTCGGCTTCCGGCCGCCCAAGTGAACCAACCCTTGCTCCTCGGTGAACTCTGGGCGACGAGTGTTCGGACAGGCACTCGGATGGCTGGGAGAGTGCTCCGACACCCGCATAACCTTGACGTATGGACGTGAACGCGGCAGTCGCCGCAGCTGCGGCGATCGGCGGTGCGTGTACCGGCGTGATCGCCATGCTTGCGTTCCGCTGGAGCGAGCGCGACCAGAAGAAGCCGACGCGGACCTCCATGCGGCCCGACAGCAACGCACCCCTGCCGCCCGGGGTGGACACGGTCCTGTCCGTGCTCAGCTCCTCGGCGGTCGTGCTCGACGAGAGCGACAGCGTGGTCAAGGCCAGCTCCGCCGCCTATGCGCTGGGGCTGGTCAGGGGCGGGCGGCTCGCCGTCGACGCGATGCTGAACATGGCCAGGGACACCCGCCGCGACGGCGAGATACGGCAGGTGGAACTGGACCTTCCGCGGCGCGGTACGGGCCGCGGCGAGGCCCTCGCGGTCTCCGCCCGGGTTGCCCCGCTCGGCTCCCGGCTGGTGCTCCTGCTGGTCGAGGACCTCACCGAGGCCCGCCGGATAGAGGCGGTACGGCGCGACTTCGTCGCCAACGTCAGCCATGAGCTCAAGACCCCGGTCGGCGCGCTCTCGCTGCTCTCCGAGGCCGTGATGGACGCCTCCGACGACCCGGAGGCGGTGGAACGCTTCGCGGGCCGGATGCAGATCGAGGCGACCCGGCTGACCAACCTCGTCCAGGAGATCATCGACCTCTCGCGGGTGCAGAACGACGACCCGCTGGAGGACGCCGAACCGGTCCGGGTGGACGAACTGGTGGCCGAGGCCATCGACCGCTGCCGCCAGCAGGCCGACTCCAAGCAGATCACCATGGCTGCGGGCGGCACCGCGGAGCTCCGTATCTGGGGCAACCGCGGCCAGCTCGCCGCGGCGCTCGGCAACCTCGTCGAGAACGCCGTCAACTACAGTCCCGCCCGCACCCGAGTGGGCATCGCCGCCAGGCGACTGTCCGTGCCCGGCGGGGACCAGATCGAGATAGCCGTGACCGACCAGGGCATCGGCATCTCGGAGAAGGACCGCGAGCGGGTCTTCGAACGCTTCTACCGCGTCGACCCGGCCCGCTCACGGGCCACCGGTGGCACCGGCCTCGGCCTCGCCATCGTCAAGCACGTGGCCGCCTCGCACGGCGGGGAGGTCACGGTCTGGAGCTCGGAGGGCCAGGGCTCCACCTTCACCCTGCGGCTGCCCGAAGCGGGCTCCGTACGGGAACGGGACCGCAGCTCGGGCGGAACGCCCGTCGTCAACGGCGACGAGGGCGGCCCCCATGGACCCGCCCACCCCGACACCCTTGAACCATTCCCTGCCCCGGAGGTCCTTCCGTGACCCGAGTGCTCGTCGTCGAGGATGAGGAATCCTTCAGCGACGCCCTGTCCTACATGCTCCGCAAGGAAGGCTTCGAGGTCGCCATCGCGGCCACGGGCCCGGACGGGCTTGACGAGTTCGAGCGCAACGGCGCCGACCTCGTCCTGCTCGACCTGATGCTGCCGGGCCTGCCCGGCACGGAGGTCTGCCGCCAGCTGCGCAGCAGGTCCAATGTCCCCGTGATCATGGTCACGGCGAAGGACAGCGAGATCGACAAGGTGGTCGGCCTGGAAATAGGAGCCGACGACTACGTGACCAAGCCGTTCTCCTCGCGGGAGCTGGTCGCCCGCATCCGCGCGGTGCTGCGCCGTCGCGGCGAGCCGGAGGAGGTCACCCCGGCCGCCCTGGAGGCGGGCCCGGTGCGGATGGACGTGGACCGTCACGTCGTCACCGTCGCCGGTGGCAAGGTCGACCTCCCGCTCAAGGAGTTCGACCTGCTGGAGATGCTGCTGCGCAACGCGGGCCGGGTGCTGACCCGCATGCAGCTGATCGACCGGGTGTGGGGCGCGGACTACGTGGGTGACACCAAGACCCTCGACGTCCACGTCAAGCGCCTGCGCGCCAAGATCGAGCCCGACCCGGGCGCACCACGCTTCCTGGTGACGGTGCGCGGCCTGGGGTACAAGTTCGAGCCGTAGACCGCCTGATGTGCCGACGGCGGAGGGCGCCCCCCATCCGGGGGGCGCCCTCCGCCGTCAGCGGGCTTGCGTCATGGAGCTGCAGGCCAGTCGGTCTGCGGTCGGCAGGTCAGTCGGTCTGCGTGTCCGCGCCGCTCTCCGAATCCGAGGCGCTGTCGCCCTCCGACCCGGCGGCGGGGGCCGTGGCGGAACCGGTCGGCGTGGCCTCCGCCGACTTCTCCGGGGTCTCGGGCAGCGTGCTCGGGCCGTAGCCCGTGAAGTAGCTCTTCGCCGGCACGACGAACGCGCCGAGCGGGACCTCGCCCGCCGAGCTGAACTTGAAGACGACCTGCTGCACATTGCCCGCCTGGGCGGCCTCGCTGCCGTTCTCGATGACGGCGGAGGCGTTGCCCTCGCCGCCCAGGAGCACCGAGCCGCCGGCCGGGACGACGACCGGTCCGGCGCCCTTGGCGGCGTGCAGCTGGACCGAGGCGCTCGAACCCGGCAGCGTGATGGCTTCCAGGGTCTGCGGCTTCGTGCCGTTGTTGAACAGCGTCGCGGCGACGACGGCCGGGCCCTGGGCGGTGAGCTCGGGCTGGGTGACGACGTTCGCGTTCTGGATGCTGATGTCACCGATGGTGGTGGCAGCAGTGTCCGGCCTGACCTTGAGCGTCGCGGCGTCATTGCCCGCGCCGCACGCGGCGAGCGAGGCGATCGAGAACACGATGGCTGTGGCGGCGAGAGCGCCGTGTCGAAGGCTGCGGCTCACGGCGGCGGCAACTCCTTGAACGTTCGGACTGCGGACGGGTGGGGAGCGACGTAAAGCCGCCCTAAGGGTGTGTCAGCGGCCTTAGGCTACCGAGCCGCCCGCCCGGCCCCGCACCCGACCCGCCCCTGAGGACGATCTCGGTCGCCCCGGCGCTCGCGGGCACTTCCCGCGGTCATACCGTTCGGCGGCCCGCTTCCGGCAAAGGTTTGCGGGCCCGGCAGCCGCCGAAACGGCCCGTCACATGCCGTTCACATATCGCCGGTGATCAATTCATGGAGCGTGGCGCATTCCGTGCGCATAACCGATCGCGCCGCGCCGTTGATCAATTCCATTGATCAACGGTACTTACCTCCGTACGGGTGATCGATCTCCGAACGGAGTACGGAAAGTTCATCATCTGGAACCCGACAAAACAGGACGTTCATCCCCTTCGGAGGGTGGTTCGGATGCGTGCAAGGTGTGCGTTTCGTCCCACCCGCACAACGGCTCCGACCTGCGAATTCCGCCCCCGGTGAACCTTCCGCAGCACGTGCGTGTCGCTGTTGTCAAGCCCCGAGATATGCCCTGACCTGCGAAAACGCCATTCAGGAGAAGCAGTTCTCGTGTTACTCTTGATAGCCACGGAAGGGGTACCTGTCACATGACGTTCAAGGTTGGCGACACCGTGGTCTATCCCCATCACGGGGCCGCGCTGATCGAGGCTATCGAAACTCGCCAGATCAAAGGCGTGGACAAGACCTACTTGGTGCTCAAGGTCGCCCAGGGCGACTTGACGGTTCGTGTGCCGGCGGACAATGCGGAGTTCGTGGGTGTGCGCGACGTGGTCGGGCAGGAGGGGCTGGACCGGGTCTTCGAGGTGCTTCGCGCGCCGTACGCAGAAGAGCCGACGAACTGGTCCCGGCGCTACAAGGCAAATCTCGAGAAGCTCGCCTCCGGCGATGTCATCAAGGTCGCCGAAGTGGTTCGCGACCTGTGGCGTCGTGAGCGCGAGCGTGGACTCTCCGCAGGTGAGAAGCGCATGCTCGCCAAGGCTCGCCAGATTCTGGTGAGCGAGCTCGCTCTCGCGGAGAACACGAACGAAGACAAGGCCGAGGCTCTGCTCGACGAGGTTCTCGCGTCCTGAACCGGCTCGCTCCGGTCGTAATCAATGTGCCGCGGTGCCCGCTGACAACCGTATTCACGGTATGTCGTCGGGCGCCGCGGCATGTCCGGTTTCAGTCATGGCGTGGCTGGATACGGCCGCCGTGTGGCCGAATTTCTGGCGCAGCCTGTCCGGATTACGTCCCGACGCACCGATGCGTTGGCTTCATCGGTGATACCCCCGATACGTTGCTCGCGATCTTGCGCAGCCGATCCCGAGCGCCGGTGCGGCTTGTCCGACTTCGACCGGGTGTCACGGAAAGGGCCCCGTCGAGTCAGGGCACGGCGCCCGGCTCGCTTGTGGCCATACCCACGTCGGCTGTGGAAACAAACATGCCGAAGCTCCGGAGTGCAATCGATGTCTGATCAATCGCGTCCGTACCGCACGGCCGCCGTGATTCCCGCAGCCGGCCGCGGTGTACGGCTCGGTCCGGGCGCCCCCAAGGCGCTCCGCGCGCTGGGCGGGACACCCATGCTGATCCACGCGGTACGGGCCATGGCGGCGTCCCGTGCCGTCTCCCTGGTCGTGGTCGTCGCGCCGCCGGACGGCGCCCACGAGGTCAAGAACCTGCTCGACGAGCACGCCCTGCCCGAGCGCACCGACTACCTCGTGGTGCCCGGCGGCGACACCCGCCAGGAGTCGGTGCGGCTCGGCGTCGACGCGCTGCCCGAGGACATCTCCGTCGTCCTCGTCCACGACGCGGCGCGCCCGCTGGTGCCCGTCGACACGGTGGACGCGGTGATCGAGGCGGTACGGGACGGGGCGCCCGCCGTCGTCCCCGCGCTGCCGCTGGCCGACACAGTCAAGGAGGTCGAGCCCGGTGCGCCGGGGGAGCCGGAGCCGGTGCTCGGGACGCCCGTGCGGGCCAGGCTGCGTGCCGTGCAGACCCCGCAGGGCTTCGACCGCGACACGCTCGTGCGGGCGCACGGGACCGTCGCCGTCAGCGGCGAGGGCGCGACGGACGACGCGGGCATGGTGGAGCAGCTCGGGGCGCCCGTGGTGGTCGTACCCGGGCACGAAGAGGCGTTCAAGGTGACGCGGCCGCTGGATCTGGTGCTGGCCGAGGCGGTACTCGCACGCAGGAGGGCGAACGATGGCTTCTGAGGAAACGTTGGGGCGCGAGGGGGCCGAGGCGGCTTCCGCGGAACGGGCCGGGCCCGTGATCCCGCAGGTCGGGATCGGCACCGACATCCACGCCTTCGAGGAGGGCCGCGAGCTGTGGTGCGCGGGGCTGCTCTGGGAGGGCGAGGGGCCGGGGCTCGCCGGGCACTCCGACGCCGATGTCGTCGCGCACGCCGCGTGCAACGCGCTCTTCTCGGCCGCCGGGCTCGGCGACCTCGGGCAGCACTTCGGCACCGGGCGGCCCGAGTGGTCCGGCGCCGCCGGGGTGACCCTGCTGACCGAGGCGGCCCGGATCGTGCGGGCCGGGGGCTTCGAGATCGGCAATGTCGCCGTCCAGGTCGTCGGCGTACGGCCGAAGATCGGCAAGCGGCGCGACGAGGCGCAGAAGGTGCTGTCGGCCGCCGTCGGGGCGCCCGTCTCGCTCTCCGCGGCCACCTCCGACGGGCTCGGCTTCACCGGCCGGGGTGAGGGCATCGCCGGGATCGCGACCGCGCTGGTCTACCGCACCGGCTGAGCCCGCACGGCCCTGACCTGCCGGGACCTCCGGGCCCCGGCCTTGTTGCACATCGCTTGCACGTACGCTGGAGCGGCAAGCGATGTGTCGTACGAGGACGGTGGGCTCGCGGATGAGCACGACGACGGTGGCGCCGGTAAGGGCCGGAGCCGACGGGTACGCACTGCGCACCGCCACCCCTGCCGATCTCGGCGGTGCGCGGGCCGTGATGCTCGACACCGTCTACCGCGACCTGAAGTCCGGCTACGTACCGCGCTGGCACGCCGACATCATCGACCCCGATGCCGCCTACCTGCGCCCGGACCGCTGCACCCTGCTGGTCGTCGAGCGCGACGGCGAGATCGTCGCCACCGGCGCGGTGCGCGACCGCGGGCCCCAGGCGCCGCCCAATCCGCGGTGGGTCGCGGACCGCTTCCCGTCCGGCACCACCGCCCAGCTCTGCCGGATCTACGTCGCGCCCGGCCACCGCAGGCACGGCCTGGCCCGGCGGCTGGTGCGCGAGCTGTGCGACTTCGTCGCGGCGGCCGGCGGCTACGCGGCGATCTACCTGCACACCGACCCGGCCGTGCCCGGCGCCGAGCCGTTCTGGCGGTCGCTGGCGGACGAGGTGTGCGACGAGCGCGCGCTGCCGGGCGGCGGCCAGGGCATCGTCCACTTCGAGCTGCCGGTGCCGGTGCCCGCCACCCCCACCCGGTAAGTGATAATCGTTTTCATATAAGGTCACCGTCATGCCCTCTCCCCGACGCCGTCGCCGCGCGCTGCCGCTCTCCGCGGCCGCCCTCCTCGTCCCCCTCGCCACCGCCTGCTCGTCCTCCGACGGCTCCGGCTCCTCGGCGGACGGGCAGCGGCTCCGGGTCGTCATGGCCTTCCCGCCCGCCCAGGCCATGTCCCCGTACGGCGACGACGCCGTCACCCTCAGCCGCCTCGCCGTGATCGAGGGCCTCACCACGCTCGACAAGAACGGCGACGCCGCGCCCGCGCTCGCCACCTCCTGGAAGCGCGACAACGACCGCACCTGGAGCTTCACCCTGCGCGACGCCGTCTTCCAGGACGGCCGGAAACTGGAGTCGCCCGCCGTCGCGCGCTCGCTGCGCGCCGCCGAGGAGGCGTCCCCCAGGCCCCGGGTCCTCAGCGACACCCGCCTCACCGTCACCACGCCGGACGCGAGGACCGTACGGATATCCACCCGGACCCCCGACCCGCTGCTGCCCCAGCGGCTGGCCAACCCGTCGCTCACGATCCTGTCCGAGGGCGCGTACGAGGGCGGCAAGGTGAACCCCGCCGGGCACGCCACCGGCCCCTTCACCCTGACCGAGGTCAACGGCGCGGTCAGCGCGACCCTCCAGCGCAACGACAGCTACTGGGGCGCCAGGGCCAAGGCCCCCGGCGTCGACGTGAAGTTCGTCGCCGACGGCACCGCACGCGCCAACGCGCTGCGCACCGAGGCCGTCGACGTCGCCGAGTACGTCCCCATCTCGCAGGCCTCCCTCCTCGGCGACGGGCTCGTCCACGAATTCCCCTCCGCCCGCACCAACGGCCTCTCCCTCAACACCCGCCACGGAGTCTTCGCCGACCCGGCGATGCGCGCCGCCGCCCGCGAGGCCATCGACTCCAAGGCCCTCGTCAAGGCCGTCTACGAAGGCCGCGCCGACACCGCGAAGGGCCTCCTCGGTCCCGGCGTGCCCTGGGCGGCCGCCGACCGCACCGCCCCCACGAACCGGGCGAAGGCCGCCGACAAGGCGGAGGTCGCGAAGACGAAGCAGATCGTCCTCGCCACGTACACCAACCGGCCCGAGCTGCCCGAGGTCGCCACCGTCGTCCAGCAGCAGCTCACCGCGCGCGGCTTCACCGTCAAGCAGGTCGTACGCGACTACGCCCAGCTGGAGGCCGACGCCCTGGCGGGCAAGTACGACGCGTTCATCCAGGCCCGCAACACCCTCCTGGACACCGCGGACCCGGTCTCCTACCTCGCGTCCGACTTCACCTGCGACGGCAGCTTCAACATCTCCCAGCTCTGCGACGAGCGCGTCGACGCCGCCGTGGACAAGGCCGTCGGCCTCGCCGGCACCGATGCCCGCCACCGCGCCGAGATGAACGCCGAGGCCGGCATCCTCGGCACCGACGCCCTCGTACCGCTGCTCCACGAACGCTTCGTCCAGGGCTACGACGACAGCCGCGTCCACGGCGTCTCGCTCGACCCGATGGAACGCACCCTGATCACCGCCGACACCCGCGTCGGGTGACCGGGTGAAGCACCTGGCGGGGCGGCTCGGCACGCTCCTCGCGGTCCTCGCCGTCATCGGGCTGCTGCCCCGGCTGACCCGGACCGACCCGGCGCTCACGATCCTGCACGCCCGGTACGCCGACCGGCCGCCCACCCCCGAGACCCTCGACGCGATCCGCGCCGAGACCGGGCTCGACGGCGGGGCCGGGCACGTCCTGGGCGGCTGGCTGGGCGGGCTGCTCCACGGCGACCTCGGCACCTCCTGGGTCTCCGGGCAGCCCGTCGCCCCCGACGTGACGGCCGCGCTCGGCGTCTCCCTGACCCTGATGGGCCTCTCGCTCGCCGTCGCCCTGCTGCTGGCCGCCGCGCTCTGCGCGGGCACGCTGCGGCGCGGGGCGAGGCGCCGGATCGTCACCGCGCGGGCCGGGGTGGGCGCCGCCGTCCTCGCCGCGCTGCCGGAGTTCCTGCTCGCCGCAGTCCTGGCCGCCGTCGTCGCCGTACAGCTGGGCTGGCTCCCGGCGCTCGGCTGGGGCGCGCCCGAGCAGATGGTGCTGCCCGCGCTCGCCATGGGCGTCCCGGCGGGCGCCCTGCTCGGCCGGCTGCTGGACGACGCGCTGCCCGCCGCGTTCGCCGAACCGTGGGCGCGGGCCGCCGCGTCGGGCGGGCTGCCCGGACGGCGCATCGCGGGGCACGCCCTGCGCCGCACCCTGCCCGGACTGCTGCCGCAGCTCGGCCTGGTCGTCGTCGGCCTCACCGGCGGCGCCGTCGCCGTCGAGACGCTGTACGCCGTGCCGGGGCTCGGCGGTACGGCGCTGGCCGCGGCCCTCGCGCAGGACCTCCCGGTCCTCCAGGCCTGCGTGCTGCTCCTGCTGCTCCTCGGCGTCGTCGCGGGAATCGCGGCCCGCCTCGCCGACCGCGCCCTGCTCGGGCCCGCCCTGTCCGACGGGGCCCTCCCGGCGCTGGTGCCCCCGGTCCTGCCCGCCCGCCGGCTGCTCACCGCCGGTGCGGTGGCGCTCGCCCTGCTCTTCGCCGCCGTGACCGTCGCCGGGCTGCTGCGCGACCCGCTGCACGTCGACGCCGCGGCCCGCCTCGCCGGTCCGTCCGCCGCGCACCCCTTCGGCACGGACTCCCTGGGCCGCGACGTGCTGGCCCGCCTCGGCCACGGAGCGGCCCGTACGGTGCTGACCGCGACCGCCGTCTCCGCCGTGACGCTGCTGCTCGGCCTGGCCCTCGGAGCGGTACGGGCCGGGGCGCTCACCGAGACCGCCAACGCGCTCCCGGCGATCCTGAGCGGCCTGGTCGTCGCGGGCATCGCGGGCCCCGGCCCCCTGGGCGCCGCCGTCGCCGTGGCGGCCGTCGCCTGGGCTCCGCTCGCCGCCCACACCTCGGCCCTGTACGCCCAGGAGCGCGCCGCACCGCACATCGCGGCGGCCCGCTCGATGGGCGCCGGGCGGTGGCACGTGGCCCGGCGCCACCTGCTGCCCGCCGTCGTGCCCCCGGTCCTGCGCCACGCGGTCCTGCGGATCCCGGCCGTCGCGCTGGCCCTCGCCTCCCTCGGCTTCCTCGGCCTGGGTGCCCAGGCACCGGCGCCGGAGTGGGGCCGGATGCTGTCGGAGAACCTGCCGTACGCGGAACGGGCCCCCTGGTCCGTACTGGCCCCCGCCGCCGCGCTCGCCGCCCTGGGCGCGCTGGCCGTCCTCACGTCGGCGGCGGTCCGGGGCCGCGCGGGCAAACCGGCGGAGTGACCCCGTGACCACCGGACCCACCACGAGAAGCACCCCCTACCTCCGCCTCCTCACCGCCACCCAGTTCGCCTTCAACATCGGCTTCTACGCCGTACTGCCCTACCTCGCCAGCCACCTCGGCACCGGCCTGGGCATGGCCGGCTGGCTCGTCGGGCTCGTCCTCGGCCTGCGCACCTTCAGCCAGCAGGGTCTCTTCGTCGTCGGCGGCGCCCTCACAGACCGGTACGGGCCCCGCCCCGTCGTCCTCACCGGCTGCGTCCTGCGGATCGCCGGCTTCGGCTGGCTCGCCTTCGCCGGGTCCACCGCGAGCGTCATCGCCGCGGTGGTCCTGATCGGATTCGCCGCCGCGCTGTTCTCGCCCGCCGTGGAGTCCGAGACCGCCCGCGAGTCCGTCCGGTACGAGCAGGACACCGGAACCCCGCGCGCCCAGGTGCTCGCCGTGTTCTCCGCCGCCGGACAGGCCGGTGCGTTCATCGGGCCGCTGCTCGGTCCGCTGCTCCTGCTGCTCGGTGCCGGATTCCGGGCGGCCTGCCTCGCCGGTGCGCTGGTCTTCGTCGGCGTCCTTGCCGGACACGCCCGGCTGATGCCGCGCCGGGCCCCCGTCACCCGGACGGCCGAGTCCCGGCACTCCCTTCGCGAGGTGTTCGGCAACCGCCCCTTCCTCCTGCTCTGCCTCGCGTACAGCAGCTACCTGATCGCGTACAACCAGCTCTACCTCTCGCTGCCGGCCGAGGTGGAGGAAGCCACCGGCGGGCAGACCGCGCTCGGCTGGCTGTTCGCGCTCTCCTCGCTCCTGGTCGTCTGCGCCCAGCTGCCCCTGACCCGCTGGTCCGCCCGCCGCATCGCCCCGCGCACCGCGCTCGTCACCGGCCTGGTGACCGTCGCCGCCGGGTTCGCCGCCGTACCGCTCACCCCCGGCGGCCCCGCCGGACTGCTGCCCGCCGCCACCCTCGTCGTCACCCTGACCCTCGGACAGATGCTGCTGGTCCCGGCCGCGCGCGGCCTCGTCCCGGACCTCGTCGACGACCGGCGGCTCGGGCTCGCCACCGGGGCGCTCTCGTCCGTCTCCGGGCTCGCCGTGCTCGGCGGCAGCGCCGCCACCGGGGCGCTGCTCCAGGCGCCGGGCCCGGTCCGCTGGGCGGTGCTCGCCGCCGTGCCGTTGGCGGGCGGAGCACTGGCCCTGACCCTTCCGGTGGGCAGGAGCGGGAAGCGGGAGCGCCGGGACGCGGTTGGGGTACGGGTAGAGACACCCACCGATCCCACTGGAGGACGTACGCCATGACCGCCGAACTCTCCGAAGAACTCAAGGCGCTTCTCGACACCCCCGTCTTCGTCACCGTCGCCACCATCCAGCCCGACGGCAGCCCCCAGGTCTCCCCGGTCTGGGTCAGGCGCGACGGCGACGACGTGCTCATCTCGACGACGGTCGGCCGCCGCAAGGAGAAGAACCTGCGCCGCGACCCGCGGGTCACCGTCGTCGTGCAGCCCTTCGCCGCCCCGTACACGTACGCCGAGATCCGCGGCACCGCCGCTCTGACCACCGAGGGCGGTCAGGAGCTCATCGACGAGCTGTCCCGGAAGTACACCGGCAAGGAGTACGCGGACTTCAACCCCGCCTCCGTCGACGACGCCGAGCGCGTGGTCGTCCGGATCACCCCGCGCAAGGTCATCGGAAGCATCTGACGGACCCCCGCCGCGACAAACTTGTTCCCCCGCGATCCCCAAGGGGTCGCGGGGCACTGGTGCGCGCCCACTACCCTTGAGGCGTGACTATTCGCCTGTACGACACCAGCGCCCGGCAGATCCGTGACTTCGTACCGCTCACAGCGGGCTGTGTCTCGATCTACCTCTGTGGCGCGACCGTCCAGGCCGCCCCGCACATCGGGCACATCCGGTCGGGGCTGAACTTCGACATCATGCGCCGCTGGTTCCAGTACCGCGGCTACGACGTCACGTTCATCCGGAACGTCACCGACATCGACGACAAGATCATCACGAAGTCGGCGGAGCAGGGCCGGCCGTGGTGGGCCATCGGCTACGAGAACGAGCGGGCGTTCAACGCCGGTTACGACGCGCTCGGCTGCCTCCCGGTCACCTACGAGCCCCGCGCCACCGGCCACGTCCCCGAGATGATCGAGATGATGCGGGGCCTGATCGAACGCGGTCACGCCTACGCGGCCGACGGCAACGTCTACTTCGACGTGCGCTCGTTCCCCGGCTACCTGGAGCTCTCCAACCAGGACCTGGACGACCTGCGCCAGCCGTCCGGCGACGGCGAGACCGGCAAGCGCGACCAGCGCGACTTCGCCATGTGGAAGGCGACCAAGCCGGGCGAGCCCAGCTGGGAGACCCCGTGGGGCCGCGGCCGCCCCGGCTGGCACCTGGAGTGCTCCGCCATGGCGCACAAGTACCTCGGCGCCGCCTTCGACATCCACGGCGGCGGCATCGACCTGATCTTCCCGCACCACGAGAACGAGATCGCCCAGGCCAAGGCGTACGGCGACGAGTTCGCGAAGTACTGGGTGCACAACGGCTGGGTCACCATGTCCGGCGAGAAGATGTCGAAGTCGCTGGGCAACTCCGTGCTGGTCAGCGAGATGGTCAAGGCGTGGCGCCCGATCGTGCTGCGCTACTACCTCGGCACCCCGCACTACCGGTCGATGATCGAGTACAGCGAGGAGGCCCTGCGCGAGGCCGAGTCCGCGTTCGCGCGGATCGAGGGCTTCGTCCAGCGCGTCACCGAGAAGGCGGGCGAGACGGTCGAGCCCGCCGCCGAGGTGCCGCCGGCCTTCGCCGAGGCGATGGACGACGACCTGGGCGTCCCGCAGGCGCTCGCGATCGTCCACACCACGGTCCGCCAGGGCAACTCCGCGCTGGCCGCAGACGACAAGGAAGCCGCCGTCGCCCGGCTCGCGGAGGTCCGCGCGATGCTCGGCGTCCTCGGCCTCGACCCGCTCGACGAGCACTGGGCGGGCGAGAGCGACCGCGGCGACGATCTGCACGGGGTCGTCGACACGCTCGTACGGCTCGTCCTGGACCAGCGCCAGTCGGCCCGCGAGCGCAAGGACTGGCCCGCCGCCGACGCCATCCGCGACCAGCTCAACCAGTCCGGACTCGTCATCGAGGACAGTCCCACCGGACCGCGGTGGACACTCGGCCCGCGCCAGTAGTCCCCACCGTGTGCCGCCCGGCGTTCCGGGCGGCACACTTCACTTATACGTACGCATGTCTGAGAAGCAACGAAACAGGTAGGTCATGGCCGGGAACAGCCAGCGCAGGAACCGCCGCACGTCCAACAAGAAGGGCATGCAGGTCGGCAGCGGCGGGCAGCGACGCCGTGGCCTCGAAGGCAAGGGCCCGACGCCGCCCGCCTCCGCCCGCAAGGGACACAAGAAGAACCGCGTCGCCAACGCCCAGGCCAAGCAGGCCGCGGCCCGCCGCCCCGCGCCCCGGCGCGGCGGCGTCAAGGGCACGTCCGAGATGGTCGTCGGCCGCAACCCCGTCTACGAGGCCCTGCGCGACGGCGTCCCGGCGACGACCCTGTACGTCCAGCAGTACATCGACAACGACGAGCGGGTCCGCGAGGCCCTCCAGCTCGCCGGCGCGCGCGGCAACATCAACCTGATGGAGGCCCCGCGCCCCGAGCTGGACCGGATGACGAACGGCCTGAACCACCAGGGCCTCGTCCTCCAGGTCCCGCCGTACGAGTACGCGCACCCGGAGGACCTTACCGCCGCCGCGTACGACAACGGCGAGGACCCGCTGATCGTCGCCCTCGACGGCGTCACCGACCCGCGCAACCTGGGCGCGATCGTCCGCTCCGTCTCCGCGTTCGGCGGCCACGGCGTGGTCGTGCCCGAGCGGCGCGCGGCCGGGATGACGGCGGGTGCCTGGAAGTCCTCGGCGGGCACGGCGGCGCGTACGCCGGTCTCCCGGGTGACCAACCTGACCCGCGCCCTGGAGGGCTACCAGAAGGCCGGCCTCACGGTCGTGGGCCTCGCCGCCGACGGCGAGCACACCGTCGAGGACCTGGAGGAGCTCGCCGGGCCCGTCGTCATCGTCATCGGCAGCGAGGGCAAGGGCCTCGGCCGCCTCGTCGGCGAGACCTGCGACTACCGGGTCCGCATCTCGATGCCGGGCGGCGCGGAGTCGCTGAACGCGGGCGTCGCGGCCGGGATCGTGCTGTACGAGGTCGCGCGGCGCCGGGCCTGAGAAGTCCACCCGGCCGGGGGGCGGCCAGGCGGAGCCTCCCCCCGCCGGACCCCATTGACGGGCCTCGGACACATCGGGCCCGTCAAGGCAGTGTCCTAAACACAGATCACTCGGTTAGATGAGTGTGGACACCAGAACGCCTCGGTTCGACGAACAACCCGCCCTGAGCATGACCAAGGTGGACTGCGACCCTGCGCAGGTCATCGTCAACCACGCCAGCTTCCGGGTGCAGCTCGCCCCCGGCCAGCGCCCGCGGCTGCGCGGTCCGGCCCCCGTCGGCGCGCCCAGGATCCCCGCCATGAGCGGCGCAGGAGCGGCCCGCGGCAGGCGCTCGCCCGTCGTGTGGAGCGGCAGGTCCGCCCCCGGCGACCCCGGCGCCACCGGGCTCCTCCAGGCCGTACGGAACTCCACCGCGGGCCGCCCGGCCCCGGCCACCGGCTACGACGCGTACGACCCCTACGCGGCCCCGGAGCGCGACGGCGGACCCGGCACGGCCGGCACCCGGGTCATCGACCTCCTCGAAGAGACCCAGCCCAACCCCGTCGTCACCGCCCCCCACCAGCCGGGCGGCTACGGCAACGGGCCGCTGCTGCCGCCCATGCGCCGGGCGGTCGGCGCCTACGACACCGACTACGGCGCGCCGTACGCCGCGTCGTACGCACAGGACGCGTACGACGACGAGGACGGGTTCGACGAGGAGGCCGGCACCCGGAGCGGGCGGCGGAGCAGCGACCCGGTCCGGCACGCCTACTACCCCGACCGCCGGATGAACCTGGGCGTCGTCCTCCTCCCGCTCCGGGTCTTCCTCGGCTTCATCTCCATCTACGCCGGCATGGGCAAGCTCTGCGACCCCGTCTACTTCGACGGCGGCGACCGCGGCTCCATGGTCAAGTGGCTGACCTCGCTGCACCCCTGGGAGCTGGCCGGGCCGCTGCGCGACTTCGCGCTCTCCCACCCCGTCGGCGCCGGACTCACCGTCGCCTTCCTTCAGGTCGTCGTCGGCGTCCTCACCGTCCTGGGCCTCTGGCAGCGCGTCGCCGCCTCCTTCGGCGCGCTGCTGTCCGCCGCCCTGCTGGTCACGGTGAGCTGGCGCACCGTCGCCGCGTACGACGCGCCCGACATCATCTACCTCGCCGCCTGGAGCCCGCTGATCATCGCGGGTGCGCCCGTCTACTCCGTCGACGCACGGCTCGCCGGGGAGGCCTGGCGCAGGCTCGGCCCGCGCTCGGAGATCTGGGACCTGCGCCGCCGGGTGCTGCGCCGGGGCGCCGTCGTCGCCTCCGTGGTCGTCGGTCTCACCCTGCTGGTGGGCTCCGTGCTCGGCGGCGCGGTCCGCTCCTCCGGGGTCGTCACCGTGCCCGGCCCGAACACCGACCCGACCAACCAGCTCCCCGGCTCCCCGCTCCCGGAGGAGTCCCGCAGCGGCCGGGCCTCGCACAGCCCGGACGGCCGGCGCCCCGTCCCCTCCCGGAGCAGCGCCGCCACGACGCCCTCCACCGCACCGTCCACGCCCGCCGCGGGCACCGTCCGCGAGTCCGGCCAGGCGGCCGGTGCCGGCCAGCCCAGCCAGACGCAGGGCACCGGGCAGCAGACCCCGCAGCAGACGGCCCCGCAGCCGCCTCCGTCCAGCAGCTCCGGCCCGTCGTCCTCCGGCTCCACCGGTACGGGCGGCGGCTCGGCCGGCGGCTCGGACAGCGGCGGCTCCTCCACCGGCGGCACGTCCGGCGGCGGGAAGAACCCCATCGGCGGCCTGCTCGGCTGAGCCACCGCCCCGGCACACGGCGAAAGGGGCGGCCACCGGCTTCGCACCGGTGACCGCCCCTTCGCCATGCGCCGGTGGTCAGCCTCCGTCGAGCTCCTTGGCGGCCTCGGTGAGGTCCTTCGCCGTGTCGATGGCCCGCCAGTACGCCCCGTGCGGCAGCGGGTACCCGGCGAGCCTGCGCTCGCGGGCCAGCCGGGGGAACGTCGTCCGCTCGTGGTCGCCCCGGTCCGGCAGCAGCGTCGTGAACTCCGGGGAGAAGACGTACACCCCGGCATTGATCAGATACGGCGAGGGCGGCGACTCGATGAAGTCGGTGATGTGCCCGAACGCGTCCGTCTCCACGGCACCCCACGGGATGCGGGGACGGGCCAGGGCCAGCGTGGCGGTCGCATCGCGCTCGGTGTGGAACGCGGCCATCTCGCGCAGGGAGAAGCGCGTCCAGATGTCGCCGTTGGTGGCGTACCAGGGCTGCTCGGGTTCGGGCAGCCGGGTGGCGGCGTACTTGAGCCCGCCGCCGCGGCCCAGCGGCTCGGACTCCACGACGGTCGTCACGCGCAGCGGCAGCACCGCCGAGTCCAGCCACTCCTGCAGCACCTCGGCCAGATGACCGCACGACACCACGGCGTCGGTCACGCCTTCGGCGGCCAGCCAGGAAAGCTGATGGCCGATGATCGGAGTCCCGGTGCCCGGGATCTCGACCATCGGCTTGGGGCGGTCGTCGGTGTACGGGCGCAGCCGCGATCCCTGGCCACCCGCCAGGACCACGGCCTGCGTCGGATACGTATGCATGCCAGGCACGATATGCGGTGCCCGGAGCGGCCGGTCAGCTGAACCGGGCGACGCCCGAGGCGAAGGACGTGTCGCAGACGGGGCGCGAGAACCGGTGGGCGTGGGTGGGGCCGTACTTCTCGACGGCGGCGCGGCCCAGTGCCTTGGCGATCGACATGCAGTGCCGGGCGAGCGAGGGGCGGCCCTCGACGGAGCGCTGGAGGTCGGTGAGCGCGACCGCCGGGTCCTTCTCCCGGAGCTCCACGAGCAGCCGGTCGCGGAGGGCGTCCTGCGGAGTGCGCGCCTCGGCGCGCTTGGAGATGTCGTGGGCCGACGCGGTCAGGACCTGCGGCTCGGAGCCGTGCGCTGCCCACGGCACGCTGGTGACGGCGAGGGTCCCGGAGAGGACCATCACGACGGGCAGTACGAAGGCGAGGGATCGGCCGATGCGGCGCGCAGTGTGGGTCACGCAGCGAGCGTAGCGGGCAGTGATGATATGGCGACAATTCGTCACCCTTGAGGGGGATGGTTCGAGGGTGCTTTTCGAATCCGGTGTTGACGAACGGGGCCGAAATGACCGGTGTGCCGGGCAATCCGGCTCCGTACGGACCCAAACCCCGTCCGGACCCCGTCCGAACTCTGCAGCGCCCCGCGAGGCGCGAACGGCCCCGCACGCGATACGTGCGGGGCCGCTGTGGTGCGGGTGTGCGGGGCGTCAGTCGGTGAGACGGGCACCCGTCGAGGTCGAGAAGACGTGCAGCTCGTCCGGGCGCGGCACGACGTGCAGCTTGGTGCCCTTCTCCGGAACGGCACGGCCGCCGACGCGGACGACGAGGTCCTTGTCCTGGCCGCCGACCCGCGCGGAGCCGTAGACGAAGCCGTCGGCGCCGAGCTCCTCGACGACGTTGACCGAGACGGCCAGGCCGGCCGGGGCGTCGGCGCTGTCCTTCGAGAGGGACTTCGCGGCGGCGCCACCGTGCTCGACGATGTCGAAGTGCTCCGGGCGGATGCCGACCGTGACGGTCGTGTCGCCCTTGTCCGCGGCGGCGGAGAGCGCCTCGCGGGAGACCGGGACGACGCTGTTGCCGAACTTCACACCGCCGTCGGTGATCGGGACCTCGACCAGGTTCATGGCCGGGGAGCCGATGAAGCCGGCCACGAAGAGGTTCGCCGGCTTGTCGTACATGTTGCGCGGCGAGTCGACCTGCTGGAGCAGACCGTCCTTGAGGACCGCGACCCGGTCGCCCATGGTCAGGGCCTCGACCTGGTCGTGGGTGACGTACACGGTCGTGATGCCCAGGCGGCGCTGGAGCGAGGCGATCTGCGTACGGGTGGAGACGCGGAGCTTGGCGTCGAGGTTCGACAGCGGCTCGTCCATGAGGAAGACCTGCGGCTCACGCACGATGGCCCGGCCCATCGCGACACGCTGCCGCTGACCACCGGAGAGCGCCTTCGGCTTGCGGTCCAGGTACTCGGTGAGGTCGAGCATCTTGGCGGCCTCTTCGACCTTCGCCCGGATCTCGGTCTTGTTGACCCCGGCGATCTTGAGCGCGAAGCCCATGTTGTCCGCGACGGTCATGTGCGGGTACAGCGCGTAGTTCTGGAACACCATCGCGATGTCCCGGTCCTTCGGGGGCAGGTGCGTGACGTCGCGGTCACCGATGCGGATCGCGCCGCCGTTGACGTCCTCAAGACCCGCGAGCATGCGCAGGGAGGTCGACTTGCCACAACCGGAAGGACCGACGAGGACGAGGAACTCACCGTCCGCGATGTCGATCTCGAGCTGGTCCACGGCCGGCTTCGTGGAGCCGGGGTAGACGCGGGACGCCTTGTCGAACGTGACACTGGCCATGCTGAATCTTCTCCTCCACCGGCAGGAACGTGCCGGACGATCCGAGTGCGGGAGTGGTCTGGTCCACTTGGGCGAACCTTCAGCGACGCTACCTGGCCATTTGGAATCTGTCAGTAGTTCGATGCCCGCGAAATTCGGGGACCGCGCGGGGTGCGACGTTGGTTACACTGCTCCGGCACGCCTCCTTAGCTCAGCTGGCCAGAGCAACGCACTTGTAATGCGTAGGTCGTCGGTTCGAATCCGACAGGGGGCTCCGCGAAGACCCAGGCCGGATGCCCTCCGGCCTGGGTCTTTTTCTGTCCTGTGGCCGAACGGCGACCGATCGGTACGGGTGTGAGCCGGATCACCGTTGAGGTTGACCTTGGGTCAGGGTGGACGCTCGTCGCATCGGCAGGCCGCGACGGGCGCCGATCCGGGCACAGCGGACTCAGGGGAGCCAACCACCATGGACATCAATCTTTCCGACCAGGACAAGAGCACGTCCGACGCCGCCGCCGGGCAGGACCGGCCGGAACTCCGCGAGGTCCTGGAGGGGATCGTCGATTCCGGTATCACCGGGATCACGCTGCGCGTGCACGACGAGCGGGGCGAGTGGGTCGGCAGTGCCGGGGTGAGCAGGCTGGGGGAGGCCGCGAAGCCGCCGGTGGACGGGCACGTCCGGATCGGCAGCAACACCAAGACCTTCACCGCGACCCTGGTCCTGCAACTGGTGGCCGAGGGCAGGATCGGGCTGGACACCCCGGTGGCCGACTGCCTGCCGGAGTTCGGGCTGGACCGGCGGATCACCGTGCGGATGCTGCTGCAGCACACCAGCGGGATCTTCAACTTCACCGGCGAGTACTACGAGGACGGGACGGTGGTGCCGGGTATCCCCGCCACCACCGCGGGCAAGGAGTGGGTGGACAACCGCTTCAAGACCTATCCGCCGGCGGAGCTGGTGCGGCTGGCGCTGTCCAAGCCGGCGCGGTTCGAGCCGGGGACGGACTGGAGCTACTCCAACACCAACTACGTGCTGGCCAGGCTGCTGATCGAGCAGATCACCGGCCGCTCGGTCACCGAGGAGATGCAGCGGCTGATCCTGGAGCCGCTCGGGCTGTCGGGCACCGTGGCACCCACCACCCAGGTGGAGATCGCCGAGCCGCACGCACATGCCTACTACCGCTACGAGGACGCCGGCGAGGAGAAGACGGTCGACGTCACCAGGCTGAACCCGTCCTGGATCTCCAGCGGTGGTGACATGATCTCGACCTCCCAGGACCTGCACACGTTCATCTCCGCGCTGGTGAGCGGCAGGCTCCTGCCGGCCGAGCTGCTGGCCGAGATGTGCACGCCGCGCCCGACGCCCGCTCCGGGCATGGGTTACGGCCTGGGGGTGTTCGTGCAGGACATCGGCAGCGGTGGCACCGTCATCACCCACAACGGCGGCGCCGCCGGTCATGCGGCGCTGATGTACAGCACGCCCGACGGCAGCAGGACCCTGACCGCCACACTGAACTACGTGGACGACGCCGCGCTGTCCCAGGCCGTGGCGTTCCAGCAGGCGACGCAGCGGCTCGTCGGCGAAGTGTTCTGCAAATGAGGTGTTCTGCGGCGGCCGGGCCGGTCCGGCCCGGCCCGTGAGGCAGGCTTGGCGGATGAGCAACGGGGTCACGATCGGGCAGGCGGCGGCATTCGTCGGCATCACGGTGAAGACGGTGCGGCACTACCACAAGCTCGGCCTGGCCGAGGAGCCCGTGCGTGACAGCTCCGGCTACCGACGTTACGGATCGGCCGACTTGTTGCGGCTGGTGCAGGTCCGCACGCTGGCCGTCGCCGGGGTTCCGCTGGCGGAGATCGGGCCCCTGCTCGATGCCGACGCCGCGCAGTTCGCCACCGCACTGGCCGATGTCGAGCGGCAGCTCACCGAGCGGATCAGGGAATTGACCGCCCGGCGGGACACGCTGCACCGGCTCTCCGACGGCAACCGGGCCCTGCTGCCCGACCGCGCCGTGGCGTTGCTGGAGCGGATGGCGGGCCTCGGCTTCACCGCGGACGAGGTGGCGGCCGCCCGGGAGGGCCTGGTGCTCGCCAAGGCCCTGGTCCCCGAAGGCTTCGACGACCACCTCGCCCATGTCGAACACGCCCTGCGGGACTCCCGGTTCGTCGCGCTGAGCAGGCGCGCCGCCGAATCCGCGGCCTGGGAACCCGACGACCCCCGCATCGCCGAACTCGCCACCGCCCTGGCCGACCACTACCTCGCCAGCCCCGAACAGCTCAGGATAGTGACCGGCCTGCAGGCCCGTACCGAGGCCGCGACCCGGTACGAGCTGATCGCCCGTCACGGTGAGGAGGAGGCACCGGCCGCCGCCCGGCTGGCCGCGCTCGTCGAGAGCAGGCTCCGTGCCGCCGGCGTCCGTCTCCCCGGCGTCCGTCCCTCCGGCGTCCGTCCCTCCGGCGTCCGTCTTCCCGGACCGGACTCCCGTCGACCGTGAATCCCCGCAAGCCCTTCGACGCGGCTGTCAGCGGAACGTGCCGAAGCGTTCGGTGACGATCGGGAGCCGGTCCGCGGCCAGGGCGTGTGCGGCGGCCCGGGGGGTGGTGTTCTCGGATTCGGCGCGGGTCAGTATCCGGTCGACCAGGGCGCGCATCGAGCGGCGGGTGTACGTGAACGCCTCGTCGGCGTCGGCGCCGATGTCGCCGAACAGGGTCCACCACCACCAGGCGTTCGTACCGGAGTTGACGACCACGTCCGGCAGTACGGTGATGCCGCGGGCGGCCAGCAGTGCCTCCGCCTCCGGCACCACCGGCATGTTGGCGGCCTCGACGATCCAACGGGCGGTGATGCCCGCCTGGTTGGCGGTGTCCACGGCGTACGAGACGGCGGCCGGGACCAGTACCTCGGCGTCGGCGGCCAGCCAGGCGTCGGCCGGCAGTTCGCGGTCCTCGGCGCGGAGTGCGGTGCGGTCCACGGTGCCGTGGCCGTCGCGGGCGGCGAGCAGCGCCTCGACGTCCAGGCCGGCGGGGTTGGCGATGGTGCCCTTGATGTCGGCGACCGCGACGACGCGCAGCCCGGCGCGGGCCAGGAAGCGGGCGGTGGCGCCGCCCATGGTGCCGAGGCCCTGCACCGCGACACGGGTCTCCCGGTGGGCGACGCCGGCCCGGTCCAGGGCCGTGAGCACCGATTCGGCGACGCCGCAGCCGCCCACCAGCTCGTCCAGGCCGATGCCGTCCACGTCGATGGCGAACGCGTCGGCGAGGCGCCGCCGGGCGGCCTCCTCGTCGTCCAGGAGCGGGTAGACGGCCTGGATGGAGGAGACCAGGCCCGCCTCGGCGGCGGCCCGGTCGACCAGGTCCTGGGTGAGGCCGAGGTCCTCGCCGGTGGTCCAGAAGTTTTCGATGTAGGGGCGTACGGCGCGCAGATAGCGGACGAGGACGCCGTAGGCGGCGGGGTCGCGCGGGTCGCAGTCGATGCCGCCCTTGGCGCCGCCCAGCGGGATGTAGCGGCCCTGCGGGTTGTAGTGCAGAGCCTCCTTCATCGTCATGCCCCGGGCCAGGCCGGTGACTTCCGCCAGCGTGCAGCCGGAGCGCATCCGCAGACCGCCGCTGGAGACGCCGCGCACCAGGCGGTCGATGACCAGGTGGCCCTGGTGCCCGGTCTCCTGGTCGGTCCAGGTGAGGGAGATCAGGGGAGGGGCGGGGGCGGGGATGGGGTCGGTGGCGGCAGCGGTGGTCATCGGGGGAGCTCCCTGGGGGCGGTCGCGAGGGGGACGGTGATGAGGGTGGGGCCGGGGGTGTTCAGGGCGTGGTGCAGTGCCTCGGCCAGTGCCTCGGGCGAGTCGGCTCGTACGCCGTGGCCGCCGTAGGCGCGGGCCAGGGCGGGCAGGTCGACCGGCGGCAGGTCGACCGCGGTGGGGCGGTCGCCGCGGGAGACCATTTCGTCGCGGATCTCGCCGTAGCCGCCGTTGTCGAAGACCACGACGGGCAGCGGGAGCCGCAGCTGTACGGCGGTGGCCAGCTCCTGTACGGAGAACTGGAGGCCGCCGTCGCCGCTCAGGGCGACGACCGGCCGGGTGGGGTCCGCGGTCTTGGCACCGATGGCGGCGGGCAGCGCGTAGCCGAGCGTGCCGAAGCCCGTCGGGTGCAGGTAGCGGCCCTCCGGGGCGACGGGCAGGTGCGGGATCGCGCCGTAGTAGCAGCACTGGGCGCTGTCGGAGGTGAGCACCGTGTCCGCCGGGAGCACCGACCTGATGGCCGCCAGGTAGGGCAGGAGGGGGGTGTCCTCGCTCCGGGTCTCGGCGTTGCGCGCCTCGCGCAGTGCGGCGACGGCCCGGTAGGCCCCGGGGTGCGCGCCGGCGGCCGGGGGGAGGGCGGCGAGTAGGGCGCGCAGGGTGTGGCGGGCGTCGCCGACCAGGGGGATGCCGGCGGGCAGCCCCGCGTACATCTGTGCCGGATCGATGTCGGCCCGGACGAGCGTGCCGCCGAGCGTGGGCAGGGGCTCCCACAGGTCGGACTCGGCGAGTTCGGTGCCGACGGCGAGCACCACGTCGCGCTCCGCCAGCCAGTGCCGGACGGCCCGGCTGTGCAGGGAGACGCCGAGCGACAGCGGGTGGGTCTCGGCGACGATCCCCTTGCCGTTGGCGGTGGTCACCACGGGGGCACCCAGCTCCTCGGCCAGCCGCAGGCACTCGGCGGCGGCTGCGCGCGCTCCGCCGCCGAGCACGATCGCGGGCCGGGCGGCCGAGCGCAGTGCCTCGCCGGCCGCCGAGAGCGCGTCCGGATCAGCCGTCGCGGGGGAGGACGGCGGGGCGGTCCGTACCGGCCCGGCCGGTTCCACGGCGGTGAGCAGGTCCAGTGGTATCTCGATGTGTACGGGGCGGGGGCGCCGCGTACGGAAGAGGGTGAAGGCGCGGGCGACCGCCACGCCGATCTCCTCGGCCGAGGACACCCGGTGGCTGACGGCCGCGACGCCCCGCAGCGCCTCGGTCTGGCTGCGCATCTCGTGCAGCAGGCCGGTGGGCTGCCGGGGGTGGCGCAGCGGCATGCCGGGTGAGACGACGAGGAGCGGGACGCTGTCGGAGTACGCCTGGCCGACGGCGGCCGCGATGTTCAGCAGGGCCGGTCCGGTGGTGGTGATCGCCACGCCGGGCTGCCCGCAGACCCGGGCGTAGGCGTCGGCGGCGTAGCCCGCGCCCTGTTCGTGGCGGGGGTTGAGGTGGTCGATCCGGTAGGCGGCCAGGTGCCGGTAGATCTCCAGGTTGTGGGTGCCGGGGATGCCGAAGGCCCGGGTCACCCCGTGTGCGGCCAGCGCCCGGACCAGGGCTTCCCCGCCGGTGACCGGGGTGGGGACGGCGGGGGGATCCGGCATGGGGTGTCCAGGCACTGCACAGGCTCCTTACTGAATGAGTAGTCAGTATTTGGAGTGCGGATCGCCCGTGTCAATGCGTGCGGGTGCTGAACGTTTGTTCAGTTGTCGGGTGGCGGCGGCCGCTGGGGCGGCGGGAGCTACCGGGACGGGGGGAGCCGCATCGCCAGTCCGTCGAGGACGACCTCCAGGCCGTACGTGAACTTCGCGTCGCGGATCTCCTCGGGGGCGGTCTCCATGGCGGCGCCGAAGGCGCCGGCGAGGTGGTCGTGTTCGGCCGCGGCCCGCTGGGCGGCCGGCAGGAGGCGGGCGATGAAGCCGGCCTCGGTCTCGCCGGAGCGGGCGACGGTGGTGAGCCAGGCCGCCTCGGTGGTGCCGGCGCCGATGACGTAGGTCATCACGGTGTCGATCGCGCGGCTCGGCTCGGGGAAGCCGATGGCGGCGAACAGGGCGGCCAGCCGTTCCGAGAACGACATCAGGTTGGGGCCCAGGTAGGCGAGGCCCGCCTGGCCGAGGACCGAGGCCAGCCAGGGGTGGCGCAGGGCCGTCGAGCGGAAGGACCGGGCCGCCTCGGTGGCGGCGGCGCGCCAGTCCGGGCTGTCGGCGGCGGGGACCGTGATCTCGCCGAAGACCTCGTCCACCGCGAGTTCCATCAGCTCGTCCTTGGTCGCGACGTGCCGGTAGAGCGAGGTCGCGCCGGCGTTCAGCCGGGCGCCGAGCTTGCGCATGCTGAGCGCCTCGATGCCGTCGGCGTCCAGCATCACGATCGCCTCGCGGACGATCGCGGCCCGGCTGAGCGCGGGCTGATCGGGCTCGCGCTGCTGTCGGGTCCACACGGACGGGATCGGGTTGGTCCTGGCTGCCATGACGGCTCCTCCTCAGGTGCGTACACCGTTCGCGTCGAGCGTACATGAGGGGCTGTTGCGCACGCCGTACTCGTCTGCGTACAGTGTTCGCAACGAAGGAACGGCGTTCGCGCCGAAGGAACGATGTGCGCATCCAGGGAATGGTGTGCGCGGCCAAGTCGAAGGGGGAGCCTCATGGAAACCGTCGCGGAGACCCGTGATCCACGCCGCTGGTGGATCCTGATCGTGCTGTGCCTCAGCTCGCTGGTGCTGGTGGTCGACAGCATGGCGCTGACCGTCGGGGTGCCGTCGATGACCGAGGACATCGGCGCGAGCGCCCAGGACACGCAGTGGATCCTCGACTCGTACATCCTGGTCTTCGCCGGTCTCCTGCTCACCTCGGGCAGCCTCGGTGACCGGTTCGGCCGCCGGAAGGTCATGATCATCGGCCTGCTGCTCTTCGGGGCGGCGTCGCTGGCCGCGACCTTCTGCGCGAACCCCGGTGAGGTGATCGCCGCGCGGATCGCGATGGGTGTCGGCGGGGCCCTGATCATGCCGTCGACGCTGTCGATCCTCATCACCGTCTTCGACGAGCAGGAGCGCGGCAGGGCGATGGCGGTGTGGAGTTCGGTGGCGATGCTCGGCCTGGTCGGCAGCCCGGTGCTCGGCGGTGTGCTGATCGACCACTTCTCCTGGCACTCGATCTTCTTCATCAACGTCCCGGTCGTGGTGCTCGCCGTCATCGCGGGCCTCACCCTCATGCCGGAGTCGAAGGGGCCGTGGCAGAAGGCCGACCCGCTCGGCGCGGTGCTCTCCGCGGCCGGCATGACCGCCCTGGTCTGGTGGATCATCGAGATCCCGCAGCACGGTGCCTTCGGCGGCCGGTCCGCGATCACCCTGGCCGTCGCGGTCGTCGCCCTCGTCGGATTCGTGGTCTGGGAGAACGTCACCTCCGCGCCGATGGTGCCGCTGGTCCTGTTCAAGCACCGCAACTTCAGCGGCGGTTCGCTCTCGCTGACCCTGGTGCAGATCGGCAACGGCGGCCTGCTGCTGGTGTTCACCCAGTACCTGCAGTTCGTGCTCGGCTACTCGCCGGTCAAGGCGGGCCTGGCGTTCGTGCCGCTGGCCGTCGCCGCGTTGATCGGCAACACCGTCGGCGCCGGGCTCGCCGCAAGGACCGGCAACCGGCCGCTGGTGCTGGCCGGGATGATCGTGATGGCCGGCGCCTTCGCGCTGCTGACCTCCGTCTCGCCGGACACCGGCTTCACGCTTCCGGCGGTCGCGCTCGGTCTGCTCGGCCTCGGCGCGGGGGTGGCGATGCCGGCCGCGATCGGCGCGCTGATGGGCACCATCCCGGCGGAGCAGGCGGGCGTCGGCTCGGCCCTGAACGACACCATCCAGCAGGCCGGCACCGCGCTCGGCATCGCGATCCTCGGCTCGCTCCTGTCCAGCGGCTACGCCCGCGAGATGCCCGCCGGCGCCCCTGAGCAGGCGAAGCGCTCGATCACCGACGCGCTGTCCCTGGCCCACGGCGACGCCGGCCCGATCCGGGCCGCCCGGGACGCCTTCACCTCCTCGATGTCGACCACCTTCACCATCAGCGCGATCGGCGTCCTGGCCGCCGCGGTCCTGGCCGCCCTGGTCATGCGCGACACCAGGCCCGAGCCCGCCGAGGCGGCGGACGCCGAGCTCGTCGCCTGATCCCCGCGAGGAAGGCCGGTGTCCCTGGAGGGGCACCGGCCTTCCGCCGTTCCCGGCTGCCGGCTTCGGCTGCCGGAGCCGGTCGCGCTCGGCCGGAGCCGTTCGGGCGCCCCGTTGCAGGCGGCCGTAGTCCGGATGCGTACGGCGGAAGAAGTGAGGACGGCGGTCGCGGGGCGTGTTGGGTCCGGCTGCCGGGACGAGTCCATACCTTGCGCGGCATGACGCTGAGACACAGGCGGACGGCACGGCCGGTTCGGTCACCAACACCGCCGTCGCACACGGGCGTGACAACGGCACCCCGGTCCAGTCGCCGCCCGACGGCGTCACCCTGGAGGTCCGGTCCGGGCCCGAGCCCGGGTTGCGGCTGACGAAGAGAAGAAGCCGTGCGACGACAAGCACTGCAAGCCGAAGCCCAAGCCGTGCCGCGGCAAGCAAGACAAGAAGTCCAAGCCCGAGCCGAAGCCGTGCCACGGCAAGAACATCTGCCACGTGAAGTGACACGCTCTCCGCAGAGCTGACCGAACGAACCACGGGCACCCGCCACCACCCGGTGGCGGGTGCCCGTCCGTTCTCCGGTCAGTGCCGCCCGGCCAGCCGGTCCGCTGCCTTCGCGACGGGGTCCGTGCCGGCCCGCGGCGAGGTGAGTTCGCGGCGGTCGGCGGCGCGGTAGGCGGCGTACATGCCGTGGACGCCGATCCAGCGGAAGGGTTCCGGCTCCCAGCGGCGGACCTTGTGGCCGACCCAGGGGAGGGTGGTCAGATCGGTGGGGCCCGACTGGCCGGAGTCCTGCTGGATCAGGTCGCGCAGGGTGCGGGCGGCGAGGTTGGTGGTGGCGACGCCGGAGCCGACGTAGCCGCCCGCCCAGCCGAGCCCGGTGGAACGGTCCAGGGTGACCGTGGCACACCAGTCGCGCGGGACGCCGAGGACGCCGGACCAGGCGTGGTCGATGCGGGCCCCCGCGGTGCTGGGGAAGAAGCGGACCAGGATGTCGCGGAGGGCCTCGATGGTGGCGGGCTGGGTGCGACCGTCGTTGTCCGTGCCCGAGCCGAAGCGGTAAGGGACGCCGCGGCCGCCGAGCGCGATGCGGTCGTCGGCGGTGCGCTGGGCGTACATGTAGGCGTGGGCCATGTCGCCGAGGGTCTCGCGGCCGTCCCAGCCGATGTTGTCCCAGACCGATCGGGGGAGCGGCTCGGTGGCGATCATCGAGGAGTTCATGGGGAGCCAGGTGCGCCGCTGGCCCTTGAGATTCGCGGTGAAGCCCTCGGTGCAGCGCAGGATGTACGGGGCGCGGACGGTGCCGTACGGGGTGTGCGCGTGCTTGGGCTTGATCTCGGTGACCGGCGTCGACTCGTGGATGGTGACGCCGAGCGCCTCGACGGTCGCGGCGAGGCCCTGGACGAGCTTGACCGGGTGCAGCCGGGCGCCGTGCGGGGTCCAGGAGGAGCCGACGGCCCCGGTGACGTTGACGCGTTCGCAGGTCTCGCGGGCGCCGCGCAGCACACGGTCGGTCTCGCCGAAGGCGATCTCGACGGAGTGGAAGTCCTTGAGCCTGGCCAGCTGCGCGGGTGTGTAGGCGACTTCGAGGACGCCGCCCTGATGGATGTCGGCGTCGATGCCCTCCTCGGCGGCCACCCGTACGACCTCGTCGACCGTCTCGTTCATCGCCTGCTGGAGTCGGACGGCGGCCTCGTGGCCGTGGAGCTTCGCGTAGCGGTCGCGGCCCGCGATGCCGTTGTAGAGCCAGCCGCCGTTGCGCCCGGAGGCGCCGTAGCCGCAGAACTTGGCTTCGAGGACGGTGATGTTGAGGAAGGGGACGGCCTTCTTGAGGTAGTAGGCGGTCCACAGCCCGGTGTACCCGCCCCCGACGATGCAGATGTCGGCGGTGGCGTCGCCGGGCAGAGGCTCCCGGGCGAGGGGGGTGCCTTGGTCCGCGTACCAGAACGATATGCCGCCGTTGACGGTGCTGACGGTGCTCATGTTGCCCCTGATTTGTCCGGTGTGAAGCCCTGTTGGCTCTCGGGCGGGACGTTACTGCGCGACAGGCGTTCCCGTCCCGTGCCGGGACCGGGTCAATGGGTAGCAGGCCAGGCCGATGAGCACGGCGGTGAAGTGGCCGAGGTCGGTGAAGGAGCGGCCGGCGACGAGGGGGATGCCGTAGAAGACGAGGACGGCGAAGAGGTACACGCACCGCCAGGGCTGCGGGGTGCGGTACGTGAGCACGGCGATGACCCCCGCGAGCGCGTAACTGACGCCGATGTCGAGGGTGTTCGCGGCCGACCAGGGCACGTGTCCGTGCCGGATCGCCCAGGCCAGGACGCCTTCGCTGGCGAGCGAGGCGAGGACGTGTGCCAGGAGGGCGACGGCGAGCCAGCGCAGGGTGCCGAGCCAGCGCTCGGCGGGGGCGTGGAAGACGGTGTACAGGACGGCGTAGGGGAGCCAGTGGCCGCCGTCGATCCAGAAGGCGCTGGCGAACAGGACGCGCAGGGGGTCCTCGGTGAGTTCGTGGATATTGGTCGAGCGCTGGCGCAGGAAGTCCTCTTCGAAGTCCGGTGACATCTGGTGGACGATCACCGTGGTGACGAAGAGCGCGGCCAGCCAGATGTAGGTGCCGGGTGCGCTGCGGATCCAGGAGCCGGCGCTGCGGAGCCACGAGCCGGCGGTGGTGCGCCGGGTGGGCGGTGCGGGGCTGCTCGAGGTCATATCCGATTGACGCACGGCCCCGGGACCGGTGGCGTGATCGACATTCCGGAAGGGGCGGAGCCGAGCGGCGCGGAGCGAGGGGGAGCGGCGCGAGGGGGAACGAGGGGGTGGAGCGAGCGGGGCCGGGGGCTCTGCTTACTCTGCCCCCATGATTCGTACCGCTGTCCCAGCCGATGTCCCCGTCATCCACGCCATGGTCCGTGAGCTGGCCGAATACGAGAAGGCCCTGCACGAGGCGAAGGCCACCGAGGAGCAGTTGCACGAGGCGCTGTTCGGTGAGCGGCCCGCCGCGTACGCGCACATCGCCGAGTCGGACGACGGCGAAGTGGCCGGCTTCGCGCTGTGGTTCCTGAACTTCTCCACCTGGCGCGGGGTGCACGGCATCTACCTGGAGGACCTGTACGTACGCCCGGAGCGGCGCGGCGGCGGTCACGGCAAGGCGCTGCTGACGGAGCTGGCGCGGATCTGCGTGGAGCGCGGTTACGAACGCCTGGAGTGGTCGGTGCTGGACTGGAACGCCCCGTCCATCGCGTTCTACGAGTCGCTGGGCGCGCGCCCGCAGGACGAGTGGACGGTGTACCGGCTGACGGACGAGGCGCTGGCCGGGCTCGGCGGGCAGCGGTAGGAGGGCGGCCGGGCCCTCCGTCCTGGTCCGGGCGCGTCCGTGGCATCGGCCCCGGGGGCGTTGTCAGTGGCATGGGTCACGATGGAGGGCATGGCACGCAGCAACAGCAGGAAGACGGACACCGTCCCGGCGGCCCGGCGCCCGGAAGTACGGCTCCCACCCCTCGTTCCGTACGACGGGGGAGGCCTGGAGCCGGACGGGGACTACGACGGTGTGCGGTTCGACGGGGCGGATCTCGCCGACCAGTCGGGCCCGGGGGCCCGGTTCATGGACTGCGCGCTGGAGGGCTGCGCGCTGGACCGTACGGAGCTGGTCAGGGCCCGTTTCATCGATTCGGTGCTGACGGGCGTACGGGGTGTGGGCACCGATCTCGCGGGGGCGTCGCTGCGCGACGTGGAGGTGGTGGACGCACGGCTGGGCGGGGTGCAGCTGCACGGCGGGGTGCTGGAGCGGGTGCTGGTGCGCGGCGGGAAGATCGACTACCTGAATCTACGCAAGGCGCGGCTCAAGGACGTGGTCTTCGAGGGCTGTGTGCTGTCCGAGCCGGATTTCGGGGACGCGCAGCTGGTGCGGGTGGAGTTCCGCGACTGCGTGCTGAAGCGGGCCGACTTCAGCTCCGCACGGATGGAGTCGGTGGACCTGCGTACGGTCGCGGAGCTGGACATCGCGCGTGGGGTGGAGCGGCTGGCGGGTGCGGTGATCAGCCCGGCCCAGCTGATGGAGCTGGCGCCGGCGTTCGCGGCGCAGATCGGGGTGCGGGTGGAGGCGTAGAGGAGCGGAGGAGAGGGGTCAGATACGGGGGAAGCGAGCCTGGAGGTCCCAGATCGCGGGGTTGTCGGCGAGGCCCTCGTGCATGTCGGCGAGGTCGGCGATCAGGTCGTGCAGGAAGTCGCGGGCCTCGCGGCGCAGCAGGGAGTGGCTGAAGGTGAGCGGGGGCTCGTCGCCGGGCATCCAGTCGGCCTCGATGTCGACCCAGCCGAAGCGGCGCGCGAAGAGCATCCGGTCGGACGACTCGGTGAAGTCCAGCTCGGCGAACTGCTCCCGGTGCGAGCGGTTGCCGCGCGGGTCCTGGTCGATCTGCTCGACGATGTCGCACAGCGCCCACGCGAAGTCGAGCACCGGAACCCATCCCCAGGCGGTGGATACCTCGCGGTCCTCCTTGGTGTCCGCGAGGTAGACGTCCCCGGAGAACAGGTCGTGCCGCAGGGCATGGACGTCCGCGCGGCGGTAGTCGGTCTGCGGGGGATCGGGGAAGCGCCGGGAGAGGGAGTAGCCGATGTCGAGCACGCTTCGATGGTGTCATGCCCGGCGGGGCGCCGGTGCCGGGAGACCGTCTGCCGGGCTCCGGGGCCCGGTTCGTGCAGGCCTGGAGTCCGGTCAGGCCCGGGGCTCCCGGGCCGCCGGGCAGTGGTTCCTATGACATTCCTATGACAGCAGTCGCTGTTCCTTCGCGACGGCGACCGCCCCGGCGCGGGTGTCGACGCCGAGCTTGTCGTAGATCCGGCCCAGGTGGGTCTTGACCGTGGCCTCGCTGATGAACAGGGCGCGGGCGATGTCGCGGTTGCCCAGGCCCTGGGAGAGCTGGGCCAGGATGTCGAGCTCGCGGTCGGTGAGCGTGGGCAGGGGCTTGCGCATCCGGGCCATGACGCGGCTGGCCACCGGCGGGGAGAGCGTCGTGCGGCCCTGGGCGGCCGAGCGGATCGCGGCGAAGAGCTCCTCGGGGCGCTCGGCCTTCAGCAGATAGCCGGTGGCGCCCGCCTCGATGGCCCGGGTGATGTCGGCGTCCGTGTCGTACGTGGTGAGGACCAGCACATGGACACCGGTGGTGGCGATGCGGCGGGTGGCCTCGACGCCGTCGATGCCCTCGCCGAGCTGGAGGTCCATCAGGACGACGTCCGGGGTGAGCTTGGCGGCCAGGGCGACCGCCTCCTCGCCGCTGCCGGCCTCGCCGACGACGTCGATGTCCGGTTCGCTGCCGAGGAGGGCGAGCAGACCGGCGCGTACGACGACGTGGTCGTCGCAGAGCAGGATGCGTACGGGCGGCGTCGCGGTCATGCGAGGTCCTCCGGGGCGGTCGGCGGGGCGGCGGTGAGAGGGACGGCGGCGGACAGCACCGTACCCTCGCCCGGTGCCGACTCGATGGTCAGCGTGCCGCCGAGCTGCTGGAGCCGGGCCCGGATCGCGGGCAGCCCGTGACCGCGCACGCTGCCGGTGGCCGTGGTGCGCCCGTCGGGGACGAAGCCCTGCCCGTTGTCGGCGATGTCCAGGACGACCCGGTCGTCGAGGTGGGTCAGCGTCAGCGCCGCCTCCGTCGCGTTGGCGTGCTCCTTCACATTGGCCAGCGCGCCCTGGGCGATGCGCAGCAGCGCGGACTGCACCCGGTCCGGCAGTGCGGTGTGCCGTTCGCCCTCCACATGGCAGTGGACGGTCAGCCGCCCCTGCTCCTGCACCGTCTCGCGGGTGGCCAGTGCGTGCAGGGCCGCCTCCAGGCCGCCGCCCTCCGCGAGGTCGGCCGGCGCGAGGTCGTGGACGAAGCGGCGGGCCTCGGCGAGGTTGTGTTCCGCGATGCCGGTGGCCGTACGGACGTGGCTGCGGGCGGTCGCCGGATCGGCGTCCCAGGTGCGGTCGGCGGCCTGGAGCAGCATCTGCTGGCTGGAGAGGCCCTGCGCGAGGGTGTCGTGGATCTCCATGGAGAGCCGCTGGCGTTCGGCCAGGGTTCCTTCGCGCCGTTCGGTGGCGGCCAGTTCGCGGCGGGTGCGCAGCAGGTCGTTGATGAGTTCGCCCTGCCGCTCGGACAGCTCGCGCTGGCGCACGGCCTGACGCTGCATATGGACGAAGACCGCCGTCGCGACCGCCGCCACGGCGGGCGGGGCGAGCACCAGATTCGGGTCGAAGCCCTTGGCCAGCCGTAGTTGCGCGGCGACGACGAACAAGGTGAGCAGGGCGACGAGCGCGAGTGCGGCGCGCGGCGGGAGGATGCGCAGCCCGGTGAAGAAGAGCGGCACCGCGCACCACGCGAAGCTCGGCGCGAGGACCACCAGCACCATCCACACGGCGACCAGCACCCCCAGCCACAGCAGGGAGCGCGGCGTCGGACGCGAGCCCAGCACCGGCCCGACCACGTACAGCACGGCGGCGGCGACGGAGAGCGCGATGATCCACGGGGTGCGGGCCTCGCCGGGGTGGCGCAGCAGGAAGCGGGTGAGCGAGGCGCCGAGCAGCAGGAAGAACGCGGCGTGCATCAGGAACGTGAGCCACCGGGCATCCGGGTCACCGGACCGGTCCCGGGCGGCGTTCCCGGTCCCGGGCGTCCTGCCCGTTCCCGCGCCCAAGTCCGTGTCCATGTCCACGTCCACGTCTGTGTCCAGGTCGGTTCCCGGGCCCGTGCGGGGTGCAGATCGGCTTCGGTGCTTCACGTCGTACCTCTCGCTCCTCACCGTCAGCGGCGCCGCTGAGCTGCACGGATACACCCATGGTCACCCCGGACGACCCCCCTCGCATCAACCGATCGGCTGATGGGGCCGTCGACCGTCCCGCGTGCGGCGACGAGCCGGTCCGTCGACTGTGCGGGGCGGGTTGCGGCCGGAGGATTGATCCCGGAGCCGAACAGCTCATCCACCGCTTCACCGGCCCACCGCCCCGCACATGCTCATCCACCACTGCTGAGGAGTCCACCATGAAGAAGCTGTCGCTGCGCACCCGCGTCCTGACCGGTGCCGTCGCCGTCGCCGCCCTCGGCGCAGGCACCTTCGGCGCCGTGTCCGCCAGCGCCTCCACCCCGGCCGCCGCCCCCGCGGTCGCCCTCAAGGCCGACGCCTCGAACGGCAACCTCCAGCAGACCACCCACCTGACCATCGCCGCCGCAACCAAGGCCGCGCAGGCGACCCTCGACGCCGCGGAGAAGGAGAACCAGCGCGTCTCCGTCGCTGTCGTCGACCGCAACGGCAACACCATCGTCACCCTGCGCGGCGACGGCGCCGGCCCGCAGTCCTACGAGGCCGCGCAGAAGAAGGCGTTCACCGCTGTCTCCTGGAACGCCCCCACCTCCGTGCTCGCCCAGCGTCTGACCAACGCCCCGACCCTGAAGGACATCCCCGGCACCCTCTTCCTCGCCGGTGGCGCCCCGGTCGCGGCCAAGGGTGCGCCGATCGCCGGCATCGGCGTGGCCGGCGCCCCGTCGGGCGACCTGGACGAGAAGTTCGCCCAGGCCGGCGTCGCCGAGCTCGCCAAGTAGCAGGCAGCCCGACCCGTCGAGCACGCTCAGCAACAGGAGTACGAGATGAACGCCCTCGATCGACAACTGCTCGACGCCGCACGCACCGGCGACACCTACCGCGTGCGGGCCGCGATCGAGGGCGGCGCCAGGGTCGACTGCCGCGACGAGGAGCTGCGCACCCCGCGAGGGCGAACGCCTCGTCGTCCTCGATCCGCGCACCGGGCGGAGCGCCATCGAGCGCATGACCGCCGACACCCACCAGCACCGGCGCGACGCTCGCCCCCGACAGCACCCTGCTCGTCGTCGGCACCGGCCCGATCCTCTCCGACGACAAGGGCCCGTCCCTGACCGTCCGTACCCCCGGGGGTTCCGAGCGGGTCGTGCCGCTGGACGGGCCGCACGAGGACGTGACGGTCTCCGCCGACAGCCGCACGGCGTACGTCACCGAGGGCTTCACCCGCGACGGGTACGGCAACGGCATCACCGTCGTCGACCTCACGGGCAGGAAGCGGCCGTTCGAACTGGTCGCGGGCGTCCGTCCCCTGGGCATCGCGATCCTCTGAATCCGCTGACCGACATCCCACGAATCGGACATTCCACGCTTAGGATCGCCGTTGTGGATCAGCGAACACCCGTACGCCGCACGGCACGCGCCGCCGCGCTCGTCCTGCTGGTGCTGACGACGTCCACCGGCTGTTCGGGCGGCGTCGAGGGCAGGCCCGGCGCCGCCGGGCTGCGCGACCCGTACTTCCCGAAGCTCGGCAACGGCGGCTACGACGTCACGCACTACGACCTCGTGCTGGACGCCGACCCGGCCGCCCACCGGCTGCGCGGCACCGCCACGATCACCGCACGCGCCACCCAGGACCTCAGCGCCTTCAACCTCGACCTCGCCGGGCTCACCGTGGACTCCGTGACCGTCGAGGGCCGCCCCGCCGCCGTCAACCGGGCGGGGAACGAGCTGACGCTGCGCCCCGACGCGGAGGTCGCCGACCGTCTGCGCAAGGGCAGGACCTTCCGTACGGTCGTCCGCTACTCGGGCTCCCCGCTCACCATCACCGATCCCGACGGGGCGAAGGAGGGCTGGCTGAGGACGGCGGACGGCTCGGTCGCGCTCGGTGAACCGACCGGTTCGATGGCCTGGTTCCCCGGCAACAACTATCCCAGCGACAAGGCGTCGTACGACATCGCAGTCACCGTTCCCAAGGGGCTGACGGCGGTTTCCAACGGCGAGCTGGTCTCCCGGCGCGGCTCGGGCACCACCACCACGTTCCGCTGGCACGCCCCCGAACCGATGGCGAGTTATCTCGCGACCGTGGCCATCGGCCGCTTCGAAACGAAGTCCTCGACGACCGCGGACGGCATCGAGGTGTTCACCGCCGCGGACACGACGGTGGCGAAGGACAGCGCGCGGATTCTCGCCAGGGTTCCCGAGGTCGTGAAGTGGGAGGCGGAGCGGTTCGGCCCGTACCCCTTCTCCGCCACGGGCGCGGTCGTCGAGCGTCACGGGGACGCCGGCTACGCCCTGGAGACCCAGACCCGGCCCTTCTTCCCCGGGCCGCCGGATGCCGGGCTGCTCGTCCACGAGATGGCCCACCAGTGGTTCGGGGACTCCGTGACGCCCCGGAGCTGGCGCGACATGTGGCTCAACGAGGGCTTCGCGACCTACGCGGAGTGGCTGTGGGAGGCCGACAAGGAGGGCGTCCCGATCCAGGACCTGTTCGACGCCGCCTTCGCGGACGACGACAACTGGGCCTTCCCGCCGGCCGATCCCCCGACGGCGGCGGACATCTCGCAGCCGCCGGTCTACGGGCGCGGGGCGATGGTCGTCCACAAGGTCCGGCAGGCTGTGGACGACGACAAGCGGTTCTTCGCGCTCGTCAAGGGCTGGACGAAGGCCCACCGGCACGGCAACGCGTCGACCGCCGACTTCACCGCCTACGTGGAGAAGACGACCGGTCAGGACCTGACGGAGCTGTGGGACACCTGGCTGTACGGCAGGAGCCGGCCCGCCTCGAAGGGCTGACCGGCTCCCGGAGTACCGCGCTGTTCGGGCTACTTCACGTTGACGCCGCTCCAGGCGGCCTGGACGGAGGTGAGCTCGGCGCTGTCCGCCCCGTACAGGTCGGTCGCCGCCTTCTCGGTCGCCTCACGGGCGCCCGCGTAGTCGGTGGACGAGGTCATGTACTCGGCGAGGGCCTTGTACCAGATCTGGACGGCCTTGTCCCGGCCGATGCCGGTGACGGTCGAGCCGTCGGCGGTCGGGGAGTCGTAGTCGACCCCGTTGATGGTCTTCGCGCCGCTGCCCTCGGACAGCAGGTAGAAGAAGTGGTTGGCGACGCCGGAGGAGTAGTGCACGTCGAGGTCGCCGACGCTGCTGTTCCAGTAGTCGGCCGAGCCGCCGTCCTTGCTCGGCTCGTCCATGTAGCGCAGCGGGGTGCCGTCGCCGTTGATGTCGATCTTCTCGCCGATGAGGTAGTCGCCGACGTCGGTGCTGTTGTCGGCGGCGAACTCGACCGAGGTGCCGAGGATGTCGCTGGTCGCCTCGTTCAGGCCGCCGGACTCACCGAAGTAGTCGAGGTTGGCGGTGGACGCGGTCAGGCCGTGGCTCATCTCGTGGCCCGCGACGTCCAGGGCGGTCAGCGCGCTCTTGTTGTCGGCGCCGTCGCCGTACGTCATGCAGAAGCAGCTGTCGTCCCAGAACGCGTTGACGTACGCGTCGCCGTAGTGGACCCGCGAGTACGCGGCCTTGCCGTCACCGGCGATGCCGTCGCGGCCGAACGCCGACTTGTAGAAGTCCCAGGTCTGGGCGGCGCCGTAGGCGGCGTCGACGGCGGCGGTCTGGCGGTCGCCACCGGTGCCGTCGCCCCAGGTGTCGTCGTCGTCCGTGACGAGGTCACCGGTGCCGCTCTCGCCCTGGTTGAGGTCGTACGTCTTGTGGCCGCCGCGGTCGCCGTCGGTCAGCTCGAAGCCGGAGCCGGACTCGGTGGTCGTCAGGTCGACGTCGCCGCTGTACTGGCTGTGGCCGACGCCGGTCTCGACCGCCTCGTAGCTCTGGAGCTTCTTGCCGGTGATCGCGTCGGTGATGGTGTGCATCCGGCTCGGCGTGCCGTCCTTCTGCACGCCGGTCTTCACCGTCTCCAGGGCGAGGACGGGCTTGCCGGAGCCGGCCCAGATCACCTTGCGGGCGGCGGCCGCGGTCTTGATCTTCGGGGTGGTGGACGGCACCGAGATCCGGGCCTTGGTCGCCTTCGTGACGCCCTTGAGCTTTCCGCCCGGGGCGGTGTGGGTGACGAGGTCGCCGCCGAGGACGGGCAGGCCGTCGTAGGTGCGCTCGTAGCGGGTGTGGACGGTGCCGTCGGCGTCCTTGATCACGTCGCGGACGATCAGCTTCTCCTTGGCGCCGAGACCGAGCGAGTCGGCGGTCGAAGAGGCTTCGCCCTGTGCGGACCTGATGGCTGCGGTGCGCACCGAGGCCTTGTTCGCGCCGAAGGGGACGACGCTGCGAGTGGCGGAGGGGGCGTCATTTCCGTTGTCCGGCACGGCGTTCGCCGCACCGGTCTGCATGCCTACGACGACCATCGCGGCCACGGCGGCCAGGGCTGCGGCGCGACGGGTGTTCATGTGGGGGGTCATGCGTTCTCCGTTGCTCGTTCCGTGGGGGGTTACGAGCGGAGAGCGTGCCACCGAATGAGCAACATTGACGGTGCACTAACAAATACCTCACATTTATTTGACCACTTCTTGTCCGAATGGAATACACATGTGTTCGTTAATCGGCGGGAGTTGGGCATGGATGTCCGGTGACGCCGCATACAGGACGCTGTGCACCTGCTCCGGCCGCGCGCACGGTAGAGGCCGGCGCGCACGCGACCGGGCCGCGCGCACGCGAAAGCCCCCGGCCCAACGGCCGGGGGCTTTCGCGATGGTGCCTGTGCGTCAGAGGTTGACGCCGAAGTCCTGGGCGATGCCGCGCAGGCCGGAGGCGTAACCCTGGCCGACGGCGCGGAACTTCCACTCGGCGCCGTTGCGGTACAGCTCGCCGAAGACCATGGCGGTCTCGGTGGCGGCGTCCTCGCTCAGGTCGTAGCGGGCGATCTCGGTGCCGCCGGCCTGGTTGATGATGCGGATGAACGCGTTGCGCACCTGGCCGAAGTTCTGGCTGCGGGTCTCGGCGTCGTAGATCGAGACCGGGAAGACGATCTTGTCGACGTCGGCCGGCAGACCCGCCAGGTTGACGTTGATCTGCTCGTCGTCGCCCTCGCCCTGGCCCGTGACGTTGTCACCGGTGTGCACGATGGTCTGGTCGGGCGTCGACTTGTTGTTGAAGAAGACGAAGTGGCCGTCCGAGACGACCTTGCCGGCCGGGTTGACCGCGATCGCCGAGGCGTCGAGGTCGAAGTCGGTGCCGGTGGTGGTGCGGACGTCCCAGCCGAGGCCGACCGTGACGGCGGTCAGGCCCGGGGCCTCCTTGGTGAGGGAGACGTTGCCGCCCTTGGACAGGCTTACAGCCATGGGAAGTCCCTTTCATCGTCGATCGCGGGCTTCGTGCCATCACGAAGCTACCGTCACAGGCCATAACGCGGGGAAGGGGTCAGGAGGTTCCTGACCCCTTTACTTTCTTTACCGAAATCCCCCGGTCGGCCCGACCGCCGGTACCGCAAAAGAAGGTGACGAACACCCCTCGGTCCAGGGAACATGGGTGCCATGTCCGGGCCCTATGTCATCCGCGGTTCGGTCTCCCTGCCGGAGGCCGAGCTCATGTGGCGTTTCTCGCGGTCCTCGGGGCCCGGCGGGCAGCACGTCAACACCAGCGACTCCCAGGTGGAGCTCCGCTTCGACCTCGCGGCGACCGAGTCGCTCCCCGAGGTGTGGAAGGAGCGGGCGCTCCAGCGCCTGGAGAGCCGGCTCGTGGGCGGGGTGCTCTCGGTGCGCGCCTCCGAGCACCGCTCCCAGTGGCGCAACCGCGAGACCGCTCTCGTACGGCTCGCCTCGCTGCTCGCCGAGGCGACGGCGCCGCCCCCGAGGCCGCGCCGCAAGACGCGCATCCCCCGGGGCATCAACGAACGCCGGCTGCGCGAGAAGAAGCAGCGCGGCGAGACCAAGCGCGGCCGCTCCGGCCGCGACTGGTGACGGCCCGGACTCCTGCGCCGACGCCCGCCCCCGCCCCCGTCCTCACCCCAGCTGCCGGTACCGCCCCCGGAAGTACGTCAGCGGCGCCCCTTCCCCGCTGGGAAGCGCCGCGCTCAGCACCCGGCCGATCACCAGCGTGTGGTCACCGGCCACGACCCGCTGCTCGGTCCGGCACTCCAGCGTGGCCAGTGCCCCTGAGATCAACGGAGCGGCGGTGACCTCCCCCCGCTTGTAGGGGATGTCCTCGAACAGCAGCCGGTCGCTGATCCGGCCCTTCATCGCGAACCGTCCGGCGACGTGCCGCTGGCTCTCGGCGAGCACCGACACCGCCCACAGCGGCTGCTCCGACAGCAGGTCGTCCATCCGGGAGTCGTTGCGCAGGCTGACCATCACCAGGGGCGGGTCCAGCGAGACCGACATGAAGGCGGTCGCCGTCATGCCGACGTCCTCGCCGCGCCCGTTCTCGTCAAGCGGCGGCTCCTGGGCGGTGATCAGCACGACGCCGGCGGCCAGCCGGGCGAGGGCGCCTCGGAACTCATCGTTGCTCACCCCCTCAGCATGGGGGATGGGCCGGGGGTGCGGGGCGGGGGTCTTCGTCTGCAACACATCGGGCACGCTAATCGCGCGGCGCGTGCCTCCGCATCGGGCCAGGGGACCAGCCGGGTCCTAGGACCCGTGGTCGGGGAGAGCCGGGATCCGCGTTCAAGGAACGTACGGGGCGGATCCGTACGGCACTCGCGACCCTTTACCATCTGTTGTGACTTGAGTCACAGAGCGCAATATTTGTTGACCCTGTGTACCGACTGCACAGCTCACTGTGATTCAGTTGCGGTGACACTGCAGTAAGTACGTCGATATGAAACCTGGAGTGCTGTCGAGGTCTCGGGGAGTGCGAGCAATGGAGGCCGAGTCGGAGCCGTACGTCCGCCTTGCGACGATGCGGCAGCTGCACCAGGCCGTCGCCGATCTCAATACGGCGCGGAGCCTGGCCGACACGCTGCAGACCGTGGCCGACGGAATCGTCAACGGTCTCGGCTACGAGCTGGCCTGTGTGAACCTGGTCCGCGCCGACGGTGATCTCGTCGTCGCCGCCTTCGCGGGCAACAGCGCGGCCGAGGCCCTGATCACCGGCCGGGTCGGCTCGCGCACCTCCTGGGAGCGCCGGCTGTCGATGGGGCGGGCCTGGGACGAGCTCCGCTTCATACCGCACACCGACGGCTGGGTCCTCCTCGACGACGACGTACCGCAGTGGCACACCGACGGGCCCGACCCCCGGTTCGAGGACGAGTGGCACCCCCAGGACCGCCTCTACGCCCCGATGTACGCGTCCGGCGGCGATGCCGATCTGCTGGGCGTCATCTCCGTGGACCGCCCGCGCAACGGCCGCCGCCCCGGCGCCTGGGGCCGCGAGGCCCTCCAGATGTACGCGTCGCAGGCCGCCATCGCGATCAGCAACGCCCGGCTGAGGGCCAACATGCAGCGGGCGCTCGTCCGGCTCGAACGGGAGCAGCAGGCGCTGCGGGCCAGCGAGGAGTCCTTCCGCCAGGCCTTCGAGTACGCCCCCAGCGGCATGGCCATCGCCGAGATGGGCGGCGACCAGCACGGCCGGCTGCTGCGCACCAACGACGCGCTGTGCCGGCTCCTCGGCCGTCCCGCGTCCGTCCTGCGCCGCTACTCCTTCGCCGACCTCGTCCACCCCGAGGACATCGGCACGCTGCTGCGCACCTCCGCCGAGGGCGGTCGCGCCGAGCTGCGGCTCGGGCGGCGGGACGGCACCTACCTCTGGGTCTCGCTGCGCAACTCCGTCGTCGCCGACACCGCGGACGGCCCGCGCTTCCTGCTCACCCACGTCGAGGACATAGAGGAGCGCAAGCGCCACGAGCTGCATCTGGCGCACCGCGCCTCGCACGACGCGCTCACCGGCCTGCCCAACAGCGCCGAGCTGCGCTCCCGGCTGGGCGCCCGGCTCTGCGAACGCCCGGACTCCACGGCCACCACCCCGGTGGAGGCGCTGGACGCGGCCTACGGCGACGTCGACGACCCGGACGCGCGGATGGCGCACGGCTACGAGGTGGACCCGGCGCCCGGCGGCCCGTACGACCACCATGTGCACTCCGTCGCACCCGACACCGAGCACGACGACGGGGCGAAGGGGCTCGCGGTCCTCTTCTGCGACCTCGACGGCTTCAAGTCGATCAACGACCGCTTCGGCCACCACACCGGTGACGCCGTGCTGATCGAGGTCGCCCGCCGGCTCACCACCTGTGTCCGCGACGGCGACACCGTGGCCCGGCTCGGGGGTGACGAATTCGTCGTCCTGGCCGACGGGCTCGGCAACGCGGACGCGGCGGACCTGGCGGTACGCCTCCGTAACGCCATCATTCCGCCGATCCGGGTCGACGGCCGGGCGGTGCGCGTGGGGGCGAGCTTCGGCATCGGCTGGGCCGCCTGCGGCATGACCGCCGAAGAGGTGCTGCGCTCCGCCGACCAGCGGATGTACGTGGAGAAGCGGTCGCGGTCGAAGGTTCACCGCAGGGCCGGCTGACGTTCACGGGGGCGCGGCCCCCGTGCTCCGCCGCACTTCCGGTACGGCCGACGGTAATTCTCGGTGCCGTCCGTTCGGGGTAGGCTCGGCCGGTCGGCCACGGCTGGCGAAATCCGGCGACGGCTGGCGACATGGTGAGGAGTGACCCAGGGATGACGGCCGGTAACAACGGCGCAAACAAGCCCGAGGACGACGATCCGTTCGGCTACCTGTACGAGGACGGACAGGCGGCGGGTGCCCAGCCGCCGCGGCAGGGCGGATACGGCTACCCGGGACCGGCGGCCCCGCAGCCGGGTGTGCCCCGGACCTCGTACAACCAGGTGCGCACCGTCGGCGAGCGCCAGTACGGCCAGCAGGTGCCGCAGCAGCAGGCGTACGGCCAGCAGCAGGGCTACCACCAGCCGAACGCGCAGTACGCCGCACCCGAGACGTACCCCGGCGCCTCCACCGCGCAGGTTCCGCAGCAGGGCGGCCGCGGCCGGTCCGGCGGTTCCTCCGGCAGCGGCGGGCCGAACACCAAGGGCCTGCTGATCGCCGCGGTCGCGGTGGTCCTGGTCGTGCTCATCGGGATCGGCGCCGCGCTGCTCACCGGTGACCCGGACAAGGACAAGAAGAAGGACGAGCCCACCTCCTCGGCGGGCCCCGGCAGCCAGGTCGACGAGTCCCCGAAGCCGCAGCAGTCGCCGAGCTCCGAGGCCCCGGTCGAGCTGCCCGAGCAGGACGCGGCGACGCTGAAGCTCGGCGGGACGGCCCAGCTGGACAACACGGTCAAGGGCGCCGAGAGCTCCAACGGCCAGTACATCAACCTCAACGAGGTCGGCAGGTCCGCGACCTGGTCGGTCGAGGTGCCGAAGGCCGGTCCGTACACGCTGTTCGTGACGTACGGAGTGCCGGGCAAGGACGCCAAGACGTCCCTCACGGTCAACTCCGAGGCCCCGCGCGGCATCAACATGAAGAACTACGCGAACGCCCCCGAGGGCGATCTTGAGAAGGGCTGGACGAACACGTTCGCCTACGTCAACCTCAACAAGGGTGCGAACACCCTGATGATCTCCTGCAACGAGGGCGACCAGTGCGACGCCAATCTGGACCAGCTGTCGCTGAAGGCCGGTCACGTGAAGCGCTGAGTGTGTGACGAGAACGGTCCGGCCCCATCGCCCGAGCGAGGCGATGGGGCCGGACCGTTTTCCACTGCGTGTTGCCCGGTCGGTCAGCCCATCAGGGCCAGGAAGCCGGCCACCGTCGCGGCCATCGCCTCGCGCCCAGGGGCGATGTACTTCCGCGGGTCGACGCCCGTGGTGTTCTCGACCAGGTACGCCCGTACCGCACCGGTGAACGCGGTGTTCAGCGCCGTGCCCACGTTGATCTTGACCATGCCGGAGGCGGCGACGGCCCGGCGGATCTCCTCGTCCGGGACGCCGCTGGAGCCGTGCAGCACCAGCGGGACCGGGACGGCGTCGCGGAGCCGGCCGATCAGCTCGTGGTCCAGGGCGGCGGTGCGCTCGGTCATGGCGTGCGAGGAGCCGACCGCGACGGCCAGGGCGTCCACCCCGGTGTCGCGGACGTACGCGGCGGCCTCGGCCGGGTCGGTACGGACGCCGGGGGCGTGGGCGTCGAGCGGGGCCTCGCCCTCCTTGCCGCCGACCTTGCCGAGCTCGGCCTCGATCCAGATGCCGTGCTCGTGGCCCCAGGCCACCGCGGCGGCCGTGGCCCGCACGTTCTCCTCGTACGGCAGCTTGGAGGCGTCGAACATGACGGAGCCGAAGCCCTCCGTGTGCGCCTGGTGCAGCAGCTCCACGGACTCGACGTGGTCGAGGTGGAGGGCGAGCGGGGCGCCGGAGGTGCGGGCGACGGCGGCGGCCGCGGCGGCGATCGCGGAGAGCCGTCCGCCGTGGAACTTCACGGCGTTCTCGGAGATCTGGAGGATGGCGGGGGCGCCGGCGCGCTCCGCGCCGGCCGCGATGGCCTCCGCGTGCTCCAGCGTGATGACATTGAAGGCGGCGATCCCGCGTCCCTCGGCCTGGGCGGCGGAGACGAGTTCACCGGTGCTGACGAGCGGCATGCTGACCTCTTGCTACTTCTTTCGAACCAGCGGTCGGGCCGGTTCGGGACGGGCGCGGCCTATCGGGCCGCCGGTGTGTGTTCCTCGACTCCGACGCGCGGCAGCAGCTCCTCGTAGGCCGCGCGGTCGAAATCACCGGCCGTCGGGGAGAGCACGGTCGCCGTCGACAGTGCCACCGCCCGCCGCAGCCGGTCCGGCCAGCTCAGCCCCTCGACGAGTCCGGAGAGCAGCCCGGCCACCGCGGAGTCGCCCGCGCCGGTCGGATTGCCCAGGACCCTGGCGGGCGGCGCTGCCTGCCAGATTCCGTCGGGGGTGACCGCCAGCATGCCGTCCGGGCCCAGCGAGGCGATGACCCCGTGCGCGCCGCGGCGGCGGGCGTCGCGGGTGGCGCGCATCGGTTCCCGGGAGCCGGTGAGCTGGGCGAGCTCGTCGGCGTTCGGCTTGATCAGGTCGGGGCGGGCGGCGATGCCGCGGCGCAGCGGTTCGCCGCTGGTGTCCAGCAGCACGGGGACACCGGCGGCGCGGGCCGCACGGACCAGTTCGGCGTAGGCCCCGACGTGTATGCCGGGCGGCAGGCTGCCGCAGAGCGCGACGGCGTCGGCCCCGGCGAGGAGCTCCTCGTACCGGCCGAGGAGGGCGGTCCACTCGTCGGCGGTGACGAGCGGTCCGGGTTCGTTGAGCTGGGTGGTGTCGCCGGTGGCCCGGTCCACGACGGCGATGGTGCGGCGGGTGTTCCCGGCGACGGTGACGAGAGCGTCGGTGATCGGTGCGGGGGCGATGGGTGCGGGGGTGGTCGGCGCGGGGGCGGTGCCGGGTGCGTCCGTGGCGGGCAGGCCGGCCAGCAGTTCGCGGAGCACCGTCCCGGTGAAGCCTCCGGCGAAGCCGGTGACCACCGTCTCGTGGCCGAGCGCGGAGAGCACCCGGGCCACGTTCAGTCCCTTGCCGCCGGGTCGCTCGGACATCTCGCTGACGCGGTGACTGGCGTGCGGGACGAGTTCCGGGACGCCGTACGTCAGGTCGAGTGCCGTATTCAGTGTGACCGTGAGGATCACCGCGGCCGCTCCCTCGATCCCTGCTCCGAAGCGCGAGACCTTGGACGGAATGCGCTTTCTCCAGCTGTTTTCCAGGCGATCATGCCAAAGAGGTGGCGGTCGGCCCAGAGCTGTGGACCAACCGCCGTCTCTTCGTTACTTATTCGACCCGTCGTCAATATTGGGACGGATCAGCCGATTTGAGGCTCCTTGATCCATTCGCCCTTGCGCATGACGCCCTTGAGCCCGAAGTCCGCGTCCAGGACCACCAGGTCCGCGTCCTTGCCGGGCTCCAGCGAGCCGACCTTGTCGTACACGCCGAGCAGCCGGGCCGGGTTGGCGGAGATGGACTGCACGACGTCGCCGACCGGGATCCGGTCGATGGTCACGGCCCGGTGGAAGGCGGTGTCCAGGGTGAGCGTGGAGCCGGCGATCGATCCGCCCTCGACCAGCCGTGCGACGCCGTCCTTGACCTCGACCGCGAGCGGGCCGAGCTGGTAGAGGCCGTCGCCGAAGCCGGCCGCGTCCATGGCGTCGGTGATCAGCGCGACGCGGTGGGCGCCCGCGTGGTGGTAGGCCAGCTCCAGGGCCGCGGGGTGCAGATGGGTGCCGTCGTTGATCAGCTCGACGGTGATCCGCTCGTCCTCCAGCAGCGCCGCGATCGGGCCGGGCTCGCGGTGGGCGAGCGGCGGCATCGCGTTGAAGAGGTGCGTGGCGACGGTGGCGCCCGCGTCGATCGCCTCGACGGTCTGCTCGTACGTGGCGTCGGTGTGCCCGATCGCGGCGATGACGCCGTGCTCGGCGAGCAGCCGCACCGAGTCGATGCCGCCCGGCAGTTCGGTGGCGAGCGTGAACATCTTCGCGGTGCCGCGCGCCGCGTCCATCAGCTTGCGGACCTCGGCCGGGTCCGGGTCGCGCAGCAGCTCCTCGCTGTGCGCGCCCTTGCGGCACGGCGAGATGAACGGTCCCTCGAAGTGGATGCCGGCCAGGTCGCCCTGCTCCACCAGCTCGGACAGGACGCCGGCCCGGTGGGCGAGGAAGTCCATCTCGCCGGTGACCGTGGAGGCGACCAGTGTGGTGGTGCCGTGCTCGCGGTGGGTCCGGATGCCGGTGAGGACCTCGTCCACGGTGCCGGAGGTGAAGGACGCGCCGCCACCGCCGTGGTTGTGCATGTCGACGAAGCCGGGGACCACCCAGTGGCCGCTCAGGTCGAGGGTCCGGGTGTCCTCGGCCGCGCTGCCCGCGATCCGGGTGCCTTCGACGATCACCCGGCCGTTCTCGACCGTCCCGGTGGGAAGCACCACCCGGGCGCCTGCGAGAACTGTGCTGTCTGCGCGTCCGGCCATCAGGCGGATACCTCCGTGGAGAGAAGATCCCAGGCGAGCAGCCCTGCGCCCAGGCATCCGGCGGTGTCCCCGAGGGCCGCCGGGACGATGTGGGGCAGCTTCTGGAACGTGACGCGTTCCTCGACGGCCGCACGGAGTGGTGTGAACAAGGTTTCCCCGGCCTCGGCGAGACCGCCACCGATGACGAGCGTGCTCGGGTCGAGCAGCGTCAGCGCGGTGACCAGCCCGGCGGCGAGCGCGTCCACCGCGTTCCGCCAGACCTCCAGCGCCGCCGGGTCGCCGGACTCGACGGCCTTCGCGCAGTCCGCCGCGTCCGCCTCGGGGTCGCCGGACGCGGCGGCCCAGGCGCGGCTGACGGCGGAGGCGGAGGCCAGGGTCTCCAGACAGCCGCGCTGTCCGCAGCTGCAGTCCGGCCCGTCCGGCCGGACCACGATGTGCCCGATCTCGCCCGCGTACCCGTGCGCGCCCGCCTCGATCCTGCCCGCGATGCCGATGGCCCCGGCGATGCCGGTGCCCAGCGGTACGAAGAGGAAGCGGTCGGCGCCCTTGCCCGCGCCGATCCGGCCCTCGGCGAGCCCGCCGGTGCGTACGTCGTGGCCGAGCGCGACGGGGACGCCGCCGAGCCGCTCGCCGAGCAGCTGCCGCATGGGCACGTCGCGCCAGCCCAGGTTCGCGGCGTATACGGCGACCCCGTTCTCGGCGTCGACGATGCCGGGCACGACGACACCGGCCGCGACCGCGCTCTCGCCGAGGTGCTCCTCGCCGTACGCCCGCAGATCGGAGGCGAAGGCGAGGATCGACTCCACGACGGCTTCGGCACCGCGCTCTCTGCCGGTGGCCCGCCGCGCCTCGTACAGCAGGGTGCCGTCGGCCCCGACCAGTGCGGCCTTCATTCCGGTGCCGCCCACATCGAGGGCGATGACGTGTTTCACGGGAAACAGTTTCGCCCGAGGATCCAAAAAGGTCTAGTCCACTATCCCGGTTTGTTGCGGATCCATACAAAATCGCTGCCAAGATCGCGCGGCACGGGACCCGGGCCCTTCCGGTCGGTCTCAGGAGGAAAGGATCACGCTGCGCGACAGGTTGCGCGGCCGGTCCGGGTCGTACCCCTTCGACTCCGCCAGCTCCACCGCGAGGCGCTGCACCCGGATCAGATCCGCCATCGGATCCGCCGTGGCGTGCGCGACCAGCGTGCCGCCCACCCGTGCCACATCCCCGGCCAGCCCCTCCGGCAGCCGGCCGAACACCCACGCCACCCGGTGCGGCCCGGTGATCGAGATCGGGCCGTGGCGGTACTCCATCGCCGGGTACGACTCCGTCCAGGCACCCGCCGCCTCGCGCATCTTCAGCCCGGCCTCCTGCGCCAGCCCGTACGTCCAGCCGCGCCCCAGGAACGTCCACTGCTCGGCCGCGACCACCGCCTCGTCCAGCGGCTCCGTCACCGCCAGCTCCGCGTCCACCGTGGCGGCGGCCACCGTCTTCACCCCGGCCGGCAGGGAGCCCGACGCCTCCAGGCCGGCTCGCAGGAAGGCCAGCGCGGTGGTGGCGAACCGGGTCTGGACGACCGACTCCTCGTCCGCCCAGTCCAGTACGGCCACCGCGTCGGCGGCCGCCATGACCGGCGTCCCCGGGTCGGCGGTCAGCGCGACGGTGGCGACCCTGCCGCGCAGCTCGCCCAGCAGCTCCAGCACCTCGGTGGTGGTGCCGGAACGGGTGATCGCCACGACCCGGTCGTACGGGCGCCCGGCCGGGAACTCCGAGGAGGGGTACGCGTCCGTCTCGCCCTGCCCGGCCGCCTCGCGCAGCGCCGCGTACGCGATGGCCATGAACCAGGAGGTGCCGCAGCCGGTGACCGCGACCCGCTCGCCGGGCCGGGGCAGCCCGTCGAACGCCGCCGCCGCCCGAGCGGCACGCCGCCAGCAGCCGGGCTGGGTGGCAATTTCTGATGCGGTACGCGACATGCGGGACGGCTCCTTGCGGTGTGGGACGTAACGGTGCGGGCGGTACGGCACAGCGGTGGGGCGGGGTCCGGACCCCTCGGGGTCCGCGCCGAAGCCTACTCAGCGGTAGGCGCCGGGTGTCGGCCATGTCCCCAGTCCCCAGGCCCAATACGGCAGTCCCCAGGCCCAATACGACCTGGTGCAGGCCCGGTTACGTTGCGAAAGCGAGATCGCTTTGGTGTAGACCATCGGCAACGGCCTGGGGGAGGATCGCACCTCGTCCGGAGCACCCCACGACGGCGTGGCCGGCACGGACGACGCCATGGACGAGGACGGACTGGGCTGTGCATTTGCGCCACCGGGTACTGATCGCGGCAGTGACCGCTCTGGGCATGACAGCGACGTTGTCGGGTTGCGGCAGCGTGGGCGGCGGCCCGGAGGACATCACCCTGGAGCTCGTAGCGGCCGACTACGGCACCGGCCCGGCCAACAGCTCCGAGAAGTACTGGAACAGACTGGTCAAGGGCTTCGAGGCCACCCACCCCGGCATCAAGGTCGACGTCACCGTCCACTCGTGGAAGAAGGTCGACCGCGAGGTCGCCGCGATGGTGAAGAAGGGGCAGGCCCCCGACATCGCCCAGATCGGCGCGTACGCCGAATACGCCAGGGCCGACAAGCTCTACCGGGCCGACCGGATGCTCTCCATCCGCACCCAGGCCAACTTCCTGCCGCCCCTGGCCGAGGCGGGCAGCGTGGACCGCACCCAGTACGGGCTGCCGTTCGTCGCCAGCACCCGGCTGCTCTTCTACAACAAGCAGCTCTTCGCGCAGGCGGGCCTCGACGCCCCGAAGACCTGGGACGACATACGCGACGACGCGACGGTGCTCAGGCAGCGCGGGGTGGTCTACCCGTACGCGCTGCCGCTCGGCCCGGAGGAGCCGCAGGCCGAGACCGCGATGTGGCTGCTCGGCGGAGGCGGCGGCTTCACCGACGACAGCGGCTCGTACGCGATCGACTCGGCAGAGAACATCCGGACCTTCGACTGGCTGAAATCGAACCTGGTAGACAAGGGCCTCGTCGGCCCCGTCGCCCCCGGGAAGCTCGACCGCCAGAAGGCGTTCGACGCGTTCACCGACGGCAAGGTCGGCATGCTGAACGGCCATCCCACGCTGATGCAGGAGGCCGAGCGGAAGGGCATCTCCGTCGGCATGGTGCCGCTGCCCGGCATCGACGGCCCGAGCAAGGGCTCGCTGGGCGTGGCCGACTGGATCATGGGCTTCAAGCAGAACGGCCACCGGGTGCCGCTGGGCAAGTTCTTCGACTACATGTTCAGCGACAAGAACGTCATCGACTTCGCCGACGAGTACGACCTGCTGCCGGTCACCGACAGCGCCTCCGCGGCGATGGAGACCGACGCCAGGTTCAAGCCGCTGTGGAAGTTCCTGGCCGCGCTGCCGGACTCGCAGTTCTACCCGTTCGGCAAGACGTCCTGGGCCCGGTCCAGCGAGTCGATCAAGGAGAACATCGGCAAGGCGGTCGCGCCGGGCGGCAGCCCCCGGAGCGTGCTGGGGAAGATCGCGCGCGACTCGGCGGCGGCGGAGCGCACGGAGTAGCGGGTGGCGGCCCTCCGGACGGGCGATATGTTGGCTGATATGACCGCCCCCACGCATGGCCCCGACGACACGGACGGCCTCTCCGACCGGGACCGTGCCGTGCTCGCAGTGGAACGGCAGTCATGGTCCGGCCCCGGGGCCAAGGAGCGGGCGATCCGCGAACAGCTGGGCATCTCGCCCACGCGCTACTACCAGCTCCTGAACGCCCTGCTGGACGACCGCCGCGCACTGGAGGAGGACCCGGTCACGGTGAACCGCCTGCGCCGGGTGCGGGACGCGAAACGCGAACGGCGCTGAGGCAGAAGTACGGGGCGGGACGGCGCTGGGACCGGCGTCCGCTCAGTAGGAGACGGTGATCAGGACGGGCTCCGCGGTGCCGGTGGCACGGAGCGCCTCGACGAAGACCTCCGTGGTCCAGGCCGCCGCGTCCAGGGACCACACCGGCACCCGGCAGCGGAAGGCCAGGGCCCGGCGCATCCCTTCGGTCTGCACCTTCCCGGTCGGCGACCGGGACAGACCCGGGAGGTTCACGGCGGTGCTCTCCGGCTCGACGGTCATCCGGCCGTAGGTGCACGCCAGCGCCTCGTCGCGGACGCGCCCGCCCCGGCCCGGAAGCCCCGCATCGCGGCCCGAAACGGTCACGGTGATGTCCCTGGCCGCGCCCGGATCGGCCAGCTCGTACCAATGCGCGGCGTACAGCAGAGCCGCGGCGGGATCCGGCGCCAGATGCACCGGTGCCACGGTGTGCACTCCGGTGACCCGGACATCGCCCACTTGCCGCAGCACATCGCCGAGGACCGTCGCCACCGGCAGCACGGGCAGTCGCTGCCGGTTCAGGCAGGAGGACACGTCCACCTGGAGCCAGCCGATCTCCCGGACGCGCCCGTCCTGCGTCCAGTCCTCCCCCGCGTCGTTGTGCCCCCACCGGCTTCCGCCGAGCTCCATGCCGGCGCCCAGCAGGGTGCTGCTCCACCCGTAGGCCTCGGCCCGGTTCACCGCCAGGCCGAAGACGTCGACGTCTTCGGCTTCCGAGGCGTCCTCGGCCACGTCGGAATCGAAATCCGAGGCGTCCTCGGCCACGTCGGAATCGGAATCCGAGGTGTCCTCGGGCGGGCCGGACGCCGAAGCGCCCTCGGGCGGTGTGAGCCAGGGATGCCGGGTGAGGACTCCGTGCACGCCCATGAGCAGGGTCGCGTCCCGCACCGCATCACCCATTGCCTCTCCCTACACACCCGCGCCGCAGTTGAAGGTCATCGTGGCAGTGACGGCCTTCTCCGGGGAGTCGGCCTCGCCGATGACGTCCACGTCGATCAGGCTCCGCCACTGCGTCTTCTTCCGGCCCTCGCACGTCTTACGGGCGTTGGCCCGATGGGTGCTGCTCGCCTTGCCCTTGGTCGGCTTCACCTTCTTCGACCCGCTGGCCACGGACTTCCACTTGCCGTGCCGGTCCTTCGCCTGGAGCCAGATGGTGACCTTGGCCTTCTCGCCGGGCTTCCCACCCTTCACCCGCACCCACCAGCCGTGTCCGGACGCCGTCGCCGGGGGCGTACTGGAGACGTGGACGTGGTCGCCGTTGGTGTAGAAGAGACCGGCGTCCGCCGCGTGCCGGGCTTTCGGCCCGGCCGGCCGGGCCTGAGCCGGGGCGGGGGAGAGGGAGGCACCCGCGAGGAGAGCCGCCAGTACCGTGGAAAGGACAAGAGACCTGCGCATCAGGGCCGCTCCCGGTCGTGGGGGACTGGTCGCCCTGATCGCTGTCCGCACCCCACGGGCACCACACGCCAGGCCGGTGTCGTTCATCCGTTCGATGCCTCATGCTCGCGTGGCGGTCGGCTGCGCCTCACCCGTCACGCCGCAGGAGAGCCGGCTCCGGGCCCGCCGCTATAGGCTCGCCCCATGGGCAGCAACCCGGAAGCACCCGCACCCGAACCCGCACCCACACACGCATCCGCGCAGGCACCCGCACCCGCGTCGAGCGAAACCCCGTCCGAGCTCCCGACCCCCGCCACCCCACCCGGCCGCGAAGCCCTCGCCGCGATCCTCGCGCGCCCCGACCGCGCCGTCATCGCGCTCGATTTCGACGGCACCCTCGCCGACATCGTCCCGGACCCGGAACAGGCCCGCGCCCACCCCGGCGCCGTCGAGGCCCTCGCCGCGCTCGCCCCGAAAGTGGCCTCCGTCGCCGTGATCACCGGCCGCCCGGCCGGCGTCGCGGTCCGCCACGGCGGCTTCGCCGGGGTCCCGGGCCTCGACCACCTCGTCGTCCTCGGCCACTACGGCGCCGAACGCTGGGACGCCGTGTCCGGCACCGTCCACGCCCCCGCCCCGCACCCCGGCATCGCCTCGGTCCGCGCCGAACTGCCCGGCGTGCTCGACCGGTCCGGCTCCTGGCACGGCACCTGGATAGAGGAGAAGGGCCGGGCGATCGCCGTACACACCCGCCGGGCCGCCGACCCGCAGGCCGCGTTCGAGGCGCTGGGCGGTCCGCTCGGCGAACTCGCCGCCCGGCACGGACTGATCGTCGAGCCGGGCCGGCTGGTCCTGGAGCTGCGCCCGCCGGGCATGGACAAGGGCGTGGCGCTCGCCCAGTACGTACGGGAGACGGACGCCGAGTCGGTGCTGTACGCGGGCGACGACCTCGGCGACCTCGCCGCGTACTCGGCGGTGGAGAAGCTCCGCACCGAGGGCCCCGACGGCATCCCCGGCCTGCTGGTGTGCAGCGGCAGCGCGGAGGTGCCCGAACTGGCCGAGCGGGCCGATCTGCTGCTGGCCGGACCGGGTGACGTGGTCGCCTTCCTGGCGACACTGGCCCAGCAGCTCTGACAGCCCCGACGGATCCGGCCGCCCCGGCCACTGTCAGCCCCGCCGCAACGCGTCCAGCTGGTCCAGGAACCACTGCTGCGGCGGCAGCGCGACCGCCGCCGCGGCCAGACGTTCCGTACGCGCGGCCCGTTCGTCCTCCGCCATCGTCAGCGCCTCGTGCAGCGCCGCCGCCGTGGCGGAGACGTCGTACGGATTCACCACCACCGCGTCGCTGCCCAGCTCCTCGTACGCCCCCGCCTCCCGCGACAGCACCAGCGCGCAGCCGTGGTCGGAGACGACCGGGATCTCCTTGGCGACCAGGTTCATGCCGTCACGGATCGGGTTGACGAGCGCCACGTCGGCCAGCCGGTACGCGGCGAGCGAGCGGGCGAAGTCGTCCTTGACGTGCAGGACCACCGGAGTCCAGCCCTCCGTGCCGTACACGGCGTTGATCTCGTCGGCGACCCGCCGCACCTCGGCCGTGTAGTCCCGGTACACCGCCAGGTCCTGCCGCGAGGGGTAGGCGAAGGCGACGTGGACGACGCGTTCGCGCCACTCGGGCCGTTCGTCCAGGAGCGCGCGGTACGCGAGCAGGCCGCGCACGATGTTCTTGGACAGTTCCGTTCGGTCCACCCGTACGATCGTCCTCCGGCCGGGGCCGGTCTGCTCGCGCAGTGCCGCCATCCGCTCGTCCACATCCGCCTCGTGGGCCCGGCGGCGCAGGAAGTCCGCGTCCGCGCCGAGCCCGTGCACCCCGATCCTGGTCCGCCCGGTGCCGCCCAGGATCTGGGTGCAGCAGCCGATGAACGCGTCCGCCCAGCGCCGGGTCAGGAACGCCGCCCGGTCCGCGCCCAGGATGCCGTGCAGCAACTGCTCGGCGATGTCGTCGGGGAGCAGCCGGAAGTAGTCGACGGGCGCCCACGGGGTGTGCGAGAAGTGGCCGATCCGCAGGTCGGGGCGGAGTTCGCGGAGCATGCCCGGCACCAGCGCCAGGTGGTAGTCCTGCACCAACACCGCCGCACCCGGCCCCGCCTCCTCTGCGAGCGCCTCGGCGAAGGCCCGGTTGTAGGTCTCGAACGACGCCCACTGCCGCCGGAACTCCGCGTCGAAGACCGGCTCCAGCGGCGTCTGGTACAGCATGTGGTGGACGAACCAGAGCACCGAGTTCGCGATCCCGTTGTACGCGTCGGCGTGCACCCGAGCGTCGATGTCGAGCATCCGTACGCCCTGCTCGGCGACCCCGCGCCGGACCGCCTCCCGGTCCCCGTCACCGAGCGCGGCGCACACCCACAGCTTGTCGTCCACGGCGCTCAGCCCGGAGACGAGACCGCCGCCGCCCCGTTTCGCGTCGAGCGATCCGTCCGTGCCCAGGGTGTACGAGACCGGGCCGCGGTTGGACGCGACGAGGACCTGGGCATCGGGCTGGGCATCGTGCGCGGAGACCATGTTGCGGAATCTAGCCCGATCACGAACCGCCCAAACGTGCGAAGTCAGACCACATCACGCCATGTGGCCGGACCACATCAGGCGGCGTGGCCGGACCACGTCAGGCCGCGCGGCGCGAAACGTACTCCTCGATCTCGCACATCGGCGGCCGTTCCTCGGTGTCCACGGCATGGGTGCGCGGCACGAAGCCGTTCTCGCCGCGTTCGAACTGGGTGATCGCCGGGCGGGTCAGATGGCCGCGGGAGAGCCGCAGCTGCGCGGTCCGGTAGATCGCCGCCGCCATCCGGCCGAGCGCCTGCCCGTCCTGGTGCCGGTGCTTGCGCACCCCCACGTCGACCTGGGCCAGCGCGTCCAGCCCCACCGTGTGCAGCGCGTCGACCAGCAGGCCCAGTTCCACGCCGTAGCCGACGGGGAAGGGCAGCCGTTCGAGCAGCGAGCGGCGTACGGCGTATTCACCGCCCAGCGGCTGCACGAAACCGGCCAGTTGCGGCCAGTGCAGATTGAGCAGCGGGCGGGCCACGAGTTCGGTCACCCGGCCGCCCTGCCCCGTCGTGTCACCGAACGGGCGGTCGTACATCGCCTTCACGAACTGCACGTCCGGGTCGGTCAGCAGCGGGCCGACGATGCCGGAGACGAAGTCCGCCGAGAAGTCCTTCAGATCGGCGTCGATGAAGCAGACGATGTCGCCACCGGTCACCAGGAGCGACCGCCACAGCACCTCGCCCTTGCCGGGCACGGCCGGTATCCGGGGGAGTATCGCGTCGCGGTGCACCACCCGGGCACCGGCCTCCCGGGCCACCTCCGCGGTGGCGTCGGTGGAACCGGAATCGATCACCACGAGCTCGTCGACCAGCCGGACCTTCTCCATCAGCTCGCGCCGGATCGTCGCGACGATCTCGCCGACCGTCGCCTCCTCGTTCAGCGCCGGCAGTACGACACTGACGCTCCCGCGGCTCAATTCCCCGGCCCTGGCCCTGGCGGCCAGCAGGCTGTCCAGCGGGCGGTCGGCGGCCGACCAGGAACGCCTGGCCAGCCAGCATTCGACCTCTTCCAGCACGGTCGATACTCCCTGTATGTGATCCATCTCGCGGTTCGGACGACTATCTCAAGAGTCCGATGCTTCGGTTACAGTCTTGAACAACGCGGACGACCATCGCATGCCGGGGTCCGTCCGCCGATAAATGCCCGGATCGAAGATCCGGTGCCACAGCGCTCATCCAGAGGGACTGAGGGAACGGCCCGTTGAAGTCCCGGCAACCCCCCCACCGACCGTGAGGTCCGGTGAGGAAGGTGCCAATTCCGTCTCGTGGCGAAACGCGCCGCGAGGAAGATGAGGAGAAAGGGCCTCGCCACCATGGCTGCGCAGACCGTTGCAGTAAGCACCGATTCTTCCGTCGACGCCGAAGCCGTCAGCACCGGAGCCGTCGACCTCGGCCCCGCCTCGGGCCTTTCCTGCCGCGAGTGCGGCGAGCGTTTCGAACTCGGCCCCATTTTCGCCTGCGCGTCCTGTTTCGGGCCGCTCGAAGTCGCGTACGACCTGCCGAGCGGCTCTCCCGAGGAGCTGAAGAAGCGCATCGAGGCCGGCCCGGCCAACATCTGGCGCTACGCGCCGCTGCTGCCGGTCCCCGCCGATGTCGCCGAGAAGCCGAACCTGAACCCCGGCTGGACCAAGCTCGTCCAGGCCGACAACCTCGCCCGTGAGTTCGGCGTCGAGCAGGGCAAGCTCTTCGTCAAGGACGACTCCGGCAACCCCACGCACTCCTTCAAGGACCGCGTCGTCGCCCAGGCCATCGAGGCCGCCCGCGCCTTCGGCTTCACCACCCTCTCCTGCTCCTCCACCGGCAACCTCGCCGGTGCCGTCGGCGCCGCCGCCGCCCGCGCCGGCTTCCGCTCCTGCGTGTTCATCCCGCACGACCTGGAGCAGGGCAAGGTCGTCATGGCCGCGGTGTACGGCGGAGAACTCGTCGGCATCGAGGGCAACTACGACGACGTCAACCGCTTCTGCTCCGAGCTCATCGGCGACCCGCTCGGCGAGGGCTGGGGCTTCGTCAACGTCAACCTGCGTCCGTACTACGGCGAGGGCTCCAAGACCCTGGCGTACGAGATCTGCGAACAGCTGGGCTGGCAGCTCCCGGACCAGCTGGTCATCCCGATCGCGTCCGGCTCGCAGTTCACGAAGATCGACAAGGGCCTCCAGGAGCTGATCAAGCTCGGCCTGGTCGAGGACAAGCCGTACAAGCTCTTCGGCGCCCAGGCCGAGGGCTGCTCGCCGGTCTCGGTCGCGTACAAGGGCGGCCACGACGTCGTCCGGCCGCAGAAGCCGAACACGATCGCCAAGTCCCTCGCCATCGGCAACCCGGCCGACGGCCCGTACGTCCTGGACATCGCCCGCCGCACCGGCGGCGCCGTGGAGGACGTGAACGACGAGCAGGTCGTCGACGCGATCAAGCTGCTGGCGCGCACCGAAGGCATCTTCGCGGAGACGGCGGGCGGTGTGACGGTCGGCGTGACGAAGAAGCTCATCGAGGCCGGTCTGATCGACCCGTCGCTGACCACCGTCGTACTCAACACGGGTGACGGCCTCAAGACCCTCGACGCGGTGGCCGAAACCTCTCAGGCGACCGCGACGATCCGTCCCAGCCTGGACGCGTTCCGCGCCGCCGGCCTCGCCACCAGCTGACCACCCGAGACTCCAGGAAGGGCACCCACCATGAGCGTCAAGGTCCGCATCCCCACCATCCTCCGCACCTACACGGGCGGCCAGGCCGAGGTCCCGGCCGAGGGCTCGACCCTCTCCCAGGTCATCGAGTCCCTGGAGCAGAACCACCCGGGCATCGCCGCCCGCGTCCTGGACGACCAGGGCAAGCTGCGCCGCTTCGTGAACGTGTACGTCAACGACGACGACGTGCGCTTTGAGGGCGGTCTGGAGACGGCCACGCCGGACGGCGCCGGTATCTCGATCATCCCGGCCGTGGCCGGCGGCTGCTGACGCCCCGTCCGACCCCACCGCGTTATCGAATTGCCCCCTCCGCTTCAATCGCGGAGGGGGCAATTCTGCATGGTTGAGCGCGGTAGAGTGTGGGAAGTCCCCCCAGCTGCCCGTGCCGCCCGCATATGAGAATGCGCCCGGCCGCGACAAGATGCAGCCAAAGTGTGCGATGTGCTTGCGGCATAAGTCGCCTTTGCCTGGCCCGACTTGCCCAGGAATCTTATGAATTCCCCATATTCGGGCGTTCGGTGCGGCCGAGAATTCTCGTCCGATTGACCTGTTGCAGAGGGCAGTTGGGCAGATACATTCAGCCGCGGTCGACGCGTTCCGGCGCACACACCCTCTCCTGTCGGAGGGTGAGTTCTGACCCGGGTCCGCGAAGTGCGGTCCTGCGCAAGGGCCAGTAATAGGGGAGTTAGGCATGGCTCAGGGCACCGTCAAGTGGTTCAACGCGGAGAAGGGGTACGGCTTCATCGCGGTCGACGGTGGTGCGGATGTTTTCGTCCACTACAGCGCGATCCAGATGGACGGGTACCGCACCCTCGAAGAGGGTCAGCGAGTTGAATTCGAGATCTCGCAGGGCCAGAAGGGGCCGCAGGCAGACATGGTCAAGCTCGCCGTCGGCTGAGTTCGAACGGTCGGCCAACGACACCATTCACGCACTGCACTCACGCGCTGAGGGCCCGTACCCAGGGGGTACGGGCCCTCGGTGCGTCGCGGCCGCCCTGCGCGCGCCGGGTGCGCGCCCGCGCATGCAAGGCGGCGCATGCCGTCCCGGCCTGCGCCGCCGGACGTTTTCCACAGCCCTCCACACCCCTCCGCGACCCTCCGGGGTTGTCCACATCCCGAGGGGGACGCTTGCACTCGAGGGGGTCGAGTGCTAATCATTGGCGTTAGCACTCTCCAGGTGAGAGTGACAGAACTTGGACCGGGCCGGTGAGGCCCGCGGGCCGGTGGGGCAAGGAACCACCGGCTCACGCAGGCCGTCCGTCGCGGGCGCCACTCGGTCCGGAGAAATCCACCCCTGTCCGGGAGGACCACTTCACATGGCCAAGATCATCGCGTTCGACGAGGAGGCCCGGCGCGGTCTCGAGCGCGGCATGAACCAGCTCGCCGACGCCGTCAAGGTCACCCTTGGCCCCAAGGGTCGCAACGTCGTCCTTGAGAAGAAGTGGGGCGCCCCCACGATCACCAACGATGGTGTTTCCATCGCCAAGGAGATCGAGCTGGAGGACCCGTACGAGAAGATCGGTGCGGAGCTGGTCAAGGAGGTCGCCAAGAAGACGGACGACGTCGCCGGCGACGGTACGACCACCGCCACCGTTCTCGCCCAGGCTCTCGTCCGCGAGGGCCTGCGCAACGTCGCCGCGGGTGCCAACCCGATGGCCCTCAAGCGGGGTATCGAGAAGGCCGTCGAGGCCGTCTCCGCCGCCCTCCTGGAGCAGGCCAAGGACGTGGAGACCAAGGAGCAGATCGCTTCGACGGCCTCCATCTCCGCCGCCGACACCCAGATCGGCGAGCTCATCGCCGAGGCCATGGACAAGGTCGGCAAGGAAGGCGTCATCACCGTCGAGGAGTCCCAGACCTTCGGTCTGGAGCTGGAGCTCACCGAGGGTATGCGCTTCGACAAGGGCTACATCTCGGCGTACTTCGCCACCGACATGGAGCGCATGGAGTCGTCCCTGGACGACCCGTACATCCTGATCGTCAACTCGAAGATCAGCAACGTGAAGGACCTCCTTCCGCTGCTGGAGAAGGTCATGCAGTCCGGCAAGCCGCTGCTGATCATCGCCGAGGACGTCGAGGGCGAGGCCCTGTCGACCCTGGTCGTCAACAAGATCCGTGGCACCTTCAAGTCCGTCGCCGTCAAGGCCCCGGGCTTCGGTGACCGCCGCAAGGCCATGCTCGGCGACATCGCCATCCTCACCGGTGGCACCGTCATCTCCGAGGAGGTCGGCCTCAAGCTGGAGAACGCCGGTCTCGACCTGCTCGGCCGCGCCCGCAAGGTCGTCATCACCAAGGACGAGACGACCATCGTCGACGGCGCCGGTGACAGCGACCAGGTCCAGGGCCGGGTCAACCAGATCCGCGCCGAGATCGAGAACTCCGACTCGGACTACGACCGCGAGAAGCTCCAGGAGCGCCTCGCGAAGCTGGCCGGCGGCGTGGCCGTCATCAAGGCCGGTGCCGCGACCGAGGTCGAGCTCAAGGAGCGCAAGCACCGCATCGAGGACGCGGTGCGCAACGCCAAGGCCGCCGTCGAGGAGGGCATCGTCGCCGGTGGTGGCGTGGCTCTGCTCCAGGCCTCGGCCGTCTTCGAGAAGCTGGAGCTCTCGGGTGACGAGGCGACCGGCGCCAACGCCGTCAAGCTGGCGCTGGAGGCCCCGCTCAAGCAGATCGCCGTCAACGGTGGTCTTGAGGGCGGCGTCGTCGTCGAGAAGGTGCGCAACCTGGCCGTCGGCCACGGTCTGAACGCCGCGACCGGCGAGTACGTCGACATGATCGCCGAGGGCATCCTCGACCCGGCGAAGGTCACGCGCTCCGCCCTGCAGAACGCCGCGTCCATCGCCGCGCTCTTCCTCACCACCGAGGCCGTCATCGCCGACAAGCCGGAGAAGGCCGCCGCGGCCGCTCCGGGCGGCATGCCGGGCGGTGACATGGACTTCTGATCCTGACGGATCGGTAGTTCCTGTACAGCTTCACGGTGTCGGCCCCCTGGACCATCTGGTCCAGGGGGCCGACGCTTTTTGTGCTGACCCTCTTGGGGCCAGCTCTTTGGCGCTGCCGCCTTACCGGGCGAACACCATCTCCGGGAAGCGGTCCGAGGGTCCGTCCAGCAGATGGTCGTCGTGCCCGCGCAGCCACCGGCCGAAGAACGACGCGACGTACGCCCGGTTCGCGGCCAGCGCGCGGTGCGGCGGCACCGTCCCGACCGCCCCGGCGAGCCCGCCCTCCGGCACCGCGCCCTGCCGCGCCAGCCGGGGCAGCAGCACCCCGGCGTCCGTGTACGAGGCATGCCGTGACCCGGTCAGTGTCACATCGGCCTTCCAGCCACGGGTGTTCGCCCAGAACGCCGCCCAGGACGGCTGCTGCCGGTAGTCGCCCGAGCCCTCGCTCCCGCTACCCATCAGCAGCAACGGCCGGTCGAGCCCGTCCAGGGCCACGCCGCTCAGGTGGGTGCCGTCCGGCTCCCGCCCGCCGACGTAGTCCATCTGGCCGTCCATGTTGATGCCCGCCAGGAAGCGCCGGTCGTCGTGCATCGTCTGCGCGGCGGTGAACCCGCCCGCGGACTGGCCGAACATGCCGACCCGGCGAAGATCGAGCGCACCGCCGAACCGGGTCCGGTTCAGCCGTGCCAACTCGTCGAGCACGAACCGGCTGTCGGCGACCCGGACCGCCACGACCTTCTCCAGCAGGGCGGTGACCGCCTCCGGGGCGGTGGGCGGCGCCCCGTCGAAGATCCGCATGGTGGCCAGCCGGCCGTCCGGGAACGCGACCTCGGTCGCCTCGTGGGTGTGGTCGATCGTGACGACGGCGTACCCCCGGCTCGCCAGGTCCTCCACGAGCGCGGTGTTCCAGGTGCGCGGGTCGCCGAGCCCGGGGGAGTACAACACCACGGGGAGTTGCCCGGCCCGGCGGTCGACGGGCGCGGCCTCGTGCGCGTGGGTGAGCGTCGCACCCCAGTCGACACTCCCGGGCGGCATCTTCAGGTTCATGGCAGCGGCCCCCTCCGCACTCCCGAAGTGGGCCGCGGCCCCCGCCGTCATCTGCGGCACGGGACGCGCCGACGCGCCCGGCCGGGCCGGGTACCAGAGGCTGACCATCAGCTCCCGGCGGGCGGAGGTGCCCGGCACCCAGGGCTCGGCCCGCGAGCGGTCGACGAGGTGGAGTGCGACGGTGCCGACGGCGTACGGACCGGTGGGGCGCGGGAGCCGGGCCGTCGGCAGCGAGGCGCGGCGGTCGGTGGTTTCGGCGGCCGGCCCGTCAGCCCGCCCGGCTGCTGCTGCGGCGGCGGGGGACGGTACGGCGGTCGTGGCCAGGAGCGCCGAGGCCGCCAGCCCGGCGACGAGGACCTGACGGCGGTCGAGGCTGCGGCGGCTGCGGTCGCGGCTCGGATCGTGCGGGGCAACGGTCATCACGTCGAACTCCCTGGAGGTCTGCGATGGACGCGCCCACGATGCCCGCCGGAGCATCGTGAGCGCGTGATACCGCAGTGCCCATTCCGTCCTGGCGTTCTGGCTCCCTGGTATGAGGGCTCCTTGGTATGGGACGGAGCACCGTACGCCGCGCCGCCGCCCCGCTCTGCGGACCTTCCTACGGCAGGCGGTCGAGCAGCCAGGTGCAGAGTTCCTCCGTCACGAGGGTGTGGCCCTCGTTCCGGGAAGCGAGCTTGAACTCGTCCAGTCCGCCGGTGCCCTCCGGGAGCGAGGAGATGTCCTTGTACAGCTCGTCGTCCGTGTCCAGGTCGGCGACGTCGACCGCGCTGACGGACGGTACGAAGCAGTGCGACCGGATACGTACATCGGTCTTGAAGCCGAGGAACGGGTTCAGGGCGTTGAAGGCGTCCGCGAGGATGCCGAAGCCCTCCAAAGAGCCGCCGGGCGCGCCGTCGATCGACGGGAGCCCCTTCGTACGGACCTCGTTGGTCTTCAGCGTCACCACCCGCAGCTTCGCGCCGAGCTCGTCGAGCCCAGGTGCCTGGGTGTAGAGCTTGGTCCCCACAACCGTCAGGCCCTTTCCCTCCAGGGCCAGTTCGCCCGCCCGCACATCGGTGCCGGTCCCGTCGGCCGTCCCGTTGGCGACACCGATCAGCCGGGGCCTGCGCGGCCATTCGCCGACCGCCTGCATCTCGGCCAGGAACGCGCCGCGCTCGTCGCTCTGGTCAGGGGTGCTGTCCCACTTCTCGATGTGCCGCCACAGCAGCTGGCGGGCGGCCGGGCTGTTGATCTGGTCGGAGAAGCGGCTGTCGAGGTCCTTGATGTAGTGCGCGAACGCCTGGAGCGCGATCGGGATCCAGGCGCCCCGGTGCGGGCTGTCGTACGAGAAGTACAGCGAGGTCTGGTGGTCGATGCCCTGGCTCTCCATCTTGGCCAGCGCGTGCCGGGTGACGAGCCCGCCCATGCTGAACCCGCCGACCGCCAGCGGCGTGTCGCCCAGTCGCTCCGCGACGGCCCGCGCGATCGCGGCCTGCGCGGTACGGGAGTTGTCCAGAATCGACGCACTGCGTTCGTGATAGCCGAGCAGGACGACATCGTGGCCACGGCGGCGCAGCTCGCTGATCAGCGCGTAGTCGCCGAACTCCATGATCTGCCAGGAGAATTCCAGCTCGCTCGGCCCCGTGCTGAAGCCGTCGGAGAAGATCACCGGCCGGACGAGACCGGGGTTCCCCTCGCCGTAGTAGACCCAGGCGGTGCCGCCCGGCAGCTCCCACACATCGCTGGGCGGCAACGGAAGGGAGCTGGGCCTCTCGGCGTCCAGGCGGGGGCCGGGGGCCAGCGCGATGGGGGGCCGGTCGTGGAGCCCGGAGACGATCTGCTCATGGGTGGGTTCGGACATGGTTCGTTCCCCTTTGGGGCGGTTGATTACGATGCGCGCCTAGAGGAACACGGAACGTAGCGATCGGTCGGTGAAGGCGCTTCAAACCACTCCCAGGTGGGAGCCGCTTTCGGACACCGGGCGACGGCTCGGCCTCACGGCCTCACGGCCTCATGGGCTCCCGGGGCGCCGCGGCCTGACGGACCGTCGCGCGAGCCCGGCCCGTACGTCGTTCATCCGATTCCGTACGCCGTCCGCCGGTACGGCCCCGCTGGGCCCGGCGGGTGCGGGGGCCGCATCGCCCCGGCAGGGCCTGCACCGGCCGCCGATCAGGGCCTCCGCGCTGCCCGGTGAGCGGCACTCGCTGCATTCGAGGGTGCGCAACACCGTTCGCCGTTGCGCCGGAGCGACCCGTTCGGGCGGCATCTTGTCGGCGAGTCGCCTGCGGACCAGGGCCGCCGCATGGCGGACGGGCGAGGGCAGCCCGTCGGTGAGGGCGTGCAGCAGCTCCGCCTCGGTGGCCCCGCGCTCGAACCACTCGCCGACCTGTGGCTCCAGCGCCGCGCAGTCGGCCGCAGACAGTGTGAGCGTGGGCGCGGTACGACCCAGCGCGGCGAGCAGCGCGAACGCGCGGGACCGGGTGGGGCGCTGGGGCTGCTCGACCGGTACGTCACCCCGGGTGAACGCCGCCCACCAGTCGTCGTCCCGCGCGGTCCGGGAGAAGAACGTACGGGTCACCCAGAGCAGCACCTCGTCGTTGGCGACGCACTCGCTGCCGCGCCGCAGGTGCCCGGCGTCCTGGAGCCGGTTGAGTGCGGTACGCAGCGCGCACTGGCCGTACGGGAGGTGCTTGGCCAGCGTCTTCACGGAGATGTCGGAGCCTTCGGGCAGCCGGTCGAGATACGTGGCGATGGACGCCTCGCGAGCCGGAAGGTGAGCGAAATCGCGCTCGGTGCGAGGGTGTTGGTCGGGCGCGGACCGCTTGCCGTACCCCGGATTGGCCATCGGGTGCGGGCGCGGGGGTGCTGGCAGGGGTACGTGCGGGGCGCACGGGGCAGCACTAAGCTGGCCGACAGCCATCAGATCGCTCCTCTTAAGCGGTCGAAGTGGTCAGGCCCCTGTTTGGTGTTCCACCACCGGCAGGGGCCGATCTGCGTCACGGAGCATCGCTCCGCATTCGGCACGCTAGAGCGTCACCACTGTCGGTGGCAAGTCGGTCACAAAATGTCAACTCGCCGCTCGGGGTGGGTGGGTGGGAAGTGGCCCACCTCCCATTCCGCTGAAAGAGCGCTCGGACTTCGCGGCTTGAGCCCCGGGCGGAACGCCCCTGGTCAGAGGGGGCGCGCGCCCCACTCCGAATGCGCCGAGCGCGCTCCAAATGCGCCGCTGCTGACGGGGTGGACCGGCGGGGGCGCGACGCGGGGCACGGGAGGGGGGCGGCGGGCCCCTGTGATCTTGGGTGCCGGGCCGGTCGGCATCGGCCCGCACCGGGCGGATTGGCCCGGAATCCCCCCACTCAAGTCGTACGAGGAGTCCCGTGCGTATCCGATCCATCCTGTCGCTGGCCGCGTCCGCCGTCGCGGTCGTGGCACTCTCCACCCCCGCCCAGGCCGTCGGCAACGGCTACTACCTGATCCGGAACGCCGAGAGCGGTCAGTGCCTGAACTCCGGCGGGGGTGTGTTCGCCGGTGAGCTCGGCGACTGCGGCCGCTACTCCGCCTGGCATGCGATCAACCTGCCGGGCGGGTCCGTGCAGTTCCGCGAGGCGAACGACGAGAACCGCTGCCTTGCCCTGTCGCCGCTGAAGATCTACCCGCCCGCCGTGGCCGAGAGGGAGTGCGACACCTCTCCGGACCGGTGGCTGATCGACGGCCCGTCCAACGGCGTGGGCGTCGCCCTCAGCCTCGATGGCGCCTCGAACCTGGGCACGCTCACCCCGCGGGACGACCGCGCGAGGCTGGGCGGCCAGGGCGAGCGCGAATGGGTCCTGGTACGGGTCGGCTAGTCCGCCTCGCCTTCGTGACCGGGTCCGGGGCATGAGCTCCGGGCCCGGTCACGTATCTGTGGGGGCGCAGCGGTGGCCACGCTCCGGAACCACTCAATGCGGTGAATGTCACCGAGAGTGATGGCCATGCCGTGCGTGATGCCGTTACGTTCTGTAATCACGGGCTGCGGTGGGGCGGCCCGGCGAGAAGCGAACGTGGACCCGGGCAAAGGTGCCTGGATCCGCTCTCCGAGGGGGTTCGGATGAATGAGGTCAGTGGTTCGGGGATTCTGTCGGCCGATGGTGTCGACCTCGCCTGCGGCAGCACGCTCGCGGTCAGAAGTGCTCGGCTCTCCGTCAGTCGGGGTGATCTTCGATGCCTCCTGCTGCATTCATTCCGAGTGCGTGCGGGCACGCGGCTCTGGAAGGGTCGGTTCATGTCCAACGATTCGTTGCTGATCAGGGCCCGAGGCCTGTGGCAGGAGCTGGCGTCGGCGCCGGTCTCGTTCGGGGCGGTGGGCGAGGCCGGCGTCGTCTCCTCTCCTGATTCGGGGTTCTGCCCACCCGGGTGGGTGGGCATCGTGCTCCTGGGCGGAGCAGCCGTCGTTACCGCTCCGAGCGTGAAGTCCGCTGCCCGGGTCCGTGGGGCCGTGGCTGAGCTGCCTGCTGACAGGCTGACGGACCCGGAAGCGGTGGGGAAGGTTCTCCCGATCGGTGAGGTTCTCGGGCCCGCCGCACTCGCCTATGCAGCGGCCGATGGCTTCCGGCCAGTGGCACTCGCAGAGCCACGCGTGGAGGTACTGCCCTCCGACCATGCGGAGGTGAGGGCCCTTGAGCAGGCGGCGGGGGCGGAGGACGCCGGAGAGGCGTCCCTCGCCGAGATCACCTCACCCGCGTTCGTTCTGCGGACCGACGGTGAGGTCGTCGCTGCTTCCGGATATCGCATATGGCCGAACTCGACGGCTCACGTGAGCGTGCTGACCTCGCCCGCCTGGCGCGGAAAGGGCTTTGCCCGCGCGACCGGATCCGCCTCGGTCCGGCATGCGCTCGCGCAGGACCTGCTGCCGCAATGGCGGGCCCGCGTCCCCGCGTCGAGGAAGGTGGCGGTCGCACTGGGGTTCAGCGAGCTCGGTTCCCAGCTCAGCATTCGGTTGGCCTGATCGGGACGGCCTCGTGGACGCTCTGCCGCTCTGCCGCGCCGCCGATCACCGGCGGCCGGCAGGGGAGGTCCGGAGGGCCGTGCCGCGGTCCAGCTCCTCGAACAGTGTCGCCGTTCGGGTGGCGGTGTCCATGGCCCAGCGCCCGGTGCTGAGCAGGCCCAGGGCCGCGATGCCGAGGCCCAGCCCGAGCACCAGCCACCACACGGCGTGCTCCGCGTCAGTGAACGCCGGTCCGCCGCGGGGCAGGGCCGAGGCCACGATCGTTCCGGAGATGGCGACGCCCAGAGTGGTGCCGGTCTGCCGGCCGGCGGAGGCCAGGGAGGCCGCCACCCCGGCCATCGAGCGGGGCATTCCGGAGACGGCGGTGTTGGTGATCGGCGGGTTCACGGTGCTCAGGAAGACGCCGAACAGCAGGTGGACCGCGAGCATGGCCGGCAGTGGGGTGGCCGGTGTGAGCCAGAGCGATGCGCCGCCGCCCAGCGCCAGCGCGCACCCGGCGACCACCAGCGGCACTCTGGGACCGCGCGCACCGACCAGCCTGCCGGTGAACGGAGAGAGCGCGACGACCAGCCCCCCGACCGGGAGCAGGCACAGCCCGGCCGTCAACGCCGACATGCCGCGTACGTTCTGCAGGTACTGGGTGGTGACGAAGAGGAACGCGCTGAACCCGCACAGAGCGAAGAGCGCCATCAGGATCGCCGAGCTGAACGGCACGCTGCGGAACAGACGCAGCTCCAACAGCGGGTCCACCCGGCGTGATTCGTGGCCGAGTATGCCCAGCACGCCGAGGACGGACACGGAGAGCAGGCCCAGGATGACCGGAGAGGTCCAGCCCAAGGCCCTGGATTCGGTGATCGCGAAGACGACGCCACCCAGTACGAGGATCACCAGAGCCTGGCCCACCGGGTCGAAGCGGCGCACTCGCGGGGCGCGGGACTCGGGTACGAACAGCGCGGTGCACACGATCGCGGCGGCGACGATCGGCACGTTGACCCAGAAGACGGAGTGCCAGCCGAGGCCGTCGACCAGGGCGCCGCCGAGGACCGGCCCCAGTGCCAGCGACAGGCCGGTCATCGAGCCGAACACACCGATGGCCCTGGCCCGCGCGGCCGGTTCGGGGAACGTGGTGGCGACGATCGCCATCGCCACCGGATTGAGCATCGAGCCGCCGACGGCCTGCAGCACACGCGCCGCGACCAGCCAGCCGATGCCCGGCGCCAGTCCGCACAGCAGCGAGCCGAGCCCGAAGGCGGTGAGGCCGGCCCGGAAGACGCGCCGACGGCCGAACCGGTCCGCGGTGGACCCGGCCAGCACCAGGAACCCGGCCAGCACCAGGGTGTACGCGTCGACCGTCCACTGCAGGCCGGACACCGAGGCCCGCAGGTCGTGGCGGATCGACGGCAGGGCGACGTTGACGACAGAGATGTCCATCACCACGACGATCACGCTCGCGCAGCAGATCGTGAGCACCAGGAGCCGACGGCGAGGACTGAGCACGGGCACGGATTCGGGCATGTCCGGGACGCTAGGTTCTAGAGCGTGGTCGAAGTCAACCAACAACTGCCCGAGCCCGTCCCCGAGTCGGGGCTGAGCATCGCCGAGGCCGCCCGCCGTACCGGGGTGAGCGCACACACCCTGCGCTACTACGAACGCGCAGGTCTGGTCGTCACCCCCGTGGACCGGACCCACGGCGGCCGGCGCCGCTACCGCGCGTTCGACCTGGAGTGGATCACCATCTGCACCAGGCTCCGGGCGACCGGCATGCCCATCAGAGGAATCCGCCGTTACGCCGAACTCGTCGCGGCGGGCCGGGGCAACGAGGAGCAGCGACTGGAGCTGCTCGAATCGCACCATGACCAGGTGCTCGCCCAGATCGCCGAACTCCAGGAGAACCTGAAGCTCATCGCCCACAAGGTCGACGTCTACCGGGGCAGACTCGCCGCCGGTGACGCCGACCAGCTGTGGGCGCCCAACCGCACACCGTCCGACCGCACACCGTCCGACCGCTGAGCGACGCGACCCCGCCGGGCAGGCGGGGGACGGGTCAGTCGCGGCGGGGGCCGATGACGGTGTTCCCGTCGTGCACGGTGATCGCCAGGGCCGGGCAGATGTCGGCGGCGTCCAGGACCCGTTCGTCCGGCTCGGTCCCGTCGGACCGGACACGGGCGCGCTCACCGTCCAGGACGAACACCTCGGGGACCGTCCCGGCGCACATGCCCGAGCCCTGGCAGAGCTGGGGATCGACGCGTACGTTCCAGGCCATGGCGCTCACCACTCCACCGGCATGACGCGCGGGCCGCGCACCAGCATCTCGGACTTCCAGGTCACATCGCCGGCCAGCCGCAGCTCCGGGAAGCGGGTGATGAGGGCGGCCAGCGCCTCCTGGAGTTCGAGCCGGGCCAGCGGGGCGCCCAGGCAGTGGTGGACGCCGTGGCCGAATCCGAGGTGCTGGTTGCCCTCGCGTGCGATGTCGAGGACGCCCGGGGCGGTGAACCGCAGTGCGTCGCGGTTGGCGGCGCCGACGGCGACCAGGACCGGGCTGCCCGCCCGGACGAGGGTCCCGCCGACCTCGATGTCCTCGGTGGCGTACCGGGGCTGACCGGCACCGCTGCCCAGGGGGACGAAGCGCAGCAGCTCCTCCACCGCGTTCGGGACGAGTTCGGGTTCGGCCCTGAGCCTGGCCAGCTGGTCCGGGTGGTCGAGCAGGGTGAGGACGAAGTTGGGGATCTGGGACGCGGTGGTCTCGTGCCCCGCGACCAGGATGCCCACGCACAGATCGACGAGTTCGAGCTCGGAGAGCCGGTCGCCGCCGTCGCGGGCCTCGATGAGCGCCGTCATCAGGTCGTCCTGCGGTGCGCGGCGGTGCTGGTCGATCAACCCGGCCATGTAGGCGCGCAGTTCCTCGCGGCTCGCGTCGAACTCCTCGGCGCTGAGGGAGCTGGTCGACAGCGCGTCGTCGCTCCACACCCGGAAGCGCGGCCGGTCCTCGGTGGGTACGCCCAGCATCCGGCAGATCACGGCGACCGGCAGGGGCAGTGCGAACAGGTCGACCAGGTCGGCGGGCGGCCCCGCGGTCTCCAGCTCGTCGAGCAGACCGGCGGTCAGCTCCCGGACCTGGGGACGCAGCTTCTCGACCTGGCGGACGGTGAACGCCTTGGCGACCAGGGAGCGCAGCCGGGTGTGGTCCGGCGGGTCCATGCCGAGGATGCCCCCGTCGCGCTGCCCCTCGGACTGCCGGGGCTCGTCGTGCGAGGCGGCGGCGGCCCGGCTGAAGCGCTGGTCGCCGAGGACGAGCCGGGCGTCGGCGTAGCGGGTGACGAGCCAGGCCGGTTCGCCGTACGGCATCTGGACCCGTAAGAGCCCCGGCCGTTCGCGTACGTGCTCGTAGGCCTCGGCCAGCTGGAGCCCGTCGGGGGTGTTGAAGGGGTAGGCGAGGGGTTCGGCATCTGCTGTGGTCACTGCGGCCTCCCAGATGTAAGCAGCTGCTTACAACGGTAGAAGTGGTCTTCCCGAGCAGTCAACGACGCTTTAAGGCCGTTATCCTGACGGGCCGTTCGAGAGGAAAGCCGCCATGGAGACCGCTTCCGCCCCGCAGCCCGAAGAGCGCCGCAGGGACGCCGCGGCCACCCGTCGCCGCTTGCTGGAGGCGGCCCGGGACCTGTTCGCGGAGCGGGGTTACGAGGGGGCGACGGTCCGGGAGATCGCGGCGCGGGCCGGGGTCAACCAGGCCCTGTTGTTCAGGTACTTCGGCTCGAAGCGGGGGCTGCTGACGGAGGTCGTCGCGCTCGGCGGACTGGAGCAGCTGCGGGCGACGCCGCCGGAGGAACTCTTCGAGACCGCCCTGCGCTCGATGCTGACCCGGAGCGCGGAGGGGCCGGAAGACCGTTCCCTGGAGGTCTATCTGCGGTCGGTCGGGCGGGGCGACGAGGCGGCCGGAACCCTGCGGGAGCTGGGCGAGGCGTACCAGAGCGCGTTGGCCGGGCTGTCCGGGGCCGAGGACGGCGCGCTGCGTGCGGATCTCGCCATGGCCTGGCTGCTGGGAATCGGCCTGATGCGGACGGTCGTCGCCCGGGAGCCCCTGGCCGGGGCCGATCCGGACGACGTCTGTCGTCTGGTCCTCGGGACGCTCGGCCATCTGTGGGCGGCGGAGCAGGACGGTCGAGGCGAGTAACGCATGACGCCCGTACGAAGAGCGCGGCGCGCCCGGGGCTCAAGCCCCCGTACCGGGCCCGGGGCTCAAGCCCCCGTACCGGGCCCGGGGCTCAAGCCCCGTACCCGGCCCGGGACGCTCGGGTCAGCGGTTGTCGCGCTCGAAGACGGCGAATGCCGCCTCCTGGCGCCACTCGGTCGCCGCCTTCGGATTGTCGGCGAGGTAGCGGGCGCAGCGGGAGCTCGGGCGGTCGGTGCCCGGCCGGTTGCCCTGGCAGGCGGAGACCGGGCGGTAGCCGGACGGGGCGGAGCCGGTGGCCCACAGGCTGCGGCCCTCGCGGAACGCGTACTCCAGCGAGGCGCGGGCCAGGTCCTTCAGCTCGACGTAGCTGAGGCCGTACGTCTTGGCCGCGTACTGGTACTCGTGGCTGATGTCGATCCGGGAGACGCCCGGGTCGTCGGTGGCCAGGACGATCGGGACGCCGTAGCGGCGGTAGGCGTTGAACGGGTGGTCGTCGCCCGCGATGCCGAGGATCTGCTTGTTGCTGGAGAACGGCACCTCGACGGCCACGTTGCGCCGCGCCATCGTGCGGGCCAGCTGCCGCCAGTCGTCCTCGTGGACCAGGTCCACGCCGTGGCCGATGCGCTCGGCTCCTGCCACGAGCACCGCTTCACGGATGTGGAAGGTCAGGTCCTCGGGCTTGACCAGGCCGGGGGCCAGCTCACCGGCGTGCAGGGTGAGGTGGGAGTCCGGGTACTGGCCGCGCAGGTACTTCAGCATCCGCATCTGGAGGCTGTAGTTGGCCAGCGCGCTCTCGCCGTCCTCCGGCTGTACGAGGTTGACCGCGAGGAACCTCGGGTCGCGCTCGGCCAGTCGCATGCCGACCGCCATCTGTGTGAACACCCGTACCGGGGAGCTGCCCCGGGACACCTGGGAGATCCACCTGACGGGGAGCTTGCAGCCCGGGTCGGGGCGGGGCGTGTCGCAGTGCGCGGCCTCGCGGAACTGCACGTCGGTGTCGTCGGCCTCCTGGACCGCCTCGTCCACCACCCGGTCGAGCCGGCCACCGGCCACGAGCTTGGCGTGGAGGGCGGCCAGGTCGGCGTCGTAGCCCACCTTGTCGGCGAGCGCCCTGCTGGCGTCCGAAGCGGGGGTGACCAGGGTCTCCAGGTAGAACTGGTTCTGCTCGACCACGGTGTTGGCCACGTTCGCGAGCATCTTGCCGCGGGTGTACCAGGTGGCCATGCCGAACTTGCCGAACGTGTCGAAGAAGTGGTCGTGCCCGGACTGGTCGGCCGGGAAGTCCTGCATGGACCAGGCCCGGATGATCCGCTGCCGGAACGCGGCGTCGTGCTGCGCGTCGGCCGCCGGCCTCGTACCCGGCCCGCACGGCGGCGCCACGGCCGTGTCCGTCCCGTCGATGCACAGCCCGGCCTCGCTCGCGAGCTGGATCAGGTACTCGGTGGTGACCGCACCCGACAGGTGGTTGTGCAGGTCACCGCCCTTGGGCAGGGCCTTGAAGAACGCCTTCAGCCGCTCCGGCCTGCCCTGCAACGAGTCGAGGCGCGCGGAGGTCCTGGCCTCGGCCCGGGTGACGGGGCGGTGCATCGCCTGCGCCGCGGGCCGCGGTGACGCTTCCTTCGCGGTGGAGGCGGCGGCCGGGATCGCCGGAAGCAGGGTCAGTACGGCGAGCGCGCCGAACCCGGCCGCACGCAGTGACTTGGGACGGTGGGTCGTCCGGAATGTTGAGTTCACCGCCGAATGATTGCGTCCGTCGGCGCCGCTTCTCTCCTAAATCGCATATATGGCCTGAAACGTCTACACGATCGGGTGGCAGGGTGGAAGGTCAACAGGAAAGTACTTTCCTGCCAGGAAAGTAAATGTCAGAATGATCAGGCGGGCCGCAGACGTAGCGGTGAAGCGATGGGCATACCGGGAGGAACACACATGAACGCCGACTTGGCAGCCGAAGCTCTGCAAGGCATCGAGGCGTCCAGGGAGCGGGCCCGCCTCACGGCCGGGCTGACTCCCGCGTGGTATGGCCCCGCGGCGGCCGTGGCTCTGATCGTTCCCGCCCTCGTCGATGCCTGGGCCCAGGGGCGGGGCGGATGGGCGGTGCCCCTGTCCCTGCTGGTCGCGTTCGCGGGCCTGGCCGTACTGGTGGCGCTCGTCAATGTTGTCAGGCGCAGGTCGGGAGTGATGGTGACGCTGCCCTGGTCCGCGCGCCTGCGCAGGGCCGGGGTCCCGCTCCTGATCCTTCTCGCCGCGGGCGGCGCGACGTACGGGCTGTGCCGGCAGTTCGGTGCCGATCAGGCAGTCGGCAAGATCGCGATGTTCGCCGTCCTGGGGCTGGGCGCCTGGGCGGTGTTCGTCGCACGGAACGCGTCGATCAGGCAGAAGCTCCAGGTGGCCGGATGACCGCCGCCTCCCAGCCGGGCGAGCCCGCGATCGACGCGGCGATCAACCACCCCACCCGGCTGACGGTCGTCGCCTTCCTCTCGGCGTGCGACGAGGCCGAGTTCGCCACCGTGCGCAGCAGCTGCCAGGTGTCCGACTCGATGCTCAGCAAGATCGCCTCCGCCCTGGAGGTGATCGGGTACCTCGCCGTCCGCAAGGGCTACGTCGGCAAGCGCCCCCGCACCTGGCTGTCGCTCACCCCGGCCGGGCGGCAAGCCCTGGCGCTGCACATCGCGGCACTCCAGGGCATCGCCGCCACGGCTCGGAAGGCGGGCGCGGAGGCTAGTCGTTCTTGAGGTCCGCGACGAACGACGTCCACGCGGCGGCCCGGAACACGAGCGTCGGGCCGTCGGTCACCTTGGAGTCGCGGACGGGGACGATGCCGGGGTGGCCGTCGGCGACTTCGAGGCAGTCGCCGCCGCTGCCCCCGCTGTAGGAGGACTTGTGCCAAGTCGCGGCGGAAAGGTCGTAGTCAGAACTGCTGATCTTCATGGGCGTAATCCTCCGCCACCGACTCGATCAGGGCCAGGGACGCCTGGGGTGACAATGCGCTGGCCGCCACCAGATCGTAGGTCAGTTCGTGGTGCCTGACGGTCGCCGGGTCGTCGTGCAACGTCCCCGAGCCGAGGCTCTGGAGGTAGGCGAGTGGCGGTGCGTCCCGGAAGGACATCAGCTTGAGCTGGCCTTCCATGGCCATGTGGGCGCCTGCGCTGAACGGCAGCACCTGCACGATGATCCGGTGTTCGCGGGCCAGCTTCAGGATGCGGCGGAGCGCCTCCGCCATCACTGCCGGGCCGCCGACCACTCGGCGTAACACCGTCTCGTCGAGAACTGCCCAGAACAAGGGCGTTGTTGGGTCGGCCAGGACCTGTGCTCGCTCCAGCCGTGCCACGACCAGGTCGTTGATGTCGTCCTCCGGAGCCGTCGGCTGGTAGGCACGGATCACTGCGTGCGCGTACGCCTCTGTCTGCAACAGCCCGGGGATCAGCTGCGGCGCGTACTCCCTGATCGTCTTCGCGAGGGCCTCCGCATCAGCCGCTTCCGCGAAGTGATCCGGGTACTTCGACTTCTTCAGGGCCGCGCAGTTGCGAACGAAGAAGCCTTCCGACTTCAGGATCCCGTCCAGCTTCTCGGCCTGGTCCAACTGCATCCGACGCGTACCGGCCTCCAACTGCCCGATGAAGGAACCGCTTACGAACAGCGGGATGCCCAGCGCCTCCTGCGAGAGGCCCGCGCCCTCTCTTCGGTGGCGGAGTTCCGCGCCGAGCAGGGCGCGTGGCGAGGAGGAGGGGTCGAGCTTCTTGGGCCCCGGCATGACAACTCCCTGTGACACATGTGCGGTTGTTGGTTCTGCGCCTCTTCCAGGTTAGCGACGCGTTGGACACGCTGGGTATGCATTGTCATCACTCAGCGTGGAAAGGAATGGATCATGACGATCAAGGAACGGCGCAGGGCGGCGGAGGGCAGAGTGCGGGCAGCGGAGGACGCGGTGACGCGGTTGAAGGAGGGGTTCTCGGGTGTCGGGATCACGCTGCCATCGCTGCGGATCGACCCGGTGTCATGTGCGGGGAGCGACCCGGGGACGCCGCTGGTGGACCTCGGCCGGTGCAATCTCGACACGGCGCTGAGGCTGAGTGTGGTGCTGGAGGCGCAGGGACTGGCCGGTCATGAACGGTGAAGGGATTGAGGCGTGTGGGCCGGAGCCGGGTTCGTTCGCGGTGGACACCCGGGACGGGCGGGTGGGGCGCGTGATGGGGCGCGTCGGGCCGTACGTACAACTGCGGGCGCCGGGTGGTGGGGCGGAGTGGGACTGCCCGCCGGAGTCGGTGCGCCCGGCGCCGCTGGGGGAGGTGTTGCGGGCCCGGGTCCGGGAGGTCAACAGGGAGGGGAGGCTGCCGTGAAGGCGTCGTTGCGCCGGGCGTGACTCGGCTTTGGATACAGGGAAGGGCGACACCCGGGCCGGGTGCCGCCCTTCGATCGGGGCGATGAGGCCCGGCGGAACGCAGTCAGGAAAATTTCAGGGAGCCCCTGCCAGCGTGCCGTTCCATGACAACCGACACGACGGACACGTACGCACCCGGCGGACGCACGCGGGCGCGGCAGATGTTCAACAAGGTCCCGGAAGTGACCCTCTACTTCTGGGTGATCAAGGTGCTGTGCACCACCGTGGGCGAGACCGCGGCCGATCTGCTCAACGACAACCTCGGCATGGGGCTGACCAACACCTCATACCTGATGAGTGCCCTGCTGGTCGTCACCCTGGTCTTCCAGTTCCGGGCGCGTTCCTACGTACCGGGGCTGTACTGGCTGTCCGTGGTCCTGATCAGCGTGGTCGGCACGCTGATCAGCGACAACCTGACCGACAACCTGGGCGTTCCGCTCCAGACCACGACCGTGGTGTTCGCGGTGGCGCTCGCCGTCACGTTCTTCGCCTGGTACGCGAGTGAGCGGACGCTGTCGATCCACTCGATCCGTACGACACGGCGCGAGGCCTTCTACTGGCTGGCGATTCTGTTCACCTTCGCCCTGGGCACGTCCGCCGGAGACCTGACGGCGGAGAAGCTGAACCTCGGGTACTGGCTCTCCGCGATCGTGTTCGCGGCGCTGATCGCGGCCGTCGCCCTCGCTCACCGCACGCTCGACTTCAACGCGGTGTGGTCGTTCTGGATCGCGTACGTGCTGACCCGGCCGCTCGGTGCCTCGCTGGGCGACTACCTGTCGCAGCCCACGGCGGACGGCGGTCTCGGGCTGGGCACGGTCGGTACCAGTGTCCTGTTCCTCGTCGTCATCCTCGCCCTCGTCCTCTTTCTGACCCGGACCCGGCGCGATGTGGCGCAGGACGACCCCCTGGAGGCGTCCGGCGCACGGAAGCTCAGCCCGTCGGAAGGGTGACGACGAAGCGTGCGCCGGGGGCGGTGGCGTCCAGCGTGATGTCGCCGCCCGCGGCCCTGGCCAGTCGGCGGGCCAGGGCCAGACCGAGTCCCGCGCCGTCGTGTCCGTCCTCGGGGCGGGCGCGGCGGCCGGGTTCGAAGAGCGAGGCGACGAAGTCCGGCGGGACGCCGGGGCCGTCGTCGGACACGTACACCGTGATCTCTCCGGCGCCCGGTGCGCAGGTGAGGGCGACCGACCGGGTCGCGTAGCGGCGGGCGTTGTCCAGGAGTGGCGTCAGGATGCGTTCGGCGACGTCCTCCGAGACGCCGATGGTCACGTCCTGCGTGCCGTCCGTCGTGACGGTCACGGGCGGGGCGTCGGGGAACTGGGCCGCGTTGCGCTGTGCCAGGCGATGCGCGACGTCGGCGAAACGGGAGCGGCCGGGGGTTCGCGTGTTGCGGGTACGGACCTCGGAGAGCAGCGAGTCGCAGATCTGCTGCATGATCGAGGCGGCGCCCGCGATGGCCGCCAGGGAGGTCTGCTGCTGTTCCGCGGTACGGGGCCGTCCGGTGAGCCACTCGGTTTCGGCGGTGATCCGGGCGAGCGGGGTGCGCAGTTCGTGGGACAGCTCGGCGGCCTGCTGCTGCTCGTGGCGCAGGACCGCGGCCAGCCGGTCCAGCAGTGTGTCCAGGCTGGTGGCGAACGCGGCGAGTTCGGCGGGCCTGCCCTCGGCGCCGAACCGTTCCGGGGCGCCCGCGGCGCTCCATCGGGTGGCCTGCTCGCTCATCGCGGTCACGGGGCGCAGGGCCCGCCGTACGACGAGGCGGGTCAGGAGATAGATGGTGGCGAGCAGGAGCAGGGCCAGGGCGATCGAGCCGGCCAGGGCGGTGTCCGCCGTGCTGCGGTAGGGGTCGAGGCTCACCGAGCTGACGACGGTACCGGCCCGTGCGGGCGGGTGTCCCTGCCGGGCGGGGGCGTCGACGGGGAAGGCGTACAGCCGCCATGACCCGGCGCCCCCGGCGTCGGCGAAGGTCCCGGGCCGGCCGGCCAGGTGGGCCGCCCGCGCCTCCAGGCCGGGGGGTGCGGTGGGGGGTTTCTCGATGACCGTGCCGCCCTGGAAGATCCAGACCCCGGCGTCCAGGGCCTGGTCCTCGGCCGGCTCCCGGACGACGAGCCGACCGTCCGGGCGTACGTCCACGGTCGCCGCCACGGCCTCGGCACGGGTGCGCAGGATGTCGTCGGCCTGGCCGTGCAGCCGCTTGTCGAGGGCGAGGTTGAAGACGGTGGTCAGGACGCCGATCCACAGCGCGCCGGTGGCGAGGGCCATCAGGGCGAGGCGGCCGCGGAGGGTCCGGGGGGTGAGGTGGCGCTTCATCGGCTCATCGGTTGTCGGCTCGTCGGCTCATCGGTTGTCGGTTCATGGGGGTCTCAGCTGAAGCGGTAGCCGACGCCCCGGACCGTGCCGATGCCCCGGGGGCTGTCCGACTCGCGGAGCTTGCGGCGCAGGCGGGTCAGGTACTGGTCCAGGGTGTTGTCGCTGACCTGCGCCCCCTCGGGCCAGCCCGCCCGCAGCAGCGTCCGGCGGCGTACCACGGAGCCGGGGTCCGCCATCAGGCACGCCAGCAGGCGGAACTCGGTGGGGGTGAGGGACACGGGCCGGTCGTGGACCGTCAGCTCATGCCGTATCGGGTTCAGCCGCACCGCGCCCGCGTCGTCGGCGAGGGTGCTGCCACGGTGCCCGGCACGGTTCAGGACCGCGCGGACGCGGGCCGCGAGCTCGCTGAGGTGGAACGGCTTGACCAGGTAGTCGTCGCCGCCGGAGGCGAAGCCGGAGAGCCGGTCCGTGAGATTGCCGCGGGCCGTCAGGAAGATCACCGGAACGGTGTGGCCCGCACCGCGCATCGCCTGGCAGACATCGCGCCCGTCGGAGTCCGGCAGCCCCACATCGAGCACGACCGCGTGCACCGACGTGTCGACGGCCTTCAGCGCGGTGGCGCCGTCGGCGGCGGTCACGACGTCGAAGCCCTCGTCACGCAGGCCACGGGCCAGGACATCGCGCAGGCCGTGGTCGTCCTCGACGACAAGAATGCGTGCTGCGGTCACTGGGCCAGTATTACCCGGCCGGAAAAACCGGTACAGAAAGTCGGCGGCGAGGCGGTGGCCCGCGGCGGGCGGAGGGCGCTGCCTTTCTCACGCGATCGTGGGACGCTGATGGGAGCGGCGAACGGCCGTGGCACCGCCGATCTACGCTCCTCCGACAGGCCACAGGAGGAGAGGTCGGCGACGGCCGAGAGCGATCAGGTCTCCGGAGAGCGCCCATGGGGCTATCTGCTGCAGACATGGCGTGAGCTGGACGTGCCCGAGGGGTGGCGCGCCGAGATCGACGGAGGGCGGATCGTCCTGGTGCCGCCGCCGCGCGCACATCACCACGCCATCGTCGACCAAGTGCAGCGCAGGCTTTACGAAGGCATTCCCGAAGCGTGGGGGATCTACCAGGTTCTCGCCGTTCACGTGGCTGCGCTCGGCAAGCTCTACGTGCCGCACCTCGTGGTCATGCCCTCGAAGCTCATCGACGCCGCCGACCCGGAGGTCAACGACCCGATGGATGTGGCGGACGCGCTGCTCATCGTCGAGGTCACCTCGAAGGGCAATGCCCGGGACGACCGGACGAAGAAGTACCGCGCCTATGCGCGGGCGGGCGTGCCGATGTATCTGCTCATCGACCGGTTCGACACGCGTGGGGCGATGGTCACGCTGTTCACGGAGCCCAATGAGGACGGGACGTACGAGCATTCCGACCCGGTGCCGTTCGGGAAGCCGCTCACCCTGCCCGAGCCGTTCGGTACGACGCTGCTCACGGATGAGTTCCCGGTCTGAGCGGTCTGAGCGGACACGGATGAGGGCGACACCCAGGTCGGGTGCCGCCCTCGGTCATGTCCGGGTGCCCGGGGTCAGACCCCGGCCGGTTCCTTCGACGCAGGGGACGCCGGGGACGCCGGGGCGCCCGTTGCGGTGACCGTGGACCCGGCGGGTTCCTGTGAGACGTTGAACTCCGCCAGCAGGTCCTTGCTGAAGCCGAAGAAGTACGTCGCGAGGAACCCGGCGAGGTAGCCGACCAGCAGGCCGCCCCCGTAGATCGCGGCCGTGGTGCCCAGGCCGTGGTTGCCGTCGAGCAGGGGGAACAGGGCCCAGCCGGACGGGCCGATGGCCGTGGAGCCGACCTTGTCGCCGAGCTGGTTGAACAGGCCGATGAAGCCGCCGCCGAACGCGCCGCCCACGCACGCCGTGATGAACGGGCGGCCGAGCGGGAGGCTGACGCCGTAGATCAGGGGCTCACCGACGCCCAGCAGACCGGCCGGGAGGGCGGACTTGATGGTGCGGCGGATCGACTCGTTGCGCGGGAGGCGGAAGTAGACCGCCGCGGCCGCGCCGACCTGGCCGGCGCCCGCCATCGCGAGGATCGGGAGCAGCACGGTGTAGCCCTGCTGCTCGATCAGGGTGGTGTGGATCGGGATGAGCGCCTGGTGCAGGCCCAGCATCACCAGGGGCAGGAAGAGACCGCCGAGCACGAAGCCCGCGCCCGCACCGCCGTTGGAGAGCAGCCAGTCGGCGAACGTACCGATGGCGGTGGAGACCTCGCCGGCCACGTACATCAGGCCGAAGATCGTCACCAGGCCGGAGACCAGGACCGTGAGGGTCGGGGTGACCAGTACGTCCAGTGCCTCGGGCACCCAGCGGCGGCACCACTTCTCCACGTACACCGCGAGCACCGCCGCACCGAGCGCGCCCAGCACACCGCCCTGCCCGGGGGAGAGCTTCTGGCCGAACGCCTCGATGTTCGCGACGCCCGGGAAGACGATGATCGCGGCGACCGCACCGCCCAGGATCGCCGTACCGCCGAACTCCTTCGCCGTGTTGTAGCCGACGAAGACGGCGATCAGCGCCATGAAACCGGACGCCATCGCGGCCAGGGCGGGGGTGACCGAGGTCAGCCAGCCCAGGTTCACCAGCAGGCCGTTGAGGCCGGCGATGATGCCGCAGCCGATGAGCGCCGGGATCAGCGGGACGAAGATGTTCGCGATCCGGCGAAGGAACAGCTTGAACGGGGTGGCGTTCTTCGCCTTCCGGTCCGCCTTCATCGCGGCACCATGGGCGGCCAGCTCGTCCGCCGAGGCGGATGCGGAGGGTTCGGCTTCGCCCGGTTCAGGGGCTGCTGCCCGGCCCTCCGCGCCCTCCTCGACCAGTCGCTCGAACTCCGGCGTGACCCGGGCGACGGTCCCCGGGCCGAGGACGATCTGGTACGTGTCGTCCTCGACCACACCCATGACGGCGGGGACCGCCTTCAGGGCCTCGTCGTCGACGAGGGAGCGGTCGTGCAGACCCAGCCGGAGTCGGGTCATGCAGTGGGCGACGGTGCTGACGTTCGCGGCGCCACCGACGAGCGGAAGGATCGCGGCGGCGGTGGCGCGGTTCTTGTCTTCTGTTGCCATGGTGCGTGGTGCCTTGCTGTGCGGGGGTGCGGGGATGGAGCCGGTGGTTCAGGTGGTGCGGGGGGCGGCGGCGAGGGCGGCGCGGAGATGGCCGCCGGACGCGGTCAGGAGCTCGGCGGCGGTGGGGCCGTCGACCTGGCCGAGGATGGTGAGGATGGCGTTCTTCACCTCGCCGTCGGTCGCGGCGAGGGCGGCCTCGATCTCCTCGTCGGACGCTCCGGTGGCGAGCGAGACGATCCGGCGGGAGCGGGCGCGCAGCTTCTCGTTGGAGGCGCGGACGTCGACCATCAGGTTCCCGTACGTCTTGCCGAGCCGGATCATCGTGATCGTCGAGAGCATGTTGAGGACGAGCTTCTGGGCCGTGCCCGCCTTGAGCCGGGTGGAGCCGGTGAGCAGCTCCGGGCCGACGACGACCTCGATGGCGTGCTCCGCCGCGGCGCCCAGCGCGGAGTCCGCGTTGCAGGAGAGGCCGATGGTCAGCGCGCCCTTGCCACGGGCGTGCTCGACGGCCCCGATCGCGTACGGCGTGCGGCCGGAGGCGGAGATGCCGACCACGGTGTCGTCGGCGGTGAGGTCCAGGGCGTCGAGGTCGGCGGCGGCCAGCTCCTTGCTGTCCTCGGCGCCCTCGACGGCCTTGACCATGGCGCTCGGGCCGCCCGCGATCAGGCCGATGACCTCGGTGGGGTCGGTGTTGAAGGTGGGCGGGCACTCGCTGGCGTCGAGCACGCCGAGCCGGCCGGCGGTGCCCGCGCCCGCGTAGATCAGCCGGCCGCCGCGCGCCATGCGCTCCGCCGTGCCATCGATGGCGGCGGCTATCTCGGGCAGCCGGGCGCCGACGGCGGACGGGACGGACTGGTCCTCGCCGTTCATGATGCGGGCGATCTCAAGTGTGCCGAGCCGGTCGATCTCGGCGAGCTCGGGCCGGAACGCCTCGGTGGTGAGCGTCGCGAGCTGGGCGCGCAGCTCCCCGTAGCCGTCGGAGGCGGTGGGGTCGGCGTCGGTGGTGGAGGTCATGGAGGGCGGCTCTGCTTTCTCGGTCTCGTGCGGTTCAGCGGGTGCGGGGGGTTCGCGGACCGGCGGGCCGGTCAGCGGGTGCGGAGGGATCGCGGATCGGCGGGCCGGTCAGCGCGGGCGTGGGGTGTGGCGGTGGGCCAGGGCTTCGTAGGAGGCGGCGAGGGCCGGTGCGGCCGTCTCGTACGTACGCTGCGCGACGCCTATGAACAGGCAGTCGACGACGAGGAGCTGGCTCGTACGGCTCGACATGGCGGCGGGCCGCAGCTCGCTCTCCCGGGCGGTGGACGTGGTCAGCACGTGGTCGGCGTACTGCGTGACCGGGCCGTCGGGGCGGCCGGTGATCGCGACCGTCGTCGCGCCCCGGTCGAAGGCGACCCGCAGCGGCTCGATCACGTCGACCGTGGAGCCGGAGTGCGTGATCGCGATGGCGACGTCGCCGGAGCGGAGCTGCACGGCGTTGGTCACCGCGAGGTGCGGGTCCGTGTGGGAGTGCGCGATCAGGCCGATGCGGGCCAGCTTCTGCGCGAGGTCCTGGCCGACGAGGGAGGAGGCGCCCACGCCGTAGATGTCGATGCGCCGGGCGGTGGCGGCGGCGGCCACGGCGGCACCGAGCTGGACGGTGTCGAGCCCGGCGGCCGTGTCGGCGAGGGTCTGCTGCTCGTCGTAGGCCAGCTTGGCGACCACGTCGGCGATCGGGTCGTCGACCGCTATGTCGGCCGTGACGGAAGGGGCCCGGCCGGACTGCTGGTGCGCGGCGAGCCCGGCGAGGGCCAGGCGCAGATCGCGATAGCCGGGGTAGCCGAGCAGGCGGGCCGTGCGGACCACGGTCGCCTCGCTGGTGCCGGTGAGCTCGGCGAGACCGGTGACCGTGAGGGCTGCGCAGCCGGCCGGATCACCGGCGACGGCCTCGGCGACGCGCTGCATGGAACGGGTCATGGACGGCGCGAGCGTACGAACCTTGGCCGCGAGGGCCGCCGGGGCGGGCGGGGAGTCGGCGTTGAAACTTTCCTTCAGGTCATGGGTCACATTTGAAAGATATTTTCAACCGGGTTGGCCGTCAACCCCCCCTTCGTCCCGTCTTCACCGGTCCGCGGCCACTCCTTCCGACAGCGCGGAAACGGTGATGGCGGGCGGGCGAGGCGAATTCGCGGGCAGGCGACAATGGGCCCATGGAGATGAACCCCTTGGAACAGGCGCTGCATACGGCCCGTGCGCTGGTCATGGCCGATATCGCCGCAGGTGACGTCGCCGAGGCCGGGATCGTCTCGCTGGTCGAGGACGCGGTGACGCACCGCCGCTGGTGGGTCGAGCAGTGGCCCGACGGTGCCGCGTTCGTGGTGGGCCTCGTCGCCCAGGACGTGCAGGACGCGCTGCTCGAACGGTACGGCCGGTGGCCGCTCTGCCCGGTCTGTGACGCGGGCGACCCGCACGCCCTCGACGTCGAACCCGAACTGGGCCCGGACCCGCACTGGGTGTGCACCAAGGCCGCGGTGGCCGTGGCGCCGGTCGGTTCGCTGAGCGGGATACTGCGGCGGTGACCGTCTACATCGACCCGCCCGAGTGGCCGGGGCACGGGCGGCTCTGGTCGCACCTGGTCAGCGATGTCTCGTTCGAGGAGCTGCACGCCTTCGCGGCGTCCATCGGCTGCCCTCCGCGCGCGTTCGAGCGGGACCACTACGACGTACCGGAGACGCGGTACGAGGACGCGGTGCGGGCCGGGGCCCGGCAGATCGGCTCGAAGGAGCTCGTCCGCCGGATCACGCAGGCAGGGCTGCGGCGGCCCAAGGGGCGGCCCGCACCGGGGCTTCCCGTGCCGGAAAGCCTCGCGCAGGGGCGTCCCGCGCAGGGCTGAGACCGCTCAGGCGGTCGTCGACGGCGCGCACTCCTGAGCCGCGTCCTGAGCAGCGTCCTGCGGCGCGGCGGCCGGGGCGCCCGCCACCAGCCGGGACGACGAGGCGCGGCTGCGCTGCAGCCGCAGCGAGAACACCACGGCCACCAGCGCCAGTACCGTCATCGCCGCCCCGGCCCAGGCGGTCGCCGCGAAACCGAAGTCCGCGTCGATCACCGTGCCGCCCAGCCAGGGGCCGCCGGTGTTGCCCAGGTTGAACGCGGCCGTGGTCGTCGCACCGGCCAGCGTCGGGGCGGCGCCCGCCACGTTGAACATCCGGGCGTTCAGCGCCGGGGCCGTGTAGAACGCCGACAGGCCCAGCAGGAACGAGAGCCCGACCGCCGCGACCTGGTTCGACGCGAACAGGGCCAGCGCGGCCAGGAAGACCGTCGAGGCCGCGATACCGCTCATCAGCACCCCGAAGAGATGCGCGTCCGCGACCCGGCCGCCGATCGTCGTACCGACCAGCGCCCCGATCCCGAACAGCGCCAGCACCGTCGGCACCCAGCCCGAGTCCAGCCCGGCGACATCCGTCAGCAGCGGCGCCAGATAGCTGAACGCGCAGAACACCCCGCCCGCGGCGAGCGCCGTGATCACGATCGACAGCCACACCTGGCGGTCCCGGTAGATGCTCATCTCCTGCTTCAGCCGGGGCTTCTGCTCCGGCAGCGGGATGCGCGGGATCAGCGTCGTCACCCCGACCAGCGCCACGGCGGACGCCGCGCCCACGGCCCAGAACGCCGACCGCCAGCCGAAGTTCTCACCGAGGAACGCGCCCAGCGGCACGCCCAGCACATTGGCGATCGAAAGACCGCCGATCATCACGGCCATCGCACGGGCCCGCGAGTTCACCGGCACCATCGCGATGGCGACGGCCGCCCCCACCGCCCAGAACCCGGCACAGGCGAACGCGCTCACCACCCGCGACGCGAAGAGCACCTCGTACGTCGGGGCCAGCGCGCCCGCGACCTGACCGAGGCCGAAGACGGAGATCAGGGCGATCAGCGTGGTGCGGCGCGGCAGCCGGAGCGTGGCCACGGCGAGCAGCGGGGCGCCGATCACCATGCCGATCGCGAAGGCGGATATGAGGAGTCCGGCACGGGGTATCGACACGTTCATGTCGTCGGCGATGGGCGGCAGCAGCCCGGAGAGCATGAATTCGCTGGTTCCCAGGGCGAAGACCGAGAGACCCAGGATGTACACGGCCAGGGGCATGCGGGAGCGGCGAGCGGCAGAGTCGGGCATGACAGCTGCCAACAGCGGCCACGTCCCCGGCATTCCCCGGCCGCCGCGGGTCAGTGGCTGAGCAGCTCCAGTTCGGTCATCAGGTTCTGCCGGGCCCGCGGCTCCCAGTGCTCCGCCCCGTACGGCGTACGGAACAGCCGCGGCAGCCCGAGCAGCTGGCGCAGTACCGTCGCCCGCCCCTCCTGGAACGCGTCGTCGGGCACGAAGCCGTACTCCTCGCGCACCTGCGCCGCGTAAGCCGCGTACTGGCCCGGGGGCGCCGCGAGAATGGCCAGATCCGCGTCGCAGAGCACCTCGCCGTCGCTGTCGCCGTCCGCCGGGTCGTGGGTGACGGTGAGCCGTACGAGCCGGGCCACCTCAGCCGTGACCCCGTCCGGCACACCGGCCTCCGCGAGGGCGCGCTCGGCCAGCGCGGCGCTGCGCTCCTCGTTCTCGGACCGGTCGGGCCGGTACACCGCGTCGTGGAACCAGGCGGCGAGGCGCACCGCGTCCGGGTCGGCCGCGTACCCGGCGAGCGTGTCGACGTGATCGAGCACCGCGACCAGGTGCGCGGTGGTGTGGTATCGGCGCTGCGGCTCGGCCCAGCGCGCCAGGAGGTTGTCGGCGTACGGCAGCGGGTCGGGGCCGGGGGCGCCGGCCCGCGCACCGACGAGCGCCGTCCGCCAGCGCTCGCGGAGGGAGTCGTCGTGCCCCGCGCCGAGGGCACCGTTCGCACGCGAGCTGTCGGTCATGGGACCGACCCTAAGGGCTCGCCCCGCGCTACGTCCTGAGCGCGGCGGCGACGGGACGGTGGTCGCTGCCGGTGGCGGGGAGGGTCCAGGCGTCGGTGGGGGTGACATCCCGGACGAGGATGTGGTCGACCCGGGCGATCGGGAAGGCCGCGGGCCAGCTGAAGCCGAAGCCGCTGCCCGCCTCGTCCTCGACCGAGGTCAGCCGGGACATCAACGGGGCGAGGCGGCGGTCGGTGGTGGCGCCGTTGAGGTCGCCCAGCAGGAGGACCTTCTTCTGCCGCTCGTGGTCGAGCATGCGGTCGAGGGCGGTGAGGGCCGCGTCGCGCCGCCCGATCGTGAAGCCGGCGGCGCCGACGCGTACCGAGGGCAGGTGGACCACGTAGACGGCGAGCGGGCCGTCCGGCGCCTGGACCCGGGCGCGCAGGGAGCGGCTCCAGCCGGGGTCGATGGTGACGCGGCGGGATTCGGCGAGGGGGTAGCGGCTCCACAGGGCGACGGTGCCGATGTGCACGGAGTGGGGGAGCCGGCGGTCCAGTACCTCGCGGTAGGCAGGCAGGGCGTCGTCGGTGATCTCTTCCAGGGCGACCAGGTCGGGGTCGGCGGCCAGCAGCGTACGGGCGGTCGCGGTGGGGTCGGGGTTGGTGGCGCCGACGTTGTGGGTGACCACGGTCAGGTTCGGCTTCGTGTCGCTCTCTCCGCCGAGGAACAGGGGTCCGAACACGCCGATCCACACGGCCCCCAAGAGAAGGGCGGCGATGACGGCCGGTACCGACCTGCGGAGCAGGGCGGTCAGGAGCAGCGCCGGTACGACCAGGCCGGTCCAGGGCAGCAGGGTTTCGAGCAGGCTGCCGATGTTGCCCGGCCGGTTGGGCACGAGCGGGTGGCCGACCATCAGGAGCGCCGCCCCCGCCGCGACGGCGCTCGTGGTCCAGCCCGTACGGAGCACCGGGCCGCACCGGCGCAGGAGCCGCCCCGGCCGGTCCGGTTCGCGCGGTGGCCGGTCCGGTTCCTGCCGTGCCGGGGCGTGCGGGGGATCGGCCGTCGGCCCGGGGCCGGCGGCCGGCGGTCCGGTCGGTCGGGGGTGGGCGGGGTCGGAGCAGCCGGCCGGGCCGGAGAGATCTGTGGGGTCGGAGAATCCGCCTCCGATGTACACATCCGGATAGGGGTCCTCGCGCAGATCGGCCATGACATGTCCTTCGGAAGCAGGGAGGGGGGAGGGGCGCGGCAAGGGCCCACGGGCTTGAAACGCGCGCCGCCGGCGCAGCGCCGGTCAGCCGGCGGCGTCGGTCCGTGGCGTCGGGCAGTGGCCGCCAGGGCTGGTCAGCAGCTCGAAATGCCACATCTCGTTGTTGTAGACCTGGCACAGGCCGTAGTCGGCGCCGTTGCGGATGAGCCAGTCGTCGGCATCGGTGGGGCCGATGTCGACGGCCTTCCCGGACACGTGGGTCGACTTCTCCGGGGTGTTCACGAACTGCCGCGCCTTCTTTGCGCTTCCGTACTTCTGGATGCCCTCGTCCAGCAGGCGCTGCTGGTGTTCCTTGCTGCGCCACCCCGAGGTGACCCGGAATTCGATGCCGTCCCCGCGGGCGTCCCGGGCCGCCTTCTGCACGGCCTTCAGCAGGTTCTTGTCCAGCCGGTCGATGGCCGGGTACCGGGTGTCGAAGGGCGTGAGGTGACGGTCCTGCGGGATGTCGCCGCCGTCGGTGCTCTCCGGTGCGACCCGCGCCGTTGCCGCGCCGCGCAGCCCCCGGTCCGCCGTCGCGACGGCCCGCGCGGCCGGTTCGCTCCGGGCCGTCATGCCCCATGCCGCCGCGAGCCCCAGCACCGCGACCGCGCACACCCCTGCCGCCGTCCGGACGGGGAAGCGGCGCGCCGCCGTGACGGAAGGGTTCGCTGCCGGGTCGTCGTGCATGGTGGCCTCCGGAAATCTCGGTCGGGGCGGGCGGCGGGTGCCGCGGGCCGATGCACCGAGTGAAGAGCGGGCCGTGTTGTGGGACCGTCTCGATTTCCCCATACGTTTTCGATAGGCCCGGAGCGCTACGTTTTCGATGGGCCCGGCCTGATCCACGCGAGAGGTCCGGGGTGAAAAGCAGAGCAGGAGAGGCCGTATGCGGGTGCTGATTGTCGAGGACGAGCCGTATCTCGCCGAGGCGGTGCAGGCGGGTCTGAGGCTCGAAGCCATCGCCTCCGACATCGCCGGGGACGGCGATACCGCCCTGGAGCGTCTGGAGGTGAACGAGTACGACGTCGTCGTGCTCGACCGCGACATCCCCGGGACGCACGGCGACGACGTGTGCCGGGCCATCGTGGAACGGCGCCTGGGCTGCCGGGTGCTCATGCTGACCGCGGCGGGTCTCCTCGACCAGAAGGTCACCGGCTTCGAGATCGGTGCCGACGACTACCTGACGAAGCCCTTCGACCTGAAGGAGCTGGTCGCACGGCTGCGCTCACTGGCCCGCCGGCCCAAGGACAGCACGCCCCCGGTCATCGAGTGCGCCGGAATCCGGCTGGACCCGTTCCGGCGCGAGGTCTTCCGCGACGGGCGGTACGTGGCGCTCACCCGGAAGCAGTTCGCCGTCCTGGAGGTCCTCATGACCGCGCGCGGCGGCGTCGTCAGCGCGGAGACGCTGCTGGAGCGGGCCTGGGACGAGAACGCCGACCCGTTCACCAACGCCGTCCGCATCACCATCTCCACCCTCCGTAAACGGCTCGGTGAACCCTCCGCCATACACACCGTGCCGGGCGTCGGCTACCGCCTCGACGGGCCGACCGGGACCGTACGGTGAACCGCCGCACGGCACCCGGCCAGGAAGCCGCGGACACGGAGCGGGGCGCGGCGCGGACCGCGCGGCCGCGGCGGCTGACCGCCCGGATGAAACTCACCCTGACCTACGCCCTGTTCGTCCTCGGCTCGGGGGCACTCAGCCTGATCGTGGTCTACCTGGCCATGCGCTTCCTGCCCAACTACCCGCTGACCGCGGTGAACCCGCAGGCCGCGGCCCTCGCCGCCCGGCCGGACATCCTTCAGGCCCTGTTCGCGGCCGCCGGCGTCACCCTGCTGCTCCTGGCGCTGCTCGGGCTCGGCGGCGGGTGGCTCATCGCGGGCCGCGTCCTGCGCCCACTCCAGGAGATCACCCGGGCGGCCGGGCGGGCCGCCGACGGCTCCCTGGACCACCGCATCGGACTCACCGGCCCGCGAGACGAGTTCACCGAACTCTCCGACACCTTCGACGACATGCTCGCCCGCCTCCAGCGGTCCTTCGAGGCCCAGCAGCGTTTCGCCGCCAACGCCTCGCACGAGCTGCGCACCCCGCTCGCCGTCAGCCGCACCATGCTCGACGTGGCCGTCGCCGACCCCGACGGCCAGGACTACCGGCAGCTCGTCTCCCGGCTCAGCGAGACCAACCGACGCGGCATCGAGATCACCGATGCCCTGCTGGAACTCTCCGCGCTCGACCACACTTCGCCCGCCACCCAGCGCCTCGACCTCGCCGACACCGCCCGGGGAGCCGTCGACGCCGTCCGCGAGGAGGCGGGTGCGCGGGGCGTCACCCTGACCACCGACATCCGCCCGGCCCCGGCCACCGGCAACGACGTCCTGCTGCGCCAGCTCGTCGTGAACCTGCTCCACAACGCCGTACGGCACAACCTGCCCACGGACGGAACGCTCACCCTGACCACCGGCCCCGACCCGGCGCGCCCCGGCCGCGCGCTCCTGACCGTCGCCAACGCCGGACCGCTGGTGTCCGGCACCGTCGACCGGCTCACCGAACCGTTCCTGAGGGGCGGTGGGCGGCTGGCCGGGCCGGACCCGGCACGGCGCGGCCACGGCCTCGGACTGGCGATCGTCGCCAGCATCGTCCGCGCCCACCACGCGGACCTGGCGCTGACCCCCAACCCCGAGGGGGGACTCACCGTCCGGGTGTCGCTGCAGGGCCCGGCGCCCGACGACGAGCGCCTGTCCGGCCGTGCTCGGCCGGACGGGCCCTGAGGGGTGCGGCGCACGGCAGCGGGTCGCGCCCGGGGGCGCCGCCCCGGGCGCGGGTGAGCGCCTCCCGTCGGCGCTCACGGAGGGAGTCGTCGTTACGGTCTGCCCCGTCGGGGGGCACCGTTCGCACGCGAGCTGTCGGTCATGGGACGACCCTGGCGAAAGGTCCTGGCCCGGGATGGGACGGTGCCGATGGGCTCAGCGACATGCTTGTACGGTCGGCCGAACGGCCAGTCCCCGTACGGTCGTTCCTGCTCCGGTTCGAGCGGGATCAGCCATTGTTGGATTATCAGGTAATCGCTAGTGTGCGCCCGTGATGGATCTGACGAGTCCAACCCATTCGATGGATCTCGACGCGGACCTCGGTGAAGGGTTCGGGAACTGCGTTCTCCCCGTCGACGCGTGAGCGGAGACGGATTCGGTGCCGAGGTGCTGGTGCTGCCCGTCGGACGGGAGGCGCTGCTCGTCGAGCTGTCCTCCGCCGAGCATGCCGAGGCCTTCCACGTCGAGCTGTTGCGCCGCCGCGCGCGCGGCGAACTGCCCGTCATGAGGGAGGTCGTGCCTGGCGCGCGAAGCGTGCTGCTCGACGGCATCGCGGACCATACGCGTCAGGCCCGGGTGCGGTTCGCCCGCGAAATCGCTTCCTGGCGGATACCGCCGATGCGGTGTGGGGCCGGGGACGCGGTCGAGATCCCTGTCGTCTACGACGGGCCGGATCTCGACGAGGTCGCCACGGTGTGGGGCGTCGGCGCCGACGAGGTGCCGGGCGTTCATGCCGGTACGGAGTTCCGGGTGGCGTTCTGTGGGTTCGCGCCGGGCTTCGGCTATCTGACCGGTCTGCCAGGTCACCTTCATGTGCCGCGGCGGGCGACTCCGCGCACGAAGGTTCCGGCGGGGGCGGTGGGTCTTGCGGGGCCGTACGCCGGGGTGTATCCGCGCGCGTCGCCCGGAGGGTGGCAGCTCATCGGGCGGATGCCGGACCCCGAGGAGCTGTGGAACCCGGCACGGGAACCGGCGGCGTTGCTGAGGCCGGGCGTGCGGGTGCGGTTCGTGGCGGTGGGGGCGACAAGGGTGGCCGGGGCGGCAGGGGCGGCGGAGTGATCGAGACGGCGGACGCTCTCGACGTGGTCCGGGCCGGGGCGCTGACCACCGTGCAGGACGAGGGGCGGGTCGGCTGGGCACACCTCGGGGTGCCGAGGGCCGGCGCACTGGACGCACCGGCCCTCCGCCTCGCCAACCGGCTGGTCGGCAATACGGAGGACGCGGCGGTACTGGAGACCACGGTCACCGGGTGCGGGGTACGGCCCAGACGTTCCACGGTGGTCGTGGTGGGGGGTGCCGCGTGCCGCGTCACGGTGGACGGGCGACCGGTGGCATGGGGCGTCCCCGTTCCCGTACCGGCGGGAGCGGTGCTGGACGCCGGTCCGGCTGAGGACGGTCTGCGGAGCTATCTGGCGTTCCGTGGCGGCCTGGCGCCGGAACCGGTGCTCGGCAGTCGCTCGGCGGATCTGCTGTCCGGGCTGGGACCGGCGCCGCTGCGGGACGGGGACGTGGAGCCGCTGGGGACGCCTGCGGGACCCGTTCCGCCGGTGCCGGACGCCGTGCCGTGGCCGGGGGCGCCGACCGAACTCGTCCTGCCGGTCCGGCTGGGGCCACGCCATGCCTGGTTCACGGACGACGCGCTGCGGACTCTCGCCACCGCCGCGTACAGGGTGTCGCCGCGCAGCAACCGCATCGGGCTGCGGACGGAGGGGCCCGCGCTGGAACGTGCGCGGGAGGGGGAGCTGCCGAGCGAGGGCATGGTGCTGGGGGCCGTCCAGATACCGCCGGACGGGCGGCCGGTGGTGTTCCTCAACGACCATCCGACGACGGGGGGATACCCGGTGGTGGGGGTGGTGCCGGAGGCCGCGCTGGCGGGGGCGGCACAGGCAGTGCCGGGGGTGCGCATGCGGTTCGTGGTGATGGGGTAGGGGACCTCCCGTGTTCGGGAGGTCCCCTACCCCATGGTTGCCCGACCGCCTGCAGGGCCGGGCCCCGCCCCTACGCCGCAGCCTTGAATCCCCGCAGCCGCAGCGAGTTGCCGACCACGAAGACCGACGAGAAGGCCATCGCGGCGCCCGCGATCATCGGGTTGAGCAGCCCGGCCGCGGCGAGCGGCAGAGCGGCCACGTTGTAGGCGAAGGCCCAGAACAGGTTCGTACGGATGGTGCCGAGGGTCTTGCGCGACAGCCGGATGGCGTCCGCCGCGGCCCGCAGGTCGCCGCGTACCAGCGTCAGGTCGCCGGCCTCGATCGCGGCGTCCGTTCCGGTCCCCATCGCCAGGCCCAGATCGGCCTGGGCGAGGGCGGCCGCGTCGTTGACCCCGTCACCGACCATGGCGACCGAACGGCCCTCGGCCTGGAGCTTCTTGACTACGTCGACCTTGTCCTCCGGCATGACCTCCGCGTACACCTCCTCGATCCCGACCTCGGCCGCGACCGCCTCGGCCACCGCCCGGTTGTCGCCGGTCAGCAGGATCGGGGTGAGGCCCAGGGCCCGCAGCCGCTCGATGGCCTCCGCGCTGGTGTCCTTCACCGCGTCGGCGACTTCGAGCACTGCCCGCGCCTCGCCGTCCCAGGCCACCGCGATGGCCGTCCGGCCCGCGGCCTCCGCCTCGGCCTTGCGCCGGGCCAGCTCCACGGGGAGGTGGATCTCCCACTCGGCGAGCAGCTGCTCGCGGCCGACGAGGACGGCGTGGCCCTCGACGATGCCCTGGACGCCGAGTCCGGCGATGTTGGCGAAGTCCTCGGGGGTGGGGAGGGCGGTGCCGGTGCGTTCGGCGGCTCCGGCGGCGACGGCCTGGGCGATGGGGTGTTCGGAGGCGTGCTCCAGGGCGCCGGCGAGGCGCAGTACGTCGGTCTCGGTGGTGTTGTCGGCGGTGTGGACGCCGAGGAGGGTCATGCGGCCGGTGGTGACGGTGCCGGTCTTGTCGAGGACGATCGTGTCGACGCGGCGGGTGGTCTCCAGGACCTCGGGGCCCTTGATCAGGATGCCGAGCTGGGCGCCGCGTCCGGTGCCGACCATGAGGGCGGTGGGGGTGGCCAGGCCCAGGGCGCAGGGGCAGGCGATGATCAGTACGGCCACGGCGGCGGTGAACGCGGCGGTCAGGCCCCCGCCGTTGCCGAGCCAGAAGCCGAGCGTGCCGAGCGCCAGGGCTATGACGACGGGTACGAAGACGGCGGAGATCCGGTCCGCGAGGCGCTGGGCCGCCGCCTTGCCGTTCTGGGCGTCCTCGACGAGCTTCGCCATCCTGGCCAGCTGGGTGTCGGCGCCGATCCGGGTGGCCTCCACGACGAGCCGGCCGCCCGCGTTGAGCGTCGCCCCGGTGACGGAGTCGCCGACGCCGACCTCCACGGGCACGGACTCGCCGGTCAGCATCGACGCGTCCACGGCCGAGGCACCCTCGACGACGGTGCCGTCGGTGGCGATCTTCTCGCCGGGACGGACCAGGAAACGGTCCCCGACCTGGAGGTCGGAGGTCGGTACGGTCACCTCGCGGCCATCGCGCAACACGGTGACCTCCTTGGCGCCGAGTTCGAGCAGTGCCTTGAGGGCCGCGCCCGCCTTCCGCTTGGACCGGGCCTCGAAGTAGCGCCCGGCCAGGATGAAGGCGGTGACTCCGGCGGCGGCCTCCAGATAGATGTTGCCCGCGCCGTCGCTCCGCCCGATGGTCAGCTCGAACGGGTGCGTCATGCCGACCATGCCCGCCGTGCCGAAGAACAGCGCCCACAGCGACCAGAGGAACGCGGCCGTGGTGCCGACCGAGATCAGCGTGTCCATCGTCGCCGCGCCGTGCCGGGCGTTGGTGAACGCGGCCTTGTGGAACGGCCAGGCGGCGTACGTGACGACCGGGGCCGTCAGCGTCAGCGAGAGCCACTGCCAGTAGTCGAACTGGAGCGCCGGGATCATCGACATCGCGATCACCGGCACGGCGAGCGCGACGGCCGTCAGCAGCCGCTGCCGCAGGGGCCGCAGCTCGTCGGCCTCGCCGGCACCGGCGGCGGCGCCCTCCTCGGCGGTGCGCGCCGGGGGAGCGGGCTCGTGCGCGGTGTAGCCGGTCTTCTCGACGGTGGCGATCAGGTCCTGTACGGAGATGTCCTCGCCCCGGTAGCTGACCTTGGCCTTCTCGGTGGCGTAATTGACGGTGGCCTCGACGCCGTCCATCCGGTTGAGCTTCTTCTCGATACGGGCCGCGCAGGAGGCGCAGGTCATGCCGCCGATCGCGAGCTCGACCTCTGCGGCGGTGCCGGTGGCGGTACCGGTGCCGGTTGTGGCGGTGTGCGCGGACACGATGTCCTCCCTGGCGGTGAGTTGATACCCCTGGGGGGTATGTATTGCTGGTTCAGGTATACCCCCCTCCCCTATGAAACGCAAGGGCGGATGTGCCGCCGGATCCGCGTCGTGATCGTTCGATCACCCGATGTGCGGCTGACCTCACGTATCTTCGGCTGGCATTGAGGCTGCATCCTCGGTGTACCGACCCGTAGGCTGGCCATTGGACTAGACCTATTGATGCTTCCTGGAGGATGGGGCCCATGAGCAACCGTGCAGTCCTGGAGGTGATCGCTCTCGATGCCGAGGACGCGATCGCCGCCCAGGCGGGTGGTGCGGACCGGCTTGAGCTGGTCACCGACATGGCGTCGGACGGCCTGACCCCGTCCTGTGCGACCTTCGCGGAGATCCGGGCGGCGGTGGACATTCCGCTGCGGGTGATGCTCAGGGTGGCCGACGGCTTCGCGGCCGGCGACATCGAGGTGCTGGTGGCGAAGGCGCGCGAGCTGCGCGCGGCGGGCGCCGAGGAATTCGTGCTCGGCTTCCTCGACGCAGAGGGCCACCCGGACCTGGTCGCCGTCGAACGGCTCGTCGCCGAGCTGGACGGCTGCCGCTGGACCTTCCACCGCGCGATCGACCGGGCCGTCGACCGGGACGCCCTGCGCAAGCAGCTGGCGGACCTGCCCGGCCTGGACACGTACCTCACCGCCGGCTCGCCCAAGGGTGTCGACGACGGCATCCCGACGCTGCTGGTGGAGGCGGCGCGCCAGGGCGAGCCCGGTTACGAGCCGCAGATCCTGGTGGGCGGCGGGCTGCGGCTCGAACACCTGCCGGAGCTGCTGGCCGCGGGCATCGACGCGGTGCACATCGGCGGTGCGGCGCGTCCGCACGGGTGGTCGGGGCCGGTGGACGCGGCGGCGGTGCGGGAGTGGCGAGCGGTGCTCGACGCGTAGCGGAGGTGGGGCGGGGGTGCGAGGGGCTCTGCCCCCGGACCCCCGCCCCACTGGCGCCGGAGGGGATTACGGGCGCAGCTCGTCCGGCAACTCCGCCGCGTGCACCACCGTCAGCCCCGACACCGCTCGCGTCAGCGCCACGTACAACCGGCGCAGGCCCGTGCGTTCGTCCGGTTCGCCGTCGACCACCGCGGCCGGCTCGTCCAGTACCACGTAGTCGTACTCCAGGCCCTTCGCCAGCGACGCCGGGACCAGGGTCAGCCGGGACTCGGCGGTCGTCTCCTCGCCGGGGGAGAGGTACGCGTGGCCCGCCGCGGTCAGCGCCGCGGCCAGCGCGGGGATCCGGGCGTCGGCCGCGATCAGGCCGATCGAACCCTCCCGCTTCAGGGACTCCTCGCACTCCGCCAGCACCGCCGCGTCCAGCTCCGCCGGACCGGCCACCGCCCGTACCTCCAGCGAACCCGGCGACTCTCGCACCGACTCCACCGCCGCGAGGCCCGGCGAGATCACCGGCAGCAGCCGCGAGGCGTACGCGATCACCTCGCGCGGCACACGGAAGCCCGCCGTCAGCTCCTCCACCACCGCGTCCGACTTGCCGAGATGGTGCAGCGCCTGAGCCCAGCTCTCCGTCGACCACGGCGTCGTGCCCTGCGCCAGGTCGCCGAGGACCGTCGCCGAACCGGTCGTGCAGCGGCGGCCCACCGCCCGGTACTGCATGGGGGACAAGTCCTGCGCCTCGTCGAGCACCACATGGCCGAGCGAGTGCGTCCGCGCCACCAGGTCGTTCGCCTCGTCGATCAGCACCGCGTCCGCCGCCGACCACTTCGCCGACTTCACGCTCCGGGCAGGCTTCGTCCACAGGATCGCCTTCTGCTCGTCCTCGGTGAGCAGCCCCTGGGCATGAGCGGCCAGGAACTCCGCGTCGGACAGCAGCCGCAGCACCAGCTTCGCCGGGTCGACGGCCGGCCAGATCGCCTTCACGGCAGCCTTCACCGCGGGGTTGCGGGCCACCGCGTTCTGCACCCGGTCGTCCGGGGCCTCGCCCGCCTCCTCCATCCGGACCAGGACGGCGTGCGCGATGCGCTGCGGAAGCGCTTCGTGGGCGGAGCCGTACCGCATGTCGCGGGCCAGCAGCTCGTCGACCATCTCCGCGACCTCGTACGCGGGCACCCGCCAGCGCCGCGAACCGCGCACCACCACGACCGGCTCCACCGGGGGCGTCACATGCGAACGGATCGCCCGCCGCAGCACCTCGGCCATCCGGGCGTCGCCCTTGACGACGGCGGCGGCCGCCGGGTCCGTGCCGCGCACCTCGATGCCGGCCGTCACCAGATCGTCGACGGTCGCCTGCTGCACCGCCAGCTCGCCGAGGGCCGGCAGCACCTGCTCGATGTACTGGAGGAAGGACCGGTTCGGCCCGATGACCAGCGTGCCGGTACGGGCCAGCCGCTCGCGGTGCGCGTACAGCAGATATGCCACCCGGTGCAGGCCCACGGCCGTCTTGCCGGTGCCGGGACCACCCTGCACACAGACCGTTCCGCCGAGCTCGCTGCGGACGATCTCGTCCTGTTCCGGCTGGATCGTCGCGACGATGTCCCGCATAGGACCGACGCGCGGCCGCTCGATCTCCGCCTGGAGGAGCTTGCTCGTCTGCTCGGCCTCGGCGGGATCGGTGAGGTGCTCGTCCTCGTACGCGGTCAGCTCGCCGCCGGTGTAGCCGAACCGGCGGCGCTGCCCCACGTCCTGGGGGTCCTTCTTGGAGGCCCGGTAGAACGGCTGCGAGACGGGTGCGCGCCAGTCGATGACCATCGGGTCGCCGTCGGCATCGTGGACATGGCGGCGCCCGATGTAGAACTGCTCGCCCTCCGCCCCTTCGGCCTGATCGGCACCGACCCGGTGCAGATAGTCCAGGCGCCCGAAGAAGAGCGGGGTGTGGGCGAGATCGGCGAGCGACTTGATGCGCTCGTCGATCTGGGCCTGAAGTACTGCCGCGTTGACCCAGTTCGCGGTGACATCGCGGATGTCCAGGGCCTGGGCGTCCTCGCGCATGGCGCGCAGCGCGGCGCGGGACGCGGTGAGATGGGCGCGTTCGCGAGCCAGCGGGTCGTTGGTGGTGTCGCTCTCGTGTTCGTGCGCGGGCACGGTGTTGCCTCCGGCTGTTCAACGCAGGACGGCGGACCGCATCCGGCCCCCGGACGGTGCTCGGGGCGATGCGGTCCGCTCGGGGATCGATCACGGGTACGCGCAGCAGGTGCGCGTACGGCTGTCGGCCGGTTTCCGTCCGGTCGGCGGCGCTCCCCCGGCTGCCGGCGGGCCCTCGCGGGCCGCTGCCGGTACCACGGTGCGGGAGGCGGGCAGACCGGCGATTGTATAGACTGAGGCCGCCGAGGGCGAACGAATTACCACCGGGAACATTGATCCCGCCGCCGGGTCCATCGCCGGGTCCATCCCGTAGGGGACGGCATGCGACCGCAGACCTACCCGGACCACCGCGGGTTCGCCCGTGGGTCCACCCGCGCCCCCGCCTGATTCAGCCCGCGGGCCGATGCCCGTACCGGCCGGGCGCAGGACCATGGAAGACATGAGCACAGTCCTTCTGAACCGCCGCAGGACCGGCCCCGCGCACGGCGCGACCGCGGCCACCGGTCACCACCGCCCCCACCGTCTCGGCGACGCGGTCCGCGCCGTCAAGGTCTTCGCCCGCGCCGCGTTCGGCGTGCTCGTGCTCGGCGAGTACGCGGAGGAGGCGGGCGTCCGCCGCCACGAGCACTGAGTACCCGGAACCTTGCCGGTGTGAGTATCCGACCGGAGGTGGACCGGGCCTGCCCCGCGGTTGGGTAGCGGCATGGAGAACAGCCACGTCCACGTGATGCGTCCCACCCTCGTCGGCCCCGCCGGTACCGTCGTCCCCGCGCACAGCCCGAACGCCTGGGTCGCCCCCACGATCGCGACGGTCCTTTCCTTCTACCTGACCTGCTTCGGCATGTTCGCCATCGGCTTCGCGGCGATGGCCACCGACAGCTGCGGCCCGGACGACTGCTCCTCGGGCATCACGGTTCCGCTGAGCCTCATGGGCTACGGGCTGTACGCGGCCCCGTTCATCACGCCCCTCGCCCTGGTCATCGCCTGGGTGCTGCCGTGGCGTCCCCGCTGGACCACCGCCCGCCGGTGTGCGGCGGCGATCGCCGTGCTGCCGGGGTTGACGGCGGTGGGCGGCCTGGCCCTGCTCCTGACGCTCGGCGGCTGACCCGGTCAGGACGTGGCCGGTCCGCGTGCGCGGACCGGCCATCGGCCTCAGCTGTCCGTCAGCAGCTCGTCCGCGTCCACGATCCGGTACGCGTACCCCTGCTCGGCCAGGAAGCGCTGGCGGTGCGCCGCGAAGTCCTGGTCGATCGTGTCGCGCGCGACCACCGAGTAGAACCGCGCCTCGTGCCCGTCCGCCTTCGGCCGCAGCACCCGGCCCAGGCGCTGCGCCTCCTCCTGGCGCGAGCCGAACGTCCCCGACACCTGGATGGCGACGGTCGCCTCCGGCAGGTCGATGGAGAAGTTCGCGACCTTCGAGACGACCAGGACGCTGAGCTCGCCCTCCCGGAACGCGTCGAAGAGCTTCTCGCGCTGGGCGTTGCTCGTCTCGCCCTTGATCACCGGGGCGTTCAGGTGCTCACCCAGCTCGTCGAGCTGGTCGATGTACTGCCCGATGACCAGGGTCTGCTCGCCGCGGTGCTTGCGCACCAGCGCCTCCGTCACCTTCCGCTTCGTCGCGGTCGTCGCGCAGAACCGGTACTTCTCCTCGGCCTCGGCGGTCGCGTACGCGAGGCGCTCCGAGTCCGTCAGATTGACCCGCACCTCGACGCAGTCGGCCGGCGCGATGTAGCCCTGCGCCTCGATCTCCTTCCACGGCGCGTCGAACCGCTTGGGCCCGATCAGCGAGAAGACGTCCGACTCGCGGCCGTCCTCACGCACCAGCGTCGCCGTGAGGCCGAGCCGCCGCCGGGCCTGGAGATCGGCGGTGAACTTGAAGACGGGCGCGGGCAGCAGATGCACCTCGTCATAGATCACCAGCCCCCAGTCGCGGGAGTCGAACAGCTCCAGGTGCGGGTAGACGCCCTTGCGACGGGTCGTCAGCACCTGGTACGTGGCGATGGTGACCGGCCGGATCTCCTTGCGGGTACCGCTGTACTCGCCGATCTCGTCCTCGGTCAGCGAGGTCCGCTTCACCAGCTCGTGCTTCCACTGCCGGGCCGAGACGGTGTTCGTCACCAGGATCAGCGTGGTCGCCTTGGCCTGGGCCATCGCTCCGGCCCCGACCAGCGTCTTGCCCGCACCGCAGGGCAGTACGACGACACCCGAGCCGCCGTGCCAGAACCCCTCGACGGCCTGCTTCTGGTACGGCCGCAGCGCCCAGCCGTCCTCGGCGAGATCGATGGGGTGCGCCTCGCCGTCCACGTAACCGGCGAGGTCCTCGGCCGGCCAGCCCAGCTTCAGCAGTGTCTGCTTGATCTGACCGCGCTCGGACGGGTGCACCGCCACGGTGTCCGGGTCGATCCGCGCCCCGACCAGCGGCTGCACCTTCTTCGAGCGGAGGATCTCCTCCAGCACGGGCCGGTCGGTGGAGGTCAGCACCAGGCCGTGGACCGGGTGCTTGGACAGGGTGAGACGGCCGTACCGGGCCATCGTCTCGGCGATGTCGACGAGCAGCGCGTGCGGAACGGGATAGCGCGAGTACTGCACGAGCGCGTCGACGACCTGCTCGGCGTCGTGCCCGGCGGCCCGCGCGTTCCACAGCCCGAGCGGGGTCAGCCGGTAGGTGTGGATGTGCTCGGGCGCTCGCTCCAGCTCGGCGAAGGGCGCGATGGCACGACGGCAGGCGTCGGCCTGGTCGTGGTCGACTTCGAGGAGCAGCGTCTTGTCGCTCTGGACGATGAGGGGTCCGGTCACGCGCGTCGGCCCTTTCTGCGGGGTGCGGCCACGGATGCGGCCAAACGTCCAGTGTGCCGCATGCGGGCGCGGTCGTGCCGGGTACGGGCTCGGTCGTGCCGAGTACGGACCCGTCTGCCAGTCAGTCCGTCCGGCGGTGGCCGCGTCCTTCGGGGAACTGGCCCAGGTGTACGGCGCGGTGGGCGGTCACCGCCAGTTGTTTGGCGTCCTCGGTGAAGGTGTCGACGCGGATCGTGCGTCCGTCGGTCAGCGTGATGTTGCAGGTGAAGCCCATGCCACGGGCCTCGGCCAGCGGCCGGCCGTCGTCGCCGTGCGCGCCGACGGACGCGATGTCCTGCCACGGGATCAGGGTGGCGGTGCCCGCCACCCGGTGGGTCAGCCCCCGCTCGTGGACGTCGAAGCTCTGCTCACGGGTACGGAAGCCCTGGACCAGCCGCCAGATCCCCAGGCCCAGCCCCACCAGCCCGACGCCGAGCAGCAGTCCGGCCAGCTGCGGAGCCCCGTCGGTGGTGCCGATCGACGCGATGGTCACCGGTATCCCGAAGGCCATGCCCGCCGCTCCGACGACGAGCAGGATTCCGGCCTGCCGCAGCCTTCTTCCCCCGTCGGTACGGTGCTCACGGACGAATCCCCCCAGCTGCCTGGCCGCATCGGTGCGTCGCATGACATCCCCCTCCAGCGTCGTGGACACGCCAGAGTCTGCCCGTCGAACAGCCGGCCCGCCCCCGATTCGCACGCACTGCCGCGACGGGACGGGGGCGGGGACGCGCCCCGGCCTCACGCCGTCTGGTCGTCCGCCAGTTCCGCGACGCCGGTGATGCGGTGCAGCGGGTACGTGCGGACCTCGTCCGCCGTGTGGTCGTACGCCGTGACGAAGCCGCCCTCGACCCGGACCGGGGCGATGACGCGCTGGCTGGCGGCCCCGTCCGCGTTCACGTAGCCGATCCAGAGCGCCGAACCGGTCATCGCGGCGGCCTGGACGGTGGCGAGGGTCTCGGCGGAGGTCGTACGGGGCAGGGCGCCGGACGTGGCCGCGGGGGCGTCGGGGGACTCCGGGGCGTCCTTGCGGACCACCGTGGCGGCCGTGTCCCCGGCCCGGATCGCCCGGACCGCCGCACCGAGCAGGGTGGCGTCCGGCACCGGAGGGCCCTCGGGAACGGGGACCGGTGCGGTGCGGGGCGGGGTGCGGCGGGCGCCCGCGCGGGTGATCAGGACGTCGCCCTCGGCGGACTCGGCGGCCGGGGCGTACCCCATGTCGCGCAGCCCCTCCAGCAGGGACGCCGGGTCGACCTGGGCGGCCAGGACGGTCGGTGCGAGGCGGCGCAGCCGCAGGGTGGCCGAGCGCTTGTCGGCCAGGATCTCGTTCAGCACGGCCTCGTCGTCGCAGCGCACGTACGAGGAGGCGGCACCGATCCGGAGGTGGCCGTGGCGGCGGGCGATGTCGTCGATGAGGTAGCTGAGCGGCTGCGGGACGGGTGTGCGGCTGTGGGCGGCGAGGAAGGCGTGCAGGTCGGCCGCGGACTGCCCGGCATCCAGGGCACGGCGCACGGAGCCGGGGGTGAAGCGGTAGACCGTCGCGCCGCCCTTCGACTCGATGTCCGCGAGGGCGGAGAGCATGTCGGCCAGGGGGCGTTCCAGCGGGCCGGGGGCGACGGCCGTCAGGTCGGCCTGGAGCAGCACGTGGTCCAGCGGCTCGGGGATGAGCGGCGCGAGCAGCGCGGCGGCCTCGGCCGGTCCGGCGTCGAGGAGGGCGCGGGTGTGCGCGGCGAGCGCGCCGCGGCCGGTGATGCCGAGGAGCTCGGACTCGTTGAGCGTCCACAGGGCGATCCGGGACCGCAGATCCGTGGTGTCCCCGGCCGCGGCGCGCTCGCCGCGCAGGGGGCGTTCCCAGCGCAGCCGGGCCAGGACGGTCTCCGGGTCGGGGGCGGTGCCGGGTTCCAGGCCGGCGAGGAGGGCGAGGACCCGGTGGCGTACCTCCGGGGCGGCGGAGCGGTCGAGTTCGGGGCCCAGAGCGGACAGGGCCCGGCCCTTGGCGTCCTGGCCGCCGACCAGGCCCGGGGTGCGGGTGGCGGCGAGCCAGGCGGTGGCGAGGTGCGTCCAGCGTTCCTGGGCGGGGAGGTCGGCCCAGTCGTCGTACGCGGGCGTCGGCGCGTACCGCTCGTCGGCCTCCCCGTCGGAGGCCAGCAGCCCGGCCGCGTAGGCGAGTTCGACCCAGAACGCCGCGACCGGCTCGGGGACCTCCAGTGCGGTGGCGGCCTTCTTCAGCTCGCGGACGCTGAGCCCGCCGGCCCGCAGTATCGGGGGCCCGCCGCCGTTCCAGCTCTTCAGCAGCTCCTCGACGGTGTTCACGGCCAGCAGCGCCTGACCGGCCGCGGCGCTGTCCACAGCCTGTGGATCGCGGTTGGCGACCGCCTCCACGGCCGGTGGCCGCGGCTCCGGCACGCGGTGGGCGCGTCCCGCCCGCAGATGCAGGGCGGCCTCGCGGGGCAGCACCACGGTGCGGGTCGACACCGGCAGCAGCAGCCCGTGGTCGCGCAGCCACTTCACGGGCGGAGTGGGGTTCGGGGTCACCTCCCCGTACGGCGGCCCCCACACCAGCCGGTCCAGCACGGACAGGGCCTCGGCCGGGGCGGAGTCCAGCAGCTCGCCCATCCTGGCCCGGTCGGTGAAGAGCGCGGACAGGGCGGTCACGGCGGAGACCGGGTCGTGCGTGGCGGGCAGCCCGGCCGAGGCCAGGATCTCCTGGAGTCGTCCCGGGGACATGCCGGAGGTCGCCTCGGCGACGGTCGGCCCGAGACCGGTGGGGGAGGCGTGCTGCGGGGACGGCGCGAGGATCTCGCGCGCCGTGCGCACCAGCCGCAGCCGCTCGTCCTCGCCCCAGACCAGGGCCTGTTCGCGCAGCGTGGCCAGGGCGCCGGGCAGCGCGTCGGTGATCGCCGACCCCGCGTCGCCGCGGTGCTCGCCGTCGTCCCGGCCGTCGCCGGTGAGCAGGCCGAGCAGAGTTCCGTACGGGGCGGGGTCGGCGGCCACCGCGAGCGCCTCGGCGGTCTGCAGGGCGAACTTGTCGAGGTGCTCCAGCGCGCGTACGACGGAGGCGCGGGTGCCGGCCCTCGTCGCGAGCTGGGTGATGTCGCCGGGCACCGGGTTGAGGAGATCGGGGCGGGCGCTCAGCAGCCCGGCCAACGACTCGTCGTCCCGGGCCCGGAGCGCTTCGGCGAGCGTCCGCGGTGGTGTGGTCATCCCCATCCGTCCCACGGTAGTCGCTCCGGGCAGGCCTGAGAGGCTCTCAGGGCGCTACCGTCGGTGCAGGGCGGTAGAGGGGAACGATCGCGTGGGGATCGAGAGCGACCAGCTGGTCTACGACTATCTGAGCCGGGTCGGGGACCTGGCACAGCAGCAACAACTGTCCTCGGCCGCCCGGATGAGGCTGGTCTCGACGCTCCGGGGCGAGATCGACCGGCAGCGCGGAAAGCAGTCCGGGGACAGTCCGGCGGCGGTCCGCCGCATCATCGGGAGGCTCGGCGAACCCGACGAACTGGTGGCCGCCGCGGCCGCGTCGGGCGACGGGACGGTGGAGCTCGCGGGGCGGCCGGAGCCCGCGGCGGACGAAGGGCGCGGCATTCCCCGCCCGCGCAAGGGGATGCTCCGGAAGGACGGCAAAGACAGTTCCGGCAAGGGCGCGTCGCGGCCGCAGGAGCCCGGACCCGCCGCGCCGGAAGCGCCCGCCGCGCCGGCCGGCCGGGTGCCGTCGCCGCCGCACATGGCCGGTACGGACGAACTGGGGCCGTCCGGGAGCGAGGCCGACTGGTGGCGGGTCGAACCGGGGCCGTTCGGTGCCGGAGTCGATGTGCCCGGGTTCGTCGGCGGCGTCGAGATCCCGGACATGATGAAGCCGCCGCCGCCCCGGGACACGGTGCCGCGCCCGCGCGCGGCGCAGGACGAGGAGCGGGACGAGCAGGACGCGGCGGACGCGGAGGAAGAGGGAGCAGCGGGGGAAGCGGAGGAGGAGGCGCCGCGCCGCCGCCGGCTTCTGCGGCTCGGCCGCCGTGCGCCGCGCGAGCGCGGGGCGGGCGGCCACGGCGTTTCCCACCCGCTGCTGCTGCTCGCCGCCGTGCTGCTGGTGGCGGGCGCCGTGACGGGGTCCTGGCCGGCCCTGGCGGGCGGCTGGCTCCTCGCGTACAGCTCGCGCACGCTGTCCCGCGCGGAGGCGAAGTGGGCCGCGATGGGGCTGCCGGGCGTGGTCGCGGCGGGTGCGCTGGTCTGGCTGTGGGGCAGGACCGACGGCCGGTGGGGCGAGCCCATCGGGGCCGGGCAGATGAGCGACGCGATCGGCGAGATGTGGCCGTGGGTGGTGCGCGGGGCGGCCGTCGCCTCCGCGCTCTACCTGGTGTGGCGGTCGCGGAGGCCACGGACGTGACGGCCGGGCGGCGGTGCTCGAAATGAGCGGACGTCAGCCGAAATGAATGAACGTCAGCCGGTCATCTTCGCCTGGAACTCGTCGAGGATTTTGTCGGCGGCGGTGTAGCCGATGCCCGCGATCCACAGCCGGTCGTCGACCTTGAAGACCTTGCCGTCCTTGGACGCCTTCAGCCCCTTCCACAGGCCGCTGTTCATCGTCTTCGTCGTCCCCGCCTTCGCCGGGTCGCCGTACGTCGACGTGAAGACGACGTCCGCGTCAGCGAGGTCGATCTTCTCGGGCGACACGTCGTACGAGAAGCCGTCCTTGGCCTTGTCGGTGATCGCGGGACGGCCCATGCCCAGGTCGGCGAGGATCGAGCCGATGTAGTTCTGCTTGCCGTAGATGCGGATGTCGGCACCCTCGACGAAGCGGACGAAGTTGACCTCGGTGGCGGCGGCCTTCTCCTTGCCGCCTACCGCCTCGGTCACCTTCGCGACGTGGGCGTCGTACTCGGCGACGGCCTTCTTCGCCTCGGCCTGCTTGCCGAGCGCCTCCGCGTGCAGCTGGAAGTTCTCCTTCCAGGCCGTTCCGGTGGACTCCGTCATCACGGTCGGGGCGATCGCCTTCAGCTGCTCGTAACGGTCGCCGTCACGGACCTTGGAGGTGAGGATCAGGTCCGGCTTCAGCGAGGCGACGGTCTCCAGGTCGGGGTTGGCGATCTCGCCCACCTCCTTGATGCCCTTGGTCCGGTCCGCCGGCAGGTACGAGGGGAAGCCGTCCTCCGACGCCGAGTGCGTCGCGCCGACCGGCTGCACGCCGAGGGTCAGCGCGGAGTCGAGCTCACCGGTGTCCAGCACCACGACGCGCTTGGGGTCCACCGGGACCTCGACATCGCCCATGGCCGTCTTGACGGTGTGGGTCTTCGCGGCGGCGGAACCGCCGTCCTCGGAGGCGGAGCCGGAGTCGGACGAACCGCAGGCGGCGAGCGTGAGCGCGCCGGCCAGCGAGAGGGCGCCGAGAGCGAGACCGCGGCGGCGGACGGGACCACGGACGGAGAGGGCCATGGGATGCCTTTCGTAGGAGTCAGGAGTCAGGAGTCAGGAGTCAGGAGCCGGCAGTTGGAAGTGGGGACGCGCGCGGGCTCACGAACCCGTATCGGCCTGCCACGGCGCACCCGGCACCACGAGCGGCGAACCCGTCACCGGGCACGGGACGATCACCGCCTCCAGGCCGAAGACCTCGCGTACGAGATCGGCCGTGACGATGTCCTTCGGGTCGCCCTCGGCGACGATCCGGCCCGCCTTCATGGCGACCAGGTGGTCCGCGTACCGGGCGGCCTGGTTCAGGTCGTGGAGCACGGTGACGACGGTCCGGCCGCGGGTGCCGTCCGCCGCCGGGGCGGTGAACCGGCGCACCAGGTCCAGGACCTCCACCTGATGGGCGATGTCGAGGTACGTGGTCGGCTCGTCGAGCAGCAGCAGATCGGTCTCCTGGGCGAGCGCCATCGCGATCCAGACCCGCTGGCGCTGACCGCCGGACAGCTCGTCCACGGACCGGTCGCCGAGCGCGGTGACATCCGTACGCTCCATCGCTTCCGTCACCGCCCGCTCGTCCTCGTCCGACCACTGCTGCCACCAGTGCTGGTGCGGCTGGCGCCCGCGGGCGACGAGGTCGCTGACGGTGATCGCCTCCGGGGCCACCGGGGTCTGCGGCAGCAGCCCGATCGACTGGGCGATCTTCCGGGTGGGGATCTTCGACAGCTCGGTGCCGTCGAGGAGCACGGCCCCGCCGCGCGGCTTCAGGAGCCGGCCGAGCGCGCGCAGGGTGGTCGACTTGCCGCAGGCGTTCGGGCCGACGATGACCGTGACCCGTCCGTCCGGGATGTCGAGGTCCAGTGCCTCGACGACGGTGCGGTCCTCGTACGCGAGCGTCAGCTCCCGCGCGCCGAGCCGGCCGGCCGTCGCCGCGGCGGAGCCGGTCGATGCCGTCCCGGCAACCGTGGTGCCGGACATCGGGGTCGAACTCATGCTGTGCCTCCACTACGGCCGCGACCGCCACGCTGACCGCGGATGATCAGCCAGATCAGATACGGGGCGCCGACCGCCGCCGTCAGTACGCCCACCGGCAGCTCGGTGGGCGAGAAGAGCCTGCGCGCCAGCAGGTCCGCGAACACCACGATCACCGCGCCGAGCAGCGCCGAGCAGAGCAGCGGGATCTGCGCGGTGCGGGTCAACCGGCGGGCGATCTGCGGGGCGAGCAGCGCCACGAAGTCGACCGGCCCGGCCGTGCCGGTCGCCACGGACGCCAGGATCACGCCGAGCGCGACCAGACCCAGCCGTACCCGCCCCAGCCGCACCCCGAGCGCGGTCGCGGTGTCGTCGTCCATCGAGACGGAGCGCTGGGCGCGGGCGGCCCACAGCACGGCGGGCAGCAGGAGCAGCAGCGTCCAGCCGATCGGCGCCGCCTCGGCCCAGCCGCGCCCGTTGAGCGAGCCGGTCATCCAGATCTGGGCCTGCTGGGCGACGAGGTAGTCGCCCTTCGTCAGGAACAGCGTGGTGACCGAGCGCAGCGCGATGGCGAAGCCGATGCCGATGAGGACGAAGCGGGTGGCGTGCAGCCCGCCGCGCCAGGCGAAGACGTACACCAGCGCAGCCGCGGCCACCCCGCCGATGACGGAGAGGTACGGCAGCACGGTGTACGAGGTGATGCCGAAGGTCATCGCGCCGACCGTGAGCGCGCTCGCGCCCTGGCTGATGCCGATGATGTCGGGGCTGGCGAGGGGGTTGCGGGCGACGGTCTGGATCAGCGCACCGGCGATCCCGAAGGCCACGCCGACCAGCAGCCCCACGGTCATCCGCGGCAGCCGCAGCGTGCCGACGACCAGCTCGTCCGGGGACGGCTGCCCCAGCACCACCTTCACGACCTCGCCGGGCGCGACGAAGCTCTCGCCGACGCAGAGGTACGCGACACAGACGGCGGCCAGCAGCACGACGAGCGCGGCGGCGACCAGGCTCGCCCGCCGGTGCAGCAGGAACCGGCCCCGCGCCCCGATCCGTACGACCTGGTACCCGGAGGGCCGCACCCGGACCTCCGCCCGGACCTTCGTACCGGCACTCATGCGGGCACCGCCTTCCGGCGTACGAGGGCGACCAGGAACGGCACCCCGATCAGCGCCGTCATCACACCCGCCGGGACCTCGCTCGGCGGGAAGAGGACGCGGCCGATCACATCCGACACCAGCAGCATCACGGGCCCGATCAGCGCCGCCATCGGCAGCACCCAGCGGTGGTCGGAGCCGACGACCGCGCGGGCGATGTGCGGTACGGCCAGCCCGATGAACGCGATCGGCCCGGCCGCCGCGACTCCGGCACCGGTCAGCACCGTGGCCCCGATTCCGCCGACGACCCGGACCGCCGCGACGTTCTGCCCGAGCCCCTTCGCGACGTCCTCGCCGAGCGCCAGCGCGTCGAGCCCCCGCGCGACGGAAAGCACGAGCAGGATCCCCACCAGCAGGAACGGCCAGATCTGCTGCGCCACCTCGGCCTCGCGCCCGGCGATCGAGCCGACCTGCCAGAAGCGGAACTCGTCCAGCGCGGACGCCTTGGTCGTCAGCACCGCCGAGACCACCGACACCAGCAGCGCGTTGATGGCGGCGCCGCCCAGCGCGAGCTTCACGGGCGTGGCACCGCCGCGCCCGCTCGACGCGATCGCGTACACGGCGACGGAGGCGATCGCCGCCCCCGCGAAGCCGAACCACACGTACCCCGTAAGGCTGTGGACCCCGGCGTACGCGATGGCCAGCACCACACCCACCGAGGCGCCCTGGCTGATGCCGAGGATGCCGGGGTCGGCGATGGGGTTACGGGTGATGCCCTGGAGCACCGTGCCCGCGATGGCCAGCGCGGCGCCGACCATCAGCCCGATCAGGGTGCGCGGCACGCGCATGTTCCGGATGACTTCGGCGTTGTCGGAGTGCCCGCCGTGCAGCAGGACGTCGAACACTTCGGACGGGGGTATGGAGCGGGCCCCCACGGCCAGGCTGAGGAGTACCGCCACGAGCAGCGCCACGACGGCCGCCGCCGTCGCGAGTGCGCGTCTGGAGCGGCGAGGTGCGGCGGCTGACATCGGACCCAATCGAGTGGTGACGAGCAAGTGGCCAAGAACAAGTGGCGCGAACGGTGCAAAGGTAAGGCTTGGCTAAGTCTAAGCACCGCCCTTTCGGGCCCGAAGGCCGCACCGGCGCCGGAGCGACGAACGCCCCCACGGACAATGGACGTCATGTCCTCACACCCCCTGACGGTCGGCTTCGACCTCGACATGACGCTCCTCGACACCCGGCCCGGCATCAAGGCCGCCTACCTGGCGCTTTCCGCCGAAACGGGGACGCCGATCGACGCCGATCTGGTGGTGAGCAGGCTCGGCCCGCCGGTCGACGAGGAGCTGCGGAACTGGTTCCCCGCCGACAAGGTGGCGGCGACCGCCGACCGCTACCGCGAGATCTACCCCACATACGCCATCGCCCCCAGCCCCGCGCTCCCGGGCGCCCGGGAGTCGCTCGCGGCGATCCGTGAACGGGGCGGCCGGACGATAGTCGTCACCGCCAAGTACCAGCCGAGCGCGGAACTCCACATGGCCCACCTCGGCATCGACCCCGACGCGGTCATCGGCGGCCTGTGGGCCGAGGCGAAGGGCCACGCCCTGCGCGAGCACGGCGCCCACATCTACGTCGGCGACCACACCGGGGACGTACGCGGCGCCCGCACCGCCGGCGCCCTGTCGGTCGCGGTCACCACGGGCCCGTGCGACGCGGCAGAACTCCGCGAGGCGGGCGCGGACGTCGTCCTGTCGTCCCTGACGGAGTTCCCGGCGTGGCTGGAGACGTACGCGGCCCAGCACTAGGTTGATCGTCCATGGGGGAATCCGAACATCCGGCAAGCACCGACAACGATCGCGCCCCGCGCGCCAAGCGGCTCTGGGCGGCCGTCGCCCTGGGAACGGCCGCGCTGCTCGTCGCCGTCTGGGCCACGGTGGGCGACAAGTGGCCCTGGAGCAGTGGCCTGCCGGACCGCGCGTGCTGGGGCTCCATCGACCAGTCGCTCCTGACCGGGGCGGCCCCGTCGGGCGACGGCTCCTGGAAGGTCACGGAGAGCAAGGACCACTGGGGCGACCCGGAGTGCACGGTGAGCAGGGGCGACTGGCAGCTCAGCACCACCGTGATGAAGACCCCTCTCAAGTCGCATCTGTGGTGGGACCTCGGCAGATTTCCGCTGCCCCACGACCTGCCCGGGATGATCAAGGCGAACGGCGACCGGGTGGACGGCTGGCTCCATCTCCCGCAGTGCCCGGACAAGCTGGTGAACGTCGACGTCCCCGGCGCGAAGGCCGACCCGCGCGCCGCCGTGGACCTCGCCGCCAGGACCCTGCTCGCCGTCGGCAACGCCCGGATCGCCGAGTGCGGCGGCAAGCCCTTCCCCGTACCCAAGAGCTTCGACTGGCCCGCGCTGAAGCCGGTACGCCCTGCCGCAGGGGAGTCGCCCTGCGGTGTGGCGGACGCCGAAACCGTACGGAAATGGGCCGACGGCGAGGTGACCCAGCTCGGTGCGTTCGATGACGCCCCGGTCAGCAGGTGCTCGGTGCTCCAGGACGGCGAGGACGAGCTCGACCTGGGCCTCTTCTCGGCGGTCGTCCTGCGTGACAGGGCGACAGTGGACGCCTTCTCACCGACCGGCGTACGCGCCGAAGTACCGGTGTCACCGGGCAAACCCCTGAACCTGACGGCCGAGGCCCTCCGCTACGACCGCGACGCCGTCACGGCTCTGACGTGCGCCGAAGGCTCCGGAACCAGGTACGTGCACGTGTACGCCTCGGGCACGGACGCCCAGTACGCGGCGATCAAACGCGCCGTCCTGACCGCGGTCGCCGCCACCATGAACTGCCCCTGACGCAGCAGCCGAACCCCCTACACCTTCGCCGCGCACTCCACCCAGAGCAGCTTCCCGCCCTGCCCCGGCAGCCCGCCCCGCATGGGGTACGCGCCCCAGCACTCCGCGTACAACGTGACGAGGTACAACCCCCGCCCCCGCTCGGCCAGTTCCTCCGGCTTCCCGGCACCCCACCGGAACATACCGGACCCTGTTCTGCAGGATTGAGGGCGCCGCACTGTCGCCCCAGAACACCAGGGATCTGATCCACCACATCAGTCAGCAGCTATGAGAGGAATGCCGATGCCCACGCACGACCATTGGCAGAAGTCGTCCTACTGCGCCCAGGGCGACTCGTGCGTACACGTCGCCACGGATGTCGGCGGCGTCAAGCTCACTGAGAGCAGCGACCCCACCGGAGCGATACTCCGCACCACACCCGCTGCCTGGGCCGCCCTTGTGCGCACCCTCAAGCAGGGCCACGCAAGGACTGACTCCCGCAGCCTTCTCGATTCCCCCGGTGTGAGCACTATGCCGACCTGGTGCCAGGAGACAGTTCATTCCTGCTCGTTTGATGAGATGAGCTCAATGAGCGACACGACGAGGGACTTCATCCACGACCTGTGAAGGAATCCGAGATGTGCTCTCCCGTATGGCAGAAGTCGTGCTACTGCGCCCAGGGCAATTCCTGCGTGCACGTGGCCGCCCCCGCCCCCGGCACGGTCGCCCTCACCGAGTCCGGCGACCCCAGCGGTGCGACACTCCGCACCACACCACGGGTGTGGGCCGCCTTCGTACGCACCCTCAAAGGGGGAAACCGCCAGGACTGACTTCCGAGGTGGGCGGCGTGGGGACAGGTTGTTCGCGGACGATTTCGGGGAGCTGCATGGCGCGAATGCCGGGAAGTTGAGGGACGGCAGCCTCCGCAGCATCGATGGAGTACTCGGGTCGCTGATCGTCCGATGACAGGAGGCGTGCGCGAGTCACCAAGCCGGTTGGAGTCACCAGCCAATATGCGCTGGGAGGGTGATCCTCGGCGGGATGCAGGACCACGGTCTGTGCCGCAACGGCGAAGCGTGCAGCGAATTCCGGCTCGGTCGGCTGCTGGGAGACGGCATCCTGGACAAAGATGTCCAGCATCAGTGACACGTCGCCGAGGACATCCGAGTAGTCGCACAGGACAGCAGCATCCCAATTGCGGTTGTCCTGAACTCCGTCGATGTCGGCGACATCGACGGAGTTCGCCTCAACGCGCAGGCATGATGCCAGGGCATCAACGACTCGGGCTGGCGGCAGGCGATTGGTGGTGAAGAGGTTGTATGTCATCGGCAGGTCCCGCTGTAGAGGCCCAGGTCTGCTCGGTCTTGCGGGGGCTCAGGCCCCACTGCTGTTGGCTGCCAAGTGGTCGTTGATCTGCCGCAGGCGCTGCCAGGCGGCGGGGTCGGCGCCGTCGCCGAGCGTGAAGTGCAGGGCGGGCCGGGCGGCCGGGCCGAGGTGGACGGGAGTGGTGTCGGCGAGGGCCCGACGGGCGTGGTCGAGGCCGAGGTCGGCTACGGCGTCGGGGCCGAGGGTGAAGCTGAGCGGCACCGGAGGCGGCTCGTGGTGGGCGGGGGTGGTCAGATCCGCGCGTGCGGTGCGCAGTTGGCCGATCATCGTGGCGAGGTTGTGCCTGGCGACCAGGGATTCGGCCAGCTCGGGCATGGCGTCCACCGGAGTGTGCTGATCGGCGCGGTAGCCGATGGCCAGCGTGATGTGCTCTTCGACGCCGAGGCGGGTGCGGGCGGTGCGCATGGTGGCGATCGCCGGGCGGTCGGGGGTTCCGATCGCGACGGCCCAGGTGGGCAGGGACTGCTGGGCGCGGGTGCGGGTCAGGTCGGTCAACTGCCTTGGTGACCAGCGGGCGCTGATGGGCTCGGAGGTTGCCCATCCGGCGGGCGGGGCTCCGGTGAGCGTGCGCCATGCCTGTTCCAGGGCACCACCCAGGACGAGATGCTCGTCGGCGGGGTGGACCGTACGGATGGAGAGCAGCAGTTGCCGTTCGTCTTCGGTGCCGGGGCGGGGCCGGAAGGCGTCCGCAACCTGGGGTCTGTCGCCGGTGGCGTGGGTGAATCGCCCCTCGTGCCAGCGCAGTACGGCTCCGGAGAGGCCGTCGTAGTAACCGCACCCGGGGTCGCTCACGACCCAGCGAGAGGGCAGCCCGTCCAGCAGTGTGCGGGCGGGGAACGTGAGCCGGGTGCCGGGCGGGGTGACGATCTGCAGTTCGCGTTCGGTGCGGGCCGCGTTGCGCACCACGTCGGTCAGCCAGGTCGTGGCAGCGATCATGGGGCGGCCCTGGATGACGACGGCGGCCTTCTCGGTGAGCAGGTCGACGCCCAGGGGGACGGCGTCCGCGGCGGTGTCGGCGAGATCGGCCACGACATCGGTATGACCGGCCTCGCGTGGCCAGACGTCGCCCCCGTACACGGCGACCAGCCGCCCGGCGACGGACCCGGCCAACTGCGCGGCCGCCTCCACAGAACTGGTCGCCCGCGCCTCGGTCCACCACACGGGCGACTCCGCTTGCACGTCCGACCCGAGCAACCGGGCTACCTCGCCCGGCACTTGGACGTACCGGGGTGCTTCGAGCGACACCAGCGCCTGCCCGGCGGCCGTGCACAGCTGAGCGACGGAGCCGTCGCCCGCTCGGTTCACGAGCAGATCGGGACCGCCGGCAAGGAGCCCTGCCAGCAGCGTTCTTGTATCCGGCATCTGCGGGGTCAGGGCTATGACGTCCTGAGCCATTGGCTGCTCCTGAGGTGCGACTCGGTAGGACCACAGATGCTCCTGTCGTCCGTGGCGTGGGACGGAACCGCTTCTTGGCGGTCAGAGTCTGCTGGTCAGGTCGGGACCCAAGCCATCCTCGTATGCGTCTGGCGTTGAAAGCCCCTCGGAGATCGCTGCTCCGAAATACGTTGGCTCGCCGGGCTCGGGAGGCATGCCGAGTAGAGTACCGAGTTCTCTCAGGGCGGATGCAAGCCGTGGTGCGTTTCGGTTGTGCACCTCGGGGTGCGGGCGTCCCGCGAAGTCGTACCACCCCCAGATGTCGTGGTGTACCGACAGTTCGGCTGACAGGCCGGTGGGTGCTGTAGAGAGGGACAGATCGACCAGCTGTAGCTCTTTCCGGGGTTGCCCGGTCGCATCGATCCACGTACCTGGGCCGATTACTTCGATATCCGCGATGTCGGCGGAGGGGTATGCAGAGGGGCGGCTGCCTCGTACCCGCCCCGGGATGCTCGGATCCCCCAGTGGCTTGGTTAGCTCAAGAGCGCTTGTGACACCGGTAGGTCCGACGTCCAGGACATACCAGCTGTACTTGAGCTGGATGGGGGCGAGGAGTTCCAGTCGGGCCAACACGCCACACATCCGCGCCGCGACCGAGAGGGCCGAGTCCAGCCCCGGCGCAGCGGTTTCATAGAGGTCCCAGTACCAGGATCCGCATTCGCGCGGGGCACGCATCAATGTTGTCATGGTCTTTCCCTACGGAAATGTGGAGCTGTTCGGCGGAACGACTATTGAACCATCGGCGAAGCGCAGGTGGACTGCCCCACCCATTCTCCGTGCCTGGAACGATGCCTCATCGAACATGCGTTGTGTGAGGCCAGTCATCGACTGATGTATGTCCAGCAAGACAACGCGATGGCTGATGCCGTCGTAAGTCAGTTGTTTTGCTGCCTTCTTTACAGCGGAGCTGATGCCGTCAAAATTTCTGACGTCTTTGAGTTGATAGCCGTAGTCGATCGATCCGTCGAGGTGGCGGGTGTAAACATCGAGATCGAACGTTGACGTATCGAGTTCCACTCCGATGCGTCCTACTCCGTGCTCCTGCAGCTCGGTTGCGAGCCTCATGGCCATGTAGGCGGCTGGAACCATGCCAGGTTCCTTGTAGGTGGGTGGAACCGTGCCAGGTTCCTTCTTGCTCGGACCCTGCTTACACATGTCGAGCAGCTTGTCGTAACCGTCTATGTTCCGTAGATGCCCGCGCGAGATCATTTCCGCGGCACCTGCCCCGAAAGGCCCCTTGCGCAGGGAGCTGAGCAAGGACTGCTGATCGCGCGGGGCCATCCTGGCACGGTTCAGCTCCGCGACGACTCCGGCTTCCTGGTCCGGCTTCATTTGCCCTGTGTGGGGCTGCGCGAGGTCGTTGATGTCTTTGGTGTATTTGGCCGGGTCGATGTCGGGAGGGCCGACATGCACCGGATGCGTCTCGGCCGGCAGGGGCGGCTCGCCGTGGTCATTCGTACCATGTGAAGGATTCGTCTGGTGCCGGTCGGGAAGCTCATGGGAAGGCGGGCCTGAAGAGGAGTCGCCGGAGCCGTGCCCATTGGCAGGCGTGTCTGGGCTGGTGCTGGACTCTGCATCCCCTCGGTCATAGTGGCCTGCACTACCCCCACCACCCGCGTCATGGCCGCCGCGCGGAGGCGGTCCGTCGCCCGCGTGGGCGGTCGCCTCGGGCGCGCGGCCTCCGACACTGACCGGTTCGCGATCGCCGTGCGGCTGGCCGGCGCCCCGTTCGGCGGCGGAGGGTTCGTGTCTGGCCGGGGCCAGGTTGGGCGTGCCGTCCCTGCCGAGCGGGATGAAGTTGCCGTCCTTGTCGACCCGGAAGCGGTCGCTCAGGTCGAGGGCGCCGTCGGGGAACTTGGTCTTCGGTAGCTGGAGGTGCTCGCTGACGTTGGCCAGGACCTGGGAGACCTTGGGCAGGTCCGAAAGGGCCTTGGCGGCCTTGAAGGTGCCGGAGAGGGGGTCGAGGGCGTCGCCGATCTTCGCCATGGTGCCGGCGGCCTTCGCGATCGTGCCGCCCTTGCCCAGCCTGGCGGCACCGGCGAGGGGGCCGGCGGCGAGGGTGAGGATGTTGAAGGAGACGGCGGCGTGGGCGCGAGCGGGGTCCTCCTCCCACATGTCGTACGCGATGAACTGCTTGCCGAACTCCTTCGCGTACGCCTTGCTGTCGCGCTGCCAGCCGGAGAGGTGCTCGTCCTGGCCGAACAGGTCCATGCCGTAGGCGTAGCCACCGACGGCCGTCCGTCGCAGACCGTCCCATGCCTGGTCGCGGGCCTCGCCGCCGTGGAAGCCGATCAGGGTGCCCAGGCCGTCGATGCCGCCCCAGATGCTGTCCTTGGCTAGGCCGTCCCACGCCCAGCTCTTGGCCCCGTGCCCCCACCACTCCAGGCTCCACCGCTCGTAGGTGCGTCCCTCCGGACTGCCCCACGGCAGGTCCTTCATGTCCTTGAGCGTGTCGGCGCTCTGGCCGTACATGCCGAGTCCATGGGTGCCGTCGTCCACGATCCATGCGGGGCGGCAGGCTCCCGGACCGAGTGTGTTGATCTTGTTGGCCGCGTTGCGTTCGGCTTCCTGGAAGCCCTCGCGAGCCGCGGCCACGCCGTCCATCAGCGCCTGGTGCTTGTCGGTCTTGTTCTTGTCCTCGGTCCAGTCGTCATCGCCCCGGACGCTGTCGACGAAGGCGATCGCGTCCAGCCTCAGCTGCTTGAGCTGGTCGGCGTGGGGTTTGGCCTCGAAGACGAACGTGTCCAGGGCGTCGGCGAGCGACTCGATGTTCCCCGCGAATTCGTCGGCCGTGTCCATGACCGGCTGGGTGGAGGAGAACAGCTTCTCGGCCTCGGGCGCCTTGTAGTACGCGGCCGTCGCCTGGAACCGGGAGTGGACGTCCTTCCCGCCGTTCCGGATGCCTGTGGCATGCGTACGCAGACCGGACGCGGCCTTCTCCAACTGGCCGAAGTCACCGGTGTACTGGGGTATCCCGCCCGGTTCGATCACGTCGGCTACTCCCCGCCCCGGTGGCCGGGCTTCTGGCCGACCGCCCTGATCTCGGCGGGGGTCGGGGCCTTCGACGCCTCGCGCTGGGCGCGGGCGGCCATGGCCAGATCACCCTCGATGTACTCGGTGGTGGCCTTGACCGTTCCGTCCATCGACTTCTTCGTGCGGGCGGCCATGAACCTGATCTGCTGCTGGGTGTCCGAGATGAAGTTCGCGACCGCGGCGCCGACCGGTCCCGCCGGTGCCTCGCCGCAGTACGGCCCGCTGATCGTCCCCGCGTGCAGCGCGGCGTCCTCCACGTTCTCGCCGTAGCCCCTGACGCCCTTGCTCAGGTCCTCGGCGGCCAGACCCACCAACGACAGAACGGACTCCACCCCGCTCGGCCTGATGTCCCACCCCGTCATGCGTCCCCCTGCATCCCCCGGCCGATACGTTGCGTCAACTGCGTCCGGCGATACGCGCGTCGCCGACGACAGGATCTTCATCTGTATCAAGGGGCCCGTAGCAGTGGCAACGCACTTCAGGCCAAACACGTGTTGGATTGAACACGTAACGTGGTGTCGGGGTGCCGTGATGTCCGGGCGGCATTGCCTCGCGAGCAGCTCAAAGCGACTTCGCCGCCTCCTGCCGCCGCCCTGCGGGTCTGCGGCCGGACAGCTGAGTAGAACGATCGGTGCCGTTTGCGCTAGGGAAGAAGAGGTGCCCTACCGCTTCGCCGCCCCCGCGCGCACCGACCGGATCACGCCCGCCGCGGCGATCAGGAAGCCGACACCCATCAGCATGCACAGCGACCAGGCGATGGACGGGAGTGGATGGGTGCCGAGGAAGAGGGGGGCCATGGTGGCCAGGGTGGACAGTGCGCCGATGAAGAAGACGATCGCGCCGATCCGGACCAGCCGGTCACCCGCGCCAGAAGGTGTAGTACTCACCGGGCCAGGGTAGTTCCCGTCGGCGGAGAACCGCCCCGCGGTCAACCCCGCGGCCACCGGCGCGTAAAGCAGGCGCCGTTTCCGGACAGCGTCCGGATGACCAGGCTTGACGAGGGGTACTCCCCCTGGGGAGGCTGCTGCCAGCAGGGGAGCACCACCACTGGATAGCCTGACCTGCTGAGGATTTGTTCCAAGTTCCGGCATACAGGTTGCATACGGGTTGAGATGGGGTGCGTGCTTTGCCGACTGGCAAGGTCAAGTGGTTCAACAGCGAGAAGGGCTTCGGCTTCCTCTCCCGCGACGACGGCGGCGACGTCTTCGTGCACTCCTCCGTGCTCCCCGACGGCGTCGACGCACTCAAGCCCGGCCAGCGGGTCGAGTTCGGGGTCGTCGCAGGTCAGCGCGGTGACCAGGCGCTCTCGGTGGCGGTCTTGGACCCGACCCCGTCCGTCGCGGCCGCGCAGCGCCGCAAGCCGGACGAGCTGGCGTCCATCGTGCAGGACCTGACCACCCTGCTGGAGAACATCACGCCGATGCTGGAGCGCGGCCGCTACCCCGACAAGGCGGCCGGGAAGAAGATCGGCGGCCTGCTGCGCGCGGTCGCCGACCAGCTCGACGTCTGAGGACCGACAAAAGAAGCGCGGATCAGACGAACGACAGTGCGTCGGGGCCGAGGGGTGGTACCAGTCCCTCGGCCGCCGCGCGGGTCAGCAGTCCGCGGATCGCCGCGTAGCCGTCCTCGCCCAGGTCGGCGGTGAATTCGTTGACGTACAGCCCGATGTGCTGATCCGCCACCGCCGGGTCCATCTCCTGGGCGTGGGTCAGCACGTAGGGCCGGGACGCCTCCGGGTCGTCCCAGGCCATCCGTACCGAGGTGCGCACCGAGTCGGCGAGCAGCTTCAGCGTGTCCGCGCCCAGCGAGCGCTTGGCGATGATCGCGCCGAGCGGGATCGGCAGCCCGGTCGTCTCCTCCCAGTGCCGGCCCATGTCGGCGAGGTTGTGGAGCCCGTAGTTCTGGTACGTGAACCGGGCCTCGTGGATGACGAGACCGGCGTCCACCTTGCCGTCGCGTACGGCCGGCATGATCTCGTCGAACGGCATCACGACGATCTCGCCGACCCCGCCCGGCACCACCTCGGCCGCCCAGAGGCGGAACAGCAGATACGCGGTGGAGCGCTCGCTCGGCACGGCCACGGTCCGGCCGGTCAGGTCCGGGTCCGCGCCCTCCCTCGTGAGGACGAGCGGGCCGCAGCCCCTGCCCAGCGCCCCGCCGCACGGCAGCAGCGCGTACTCGTCGAGCACCCACGGCAGCACCGCGTACGACACCTTGAGGACGTCGAGCTCGCCGCGCTCGGCCATTCCGTTGGTGATGTCGATGTCCGCGAAGGTGACATCGAGGGCGGGCGCGCCGGGGACCCTTCCGTGCGCCCAGGCGTCGAAGACGAAGGTGTCGTTCGGGCAGGGCGAGAAAGCGATCCGCAGCGGGTCAGGATTCGTGTCGGTCATGGTGGGTCCAACCTTCCAGTACGGGTACGAGCTTCCCGAACGCCTCGGTGAGCGCGGCCAGCGCGTCGCCGATGCGCCAGGCGTCCCGGTCGCGCGGGCCCACGGCGTTCGAGACCGCCCTGATCTCCAGGACGGGCAGGCCGACGCGCTCGGCGGCCTCCGCGACCCCGAAGCCCTCCATGGCCTCGGCAGCGGCCCGCGGGTGCGCGGCGAGCAGGGCGGCGGCGCGGTCGGCGGAGCCGGTCACGGTGGAGACGGTGAGGACGGCGCCGGTGACCGCGCCGGTGGCGGCGGCCACCTCCCGTACCAGCGACCGGGGCGGGAAATGCCAGGCGCGGCCGAAGCCGAGCTCGGTGACCGGCACGAAGCCCGTCGCGGTCTCGGCGCCCAGATCCGCCGCGCCGATGCGGTCGGCCACCACCAGGGAGCCGACCGGTGCGACGCCGGCGAACCCGCCGCCGATGCCGGCCGAGATCACCAGGCCGTAGCGGTCCGAGGCCAGACCGAAGGCGGCCGAGGCCGCCGCGGCGCCGGGCCCGGCACCGCCCGCCAGGACGTCGAAGGGGCCCGCGCGGTGGATCTCCGCGCCCGGGACGTAGGAGACCGACGCCCCGGAAACGTCCCCGAACGCGCGCGTGACCGCGTCCCGTTCTGCTGGGACAGCGGTCACGACGAGCACACGCACGGGGAGAGCCTCCGAGGTCAGGAGGGGATCAGGAGGTCTTCTTCAGCTCGAAGTGCCAGATGCCGACGAGCTTCTTGCCCTTCGTCTCCACGATGCTGATCTGCGTCTTGTTCGTGGTCTCGCCGGTCTGGCTGGAGAAGAAGGCGCTGCCCGGGATGGACCGGTAGGTCTTCTTGTACGGCTCCTGCTCGGCCTGCTGACCGTTGATGAACAGGGTCCAGCCGTTATCCGCGACCTCGGGGTCGACGCCGAAGCGGACCTTGTCGTCCATCGCGACCTCGACGGACTTCTCCGCCTTCTTGTTCAGGCAGCTCTGGTACTCGGACGGCTTGAGCGCCTTGCCGTCGTTGTAGCAGGACGCCTCGGCGCTCACCGAGTTGCCGCCGACCGTTACGGTCGCGAGCGGCGTCGGCTTGTCGCAGGCGGAGAGGACAAGGAGTCCCGCGGACACGGCACCAAGAGCGACGCCGATTCGGCGGCCCTTACCGGAGAAGAACGCAACGGTCATGGGCCGAAGGCTATCGGTCGCTCCGGTTCATGCCACGCGGGGGTGCGGCGAGCCGCGGCGCGCCGCGCCCAGCAGACCCCGTACGGACGTTGCGGCGCCGAGGGCGAGGATGCCCGCGGCGACCGACATGCCCAGTACGCCGTTGAGGGGGAGGGCGATGCCGATGCCGCCGCCGATCACCCAGGCCATCTGGAGCACGGTCTCGGACCGGGCGAACGCGGAGCTGCGCACCTCCTCGGGTACGTCGCGCTGGATCATCGCGTCCAGCGAGAGCTTCGACAGGGCCAGTGTGAAGCCCGCGGTGGCGCTGAGCGCGGCGACCATGACCGTGCCGAAGAGGAGCGCGGCGAGCATCGCGACCCCCAGTGCCAGGGCCAGCACCGAGACGACGATCGCCTCGGGGGCGCGGGCCCGCAGCCAGGAGCCGACCGCCGTACCGGACGCGTTGCCCACGCCGGCCGCGACGCCGACGATGCCGAGCGAGACGGCGGCGCTCTGCCCGGCGAGCGGGTGCTCTCGCAGCAGGAACGCCAGGAAGAAGATCAGGAAGCCGGAGAGCGCGCGGTGCGCGCAGTTGGCCTGGAGCCCGTTCAGCACGGACGGGCCCACGGACCGCAGACCGGGCCGCTTCTCGCCGTTCCGGTCCCGGTCCCGGCGCCGCGCCCGCCCGCCCGCGCCGCGCCCCGGGTCGCTCCGGGAGACCGCCACGCCGTGCGGCGGCACCAGCTGGGCCTTCCGCTCGCCCTTCGCGGAGTCGACCTTCGGCGGCAGCGTGAAGGCCAGCACGGTCCCGCCGAGGAAGATCGCGCACGCGCCGTACAGCGGCCAGCCGGGCCCGATGGTCTGCAGCCCCGCCCCGACCGGGGCCGCCACCCCGGTCGCCAGGAGCCCGGCCAGGGTGACCCGGGAGTTCGCCTTCACCAGGGAGAAACGGGGCGGCAGCAGACGCGGTACGACGGCGCTGCGCACCACCCCGTACGCCTTCGAGCAGACCAGGACGCCCAGCGCGGCCGGATACAGCTCCAGGCCGCCGGTGGCGACCGCGCCCGACATGGTGATCGCCAGCACCGCCCGGGCCAGCATCGCGCCGGCCATCGCGGCGCGGCGGCCGTGCGGCAGCCGGTCCAGGAGCGGGCCGATCACGGGGGCGAGGAGCGTGAAGGGCGCCATGGTCACGGCGAGGTAGAGGGCGACGCGGCCGCGGGCCTCGTCCGTCGGCACGGAGAAGAACACCGTCGAGGCGAGCGCGACCGTGATCATCACGTCGCCCGCGCCGTTCACGGCGTGCAGCTCGATCAGTTTGCCGAGCCCGGACTCCCCGGCGCCGTGGGCGTGCGTCGCCTTCCGGATGCCTTTGGCGGTTCCGGTGAACGGTTTGTGGAGGGCATGACCAACCGCCCGGCCCGCCCTGCGGAGCGGGCCGGATTCTCTGTGCGACCTGGCGGAAGTCACTTCGTCATAGTGCCCCAGCCGCGGTGGCGGCGAACCGGCGACGGGGCGGGGCAGGGGCGCACTCTGCCCCGTCGGGCCAGTGATCCGCCCCGCCCGGACGGGGACTCCCCGGGCGGCCCGCGCGGGCCGCACGGCACCGGATACGGCGATGTCGCGACACCGGATACGACGACGTCACAGCACCGGATACGGAGATGTTCGGCAGAGGATCCGGTGCTGTTTGGGACGGGCAGGTGGGCGGGGGGCGGCGGAGAGGGTAGCGTGCGTAGCGCGCCACCGGCGGTTGTTCTCGGCCGCGCGCCTCTCGGCGATCCCGCAGAATGGGTTGCAGAAGGTGTGCCCGAGGCAGGCAGTAACGGGTGTGGACGTCGACGCGGCCCCCAGGTCCGCTCCGCCCTCACCCGTCATGGCCGAAACCGATGGATGTGCTGGCGCGCTCGTGAGACTGGCGTAGGAGAGAAGCGAGACCTGTGAGTGCTGCGACGACGCGAAGCCGTACGGCCCGTACCCCTGTTCCCGACCGTCTGTGCGCCGAGGCGGTAGACCTGGCCCGCGCGGCGGCCGAGGAGGCAGCCGCGCCGGGGGTCGTCGGTGAGCATGTGGCCGTGGTCTCCGAGGGGGACCGGGTCGTCACGCACTTCTTCGAGTGCCAGGAGCCCGGCTACCGGGGCTGGCGCTGGGCGGTGACGGTCGCCCGCGCCTCCCGCGCGAAGAACGTCACCCTCGACGAAACGGTGCTGCTGCCCGGCAGCGACGCGCTCCTCGCCCCGGAGTGGGTGCCGTGGAGCGAGCGGCTGCGCCCCGGCGACATGGGGCCGGGCGATCTGCTGCCCACCGAGGCGGACGACATCCGCCTGGAGCCCGGCTACACCGGTGAGGACGAGCCGCCGCCGAACTCCGCGGTCTCCGAGATGTCGCAGGAGATGGCCGACCTCGTCGACGCGGAGGACGCGGAGCTGACGACCCGCCCCGCGACGACGAGCCGGGGCTCGATCGCGGCGGTCGCGGACGAGCTCGGCATGCGGCGGGCGCGGGTGCTGTCCCGGTACGGGCTGCACGCGGCGGCCGACCGGTGGGACGAGGCGTTCGGCGCGAAGACGCCGATGGCGCAGGCGGCTCCGGCCTCGTGTGTCACCTGTGCGTTCCTGGTGCCCCTGGCGGGCTCGCTCAAGCAGGCGTTCGGGGTGTGCGCGAACGAGTTCGGTCCGGCGGACGGGCGGGTCGTGTCGCTGTCGTACGGGTGCGGTGGGCACTCGGAGGCGGCGGTGATGCCGAAGCCGCCGAAGCCGGCGCCGCACGCGCTGGACACGATGCAGGTGGACGAGTACCCGTTGCGGCCGGCCCGGGACTCCGGCTCCGTCCCGGCGGAGGCGGACGAGCCGACGGAGGACCTCGGCCACTCCTAGGCGGTGGCCGGGGGCGGGGGCTTTCCGCGGGGCGCGGGTGTTCCGGCGGGCAGGTTCCGTCCTCGATCGCCGGACGGGCTTGATGTTCCCGCCCGTCCGGGCAGACCCAGCCCGTCCGGTGATGCTCACCGCCCGGTCACCTCGGCCACGGGCCCGAACCGGCCGAAGCGCTGTTCGGCGGCGCCCGTCCGGCGCGAGGACCCGGTACCTTCGGGCGCACACTTGGCGGCATGGGCCGTGCGTAACCGGAAAGAGCGGAGTCAGAGCGTGAGCATGAATGCGACCGAGGGGGCCGATCCGTTCGGGACCGCACGGCTCCGGCGCGGTGTGCTCGACGCCTGGGGCGCCGGACCCGCCAGATTCCGCGAGGACGCCAACGCCGAGGAGGACCTCGCGCTCGGCGGCTACCGCGACCGCCTCGTCGTCGAGCTGGCCCAGAACGCCGCCGACGCCGCCGCCCGCGCCCAGGTACCCGGCCGGCTCCGCCTCACCCTGCACCCGGCGACCCCGGACACGCCCGCGCTCCTCGCCGCCGCCAACACCGGCGCACCGCTCGACGCCACCGGCGTGGAGTCGCTCTCCACGCTGCGCGCCTCCGCCAAGCGCGAAGGGCACGAAGGCGCCGTCGGCAGGTTCGGCGTCGGGTTCGCCGCCGTGCTCGCGGTGAGCGACGAACCCGCCGTCGTCGGCCGGCACGGCGGTGTCCGCTGGTCCCTCGCCGAGGCCCGCGACCTCGCCGCGCGGGCGGCCGTCGCCAGCCCCGGCCTCGGCGACGAACTGCGCCGCCGCGACGGCCACGTACCGCTGCTCCGGCTCCCGCTGCCCGCCGAGGGCACCGCACCCGAGGGGTACGACACCGTCGTGGTCCTCCCGCTGCGCGACGGCGGCGCCGAGGACCTCGTGGTCCGGCTGCTCGACGCGGTCGACGACGCCCTGCTGCTCACCCTGCGCGGCCTCGACGAGATCGTGATCGAGACCCCGGACACCGTACGGACGCTGCGCCGCTCGCAGCACGGCCCGTACACCCACGTCGAGGACTCCGCGCACGGCACGAACCGCTGGCGCACCGTCACCCACCACGGCCCCGTCGAGCCCGCCCTGCTCGCCGACCGCCCCCGCGAGGAACGGCTGCGCCCGCACTGGTCGGTCACCTGGGCGGTCCCGGTCGACACGGAGGGCGCCCCGGTCCGCCCCCGCACCCTCCCCGTCGTCCACGCCCCGACCCCCACCGACGAACCCCTCGGCATCCCCGCGCTGCTCATCGCCTCGCTGCCGCTCGACACCGCCCGCCGCCACTTCGCGCCGGGACCGCTCACCGACTTCCTGGTGCAGCGCGCCGCCGACGCGTACGCCGAACTGCTCGCCGGCTGGCAGCCGGTGTCCGTCGACACCATCGACCTCGTACCGGGACCGCTCGGCAAGGGCGAACTGGACGGGGCGCTGCGCGGCGCGATCCTGGAGCGGCTGCCGCGCGTCGCGTTCCTGGCGCCCGCCGCCCCGCGCGACGCCACCGCCGAGGCGGACCGGTGGGACACCTGGGACGTGCAGGCGGAGGGCGTCCCCCAGACGGCCACCACGGCGCTGCGGCCCATCGAGGCCGAGGTGCTGGAAGGCGTCGGCGCCGAGACGGTACGGGTGCTCGCCGAGGTCCTGCCCTGTCTGCTGCCCGCCGGGCTGGAACGCCGCAGCGAGCTGCGTACGCTCCAGGTCGCCCGGGTCCCGCTGACCGAGGCGATCGACCGCCTCGCCGGTCTTGAGCGCGACCCCGGCTGGTGGCGGCGGCTGTACGACAGCCTGTCCGGCATCGACCCGGACCGCCTCTCCGGCCTGCCCGTACCACTGGCCGGAACACCGGAGGCCGCGGACTCCGCGACCGGTACCCCGGCCGTGCCCCGCACCACCATCGGCCCCCGCCAGGTCCTCCTCCCGCTCCCCGGCGCGACTGCCGGACCGGTGCTGGAACGCCTCGCCCGGCTCGGGCTGAAGGTCGCCCACCCGGACGCCGCCCACCCGCTGCTGGAGAAGCTGGGCGCCCTGCCCGCCACCCCGCGCGCCGTGCTGACGACCCCGCAGGTGCGGGCCGCCGTCGCCGGATCGCTGGACGCGGGCGAGATCTGGGACGAGGACGCGCTGGACGCCGACGAGCTCGCCGAGACCGTCCTCACCCTCGTCCGGGACGCCGAACTGGCACCCGGCGACGAGCCCTGGCTCGGCGCGCTCGCCCTCCCCGACGAGGACGGCGAACCGGCCCCCGCCGGAGAACTCGTGCTGCCCGCCAGCCCGTTCGCGGCCGTCATGCGGGAGGGTGAACTCGCCCTCTGCGACCAGGAGCTGGCCGACCACTGGGGCGAGCAGCCGCTCACCGCCTGCGGCGTGCTCGCCACCTTCGCCCTCGTACGGGCCGCCGATGTCGTACTGGACCCGGACGAACTGGAGCCGCGCGAGGGCGACTTCGCCGAGCCCGACGACGCCGGTCTGCTGGACGCCGTGGACGTGTGGTGTGAGGACATCCTCGACCAGCTGCCCGACACCCCCGTACCGCCGGTCGCCACCGAGATCGTCGCCGTCCGCGATCTGGACCTGGTCGACGACGACGCCTGGCCGCAGGCGCTCGCCATGCTCGCCCAGCCACCGTTGCGCGACGCGCTGACCCAGCCGGTGCGGGTGCTGCTGCCGGACGGCACCACCCAGTCGGTACGCCCGTACACCGCCTGGTGGCTGCGCGACCATCCGGTGCTCGACGGCCGCCGCCCCGCCGGGCTGCGGGCCGCGGGCGGCGACCCCCGGCTGGCCGGGCTGTACGACTCCGCCGACGCGACCGGGTTCGACGACGCGCAGGTGCTGCGCGCCCTCGGCGTACGGACCTCCGTCGCCGCCCTGCTCGACGAGCCGGGCGGCGCCGCCGAACTCCTCGGTCGGCTCGCGGACGAGGACCGCCCGGTCGGCCCCGTACAACTGCACTCGCTGTACACGGCCCTGGCCGACCTCGACCCGGAACAGGTCACGCTCCCGGACGAGTTGCGGGCCGTGGTCGACGGCGAGGTACGGGTCGTCGACGCGGCGGACGCCGTGATCGCGGACGCCCCCGATCTGCTGCCGCTCACCGAAGGGCTCCCGCTGCTCCCGGTCGCCCCGACGCGCGCGGCGGACCTGGCCGAGCTGTTCCAGGTGCGCCGGCTCGGCGAGAGCGTCGAGGCGGAGGTGTCGACGGAGGGCGAGGAGCATCAAGTGCCGGACGCGGTACGGGTGCTGCTCGGCGCCGGGACCCCGGACGTGTACGTCGAGCACGGCGAACTGCGCGCGGGCGGCGCGGAACTGGACTGGCGCCGCACCCCCGACGGCACGGTGCACGCCGCCACGCTGGAGGGCGTCGCGGCGGGCCTGGCCTGGGCGGCGGGGCAGTGGCCGCGCCGCTTCGAGGTCGCGGCGCTGCTGGAGGACCCGTCCCGTACGGAGGAGCTCGCCCGGGACCGCTGGTTCGACTGACGGACAGTCACGGGGGACAGATCGCGGTGGCCCGGACGAGAGCGGGCCGGTCGTCGCGGGGCGGTCGCGGGCGGGCGGGGCATCGGTGCTCGCGGGCGTCCGGGATGCACCCTCCGAGGGATCTTCGCAAGAAGTTCATCTCGGGGTACAACCCTTCACATGTGTCGCGGGTCTGGTATCTCGAGTCAGCAGACTCACAGTCCGAACCAGCCCCGCCCGTGGCGCGTCACGTGCCCGCGGGGCCTTTCTCCACTGGGGAAACACATGCGAATTCGTGCCACCGTGGCCGCCGTCTCCGGCGCCCTGGCCCTGTCTGCTCTGGCTGTCCCGGCCGCCCTCGCAGGCGACCACTCCGTTCCGAACCTGAACAAGCCGACGTCGGGCGCCGAGGTCTTCGGCACCGCCGCCGCGCGGGGTGCCTCGAAGGCCGCCGCGGCCACCGCCGCCGACGCCTCGGAACCCGTCATCTCCAAGGTCGTCGTCAACGGCGGCAAGGACGTCGTCCTGGGCACCACCGCCCTGAAGACGATCTCCATCTCCGTCACCGCCTCGCACGCCTCCGGTGTCGTCGACGCCTACGCCGACCTGTGGCACGGCACCAACCCGGACTCGCCGGACACCATCGACGGCGCGATCCTGCCGAACGAGGACGTGTCGACGTGCACCAAGGTCAACGCGACGACCTCGACCTGCAAGCTGACGTTCACGATCGACCCGCGCTACGACCTGTACAAGAACGCCCTGGCCGGCACCTGGCACGTCTCCGCGGGCGCGCTCGCCGGTAACCAGACCGACATCGCCTACACCGACTACTACAGCACCGCCCGGGTGCAGCGGCTGTCGAAGCTGACGGTCAACGCCGCTCCGGAGCCGGTGAAGAAGGGCGGGACCATCACGGTCACCGGGAAGCTGTCGCGGGCGAACTGGGAGGACCACGCGTACCACGGTTACGCGACGCAGTCCGTGAAGCTCCAGTTCCGCAAGAAGACCAGCTCCACGTACACCACCATCAAGACGATCAAGTCGAGCAGCGTCGGCAACCTGAAGACCACCGTCAAGGCCTCGGTCGACGGTTACTGGCGCTACAGCTTCGCGGGGACGTCCTCCACCCCGGCCGTCACCACCGCCGGTGACTTCGTCGACGTGAAGTAGTCCCACCCGGGCCCCACCCGGACACATCAAGGCCACCCGTGGCCGCCGTGAGCAGCGGGATCCCTCCACGAGGGGTCCCGCTGCTCACGCATCCGCCCTGTGCATCCTCATCCGGCCACCAAGGCCTTTCTCCACGGAGAAATCCATGCGCATTCGTGCCACTGTCGCCGCAGCCTCCGGCGCCCTGGTCCTGTCCGCCCTCGCCGTTCCGGCGGCGCACGCGGCAACGGCCGATCCCGTCATATCCAAGATCACCGTCAACGGTGGCAAGGACATCGTCCTGGGCACCACCGCCAAGAAGACCGTCACCGTCTCGGTGACCGCCTCGCACGCCTCCGGCATCGAGACCGGCTGGCTGCTCCTGTGGCACGGCAAGGACCAGGACGAGGGCATGGACGGCGCGCTGCTGCCCAACGAGGACGACGCGACCTGCAAGGCCGCGAGCGCGACCACCAGCACCTGCTCCCTCACCATCACCATCGACCCCAGGGTCGACCTGTACAAGAACGCGCTGGCGGGCTCCTGGCACGTGCTCGCGGGTGCGGAGGCCAAAGACGGCTCCAGCTACTACTCGGACTACGCCGCCACGGCGAAGATCCAGCGGCTGTCGCAGCTGACCGTCAACGCCTCGCCCGAGCCGGTGAAGAAGGGCAAGACCATCACGGTCACCGGGAAGCTGTCGCGGGCGAACTGGGAGGACCACGCGTACCACGGTTACGCGACGCAGTCCGTGAAGCTCCAGTTCCGCAAGAAGACCAGCTCCACGTACACCACCATCAAGACGATCAAGTCGAGCAGCGTCGGCAACCTGAAGACCACCGTCAAGGCCTCGGTCGACGGCTACTGGCGCTACAGCTTCGCGGGGACGTCCACCACCCCGGCCGTCACCACCGCCGGCGACTTCGTCGACGTGAAGTAACGGCCGGGATCGCGCGCTACACCGGGAAGCGTCGGCCGACCAGCCGCCAGGCGTACTCCAGGCCGGCCGACGCCACCACCGCGATGCCCACCGCCGCCCAGGGCATCGTCGTCCCGACGAGCTTCAGCGCGAAGAACTCCTGGAGCCACGGCACCACCAGCACGATCAGGAACGCCAGCCCCATCGCCGCCACCAGGGCGATCCGCCACCAGGTGTACGGGCGGGCGATGATCGCCAGCACCCACATCGAGACCAGGAACAGCGTGAGCGTGGCCGCGCTGGTCTCCGCGTCGAGGGCGCCCGGACCCGAGTAGTGGTCCCGGGCGAGCAGATACGTCGTGAAGGTGGCCGCGGCGGCGATGACGCCCGACGGGATCGCGTACCGCATGACCCGGCGCACGAAGTGCGGATGGGCCCGTTCCTTGTTGGGGGCGAGGGCCAGGAAGAAGGCCGGGACGCCGATCGTCAGCGTCGACAGCAGGGTCAGGTGGCGCGGCAGGAACGGGTAGTCGACCTGTGTGCAGACCACCAGGACCGCCAGCAGCACCGAGTAGACGGTCTTGGTCAGGAACAGGGTGGCGACCCGGGTGATGTTGCCGATCACCCGGCGGCCCTCGGCGACCACGGACGGCAGCGTCGCGAAGCTGTTGTTCAGCAGCACGATCTGGGCGACGGCCCGGGTCGCCTCGGAACCCGATCCCATGGAGACGCCGATGTCGGCGTCCTTCAGCGCCAGTACGTCGTTGACGCCGTCGCCGGTCATGGCGACCGTGTGGCCGCGGGACTGGAGGGCGGCGACCATGTCCCGCTTCTGCTGCGGGGTGACCCGGCCGAAGACCGCGTTCTCCTCCATGGCCGTGGCCATGTCGTCCGGGTCGGTGGGCAGCTTGCGGGCGTCCAGGGTGTGCTCGGCGCCCGGCAGGCCCAGCTTTCCGGCGACCGCGCCGACCGAGACCGCGTTGTCGCCGGAGATGACCTTCGTGGCGACCCGCTGGTCGGCGAAGTAGGACAGGGCCTCCGCGGCGTCCGGCCGCAGCCGCTGCTCCAGCACGACCAGCGCGCTCGGTACGGCCCCGGCCGCGATGTCCGGCCCGTCGAGCTCGCCCTCGGCACGGGCCAGCAGCAGCACCCGCAGGCCCTGCTCGTTGAGCTGCTCGATCTCGGCGAGCGCCGGGTCGTGCTCGGGCAGCAGCACATCGGGGGCGCCGAGCAGCCAGGACGACTCCCGGCCGCCGCCCTCGTCGAACGCGGCGCCGCTGTACTTGCGGGCCGAGGAGAACGGCAGCGTCTGCGTGCACAGCCACTTCTCGCCGTCCGGGTAGGCGTCCACGATGGCCTGGAGGCTGGCGTTGGGGCGCGGGTCGGACGAGCCGAGGGCGCCCAGCACGCTCCGTACGTAGGTGCCGTCCGTACCGCCCAGCGTCCGCACCTCGGTGACGTCCATGCCGCCCTCGGTGAGGGTGCCGGTCTTGTCCAGGCAGACGACGTCGACCCGGGCGAGCCCCTCGATGGCGGGGAGCTCCTGCACCAGGCACTGCTTGCGGCCGAGCCGTACGACGCCGATCGCGAACGCGACCGAGGTGAGCAGCACCAGGCCCTCGGGGATCATCGGGACGATCCCGCCGACGGTCCGGGCGATCGACCCCTTGAGGTCGTTGTTGTTGACCACGAGCTGGCTGATGACGAGGCCGATCGCGGTCGGCACCATCATCCAGGTGACGTACTTGAGGATCGTGGAGATGCCGGTGCGCAGCTCGGACTGGACGAGGGTGAAGCGGGACGCCTCCTCGGCGAGCTGGGCGGCGTAGGCCTCGCGGCCGACCTTGGTGGCGGTGAAGGCGCCGCCGCCGGCGACCACGAAGCTGCCGGACATCACGGGGTCGCCGGGCTGTTTCAGTACCGGGTCGGCCTCACCGGTGAGCAGCGACTCGTCGATCTCCAGACTGTCGGCCTCGGCGACCGTGCCGTCCACGACGGCCTTGTCGCCGGGGCCCAGCTCGATGAGGTCGCCGAGGACGATCTCGGAGGTGGAGATCTCGGCCGCGACCCCGTCGCGCCGGACCATGGGTTTCGCCTCGCCGATGACCGCGAGGCTGTCCAGGGTCTTCTTGGCCCGCCACTCCTGGACGATGCCGATGCCGGTGTTGGCGATGATCACGAAGCCGAAGAGGCTGTCCTGGATCGGCGCGACGAACAGCATGATCACCCAGAGCACGCCGATGATCAGGTTGAACCGGGTGAAGACGTTGGCCCGGACGATCTCGCGCACGGAGCGGGACGAGCGGACGGGTACGTCGTTGACCTCACCGCGGGCGATCCGCTCGGCCACCTCGGCGGCCGTCAGTCCGCGTGGGTCCACGGCCGGGGCGGGCAGCTTCACCGGGTGGACAGGGTCGAGCTCGGCCCCGGCGTCGATCATGGCCGAACCCGGATGGCCGGGGGTGCCGGTCGTCCCGGGGATCTGCTCACCGGTCTCTTCGCCGGCCTCTTCGCCGAAGGAATGGGATGCCCGCTGCGTCATGGTTCCGACGGTACGGGTGGATGGTCCGATTCACCCACTGGGTGGTCGGAAGATCAGACCGGGGGAGGAGGGGCAGTGGTCCTGTGGTGCCACTCGGCCGGTGACGGACCCTAAGGGCTGTCCAGGGCTGTTGGGCCCTCAGGTGGTGGCGCCCTTCGCGGTGTCACCCGGAGCCTCGGCGGCGGCAGCGGCCGCCCGCTTGATCGCGGCGTCACGCCCCCGTACGTACCAGATGCCGATCAGGCCGAGCCCCGCACCGGCGAGACAGGTCCACACCCACCACAGGTGGCCATGGTCGTCGAACCAGTTGTAGAACGGGAGCTGGACCAGGAAGAGGACGAACCAGAGGATCGTGCCGCCGGTGATGGTGGCGACGACGGGCCCCTCCAGGGGCTCGGGTGCCTCGTGCTTGGGTGTCCACTTCGCCATGACCTCAGTGTATGGGGCCCTTGTACGGCCCCGTGAGGACGGCGGTCCCGAAGCCTGCGCCGCCCAGGCGGCCCAAGGGTCTACGCGCGGAGATAGCGATCTTCGTCTTATGTATTCATACTGAATCTGCTTAAGACTGACTCGAATTATTCGTGTAAAAGTCCAAAGCTGACCACTTTCTTCCCCCTCTACGTACGACTGAGGTCATACATGTCCCCCTCGGCCACCGCTCCGGTCGACGCCGAGCAGCCCCCGGCTTCCCAGCCGCAGGGCCGCCTGGATCGTTTCTTCAAGATCTCCGAGCGGGGGTCGTCGATCGCACGCGAAATCCGTGGCGGATTCGCCACGTTCTTCGCGATGGCGTACATCATCGTGCTGAACCCGATCATCCTCGGCAGCGCGCACGACATCAATGATCACTACCTCAACCATGGCCAGCTGGTCACGGCGACCGTGATCACGGCGGCGTTCTCCACGCTCCTCATGGGTGTCATCGGCAACGTGCCGATCGCACTGGCCGCCGGTCTCGGCGTCAACACCGTCGTCGCGCTCCAGCTCGCCCCCCGGATGACCTGGCCCGACGCGATGGGCATGGTCGTCCTCGCGGGCATCGTGGTGATGCTGATGGTCGCGACGGGCCTGCGGGAACGCGTGATGCACGCCGTGCCGATGTCGCTCCGCAAGGGCATCGCGATCGGTATCGGCCTCTTCATCCTGCTGATCGGCCTGGTCGACTCGGGCTTCGTCTCCCGCATCAAGGACAAGGCGGAGACCACTGTCCCGCTCCAGCTCGGCAGCGACGGCCACCTCAACGGCTGGCCCGTCCTCATCTTCGTCATCGGTGTGCTGCTCACCCTGGCGCTGATCGTCCGCAAGGTGCCGGGCGCGATCCTGATCTCCATCGTGGCGATGACGGTCCTCGCGCTGATCGTCAACGCGGTCGCGGACCTGCCGGACGGCGCCTGGGGGCTGACCGTCCCGAAGTGGCCGGGCAACCCGGTCGCGACCCCGGACTTCGGGCTGCTGGGCCATGTCAGTCTGTTCGGAGGCTTCCAGAAGGTCGGCGTCCTGACCGGCATCCTGTTCGTCTTCACCGTGCTGCTGTCCTGCTTCTTCGACGCGATGGGCACCATCCTCGGCGTCGGCGACGAGGCGAAGCTGACGGACAAGGACGGCAACTTCCCCGGCATCAACAAGGTGCTGTTCGTGGACGGCATCGCAGTCGCCGCGGGCGGTGCGAGCTCCGCCTCGGCGGGCACCTGCTTCGTGGAGTCCACGGCGGGTGTCGGCGAGGGCGCCCGCACCGGCTTCGCGAGCATCGTGACGGGCCTGCTGTTCACGGTGGCGCTGTTCCTGACGCCGCTGGCGACCATGGTCCCGTCGCAGGCGGCCACCCCCGCGCTGCTGGCGGTGGGCTTCCTGATCATCTCGGGCTCGGTGCGGGACATCGACTGGAACGACTACACGCTCGCCATCCCGGCCTTCCTGGCCATGGTGATGATGCCGTTCACGTACTCGATCACCAACGGCATCGGCATCGGCTTCATCGCCTTCTCCGTGCTGCGGGTGGCCGCCGGGCGCTGGCGCGAGGTTCCGGTGCCCATGTACGTGGTGTCGGCCGTCTTCGTCTTCTACTACGCGATGCCGGCCCTCGGCCTCACGTGACCTCTTCGGCCCTGATCCCAGCGGTCCCTTCCGGGCCGTAGAACCTCTCCGTCTCGTCGACGGCCGCCTTGAAGCGCTCGTCGAAATCATCGCGAATGAGCGTCCGGACCACATAGTCCTGGACGCTCATTCCGCGTTTGGCGGCATGCTGCCGGAGCCGGTCGAGCAGCTCACCGTCTATCCGCAGGCTGAGCACAGTCGATCCCATGGCAAGCAGGGTTACGGCCCACCGGGTCGTTTCGCGTTACTTTCCGGAGCCGACTCACTCGTTCGGGTGATCGATTGGGCGAAGCGCCACTTGCCCGTGTAACACGAATGGTCTTTAGGGCGACTAATGAGTTACGCTAATAAACATGCCTGACCTGATCCACGACGGCGACAGTGCGGCCGCCGTGAGCTCCCTTCGCTCCGCCGTGATGCTGCTCAGCCGGCGCCTCAAGCACCAGCGCGTCGACGAGTCGCTGAGCCCCACCGAGATGTCGGTGCTCGGCACGCTCGCCAGGTGCGGCTCGGCCACGCCGGGCGAGCTGGCCCGCAAGGAGCATGTGCAGCCTCCGTCGATGACCCGCATCGTCGCGCTGCTGGAAGCTAAGGGGCTGGTCAGACTGGAACCGCACCCCGATGACCGTCGCCAGAAGGTGGTCAGCCAGACCGAGCAGGCCGAGGCCATGCTCGAAGAGAGCCGCTCCAAGCGGAACGCCTGGCTGACCGCCCTCGCCGAGGGCCTGGACGAGGACGAGTGGGAGACGCTGCGCAAGGCGGCACCCGTGCTGGAGAAGCTCGCCCACCTGTAGCGGAACGGGCCGCACCGGACCACAGCCGGCGCACCGCCCGCACCGCCGCACCCCGTCAGTCAGCGAAACGTATACGCCCGAGGAGGCGAACCCTTTTGAGTACGGGATCCGGAGCAGACTCCGCCCCCGCACCGACTTCCACCCACGAGAGCAAGCCCGGCGGGACCTTCTCGTCGCTGAAGATCCGTAACTACCGCCTGTTCGCCACGGGCGCCGTGATCTCCAACACCGGTACCTGGATGTCCCGCATCACGCAGGACTGGCTCGTCCTGAGCCTCACCGGGTCCGCCGCCGCCGTCGGTATCACCACGGCCCTCCAGTTCCTCCCCATGCTTCTGTTCGGCCTCTACGGCGGCGTCATCGCGGACCGCCTCCCGAAGCGGAAGCTGCTCCTCGTCAGCCAGGCGGCGCTCGGCCTCTGCGGGATCGCCCTCGCGGTGCTCACGCTCTCCGGTGTCGTCCAGGTGTGGCACGTCTACCTCATCGCGTTCCTGCTCGGCATGGTGACGGTGGTCGACAACCCGGCCCGCCAGTCCTTCGTGTCCGAGATGGTCGGACCCGCCCAGCTGCGCAACGCGGTCAGCCTCAACTCGGCGAACTTCCAGTCCGCCCGGCTCATCGGCCCGGCCGTCGCCGGTGTCCTGATCACCACGGTCGGCAGCGGCTGGGCCTTCATGTTCAACGGCCTGTCCTTCGCCGCCCCGCTCATCGGCCTGCTGATGATGCGTACGAGCGAGCTGCACAAGACCACCGTCGTGCCCCGCGCCAAGGGCCAGCTGCGGGAGGGCCTGCGTTACGTCTCCGGCCGCCCCGAGCTGATCTGGCCGATCGTCCTGGTCGGCTTCGTCGGCACGTTCGGGTTCAACTTCCCGATCTGGCTGACGGCCTTCGCGGACGAGATCTTCCACGGCGGCGCCGGGATGTACTCCTTCTTCAACATCCTCATGGCGGCCGGCTCCCTCGCCGGCGCCCTGCTCGCCGCCCGCCGCCGCTCCTCCCGGCTGCGGATGCTGGTGGCCGCGGGAACGGCGTTCGGTCTGCTGGAGATCATCGCGTCCCTGTCGCCGTCCGTCTGGCTCTTCGCGATCCTGCTGGTCCCGATCGGCATGATCGGCCTGACGACCAACATCAGCGCGAACACGAGCGTCCAGATGGCCGCCGACCCGGCCATGCGCGGCCGGGTCATGAGCCTGTACATGATGGTCTTCGCCGGCGGTACGCCGGTGGGCGCCCCGATCGTCGGCTGGATCAGCGACGCCTACGGGGTCCGTACGGGCATGGCGGTCGGTGGCGCGTTCTCGCTGGTGGCCGCACTCGGCGTCGGCTTCATGCTGGCCCGCGTGGGCGGCCTGCGCCTCCGCGTGGACCTGCGCCCCGGCCGCCCGCACGTCCGGTTCGTCCCCCGGGAGGAGCTGGCCGCGGCGGCGTGAACGCCGTCCGGCAAGGACCATGGCACGGTCCCGACCGGTGAGCACCGGCCGGGGCCGCCGTGTGTCCGGTGGCGTCAGTCGCGGGGGAAGTCGGCGGTCTCCAGGGTGAGGCCCACGACGGTCGAGGTGAGGTCGACCGGGGTGCCGAAGTCGAGGCTGAGCACGCTGCGGTACTCGTCCTCCTTCGGAAGCGTGTGGAGGTGCCACGTGCCGGTGTACGGGTCGACGATGAGGTACACGGGTACACCGGCGGTGGCGTAGGTGGCCTTCTTCGATCCGTATTCGTTGGCGGCGGTGCTCTTCGAGATCACCTCGGCCACGAACTCGATGTCCTGGTAGTGGCACTGGCCGTCGGCGTCCTCGGTGGCACCTTCGGTCAGTGCAACGACATCGGAGGCGAAGCCGTTGAGCAGGCCCGGGAAGTCAATGCGCACATCGGACAGCAAGCGCTCGCGGGGGTACCTTGCGCGCAACTGCTCGATGATGTCGAGAATGATCCGCCAGTGTGTGCGCCGTTGCGGCGACATGTAGATGATCCCCTCGACGATCTCGACCTTGAATCCCTCGGGGGCGGGCTCGAGCCACTCGAACATCATGTCCAGAGTGCGCTTGTCGCTGCTGTCGGCCATGTCGATCCTGTCGGTCTCTACGACGGTCACCGTGGCGCTCCTCCCCGCTGCCGCGCGGGCGCGGGCAGCCGCGCAGTACAACGATACGTACGGAGGCCTGGACACGCCGGTACGGTGCGACACTCGGCGCATGAGCCGTCTCAGACTCTTCGTCGCCGTGCTGCCGCCCGCCCCCGCCGTCGAGGAACTGCGCCGCGCCGTCGCCCCGCTGCACGCGTTGCCCGAGGCCGAGCGGCTTCGCTGGACCGGGGTGTCCGGCTGGCACTTCACGCTGGCGTTTCTCGGGCCCGTTGACGAGGAGCTGCTGCCCGAGCTGGAGGAGCGCCTCGCACGGGCCGCCCGCCGCACCGAGCCCTTCCCGCTCCGCATCCACGGCGCCGGCCGGTTCGGCGGGCGGGCCCTGTGGGTGGGGGCCGCGGGCGCACTCGACACGCTGCGGCTGCTCGCCGAGCGCGCGGACGCCGCCGCCCGCCGCTCCGGCATCCCGATGGACCAGCACCGCGCCTACCACCCCCACCTCACCCTCGCCCGCAGCCGCCGCGCCGACGTCGACCTGCGGCCCTGCGTCGAGGCGCTCGGAAGCTTCGAGGGCACCGGGTGGGAGGTCGGTGAGGTGGCCCTCGTGCAGAGCAATCTGCCGGACTCCGGGGTGCCGGGCGAGCGGCCGAGGTACGAGGTGGTCGCATCCTGGTCGCTGGGGCACTGAGACCTGCGGTTAGGCTCGAAGGGTGGATCCGAAGACCAGAAACCGCATCATGGCGGCCGTGCTCGTGCTGATGTTCGTCGTCGTCGCCGTGGCGGCCGCCGTCGGGGCGTGACCCGGCCGACCCGTTCGCGCACCCCCTCCGCGCGTCCCCTCCTCAGGCCGCGAGGGCCCGCGCGGTCTCCTCGGCGAACGCCTGCGGGTTGTCCAGCATGATGTTGTGCCCGCAGTTCGGGACCGCCACGACCCGCACCCCGTGCCCGACGAGCCTCTCCTCGCCCGGCAGCGGGCCGTCGGCCGACGGGCGCAGGAACGTGCGCGGGATCTTCAGCTCCAGCAGGAGTTCCCGCATCGTCGGCGTCGTCCCGGCGGCGAGGTGCACCGCGCTGCGGTGCAGCGCCTCGTGGCCCGCCAGGCGCATGGTCGCCCACCAGTGCGGCCCCACCCGCTCGCGCACCTCGGAGCGGCCGTACGACAGGAACTCCTCCTCCGAGTAGGCCGCGATGCCGCTGCTGCCCGGCCGGGCGGGGCCGGGAGCGACCGGGTCCAGATTGGCGTCGACCAGGACCAGCCGGGCCACCAGGTGCGGATGGCGCGCCGCGAGCACAATGGCCACCGCCCCGCCCATGCTGTGCGCGATCACGTCCGCGCCGTACGCCCCGGCCGCCTCCAGCGCCGCGGCCACCGCGTCGGCGTGCTCCTCCAGCGTGTAGCCGAACTCCGTGGGGCGGTCGCTGATCCCGAAGCCGAGCAGGTCCATGAGCAGCGAGCGGCTGTCCGCCAGCAGCGGATGGGCGGCGCTCGCGGTGAAGTACGGGCCGGACGAGGCCCCGAGTCCGTGCAGGTAGACCCGGGTCCGTGAACTTCCGGACGGGCCGGGGAGCTCCACCCACCTGATACGTGCGCCGCCGTCGGTCACCCGGGCGTTGTGCATGTCGTCCTCCTCCTCGTCGGCGCTGCGGCCATCGCCACCGCCACCACCATCGCCATCGCCGTCACTGCCGTTAAGCATCGGGGAGACTATACATAGATGTCGATGTATAAAGTACGTCGGAGAGGATACGCACATGCTGGAACTGGCCATCCTTGGATTTCTGTACGAGCAACCGCTGCACGGCTACGAGCTGAAGCGCCGGGTCGCCCACCTCACCGGACACGTCCGCCCCATCGCCGACGGCACGCTGTACCCGGCGATCAAGCGCCTGGAGCGCGCCGGATGGCTGGAGCGCCGCACCGAGCCCGGCAGCAGGGCCGCCCCCCGGCACACCCTCACCCTGACCGGCGCGGGGCGCGAGGAGCTGCGGCGCCGGCTGCGGGAGGCCGACGAGGTGGACATCAGCGACGAGAACCGCTGGTTCACCGTCCTCGCCTTTCTGCGCCACCTCTCGTCCCCGGCCGAGCAGGCGGACGTACTGCGGCGCAGGCTCGCGTTCCTGGAGGAGCCGAGCAGCTTCTTCTACGAGGGGGAACGGCCGCTGGGCGCCGAGTCGTTCGACGACCCGTTCCGGCGCGGGCTGCTGAGGATCGCCCGCGCGACCAGCGAGGCGGAGCTGGACTGGCTGGCGGCGACCCTGAAGGAACTGGACGCGTCCTGAACCGGGTACGGAAACGGGCCGCCGCCCGCCCCGCCGGAGGCGGGGACGGCGGCGGCCCGTCGGAGGGGCCTCACGAGGAGGCCCTCACCAGGCGAACGCCTCCGGCGAAGGCCCCGGACCCGGGAAGATCTCGTCCAGCGAAGCCAGCAGCTCCGCCGGGAGGTCGAGCTCCAGCGCCCGCAGCGCCGAGTCCAGCTGCTCCTGGTTGCGCGGCCCGACGATCGGCCCCGTCACCCCCGGCCGGGTGAGCAGCCAGGCCAGGCCGACCTCGCCCGGCTCCAGACCGTGCTTGTCGATCAGGTCCTCGTACGCCTGGATCTTCGCGCGCTGCGCCGCGTCCTTCAGCGCGTCCGCGCTGCGGCCCGAGGCCGAGCGTCCGGCCGTGCCCTCGCGCTCCTTCTTCAGCACACCGCCCAGCAGCCCGCCGTGCAGCGGGGACCACGGGATGACGCCGAGGCCGTACTCCTGCGCGGCCGGAATGACCTCCATCTCGGCACGGCGCTCGATCAGGTTGTAGATGCACTGCTCGCTGACCAGGCCCAGCGAGCCCCGCCGGGCGGCCAGTTCATTGGCCTGGGCGATCTTGTAACCGGCGAAGTTCGACGAACCGGCGTACAGGATCTTGCCCTGCTGCACCAGGACGTCGATCGCCTGCCAGAACTCCTCGAAGGGGGTGTTCCGGTCGACGTGGTGGAACTGGTAGAGGTCGATGTAGTCCGTCTGGAGCCGCTTCAGCGAAGCGTCGACGGAGCGCCGGATGTTCACGGCCGAGAGCTTGTCGTGGTTGGGCCAGGCCTCGCCGTCGGCGCCCATGTTCCCGTACATCTTGGTGGCCAGGACCACCTTGTCGCGGCGTTCGCCGCCCTTGGCGAACCAGGTGCCGATGATCTCCTCGGTGCGGCCCTTGTTCTCGCCCCAGCCGTACACGTTCGCGGTGTCGAAGAAGTTCAGTCCCGTGTCCAGCGCCGCGTCCATGATGGCGTGGCTGTCCACCTCGTTGGTCTGCGGGCCGAAGTTCATGGTGCCGAGGACGAGACGGCTGACCTTGAGCCCGGTGCGTCCGAGCTGTGTGTACTCCATGGGGATCAAGCCAACGCCTTCGAGTCCGCTCGAAGCAAGGGTGGCCGTACGGGACTGCCCCCGGAGAAGGAGCCGGGGGCAGTCCCGTGGTGCGGGCTACTTCAGGTACACGATGCCGTCCGTGGTGACCGTCGGCCGGCCCGAGGTGGCGACCACGACGATCTTGACGGTGTGCTTGGCACTGGACGACCAGCTCTTCGTCCACAGCGCGTCGCGGTACTTGGTGGTGCTGGACTTCAGATCCACCGTGGACACCTTCACCCCGTCCACATAGACGTACGCCTGGCCGGAGGTGGTCGCCCGGGACGCCACCAGGCCGATCGAGCGGCCGGTGAACGTCCAGCTCAGCGAGGCACCCTTCGACGAGCTGGAGTACGACTTGCCGCCGAGGTAGCTCGACGAGGACCGCGTCGTCCACGTACCGGACTTCGTTGCCGAGCTCTCCTGCACGATGACCGGCGTACCGGCGACCGAGGCGGTGGCGGTGTTGCCCGCCTGGTCGTACGCCTTCATGGACCAGGTGGTCGACACGCCGGACTTGGCGGTGTGCGAGGCGCTGGTGGTCGTCGGGCCGTAGGTCCTGGCCACCGGTGCGGTGAGCCGGACCTCCTTGAGCGAAGCGGCGTCGGTGGCCTTCCACTTCAGGGTGAGCGGGACGGCCGTGGTGTTGACCGTGCCGGTGCGCAGCGCCAGGTTCGGCTTGGTGGAGAACGTGGGCGCCGTCTGCTCGGCGACCACGGTGGCCGCCGCCGACGTGGTGACCTTGCCCGACTGGTGGGTGGCGCGGACCTGCACCTGGTGGGTGCCGACGGCGAGGGTGGCCGGCGCGGAGGTGGCGGTGCCCGCGGTGGTGGCCACGGACTTGCCGTCGACCAGCAGCTCGTACTTGGAGATGAACGCGCTCGGGGTGCTCGCCGACCAGCCCACGGTGATCGCGGACCTGGTGTAGTACGTCGTGCCCGAGAGCCCGGCGCCGGTCACCGACTTGACGGCCAGCCCGGTGACGGGGCCCGCGGCGAGATCACGGATCGACTTCAGCTGCCCGTACAGCATGTTGCCGGGGCACTGGGTGTTGAAGCCGTCGCGGTGCCCGGAGATCTGCTTGAAGGAGTACTTCGTACCGGCGGTGAACTTCGTGCCGAAGTAGTTGCTGCCGGTGGCACCCGCGGTGAGCGTGGTGCTGCCCGCCGGGTCACCCTTGTACTGGCCGAGCTTCCACGCGGCGACCCGGGCCACCGCCGTGGTCACCGCGCTGGGCGCGTTCGCGTCCGTGTAGGTGCCGATGACCGCGATGCCGGCCGACTCCCGGTTGAAACCGTAGGTGTGCGCACCGAACACCGGCCGGTCCACACCGCCCTTACGGCCCTCGAAGACCGTCCCGCACTTGTCGACCAGGAAGTTGTAGCCGATGTCCTTCCACTTCTCGCTCAGGACGTGGTACGCGTACAGGCTGCGCACCACCGCCGCGGAGTCGGCGCAGGAGTAGGTGTTGCTCCCCGCGGTGTGGTGGACGAACACGGCCTTGACGCCGTCCAGGTACTCCGGCGCCTCCGGGCTGATCGACTCGTCGGCGCCCCAGCCGGCCCGCGAGACGATCGGCGGCTTCGGCACGGTCGACGGCGGCGCGGGCGGCAGGGTCTCGGCCGGGGAGGAGCTCGGCGACGCCGAGGGGCTCGGGCTCGCCGGGGGAGTGGGCTCCTCGGTGGCCGGTGCGGACGGGGCCGGCGACTCCGGTTCGGACGGCGTGGGCTCGGCAGGCGTTTCCGTGCCGTCGCCCGGCGCGGCCGGGTCGGACGGGACCGGCTCCACCGGGTCGGTGGCGGGCGTGGCCGACGGGTCCTCGGCGGGCAGGTCGGCCGCGAAGGCGGCCGGTTCCGCGGCGGTCGAGCCGCCCCGGCCCGGGTCCACGGTGTCCAGCCGCAGCCCCGCGGGCAGCTTGGCGGAGACCTTGCCGCCCGCGTTGATCCGTACCTCCACACCGTTGGAGGGCCCCACCCAGCGGGGCTCGGTGCTTCCTCGTACGCCGGCCCGGCCGGTCTCCGTGCGCCCGTCCAGGTCGGTTTCGAGCGGCACCCAGGACGTCCAGTTCCCGCTGGCCGCGGACTTGGTGCGGACCTCCACGGCTCCGGTGACCTTGGCCGCCGGGTCGGTCCAGGTGATGCCCAGCATGCTGAACGGTGCGGTGTCCCGCTTGCCCAGGACGGCGGACGTGCCGTCGTCGCCGACCTTCAGCGAGGTGGCGCGCACATCGGCCTTCGGCGGGCCGGACTTGGCGTCGGTGTCCACCGAGGAGTTGCCCGTCACCCCCTCGAAGACCAGGACACCGGCGACGGCCGAGGTCGCCACGGCGGCCGTGACCCAGATTCTTCGCTTCGAGAAGGGCTGATCGGTGATTCTGCGCTTCGATCTCAAGTCGTACCCCAAGGATCGTCTTCGATGTTCGTTCCATGAACCGCCGGGGCAGGCGACGGCACAGGTCACAGGTGACCGGTGGGGGGTACGAGTACCGGCGCGCGCATACAGCGGAAGCTCAGCTTCCCATGCCCGTACGACAGCCCGGCACCGCCCCCGGGCCAGGCGTAGCCTGCTTGCCGTGATCTCTGTGCCGCGCGTTCTTGCCGTACTCGACGAGCTGCTCCGCGAAGCGACCCCCGACCGGCGCGGGGCCCTGTGGCAACTGGCCGAACAGGGCCGTGAATTGGACGCCAACCTGGTACGCCTTCCGCCCGGCGGCGAGGTCGGTGAGCACCAGGAGGACGTACTGGACGTCCTCCTGGTCGTCGTCGCGGGCGACGGCCGGATCGACGCCGGGGACGTTTCGCTGGAGTTGACTCCGACCACCGTCGCCTGGCTGCCCCGCACCTCCCGCCGCGCCCTCGCGGCCGGTCCGGACGGCCTCACCTACCTGACCGTCCACCGCCGCCGCCCCGGCCTCACCATCAGGTCCGCGGCCCCGGCCGCCCCCGCCCTCTCGTACGAAGGGGGCGAGGCGCCCTGCATGCTGGACCTGGTCTGCCCGGGGTGCGGCCGGCTCTCGCCGGACCCGGAACCGGTGTTCTGCAGCCGGTGCGGGGAGCGGTTCACGGACGGAGGATGAGCGCGGCCGACGGGGGCGGCGGCGGTCCGGAAGGCGCCTCGAAGTGACCGAATCACAAGTGCTGCGAGCCGCTTCGGGGTATGACCGAGCGTCTAGTCTGTTGCCTCCATGTAGTCCACAGGGGGTCGCATGCACAGCGAGGGTACGGCCGGTCGCGATTCGGACCGCGGGCAGTCGTGGCCGGAGACCGAGCCTGCGTCGGAGCCGTCCCGGTCGCCGGAACGGGCGGCGGCCCCCGCGCCGCACCATGTGATCGACGGACGTTACGAGTTGCTGCACAGCCTCGGGCGCGGTGGCATGGGCGAGGTCTGGGAGGCCCTGGACACCCGCCTGGACCGGCACGTCGCGGTGAAGGGGCTGCTCGGCCGGGACGCCGTCGGGGCGGCCACGCAGGAGCAGATGATGCAGCGGGCCCGGCGGGAGGCCGCGGCCATCGCCAAGATCAAGCATCCCAACGTGGTGGCGGTGCACGACCGGGTCGAGTCCGGCAACCAGGTCTGGATCGTGATGGACCTGCTCGACGCGCGTTCGCTGGCGGACCTGATGCGCGCCGAGCATCGGCTGCCGGTGCGGCGGACGGCCGCGATCGGCCTCCAGGTGCTGAGCGGGCTGCGGGCGGTCCACGAGGCACGGGTGGTCCACCGCGATGTGAAGCCGGCCAACATCCTGTTCGCCAAGGAGGACTTCGCGATCCTGGCGGACTTCGGGATCGCGACCTTCGCCGGTGCCGCCCCGCTCACGAGGGCCGGTGAGCTCATCGGCACGTTCAAGTACCTGGCGCCCGAGCTGCTCGCCCAGACGGCGCAGGAGAGCACCGCGACACCCGCCTCCGACCTGTGGTCGCTGGGCGTCACGCTGTACGAGATGGTCGAGGGCAGGCACCCCTTCGACCGGCCGAACGAGTACGAGGTCCTGGTCGCCGCCTGCCAGTCCGACCCCCTGCCGATGGAACACGGCGGGGACCTGGCCGAGGTCGTGGGCCGGCTGATGCACAAGGATCCGCGCCGCCGGCTGAGCGCCGGGAGCGCGGAGGAGATGCTCCGGAAGATCCTCCACGACTCCGCCGCGAAGCCCGACCCCGTGCCGGTACCCGTCCCCGCCCCTGTCCCCGCCCCGGTACCCGCCCCCGCACCCGAGCCCGTTCCCGTACCCCCTCAGGCATCGCCCGCGCCGCCCCGGCGGCCGAAGAAGGGCGTCCCGGGATGGCAGAAGCTCTCGGCGGTCGCGGTGTGCGCGGCGTTGGTGGCCGGTCTCGGATGGTTCGCCGTGGAGCGGATGCAGGGGGACGGTACGTCGGAGGCGGGCAGCCGTCCGCGCGGCGGCTCCCGGGCCGCCCCGTACATCAAGACGCACCCGGTCCTGAAGGTGGGCGTCAAGGCCGATCAGCCCGGACTGAGCGAGAAGACCAGGAACGGCACGTACCGCGGGTACGAGATCGACGTGGCCTATGCCATCGCGCGAGACATGGGCTACAGCCGCGACCGGGTCACCTTCGAGCCCGTGAGCAGCGAGAACCGGAGCACGATACTGCAGAAGGGCGATGTGGATCTGGTCATCGCCACCTACAGCATCACGGAGGAGCGCAAGCACGCGAAGGCGCCCGACTACAGCGTCGCGTTCGCCGGGCCGTACTACGTGGCCAGCCGGAGCTTCATGGTCCGCAGGAAGGCGAAGGCGGGGGCGATCGACGACTCCAGGATGCTGCGGAACAAGCAGTTCGAAGTGTGTACCGCCAGGAGCTCGACGTACGAGTCATGGCTGCCCAAGGCGGGCTACAACATGACGGAGTCGCTGCCGAACGGCTACGACCGTTGCGTGCGCGACCTGTTGGACCCGACGTCGTCGGTCTACGCGGTGAGTACGGACGACGTCATCCTCGCCGGCTTCGTCAAGGACAAGCCCGCCGAGCTGAAGCGGCTGGACAGCGGTCCGGGCGCGGAGGGCTACGGCGTCGCGATGAAGCCGGACGAGAAGGGGCTGAAGGGGGAGGTGTGTTCGGCACTGAAGAAGATCATGACCGACGGTGTCTGGGAGCAGCTGTACGCCGACCACCTCGCCCCGCTGCTGAACCGGAAGAGCCCGCCGAACAAGCCGAAGCTGGCGGAATGCCCGTCCTGACGCCCTGATCCACGGACCGGCTCAGCGGTCGACCGCCCACGCCGCGTCGGCCGGGGGCCGGCCGGTGGCGAGGATGTGGCGGACGATCCGAAGGGCCTCGGCGAGCGGCACGGTGTCCGCGTCGGGGTACTCGTCGGCCTGCCCGTTCGAGAGGACGAACCCGTCGCTCCAGTCCTCCGCCCCGGGATCCGTGGCGTGCTCGCCCGGGTCGCCGGGGTGATCGAGCAGCATCACCATCGCCCGCTCGGCGTTGCTCACGACGAACAGCGTCCGCCCCGACGAACTCTCCAGCAGCGATTCGAGCTTCCCGCCCGCGATCCTCGCCCGGAGCGCCTCCGCCACCGAGCCGGCGGACACGGCGACGGTGTCACCGGCAAGGCTCCACGACTCCACAGCCCCGACCGTCCCCGTCTCCGTCCCGTCTCCGGCTCCGCCGGATCCGCCATGTGCGGGACGATGCCACACCGCGGCCCGGGGCGCGGTCCGCGGTGTCCTTCGAGGGCCGTCGGCTGCTGCTACCGACCGCGGTAGACCTCGCGGCGGTGTCCGACCGTCAGTACCCAGAGGATCAGCCGGCCGTCCTCGATCGTGTAGACGGCGCGGTAGTCGCCGATTCTCAGCTGCCGGCGATCGGAATGACCCTGGAGCACCTTCATGTCGAAGGCCGTGGTGTCGCCTGCGTCCAGCGCTTTCTGAAGCTCGCTGAGCCGGATGAGGATGCGCAGCGCGTCCTGGCGGGGAATTTTCAGCAGGTCCCGTTGTGCGTGCGAGGTGAATCGCGCGACGTGTCCCATGCGGTCAGGGCACCGATCGGAGGAGTGCGGCCATTTCCTCCATGGAGGCCGAACCGTCCAGACCCTCGGACTCGGCTTCGTCGGCCAGTCGGTTCAGCCACTCGTCCTCTTGCTGTTCGGCGGCCTGCTTCAGGCGCAGGTACTCGTCGATATCGACCAGCACGGCTTCGCGCCTGCCACGGCGCGTGATGATCGTCGGGGTGTCGTCCCGGCGTGCACGGTCTATGGCATCGGCGAGGTGACGGCGAACCTCCGCCATGGATTCGATGACAGGCTCACTCGTGTTGCGAATGTATACATCTGTTACGCGACGGATAGGCGCAAGCGCGTCGGCGACCCGACCGTGGCCGGTAGCCTCGCGCCATGGGGGTCGACATAACGGTGCTGATCACCGACTGGTCATGGCTGGGCGAAGTGCCGCCGCGCGAGCGGCTGTCCCGGCTGGAGAACGCCTGGGACGCCGACGAGACGGGGCTGTGGGACCACGACGCCCCGGAGGTCGATGGCGACTGGAAGTGGCCGCAGGGTCCGAACAGCGGCCGCTTCGCCGTCTACGAATTCCTGCACACCCTGGGCTCGTACAAGCCGCACTTCTGGGCCACGCACCGCTGGGAACACGTGCGGGACCACGCCGATCCGCTGTTGCGGGCCGGGCTGGACAGCTTCCTGCTCGGGTTGATCTGGGACGGCGTGGACGGCGAGTCGGGGCGGACGGACCTGGACTTCTTCGCCGACGACCCGGGAGGCACGTACGGCCTGATGGTCGCCCGGTCACCGCGGAGCGTCCGGGAGCTGGTCGCGACCTGGGAGGGCGTACGGCCACGGCTCGAAGGCCTGCGCGAGGCGTTCGACGAGCACGCCGCGGTACCCGACGGCTGGATCGCCGACTTCGACGAGTTCGCCCGGCTGCTGGCGGAGTGGGGACACGTCCTCACCGAAGCGGCCGGGCGGGGCTGGGGCGTCGTGGGGCTGAGGGCTTAGGGTCTTTCGTTTGGATCAGGCCGGATCAGGGAGCGGCGTCTGGTGCGTGCGATCGCAAGGCGGAGGAGGGAGTCAGGGCGGCGCCCTGGCGACCGACGACAACGCGGCGAGTGTGCGTGCCATACCTCGCGAGCCCGGCATGATCCAAACGAGAGGCCCTGGGGCGGGGCGGCGGGCGGCCCTGGGGCAGGGCTCCAAAACGGGTGGAGGCGCACCGGTGCCGCCGGACATGATGACGGCATGAGCGATCGCGCACTTCCCGTACAGGCACTGCTCGTTGTGGACGTCCAGGCGGACGCGGTCGTCGGTGAACGGGCGGTGCCCGGGGCGGACCGGCTCGTGGACCGGACGGCGGGGCTGATCGCGCGGGCGCGGAAGGGCGGGGCGCTCGTCGTCCATGTGCAGAACGACGGGCGGCCCGGGACGGGGGACGAACCGGGCACGCCCGGCTGGGAGCTTCACCACCGCGTCGACGCCTCGGACACGGAGGTCGTGATCCGCAAGCTCAGGGACGACGGCTTCCACGGGACGCCGCTGGACGGCCTGTTGAGGGACGCGGGGGTGCGGGCGCTCGCCGTCTGCGGGGTGATGTCCGAGATGTGCGTACAGGCGACGGCCCGTACGGCGCTGGAGCTGGGGTACCGGGTCGTCATGCCGCACGACGCGCACGCGACGCACGACATCCCGGCCGCGCCGGGGATCAGTGGCCCCGTCCCGGCCGCCGCGGTCTCGCGGGTCGCCGAATGGGCCCTCGGCAGCGATCTGGAGGTCGTGGCGCGCGCCGCCGACGTGGAGTTCGCCGCTCCGGTCCCGCAGGGAAGCTGAATCCGCCGGAGCGGGAACCGTGGCGCCCGGTCCTGTCGTCATCACGCGCGCGCCACCATGCGCGGGCCACGCCGAGTGCTTGTGCGGGCCGCGCCACATACCCGAACTTCAAGGAGCAGCATGAGAGTCAACGGCAGCACGCACCCCCACGGCGGCAGCCGAAACAGCACCGTTCCCCCCGCGCGACGCGGCTCTCGCAAGGCTCTCCTGAACGGCTCGAAGGCGGTGCTGGCCGTCGCACTCGTCCTGGGGGCGGCCACCGCCTGCAACAAGTCGTCGAGCGACGGGACCCATGAGGCCAAGGACTGGAAGGTCGGCGACTGCGCCGGTCCCGACAGCAGCAAGAAGGACGCCTACCAGCCGCTGGACTGCGACGACTCCAATGCGACGCTCAAGGCCCTGGAGATCAAGGACGGCGCCATGTTCGCCGACTCGATCCAGTGCCCGGCCGGCACGGACGCGATCATCTCGGTGAAGGTCTCCTTCGGTTCCGGCGACGCAAGCACCGGCATACCCAGCAAGACCATCTGCGGCCGCAACCTGAGCGGCGACCACCCCGGTGACGCCGGTGCGGGCGGCGGGCAGCTGGTGAAGGGCGACTGCGTGAACGACCAGGCCAAGGAGGTCGCCTGCGCCGGTGGCGGCAGCAATGTGAGCAAGGTGCTCGACCTGACGAAGACCGCCGAGCTGTGCCCGGCCGGCAGCAAGCCGCTGGAGCTGTTCCCGAGCCCGGGACGGCCGTACGACGCCATCTGCACCGGCAAGGTTTGACCGTACGGAACAACGCCGCGGCCGGTGAAGCACGCGCTTCACCGGCCGCGGTGCGTCGCGGTGCATGAGGGCCTAGACCGGCGCAGGGAACGTGAACCGGACGCCGGTCAGCCGCTCCGACAGTTCCCACAGGCGGCGGCCGGTCCCGGCATCCGCCGCCTCGGGGGACAGCCGCACCCTGGTCGGCCCGCCGCGCAGCTCGGCCGGGCCGTCCGGCCCGATGAACTCGCCGCCCCGCACGTCCGGGTGGGTCGCCGCGTACAGCTGCGGCAGGGCGCCGCGCGCGGGGGTCTGGGCGAGCGGGGTGAGCAGGCGGCCGTACAGCAGCTTCACCAGGCCGACCGGTGCGCTCGTCTGCAGGCTGGTGGAGGTGTAGCCGGGGTGGGCGAGCAGGCTGAGCACCGGGCTGCCGGACGCGGTCAGCCGCAGGTGGAGCTCCCGGCCGAAGACCGCGTTGGCGAACTTCGACTGGTTGTAGAAGCCCATCGGCGAGTACCTGCGCTCGCCCGAGAGGTCGTCGAGGAAGAGCCGCCCCTGCCGGTGGTTGGCCGAACTCACCGTGACCACGCGGGGGTCGCGCCCGGCGGACAGCAGGCCCAGCAGCCGCCCGGTGAGCGCGAAGTGGCCCAAGTGGTTGCAGGCGAACTGGAGTTCATGGCCCTGCGCGCTCAGTGACCGGGGCGGCGCCATCACTCCCGCGTTGTTGACGAGCACGTCCAGCCGTGGGTGTTCGGCGTGCAGGCGGTCGGCGAAGGCCCGGACCGATTCCAGGTCCGCCAGGTCGAGCCGGCGTACCTCCAGGCGGGCGTCCGGCTGTCCGGCGGTGATCTCCCCGGCCGCCCGGCGGCCCTTCTCCTCGTCGCGTACGGCGAGGATCACGTGCCCGCCCCGGAGGGCGAGCGCCCGCGCGGTCGCCAGGCCCAGGCCGCTGTTGGCTCCGGTGACGACGGAGACCCGGCCGGTCTGGTCCGGGATCTGCTCGGTGGTCCACTGCTGTTGCCGTGTCATGTGACACACGTTGCCCCTGCTGGCACTCGGTGTCAAGATGCGTCTGGGTGTCATGAAGGGCATGGGGTTACCATTGGTGGGTGAGCTCTCGCCCCGAAGTGACCATGGCCCAGCGCAAGCGCCTGCTCGTCTCGGGCGAGCTGACCGAAGCCGCGCTGCAACTGCTGGCGTCGAAGGGGTTCGACGCGGTCACCGTCGACGAGATCGTCACCGCCGCCGGTGTGTCCAAGCGGACGTTCTTCCGGTACTTCGCGTCCAAGGAGGACGTGGTCGTCCAGTTCCTGGCCGACATGGGCGCCGGTATGTGCGAGGAGCTGGCGGCCCGCCCCGCCGGGGAGCGCCCGTCCGTGGCGCTGCTGCGCGCCGTCTCGGTCTCCTTCGCCGCCTGCTCCCACCCCGACCACGCGGAGCGGGCGCTGCGCGTGGTCCAGCTGATCCTGCGTACGCCCGCCCTGCGGGCACGCTTCATGGAGCGTCAGGCGCAGTGGCGCGATGATCTGACGGCGGAGCTGACGGACCGTACGGGGCTCGGGCCCGACACTGATCTGTACCCGCAGCTGGCCGCCGGAATGGCGCTGGCCGCCTTCGACGCCGTGCTGCGGCGGTGGAGCGACAGCGATGGCGCCGAGGACCCGGCCGCGTTGCTGGACCGGGCCTTCGCCGTGATCGCCCCGGCGCTGGACGCGGGCGGTGCTGCGGCTTCCTGATGCCGGGGCCGGGCGGGCCCAGGCAGGTCAGGTGGTCTCTGCGGCGGGCCGGCGGAACAGGGCCGTCCAGAGGAACGGTTCGCCGAAGAGCGGGGAGTCGGACGGCTCGTCGTGCATCCGGCGGAGCTCGATCTCCGTCAGACCGGAGAAGATCCGGCGCAACGACTCCGGCGTGTAGGCGAGTCCGCCCTGGAGCCCGCCCCGAAGTCCCTCCCGGTCGTAGAAGGCATCGTCGGGGAGTTCGGAGCCCATGCCGCCCTCGCCGGACGCGAAGCAGGTGAGGGCGAAACCGCCGCCGGGGGCGAGGGCCCGGTCGAGCAGGGCGAGGTAGCTGATGCGGCGGTGCGGCGGCAGGTGGTGGAAGCAGCCGGAGTCGTGGACCAGGTCGTACGGGCCGGACAGCGTCGGCTCCGTCGCCGCGAGTTCGAAGACGTCGCCGTGGTGGAACCGGACGTCCGCCCCCGCCTCGCGGGCACGGTCCTCTGCCCAGGCTAGGGCCGACGGGGAAAGGTCCACCGCGTCGACCTCGAAGCCCAGGGACGCCAGATGGATGGCGTTGCGACCGGGCCCGCAGCCGAGATCCAGGACGCGGCCGGGGGCGATCAGCCCGCGCTCGACGTACGAGACGAGGTTCTCGTCCGGCTTCGCCACGAAGAACGGCACGGGCTTCTCCCGGTCCGCGTAGAAGCCGTCCCACCAGGAGCCCGCGTCGGCCGTCCACCGGTCGGCGCCCCGTGCGAACAGGCCGTCCATGAGCCGCAGTACGTCATCCGTCGAGCGTATGTTCCGGTCCATGTGGACCCCCTTTCCACCTGGGGAAATCGTAGATTCACAAGGCGGCGCGGCCCAGTTGGGCAGAGCCCGGCGAACCCGCCCGGCGCCGGCCTGGCAGGTGGGAGGGACGGGGCCGACAACCCCGCCCGTACGGTCCCGTCACGGGGGCGGGGGCGCCTGCGCCGAGGCGTGAAGGGGCAGTTCTCGCGCCCCCCGAGGGTTGTTTCTCGGGGAGTTCCGGAGGCGGGGGAACCTGGGAAGTGATGGAGTCCTCAGTGCGTGGCGGACCCACCACCGACCGAGAGGAGCGGGAAGAGTGGGGGCAGCGGTACGGACGACGAAGGAGGACCGATGACGGGTGTCGTGGTGAGCCGACGGAACGGGGTCAAGCAGCCCATGGAGCTCCTGGGATCCCGGGACCGACTCCTGCGGGCGGGGCGCGAGTTGTTCGGTGCGTACGGGTACGCGCGCACCGGCGTCGAGGAGTTGTGCGCCCGCGCGAAGGTGCCCTCCCATGTCTTCCATCAGGAGTTCCTCTCCCGGGAGGTGCTGCTGATGGCGCTCTACGACGAGGTGGCGACGCACGGGCTGCGCGCGGCCGAGAACGCCCTGATGGCGGAGGGCATGGAGGACTGCCCGACGACGGAACGGGTCCGGCGGCTCTTCGAGGCCTACGTGAAGGCGGTCACCGAGGACAAGTGCGCGGCGCGGGTGGCCTTCGTCGAGGTGCTCGGGGTGAGCCGGGAGGTGGACAACCACCTCGCGACCTGGCGGGCGATGTGGATCGAGTTCCTGACGTCCGAGGCCGAGCGGGCCGTGCGCCGGGGCGAGGCGGTGGCCAGGGACCACAAGGTCACCGTCACGGTGCTGAACCACGCGGTGGACGAACTCATGGCCCACCACGGCCGACGGCCCCGCCAGGTCGACGCCGAATGGCTGACCGACGAACTGACCCGGCTCTCGCTGGCCATGATCCTGTCCTCCTGACGCGCCCGGTTGCCACGTCGGCAAACAGTGGGGACATGATGGGGCCCATGGCAGACGGCGCGGAGCACGCGGAACGACCGGACGACGAGATCACGACCGTCCTGACAGGCGTCGGGCCGCGCCTGCGTGCCCTGCGCCAGGAACGCGGCACGACCCTGGCCCAGCTCAGCGAGACGACCGGGATCTCGCTGAGCACCCTCTCGCGCCTGGAGTCCGGCGGCCGCAAGCCCACGCTCGAACTGCTGTTGCCGCTGGCCAAGGCGTACGGGGTCCAGCTGGACGAACTGGTCGGCGCCCCGGCCACCGGTGACCCGCGCATCCACTTCCGCCCCTTCACCCGCGACGGCATGACGTTCGTGCCGCTCACCCGGCACCTGGGCGGGCTGCACGCGTACAAGCAGATCCTGCCGGGCGGCCGAGGGTCCACGGGGCCGCTGGAGCAGCGGGTGCACGAGGGGTACGAGTGGCTGTACGTGCTGGCGGGGCGGCTGCGGCTGCTGCTGGGCGAGCACGATCTGGTGCTCACGGCCGGTGAGGTCGCCGAGTTCGACACGCGTACGCCGCACGCGTGGGCGAGTGCCGGGCCCGATCCGGTCGAGTTCCTCAGCCTGTTCGGGCAGCAGGGGGAGCGGATGCACGTGCGGGCCCGGCCCTCCTCGAACGACGGTTAGGGCATGTCCCGGGGAGGCCCCGGCTCAGACCCGCAGTTCCGGCGGGAAACCCGTCCAGCACAGCTCGTCGGGCAGATGCCGCATGTCGTTGGAGACCAGGACCGAAGCCGGGCGGCCCGGGGCGTAGCGGATCACCGTCAGTGAGGCATTGCCGTGGTTGAGGCCGAGCCAGCGCCACTTCGGTGCGTCCATGGCGTCCCGCATCAGCCAGGACACCAGGAAGCTGTGGGTGACGACGAGTTCGTGGACGTCCTCGTCGCCCTCCGGCGGACCGGTGAGCTCCGTCAGGGCGCGGCGCGCCAACTCCGGTCCCCGCAGCCGCTCTTCGGCGGTGCACGGTTCCAGGAACCGCATGAAGCGGTCGGCGCTGTCGGCGGGCAGCTCCGCCCGGTCCGGGAAGTGCGGCACGTAGTCGTCGGCCGTCTCGGTGACCCGGACGGGGACGCCGTCGAGCTGTCCGCCGATCAGCTTCGCCGTCTCGGCGGCCCGGGTCAGCGGGCCGTGCCGCACCACCGAGATCGGGTGCTCGCGCAGCCGCCGGCCGAGCAGCTGGGCCTGGCGGCGGCCGGCCTCCGTCAGCGCGCTGCCGTCGTCCTCCCCCGCCGCCTCGCCGTGCCGGACGAGATAGAGGTGCCGGGTGGCCGTTCCTGTCATGTCGGTTCCCTTTCGTGACGGCTCACGGCCGGGCCGTGTACGGGCCGCCCAGCCCCCACGCCTGATGCATCGCGTCGGCGAACGCGCCCGCCAGCGCGTGCTCGCCGGTCGGGCCGGGATGCGTACCGTCGTAGGTGTCGTCGTGGATGTCGTAACCCGGGGGGCGGGAGGCCAGCAGGACCGGGGACATCGGGTCGTCCAGGTCGGCGACGGCCTTCGCCAGGAGTTCGTTGAAGCGGTCGCACTCGGCGGCGAACGGGGCGTCCGACTCGGCCCGGATGTTCGGTATCACGGGCATGAGGACCATCTTGACGTGCGGGTTGGCGGTGCGCGCCGCCGTGATGAACGCCCGCGCGTTCAGGGCGGTCCGGTCGCTGTCCGTGTAGAACCCGAGATCTATCAGGCCGAGCGAGACGAGCAGGACGTCCGTGCCGTGCCCGGCCACCGTGTCGGCGATCACCGGGGCCATGTGCAGCCAGCCCTCGCCCCAGCCGGCCAGATGGGCGCGGGCCCCGGCGGGGAAGTCCGGCGCGCCGTACTCGTGACTGACGGGGGCGCCCGCCACCGTGTCGTAAAGCGCGCTGCGCGGCCCGACGATCGCGAACGGCGCACCGAGGGTGGAGGTGAGGTGCTGCCACATCCGGTAGCGCCAGGTGAAGTCGCCGGCGCAGCCGATGGTCATGGAATCGCCGACAAACGTGAACCGCATGGCGTCATCATCGCGGATCACTCCTGCCGCCTGCGACGTGACGATGGACACTTGTGCCATGCGTTCGTACCTGACTGTGCCCGGAGCCGCCGCGCTGCTCCTCCTGTTCGCCGGGGCGGCCCCGGCCGTGGCCGACGACGGGGCCGACCGGAGCTTCACGATCGAGGACCCCCGGATCACCGAGTCCAGCGGCCTCGCCGCGAGCCGTGCCCACCCCGGCATCTACTGGACGCACAACGACAGCGACGACGGGCCGTACGTCTACGCCGTCGACTCCCGGACCGGGAAGACCGTCGCGACCATCACCATGAAGGGGGTGGGCGAACCCCGCGACGTGGAGGCCATCTCGCTGGGACCGGACGGCGATCTGTACGTCGGTGACATCGGCGACAACCTGAACGGCAGCTGGGACCACGTCTGGATCTACCGCTTCCCGGAGCCGAAGGAACTGAAGGACGCGACGGTCCGGGCCACCCAGTTCGACGTGAAGTACGCGGACGGCCCGCGCAACGCGGAGGCGCTGATGGTCCACCCGAAGACCGGACGCGTCTACATCGCGTCGAAGAACGAGGACGGCGGCGGGCTGTACGAGGGCCCCGAGAGACTGACCACCGGCGCCGCCAATGTCTTCCGGCGGGTGGGCGAGGTGCCGTGGGTGACGGACGGTGCGTTCTCGCCGGACGGCAAGGAGCTGGTGCTGCGCTCCTACTTCAGCGCCCGGGGCTACGCCTTCGAGAACGGCAGGCTCGGCGCCGACCACGCGGTCTCGGCCCCGCTCCAGCGGCAGGCGGAGTCCGTGACGTACACGGCGGACGGCTCGGCGCTGATGTTCGGCTCGGAGGGGCAGCAGAGCGATGTGGAGCGGGTGGACGTGGAGAACGGCGGGGGCAGTGGCGGCGGGCAGTCGCCGTCCGGGGGCGGCGACTCGTCGGCCTCGTCCGCCGGGGCGGGGAACGGGGGCTCGGGGGACGTGAAGGGGACGACCCTGACCGGGGTGCTCGTGCTCGCCGGGATCGGATTCCTGGTCTTCAGGGGGCGGCGCCGGAAGGGAAACTGAGCGAATGAACCTCGAACCCGAGCCGTTCGGCACCGCGCGGCTGGACGCCCTGCCGCTGCGGGTCGCGTACGCGGACGAAATGGCGGCGGTGCTGGGCGACCCGGCCCTGCACACGTACACCGGAGGCGCCCCGGAGACCGCCGACGGGCTGCGGGCCCGCTACCGACGCCAGACCGCCGGCTCGCCGGACCCCGGGGTGCGGTGGTGGAACTGGGTGCTGCGGGTACGCGATGAGGGCCGGCTGGCCGGATACGTCCAGGCGACGGTGGACGTGCCGGGCGCGGAGGCGGAGATCGCCTGGGTGGTCGGGACACGGTGGCAGGGGCGCGGGTACGCGAGTGAGGCCGCGGCGGGGCTGGTGGCCCACCTGCTGGGCACGGCGACGGGGTCGGGGTCGGGGCCGGTGCGTACCGTCCTCGCCCATATCCATCCGGACCACGATGCCTCCGCCGCCGTGGCCGGCGCGGCGGGACTGGTGCCGACGGAGGAGTGGTGCGACGGCGAACGGCGCTGGCAGCGAACCGCCGTTGTCAGTGGTGGATGTGAGAGTGGCCCACGTACGGACAGCACTTGCGGAGGGAACCTCATGGGCACCTGGGACACCGGCCATTTCGACAACGACAGCGCCGCCGACTTCTCCGGGAAGATCGACGACAAGCCGGCGGCGGAGCGGGAAGCGGTGATCCGTGACGCGTTGACCGCCGCGATCGAGGCGGACTACCTGGACAGCGACGAGGGCGCTCCCGCCGTCGCGGCGGCCGCGCTGGTCGCCTCCCAGTGCCCTGGCGGTGAGCCGGTGACCACCCCGTACGGCCCCGACAATCCCCTGCCCGTCCTCGCGACGGACCTGCGCCCCCTCGCGGTGAAGGCCCTCGACGCGGTGCTGGGCGAGAATTCGGAGCTGCGCGAGCTGTGGGACGACGCGGGGGACAAGGAGTGGGCCCCGGGCATAGCCCGGCTCCGGGAGGTGCTGGTGGCGGCGGCCGGGTGATCAGGCGCGGGGGCGGCCGGCCCGGACGAGCTCGTCGACGTCGAGGGTCACCGGGGCGCCGATCGACTCGGGGAGGGTGACGGTCTGCCCGGGGGCGTACATCTGGTGGCTGTCGTAGCCGCCGCCGATGGGCTCGGTCAGGGCGTGCACCCGCCCGTGCCTGCGGTCGGTGATCACGTACACCGGGATCTTTGCCTCGGCGTAGGCAGCGACCTTGTTGCGCAGGTCGTTGTTGTAGTTGCTGGAGGTGACCTCCAGCACGAGGCGGAAGACGGCGGGGTCGTAGCAGTTGTTCTCGACCAGATGCTCGTCGAGATCGGCGTCGACGATCGCCGGGTCGGGGATGGCGTAGTCCTCGAGGCCGCCTGGGAGCCACAGGCCGATCTTCTGGAGTACGTCGGTTTCCTCACCATCGAGGCCTGCGGCAAACAGATGAACCATGACATCGGTCAGCACCTTGGCGTGCCGGGCGTCCGCGAGCGGGGCGATGGTGATGATGCCTCCGACCCGGGCGCCCGCGCCCCTGCGGCACTCCGCCACCCGACCGAGTGAACGAGGAAGGGCCCCGCGCAAACGGCGCGGAGCCCTTCCTCGTACGGGTACTCGTTACAGCTTCTCGATCACGTAGTCGATGCAGGCGGTCAGCGCCTGGACGTCCGACGGGTCGATCGCCGGGAACATCGCCACGCGCAGCTGGTTGCGGCCCAGCTTGCGGTACGGCTCGGTGTCGACGATGCCGTTGGCGCGCAGGGCCTTGGCGACGGCGGTGGCGTCGATCTCGTCCGCGAAGTCGATCGTGCCGATGACCTGCGAGCGCTTCGCCGGGTCGGTGACGAACGGGGTCGCGTACTTCGACTCCTCGGCCCAGCCGTACAGGTTCTGCGCCGAGGCGGCCGTGCGGGCGGTGGTGAAGTCCAGGCCGCCCTGGGTGTTCATCCAGGTCAGCTGCTCGTTCAGGAGGAACAGCGTGGCCAGGGCCGGGGTGTTGTACGTCTGGTTCTTCAGGGAGTTGTCGATCGCCGTGGGCAGCGAGAAGAACTCCGGGATGTGCCGGCCCGAGGCGTGGACGCGCGCGGCGCGCTCCAGGGCCGCCGGGGAGAAGACGCCGATCCACAGGCCGCCGTCGGAGGCGAAGGACTTCTGCGGGGCGAAGTAGTAGACGTCCGACTCGGTGATGTCGACCGGCAGGCCGCCCGCGCCGGAGGTGGCGTCCACCAGGACCAGGGAGCCCTCGTCGGCGCCCGCGACGCGCTTCACCGGAGCGGCGACACCGGTCGAGGTCTCGTTGTGCGTGAAGGCGTACACGTCGACGCCCGCCTCGGCCCGCGGGTCCGGGTGGGTGCCCGGGTCGGAGGCGATCACGGTCGGGTCGGCCAGCCATGGGGCGAGCTTGGCGGCCTTCGCGAACTTCGACGAGAACTCGCCGAAGTTGAGGTGCTGGGACTTCGTCTCGATGAGTCCGTGCGTCGCGATGTCCCAGAAGGCGGTGGAGCCGCCGTTGCCCAGGATCACCTCGTAGCCCTCGGGGAGGGAGAAGAGGTCGCGCACGCCCTGACGCACCGCGCCGACCAGGTTCTTGACCGGGGCCTGGCGGTGGGACGTACCGAGAAGAGACGTGCCGGTGGCGGCGAGCGCGTCGAGCGCCTCCGTCCGCACCTTGGAAGGACCGGCGCCGAAGCGTCCGTCGGCGGGCTTGATGTCAGCGGGAATCTGGATATCGGCCACGAACCGGAGCGTAGTGCCTCCCGGACACGGCCGAGCACCGTGTCCGTCGGATGAGACACCCGCGCCGGTCCGTGGACGGCGTACGGGGAGTGCCGGTCAGCCCAGATCCACCGGCAGGTCATGCAGGTCGTTCTGGGTGACGATCGGCTTGTTCCGCAGCTCGGACGCGGGCACGGCGAGCTCCAGCTCCGGGAACCGCTCGTACAGCGCGGGCAGTGCCACGCCCGCCTCCAGCCTGGAGAGCGCCGCACCCGGGCAGACGTGCGGGCCGTGGCCGAACGCGATGTGCCGGTTGGGGGAGCGGGTGACGTCGAAGTCACCGGCCGTCGGACCGTGGTGCGCCTCGTCGCGGCCGAGCGCGCCGAAGGAGACGATCAGCGCCTCGCCCTTGGGCAGGACCTTGTCGCCGACCTCGACGTCCTCGGTGGCGAACCGGATCAGGACGTGCGACGTGGGGGTGTTCCAGCGCAGGGTCTCCTCGATCACGTTCTCCCACGGCACCTGACCGCCGAGCACCTGCTCGCGCTGCTCGGGGTGGGTCTGGAGCGCGACGACCGCGTTCACGATCAGGCTGATCGTGGTCTCGTGACCGGCCGCGATGATCAGCTGGAGGGTGTTGACGATCTCCTCGTCGGTGAGCTGGTCACCGTTCTCGGAGGCCTCGATCAGGGCGCTGGTGAGGTCGTCGCCCGGGTTCTTCCGCTTGCCGTCGACGATCTTCGTGAAGAGCTCGCCGAGGTCCGCCATCATCTGCGGGACCTCCGCCGGCGGGGTCTGCGTCGAGAAGAACTTCTCGAACAGCTCCTTCAGCCGCGGGTGGTCCGCGCTGTCCACGCCCATCAGCTCGCTGATCACGTTCATCGGCAGCGGGTAGGCGAACTCCGCCTTCAGGTCGACCGGCTCGCCCTTCGGCAGCGCGGCCAGCCGGTCCAGGCTCGCCGTGGTCAGCGCCTCGATGCCGTCCCGCAGCCGCTCCACCCGCTTCACGGTCAGCGCCTGCGCGACCAGGGTGCGCAGCCGGCGGTGGTCGGCGCCGTCGACCGTCAGCATGGAGCGGCCCGGGTTGGCGAGGCCGATCAGCGGCCAGTCCATCGGTATCTCGCCGCGCTGCCAGGCGTTCCAGACATTGATGTCCTTCACGATCCGGCTGTCGGTGAGCAGCTGCCGCGCCTCGGCGTGGTGGGTGACCGCGTAGCAGTGCACCCCGCCGGGCAGTTCCACCTCGGCGAGCGGGCCCGCGGCGCGCAGCCGGGCGCTCTCGCCGTCGAGGTCGGTGACGAAGGGGTCGAGCGCGATCCGGGTCATCTCTGGCCTCCGGTGGCGGATTCCGTGGTGGGGCCCAGGGCGAGCGTGGGCGTGAAGGTCAACGGCAGGTCGGTCAGGCCCCGCAGCCACGGTGAGGGGCGCCGGGTGAGCTGCTCGGCGGGGACGGCGAGGTCGATGTCCGGGAGCCGGTCGAGCAGTACCTCGATGCCGGTACGGGCGATGACCTCGGCGGTCTCCTGGGCGGTGAACGGGCAGCGGTGCTCGCCGTGGCCGAAGGAGAGGAACGCGTTGTTGCCGCCGGTCATCTCGGAGCCGTCGGTGCGGACCTGCGGGTCGGCGTTGGCGGCGGCGATGCCCAGCACCAGCAGGTCGCCCGCCTGGATGTGGCGGCCGCCCAGGCGGGTGTCGCGCGAGGCCCAGCGGCCCGCGATGTTCTGCGACGGGGTGTCCTCCCACAGGACCTCGTTCATGGCCTCGGCGACGCTGTGCCGGCCGCCCGAAAGGGAGGCGGCGAACCGGTCGTCGGTGAGCATCAGCCGCAGCGAGTTGCCGATCCAGTCGGCGGTGGGCTGGTGGCCCGCGGCCATCATGACCATCAGGTCCTGGGCGATCTCCTCGTCGGTGAAGTGGCCGCGGTCGGCGATCATCCGCGAGGCGACGTCGTCGCCGGGCTCGGCGTGCTTGTCGGCCAGCAGCTGGAACATGGACGAGGCGAGGTGCTGCTGACCGGCCAGCGCCCGCTCCCGGCCGTCGATCATGTCGTTGAGCGAGCCGACGAGCGCGTGGGCGACGGTGTTGTCGAAGCCGTAGATCTTCGCCAGGACGAGGGCGGGCAGCAGCATCGCGTAGTCGGCGATGATCTCGGAGCTGCCGGTGGCGCAGAACCGGTCGATGAGACCGTCGGCGAACTCCTCCGCGTACCTCTTCAGCGCGAACGGGTCGACGGCCTCCAGCGCGTCGCTGATCATCGCGGCGCGTTCGGTGTGCCGGGGGCCGACCGTGTACAGGATCGACGGCTGCTTGCGGCCGATCATCGGCAGCAGCGGCCAGTCGTCGGGGATGCGGTCCCACTGGTTCCACAGCTCGGAGTCGCGGCTGAACAGCACCGGGTCGCCGGTGACCTGGTGCAGTTCGCGGTAGCCGATCACGAGCCAGGCCGGGATGTCGCCGTCGAGGACGATCGGGGCCACGGCCCCGTGGTCGCGGCGCATCTCCCGGTAGAGCCCGATCGGATCGGTCTGGAACCGGGAGCCGGAGAGCGGCAGGCGGCCCTGGGAGACGGGGCAGCCGGAGGATGGTGCCGGGGGCTGGGTCACGGGGTGGGCTCCGGGGTCATCTCCGGCGCGATCTCCGGACGGGCGGCGCCGGAGCGGGCGGCGGCCCCGCCCCGGGAGAGGGTGTGGAGGTACTCGACCAGCGTGATCAGTACGTACTTGCTGGACGAACGGTCCCGGGCGTCGCACTCCACCAGCGGCACGTCGTCCGAGAGGGCGAGCGCCTCCCGTATCTGCTGCTCGGTGTGGAGCGGGCCGCCGAAGTCGTTGCAGGCCACGATGAACGGCGTGCCGTGGTGCTCCAGCCGGTCGATCGCGTACCAGGAGTCGGCGAGCCTGCGGGTGTCGACGAGCACGACGGCGCCGAGCGTGCCGGAGAACAGCCGGTCCCACAGGAACCAGAAGCGCTCCTGGCCGGGGGCGCCGAAGAGGTACAGCACGGAGCGTTCGTCGAGCGAGATCCGGCCGAAGTCGAAGGCGACGGTCGTGGACGTCTTCGACTGCACGCCGTCGAGGTGGTCGACGGCCTCGCCCGCGCGGGTCATGGTCTCTTCCGTGTTCAGCGGACGGATCTCGCTGACGGAGCGGACCATGGTGGTCTTGCCGACGCCGAAGCCGCCGACGACGACGATCTTCAGTCCGTTGTCGGCCGTCGCCCGCAGGGCGGCACGGTCAGAGGTTGCGGAGTCCAACGAGCACCTGTTCCAGGATGTCGGGGTCGGGGAGCCGGTCCGCGACACGGGCGGTTCGGGGGTGGCGGGCGCTGATCCGTCCGGTGTCCAGCAGATCGGACAGCATGATCCGGACGATGCTGACGGGCAGGCCGAGGCCCGCCGCGATCTCCACGACCGCGGTGGGCAGCCGGCACATCTGCAGGATCGTGACGTGCTCCGACTGCATGCCGGGGGCCGGCTCGCACTCGGAGACCACCAGCGTCACCAGGTCGAACGCGTCCGAGTCGGACCGGCTGCGCCCTCCGGTGAGGGTGTACAGCCGGTCCGGATCGTCGTCCCGGCCGGGGCGGCGGGGGCGGGTCATCCGGCCGCGTCGGCGTCGGTGACCTCGGAGGCCGAGGGGGAGCGGGGCGGGGCGCTGAGGTGCTCGCCGAGCTGCTCGACGAGCTCGCTCATGTTGTGGCCGATGAGGCCGACGTCGGAGTCCTCGGAGGCGACGACCGCGAGATGGGCGCCCGCGCCCGCCTCGACGATGAACAGCACGCCGCCGTAGAACTCGGCCATCGCGGACCGTACGCCGCCGGTGCCGTCACCGAATTCGACGGACGCGCCGTGCGACAGGCTCTGGATACCGGCCGAGATCGCGGCCAGCTGGTCGGCCTGGTCGACGGAGAGCTCGGGGGTGCGGCACAGCTTGAGGCCGTCCCGGGACAGGACGAGGGCGTGACGAGTGCCGGGGGTGCGCTCCAGGAGCCCCTCCAGCAGCCAGTTGAGCTTCTCGTCGGTGGTGGCGGTCATCGGGTGTTGCCTTCTTCCGGGAGCGGGGAGTTGGCCCGAACAGCCTGGCGGAAGCTGCTGAAGCGGGCTGCTTGTTCCTTGGGGTCGGAGGTGCGGGGCCGGGAGGACGCGGCGCCGTCGGTGTGGGCGTTCGCGCGGGCCTCGGCGGCGGCGAGGGTACGGCCGCGGGGGCGCTTGGGCAGTCCGCTCTCGCCGAACCGGGGGAGGTTGCCGGTGGTCTCGGAGGAGGGGTCGGCCTGGGCGGGGTCCACCGGGGCGGGGGTGGCCGGTTCGGTGGGGGCCGGGGTGTGCCGGGCGTGCTGCGGGTCCCGGGCGTCGGCCGCGGCGGTCGCCGTCGTGGTTGTCGCGACCACCGACGCGGTGCCGTGCGAGGGCTCCGGTTCGGGTACCGGCCGGGTCGCCGGTTCCGCGGCCGGAGCGGGGACGGGGGTTCGGGTGAGGAGCTCCTGCGGGAGCATCATCAGGGCGCCCGTGCCGCCGCGCGCGGAGGGCCGGAACGAGACGGTCAGACCGTGCTTGCGGGCCAGCCGGCCGACGACGGCGAGGCCGAGCCGGGTGCCGGACAGCCCCGTCAGGTCCTGTTCGGTGGCCGACACCGCACGCTCGGCGCGGCGCAGTTGCACATCGCTCATGACCAGGCCGCTGTCCTCGACGGTCAGGACGATGCCGGCCGGCACCTCCTCGACGTACACATGGACCTCGGCCGTGGGCGGCGAGAAGTTGGCGGCGTTGTCGAGGAGTTCGGCGAGCGCGTGCATGACGCCCTCGGCGGCGTGCCCGGCGACCGCGACATCGCTGGTCGAGTGGAGCCGCACCCGCTGGTAGCCGCTGATCCGGCCCATCGCGCCGCGCAGGATCGACTCCATCACGATCGGCTTTGCCCAGCGCCGCCCGGAGCGGGCGCCGGTCAGCACGGCGATGGAGTCGGCGAGCCGGCCCGCCTGGGCGGTGCGGTGGTCGAGGTGGAGAAGATCGCCGAGCACGTCCTCGGCGGCGTGCCGGTGTTCCATCTCGCGCAGGTCGGCGAGCATGCTGGTGGCCAGGGCCTGCATCCGGCCCGCGGCGTTGGCGCAGGCGGCGACCGCGGCGGAGCGCTCGGTCTCGCTGTGGGTCGCACGGGCGGTGAGCCGCTGGTTCGCGGCGGTGAGCCGCTCGCTCTCGGCGGCGGCCTGCGCGGTGATCCGGGCGGTCTCGGCCTCGGCCGCGGACCTGAGCCGCGCCGTCTCGGCCGCCGCGGCGGACTTGATCCGGGCGGTCTCGGCGGTGAACCGCTGGCCCTCGGCCGCCGAGGCGGAGACGAGGCGGCTGATCTCACCGGTGAACCGCTGGGTCTCCGAGGCGAGCCGGGCGCGCAGGCGGCCGGCGTTGGCGCGGGCCTGTACGGCGACGGCCACGGCGGCCGACAGCAGCACGGCGGCTGCACCCGCCCCCCAGGCCAGCTCGGTCCGTACCGAGTCGGGGGCGGCGACGACCGCCCACAGACACAGGGATCCGGTGACGGCCAGCGATATCAGCAGGGCCACTGCGGTCGGCCGGGATGAGGGGCTCAAAGGGGAGTCCTTGGGGCGGACGGGAACGGACGGATCGGACAAGCGGGACGAACTGAATCGCCCGGATCGGGGCAGTTCAGGACATCGGGACTGGATGCGGAAACTGGAGCTGACAATTCCAAGGTAAGTCCTGGTCACTATATGAGAATTGACGCTCTCTTTGGGAAGAGCTTGTGGCGTTCTTTGTTACGTATGTGACTACGCGTCCGACGTATTCCGACGTATTGACGTATTCAGGGGAAACGTGCGGCGCCGGACGGCCGAGTGGCCCGATCAACGGCATCCTGGGCCGCATGGCCGCACATCAGAATCCGACGGAACGCGCCGAACTCGCACAGGCCCTGCGCACCGCGGTCCGCGGCGAGGCCGACTTCGGCACCACCGCCCGCGCGTTGACGACGATGGACGCCTCCAACTACCGCCGCGTACCGCTCGGCGTCGTCTCCCCGCGCGACGCCGACGACGTGGCCGCCGCCCTCGCGGTCTGCCGCGCGTACGGGGTGCCCGTGGTGCCGCGCGGCGGCGGCACCTCCATCGCCGGGCAGGCCACCGGCACCGGCGTCGTACTCGATCTCACCCGTCACCTGCGCCGGATCGTCGAACTGGACCCCGCATCCCGCACCGCCGTCGTCCAGCCGGGCGTGATCCTGGACGACCTGCGCGCCGCCGCCGCCCCGCACGGCCTCACCTTCGGCCCCGACCCGTCCACCCACAGCCGCTGCACGCTGGGCGGCATGATCGGCAACAACTCCTGCGGCGCGCACTCGGTCGCCTGGGGCACCACCGCCGACAACACGCACGCCCTGACCGTGACCCGCTACGGCGGCGACACCCTGCGCCTGGACCGGGGAACGCTCCCCGAGGCCCTGCCCGGCCTCCCCGAACTCATCCGCACCCACCTCGCCCCGCTCCGCACCGGCTTCCCCGAACTCCCGCGCCGCATCTCCGGATACGCCCTGGACGCCCTCCTGCCCGAGCGCGGCACCGACCCCGTCCGCGCCTTCTGCGGCAGCGAGGGAACGCTCGGCGTGGTGACGGAGGCGACCGTACGACTGGTCGAGGCGCCGGCCGCCCGCGCCCTCGCGGTCCTCGGCTACGCCGACGAGGCGGCAGCCGCCGAAGCCGCCCCCGGCCTGCTCCCGCACCACCCGCTCACCGTCGAGGGCATGGCCGCCGACCTCGTACGGGAACCGGCCGGGCTGCCACGCGGCGGAGCCTGGCTCTTCGTCGAGACGGGCGGCGCCACCCCGGCCGAGGCGCGGGCGCACGCCGAGCGCGTCCTGCGGGCGGCCGACGCCCTGGACGGCACCGTCGTCACCGACCCCGCCGGGCAACGGGCCCTGTGGCGCATCCGCGAGGACGCCGCGGGCACCGCGACCCGGATGCCGGACGGCACCGAGGCCTGGCCCGGCTGGGAGGACTGCGCCGTACCGCCCGCCCGCCTCGGCCCGTACCTCCGCGACTTCCGCGCCCTGCTCGCCGAGCACGGACTGCGCGGCACCCCGTACGGCCACTTCGGCGACGGCTGCATCCACGTCCGGATCGACTTCGACCTGCTGAGCCCGCCGGGCGTCGCCCGCTTCCGCCGCTTCTCCGAGGAGCTCGCGGACCTGGTCGTCGCGCACGGCGGCTCACTGAGCGGCGAACACGGCGACGGCCAGGCCCGCGCCGAACTGCTCCCGCGCATGTACGGCGACGAACTGGTGGCCCTCTTCTCCCGCTTCAAGGACATCTGGGACCCGGACGGCGGCATGAACCCCGGCATCCTCGCCCGCCCCGCCCGGCTCGACGAGAACCTCCGGTTCGAAGTGCTGCCGAGGCGCCCGGTGGACGTCGCGTTCGGCTACCCGCACGACGGCGGCGACTTCTCGGCGGCGGTACGCCGCTGCGTGGGCGTCGCCAAATGCCGTACGGCCCGGCCTGCGGGCACCGGCGTGATGTGCCCGTCGTTCCGGGCGACCGGAGAGGAGGCCCACTCCACCCGGGGCCGGGCCCGGCTGCTGCACGAGATGCTCGCGGGCGAGGCGGGCGAGGCGGGCGAGGCGGGCGAGGCGGGCGAGGCGGGCGGCGTGATCACGGACGGCTGGCGCTCGACGGAGGTACGGGACGCCCTCGATCTCTGCCTGTCCTGCAAGGGCTGCCGCAGCGACTGCCCGGTGGGCGTCGACATGGCCACGTACAAGGCCGAGTTCCTCCACCACCACTACCGGCGGCGACTGCGCCCGGCCGCGCACTACTCGATGGGCCGGCTGCCGCTGTGGCTGCGCCTGGCCGCCCCGTTCGCCCCCGTCCTCAACACCCTCGCCCGGATGCGCCCGCTCGCCGCCCTGGTCAAGCGGCTGGCGGGGATCGCCCCGCAGCGCACGATCCCGGTCCTGGCGCGGCAGACGTTCACCCGGTGGCTCGGAAGGCACCGGGGCAAGGGGACGGTGATCCCCTCCGACGACCACGTGGTCACCGTCTGGCCCGACACCTTCACCAACCACTTCTCGCCCGAGGTGGGCCGGGCGGCGGTCCGGGTCCTGGAGTCGGCGGGCCGCCGGACGCTGCTGCCCGGCCGAGGGGTCTGCTGCGGCCTCACCTACGTATCCACAGGTCAGCTGGACAAGGCCCGCAAGGTCATGCGCCGCACCCTGGACCGGCTGGGCAGTACGCTCGGCGCCCCCCTGGTCGTCCTCGAACCGAGCTGCGCCGCCACCCTCCGCACCGACCTGCCCGAACTCCTCCCCGACGACCTGAGGGCCGCCGAACTGGCCGCATCGGTAAGAACACTGGCCCAGTACCTGGAGGAGTACGCCCCCGACTGGCAGCCACCCCGCCTGAACCGCCCGGTCACCGGCCAGACCCACTGCCACCAGCACGCGGTCCTGGGCGACGCGGCGGAACGCCGACTGCGCGAACGGGCGGGACTGGCCGGCGAGTTGAGCGGCGGCTGCTGTGGCCTGGCCGGAAACTTCGGCTTCGAACGCGGCCACTGGGACGTGTCGGCGGCCTGCGCGGAGGAGAGCCTGCTGCCCTCGGTACGGGCATCGGAACCGGGAACGGCCTTCCTGGCGGACGGCTTCTCCTGCCGGACCCAGCTGGAACAACTGGGCGGCGTACGGGCACGGCACCTGGCGGAACTTCTGGCGGAGGGCCTGGACGAGGACCTGATGGAGGGAGCCGGGGAGGGGAGCGGGCCGGTGGCCGAGTGACTAGGAGGCGCGGCGCGACGCGAACCTCTCGACGGCCTCCGGAGTGACGGGCGTGAAGAAGTTGACGAGGTTTCCGTCGGGGTCGCGGAACAGCAGCGCGCGGTTGCCCCACGGCATCGTCGTCGGCTCCTTGACGAAGCCGGTGACGAACCCGGTCAGGTTCCGGTGGATGCGGTCCACGTCGTCGACGAGGAACTCGATGATGACGCTGCTGTTCGCCGCCGGCCGGGCCGACCCCGGGGCGAACAGCGGGACGGTGCGGTCGCTGCCGATCGCGAGCGTGGCGTGGGGCAGGCGCAGCTCCGCGAAGTCCTCGGTGGCCCGGTCGGCCGGCACCCCGGTGGTCCGCTCGTAGAAATCCACGAGGCGTGCGACGTCGGCGGTGATGATGCGGATCGAAACGAAATCCATGAAGTCTTCCTTGGTCTGCTCGATCGAAGGCGTCGTTGCCCTCACAACGTAGGACCAATAGAGGACAGAATCCGCCCGCTTTCGGCCGTAGGCTGGGGCCATGCCCCGCCCCACCGGCCGCGTCCTCACCCTGCTGGAGCTGCTCCAGTCCGGCGGCACCCGCACCGTGGCCGAACTGGCCGACCGGCTCGGCGTCGACGGCCGCACCGTGCGGCGGTACGTCGAGCACCTGATCGACCTCGACGTGCCCGTGGAATCGATCCGTGGCCGCTACGGCGGCTACCGGCTCGGCCCCGGCTACCGTCTGCCCCCGCTCATGCTCGCCGAGGACGAGGCGCTGGCCGTGCTGCTCGGCCTGGCCGCCGGCCGCCGGGCGGGGTTGCCCGGGGCGGGGAGCACGGCGGGTGAGACGGCGTCGGCCAAGATCCGGCGGGTGCTGCCCAAGCACGTGGCCGGCCGGCTCGCCGCGCTCCTCGATTCGCTCGCCTTCACCGACCCGTCCCGCCCCGCCGCGGCGCCCGCGCCGGTACCGGACGCGGAGGTCCTGCTCACCCTCGCCGACGCGGTGCGCCACCGCCGGCCGGTTCTCCTCCGGTACACCGATCGCTCCGGCCACCGCAGCGAACGCACGCTGCACGCCTACGGCATCGTCGCCCACGAGGGCCGGTGGTACGTCACCGGCGCGGACCCCGGAATGGGCGCGGACCCCGGAACCGGTGAGCAGCGGACCTTCCGGCTGGACCGCATCACGGACGCCAGGCCCCTGCCCGGCTCCTTCGAGGCGCCGACGGACCACGACCCGGCGCGGCAGCTGCTGGCGGGGTTCGCCGCCGCGGAGTACCGCCACGAGGTGGTGCTGCGGGTCCGGGCGACGGTCGCGCAGGTCCGCGCCCACCTGCCCGCGACCGTCGCCCGAGTGACGGAGCTCGCGCCCACGGCCGACGAGGGTGAGCAGTGGCTGCGGGTCGAGCTGCGGGCCGAGCGCCTCGACTGGCTGCCCCCGGTGCTCGCCGCGCTCGACCGGCCGTTCGTCATCGAGCGCCCGAGCGAACTCCGCGCCCTCGTCACCGCCTTCGCCGACCGCCTCGCCTCCCACGCCCTGCGAACCCGACGCACGCCGACTACCTGACGCACGCGCTGACCGCCGGGCTCCCCGCGTCCGTCGACTCGCCCTTCGGCTTCGTCCGCCGCCGCCTCCGCGACAAGCTCCCGCCCCGAATGCGGCGCCCCGGGCAGGCCCGAAGCGTTCCGCGACGGCCTCTGCCGCCCCTGCCGCGAACCCGACCCGGCCTGAGCGGCTGCTGCGGCACTACCCACCGAGCGGCGTGTCGAACACCCACCAAAGTGTCACGTTCGCAACGCAGGTAGGGGTGCCGCCGGGCCCTCGGGGGGGCGAAGACGTACGACATCCCCGGCGCGACCGGGCCCGGCATCGCGATCCGCGTCCACGAGCGTCCGTGCGCGCTGCCCGCGTCGGCGCGGCCGACACCGTACCCGCACGACCGGCAGCACTGAACTCCCGCTCGCGGCAGCGACAGCGCCCGCTGGGCGGGTGCCGGACAGCCCGTCCGCCACGCGGGCGGGGCTCAGTCGTCGGTGGTGTCCTGTCGCAGGATCTCGTGGACGAGGGCGGTGAGTGCCGGCAGCGCGGGATGCCCCGGGACGTCCCGCCGGGCGAGCAGGACGGGTACGGACGGGGCGTCGACCAGCGGGCGGTAGGCGACCCCGGAGTGCGGATGCATGCCGGCGGTGGACGCGGCGGAGACCCCGACCCCGCGCCCCGCCGCGATGGCGGTCAGCCAGTCGTCGGTGTTGGCGACGGTGAGAGTGGCGGTGGGCCGGCCGCCAGGCGGCCACAGGTCGACGGTGGTGGTGCCGGAGACGGTGTTGAGGACGACGGTCTCGTCCGCCAGATCGGCGAGCCGGAGCGTGGCGCGGTCCGCGAGCGGGCCGTCCGCCGCCACCGCCGCCACCCGGTCCTCGTCGAACAGCACCTCGGTGACGAGGCCGGGAGCCTCGACGGGCCCCCGCAGCAGCGCGGCATCGACCTCGCCCCGGGTCAGCCCGGCGGTGCGGTCGTCGATCCGCAGCAGTTCGAGCGAGGTCTGCGGGTACAGCTCCTGCCAGCGGCGCAGCAGCGGTGTGGTGTACGGGCCGAACGCCGACCAGGCGTGCCCGAGCCGCAGCGGCCAGTGGCGCAGCCCGCCGGGGTCGAGCGCCTCGTCGAAGGCGGCGACCGCGGCGGCGGCCTTGTCCCGGAAGGCGACGCCTTCGGGGGTGAGGACGAGATGGTGGGTGGACCGGTCGACGAGGCGGATGCCGAGATGCCGCTCAAGGGCGGCGAGGGTGCGGGAGACCGCGGGCTGTGTGAGGCGGAGCCTGTCGGCGGCGCGAGTGACGTTGCCCTCGTCGGCCACGGCCAGAAAGGCACGCAGATGCCGCACTTCGATGCCGCGACCAGCGCTTTGTCCGGAACGCCCCATGCTCATGCGCGGGGAGCATAACCGGAGCTCGGTCGACATTTCACGTGCCACGCGGAGGTACCTACCGTAAGAGGACGTACCGCACGGGCATTGCACACGGGCGCGGTGCAGTATCTTAGATCGAACGGTTCATTGTATTGAACTGTCGGATTCGGGAGGAACACCGCAGGTGAACGACCAGCGCAGTGCAGCAGGGGCCGCTGCGGCCATGGAGCGGGCCGCAGCCGTCGCCGTACCCGAGGCGGCCTCCGCCCTGGGCGACGCGGCGGGCCCCGCACGCCCCAAGGGCCGGGGCGCGGCGCTCGCCCCGGTCGCGCTGGTGGTCGGCGGCTGTCTCTCCGTCCAGTTCGGCTCCGCGGTCGCGGTGCTGCTGATGCCCCGGGCCGGCGCGCTCGGCGTCGTCACCCTGCGCCTGGCCGTGGCCGCGATCGTCCTCATGGCTGTCTGCCGCCCGAAGCTGCGCGGCCACTCGCGCGCGGACTGGGGCACGGTCCTCACCTTCGGGCTGGCCATGGGCGGCATGAACACGCTCTTCTACCAGGCTGCCGACCGCATCCCGCTTGGCGCGGCCGTCACCCTGGAGGTGCTGGGGCCGCTCGCCCTCTCGGTGTTCGCCTCCCGCCGCCTGATCAACTTGGTCTGGGCCGGGCTCGCGCTGGGCGGCGTCGTGCTGCTGAGCGGCGGAGGGCTCGACCGCCTCGACCCGGTCGGCGCCGCCTACGCCCTGGGCGCCGGTGCCATGTGGGCGACGTACATCGTCTTCAGCGCCCGCACCGGCCGCCGCTTCCCCCAGGCGGACGGGCTGGCCCTGGCCATGGTCGTCGCGGCGGTGCTCTCGCTGCCCCTCGGCATCATGGAGTCGGGCTCGAAACTGCTGGTCCCGTCCACGATCGGGCTGGGCGCGGCGGTGGCGCTGCTGAGCTCGGTGCTTCCGTACACCCTCGAACTCATGGCGCTGCGCCGCCTGCCCGCGCCCACCTTCGCGATCCTGATGAGCCTGGAACCGGCGATCGCGGCCGCGGCCGGCTTCCTGATCCTGGACCAGGCCCTGACGACCACCGACGCGCTGGCGATCGCCCTCGTCATCGGGGCGAGCATGGGGGCGGTACGAAGCCAGGTCCGGGGCGTGAAGAGCCGCAACCACACCTGACGGTCCCGCCAGGACGGATCACCGGTTCCCGGAGGGCTCCCCGGCCGGGCCGGCCGGGGCCGCGTACGCATGCATGCGGGCCGGACGCCCATCGGCCGTGGTCCAGTCGTCGGTGCGGCTGCCGACGTAACGCCACCCGGCGCGTTCGTAGAGGGCGATGGCGGCCGTCCCGCCGTCCTCGACCTCCAGGACGAGCCGCACGCCGTCGGCTGCTGCCGCCGCCGTCACCGCGTCGAGCAACGCGCCGGCCACCCCGCGCCGGCGGGCCCCGGCGCGCGCGAAGAGCCGGGCGACCGATGCCAGTTCTACCGCGGGCAGACCGGCCTTCTTCGCCAGGACATCCTCCGTACGTGTGAGCGCCACATGCCCCAGCACCGTCGGGCCGTCCACGGCCACCCAGGCATCGAGCAGCCCGTGCGGGGTGAGCCAGCTCCCCGGGTCGGCCGGCCACGCGGCCGGGTAACGGTCCGCCTCGTGCACGGTGGCCAGTGCGTCGATGCACGCCTTCATGTCGGCGCCGCGACGGCGGCGGATCTCTATCGCGTCCATTGCTCGATCCTCACACGACGCCGTGCCCGTCTCGCCGCTCCAAAAATAATGCAAGCATGCTTGCTTGTTTAAGGGGCCGCTGCCATGCTCCTGGGCACACCGCCTTGCCCCGAGGGGAGCGAACCGTGCCCGATGTCGCAGCCGTGATCGACGACTTGCGCGATGAGAGCCAGGAACTCGACGCACTCGTACGGGGGTTGAGCGCCGGGCAGTGGGCCGCTCCGACCCCCGCCCCCGGCTGGAGCATCGCGCATCAGATCGCCCATCTCACCTGGACCGACGAGGTCGCGCTGCTGGCCGCCACCGATGCCGAGGCCTTCGCGGGGGAGGTGGCCAGGGCCATGGAGGCGCCCGAGTCCTTCGTCGACCGGGGCGCCGAGGAGATCGCCGCCGCCCTGGCCCCGGAGGCATTGCTCGCGCGGTGGCGGACCGGGCGGGAGCGGCTGGAGGCGGTGTTGCGCAAGGCCCCGGCGGGCACCCGCATCCCCTGGTACGGGCCGCCGATGAGCGTCGCGTCCATGGCGACCGCCCGGATCATGGAGACCTGGGCGCACGGCCAGGACATCGCCGACGCCCTCGGGGTCACCAGGACCCCCACCGCCCGGCTGCGGCACGTCGCCCGGATCGGGGTGCGGGCCCGCGACTACGCCTATCTGGTACGGGGGATCAAGGCGCCCGAGGAGGAGTTCCGGGTAGAGCTCGAAGCCCCGGGCCACGGACCGGTCGTCTTCGGGCCCGAGGACGCGCCGCAGCGGGTCACCGGCCCGCTCGTCGACTTCTGCCTGCTCGTCACCCAGCGCGCGCACCGCGACGACCTCGCAGTCCGGGCGGTCGGCCCCGACGCCGACCAGTGGCTCGACATCGCCCAGGCGTTCGCCGGGCCCGCCGGACCGGGCCGCGCACCCCGGGGAGAAGGCAAGTGACCGCACCACTGCGGATAGGCAACGCCTCCGGCTTCTACGGCGACCGCTTCGACGCCATGCGCGAGATGCTCACCGGCGGCCCCCTCGACGTCCTCACCGGGGACTACCTTGCCGAGCTGACCATGCTCATCCTCGGCCGGAGCAGGCTCAAGGACCCCACGCGCGGCTACGCCACCACCTTCCTGCGCCAGCTCGAAGAGGGCCTCGGGCTCGCCCACGAACGCGGGGTGAAGATCGTCGCCAACGCGGGCGGACTCAACCCGGCCGGACTGGCCGACGCCGTACGGGAGTTGGCCCAGAAGGTCGGCGTCCCCGTGCGCGTCGCCCATGTGGAGGGCGACAGCCTCACCGTGCCCGAGGGGTTCCTCACCGCCAATGCCTACCTCGGCGGCGCCGGGATCGCCGCCTGCCTCGCCGCGGGCGCGGACATCGTCGTCACCGGGCGGGTCACCGACGCGGCCCTCGTCACCGGCCCCGCCGCCGCCCGCTTCGGCTGGGGCCCCGGCGACCTGGACGCGCTCGCCGGGGCCGTCGTCGCCGGGCACGTCCTGGAGTGCGGCACCCAGGCCACCGGGGGCAACTACTCGTTCTTCCGGGGCCACGACCTGCGCCGGCCCGGCTTCCCCGTCGCCGAGATCCACGCCGACGGCTCGTCCGTCATCACCAAGCACGACGGCACCGGCGGCGTCGTCGACCTCGGCACCGTCACCGCCCAACTGCTGTACGAGACCGGCGGCGCCCGGTACGCCGGACCGGACGTCACCGCCCGGCTCGACACCGTACGGCTGACCCAGGACGGACCCGACCGGGTCAGGATCTCCGGCGTACGCGGCGAGGCCCCGCCACCCACACTCAAGGTCGGGCTGAACCGGCTCGGCGGCTGGCGCAACGAGGTCGTCTTCGTGCTCACCGGCCTCGACATCGAGGCCAAGGCCCAGCTGGTACGCGAACAGTTCGCGGACTCGCTCGCCCGCTCCGGCGCCGAACCCGACGAGGTGCGGTGGGAGCTGTCCCGGACCGACCGGGCCGACGCCGCCACCGAGGAGACCGCGAGCGCCCTGCTCCGGCTCGTCGTCCGCGACCAGGACCAGGAGACCGTCGGGCGCGCGGTCTCCGGTGCCGCGATCGAGCTGGCGCTCGGCAGCTACCCCGGCTTCCACGTCACCGCCCCGCCCGGCAAGGGCGCACCGTACGGGGTGTTCGAGGCCCGGTACGTACCGGCAGGCGAGGTCCCGCACATCGCGGTGCTCCCCGACGGACGGCGGGAGAGCCTGGCACCTCCCGCGACGACACAGCCGCTCCGGGACGCCGCGGAACCGCCGCTGCCCGCACCCCTGCCGGACCCCGGGCCCACCCGGCCCGCCCCGCTCGGCCGGATCGCGGGCGCCCGCAGCGGCGACAAGGGCGGGGACGCCAACGTGGGCGTGTGGGCCGTCGACGACGACGCCTGGCGGTGGCTGGCCCACGAGCTGACCGTCGAGCGGTTCCGGGAACTGCTGCCGGATACCGCCGGACTCACCGTCGTACGCCACCTCCTGCCGAACCTGCGCGCCCTGAACTTCACCGTCCACGGGCTGCTCGGCGAGGGCGTCGCCGCCCAGCACCGGTTCGACCCGCAGGCCAAGGCGGTGGGGGAGTGGCTGCGCTCCCGGCACCTGCCCATCCCCGTATCGCTGCTGGAGACCGTCCACGCACCGGAGGCGCACGCATGACCGTCCACGTACCGGAGGCGCACGAATGACCGTCCACGTACCGGAGGCGCACGCATGACCGTCCTGCCCACCGCGCTCGACGCCGCGAGCCCCGAATACGCCGCCAACCGCACGGCCATGCTCGCCAAGCTCGACGAACTGGCCGGCGAGCACACCAAGGCGCAGGCGGGTGGCGGCGAGAAGTACGTGGCGCGGCACCGCTCGCGCGGCAAGCTGCCGGCCCGCGAGCGGATCGAGCTGCTGATCGACGAGGACACCCCGTTCCTGGAGCTGTCGCCGCTCGCGGCCTGGGGCAGTGATTATGCGGTCGGCGCCTCGCTCATCACCGGGATCGGGGTGATCGAGGGCGTGGAGTGCCTGATCACCGCCAACGACCCGACCGTACGCGGCGGCGCCTCCAACCCCTGGACACTGAAGAAGGCCCTGCGGGCCAACGAGATCGCCTTCGCCAACCGGCTGCCCTGCGTCAGCCTCGTCGAGTCGGGCGGTGCCGACCTTCCCTCGCAGAAGGAGATCTTCATCCCCGGCGGGGCGCTGTTCCGCGACATCACCCGGCTCTCCGCGGCCGGCATCCCGACCGTCGCCGTCGTCTTCGGCAACTCGACCGCGGGCGGGGCGTACGTCCCCGGCATGTCCGACCACACCGTCATGATCAAGGAACGGTCCAAGGTCTTCCTCGGCGGACCGCCCCTGGTGAAGATGGCGACCGGCGAGGAGAGCGACGACGAATCGCTCGGCGGCGCCGAGATGCACGCCCGCACCTCCGGGCTCGCCGACCACTTCGCCGTCGACGAACAGGACGCGCTGCGCCAGGCCCGCCGGATCGTCGCCCGCCTCAACTGGCGCAAGGCACACGCCGATCCGGGCCCCGCCGAGCCGCCCAAGTACGACGAGGACGAGCTGATCGGCATCGTGCCCGGCGACCTGAAGGTGCCCTTCGACCCCCGCGAGGTCATCGCCCGGCTCGTCGACGGCTCCGACTTCGACGCGTTCAAACCGCTGTACGGGACCAGCCTGGTCACCGGCTGGGCGAGGCTCCACGGCTACCCCGTCGGCATCCTTGCCAACGCGCAGGGCGTGCTGTTCAGCGAGGAGTCGCAGAAGGCCGCCCAGTTCATCCAGCTCGCCAACCAGCGCGACATCCCGCTGCTCTTCCTCCACAACACCACCGGCTACATGGTCGGCAAGGAGTACGAGCAGGGCGGCATCATCAAGCACGGCGCGATGATGATCAACGCGGTGTCGAACTCGAAGGTCCCGCACCTGTCCGTGCTGATGGGCGCCTCGTACGGGGCCGGGCACTACGGCATGTGCGGCAGGGCCTACGACCCGCGCTTCCTCTTCGCCTGGCCCAGCAGCAAGTCCGCCGTCATGGGCCCCCAGCAGCTCGCCGGGGTGCTCTCCATCGTCGCCCGCGCCTCCGCCGCCGCCAAGGGACAGCCATACGACGACAAGGCTGCCGAGGCCGACGCCGGACTGCGCGCCATGGTCGAGCAGCAGATCGAGTCCGAGTCACTGCCCATGTTCCTCTCCGGGCGGCTGTACGACGACGGCGTCATCGACCCGCGCGACACCAGGACCGTCCTCGGAATGTGCCTGTCCGCGATCCACACCGCCCCGGTCGAAGGCGCCCGCGGCGGCTTCGGCATCTTCCGGATGTGAGGAAGACATGATCAGCACCCTCCTCGTCGCCAACCGGGGCGAGATCGCCTGCCGGATCTTCCGCACCTGCCGGGCGCTCGGCATCGCCACCGTCGCGGTGTACTCCGACGCGGACGCCGACGCGCTCCACGTACGGGAGGCCGACACCGCCGTACGGCTGCCCGGCGCCGCCCCGGCCGACACCTACCTCCGCGGCGACCTCGTGGTGCGCGCCGCGCTCGCGGCCGGTGCCGACGCCGTCCACCCCGGCTACGGATTCCTCTCCGAGAACGCCGGATTCGCCCGCGCCGTGCAGGACGCCGGACTGCTCTGGGTGGGCCCGCCGGCCAAGGCCATCGAGCTGATGGCGTCCAAGACCCGGGCCAAGGGCCTGATGGCCGCCGCCGGGGTGCCGCTCCTCGCCCCCGTCGACCCGGAACGGGCCACCGCCGACGACCTGCCGCTGCTGCTCAAGGCGGCGGCGGGCGGCGGCGGACGCGGGATGCGGATCGTACGCGAACTCGCCGAACTGCCCGCTGAGTTGACGGCGGCAGCCGCGGAGGCGGCAGCCGCTTTCGGGGACGGCGAGGTCTTCGCCGAGCCGTACGTGGAACGCGGCCGGCACGTCGAGGTCCAGGTCATGGCCGACGGGCACGGCGGGGTCTGGGCGCTCGGCACCCGCGACTGCTCGCTCCAGCGACGCCACCAGAAGGTCATCGAGGAGGCCCCCGCCCCCGGACTCGACGACGCGCTGCAGGACCGGCTGCACGACGCCGCCGTGGCCGCCGCGCACGCCGTCGGCTACCAGGGAGCGGGCACCGTCGAGTTCCTGCTCGCCGCCGACGGACGCCCGTACTTCCTGGAGATGAACACCCGCCTCCAGGTCGAGCACCCCGTCACCGAAGAGGTCTTCGGCCTCGACCTCGTCGCCCTCCAGCTCCGCATCGCCGAAGGCGAACCACTGCCCACCACCGCACCCCCCGCACCGCACGGCCACGCCGTCGAGGCCCGCCTCTACGCCGAGGACCCCGCCCGCGACTGGCAGCCGCAGACCGGAGCACTGCACACCTTCCACGTACCCGACGAGCCAGGCCTCCGCCTCGACACCGGGTACACCGACGGCGACACCATCGGCGTCCACTACGACCCGATGCTCGCCAAGGTCGTCGCCCACGCCCCCACCCGCACCGAGGCCGTGCGCCTGCTCGCCCGCGCCCTGGAACGCGCCCGCATCCACGGCCCGGTCACCAACCGCGAGCTGCTCGTACGGTCCCTGCGCCACCCCGACTTCCTCGCCGCCCGCCTCGACACCGGGTTCTACGACCGCCACCTGGACGCCCTCGCCCCGGCCCCCGCCCCGGCCGATCCCGGACCCCGCCTCGCCGCCCTGGCCGCCGCCCTCGCCGACGCCGCCGCCCGGCAGCACGCAGCCGGCCCCGGACCGGCCCGCTTCGGCGCCTGGCGCAACATCTCCTCCCAGCCCCGGACCAAGCGCTACCGCGCCGAACCCGACGGCACCGAACACGAGGCCGCCTACCGCACCACCCGCACCGGCCCCGCCCCCGAGACCGGCGAACGCGTCGTCGCCACCGCCCCCGACCGCGTCACCCTCGAAACCGGCGACGGCCTCACCCGCCACTACGACATCGCCGTCCACGGCGACAAGGCGTACGTGGACACCGCCACCGGCTCGTACACCCTCACCGCCCTGCCCCGCTTCACCGACCCCACCGACCGCACCGAACCCGGCTCGCTGCTCGCCCCCATGCCCGGCACCGTCGTCCGCGTCGCGGACGGGCTCGCCGAAGGGGCGGCGGTCACGGCCGGACAGCCACTGATCTGGCTGGAGGCGATGAAGATGGAACACCGCATCCTCGCCCCCGCCTCCGGCACCCTCACCGCACTCCACGCCGCACCCGGCCTCCAGGTGGAGGTCGGCACCCTGCTCGCCGTCGTGCAAGACGTACAGGAGGAACCGAAGCGATGAGCACCGTCCTCGAAACCGAAGAGCACCAGGCGCTGCGCGCCGCCGTCGCCGCACTCGGAAAGCGCTACGGACGCGACTACATGACCTCCGTCGTACGCGACGGCGCCCACCCGCACGAACTGTGGACCGAAGCCGCCAAGCTCGGCTACCTCGGCGTGAACCTTCCCGAGGAGTACGGCGGCGGAGGCGGCGGCATGGCCGAACTCTCCATCGTCCTGGAGGAGTTGGGCGCGGCCGGCAGCCCGCTGCTGATGATGGTGGTCTCCCCGGCGATCTGCGGCACCGTCATCGCCCGCTTCGGCACCGAGGCCCAGAAGCAGCAGTGGCTCCCCGGCCTCGCCGACGGCAGCCTCACCATGGCCTTCGGCATCACCGAACCCGACGCCGGATCCAACTCCCACCGCATCACCACCACCGCCCGCAAGGACGGCGAGGACTGGCTGCTCACCGGCCGCAAGGTCTTCGTCTCCGGCGTCGACATCGCCGACGCCACCCTCATCGTCGGCCGCACCGAAGATGCCCGGTCCGGCCGGCTCAAGCCCTGCCTCTTCATCGTCCCCCGCGACGCCCCCGGCTTCGGGCGCTCACAGATCGACATGGAACTCCAGGCCCCGGAGAAGCAGTTCGAGCTGGTCCTCGACGACGTACGCCTCCCCGCCGACGCGCTCGTCGGCGACGAGGACGCCGGGCTCCTCCAGCTCTTCGCCGGGCTCAACCCCGAACGCGTCATGACCGCCGCGTTCGGCATCGGCATGGGCCGCTACGCACTCGCCCGCGCCGTCGACTACGCCAGGACCCGCCAGGTGTGGAAGGACCCCATCGGCTCCCACCAGGCCATCGCCCACCCGCTCGCCCAGGCCCACATCGAACTCGAACTGGCCCGGCTGATGATGCAGAAGGCCGCCCGGCTCTACGACGACGGCGACGACATCGGCGCCGGCGAGGCCGCCAACATGGCGAAGTACGCAGCGGGCGAAGCCTGCGTCAAGGCCGTCGACCAGGCCGTGCACACCCTCGGCGGCAACGGCCTCACCCGCGAATACGGCCTCGCGTCCCTGATCACGGCGGCCCGCGTCGCCCGGATCGCCCCCGTCAGCCGGGAAATGATCCTGAACTACGTCTCCCACCAGTCCCTGGGCCTGCCCAAGTCCTACTGAGCCACGGCAGTCCGTCCCCGACACCGCCGCTCCGGTCGCCCACACCGCCGCCCCGAAGGGACCCGCCATGGTGCACGTGTTCCACAGCGACTACCCCGCCGTACCGGTACTCGACCTGCCCATCCATGACGCGGTCCTGGGAGAGGCCACCGCCGCGTACGGCGACACCGTGGCCCTGATCGACGGGACGGACGACGGCTCCGCCCTCACCTACCGGCAACTCGACGCCTTCCACCGCAAGATCGCCGCGGCGCTCGCCGAGGCAGGGCTGCGCAAGGGCGACGTACTGGCCCTGCACAGCCCCAACACCATCGCCTACCCGGCCGTGTTCTTCGGCGCGACCCGGGCCGGCGCCACCGTCACCACCGTCCACCCGCTGGCCACGGCGGAGGAGTTCGCCAAACAGCTCCGCGACTCCTCCGCCCGCTGGATCGTCACCGTCTCCCCGCTCCTGGCGACGGCCCGCGAGGCCGCGGCACTCGTCGGCTCGATCGAGCAGATCCTCGTCTGCGACCGGGCCGAGGGACACACCTCCGTACTCGACATGCTCGCCACCACCGCCCCCGAACCCCGCGTCACCGTCGACCCCGGCGAGGACGTCGCCGCCCTGCCCTACTCCTCCGGCACCACCGGAACCCCCAAGGGCGTCATGCTCACCCACCGCTCCATGGGCACCAACCTGGAGCAGCTCCGCCCCTTCATCCCCATGGGCCCCGGCGCCCGCATCCTGGCCGTACTCCCCTTTTTCCACATATACGGGCTCACCGCCCTGATGAACGCCCCGCTGCGGATGGGCGCCACCGTCGTCGTACTGCCGCGCTTCGACCTGGACCAGTTCCTCGCCGCGATCGAGAAGCACCGGATCACCGGCCTGTACGTGGCCCCGCCGATCGTCCTCGCCCTCGCGAAACACCCCTCGGTCGAGCGGTACGACCTGTCCTCGCTGGAGTACGTCGTCAGCGCCGCCGCCCCGCTCGACGCCACGCTCGCCGCCGCCTGCTCCCAGCGCCTGGGACTGCCGCCCGTGCGCCAGGCGTACGGCATGACGGAACTCTCGCCCGGCACCCATGTCGTTCCGCTCGCCGCCGAGAACCCGCCCCCGGGGGCGGTCGGCAGGCTCCTGCCCAGCACCGAGATGCGGATCGCCCCGCTCGGCGGCGACGGCCCCGAGGACGCCCCGGCCGGCACCGACGGCGAGATCCTGATCCGCGGCCCGCAGGTGATGAAGGGCTACCTGGGCCGCCCCGAGGCCACCGCCGACATGATCGACGCCGACGGCTGGGTGCACACCGGCGACATAGGGCACGTCGACGCCGACGGCTGGCTGTTCGTCGTCGACCGGGTCAAGGAACTCATCAAGTACAAGGGCTACCAGGTCGCCCCCGCCGAACTCGAAGCACTGCTGCTCGGCCACGATTCGATCGCGGACGCCGCCGTCATCGGCGTGTACGGCACCGACGGCAACGAGGTCCCCAAGGCCTACGTCGTCCGCCGGCCGTCCGCACCGGACCTCACACCGGACGACGTCATGGCGTACATCGCCGAGCGCGTCACCCCGTACAAGAAGATCCGGCAGGCCGAATTCATCGACGCGATCCCGCGCGCCACCTCCGGCAAGATCCTCCGCCGCGAACTGCGCGACCGGGAGAAGTCCCGCAGGACCACCAACGGCCAGGGAGACCACCGACCATGACGGCGCTCGCCGACCCCACCCACGACCGGGGCATCACCACGCTCACCCTCGACTCGCCCGCCAACCGCAACGCACTCTCCGCGGCCCTGGTCGGCGAACTCACCGCCGCCCTGGACACCTGCGCGGCCGACGACGCCGTACGGGCCGTCGTCCTCACCCACACCGGCAACACCTTCTGCGCCGGTGCCGACCTGACCGCACCGCCCGGCCCGGCGGCCTTCGTCGCGCTGATGCGGCGGATCGTCGCCCTGCCCAAGCCCGTCGTCGCCCGGGTCACCGGCCACGTACGGGCGGGCGGCCTCGGCCTGCTCGGGGCCTGCGACATATCGGCGGCCGGCCCCGACGCCTCCTTCGCCCTCACCGAATCCCGCCTGGGCCTGGCCCCCGCCGTGATCTCGATGCCCCTGCTGCCCCGCGTCGACCCGCGCGCCGCCGCCCGCTACTACCTCACCGGCGAACGCTTCGACGCCACCGAAGCCGCCCGCATCGGCCTGATCACGCTGGCCACCGAAGAGGTGGACAAGGGCCTCGCCCCCGTCCTGGACGGCCTGCGCAAGGCGTCCCCCCAGGGGCTGGCGGCATCGAAGGAGCTGGTCACGGCTACTGTGCTGAGCAACTTCGACCAGCATGCCGAAGACCTCATCGCCCGCTCGGCGGCCCTCTTCGCCTCCGCCGAGGCCCGGGAAGGAATGACGGCCTTCCTCGAACGACGGGACCCCGAATGGGTGTTGTGACGCCTCCCACCGACCGGACCCCCAAGCAGGACCGCAGCCGGGCCACCCGCCGCCGGCTCCTCGAAGCCGCCGTCGCCTGCCTCGCCGAACACGGCTGGGCGGGCTCCACCGTCTCCGTCGTCGCCGAACGCGCGGGCGTCTCGCGCGGCGCCGCGCAGCACCACTTCCCCACCCGCGAGGACCTGTTCACCGCCGCCGTCGAGTACGTCGCCGAGGAACGCTCCGCCGCCCTGCGCGCCCTGCCCGTCCAGGGCCGCACGGACGTCGTCGCCGCCCTCGTCGACCTCTACACCGGCCCGCTCTTCCGCGCCGCGCTCCAACTCTGGGTGGCCGCCTCCAACGAGGCACAGCTCCGCCCCCGCGTCACCGAACTCGAAGCCCGCGTCGGCCGCGAGACCCACCGCATCGCCGTCGAACTCCTCGCCGCCGACGAGACGAAGCCCGGCGTACGCGAAACCGTCCAGGGCCTCCTCGACATGGCCCGCGGCCTGGGCCTGGCCAACGTACTCACCGACGACACGGCCCGGCGTCAGAGGGTCGTGGCACAGTGGGCACTGCTGCTGGACGACGTACTCGACTGACCGCGGGGGACCCGTGGGCGACTACTTCCAGACCATCGTCGACCTCGACGCCACCGAGCAGGACGCCGAACGGCTCGCCGCCGGGCTCCTGGACCGGCTGATCGCCGACGGGATCGTCGCGGCCGAGCGCACCGACTGCGTCCTCGGCGGGGACGGCCACGGCAACCCGCCCGGACCGCACTACGCCAGGGCCGTCGACGACCCGGAACCGGTCGAGCTCTGGAGCAACGGCCTCCACATCACGACCGGAAGAACCGTCTTCGACAGCGGCCAGGGCGAGCCCGGGGCCGCCACCTGCCCGCTGTGCGCCGCCGAGACCCGCCTGGTCGACGACACCTGGACCCCGGTCGACGGCGCCTGGGAACCCTTCGCGGGCCGGTTCGCGGACTGGGAGAAGGGCGGCGAAGGAGCCGTGGAATGCCCCTCCTGCCACCGGCCCTCCGGCATCGACCGATGGAGCTGGGAGGACGACTACTACGCCTGCGGGCAGCTCGGCCTCACCTTCTGGAACTGGGCCGAGCTGACCCACGACTTCGAGCAGGAGGTGCGGCGCCACCTCGGCGGACACCGCACCGTCACCCTCCGCGGCAAGCTGTAGGGTCCCCTCCGCCCGGAACCGGCGCTCAGTTCCCCAGATCCGCGAGCTGGTCGTACCCCTCGATCTCCCGCGGATCACGCGAGCCCGGACCCACGTAACGCGCCGAAGGACGTACCAGCCGGCCCGTCCGCTTCTGCTCCAGGATGTGCGCCGACCAGCCCGCCGTACGGGCACACGTGAACATCGACGTGAACATGTGCGCCGGAACCTCCGCGAAGTCCAGCATGATCGCCGCCCAGAACTCCACGTTCGTCGCCAGCACCCGGTCCGGGCGCCGCGCGTGCAGCTCCTCCAACGCGGCCTTCTCCAGCGCCTGCGCCACCTCGAAGCGCGGCGCGCCCAACTCCTCGGCCGTACGCCGCAGCACCCGCGCCCGCGGGTCCTCCGCCCGGTAGACCCGGTGCCCGAAGCCCATCAGCCGCTCGCCCTTGTCCAGGGCCTTCTTCACGTACGCGGTGGCATCGCCGGTCCGCTCGATCTCCTCGATCATGCCGAGCACCCGGGACGGCGCACCACCGTGCAGCGGACCCGACATGGCGCCCACCGCACCCGACAGCGCCGCCGCCACATCGGCGCCGGTCGACGCGATGACGCGGGCGGTGAACGTCGAGGCGTTCATGCCGTGCTCGGCGGCCGACGTCCAGTACGCGTCGACGGCCTTCACGTGCTTGGGGTCCGGCTCGCCCCGCCAGCGGATCATGAACCGCTCGACCACGGAGTTCGCCTTGTCGATCTCGCTCTGCGGGACCATCGGCAGCCCCTGCCCGCGCGCCGACTGGGCGACGTACGACAGCGCCATCACGGCGGCCCGCGCCAGATCGTTGCGGGCCGTCTGCTCGTCGATGTCGAGCAGCGGCTTCAGACCCCACACGGGGGCGAGCATCGCCAGCGCGGACTGCACATCGACCCGGATGTCCCCGGAGTGCACCGGGATCGGGAACGGCTCGGCCGGCGGCAGACCGGGGTTGAACGCCCCGTCGACCAACAGGCCCCAGACGTTGCCGAACGAGACATGGCCGACGAGATCCTCGATGTCGACACCCCGGTAACGGAGCGCACCGCCTTCCTTGTCCGGTTCGGCGATCTCCGTCTCGAACGCGACGACTCCCTCTAGTCCCGGTACGAAGTCGGACATGGCGGCTCCCTCGGTCGACGGCTCTGCGCGGGCCACAGCGGCCTGCCTCAGATACTGGCGGGTCACCCGGGACACGGGGAAGCGTGACATCCGGCACAGGACCTCGAATCGGCCCCGCTCCCGAGCCACCCTCCTTGCCGGGCCGGGCCCGCCGCTGCGGCAGGATGACCCCGTGCCCACCGCAGATTCACCCTCCGATTCCATCACCGATCCGGCCGCGATGCGCGAGCAGTACCGCTCCGAGGGCTTCACCGAGGACACGCTGGCCGCCGACCCGATGCAGCAGTTCGCCCACTGGTTCCGGCAGGTCGCCGTCGGCGGGCTGCTCCACGAGCCCAACGCCATGGTGGTCTCCACCGCCACCCCCGAGGGCCGGCCCTCCTCGCGCACCGTGCTGCTGAAGAAGTACGACGAGCGAGGCTTTGTCTTCTTCACCAACTACGAATCCCGCAAGGGCCGCGAGCTGACCGCCAACCCGTACGTCTCGCTGCTCTTCCCCTGGCACCCGATGGCCCGCCAGGTCGTCGTCACAGGCCGGGCGGACCGCGTCGGCCGCGACGAGACGGCCGCCTACTTCCGCACCCGCCCGCACGGCTCCCAGCTCGGCGCCTGGGCGAGCCCCCAGTCGACGGTGATCGGCTCCCGCGACGAGCTGCTCGCCCGCTACGAGGAGCTCGCGGCCCGCTACCCCGAGGGCGAGCAGATCCCCGCGCCCCCGAACTGGGGCGGTTTCCGCGTCGTCCCCGACACCATCGAGTTCTGGCAGGGCCACGAGAACCGGCTGCACGACCGGCTGCGGTACGTACGCGAGGAAGGCAGCGAGGACTGGCGCGTGGAGCGCCTCTGCCCCTAGGGCCCTTTGGACATGCAGAGACCCGCAGGCTCTGGTCCCTCCTTGCGGAGGAGCCGGCCGGACTTACCGGCGAGCCTGCGGGTCGGTGACTGCTTGGGATTGGCCGACGACCGGCCTGCACTGCAAAGAGCGCGACAACGGGCGTCAGCCCGCAGCCACCTCACGAGTCCGAGAAGAAATCACTTCCGGAACACCTCCTTTCTTCGCTGGCAGCAGCCTAGGAACGTCCCCGGCACCGCACAAGCGAATTAATGTGCCGGTCGATTTCCGGGAAGTCGGTGTGTGCTGGGTCACCTTCGAGTTCAATGGTCTGACGTGCGGAAATGCCGGATGCGTCCTGCGGGGGGTACGGGGTGAGTGCGTCGACAAGCAGTGGAACGGCCGAGGCGCTCGGGCCCGACGAGGGGCCGGGGGCGGGGCTCGGGGCCGAGTTGCTCGCGGCGTTGCTCGACGGGATGGACGCCGCGCTCTGCGCGTTCGACGCGGACGGCACGATCACCCACTGGAACCGCGAGGCCGAGCGGATCCTGGGCTGGTCCGCCCAGGAGGCCGTGGGGCGGCCCGGGTTCGCCGGATGGGCGGTGCGGCGGGCGGACGCGGTGGAGGTGCAGGGGCGGCTGATGGCGGCGATGGATGCGCCGGGGCGCCGGGTGCATGAGTTCGCGCTGCTGCGGAAGGACGGCGGGCGGGTGCTGGTGCGGACCCAGGCGGCCGGGGTCCGGGGCGCGGACGGCAGACCGGCCGGGGTGTACTGCGCGTTCAGCGAGGTGCATGCGCAGATCGATCTGGAGCGGTCGATCGCGCTGAGCGAGGCGCTGTTCGAGGACGCGTCCTGGGGTGTGGTGCTGGTCGACGCGGATCTGCGGCCGACGATCGTCAACGCGCACGCGGCGCGGGCGCTGGGCGGCGGCCGTACGACGCTGCTGGGGCGCCCGCTGGGCGAGCTGATCGCGCAGGGCGTCGAGGATCTGGAGGGCGCGTTGCAGCATGTGCTCGCCGAGGGCGCACCACCGGCGCCCGCCGAGCTGTGGGTGACGCTGCGGACGGCGGAGGGGCAGCGGCGGCGGTGCTGGCGCAGCGGTTTTCTGCGGCTGGCCTCGCCGCTCGCCGAGGAGCCGGTTCCGCTGGGGGTGGGCTGGCTGTTCCAGGACGTGACGGCGGAGAAGCTGGCGGGGCAGGAGGCGGACCGGATGCGGTTCCGGTCGAACCAGCTGCACCGGGCCTCGCGGTCGGCGTCCGAGTGCGAGGACCCGATGGAGGCGGCGACGTCGTACCTGGACTACGCGCTCGCGGGCTTCGCGGACCATGCGCTGGTCGATGTGGTGGCGGGGGAACGGCTGGTGCGGGTGGCGGCGACGCCTGCCGGTGAGCCCGGGCCGTGTCTGCCGGTGGCCGGCGGTTCCATACCGCTGCGGTACGCGGCGGGGCACCCGGCCCTCCAGGCGGTGGACCGTACGGGGTCGGTGCGGGCGAGCGCGGGTGCCGGGGCCGGGGCCGAGGTGTGGGCGGCGGAGCGGCAGTGGCCGGGCGACGCCGTGCACGCGCTGTGCGCGGTGCTGCGGAGCCGTGGGCGCACGCTGGGCGTGGTGACGTTCCTGCGCTCCGCCCACCGCGCCGCCTTCGAACGCCCCGACGCGGCGTACGCGGAGAGCGTGGCGGTGCGGGTGGCGGCGGCGGTGGACCTGGCGCAGGTGCTGGCGACGACGAGGTGAGGGGCGCTGCGGGGCCCGTTACCCGTCGCCGGTCACCGGTGCGCTTCTACTGGCGGTAGAAGATCCGGTCCCCGTACTCGGTCATGACCCGGCCGTTCCATTCGTGGCCGCCGTCGACGTTGCCCGAGCGCAGCAGGGGCGGTGTGATCCCCCGGGCCACCAGCTGCTCCGTCGCGGCGGCCATCATGGCCTGCATCAGCGCGCTGGTGACGACCGTCGACGCGGGGGCGAACGGTGCCTCGATCCCGTCGAGCGTCAGCTCCGCGTCGCCGATGGCGATCTTGCTGTCGAGCACGATGTCGCAGTGGTCCCGCAGGAAGCCGCCCGAGCTGTGCCGGGAGCGGGTGCCGTCCGCGTACGCCACCGATGTCACGCCGATGACCTTCAGGCCGAGCGCCCGCGCGTTCAGCGCCATCTCCACCGGGAGGGCGTTGCGTCCGGAGAGCGAGATGATCACGAGGACGTCGCCGGCCGCGGCGGGGCTGGAGTCCAGCACGGCGCCCGCCAGTCCGTCGACCCGTTCCAGCGCGGAGCCGAGTGTCGCGGGCATGACGTCGACGCCGACCGTCCCCGGTACGGCCATCAGGTTCATCAGGGCGAGGCCGCCCGCCCGGTAGACGACGTCCTGCGCGGCGAGCGAGGAGTGTCCGGCGCCGAAGGCGAAGAGCCTGCCGCCCGCCTCGACGGTGTCGGCGATCGCGGCACCGGCGGCCGCGATGTTGCCGGACTCCTCGTCGCGTACCCGCTCCAGCAGGCCGATCGCTGCGTCGAAGAACTGACCGGCCAGCTTGCTGTCGCTCATCGAGGAGCCCTTTCCGGCGGGGGAAGTGTTCATGGGTGTCCGTGCCGCGATCACGTTGCGGTCTGGACCAGTGACATGTCAATACCGCCTGCCCGGCTCCGCCGCACGGTGTTCGACCGGCCCGGCACGGTTGTCGGCGGTATGCGTCAGAATTGGGGGAGGGCCAGCGCGCAGCGCTTACGACGTTTTCCTGTCACAGCATCGAGGGGCACGAATGTCCGGACTGATCGACACCACGGAGATGTATCTCCGCACCATCCTCGAACTCGAAGAGGAAGGCGTGGTCCCCATGCGCGCCCGGATCGCGGAACGGCTGGACCAGAGCGGTCCGACGGTCAGCCAGACGGTGGCGCGGATGGAGCGTGACGGCTTGGTGCAGGTCGCGGGCGACCGGCATCTGGAGCTGACCGACGAGGGGCGCCGCCTGGCGACGCGTGTGATGCGCAAGCACCGGCTCGCCGAGTGCCTGCTCGTCGATGTGATCGGCCTGGAGTGGGAGCAGGTCCACGCCGAGGCGTGCCGCTGGGAGCATGTGATGAGCGAGGCGGTGGAGCGGCGGGTGCTGGAGCTGCTGCGCCACCCGACGGAGTCGCCGTACGGTAATCCGATCCCGGGCCTGGAGGAGCTGGGCGAGAAGGCCGAGGCCGACCCGTTCATCGACGAGGGCATGGTGAGCCTGTCGGAGCTCGATCCGGGGGCGGACGGCAAGACGGTGGTCGTGCGCCGGATCGGTGAGCCGATCCAGACGGACGCCCAGCTGATGTACACGCTGCGGCGGGCGGGTGTGCAGCCCGGCTCCGTGGTCAGCGTGACCCAGTCGCCCGGCGGTGTGCTGGTCGGCAGCAGCGGTGAGGCGGCGGAGCTGGACACCGAGGTCGCCTCGCACGTGTTCGTGGCCAAGCGCTGAGAGTCTCCCTGCGGGGAACCACTGCCGTCCGGCGCCGCTGAGGGGGCGCCGGCCGGCGGGATGCGGTCGAGCGGACGCCCGGCGGCCGGATCCCCGCTGTCGGGGCGCTGCTTGGCCGGATTTCGCGGCCGGGGCGCCGCCGGAGCATTGAGGCGGCTCGTCCGCCGCCTGTTTCCGTCCGGAATGGCAGCGCCCGGACGGATCCCGTGCCAGGCTGTGGCTGAGGCATACCTGAGAGTGTCGGCCACCTGGCCGCGCGGTCGGGGAGGGAGCAGGCGCATGCGCCCGTCGTACTGGCAGGTCCGGCAGGTCCGGCACGCGTACCGGAGGGTGGTCGCCGAGGTTCCGGCCGCCCGTGAGTCGTGCGCCGGTGCCCATGAATCGCACACTGCTGCCCCTGGAACCGGAATCAGCGCCGACGGCCGCCGATGCGCATCGCCGTCGGTGGCTTTCCCGGAAGCAGAGGGCCCCGGCGCCGCGCGGCGCCGGGGCCTGTCCTCCCCTGTTTCGACCTGGAGCCCCGAGCTCTCGAGGTCGATCCCCACGGGCCCTCATCCCCGAGTGGCCCGCCTCCCGGAGAAGGTCTCCCCTCCGCCACCGCGGTCAATCCTTGGGGCCGGTCACTCGAACGAGCGGTGTTGGGTGGCAGAAGCCAGTTTTCGAATACAAGTTCGATAGTCTGGCGTGACGCGGCCAGGCGGCGATCGAGCAGTGATCAAGCGGTGATCGAGGACCAGAAGGGGGTGCCAGGACATATGGTGCGGCGCATCGATGTGACCGGGACCGACGGCGTACGCCTCGCGGCCTGGGAGTTCGCCGACCCGCCCAAGGGGCGCACGGAGGGCGAGCGCGCCTCCGGGGTCTTATTGCTCCACGGCCTGATGGGCCGGGCCGCGCACTGGGCCTCGACCGCCCGCTGGCTCACGGAGCGGCACCGGGCGGTCGGCCTCGACCAGCGCGGGCACGGCCGCAGCGACAAGCCGGCCGAAGGCCCGTACACCCGGGATGCGTACGTCGCCGACGTCGAGGCCGCGATCGAACAGCTCGGCCTCGCCCCCGTCACCCTCGTCGGGCATTCGATGGGGGCGCTCACGGCCTGGCAGCTCGCCGCCAAACGCCCCGATCTCGTCCGGGCCCTGATCATCTGCGACATGCGGGCCTCCGCTCTGGGCGCGGCCTCGCAGCGCGAGTGGGAGGACTGGTTCAAGTCCTGGCCGGTGCCGTTCGCGACGCTCTCCGACGTACGGAAGTGGTTCGGCGAGGACGACCCCTGGGTGGAGCGGCCCAACCCGGCCCGCGGCGAGTTCTTCGCCGAGGTGATGGCCGAGCGGGCCGACGGCTGGCGCCCCGTCTTCTCCCGCCGCCAGATGCTCCGGTCCCGTGCGACCTGGGTGTTCGACGCGCACTGGGAGGAGCTGGCGCAGGTCCGCTGCCCGACCCTGGTGCTCCGCGGGCTCGACGGCGAGCTGGGCCGGGCGGAGGCCCAGGAGATGGTCCGCGTACTGCCGCGAGGGCAGTACGCGGAAGTGGCCGACGCCGGCCATCTCGTCCACTACGACCAGCCCGAGGGCTGGCGCGCGGCGGTCGAACCTTTCCTGGAGCAGTTCGCCGAAGACCCCCAGGAGGAGCGCGAGCCCGTCTTGCCGTGACGGGATGACGGGACGGGCCGCCGTGACGAGCGGTGCGGCCGCCGCCCGGGGGCGGCCGGGCGGCGGCCGCCCTCGACCCTCGCCCGCCTCGGCCCTCAGCCCTTGCTGACCGCCGCCAGGATCTCCGGGAGCCGGTCCGCCGTGCGCGGGGCGGCGGCCCGCAGCCCCGCCCAGGCGATCAGCGCCCCGTACCCGGCCCCCACCGGCAGCAGCAGCCACAGCCACTGCTCGTGGTCCGCGACGTGCAGCCAGATCGTCACCGCGATCAGCGGTGCGCAGAGCAGCCCCGCCGAGACCATGCCGCCGAAGATCGAGATCCAGGCGAGCCCGGCCTGCCCCGGCGCCACGTTCTTGAACGCGCCGTCCTGCGGGATCGAGTACGGGAAGTTCGCCGAGGCCACCGCGCCCGTCGCCAGCATCCCGCCCAGCAGGGCGAGCGACAGCCCCATGACCTCGGGCAACGCGGCCCAGTCGTCGAGCATCGCGGCGGTCACCACCGTCACCACGATCGTGTAGGGCAGCGTGATCAGCAGCAACGCCAGCGCCCGCGCCCGCAGTTCCAGATAGGCGTCCCGGGTCGAGGAGATCGTCAGCGCCACCATCCAGAACGCGGAGGTGTCCTGCCCGAACTGGTTGTACATCTGGATGCCGAGCATCCAGGCGGCGAAACAGGCGAAGTAGACCGAGCCGGTGCCCTGGAGCGCGTTGAGGACCGGCACGATCAGCCCGATCGCCAGCGCCGTGGTCCAGGCGGCCTTGGTCTTCGGATCGCGTGCGATGTACCGCAGACTGCGCTCCATCACCGTCCCGGTGCGCCCCTGGGGCAGCAGCGCGGCAAGCGCAGAGCGGCCCGCGCCGCCCTTGCCGGCCTTCTCGCGGCCCGGACCGGCGGCGGCCAGGGTCGAACCGTCCGGGGCCGTCATCAGCTTCACCAGACTCCGCTGCCACAGCCACAGCAGCGCGGCCAGCGCCGCGACGGAGAGCAGCAGCTGTACGGACGCCTGCCCGTACGAGCCCCGCGACGCCGAGTCCACCGCCCCGATCGCCGAGGCGGGCGGCAGCCAGCGCACCACGTCCGCGGCCGGGTCGAGGGCGGACAGCCCGCCGGCCCGGCCGAGCCGCTGCGCACCGAAGTTGACGACCTGGAAGCCCACCGCGATCACCAGCCCGCTGAGCACCGCGAGATCGCGGCCCTTGCGCGATGTCAGCAGCCGGGTGTTGGCCGTGGCCACGGCCCGTGCCAGCGCCACGCACACCAGCAGCGCGAGCGGCGCGGCCACCACGGCGAACACCGCGCCGGCCGCCCCCCGCGCCACCGCGAACACCGACCCGGCCGCCAGGCAGAGCGTGAACAGCGGACCGATCCCGACCAGTGAGGACGCCAGCAGCGCCGAGACCAGCGGGCGCGGCCGCAGCGGCAGCATCACCAGCCGGCTCGGGTCGAGGGTCTCGTCACCGCTGGGGAAGAACAGCGGCATCACGGCCCAGCCGACCGCCGCCACCCCCGCCAGCAGCACGACGAGGGACGCGACGTGGGCGTGCCCGTGCAGCGCGGTCAGCCCGAGCAGCAGGCCCGCGGCGCACAGCAGGGTGACGACGACGGAGGCGATGTACGCGGCCCGCCGGCCGGCCGACTGCCGCAGCCCGTTGCGCAGCAGGGTCAGCTTCAGCCGTACGAAGACGGGGACGAGGTTCTCGCCCGGGGGCCGGCCGGGGGCGGCCCCCACGGGGGCGTCGAGCACGCTCATCGCTTGCCGTCCAGCCAGTCGAGGGAGCCGTCGGTGGCGCGGGAGCCGGCGCCGACGAGTTCGAGGAAGGCGTTCTGCAGCGAGGGTGCGTCGCCGCGTACCTGGGCCAGGGTGCCCTGGGCCCGGATCGTGCCGGCCGCCATGACGGCCACCCAGTCGCAGAGCGACTCGACGAGCTCCATCACATGGCTGGAGAAGACGACGGTCGCCCCCGAGCGGGTGTACCGCTCCAGGACCTCGCGGATGGTCTGCGCCGAGACCGGGTCGACGCCCTCGAACGGCTCGTCCAGGAACAGCACTTCGGGGTTGTGCAGCAGCGCGGCCGCGAGCCCGATCTTCTTCCGCATGCCGGTCGAGTAGTCGACGACCAGTTTGTGCTGGGCGCCCGCCAGGTCGAGCACATCGAGGAGCTGGGTGGCCCGCTTGTCGACCTCGGCGCCCGGCAGCCCGCGCAAGCGGCCGGTGTACCCGAGGAGTTCGCGCCCCGAGAGCCGCTCGAAGAGCCGCAGCCCCTCCGGGAGCACGCCGATCCTGGACTTCACCTCGACCGGGTCGCGCCACACGTCGTGGCCGGCGACCTCGACCTTGCCCTGGTCGGGGCGGAGCAGTCCGGTGACCATCGACAACGTGGTGGTCTTGCCCGCGCCGTTGGGGCCGACCAGGCCGATGAACCTGCCCGCGGGCAGCTCCAGATCGATCCCGGCGACCGCGGTCTGTTCCCCGAACCGCTTCCACAGCCCCTGTACGCGAACGGCGGGCTTCGCCTCCCCGGCTCCGCCCGCCTCTTCCGCCCCGTCCGCCCGTACCGTTCTGTCGGTCTCTGCGCGGTCACGCATGATGCCTCTGCCTTTCGGTGGCCCCGTGTTCCGGGACCAGCCTACGAAAGGGCCTCCCTGAAGAGGCGGGCCCGCGCGGCGGCGGCTTCCCTGGCGCAGGCGTAGGCGAGCGGGCTGATGAGCTCCTCCGCGTCCGGCAGCCAGCGGTTGGCGGGGGTGGGGCGGCGGGCCCACTGCACCGCTCCACGGGCGCCGACCCGGGTCGGCGGACCCGTGACGTAGTGGCCCTCGCCGCGGCCGACCAGATCGATGGCGGCGGCCCGCCAGCCCAACTTCCGTACCAGCTCGTTCGACTTGGCCGCCGCGCCCGGCAGCACGAAGAAGAACATCCGACGGTCGGGGCTGCAGGTGACGGGGCCCAGCGGCAGGCCCATCCGTTCCATCCGGGCCAGCGCCAGGAAGCCGGCGGACTCCGGTACGTCGATCGCGTCGAAGCCGCGGCCGGTGGGCAGCAGGATCGACGCCTTGGGGTGCCTGGACCACATCCGGCGGGCCGCGGCCCCGCTCCCGGTCGCCTGGCCCGCCCAGTCGGGGCCGGTGGGGTGGGCGCCGGGGGCGGCGCAGCCGGCGTCGCCGCAGGAGCACCGCTCGGTCCCCTCCGCCGCCTCCAGCCAGGTGCCGGGGCACACGTCCCAGTGCCGCTCCTCCGTGTACCGCACCGCCGCGTCGAGCAGTTGCTCGCTCCGCTGTTGGGGGACCTTCGCGGCTTCCATGACTCCGACGGGCTCTTCGACTGCGATCGGCTCTTCCACGCACAGCACAACTACGGCCAACACCCGGGGTTACGGGGGTGGCGGCTGCGGTCGCGGCGTATCGATCCGGCACGCGGGGCGCATGGATGCATGGGCGGGGGCGCGCGTGAGGCGGTGTCGGGCAGGGCGGGTAGCCACATACGGGCAACCGCCGGATAGTCGTCGTGCGGGTCCGGAACGGTCGGCCTCAGTCATATGCCGACATGAATGGCAAGGAACACGACGCACGTGACGAACACGATGAATCTGTGCATTTTCCGCGTATTCGCCGGGCAGTGATCGGCTCAATGATCACTGCGGCCTCAGGGGGAAACATGGCAGCCAGGCCTCTCGTCGCCCGCCAGCCGAACGAACGGCTCCAGGCGCTCATTCAGGAAGCCGGAAGCTCCAACGCCGGCCTCGCCCGCCGCGTCAACATGGTCGGCGCCGAACGCGGGCTCGACCTGCGCTACGACAAGACGTCCGTGGCCCGTTGGCTGCGCGGACAGCAACCACGCGGCAGGGCACCGGGAATCATCGCCGAGGCCCTCGGCCGCAAGCTCGGCCGTACGGTCACGATCGACGAGATCGGCATGGCCAACGGCAAGAACCTGGCGTCCGGCGTCGGCCTCCAGTTCGCCCCGACCGTGATCGGCGCGATCGAGCAGGTCTGCGAGCTGTGGCGCAGCGATGTCGGCCGCCGCGACTTCCTGTCCGGTTCGGCGGTCGCCTCGTCCGCGCTCGTCGAACCCAGCCGTGACTGGCTGATCACCGGCGCCGACCCGCAGGTGGCACGAGCCGCCGGGGCCCGGGTCGGGATCTCGGACGTGGAGGCGGTGCGGGCGATGACGACCGCGCTGGTCGACCTCGACCACCGGTTCGGCAGCGGACATGTACGGCCGGTCCTGGTGCACTACCTGAACAGCGTGGTCTCCGGGCTGCTCTCCGGGGCGTACCGCGAATCGGTCGGCCGGCAGCTCTTCGCGGCGGTCGCCCGGCTCACCGAACTCGCCGGGTACATGGCGGTCGACACCGGCCAGCCGGGGCTCGCCCAGCGCTACTACATCCAGGCGCTCCGCCTGGCCCAGGCGGCGGGCGACCGGGCGTACGGCGGTTATGTGCTGGCCGCCTCGATGAGCCATCTCGCCGCGCAGCTCGGCAACCCCCGGGAGATCGCCCAGCTGGCGCGGGCGGCGCAGGAGGGCGCGCGCGGGCGCGTCACCCCGAGGGCGGAGGCGATGTTCTACGCGGCGGAGGCACGCGGTCACGCCCTGCTCGGCGACGCCCGCACCTGCCAGGCGGTGACGGGCCGGGCACTGGCCGCCATGGAGCGGGCCGAGCCGGGCACGGGCGACGACCCCGACTGGATCGCCCACTTCGACCGCGCCTACCTCGCGGACGAGCTGGCGCACTGCCACCGCGACCTCGGCCAGGCGGAGGCCGCCGCGCGCCGCGCGAAGGAGTCCCTGGCCGGCCACCCGGAGTCCCGGACCCGCCGCCGGGGCATCGGCCTGGTGCTGCTGGCCACGGCCCAGGTCCAGATGCGCGAGGTGGAGCAGGCCTGCCACACGGGCACGCGGGCGATGGAGCTGCTGGGGTCGGTGCGCTCCAGCCGGGGAGCGGAGTATCTGGACGATCTGCAGCAGCGGCTGATCCCGTACGGGGACGAGTCGGCGGTGCGCGAATTCGGTGCCCGGCTGGAGCTCCAGGCGGCCTGACCGGGGCCGGGGACCGGGGACCCGGCCGGTGGACGTGTCCGGGTGCCCCTTAACTGCGTCTTGAGAGCGCTGAGCGTTACAGCGCTTGTGAAGGGCTGGTGAGTGACAGCACACGCTTGGCGGACGGCGGCAACCACCCGATAGCGTGAGCCGACGATTCCGTAGGTTTACACGTAGGAGTCCCGGTGACGCAGAGCGGACAGGGTGACGAGCAGCAGCTCCCTGCTGTACGGCCCACGCACGAGGGTGTCGTGCTGCCCGCAGGTGGCGGCGAGCCCTGGATACCAGGGGGGCCCGCGGATCAGGCCGCTCCGGCGGGCGGCCAGCCGTGGGGGCAGCCCTGGGGGCCGCAGTCGGCGCACCAGGACCCCTCGCAGCAGCACCACCAGCCCCAGGGGCAGGGGTCGTACGGGCAGGGGCAGTACGGCCAGGCGCAGCCGGGGCAGGGGTACGGGCAGCCGTCCGCCCCGCAGCACCCCCAGATGCCGCAGGCCCAGCCGCTGCCGCCCGTCCAGCCGCAGCACATGCCGCAGCACATGCAACAGCCGCCGCACCAGCCCCAGCCGATGCAGCAGCAGATGCAACAGCCGCAGCACCAGGGGCAGCAGCCGCAGCAGATGCAGCAACAGCCCCAGCCGCCGCAGTCGTTCGCGCAGCCGCTGCCGCCCGAGGCCGTGCCCGGGATGAGCATGGGCGGGGACGCGGAGGCCACGCAGTACATCGCGCCGGTGCCCGGTGGGCCCGTGCCGGGCGGGCTGCCGCCGGAGAACCCCGCGGAGTCGACGACGTTCCTCGGCCACGGGGGGCCGCAGCAGCAGGCGTACCAGCAGCAGCCCGGCAACGGCGGTGACGCCGAGGCGACCCAGTACATCCCGCCGGTCCCCGGCGGCACCCCTTACGGCATCAGGCCCGGAGCCCCGGGCGACCGGCAGCCGCCCGCCGAGTTCGACAACCTGTTCCGCAGCGACGAACCGGCCGGCGCCACCCAGCAGATGCCCCAGCTCGACCCCCGGCAGCAGCATCAGGGCGCCCCGCCGCAGTACCAGGGCGCCCCGCAGGCCCAGCACTCCGCGCAGGCCCCGTACCAGCCGATGGGCGAGGAGCCGCAGCAGCCGCGCAAGAGGCGGGCCCACGTCACGCTCATCGCGGCGGTCGTGGCCGGCTGCGCAGTCGTCGGGCTCGGTGCGGGTGCGCTGCTGAGCGGCGGCGACGACGAGAAGGGCAAGGACGACAAGCAGGCGGTCGCCGCGGCGAGTTCACCCGCCGGGGAGCCCTCCACGCAGGCCGCCGCCGATCCGGCGAAGCCGCAGGCCGAGGCGCTCGACAAGCTCCTCGCGGACAGCAACAACAGCCGTGCCGCGGTCATCGGGGCCGTCGAGAAGACCAAGAGCTGCACGGATCTGGACCAGGCCGTGACCGATCTGAAGGGCGCCGCCCAGCAGCGCCGCGATCTGGTGACCCGGCTGGAAGAGCTGTCCGTCGACAAGCTGCCGGACCACGCCCGGCTGACCACCTCCCTCACCAAGGCGTGGCGGGCCTCCGCCGCCGCCGACGAGCACTACGCCGCCTGGGCCGAGCAGGCCAAGAACGGCAAGAAGGTGTGCAAGCACGGAAGGGCGCGTACGACCTCCGAGACGCAGGCGGCCACCCAGCAGAGCGAAGAGGCGAGCAAGCAGAAGCAGCAGGCGTCCGGGCTGTGGAACTCGATCGCGGCGAAGTACGGACTGACCCGGCGGGCGGCCACGCAGCTCTGACGGCACGTCCCGGCGGCGCCCGTCCCGCGCATCCATCAGGGTGCTGCGAATCGGGACGGGCGCCGTGAATCCGGGCAGGTGTCGCGAATCCGGGCGGGTGGTGCGGGTCAGCGCGTCGCGCTGGCGTCCGACAAGGTCTTCGAGACGTCCATGAAGCCCTTCCGGTCCGCGACGAGCCGGCCGTTCCGCACCACCTGATACGTCACCCTGGTGTTGACGATCCGGGGGTACGAGGACGAGCCCAGCACGTCCGTGAAGCCCCAGCGCAGCACCGGGGTGAGCCCGCCGGTCCCGGCCGCGGTCCCCTTGTTGAGGGCGGAGGTGAGCTTCCAGGGGGTGATCTTCGGGGAGTCGATCGACTTCACGAGCTCCTTCAGCACGGTGTACGCGATCCAGGTGGTCTGCACGCCCGTGTCGTCCGGGTCGATCCGGTTGTCGCCGAAGGCGTGCTCGCGGATCACTTCGCGCATCGGGTCCCAGCGGGCGTCGCCCGCGTCCGGGTACCAGCCGGTGATGTACGCCCCCTCGAACGGGCTGTTCCGGCCGCCGGTGCTGTCGATCAGCGGCTGGTCGACGCTGCCCAGCACGGAGGAGATCCGGACGCTCCCGTACGACGGTTCGAGCCGCCGGAAGGAGTCGAAGAAGGTCTCCGTGCGCTTCCCGAGCACGGCCGTCACACAGCCGTGGGAGGCCCCCGCCGCCCGGAGCGCGGGCGCGGCGGCCCCGTCGTACGAAGTGGCCGACTCCGGGGCCCGGATGTCGGCGGGCGCGGGGCGGCCGGCCTCGGTGAGGCCGGTCCTGAGGAGCCAGGCCTGGCCGTCGCCGCTCAGGGTGTCGGGCCGGACAACGGACACCCGCTCGCAACTCCGGGCCAGCTGCCGGGCGTTGCCCGCGAGCAGGGCGGGCTGACCGCCGTTGACCGGGAAGGAGTTGTAGCTGCTGAGCTCTTCTTCGGAAGCGCCGTAACCGCCGATGTAGGGGATTCCGGCGGCCTCCAGCGGCGACATGAACGCCGTCCCGTGCCGGCTGTACGAGCCGACGACCGCCACCGCCTTCTCCTTGACGGCCAGCCGGGCGCAGTTCGCCGCCCCGATCGAGGTGTCCTGCTCGTCGCAGGTGACGACGCGCAGCTTGTGACCGTCCAGCCCGCCGTCGGCGTTGGCCCAGCGGGCATAGGTGCGGGCCATGGCGGTCATGCCCGCCATGTTCACCGTGTCCGGCCCCGCGACCCCGCTGGGGGCCCAGGTCAGTACGGTGACGGGCTCCCTGGAGCCCCCCGTGGCCCCAGGGAGTGCGCCGCAACCGGTCATCAGCAATGCCCCGGCCGCCGCCGTACTTGTGAGGAGCTTGTAGGGGCGGGAGGAGGTGGGGCGTCGCCATCCGGTCATGGGCATGAACATTTCCGGCCGCGGGGTAACGCCGCAGTGTGCTCCGCTCAACGCTCGGTGACATCCGGGTGAATTGCAGGGGGCGATGCGGGCGGCGGAAAAGGGAACGTACGATCGATGACCGTGCAGCAAGGTTCGGAGAACTCTTCCCGTCGCGGCCGTCGCTCCTCCACCATGGGCGGCATGCCGCTGAATGACATGCCTTGGTGGCGCTGGCGCAGCAACGTGCGCTCGGCGCTGCACATGCTCTCCGACCCCGTCTTCCACCACGAGTGCTGGCTGACCGGCCTGGAGGGGTACGGCGACGTCACCGACGCCGTGTACCGCCTGGTCGAGGACACCTGGCTGGACAACTGGTCCGCCGAGAAGTACATCGGAACGATCTTCCGCGACACCGACGAGGCCGCTCTCGTCGACGTCGCCGTGCTCCGGGTGCTGCGCATCATGCACCAGGTCGGCGCCGACGCCCCCGTCTCCGCGTATCTGGAGCACCACGGCTGGCAGGAGGCCGTCCGGGCCGCCCGCGAGGCCCATGTGCTGCTCGCCGGCAACGACGGCGAGGACCCCGACACGCCGCCGCGCTCCCTCGACGTGCTCCGCATCATGACCAGGTCGGCCTGATTCCGGGCCGGTGTGGCACGCTACGGGGATGACCGCGCCGCAGCCTGCCGACACCGCCCCCGAGCAGTACGTCCTCACTCTCTCCTGCCCCGACAAAAAGGGCATCGTGCATGCCGTGTCGAGCTATCTGTTCATGACCGGCTGCAACATCGAGGACAGTCAGCAGTTCGGCGACCACGACACGGGTCTGTTCTTCATGCGGGTCCACTTCTCGGCGGACGCCCCGGTGACCGTGGAGAAGCTGCGGGCCAGTTTCGCGGCGGTCGGCGACTCCTTCCGGATGGACTGGCAGATCCACCGCTCCGCGGAGCGGATGCGGGTCGTGCTGATGGTCAGCAAGTTCGGGCACTGCCTCAACGATCTGCTGTTCCGTTCCCGGATCGGGGCGCTGCCGGTCGAGATCGCCGCCGTGGTCTCCAACCACACGGACTTCGCCGAGCTCGTCGCCTCGTACAACGTTCCCTTCCGGCACATCCCGGTGACCAAGGAGACCAAGGCCGCCGCGGAGGAGGAGCTGCTGGAGCTGGTCCGTGCGGAGAACGTCGAGCTGGTCGTCCTCGCCCGCTACATGCAGGTCCTCTCGGACGACCTCTGCAAGCAGCTGAGCGGCCGGATCATCAACATCCACCACTCCTTCCTGCCGAGCTTCAAGGGCGCGAAGCCGTACCACCAGGCGCACGCCCGTGGTGTGAAGCTGATCGGTGCGACGGCGCACTACGTGACCGCGGACCTCGACGAGGGGCCGATCATCGAGCAGGAGGTCGAGCGGGTGGGCCACGGCGTCACGCCGGACCAGCTGGTCGCCATCGGCCGCGACGTGGAGTGCCAGGCGCTGGCGCGGGCCGTGAAGTGGCACGCGGAGCGCCGCATCCTGCTCAACGGCCGCCGCACGGTGATCTTCGCGTAGGACCCCACCGGGAGAGGTGTCACAGGCGGCTCAGCGAGGCCGCGGCGCACAGCACGTCGTGGATGGCCTCGCGGTCGCCCTCCTGACCGGCCGCCGCCTCGACCGGCGGCACGTGCCCGGCCACCAGCTGGCAGAACTCCACCCCGTCCAGCGCGACCTGCGCCACGGTGTGCGCGGGGGAGCCGAGCGCGGCCGGGGAGTCCAGCGGGATGTACCAGTCGCCGCCGCCCGAGCCCTCGACCTCCAGATGCAGCGAACGGCCCGGTGCCCCGGCCGTCACCAGCTGCCGGGCGGGCCCGGCGAGACCGGTCCTGCGGCGTTCGGCGAGGACGGCGGGCAGCAGCCGGGCCGCCAGGTCGATCATCCGGTTGAGGTGGGCGGCGGACGGCGCCTCGTACGGATAGTCCACCGCCTTCGCGATGTCGCCGCCGTGCACCCAGCACTCGAAGGCCCGGTCCAGCAGGGCGTCGTGCATCGGCAGGGCGAAGTCCCCGTACGAGACGGAGAGCTCACGGACCCCGCGGCCGGCGAAGGACACCGTACGGATGAGGGTGTGGCTCTGCGCGCGCCACGGCTCGTGGACCGCGCGGGTGGGCGGCCGCCGCGCGGCGGACCAGTACTTCTCGGTGCGTGCGGCGGGGGAGAGCGGCCAGTCGGCGCCCCGGCCGAGGGCTCCGTCGCCGAGCGGCACTTCGAGGTCGAGGGCGGCGCCGATCAGTCCGTCGACGGCCATGAGATGACCGATGACGCCCGCGACCGTGGTCTTGCGGCCGGCCTCCTGCTCACCCTCGAACCACTTCAGGCGCACCGGCGCGTGCCACTCCGAGCTGCCGATGTCACGGAGCAGCGCGTCGAGCCGCGCGGTCTCCGCGTCGTACGGGGAAGCCCAGTCCGGCACCGGGATGTCGGCCGGGCGGCGGCTCAGGCAGGCGTCGATCACCCGGGTGCGCAGCGTCGGGTCGAGGTCCAGGCTGCGGTCGGTGTGCAGCAGCCCGACCGCGTCGCGCAGCCGCAGGGCCTCGTCCGCGCAGGCGGCGCACTCGGTCAGATGCGCCTCGACGGCCTCGGTCTCCTCCGCCGAGCAGGCCGCCAGGGCCCACGCGCCGAGGAGCGCCTTGAGGACGCGGTGTGCCGGCACCGGCGGGTCCGATGGGTCCGGCGGGTCCGACGGGTCCGATCGGTCCGGTGGTGCCACGGCGGTTTCCGGTTCCGGTGTCGTCGGCGGTGAGGCCGGTCGCGGCTCCTCGGGCGGGGTCGCGGGGACGGGCGGCGGCAGGGGTACGGCGGAGAGGTCGAAGTCGTCCGCGGCGGCACGGGGGCCCGGTATGCGCGGCGCGCCCCGCACCTCGTCGTCGCGTCCGTCCCCGCGTCCGTCGTCGCCGGTCACAGGGGCCGTCCGTATCCGGGCGGCGACGTCCCTTCGAGCGGGCGGGTGTGTGCGGTGGAGAGCAGTTGCAGACCGAGCCGGAGCCGGCGGCGGGCCTCGTCCTCGGTGACCCCGAGGTCGGCCGCGGTCTGCCGGTAGTCCCGGCGCTGGATGTACGCGAGCTCCAGCGCGGCCCGCAGCGGGGCCGGCATGGCCGCGACGATGTAGTCGGCGCGGGCCGCGACCGTGGCCCGGTGCACCCGCTCCTCCAGGCCGCCCCCGTCCTCGTCCGGGCCATCGAGGTGGCCGTGCTCCTCGCGCAGCCGCCGCACGGACTGGCGGTGCGTGAGCCGGGCCACCCAGGAGCGCATCGAGCCCTGCTTGGGGTCGTACGCGTCCGGGTTCTCCCACACGTAGCCGAAGACCTCGCGGGTCACCAGGTCGGCGGCGGTCTCGTCGTCCAGCATCCGGTGTGCCTGACTGTGCACCAGCGAGGCGAACCGGTCGTAGAGCTCACCGAGAGCCGCCGCCTCACCGCGTGCCAGCCGCTGCTGCATCTTGCGGTCCCAGCGGGGCGGTGCGTTCCTGGTCATGCGACCCCCGACCTGTTTCCTCTGCTCTGTTCCCCTCGTCACATCGAATGTAGTCGGCGGTGTCGGCCGTGCACGTCCCTTTACGGCAAGTACGCCCCTGAAAAGGCCCGGGATGATAGTGAAGTGACCATTTCTGTCTGAATCCGCCTGTGTCCTGACAGGCCGTTCGGTGTTTCATGAGGGTGCGGCCGGGGCAGCCGCGAGAAGGAACGGAAACTTCCGGATCGTCGGAATCCCCGGAACGAGAGGTCGGTCGCGTGACTTTGAGGGTGGCCGAGACCGTGCAGGGCGAATGGACCGTACTGCACATACGCGGCGAGCTGGATCTGCTGACGTCGCCCGTGGTGCGCCAGTCCGTCCATGACGCGGTCGCCGTCGGCCGCCACGACGTGGTGCTCGACCTCTCCGAGGTCCTGTTCTGCGATTCCAGCGGGGTCGGCGTGCTGATCGCCGCCCGGCGGCTGATGCGTTCCTGCGGGGGCCGGCTGCGGCTGATCCTGCCGGCCCGGGGCGCGGAGGAGGGCTCGCACGTCAACCGGGTGCTCGCCGCCCTCGGTGTACGCCGGCTCTTCGACGTCTACCCCGACTGGGACACGGCCGTCGACGACCGGGCCCGGCCGCTCTCCGCGTGAAGCCGCTCCGCGACGCCGCACGTTCCGGTGCCGGGCGCTCCAAAGTGACACGTGACGCCTTCCGGCGTCGTACGCTCCCCGCATGGACAGCGCAGAGTACGAGCGCAAGATCGCCCACCGCTTCGCCGCCTTCGACCAGGACGGCAACGGATACATCGATCGCGCGGATTTCAACGCCGCCGCGGCCCGTCTGCTCGCCGAGTTCGGCACGACGGCGCGCTGCGACAAGGGCCAGGCGCTCTACACCGGGGCCGAGGCGTTCTGGCAGGGCATGGCGGGCATCGCCGATGTCGACGGGGACCAGCGCGTCACCCGTGAGGAGTTCGTGGGCGGGGCCGTGAAACGGCTGCGCGACAGCCCGGAGCGCTTCGCGGAGATCGCCCGCCCCTTCCTGCGCGCGGCGATCGCCGTGGCGGACGGGGACGGCCTGGGCGCGGCGGCCGTACCCGCCGTGGAGCGGGTGCTGCGGGTGCTGGGTGCCGATGCCGGGACGGCTCAGCTCGCGGCGCGGAGCCTGGACGCGGACGGAGACGGCAGGATCACCGAGGGCCAGGCGGTGTCGGCGCTCGCCGACTACTTCACGGTGATCGCCCCGGACGCGTAGGACGTACGGGGGTGCGGGGCGGCGCCCCGCGCCCCCGTCGGGCGAGCCGCCCCCGCACCCCCGTCAGGTGAACTGCTCCCGCAGCCGGTACTTCAGCACCTTGCGCAGGGTGTCGTTGCGCGGAAGCGCCGACACCACCTCCAGCCGTTCCGGCAGCTTGTGCACGGAGAGTCCCTCGGCCCGCAGGTAATCCGTTACCTGAGTCAGCGTCAGCGGGGCGGCGCCCGCCGGCTGTTCCACGACCGCGCAGACCAGCTCGCCCCGCTCCGGGTCCGGCAGCCCGATCACCGCCGCGTCCCCGACGTCCGGGTGCCGGTGCAGCAGGTCCTCTATCTCCTTCGCGGAGATGTTCTCGCCCTTGCGGATGATGATGTCCTTCAGCCGCCCGGTGAGCACCAGATGCCCGCCGGCCCTGACGTGGCCGACGTCGCCGGTGATCAGGAACCCGTCCGCGTCGAAGGCCGACGCGGACGCCGCCGGGTCCAGATAGCCCTTGCAGACGGCCTCCCCGCGCAGTCGCACCTCGCCGTCCGTGCCGTGCGGCAGCGGCTTGCCTTCCTCGTCGGTGATCCGGATCTCCATGCCCGCGGGCGGCCGGCCCTCCGTCTCGGCGAGGTGTTCCACCGTGTCGTCGGGGGCGCCCATCGTGATCATGGGCACCTCGGTCATGCCGTACCCGTGGGTGAGCTGGACGCCCATCTCCCGGACCACCGCGTGATAGATCTCCGGCGGCTTCGGGGCCCCGCCGCCCGCCAGCAGCCGCAGGCTGGGGATCAGTTTCCGGTCCGGCGCCTTGCGCTGCTCGGTCAGGAACATCGAGTAGAACGCCGTGGACCCGCCCGCGACCGTCACCCCGTGGCGCCGGTAGTCCGCCACCGCGTCCGGCATCGCGAAGTGTTCGAAGAGGACCGCCGGGAAGCCGTACAGGAGCAGCATCACCGAGTAGTCGGGCCCGGCGACATGGGCGAAGGGGAAGGCCATCGAGCCGATGTCGTCGGCCGACAGATGCAGCGCGTGGGCCAGGCAGGAGCCGCCGGCGATCAGGCTGCGGTCGGTGTGCAGGACCCCCTTCGGGTCGGAGGTGGTGCCCGAGGTCCAGTAGATCCAGCGCACCGCCGTGCCGTCACCGGGCGGCGGCGGGAGCACCGACGGATCGCCGTCCGGCAGTGACGCGTACGCCTCGAACACCGTCACCGGCCGGTCCGCCGTCACCCGTCCGGCCATCGCCGTGTGGTCGAAGCCGCGCCAGGTGCCCGGTACGGCGAAGAACTCCGCCTTCGACTCGCGCAGCGCGAACCCCACCTCGCGGTCCCGGTAGAACGGGATGACGGGCGACTGCACGGCGCCGATCCGGGTCAGCGCGAACGACAGCAGCACCGTTTCGATCCGGGTCGGAAGCTGCCAGGCGACGACGGTGCCCGGACGTACGCCCATCTCCCACAGCCCGGCCGCGACCCGCTCGCCGCGGCCGCGCAGCTCGCCGAAGGTCAGGGTGCGGTCGTCCTGGATCAGGAACGGGCGGTCCGGGGTCAGGCCGGCCCGGCGTTCGACGAGTTCCCAGAAGGTGCCCGATGCACCCAGGGCGTGCGCGGTCTCGGTCACGGCGAACCCCTTAAAGCTGACGGACAGTCAGATGGTGCGGAGAGCGTAGAGCGATGTGCCTTGTCGGTCCAGGGGTGCGGGGCTAGCCTGATGGCGACATAAATCTGACGGGTCATCAGAAAATCGCGCGCCGGAGGGGACACCATGACGGAACTGCCTCGGATCGTCAGCGTCGACGACCATGTGATCGAGCCGCCGCACCTCTTCTCGACCTGGCTGCCCGCCAAGTACCGCGAGCGCGGCCCGCAGCCGCTCACCGCGGGCATCGGCGAGCTGGCCTACACGGGCGGCAAGTACGTCATCACCATGGATCCGGACGGCCCGCCCACCGACTGGTGGATCTACGAGGACCTGAAGTTCCCGTACAAGCGCAACATCGCCGCCGTCGGCTTCGACCGCGACGACATGACGCTGGAGGGCATCACCCGGGCGGAGATGCGGCCCGGCTGCTGGGACCCGGCCGAGCGGCTCAAGGACATGGACCTCAACCACGTCGAGGCCAGCCTCTGCTTCCCGACCTTCCCGCGCTTCTGCGGCCAGACCTTCGCCGAGGCCCAGGACAAAGAAGTGGCGGTCGCGTGTGTCCGCGCCTACAACGACTGGATGGTCGAGGAGTGGTGCGGCGACAGCGGCGGCCGGCTCATCCCGCTCTGCATCATCCCGCTCTGGGACATCGGCCTCGCGGTCGCCGAGATCCACCGCAACGCGGCCCGCGGGGTGCGCGCGGTGACCTTCTCCGAGATCCCCACCCACCTCGGCCTGCCGTCGATCCACACCGGGTACTGGGACCCGTTCTTCGCGGCCTGCCAGGAGACCGGCACGGTCGTCAACATGCACATCGGGTCCAGCTCGCAGATGCCCGCCGCCTCGCCGGACGCCCCGCCCGCCGTACAGGCCAGCCTCTCCTTCAACAACGCCATGGCCTCGATGATGGACTTCCTGTTCAGCGGGGTCCTGGTGCGGTTCCCGCAGCTCAAGCTCGCCTACAGCGAGGGCCAGATGGGCTGGATCCCGTACGCCCTGGAGCGCGCCGACGACGTCTGGGAGGAGCACCGGGCCTGGGGCGGGGTGCGCGATCTGATCCCCGAGCCGCCGTCCACGTACTACTACCGGCAGATCTTCTGCTGCTTCTTCCGCGACAAGCACGGCGTCGCCTCGCTCGACGTCGTCGGGCGGGACAACGCCACCTTCGAGACCGACTACCCGCACGTCGACTCGACCTTCCCGCACACCAAGGAGGTCGCCCTCGACCACGTCAAGGGACTGGACGACGAGACCGTCTACAAACTGATGCGCGGAAACGCGATCCGCATGCTCGGCCTGGACCTCGACAAGTAGGCCCGCGATGGACCTCGCGTACACCCAGGAGGAACAGGAGTTCCGGGCGCGGCTGCGCGAGTGGCTGGCCGTCGTGCTGCCCGGACTGCCTCCGAAGCCCCGCCCCGACGACTGGCCGGGCCGCCGCGCGTACGACACGGCCTGGCAGCGGATGCTGTACGACGCCGGCTACGCCGGTCTGCACTGGCCCGTCGACGCGGGCGGCCGGGGCGCGACCCCGACCCAGCACCTGATCTTCCTGGAGGAGACGGAGAAGGCCGGAGCCCCGTACGTCGGCGCGAACTTCGTCGGGCTGCTGCACGCCGGCCCGACGATCGCGGCCGAGGGCACCTCGGAGCAGCGGGCGCGCTGGCTGCCCCCGGTGCTCAGCGGCGACGAGATCTGGTGCCAGGGGTTCAGCGAGCCCGACGCCGGCTCGGACCTCGCCGCGCTGCGGACCAGGGCGGTGCGCGACGGCGACCACTACGTGGTGAGCGGCAGCAAGATCTGGACCTCGCACGCCGAGGTCGCCGACTGGTGCGAGCTCCTGGTGCGTACGGACCCGGCGGCGCCCAAGCACCGCGGGATCACCTGGCTCGCGATGGAGATGGACGCGCCGGGGGTCACCGTCCGCCCGCTGCGCACCCTCGCCGGGTCCACCGAGTTCGCCGAGATGTTCCTCGACGAGGTGCGGGTGCCCGTCTCCCACCGGGTCGGCGCGGAGAACGACGGCTGGCGGGTCACCATGGTCACCCTCTCCTTCGAGCGCGGTACGGCCTTTGTCGGCGAGGTAGTCGCCTGCCGCCGCACCCTGGACGCGCTGGCGGCCGAGGCCCGGCGCGGCGGACGCTGGGACGATCCGGTGCTGCGCCGCAGGCTGGGCAGGCTGAACGCCGAATTCCGGGCGCTGTGGCGGCTCACCCAGTGGAACGTCAGCGAGGCGCAGCGGGCCGGGGCCGGCGGCGTGCCCGGAACCGGCGGTTCGGTCTTCAAGCTGCGCTACTCGCACGCCCGCCAGGAGCTGTACGAGGCGGCCGCCGAGGTGCTCGGCGCCGACAGCGCGGACCTGGACCGGGAGTGGGTCCTGGACCGGCTCTCCTCGCTCTCGTACACCATCGCCGCGGGCACCTCGCAGATCCAGCGGAACATCGTCGCCGAACGCATACTCGGCCTGCCGAAGGGGCGCTGACGCACTCATGGACTTCCAGCTCTCGGACGACCAGCGGGCCCTGCGGGCGGGGGTGCGGGAACTCCTCGCCGGGCGTTTCGGCAGGGACCGGATGCGGGTGGCGCTCGACGACGGCACGGGCGTCGACCGGGCGCTGTGGCGGGAGCTCGGCGAGGCCGGGTTCTTCGCGCTGCGGCTCCCGGAGGCGGAGGGCGGCGTCGGTCTCGGGCTGCCCGAAGCGGTCCTGCTCTTCGAGGAGGCGGGGCGCTCGCTGCTGCCCGGACCGCTGATCGCCACCCACCTCGCGGCCGGCCCGGTCAAGGGCGCGGCGCAGGGCGAGACGGTGGTCGCCGTGCTCGACCCGGGGCAGCCGGTGGCACACCTGGGCGAGGCGGACGCGCTGCTGGTGCTCGGTCCCGGGAACGGACCGCGGGAATCCGGTGCCGCCCCGGCGGACGTCACCCCGGTACGGGACGCCGCCACCCCCGTACGTTCGATGGACCCGTTCACGCCCCTGTGGCGGGTCGCGGACCCGGTGGAGGCGGGCGAGCCGCTGCCCGGGGGCGGGCGGCTGCGCGACGAGGGCGCCCTGCTCGCCGCCGCCGAACAGCTCGGCAGCGCCGCCCGGACGACCGAGATGGCCGTCCAACACGCCGGTGAGCGCGAGCAGTTCGGATCGCCGATCGGCTCCTTCCAGGCGGTCAAACACCTGTGCGCCGGAATGCTGGTCCGCGCCGAGCTGGCCCGCTGCGCCGTGTACGCGGCGGCCGTGACCGCGGACCCGGTGGAGATCGCGGGCGCCAAACTGCTCGCCGACGACGCGGCGGTCCGCAACGCGCGCGACTGCCTCCAGGTGCACGGCGGCATGGGCTTCACCTGGGAGGCGGACGTCCACCTGCACCTCAAGCGGGCCTGGCTGCGGTCCGGGCAGTGGCTGACGGCGGCGGCGGCCGAGGAGGTGCTCGCGGGGGACCTGTGCTGAAACCGGGCGGGTTCCGTGCAGGCCTCGGGTGCCCGGTGGCGGGTGAATGCGCGGTGCACGCAGATGACAGGCAGAGCCGCAAGCCTCACGCTGCGGAGTTACGCAGTGCAGTTGACGGGCACCGGCTCCGGCCTGCGGCCTTCACGTCATCCGTCACGGGGTGGAGTCGGCGCCGGGCTCGGGTACGCTCCGTTGGATGCGACAGGAACTGGAACCGGGCGGTCCGGGTGTTGCCCCTGCGGTGACTCCGGCTCCGGAACGGTGCCCTGCTCGCGTTCCAGGCAGAAGCGCCGGGCATGCCCCGGGGGCGGTTCGTACGGCCTCGACGCGCCTCTGTTCGACTCCCCGCAACGTGCGTCGCACAGTATGCATCACACGTACTCCTTCGCGCTGGAATATGCCCGAAGCGCTTGTTGCGGTGACTGTACGTCAACCATGCTGTCTCGCAGGGGAATCACGTTCCGTGACCCCGAGGAGGCGCGAGGCGATGTGTCCGCCGGTTCGGATGGTGTGAGCGGTGCAGGTGCTTCAGGTTCAGCTGGAAGTCGGGCCGGATCCCGCAGAGGTCGGGCGGGCCCGTAGATGGGCCCGGTCGAGACTGGTCGGGTCCGGGATAAGGGACGACGAGCCACTGGCCGAGACGCTCATCCTGCTGATCTCGGAGCTGGTCACCAACGCGGTGGTGCACACCGGGTGCCCGGCGGTGCTCCGCATGCTGTTCGGCCTGACCGGCTCGGCCGGTGCGGCCGGGACCGTCCGGGTCGAGGTGGCCGACACCAGCTGTCGCCCGCCGCAGCAGCGCCACGCGGCGGGCGAGGACACCAACGGCCGGGGCCTGGAGCTGGTCGACGGCCTCGCCGACCGCTGGGGCTGGCAGCCGGAGGGCGCGGGCAAGCGCATCTGGTGCGAGGTCGACCGGGGTGCGCCGCTGATCCAGCTGCCGCTGCACTCCGGCGCGCAGGGCGTCGCGCCCTGCGCGGGGGATGCGGACCGTGATGCGCACCAGGTGTCACAAGCCGTCAAGTACTTTGCATAAAGGTTAAAGCAGTTCGCTGAGGACTCTCCCGTCACAGGACGGCGACCGGTGCCACCGGGGTGCCGGTCGCGCCGGTGAACGGCTCCGGCATGGCGGAGAGCAGGAAGGCGTACCGCTTCTCCTGCGCACAGGCTGTGGACAGCGCCTCCAGATTCCAGTTCTGGCCCTGCAGCATGCCCATCTCGACCAGGTCCAGCGCGTGCACCCCCAGCCACAGGTCCTCGATCTCCGGCGGGAAGATCTCGAAGGTCAGGGTGTCGTTGGCGACCGCCGCCACATCGCGCGCGCGGAACCACTCGGGCGTCCGGACCGACAGTCCGGGCGACGGATAGCCGTACGCGTGCTTGTCGCCCGCCAGATACACCTGCACCTGTCCGGTCCGTACGAGCACGATGTCGCCGGACCGGACCCGTACCCCGGCCAGATCCTCGGCCGCGTCCAGGTCCTCGGGCGTGACGGCGTGACCGCCCTCCAGCCGGTCCACGCCGTGGGCCCGCGCCACGTCGAGCAGCACCCCGCGCGAGACGATGTGCGGCGCCTTGTCTATCCCGCTGAACTGCGCGCCGCCGTGTGCGGTGATCGTCGAGGCCGGGCGGCCGTTGTAGATCTTCCCCGAGTGCGAGGCATGGGTCAGGGCGTCCCAGTGGGTGGCCGTCTGCAGGCTCAGGACCGCCGTGTCGTCGCTGGTGGCGACGGTGCCGGGGCCGAAGAGCTCCTGGTTGATCTGGATCATGGTGTGCAGCGGATTGACCCGCCCGGGGATCAGTCCGTTCTGCACCCCGTCCTGCTGGAGGGGGAGCGCGAGCGGGATCCGCAGACCGGTGCGGACGGTGGCCGCCGCCTCGCGCACGACGGCGTCGGTGATCAGGTTGAGCGTCCCGATCTCGTCGTCGGCCCCCCAGCGGCCCCAGTTGTTGACCCGCTTCGCGATGTCGTGGAACTCGGCCGGCAGTGACATGGCGCCTCCTGGGGCTTGTGCTCGTGGACCTGATGGCCCATAAAATCTAACGGTCCGTCAGAAACCGCGGGAAGGGGCCGGGCATGGGGAACTTCTTGGCAGGCAAGGTGGTGGCCGTCACGGGTGCCGGGCGCGGCATCGGGCGGGCGGTCGCGCTCGCGGCCGCGGCCGAGGGGGCGCGGGTCGTCGTCAACGACTACGGCGTCTCCATCGAGGGCGGCGAACCGAGCAGCGAGGTGGCCGAGTCGGTCGTCAAGGAGATCGAGGCGGCGGGCGGCGAGGCGGTGGCGGTCGCCGACGACATCGCCACGATGGCGGGCGGCCAGCGGATCGTGGACACGGCGCTCGCCCGCTTCGGCCGGATCGACGGGGTCGTCTGCGTGGCCGGCATCCTGCGGGAACGGATGCTGTTCAACATGTCCGAGGAGGAGTGGGACCCGGTGGTCGCCACCCACCTCAAGGGCACCTTCACCGTCTTCCGGGCCGCGTCGGCGGTGATGCGCAAGCAGGAGGGCGGCGGCACCCTGATCGGCTTCACCAGCGGCAACCACCAGGGCAGCGTCGCCCAGGCCAACTACAGCGCCGCGAAGGGCGGGATCATCTCGCTGGTCCGGAGCGCGGCGCTCGGCCTGCACAAGTACGGAGTCACGGCCAACGCCGTCGCCCCGGTCGCCCGCACCCGGATGTCCGCCAACGTCCCCATGGAGCTCAAGGAGATCGGCGAGCCGGAGGACGTGGCGGCGCTCGTCGTCTACCTGCTCAGCGAACGGGCCCGCCAGGAGAAGATCACCGGCCAGGTGTACACGGTCGCGGGGCCGAAGATCGCGGTCTGGGCCCAGCCCAGGGAACTGCGGGCCGGGTACGTCGAGGGGGCGTGGACCCCGGAGCGGATCGCGGACTTCCTGCCGGGGACGGTGGGCACCGACCCGATGCCGATGCTGGCACGGCTGGAGGAGATGGCCGCGGCGGCAGCGGCGAAGGCGCGCCCGAACGCGTGAGGCCCTGGACGGCGAGCGGCAACAGCAGGAGGCACCCGTGGACTTCAGCTTCGGCCCCGACGACACCGCCTTCCGCGCGGAGGCACGCGGCTGGCTGGCAGAGCACCTCGTGGGCGAGTACGCGGCGGCCGCCGGCACCGGCGGCCCCGGCAGCGAGCACGAGGGCGTCGCGGTCCGCCGCGCCTGGGAGCGCGAACTCGGCCGCGACGGCTGGATCGGCCTCGGCTGGGACGACCACGGCACCGGCCACGGCAACCGCCGCGCCAGCCTCGTCCAGCAGGTCGTCTGGGCCGAGGAGTACGCCCGCGCCGACGCCCCCGCCCGGGTCGGCCACATCGGCGAGAACCTCCTCGCCCCGACCCTGATCGCCTACGGCAGCCAGGAGCAGCAGCGCCGCTTCCTGCCCGCCGTGGCGCGCGGCGACGCGCTCTGGTGCCAGGGCTACAGCGAGCCGGGCGCCGGATCGGACCTGGCCGCGGTGCGCACGGCCGCGGTGCGCGACCCGGGCAGCGGCGGCCACCGGGTGACCGGGCAGAAGATCTGGACGTCGCTCGCGAAGGAGGCCGACTGGTGCTTCGTGCTGGCCCGCACGGAGCCCGGCTCCCGCCGCCACCACGGCCTGTCGTTCCTGCTCGTGCCGATGGACCAGCCCGGCAGGATCGAGGTGCGGCCGATCCGCCAGATGTCCGGGACCAGCGAGTTCAACGAGGTCTTCTTCGACGGGGCGCACGCCGAGGAGTGCGTCGGCGGCGAGGGCAACGGCTGGACGGTCGCCATGGGGCTGCTGGCCCTGGAGCGCGGCGTCTCCACGCTCGTCCAGCAGATCGGCTTCGCCGCCGAACTGGGCCGGGTGGTCGAGGCGGCCGTCGACAGCGGCGCCGTCATGGACCCGGTCCTGCGCGAACGCCTCGTACGGCAGTGGGCCCAGCTGCGGACCATGCGCTGGAACGCCCTGCGCACCCTCGGCTCCACCGGCGACCCGGGCGCGCCCAGCGTGGCGAAACTGCTCTGGGGCGGCTGGCACCAGCGCCTGGGCGAGCTGGCCGTGCAGATCAGGGGCACGGCGGCGGCCGTCGGCCCGGAGGACTGGTCGGCGAAACAACCGTACGGACTCGACGAGGCACAGCGCCTGTTCCTGTTCACCCGGTCCGACACCATCTACGGCGGCTCGGACGAGATCCAGCGGAACATCATCGCCGAGCGGGTGCTCGGCCTACCGAAGGAGCCGAGATGAGAGGCGTCGTCTTCGACGGCAAGCGGACCGAGGTCGTCGACGATCTGGAGATACGCGATCCGGGCCCCGGCGAGGTGCTGGTGGCGGTGGCCGCGGCCGGGCTGTGCCACAGCGACCTCTCGGTGATCGACGGGACGATTCCGTTCCCGTCACCGGTGGTGCTCGGGCACGAGGGCGCGGGTGTGGTCGAGGCGGTCGGCGCCGGCGTCCGGCATGTGGCGCCCGGCGACCACGTGTCGCTGTCCACGCTGGCCAACTGCGGGGCGTGCGCCCAGTGCGACCGGGGGCGCCCGACGATGTGCCGCAAGGCGATCGGGATGCCGGGGCAGCCGTTCACGCGGCGCGGGAAGCCGCTGTACCAGTTCGCCTCCAACTCGGCCTTCGCCGAACGGACCCTGGTCAAGGCCGTGCAGGCGGTGAAGATCCCGGACGATCTGCCGCTCACCTCGGCGGCCCTGATCGGCTGCGGGGTGCTGACGGGGGTGGGCGCCGTGCTCAACCGGGCGAAGGTCGACCGGGGCGACACGGTCGTGGTGATCGGCACCGGCGGCGTCGGGCTCAACGTGATCCAGGGCGCCCGGATCGCGGGCGCGCTGACGATCGTCGCCGTGGACGCCAACCCGGCGAAGGAGGCGGCGGCCCGGCAGTTCGGCGCGACACACTTCGTGACCTCGGCGGACGAGGTGCGGGACATCCTGCCGAACGGCGCCGACCACGCCTTCGAGTGCGTCGGCCGTACGGAGCTGATCCGTACCGCGATCGACCTGCTGGACCGGCACGGCCAGGCGATCCTGCTGGGCGTCCCGGCGGCCACGGCGGAGGCGTCGTTCCTCGTCTCGTCGATGTTCCTGGACAAGTCGATCCTGGGCTGCCGGTACGGCTCCTCGCGCCCGCAGCGGGACATTGCGCTCTACGCCGAGCTGTACCGGGAGGGCCGGCTGCTCCTGGACGAACTCGTCACCACCACCTACCCGGTGGAGGACTTCGCCAAGGCGGCGGACGACGCGCACCACGGCCGGGTGGCCCGGGGCGTGCTGGTGTTCTGACCCCCCGAGTGTTCTGACCCTCCGCGCCGGGCGCCTCTCAGGCACTCCCGGCGCGGAAGGTGCGCCGGTACACCGTCGGGGACACCCCCAGCGCCGCCTGGAGATGCTGCCGCAGTGACGTGGGCGTCCCGAAGCCCGCGTCCCGCGCCACCTGGTCGATCGACAGGTCCGTCGACTCCAGCAGGTGCCGGGCCCGTTCGACCCGCTGCCGGGTCAGCCACTGGACGGGGCTGACCCCGACCTCCTCCCGGAACCGCCGGGTGAAGGTGCGTACGCTCATCGACTCCTGCTGCGCCATGTCGCGCAGCAGGATCGGGCGCTCCAGCCGACCGAGCGCCCAACTGCGCGCGGTGGTCGTGGTCGCGAACCGGGCCTCGGGCAGGGGGCGTTGGATGTACTGCGCCTGTCCGCCGTCCCGGTGCGGAGGCACGACCGTGCGCCGGGCGACGTCATTGGCGACGGCGGTGCCGTGGTCCCGGCGCACGATGTGCAGACACAGATCGATCCCGGCGGCGACCCCGGCGGAGGTCAGGACGTCCCCGTCGTCGATGAACAGGACGTCCGGGTCGACCCGGACCTCGGGGAAGAGCTGCTGGAAGTGGTCGGCGTGCGACCAGTGGGTGGTGGCGGGGCGCCCGTCGAGATACCCGGCGGCGGCCAGCACGTAGCTGCCCGTGCAGATCGAGACCATCCGGGTTCCCGGCCTGATGCGGGTGAACGCGGCGGCCAGTTCGTCGGTGAGCCTGCCCTCGTCGAAGACGGGGCCGAGTTCGTAGCTGGCGGGAATCACCACCGTGTCGGCGGTGGCCAGGGCCTCGGGACCGCGTTCGACGGTGATCGTGAAGTCCGCGTCGGTACGGACCGGGCCCGGCGGGCGGACGGAACAGGTCACGACTTCGTAGAGGCCGCGGCCCTTCTCGTGCGGCTCGATGCCGAACGCGCGGCCGAATATCCGCTGAGGGATGCCCAGTTCGAAGGGCAGCAGCCCGTCGAGGGCCAGGACGGCGATTCGGTGCGGCATTGGCGGACTCCCTTCACCCCTAGTGGTATAGACCTCAACCCTGATACATGTCACTCCTGTGAAGGAAAAGTCAGCGGAACATCCGCACATTCCCGCCGTCGAACGCGACGGTGCGCAGCCCCTTTTGGTCGGTTCGTCCGGTGTGCGCGCGATGGGTGAGGGCCTGGGGAGCGGCCGGTCGGAAGGGCTCTGGAACCGTAACTTCCGGCTCTTCTTCGTCGCCCGCACCGCCGCGCTCTTCGGTGACGGCATGATCCCGGTGGCGCTCACCGCCGGGCTGCTGGGCGCCGGCCGCCCGCACTCCTCCGTGGGGTTCGCGCTCGCCGCCTGGATGGGTCCGCTGGCGGTCTTCGTGCTCTTCGGCGGCGTACTGGCGGACCGGTTCACCCCCCGCCGGATGATGATCATCGCGGACGCGCTGCGGCTGGTCGGGGCCTCGGTGCTGGCGTTCTCCTTCGCCACCGGCAACCCGCCGCTGTGGGCGGTGTACACGCTCAGCGCGGTGGCCGGGGTGGGCGCCGCGCTCTTCCAGCCCGGCGTCGCCTCGACCGTGCCCCGGGTCGCCTCGGACGTGCAGCGGGCCAACGCGGTACTGAGGGTCTCCGAGGCGCTGATGACCATGGCGGGCCCGGCCTTCGCGGGCATGCTCGTCGGGCTGGCCAGCGCCGGGGCGGTCTACGCGGCGAACGCCTCGACGTTCCTGGTCTCCGGCATCTGCCTGTTCCTGCTCCGGCTCGCCCCGGCCCCCTCGGACGAGGCGCAGCGCGGCGGTTTCGTCGCCGAACTGGCCGACGGGTGGCGGGAGTTCCGGGCGCGCAGCTGGCTGTGGGGGGTGATCGCGATCTGGACGGTGTACGGCTTCACGGTGCTCGGCCCGATGCTCCCGCTCACCGCGGTCGAGGTCACCGAGGCGCACGGCTCGGGCACGTACGGCGTGATGATGGCGGTGAACGGCGCGGGCAGCGTCGTCGGCGGGCTGCTGGCCCTGCGCCTGAGACCCCGCCGCCCGCTCGCGGCGGGCGCCGTCGCGCTGACCGGGGTCTGCGTGAACCTGCTGGTGCTGGGGCTCGGGCTGCCGGTGCCCGCGCTCGGGGCGGGGCAGTTCGCGGCGGGCGCGGCGTTCGCGTTCTGGCTGGTGATGTGGTCGACGACGGTCCAGACCCATGTGCCGCCCGAGGCGCTGAACCGCCTGCACGCGTACGACGTGGCGGGCTCGCTGCTGATGCTGGCGGCGGGCCGGGCCCTGGCAGGGCCGGTCGCGGACCGGGTGGGCACGCCCGAGGTGCTGCTGGCCGGCGCGGTGATCAACCTGATGGTGGTGGCGGTGCTGCTGGTGGCCCGGCCGATCAGCCGGCTGGAGCGGATCGCGTGACCGGGGGAGGGGACGGGGTCGGGGCCGAGGGTGAGGTCGGGGTCGAGGAAGTCTGGACGGCCCGGCGCACCCGTGCGGTCGCGGCCGTCGCCGCGGCGCTGACCGTGCTCGCCGGGCTCGGGGTCAGGGCCTTCATGGACGGCGACCTCGCCAAGTACGCCGGGGACGCGCTCTACACCGTGCTGATCTGCGCCCTGGCCGCCGTGATCGCGCCCGGCGCGCGGCCGGTCGTCACGGCCGGGGCGGGGCTGGCGTTCAGCTGGGCGGTGGAACTGCTGCAACTGACCGGGGTGCCCGCGGAGCTCTCCCGGCACAGCACGGCGGCGCGGCTGGTGCTCGGCTCGACCTTCAACGCGCCCGATCTGCTCTGGTACGCGGTGGGCGCGGGCTTCGCCTGGGCGGTGGCGGCCCTGGCTACTTCTCCCGGCTCCGCTCCTCGGACTTCTGCATCTCGATGACCTCGAAGACATGGGCGCTGGTCTGCCTGCGCACACTGCCGGCGACCAGCAGCCCCGCACCGAGGACGGACAGGGGCGCGGAGATCCCCAGGACGGTGAGCCCCTTCGGTACGTCGCTCTCCACCTCGCACACCGACGACCTGCCGACGTAGCAGTGCATGCCGTCCTGGTCCGCCAGCAGGAAGCCCAGCCAGACCCACAGGGCACAGGCGATGAGCAGCATCACGGAGCCCCAGGCCTGCATCAGCGCGGAGCGGTGGTGGAAGTGCTGGCGTGCTGCCCACTGCATGGAAATCCCCCGGATCGGTGTGCTGTGCGACGGGGCCGGCGCGCCCGGCCCGTCGGCCGACTGGCGATCGTACGCGCACCCGGGCCCGTCCGTCCGGCCCGGCCGGGAAGCGGCGATCCCGATGGCCCGATTCCTGCGAAGGGTGTCCCTCCGGCCACTCGTGGGGAGGTGCGCCGCGACCCGATGCTGAGTGACGTGACCCAGACAACCGACAGCGCCGCCCGGTACGACGACCGGCCGGCCACCACCCCGGCAGCCCCCGGGCGTCCCCCGCGCCGACGTGTTCACCGCGCCTGGATCGTCGCCGCCGTCACCTTCGTGACGATCATCGGCGGCGCCGCGTTCAACTCCCTCCCCGGCCTCCTCATCGAGCCGCTCAACGCGTGGTTCGGCTGGTCGCGCGGGGAGATCGGACTCGCCGTCTCCATCGACATGGCGCTGTACGGGCTCACCGCACCGTTCGCCGCCGCGCTGATGGACCGCTTCGGTATCCGCCGGGTGGTCGTCGTCGCCCTCACCACCGTGGCCACCGGGGCGCTGGCCAGCGTATGGATGACGGCCTCCTGGCAGCTGATGCTCTACTGGGGCGTGCTCGTCGGCCTGGGCACCGGCTCCATGGCGATGGCGTTCTCCGCCACGGTCACCAACCGCTGGTTCGTGGCCCGGCGCGGCCTGGTCACCGGCATCCTCACCGCGGCCGGCGCCTCCGGCCAGCTGGTCTTCCTGCCGCTGTGCGCCTGGATCGTCGAGCACCACGGCTGGCGCCCCGCCTCGGTGACGGTGGCGCTCGCGGCCCTGGTCGTCGTCCCGTTCGTCTGGTTCCTGCTCCGCGACCACCCGGCCGACGTGGGCCTCGCCCCGTACGGCGGCAGCTACGTGGAGAAGTCGGCGCCCGCGCGCGGGGCGGCGCGGCGGACCCTGCGCGTACTGACCGACGCGGCGCGCACCGGGCCGTTCTGGCTGCTGGCCGGTTCGTTCGCGATCTGCGGGGCCTCGACCAACGGCCTGATCCGTACGCACTTCGTGCCCTCGGCCCACGACCACCACATGCCCGTCACCGCCGCGGCGTCACTGCTCGCCGTCATCGGGATCTTCGACATCATCGGCACCGTCTTCTCCGGCTGGCTCACCGACCGCTTCGACGCCCGGCGGCTCCTCGCCGTCTACTACGCGCTGCGCGGCGTCTCGCTGCTCTTCCTGCCGATACTGATGGCGCCGACGGTGCAGCCCCCGATGGTGTTCTTCATCGTCTTCTACGGCCTGGACTGGGTCGCCACCGTCCCGCCGACGCTCGCCCTGTGCCGCGAGCAGTACGGGGAGGACAGCGCCATAGTCTTCGGCTGGGTGCTGGCGTCCCATCAGGTCGGCGCGGCGCTGGTGGCGTTCCTGGGCGGGGTGGCGCGCGACGTGTTCGGCTCGTACGACGTGGTCTGGTACGCGTCCGGGGCGCTGTGCGCGGTGGCGGCGCTGATGGCGCTGGTGATCCGCCGGGTGAAGGAGCCTTCGGGCGCCGTGGTCCGACTCGGCTGACGGCGCCGGGAGCCCGGCGCCTCAGGCCGACGAACTTTCGGTGCAAAGGTGCTGGGCGACGGCCAGGAAGACGTGCAGGTTCGCGATGTCGCTGACCGCGGCGCTGCAACGGCGCCCGGGGCCGCCGGTCCCCATGGCGTTCACCCGGCCCGCTGACACGTGGATCTCCTGGACGCCGGACCAGGGGAGGTGGCCCTTCCCCCGGGCGGTCAGGCCGGTGCGGGAGAGCGAGAATTCCCCGAAGTCGGCCGTCCCGCCCGCCAGGACCGATTCCAGGACCGCCGGGCCCTGGGCCCGCAGGACGGCCTGCTGCATATGGGGCCCCCAGGTCTCGGGGCCCTCGTAGAAGTGGGTGATTCTCGCGTGGTCCCGGCCCGGGCCCACCGCGGAGTAGACGTACTCGGTGGTCGACGGGATGCCGTTGATGATCTTCTGGGTGATGTCCTGGTAGAGCCGTACGGAGTCCCAGCGGATGACGGCCCTGCCGTCGCCGGACTCCGGGTGCACGATCAGTCCGTTCTCGAACAGGTGAAGACGCTTGGCGGCCTGTCTCCGGCTGAAGTCCGGGTACCGGCGCAGCCACCAGAAGAACAGCAGGCCGGGTATCACGAGCATCGCCAAGAGGTGGAGCGTCGTGAAGACGTAGAGGACGAAGATCGCCTTGTTCAGGCGCTTGGGGGTGAACGTGCCCTGCAGGGCGCCGAGTCGGTGGGTGGCGGCCAGTTCGGCGGCCTCGGGCGACAGGGTGTTCGGTGCTGCTGCCATGGATGTGTCCCTCGTCTCGAAGCTCGCGAACTCCTGTCGAAGCTAGGACCGGACGAGCCATTCCACCAGCGACTAGATTGCATGTGAGCCATGCGAGGGGGGAATGTGTTCGAGATCGACGCGCTGCGTCTGCTGGTGACGGTGGCCGAAACCGGATCGTTCACGAAGGCCGCGGTCCGGCTCGACTACACGCAGTCGGCGGTGTCCCGGCGGATCGCCTCGTTGGAGAAGGAGGCGGGCGGACCGCTCTTCGAACGGCTCGCCCGGGGCGTACGGCTGAATCCGGCCGGCCACGCGCTGCACCGGCACGCCGTGGAGGTGCTCGCGCGCCTGGCGGGTGCGGAGCACGAGATGGCCGCGATCCGGGCCGGGCGGGGCGGGCGGCTTCGGGTGGGGGCGTTCGCCACGGCCAATGTCTCGCTGGTGCCCGCCGCGCTGCGGGCGTTCGCCAGGTCCAGGCCGGATGTCGAGGTCGTCGCGGTCGAGGGCCGGACCGGTGAGTCGATGCGGCGCCTGGCGGACGGGGCGCTCGACCTGGCCGTGGTCAGCGACTACCCGTCGGGTCTGCCGTCGGCCGACGGCGTCACGACCGAGGCCCTGCTGGAGGACGAGTTGTTCGTCGTGCTCCCCCGCGACCACCGCCTGGCCGGAACCGGGACGGTGGATCTGCGCGAACTGCGCGACGAGACCTGGCTCCAGGACGTCTCCGCCGACCGGCCCATGATGCTCGCCGAGGTCTGCGGCCGGGCCGGCTTCCGGCCGAAGCGGATCGTCCGGATCGCCGAGTGGACCGGCAAGTTCGGTTACGCGGCCGCCGGGCTGGGGGTCGCGCTGGTCCCCTCGCTGGCCGCCTGGGCGGTCCCCGACGAACTCGCCGTCTGCCGCCTCGGCGACCTCGCCCCGCGCCGGACCGTACATGTCGCACTGCCCGCCGCCCCGCTTCCGGCGGCGCTGAAGCTGCGGGATCTGCTGCGCGACGCGGCCGGCTGAAGGCGTACGCGTACCGGCGTGCCGAGGCACCGGCGTACCGGCCGACCCGCCGATCCGCCTGTGGCGCGTGCTCACCCGTCGAGCGGCCCGAACCGTCCGAACGTCCCCCGGTGGAACAGCAGCGGATCGGCCCCGTCCGTCGCTCCCATCGCCGCCACCCGGCCGACGACGATCAGATGGTCGCCCCCGGTGTGGACCGCCTGGATGCGGCAGTCGATCCAGGCCGGTACGGAGTCCAGCAGCGGCGACCCGGTCGCCGGGGCGGCCTCGTACGCCACTCCCGCGAACTTGTCCGCTCCGCTCACCGCGAAGCTCCGGCACAGTTCGCCCTGGCCCGCGCCGAGGATGTTGACGCAGAAGGCCCCGGCGCGCGCGATGCGCGGCCAGGTCGTCGACGTACGGGCGACCATGAACGTGACCAGCGGCGGATCGAGGGAGAGCGAGGCGAACGACTGGCAGGCGAAGCCCGCCGGGCCCTCCTCGTCGTCCGGGTCGTGCGCGGTGACGATGGTGACGCCGCTGGCGAAGTGCCCCAGTACGCGGCGGAATTCGCCCGGGTCGACGGGCGGCCGCTCCCCGTCGGCCACGGCTCGCAGGTGCGGGCGCGGCAGTGCGTCGACCGGTACCGGCCCTGCGGTGGTGGCGGCGCCGACGGACCTGAGGTACCGGACGGCGATGGCGGCCATGCCTGCGTGTCCCATCACCCTTCGATTAGAACTGACACTCCATCAGATGGGAAGGCCCGAGGACCGGCAGCTTGGACCTGCCGGTGCGGCAGGCCCCACCCCTGACGATCGTCGGGGGTGGTCCCTGCCGTTCGGCCCGGGTCCGCGGCCCCGCCGCTTTCTAGGTTCACGTCCATGTTCATGTTCAAGAGACGAGAAACCGGAAGCGGAACCCGGACCGGGGCGGGTACCGGGTCGGGTACCGGGCGGCCCCTGCTCGCCTGCGTCGTGCTGGCCTCGGGGGCGGCGGCCGTCATGGCGCTCGCCCCGGGCGGCCTGGGCACGGCCCGTGCCGTGGAGGTGACGGAGGGCGCCTCGGCGTCCGTCTACCGGTCGGTGACCCGGGCGGTGGCCGACGCGCCCTCCTGGGCGGGACCACTGCTGGAGGCGGCCACCGACGGCACCCTGGTGGTCCTCGGCCTGCTGCTGGCGTGGGTCTGGTGGAGCGCCGTACGGCGCGGGGACACCCGGGTCTCCGCGGGCACGGTGCTCACCGGCATCGGCACCGTGGCGGCGTACGCGGTCAGCGAGGCGGCGAAACTGGTGGTGGACGAGGAACGCCCCTGCCGGGCCCTGCGCTCCATCGCGGAGACGGCCGCCGAGTGCCCGCCGCCCGGCGACTGGTCCTTCCCGAGCAACCACGCCACCCTCGCCGTCGGCCTCGCCGTGGGCCTCGCCGTGCTGCGCCCGCGCCTCGCTGCCGTCACCCTGCCGGTGGGCGCGGCGGCGGCGCTGCTGCGGGTCGCGGTGGGGGCGCACTACCCGCACGACGTGCTGGCCGGCGCGGTCCTCGGGGCCTCGGTGGTGGCGGCCGTACTCCTTGCGTTCCTGCCGCTCGCCCGGCGTGCGGCGTCAGCGGTCGAGCGGCGGCTGCGCGGGCGCGACGATTCCGGCCTCGTGGGCGACGACGGCCGCGGCGGCCCGGTTGTCCACGCCCAGCCGGGCCAGGATGGAGCTCACGTGCGCCTTGACCGTCCCTTCCACCAGGTGGAGCCGCCGGGCGATCTGCCCGTTGGACAGCCCGCTGCCGAGGAAGGCCAGTACGTCGCGTTCCCGGCCGGTGAGCGCGCCGACCCGTTCCCGGGCGGCGGCGCGGCGGCCGGCCAGGGCGCCCGCGCCCGTCGCCGAGAGATGGGCGACGACCCGCGCCGCGACCTTCGGTGACAGGTAGGCGGCCCCGTCGGCCACCGCGCGGACCCCCGCGATCAGCTCCTCGGGCTCGCCCGACTTGATCAGGAAACCGGTGGCGCCGCCTCCCAGCGCCTGGAGGATGTAGTCGTCCTCGCCGAAGGTCGTGAGCATCACGACCCCCGTCTCCGGCACGGTGCGCCGGATCTCGGCCGCCGCCTCGATGCCGTTCGTCCCGGGCATCCGGATGTCGAGCACGGCGACGGCCGGGCGGTGGCGGCGTACCAGCTCCACGGCGTCGCGCCCGTCGGCGGCCTCGGCGACGACGTCGATGTCCGGATCGGTGGACAGCACGGAGCGCACCCCCGCGCGGATCATCGGCTCGTCGTCCGCGATCAGCACCCGGATCACCGCCCGCTCACCCCTGTGGTGTGTGGCGCGCTCATGGCGTCAGTGCTTCCCGGGGCATCAGCCGGAATCATGGCGTCAGCGCCTGCTTGCACATCACCCGGAATCATGGCGTCAGCGCCTGCTCGCACATCACCCGGAATCATGGCGTCAGCGCCTCCTTGGACATCAGCCGGCCGTCCCGGAAGCAGAGCCGGTAGGCGTCCCCGGACCGGTCGTCGAAGCGGTCCGCCGTCATCGCGTAGTACCGGCATGTGATGCCCTCTCCCTTCGGTTCCCCGGCCACCGGCCGCTGCGTGGTCTCGCGGTCGGGCAGCAGCCGCCCGACGCTCTCCCGATCCTGTCCCACCCGCAGCCGGGCGTAGTCGCCCGGGTCCAGCACGGACAGCCGGGCCGAGCGGATGTCCCAGGCCATCAGCGCCGCACTCAGCACCGCCCACGCCACCAGGGGCAGCACGACCGCGACGGCCAGCGCCCGGCGGGCGCGGCTGCGGGCGTGCCGGTGTTCCGGGGGCAGGGCCGGGGGCGCGGCCCGGGGAGCCGCAGGTGCTCGATGGGCGGGTGCGGCGAGTGCGGCGGGCGTGGCGTGCGGTATCCGTGCGGTGACCGCGAAGCCGCCCCCGTACGGTCCGTACGCGAACTCGCCGCCCGTCAGCCGTACCCGTTCGTCGAGCCCGATCAGTCCCCGCCCGGTGCCCGGGAGGTCCTCGGTGCGGGCCGGTGCGGGCGCGGGCCCGTTCTCCACCCGGACCGTCGTCTCCCCGGCCGCGTGCGTCACCCGCACGTCCACCCGTGCCCGCGGCGCGTGCTTGGCCGCGTTGGTCAGGGCCTCCTGGACCACCCGGTGGGCGGCCCGCCCGGCCGCCGGGGACATGGCGCCGGCCTCCCCCTCGACCCGCAGGCCGACCGCGAGCCCGGCGGCCGCGGCCTCCTCGACCAGCCGGGGAATGCCGCCGCCGGGCTGCTGCGGGGACTCCTCGCCCGCCTCCTCGCGCAGCAGGCCGATCACCTCGCCGAGCCGCTCCACCGACGCGGCCGCGCGGGCCCGGATCTCCCCGGCCGCCGCCCGGTGCGCCTCGTCGAGACCGGGGGCCAGCTTCAGGGCGCCGGCCGACAGGGCGATGAGGCTGAGGTCGTGCCCGAGGACGTCGTGCATGTCCTGGGCGATCCTGGCCCGTTCGCGGGACCGTGCCTGCTCGGCGACGAGCCGCTGTTCGCGCTCCAGCCGGCCCGCCCGCTCCCAGCCCGCCCGGACGAGCTCCTGGTACTGACGCCAGAACCGCCCCGCGAACCACGGCAGCATCGCGGCCACCGCCACCACCGCGGAGAACCGCCCCGCCATCAGCAGCCAGGAGGGCACCAGGGCCACCGCCACCACACCACCGGCCAGCACCGCCACCAGCACCAGGACCGTGGGCCCGGTCCTCCCCGGCTCCCGCCCCGCGAAGAACGCCGCCACGGCTGCGGGCAGCGCCCACCACATACTGACCGTGCTCAGCCCGACACAGAACGCCGCCGCGACGGCGAGCAGACTCCCCGGGGCGACGAGGGCCCGCCGGACCGCGCCGATCGACATCACTCTCTCCACCCGCACGACCGTACGCAGTCGCGGAGCGCCCCGACACTGCCGAAAGTCACCGTTGCCGACCGCCCGGCGCCGGACAAGCGGGGAACGGCGCCGGGGCGGCCGCACTCCGGGCGACGACGGCAGTTCGACGACAGTCCCTAGATCCCCCGGTACTTCGGCGCTCTCCGCTCCACGAAGCTCGCCACGCCCTCGTTGGCGTCCTGCGTCGTCATGTTGATCTCCTGGGCCATGGCCTCGGCGGCGAACGCCGTCGACCGGTCGGCGTCCAGCGACGCGTTGACGAGCTGCTTGGTGAGGGCGATCGACCGGGTCGGTCCCTCGGCCAGCCGCTGCGCCCACTCCCGCGCCGTCGCCGCCAGCTCCTCGTCCGGCACGACCCGGTTGACCAGCCCCAGGCGTTCCGCCTCTGCTGCCGGGAGCGAGTCGCCGAAGAACATCAGCTCCTTGGCGCGCTGCGGGCCGATCAGCCGCGGCAGCAGATACGCGCCGCCGCCGTCGGGTACGAGGCCGCGCCGTACGAACACCTCGATGAACTTCGCCGATCCGGCGGCCAGCACCAGATCGCAGGCGAACGCGAGATGGGCGCCGATGCCGGCCGCCGTGCCGTTGACGGCCGCGATGACGGGTTTCTCGCAGTCCAGGACCGCGGCGATCAGCCGCTGCGCACCGAGCCGGATCGTACGGGCCACATCGCCCGGCACCCGCTCGCCGGTCGCCGGGGCGCCGCGCAGGTCGGCGCCCGCGCAGAAACCGCGGCCGGTGGCGGTGAGGACGACGGTCCGGACCGCCGGATCGGCGGAGGCCTCGGCGAGCAGGCCGATGACGCGTTCCCGCTGCTCCCAGGTGACGGCGTTCATCGCTTCGGGGCGGTTGAGCGTGATCCACGAGACGCCGTTGTCAGTGGCGTGGAGTACCAATGAATGGAGCGGGTCGGCGGATTCGGCGGACTCGGTGATGTCTTCGGGGGAGGACGGCATGGGGCAGCTCCTGGGTGGTCGTGGTGGCGGTCGGGAAGGCGGTCGGTTCGGGCGATGGTGCCTGCGGCGGCGGGGCCGCCGGGGGAAGGCCCGGTCAGCGGCAGACGGCGAGCGCGTCCAGCGCCACCGCGCCCTGCCCCCGCCCGAGCACCATCAGCGGGTTGATGTCCAGTTCGGCGAGGTCGTCGCCCAGTTCCAGCGCCATCCGCTGCACCCGCAGCACGACCTCGACGAGCGCGTCCACATCCACCGGCGGACCACCGCGCACACCCTCCAGCAGGGCCCGGCCGCGCAGTTCGGCCAGCATCGACCGTGCCTGGTCCTCGCCGAACGGCGGCACCCGTACCGCCGCGTCGTGCAGCACCTCGACGAGTACGCCCCCGAGCCCGACCGTCACCGTCGGCCCGAACAGCGCGTCCTGGGTGACGCCGACCATCATCTCGACGCCCCGCTCGACCATCTGGCAGACCAGGATCCCGTCCAGCTCGATGCCCTCGAACCGTGCGATGTCGGTCAGTTCGCGATAGGCGTCCCGCACCTGGCTCGCGGAGGTGAGCCCGACCTTGACCAGGCCCAGTTCGGTCTTGTGGGCGAGCCTGGCGCCCGACGCCTTCATGACGACCGGGTAGCCGACCAGTGCCGCGGCCCGGACGGATGCCGCGGCGCTGGTCACCAACTGTTCGCGCGGCACGCGGATCCCGTACGCCCGCAGCAGCTGCTTCGCCGCGTGCTCGCTCAGCTGCTGGCCCGGACGCATCAGTGCCTGCGCCTTGCGGAACGAGGGCGAGGGCGTGCGCGGCGCCTCGTCGAAGGGGGAGCGGTAGGAAGCGGCGAACCGGTGGTGGTCCAGGTAGGCCTTCACGGCGGTGATGCAGTTGCCGAAGGTGCGGAAGGTGGCGACGCGGGACGAGCCGAGCAGCGTCGTGCGGTACGCCTCCTCCGTGCCGACGGGCGAGCCCCACACCACGCACACCAGTTTGTCCGTGGCCTCCGCCGCGTCCACCAGGTCCTGCGCGAGCTTGTCGCTCATCGGCGGGAAGGGGCCGGTGATCGGACAGATCAGCACCCCGACGTCGGGGTCGGCGAGTATCGCGTCGATGATCTTCCGGCCGCGCCAGTCGCCGACCGGATGCCCGCCGTTGTCGACCGGGTTCGCCACGTTCAGATAGCCGGGGATCCACTCGTGCAGCTCGCGCTGCTTCGCCTCGGACAGGGTGGGCAGGCTCAGCCCCGCGCCGGTCGCCAGGTCCGAGAAGTGCGCGCCCGTGCCGCCCGAGATCGAATACACGACGACCCCCTCGGCCTGCGGCTTCCGGGCCCGCGCGAGCAGCGCCGCGGTGTCCTGGAGTTCGTCGAGCCCGTCCACCCGGATCACGCCGAACTGCCGCATCGCCGCGTCCACCACCTGGTCGGCGCCGGTCAGCTTGCCGGTGTGTGACGCGGCCATCCTGGCCCCCGTCTCGGTACGCCCCACCTTGACCGCCACGACCGGGACCCCGGCCCGCGCGGCCCGGTCCGCGGCGAGCAGGAAGGAGCGACCGTCCTTGAGCCCCTCCACGTAACAGGCGATGGCCCCGACCTCGGGGCGCTGAGAGAAGTACGAGATGAAGTCGGCGGTCTCCAGATCCGCCTCGTTGCCCGTGGGCGCCCAGTGCGAGAGCCGCACGCCCAGCTCCTGAAGGGTGTAGACGGGGCGGCCCTGGTGACCGGACTGGGTGATCAGCGCGATGGCCGGCCCGTCCAGATCGTCCCGGAACTCCTCGAAGGCGTTGAGGTTGGTGTTCGGCCCGAGCAGCCGCAGCCCGGACCGTTCCACCGCGGCGGCCAGCCGGGCCTGGGCGGCGGCGCCCTCCTCGCCGGTCTCGGCGAACCCGGAGGCGAAGGCGACGGCGAACCGCACCTTGGCCTGGGCGAGTTCCTCGATCACCGGGAGCGGGTCGCCGACGAGCAGCACGGCCAGATCGACCTGCTCCGGCAGCTCCGCGACGGAAGGAGAACAGGCCAGCCCGAACACGGACTCCCGGGTGGGGTGCACGGGATACAGCCGCGCCCCGACCCGCTCGGCCCAGCGGATCAGCTGCCGGGTGATGCCGGTGTTGGGCCGTCCCTCGGTGTCGGACGCGCCGACGACGGCCACGGAGCCGGGCCGGAAGAACCGGTCCAGATCCGGTACGGCCGCGTACAACGGCCGGCCGCTGACGTCCAGCACGCCTTCCGTTGCGGCGGCGACCGTCATGCTGTGGACGGCGGCATGCGGCTCTTCGCCGCAGGCCACCACCCTGGCGCGGAAGTCGGTGGTGAGGGTGCCGTGAGTCGATCCAAGCATCGTTCCGCCCACTCCTGCTCGGGGTCCGTCGGGTTGATCGTGCCGGGCCAGCCAAAAGCTGACGCTCTGTCAGGTTACTGAACTGACGGCTCGTCAGGAATGGTTGTGCAGGCAAAGCCTGAGCGAGGGGGAGGCATCGGCCGGATCCGTACAACCTCCGGGTGATCTTGAAGGTCCAATGGTCGGGCCGGACACACCGGCCGTCGTTCGCCATCCATGGCCCACCCCTGGGAGAAACATGAGACCCGTCTCCGTCCGGCGTACCGTGCGCCTCGGCGTCTGTGTCGCCGCAGCCGCCGGACTGCTGACCGCCGGACTCGCGGCTCCCGCGTTCGCCGAGGAGCAGACCGATCAGCTCTGGATACAGGCCCCCAACGAGCAGAAGCTGACGCCCGGCGGCAGCTCGTCGGAGGGCAGCCCGCTGGACATCGGGCTCTACCACGACAACGACAACTTCGCCGTCACCGACGGCCGGCTCTCGGTCGACATCTCCGGTGTCGCCGGGGTGGCCGATGTGACCTGGCCCGACAACTGCGCCCCGACCGGGACCACGGCCGTGTGCACCGTCCCCGAGGTCCCCGTCATCGGCGAGGCCTACAGCCCGCAGGTCCACCTCACGGTCCGCGCCGCCGACGGTGCCGAGCCCGGGGCCCAGGGGCGGATCACCTACGCCGCCGTGGCCACCGGCGGCCCCGACGGCACGCTGGAAGCCCCGCTCGACTCGTTCGACACCACGGTCTCGGTCGGTTCGGCCCCCGACCTGTCCCTCGGGGAGATCGCCCCGGTGAAGAACCTCCAGCCGGGCACCGTCCGGACCGTGCCGTTCGCGGTGACCAACAAGGGCAGCGAGCGGTCCGAGGGCCTCACCGTCACCTTCACCGCTTCGTACGGGCTCGACTTCCTCACCGAGTACACCGAGTGCGCCTACAGCACGACCGGCGGCGACTACGCCCCGATGTCCCAGGCCACCTGCTCCTTCGACCAGGTCATCGAGCCGGGCGACTCCTTCACCCTGCCGACGCCGCTGCGGGTCGCCCTCGCCGCGCACGCGTACACCGAGCGGCTGGACATCAGCGTCGAGCCCGGCAACGGAGCCGCCGACCTCTCGGACGAGGACAACTACACCATCGCCGCCTTCGGCGCGGTGAACACGGCGGACTTCGCGGCACAGGGTGCTCAGGTCACGGGCGGCGTCGGCGAGACCGTCACCGCCGAACTCGGCTTCCGCAACAACGGCCCCGCCTGGATCGGCAACCTCGGTTCCGGCGACCCGGTCGCGGCCGTCGACTTCACCGTCCCCGAGGGCGCCACCGTCACCAACGCCCCCGTCGACTGCGAGCCGCGCACCCTGAGCGGCGGCTACTACCCGCAGCGGACCGGCGCCCCGCGCTACAGCTGCGAGATGCCGTACTGGGCGCTGCCGGACACGACGCGTTCCCTCCCGTTCCAGCTGCGCATCGACCGCGTCGTCCCCGGTGCGACCGGCCGCGTCATGCTCACCACCGGCGGCTCCAGCCCCGCGACCTTCCCCTTCGACCCGCAGCCGGCCAACAACACGACCCAGCTCACGGTGAACGCCACGCCCGCGATCTGACTGACGCCCCCGATCTGACTGAGGAACACGAGCGCGGGGCGGCTGCTGATCCCGGCCGGTGCGAGGACGCGTAGCTCACGGACTCAGCCCCATGCTGCGAACGTGACAGTGGATGGGGGAAGTGTCACGTTCTTCGCATCGCGGGGGTGGACGGTGCCCGGAGTTGTGGGCTGGTACCGGCGCGGAGGCCTTGGACAGGTTCAAGCATGAGATCTCGAACGGGTAGCCCCGTGAGTGGTCCGCGCCCCGGATCACCAGTCGATGTGCGCGTTGATCCACCGGCCCGGGCCGTCTTCGTCGTCCGGATCGGTGGGGGTGCATCTCCCCGACTACCAGGAATCTCCGGGCGCCCAGGTCTCCGAACGGGTGGTGACGGGCAGCGCGACGAGTTCGGCGACGGCCTCGGCGGTCAACGGGCGGTGCGCGAGAGCGTGTACGGGTATCGGCACGGCGATCACTCCGGAAGCCGCGGTCCGTGCGGCCTCAGCCCCGGCGTGCCACCCTCTTCGCGATCTTCCGCGCGTCCAGGGCCAGTTCGCGCAGCATGCCGCTGATCGGGTTGGTGAAGCCGGTGAAGTACAGACCGGGAGCCTGCTTGGGGGTGCGGGCGCCGTGGACCACCGGCCGGCCCCGGGCGTCCAGTACGCCGAGATGGCCGACCAGGCCCTCCAGGGCACGCCGGTAGCCGGTCGCCGCGATCACCGCGTCCGGGGTGATCCGCTCGCCGTCGGCCAGTACCACCGCGTCCCCGTCGAACGACTCGACGGCCGCCACCGGTACCACCCGGCCGCGCTTCACCGCGTCGATCAGTCCCACGTCCTGCACCGGGATCGCGCCGTCCTTGACCCGTGAGTACAGACCGGTGTCCGGGCGGGGGAGGCCCTGCGCGGAGAGGTCGGGCACGGCGGCCCTGGCCATCAGGCGCCCGGCCCGGTCGACCAGACGGACCGGCAGCCTGCGTACCAGGATGCCGGTCAACTGCGCGGGCCAGCCCGCCGTCGAGCGGCGCACGATGTGCGGCACGGTGCGCACGGCGATCCGGACCCGCGACGCCCCGCCCTCGACCAGGTCGACGGCGATCTCCGCGCCCGTGTTGCCGATGCCGACGACCAGGACGTCCTTGCCCGCGTACGGGGCGGGGTTGCGGTAGTCGCAGGCGTGGACCAGATCGCCGGTGAAGGTGTCGAGGCCGGGCCAGTCGGGGACGCGCGGGGTGTGGTTGAAGCCGGTGGCGACGACGACCGCCCGGCCGGTCAGCACCCGGCCGCCGGTCGCGGTCAGCTGCCAGTCCCTGCCGTCCGGGGCGCGGTCGATCCGGGACACCTCGACGCCCGTCACCACCTCCAGCTCATGGTGCTCGGCGTACTTGTCCAGATAGCGCACCACGTCGTCCCGGGACACCCAGCGCCCGAACCGACGCGGCATCGCGAGCCCCGGCAGCGCGGACCGGCTCCGGGTCGTGTGGAGGTGCAGCCGGTCGTAGTGGCGGCGCCAGGACGCGCCCACGTTCCCGGACTTCTCCAGCACGACCGCCCGTACGCCCTGCTCGCGCAGGGCCGCCGCGGCTGCGAGACCGCCCGGACCGCCGCCGACCACGTAGACGGGACGGCCCTCGGTGAGGTCGGTGGGGGCCGATATGGGGATACCGGCGGTAAGTGCGCTGTCGGACATGGTTCGGAGCGTAATCGCGCACCCGGTTGATGGGTCTCGGTCAAGACCGGAATCGATTGCGAATTGATCACGGGTGCACGCCTTCTGTTCGAGCTTCACCCGTCTCTTGTCCACTCCTTGCGCACCTCTTGCGCGAGTTGCCTGCCATCGGGTGAACTGACGTACCGTCAGATTCAGCGAACGGAGGCCCCATGCAGACGATCTGGCTCGGCGGAGCCGAGTGGCTCGCCGTTCTCCGGATAGGCCTCGGCCTGTGGTGGCTGGAGAGCTGGCGGCACAAGGACAAGAAGGGCTGGTTCGAGCGCGGAACGGGCATCGCCTGGGCCGCGGATGTCGCGGGCAAGCACCGCTGGCCGGTCGTACGCACCGGATTCCAGAAGATCGTCGCCCCGCGCCCCAAGGTCATGGCATACGTCGTCGTGTACGCCGAACTCGCCCTGGGACTCGGCCTGGTCGTCGGATTCCTCACCCCGGTCGCGCTGGTCGCGGGGCTCCTGCTCAACCTGCTCTATCTGGTGCTGATGATCCACGACTGGGCCGAGCAGGGACAGAACGCGATGATGGCGCTCATCTCGCTCGTCGCGCTGTTCGCTATGGCCTGGCAGACCTGGTCCCTCGACAACGCGATCGGACTCTTCCTGTGACCGCGGCCGCCGTACGTTTCGACCTTCCCGAGCCCGACGCCTTCACCCGCCCGTACTGGGACGCCGCCGCCCGGGGGCGGTTGCTGCTGCGCCGCTGTCACGACTGCGGGCGCGCGCACCACTACCCGCGCGAGTTCTGCCCGCACTGCTGGAGCGAGGACTGCGCCTGGGAGCGGGCGAGCGGGGACGCCACGCTCTACACCTGGTCCGTCGTCCACCGCAACGACCTGCCGCCGTTCGGCGCCCGCGTCCCGTACGTCGCCGCCGTGGTCGACCTGGCGGAGGGGCCGCGGATGATGACGGAGGTCGTGGGGTGCGAGGAGTCCGCGCTCGCCATCGGCATGGCGCTGCGGGTGACCTTCCGGCAGGAGGAGGGGGAGGAGGCCGTCCCGGTCTTCCACCCCGGGGACCGCTGAGCGCGCTTCGCCGGACGGGCCCGCCCTACTTCTTCCGCTGCGCGGGGCCGAGAGCGGGCGGGCTCTGGTCGTCCCCAGGGAGGCCGGTGTCGCCGCTCTCCCACTCGGGGTCGTAGGCGCAGGGCACGGAGGTACCGCCGGTGAAGTACTCCCGGTCCGGGTACCAGATGAAGGACATCCGCTCGGAGCCGTCGTCCCGCTGGACGTACAGATCCCAGGACTTGCTCTTCCCGCCCTCGCGGTAGGACGTGACCTCCCAGCCGTCGTCCTTGAGCTGCCGGTGCAGTCGGCGGTGGCCGGAGACGGCCTGGTTCGCGGGCACGTGGTCCAGCGCCCAGCTGTGGCTCATCCGGTAGGCGCCGTCGACGGTCTTGTCCTCCAGCCCGAGCAGACCCCCGTCGTAGCAGTAGCCCGAGCTCAGCGTGTTCTCCGTGCTGACGCCGATCTTCTCGACCCCCGGCCGCACGGTGCGCGTGAACCCCATGAGGTCGTACGCCTCCTGGGAGCGCTGGAAGGCGCGGTCCGCCATCTTCTCGGGCGCGGTCCGGGGAAAGTCCGTCGACCCCGAAAGGCCCCCTGAGAGCAGGACGACCAGAACGACAACGGGGACGACGAGGAGCGCGACGCAGCCGCATCCGAGGGCCCCGAGAACGGAAGAGGGGGACCTGGACCCGGCCGGGGCGGGGTCGGGGGTGGCGTCGGTGGGTGCGGTCTCGTCGGGCATACGGGGGACGGTATGCCCTCGGCGGAGGGCGCCGGATGGGCGCGGTCACCCGCAAGGAGTAGGTATGCGTACTCAGTTGATCCGCACCGGGGTGCCGGTGCGGATCGGCGCGACTCAGGGCTCGATGCTGCGCAGCTTGCGCCGTTCGCGGAAGTTCGGGTGGCGTACGACCACACCGCCCATGCCGCAGGAGCCCGTCAGCCGGAGGAGCGGGGCGCCGGGGGTCCGCGCGTCGCTGGTCTTGTCCTTCAGACCGCCGATCCCCAGGTCCAGACTGTCGGTGTGTACGGTCCAGCCCTCCGGGATCACGATCTTCACCCCGGCCATCTCGCCGCGCACTTCCAGCGAGATCTCGCGCAGCCGGCACTCGGCGCGGGTGAAGTCGATCCGGACGCCGCCGATGCCGCCCTGGGCGCGTATCACCGGGGGAACCTTCCAGACACCCGAGCGCGTCGCGCCGTGCATGCCGCCCTTGAGGACCAGCGGTTCACCGGTGGCCACCTCGATGGGGACCAGGTCCTCGGTGAGGGGCGCGAGTTCGGCGTAGGTCTTGGCGGAGAGCGCCGCCCCGAGCCGGGTGTCCAGCTCGTCCATGTCGATGCGGCCCTCGGCCGCCGCCTCGCGCAACTGCTCGACCACCGCCTCGCGATCGGCATCCGAAGCGCGCATACGGGCGGCGGAACGGGCGGGCTCAGCAGTCATGGAAGCGATGATACGGGCGGGTGTCGCGCAGGGCCTCCCCGTCCCTTCCCCGCTCTTTTCCCTCGCTTTCCCACGGTCTTTTCTCTGTCCGCGTCACAGCCCCGGTGCCCCCCACACCGGGAACCACCGGGCCAGGTCCTTCTCCACCCGCAGGTCGTCGCCGAGCACCGCTCTGACCTGCAACTCCAGCTGGTTGTCCCGCCTCTCCACACCGCCGGGCAGGGGTGCGAACGGGTAGAACGTGCCGCGCTTGTAGAGGTAGACCAGGGCCAGCGGACGGTCCCGCGCATCGCGGAAGCCGATCAGGGAGCAGAGCAGGTGCGGGCCGAACCCGCCGTCCTGGAGCAGGGTGTTGACCGCGTGCAGGTCGTTGACCAGGGCGGCGGTGTCATCGGCCGGGCGGCGGGAGAGCAGCCAGGTGTAGCCGTACGCGTCCTGGCTGAACTCCACCGGGATTCCGCCGCGGCCGGTGTCGGCGTCGAGCAGTTCTCGTACGTCCTGCTGGACGCGGGCGAAGGTGCCGCCCTCGACCTCCGCGAAGCAGACCGAGCCGAGACCGGTCGGTGTGAAGCCCGCGCCCGCCTGGAGGGTGAGGGCGGCGGAGGGTACGGCGAAGAGCTGGTCGAGGTCGGGGCGGACCGGCTTGCTGCGGCCGAGGATGGTGTCGAGAAGACCCATGGGGCGTTCCTCCGGGCGTCGCTTCGGGTGCCGTATCGGCTTCGCATCGGGCGTTGCTCACGGACGGGCGAGGTCGGCGGAGATGCGGGCCAGCTGGTCGAGGCGCTGTTCGAGGGTCGGGTGGGAGGAGAGCAGCCGGCTCAGGCTCTCCTTGGAGGAGAACGCGGGGACGAAGTAGAAGGCGTTGTACGGCTCCGCCTTCCGCAGGTCCTCGGTCGGGATACGGGCCATCTGGCCGGTCACCTTGGTGAGGGCGGAGGCGAGTGCGGAGGGGCGGCCGGTGAGCAGGGCGGCGGTGCGGTCGGCGGAGAGCTCGCGGTAGCGGGAGAGCAGCCGGGTCAGCAGGAAGCTCAGGGCGTACACGACCGCGCTGACCAGCGGGATCAGCATGATCGCGATGCCGACTGGGTCATTGCTGCGACTGTTGCGGGAGAGCCCGCCCCACAGGGCGACGCGGGTGATGACGCCGGCGAGCACGCCGAGGAACGAGGCGATCGTCATGACGGCGACATCGCGGTGCGCCACGTGCGACATCTCGTGCGCGAGCACACCCTCCAGCTCCGGGGGATCGAGTCTGCGCAGCAGACCGGTGGTGGCGCAGACGAGGGCGGTCTTCTCGCTGCGGCCCGTCGCGAAGGCGTTCGGTACGTCGCTCCGGGCGATCGCCACGCGTGGTTTCGGCATGTCGGCAAGGGCGCAGATCCGGTCGACGGCACCGTGCAGCTCGGGCGCCTCCTCCGGGGTGACCTCATGGGCGCCCATGCTGAACGCCGCGATGCGGTCGCTGAACCAGAACTGCGCGATGAACATGCCACCGACGAGGATCAGAATGATCGGCCAGGCGCCGCGCAGCACGGCGAGCAGCACGCCCACGAGCACCACGTACAGCAGGCCGATCAGGAACATGGTGCCGACCATGCGCGTGGTCAACCCGCTGTCGGGGGCGTAACGGGAACGGGGACGCGCGCCGGCGCGGGTACGGGAAAGGGTTCGGCTCATTTTCGCCTCCAGTCCGCCTGATGCCTTCCATATTGCTCCTTTCGAAAGGAGCGCGGAGGCGATCGGGTGGCTCGAAATGCCCACCTGGTCAGGCGGGCGGAGAATGGATCTTCCCGAGGACATTTGGCCGAACATCACCTAGACCCATTAGGTGCCCGAGGCATCTAGTGGCGGGAGATCGAGCAGGACTCCCCCCTCTCTTTGCGAGGTCCGCCATGGCAGATGCCGAGACCATCTCCTTTCCGCAGAACCGCACCTGTCCCTACAACCCGCCGACGGGATATCGCGAGCACCGGGGGCAGCGGCCCGTGTCTCCCGCCAAACTCTTCGACGGCCGCATGGTGTGGCTGGTGACCGGGCACGCCGAGGCGCGTTCGCTCCTGGTGGACCAGAGGCTCTCGTCCGACCGGGAGAACCCCGCGTTCCCGTTCTTCGCCGAGCGGCTGGCCGCGAGCACCCTGCGCCGCGTGGAACTGCTCGGGGTCGACGACCCGGAGCACAACGCCCAGCGCCGGATGCTGATCCCGAGCTTCACGGTCAAGCGGACGGCCGCGCTCCGGCCGCAGATCCAGGAGACCGTGGACCGACTGCTCGACGCGATGGCCGAGCAAGGCCCGCCGACCGATCTGGTCGACGCCTTCGCCCTGCCCGTACCGTCCATGGTCATCTGCGCCCTGCTCGGGGTGCCCTACGAGGACCACGAGTTCTTCGAGGCGCAGTCGCGCAAGCTGCTCCGCGGTCCGGCGGCCGCGGATGTCGAGGCGGCGCGGGACGAGCTGGACGACTACTTCCGGGTGCTGATCGAGCAGAAGCGGGCCGCTCCGGGCGAAGGGCTGCTGGACGAGCTCATCGTCAAGCAGCTGGAGACCGGGGGCGTGGACCACGACGAGCTGGTGCGGCTGGCCCAGATCCTGCTCGTCGCCGGGCACGAGACGACCGCGAACATGATCTCGCTCGGTACGTTCACACTGCTCCAGCATCCCGATCAGCTGGCCCGGATGCGTGAGTCCGAGGGGCTGATGGGTTCGGCGGTCGAGGAACTGCTCCGCTTCCTGTCCATCGCCGACGGGATTTCCCGGGTGGCCGTCGAGGACATCGAGATCGGCGGGGTGACCATTCACGCGGGGGACGGTGTCATCCTGACCACGGCGGTGATCAACCGGGACGAGGCCGTTTATCCGTCACCGGACGAGCTGGACCTCGGCCGGAACGCGCGCAATCACGTCGCTTTCGGGTTCGGAATCCATCAGTGCCTGGGCCAGAATCTGGCACGGGCCGAACTGGAGATCGCGCTGCCCGCGCTTTTCGACCGTCTCCCCGGTCTGCGGCTCGCGGTACCCGCGGAAGAAATCCCGTTCAAGCCCGGTGACACCATTCAGGGGCTGTTCGAACTCCCCGTGACCTGGTGATCGAAACGTGCTGATCGGAACATGGTGATCGGAATGCGAGCGGAAGGATCTGCCGGAATGCGGATCAGTATCGACAAGGACCGGTGCATCGGCGCGGGCCAGTGCGCGCTCACCGCGCCGAAGGTGTTCACCCAGGACGACGACGGGTTCAGCGAACTGCTGCCCGGCTACGAGGAGGCCCTCGACGGCGCCACCGTGAAGGAGGCCGTCCGGGTCTGCCCGGTGCAGGCGATCACCCTGGACTGACGGACCGCCGCCCGTGCCCGTGCGGCAGGTACCGCGCGGGCACGGGCGTGCACGGGTACGGGCGGGCACGCGCCGGCGCAGGCGGGTACAGGCCGGCACGGGTGGGGGCGGGGCGCGGGCCTCACGGCCAGAGCAGCTCCCGGGTCCAGGCCGCGTCGTTCCCGGCCGCGTCCTGCCTGCGGTAGCGCAGCCGTACGTGCCGGCGTGCCGCGTCGCCCTGGAAGAACTCGACCTCCCGGGCCTCGGCCACGTACCGGGTCCAGCTCGTCACCTCCGCGTCCGGCTCGGCCCGTGCCCGTTCCCAGGCGGCGTCGGCGGTGCGGGTCAGCTCCTCCAGCGAGCCCAGCACCTCGCTCTGCGACCCGGTCAGCGCGGATGCGAGCGCGCCGGTCGAGCGGGCGTGCAGATCGGCCAGGCTCTCGTCGGGCGCGCAAGCGGTGACCGGCCCCCGCACCCGTACCTGCCGGCCCTGCACCGGCCAGTAGAAGCCGAGCGCCGCATACGGCCGGGCGGCGAGCTGGCGGCCCTTCGCACTGGTGCGATGGGTGGCGAAGTGCCAGCCGCGCTCGTCCGCGTCGTGCAGCATCACCGTCCGCACATCGGGGTGGCCCTCGGCGTCCACGGTGGCCAGCGACATGGTGTGCGGCTCCACCTGTCCGGCGGCCACCGCCTCGGCGAACCAGCTGCGGAAGAGGGGAAGCGGGTCCGGGGGCGCGGCGGCCGGGTCGAAGCCGGGAAGCTCCACGTCCCAGACGCGCTGGGCATGGAGGAGGTCCAGGAAGCTCTGGTGTGCGTCGGTCATCCCCCCATTGCAGCGCACGGCACCGTACGGGGCGGACGAGACGATCGCTGTAGCGCAGCGGGACACGCAGGGCTACCCTGGTGGCATGAAGACCATCACCCAGCGCGAGTTCCGGAACAACTCCGCCGAAGTCATGAACGCCGTGGAGGCGGGCGAGGTCTTTCACATCACCCGCAACGGAATAGAGGTCGCCGAACTGCGGCCGCTGACCCGGAAACGGCAGCTGAGCTCCGAAGAGCTGGTGGCCAGGCACCGCCGGCTGCCCCGTGTGGACGGCGAGCAGATGCGCCGCGAGGCCGATGCGCTCTTCGGAGCCGAGGACCGGGTCGGGGACGAGGACCCGTGGGAGCGCGAGCGTGGCTGAACGACATGCCGCGGGCGTGCTCGACACCTGCACGTACATCGACCTCGATCTGCTTCGTGCCGAGGATCTGCCGGTCCTCCCGGCGCTCACCGCCGTGACGATGGCCGAGCTCCAGCAGGGTGTGGCGATGGCCCGGGATCCCGGCGTGCGGGTGGCCCGGATGGAGAAACTCGGCGCCGCGGTCGCCGACTTCGAGCCGCTTCCCTTCGACGGGGACGCCGCCGCCCGCTACGGGAGCCTGGTGGCGCTGGTGATCGCCGCCCGGCGTGATCCGCGGCCCCGGCGCATGGACCTGATGATCGCGTCCATCGCCTCGGTCAGGGGGCTGCCGCTCTACACGCGCAACGCGGCCGACTTCAAGGGGCTGGAGGGCGCGCTCACCGTCGTCCCGGTGTGACCGGCCCCGGCCGCCCCCTCACCCCCGCCCCAGCACCACCGTTCCCGAGGAGCAGAACCAGCCGCCCGTGCCCGAGGCCACCGCCAGTTCCGGTAGCCGGCCGCCGGCCTTGCGTACCTGGCGTTCGCCCGCCTCGCCGCGGAGCTGGCGTACCGCCTCCACCAGCAGGAACAGCCCGCGCATCCCGGGGTGGCAGGCGGACAGGCCGCCGCCGTCGGTGTTCACCGGGAGCTCGCCGGTCAGCCCGGTCCGGCCCTTCTCCACGAACGCGCCGCCCTCGCCCTTCGCGCAGAAACCCAGGTCCTCCAGCGTCACCAGGGTCATGTAGGTGAACGCGTCGTAGATCTCGGCGAGGTCGATGTCCGAGGGCCGCACCCCGGCCCGCGCGAACGCCAGCCGGCCCGAGACCGCCGCCGGGGAGACCGTGAAGTCGTCCCACTCCGACATGGTGGAGTGCGAGACGTGCTCGCCCGTGCCGAGGATCCACACCGGCGCCTTCGCCGTGTCCGGTACGTACTCCTCGGCGGCCAGCAGCACCGCGCAGCCGCCGTCGCTGCGGATGCAGCAGTGCAGTTTGGTGAACGGGTCCGCGATCATCGGCCCCGACAGCACGTCGTCCACCGTGACCGGGTCCCGGAACATCGCGTCCGGGTTGGCCGCCGCGTTCGCCCGCGCCTGGACCGCGACCTCGGCGAGCTGCTCCAGGGTCGTCCCGTACTCGTGCATGTGGCGGCGGGCGGCCATCGCGTACTTGGCGATCAGCGAATGCCCGTACGGCACTTCGAACTGGAGCGGGCCGCGCGCGCCGAAGGAGAGGTTGGAGGTCCGACGGCCCGCCTTGATGTCCGCGCGCGCCGTCGACCCGTACACCAGCAGTACGGCGTTGGCGCGTCCCGCCGCGATGGCTTCCGCCGCGTGGGCCGCCATCACCTCCCAGGTCGAGCCGCCGACCGAGGTGGAGTCCACCCAGGTGGGCTTCAGTCCCAGGTACTCGGCGACCTCGACCGGTGCGAGCGTGCCGAGTCCGGCGGAGGCGAAACCGTCGACGACGGACCTCTCCAGCCCCGAATCGGCCAGCGCCCGGCGGGCGGCCTGGGCGTGCAGGGCGTACGGCGTGGCCGTGTCGACGCGCCCGCAGTCGGCGAGGGATATGCCGACGACAGCGACCTTGCGGTGGGAAGAAGGCATGAATCTGACGGTACATCAGATCTGCTTGGCGGGAGACCGTCCGGCGGGGTGGGGATCTTCCGGCTCCCTCCCGTGCGCGACTCTGGGCATCTGGTGAATTCGCCCCTAGCATGACGCACCGTCAGATCGGAGGCCGGAGGCCTCCGAGGGGAAGGAGTCCGACGATGGATGCCGCCTTCACCGCGGAACAGGACGAGATCCGCCGCACCTTGCGCGAACTGCTCGCCGAACACTGCGCACCCGACGACGTCAGGAGCGCCGTACGGACCGCCGACGGGTACGACGCGGCCCTGTGGCGAAGGCTCGCCCAGGACCTCGGGCTGCCCGGACTCGCGCTCCCGCAGGAGTACGGGGGCGTCGGCTGCGGCCTCACCGAGCTCGCCGTCGCCTGCGAGGAGACCGGCCGCGCCCTGCTGCCCTCGCCGCTGATCGCCACCGCCGTGCTCGCCGCGCCCCTGATCGCCGCACTCGGCACCGACGCCCAGCGCACCGCCCTGCTGCCCCGCATCGCGGCCGGTGAACTGACCGCGACCCTGGCCGTACCCGGCGGCTCGCTCGCCACCGCACTCGGCCTCACCGGCGACCCCACCGACGGCTCCTGGGCGGGCGGCGGCCGGGCAGGCGGAGTGCAGGCCAGGCCGGGCGCCGGGGACGGGGGCTGGCGGCTGTACGGGGAGGCCGCGCAGGTCCTCGACGGGCACAGCGCCGAACTGCTCCTGGTCGCGGCCCACGCCGGGGGCTTCCCGCGCAGCCGCACGCTCCTCTTCCTGGTCCGTCCGGACGCGGCGGCCGGAGTCGTCCGCGCCCGCCGGACCTCGCTCGACGAGACCCGCCCGCTGGCCCGGATCGAACTCCGCGACACCGAGGCCGAACTCCTCGGCGCCGACGACACCGCCGACGTGACCGGAGCGCTCGCCTCGGCCGGACACCCGGTCGCCGCGCTGCTCGCCGCCCAGGCGGTGGGGGCGGCGGGCAGCGCGCTGGAGCGGACGGTCGAGTACGTCAAGGCGCGCGAGCAGTTCGGCCGGGCGATCGGCTCCTTCCAGGCCGTGAAGCACCGCCTGGCGGATCTCTACGTACAGGTGCAGGCGGCCCGTTCCGCCGCGTACTACGCGGCCTGGGACCCGGCCGACGCCGGGGGGCTCGCCCTGGCCCAGGCCCTGGAGGCGCTCCGGATCACCACCGCCGAGGCCGTCCAGCTGCACGGCGGACTCGGCTTCACCTGGGAGCACGAGGCGCATCTGTACTTCAAACGGGCCGCCGCCGACGAACTGCTCTTCGGCCCCGTCCACCGGCTCCGGGACCACGCGGCGCAGCTGGCCGGACTGTTCGCGGGACCGGCCCCGTCCGCCCCGGCCGGCTCGTCCGCCCCGTCCGAGCGGGTGGCGGTCTGATGGCGCCCGGCACCCGGCTGATCCAGAAGGTCTCCTCCACTCGCGCGTTCGCGAAGGTCGCCCCGCATGTCGTGCCCGCCATGGACCGTGCGGTGCACCGGCTCACGCGCGGCAAGGTGCTGCTCAGCTCCCGGATGCTGCCCGGGCTGATCCTGACGGTGCCGGGGGCGCGGAGCGGGCAGCTCAGAACCACTCCGCTGGCCTGTATGCCCGAGAATCCGCTGGCCTGTATGCCCGAGAAGGGGACGGAGCAGAGCTGGATCCTGGTCGGCAGCAACTTCGGCCGCACGGGGCATCCGGCCTGGACCGCGAATCTGCTGGCCGGTCCCGACAAGGCGGTCGTCAACTGGCAGGGCCGGGACGTTCCGGTGCACGCCACGCTGCTGGAGGGCGAGGAACGGGAAGAGGTGTGGCGGGCGGCGCTGAAGTTCTGGCCGCCGTACGCGACTTACCAGGCGCGGGTGGAGCGGGAGATCCGGCTCTTCAGGCTGCGCGAGAGGGGTGACGCCGCGCCCTGATGCCGGGGGTGCCGGTGGGTACCGGCAGTGGGGGAAGGTCCGGGCGTCGTGAGAGCGGTCCGGGTGCACCGACGGCGGACCACATGCGTGGCCCGCCGTCGGTGAGACAGGACCTGGGGCGCCCGGGACGGCCGCGCGAAACCCGGTGGGGGAGGGGCCGTCGGCGCCTGTGCTACCTCGTGGGCTTCTTTCCGGTGATGCCCAGATGCACCAACAGGGCGAGGTTCGGCTTGAGTTCGGCCTGCTTCACACCCCAGGTCGTGAAGCCCTTCTGGTGCGAGGCGACGGCGGCCAGCATCGCGACCAGTGAGCCCGCCATCGCGGCGGCGCTGACCTCCTTGTCGACCTTGCCCTTGGCCTGGAGCTCCTTCACCGAGTCGGTGAGCGAGTTGGTGACCGAGTTCAGGATCTTCATGCGGATCTTGTAGAACCGCTTGTCGCCCTCGGCCGCACCGAGGTCGACCACGCGCAGGATCGCGTCGTGATGCCGCCAGAAGTCGAGGAATCCCTCGACGAGTTCCTCGGCCGTCTGCCAGCCGGCCTTGCCGACCCAGGAGCGGCCGGCGACCAGTTCGGTCAGCCCGGCGCCCTCCTTGGCCATTTCCTCGGCGATTTCGAGGACGGCGCCCTCGACGTCGGGGAAGTATTGGTAGAAGGTCGCGGGTGAAGTCCCCGCCTTCCGGGCGACGTCGATGACTTTGACGTCCCGGTACGGCGAGGAGCTGAGCATCTCGCTGAGGCAGTCGAGCAGCTTCTGCCGCGTCGCCTGTCCGCGTCGACCGGCCACGCGGCCGTCGACGGTGCGCACTTGTCCTGTCATGCCGTCAGCTTACCGAGGGGTGATCCGAGCGCGATTCGGCCGACTGCAAATGGGGATCACCGCAGACGCGGCGGGGGGAGTGGCCGGATTTCGACGCATGCGCACCACGGAGCGATAAGTCTTATCAACAGCCTGTGGATAACTTCCGTGGATAACTTTCCGTGATGCCGCGGGTATGGAGCGCTTCCGTCGGGATTCTTCGAAAATGAGTTCGATGTGGAGGGGTCGGGGCGCGCTGCGGGCGATGCGTGGTTACGTTTGCTGTGACGAGTGTCACTGTCACGACCCGTGAACGATGCGGGATCACGGAAGGACCCGGGCCCATGGCCGCATTCGCGCGATCCGCGCCGTGCTGGGTGGATGTGCAGCTGCCCGACCTGGAAGCGGGCAAGCGCTTCTACGGCGAGCTGTTCGGCTGGACCTTCCGGGCCGGTGAAGGGCCGCACGGCGAAGGGCCGTACGCGGACGCCTACAGCGGCGGCAAGCTCGTCGCCGCGCTCGCCGCCAAGAAGGACGGCCGGATGCCCACCGCCTGGGGGATCTACTTCTCCACCGACGACATCGCCGCGTCCGTCGCCCGGATCAGGGAGGCGGGCGGCCAGGTGATCACCGAGCCGGTCCGGGCCGGCCGGGCCGGGGTGCTCGCCCAGGCGGCCGACCCCGGCGGGGCGGTCTTCGGACTCTGGCAGGCCGGTGACCGCGAGGGGTTCCAGAAGCGGAACGAACCCGGTTCCTTCTGCTGGACCGAGGTCCACACCCGGCAGAAGGGCCGGGTGGACGCCTTCTACGAAGAGGTCTTCGGCTTCCAGGGCACCGACCTCTCCCAGGGCGCCGACCTCGACGACTCCGACGTGGCACCCGACGACACCGGCGCGGACGAGGCGGAGTCGTCGGGCTTCCGCATGTGGTCCCCGGCGGGCACCGAGCCCGGTCCGGACACCGCGGTCGGCGGACGCAGCGTCATCACCGACGCGTTCCCGGCGGAGATGCCCAGCTACTTCCTCAGCTACTTCGCCGTCGAGGACTGCAACCGCGCCGCCGGGAACGCCGTACGCCTCGGCGGCCGCATCTCCGCACCGCCCTTCGACATCCCGTACGTCGGGCGGATGGCCGTCCTCCAGGACGATCAGGGCGCCGTGTTCGCCGTACTTCAGCCCCCTGTGTCCGAGAACGGGGCAGAGTGAGCTGTGACACCCCGATCCGCCCCCGGGTTCGCAACCAGGGCCTCAGCCAGGAAGAATCGGGGGTGCGCACCGCCGGGTGGTGCCCAGTGGTGAGACGCCGTACAGGGCGGGTTTTCGCGGGCTTCTGTTCCTGAGGCTCGTACGGGGAGGTGGCAGGGCAAGTGGTGGAGCAGCTGACGCAGCACGACCCGAGGCGGATCGGCCCGTTCGAGGTGCTGGGACGGCTCGGTGCCGGCGGCATGGGGCTGGTCTATCTCGCCCGCTCGGCTTCGGGCCGGCGCGTGGCGATCAAGACGGTCCGTACGGAGCTCGCCGAGGACCAGCTGTTCCGGGTCCGGTTCACGCGCGAGGTGGAGGCCGCCCGCGCCGTCAGCGGCTTCTACACGGCGGCGGTGGTGGACGCGGACCCGCGTGCGGCCGTGCCGTGGCTGGCCACCGCCTATGTGCCGGCCCCCTCGCTGGAAGAGATAGTGAGCGAGTGCGGGCCCATGCCCGTCCAGGCGGTGCGCTGGCTGGCCGCCGGTATCGCCGAGGCGCTCCAGTCGATCCACGGCGCGGGACTGGTCCACCGCGACATGAAGCCCTCGAACGTGCTCGTCGTCGAGGACGGCCCCCGGGTGATCGACTTCGGGATCGCGTCCGGGGTCTCCAACACCCGGCTGACCATGACGAACGTCGCCGTCGGCACGCCCGCCTACATGTCGCCGGAGCAGGCCAGGGACTCCCGCAGCGTCACCGGCGCCAGCGACATCTTCTCGCTCGGCTCCACCCTCGTCTTCGCCGCCACCGGCCACGCGCCCTTCCACGGCGCCAACCCCGTCGAGACGGTCTTCATGCTGCTGCGCGAGGGCCCCGACCTGGAGGGCCTGCCCGGCGAGCTGCGGCCGTTGATCGAGTCCTGCATGCAGATGGACGCCGGACTGCGGCCCACCCCCGCCGACCTCCAGGCCCAGCTCGCCCCGCACCTCTTCGCCTCCGGCAGCGACGACAGCGGCACCGCCTCGGCCTGGCTGCCGACCTCCGCCACCGCGATGATCGAGCAGCGCCGCGGCGGACGCAGGCCCGTGGGACCCGGCCCGGCCCAGCCGCCCGGACCGCCGCCGAGCGTCGACCCCGGGTGGCGCGCCCACACCGATCCGCGCTCCCAGGCACCCGATCCGCGCCCGCAGGCCCCCGAACCGGTGCCCGCGCCCGACGCGGGCGGTCCGGTGCGGCTGCCCGGCGCGAAGGTGCCGATCGGCCCCGGCCCGCGGGCCCAGGACGTACGGGCCACCGCCACGGCCACCGCGGACGCGGGCCCCGCGACCGGCTGGGTGCGCCCGCCCGCCGGAGTGAACGGTATTGCCCCGGCCGTGCCCGCTGTGCCCGTGCCCGGCCCCGCGCAGCCGCCGGAGCCGCCGCCGGGCCCGGACCGCTGGCGGCCCTGGCGGTTCCGGATGTCCAACGACGTCTGGGGGACACCCGTCGTCGCCGGGGACCTCCTCTACGTCACGTCGTTCGAGGTGCATGCCCTGGACGTGGGCAACGGGCGACGCCAGTTCAAGACCCGCGACGTGGCCTGGGCGATGGCCGTCGAGGGCGGCCGCATCCACGCCTCCGACGGGCCGTCCCTGTACGCCCTGGACGCGACCACCGGCGCCGAGCAGTGGCGGCTCCAGACGGACGCCTGGGTGTACTCCCTCAAGGCCGAACGCGGCACCGTCGTCACCGGCACCCGGGGCGGCGCCGTCCAGGCGTGGGAGGCGTCCACCGGCGAGAAGCTGTGGGAGAGCGGCGGCGTCCAGACCGACTTCGAGACGGCGGAGGCCGGGCCCGCGATCCACGACGGCACGGTCTACCTCTGGCAGGACGCCCGGCTGCGCGCCGTCGACGCCCGTACCGGCATCGAGCGCTGGTCGTACCCCATCGGCGACGCCGCCTCCTGCGGCGGGGTGCCGGTCCGGGTGACCGCGGCGCCGGACGGCTTCGTCTACGTCAGCGCGGGGGCCCGGGTCCTCGCCGTGGACACCGTGTCCGGTCATGTGCGCTGGCACTTCGAGTCGCCCGCGGTCTTCCTCTCCCCGCCCGCCTTCGCGCCGGGCCCCGCCGTCACCGGCGGCGGGGTGTACCTCGCCGACTACCTCGGCACGGTGTACGCGATCGACGCCTCGACCGGCAAGGACCGCTGGCGCATCGCCACGGAGGCCCGCCAGTCGATCGAACCGGTGCTGGTGACGGCCGGGAACGTCCATGTCGGCAGCGGCAGCGCGCTGTACACGCTCGACGCGGTCACCGGCACCCCGAAGTGGCGGTTCGCGGCGGGCGGCGAGGTGGTGGGCGCCCCGGTGGTCGCCGACGGCCGGGTCCACTTCGGCTCCGCCGACCACGTCCTGTACACCCTGGACGCGGCGGGCGGGCAGCTCCGCTGGAAGCTGGCGACCGGCGGCGAGATCACGGGTTCGCCGGTGGCGCAGGGCGGTGTCGTGTACGCGTGCAGCAAGGACCGCTGCGTGTACGCGCTGGACGCGCTGAAGGGAACGGGCACGGGCAGCCGGGCCAGGGCGTAGCGCGGCGAGATCCAGCCTGTCCGGGATCAGGCCGGGCCGCAGCGAAACCCGGCCCGTCCGGCGTTTGAGGACGGAACCCCGGGCACGGAGGGCCTCAGCCGTTCGGGCGCCCGTCCGCATCCGGGGCCTTGTCCGGGGCCTCGTCCGGCGCGACGGGATACGGGGCCGTGTCCCGGCCGTCCGGGCCCGGACCCGGACTCGGACCCGGACCGTGCCGTTCCGCCGGATCCGGCCCCGTGTACAGCTCCGGCTCGGGCTCCGGCAGGGTGCTCGTCTGCACGGACGGCCCCGGCTCCTGCGTCGGCGGCCAGGTGTCCGGGTGCTCCGAGCCGGGCGCCGTGTACGGCTGGTCGTGCCGCTTGCGGGCGAGCCGGCGTCCGGCACCGTGCCGCCCCGGCATCACCGCCGCGCCCAACAGCAGCAGCACCCCGCCCGCCGCGGCCTCGGCCACGCCCCACCCCAGCCCGGAACCGTCGCCCGCGATCGCCAGACTGCCCGCCGACTCCCCCTGGCGCACCATCCACAGCACGGTGAACCCGAGCACCACCACACCCGCCGCCGCCACCAGCAGCCGCGACCGCAGCACCACACCGGCCACCGTCAGCAGGGCGGCGAAGAGGAACGCGAGCAGGATCGAGTCCAGCGGTCCGGGCCGGCTCGCGGTGATTCCGGAGAACAGCTCCGCGACCCGGTAATCACGCCCAAGACGACCGTCGTACCAGTCACGGAAGGGGCTCAGCACGGCGGCCGCCGCTCCGACGAGAGCGAGCACCGAGCCGAGGACGTTGCGGATCATCATCGGCCTCCTGCGTGCCACGGACCGGCGTCACAGCTCTGCACCGCTCTAGGCCTCGACGCTACGCCCGGCCCCTCACCCTCGCACCTTGCGCTAGCGTGACGCACGGTCGTTCGACAACTGCAGAAACGGACAACAACACAAGGGGGGCTGCATCGATGATGCGGCAGCACATAAAGCTTTCCGCGGTACTGGTCGTGGTGGTGCTCGCACTCACCGGCTTCTCGACCTCCAGCCACGGCGGCCGCAGCGGAAAGAGCAAGAGCAGCGGGTCGAGCAGCGGCGGCGGCTGCTCCAATTCCAAGAAGAGCAACAACGGTTACCACAGCAGCGACTACGACGACGATGACTACGACTCGTCGAGCAGCTCCTCCGGCTCCACCGACTACGGCACCCCGACCCCGACCGCCACGGCGTCCGACGAGCCCGAGGCGTACGTCGTCCGCTGCGCCCAGCCCCGCAAGGGCAAGCGCAAGGCCGTGACCGCCTCCACCGTGAGGCTCACCGCCGACGCCGGTGCCACCGGCTCGCACACGTACGAGGTCGACGTGACCTTCCTCGACGCACGCGGCAACACCGTCGACACCGGTGACGCGACCGTGGACGCCGAGGGCGGCGAGACCAAGACCGTCTCCGTGCGGATGGACAACCCGCGCAAGGTCTCCAAGGTGAAGGACTGCCGGGTGGACGCCGAGCTGAGCTACTGAGCCGCCGGCCGGTTCGTCAACGCGTCCGGAACTCGCCCGCGCCCCGCCCCCGGAACAGTTCGGCCTGCCGCTCCGGCGGCAGATTGCCGAGCGCGACGAGGTGCGGGGCGTGGGCCATGGCCTGCGCCCTGGCCGCCTCCCGCGCGGACCACACCGCCCGTACCGTCCCCTGCACCGCCCCGGTCGGGTACGAGGCGATCACGGCCGCCGCCCGCAGCGCCGCGTCCACCGCGCCGCCGGGCGCCGTCAACTCACTGACCAGGCCGGTCTCGTACGCACGGCGGGCCGAGACCCGTTCCGCCGTCCCCATCAGCGACATCCGGGCCACCTCGCCGAACGGCATCCGCTGCGCCATCGAGATCGCCTCGAACGCGCTGACCATGCCGTACGTCGTGTGCGGGTCGAAGAACGTCGCCTCCTCGGACGCGATCACGAACTCCGACTCGCCCAGCAGATAGAACGCCCCGCCGCAGGCCATCCCCTCCACGGCCGCGATCACCGGCTTCCACAGGTCGTTCGCCTTCGGCCCGATCGCGAGCAGCGGATCGTCGATCGTGTACGGGGACGAGGGCTGCGGCACGTCCACGCCCCGGTCGATCCCGGTGCAGAAGGCCCGGCCGCCCGCACCGGTGAGGACCACCGCCCGCACCCCGTCGTCGAAGCGGAACGCCCGCCAGGCGGCCGCCAGTTCGGCGGCCGTGGCCAGGTCGATCGCGTTGTGCTTCGCGGGCCGGTCGAGGGTGACGAGCGCGACCCCGGTCTCCTTGTCCGTCTCCGTGCGCAGCGCCATCGCCCGTCACCTCTCCAGCAGCCAGCGCACCAGCGTGACCCCGGAACCGGCCGGGCAGAACACCGCCCGCACCGGCGCACCGATCCGCAGCCGCTCCGGATCGACCGAGTCCAGCGGGGCGTCCGGACCGCTCACCACGTTCCCCACCAGCCGGATCTGCGGGGCGTCCGCCAGCTCGACCACCACCGCGTTGTACGGGGCCTGCGCGGCGTACGCGGGCAGCAGCGGCGGATGCGGCCGTACGTAGGACCAGATGCGGCCGCGTCCGCTCATCGGCCGCCACTCGCTCTCGAAGGACTGGCAGTGCGGGCAGCACGGCCGCGGCGGGAAGCGGAGCCGTCCGCACTCGGGGGCGGCGCACGCCTGGACGCGGAGTTCACCGCGGGCCGCGTACTCCCAGAAGGGGGCGCCGTCCTCGTCCACGACGGGCAGCAGCAGTCCGTCCATCCCGGTCAACTCCCTCAGCTCCTCAGCAGTACGGCGGATGTGGGAACGCCCTCCCCGGCGGTGACCAGGCACGTCCCGGCGTCCGGGACCTGGGCGGTGGAGACGCCGCGCAGCTGTTTGACGCCCTCGTTGATCAGGTTGAAGCCGTGCACGTACGCCTCGCTGAGCCCGCCGCCCCCGGTGTTGATGGGCAGCCGCCCGCCGCTCTCCAGCGCCCCGCCCTCGGTGAACGCGGCGCCCTCGCCGCGCCCGCAGAAGCCGTAGCCCTCCAGGGAGAGCGGTATGAGCGGGGTGAACGCGTCGTAGATCTGCGCCACATCGACATCGTCCGGGCCGAAGTCGGCCTGCTTCCACAGCTGCCGGGCGGCCGTCCAGGCGGGTCCGGTGAGCGGGTCGTCGTTCCAGTAGTTGACCATCCCGTGGTGCTGGGCGGGCAGCCCCTGGGCGACGGAGTGGATGTAGACGGGCTTCTGCCGGCAGTCACGGGCCCGCTCGGCGGAGACGATCACGCAGGCCAGCGCACCGTCCGTCTCCAGGCAGTTGTCGAAGAGGCAGAGCGGATCGCTGATCCAGCGCGAGGTCATATACATGTCGCGGGTCAGCGGCCGTTCGTACATCATCGCGTCCGGGTTCTGGTTGGCGCGGTTGCGGCAGGCGAGGGCGACGTTGAAGAGGTGGTCGCGGGTCGCCCCGTACTCGTGCATGTACCGCCGCGCCAGCATCCCGATCTCGTCGGCCGGCCGCAGCAGCCCGTACGGGCGGGTCCACTGGGCGGGGGTGGGCAGTTGCACGGCGGTGTTCTTCCAGGGCCGGGGCCCCGACCCCCGCTTCCGCGACCGCCAGGCGACGCCGACGCTCGCCTGCCCGGTCGCCACGGCGGCGGCGAGATGCGCGATCGTCGCGCAGGAGCCGCCGCCCCCGTACCCCACCTTGCTGAAGAAGGTGACGTCGCCGGCCCCGATGGCCTTGGCGACCTCCACCTCGTCGGTCTCCTCCATCGTGTACGAGGCGAATCCGTCCACCTCCGACGCGGCGATGCCCGCGTCGTCGAGCGCCGCGACGATGGCCCGGCAGGCCAAGGTCTTCTCGGATTCCGGCAGTTGTTTCGCGAAGGCCGTCTGTCCTATGCCGGCTATCGCCGTCGCGTCCTTGAGTGCCGTCACCGCACCTCCCAGGCCGTCATGACTGCTGACAGCGGCTGAGGCTACAGCTAATCTGACGGATAGTCAGCTACTGCGTCAGGAGGGCCAGCGATGCGCGGTGACGAGGAGTGGGGCAGCATCCCGGGACTGATCCGGGCGGCGGCGCGACGGTACGGGGACCGGGAGGCGGTCGTCGAGGGCCGCACCCGGGTCTCGTACGCCGAGCTCGGCGAGCGCGTGGAGCGGGCCGCCGCGGCGTGCATGGCCTCGGGCGTGGAGCCGGGGGACCGGGTCGCGGTCTGGGCCCCGAACACCCTGGACTGGATCGTCTCCGCGCTGGGGGCGGTGACGGCCGGCGCGGTCCTCGTCCCCCTCAACACCCGCTTCAAGGGCAGCGAGGCGGCGTACATCCTGCAGCGCAGCCGGGCGAAGCTCCTCTTCGTCACGGGCACCTTCCTCGGCACGTCGTACGTGGCGTCGCTGCGCCGGGCGGACGTGCGGCTCCCGCACCTGGAGCGGGTGGTGGTGCTCGCCGACTCCGCCCCCGACGACTACGTCACCTGGAAGGACTTCCTCGCGGCGGGGGAGGAGGTGTCCGGGGCCGAGGTGCGCACCCGGGCCGATGCGATCGCCTCCTCGGCCCCCTCCGACATCATCTACACCTCGGGCACCACGGGCCGGCCCAAGGGCGCGGTCATCACCCATGCCCAGACCCTGCGCTGCTACGCGATCTGGAGCGAGCTCGCGGACCTGCGCGAGGGGGACCGCTATCTGATCGTGAACCCCTTCTTCCACACCTTCGGCTACAAGGCGGGCATCATCGCGTGCCTGATGCGGGGCGCGACGATGGTCCCGCAGCCGGTCTTCAACGTGGACACGGCCCTGGCCAACATCGCCGCCGAACGCATCTCGGTGCTGCCCGGCCCGCCCACCCTCCACCAGTCCCTCCTGGACCACCCCGCGCGCTCCACCCACGACCTCTCCGCCCTGCGCCTGGTGGTGACGGGAGCGGCGGTGGTCCCCCTGAAACTGGTGGAACGGCTGCGCACCGAGCTCGGCATCGCCACGGTCCTCACCGCGTACGGCCTCTCCGAGGCGAGCGGCATCGTCACGATGTGCCGTCGCGGCGACCCCGCCGAGACGATCGCCTCGACATCCGGCCGGGCGATCCCGGACACCGAGATCTGCGTCCTGGCCGACCCCGGCAGCCCCGGCGAGGTCCTGGTCCGCGGCTTCAACGTGATGCAGGGCTACTTCGAGGACCCGGAGACCACGGCCGCCGCGATCACCCCCGACGGCTGGCTCCACACCGGCGACGTGGGCGTCCTCGACGAGGCGGGCAACCTCCGGATCACCGACCGGATCAAGGACATGTTCATAGTCGGCGGCTTCAACGCGTACCCGGCCGAGATAGAACAACTCCTCGGCCTGCACCCCGACGTGGCCGACGTGGCGGTCATCGGCGTCCCCGACCCCCGCCTCGGCGAGGTCGGCAGGGCCTACGTGGTGCGTCGTCCGGGCGCGACGGCGACCGCCGACGACCTGATCGCCTGGTCCCGCCGCGAGATGGCGAACTACAAGGTCCCCAGGGCGGTGGAGTTCGTAACCGAACTGCCGCGCAACGCGAGCGGCAAGGTGGTGAAGGGGGAGCTGCGGGGGCGGGGGGCCGTTTGAGGGGGGCAGGCCGCTCCGGGGAGGAAGGATGCCCGAAGCATCGGCATGGTGATGAGTACGGCCACCAAGAAGTACACGGTCACGCTGCCGGAGGAGATCGGCAGCGAGGTGGGCCCAGGGGCGTTCAGTGCGTATGTCACCCGCGTCATGGAGCGCCAACGCGAGCGTGACCGGCTGGGGGAGCTGGTGGCGTGAACGGAGAAGAAGCACGGCAGGTGACGGAGGTGGAACTGGCGGCGGCGGAGGCTGAGCGCCGCGAGATCGAGCGGTGGCTCGACTCCCAGGAGGCAGGCGTGAAGGCGCACAGGGACGCCGCCTGATGGCGGGCGTCAGCTACGTGCTGGACTGCGAGGCGCTTTCGAGGGCCGCACTTGGAGACGCGGTGATGAAGGCCAGGCTCAAGGACGCGCACCGGGCGAACCCCCGGGTCGTGACCAGCTCCATGCCTCTCATCAAGGCGCACCGCAGCAGGATCCGGCGATCGGAGTGGAGCGCTGTGCGGGAGGGCGCGCAGAGGGGCCCGAGCACCGCTCGGGCCCCTCTGCGCGTGCGGCTCAGCCGGCGTGGTTCTCGTCCTGCGGGGTGACCACGGTGTCCTGCGTGGTCACCGGGGTGTCGCCGGCGTGGTTCTCGGCCAGCGCCGGGGTGGCCGCGCCGAGGCCGAGGGCCACGGTGAACGCGGCGGCGACGAGCGTCTTCTTCGTGCGGGTCATTCCAACTCCTGTGATGGGAGCGAGCTTCCTTACGTGAAGTGACGCTAGTGAAAGGGGGGGGCGATGCCGGTACCCCTCTGGCGGGAAGCGGTCGAACGTTGGCGCGATTACGCTGATCGTATGCACGCCGACAGTACGACGGCCGCGACGGCTCCCCCTCCGCGCCGCCGCGGCCGCTCCCCCGTACCCCCGTCGATGTGCGGTATCAGCGCGGATCCGCCCCGGTCATGTGGCTGTCCATGGGCTTGATCTCGGGTTCGCCGGTCATGTGGCTGTCGAGCGGCTTGATCTTGGGCTCGCCGGTCATGTGGCTGTCGAGCGGCTTGATCGCGGGCTCGCCCGTCATGTGGCTGTCCGCGGGCTTGGTGTCACCCGTCGTGCCAGGCGTCGGCGCCTGAATCTTCTTGTCGTCACTCATGTCGTGAACTCCGTTGCTCGGTGCATGAATAGGCGGCGAAACCCGTCCAGCTGCTCCCCCGTGGGCTGCCGGACGGGCTGCTCAGAGCCGTTCACCTTAGTGCTCTGTTCCGACTGCCGACTCGTCTGCCCCCCGACGCGACGCATCGACAGGTACGAGAGTGTCAGTGGGCGATAAACGAATGATGAACGCTCGTCAGCTCCTGCGAGGGGCAGAGGAAGGACCGAGCAGATGCTTGACGGCCTCGGCTTCAGGGGCTTTCAGCTGATCGAAGACCGAAAGGGCCTCCTGCCAGCACACCTTGGCACGATCTGCCTGTCCGATGCCCTGAAGAGCCTTCCCCAGCACGGTCAGCACGTTGGCGCGACGCCACTCACCGCCTACGTGCAGCAACACCGTCAGTGCCTGCTCGGCGAGGCCGGCGGCCTGGGCGGACCGCCCCGCGTCGAGATGGACCTCGGCCAGACGGAAGAGAGTCATGCCTTCCCACAGCCTCTGCCGGCTGTCCCTGAAGACGGAGAGCGCTTCGGACAGCCGGTCCTGGGCTTCGTCCTGCCGACCGGCCCGGGCCAGTGCGAGGCCCAGGGCGTAGCGACCGTTGGCCAGCCGCAGCGTGAGCCCCATGCGGTTGTAGAGGGCGACGCCCTCGCTGGCGAGCTCCACCGCACTCGTCGTGTGCCCTATGGCCAGATGGACCCGGGACAGGTTGCACAGGGCGCTTGCTTCGCCCGGCTGATTGGCGTCGGCCCGGAACGCTGCGATGGTCTGCTGAAGAAGGGCCTCGGCCTCGTCGAGCCGGTTGCGGTATCCGGCGATGATTCCCAGTTCGTTCGGGGCGTTGCAGTGGGTCCACACATCGTCGGTCGACGGAGCGAGCTGCATGGCCCTGCGCGCTTCGTCGTCGGCCTGGTCGAACCGGCCGGCGGTGCTGTGCACCTGTGCGAGCGTCGTCCGTGCCCGGGCCTCGGAGCGGGGGTCCCCCGCAGACGCCGCGGCATCCCTCACTGCCGTGGCCACCGACTCGAACTGGCGGGAGTTGGCCCCCGACTCCGCGAGGTCCTTGGAGGCCAGGAGCAGATCCACGCTGCGGCGGATGGTTCCGGCAGCGGCTGACTGCTGGGCGCATGCCAGGAGGGGATTGGCCTCGGAGTAGAGCCAGTCCAGCGCATGCTCATGCTTGGTGAACGAAAGCCCCTTGTATCCGGTGGGCTCCAGATGACTGACCGTGCGATCCCCCGGCCGCTCCAGCGCGTACACCCCCGCCGCCGTCGCCAGGTAGAAGTCCAGCAGCCGCGACAGCGCCGACTCCCGCTCCTCCAGGGGCTCTTCGCCCCGCTCCGCGCAGGAACGCGCGTAGAGGCGCACCAGGTCGTGGAAGCGGTAGCGGCCGGGGGCCGCGGACTCCAGGAGGCTGGTGTCGACCAGGGCCTCCAGGAGGTCCTCCGCGGCGTGCACGTCCAGGTTCAGCACGGCGGCCGCGGCGGCCAGGGAGATGTCGGGGCCGTCCGCCAGGCCCAGCAGGCGGAAGGCGCGGGCCTGGGCGGGCTCCAGCTGGCCGTAGCCGAGTTCGAAGGTGGCCTTCACCGCGAGGTCGCCGGCCTGGAGCTCGTCCAGGCGGCGGCGTTCGTCGGCGAGTTTGGCGGCCAGGACGGAGACCGTCCAGGTGCGGCGGGCGGCCAGGCGGGAGGCGGCGATGCGGATGGCCAGGGGGAGGAAACCGCAGGCGGCGACCACGTCGAGGGCGGCCTCGCGCTCGGAGTTGATCCGCTCCTCGCCCACGATGCGGGTGAAGAGCTGGAGCGCCTCCTCGGGGGACATCACGTCCAGGTCGACGAGGTGGGCGCCGGCCAGGTCGACCATGCGGACGCGGCTGGTGACCAGGGCCGCGCAGCCAGCGGTGCCGGGGAGGAGGGGGCGGATCTGGGCCGCGTCGTGGGCGTTGTCGAGAAGGACCAGTATGCGGCGGCCGTCCAGCGTGGACCGGTACAGCGCGGCGCGCTCGTCCAGGGAGTCGGGGATCGCCGAGTCCGCCGTGCCCAGGGCGCGCAGGAACGCGCCGAGGACCGTCTCAGGCTCCGCCGCCCGTGCGCCCGCGCCCTGGAGGTCCACGTACAGCTGGCCGTCCGGGAAGTGCTGGCGAGCCTGGTGGGCGACGTGCACGGCGAGGGTGGTCTTGCCGACGCCGCCGATGCCGGCCAGTGCCGAGACGGCCATCACCGAACCCTCGGCGGTCGCCAGCCGGTCGCCCAGTTCGCGTACGAAGGAGGCGCGGCCGGTGAAGTCCGGGACGGTGGCCGGAAGCTGGGCGGGTCGCAACGGGGCCGGGGCGGGAGCCGGTTCGTCCGCGGGGCGGGCGAGTTCCTCGTCGGCCTGCAGGATGCGCTGCTGGAGCTGGGCGAGCGCGGGACGCGGGTCGACGCCCAGTTCGTCGGCGAGCAGCCTGCGGGTGTCGGCGTAGACGGCCAGCGCCTCGGCCTGGCGGCCACTGCGGTACAGGGCGACCATCAGGAGCTCGCGCAGCCGCTCCCGCAGCGGGTGCGCGGCCGTGAGCGCGGTCAGCTCGGAGACCGCCTCCGCGTGGCAGCCGACCTCAAGGTCCAGGTCCAGCCGGGTCTCGGTGAGCTGGAGGCGCCACTCCTCCAGACGGGTGCGCTGGTTCTCGGCGTACGGTCCGGGCACGGAGGCCAGTGCCTCGCCGTCCCACAGCCCGAGCGCCTTCCCGAGCAGGGCTCGGGCCTGGCCGCGGTCGCCGGAGGCACGGGCCTTGTCCGCGTCGGCCGCCAGCCCCTGGGCCACCGTCACGTCGAGGGCGTCGGGGCCGGTCCGGATCGCGTACCCGCCGGCGTCGCTGACCAGCGTCTGCGGGTCGAGGACCTTGCGGAGCCGGGAGGCGTACGTACGTATGGTGGCGAGCGCCTGGGAGGGCGGCTCGTCGCCCCAGATGGCGTCGATGAGCTCCGAGGCGGTGGCCGTGCGGCCGCCGCGCAGCAGGAGTGCCGCCAGCAGGGCGCGCTGCTGCGGCGAACCGGACGAGAGGGCTTCGCCGTCCCGCCAGGCCCGCACCGGGCCGAGCACGGAGAAGCGCAGATCGATGCCGCCCGCCGACCGCTGTTGTGGAGCCCGTTGCTCCGGAACACGCACGTGTGGCCCGCTGTCACGGTCCATTGCTGCCCCCTGCCCTGCTCGCCCCGCCTGCGCTGCCCATCGTGCTTGATGCTGTCCGCCTGGATTGCCCGTCCATGTGCCGGTCCGGGGCGGGTGGATCCGGATTGCTCGGTACCGCTGGTATCGCGCTCAACAGTCTGCCTTGTCTTGGGTGGCACGTCAGCAGTGGGTGACGCTCTGCACAAGGCCTCGACAACGATTACCGAACGGGGTCGGGTCCGGGTAGCTGACGGTTCGTCAGATCAGCGCTACCGTGGTACGCATGGAGACCTTCCCGAAGATCATCTCGGTGGACGACCACACGGTGGAGCCCGCTCATGTCTGGCGGGACCGGCTCCCGTCCAAGTACCTCGACCGCGGCCCGCGGATCGTCCGCGCACCGCTCAAGGAAATGACCTTCATGGGCGGGAAGTTCGCGCCCGTGATGGGCGCGAAGGGCGACGACGGGCCGATCGGCGACTGGTGGGTGTACGAGGATCTGCACCGCCCGCTCACCCGGCTCGACACCGCGGTCGGCTACGACCGGGACGAGATCAAGCTGGAGATCATCACCTACGAGCAGATGCGTCCGGGTTCGTTCTCGGTCCCCGACCGGCTCGCCGACATGGACGTCAACCACGTCCAGTCCGCGCTCTGCTTCCCCACCTTCCCGCGCTTCTGCGGTCAGACCTTCACCGAAGCGAAGGACCGCGAACTGGGGCTGCTCGGAGTGCGCGCGTACAACGACTGGATGGTCGAGGAGTGGTGCGGGCCCGAGGCGCACGGCCGGCTCATCCCGCTCACCCTGATCCCGCTCTGGGACGCGGAGCTGGCCGCGGCCGAGGTCCGGCGCAACGCGGCGCGCGGCGTGCGCGCGGTGGCGTTCTCCGAGATACCCCCGCACCTCGGACTGCCGTCGATTCACACGGACGAGTGGGATCCCTTCCTGCAAGCCTGTGACGAGACCGGGACGGTGATCGCGATGCACATCGGCTCGTCCTCGAAGATGCCGTCCACCTCGGCGGACGCCCCGCCCGCCGTCGGCTCCACCATCACCTTCGCCAACTGCTGCTTCTCGATGGTCGACTGGCTGATGAGCGGAAAGTTCGAAAGGTTCCCGAACCTCAGGATCATGTACGCGGAGGGACAGATCGGCTGGATCCCGTACATCCTGGAACGCGCAGACGTGGTCTGGGAGGAGAACCGGGCCTGGGGCGGCGTCGCCGACAAGGTCCACCGCCCGCCGTCGGAGCTGTTCGCCGACCATGTCTACGGCTGCTTCTTCGACGACGCCTTCGGGCTGAAGAACCTGGACTCGATCGGTGTGGGGAACGTCCTGTACGAGACGGACTACCCGCACTCCGACTCCACCTGGCCCAAGTCGCGCGAGGTCGGCGAGGCGCAGATGGGGCATCTGGACGCCGATGTGGTGGACCGGATCGTGCGCCGCAACGCGATCGACCTGCTGGGACTGACGGACGACGGGCTGTGGGCGGGGCCCGGCGGCGGGCACTAGGGGTGGAGAAGAACGTGACACTTCGGGTGCCGAGTGTCACGTTCTTTTCCTGCTACGGGTGTCCGGAGCGGGTCAGACCTTGATGACCGGCTCCTGAAGCTCCGTCACCCACTGGTCCCGGTCCTCGGGGCACTCCAGGTTGATCTCCCGGGTGTACCCCGCGGACCGGTAGCCGTTGGCGTCGATCCAACGGGCCAGGGTCTGGGACGTCGACAGGACGCCGTCCATCGAACCCCGGTGGACGATGGTCGCCGCCTCGAACGGGGGCAGCTCGACCACCGTGATCCCGGTGCCGCCCAGCGGGCCCACCGGCGCGGAAACCGTGACCCCCGCGTGGACGACGACCGCGCCGCCGCCCTCCGGGGCGTCCTCGTAGTACGCGATCCCGGGACCGCTCGGAGCGACGCCCGCCTCTCCCAGCAGCGGGAACAGCCGCTCGTACAACGGAACGATCACCGGAGTGATGTCCTCCGGCTCGTAGCCGGACGCGGTGCCGGTCAGCTCGGCGACCCGTACCGCGGCAACACTTTTGACGACGACATCGTCCACGGACATGCTTCCCTCGCTCTCGATCGACCGGAGCCTCGCCTCGATCTGCGTCAGCCGTGCGGCCGCCGCCCTCATGGCCTCCTCCAACTCCGCCCGGCGCAGCCGCAGCATCCCGCGCAGCTCCTCCGGCCCCACCTGCTCGTCGAGGATGGCCCGCACCTGCTGGAGCGTGAAGCCGAGATCCTTCAGAGCGATGACGCGGTTGAGGCGGGCGAGCTGGGCGGCGCCGTAGAAGCGGTAGCCGGTGGCGGGGTCGGTGCGGTCGGGGCGCAGCAGCCCGATGGCGTCGTAGTGACGCAGCATCCGGGTCGACACCCGTCCGTACCTGGCGAAGTCTCCGATGGTGAACATGATGTGTCCCAGCCCACCGCTTCACACGGTGTCAAGGTCAAGCGCCGCCGCCCGGGGCCCGGCACCGGAAGGAGAAGAAGGCGAACGGGAAGGTGAAGGAGAAGGGAGAGGGAATGGGGAAGAGAAAGGGATGGGAAAAGGCAGGAGCCCCGTTCCCCGCCGAAGCGGAGGAGCGGGGCTCCTTGGGTACTACTAGCCGGCCGCGATCGGCCGACCCGGGCAACTAGGCCGGGGTGACGTTCTCAGCCTGCGGACCCTTGGGTCCCTGAGTGACGTCGAAGTTCACGACCTGGTTCTCCTCGAGGGAGCGGAACCCGGACGCGTTGATCGCGGAGTAGTGGACGAAGACATCCGGGCCGCCGCCGTCCTGGGCGATGAAGCCGAAGCCCTTTTCAGCGTTGAACCACTTGACGGTTCCGGTAGCCATAAGCCCTCCTTGGGCCAAAGGGTTGCCCTGCTCCAGAACCTGCAAAGAAGTCTGAAAACTACAAAAGCCTGCGGGTTACATGCTCCGCAGGCTCTGTACTGCAAGGGAAACCAAACTGCAACTTGCGTCGAGCCTAGCACGCAGCGTGTATCGAAGGGTAGAGGGAAAGATCACTTCACTCGGATGTTTGATTGCGGTGCTCATGAGCTGACGAAGTGGGGCTGCGGGAGGGGGTCGCGGGGGTGACTTCCGGGGGTACGGAGGGGGTCTCCGGAGCTCCGTAGGGCGCTGTCGGGAGTGAGGTCGGGTGCGCCCCGCGCCCCCGGTGCCGTCCGGATCGCGCCACGGGTCTAGCCTCGCGATGTGGACAATTCAATCGTCTCAACCGTCGCAGGCGACGACCGTCGCAGCAGGCCGCGCGTCGGCCACATCCAGTTCCTGAACTGCCTTCCCCTGTACTGGGGGCTGGCACGTACCGGGACCCTGCTCGACCTGGAGCTCTCGAAGGACACCCCGGAGAAGCTCAGCGAGCAGCTGATCAGGGGCGATCTGGACATCGGCCCCGTCACGCTGGTCGAGTACCTGCGCAACGCCGACGACCTGGTCGCATTCCCCGACATCGCGGTGGGCTGCGACGGGCCCGTCATGTCGTGCGTGATCGTGTCCCAGGTGCCGCTGGACCAGCTCGACCGGGCCCGGGTGGCCCTCGGCTCGACCTCGCGCACCTCCGTCCGCCTCGCCCAACTGCTGCTCGCCGAGCGGTACGGGGTCAGCCCGGACTACTACACCTGCCCGCCGGACCTCGGCCTGATGATGCAGGAGGCGGACGCCGCCGTGCTGATCGGCGACGCCGCGCTGCGCGCCAACCTGCACGACGCGCCCCGGCTCGGCCTCCAGGTCCACGACCTGGGTCAGATGTGGAAGGAATGGACCGGGCTGCCGTTCGTCTTCGCGATCTGGGCGGCCCGCAAGGACTACCTGGCGGCCGAACCCGACCGGGTGGGCAAGGTGCACGAGGCGTTCCTGGCCTCGCGGGACCTCTCCCTGGAAGAGGTCACCAAGGTCGCGGAGCAGGCGGCGCGCTGGGAGGCCTTCGACTCGGAGGTGCTGGAGCGTTACTTCACGACCCTGGACTTCCGCTTCGGCCCGGACCAGTTGGCGGGTGTGCAGGAGTTCGCGCGCCGGGTCGGCCCGACGACCGGCTTCCCGGCGGACGTGAAGGTCGAGCTGCTCGGCGGCTGAGGCGGACCGGAAGCGGGGCGCGGCGCGGGGGCGCGGGTACGGGAGTGCGGAGCGCGGGGCGTGCGCCGCGCGCGGGAATGCCCGGGGTATAGGTGAATCCCGAACCTTTCGGGGTCGCTTATCCCTTCCCGTGGACTCTCCCGCCGCTTCTCCCTATGTCCTTCTGTCGGTACGGACTCGATTCGGGTTAATACGCGTCGAATAGCCGATTCCCGGACGGTGCCCGCCGAGCGTCCCGGCCGGTCCCGGAATCGCTCGGGTGAACGACGCATTCACGCCTTTTGTTGTGTCGAAAGCAGTTGTTCGTTCCCTTAGGGGTGAATTAGGCGGATGGTTTCCTCTGTGACCTGATGACCTTCGCCCCCTAGGCTTCGGTCGGAGGTCAGGCCGGTCCACAGGGGGAGTGTCCATATGCAGCCGCTGGAAGCCGGCGAACCGCTGACCATCGGTGCCTACCGATTGCTCGGCAGGCTCGGTGCGGGCGGTATGGGCCGGGTCTATCTGGGGCGCAGCGCGGGCGGACGCACCGTCGCGGTCAAGGTCGTGCACCCCCATTTCGCGCTGGACGAGCAGTTCCGCGCGCGCTTCCGGCGCGAGGTGGACGCGGCCCGGCGGATCGGTGCGCAGTGGACGGCCCCGGTGCTGGACGCAGACCCGGACGCGCCCATTCCGTGGGTCGCCACCGGCTACGTGGCCGGCCCCCCGCTCTCCGCCGCGGTCGCCGAGCACGGCCCGCTGCCCGAGAACGCGGTGCGGACGCTGGGCGCCGGGCTCGGGGAGGCGTTGGCGGCGGTGCACGGGCAGGGCCTCATCCACCGTGATGTGAAGCCGTCCAACGTACTGCTGGCCCTGGACGGCCCCCGGCTGATCGACTTCGGCATCGCCCACGCCATCGGCGCCACCGCCTCGCTCACCTCCACCGGGGTCTCGGTCGGCTCGCCCGGCTACATGGCGCCGGAGCAGATCCGGGGCGTCGACATCTCGGGCGCCGCCGATGTCTTCTCGCTCGGCGCGGTTCTCGCGTACGCGGCGACCGGCACCGCCCCCTTCCTCGGCGACTCCTCCGCCGTACTCCTCTACAAGGTGGTGCACGAGGAGCCCGAACTGGGGGAGTTGGAGGGGGACCTGCGGGAGGTCATCGCCGGGTGCCTGGAGAAGGAGCCCGAGGACCGGCCCACGCCCGTGGAACTGGCCCGGCGGCTGGCGCCGGGCGGGGCCGCCGCGCTGGTGGCGGCCGGCTGGCTGCCCGGACCGCTCGTGCGCGAGGTCAGCCGGGCGGCGGTCGCGCTGCTGGACCTGGAGCCGCAGGACGCGCCGGTGCAGTCGGGGCCGGTGCCGTTCAGCGGCGCGGCGTGGGGTGAGGGCGGCGCCGACGGCATGAACGGGGCGAACGGGGTCGGGAGTGTGGGCGGCGGGTTCGGTTCGCCGGCCGAGCCCTTCCCCACGCACGACCCGACCCGGCTGTCCCATCCGGGCGTACTGCCCTCGTGGCCCGCGGGCACGGCCGGGTCGGCCGGCGCGGCGGGGGCCCCCGGACCGTCGCCGCGGACCGGTGACCCCGGGCTGCCCGGCCAACGCACGGCCGACCCCCGTTTCTCCGTCACCGTCAGCGCGGACTCCTCCCCGGCCCGGCCGGACGCGAACCGTGGCCGGCGGCTCAGCTGCACCGTCGCCCTCGCGGTGGCGGGTGCGCTCGCCGCCGTGACCGTGGGCAGCGCCTTCCTCTTCGACCTGATGCCGGGCGGCAGCGGCGGGAACAACGCCGAGCACGGCAACGTCGGCAGCACCCCGCCCGCCGCCACCCCGCCCGCCGCCACCCCGTCGCAGCCGACGGACTCGGGCACGGGGAGCCCGGAGCAGATCACCGGACTCCCCAAGGAGTTCATCGGCACCTGGCAGGGCCCGGTCACCGAGAAGACCACCGGGCAGCCGCACGGCACGCTCACCGCCGTCTTCACCGCGGGGAAGAAGGGCACGGACGTGGTCCGGATGAACACCGAGGTCACCAGCCTCGGCGTCACCGTCAGCTGCAACAGCGTCGCCAGCCTCACCTCCGGCACCGCCGAGGAGCTGACGCTCCACGAGCGCGTCGACCCGGACCGCCCCAGCACCCCGGCCCTGTGCACCTCCACCACCACCGACGTCCACTTCACCCTGGCCGCCGACGGCACCCTGCGTTTCCGGTCCGAGGAACGGGACGCGGGCCTGCCGTACGGAACGCTGAGCCGGTCCGGCGGCTGACCCCGCAAGGGGCTGGCGTACGCTGAACCGGTCCGTAGATCCGTTGAAAAACCGCCGAAAGGTGACAGCCCGGTGACCGAGAAGGCCGACCTCCAGCCCATCCTCGACCGAGCCGCCGAGGGCGGTCGGATCTCCCCGGAGGAGGCGCTCGACCTCTACCGCTCGGCGCCGCTGCACGCGCTGGGCGCGGCCGCCGACGCCGTACGCCGCCGCCGTTACGCCGGTACGGAGCACATCGCGACGTACATCATCGAGCGCAACATCAACTACACGAACGTCTGTGTCACGGCCTGCAAGTTCTGCGCCTTCTACGCCGCGCCGAAGGACACCGCCAAGGGCTGGTCCCGCGACCTCGACGACATCCTGCGCCGTTGCGCGGAGACCGTCGAACTCGGCGGCACGCAGATCATGTTCCAGGGCGGCCACCACCCGGACTACGGCGTCGAGTACTACGAGGAGCACTTCTCCGCGATCAAGAAGGCGTTCCCGCAGCTGGTCATCCACTCGCTGGGCGCCTCCGAGGTCGAGCACATGGCCAGGATCTCCAAGGTCTCCGTCGAGGAGGCCATCCAGCGCATCCACGCCGCCGGCCTCGACTCCTTCGCGGGGGCCGGCGCCGAGCTGCTGCCGGCCCGGCCGCGCACCGCGATCGCCCCGCTCAAGGAGTCCGGCGAGCGCTGGCTGGAGATCATGGAGATCGCCCACCGCCTCGGTGTCGAGTCCACCTCCACCATGCTGATGGGCACCGGCGAGACCAACGCCGAGCGCATCGAGCACCTGCGGATGATCCGCGACGTACAGGACCGGACGGGCGGCTTCCGCGCGTTCATCCCGTACACGTACCAGCCGGAGAACAACAAGCTGAAGGGCCAGACGCAGGCCACGCTCTTCGAGTACCTGCGGATGATCGCCATCGCCCGGATCTTCCTCGACAACGTCGCCCACATCCAGGGCTCCTGGCTGACCACCGGCAAGGAGGTCGGCCAGCTCTCGCTGCACTACGGCGCCGACGACCTCGGCTCGATCATGCTGGAGGAGAACGTCGTCTCCTCGGCGGGTGCCAAGCACCGCTCCAACCGCCTGGAGATCATCGACCTGATCCGCAAGGCGGACCGGGTGCCGGCCCAGCGCGCCACCACGTACGAGCACCTCGTCGTCCACGACGACCCGGCGAACGACCCGGTCGACGAGCGCGTCGTCTCGCACATCTCGTCCACGGCGATCGAGGGCGGCACGGCCCACCCGGAGCTGAAGCTCCTCAACGCCAACTGAGCCCGCCTTGCTGACGGTTCACGCCGCCGACGCGGTGCACGGCGCCCCCGACGGGGCGGACTCCGTGGCCGTGGACGGCGGCGTGGTCGTCGCCGTCGGCGCGTACGGGGAGCTGACCGCCGCCCGTCCGCAGGCCCGGGTCCGGCGGTGGTCCGGGCTGATCACCCCCGGGCTGCTGAACGCGGCGGCCCCGGCGCTGCTGGAGGCCGCCTACCACCCGGACCCGCGCGAGGCCGACGAGCTGGGCACCGAACCGCTCACCGGCGACGCGCTCACCGCACTCGGCATGGACGACGCCCGTTGGGGCGCGAGTGCCCGGCGCGGCCTGCAACGGATGCTGCGGCACGGCACGACCGCCGTCCGGGGCCCGTTCACCCGCCCCGCCGTGCGCACCGCGGTCGCCCGCTCGGGCCTTCGCGTCCACGCCCCCGGCCCGGTGCCGGGACGACACGTGTCGCTCGACCCGCTGGCCGCGGTGGCGGAGCCGGGCGAGGCGTTCGCGACGGCGCTGACCGTCGGCGGGCCCGCGGACCTGGCGGTGTTCGGGGTGGCGGACCTGGCGGCGCTGCGGGCCGAGGGCGCGGGGAGCTGCGTGGCGACGGTGCTCGGCGGCCGGCTGGTCTTCCGCCGCAGCTGACACGTACGCGCGGCGGCCGGCTCACGGCACCTGGGGGCCGCCCAGATAGCGGCCCTTCGCGTCGTACGGCCAGGCGTTGGCGACGCACCCCTTCAGCCCGTGGATCTGCTGCATCATCGCGGGGGCGGGGCGGCCCTTGCCCGGACAGGTCTCGTGGCCGTGGCCCAGCCAGTGGCCGACCTCGTGGTTGATGATCAGGGCCCGGTATTCGGCGAGCGGGCCGTGGAACTCGGGCGATCCCCGCTGCCAGCGCTTGAGGTTGACCATGACGTCGGCGCCGACCCGGCAGTTGACCTCGCCGTGGGTGTCGAGGCCGCCCTTCCGGCAGATCGCGTCGGTGGTCGCGGGGGTGGCGATCCGGACGACGAGTCCGGCCGGTCCTTCGGAGACCCGGCGGAAGGTGCGCTCGCCGTGGTGCGACCAGCCCCGTGGCGCGGCGAGGACGCGGGCGATCTCGGCGGCGGCCCGGTCCGGATCGACGCCCGAACCGTCCTCGACCTCGACCCGGTACGCCAGACCTCTGTCCCCGCCACCGCTCCCGCCGGTGTCCTGGGCGCGGGCGACGGTGAACTTCCCGGTGCCCGGCGAACTCCCGGCCGCGGACGGCGCGGACGGCTGCTCCTCGGCGCCGGTGCTCCACCGGGGCCCCAGCACGACGGCGGCGCAGATCAGCGCCGCCGGAACGACCACGGCGGCGGACAGGCGTCCTCGGCGGCCCTCGGGCCCTGCACCTCGTGCGGACATCTGGGCTCCCCGTTATCTTTTTCGCGGTCCTGCAAGAGGGCCGCTGGCCTCCGGGCCCGGCATGACTGTGTCCCCCTGTCGACGGGATGACCTGGGGGGTGGTGTCACCGAGTCCGGGGGTGTTCGTCGGAGACGCTGATCAGAGGTCCGGCCACCGCCCGGTCCGGCGCAACGCCGGACGGTTCGCGGGCGGCAGGTCTGCATAACGTGGATGCGCGAGCACGACACCCGAGCCGAGGCCGGCACCGCCAACACCCCCGAAAGGGCACGATGTTCGAGATCGAAGACGTGGGTGTGTTCCTCGGCCTGGACGTCGGAAAGTCCGCTCACCACGGCCACGGGCTGACCCCAGCCGGGAAGAAGGTCTTCGACAAGCCGCTGCCCAACAGCGAGCCGAAGCTGCGGGCCGTGTTCGAGAAGCTGACCGCGAAGTTCGGCACCGTCCTGGTCATCGTGGACCAGCCCGCCTCCATCGGCGCCCTGCCGTTGACCGTCGCCCGCGACGCCGGCTGCCGCGTCGCCTACCTGCCCGGCCTGGCCATGCGCCGGATCGCCGACCTCTACCCCGGCGAGGCCAAGACCGACGCGAAGGACGCGGCCGTGATCGCGGACGCCGCACGGACGATGCCGCACACCCTGCGCTCGCTGGAACTCACCGACGAGATCACCGCAGAGCTGACCGTGCTGACCGGCTTCGACCAGGACCTCGCCGCCGAGGCCACCCGCACCTCCAACCGGATACGCGGCCTGCTCACCCAGTTCCACCCCAGCCTGGAACGCGTCCTCGGCCCCCGCCTCGACCACCAGGCCGTGACCTGGCTGCTGGAACGCTACGGATCCCCGGCCGCCCTGCGCAAAGCCGGACGCCGCAGACTCGTGGAGCTGATCCGCCCGAAGGCCCCGCGCATGGCCACCCGGCTGATCGACGAGGTCTTCGACGCCCTGGACGAGCAGACCGTCGTCGTCCCCGGGACCGGCACCCTGGACATCGTGATCCCTTCCCTGGCCGGCCAGCTCACCGCCGTCCACACCCAGCGCCGGGCGATGGAAGCCCAGATCAACAGCCTGCTGGAGGCCCACCCTCTTTCCAAGGTCCTGACGTCGATGCCCGGCGTCGGTGTCAGGACCGCCGCAGTCCTGCTGGTCACCGTCGGCGACGGCACCAGCTTCCCGAGCGCCGCCCACCTGGCCTCCTACGCCGGACTCGCCCCGACCACGAAGTCGTCGGGCACCTCGATCCACGGCGAACACGCGCCCCGAGGCGGCAACCGCCAGCTCAAACGCGCCATGTTCCTCTCCGCCTTCGCCTGCATGAACGCCGACCCCGCCTCCCGCACCTACTACGACAAGCAACGCGCCCGCGGCAAAACCCACACCCAGGCCCTCCTCCGCCTCGCCCGCCAACGCATCAGCGTTCTGTTCGCCATGCTCCGCGACGGCACCTTCTACGAGTCACGAGTCCCCGAAACAGCTACCGCATGACCGGCCTCGGACTTGCGTAGCTGAACCAAACGGCCTCACAGGCAGTCGCATCCTGTGGAGTAGAGCAGCAGGAAGAGGGCCGTCATGGCGGTCACGGTGAACCCGACAGCGGTCAGGGCGGCGAGGCCCCGACGGCGCCCCTTCGCGGGGGTGCGGAAGGTCTGCCAGGCGCCGTGGGCGAGGAGGAGACTGAGCAGCCCAGCCCCCGCGATGGTGAAGCGCGGGCTGAGGGACCAGCTCAGGTAGGCGATCAGAGCCAGGCAGCCGAGCAGGGCACAGGCGAGCAGGCTGAGGATCACCTCGGCGACGGCTTCTCCCACCGTCTCGACCAGGAACTCGCCGACGCCTTTCGCTGCCCTGCGGACCCCCATGACGCTCCTCCCCCTTGCGTCGATGGCCCCGAGCGGGGCCTGGTATGGAGGACCCCCGCCGAGCCGGAATGGTTGCCGGGGTGCTCAAGAGTCGCCGACTGCGGCACACGGTCACACCTTGACGAAGGACATAGAGGCACCCCCCTGGATCCCGGCGGCTCGGTGCCCCCACTTGTACTGACCACCGATTGAACCGATTGGTTCAGTCCACTCGGGTAACGACTCGCGACCGGCGCGGAGCGGCGCGGACCGGGCTGCTTGAATGGACGGGTGACCCGAGCATCCCTGGACAAGCAGCCGCACGAAGTCGCCTCGATGTTCGACGGCGTGGCGGCCAACTACGACCTCACCAACGATGTGCTGTCGCTCGGCCAGGCCCGGCTGTGGCGCAAGGAGGTCGCGAAGGCGGTGCACGCCCGGCCCGCGGAGAAGATCCTCGACCTGGCCGCGGGCACGGCGACATCCTCGCTGCCGTTCGCCGCGACCGGCGCGTACGTCGTGCCGTGCGACTTCTCCCTCGGCATGCTCCAGGAGGGCAAGAAGCGCAACTCCTGGCTGCCCTTCACCGCGGGCGACGCCACCCGGCTGCCGTTCCGCGACGAGAGCTTCGACGCGGTGACGATCTCCTTCGGTCTGCGCAACGTCCAGGACACGGACGCGGCGCTGCGCGAGCTGTACCGGGTGACCAAGCCGGGCGGCCGGGTGGTGATCTGCGAGTTCTCGCAGCCGACCTGGGCGCCGTTCCGCACGGTCTACACCGAGTACCTGATGCGGGCGCTGCCGCCGGTCGCGCGTGCGGTGTCGTCCAACCCCGACGCGTACGTCTACCTCGCCGAGTCCATCCGCGCCTGGCCCGACCAGCCCGGACTCGCGGCCGCGCTCCAGCGGGCCGGCTGGTCGAAGGTCGCCTGGCGCAACCTCACCGGCGGCGTGGTGGCGCTGCACCGGGGCGTGCGCCCCTGAGGCAACGGTTCGGCGACTTCCGCCGACGGGAACCGGGCGGTGGGGAAGATGTGTCCGTTGAAACACACATGTCTTCCCCGACATCGTCGTCCCCCTCCCCCTCCCCCTCCCCGTTCCCGTTGCCGGAGTCCGCATGCCGCTGTACTGCCCCTTCTGTGGAACACCGGCCCCGGACGGGGCGCGCTTCTGTATGAAGTGCGGGCGCGAGCGCCCGACAGTTGCCGAAACGGCACCGGCTGCCCCGCCCTCGATGCCGGACGCACCGCCCCGGCCCGAACCGTTCGGACCGCCGTCCCACCAGCCTCCGTCCCACCAGCCGCCGCCCCACCAGCCCCCGCCGCCCGGTCACACGCCGCTGCAGGCCGCTCCGCCGCCGCCGGGTCCGGCGGTCCCCTCGCCCCTCGGCGCGTTCTTCGGCCGGACCTTCCGGGGCGACTGGGCAGCTTCGGTGAAGGCGGCGGCCTGGCCCACCGGACTGATCCTGGCCCTCGCGGTGGCGCTCGCCATCCCCTCGTACGGGCAGGGCGACGATGTCGTCGTCGGCTGGGGCGACCGGCTGCGGATCGCGCTGGCGATGCTGCTCCAGGCGTTCGGCGGCGGCTTCGAGCTGCGGCCCACCGGCCCGGCCGGCGGCGGCAGCGGCAGCGATTTCGAGGCCGGGTGGTACGACCTCGAACACGGCATGTCGCAGGGCGGCGCCTCGCTCTCCGTGGTCCCGCTGACCGTCACCGTGCTGTGGGTGGGCGCGCTGATCCTGGGCGCCCGCAGGGCCCGTGCGCAGGGCGGCGGTCTTGAGGCGGCGGTACGGATCGGCCTGGTGGCCTCCGCCGCCGTTTTGGTCCTCGGGCTGTTCGCCCAGCCCGATGTCGCGGGTGTGTCGATCTCGTCCGCGCCGCTCCTGGCCATGCTCGGGGCGCTGGTCATCTCGCTGCTCGTCACGGGCGGCGTACTCCAGCGCGACGCCGCCGCACAGTGGCTGGCCGTGCGCCCGGTGGCGCTCACCACGGTCCGGGCGGTGGGGACGGCGGTACGGGTACTGGGCGCCGTACTCCTGCTCTGCGGCCTGATCGGGTACATCGCGTACGCCAACATCGACGACGTGGACGGCACGGCCATGCTGATCGCGCTGCCGCTGCTGCCGAACATCGGCCTGGCGGTGCTCGGGCTGAGCTGGGGAGCCTCGTTCGAGTACGACATCCGCGGGCAGATGAGCTTCTTGGGCACGGGCATGGAGCACGGCAGCGTCGGGCTGTCCGAACTGGGCGAGGCAGTGAACGGCTGGGCGGTGACCGGCGCGGTGGCCACCGGCGTCGTCTCCGCGCTGACCATCGGGATCTGGGCCGCGCGCCGCTCGGCGGACCGGCGTGAACAGGCCATCGCGGGCGCGCTGTTCCTGGCGTTGTACCTGGTACTGAGCGGCATCGGCGGGGTGTCCGCGGAGTTCGCGGGCGGCTTCCAGGACATGGGTGGTCAGGGCACGGCGGAGCTGGCGACGAGTGTGTCGGAGGCTCTGCTGTTCGGGCTGCTGTGGGTGGGCGGCGCGGTGCTCGTGGCGCCGCACCTGCTGCGGCTGACGGGGCGGGCCGCGCCGGTCGCGCCGCAGGCGCCGATGCCGACGCCGGTGTCGATGCCGGCGCCGCTGCTGCCCGGCGTGGCTCCGGACAACCCGACCACGGTGGTCCCGGCGATGCCGACCTCGACCCCGACTCCGGCTCCGACTCCGTACGACCCTTCCGCCCCGGCGGACGCGATCGCGGCTCCGGCTCCGACTGCGCACGACCCGCAGACCGTCGGGCTCTCCGCCGCGCCCGCCATGCCGACCGCGCCCACCGCGCCGGATCCGTACGACCCGCAGACCGTCGCGCTCTCCTCCGCACCCGCCGCGCCGACCGCGCCCACCACCCCCACGCCCGTGGTCTCGCCCGCCTCCCCGCCCGCCTCCCGCAAGCGCGCCGCCCTCATCTGGACCGGCACCCTCGTCGCGGCGCTGCTCGTCGGCGGCGGCGCGACGGCGGGAGTGCTGGCCCTGACGGACGGCGGGGGCGGGGGCGGGGCCGGAACCGTCGAGGACGACAGGCCCACCACCCAGGCCCGGAGCAGTCAGTCACCCTCGGCCGAGCCGTCGCAGCAGCAGACCCCCTCCGACGGCCCGACCCCCACCGTCTCCGCCGTCTCCGCGACCCCCGACGCGACCCCCTCCGCCCCCACGATCCCCGAAGGCTTCCGGCTCGTCTCCGACACCGCCGGGTTCTCCTTCGCCGTCCCCACGGTCTGGGACCGGCGGAGCGAGAAGAACAACCAGATCACCTACGCGGGTTCCACCGGACGGGCCGAGCTCAAGGTCGGCGTCATCCACAACGCCCCGTACACCTCGTACGACAACTTCATGACGCTGGAGCGGACCGCCGACGCCAACCAGAAGAACTACCGCCGCATCGGGCTGACGGCCAACACCTTCCAGGGGCGCCCCGGCGCGATCTGGGAGTACACCTACGAGGACCGGGAGAGCGGCGAGACGATCCACGCGATCGACCAGAGCTACATCGCGGACGACGGCACCGAGTACGCCATCTACACCACCGAACGCGACACCGAATGGCCCGACGCCCGGCGGATCTTCGACACCGCCCTGTCCACCTGGATGCTCAACGACATCGACTGACGCCCGAGTTCCGGCGCCGGGGTCACAGGGCCAGCCGGAAGCAGACCACTTCCCGGCCCGTCCCCGGCGTCGTGAAGCTCTCCGCCCGCTCCATCCCCAGCCGCCGGGCCACGGCTATGGACCGTTCGTTCCCCGCGTCGATCGTCGCCACCACCCGCTCCACCCCGGCCGCGCGAAGCCGCTCCAGCGTGAGGCGCGCGGCGGCGGTGGCGTAACCCCGGCCCCACGTCGACCGGGCCAGCCGCCAGCCGATCTCGGTCTCGCCGACCGGCCCGTAATCGGTGCGCGGCCACGGCTGGGCGCCCGTGAAGCCGGCCACCTCGCCGTCCTCGCCCAGCACCGTCCACAGGCAGTAGCCGAGTTCGGCGTCGAGCCGGCGCTGCCGGGCGGTCCACTCCTCGTACATCGAGAGCTCCTCCGACGCACCGCCGAAGAACTCCATCACCTCCGGATCGTCGAACGCGCGATGCCAGGAGAGCGTGTCCTCGTCGGTCGGGACGCGCAGCCGTACGGAGGGAGCACCGGGAAGCACGGTCGACATCTGGGAGCCCTTCGGAAAGTTGATCAGCGGACCCCCATAGACTGCATGGGACAGGTGCCGCGCGGCACGTGATTTCGAGTCTTCGGGAGATCCGACCGTGACCGAGCAGCCCCTCTCCGAACACAGCGCGGATGTGATCGTCGTCGGGGCAGGCCCGGCCGGCTCCACGACGGCGTACTACCTGGCCAAGGCCGGACTGGACGTCCTGCTCCTGGAGAAGACGGCGTTCCCCCGCGAGAAGGTCTGCGGCGACGGCCTCACCCCGCGCGCCACCAAGCAGCTCGTCTCCATGGGCATCGACATCTCCGAAGAGGCCGGTTGGCTGCGCAACAAGGGCCTGCGCATCATCGGCGGCGGCGTCCGCCTCCAGCTGGACTGGCCCGACCTCGCCTCGTACCCGGACTACGGACTGGTCCGCAAGCGCGACGACTTCGACGAGCAGCTGGCCCGCCAGGCGCAGAAGGCGGGCGCGCGGCTGTACGAGCGCTGCAATGTCGGTGCCCCGATCGTCGACGACCGCACCGGCCGCATCACCGGCGTCAACGCGAAGCTCGGCGAGGAGAAGACCCCGGTCACCTTCCACGCCCCGCTCGTCGTCGCCGCCGACGGCAACTCCACCCGGCTGTCGCTCGCCATGGGCCTGCACCGCCGCGAGGACCGCCCGATGGGCGTGGCCGTCCGTACGTACTTCACCTCGCCCCGCCACGACGACGACTACCTGGAGTCCTGGCTGGAGCTGTGGGACCGGCGCGGCCCCCAGGACCGCCTGCTGCCCGGCTACGGCTGGATCTTCGGCATGGGCGACGGCACGTCCAACGTCGGCCTCGGCATCCTCAACTCCTCCTCCGCGTTCAAGGAGCTGGACTGGCGCGAGGTCCTCAAGGCGTGGTGCGCCTCGATGCCGGAGGACTGGGGCTACACCCCCGAGAACATGACGACGCCGATCCGCGGCGCCGCCCTCCCGATGGCCTTCAACCGCCAGCCGCACTACACCAAGGGCCTGCTGCTCGTCGGTGACGCGGGCGGCATGGTCAACCCGTTCAACGGCGAAGGCATCGCGTACGCCATGGAGTCGGGCCAGATCGCCGCGGACGTCATCGTCCAGGCCCACGCCCGCGCGACCCCCGCCCAGCGCGAACTGGCCCTGAACAACTACCCGAAGGTGCTCAAGGAGACCTACGGCGGCTACTACACGATGGGCCGCGCCTTCGTGAAGCTGATCGGCAACCCGAAGGTCATGAAGGTTGCCACCCAGCGCGGCCTGACGCACCCGCTGCTGATGAAGTTCACCCTGAAGATGCTCGCCAACCTCACCGACCCCACGGGCGGCGACGCGATGGACCGCATCATCAACGGGCTCTCGAAGGTGGCCCCGAAGGCCTGATCCTCCGCGACGGCCACCCGGGCCCGCGGTCGCCTTCCTGCTCCCGATCGACGTCACCGGCGCGGTGCCGGCCTGTGGTCCTGGTTCACTGAGTGGTGTTCGACCAGGACATGGAAAGGCCCGGGGCTGCAGCGATGGTGTATCGGCATACGGAACGTACGAGGCGGAACGCCCAGGAGAAGGAGGAGGCATTCCTGCGCGCGGCGCACGACCTGGTGGCCCGCCACGGCTTCGCCGGGGCGAAAGTGACCGCGGTGGCCGGTGCGTGCGGAGCGAGTGCCGGCTCCCTCTACTCGTACTTCGGCAGCCGGGACGAACTGCTCGCCCGGGTCTTCCGGCGTGCTGCCGACCGTGAACTGGCCGCTGTACGCGCCGCGGTGTCCGAAGCCCCTGCCACTGCGCCGGCGCGTCTGGACGCGCTCGTCAGTACCTTCACGCGGCGGGCCCTGCTGGGGCGCCGACTGGCGTGGTCATTGCTCTTCGAGCCGGTCTCCCCGTTGGTCGAGGAGGAGCGGCTCCGCTACCGGCGGGAGTATGTCGCGCTGGGGGAGAGCGTCATCGGCGAGGGCGTCGCGGCGAAGCTGTTCGCACAGCAGAACGCCTACGTCGCGGCCTCGGCGGCGATCGGTGCCATCGCCGAAGCCCTGATCGGGCGGCTCTCGCCGGTCGTCTCCGGCGGGACGGGGACGGATCTTCCGGATGGTCAGCTGGTGGCAGAAATCCGCAACTTCTGCTTCCGGGCGCTGGGTTCCGCGCCGAGCGGACCGTCCACACCTGCTTCGGAGGATCATTGCTCCGCTCCTGCATCTTCCGTAACATGAATTGAACGATGCTTCATGGCTTGATCTGGACGTGGCGGGCAGATGCAACACGGGGAACAGGTAGACATGCTCAAGCGCCTTCTCGCGCTGCGCGAGACGCGCCGCGACGAGAAGATGCTCGATGAGGTCGTCAGACTTCCGGTCAGCAAGTACACGGACGAGGGGCTCCTGGAGCAGGAGATCGCCTTGGCCTTCTCCCAGTACCCGCTGATCGCGGGTCACGCGTCGACGCTGGCCGAACCCGGGGCCTACCTGACCAGTGACTGGGACCAGTTCCCGTACTTCGTCGTCAGGGGCGAGGACGGCCGGGTCCGCGCCTTCTACAACCAGTGCCGCCACCGCGGCGCCCGGCTGGCCGAGGCGCCCGCCGGCACGGTGAAGAACTTCGTCTGCCCCTTCCACGGCTGGGTCTACGGACTCGACGGCGCCCTGAAGGGCATCACCCGGGCACACGACTTCCCGGGCGTGAACCCGTGCGACTACGGGCTGGTGGAACTGCCGGCCACGGAGGCCGGTGGCCTGATCTGGGTCGGCCGGACGCCCGGGGCGGAGCTCGACATCCCCGGCTTCCTGGGGACGTTCTTCGAGGACCTCGTGAACTTCGACGTGGCCTCACTGATCCAGTACAAGAAGACGAAGGTCGTCAAGGAAGCCAACTGGAAGCTGCTGATCAAGACGTACCTGGAGGGCTACCACGTCCCCTACCTCCACCGGGAGACGCTCGCGGCCGCCTTCAAGAGGGGCGTGATCGCCCACGACAGCGACGGGCCGCACATCCGGCTGTCCGCGGCGCGCACCAACATTGGTGAGACCGCCCTCAAGCCGGAGGAGGAGTGGCGCATCCTCGACTACGCCTCCGTGTACTACACGCTCTTCCCCAACACCTTCTTCATCCTGCATCCCGACTACGTGTCCATCAACACGTTCTGGCCGCTGAGCCCCGACCGGACGATCTGGACCCACGAGATGCTCTACCGGGCCGAGGACTTCGCCGGTTCCGCCGGGCAGAGTTCCCTGGAGAAGCGGTTCCGGTTCACCAACGACACCGTGTTCGACCAGGAGGACTTCGCCATCGCCGAGGACGTGCAACGCCACCTCCTCCACGGCGGCAGCGATCACCACGTCCTGGGACTCGCGGAGGGCCTGCTCGCGATATTCCAGAACAACATAGATGAGCGGCTCAGCGGTCCGGGCGAGACCGCCGACACTTCGGCCACCACCCGCGCGACGACAGGACAGCACTCATGACCACGGACCTCAGCGATTTCGCGCACGGCATCTTCAAGGCCCAGCCCTTCAGCATGTTCCTGGGCGCCGAACTCACCTCGGTAGGGCCCGGCTCGGCCGAGATCCGCATCTCCAACCGGCCCGAGATCCAGCAGCAGCACGGCTTCGTGCACGGAGGAGTCCTCAGCTATCTGGCGGACAACGCGCTGACGTTCGCGGGAGGACTCGCCCTGGGAGGCGATGCGCTCACCGCCGAATACAAGATCAACTACATCAAGCCGGCGGTCGGCGACGTCGTCATCGCCCGCGCGCAGGCAACGGCCACCACCCGGCGGCAGGCCGTGTGCCAGTGCTCCATCTACGTTGCGTCCCCGGAGGGGGACGAGCGCCTGGTCGCCGTGGCGCAAGGGACGATCGTGACGGCGGGCGAGCGCCCGGCGCAGGAGGACTGACGGCGGACGGCCGCCCATCGCCGTCTCCCCGGCCCCTGGCGAGAAGACATCCGTCCCCGCGTCAGGGGCCGCCCTGTTCACCCGTGTGGGTGCGGCGCGGTGCGGTCAGTGCTCACCCGGCAGCGCCTGCTCGCGCAGGACGTGTTTCATCACCTTGCCGGAGGGAGTGCGAGGAAGGGACGGCAGGACCACCAGTTCCCGGGGGATCTTGTACTTGGCCAGCGTCGTGGCGAGGAACCCGCGCAACTCATCGAGTGTCACGGCCGCGTTCGCCTCCACGACGGCCACGACGGTCTCTCCCCACTCCTCGTGCGGCCGGCCGATGACGGCGCAGTCCTGGACCGCCGGATGCTGGCGCAGCGCCTCCTCCACCTCGGGGGAGAAGACGTTCTCGCCGCCGGTGATGACCACATCCTTGAGCCGGTCGACGATGAACAGGTAACCGTCCTCGTCGACGCGTGCCAGATCCCCGGACCTGTACCAGTCGCCGTCGAACGCGCGCTCCGTCGCCACCGGGTCGTCGAGGTAGCCGATCATCCGCGTGCCCGAGCGCAGCCACAGCTCCCCGGTCTGGCCGGCGCGGGCATCGGAGCCGTCGGGCCCGACCACACGGATGTCCACGCCGGGCATTCCCCCCGCACCGATCGACCCGGCCTTGGTGACCTGCTCCTCGGGGTAGAGAGCGGAGCCGACCGGGCCCATTTCGGTCATCCCGTACACCTGGTAGAAGCGGTCTGATCCGTAGGCTTCCTGGAGCATCCGTACGGTCCGCGCTCCCAGGGGCGCACCGCCGTAGGCCCACAGCCGCATGCTCGACAGATCGAAGCCGGACAGGTCACGCCCCGCCGCTTCCAGTGTCTTCAGCGGGGCGAGGTAGGCGATGGGGGCGCCGAAGAACGCCGTGGCCCGGTGCTTCTGGACGGCTTCGAGGAAGGCGAGGGGCTGGTACTCCTTGAGCAGGACCACGGTGCCGCCCAGGTAGATCATGGACAGGAACCAGTTGTTCAGGGGCGCCGCGTGCCAGATCGGCATCGCGATGAGGAACCGGTCGTCGCGGCGCAGACCCGTGGCCGCGGTGGTGTACGCGGGCACACTGGACAGGCCGCGGTGCGAGTGGAGACATCCCTTGGGCGCACTGGTCGTTCCGGAGGTGTAGAGCACCTGCGCGACGGCGTCGGGCCCGACCTTCACGCCGTGCCACTCCTGTGCCTGCGCGACGCACAGGTCGAACTCGCCACTGCCGGTGTCGCTCGTGGTGAGAGCGACGACATCGGGGGCCCCTTCGCACACGCGCCCGGCCAGTTCCTCCGCCACGATCGCCAAGCGCACCTTCGCGTGCCCGACGACGTACGCCACCTCGTGTGCGGTGAGCTTGTGGTTGATGGGCACCAGTGCCGCACCGGCCCGCCAGATGCCGAACGCCGCCACGGCGAAGGCAGGAGTGTTGTACATCATCACGCCCACGCGGTCGCCCGGCCGCACACCGCGGTCACGCAGTACGGCAGCCGCGCGCTTCGAAGCCGAGAGCAGCTCGGCGTAGGTCATCGAGCCCAGGTCGGAAACCACGGCGGGCTTCGCGGCGCAGGTGCGAGCCGACCTTTCCAGCATCCACGTCAGGTTCACTGCAGGATTCTCCACATACGGTCGCGGCCGTGGCTCGACGAAGCGCGGCCCTGCCGCGACTCCTGGGTGGCGCTCCAACCGGCTCAGCAAGGATTGAATCATTGTTCAATATCCTGCGGAAGTCCCAACAGTCCCTGGTGTAACAGTGAATGGGCGCGATGACCCCGTCGGCAGGGTGTCATTCCCACCGACGCCAGTCAGTGGCGACCCGCCCGCCCGTAGCACCGGGCCAGCGCGTGGAAGGCCTGCTTCGGTTCCCAGTGCCAGTCGGACTCCGGGTCGTCGAACCGGTCCTTGATCGGCTTCACGACCGCGTAGCTCGCCATGTCCAGGTCGTAGCGCGGGACGGGGGAGTGCGGGGCGTCGGCGGTGATGAACTCGAAGGCCATCGCGACGTACAGGCCCATTTCCTCGAAGACGCCGAGGAGTTCGGTGAGATAGGCGGCCTGGGTGCGCTCACTGCGTACCAAGTCGCCTTTGATCTCCGGCGGTTGCTTGGTGTAGTCGATGGTGTCCCATCCCATGCCGCCCTGCTGGGGCGCCCCCGCGTACGTGCACGTGCCGAACTCCGTGATCGCCACCGGCTTGCCCCAGCGCAGGTACGAGCGCAGCTCGCGCACGTAGTCCGCGCGGTCGGGGAAGTACGAGTAGTAGTCGATGCCCACGATGTCGAAGAGGTTCCAGTCGACCTCGTCGTCCTGCGCGGCCGCGTACGAGAGCTTGCCGCCGAAGACCGACCGTCCGACCGCCGCGGCCCGTGCCGTGAACTCGGACAGGCGGCGCATCATCTGCTCCGGGTCGAAGTTCCCGGCCATCAGATTGCGGATCCGTTCCTGTGCGTCGTCGCCGGGCACGATGCCCGGCACGAACAGCCAGAACTCGCACCCCACGCTCAGATCGGCCCGCGCGCCCTGGCGGCGCAGCCGCTCCAGGTGCCGGCCGGTCTCCGCGAGGTGGTCGAGGATCTCCGGCGCGGGGCGGTCACCCAGGGTCGGCTGGAGCCAGATGTGCAGGCCGAGCTCGGCGGCCTCGGTCGCGGTGGCGTTGTGGCGGTCGACGCCGTCGCCCGCCACCTCGATCGAGGTGGCGGGCATGTCGTTCCTGATGGCACGGAGGTCCTTGCGCATACGGGCGGTGCTCCACCCGGTGCCGGGGGTTTCGCCCGCGCCGATCGTGTAGCAGATCCCTCGATGCGTCAGCCCCTTGCCGTTCCCGTTCCCGTTCCCGATGCGGTGCCCGTCCCGTGGGTCGGTCGTGGCCGCTGAGGCGGGGGCGCCGGCGAGGAGCGGTCCGGTGGCCGCCGCGGCCCCGATCGCTCCCGCCCCGGCCAGGAACTTCGCCCGACTGATTCCCCTGCTGCATTCGTCGCGATGCACTCTGACTCCCCGAATGGTCGGCGGTTCGCGTAGTGCCGCAAGTCTGCTGAGCGGGTGCGGGGACGGGCGTCCGCCAAAAGTCTGCGGGTGCGCGACCAAGGGATGAACCCGGCGTGGGGATCAGCTACTTAGTGATCGTTTTCCGGGATGGGTGTGGCCTGGTGGTAGTACATCTGCCACGTTGCGGCCCCACCCTGCTTGCGCCAGAGTGAACTCCGCCGTGCCCGGTCTCCGTCCATCGTGGTCTCGTAGGTGAGGTGCACCAGCCCGGGTGCCAGTTGGACACCGGTGATCTCCGAGGGCTCGTAGCACGGACCACTCTCTGTCGCACCGTCCAGCTCGGGCAGCGCGGCAAGCATCTCGTCATACGCCCACCGCCGCCCCGAAGCGCCGACCTCTACGAAGTCCGGATCCAGTAGCTGTCGGGCAACCGCACGTGACATGCGCACCCTGGGGTCCATAAGGCGCAGCTCGCCTACGATCGCTTCGCGTACGTCATCCGTCTCTCGGCTCATGTAGGCATCTTGGCCCAGGCGGCCAAGCCCATCGCAACCGAGTTACCACGCGCAGAGCGCAGTTCGGCTTCCGGGATGGCTGGTCGGCACCTGTCGAGCCGGCCCCGGGTTTGTGTACCACTCGTCGCTGCTTGCCTCTCGCTCCTGCCCGCGCGTCCGCGCAGCGGAGGCGATCTCGTCAACTGTTCCTACTGCCGAGGCTGCTAACCCGCCCCCGAAGGTGGCGAAATGGCCGGAATGTCGACGCGCGTTCTGGATACGAGCTGCTGTTCCATGTCGATGAGTACTACGACGGGCTCAAGGGGAAGCTGTCGGGCCCGCCGTTCATCGATCAAGTGCCCGTGCGCTACACGGTGTTCGACGCGACGCAGCACTTCCCCGTGCCGGTGATCTGTACGCCGTGGAACTGCACGACGTACCGCGGCAGCTGAGCCGTGTGCCGCTTACGCGGGAGCGCGGACCGGCCGGGATCCCCGGCCCGGTCCGCGCCCTTGCGACGTCCGGCGGTCGGAGCGCCACGGTCACCTGGACGACACCCGGCGCTCCTCGTCGGCGTGGGCATCAGCGTCGGAGTCGGCGCGTCGTCCGCCGGTGGCGACCACGCGGCCCCCGGGCCTGCGCGGCAGCAGGCGCCGGGTGAGGCCGGACTCGTAGCGGGGCTGGAGCAGCAGGAACAGGCCCACCGCGCAGACGAACGCGACCCCGAAGAGCATCCAGGACTTGGCGCCCCGTGCCGAGTAGGCCACGATCCCGAACGAGAACAGTGCCGACCAGAAGTACATGAGCAGCACGGCCCGGCGGTGCGAGTGGCCGAGCTGGAGCAGGCGGTGGTGGAGGTGGCCCTTGTCGGCGGCGAAGGGGGACATTCCGTTCCACGTACGCCTTATGACGGCGAGCACGAGGTCCGCGACGGGCAGTGCGATGACGGACAGCGGCAGCATCAGCGGAATGTAGACCGGCACCATCGCGGCCGAACCGGACCTGCCGTCCATCGACTGGTTGAGGAGGCTCGGGTCGACCTCGCCGGTCACGGAGACCGCGCACCCGGCGATGAGCAGGCCGAGCAGCATCGAGCCCGAGTCACCCATGAAGATCCGGGCCGGATGCGAGTTGTGGACCAGGAACCCCAGGCACATGCCCGCCAGGATCGCGGAGAGCAGCGTGGTGGACGCGGCGGCCTCGATGCCGTAGCCGTACCAGAGCCGGTACGCGTACAGGAAGAACGCCGACGCCGCGATGCCCACTGTGCCCGCGGCCAGCCCGTCCAGCCCGTCGACGAAGTTCACCGCGTTGATGGACACGACGATCAGCCCCACGGTCAGCAGTGTGCCCTGCCAGTCGGAGAGGTAGATCCCGTCGGTGCCCGGCACCGGGAGCCAGAGGATCGTCAGCCCCTGGAACACCATCACCCCGGCGGCGAGTACCTGACCGCCGAGCTTGACCAGCGCGTCGACGCCCCATTTGTCGTCGAGTACGCCGAGCAGACAGATCAGTGCCGCGCCGGACAGCAACGCCCGTGGCGTCGAGCTCTCGGTGAAGATCTCTTCCAGGTGCGGCAGGTGGGAGGCGACCAGCATTCCGGCCAGCAGCCCACCGAACATGGCCATGCCGCCCAGACGCGGAGTGGGCTCGCGGTGGACGTCGCGCGCCCGGACCTCGGGGACCACCCCGATCGTGATGGCGAACTTCCGAACGGGGCCGGTCAGGAGATGTGTCACGGCCGCCGTGATGAACAGCATGAGCAAGTAGTCCCGCACGGGCGGCCTCACATTCCGGCCCAGCGGGCCGATACCTGAGCCCGATCGATGCCCTCGCTGCGCCCCGGCGAGCCTAACTCATGCGGATTTCTGTGCGACGGGGCGTGGGGCGGGGCGGTGGTGGGTGCGGGCGTCGAGCGATACGTACGTCAGTGGGCGGACGTGCCACTCGATGTGCCGACCACCCCGCAGCAGGAGCGTGAACCCGCAGGGTTCGCCGCGATGGAGTGCCCCCAGCGCCTGCACCCAGCCGCCCCGGTCCGCCCAGTGGTGGGCGCGGATCAGTTCGCGGGGTGTGAGACCGAAGAGGTGGTTCGCCCGGAGCTGGACGCGGATGGCGCGGACGGCCTCCTGGGGCGTGGCCATGATGCGCAGGACGACCGGCTCGGGGACGAAGCCGGTGGCGGGGCCGTAGCGGAGGGCCTCGAACCGGTAGCCGCGCTCGACGGCTGGTTGTAAGAGGGTGAAGGGCGTACGCATCGTCGACCGTCCGATCACGGCGGGCACGCCAAATGGCGTGCGGGCAGGGGGAGTTGTGGCGCGGCGCGGCAGGCGGGGGCGGATGGCCTCCGCGGCGCGGCGACGCAGAGCGACGGTAGCGTTACGGGTGGCTGCGGTGCAACAGTGTGACGTCCCTATGTTGCGCCGGATATGCAGAACGCCCCCCGGTGTTCGAACCGGAGGGCGCTTGCGGGCCGTGCTCAGATCAGGTGGTCGAACTCCCCGGCCTTCACGCCGAGCACGAATGCGCGCAGCTTGGCGACGCTCGTGGTGACGACGATGTCGGGGTCATCGCTCTCGCGCATCTTGATCGAGCCGTCGACAGGTGCCAGCTCGATGCAGCTCTGATTGTTGTCCGCTCCGGAGAACGAGGACTTCTGCCAGTTGATTGCGTCGGTCATGCGGGTGGACTCACATTTCCTGTGCGATGTGTTGAATGAATTGTGCGGACTCCTCCGTGTCGAGAGAGATGGACTCGATGGAGTCGAGGAGGGCTCGATATCGCGCCAGCTGGGCCTCGGCGTCTAGGAAGCCCGCGTCGAAGGCGCTGTCAAGCTGAACGGTGTCGAGTGCCGGAATTTCGGCCCCGGCGTACAGCGTCGAGTGCACTGAACCGGTGATCTGCCTGGTGAACGGGATGATGCGGATCGTCACGGACGGCCAGGTGGAAACCTCGTGCAGGAAGGCGAGTTGCGCCCGCATTGTTTCGGGGTCGCAGTACCGCATCCGCAACGCGGCCTCATGGATGAACGCCTCGAACGGGGTCGGCCTGGGGCGGTCGAAGATGTCGCGCCGTCTGGTGCGGTGCTCGACGCGGGCGTTCAGTTCGTTGGCGGGAAGGTCGGTGATCCCGCTCCGGATGATGGCCCGTGCATACGACTCCGTCTGGAACACGCCAGGGATGATGAGCATCTGGATGGCTCGGATGTAGGACGCCTTGTGCTCAAGCTCGGCCAGGTCCAGGAATCCGGGCGAGAGTATTCCGCGGTAGTCGTCCCACCATCCCTTGGTGCGTTCCTCGGCCATCTCGGCCAGGGCGTCGACCAGGTGCTTGTCGGTGGCCGAGTAGTGAGCTGCGAGCCGGCGTACCCGTTCGCTGCTCACTCCGTAGCGGCCGGACTCGATGTGGCTGATCTGGGCTCGCTCGCCGCCCAGGTACGCGGCCGCCTCGCTCCCGGACATCCCCGCACGCTCGCGCAGCTTGCGAAGTTCCGCACCCAACCGCCGCTGCCTGGCGGTCGGGTAGCTCCTTGGTGGCATGGACCCTCCCCTTCGTGCGGGTACGAGTGTGCCGCCCAACCGGGCCACTGGTCCACTCGTATGGGTGCTACGGATGTCACACTGTTGCGCCGTCCCATTGTTGTGCCCTAGCGTCCCGTCATGTCGAGCTGAGGCTCGACCGGACCGAAGTGCAGCCACCCGCAAGCGAGTTGAACGCTCGTGGGAGTCGGCCAATGCCACGGACCGCGCCCACCGCACGACGCCCCGGAGCCCGCCTCACGCAGGGAGACCGCGCCATGACCCCCGTAACCGCCCCTCCGTCACCCACCCCCTACCTCCCCCGGCGCGGCGAGCGATACCGGCTCGTCGTGCCGAACGCCCCCACCGCCCCCAGGATCGTGCGGGACTTCGTGGCTACGGTGCTCTGGGCCGCCGGGCACGCCCCCCTCGTCGACGACGCCCGGCTCTGTGTGAGCGAGGTCGTCTCCAACGCGTACTGCCATACGGACTCGCCGCAGATCCGGGTGGAGGTCACCGTCAACCGCCGGCAGGTGACGGTGTACGTGGCGGACGACGAACCCGGCCACCTGCCTGTGCCGCCGCCCCCGCGCACCCCCGGCGCGGACGAGGGCGGCCGGGGACTGTTCCTGGTCGACGCGCTCGCCGCCCGGTGGGGGACCACCGCGTACGGGGCGCGGTCACCGCACTCGAAGACGGTGTGGTTCACCCTCTCCGCCGCGAGCGCGACTCGCCTCTCCATTTGATTTGGACGACCGTCCAGGACTATCGTCCAAACAGACGGAGACTCCCGCACGTACACGTATCGGAGAGTGTGATGAACCAATCCTTGTTGGGGACCGTGATCGCGGCACTGCTGGTCTGGGAGGCGCTTCTGCTGATTCCCATGGTCCCGGGGAAGCTGATCGACACGAGGGACTTCTCCCCGCTTCCGCGGTGGCAGTACAACAGCTTCAACGTGTATCTGACCTCCCTGGGGCTCGCCAGCTTCGTGGTGGCCGGGTTCGCCATGGCCGGTCAGCACTGGGCCTTCGTGGCGGCACTGGTGCTGAGCCTGGGCTACATCGCGGTTTTCGCGGCGGACCTCGGCGCGGTCTTCCCCGTCGTGCCCGACCCCCTGCCGGTGCAGCTGCTCGTCCTCGAAGCGATCGCGCTGGCCTCGGCCGGTGTGATCGCCGTGATCGCGATCCAGGGGGTGCGGCTGTGATGAGCGGGTCGACGAGCCCCTCGCGCCGGACGGACACGCGCGAGAAGATCATCGAAGCCGCGGCCTCCCTCATCCCTGAGCTGGGCTGGGGCGATGTGAGCAGCCGGCGGGTGGCGGAGCGCGCGGGGGTGAACACCGGAGTGATCCACTACCACGTGGGGAGCATCGGTGAACTCCGGCGCATCGCCGCGGTACGGAAGATCCGGACGTTCTTCCTCGACCGGATCGGCGAGGCGCTGGCGCAGGAGGATCCGGCCGTGGCCGTGGAAACCATGCTCCGTGCGCTGTCCGCCAACGATCCCCGTGATCCGGAACTGCTGCTGCTGTACGAGTCCCTCGTCGCCGCGAGCCGGGACGACGAGCTGCGTGCAGAGATCGCCGCCCTGCTGGCCGAGCTGCGGCAGCGGCTGTGCGACTGGTTCGCGGAGCGGGGGGTCGCGCATCCGCTCTCCCTCGCCGTCACCCTCACGGCGGCGATCGACGGATACCTGCTCCAGCGGTCGCTCGACCCGTCCCTTGAGCCCGGCCCTCTCATCGACGGATTGGTCTGCCTGGTCCGGCAGCAGCTCGCAGCCGGCGGCTCATGAGACGCGGAAGCGGGAGAGCCGCCTCGCGTACGGGGCGCGCGGGCGCCGTACGCGAGGCGGCCCTCATCAGCTGCCCTGCCGGGAAAGAACCCGGGCACCTTCATGGCGTACCACCGGCTGAACGGGCACGGTGCGAATGCCCTGCGCGGCGTCGGCCTTCGGGGCGGTCTTCTCCCGTACGACGAGCAGTCCGGTCAGCACCAGCGCCACGCAGAGCACCGGACCGAGCGGGTTTCCGGGGGAGATGAAACCCTGCGCGGCGAGTCCGAGGAGACCGCCGGCGGAAAGCACGGCCGCGAGAACGACCTTGCCGAGGCTCATTTCCGATGCCGCACCGGAGGGGCGACGGAATTCGAACCGGCCGAAAATTCGAGTGAAGCTGACCAGGAAGAATCCCGAAACGCCGACCCACAGCGGTGCCACCGCGAACCACATCGGGCTGCCGGGCGTCGGCGTCGCGAATCCGAGTCCGACAATTGCGATTCCCGCCGTCATCACGAGCGCGGGCATGTGCCAGAGATACAGCGTCATGAAACGGGCCCCGCACCACTGAAGTACGGAGGTGGCCATGGGGCGTTCCGCGAATCGCGTTATCGCCGGCTTGAGCGTAAGCCAGAGTCCGAGCTGGCCGATGGTCAGCGACATCATCAACGCGGTCGGCGGGCTCATGTTGGAGACCGGGGCCCCGGGCATCCCGATCATGGACGCCGGGTAGGGGCCGAAGAACACGGCGGCCGCGGTGAGTCCGAAGCCGACCGCGGCCAGACCCGACGACACCCACGCGTTCCGCATGCGCAGGCCGCCGTCGGCGTAGTGGAAGCCGAACTGGTGGGCCGCCAGCCAGACGAACAGGGCGTTCAGGAATCCGATCGCGGGGCTGAACTCGAAGCGCAGCACATCGACGAGCAGGGCACAGGCGCCGAGGACTCCGATCACACGCCAGCCGTACCGGCGGTACAACTTGAACATCACCGGGGTGAGCGCCACCACGAGCACATAGACGGCGAGGAACCAGAGCAGTTGGCCGGCTATCTTGCCCGCCATCAGCACCGGCTGCTCCGGCAGCCCCGCGCCGATCAACACGTGGGGCAGCAACAGCCACACGGCTGCCAGGGGGACGACCGGCACCAGGAGCCGCGCGATTCTGCTCCGGAGCCAGGTGTTCACCGATTTCACAGATCGGAACGAGAAGAAATTGGCGGCGCCGCCGGCGAAGAAAACCATCGGCATGACCTGCGTCAGCCAGGTGACAATCCACCAGCCGGGGCTCGCGAGCGCATTCCCGGTGCTCAAATGCCCACTCTCGTAGGCCAGTACGGGCATGAGCCAGTGCTGGGAAATCACGGCCAGCACGCATAGCGCTCTGATGACGTCTATGAATGAATCGCGACCGCGACCGGGCGAATGAGCGTGGGTTTGCTGCATGTAAACATCGTGACGTCAGCAGGTGATACGCACAGTAAAGCGGCCCCCCTGATCCATCGGGGTGCCAGCACTGCACGCGGTGGTGGGGTTCTCCCCACCACGTACGGGGCATGGCCTCCGCTTGAGGACGGTGCGTTCATCGCCGCCCCCGGACACCGAGGCTCCCGGAGCGTGGTCCCGCCACGGCCACCGTGACAACCGCGAGAGCCGCGACCGCGCCGCCCAGCACCATGACCGCCGACACGGACACGTGGTCCAGGACGGCTCCGCCCGTCAGGGCGCCGAGGGCGAAGGTCGCCTGGAAGGACGCGGTGAAAAGGACGGACGCCGCTTCGGGTGCGTCGGGTGCGGCCCCGGCGAACCAGGTCTGCGAGCAGACCGGCACCGCACCGTAGGCGACACCCCAGGCGATCAGCAGCGCGACGGCCCCGGCCTCCCACCTGCCCAGGACCGGGAGCAGCGCGGTCGCGGTGGCGATCAGGCCCGCGGCCAGGGAGACCGCGAGGCGCGGGCGGCGGGTCACGAGTGCGCCGCCGACGAAGTTGCCGACGATCCCGGCGGCGCCGTAGATCAGCAGGAACACCGTGATCAGCCCCGGACCGGCGTGTGTGACCCGTTCCAGGAAGGGGGTGACATAGGTGTACGTCGCGAAGTGGGACAGAACGATGAGAAAGGTGATGAGCAGGGCGAACCGGGTGCCGGGTCGGACGAGCACGGTGCGCAGCAGGCTCGCGCGGGTGACCCGCGCCGGCGGAAGGGGCGGAACCACCAGGAGCATCAGGGCCAGTACGCCCACGCCGAGCGCCCCCAGGACCACGAAGGCCGTCCGCCAGCCGGCCAGGCCGCCGATGAACGTACCGGCGGGGACACCGAGTACGGAGCCCAGCGGGACGGCCGAGAAGATCACCGCTGTCGCGCGGGCGGCCGACGCCGGGCGGACCAGCCGGCCCGCCAGTCCGGCCCCGATGGACCAGAAGCCACCGATGGTGATCCCGACCAGCACTCGGGAGACCAGGACGAGGCGGTAGTCGGTCGCGGCGGCGACGAGGAAGTCGGCCAGGGTCAGCAGGAGCATGAAGGCGGCGAGCATCAGACGCCGGTCGACGCGCGCCGTCGCCACCGTGACCAGGGGCGCGGAGACGGCGGCGAGGAGTCCGGGCACGGTCATCATCAGGCCCGCCGTGCCGTCCGAGACGGCGAAGTCGGACCCGATCGACGTGAGCAGGCCGATGGGCAGGATTTCGGTGGTGACGATCGAGAAGATGCCCAGCATGACGGAGAGGACGGCGAGCCGGCCGCGTAAAGGGGTGCGGGCCGGGAGGGCGGTGTGTTCGGAGGGGGTGGTGGCCGCGGTGGGGTTCATGGCGGATGCCGTCCTGTGCTCGGTGACGCGGGGGCTGTTCGCCCCAGTTCACAAGCGGCGGTGGACGGAGTCCGGCAGGTTCGCGACGTCAACGGCTTCGGCCGGGGTCGACGTCGGTTTTTCGCCGGAGGCCGGGCGCTGGGGGCCAGGCACTGGAGGCCGGGTGCTGGAAGCCGGGTGCTTCTCGCCGGAGGACCGGAAACGTTGAAGGGCCGTCGCTCCCGAGCGGGGGAGTGACGGCCCTTCAACGGGCGCCGGGAAGGCGCTTGTGAATCCGTGAACCCAGAAGGTCGCGCCGAATCAGAGGACGCGGACCGCGCCGGACGGCGGGTCGTAGGACAGCGGACGCTGCACCACACCGGTGCTGGAGTTCTGCGCGCCGACGAACTGGCCGTTGCCCACGTAGATCCCGACGTGGTACGCGCTGCCCGCGCCGCCCCAGTACAGGATGTCGCCCGGCTGGAGGTTGCTCAGCGAGACCTGGGTGCCGGCGGTGGACTGGGACTGCGAGACGCGCGGCAGGTCGATGTTGACCGAACGGAACGCGGCCTGGACGAGGCCGGAGCAGTCCCACGAGTTGGGGCCGGTGCCGCCGGGCACGTACGCGTCGCCGACCTGGGCCTGCGCGAAGGCGATGACCGCGGCGGCGGAGCCGGTCGCGTTCGAGGAGTAGGAGGAAGAAGAGGAGGACGTGGACGCGGCGGTACCGGTGCTGGAGCCGGAGGTCGCGCTGAGCGTCGTGCGGGCGGTGGTGCGGGAGGCGCGCTCGGCGGCCTCCGCCTTGGCCTTGGCGGCCGCCTCCGCCTTCTTCTTGGCCTCTGCCTTGCGGACCGCCTCGGCCTTGGCCTTCTTGGCGGCCTTGGCCGCGGTGGCGGCTGCGGCGTCCTCCTGGGCCTGCGTCTGCAGGTCCTGGGCGACCTGCTGCGTGGCCTGGGCGGACGCGGCGACGGCGGTGGAGAGCCCGGAGGTGATGGTGGGCATCTCGATGGTCTGGGTCACCGGCTCGGCCTGGGCCGGACCGGCAGCGCCTGCGACCGCGATGGTGCTGAGGACGCCACCGGCAACTCCGGCCCGCAGCGCCGTCTTCGAGGCGTTTCGGCGGGGCTTCCGGTGGCTGGGTATGTGAGCGGTGTGGGACATGAGTACTAGCGCTATCAGGGCCCTGGGGTTCCCATCAAGAAACGTGTGTTGCGACACAGTTACGTACGGAATCTGTGAATCCGCTTTCCGAGGACCCTTATTGACGCCGTAACGGGCAAAACGGGCATGGTTGAACACGGCTGTGATCACGGTCTTTCGGCAATACGCCCGAATTGCCCGCCGCCTACCATCCGCTCACACCGATGGCCAAGCCCGCTTTTGTGGGGGCATTGATGAAGTGACGCAGGTCACATTGTGGATGCGGGGTGAGGGGCGGTTATGCGCCATGCGGCCAAGGCGGCTCCGGGTGAAGGGAGATGTCCCGTTCACACCGAAGGTCGGAAATGCTCTCGCGCGTCCACTTCGCTACCCGCGGCCCCTCTCCCGGGTGAGGTTCGGGTGGCCGGGAGGACCCTGGCGGGCCGAGGGAGGGGTGCGGGGCGTCCGGCGAGACCAAGATCGGGAGGATTCCTCTATCACCCTGTCCTGTCCACCGCCAATTTGCTTGGCATGGCCATCTCTTGATAGAGCGACAGCCGTTTGACCAGCGGTAACAGCATCGGATGTCACGTCTCGTGATCACTCGGCCGCTTCGCGTGTGAAGATCACCGCTCATCCGACTTCATGATCCTTCGTCAGGTGGTGGAGATCACAAAGGCGTTGTCGTACCCCGTGTCGCAGATCACAGGATGGCGGGCATAGGATGCGGGGCAGTCGGGCTTGTGAACTGCCTCACATGTGCACGATCTTGGTGAGGTGGCGAGCCGGTCGCCCGATGCGGTCCAACGGTCAAGGACGACTGGAAGGAGCGAGGAGCGTGAATGCCTACGCGCCCATCCTCGTGCTCGGCGCCCTCGGGGCAGGGTTTGCGATCTTCTCCGTGGTCATGGCCACGCTTATCGGCCCCAAGCGGTACAACCGGGCAAAGCTCGAAGCGTACGAGTGCGGTATCGAACCCACACCCACTCCGGCCGGAGGCGGCCGCTTCCCCATCAAGTACTACCTGACGGCGATGCTCTTCATCGTCTTCGACATCGAGATCGTCTTCCTCTATCCCTGGGCGGTCACCTTCGACGCCCTGGGGATCTTCGGGCTCGTGGAGATGCTGCTCTTCGTGCTCACCGTCTTCGTCGCCTACGCGTATGTGTGGCGTCGCGGCGGCCTGGAATGGGACTGAGGGGCTGAGGGGCACACCATGGGACTCGAAGAGAAGCTGCCCAGCGGCTTCGTGCTGACCACTGTCGAGCAGGCCGCCGGCTGGGTACGGAAGTCCTCCGTCTTCCCCGCCACCTTCGGCCTCGCCTGTTGCGCCATCGAGATGATGACGACCGGGGCCGGGCGCTACGACCTGGCCCGTTTCGGCATGGAGGTCTTCCGCGGATCGCCGCGGCAGGCGGATCTGATGATCGTCGCAGGACGGGTCAGCCAGAAGATGGCGCCCGTCCTGCGTCAGGTCTACGACCAGATGCCCAACCCCAAGTGGGTGATCTCCATGGGGGTTTGCGCATCATCGGGCGGAATGTTCAACAATTACGCCATTGTGCAGGGTGTTGATCATATTGTTCCTGTTGACATCTATTTGCCCGGTTGTCCGCCGCGGCCCGAGATGCTGATGGACGCGATCCTCAAGCTCCACCAGAAGATCCAGGGCTCCAAGCTCGGGGTCAACGCGGAGGAGGCCGCCCGCGAGGCGGAGGACGCGGCACTCAAGGCACTGCCCCTGATCGAGATGAAGGGGCTGCTGCGATGAGCGGGAACGACAACCACGACGAACAGAGCAACAACAACGGTGTGCCCGCGCCGCGCACGGACACCGGCGAGGTCATCGGCGTACGCAAGGGCATGTTCGGCGCCGACAACGGCGGCGACACCTCCGGCTACGGCGGCCTCGTCCGCACCGTGACCCTGCCGGGCGCCACCTCCCGTCCGTACGGCGGCTGGTTCGACGAAGTCGCGGACGAGCTGGAAGGGGCCCTGGAGGAACAGGACCTGCTTCCCGCCAACGCCATCGAGAAGACCGTCGTCGACCGCGGCGAGCTCACCTTCCACATCGCCCGCGAGCACCTCGTCCGGGTCGCACAGACCCTGCGCGACGACCCGGCGCTGCGCTTCGAGCTCTGTACGGGGGTGAGCGGCGTCCACTTCCTCGGCGACAAGGGCCGCGAGCTGCACGCCGTCTACCACCTGCGCTCGATCACGCACGGCCGGCTGATCCGCCTGGAGGTGTCGGCCCCGGACAGCGATCCGCACATCCCGTCCCTCGTCGCGGTCTACCCGACCAACGACTGGCACGAGCGCGAGGCCTACGACTTCTTCGGGCTCGTCTTCGACGGGCACCCCGCTCTCACCCGGATCATGATGCCGGACGACTGGCAGGGCTTCCCGCAGCGCAAGGACTACCCGCTCGGCGGCATCGCCGTCGAGTACAAGGGCGCCCAGATCCCGGCTCCGGACCAGCGGAGGTCGTACTCCTGATGTCTACTCCCCACGCAACGCCCCGGGCCACGACCGAGGGGACTGTATATACAGTCACCGGCGGCGACTGGGACGAGGTCGTCGAGTCCGCCGTCAAGTCCGACGACGAGCGCATCATTGTCAATATGGGCCCCCAGCACCCGTCCACGCACGGTGTTCTGCGGCTGATCCTGGAGATCGACGGCGAGACCGTCACCGAGGCCCGCTGCGGCATCGGCTACCTCCACACCGGTATCGAGAAGAACCTCGAATACCGGAACTGGACGCAGGGCACCACCTTCGTCACGCGCATGGACTACCTGACGCCGTTCTTCAACGAGGCGGCGTACTGCCTGGGCGTCGAGAAGCTCCTCGGCATCGAGGACCAGATCCCCGACCGGGCCACCATCCTGCGCGTGCTCCTGATGGAGCTCAACCGGCTCTCCTCGCACCTGGTGTGCATCGCCACCGGCGGCATGGAGCTCGGCGCCACCACGATCATGATCTACGGCTTCCGTGATCGTGAACTCGTTCTCGACCTCTTCGAGCTGATCACCGGCCTGCGCATGAACCACGCGTTCATCCGCCCCGGCGGACTCGCCCAGGACCTGCCGCCCGGCGCGATCGACCAGCTCCGCGAGTTCGTGAAGACCATGAAGAGGAACCTGCCGGAGTACGACAAGCTCGCCACCGGCAACCCCATCTTCAAGGCCCGCATGCAGGACGTCGGCTATCTCGACCTGACCGGCTGCATGGCCCTCGGCGCCACCGGCCCGATCCTGCGCTCGGCCGGACTCCCGCACGACCTGCGCAAGAGCGACCCGTACTGCGGGTACGAGACGTACGAGTTCGACGTCCCCACCGCCGACACCTGCGACGCCTACGGCCGCTTCCTCGTCCGCCTGGAGGAGATGCGCCAGTCTCTGCGGATCGTCGAGCAGTGCATCGACCGGCTCGCCCCCGGTCCCGTGATGGTCGCCGACAAGAAGATCGCCTGGCCGGCCCAGCTCGCGCTCGGCCCGGACGGTCTCGGCAACTCGCTCGACCACATCAAGAAGATCATGGGCACCTCCATGGAGGCCCTGATCCACCACTTCAAGCTGGTGACCGAGGGCTTCCGGGTCCCGGCCGGGCAGGCGTACACCGCGGTCGAGTCGCCCAAGGGCGAACTCGGCGTGCACGTCGTCTCGGACGGCGGCACCCGCCCCTACCGGGTCCACTTCCGTGACCCGTCCTTCACCAACCTCCAGGCCATGGCGGCGATGTGCGAGGGCGGCCAGGTCGCCGACGTCATCGTCGCCGTCGCGTCCATCGACCCCGTGATGGGAGGCGTCGACCGGTGACCGAAGCACGTCAGGAAGTCAGTCTGGGGATGCCGCAGCTCCCCGCCCCCGCCTACCCGGCCGAGGTGCGCGCCAGGCTCGAAGCGGACGCGAAGGAGGTGATCGCCCGCTACCCCGGCAGCCGCTCCGCCCTGCTGCCCCTGCTGCACCTGGTGCAGTCCGAGGAGGGCTACGTCTCCCGTACGGGCATGGCGTTCTGCGCCGAGCTGCTCGGCCTCACCACCGCCGAGGTCACCGCGGTCGCCACCTTCTACACGATGTACCGGCGCAGGCCCAGCGGCGACTACCAGGTCGGCGTCTGCACCAACACGCTCTGCGCGGTGATGGGCGGCGACGCGATCTTCGACCGGCTCAAGGAGCACCTCGGCGTCGGCAACGACGAGACGACCGAGGACGGAAAGATCACGCTCGAACACATCGAGTGCAACGCGGCCTGCGACTTCGCCCCCGTGGTGATGGTCAACTGGGAGTTCTTCGACAACCAGACGCCCGAGAGCGCGACCCGCCTGGTCGACGACCTGATCGCCGGGCGCACCGTCGAACCCACCCGCGGCGCCCCGCTCTGCTCGTACAAGGAGACCGCCCGCATCCTGGCCGGCTTCCCCGACGAGCGCCCCGGCGCCGTCGAGGCGTCCGGCGGCGCGGGCCCCGCCTCGCTGATCGGCCTCCGCCTCGCCAAGGGCGAGGAGCCGCACCCGCGCGTCGTCGCCCCTCGCGGCGAGCGCCCGCACGGCGATTCCGGCCACACCGCCCCGCAGGACCCGGACCAGCCGACCGGCCCGACCGCCGAGGAGGGGGAGTGATGACGTTGACGACCGAGATCAACGACAACGGAAGCGGCAACGGGGACAGCCCCGAGAAGCTGCTCGCCCCCGTCCTCTCCGCCTTCTGGGACGAGCCGGAATCCTGGACCCTGGACACCTACCACCGCCACGAGGGATACGAGGGACTGCGCAAGGCCCTCGCCATGGCGCCGGACGACCTGATCGCCTACGTCAAGGACTCCGGTCTGCGCGGCCGCGGCGGCGCGGGCTTCCCCACCGGGATGAAGTGGCAGTTCATCCCGCAGGGCGACGGCAAACCGCACTATCTGGTCGTCAACGCCGACGAATCGGAACCGGGCACCTGCAAGGACATCCCGCTCCTGTTCGCCAACCCGCACAGCCTCATCGAGGGCATCGTGATCGCCTGTTACGCGATCCGTTCGTCGCACGCGTTCATCTACTTGCGCGGTGAGGTCGTCCCCGTGCTGCGACGTCTGCACGAGGCCGTACGAGAGGCGTACGAGGCGGGTTATCTGGGGACGAACATCCTGGGCTCAGGGCTCGATCTGGAACTCACGGTGCACGCCGGTGCCGGCGCGTACATCTGTGGTGAGGAAACCGCGCTGCTCGACTCTCTCGAAGGACGGCGTGGCCAGCCCCGGCTGCGACCTCCCTTCCCCGCGGTCGCCGGTCTGTACGCCTGCCCCACTGTGGTGAACAACGTCGAGTCCATCGCCTCGGTTCCCGCGATCCTGAACCGGGGCAAGGACTGGTTCAAGTCGATGGGCAGCGAGAAGTCCCCGGGCTTCACGCTGTACTCGCTCAGCGGGCACGTCGCGGGCCCCGGCCAGTACGAGGCCCCGCTCGGCATCACGCTGCGCCAGCTGCTCGACATGAGCGGCGGGATGCGCCCCGGCCACCGGCTGAAGTTCTGGACGCCGGGCGGCTCGTCGACCCCGATGTTCACCGACGAGCACCTCGACGTACCGCTCGACTACGAGGGCGTCGGCGCCGCCGGATCCATGCTCGGCACCAAGGCGCTCCAGTGCTTCGACGAGACCACCTGCGTGGTGCGGGCCGTCACCCGCTGGACCGAGTTCTACGCCCACGAGTCCTGCGGCAAGTGCACGCCCTGCCGCGAAGGCACCTACTGGCTCGTCCAGTTGCTCCGCGACATCGAGGCCGGCAAGGGCCAGATGTCCGACCTCGACAAGCTGAACGACATCGCCGACAACATCAACGGCAAGTCCTTCTGCGCCCTCGGCGACGGCGCCGCCTCGCCGATCTTCTCCTCGCTGAAGTACTTCCGCGAGGAGTACGAGCAGCACATCACGGGCAAGGGCTGCCCCTTCGATCCCGCCAGGTCGACCGTCTGGGCCGACGACAAGAACGCTCACCAGGGGGTGAACGCATGACAGTCACCACGAGTGCGCCCTCCGGGGGCGGCGAGGCGGCCATCCCGCCCGAGGACCTGGTCACGCTGACCATCGACGGCATCGAGATCAGCGTGCCCAAGGGCACCCTGGTCATCCGGGCCGCCGAACTCCTCGGCATCGAGATCCCGCGCTTCTGCGACCACCCGCTCCTCGACCCGGTCGGCGCCTGCCGCCAGTGCATCGTCGAGGTCGAGGGCCAGCGCAAGCCGATGGCGTCCTGCACCATCACCTGCACCGACGGCATGGTCGTCAGGTCGCAGCTCACCTCGCCGGTCGCCGAGAAGGCCCAGAAGGGTGTGATGGAGCTGCTGCTCATCAACCACCCGCTGGACTGCCCGGTCTGCGACAAGGGCGGCGAGTGCCCGCTCCAGAACCAGGCGATGTCGCACGGCGACGCGGACTCCCGCTTCGACGGCAAGAAGCGGACGTACGAGAAGCCCGTCCCGATCTCCACCCAGGTGCTGCTGGACCGTGAGCGGTGCGTGCTCTGCGCGCGCTGCACCCGGTTCTCCAACCAGGTGGCGGGCGACCCGATGATCGAGCTGATCGAGCGCGGCGCGCTCCAGCAGGTCGGTACCGGCGAGGGCGACCCGTTCGAGTCGTACTTCTCCGGGAACACCATCCAGATCTGCCCGGTCGGGGCGCTGACCTCGGCGGCGTACCGATTCCGCTCCCGTCCCTTCGACCTGGTCTCCTCGCCGTCGGTCTGCGAGCACTGCGCGGGCGGCTGCGCGACCCGCACCGACCACCGGCGCGGCAAGGTCATGCGGCGGCTCGCCGCCAACGACCCCGAGGTCAACGAGGAGTGGGTCTGCGACAAGGGCCGCTTCGGCTTCCGCTACGCGCAGCAGCGGGACCGGCTCACCACTCCGCTGGTACGCAACGCGGACGGCGTCCTGGAACCCGCGGGCTGGCCCGAGGCGCTGGCCGCCGCGGCCGCCGGCCTCTCCGCCGCGCGCGGCCGGACCGGGGTGCTCACCGGCGGCCGGCTGACCGTCGAGGACGCCTACGCGTACAGCAAGTTCGCCCGGATCGCGCTGGACACCAACGACATCGACTTCCGGGCCCGGGTCCACAGCAGCGAGGAGGCCGACTTCCTGGCCGCCCGCGTGGCCGGGCGCGGCCGGGACCTGGACGGCGCGGGTGTCACGTACACCTCGCTGGAGAAGGCCCCGACGGTGCTGCTGGTCGGGTTCGAATCGGAGGAGGAGGCGCCCGGCGTCTTCCTGCGGCTGCGCAAGGCGAACCGCAAGCACGGACAGCGCACCTACGCCGTCGCCTCGCACGCCACCCGGGGCCTGGAGAAGGCGGGCGGCACGCTGCTGGCCGCCGCTCCCGGCACCGAGACCGAGTGGCTGGACGCGATCGCGGGCGGCGTCGGACTCGACGGCGACGGAGCCGCGGCTGCCGAGGCGCTGCGGAGCGAGGGCGCCGTGATCGTGGTCGGCGAGCGGCTGGCCGGGGTGCCGGGCGGGCTCACCGCCGCGGTACGGACGGCGACCGCGACCGGGGCCGCGCTGGTGTGGATCCCGCGCAGGGCCGGCGAGCGCGGCGCGGTGGAGGCGGGCGCGCTCCCGTCGCTGCTGCCCGGCGGCCGTCCGGCGACCGACCCGCGGGCCAGGGACGAGGTGGCGGCCGCCTGGGGCGTCGCCGAACTCCCGTCCCGCTTCGGCCGCGACACCGGCCAGATCGTCGAGGCCGCGGCCACCGGCGAACTGGGCGCGCTGGTCGTCGCCGGGGTCCAGACCGTGGACCTGCCGAACCCGGCACGGGCCCTGGAGGCGCTGGACCAGGTCGGCTTCCTGGTCTCCCTGGAGCAGCGGCCGAACGAGGTCACCGACCGCGCCGACGTGGTCTTCCCGGTTGCCGCGGTGGCCGAGAAGTCCGGGACGTTCCTTAATTGGGAGGGCCGGGCGCGGATGTTCGAGGCGGCGCTGAAGCCCGAGCAGATGACGCGCACGCTCGCGCCGGGCGACGCCCGGGTGCTGCACATGCTGGCCGACGAGATGGCCCGCGCCGGAGGCGCTGATGTGGTCAGTCACTTCGCGCTGCCGGACCTGAAGTCCGTACGCCGTGAGCTGGACCGGCTCGGCGGCTGGACCGGTACGCACGCCACCGACCCGAACGAGCCGGCGCGGCCGCTGCCCAGGCCCGGCGACGGCGAGGCGATCCTCGCGGGCCACCGGATGCTGCTCGACCTGGGCCGGCTCCAGGAGGGCGACGAGGCGCTGGCCGGTACCCGGCACGCCGTGGTCGCCCGGCTCTCCGCGGCCACCGCCGCCGAGACGGGTGTGAAGGACGGCGATCTGCTGGCCGTCACCGGCCCGGCGGGCAGCGTCGCATTCCCGTTGAAGGTCACCGACATGCCGGACCGGGTGGTCTGGGTGCCGCTGAACTCCGCCGGGCGGGGCGTTCCGGCCGACACCGGTGCCCGGCCCGGCGGTCTGGTCCGGATCGGTCCCGCCGCACCGGGTACTCCCGACGTCACACCGGAGGTGGGGGCGTGAGTGCCTTCGCTCAACTGGCCGCGGCACCGCACGGTGCGGTGCTCGCCGCCGAGGATCTGTCGATGTTCGGCACCGACCCGTGGTGGCTCGTCGTCATCAAGGCGGTGTTCTGCTTCGCGTTCCTGATGGTGACCGTGCTCTTCTCCATCGTGTGGGAGCGCAAGGTCGTCGCCTGGATGCAGCTGCGCATCGGCCCCAACCGGCACGGTCCCTGGGGCATGCTCCAGTCGCTCGCCGACGGCATCAAGCTGATGCTGAAGGAGGACCTGGTCGTCAAGCGGGCCGACAAGGTCGTGTACGTGCTCGCGCCGATCGTCGCCGCCATCCCGGCGTTCATGGCGATCGCCGTGATCCCGTTCGGCCCGTCCGGCAACGAGGTCTCGATCTTCGGGCACCGCACCACGATGCAGCTCACCGACCTGCCGATCGCGATGCTCTACATCCTCGCCGTCGCCTCGGTCGGGATCTACGGCATCGTGCTGGCCGGCTGGTCGTCCGGGTCGACGTACCCGCTCCTGGGCGGTCTGCGCTCCTGCGCGCAGATGATCAGCTACGAGATCGCGATGGGCGCCGCGTTCGCCTCGGTCTTCCTCTACTCCGGGTCGATGTCGACCTCGAAGATCGTGGAGGCGCAGCAGGACCGCTGGTTCATCCTGCTGCTGCCGGTCTCGTTCATCATCTACATCGTCACGATGGTCGGCGAGACCAACCGCGCCCCGTTCGACATGCCGGAGTCCGAGGGCGACCTGGTCGGCGGCTTCAACACCGAGTACTCGTCGATCAAGTTCGCGATGTTCATGCTCGCCGAGTACGTCAACATGGTCACCGTCTCGGCGGTCGCCACGACCCTGTTCCTGGGCGGCTGGCGGGCCCCGTGGCCGATCAGCACCTTCTGGGAGGGCGCGAACCACGGCTGGTGGCCGATGCTCTGGTTCGTCCTCAAGGTCCAGCTGCTGCTGTTCTTCTTCATCTGGCTGCGCGGCACGCTGCCCCGGGTCCGTTACGACCAGCTGATGAAACTCGGCTGGAAGGTCCTGATCCCGGTCTCCGTGGTCTGGCTGATGCTGGTCGCGACGGTGCGGGCGCTGCGCAACGAGGGCTACGACTTCACGAGGATCGTGCTGTACGTGGCCGGGGCCGTGATCGCGATCCTGCTGATCTCCTTCGTCGCCGACATCTTCCGCGACAAGAAGGGCCGGGCCGCCGAGACGGAGGCCGGACCGAAGCCGCCGTTCGACCCGATGGCGGGCGGGTTCCCGGTGCCGCCGCTGCCCGGACAGACCCTGCCGCCGGTGCCGCGCCGCAGGCCGCGGGGCGAGCGGGAGCTCGTTGTCAGTGGCGGGTCGGATACTCAGAGTGACGGAAATTCGAGTGACGGAAAGGAGGCTGACGGTGTCTGAGTCACCAGAGTCCTCGGGGACGTCGGGAGCCTCGGGATCCTCGGGGTCCTCGGAGGAGAAGTTCCAGAACCCCGTCGCCGGCTTCGGCGTGACCTTCAAGGCCATGTTCAAGAAGCGGCTGACCGAGCAGTATCCGGAAACGCCGAAGGTGACGGCGCCGCGCTTCCACGGCCGGCACCAGCTCAACCGTCACCCGGACGGTCTGGAGAAGTGCATCGGCTGCGAGCTGTGCGCCTGGGCCTGCCCGGCGGACGCGATCTACGTCGAGGGCGCGGACAACACCGACGAGGAGCGCTACTCCCCGGGTGAGCGCTACGGCCGCGTCTACCAGATCAATTACGCGCGCTGCATTCTCTGCGGACTGTGCATCGAGGCCTGCCCGACCCGGGCGCTGACGATGACCAATGAGTTCGAGCTCGCCAACACCACCCGCGAGAGCCTCATCTACACCAAGGACGAGCTGCTCGCGGGCCTGGAGGAGGGCATGGTCGACACCCCGCACGCGATCTTCCCCGGGATGGACGAACAGGACTACTACCGGGGTCTCGTCACCGAGGCCGCACCCGGTACGGAGCCCCAGGTCGCCATCTCCAAGGGCGAGAAGCCGGCCGACGGGCACAGCGAGAACAACGGCTCGGCGCAGGGGGTGGGCGCATGACCGGCCTGGCCGCCGCGGCCTCCCAGACCTCGACCGGTGAGGCCGTCCAGTTCTGGCTGCTCGGCATCGTCGCCGTGATGGGCGCGCTGTCCACCGTACTGATGAAGAAGGCCGTGCACAGCGCGCTGAGCCTCGCCGGGACCATGATCGTCCTGGCGGTGTTCTACCTCGCCAACGGCGCCTATTTCCTCGGCATCGTCCAGATCGTCGTCTACACCGGCGCGATCATGATGCTGTTCCTCTTCGTGGTCATGCTCGTCGGTGTCACCGCGGCCGACTCGCTGAAGGAGACCCTCAAGGGGCAGCGCTGGCTGGCCGCGGGCTGCGGGCTCGGCTTCGGCGTCCTGCTGATCGCGGGCATCGGCAACGCCTCGCTGAACAGCTTCAACGGACTCGGCACCGCCAACACCGAGCACGGCGGGAACGTCGAGGGGCTGGCCAGCCTCATCTTCACCAAGTACGTCTTCGCCTTCGAGATCACCGGCGCCCTGCTGATCACGGCGACGGTCGGCGCGATGGTGCTCACCCACCGGGAGCGCACCGAACGGGCCAAAACCCAGCGGGAGATGTCCGAGGAGCGCGTACGCGGCAAGCAGCTTCCGCCGCTGCCCGCCCCCGGTGTCTACGCCCGGCACAACGCCGTGGACATCCCGGGTCTGCTCCCGGACGGCACGCCTTCCGAGCTCACCGTCATGCAGACGCTGCGCAACCGAGGCCAGATCCGCGACGTGTCGAACGAGTCGCTGGACCAGCTCAAGGCGCTGGAGCAGCGCTCCGAGGAACGGCTCGGCCGTGACAACGAAGAAGAGGAGGTCGCCAAGTGAATCCGGTCAACTACCTCTATCTCGCAGCCCTGTTGTTCACCATCGGCGCGGCCGGGGTGCTGATCCGGCGGAACGCGATCGTGGTGTTCATGTGCGTGGAGCTGATGCTCAACGCCTGCAACCTCGCGTTCGTGACCTTCTCCCGGATGCACGGCAATCTCGACGGCCAGATCATCGCCTTCTTCACGATGGTCGTCGCCGCCGCCGAGGTCGTGGTCGGGCTCGCGATCATCGTGTCGGTGTTCCGTTCCCGCCACTCGGCCTCGGTCGACGACGCCAGCCTGATGAAGCTGTAAGGGGACGTTGAATCGTGGAGAACCTGATCGCGCTGCTTGTCGCGGCGCCCCTGCTCGGAGCGGCGGTCCTGCTCTGCGGCGGCCGACGGCTGGACCGCGCCGGACACTGGATCGGCACCCTGCTCGCAGCCGCGTCGTTCGTCATCGGCGTCGTGCTCTTCCTCGACATGCTGGGGAAGGGCGCGGAGGACCGGGCGCTGCACCAGAAGCTGTTCAGCTGGATCCCGGTCGAGGGCTTCCAGGCCGATGTGGCCTTCCAGCTCGACCAGTTGTCGATGACGTTCGTGCTGCTGATCACCGGTGTGGGCACCCTGATCCACATCTACTCGATCGGCTACATGGCGCACGACGAGCGCCGGCGCCGCTTCTTCGGCTATCTGAACCTGTTCCTCGCGGCGATGCTGATCCTGGTCATCGCCGACAACTACCTGCTGCTGTACGTCGGGTGGGAGGGCGTCGGTCTGGCGTCGTACCTGCTCATCGGCTTCTGGCAGCACAAGCCCAGCGCGGCCACGGCCGCCAAGAAGGCGTTCCTGGTCAACCGCGTCGGTGACATGGGCCTGTCGATCGCGATCATGCTGATGTTCACCACCTTCGGCACCTTCGCCTTCGGCCCCGTCCTCGAAGCCACCGGGGAGACCAGCGAGGGCAAGCTGACGGCGATCGGCCTGATGCTGCTGCTCGCGGCCTGCGGCAAGTCGGCCCAGGTGCCGCTGCAGTCCTGGCTCGGTGACGCGATGGAGGGCCCGACCCCGGTCTCGGCCCTCATCCACGCCGCGACCATGGTGACCGCGGGCGTCTACCTCATCGTCCGGTCCGGCGCGATCTTCAACGCCGCGCCGGACGCGCAGCTGGTCGTCGTGGTCGTCGGAGCGGTCACGCTGCTCTTCGGTGCGATCGTCGGTTGCGCGAAGGACGACATCAAGAAGGCCCTCGCCGGGTCGACGATGTCGCAGATCGGCTACATGATCCTGGCCGCCGGGCTCGGCCCGATCGGCTATGTCTTCGCGATCATGCACCTGGTGACCCACGGCTTCTTCAAGGCCGGGCTCTTTCTCGGCGCCGGTTCGGTCATGCACGGCATGAACGACGAGGTCGACATGCGGAAGTTCGGCGGCCTGCGGAAGTACATGCCGGTCACCTTCATCACCTTCGGTCTCGGCTATCTCGCGATCATCGGCTTCCCCGGTCTGTCCGGCTTCTTCTCCAAGGACAAGATCATCGAGGCGGCCTTCGCCAAGGGCGGCACCGAGGGCTGGATCCTCGGCTCGGTGGCCCTGCTGGGCGCCGCGATCACCGCGTTCTACATGACACGCGTGATGCTGCTGACGTTCTTCGGAGAGAAGCGCTGGCAGCCCGACGCGGAGGGCCACGAGCCGCATCCGCACGAGTCCCCGAAGTCGATGACCATCCCCATGATCGTCCTCGCGTTCGGTTCGGTCTTCGCCGGAGGCTTCTTCTCCATCGGCGACCGCTTCCTGAACTGGCTGGAGCCGGTCACCGGCCACAGCCACGGACACGCCCCGGTCAGCGCCACGACCGTCACCGCCGCCACCATGGTGGTGCTGGTCATCGGCGTCGCCATCGCCTGGTCGATGTACGGACGCAAGCCCGTACCGGTCGTCGCCCCGCGCGGCTCGCTGCTCACCCGGGCCGCCCGACGCGACCTTCTCCAGGACGACTTCAACCACGTGGTCCTGGTCCGCGGCGGCGAGCACCTCACCCGCTCCCTGGTGTACGTCGACCACACCCTGGTCGACGGCGTCGTCAACGGCACGGCGGCCTCGATGGGCGGGCTCTCCGGCCGGCTGCGCAAGCTGCAGAACGGCTACGCCCGCACCTACGCGGTCTCGATGTTCGGCGGTACGGCGGTTCTCATCGCCGCGACCCTGCTGATGAGGGCGGTCTGATCACCATGTCCTTTCCCCTCCTGACAGCGACGGCTGCGCTCCCGGCGATCGGCGCGGTCGCCACCGCCGCCGTCCCGGCCGCCCGGCGCACCACCGCCAAATGGCTGGCGCTGCTCTTCTCGCTGGCCACACTCGTGCTGGCGGGTGTCGCGCTCGCCCGCTTCGAGCCCGGCGGCGCCCGCTACCAGCTCACCGAATCGCACGCCTGGATCAAGGACTTCGGCGTCCGGTACGAACTGGGCGTGGACGGCATCGGGGTGGCGCTCATGGCGCTCACCGCCCTGCTGATCCCCTTCGTCATCCTGGCCGGCTGGCACGACGCCGACCCCCTGGAGACCAAGTCCTCGCGCTGGCGCCCGACCCAGGGCTTCTTCGCCCTGATCCTGATGGTCGAAGCGATGGTGATCCTCTCCTTCGAGGCCACCGACGTCTTCCTCTTCTACATCCTCTTCGAAGCCATGCTCATCCCGATGTACTTCCTCATCGGCGGCTTCGGGGACCGGGCGCACACCGGCAGCGACGAGAACGCGGCGGCGCAACGCTCGTACGCCGCGGTGAAGTTCCTCCTCTACAACCTGGTCGGCGGGCTCATCATGCTGGCCGCCGTGATCGGGCTCTACGTGGTCGCGGGGACGTTCTCGCTCTCCGAGATCGCCGAGGCCCGCGCGAACGGCTCGCTCTCCATGGCGACCAGCACCGAGCGCTGGCTCTTCCTCGGGTTCTTCTTCGCCTTCGCGGTGAAGGCCCCGCTGTGGCCGCTGCACACCTGGCTGCCCAACGCGATGGGCGAGGCGACCTCCCCGGTCGCCGTCCTGATCACCGCGGTCGTCGACAAGGTCGGCACCTTCGCGATGCTCCGCTTCTGCCTCCAGCTCTTCCCGGAGGCCAGCAAGTGGGCGACGCCGGTGATCGTCGTCCTGGCCCTGATCAGCATCGTGTACGGGGCGCTGCTCGCCGTCGGCCAGCGCGACATCAAACGCCTGATCGCCTACGCGTCGATCTCGCACTTCGGCTTCATCATCCTGGGCATCTTCGCGATGACCAGCCAGGGCCAGTCCGGCGCCACGCTCTACATGGTCAACCACGGCATCTCGACCGCCGCGCTGATGCTGGTGGCGGGCTTCCTGATCACCCGGCGCGGCTCGCGGCTCATCGCCGACTACGGCGGGGTGCAGAAGGTGGCGCCGATCCTGGCCGGCACCTTCCTGATCGGTGGTCTGGCCACCCTGTCGCTGCCCGGACTCGCCCCGTTCGTCAGCGAGTTCCTGGTCCTGGTCGGCACGTTCAGCGCGTACCCGGCGGCGGGCATCGTCGCCACGACCGGCATCGTGCTCGCCGCGCTCTACGTCCTCGTCCTCTACCAGCGGACGATGACGGGCCCGGTGAAGGCCGAGGTCCAGGGCATGGCGGACCTCAAGGTCCGGGAGCTGGTGGTGGTCCTCCCGCTGATCGCGCTGCTGCTCTTCCTGGGTGTCTATCCGAAGCCGCTGACGGAGATCGTCAACCCGGCGGTGCAGCACACCATGTCGGACGTCCAGAAGAAGGACCCCCAGCCTGAGGTGGAGGCCGCCAAGTGAGCGCAACAGCTGTCCACAGCCTGTGGACAATGGCGGGCGGGGTGACATCGGCCGCCCCGGTCGAGAAGTTCAAGGCCCCGGTCATCGAGTACACGCAGCTGGCCCCGGTCCTCATTGTGATCGGTGTCGCCGTCGTGGGCGTACTCGTCGAGGCCTTCGTGCCGCGCCGGGCCCGTTACTACACGCAGGTCTTCCTCACGGTCGTCGCGCTGGCCGCCGCGTTCGCCGCGGTCGTCGGACTGGCGGCCGGCGGATACGGCACGACGAAGGCGCACATCGCCGCGATGGGCGCCATCGCGATCGACGGGCCGACGCTGTTCCTGCAGGGCACCATCCTGCTGACCTCGCTGGTCGCCGTCTTCACCTTCGCCGAGCGGCGGCTCGACCCCGCCGCGCACGGCAAGCACGTGGACTCCTTCGCCGCCCAGGCCGCCTCGGTCCCCGGCAGCGACAGCGAGAAGGCCGCGGTCAAGGCCGGATTCACCACCACCGAGGTCTTCCCGCTGGTCCTCTTCTCGGTGGCCGGCATGCTCGTCTTCCCCGCGGCCAACGATCTGCTGACGCTCTTCGTGGCCCTGGAAGTCTTCTCCCTCCCGCTCTACCTCCTGTGCGCCGTCGCCCGCCGCAAGCGGCTGATGTCGCAGGAGGCCGCGGTGAAGTACTTCCTGCTCGGCGCCTTCTCCTCGGCGTTCCTGCTCTTCGGGATCGCCCTGCTCTACGGGTACGCGGGCTCCGTCTCGTACGCGGCGATCGCGAACGTGGTCGACGGCTCCGTCACCCGGATCGACCCGGCACTCGCCGACACCATGGGCAACGACGCGCTGCTCCTGATCGGCGGCGCGATGATCCTGACCGGCCTGCTCTTCAAGGTCGGCGCCGTCCCGTTCCACATGTGGACCCCGGACGTCTACCAGGGCGCCCCGACCCCGGTCACCGGCTTCATGGCCGCCGCCACCAAGGTCGCCGCGTTCGGCGCGCTGCTGCGCCTGCTGTACGTGGTGCTGCCGGGCCTCGCCTGGGACTGGCGCCCGGTCATGTGGGCCGTCGCGATCGTCACGATGCTGGGCGGTGCGATCGTCGCCATCACCCAGACCGACATCAAGCGGCTGCTGGCTTACTCCTCGATCGCCCACGCCGGATTCATCCTCGCCGGTGTGATCGCCACGACCCCGGACGGCATCTCGTCGGTCCTCTTCTACCTGGGCGCGTACTCCTTCGTGACGGTCGGCGCGTTCGCCGTCGTCACCCTGGTGCGCGACGCGGGCGGCGAGGCCACGCACCTGTCGAAGTGGGCCGGGCTCGGCCGCCGCTCGCCCTTGGTCGCCGCGGTCTTCGCGGTGTTCCTGCTGGCCTTCGCCGGCATCCCGCTCACCTCCGGGTTCTCCGGAAAGTTCGCCGTGTTCAAGGCGGCGGCGGACGGTGGCGCGGGCGGACTGGTCGTGGTCGGTGTGATCTCCTCGGCGATCGCCGCGTTCTTCTACATCCGGGTCATCGTGCTGATGTTCTTCAGCGAGCCGAAGGCGGACGGCCCCACGGTCGCCGTCCCGTCCCCGCTGACGATGACGACGATCGCGGTGGGAGTCGCGGTCACGCTGGTGCTGGGCCTGGCCCCGCAGTACTTCCTGGACCTGGCGAGCCAGGCGGGAGTCTTCGTGAGGTAGCGCACTCCCACGCAGCAGCGACCGCCGCCGGACGGGCTTGAGAAGTCAAGCCCGTCCGGCGTTGTCGTACGCGGCGCCTATCGTGGCAGGGGACGGCGGCAACACGGACGAAAAAGCGGGACGGACCCGGGGGACAGAGCGATGGGCACGACGGGCGGGACCATGGATGTGACCGAGAGCGACGCACGGCGGACGCTGCACAAGGTATTCGGGTACGAGGCGTTCCGCGGCGAGCAGGAAGCGATCGTCGACCACGTGGTGGCGGGCGGCGACGCCGTCGTGCTCATGCCGACCGGTGGCGGCAAGTCCCTCTGCTACCAGATCCCCGCCCTGGTCAGAGCGGGCACGGGCATCGTGATCTCGCCCCTGATCGCCCTGATGCAGGACCAGGTGGACGCGCTGCGGGCGCTCGGCGTGCGGGCCGGCTTCATCAACTCCACGCAGGACTTCGACGAGCGCCGCTCGATGGAGGCCCAGTTCGTCGCCGGAGAGCTCGACCTGCTCTACCTGGCCCCGGAGCGGCTCCGCCTGGATTCCACGCTCGCGCTGCTCTCGCGCGCCGAGATCTCCGTCTTCGCGATCGACGAGGCGCACTGCGTGGCCCAGTGGGGCCACGACTTCCGCCCGGACTACCTGACCCTCTCCGTCCTCGGCGAGCGCTGGCCCGACGTACCGCGCATCGCCCTGACGGCGACCGCGACCGACGCCACGCACCAGGAGATCACCCAGCGTCTGGGCATGCCCGACGCCAAGCACTTCGTCGCCAGCTTCGACCGGCCCAACATCCAGTACCGGATCGTGCCGAAGGCCGACCCGAAGAAGCAGCTGCTCTCCTTCCTCAAGGACGAGCATGCCGGGGACGCGGGCATCGTCTACTGCCTCTCGCGCAACTCCACGGAGAAGACCGCCGAATACCTCTGCCGCAACGGCATCGAGGCCGTCCCGTACCACGCGGGGCTCGACGCGGGCACGCGCGCCGTCCACCAGTCCCGGTTCCTGCGCGAGGAGGGCCTGGTCGTCGTCGCGACCATCGCCTTCGGCATGGGCATCGACAAGCCGGACGTACGCTTCGTCGCCCACCTCGACCTGCCGAAGTCCGTCGAGGGCTACTACCAGGAGACCGGCCGCGCCGGCCGTGACGGGCAGCCGTCCACGGCCTGGATGGCCTACGGGCTCCAGGACGTCGTCCAGCAGCGCAAGCTGATCCAGGGCGGCGAGGGCGACGAGGCGTTCCGCCGCCGGGCGGCCTCCCACCTGGACTCGATGCTCGCCCTGTGCGAGACGGTCCGCTGCCGCCGCGCCCAGCTCCTGACGTACTTCGGCCAGGAGCCCACGTCGGCGGAGTGCGGCAACTGCGACACCTGCCTCGCCCCGCCCGAGAGCTGGGACGGCACGGTGGCCGCGCAGAAGCTGCTGTCGACCGTGGTGCGGCTGAAGCGGGAGCGCGGGCAGAAGTTCGGCGCGGGCCAGATCATCGACATCCTGCTCGGCCGCAAGACCGCCAAGGTCATCCAGTTCGACCACGACCAGCTCTCGGTCTTCGGCATCGGCGAGGAGCTGGCCGAGGCCGAATGGCGCGGTGTCGTACGGCAGTTGCTCGCCCAGGGGCTGCTCGCGGTCGAGGGCGAGTACGGCACGCTGGTGCTCACGGAGGAGAGCGGCTCCGTGCTCGGCCGGCAGCGCGAGGTGCTGCTCCGCAAGGAGGCACCCAAGCCCGCGTCGCGCTCCACGAAGGCCGAACGCAAGTCGAAGTCCCAGGCGGCCGCCGCCGATCTGGCCCCCGAGGCCGTCCCGGTCTTCGAGGCGCTGCGGGCCTGGCGGGGTGCCCAGGCGAAGGAGCAGGGCGTTCCGGCGTACGTCATCTTCCACGACGCGACCCTGCGCGAGATCGCCACGGTGCGGCCGGACTCGGTGTCCGGGCTGGGCGGGATCAGCGGCCTGGGCGAGAAGAAGCTGGCGACGTACGGGGAGGGGGTGCTGGAGGTGCTCGCGACGTTCGGGGCGGCGGGGGCGGGTGCGGAGGCCCCGGCCCCGTCCCTGAGAGCCGTACCGGCCCCGGCGGCTTTGGCGGCCCCGGATTCGGACCCCGAGTTCGGCTGGGACGAGGAGCCGCCCGAGTACGAGTGAGTGGGGCGGGCGGGCGGCGCCTCGGACCGGTCTACTCCGGGGCCGGGTCCGCCGCCCGGCGGCGCGCGGTGATCGCGGTGAGGTCGAGATCGACGGGGAAGGGGACGGAGACCTTCATCCGGTCGTGGAAGATCCCGGTGGAGGTGTAGGCCCCGGTCGACGGCTCCAGCTCGAAGACGTAGACCACCGCCCGGCCGTCGTGGTTCTCCACCCGCCAGTAGTGAGGGATCTTCGCCCGTGCGTACTTCACGGGCTTGGTCTCCCGGTCCCGGGTCAGGGATTCCGGGGAGACGACCTCGATGGCCAGCTGCACGGACTCGGCGGGGAAGCGGGTCTGGTTCGGGTCCTGGATGATCTCGCCGTCCACGACGATCACATCGGGTTCGGGCCGGTTGTAGCGGTCGATGTCGATGGTGAACTTGCGCACGACTTCGAATTCGTGCGGTGCCAGCGACTGCAGCTGCCAGTTGAAGAAGTCGACCGCCCGCGAATGGAACAGGGTCTGCGGACTCACGAAAACAAGGCTCCCGTCGATCAGCTCCGTGTGCGGAGGCAGATTCGGGAGTGTGTCCAGGTCATCGGCGGTCCAGCCGCCCACGGGCGGAACCGCCCACCGCGGCTCGGGGGCCTCGGGTTCGACGCTCATCAGTGCTCCCATGACGCAGAGTCTCGCGGGACTTTTCAGCGTATCTGCCGGGAACTGAAGAGGGTTCCCATGAACGCATGAACGCCTGTGCGAAGCTGACGCGCCGCGCCCCTCAGCCGTCCCCCGAGCCCCCGCCCCCGCTGTGCCGGCTCCTGCCGTTCCGGTTCGCCCGGTCCTGGCGGACGTTCCGGTGCACCGCGTGTGCGGTCCACTCCTCGTCCACCAGGTCGCGCATCGTCCAACGGTCCCGCAGGCCGCCCCGGGACACCGCGCCCGACAGGCCGATCGCCGAGACCAGGGCGGCCAGGGTGCGGCTGCGTGGGTCCGGGAAGCCGGCGGCCTCGGCGGCCGTGAAGCGGTCGCGGACGGCGAGCGACAGGGCCGGGTCCGCCGCCGGGTGGCGGTGGTACGGCAACAGGCCGAGGAGGCGGTGGGTCTCCCTGCGCAGGACCGAGCGGCGTACCAGGTGCTCCAGGCACAGCTCCTCGATGTGCGGGGCGGTCCGGCGTATCCACAGCGGCGTGTCGACGCCGCCCGCGAGCCCGCCCACGCCCGGGTCCGACAGGCTTCCCAGGACCTGGGCGAGGAGCGGGTCTTCGGGAGCGAGCGGGCTGACCACCCGTGTCCGGCCGCCCTGTCCGGTGACCCGGCCCTGGAGCTCCAGTTCCCGCAGCACCGCGCCCGCCGCCCCGTACGACAGGGAACGGCCGGAGCACTGCGGCTTGCCGCGCTGCGGGTCCAGCGCGAGCAGCAGCAGTTCCTCGGGGAGCGTGAGTTCCAGGGCGGGCGGGGTCATGACGCCGGCACGATCCGTCCGGTGACCTCGCCGATGCCGACCCGGGTGCCGTCCGGGCCCGGGGCCCAGGCGGTCATCGTCACCGTGTCGCCGTCCTCCAGGAAGGTGCGCTTGCCGTCCGGGAGGTCCAGCGGGTCGCGGCCGTTCCAGGTCAGCTCCAGGAGGGAGCCGCGCTGGCCGGGCTCGGCGCCGCTGACCGTGCCGGAGCCGTACAGGTCGCCGGTGCGCAGCGACGCGCCGTTCACCGTCATCTGGGCCAGCATCTGGGCCGCCGTCCAGTACATCGTGGCGAACGGCGGCTCGGCGACGACCTGGCCGTTGATCGCGACGGAGATCCGCAGGTCGAGGCCGCCGTCCTCGTCCTCGTCGGCGTCCTCCAGATAGGGGAGCAGCGGGAAGTCGCGGGCCGGGGGTGCGATCCGGGCCGACTCCAGGGCCTCCAGCGGTGTCACCCAGGCCGATACGGAGGTGGCGAAGGACTTGCCGAGGAACGGGCCGAGCGGGACGTACTCCCAGGCCTGGATGTCCCGCGCCGACCAGTCGTTGAGCAGGCAGAGCCCGAAGACGTGATCGCGGAAGTCGCCGAGCGGGACCGGGCGGCCCTGCTCGGAGCCCACGCCGACGACGAAGCCGACCTCGGCCTCGATGTCCAGCTTCACGGAGGGGCCGAAGACGGGCGCCGCATCGGTCGGCGCCTTGCGCTGGCCGGAGGGGCGCACCACGTCCGTGCCCGAGACGACGACGGTGCCGGACCGGCCGTGGTAACCGATCGGGAGGTGCTTCCAGTTGGGCGTCAGCGCCTCGGCGTTCGGCCGGAAGATCTGCCCGACGTTGGTGGCGTGGTTCTCGCTCGCGTAGAAGTCGACGTAGTCCGCGACCGCGTACGGCAGATGGAGCGTCACGGAATCGACCGGGTGCAGCAGCGGTTCGATGTCCGCGCGGTGGGCCGGGACCGTCACCCACGCGGTCAGCGCCCGCCGGACGTCCCGCCAGGCGGTGCGGCCGGCCGACAGCAGCGCCGTCAGGTCCGGCTGGGCGAGGAACTGCGCGTAGGGCGAGCCGAGCGTGTGGGCCGCGGCTCCGGCGTCCAGTACGTGGTTGCCGATGCGGACGCCGACCCGGCGGTCCTCGGGGTGATCGGGGGTGGAGAACACTCCGTAGGGAAGGTTGTGCGGACCGAAGGGGTCGCCCTCGGCCAGATCGAGCGGGCTGCTCTGCTCGGGCATGTGTTGCTGCCTCGCTTTCCAGGTCGCTTGGGGGACACGTTACGTCGCCGCCACCCCCTCGCGGGAGTGTCCCAACCGCCCCTGATGCCCGGAAAGTTCCGCCGTGCCCCGGGCGCGCGAGGCACGGCGACGGGTGTCCGGGGCACGGCGGTGGGCAGAGCCGGTCCTGTCAGCCGGCCGTGCGCGGGATCCGCTTCTCCCAGGTCCGGTGGAAGACGACCTCGCCGCCCTCCTTGCAGACCACCTCGTCGGAGGTGATGAAGTCGGTGTCGTCCGCACCGATCTCGGAGCGGGTCTCGATCCGTACGTCCCACGCCATCTCCGGCCGGTGCAGCCGGATCGCCCAGTCGGAGCGGGTGCGTGCGGAGAGCGGGTCGTTCTCCTGGATCGTGTACGTCTCCAGCGCGTCCTCGGTGAACTCCAGGCCGTCCGGATAGACGCGGGTGCCGCCGTAGCGCGGGTCGACCTCCAGCCGCCATTCGCCCTTGGCGACATCGCGGACCACCAGCCGCTCCGGGCGCTGTTCGTCGAGCGTCACCGGGTACACGACACCGAGCGGTTCCGACTGCTCCGGCTCCTCGAACCGGATCGCGGGGTCCTCCACGGAGCGACGCACCGGCAGTTCGACGAGGCTGCCGTCGGCGTCCAGGACGAAGCCCACCGACCCGGCCTGCGGCCAGATCCACGGCCAGTACGAGGAGGAGACCGCGAGCCTGATCCGGTGGCCGGGCGGGAAGGTGTGCCCGATGCCGTTCAGCTCGAAGGTCACGTCCTCGGTGGCGCCCACCGGCCAGTCCTCCGCGCGGTCGCGGCCATGGCGGGCGGACAGGTTGAGCGCGCCCCGGGTGACCAGCGTGGAGGAGCCGTCCGGCGCGACGTCGCAGAGCCGGGCGATCGCCTGGCCGCGCGGCGCGTCCATCCGGATCCGCAGCTTCACCCGGGGGCGGCCGAGGATCTCGATCGGCGCGTCCTGGACCGGGAACTCGAAGCAGACCGACTTGGCGTCCTCGTCGCGCTGGTCGGGCGGCAGGTCGGCGTCGTTGCCGAACGGGAAGAAGCGTCCGGCGTCCAGCCCGGTCTGCTGCGGCGAGTCGACGGTCTGCGGCCCGCCCCCGAGCGCGTACACGACCGGCGCGACGTTCGGGGACGGCCAGCTGTCCTCACCGACCCAGCGGCCCGGCAGCGTCTCGTACACCGTGGCGGGACGGTGCGACTCGCTGATCCAGGCCCGCAGCAGCGGCTCGGCCATGACGCCGGTGTCCTTGTCCTTCAGGTGCTGGTCCCACCAGCGCAGCGTCTCCTGGAGGAAGCCGATCGACGGCCCCGGCGGCAGCCCGCGGTCCGGGTACTGGTGCGACCAGGGCCCGATCAGCCCGCGGACCCGGCCGGGGTCCAGGCGCTCGACGAGCCGCAGCACGGTGTCGCGGTACGGGTCGTGCCAGCCGCCCACCGCGAGGACGCTCGCCCGGATCGCGGAGTAGTCCTCGCAGACGCTGCCGTGCTTCCAGTAGTCGTCGCGGGTCTGGTGGGCCAGCCAGGTGTGGATGAACGGGTCCACGGTCTCCAGCCGCTTCAGCCACATGTCCTTCCAGCCGTCGCCGACCTGCGCCGGGTCCGGCGGCCGGGAGACGAAGGCGAGCATGGTGGCCGCCCAGGCGTGCATGTCGACGCCGAGCACCGAGCCGCCCATGTAGTGGACGTCGTTGTCGTAGCGGTCGTCGGTCGAGCAGACGGTGACGATCGCCTTCAGCGGCTCGGGGGCCAGCGCGGCGATCTGGAGCGAGTTGAAGCCGCCCCACGAGATGCCGAACATGCCGACCCGGCCGGAGCACCACGGCTGCCGGGCCAGCCAGTGGATGACGGCGACGCCGTCGGCCAGCTCCGTCGCGTCGTACTCGTCGCCCGGCAGCCCCTCGCTGTTGCCGTGTCCCCGCACGTCCACCCGGACGGAGGCGTAGCCGTGGCCCGCGTACCAGGGGTGGCGCTGCCAGTCCCGCGGCGCCGTCCAGTCGCTCAGCCGGTAGGGCAGGTACTCCAGGAGCGCGGGCACCGGCTCGTCGGTGACGGGCCGCCAGATCCGGGCGTACAGCCGGGTGCCGTCCGGCAGCGGGATGCGGACGTCCTCATGGGTGGTGTCGTACGGGAACGTGGTGCGGATGTGCATGGCTTACCTCAGTGGACGGGGTGCATGGTGCGCTTGAGCCAGGGTGCGGCGGCGATGACGGCCACACCGGCCACCACCGCGATCGCGCCATTGACACCGAAGTAGGCGGGGTTGGAGACCTCGCCGTACAGCTTCACGACCTGTGCCTGGATGCCGTTGGCGAGGGCCAGCGAGAGGAACCAGAGCGCCATCGTCTGGCTGGCGAACGCCTTGGGGGCGAGCTTGGTGGTCGCGGACATGCCGGAGGTCTCCAGCAGGATGTCGCCGAGCCCCAGCAGCAGGTACGAGCCGACGATCCACCAGGCGGCCATCTTGTAGGTGTCGCCGGAGTGCCCGGAGGTCGGCAGCACCATCAGCAGGAAGGACAGGCCGCCGAGGATCACCCCGATCGCGATCTTGTTGGAGGCGTGCGGCTGACGCGGGCCCATCCGGGCCCAGACGGCGGCGACCACCGGGGCGAGCGCGACCTCGAAGGCGCCGAGCGCGGAGGCGTACCAGCTCGCCGGGAAGTGGAAGCCGAAGATCTCGGTACGGGCGTTGGTCGACGCGAGCAGCATCATCGTCGAGTACGCCTGGAAGAGGATGAAGTTGAAGACGACGGAGGCCAGGAACAGCACCACGTACGGGCGCAGCCTGCCGCGCTCCTGAGAGGTGACCTGCGGGCTGCGGAACATCACCGCGAAGTAGACGACCGGTGCGATCACCGAGATCAGGGTGAGCAGGTCGACGAAGCGGTCCATGGTCAGCCAGCCCGCCAGGGCGAGCGCGGTGGCGACGGCGGCGACCACGACGGCGCCGGCCGCGATCAGCCGAATGGCGCGGCGCATGGGTGCTGGTGCGAGGGCGAATTCGGCGCTGTGCTTTCGCCCGGCCAGGTGACGCCGGCCCAGTACGTACTGGATCAGCCCGAGCGTCATGCCGAAGGCGGCGGCCGAGAAGCCCCAGTGCCAGCTCGCGTGGTCCCCGAGCCAGCCGGTGACCAGCGGGCCGAGGAACGCACCGATGTTGATGCCCATGTAGTAGAGGGCGAAGCCGGCGTCGCGGCGCTCGTCGTCGGTGCGGTAGAGCTTGCCGACCATGGTCGCCACATTGGGCTTGAGCAGACCGGTTCCGGCGCTGATCAGCCCGAGGCCGACCCACGTCATGGTGTCGGTGGGCACCGCCATGGCGTAATGCCCGCAGGCGATGAGGATTCCGCCGTACAGGACGGCGCGGTAGGAGCCGAGGATCCGGTCGGCCAGCCAGCCTCCCGCGACGGAGACCAGGTAGACCAGGGTGCCGTAGGCGGCAGAGACGGAGGCCGCGGTGCCGGGCTCCATGCCCATGCCGCCGTGGGCGACGGTGTCGGCGAAGTAGAGGACCAGGATCGCCTGCATGCCGAGGAACGAGAACCGTTCCCAGACCTCCAGGCCGGACAGGGTCATCAGCCCCCGCGGCTGGCCGAAAAACGCATGGTCGTCTTCGGGCGGCGGCTGACTCGGTTCGGTGTCGGTGGCCGTGTGGGACAAAGGGGTGACTCCTGATCGTATGAGCTGATCCCGAACATACCGGCGGTGGCGGGAAGGCGCCCACGTTGATCCAAAGGGGACCGGATACGCTGACTTGAGTGATGACAGCGACACATCGACATTCCGTGTGATCGTCAGCAGACAGGAGATCCCCTCGTGACCGTCGTCGGGCCGTTCGAGCTGAGCGTGCGGGACCAGGCACTTGAGGCCGATGTCCAGGCCGGGTTGGCTGCTGTCGAGTCCGGGCTGCTCGACGCCACCAAGAGCGGCGTGCCCTTCATCACGGAGGCCGCGCAGCATCTCGTACGCGCCGGGGGCAAGCGTTTCCGGCCGCTGCTGGCGATGCTGGCCGCCCAGTTCGGTGACCGCGACGCGCCGGGCATCGTGCCCGCCGCCGTCGTCGTCGAGCTGACGCACCTCGCGACGCTCTACCACGACGACGTGATGGACGAGGCGGACGTGCGGCGCGGCGTGGACAGCGCCAACAGCCGCTGGGGCAACTCGGTGGCCGTGCTGACCGGTGACTTCCTCTTCGCCCGCGCCTCGCACATACTGGCCGACCTCGGCCCGGAGGCCGTACGCATCCAGGCGGAGGCGTTCGAGCGGCTGGTAACCGGCCAGATCCTGGAGACCGCGGGGCCGGGCGAAGGCCGCGACCCGGTCGAGCACTACCTCGAAGTGATGCGCGGCAAGACCGGCTCGCTGATCGCGGTGGCCTGCCGGTTCGGCGCGATGATGGCCGGCGCGGACGAGTCCGCGGTCGACATCCTCACCCAGTACGGGGAACGGCTCGGCGTCGCCTTCCAGCTCGCCGACGACGTGCTCGACATCGCGTCCGACTCCCACGAGTCCGGCAAGACCCCCGGCACCGACCTGCGCGAGGGCATCCCGACGCTCCCCGTCCTCCACCTGCGGGCGCAGGCGGCGGCCGACGGGAAGCCGGAGGACCTGGAGCTCGTCGAGCTGCTCGACGGCGACCTCAGCGACGACGCCCGGCACGCCGAGGCGCTGCGCAGGCTGCGCGCCCACCCGGCGCTGGAGCAGGCCAGGCGGGACACCGTCCGGTACGCCCAGGAGGCGCGCGCGACGCTGACGCCGCTGCCCGAGGGCTACGCCAAGTCCGCGCTGCTGGAGCTGTGCGACGCGGTGGTGCACCGCGCGGGCTGATCCGTCTCCTCGGTGTCCCCTACTGGACGGGGGCGCGAACGCCGTGCGGTGTCATACCGAAGAGGTACGCGGAGTTGCACCCGGGGGCTGACGCCTCCGTGCCCCCGGTTTGGTCAGATGGAGAACAACCACTCCTGACCAAACCGGGTGAGAATGGCGGCACGGAGTGGACGAGTGCAACCGGACGGAAGCCGCCGACCACGGAGGTAGGGCACAGATGGCACCGAACGACAGCGCAGAGACCAACGGCGGGACCAGGGGCACCGCCGCAGGCCGCCGCAAGGCGGCGCGCTACATCGTCCCGGTCGCGGTGGCGGGTGTCGCGGCCGCGACGATCGGGCTCGTCCCGGCGCTCGCGAGCAGCGGCGACCCCGATCTGCCGAAGATCGGCGCACAGGAACTCATCGAGAAGATCGCCGCTTCGGACACCGAGCAGCTCTCCGGCACGGTGAAGATCAGCACGGACCTCGGCATCCCGTCGCTCGGCGGCCTGGCCGAATCCTTCGCCCCGGGCGGCGCGGGCGGCGACGGCGGCAAGGGCGGTTCGAGCGCCGACCCGCAGGAGCGGATGACGGAGCTGGCATCCGGCACGCACACCCTCCGGATCGCCGCCGACGGCCCCGACAAGCAGCGGCTGTCGATCCTGGACAACGCGTCCGAGTACAGCCTGATCCACAACGGCGATCAGGTCTGGGCGTACGACAGCAAGTCCGACCAGGCGTACCACGCCACCGAGAAGCAGGCGGGCAAGGACGCCGGCCGGGACGCCGGGAAGAAGTCCGGGCACCCCGTTCCCGAGGGCGTGCCCACCACCCCGAAGGCACTCGCCGAGCAGGTGCTGAAGGCCGCCGGTCCCACCACGTCGGTGACGGTCGACGGCACCGCGCAGGTAGCCGGGCGCGACGCGTACAAGCTGGTCGTGAAGCCCAAGCAGAGCGGCTCCACGATCGGTTCGGTCACGGTCGCGGTCGACGCGAAGAGCGGTGTGCCGCTGAAGTTCACGCTGCTTCCGGCCGCCGGTGGCAAGGCCGTTGTCGACGCCGGGTTCACCGAGGTCGACTTCGCCAAGCCGGACGCCTCCCTGTTCACCTTCACCCCGCCCAAGGGCACCGAGGTGACCGAGGCCGACGACGCCAAGGCGCAGCACAAGGCCGACAAGGGCCTCGGCGACCTGATCCCGGGCGCCGACGCCGCGCAGCTCGGCGCCGGGGAGCCGGGCGCCAAGAACACGAAGGTCATCGGCGAGGGCTGGAGCGCGATCGCCGAGATCACCACCCCTGGCGCCACCGGACTCCCCTCGAAGGCGTCGGGCGATGTCCCGGCCGAGGCCCAGCAGTTCCTGGACGCGCTGGGCGACAAGGTCACCGGCAAGTTCGGCTCGGGCACGGTCTTCAAGACCCGCCTGGTCAATGCCCTGATGACGGACGACGGCAAGGTGTACGTCGGCGCGGTCACGAAGGACGCGCTGGTCAAGGCGGCGAACAGCGCCTCCTGACGCCGGGGGGCGCCGCGCTTCCCGCACCGCCGACCCGCCCCGCCGTACGCTCCGTACGGCGGGGCGGGTCGCCATCGCCCGTCCGGCGGACGGGCCCTGCCCGACCCATGGGGAGTACGCATGACAGAGTCCGGGACCGTCGTCGAACCGACGGCGGTCACCGAGCCGGGAGCCGTGATCGAGACCCGGGGCCTCACCAAGCGCTACCGCGGCGGCCAGCTCGCCGTCGACGGCCTCGACCTCAGCGTCCCCGGCGGCAGCATCTTCGGCTTCCTCGGCCCCAACGGCTCGGGCAAGACCACCACCATCCGGATGCTGATGGGCCTCATCGAAGCGACGTCCGGCACCGCTCGGCTGCTGGGCCGTCCCATGCCGGCCGCCGCCCGCACCGTGCTCCCGCAGGTCGGCGCGCTGATCGAGGGGCCCGCGCTGTACGGGTTCCTGAGCGGCCGGGACAACCTGCTGCGCTACGACTCCGCAGACCCCACCGCCGATCCGCGCACCCGCCGGGCCCGGGTGGACCAGGCCCTGGACCGGGTCGGGCTGGCCGCGGCGGCCGGAAAGAAGGCCAGGGCGTACTCGCTCGGCATGAAGCAGCGCCTCGGCCTCGCCGCCGCCCTGCTCCAGCCGCGCCGGCTGCTCGTGCTCGACGAGCCGACCAACGGCCTGGACCCGCAGGGCATGCGGGAGATCCGCACCCTGGTCAGGGAACTGGCGGCGGACGGCACCACCGTCTTCCTCTCCTCGCACCTCCTCGACGAGATCGAGCAGGTCTGCACGCACGCCGCGGTGATGGCCAGGGGCCGGCTGATCACCCAGGGCCCGGTCGCGGAACTCGCCGCGGGTGCCCGGGGCCGGCTGGCCGTCACCACCCCCGACCCGGGCGACGCCGCCCGGGTCCTCAAGGAACTGGGCGTCACCGGGATCACGGTCGACGGCGACCGGGTGAGCGCCGAGGCCCCGCCGGGCGACGTCGAACTCGCCGACCTCAGCGCGGCGCTGGTGCACGCCGGTGTACGGCTGAGGTCCTTCGGCGTCGAACGGGCCTCACTGGAGGACGCCTTCGTCGCACTCACCGGAGAGGGTTTCGATGTCGCAGGCTGAAGCCGCGGTCGCCGGGGCGGGCAGGGCGCCGAGCCCGCTGTGGACCTTCGGGCTCCTCCGCTCCGAACTGACCACCACACTCCGCCGCTGGCGCACCCTGGCACTGCTCGGGGTGCTGGCCGCCGTGCCCGTACTGATCGGCATCGCGGTGCGGATCGAGACGAACGACGGCTCCTCGCCGGGACCGGGCGGCGGCGGGGGAGGCCCGGCGTTCCTCTCCCAGATCACCAACAACGGGCTCTTCCTGGTCTTCGCCGCCCTAGCCGTGACGCTCCCGGTCTTCCTGCCGATGGCCGTCGGGGTCGTGGCGGGCGACTCGGTCGCGGGCGAGGCGAACGCGGGAACCCTGCGCTACCTGCTGGTCGCCCCGGCCGGCCGGACCAGGCTGCTGCTGACGAAGTACGCCTCGGTGGTGGTGTTCTGCCTGGTCGCGACCCTGGTCGTGGCCCTGTCCGCGCTCGTCGTGGGCTCGCTGCTCTTCCCCGTGGGGGAGGTCACCACCATCTCGGGGACCCGGATCGGCTTCGGCGAGGGGCTGCTGCGCGCCGGGCTGATCGCGGTGGTCGTCGCGGCGTCACTGATCGGGTTCGCGGCGATCGGCCTGTTCGTCTCGACCCTCACCGGCAGCGGCATCGCGGCCATGGCGGCGACGGTCGGGCTGCTGATCACCGTACAGATCGTGGACGGCATCCCGCAGTTGAGCGCGCTGCACCCGTATCTCTTCCCGCACTACTGGATGTCGTACGCGGACCTGCTGCGCGCGCCCGTCTACTGGGACGAAGTGGTCAAGAACCTGGGGCTTCAGGGCTTGTACGCGGCTGTGTTCGGCTCGGCGGCCTGGGCCCGGTTCACGACGAAGGACATCACGGCCTGAGGCACGGAACTTCTGGGGGCGCCCGAGGCTTCCTGACGCACGGGGTGCAACGCCCGCCCGCGCCGTCGGCCGGGCGAGCCGTCCCCCGATCGGCTCGTCGCGGCACGAACGGCACGAACGGTGCGAATTGCGGAACGACGCGACACGGCACGTTCCGTTTCCGCCTGAGTATTGTTCGACCTCTGGCGACAGGCTGTCAACAAGGGCTGGTTCAAGCCCGCTTATGCTCACCGAATGATCACATCGCCGAGTTCACTGCGCCGCAGCGAGAGATCACGGAGGGCGACCCTGGAGGCCGCTCTCGAACTGTGTACGGAGAAGGGGTACGGCCGCGTCACCGTCGAGGCCATCGCGGCCAGAGCGGGTGTCAGCAAGAAGACGATCTACCGCTGGTGGCCGTCGAAGAGTGCGGTGATCCTGGAGGCGTTCGCCGACGCACTGGTCGACACGACGCCGTTCGCCGACACCGGCGACATAGCAGCCGATCTCCGGACCAATCTGGCGGGCGCGGTGAGGCTTATCAACACACCGCCCTTCGGCCCCGCGTACGCCGGGATCCTCTCCGAGATGCACCACGACGACGAACTGGCGCGGACCGTCCGGGCGAAGCTGGTCGACCCCCGCTTCGACGAGGCGGTCACCCGCCTGCGCCGGGCCCAGGAACAGGGACAGATCCCGCCGGACGCGAATCTTCCGCTGGCCGTGGAGATGCTGTACGGCCCGATGTACTACCGGCACGTCCTGCGCAAGCCGGTACACGACGAGGAGGAGATCGCGGCCCTGGTCGCGCATGCGCTGCGGGCGATCGGGGTGCCGCCGGAGCCGTGAGGGCGGAGTGGCCGTCAGAGGGGCGTGCGAGCATGCGACGTATGGGAAACCTGTACGACTACTTCAGCGCACCGGACGACCCGGCAGCCCTGGCCGCCTTCGACCAGGGCATCGAGGAGGCCGGCCTCCCCGTGCTCCCGGTCAAGGGGGTGGAGCCGTACGTGCAGTTGGGCCAGGCCGAGGGCATGCTCACCGGCACGCCGTACGACGACGTCACCTCGCTCCCGCGCTTCAACCGGCTGCTCAGTTCCCCGGAGGACGAGTCCCGCTGGCTGGTCACGCTCACCGACGAGCTGCGCGACGCGCTCGCGGCCGCGAGACCCGGCGGGTTCGGTGCGGTGGCCGAAGCCTGCTCGCACATCGAGGAGTTCGGAGGCGATGCCCCGCCCGACGAGCTGGCCGGCTTCCTGGACATGCTGGCGGACCTGGCCGAGCAGGCACGCGCCCACCCCGCGCCGCACCGGCTCTACTGCCTGATGTCGCTCTGACGCCCCGCCGGACGGTACGGACGACTCGGCCAACGCGTACCACCGCTCAGCCGCCGCGTACTTACCGCTGAGCCGACACGCACCGCTGAGCCGACACCCACCGCTCAGCCGAACACCCGCTCCAGCACGTCGGCGACCCCGTCGTCCTCGTTCGACGCCGTCACCTCGTCCGCCGCCGCCCGCAGCTCCGGATGGGCGTTGGCCATGGCCACGCCGTACCCGGCGGCGCGGAACATCGGCAGGTCGTTGGGCATGTCCCCGAAGGCGATCGCGGAGCGCGCGGCAACCCCCAGGTACTCGGCGGCCAGCGCCATCCCGGTCCCCTTGTCGACGCCGAACGGCTGGAGCTCGACCGTGCCGGGGCCGGAGAGCGTGACGCCGGCGAGATCGCCGACGGCGTCGCGGGCCGCCGCGGCCAGCGCGTCGTCCCCGAGATCGGGGTGCCGGATGAGCACCTTCACCACGGGCTGGGACCACAACTCCTGGCGGTGCCGGGTCCGTTGGGCGGGGAGCGTCGGATGAGGCATCGCGAAGCCCGGCTCGATCAGGGTCCGCCCCTCGGCCCCGTCCTGGTCCACGGCCGCGAAGACCGGCCCCACCTGGGCCTCGATCTTGCCGAGCGCGGTGTCGGCGGCCTCCCGGTCCAGGGTGAGCGCGTGCACCAGCCGCCCGGACCCGGCGTCGTACAACTGCGTCCCCTGCCCGCACACCGCCGGCCCCCGGTAGTCCAGTGCGTCGAGCAGCCCGCGTATCGCGGGCACGGGCCGCCCCGTGACCACGAGGTGCCGGGCCCCGGCGCGGGCGGCCAGGGCGAGCGCGGCGCGGGTGCGGGGACTCACGGTGTCGTCACGGCGCAGCAGGGTGCCGTCCAGGTCGGTGGCGACGAGGGCATATGCGGGTGGGATGGGCATGGCCCAAGACTAGGAGCGCCCGCAGCGCGGACGGGCGTGCGTTGACAGGCCCCCACCGGGATGCGTGTAATGAACCCGGTGTCGCGTGACGCCGGCCAAAGAGCAGTGGGCCGGCCGGTGCTCGGGCGAACACCCTTCACCGAGGGGCCCGTCATGAGTTCATACTCCGCGCCCTGCATCTGACGCAGCCGCGACCGCTGGTCGCGCTCCTCCTTCCGTTCCGCATGCCCGGCAGCGTGCACCGTCATGGGCCGCGCATGGCGCTCACCCGTTCCCACGGAGACAGAGAACGCATGCCCACATCTTTCAACCAGTCCGTCATCGACGAGTTCCGCGCCAGCGCAGGGAAGGTCGGCGGCCCCTTCGAGGGCGCCGACCTGCTCCTGCTGACCACCACCGGCGCGAGGTCGGGGAAGGAGACCACCACACCCCTCGGCTACGTCCGCCAAGGCGACGCACTGCTGGTCATCGGCTCCAACCTCGGCGCCCCGCGCCACCCCGACTGGTACCGCAACCTGCTCGCCCACCCCGTGGTCCGGGTGGAGCTCGGCACCCGGACGTTCCAGGCCCTCGCGGTCCCCGCGCAGGGGGCGCGGCGCGAGGAACTGTTCGCGCACGCCGTGAGGACGGCACCCGGTTACGCCGACTACCAGGCCCGGACCTCCCGGCTCCTCCCGGTCGTCGCGCTGGAACGTGCCGAGCCCGAGGGCTGGGAGCCGTCCCGCGAGATCACCACCCTCGCGGGCAAGGTGATGGAGGTCCACACCTGGCTGCGGGGCCAGTTGCACCAGGTGAAGGCGGAGGTGGACGCCCACTTCGCCGCACGCGCCGCCCACCGGGGCCCCGGCGCGCCCCCGCCCCCGGGCCTCGGACTCCAGATCAGGCAGCGGTGCCTGGCGTTCTGCCAGTCGCTGCAGTTCCACCACACCAGCGAGGACGACCACCTGTTCCCCGGCATCGCCCGGTACCACCCGCACCTGACGGACACCTTCGCCCGGCTCGCCGACGAGCACCGCACGGTCGCCCGCATCCAGGGCGAGCTGGTGGCCCTGCTGGCGGACATCGGCATCACCGATCCCGAGCGTTTCCACACCGAGCTGGACAGGATGTCAACGGAGCTGAACGCCCACCTCGACTACGAGGAGGAGCAGATCCTGCCCCTGTTGGCCGATGTCCCGTGGCCTCCAGCCCCTCCCGTGTGAGTCACGCTGAGCAATCAATGGCTACGCATGGTAATCATTTTGTGAGGGTGCATCGGGCGCCCTCGCAGCAGCCCTCGCAACAGCCGGGAGAACCCTTATGCGTCGCGTCCTCACCGCGTTCGGCACCCTCGCCGCCGCGGCAATGCTCTCCGTTTCGGTCACCCAGTCGGCCAGTGCGGCCCAGGGGGACCTGGTCGTCAACGGCACGGTCTACAGCGACCCCACCGGGTGCTACCCCTCCGACCGTTGGCCGCTCAGCGTCGAGAACTACACCAATGACCTGGCAGTGATCTTCCAGGGCGCGGACTGCTCCGGCCCGATCCTCGGGGTTGTCGCGCCGGGGGGCTCGGAGGTGTCGGAGTTCGGCGGGAGCGTCTTCATCCGCTGACCCTGCTGGTCGATCCTCGCTTCTCCTGAGCCCCGGCGGTCCTCGTGACCGCCGGGGCATTCTCCACCGGAGCGGACCTCAGCGGCCGGCCGTGCCGACCGCGCCGACCGCGGCGAAGTGCGGTGCCTCGCCGGAGCAGGGCGCCCCGGCGACTTACTGCTCGCCGAGGGCGTGTCCGAGTGCTTCGTCGAGCAGCTCCCGCAGGGCCGAGGAGGCCGGAGCGACAGCGGTGGCAAGCAGTGCCGGGCCACCGGCCAGAGGTGCGAGAACCGCACAGCCGTCCTTGATCCCGTTACGGAGCAGGACGGGGGCTCGGCCGATGTCCAGATCCGGTTTCACGACGAGGAGTTGGCCGACGGCGCGGTGTCCGTCCAGGACCGAGGGGCCGTCCCAGCCGGGCGCCGGGTCCCCGTAGGCGGTCTGCTGGTCGAGCAGCAGGCGGCCGGCGTGGTGGACCCGGATGCGGCTGACGAGGTGGCCAGGCTTCTCGTCGGATCTGCCCAGGATCTGCTCCTCGCGCAGCAGCAGCCGCGAGGTCGCGGCAAGAGTGACGGTGCAGGTCTGGCGCAGGTTGCTGCCGGCGGCGCTGATCAGTGGCTGTGGCAGCCAGCGCAGGCAGGCGTGCTCCCCAGCGGTCAGCCGTACGTCGTAGGTGGCCGGCGCGGTGGTGGGACCGCGGAGGGCGAGCGTGGCGGCGGCCGTGGTGACCTCCAGTTCGGCCCGTTCTTCGGCGGTGACGTCGAGGGCGAGTCGGTCGCCGCCGAGCGGGGCGCTCATCGCACCGATGATCCCCACCGTGGCAGCCCGTCCGCCGGTGCGCACGCGGCGCAGATGGAACGGGCCGTCACTGCGCAGCTGCGGGAGAGTGGTGACGCGTCCGTTGTACGTGGCACGGATGCGGGCCGTGGCACGCACACCGTCCGGGTGTCCGCAGGATGCCTCGATATCGGCGGGGACGGCTGGGACGGCGGTATCGGCGGGAACGGTGGGATCGAGCGGGGGGCCGGGCTCAGCGAGTCGGGAGCCGGAGCTCATGCCGCCGCCTTCGCGCGCCACCGGGTGACGTGCCCGGTGATCCACTCGGCGATCTCGTGGATGCCGTCGTCGGAGGTGAGGCTGGTGAAGACGACTGGAAGGGCGCCGCGTTGCCGTTCGGCGTCGGCCGCCATGGTGGCGAGGTCGGCACCGACGTGCGGAGCGAGGTCGGTCTTGTTGATGACGAGGAGGTCGGCGGTGGTGATGCCGGGTCCTCCCTTGCGGGGGATGTCGTCGCCACTGGAGACGTCGATGACGAAGATCTGCACATCGACGAGGCCCTTGGAGAAGGTGGCGGTGAGGTTGTCGCCACCGGACTCGACGAGCACGAGATCGAGGGGGTCGAGGGTCTCGTCGAAGTGCTCGACGGCCTCCAGGTTGGCGGAGATGTCGTCCCGGATCGCGGTGTGCGGGCAGGCTCCGGTCTCCACCGCGGTGATCCGCTCGGGCGGCAGCACGGCCTCGCGCAGCAGGAACTCGGCGTCCTCGCGGGTGTAGATGTCGTTGGTGACGACGGCGAGGGAGAGCCTGTCGCGCAGCGTGCGGCAGAGCGCGGCGACGCTGGCGGTCTTGCCGGAGCCGACGGGACCGCCCAGGCCGACGCGGAAGGCGCGGAGGCTGCCGTCCGCGCGCAGCGGCTCGGCGCTGTAGGTGTGGCGGTGGGGCATGGTCACGGGGTGATCGAGGTGCATGGAAGCTCCAGGGGCAGGGGCAGGGGCGGGTTCAGGAGGCGAAGAGCCGCACGGTCCAGGCGGCGTGCTGTTCCGCGGTGATGTCCAGCAGTGGAGAGGACGCCGACGGCAGGGCGTCAAGACCTTCGGTCTCCACGCGGGCCGCCGCGCCGGCGGCGTCCGCGGCGACGGTGTCGACCTCCGTGCTCAGGCGTGCCAGCAGCCACGAGGCGGCCAGGGGATCGAGGCTGAGCAGGCGCACCGCCGCGGTGGCCGGGCCGCCGACGGCCTCGTACGCCGCGGCACAGGCGGCGTCCTGAGGGGTGAGCCCGGCGGCTCGGGCGGCGACGCCCTGGACAATGGGCTGATGGGCGCCCCGGGGTCGCTCGGCGGCCAGGCGGTCGAGTTCGGCGGACGGGAAGGTGGCGCGTGCCGCGCGCATCATCTGCCTGCCGAGCTTGCGGGCCACGGCGCGCAGCGCGGGGACGGGTGTGCGTGCGTCGGCGGCATCGTCCAGCATCAGGGGGTCGCAGCCGGCGGCGGCCGCGGCGGCCAGGCCGGCCGTGGTCAGACCGGTGGTGTGCAGGCGCCCGCGGCAGAAGGCTTCGAGGCTGTTGATGTCGTGTACGGCTTTGTGGGCGACCGCGGCTTCGACGCCGCCGGAGTGGGCGTACCCGCCGGCGGGGAAGCGGCCGTCGGCCAGCAGGAGCAGTGCGGCACGGCTCATGGGTGATCCGGGCTGCCTTTCGCGGGGTGGGATGGCGCAGTGGTCCGGGAGGGCACGGGTGCCTGCCCGGACCACTGCTGTGGTGACGGCGTCGCCGTTTGGGCAGAGGCCGGTCAGAAGAGGAAGTACCTCTGAGCCATGGGGACTTCACTGACGTAGGAACGCGGCACGGTCGCTCCGTTGAGTTCCGTGCGGGCGTCCCCTGTGGTCGCACCTCCGATGGTGACCTCGAAGCTGTTGTGGTCGACGTGGAGACTCTCCGGCACCGTGTCGTTCAGCTTCATGTCGGCCTTGGTGACGTCCCGGATGCTCGTCGAGATGTCCATGAATTTCTTGCCGAGGCCGAGCCCACCGGTCGTCATCTCGGTGACGTTCCCGCCGCTGTCCTGGACGGTGACGACTCGCGGGTTCAGCTTGTCGGCCACGCCCGGTGCCACGAAGTTGTACGAGTTGCTCAGGGGGGAACGGCCGGTGGAGCCCCAGACCGCTCGCGGCAGGAACGGCTGCGGGGTCGTGATCGACGCGTTGGCATCGCCCACCTGCGCGTAGGCGAGCTGCCCGCCCTTGAGGACCATGTGCATCTTGACGCCGAAGAACTTCGGCTCCCAGAGCACCAGGTCGGCGAGCTTCCCGGTCTCCACGGAACCGACGTGACCGTCGATGCCGTGCGTGATGGCGGGGTTGATCGTGTACTTGGCGACGTAGCGGCGCGCCCGGTAGTTGTCGTTCGGGACCAGCCTCTCCGCGTTGTGGGAGTGGTCGGCGTCGTCAGCGATCGGGCGGACCTTCGCGTTGGCGAGGTCCTCCTTCAGAGGGCCGTACCGGGATTTCATGACGTGTGCGGTCTGCCAGGTGCGCATGATCATCTCGCCGATGCGTCCCATCGCCTGGGCGTCGGAGGACATCATCGAGATGGCTCCCATGTCGTGGAGGAGGTCCTCCGCGGCCATGGTGGACGGCCGGATACGGGAGTCGGCGAAGGCCATGTCCGCCGGAATGTCCGGATTGAGGTGGTGGCAGACCACCATCATGTCGACGTGCTCCTTGACGGTGTTCACCGTCAGCGGGCGGGTCGGGTTGGTCGAAGCGGGCAGCACGTTCTTCTCTTTGACCAGTTCGATCATGTCCGGGGCGTGGCCGCCCCCGGCGCCCTCGACGTGGAAGATGTGGACGGAGCGCTTCCTGCCGTCTCTCGTGAAGGCGTCGCGGGTGCTGTCCAGGAAGCCGGATTCGTTCAGTGAGTCGGCATGCAGGGCCAGTTGGACCTGACGGCTTTCGCACACGTCCAGCGCCGCGTCGATCACGGCGGGCGTGGCTCCCCAGTCCTCGTGGACCTTGAACCCGATGACGCCTGCGTCGACCTGTTCGTTGAGGGCGTCCGCGTTCACCGTGCTGCCCTTGCCGAGCAGGCCGATGTTGACCGGGTACGAGTCCAGGCTTTCGAAGACCCGGGTGATGTGCCACTCGCCCGGGGTCACGGTGGTGGCCGTGCTGCCCTCGGCGGGGCCGGTGCCGCCACCGATGAGCGTGGTCACGCCCGAGACGAGGGCCTCGTGGATCTGTTCCGGGCAGATGAAGTGGACGTGGGTGTCCACGCCTCCCGCGGTGAGGATCCGCCCGTTGCCGGAGATGACTTCGGTGCTCGGACCGACCACGAAGTTCGTCGGCCGAACCGTCTCCGGCAGCTCGTCGCTCGGGGACGTACGGTCCGGCATCTCGAACCCGTCGTCCGGGATCGGGTCCATCGTCTCGGGGTTGTACGCCTTGCCGATCGCGGCGATCGCACCGTCGCGGAGCCCGACGTCGGCCTTGACGACACCCCACCAGTCGAGGATCAGCGCACCGGTGATGACCGTGTCCACCGGGGTGCGGCCGCCGGCGTCCCCGTCCCGGGGGATGTGGGACATTCCCATCGACTCCCGGATCACTTTTCCGCCGCCGAAGATCATCTCGTTGCCGCTGTGCTTCGGACCGCCGCTCCAATCAGCCTCGATCTCGACGGTCAGGGCGGTGTCGGCCAGGCGGACGCGGTCCTTGGCGGTGGGCCCGTACAGAGCGGCGTAATCGGCTCGCTTCAGTACATTGCTCGGCGCCGAGCTCTTCGGCGACCTCGCCGACCTGCTGCTGGACGGGGTGGTTTTGTCGCTGCTCACCGGTGTGCCACCTCACGCGCTCCCTTGACCTGCCGGTCCCCCTGGATCTCCACCAGCTCGACGCAGCACTCGTCGCCCGGCTCGAAGCGCACGGACGTACCCGCGGCAATGTTCAGCCGCCGCATCCGCGCCGCCTCGCAGTCCTTGAGCTCCTGGGGCGACTCCAGTTCCGGACCGGACGGGACCTCGACCCTGAGGACCTTCAGCCCCGGGTTGACGTCGGCGAAGTGATAGTGGGAACCGACCTGGACGGGGCGGTCCGACATGTTCTTCACCCTGATCCGCGTCCTGCCCCCACCCGGCAACTCGGTGGCGTCCTCCTGCAGGTCCGCGTTGAACTCGATCGCCTTGTACCAGGACTCCGCGTCCCGGCACTTGTCACAGCACGACGTCGAATCGCTGCCACTGTCGCCGTCGCAGTCGACCGGGCAGTCCGCCTTGCGGGGCGGCCGGGGGTGCTCGACCTTGCCCGGGTGGACCTCGGGCTCCTCGGCCGCCTCCGGGAAGGGATCGTGGATGGTGACCAGCTTGGTGCCGTCCGGGAAAGTGGCCTCCACCTGAACGTTCTTGATCATCTCCGGAACGCCGTCCATCACTTCGTCCCGGCTCAGCAACTGCCGGCCAGAGTCCATGACGTCGCTGACCGTCCGGCCGGCGCGTGCCTGCTCGAAGACATGCACCGTCAACAGGGCCATGACCTCGGGATAGTTGAGGAGCAGCCCTCTGCTGCGGCGCCGCTGCGCCACGTCGGCCGCCACATGGATCAGCAGGCGCTCCTGCTCATGCGGAGTCAAATGCACGATGAGCCATTTCTCTTGAACGGGCAGAGCGAGCGGCCGGGCCTGCGGATGGGCGCGGAACACGTCCTCGGGCGGCGCCAGTCGCTCACCGATCATGAGCGGCAGAGGTCATCGAGCAGGACGCGTCACGGATCGCGTACACGATCAGGTGAAATCGGGTCGGGCGGTGCGCAGTCCGGCTTCTTGGCCGCATGCGGCGAGGCTCACATCAGGACCGGAGCCTCGTTCCTCCTCGTCGTCCCGGACGCGGACTGTACGTACACGCTGTCCGTGCACCCTGCGCCGAAGGTGGAATTGAGAATTCCGCAGTAACTTTCCGTATCGGATTCAGTTCTTGCCGTGACTCGCTGTTTCAGGTTGCAGCGTCAGCAAAGACGTATATCTGGAGGATCCATGGCAAGTGTTCGTACTCGACTGACGGTGCTGGGCTCGGCCGTCGCGCTCGCCGCATGCGCCCAGGTGCCCGTGCAGCTCGCCGGCGCGGACCCGGCGGCCGCCGCCGCGTCCTACGACTGGGTCGCGCTGGGCGACTCGTACACCGCCGGGGTCATTCCCGCCGCGGGCGACGTCTTCGAGATCCCCCGCGACGGCTGCGAGCGCACCGACCAGTCCTACCCGCAGGTCATCGACCGCGACCTCGGCTCGCTCATCGACCTGACCAACGTCAGTTGCGGCGCCGCCACGATCGAGGACGTCACCTTCCGGGCCCAGGAACCGATCGGGCGCCACCTGCCGCCTCTCTCCGAGGACCCGGACTACCCGTTCCCGCCGGTGCCTCCCCAGTCCGAGGCGGTGGACTCCGGCACTGACGTGATCACGGTCGGAGTGGGCGGCAACACCCTCGGGTTCGCCGACATCCTCTTCCAGTGCCTGCAGTTGGGCTCGGGCAGCGGCGGCGTGGGCACCCCCTGCAAGGACGACCTGGCCGACAGCATCCCCGGGCGCCTGGCCAAGGTGAGCCGCGACTACGGTCAGATGCTCACCGTGCTCCACGAGCGGGCCCCGCACGCCAAGATCCTCGCCGTCGGTTACCCCACGGTGGTTCCCGAGGACACGTCCAAGTGCCGGTACAACGACTGGGAACAGTTCGCCTCCATCACCCAGGGCGACCTGGACTGGCTGCGCCGGGACGTGATGGAACCCCTCAACAAGGTCATCGAGAAGTCGGCCGGCACGCACAGCGCCACCGACTTCGTGGACCTCTACAACAGCTCCCGGAACCACAGCGTCTGCGACGCGGGCAAGTGGGTGGAGGGCGTCTTCACGCGCTTCCCCGACCAGGTGGCTGCCGTGCACCCCAACGCCAGGGGTCACCGAAACGCCGCCGATCACGTCGCATCGGCGATCCTGAACGCCATCAGCGTGGACTGACCCGCACCGTTCCTCTCCGAGCGCCCTCCGCGCCAGTAGTCCGGGCACCCCGCCGTCAGGCCGTACCGGCCAACCGGTCGAGGTAGTCGCCGATCGCTCCGGTCTCCGAGGCCGGGGCGATCAGGGCCACGTGGTTGTCGGGGCGGACCAGGACGAGGAGGGCGGTGGCGGGGGCGACGCCGTACGCCGTGCGGGCGTGGCCCGCGTCGTCGGTCAGGTCGCGGGGAGCTCCGGCCTCCACCCCGTACGCCCGCACCGTGTCGCCGTACGCCGTCTCAGCTGCCCGCAGGGCTTCCGCCGTGTCCGGGCCGAAGCCCAGGAGGGTGAAGTGCGGGCCCGTGAACGCCTCGAACAGGCGGGTCGGCGTGCCCGTCGCGGTGTCGCGGCAGGGGGCGTCGGGGGCGCGGTCGCCCGCCCGCAGGCGGGGGGTGGAGCCGGGGGCGGAGAGGGAGCTCCAGGGGTAGCCGAGGCCCAGGCCCGCCGTGTCGCCGGAGACCGCCGAATCCAGGCCGCCGCCGGGCTGCTTGATCGCTTCGAGGGTCGCCCGCAGCCGCTCGGCGGTGATGTCCAGCGTCCAGGAGGCGACGGGCAGCCGCTCCTCCTCGTAGGTGTCCAGGAGGCGGGCGTCCGACCGGCCCTCGACGACGCGGGCGAGCTTCCAGCCCAGGTTGTACGCGTCCTGGATGCCGGTGTTCATGCCCAGCCCGCCCGCGACGGAATGCACATGCGCGGCGTCCCCGGCCAGCAGTACCCGGCCCACCCTGTACCGGTCGGCCATGCGCTCGTTGACGCGGTACGCGGACAGCAGCGTCGCCTGCGAGAGGCGGTCCGCCGGGAGCCGGGTGTGCTTGGCGAACAGGCGCCGGAAGCTCTCCAGGGAGGGCGGCACGAGGGCTCCCGCCGCGTCCCGCTCCGGCCCGGCCTGGAACCACCAGCCCGTGCGCGTACCCGGGATCGGGCACAGCATCACGGCGCCGTCCTCGTCGAACCACTGGTGCCAGATGCCGCGGTCGAGGCCGTCCACCTCCACGTCCCCGCAGACCATCGACTGCTCCTCGTTCGTCTTCCCCTCGAAGGGGACGCCGAGCATCTTGCGTACCGGGCTGTGGCCGCCGTCGCAGCCCACCACGTACCGCGCCTCGACGCTCCGGCCGTCGGCGAGTGCGACGGTCACCGACTCGGGCCCCTGCGACAGGCCCACCGCCTCGGAGCCGAGCTCCACGTGCACTCCGTACTCCGCGAGGCGGTCCCGCAGGATCTCCTCCAGCTGCCACTGGGCGATCAGCCGGCCGTGGGCGTACGGGGTGTCCGGCGTCGGGTGCGAGGACTGGGACAGGTCGGCGTCGGCGACCGGCACCCCGTTCCGGTACTTGCGCATCGGCAGCGGTCCCGATCCCGTGGCCAGCACCCGGTCGACGACGCCCAGATCCTCCAGCACCTCAAGGGAGCGGGGGTTGGGCCCCTTGGCCCGCGAGCTGCGCGGGAACCCGGCGGACTTCTCGATGATCCGTACGCCGATGGAGCGCCGGGCCAGATCGCAGGCGAGGGTCAGGCCGGTCGGGCCCGAACCGACGATCAGTACGGGGGTGGCGGCTGCGGGTGTGGTTGCGGGCATGCGGGGCTCCTCGGTCGCGGTTCCGTGGACAACCAGGAAAACGTAACCGAGTTAAAAAAGCAACCAGGTAACTAAATCTGCGCGTGCGGGGCGGGCTCGCCGTCCGACGGATTCGGGCGCGGGTCCGGGTGCTGAGCCGCGTGAGGTGCCTGTCGCTGCGCCGCCTGCCGCGCCTCCTGTACCCGCGTCCTCGTCCGCCGTGCCGTCCGGAACGCGTCCCATGTCAGCAGGGTGAGCGCCAGCCACACCAGGGCGAAACCGGCCCAGCGCTCCGGCGGCATCGCCTCGTGGAAGTAGATGATGCCGAGGGCGAACTGGAAGACCGGCGCCAGGTACTGCAACAGGCCCAGGGTGGAGAGCGGCACCCGTATCGCCGCCGCCCCGAACAGCACGAGCGGCACGGCCGTGACCAGGCCCGCCGAGGCCAGCAGCGCCGCGTGGCCGACGCCCCCGGAGGTGAACGTCGACTCGCCCCGGGCGCCCAGCCACAGCAGGTAGCCGAGCGCGGGCACGAACACCACGGCGGTCTCGGCGGTGAGCGACTCCAGGCCGCCCATGTTGACCTTCTTCTTCATCAGCCCGTACGTCGCGAAGGAGAACGCCAGCGTCAGCGAGATCCACGGCGGTCGCCCGTAACCGATCGCCAGCACCAGCACGGCCGCGACGCCGGTGCCGACCGCCACCCACTGCACGGGGCGCAGCCGTTCGCCCAGGAGCAGGACGCCCATGGCGATGGTGACCAGCGGGTTGATGAAGTAGCCGAGCGAGGCCTCCACCACGTGACCGTTGTTCACGGACCAGATGTACAGGCCCCAGTTGACCGTGATCGTGGCCGCCGCCACCGAGATCAGGCCGAGCTTCTTCGGCTGCCGGACCAGCTCGCCGATCCAGGACCAGCGGCGCAGCGCCAGCAGCGCGACGGCGACGAACGCGAGGGACCAGACCATGCGGTGGGCGAGGATCTCGATCGCGCCCGCGGGCTTCAGCAGCGGCCAGAAGAGCGGGACGAGTCCCCACAATCCGTATGCGCCGATGCCGGACATGAGTCCCGCCCGCTGTTCGTTGATCCCCTTCACGGGCCCTCCAGGCATGTCTGTGTCAACTGCATGAAGGTAGCGCCGGGAGGGGCCCCGTGTCATGGCCGTATCGGGATACGGTCATGACACGGGGCCCCTGGGGTGCGGGGGAGCGGTGTTACGCCGCGGCCACCGCGGCGGCCACCGTCTCGGCGAGCGGCGTCGTCGGGCGGCCGATCAGCCGGGCCAGATCGCCGCTCGTGCCGGCGAGCAGGCCGCGCGCGATCGCCTCGTCCACGTCGACGAGGATCTCCGCGAAGAACTCGGGTACGCCGGCGCCGACCAGGATCTCCTGGTGCGTGGCGGCGGGCACGTTCCGGTACGCGATCTCCTTGCCGGTGGCCCTGGAGATCTCCGCCGCGTACTCCGCCAGCGACCAGGCGACATCGCCGCTCAGCTCGTAGGCCGCGCCGATGTGACCCTCGCCGGTCAGGACGGCGGCGGCCGCGGCGGCGTAGTCGGCGCGGGTGGCGGAGGCGATCTGGCCCTCGCCCGCGTTGGCGACGACGGCGCCGTGCTCCAGGACCGGGGCGAGGTTCGCCGTGTAGTTCTCGGTGTACCAGCCGTTGCGCAGGAAGGTGTGGGGCAGCCCGGAGTCGAGGATCAGCTGCTCGGTGACCTTGTGCTCGGCGGCCAGCCGGAAGTCGGCGGCGGGGCCGCCCAGGATGCCGGTGTACGCGAGCTGGGCGACGCCCGCCGCCTTCGCCGCGTCGATGACCGCGGTGTGCTGCGGTACGCGCCGGCCGACCTCGCTGCCGGAGATGAGCAGGACCCGGTCGCCGGCCCGGAAGGCCTCCTTGAGGGACTCCGGCCGGTCGTAGTCCGCGACGCGGAGCTCGACGCCCCGGGCGGCGAGCGGGGCCGCCTTCTCCGCGTCGCGCACCACGGCGGCGATCCCGCTCGCGGGCACGGTGGCCAGCAGCTGCTCGACGACGAGACGGCCGAGCTCTCCGGTTGCTCCGGTGACGACGATGCTCATGGGGGTTTCTCCTCTTCGGTGGCACTTGTCCTTGTTCGGGCTCTCACTGCTCACCGTACGGGGTGCACTTACCAATCGAAAGTACCCACTTTGAAGTAAGGTACTGGGATGAAGGTAAGCGACCTGGGGACGTGGCCCGATGCGAACGGGCGGATGTGCCCCTCCCGGCTGGTGCTCGAACACGTCACCAGCCGCTGGGGCGTCCTGATCCTGATCGCCCTGCTGGAGCGCTCGTACCGCTTCAGCGAACTGCGCCGCGAGGTGGGCGGCGTCAGCGAGAAGATGCTGACCCAGACCCTCCGGACGCTGGAGCGCGACGGCATCGTGCACCGGGAGGCGAAGCCGGTGATCCCGCCCAGGGTCGACTACTCGCTCACCGAGCTGGGCCGGGAGGCCGCCGAGCAGGTGTGTGCGCTGGGCCGCTGGACCGAACGCCGCCTGAGCGCGGTGCAGGCGGCGCGCGAGGCGTACGACGAGCAGAGGGCGCACACCCCGTAGCACCCGTTCGGTCACTCCGGTTGGGGTGCGCGTCCCTCCTCCATCTCACGCAGCGCACGCGACACGTCGAACGGCAGGATCGTCACCGCCACGTGCGGCAGCTGCCCCAGCGCCTTCGCCATCTGCTCGCCCGTGCCCCGGTGCAGCAGCTTGCCGAGCACATTGGTGTACATCCGCCGCGGCACCAGCACCGTCAGCGAGGTCCTGCCGTCCTGTGTGGTGCGGGCCGCCAGCTCCTTCATCGCGTGGCGCAGCCGGCGGTCCGGGCACTCCACCAGCTCCAGGGCGACGGACGTGGCGGCCGTCGCCTCCCACCGGGCGGCCAGCCGCCGGCCGTGCGCCTCGTCGATCGCGAAGTGCACGGCCCGGATCTCGTCCGGGCGCAGTTCGTGCGCGTACCGGAGCGCCTTGATCGTCGCCAGGTCCAGCGTCTCGACCAGGACGAAGACCAGATGGCGCAGGTCCCGGGGCCGGTCGGCGCCCGGCGCCTGGATGCTCTGGAGCACCGCGGCCTCGCGCCGGTACTCGCGGTTGATCCGGATCAGCGCCCACACCCCGAGCGGGAAGACCACCACGACCAGCCAGGCGCCCTCGGTGAACTTGGTGACGGCGAAGATCAGCACGACGGCGGCCGAGATGACCGCGGCGAGCCCGTTGACCGCGATCTTCGTCCGGCGGTACGGCTCGCGGCGCCGCAGGTGGTACGCGGTGAGGCCGGCCCCGGCCATGGTGAAGGCGGTGAACACGCCGATCGCGTACAGCGCCACCAGCCTGTCCACGCTGGCCCCGGTGACCAGCAGCAGCGCCAGCGAGACGACGGTCAGCGCGATGATGCCGTTGGAGAACGCCAGGCGGTGTCCGCGGCGGGTCAGCTGCCGGGGCAGGAACCGGTCCGCGGCGACGAAGCTGGCGAGGAACGGGAAGCCGGTGAACGGTGTGTTGGCGCCGGTGTAGAGGACCAGCGCGGTCGCCAGCTGTACGAAGACCAGCCCGGCCGTGCCGAGCGGCCCGTCGCCGAAGGCGAGATGGGCCTCCTGCGCGATGACCGTCGGGGTGCCGTCGACGTAGGGGACGGCATGGGTGAAGTGCGCCATCGTGGAGACGCCGAGCACCAGTACGCCGAGCACGCAGCTCATCACGATCAGGGTGCGGCGGGCGTTGCGGCCCTGCGGTTCGCGGAACGCGGAGATGCCGTTGGAGATCGCTTCGAGCCCGGTGAGGGACGAGCCGCCGTTGGCGAACGAGCGCAGCACGATGAAGAGCGAGGCGCCGTAGAGCCAGCCTTCGCCCGGGGTGCCGAGCGGTACGACCCCGGCGGCGTGCAGATCGGCGTGCGGCAGCTCGCCCGTGAGCCCGCGCACCGCGGCGACGAGCAGGACGAGACCGACGGCGGCCATGAAGAGATAGGCGGGCAGCGCGAAGGTGCGGCCCGCCTCGCGGATGCCGCGCAGATTCCCGTACGCGAGCAGCACGATGACGCCGACGGAGACCGGGAGCTGGAGGTGGTCGAGGCCGGTGAAGTCGGTGCCGGCCAGATGGGCGAGCGAGATCAGGGCATTGGTGCCCGCCGAGACCTGGACCGCGACGGTGACGATGTAGTCGACGAGCAGGGCCACGGCGGCGATCTGCGCGATGTCCGGCCCGAAGTTCTCCCGCGCGACGACGTAGGAGCCGCCCGCCCGGGTGTAGATCATGACGACGTCGCTGTAACAGAGCGTCAGGAGCAGCAGTACCAGCAGGATCGCGCCGGTCACCGGCATCAGCAGGGTGAAGGCGGCGGCCCCGACGACGGGTACGAGGACCCGGAGCATCTCCTCGGAGCCGTACGCGGACGAGCTGATGCAGTCGGAGGCGAGCACCCCGAGCGCCGTCCGGTTGTTCAGCTTCTCCTCGCTGATGCGCTCGGTGGTGAGCGCCTTGCCGAGCAGACGCCGCTTGATGCGGTACGCGGGACGGTCCAGGGTCATGGCCACATCGTGCGCGGTGGCCGGCCGCACGCCCGGGACGCAGCCGCCGGACGGGCCGAAATTCAGCCCGTCCGGCGAGTGCGTGATCCGGACGGCAGGACCGGGGCGGTGCCTGTCCCGGGACCGGAGTGCCGGGGCGGTGCCTGTCCCCGGTCCGCGGTGGTGTCCGCCCTAGCCGACGACCGTCCAGGTGTCGTTGCCGGCGAGGAGGGCGGCGAGGTCGCCCTTGCCGTTCTGTTCGACGGCGGTGTCGAGCTGTTCGGCCATCAGGGTGTCGTAGACGGGGCGTTCGACGTCACGCAGGACGCCGATGGGGGTCTGGTGGAGGGTGTCGGGGTCGGCGAGGCGGGAGAGGGCGAAGGCCGTGGTCGGCGACGGGTTGTGGGTGTCGTGGACCAGGACCTGGGACCGGTTCTCCTCGGTGACGGTCACCACCTGGAGGTCTCCGGTGGCCGGGTCACGGACGACGCCCTTGCTGTTGTCCGTGCCGAAGAGGATGGGCTGTCCGTGTTCGAGGCGGATGACCGCGTCCTGGGCCCGTTCCTTGTCCTTGAGGGCCTCGAAGGCACCGTCGTTGAAGATGTTGCAGTTCTGGTAGATCTCCACCAGCGCCGTGCCGGGGTGGTCGGCCGCGGCGCGCAGCACGCCGGTGAGGTGCTTGCGGTCGGAGTCGATGGTGCGGGCGACGAAGGACGCCTCCGCGCCGAGGGCCAGCGAGACCGGGTTGAAGGGGGCGTCGAGGGAGCCCATCGGCGTGGACTTGGTGATCTTGCCGATCTCGGAGGTGGGGGAGTACTGACCCTTGGTGAGGCCGTAGATCCGGTTGTTGAACAGGAGGATCTTGAGGTTCACATTGCGGCGCAGGGCGTGGATGAGGTGGTTGCCGCCGATGGACAGGGCGTCGCCGTCGCCGGTGACGACCCAGACGGAGAGGTCGCGGCGGGAGGAGGCGAGTCCGGTGGCGATGGCCGGGGCGCGGCCGTGGATGGAGTGCATCCCGTAGGTGTTCATGTAGTACGGGAAGCGGGAGGAGCAGCCGATCCCGGAGACGAAGACGATGTTCTCCTTCGCCAGGCCGAGTTCGGGCATGAAGCCCTGGACGGCGGCGAGGACGGCGTAGTCGCCGCAGCCGGGGCACCAGCGGACTTCCTGGTCGGACTTGAAGTCCTTCATGGACTGCTTGGCCTCGGCCTTGGGCACCAGGTGCAGGAGCTGGTTGGTGTCAGGCATCGATGGCCTCCTTGAGTGCCGTTGCGAGCTGTTCGGCCTTGAACGGCATGCCGTTGACCTGGTTGTAGCTGTGCGCGTCGACGAGGTACCTGGCCCGGATGAGGGTGGCGAGCTGGCCGAGGTTCATCTCGGGGACGACGACCTTGTCGTAGCGGCCGAGGATGTCGCCGAGGTTCTTCGGGAACGGGTTGAGGTGGCGCAGGTGGGCCTGGGCGATGGGCTGTCCGGCGGCGCGGAGCCGGCGGACGGCGGCGGTGATGGGGCCGTACGTGGAGCCCCAGCCCAGCACCAGGGTGCGTGCCTGGTCGGGGTCGTCGACCTGGAGGTCGGGGACCTCGATGCCGTCGATCTTCGCCTGGCGGGTGCGGACCATGAGGTCGTGGTTGGCGGGGTCGTAGGAGATGTTGCCGCTGCCGTCCTGCTTCTCGATGCCGCCGATGCGGTGTTCGAGACCGGGCGTGCCGGGCACCGCCCATGGCCGGGCCAGGGTGTGCGGGTCGCGCTTGTAGGGCCAGAACACCTCGGTGCCGTCGGCCAGTTCGTGGTTGGGGCCGGTCGCGAACCGGACCCGCAGATCGGGCAGCTCGTCGGTCTCGGGGATCTTCCACGGCTCGGAGCCGTTGGCGAGGTACCCGTCGGAGAGCAGGAAGACAGGGGTGCGGTAGGCCAATGCGATCCGGGCGGCGTCGAGCGCGGCGTCGAAGCAGTCCGCCGGGGTCCTGGGGGCCACGATCGGGACGGGGGCCTCACCGTTGCGCCCGTACATCGCCTGGAGCAGGTCGGCCTGCTCGGTCTTGGTCGGCAGACCCGTGGACGGGCCGCCGCGCTGGATGTCGACCACGAGCAGCGGCAGCTCCAGGGAGACGGCGAGCCCGATCGTCTCCGACTTCAGCGCCACCCCCGGCCCGGACGTGGTCGTCACCGCGAGGGAACCGCCGAAGGCCGCGCCCAGCGCCGCCCCGATCCCCGCGATCTCGTCCTCCGCCTGGAAGGTGCGCACGCCGAAGTTCTTGTGCTTGCTGAGCTCGTGCAGGATGTCGGAGGCCGGGGTGATCGGGTACGAGCCCAGATACAGCGGCAGGTCCGCCTGGCGGGACGCGGCGATCAGCCCGTACGACAGCGCCAGATTCCCCGAGATGTTGCGGTACGTGCCCGGAGGGAAGGCCTGCGAGGCGGGTGCCACCTCGTAGGAGACGGCGAAGTCCTCCGTCGTCTCCCCGAAATTCCACCCCGCCCTGAACGCGGTCACGTTCGCCTCGGCGATCTGCGGCTTCTTCGCGAACTTCGCCCGCAGGAACGTCTCGGTGCCCTCGGTCGGGCGGTGGTACATCCACGACAGCAGGCCAAGCGCGAACATGTTCTTCGACCGCTCGGCCTCCTTGCGGGAGAGCCCGAACTCCTTGAGCGCCTCGATCGTGAGCGTCGTCAGCGGCACCGGGTGGACGTTGTAGCCGTCCAGGGAACCGTCCTCCAGCGGGGAGGTCTCGTAGCCGACCTTCGCCATCGGCCGCTTGGTGAACTCATCGGTGTTCACGATGATTTCCGCACCGCGCGGCACATCGCCGATGTTCGCCTTCAGCGCGGCCGGGTTCATCGCGACCAGCACGTTCGGCGCGTCGCCCGGCGTGAGGATGTCGTGGTCCGCGAAGTGCAGCTGGAACGAGGAAACCCCCGGCAGGGTGCCTGCGGGGGCGCGGATCTCGGCGGGAAAGTTCGGCAGCGTGGAGAGGTCGTTCCCGAACGACGCGGTCTCCGAGGTGAAGCGGTCACCGGTGAGCTGCATACCGTCTCCGGAGTCACCCGCGAAACGGATGATCACCCGGTCGAGGCGGCGGATCTCCTTGTCGCCGGCATCCGCATGACCGGAGCGGGGGGCACGCTGTCCCCCGACGAGCGCCTCGCTGGCCTCATCGGCCTGTTCGGCTGGGCTACTGACCTGGCTGGTCACTGAACTGGACCTCCCTCGGGGCGGCGGCTCTGGTCCCGCCGGCCCGCCGACGGTCCCACTGCCCACCCTACGTCGGTAAGGGTCGCCTTCCCTTGACCGATCACATGATGGACGCCTTTTTGGGACGCGATTTGATACCGGTTTGTCATGTTTTGCAAGCCCCCCAGCCGTTCGATGAAGACGCCGTGCAGTCATCCTTTGGTGCTAGGACGTGTTCTTCGGTTCCGGAGCGTGTCCGCCCCGGGACCTGGTCACCGCGACCGCCGTGACCGGCTGCCGCGATGACCTTCACCAGGTATCTGACAGGGTGTCAGTTCGTCAGGAGTTCAGGTAGGTCAATACGGCCAGTACCCGGCGGTGATCCCCGTCACTGGGGGACAGGCCCAGCTTCAGGAAGATATTGCTGACGTGCTTCTCCACGGCGCCGTCGCTCACCACCAGCTGCCTGGCCACCGCGGAGTTCGTCCGCCCCTCCGCCATCAGGCCGAGCACCTCGCGCTCGCGCGGGGTCAGCCCGGCCAGGACGTCCTGCTTGCGGCTGCGGCCCAGCAGCTGCGCCACCACCTCCGGGTCCAGAGCCGTCCCGCCCTGCGCGACCCGGACCACCGCGTCCACGAACTCCCTGACCTCGGCGACCCGGTCCTTCAGCAGGTATCCCACGCCCCGGCTGGATCCGGCCAGAAGCTCGGTCGCGTACTGCTCCTCGACGTACTGCGAAAGGACCAGGACCCCGATCCCGGGATAGTCCTTCCGCAGCCGCACCGCCGCCCGCACGCCCTCGTCGGTGTGGGTCGGGGGCATCCGCACATCGGCGACCACCACATCGGGCAGCGCGCCCTGCCCCGCCAGGTCCCCCACCGTCTTGATCAGGGCCTCCGCGTCCCCGACCCCGGCGACGACGTCATGCCCGAGATCGGTCAGCAGCCGGGTGAGCCCTTCCCGGAGCAGCACCGAATCCTCGGCGATGACTACTCGCACCCTGTCCTCCACCATGAAGCCGTTGCCCTCACTGTCACTGTTCGCTGGTCTCGCGCCTACGCTCTCCAGCATCCCAGCATCGGTGGTGCGGTGTCCTCGGCCGCCGGGTGGACATCACGGGCGGATCTCAGCCGGGCCGGGGCAGCTCGGCCGGGCCACGGAACCTCAGCCGCGCCACGGCAGCTCGGCCGTGATCCGGGTCGGGCCGCCCTGCGGGGAATCCACGACCAGCACGCCGTCCACCGCGTCCAGCCGCTCGGCCAGCCCGGCGAGCCCACTGCCCGCCGCCGCGTCGGCGCCGCCGCGCCCGTCGTCGGTGACCTGGAGCATCAGCCGGTCCGCCGTCCGCCACACGTCGACCGAGGCGCGGGTCGCCCGTGCGTGCTTGCTCACGTTCTGCAACAGCTCGGAGACCGTGAAGTAGGCGATCCCCTCGATCGCCTGGGCCGGACGCCCCGGCAGGTCCACCTCGACCGTGACGGGGACGGTGCAGCGGGAGGCGATGGCGGAGAGTGCGGCGTCGAGTCCGCGGTCGGTGAGGACGGCGGGGTGGATGCCGCGGGCGAGGTCGCGGAGTTCCTGGAGGGCGACCTTGACCTCGCCGTGGGCCTCGTCGACCATGCGGGCGGCGGCTTCGGGGTCGTCGGTCAGTTTCTCCTTCGCCAGGCCCAGATCCATGGCGAGGGCGACGAGGCGGGCCTGGGCGCCGTCGTGGAGGTCGCGTTCGATGCGGCGGAGGTCGGCGGCGGCGGTGTCGACGACCACCCCGCGGTCCGACTCCAGCTCCGAGACGCGGGTCGCCAGCCGGGACGGCCCGAGCAGCCCGGCCACCAGCACCCGGTCCACGCTCGTCAGGCCCCGGATGATCCACGGCGTGACGAGGACGAGCACCAGTCCGAACGCACTGGTCAGCGCCATCTCGACGGAGGAGTCGAGCCGCACCTCGTGGCCCCGGTCGCTGTACAGCTGAATGCCGTTGCTGCCCACGTACGCCGGGAAGACCCACCGCCACAGCGGATAGGTGAACGCGGTCCACCCCCACGTCCAGAACGTCACCGAGACAACGAAGGCGAAGGTCGCCCACGGGAGGTACAGCAGCGAGTAGAGCAGGTGGCGCCAGGACGCCCCGCTCTTGAGGGCCGCACCCATCCAGGACATCAGGCCGCCGGTCCTGCCGCGTACCGGCGCCGGGGCCGCCACGTCCAGCTTCAGCAGGCCGCGCGCCCGTGCCCGCTCCAGCGCCCCGAAGCCGCGGCACATCGCCAGCGAGCCGGCCAGGATCGGCACCCCGAGGAAGGTGATCAGCATGCCGACGCCCAGCGTCGTCAGGGTGATCGAGAGGACGAACAGGACCAGGCCGATCGGGAGGCCCAGCAGCAGATAGGAGAACTCGCGCCAGGTCCTGCCCTCGACGGGCGCGCGCAGCGCGGCGGGGAAGAAGTGCTTCACCGGGGGATGGTCCCCGAAACCGGCTCCGGACCGCTGGTGGTCCCGAGTGTCCGGTCCGTATGCCGTGGCCATGGGTGCTTTCCGTTTCGGTGGTCTGCGGGTGCTGGGTGCTGCGTACCGGGCCGGGCCGGGTGGCTGGTGCTCGGTGCCTGCTCCGGCCGCTACTGCAAGGATGCTGATTCGCGGGCCGCCACACCATGAGGGGGGTATCCCTCTTCGACCGGGGGTTTTCCCCACCCCCGCGGGCCGGACCCCGCGCCCTGCTTCACTTCTGCACGCGAGTCCGCTCACGCTTCTGTTCACGAGTCCGCTCAAGCTTCTGCTCGCGCTTCTGCTCACGGTCCCGCCAGGGCAGTTCCGCCGTGACCGTCGTGGGTCCGCCGACCGGTGAGTCGAGGACGAACAGCCCGTCGACGGCGCCCAGTCGCTCGGCCAGCCCCGCCATTCCCGTACCGCCGTCCATCCGGGCCCCGCCCTTGCCGTCGTCGGTGACCTGGACCAGCAGCCGGTCCCCGGAGCGCCACACCTCGACGGACGCCGATCGCGCCGCGCTGTGCTTGCTCACGTTCTGCAACAGCTCGGAGACCGTGAAGTACGCGATCCCCTCGATCGCCTCCGCGGGACGCCCCGGCAGGTCCACACGCACGGTCACCGGGACGGTGCAGCGGGAGGCGATGGCGGAGAGTGCGGCGTCGAGTCCGCGGTCGGTGAGGACGGCGGGGTGGATGCCGCGGGCGAGGTCGCGGAGTTCCTGGAGGGCGACCTTGACCTCGCCGTGGGCCTCGTCGACCATGCGGGCGGCGGCTTCCGGGTCGTCGGTCAGCTTCTCCTTCGCCAGGCCGAGGCCCATGGCGAGGGCGACGAGGCGGGCCTGGGCGCCGTCGTGGAGGTCGCGTTCGATGCGGCGGAGGTCGGCCGCGGCGGTGTCGACGACCACCCCCCGGTCCGCCTCCAGCTCGGCGATCCGGCGCTCCAGCTCGTCGGAGGGCGAGAGCAGCCCGCGCACCATCGCCCGGTCCCCGTTGCTGAGGAGCCGGGTGATGTGGGGGAGCAGCGGCCACAGCACGATGAAGCTCACGAGCGTCACCGTGAAGGTGAGTACGCCCCACGGCAGCCGGACGAAGGAGTACAGCACCGCCCGCCAGCCCACCGGATCCTTGAGGCTCGACCACAGCCAGGAGAAGAACCCCTTCTCCCGGCGGGACAGAACCACCGGGCTCGGCTCGTCGATCCGCACCCCGAGCATCGCCCGCGCCCGGCCCCGCTCGGCCCTGCCGATCAGCCGCGCCCCGTGCAGCCCGGCGGCGAGCAGCGGCAGACCGATCACCGTGACCGCGAGTCCCACGCCGACGCCGATCATGAACACGGTGTAAACAAACCCGACCAGGGCCATGGGCAGATCGGACAGGAGATGGCCGATCTCCTTCCAGGTCCACCGGTCGGGGATGCTGCGGGCGGGCGGTGGCCGGTCGTTGTCCGGCACCAGGGGGCTCATGGTCATACGCCCCAGCCTGCCGGGCCGGACCGGCGCACGCCATGGGGCTCGTGGGTGGGGTGGAGTGGGGATAACCCCACCCTGTATCCGACACGGCTGCTTACCCTCTCTTTAACAGGGCCTAGACTCCCGTGCGTACGGATCACCGGACGGATTCGAGGGAGCGAGGAGCGGACGTGGCGGACGTGATGGACCTGCCGGAATCGACCGTTCTCGCGTCGGACTACTTCCACGGCTATTCAGTGGTCGGACTGCTCGCCGTGATCGGTGTGCTGTTCGTCGCCGTCGCCTTCGGGGCCGGCCGACTGCTGCGCCCCGTGGTCCCGACGCCGGAAAAGCTCCTGACGTACGAGTGCGGCGTGGACCCGGTGGGTGAAGGATGGGCACATACCCAGGTCCGTTATTACGTCTATGCCTTCCTGTACGTGATCTTCGCCGTCGACTCGATCTTCCTGTTTCCGTGGGCGACGGTATTCGCCGCACCCGGATACGGGGCGACCACGCTCGTCGAAATGTTCATCTTCCTCGGTTTCCTGACCGTAGGACTGCTCTACGCATGGAAGAAGGGCGTCCTCGAATGGACGTGACCAGCCCGCAGGGCGACGAGGGTTTCGAACCCCAGCCCGTGCCGACCTTCCTGCCGGAGCCCAAGCGGCTCGGCGTCCTGTCGCGCCTGGCGCCTGAGCCGATGAAGGTGGTCCTGAACTGGGGCCGCCGCTACAGCCTCTGGGTCTTCAACTTCGGGCTCGCCTGCTGCGCCATCGAATTCATCGCCGCCTCCATGGCCCGGCACGACTTCATCCGGCTCGGCGTGATCCCGTTCGCGCCCGGCCCGCGCCAGGCCGACCTCATGATCGTTTCCGGCACGGTGACCGACAAGATGGCCCCGGCCGTGAAGCGGCTGTACGAGCAGATGCCCGAGCCCAAGTACGTCATCTCCTTCGGCGCCTGCTCCAACTGCGGCGGCCCGTACTGGGACTCGTACTCCGTGACCAAGGGCGTCGACCAGATCATCCCGGTCGACGTCTACGTACCCGGCTGCCCGCCCCGGCCGGAGGCGCTCCTCCAGGGCATCCTCAAGCTCCAGGAGAAGATCGCCCGGGAGTCGCTTGGCGAGCGCTACGCGACCGGCGGCGCCCGTCCCTCCACCACCGCACTGCGCAGCGGCCTGGTCGCCGCCCCGCCGGCCCCGGGGAAGGGCGACGCATGACCACCACTCCGACTCCCGGCGAAGCCCCCGACGCCTACGACCGCCTGCCGGACGCCGCCGCCGAGCTCTTCGGCGAGGGCGCGACGGCGGAGTACGCGTACGACCTGCTGACCGTCGACGTACCCGCCACCTCCTGGATCGCCGCCCTCGAAACGGCCCGCGACCAGCTGGGCTGCACGTATTTCGACTGGCTGAGCGCGGTCGACGAACCCGGCACCGGCTTCCGGGTCTGCGCCCATGTCGCGGCCCTGGCCGAGGGCCGGGTCCGCCGGCTCCTGGTCCGTACGACCGTTCCGCACGAGGCGGCGACCCTCCCCACCGCCATCGACGTCTACGCGGGCGCGGCCTGGCACGAGCGCGAGACGCACGAGATGTTCGGCATCGGCTTCGACGGCCATCCGCACCTGGTGCCGTTGCTGCTCCCCGAGGGCTTCGAGGGCCACCCGCTGCGCAAGGACTTCGTGCTGGCGGCACGCGTCGCGAAGGCATGGCCCGGCGCGAAGGAGCCGGGCGAGTCGGAACACGGCGGACCGAAGCGGCGCACGATGCTGCCGCCCGGCGTCCCCGACCCGAACGAATGGGGCCCCCTGAAGGGCCAGCTCCCACCCGCCCCCTCCCGCCCGGCCCGCACCCCGCGCGCGGCCGGCGACCGCCCGGTACGCCGTACCCGCAGCGCGAGCGAGGGCTCGGCCGCCCAGCGCACGGCAGCGGCCCAGGCGACCCCGGTGACCGCGACGGCCCCGGACGCGGAGCCGGGAGCAGGCACGGGCACGGAGCCGACGCCCCGGGCCACGACCCCGCGCCGCACCCGCAGCGCGTCCCAGGGTTCGGCGAGCCAGCAGCCGCAGACACCGGAGCCGGAGCCGGGCGCGGAGTCCGGGACCGGGGCGCGGACGGTGCCGGAGCCCGAGGCCAGGACCGAGCCCGAGGCCAGGACCGAGCCCGCGCCAGGGGCCGCGAAGCCGGGCCCCGAGGCCGCGACCGGCGACGCCCCGTGGCACCACGCCCGCCCAGCCTTCGACGCGGGTACCGACACCGAAGCCGACGGCACCCCCGCTGCCGACGCCACCCCCGCGCCCGACTCCCCGGAGACCCGGGAGACGAGCGAAGCCCCAGAAGCCCCAGCAACCCCAGAAGCCCCAGAGACTCCCGACCACCCCGCCGGAGGCGATCCCGCGTGAACGACGTACTGGACGTCGCCCTCCGCCTCGTCATCGTCTTCGCCGTGTTCATGGTCCTCCCGCTCGTCGTCGGGCAGACCGAGCACAAGGTGATGGCCCACATGCAGGGCCGCCTCGGCCCCATGTACGCCGGCGGCTTCCACGGCTGGGCCCAGCTCGTCGCGGACGGCGTGAAATTCGCGCAGAAGGAAGACATCGTCCCGGCCCAGGCCGACCGCCGGATCTTCCAGCTCGCGCCGGCCGTCGCGCTGCTCCCCTACCTCCTCGTGCTCGTCGCCATCCCGATCGGCCCCAGCGAGGGCGCGGTCGGCCAGGTCGTCGACGCGGGCATCTTCTTCGTGCTCGCCGTCATGGGCGTCGGGGTGCTCGGCTCGCTGATGGCCGGCTGGGCCTCGGCGAACAAGTTCTCCCTTCTCGGGGGCCTGCGCACCGCCGCCCAGCTGCTCGCGTACGAGCTGCCGATGCTGCTCGCCGCCGCCTCCGTCGCAATGGCGGCCGGCACCGTCTCCCTCCCGGGCATCCTCGACGCCTTCGAGTGGTGGTGGCTGCCCTGGCAGATCGTCGGCGCACTCGTCTTCTTCGTGGCCGGACTCGCCGAGCTCCAGCGCCCGCCGTTCGACATGCCGGTCGCCGACTCGGAGATCATCTTCGGCGCGTACACCGAGTACACCGGCCTGCGCTTCGCGCTCTTCCTGCTCGCCGAGTACGCGGGCATCGTCGTGCTGTGCGGACTGACCACCGTTCTCTTCCTCGGTGGCTGGCACGGCCCGTTCGGCGCCGACGGACTCGGCTGGGTCTGGACGCTCCTCAAGACCGCGGTCCTCGCCTTCGTCGTCATCTGGCTACGGGTGTCCTACCCCCGGCTCCGCGAGGACCAGTTGCAGAAGCTCGCCTGGACCACGCTCATCCCGCTCGCTCTCGCGCAGATCGCGCTCACCGGCATCGTGAAGGTGGCGATCAGTTAATGGCCGCGTCGCCCCCGCCCTCCCGCCCCCGCATCCCCGGCTCCGGCCTGGCCAAGGGCCTGGCCGTCACCCTGCGGACGATGACGAGGAAGACGGTCACCGCGCAGTACCCGGACGTCCAGCCCGAACTGCCGCCCCGCTCCCGGGGCGTCATCGCGCTGTTCGAGGAGAACTGCACGGTCTGCATGCTCTGCGCCCGCGAGTGCCCCGACTGGTGCATCTACATCGACTCCCACAAGGAGACGGTGCCCGCCGCCACCCCGGGCGGCCGCGAGCGCAGCCGCAACGTCCTCGACCGCTTCGCGATCGACTTCTCGCTCTGCATGTACTGCGGTATCTGCATCGAGGTGTGCCCCTTCGACGCGCTCTTCTGGTCGCCCGAGTTCGAGTACGCGGAGACGGACATCCTCGAACTCACCCATGAGCGCGACAAGCTCCGCGAATGGATGTGGACGGTGCCGGAACCGCCCGCGCTCGACCCGGGCGCCGAGGAGCCGAAGGAGATCGCCGCCGCCCGCAAGACGGCGGAGAAGCTCGAAGCCCAGCGCGCCCAGGAAGCCCAGCAGAACCAGGAAGCCCAGCAGAAAGCAGAGGGGGAGGAGTGACACTCGCAGCCACCGCGGCCACCGCGGCGCACTCCGCCCATTCCGTCCTCGCCGCCCGCCCGGACGCCCCGGCCCCCTCCGGCTTCCTCTCCCCGACCGGCATCGAGATCGCCTTCGTCCTCGTCGGCATCGCCACCCTCGGCGCGGCCCTCGTCACCGTCACGACCAAGCAGTTGGTGCATGCCGCCCTCTGGCTGGTCGTGGCGCTCGGCGGGCTCGCCGTCGAGTACCTCCTGCTCACCGCGGAGTTCATCGCCTGGGTGCAGGTACTGATCTACGTCGGTTCCGTCGTCGTTCTCCTTCTCTTCGGGCTGATGCTCACCAGGGCCCCCATCGGCCGCTCCCCGGACGCCGACTCGGGCAACCGCTGGGCGGCCCTCGCCGTGGCGGTCGCCGCCGCCGGCGCGCTCGTCTGGGTCGTCGCCGACGCCTTCCGCACCACCTGGATCGACCTGGACGGACCGGCCCAGGGCTCGACCGAGGCGACCGGCTCCTTCCTGTTCCGGCACTGGGTGCTGCCCTTCGAAGCGCTCTCCGTCCTGCTGCTCGCCGCCCTCGTCGGCGCGATCGTCCTGTCCCGCAAGCGCGGTAAGGAGCAGAGCTGATGCACCTCGCCTATCCCGCCGTGCTCGCCGCCCTCCTCTTCTGCACCGGGCTGTACGGAGTGCTCGCCCGCCGCAACGCGATCCTGGTCCTGATGTCCGTCGAGCTGATGCTCAACGCCGTCAACCTCAACCTGGTCGCCTTCGACGTCTGGCTCCGCGACGCCCTGCACTCCGGCCAGGCCCTCACCCTCTTCACCATCGCCATCTCGGCGGCGGAGATCGGCATCGGCCTGGCGATCGTCCTCGCCGTGTACCGCAACCGCGGCAGCTCGGACGTCGACCGGCTCCGCGACACCGCCGAGACCGACGCCGCCGAAGCGCTCCCGGACGACGACGACACCGACACCGGCACCGAAGACCAGGCCACTGCTGCGGCAGGGAAGGCAAAGAAGGCAGAGGCCACCGCGTGACCACCACGACCCTCGCCGTCCTCGTCCCCCTCCTTCCGTTCCTGGGCGCCGCGGCCGGTCTCCTGCTCGGACGCACCGCCCCCGGCTTCGTACGGCCCCTCGCCGTACTGCCCACGCTCGCCGCCGCCGTCATCGCGGCCGTCGTCGCGGCCCGCCAGGGCGGCGGCCGGGCCGTCGACGCCGCGACCCAGCTCACCCCCACCGGCTCGGTCCCGATCGACCTCGCCCTGCACCTCGACGGCTTCGCGGTCCTCGTCGCAGTCCTGGTCGGGCTCGTCGCGAGCTGCGTGCAGATCTACTCGACCGCCTACCTGCGCGACGACCCCCGCTACCCCTCGTACGCGGCCCTCGTCTCCCTGTTCACCTCCGCGATGCTGCTCGTCGTCTACTCGGGCGACCTGATGGTGCTGCTGGTCGGCTGGGAGATCATGGGCATCTGCTCGTACTTCCTCGTCGGCCACTACTGGGAGACGCCCGAAGCCCGCGCCGCCTCCCTCAAGGCCTTCCTGGTCACCAAGCTCGGCGACGTCCCCTTCCTGATCGGTCTGTTCGCGCTCGCCGCCGACACCGGCACCTTCCGCATCAGCGGCATCCTGGGCGCCGTCGCCAACGGCGGCCTGGACCACCCCACCCTCATCGCCCTGCTGCTCCTCGCGGGCGTCGCCGGCAAGTCGGCGCAGTTCCCCCTGCACACCTGGCTGCCCGACGCGATGGCCGGCCCCACCCCCGTCTCCGCGCTCATCCACGCCGCGACGATGGTCGCCGCCGGCATCTACTTCGTGGCCCGGCTCCTCCCCGTCTTCGCCGAGTCCGGCGCGGCCCTCGTCGTACTCGCCGTGATGGCGGCGGTCACGATGATCGGCTCAGGACTCGCCGCCTTCGCCCAGGACGACATCAAGCGCGTCCTCGCCTACTCGACGATCGGCCAGCTCGGCTACATGGCCGGGGCCCTGGCCGTCGGCGACCGCGGGGCCGCCGTCTTCCACCTCCTCTCCCACGGCGCGTTCAAGGCCGTCCTCTTCCTTGCGGCCGGCGTCGTCATCCACGCCGCCGGGACCAACTCGCTGGCCGCCATGTCCCGCATGGGCGGGCTGACGAAGCGCATCCCGGACGCCTACTGGACGATGACCGTCGCCCTGCTCGCGCTCGCCGCCATTCCCCCGTTCGCCGGCTTCTTCTCCAAGGAAGCCGTCCTCGTCGCCGCCGAGCACACCGCGCTCGGGGACCGGCACGTCGCCCCGGCCGCCGCCGGCTGGACCGTACTCGTCGCCGGACTGCTCGCCGCAGTCCTCACCGCCGCGTACGCCACCCGCCTCTGGCTCCTCGCCTTCCGGGGCCGCGGTGCCGAGGCACCCGACCACGGCAGGCAGCCCGTCGCGATGACCGCCGTCCTGTGGGTACTCGCCGTCCCCACCATCGCCTTCGGGCTGACCGTCGGCACGATCACCGACTGGTTCGACGGACACGCCCTCACCCCGTCCGTGACCACCGCCGTCCTCTCCACGGGCGTCGGCCTCGTCGGCGGCCTCGTCACCTACGGCGCCTGGCGCCACACCTCGGCGCTCGCCGCCCGCACCCCCGCCGGCACCGTCGTCGCCCACCCCGACGCCGAGCCCGCCCTCGTCGAGGCCCAGGCCATGACGGCACACACCGCCGCCTACGGAGCCGACGGGGACGTCCCCGACCCGGCCGACCCCGGCCGCCTGCTGCTCGGCCCGCTCCACCGCCCGGCCGCCGCCGGCTTCCACCTCGACGCCCTGTACACGGCGCTGTTCGTCCGCCCCGTCCAGGCCGCGGCGAGCCTCGTCCGCTTCCTGGACCGCGAGGTCGTCGACACCTATGTACGAGGCTCCGGAGCCGTCGCACGCGGGCTCGGCGCCGCCGTCCGCCGCGCGCAGACCGGCAACGTGCAGACCTACCTCAGCGCACTGCTCGCCGGTTCGCTGGTCCTGGCGATCGCCGCCGTCGTCTTCGCCAACGTCAACGCCGGGTCGTGAGCCGTGATCGATATCAGTGAATCCGTGATGCAGTTCCTTCTCGCGTTCATCGTCGTCATCCCGCTCGTCGGGGCCGTGGCCGCACTGCTCCCGGCCCCGCCGGGACTGAAGGGCACCAGCCCCGACCAGGCCGTGCTCCGCCACGGCGTGACCGTGACCGGCGCGATCCTCGTCGCCGCGATCGTCCTCGCCGCGGGCTTCGACCACGACCACCCGTCGAAGATGCAGGCCACCACCGACATCAGCTGGATCCCGGCGCTCGACGTCCGCATCCATCTCGGCACCGACGGCATCTCGCTCCCCCTTCTCGTACTGACCGCGCTGCTGACCTTCCTCTGCGCGCTCTACAGCTACTTCAAGCCGCCCGCGGGCCCCTCCCCGAAGGCCTTCGTCGCTCTCCTGCTCGTCCTGGAGTCCGGCACCCTCGCGACCTTCGCCGTCCTCGACCTGCTGCTGTTCTTCCTGGCGTTCGAGATGGTGCTCATCCCGATGTACTTCCTCATCGCCCGCTGGGGCGGTGCGCAGAGGCAGGCCGCCGCCTGGAAGTTCATCCTCTACACACTGCTCGGCTCGGTCGTCATGCTGCTGGGCCTGCTCCTCATCGGACTGAAGAGCGGCACCTTCGACATGGTGGCACTCGCCACTGACAACGGCCGTGGGCTCACCTCGTCCGTGCAGGTCATCGCCGTTCTGGCGATCGGCATCGGGCTCGCCGTGAAGACCCCGATGTGGCCGCTGCACAGCTGGCTGCCGGACGCCCACACCGCGGCCCCGACCGTCGGCTCGGTCCTGCTCGCAGGCGTCCTGCTGAAGATGGGCACGTACGGATTCGTCCGCATTTTGCTTCCCATCACCCCCGACGGGATGCACACCTTCGCGCCGTACCTCGCCGCCTTCGCGGTCGTCGGCATCATCTACGGATCGCTGGCCTGCCTGGCACTGGTCCGCCCCGGCTCCAAGGGCGACCTCAAGCGCCTGATCGCGTACTCCTCCGTCGGCCACATGGGCTTCGTGCTCCTCGGCATCGCGAGCATGACACCGACCGGAGTCAACGGCGCGCTCTTCGCCAACATCGCCCACGGCCTCATCACCGGCCTGCTGTTCTTCCTGGTCGGCGCGGTCAAGGACCGGTACGGCACCGCCGACCTCGACACCCTCTCCGGGGCCACCGGGGCCGCGCTCTACGGCCGGGCACCCCGCCTCGGCGGCCTCCTCGCCTTCGCCGCCGTCGCCTCCCTGGGCCTGCCGGGCCTCGCCGGGTTCTGGGGCGAGATGCTCGCCCTGTTCGGCTCCTTCGACCCCGCCGACGGCCTCAGCCGCCCGGCCTTCCTGACCTTCATGTCGATCGCCGCGTTCGGCACCCTGCTCACCGCCGCGTACATGCTCATGGTCGTACGCCGGGTCTGCATGGGCGAGAAGCGCGAAGAGCCGCAGCTCGCCGACGTCCAGACGTACGAGTTCGCCGCCTGGACCCCGCTCGTCGCGCTCACCGTCCTCGCCGGTCTGTGGCCCGCCGCCCTCCTCGGCCTCACCGACCCGGCCGTGCAGAAGCTCCTCGCAGGAGGCAAGTCGTGACCCCAGCCGTTGTCATCCCGGGCGTCGTGACCCCAGCCGCCACCGCGGGCGCCGCCGCCCCGGACCTCGTCACCACCGCGGCCGAGAACACCACCAGCCTCATCCAGTCCGTCGACTGGCTCGCGATCGCACCCCCGGTCGTCGTCGCGGCCACGGCCCTGATCGTCCTGGTCACCGACCTCTTCCTCCCCGACCGCCGCAAGCCGCTCCTCGGCGCGCTGACCATCGCCGGGCTCGTCGCCGCCCTGGCCCTCCTCGTCCCGCTGCGCGACGGCGACCGCTCCACCTTCTGCCTCGACGCGGCTGCCACCGGACCCGGCTCCGCCGGCGCCTGCAGCTACACCGCCGACCACTTCGCCCTGGTCATCCAGGCCCTCGTGCTCGGCGGCGCACTGCTCACCGCCCTGCTCTCGCTCGGCGACACCCGCAAGCTCCCCGCCGGCGAGTTCTGGTTCCTGCTGCTGTCCTCGGCGTCCGGCGCCGCACTCCTGCCCGCCGCCCGGGACCTCGCCACCCTCGTCGTCGCCCTCGAAGTCGCCTCGCTGCCCGCGTTCGCCCTCGTCGGCATCAAGCGTGGCGACCGGCGGTCCTCCGAGGCCGCACTGAAGTTCTTCCTCTCCTCCGTCGTCGCTACCGCCGTCATGCTGCTCGGCGTCAGCTTCGTGTACGCGGCCACCGGCACCCTGCACCTCACCGAGATCGCCGCCCGGCTCGACGACGTACCCGGTCAGCTGGACACCCTCGCCAAGGCGGGCGTCGCCCTCACCCTGGTCGGCTTCGCCTTCAAGACGGCCGCCGCGCCCTTCCACTTCTGGGTTCCCGACACCTACATCGGCGCCCCCCTGCCGATCGCCGCCTACCTCTCGGTGGTCGGCAAGGCGGTCGGCTTCTCCGGCCTCATCCTCGTCACCGTGATCGCGTTCCCGGCGTACGCCGACGTCTGGGGACCGGCGCTCGCCGTCCTCGCCGCGCTCACCATGACGATCGGCAACGTCGCCGCCCTGCGCCAGAACGCAGGCCGGGCCCGCAGCGCCGTACGCCTGCTCGCCTGGTCCTCCGTCGCGCAGGCCGGCTACCTCCTGGTGCCGATCGCCGCCGCCGCGTACTCCAGCGACGAGCACATCGGCTCCACCGTCGCGTACGCCCTCATGTACGCCGTCGTGAACCTCGGGGCCTTCGCGGTCGCCGCCCTGGTCGCCCGAACCAGCCCCGGCAACCGGCTCACCGACTACCGCGGCCTGTACGCCACCCGCCCGCTCGCCGCCCTGGCGATGGCCTTCTTCCTGCTCTGCCTGGCCGGCCTGCCGCCCGGCATCATCGGCCTCTTCGCCAAGGTCACGGTCTTCTCAGCGGCCGTCGACGCCGGGCTCGGCTGGCTCGCCGTCGTCATGGCCGTCAACGTCGTGATCGCGCTCTACTACTACCTCCAGTGGACCGCGACGCTCTTCCGCGCCCCGGAGGAGGCCCCGGAGGAAACCCCGGCGGCGGTCCTCGAAGAGACCTCGACACAGGACGCCGTACGCGTCCCCACCAGGCACGGAGTCCCGGCCTCCCTCACCGTCGCCATCGCGCTCACCGCCGCGGCCGGCGTGGTGCTGTCGGGCGCTCCGCAGGCCGTCCTCCGGTTCGCCGCCGTCAGTCTCTTCTGACATACCGAAGATCGGTTTGCCCGGGACGGTCCGTACAGGGCAAGGTCTTGCCCGCACACCCCCCACACGTACGCATTCCAGAGGAGCAAGAGCGGTGCTGAACGGGTTCAAGGACTTCATCCTGCGCGGAAACGTCATCTCCATGGCCATCGGGCTGGCGGTCGGAGCGGCGTTCACCGCGGTCGTCACCGGATTCAGCACGGCCTTCATCACCCCGCTGATCGGCCTCGCCACCGGTTCCGTCGGGGATTTCAGCTCGGCGGAGTTCTCGGTCGAGGGCACCATCTTCCCGTACGGGAAGTTCCTCGCCGCCGCCATCGCGTTCCTGATCACCGCCGCCGTTCTCTACTTCTGCGTCGTCGTGCCCATGGCGAAGGTCCAGGCCCGCTTCACCAAGGCGGAGAAGCTCGACATCAAGGCCGCCACCCGCGACTGCCCCCGCTGCTACACCGAGATCCCGGCCATCGCCTCCCGCTGCGCCCACTGCACCAGCGAGATCAAGCCGGACCCCGAGGCTCTGGAGGTCGCCGGACTCCCCGCCCAGCGCTGAGTCACCCCGGGGCGGACCGGCACGCGTACAGCCACTGACCCGTACGGCCCAGAGCCTGTCCGGCCACAAGAGCCGGACAGGCCCGGCCCTGCGGCGGCGCGCACAAGGGAACTAGCTCCTCTCGCCTGGCGTTGACCGGTACGGGAGGCTCCACTGGAGGAGTGGAGACCACCAAGCAAAGGGTTCCCCTGCTGCACCACTTGGAGGGCGTACCGTGCACCGCCGGCACAATGGGCTGAGAACCGCCGTACTCCTCGGGGGCCTGTCCGCACTCATCATCGTCATCGGAAGCCTCTTCGGACGTACAGGCCTGATCGTCGCGCTCTTCGTAGCCGTCGGCACCAACGCCTACGCGTACTGGAACAGCGACAAGCTGGCGCTCCGGGCCATGCGGGCCCGCCCCGTCAGCGAATTCGAGGCGCCACAGCTCTACCGCATGGTCCGCGAGCTCTCCACAGCCGCCCGCCAGCCCATGCCCAGGCTCTACATCTCCCCGACGCAGGCCCCCAACGCCTTCGCCACCGGCCGCAACCCACGCAACGCGGCGGTCTGCTGCACCGAAGGCATCCTGCAGATCCTGAATGAGCGGGAGCTGCGCGGCGTACTGGGACACGAGCTGAGCCATGTCTACAACCGGGACATCCTGATCTCGTCCGTCGCCGGGGCGCTCGCCTCCGTCGTCATGTTCCTGGTCAACTTCGCCTGGCTGATCCCGGTGGGCCGGTCCAACGACGACGACGGACCGGGCATCTTCGGGATGCTGATGATCATGATCCTCGGCCCGATCGCGGCCTCCGTCATCCAGCTGGCCGTCAGCCGCTCCCGGGAGTACGAGGCGGACGCCTCAGGCGCCCAGCTGACCGGCGACCCGCTGGCCCTGGCCAGTGCCCTGCGCAAACTCGACGCAGGAACCAAACAGCTGCCGCTGCCCCCGGAGCCGAGGCTCGAGACCGCGAGCCACATGATGATCGCGAATCCGTTCCGCCCCGGCCAGGGCATGTCCAAGCTGTTCTCGACCCATCCGCCCATGGCGGAGCGCATCGCCCGACTGGAGCAGATGGCCGGCCCCCGCTCCTGAAGCCGCCCGTCTCCGCTCCTGAAGACGCTCGCCCCCGCGCCTGAAGCCGCTCAGCGGGCTCCGAAGGCCTCGTCGCTCGGGACGACCTCGCGGCCCAGCGGCATGAGCGAGATCGGGATCATCTTCAGGTTCGCCCAGCCGAAGGGGATACCGATGATCGACACGAACAGCGGGATGCTGGTGATCAGGTGCCCCAGCGCGAGCCACCACCCGGCGAAGACGAGCCAGATCACATTGCCGACGAAGGAGGGCGCCCCCGCGTCGGGCCGCTCCACGGTCGTCCGCCCGAACGGCCACAGCACGTAACCGGCGATCCGCAGGGAAGCGATGCCGAACGGAATCGTCACGATCAGCACGAAGCAGATGATCGCGGCGACGACGTACCCGAGGGCCATCCAGATCCCGCAGAACACCACCCACAGGATGTTCAGGATCAGCTGTATGAGCTTCATGGTCACTCGCCTTCCGGGGGTCGCCCGTCATCGCTCTGCATGGTCAGTATCAGCCCTGGTCACGGGGGAGAGCAGCCGGAGCGGGCCCGTGGAGTGACCGCCCCGCCGTCCCACGGCTTCCGCCCCGCCGTCCCGCCCGGTTGTCAGCGCCGTCATTGACCATGAACGCAGGAACGGCACCGAGCAGTTGCTCGCAGCCCGTTCACAGCCGGCTCACAGGCCGCGCGGGCAACCGCCCGACCGGCGCGAACGTCTTGGATTTCAGGAACGAGTGACGGGTAGGTTCGCACGCATGAGCATTATCGGATGGATCATTCTCGGACTGGCGGCCGGAGTCATCGCCAAGATCCTGCTTCCGGGCCGTGACCCGGGCGGCCTGATCGGCACCACCCTCATAGGGGTCGTCGGCGCTTTCCTCGGTGGCTGGATATCGTCGCGCTTCCTCGACCGCCCCATTACCAACGACTTCTTCGACCTGGCCACTTGGATCGCTGCCATCGGCGGTTCGCTGGTCCTGCTGATCGCCTACCGGCTGCTGTTCGGGAACTCCCGCGAACGCCGCTGACGCCCGTCCGTACCGAAGGTCCCCAACCCGGTCTCGCGCAGGGTCAGATTGAGCCTGCCGCGGCTCATCCCCGTCGCGGGATCGGCGGTACCGGGGCAGACCTTCGGCACGCCGTGGAAGGCGAAACGCGAGGGCCCGCCGAAGACGAACAGATCGCCGGAGGCCAATTCCACGTCCGTGTAGGGCCTTCCACGGTTCTCCGTGTTCCCGAAGCGGAATACACAGGTGTCGCCGATGCTGAGCGACACCACCGGAGCGCCGGACCGCTCCTCCTTGTCCTGGTGCATGCCCATGCGCGCCGCCGCGTCGTAGAAGTTGACGAGCGCGGTGTCCGGCGCGTACGTCCGTACCGGGCTCTCGTCCCCGTACGCCGCGATCAGCGCCTCTCGCCCCAGCTCGGCCAGCCAGTCGGGGAATGCGGCCACCCGCGCCCCGTTCACGTCGTCGGCCGTGCGCGAATACCGGTACGGCTGCCAGTGCCACCCCACGCAGACGGTCTGCACGGACATCACCCCGCCGCCCGGCAGGACCGTGTGCCGCAGCGGCACCGGACCGCGCGCCCATTCCCGGCAGGCCGCCACCAACTCCCGCTGCCGCTCCGGCGACAGCCACTCGGGCACATGCACCGCCCCCGGCGCGACGACGGTGCGGGGTCTGGGGAAGAGTCCGGACATCTCAGCGCACCGCCAGGGCGCCTTCCAGCCGCAGGAGCCGCTCCTTGCACTCCAGGCCGCCCGCGTAACCCCGCAGCGCCCCGTCCGAGCCGATCACCCGGTGGCACGGCCGCACGACCAGCAGCGGGTTGCGCCCGATCGCCGTCCCCACGGCCCGCACGCCCGCCCCCGGGGTGCCGATGCGTTCGGCGATCTGTCCGTACGAGACGGTCTCCCCGTAGGGGACGGCGTCCAGGGCGGTCCACACCCGGCGCTGGAAGTCGGTGCCCACGCCGTCCGCGTACACGATGTCGAAGCGGGTCAGCCGGCCCGCGAAGTACTCCCGCAGCTGGGCGGCGATCCCCGCGAACGCCTCCGGTGCGCGGACCCATCCGTCCCGGACGACCGCGGCGCCCTTCTGGCCGGGCAGCGAGAGCGAGGCGAGCGCCACCCCGCCGGTGGTCTCCTCGCCGACCAGCAGCAGTTCACCCAGCGGGCTGTCGACCGTTGCGTACATGGTCATGACTCGTCCCTTTCCTGCACTTCATGCCGGGATTCGACCGGATCGTCGCCCGACATGGACAAGTCTGCGTTCCCCGATCCACCACGACCAGCGGTTTTCGGACATCGCACCCCGGGTGCGGAGCGGTGCTCCCGCTCCGCACTCCGGCGAAGGGCGGGACCTACCGGTAGTTCACGAACTGCACGGCGAAGTCGAAGTCCTGGCCCTTCAGCAGCGCCTGCACGGCCTGCAGGTCGTCCCGGCTCTTCGAGCTGACCCGCAGCTCGTCGCCCTGGACCTGCGCCTTGACGCCCTTCGGGCCCTCGTCGCGAATGATCTTCGCCACCTTCTTGGCGTTCTCCTGGGAGATGCCCTCCTCGATCGTGGCGAAGATCTTGTACTCCTTGCCGGACAGCTGCGGCTCGCCCGCGTCCAGCGACTTCAGCGAGATGCCCCGCTTGATCAGCTTGGACTGGAAGATGTCGAGGATCGCCTTGACCCGCTCCTCGCCGTTCGCCTCCATCAGGATCTTCTCGCCGGACCAGGAGATCGAGGCGTTGGTGCCCTTGAAGTCGTAACGCTGCGAGATTTCCTTGGCGGCCTGGTTGAGGGCGTTGTCGACCTCCTGCCGCTCGACCTTCGAGACGATGTCGAAACTGGAGTCGGCCATGACGTGTGGCTCCTTGTATCGGGGATGCGGAAACGGGGGTGCATACGTACCGGCGGCGGGCCTGTCGGCCCCGCGGCGCCGATCAAAGCCTAAGGGCTGTCCCGTGAACCCTGGCGGGCGTGCGACGACGGCCATGGCGCCTCGCCGCGTTGTCGGAACGCCCGAATACATCCAGTATTCGGGCGCCCCCTCGCCTTGCGATGCGCCGCGTCCGACGCCGCACGCTGATCCACCAGGGATTACGGGACAATCCTTGGCCACCCGCGCCCGATCGGGCCGCTGATCAATCCGGTGGCGAAGCACCCCCGGGCATCGGGTATCGTTTACGTCGTTGCCAGGGGGCGCCGCCGAAAAGCGGTTCTCACGGCAGCAATCCCCGGCGGTGTGCCCGAGTGGCCAAAGGGAGCAGACTGTAAATCTGCCGGCTCAGCCTACCCAGGTTCGAACCCTGGCGCCGCCACAAGGTAAGGCCCCTGTCTCAGACAGGGGCCTTCTTTGTTTCTGCCGCGCGTGCTCTGCTGCGCGTCTTCTGCCGCTTCTGCCGCGAGGGGTCCTGACATGGAATCCGTACTGGTCAGCGCCTGTCTGCAGGGTGTGCCCTGCCGCTTCGACGGCCGCGGCAAGGCCTCCGCCGAGGTGACCGCGGCCATCGGCGACCGCCGCCCCGTGGCCTTCTGCCCCGAGGTCTCCGCCGGACTGCCCACCCCGCGCCGCCCCGCCGAGATCGTCGGCGGCGACGGCCATGACGTGCTGGACGGCCGGGCCCGGGTCGTCGACGACACCGGACACGACGTGACCGAGGAGTTCGTGGACGGCGCGGGACGGGCGCTGGAGGCCGCACGCCGGGCCGGGTGCACCGAGGCGCTGCTGATGGCGCGCAGCCCGTCCTGCGGGCGCGGAGCGGTCTACGACGGTACGTTCACGGGCGGGCTCCGCGAGGGCGACGGCGTCACCGCCGCGCTGCTGGAACGCCACGGCATCACCGTCCGCCCGGCACCGCGCGCCTGAGAGCCGCGCCCCCGCCCGCAGGTCAGTTGCCCGCGATGTCCTTCACCGCGACCGCCACCGGCACGTTCCCCGAGATGAGCTCCAGCGTCAGCCCCGCCGTCGCCGGGGTCTCCAGCAGCTCCAGCAGCGCCGCCGCCACGTCGTCGCGCGGCACCGGACCGCGGCCGGTCGACGCGGTCAGCAGGACCGCCCCCGTGCCCGCGTCGTTCGTCAGCATGCCGGGGCGCAGGATCGTCCAGTCGAGCCCGGTCCTGGAGCGCACGTACGCGTCCGCAGCCCCCTTGGCCCGGAGATACGCGTCGAAGACCTCGTCGCCCGGGTGGTCGGGGTCGGCGCCCATCGACGAGACCACGACGTAGCGCCGTACGCCCGCCAGCTCGGCGGCGTCGGCGAAGAGCACCGCCGCCCCGCGATCCACCGTCTCCTTGCGTTCCGCGCCGCTGTTCGGGCCCGCGCCGGCCGCGAAGACCACCGCGTCGGCACCGCGCAGCACCCGGGCCACCTCCTCCACGGAAGCGGATTCGAGATCCAGGACCACCGGCTCCGCGCCCACGGCCCGGAGGTCCTTGCCCTGGTCCGGATTGCGGATGACGCCCACCGCCTCGTCCCCGCGCGCGGCGAGCAGCCGCTCCAGCCGCAGCGCGATCTGACCATGTCCACCTGCGATGACAATGCGCATGGTTTCGACCGTACGCCGCGACGGCCCGCCGCGCTCAGGGCCCGCCGCAGGAACCGGAATCCGGCCTCCCCTGGCGGGGCAGGCCGAGGGCGACGACGGTCTCCGAGTCGCAGTACTCGCGCACCGCGCTCGTCCGCGCCACCACCCGGCCGCGATGCACCACGACCCGGCTGTAGGCCAGCGACAGCACCCCCTCCAGCTGCTCCCCGCGCACGGCGAGCAGCTCGGCCGGGAAGCCCGCCTCGACCCTGACCCCGGGCAGCCCCATCACCGTCCTGGCGGCCGAGGACACCGCCTCGTACGCCTCTGAGGCCGGCAGCCCGTGCTGCGAGGCCAGCAGGTAGGCGGCCTCCAGCGGATCACCGCGGCCCACGGGGTTCGCGACGTCCCGCAGCGCCCCGCTGCCCGCCGTGACCCGCACGCCGGCCGCCCGCAGCAGCCGTACGGGGGCGGTGCCCCGGCCTTCCATGCCGCTGCAGCCGCCCTGGGGGAGGCAGATCACCGTCACACCGGCCGCGGCCAGCTGGTCGGCGGCGCGGGCCGCGGCCTGCGCGGGAAGCCGGGAGAGGCCCGCGCACGGGCCGAGGGAGACGCCGGTCCGCAGCCCTCCGGCCATGGCGGCCAGCCGGCCGAGCCGGGCCGGATCGTCGCCGTCCGTGTGCAGGTCGACGGAGCAGCCCTGCTCGGCGGCGACCTCCAGCACCGCCTCCGCGTACCCCGTCGGGTCCGGATCGAGGTCCGGACAGCCGCCGACCGCGCCGGCCCCCATCTTCACCGCGTCGCGCAGCATGGCCAGGTTGCCGACGCCCGCGACGCCGGTGAGCAGCCGCGGCACGGCGACGGGGGTCAGGTCGGCCAGCCCGCGCAGCGAACGGCGCGCCTGCAGTACGGCTTCGAGCGGGGCGAGGCCCTGGACGTCCCCGATCCGCACGTGCGAGCGCAGCGCCGTGGCGCCGTGGCCGAGCTGCAGCAGGGCGGCCTCGGTGGCGCGGCGCCGGATGTCCTCCGGGCGGTGCGACGCCGGTCCCGGGACGCCGGGGCCCGCGCCGTCGGCGGTGAGCGCGGTGTCGCTGTGGGCGTGGGGTTCGACGGGGGCGGGGAGCAGCAGGTAGCCGCGCAGGTCCAGCCGCGGACCGGGTGCGGTCAGACTGCCCGCCGTGCCGACGGCCTCGATGCGGCCGCCGCCGAGCCGTACGTCCACGACGCGGCCGTCGGTGAGCCGGGCGCCGCAGAGCACCAGGCCGGTCCCGGCCGGGGCGGCGGTGTCGGGGCTGCCGGTCGCATCGGCCGCGTCGGCGGCCCGGTCGTCCGGCTGCCACGGCTGGCTGTCGGGCATCGCGCTCCTGGGAATGGGGACAAGATCACGCAGAGTGAGTCGAGCCTAGGGGCGTGTCCGGCCCGGTTCGAGGAGGAGCGAAATAGTCGTACCGGTGTGGCCCTGGGGACGCGTGGGGCGTGCGCGTACGGCCGTGACGGCGGTGCCCCGCGGGGAGACCGAGGCGCTGCTCAGGCGGCCGAAGGGCGGTTCCGGAGGCTGTCGGCCGAGGGATCGGCGCGGCGTCGATCAAGGGTTCCGGAGGGGGGCCCGAAACGGATTTGGGCGATCGGCGACAGACCGTGTAATGTCTTCATCGCTCGCCCCAATAGCTCAGTCGGTAGAGCGTCTCCATGGTAAGGAGAAGGTCTGCGGTTCGATTCCGCATTGGGGCTCTGGTGATCGGGAAACCCCGCTTCGGCGGGGGGACTCATTCATCAAAGCGGTGTAGCTCAGTCGGTAGAGCAAGCGGCTCATAATCGCTGTGTCACCGGTTCAAGTCCGGTCACCGCTACTTACGGTAGCCGATTGTGGGGTCGGTCCTTCGATCGGCTACTCTTTTTTGCGTTCATCCGTCCATCCGTCCGTCCAAGGAGCACTCACGTGGCTGCCACCGACGTCCGCCCGAAGATCACGCTGGCCTGCGTGGAGTGCAAGGAGCGGAACTACATCACCAAGAAGAACCGGCGTAACAACCCGGACCGTCTTGAGATGAAGAAGCACTGCCCGCGCTGCAACTCGCACACTGCGCACCGCGAAACGCGCTGAAACAGGCTCGTACACGAGGCCGTCCCCATTGGGGGCGGCCTCGTGTCGTTGTATGAAGGCTGTCCTTCGGCCTGTTCATCATTTCTTCGGCCTGTTCATCTTTCATCAGGAGGTAGCGAGCTCATGGCGCTCGACCAGTCCTTCGTGGGGCGGACCTATCCGCCCACCCCGCCGTACGAGGTCGGCCGGGAGAAGATCCGCGAGTTCGCCGAGGCGGTGGGCGACGCGAATCCGGCGTACGTCGACCCCGAGGCCGCCAAGGCGCTCGGCCACAGCGATGTGATCGCGCCGCCGACGTTCGTCTTCTCCATCACGTTCAAGGCGGCCGGGCAGGTGATCCACGACCCGCAGCTGGGCCTGGACTACAGCCGGGTGGTGCACGGCGACCAGAAGTTCTCCTATGTGCGTCCCGTACGGGCGGGGGACCGGCTGACGGTCACCTCGACGATCGAGGCCATCAAGTCGCTGGCGGGCAACGACATCCTGGACGTCCGTGGCGAGGTCCACGACGAGTCCGGTGAGCACGTCGTGACCGCGTGGACGAAGCTGGTGGCGCGCGCCGCCGAGGAGGCGTGATGACGGCGAAGATCGCATACGAGTCGGTCGAGGTCGGTACGGAGCTGCCGGCGCAGTCCTTCCCGGTGACCCGGGCGACGCTGGTGCAGTACGCGGGCGCTTCCGGCGACTTCAACCCGATCCACTGGAACGAGAAGTTCGCCCGCGAGGTCGGACTGCCGGATGTGATCGCGCACGGCATGTTCACCATGGCCGAGGCGATCCGGGTGGTCACGGACTGGGTCGGCGACCCGGGAGCGGTCGTCGAGTACGGGGTGCGGTTCACCAAGCCGGTCGTCGTGCCGAACGACGAGGACGGCGCCCTGATCGAGGTCAGCGCCAAGGTGGCCGCCCTGCTGGACGACAAGCAGGTGCGGGTGGACCTGACGGCCATGAACGAGGGCAAGAAGGTGCTGGGCATGTCCCGCGCCGTGGTGCGGCTCGGCTGAGGCCGTACCGCGCGGCAGGTATGAGGGGCACGGTCCACGGGGCCGGGCCCCTCATCCTTGCCTGTGGGCAGGTTGCGCCCGGCTTTCCGGCCGGGCGCCGGGTCCGGTCGTGGCTCTGCGGCGAGGCCGGTCCGTGCCCCGCCCGAGCGGTGGCGGCGCGGACCGTACCCTTGTCCCCGTGCAGGAACTCCATGACGCCCCCCTCGCCCCCCTGACCACCTTCCGGCTGGGCGGCCCCGCCGCCCGCCTCCTCACGGCGACGAGCGACGCCGAGGTGATCGAAGCCGTGCGCGAGGCCGACGGGAGCGGCACCCCGCTCCTCGTCATCGGCGGCGGCAGCAACCTGGTCATCGGCGACAAGGGTTTCGACGGCACCGCCCTGCGCATCGCGACCAAGGGCTTCGCACTGGACGGCACGACGCTTGAGCTCGCCGCCGGCGAGATCTGGACGGACGCCGTGGCCCGTACCGTCGAGGTCGGCCTCGCAGGCATCGAGTGCCTGGCCGGAATCCCGGGCTCCGCCGGTGCGACGCCGATTCAGAACGTCGGCGCGTACGGCCAGGAGGTCTCCTCCACCATCACGGAGGTCGTCGCCTATGACCGGCGCACCGAGGAAACGGTCACCATCCCGAATGCCGAGTGCGCGTTCTCGTACCGGCACAGTCGCTTCAAGGCCGAACCCGACCGTTTCGTGGTGCTGCGTGTCCGCTTCGAGCTGGAGGACGCGGGCGGTCTGTCCGCGCCGCTGAGGTACGCCGAGACGGCCCGCGCCATGGGCGTCGAACAGGGCGAGCGGGTGCCCGCGGCGGCCGCCCGCGAAACCGTGCTCGGGCTCCGCGCCGGCAAGGGCATGGTGCTGGATCCGGAGGACCACGACACCTGGTCGGCCGGCTCGTTCTTCACCAACCCGATCCTGGAGGAGGCGGAGTACGAGGCGTTCCTCGCCCGCGCCAGGGACCGGCTCGGCCCGGAGACGACGCCCCCCGCCTTCCCCGCGGACGGGGGACGCGTCAAGACCTCCGCGGCCTGGCTCATCGACAGGGCCGGATTCGCCAAGGGGTACGGCACGGGACCGGCCCGTATCTCCACCAAGCACACCCTCGCCCTCACCAACCGCGGCGAGGCGACCACCGAGGACCTCGTCGCACTCGCCCGCGAGGTCGTCGCCGGGGTCCGCGAGGCGTTCGGCGTCACGCTCGTCAACGAACCGGTGACGGTCGGCGTGAGCCTGTAGGACGGGCAGGTCCCGCCCCGCTCAGTACGCCACACCCACGCCCTGCTTCACCGACGCCGGGTCGTCGATCAGCGCCAGCATCGCGTGGGCCACATCGGCCCGCGCGATGGTCCGGCCGCTGCGCGGAGTGCTGCCGACGGCGGTCCGGTACTTCCCCGTCAGCGGCCCGTTGGTGAGCTTCGGCGGCCGTACGGACGTCCAGTCCGTCGCGCTGCGGGCCAGCGCGGCCTCCATCATCGTCAGGTCCGCGTAGACCTCCTTGAGGGCCGCCCCGACCGCCTTGCGGACCAGCCGGTCCAGAAGCGGGTCGCCGGCCGGCCGCGGGCCGACCGGGGCCGCGCTGACCACCAGCAGCCGCCGCACCCCCTCCGCCTCCATCGCCGCCAGCACCGATCCGGTGAGCCGCTCGGCGACCCCATCCGCCTTCCGGCCGCGCGAGCCGAGCGCCGAGAGCACCGCGTCCCGGCCCGCGACCGCCTCGCGCAGCGCCTCCGGCTCGTCCATGTGCGCCACCGTGTGCACCTGCACCTCGGAGAGCGGGACGGGCAGCCGCGCCGGGTCACGGACCACCACTGTCACCTCGTGGCCCGCCGCCGGCGCCTGGCGGACGATCTCCTGACCGACGCCGCCCGTGGCGCCGAACACCGTGATCCTCATTGCACACCCTCCCAGGGTGGGTAAGTATTCACTCACCCATAGAGTGAGTGGATACTCACCACCTGGTCAAGCTTCGTTGGAGTGCACATGGAGCAGAAGCCGGCCCGCGTCCGCATCATCGACGCCGCCCATCAGCTGATGCTCACCATCGGCCTGGCCCGCGCCACCACCAAGGAGATCGCCAGAGCCGCAGGCTGCTCCGAGGCCGCGCTCTACAAGCACTTCGCGAACAAGGAAGAGCTGTTCGTCACCGTGCTCAAGGAACGGCTGCCCAGGATCGACCCGCTGCTGAAGCAGCTCGTGGCGACCCCGGGTCCGGGGGAGCGGACCGTCGAGCAGAACCTCACCGAGATCGCCCGCCGGGCCGCGCTCTTCTACGAGCAGGTCTTCCCGATCGCCGCCTCGCTGTACGCCGAGCCCAGGCTCAAGGCGCGCCACGACGACGCGATGCGGGAGCTCGGCACCGGCCCGCACATGCCCCTCAGGGGCCTGGACGCCTATCTGCGCTCCGAACAGGCCGCCGGCCGGGTCCGGACCGACGCGGACACCTACGCGGCCGCGTCGCTGCTGCTGGGAGCCTGCGCCCAGCGGGCCTTCGCCTACGAGGCCACGGAGGACGGAGAGCCGCCGCAGACCCTCGACGAGTTCGCCGCCTCCATGGCGCGGACGCTGATGCGGGGCATCGGGGCGTAACCCGGACCCGCCCCGCGCTACCCCGCGGGCTTCGCCAGCCAGTCGTCGACGCCCGCCAGGAGCCGGTCCCGCACCGGGGCCGGCGCGGCGGAGCCCCGTACCGACTGCCGCGCCAGTTCGGCCAGCTCCTCGTCCGTGAACGCGTGATGGCGCCGCACGAGGTCGTACTGCGCGGCCAGCCGCGAACCGAAGAGCAGCGGATCGTCCGCGCCCAGCGCCATCGGTACCCCGGCCTCGAACAGTTTGCGCAGGGGTACGTCGGCGGGCTTCTCGTAGACGCCCAGCGCCACGTTGGACGCCGGGCAGACCTCGCAGGTCACCTGGCGCTCGGCCAGCGTGCGCAGCAGCCGCGGGTCCTCGGCGGCCCGTACGCCGTGCCCGATCCGGGCCGCGTCGAGATCGTCCAGGCAGTCCCGCACGCTGGAGGGGCCGGACAGCTCACCGCCGTGCGGCGCCGCCAGCAGGCCGCCCTCGCGGGCGATGGCGAAGGCCCGGTCGAAGTCCCGGGCCATCCCGCGGCGCTCGTCGTTGGAGAGCCCGAATCCGACCACGCCCCGGTCCACGTACCGCACCGCGAGCCGGGCGAGCGTCCGGGCGTCCAGCGGATGCTTCATCCGGTTCGCCGCGATCACCACCCGGATCGGCAGCCCCGTCTCGCGCGACGCGCTGTCCACCGCGTCCAGGATGATCTCGATCGCCGGGATGAGCCCGCCGAGCAGCGGCGCGTAAGAGGTGGGGTCGACCTGGATCTCCAGCCAGCCGGAGCCGTCCGCGACGTCCTCCTGGGCCGTCTCGCGGACCAGCCGCTGAATGTCCTCGGGGGCCCTGAGACAGGACCGGGCGATGTCGTAGAGCCGCTGGAAGCGGAACCATCCGCGCTCGTCCGTGGCCCGCAGACTGGGTGGCTCGCCACTGGTCAGGGCGTCCGGCAGACGCACGCCGTACTTGTCGGCGAGTTCGAGCAGGGTCGTCGGCCGCATCGACCCGGTGAAATGCAGGTGCAGGTGGGCCTTGGGCAACAGCCGTACATCACGCTCCATCCCAAGATCCTGCCGCACACCCGGGGTTCAGCGGTAGCCGCTTTCCCCATCGGGTTGCCCATAGAACAAGCAAACGACCCCCGGCGGGAGCCGGGGGTCGGTCACTGGATTCAGCAGCTGCTACGCCTTGGCCTCGCCCAGCAGCTTCTGGAGCCGCGACACGCCCTCGACGAGGTCCTCGTCGCCCAGCGCGTAGGACAGCCGCAGGTAGCCCGGCGTACCGAAGGCCTCGCCCGGTACGACCGCGACCTCGGCCTCGTCCAGGATCAGCGCCGCCAGCTCGACCGAGGTGGCCGGGCGCTTGCCGCGGATCTCCTTGCCGAGCAGCTCCTTCACCGAGGGGTACGCGTAGAACGCGCCCTCGGGCTCCGGGCACAGCACCCCGTCGATCTCGTTGAGCATCCGGACGATGGTCTGCCGACGCCGGTCGAAGGCGGTACGCATCTCGGCGACCGCGTCCAGGTTCCCGGAGACGGCGGCCAGCGCGGCGACCTGGGCCACGTTGGAGACGTTGGACGTGGCGTGCGACTGGAGGTTGGTCGCGGCCTTGACGACGTCCTTCGGGCCGACGATCCAGCCCACCCGCCAGCCGGTCATCGCGTACGTCTTGGCGACGCCGTTGACCACGATGCACTTGTCACGCAGCTCGGGCACGATCGCGGGCAGCGAGGTGAACTTCGCGTCGCCGTAGACCAGGTGCTCGTAGATCTCGTCGGTCAGCACCCACAGGCCGTGCTCGACGGCCCAGCGGCCGATCGCCTCGGCGTCGGCCTCGCTGTACACGGCACCGGTCGGGTTCGAGGGCGAGACGAACAGGACGACCTTCGTGCGCTCGGTGCGCGCCGCCTCCAGCTGCTCGACGGAGACCCGGTAGCCGGTGGTCTCGTCGGCCACGACCTCCACCGGGACACCGCCGGCCAGCCGGATCGACTCGGGGTAGGTGGTCCAGTACGGGGCGGGGACGATGACCTCGTCGCCCGGGTCGAGGATCGCGGCGAACGCCTCGTAGATGGCCTGCTTGCCGCCGTTGGTCACCAGGATCTGCGAGGCGTCGACCTCGTAGCCGGAGTCGCGCAGCGTCTTCTCCGCGATGGCGGCCTTGAGCTCCGGGAGCCCTCCTGCCGGGGTGTAGCGGTGGTACTTCGGGTTGCGGCAGGCCTCGACCGCGGCCTCGACGATGTAGCCGGGGGTCGGGAAGTCGGGCTCACCGGCACCGAAGCCGATCACCGGACGGCCGGCGGCCTTGAGGGCCTTGGCCTTGGCGTCGACGGCGAGGGTGGCGGATTCGGAGATGGCACCGATGCGGGCGGAGACCCGGCGCTCGGAGGGGGAAGTTGCAGCGCTCATGGCCCCCATGGTTCCAGACCGTGATCCCAGTCGGCACAGCGGTTTCAGGGACCGGACACGACTCGGACAGCATGCGGACAACATGCGATCAGGAGCGGTCGGGAGCTATCTGTTCGACGCCGGGCCGCTGAACACGTACACTCACCTGTCGTTGGCCTTCACCAGCCGCACCGTTCCTGCACCCGGAGCATCCGGGGAGATGCGGTAGGTTGGTGGAAACCACAAAGGGTCGTAGCTCAATTGGTAGAGCACTGGTCTCCAAAACCAGCGGTTGGGGGTTCAAGTCCCTCCGGCCCTGCTACACACTCCTTCGCCAGGATGTGTGCGCATGTACGTACTTCAATGCACCGCCGTGCGGCTCCACCGGGCGCGGCACGGCCATGACCCGGAATCAGGTGAGAAGCGTGACGGACGCCGTGGGCTCCATCGACATGCCTGATGCCGAGGATGAAGTACCCGAGTCGAGGAAGAAGACCCGGAAGGGCGGCAAGCGCGGAAAGAAGGGCCCTCTGGGCCGCCTCGCGCTGTTCTACCGCCAGATCGTCGCCGAGCTGCGCAAGGTCGTCTGGCCGACTCGCAGCCAGCTGACGACATACACCAGTGTGGTGATTGTCTTCGTCGTCGTCATGATCGGTCTGGTTACCGTGATTGACTTCGGATTCCAGCGGGTCATCAAGTACGTCTTCGGCTGATCCCGCGGAGGGCGCCTCATGGGCGCCCCTTTCGCATGTTCCACCCATTTGTATCCAGGAAGAAGCAGCCACCGTGTCTGACCCGAACCTGAACGACGCCGTCGAGCCGACGGCGGGCGCCTTCGAGTCCGCCGAGGACGAGCTCGACATCGTCGAGGCGGCGGACGCCGAGGAGCCGGACCAGGCCGAAGCTGCCGACGACGCCGCAGGTGAGCCCGCCGAGCAGGCCGCCCTGCACGTCGAGGACGAAGAGGACGAGGAAGAGGCCGCGGAGGCCGACGCCGAATCCGAGAGCGACGAGGACGACGAGGAAGAGGCCGAGCCGGCCGAGCCCGTCGACGCCGTCACCGCCCTGCGCGACGAACTGCGCGGCCTTCCCGGCGAGTGGTACGTCATCCACACGTACGCCGGTTACGAGAAGCGTGTGAAGGCCAACCTGGAGCAGCGCGCCGTCTCGCTCAACGTCGAGGACTTCATCTACCAGGCCGAAGTGCCCGAGGAAGAGATCGTCCAGATCAAGAACGGCGAGCGCAAGAACGTCCGCCAGAACAAGCTCCCGGGCTACGTCCTGGTGCGCATGGACCTGACGAACGAGTCCTGGGGCGTCGTCCGCAACACGCCCGGTGTCACCGGCTTCGTGGGCAACGCCTACGACCCTTACCCGCTGACCCTGGACGAGATCGTCAAGATGCTCGCCCCGGAGGCCGAGGAGAAGGCCGCCCGCGAGGCCGCCGAGGCCGAGGGCAAGCCGGCTCCGGCCCGCAAGGTCGAGGTCCAGGTGCTCGACTTCGAGGTCGGCGACTCGGTCACCGTCACCGACGGGCCGTTCGCGACGCTGCAGGCGACGATCAACGAGATCAACGCCGACTCGAAGAAGGTCAAGGGCCTCGTCGAGATCTTCGGCCGCGAGACCCCGGTCGAGCTGAGCTTCGACCAGATCCAGAAGAACTAGCGGCTTCCCGCCAGTTTCTGGACACATGCCTACCGAGCAGGTCAGACCGGCTGAGAAGCCCGTCTGACCTGCTCGGTTTTTGGTCGCGCAGCCATACCCGTTATCGTTGTGCGGTATGCCTCCATCCGGATGATCCGGAAGGCGGCGAAACACTCTCACTAGGACCCGGAGAGAGCAATGCCTCCCAAGAAGAAGAAGGTCACGGGGCTTATCAAGCTCCAGATCAACGCTGGTGCGGCCAACCCGGCCCCGCCGGTCGGCCCCGCGCTCGGCCAGCACGGCGTCAACATCATGGAATTCTGCAAGGCCTACAACGCCGCGACCGAGTCGCAGCGTGGCATGGTCGTGCCGGTGGAGATCACGGTCTACGAGGACCGTTCCTTCACCTTCGTGACCAAGACTCCGCCGGCCGCGAAGCTGATCCTCAAGGCTGCGGGCGTGGAGAAGGGCTCCGGCGAGCCGCACAAGACCAAGGTCGCCAAGCTGACGGCTGCCCAGGTCCGTGAGATCGCCACGACGAAGCTCCCCGACCTGAACGCCAACGACCTCGACGCCGCGTCGAAGATCATCGCTGGCACCGCCCGTTCCATGGGCATCACGGTCGAAGGCTGATTCAGCCCCTCACATCCCCAGTGGTAGGGCCAAGCGCTGGCCCGCACCACGACTCCACACCCTGAAACCAACAGGAGTAGAAGTGAAGCGCAGCAAGAACCTCCGCGCTGCGGACGCCAAGGTCGACCGGTCGCGCAACTACGCGCCGCTCGAGGCCGTCCGTCTCGCCAAGGACACCGCCTCCACCAAGTTCGACGGCACCGTCGAGGTCGCGTTCTGCCTGGGTGTCGACCCGCGCAAGGCCGACCAGATGGTCCGTGGCACCGTGAACCTCCCGCACGGCACCGGCAAGACCGCCCGGGTCCTGGTCTTCGCGACCGGTGACCGTGCTGCGGCCGCGGAAGCCGCGGGCGCCGACATCGTCGGCGCCGACGAGCTCATCGACGAGGTGGCGAAGGGCCGTCTGGACTTCGACGCCGTCGTCGCCACCCCGGACCTCATGGGCAAGGTCGGCCGCCTCGGCCGGGTGCTCGGTCCGCGTGGTCTGATGCCGAACCCGAAGACCGGCACCGTCACCCCCGATGTCGCGAAGGCTGTCAACGACATCAAGGGCGGCAAGATCGAGTTCCGCGTCGACAAGCACTCGAACCTGCACTTCATCATCGGCAAGGTCTCGTTCGACGACACCAAGCTGGTGGAGAACTACGCAGCGGCGCTGGAGGAGATCCTCCGTCTGAAGCCGTCCGCCGCCAAGGGCCGCTACATCAAGAAGGCCACCCTGGCCACCACGATGGGCCCCGGCATCCCGCTGGACGCCAACCGCACCCGTAACCTCCTCGTCGAGGAGGACCCGGCCGCCGTCTGAGCCCCAGCGCTCGGCAGCAAGCCGCGTCACGTGTGACATTGACGGGCCCCGCAACCTTTCGAGGTGCGGGGCCCGTCCTTGTATCCGTATTGCCGGAGGCTGTGTCGGACCTGTGCGTTAGCGTGAGGCCCCGACAGAGCCGAACGAGGGGTGGAAGCTGACATGAGGACCAGTACCGTGCGACGCGTGTGTCTGTCGGTGGCAGCGGCAGCGGCGCTGACGTCGGTCGCGGCCTGCAGCGGATCGGACAGCGGCAAGAGCGACAAGCAGGGCAGCGGCGTCGTCAAGGCCGACCCGATCGCCGCGCTGCGCGCCGTGGAGAAGAAGACCGGTGGGGAGAGCTCGGCGAAGGTCGAGGGCACCACGCAGATGGGCACCACGATGTCCATGGAGCAGAGCGGCACCATCGACTGGACCGACGGTCTCACCGGCGCCATGGAGATCACGTACACCGGCGGCAGCATGGCGGACGCCATGAAGCAGTCCGGTGGCACCGGTACGATGCAGGCCCGCTACTTCAAGGACGGCTACGTCGTCAACATGGGCGACGGCTTCGCGAAGCAGACCGGCGGCAAGCACTGGATCCACTACGGCTACGCCGACCTCGCCAAGATGGCGGGCGCCTCCGGCGAGGCGATGAAGCAGCAGATGCAGAACACCACCCCCGACCAGGGCGTGAAGTCGCTGCTCGCCTCCGGGGACGTGAAGAAGGTCGGCAAGGAGGACGTCCGCGGCGTCTCCACCACGCACTACTCCGGGACCATCGACGTCGCCGCTCTGACCGCGAAGAACTCCGAGCTCGACGCCGCCCAGCTGAAGCAGCTGAAGCAGCAGCTGAGCGACGCCGGCATCACCACGGAGACGGTGGACATCTGGGTCGACGACAACGACCTGCTGGTCAAGAAGAGCGAGCGCGGCCAGATGAAGACCGGCGAGCTCAACTCCACGGTGTACTACAGCGATTACGGGACGAAGGTCTCCGTCGAGCAGCCGCCGGCCACCGACACGGTGGACTTCGCCGAGCTCCTCAAGCAGCAGGGGGCGGGTTCGGGCGCGTCCTGAACCTCCCGTGCCGCCCTGGGCGGGACGGATTTGCTCGGCGCGACTCCGGTCGCGTACTCTCCTACAGAAGCCAAAGACCGCTGGTCGTTGCTGTGCTCTCGCAAGAGGGGACAGCGACCGAAGGATCCGTTTAGCACGGGCGACCTGCGCAGGTGACTGTGGAAAGCTCCCGGATTTGTTCGGTCGAGCTACGCCCTGGCGCCTGCGCCGGGGCGTTTCGTCTTTCCCGGCCCCTTCTGAGCGGTCCTCATCACCCGGAAGGAGGCCGACGCTCATGGCAAGGCCCGACAAGGCTGCCGCGGTAGCCGAGCTCGCGGACCAGTTCCGCAGCTCGAACGCCGCTGTGCTGACCGAGTACCGGGGTCTCACCGTGGCGCAGCTCAAGACGCTGCGTCGTTCGCTCGGTGAGAACGCCCAGTACGCCGTGGTGAAGAACACGCTGACCAAGATTGCGGCCAACGAGGCCGGGATCACGTCGCTGGACGACCAGTTCACTGGTCCGACGGCGGTTGCCTTCATCACCGGTGACCCGGTGGAGTCGGCGAAGGGTCTTCGTGACTTCGCCAAGGAGAACCCGAACCTGATCATCAAGGGCGGTGTCCTTGATGGCAAGGCGCTGTCCGCCGATGAGATCAAGAAGCTTGCGGACCTCGAGTCCCGCGAGGTTCTGCTCAGCAAGCTGGCCGGTGCCTTCAAGGGCAAGCAGTCTCAGGCTGCTTCGCTCTTCCAGGCGCTGCCGTCGAAGTTCGTCCGCACCGCGGAGGCGCTTCGCGTCAAGCTCGAAGAGCAGGGCGGTGCCGAGTAACTCGGCTCGCGCAATGATCGTCGCCCACTAGGGAGACGGTCGCAGCGGGCCGAACGTACGCCCGCCTACATGTACATCCGGCACCTGCCGAATTAGTGGAAGGACGCCATCATGGCGAAGCTGTCCCAGGACGACCTGCTCGCGCAGTTCGAAGAGATGACCCTCATCGAGCTCTCCGAGTTCGTGAAGGCCTTCGAGGAGAAGTTCGACGTCACCGCCGCCGCGGCCGTCGCCGTCGCCGGTCCGGCCGGCCCGGGCGCCGTTGCCGAGGCCGTCGAGGAGAAGGACGAGTTCGACGTCATCCTCACCGGCGCCGGCGAGAAGAAGATCCAGGTCATCAAGGTCGTGCGTGAGCTGACCTCGCTGGGTCTGAAGGAGGCCAAGGACCTCGTCGACGGCACCCCGAAGCCGGTCCTCGAGAAGGTCGCCAAGGAGGCCGCCGAGAAGGCTGCCGAGTCCCTCAAGGCCGCCGGCGCTTCCGTCGAGGTCAAGTGACTCAGGGAGTCTGCTGACTCCTTCTGACGCCTCCTGCCGTACGGCACGGACGTCATCACACGAAGGGCGATCACCCATCCGGGTGGTCGCCCTTCGGCGTACCCGAGGCGGCTGCCTTGCTCTTCCGGCGGCGACGAGTATGGTGATCTTCGCCGTTGCCTCTCCGGAGCGGCCGACCGGCGCCGGGAAGCGGTCGGGTGCGGACCTCGGGGCGTTGTCCCCGCAGGGGGGCCTTGACGAACCGCACGCGGCGCGCAATTCTCAGGACGCGTCGTCACATCGATCCGAATCCGAGGCATGGATCGTGGGCGAAGCGGGCAGTAAAGAAGAGCGCAGCACGCGCAAGGGCTAGCCATAGGTGTTGAGAACAGCTGTTGAGAGCAACGTGGGTCTCTGAGAACCCCGACTGGACATCAGTGTGCCGTTTGGCTACACTGACCCTTTGCGCTGCCTGTTAGCTGCCTCCTGCCCGTCACCAGGGGCATGCCCTCGCTTGAGCACCGATGACTGATCGTCTCTGACCTGGCCTTATTCGGTCGAATCAGGAACCGACTGTCATCGTGTCCGGCTTGGGACCGGTACGCGCGTAGTGAGTCCGAGCCCTCGGAAGGACCCCCTCTTGGCCGCCTCGCGCAACGCCTCGACCGCGAATACGAACAACGGTGCCAGCACCGCCCCGCTGCGCATCTCCTTTGCAAAGATCAAGGAGCCCCTCGAGGTTCCGAACCTCCTCGCGCTGCAGACCGAGAGCTTTGACTGGCTCCTCGGCAATGCCGCATGGAAGGCTCGCGTCGAGGCTGCTCTGGACAGTGGGCAGAACGTCCCGACCAAGTCCGGCCTGGAAGAGATCTTCGAGGAGATCTCGCCGATCGAGGACTTCTCCGGGTCGATGTCGCTGACTTTCCGCGACCACCGCTTCGAGCCCCCGAAGAACTCGATCGACGAGTGCAAGGAGCGCGACTTCACGTTCGCCGCCCCGCTCTTCGTCACCGCCGAGTTCACCAACAACGAGACCGGCGAGATCAAGTCCCAGACGGTCTTCATGGGCGACTTCCCGCTCATGACCAACAAGGGCACCTTCGTCATCAACGGCACCGAGCGTGTCGTCGTGTCGCAGCTGGTCCGCTCGCCGGGTGTCTACTTCGACTCCTCCATCGACAAGACGTCCGACAAGGACATCTTCTCCGCCAAGATCATCCCGTCCCGGGGTGCCTGGCTGGAGATGGAGATCGACAAGCGCGACATGGTCGGTGTCCGCATCGACCGCAAGCGCAAGCAGTCCGTCACCGTTCTCCTGAAGGCTCTCGGCTGGACGACCGAGCAGATCCTGGAGGAGTTCGGCGAGTACGAGTCCATGCGCGCCACCCTGGAGAAGGACCACACCCAGGGCCAGGACGACGCGCTGCTCGACATCTACCGCAAGCTGCGTCCGGGTGAGCCGCCCACCCGTGAGGCCGCTCAGACGCTGCTCGAGAACCTCTACTTCAACCCGAAGCGCTACGACCTCGCGAAGGTCGGCCGCTACAAGGTGAACAAGAAGCTCGGCGCCGACGAGCCGCTCGACGCCGGTGTGCTCACCAGCGACGACGTCATCGCGACGATCAAGTACCTGGTCAAGCTGCACGCCGGTGAGACCGAGACGGTCGGCGAGTCCGGCCGCTCGATCATGGTCGAGACCGACGACATCGACCACTTCGGCAACCGTCGTATCCGTAACGTCGGCGAGCTCATCCAGAACCAGGTCCGTACGGGTCTCGCCCGTATGGAGCGCGTCGTGCGCGAGCGCATGACCACCCAGGACGTCGAGGCGATCACGCCGCAGACCCTGATCAACATCCGGCCGGTCGTCGCCTCCATCAAGGAGTTCTTCGGCACCAGCCAGCTGTCCCAGTTCATGGACCAGAACAACCCGCTGTCGGGCCTGACGCACAAGCGTCGTCTCAACGCCCTCGGCCCGGGTGGTCTCTCCCGTGAGCGGGCCGGCTTCGAAGTCCGTGACGTGCACCCCTCGCACTACGGCCGCATGTGCCCGATCGAGACGCCCGAAGGCCCGAACATCGGTCTGATCGGCTCGCTGGCCTCCTACGGCCGGATCAACGCGTTCGGTTTCATCGAGACGCCGTACCGCAAGGTCGTCGAGGGCCAGGTCACCGACGAGGTCGACTACCTGACCGCCGACGAGGAGGACCGCTTCGTCATCGCGCAGGCCAACGCGCCGCTGAGCGACGAGCTCCGCTTCGTCGAGAACCGCGTGCTGGTCCGCCGCCGTGGCGGCGAGGTCGACTACGTGCCCGGCACGGACGTCGACTACATGGACGTCTCGCCGCGCCAGATGGTGTCCGTCGCGACCGCGATGATCCCCTTCCTGGAGCACGACGACGCCAACCGTGCCCTCATGGGCGCGAACATGATGCGTCAGGCGGTGCCGCTGATTAAGTCGGAGGCCCCGCTCGTCGGCACCGGCATGGAGTACCGCTGCGCCACCGACGCCGGCGACGTGCTCAAGGCCGAGAAGGACGGTGTGGTCCAGGAGGTCTCCGCGGACTACATCACCGTGACCAACGACGACGGCACGTACACCACGTACCGCATCGCCAAGTTCATGCGCTCCAACCAGGGCACCTCGGTCAACCAGAAGGTTGTCGTCTCCGAGGGCGACCGGGTCGTCGCCGACCAGGTCCTCGCCGACGGTCCGGCCACCGAGAACGGTGAGATGGCCCTCGGCAAGAACCTGCTCGTGGCGTTCATGCCGTGGGAGGGTCACAACTACGAGGACGCGATCATCCTGTCGCAGCGCCTCGTGCAGGACGACGTCCTCTCCTCGATCCACATCGAGGAGCACGAGGTCGACGCCCGTGACACCAAGCTCGGCCCGGAGGAGATCACCCGGGACATCCCGAACGTCTCCGAGGAGGTCCTCGCCGACCTCGACGAGCGCGGCATCATCCGTATCGGTGCCGAGGTCGTCGCCGGTGACATCCTCGTCGGCAAGGTCACGCCCAAGGGTGAGACCGAGCTGACCCCCGAGGAGCGCCTGCTCCGCGCGATCTTCGGTGAGAAGGCGCGCGAGGTGCGCGACACCTCGCTGAAGGTGCCGCACGGTGAGATCGGCAAGGTCATCGGCGTCCGCGTCTTCGACCGCGAAGAGGGTGACGAGCTGCCGCCGGGCGTGAACCAGCTGGTCCGCGTCTACGTCGCGCAGAAGCGCAAGATCACCGACGGTGACAAGCTCGCCGGCCGTCACGGCAACAAGGGCGTCATCTCGAAGATCCTGCCGATCGAGGACATGCCGTTCCTGGAGGACGGCACCCCGGTCGACATCATCCTCAACCCGCTGGGTGTCCCGTCCCGAATGAACCCGGGACAGGTCCTGGAGATCCACCTCGGCTGGCTCGCCAGCCGCGGCTGGGACGTCTCCGGCCTCGGTGACGAGTGGGCCAAGCGCCTGCAGGCCATCGGCGCCGACCAGGTCGCCCCCGGCACCAACGTCGCCACCCCCGTCTTCGACGGTGCGCGCGAGGACGAGATCTCCGGTCTCTTCGAGGCCACGATCCCGAACCGCGACGGCGACCGCCTGGTGCAGCCCTCCGGCAAGGCCAAGCTGTTCGACGGCCGCTCCGGCGAGCCGTTCCCGGACCCGGTCTCGGTCGGCTACATGTACATCCTCAAGCTGCACCACCTCGTCGACGACAAGCTGCACGCTCGTTCGACGGGTCCGTACTCCATGATCACCCAGCAGCCGCTGGGTGGTAAGGCTCAGTTCGGTGGTCAGCGATTCGGTGAGATGGAGGTGTGGGCCCTTGAGGCATACGGCGCCGCATACGCCCTCCAGGAGCTCCTGACGATCAAGTCCGACGACGTGACCGGCCGCGTGAAGGTCTACGAGGCCATCGTCAAGGGCGAGAACATCCCCGAGCCCGGGATCCCCGAGTCCTTCAAGGTGCTCATCAAGGAAATGCAGTCGCTCTGCCTCAACGTGGAGGTGCTGTCCTCGGACGGCATGTCCATCGAGATGCGCGACACGGACGAGGACGTCTTCCGCGCGGCGGAGGAGCTCGGTATCGACCTGTCCCGGCGCGAGCCGAGCAGCGTCGAAGAGGTCTGACGGGTTGGCCGGCCGGATCCCAGTGATCCGGCCGGCTCTCCCCGGACCCGTTCAGACCATTGCTGAAGTGCCCCGATTTCTCGCCTGACGCGAGGGGGCTCGAACCCCCGAAAGAGGGATTGACGACAAGTGCTCGACGTCAACTTCTTCGACGAGCTGCGGATCGGCCTTGCCACCGCGGACGACATCCGGACCTGGTCCCACGGCGAAGTGAAGAAGCCGGAGACCATCAACTACCGCACGCTCAAGCCCGAAAAGGACGGACTCTTCTGCGAGAAGATCTTCGGTCCGACCCGGGACTGGGAGTGCTACTGCGGCAAGTACAAGCGTGTCCGCTTCAAGGGCATCATCTGTGAGCGCTGTGGCGTCGAGGTCACGCGCGCCAAGGTGCGCCGTGAGCGCATGGGCCACATCGAGCTTGCCGCTCCCGTCACCCACATCTGGTACTTCAAGGGCGTCCCGTCGCGCCTGGGCTACCTCCTCGACCTCGCGCCGAAGGACCTCGAAAAGGTCATCTACTTCGCCGCGTACATGATCACGTTCGTGGACGAGGAGCGCCGTACGCGCGACCTGCCCTCGCTGGAGGCGCACGTCTCCGTCGAGCGTCAGCAGATCGAGAACCGCCGCGACGCCGACCTCGAAGCCCGCGCCAAGAAGCTCGAGACCGACCTGGCCGAGCTGGAGGCCGAGGGCGCCAAGGCCGACGTGCGCCGCAAGGTGCGCGAAGGTGCCGAGCGCGAGATGAAGCAGCTGCGCGACCGTGCGCAGCGCGAGATCGACCGCCTCGACGAGGTGTGGAGCCGCTTCAAGAACCTCAAGGTCCAGGACCTGGAGGGCGACGAGCTGCTCTACCGCGAGCTGCGTGACCGCTTCGGCACGTACTTCGACGGCTGCATGGGCGCCGCCGCCCTGCAGAAGCGCCTCGAGTCGTTCGACCTCGACGAGGAGGCCGAGCGCCTCCGCGAGATCATCCGTACCGGCAAGGGCCAGAAGAAGACCCGTGCGCTCAAGCGCCTCAAGGTCGTCTCCGCGTTCCTGCAGACCAGCAACAAGCCCAAGGGCATGGTGCTCGACTGCGTGCCGGTCATCCCGCCGGACCTGCGTCCGATGGTGCAGCTGGACGGTGGCCGCTTCGCGACCTCCGACCTGAACGACCTGTACCGCCGTGTGATCAACCGCAACAACCGCCTGAAGCGCCTTCTCGACCTCGGTGCCCCCGAGATCATCGTGAACAACGAGAAGCGCATGCTCCAGGAGGCCGTGGACGCCCTCTTCGACAACGGTCGTCGTGGTCGCCCGGTCACCGGTCCCGGCAACCGCCCGCTCAAGTCCCTCAGCGACATGCTGAAGGGCAAGCAGGGTCGATTCCGTCAGAACCTTCTCGGTAAGCGTGTGGACTACTCCGCGCGTTCCGTGATCGTCGTCGGCCCGCAGCTCAAGCTGCACCAGTGCGGTCTGCCGAAGGCCATGGCGCTGGAGCTCTTCAAGCCGTTCGTGATGAAGCGCCTGGTCGACCTGAACCACGCGCAGAACATCAAGTCGGCCAAGCGCATGGTCGAGCGCGGCCGCACGGTCGTGTACGACGTCCTGGAAGAGGTCATCGCCGAGCACCCGGTTCTCCTGAACCGTGCGCCGACGCTGCACCGCCTCGGCATCCAGGCCTTCGAGCCGCAGCTGGTCGAAGGCAAGGCCATCCAGATCCACCCGCTCGTCTGCACCGCGTTCAACGCGGACTTCGACGGTGACCAGATGGCCGTCCACCTGCCGCTCTCCGCGGAGGCGCAGGCCGAGGCCCGCATCCTGATGCTGTCCTCGAACAACATCCTGAAGCCGGCCGACGGCCGTCCCGTCACCATGCCGACCCAGGACATGGTGCTGGGCCTGTTCTTCCTCACCACGGACGAGGAGGAGCGCAAGGTCATCGGCCAGGGCCGTTCCTTCGGCTCCACGGCCGAGGCGATCATGGCCTTCGACGCCCGCGAGCTGTCGCTCCAGGCGAAGGTCGACATCCGCTTCCCGGTGGGCACCATCCCGCCGCGCGGCTGGGTGCCGCCGGTCGCCGAGGAAGGCGAGCAGGAGTACCAGCAGGGCGACACGTTCCGGCTGCGTACGTCCCTGGGCCGCGCGCTCTTCAACGAGCTGCTGCCCGAGGACTACCCGTTCGTCGACTACTCGGTCGGCAAGAAGCAGCTCTCCGAGATCGTCAACGACCTCGCCGAGCGCTACCCCAAGGTCATCGTGGCGGCGACGCTCGACAACCTGAAGGCGGCGGGCTTCCACTGGGCGACCCGTTCCGGTGTCACCGTGGCCATCTCCGACGTCGTGGTCCCCGAGGCCAAGAAGGAGATCGTCGCCGGTTACGAGGCGCAGGACGAGAAGGTCCAGAAGCAGTACGAGCGCGGTCTGATCACCAAGGACGAGCGCACGCAGGAGCTCATCGCGATCTGGACCAAGGCGACCAACGAGGTTGCCGAGGCGATGAACGCGAACTTCCCCAAGACGAACCCCATCTTCATGATGGTTGACTCGGGTGCCCGAGGAAACATGATGCAGATGCGTCAGATCGCCGGTATGCGTGGTCTGGTGTCCAACGCCAAGAACGAGACGATCCCGCGTCCCATCAAGGCGTCCTTCCGTGAGGGCCTCACCGTTCTGGAGTACTTCATCTCCACGCACGGTGCCCGTAAGGGTCTGGCGGACACCGCCCTGCGTACCGCCGACTCGGGTTACCTGACCCGTCGTCTGGTGGACGTCTCGCAGGACGTGATCATCCGCGAGGAGGACTGTGGCACCGACCGCGGCCTCAAGCTGAAGATTGCCGTCAAGGGTGCGGACGGTGTGCTCCGCAAGACGGAGGACGTCGAGACCTCGGTCTACGCCCGCATGCTCGCCGAGGACGTCGTCGTCGACGGCAAGGTCATCGCGCCTGCCAACGTCGACCTCGGTGACGTCCTGATCGACGCCCTGGTGGGCGCCGGCGTCGAGGAGGTCAAGACCCGTTCGGTCCTGACCTGTGAGTCCGCGGTCGGCACCTGTGCCTTCTGCTACGGACGCTCGCTCGCCACCGGCAAGCTGGTCGACATCGGTGAGGCGGTCGGCATCATCGCCGCCCAGTCCATCGGTGAGCCCGGTACCCAGCTGACGATGCGTACCTTCCACACCGGTGGTGTGGCCGGTGACGACATCACCCAGGGTCTGCCCCGTGTCGTCGAGCTCTTCGAAGCCCGTACGCCCAAGGGTGTCGCCCCGATCTCGGAGTCCGCGGGCCGGGTCCGGATCGAGGAGACCGAGAAGACCAAGAAGATCGTGGTCACGCCGGACGACGGCAGCGACGAGATCCCCTTCCCGATCTCGAAGCGCGCCCGTCTGCTCGTCGGCGAGGGCGACCACGTCGAGGTGGGCCAGAAGCTCACCGTGGGTGCCACCAACCCGCACGACGTGCTGCGCATCCTCGGCCAGCGTGCGGTCCAGGTCCACCTGGTCGGCGAGGTCCAGAAGGTCTACAACTCGCAGGGCGTGTCGATCCACGACAAGCACATCGAGATCATCATCCGGCAGATGCTGCGCCGCGTGACGATCATCGAGTCCGGCGACGCGGAGCTGCTGCCGGGCGAGCTCGTCGAGCGCTCGAAGTTCGAGACCGAGAACCGTCGTGTGGTCACCGAGGGCGGTCACCCCGCCTCCGGCCGTCCGCAGCTGATGGGTATCACCAAGGCCTCGCTGGCGACGGAATCCTGGCTGTCGGCCGCCTCCTTCCAGGAGACGACCCGAGTCCTGACGGATGCGGCGATCAACGCCAAGTCCGACAGCCTCATCGGCCTCAAGGAGAACGTCATCATCGGTAAGCTCATCCCGGCCGGTACGGGTCTGTCCCGCTACCGCAACATCCGGGTCGAGCCGACCGAGGAGGCCAAGGCCGCGATGTACTCGGCCGTCGGCTATGACGACATCGACTACTCGCCGTTCGGCACGGGCTCCGGCCAGGCCGTTCCGCTGGAGGACTACGACTACGGTCCGTACAACCAGTAAGCGAGTCGCTTGACCGACCGGAGGGCGGTCACCCCGTTTCGTACGGGGTGGCCGCCCTCCGGCGTTTTCCGGTGTGCGGGGGCGGGGCGCGGCTACAGGTAGTTCCGCAGACGGTGCAGCCGGGTCGGGTAATCGGGGTGGGTGGAGAGCAGCCTGGCAGGTGTCGAATCGCGCTCCGCCCGCTCTTCCGCGGCGGCGAGCGTCATCTGCCGCGCCCGGGTCTCGCCCGTGTGCATCATCTCCAGCACCTCGGCCAGTTCCGGCGCGAATCCGAGTGCGGCGGCGTGGCGGTCGGCCCGCAGTTCGGCACGGCGTCCCACCGCTGCCGACAGGTACGGGAGCACCAGAAGCAACGGAAACCCGTACAGGAAGGCGGCCGCGGTGGAGGCGAGCCCGCCGATCGCAAGGAGCAGGACGCCGACGGCCAGGTAGACGGCACACCGGGCAGGCGTGACGACGGAGCGGGCCATCGCACGCAGGGCGCGCCACAGAGCCCGGCCCGGCAGCCCGTACCACTGGCTCAGCAGCGACGACCACGCGTGACCGCCGGTGTGGTGACCCAGTTCATGGGCGAGTACGGCGGCCAGTTGGCCGCTCGGCAGCTGTTCCAGTGCGAACCGGGTGACCCCCACGATGTGGCCCGCGGCGGCGTACGCGTTGAGGTCGTCGCTCTCCTCGACCCAGAGCTGATACAGCGCTCCGTCGATCCCGGCGATGGCCGTCACCTCCCGCCAGACCGGCTCCAGCCGGGCGGCCTCCTGGGGCATCGGGCGGCGGAGCCCGAGCAGGTAGCGGGCGAGGAGATCCTCCGTGGGCCGGTGGAAGACCAGGGCACCGGAAGCCAGCCAGAGCACGGCCGGTATCCAGAACGGCAAGCCGAGGCAGCCGTCCAGGATCGTGCTCACGAGCAGCACCACGAGCGCGCTCGTCAGGAAGGCGGGCAGGGCCAGCGCCAGCTGTCCGAGTGAGGTGATGTCGACACGCCGCTGGTGCGCCGTGTAGTACACACGTCGGCCCGGTCCGTGCTCGTAGATCAAGTCATCAGGTGGGTGTGGTGCTGAGGCGTTCAGGTGTGGGCCCGAGGGCGGCACGGGCCCGTCGCCCGGGTCCTGGGGCCGAGCCGGCGGTGGAGTCATGATCATCCTTTGGCAGGAGGAGTGTCAGCCGAGGAGGAGCGAGGCGGGGAGCAGGAAGGTGCCGATGGAGTAGGCGAGCAGCCCCGCACGTATCCACTGGTGTTTGCAGACGGCGATCCGGCTGGTTTCGGTCAGGGCCGTGACGAGTGCCGTGGTCCGGGCGCTCTCGGTGGTGTCGAGCGCTTCCGGTAATTGGTTCTGCCGGGCGGCGCGCCGGATGTCCCCGAAGTAGGTGAGCGGGGCCCCGGGAATCCAGGTACTGCCGCGGTAGCGCGGGAGTACGGCCATCAGCATGGAGAGCAGCGCGGTCGCCAGCCCGCCGGTGCCTGTCCACCACAGGGCCGTGCCGGGAGCGGAGAGCGCGCTCGGCCGCCACTCGCTGCCCGCCAGCCAGCCGCTGATCACGCCTGCGGTCATGCCGAGCGCGGCGACCAGTACGGACGCCTTGCTGTCGGCCCGTGCGATCTCGGACCGCAGATCGAGGAGGAGCCGCGTCCCGGCATCGGTGTTCCGGACCGGTGATCCGTCGGTCATGTGACGTGGTCCTCCTGGCCCGGCGCTCCTGCCACGTCCGTGGCCCGGGGCGTGTCCGATGTGCTCTGCGGATTCGCAGCCTCGGCCGCGTCGGTCGTCCCGTCCCGGTCAGCCGTTCCGACGGCCTCCGCCGTCGTGTCCGCGTACACGTCCTTCGCACCGGCCGACGGTGTGGCGGCGCCCGCCGGTCCCAGAGGTGCGCTGCCATAGCCAGGCGGCGGCTGCCAGCCCTGGAAGGGAACCGACGGAGCGGCCGCCTCCGGATCCGCCCCGCGGACGGGCGTCCCGCCGAGCCGGTGCTCCCGCACGCCGTCGGCCGGATCGAAGCCCGGCCGGGACGTGCCCCGGACGACCGCTTCCGGCACCGCTCTCGGTGCGTCCTGCGGCATCGACACGGTCAGCCGGCCTTCAGCCGTGCTCTGCGCGGTGACCCCGGGAAGGTGCTGGTTCAGTACGTCGATCAATGCCTGGAGGGCCCTCTTCTTCGGCGCCTCCAGCTCGTGGTTCTCCGCGCTGTCGCCCTTCAGCAGCTCGCCCGCCAGCTCCATCTGCGCCTTGATCATGTGCAGTTGGTCCTGGCGCAGGCTGGCCACCACGGTCTTGGTGTCTTCGGGATGGTCGGCCAGGTGCAGCGCCCAGGCGCGGACCCCGCCCTGTTCCAAGTGCTTTTCGTAGAAGGAGATCTTCTCCGCGTTCACCTGCTGCAGCTCCATCTGGCGACGGGCCCGGTCGACCGCCTCCGTGTGCTGCCGCTTCTGCTGTTGCAGCCTCAGCTCGTGCTGAAGCTCCTCGAATTCGGTCGCGCGGCCCCACTGCAGCGCGTCCTGCTCCCTGACGCGCCGGTCGATCGCGGCATCGTGCTCCCGGCCGCGCCGCTCGGTGTGGACCTGCTCGGTGGCCGCATGGTCGATGGCCCTCATGCGCCGCACGTGGTCGATGACCCCCTGATCACCGCGCAGCCGTACGGTCCAGGTCACCGCGAGTCCCGCCCGGGTGCCGAGTGCGCCCTGTGCGCGCACTTCCCTCAGCAGCGCCTCCTCGGCCTCCGCGCTCCGGGAGGCGGGGTAGCGGCGGGTGACCGACCGGGCCGACTGCTCCAGTTCGCCGATCAGCAGCCGTGGTACGTCACGGTGCCGGCTCGCCACGAACAGCGCGGGATCGACGACCTGCCACGACAGCTCGACGACCACAGCGAACTCGAAGGCGTCGTCGTCGCTCGGCAGGCCGATCACCTCGCGCACGGGATGAACACCCATGTCGACCTCGTACACCGAGGTGTATCGCTTCGCGGCGGCTCCGGCCCGGGTGGGGCGGAGCGGCGGGAGGTAGGTGTCGTACGAGCCGTCCGGGGCCGAGAAGACCAGGGCGTGGTCGATGCGGGTGAGCGGGCGGCGGGCGAATCCGAACCGGGACAGCTGCCGGACCGTGACCACCGGGTCGGTCAACCGTGTTGCGCGGTCGGCCCGTTGGTCCCAGTCGGGTGCTCGGCGGAATTCGGGCATGGGCACTCTCCTGTTGCTGTGTGTGGGATCGCAGGTCAGGGATGAGGCAGGGCGGCCAGTAGCCGGCCTGCCACGGGCGGGGGATCGGTGCCGTCCTCGCCGGGCATCGTCCGCAGGAGATGGCTGAGCCGCTGGTGCTCCGACGACGTGGTGGCGAGCGAGGGCAGCAGGGCGGCGAGCGCCCATTCCGTGCCGGGGTCGTGGTCCGCCGACAGCACCCAGCGGCGCAGTACGTCCAGGGCGTCCCGGGTGTGGCCTCGGCTCCCCAGAGCGGTGCGCCACAGTTCGACGATGGCGGTGGCGGCCGGTGTCCGCGCTGCTGACGCCCGTGCGTACCAGGACAGAACCCGCGGCTGCCCGTGGCGTTCGTCCTGCTCGCTCCGACGGCAGGCGCTGATGAAGCCACCGAGTGCGAGTTCGGTCGCCGGACGGTCGTCGTGCAGCGTCTTGAGCAGCCCCGCGAGCACGTCGTCGCCCGCTGATGACAGCAGCAACAGTTCTACGGATTCGGCGAGTTGCCCCGAGAGATCCGCGTCGGGCTCCGGCTGTCCTGCCTGGTGCCGGGCTGCCGCGCGAAGCGCCGCCAGGGTCTCGAAGGGGCGTTCCGGCCCGATCAGTCCATGGGCGCGGATGGCCACCCAGCGCAGCGGCGACTCGTCGCTCTCGCACCAGGCGTCGAGGATGCGCGGCACGTTGGGAGTGCCCAGCACGTGGGTGAGCGTGAGCGCGTTGACGGCGACGAGGCGGTGCCGGTAGAGGTGCGAGGAGGCCCACGGCTCGATGACCAGCGCCATGGCGGACGGCAGATCGGTATGGGCGAGCACGGCGACGGTGGAGGCGGCGCGGGTCCGCACGAACGGCCGTCCGTCCCCGGCCAGCTGTTGCAGCCAGTGCACGAGCGCGGGCCGTGCCGAGGGGTGCCCGGTCCATATCTCGCGCAGCAGCACGAGAGGGGCCCGCTCGTCCAGGTAGGCGGCCTTCACCTGTCGGACCGGACCCCACTCGGTGGGCTCCTCGGCCTCGAACCGCCGGGCACGGGCGAGCTGGAGCCGCTTGCCGATGTGCGTGCCGAAGACCGGGACGGTGGCGGACCGCCTCCCGCTCTCGATTTCGTGGAGGAAGACGTAGAGCAGATCGCTCAGCTCCGCTGTCAGGGCGTACGGGCCCTCGTCGAAGGCGGCCAGGGCGACGAGGAACGCCTTGTCCCGCAGGTGCAGTACGGTCCCGTCGTCCTCGAACCACTCCTGGACCTGGTTCTCCAACGCGACCAGTGAGAAGGCCCCGAGCTTCGCGGCATCGGCCTCCCCGGTCTCGTACCTTGCCAGGAGCCGGGCGAACTCGGCGGCCTCGCGCGGCTGATGGCTGCGTTCGAGGAACGCGGTCACGGCGGGCAGGGCCAGCAGCTCCGACACGCGGTCCTCGCCCACCAGCACCCCCAGGTGCGCGGCGAGGACATCACCCGGCGGGGGAGCCTGCCAGCTCACCACCGGTACGTCCTCCAGCAGGGCCGTCGGCCCCACGGTGATCACCAGATACGCGTCCTCGCCCAGCTCCTTGCGGGCAGCCAGCAGATCCGCCTCCCGCAGCGGCCGGCCCGGCTCGGTGATCAGATCGCACAGGACATGGCCGGTGGTCCGGCCGTCGCGCGTCTCGCCGCCCCCGAGACCGGCCGTGAGCTGCCCGGGGGTGGTGTCCCGGCCGATCGCCCGGACCGGATCCGCGCGGAGCCGGTGCAGCAGCATGAGCGCGGCGGTCCGCCGACCCGCGAAGTACGGGCCCGAGACCACCAGGACATGCTCCTCGCGCAGCCGGTCGGCCAACGCCTCGAAGTCGGCGCACGCGGGCACGAAACAGGCCGACAGCTCCTCCAGGGTGGACTGCGAGATCTCGCCCGAGGCGTGGAGTGCGGAGGACGCGCCGAACTGGTAGATGATCTCGGTCCTGTCGAGCAGGATGTCCCCGTAGAAGGTGCCGCCGCCGATGCCGTGGTTGGTCCCGCCGAAGACACCTCCGCCGACCTGGGCGCCGTCCCCGAATCCGATGGTCCGCGGGGTGTGGTTCTCCAGGTCCCGCCGGGCCGCCCAGGCGGGCTGCGGCTGGTCGGTCTCCTCGGTCGCCTCCCCGTCGGCCTGGCGGCCGTCCGGCGCCTCGGAGGACTGGTCTCCGCCTGCCGGGGGCTGGGGGCCGTGCGGCTGTTCCTCGGCGCTCAACGGGTCTCCCCCCGGCCTCCGCCGCCGAGGTGGACGTCCCCGGAGAAGGTGCCGCCGCCGATGCCGTGGTTGGTCCCGCCGAAGACACCTCCGTTGACCGTGGCGCCGCCGAAGTCGAAGGCCCGGGCCGGTTGCTGCGGGGTGGCCGGGGCGATGCCGGAGTCCGAGGGGGCGTCAGCCTTCCCGCTCGCGGGGTGCGGACGCTCACTCGCAAGCGGGCCGTGCAGCCACGCGGCGAGCGGACCGTTCTTGCTGTCCACCGTGACGGAGCGAAACTCCTCGGCCGGTACGCCGGTGTGGCTGTGCCGCACGACGCCCCGGTAGACCGGATCGGACACGCACAGCGCGAAGTCGTCCGGGCGTTCCCGCAGCGCCGTCCTCAGCAACTCCGCGTCCAGCAGCCTGCACGCGTGGTTGAGATCGCTGCCGACCCATCCGTCGAGCCGGTCCACGGCGACGTACCCCGAAGCGACCACTCCACGAAGCCGCATCCGGGCCGAGGCGGAGGCACGCCGGTTCTGGCTGCGCAACTGGGCCGGGACCTCGGTCAGCAGCGCCCGCAGCAGGGCGATCACCGAGCAGTTGGCGTCGATCAACTCCATCACGGAGTCGCCGCGGTCCGCCCGCCTGCGCCGGGTCTCGTCGATCCCTGCGGCGAGCAGTGCCCGGTCGGTGAGGTCGTAGAGCATGCGGCGCAGATACGCCTGCTCGACATCGTCCCGCTCGCTGTATTTCTCGATGTCGAGCAGCAGGATCGTGCTGTTCACGGGATCGTTCATGGGGTGCCTCTCGCTCGGGTCTCCGTGGGCCGAAGGCACGAGCGTGAGGCTGATGGGACTGTGGTGGTGAGGGCGGATGACTCACTTCGAGTGTGACCGTGTGCACAGAGTCAGCTGCGACCGCTTTCCCTCCGCGGAGTGCACGGAGCCTCTCTACGGAGAGAACGGGGCTTCGTGGCGGACGACCGGTCGGGCGGAGTCCTGCGCCCGTGCGATCCGGCGGAGCGCGTCCGGCCGCACGATCACCATCGCCCGTCGCCCCGTCAGCACGATGCCCCGTTCACGCAGGTCCTTCAGCAGCCGCTGGACCATTTCCCTGGAGGCACCGACCGCCCCGGCCAGTTCCTGTTTGCTGAGCGGTATGTCGAGTTCGATGCCTTCGTCCGTACGGCAGCCGTGGGTGTGTGCCAGATCCAGCAGCAGAACGGCGAAGCGCTCCCGTACCGTCATCGCCGCGAACTCCAGGCTGCGCCGGTCCGCAGCGCGCGTACGGTCGGCGGTCAACGCCAGGAGCGTGAGCGAGACCCTGGCGGAGCCTGTCACGAACGCGCGGAACTTCTCGTGCGCCACGACCACGGCCCGCACGGGGGAGAGCGCGGTCACCGTCGCCGAGCGTGGCCGGCCGGTCAACGCGGCCGATTCGCCCACGATGTCGCCGGGACCGCGCAGCGCATGCAACGCCTCGTAACCGTTCGGCGCGGATGTGGTGACCTTCGTCCAGCCGTTGACGATCAGCAGGACGTACGCGGACGGCTCGTCCTGCCTGAGCAGAGGGGCCCGGGAGGCGAAACCGAGTTCGCGGCCCAGTCCGAGCAGGGACACCCGGTCCTCGCGCTCCAGGCGGGCCAGGAAGGGCACCCGGTCGTCGAGCCCGTCGCCATCGGGTACGTACGCCGCCATCCCGCCCCCCGATCGTCCACCGCGCGGTTCAATGTACTGAGAACGCGCATTACCGGACCGACAAGGTTGTTTTCCTGCCGCGCATCCCAGGACGGCTGTCTCAATTCCGTTGGCCGTGAGCTGCGGAAGTCCGGCGCGTCGCGGCGGACAGCATTTGTTTTGACCGGAGTCGGTGAGGTAGGTACGCTCAGACCTTGTGCCTGGGGTGTGCCTGGGCTCGTGTGCGTGTCCTCAACCGCATGGCGAGTCCGTCAGTGGCCACCGCAATCTGCGCTCCTTCTGCCTTGCGGCAGGAGCTTGCAGTATTCGACACACCCGACCGCGTGGGTCGGTGACGTTCCAGGTTAGTTTCACGAACGGCACACAGAAACCGGAGAAGTAGTGCCTACGATCCAGCAGCTGGTCCGGAAGGGCCGGCAGGACAAGGTCGAGAAGAACAAGACGCCCGCGCTCGAGGGTTCGCCCCAGCGCCGTGGCGTCTGCACGCGTGTGTTCACGACCACCCCGAAGAAGCCGAACTCGGCCCTCCGTAAGGTCGCGCGTGTGCGTCTGACCTCCGGTATCGAGGTCACGGCCTACATCCCGGGTGAGGGACACAACCTGCAGGAGCACTCCATCGTGCTCGTGCGTGGTGGCCGTGTGAAGGACCTGCCGGGTGTTCGTTACAAGATCATCCGCGGCTCGCTCGACACCCAGGGTGTCAAGAACCGCAAGCAGGCCCGCAGCCGCTACGGCGCCAAGAAGGAGAAGTAAGAATGCCTCGTAAGGGCCCCGCCCCGAAGCGCCCGGTCATCATCGACCCGGTCTACAACTCTCCTCTTGTCACCTCGCTGATCAACAAGATCCTGCTGGACGGCAAGCGTTCCACCGCCGAGCGGATCGTGTACGGCGCCATGGAGGGCCTCCGCGAGAAGACCGGCAACGACCCGGTCATCACGCTGAAGCGCGCGCTTGAGAACGTCAAGCCCTCGCTCGAGGTCAAGTCCCGCCGTGTCGGTGGCGCCACCTACCAGGTGCCGATCGAGGTCAAGCCCGGTCGCGCCTCCACCCTCGCGCTGCGCTGGCTCGTGGGCTACTCCCGCGCCCGCCGCGAGAAGACCATGACCGAGCGCCTCATGAACGAGCTGCTCGACGCCTCCAACGGTCTTGGCGCTGCCGTCAAGAAGCGTGAGGACACCCACAAGATGGCCGAGTCCAACAAGGCCTTCGCGCACTACCGCTGGTAGTCGCTACCCACATCGAGACCGAGAGAAGATTGAGCCTTATGGCCACCACTTCGCTTGACCTGGCCAAGGTCCGCAACATCGGGATCATGGCCCACATCGACGCGGGCAAGACGACCACCACTGAGCGGATCCTCTTCTACACCGGCGTTTCGTACAAGATCGGTGAAGTCCACGACGGCGCTGCCACGATGGACTGGATGGAGCAGGAGCAGGAGCGCGGCATCACGATCACGTCCGCCGCGACGACCTGCCACTGGCCGCTCAATGATGTTGACCACACCATCAACATCATCGACACCCCGGGTCACGTCGACTTCACCGTCGAGGTGGAGCGTTCGCTCCGCGTCCTCGACGGCGCCGTCACCGTGTTCGACGGTGTCGCCGGTGTCGAGCCGCAGTCCGAGACCGTATGGCGTCAGGCGGACCGCTACGGCGTGCCGCGTATCTGCTTCGTCAACAAGCTCGACCGCACCGGTGCCGACTTCTTCCGCTGCGTCCAGATGATCACGGACCGCCTCGGCGCGACCCCGATCGTCATGCAGCTCCCGATCGGTGCCGAGGCCGACTTCACGGGTGTCGTCGACCTCGTGACGATGAAGGCGTTCGTCTACCCCGTCGAGGCGACCAAGGGCGAGGCGTACGACATCGTCGACATCCCCGCGAACCTCGTGGAGAAGGCCGAGGAGTACCGCGGCAAGCTCCTCGAGGCCTCCGCGGAGAACGACGAGGCGCTCATGGAGCTCTACCTGGAGGGCGAAGAGCCTTCCGTGGAGCAGCTCTACGAGGGCATCCGTCGCATCACCATCAACTCGGGCAAGGGCGGCGAGACGACCGTCACCCCCGTGTTCTGCGGCACCGCGTTCAAGAACAAGGGCGTTCAGCCCCTGCTCGACGCCGTCGTGCGCTACCTCCCCTCCCCCCTGGACGTCGAGGCCATCGAGGGCCACGGCGTCAAGGACCCGGAGGAGGTCGTCAAGCGCAAGCCGTCCGACGACGAGCCGCTCGCGGCCCTCGCGTTCAAGATCATGAGCGACCCGCACCTCGGCAAGCTCACCTTCGTCCGGGTCTACTCGGGCCGCCTGGAGTCCGGCACCTCGGTGCTGAACTCCGTCAAGGGCAAGAAGGAGCGCATCGGCAAGATCTACCGTATGCACGCGAACAAGCGTGAGGAGATCGAGTCGGTGGGCGCCGGCGACATCATCGCCGTCATGGGCCTGAAGCAGACCACCACCGGTGAGACGCTGTGTGACGACAAGAACCCGGTCATCCTGGAGTCCATGGACTTCCCGGCGCCGGTCATTCAGGTCGCCATCGAGCCCAAGTCCAAGGGTGACCAGGAGAAGCTGGGTGTCGCCATCCAGCGCCTCTCCGAGGAGGACCCGTCCTTCCAGGTGCACTCCGACGAGGAGACCGGCCAGACCATCATCGGTGGTATGGGCGAGCTTCACCTCGAGGTGCTCGTCGACCGCATGAAGCGCGAATTCCGCGTCGAGGCGAACGTCGGCAAGCCCCAGGTCGCGTACCGCGAGACGATCCGCAAGGCCGTCGAGCGCATCGACTACACCCACAAGAAGCAGACCGGTGGTACCGGTCAGTTCGCCAAGGTGCAGATCGCGATCGAGCCCATCGAGGGCGGCGAGGCCTCGTACGAGTTCGTCAACAAGGTCACCGGTGGCCGCATCCCCCGTGAGTACATCCCCTCGGTGGACGCGGGTGCTCAGGAAGCCATGCAGTTCGGCATCCTGGCCGGCTACGAGATGGTCGGCGTCCGCGTCATCCTTCTCGACGGTGGCTACCACGAGGTCGACTCCTCCGAGCTGGCGTTCAAGATCGCCGGTTCGCAGGCGTTCAAGGAGGGTGCCCGCAAGGCGTCCCCCGTGCTCCTCGAGCCGATGATGGCCATCGAGGTGACCACGCCCGAGGACTACATGGGCGATGTCATCGGTGACATCAACTCCCGCCGTGGCCAGATCCAGGCCATGGAGGAGCGCAGCGGCGCTCGCGTCGTGAAGGGCCTCGTGCCCCTCTCGGAGATGTTCGGCTACGTCGGAGACCTCCGCAGCAAGACCTCGGGTCGCGCAAGCTACTCGATGCAGTTCGACTCCTACGCCGAGGTTCCGCGGAACGTCGCCGAGGAGATCATCGCGAAGGCCAAGGGCGAGTAACTCTCCCGAGCTCACGCTTTAGGCTTGTCACCGGAGCCTGGTGGGGCATTCCTCGCAGAGCGAAAGCAATGTGTTGAATGCCCCCGGCCCCGGCATCCCAGCAAAGATCACCTGGCGCCGATGAAGCAAGGCGTACAGAACCACTCCACAGGAGGACCCAGTGGCGAAGGCGAAGTTCGAGCGGACTAAGCCGCACGTCAACATCGGCACCATCGGTCACATTGACCACGGTAAGACGACCCTCACGGCCGCCATTACCAAGGTGCTGCACGACGCGTACCCGGACCTGAACGAGGCCTCGGCCTTCGACCAGATCGACAAGGCTCCCGAGGAGCGCCAGCGCGGTATCACGATCTCGATCGCGCACGTCGAGTACCAGACGGAGTCGCGTCACTACGCGCACGTCGACTGCCCGGGTCACGCGGACTACATCAAGAACATGATCACGGGTGCCGCGCAGATGGACGGCGCCATCCTCGTGGTCGCCGCCACCGACGGCCCGATGCCGCAGACCAAGGAGCACGTGCTCCTGGCCCGCCAGGTCGGCGTTCCGTACATCGTCGTCGCCCTGAACAAGGCCGACATGGTGGACGACGAGGAGATCCTGGAGCTCGTCGAGCTCGAGGTCCGTGAGCTCCTCTCCGAGTACGAGTTCCCGGGCGACGACCTGCCGGTCGTCAAGGTCTCGGCGCTCAAGGCGCTCGAGGGCGACAAGGAGTGGGGCCAGACCGTCCTCGACCTGATGAAGGCCGTCGACGAGAACATCCCGCAGCCCGAGCGTGACGTCGACAAGCCGTTCCTGATGCCGATCGAGGACGTCTTCACGATCACCGGTCGTGGCACCGTCGTCACCGGTCGTATCGAGCGTGGCGTCCTCAAGGTCAACGAGACCGTCGACATCGTCGGTATCAAGACCGAGAAGACCACCACCACGGTCACCGGCATCGAGATGTTCCGCAAGCTGCTCGACGAGGGTCAGGCCGGTGAGAACGTCGGTCTGCTCCTCCGTGGCATCAAGCGCGAGGACGTCGAGCGCGGCCAGGTCATCATCAAGCCCGGTTCGGTCACGCCGCACACCGAGTTCGAGGCCCAGGCCTACATCCTGTCGAAGGACGAGGGTGGCCGTCACACCCCGTTCTTCAACAACTACCGCCCGCAGTTCTACTTCCGTACCACGGACGTGACCGGCGTCGTGACCCTCCCCGAGGGCACCGAGATGGTCATGCCGGGCGACAACACCGTCATGAGCGTCGCGCTGATCCAGCCCGTCGCCATGGAGGAGGGCCTGAAGTTCGCCATCCGTGAGGGTGGCCGGACCGTGGGCGCCGGCCAGGTCACCAAGATCGTCAAGTAATTACCTGACTGTCTGACCTGGTTGCTCCGCACAGAGCACCGAGAAGGGCCCCGGCCCGCCGCGTAAGCGGTGGACCGGGGCCCTTCTTCATGTCCGGGCGGGGCCCGCTCGGATCAGGGGCGCCAGATCCAGGGCAGGGCGTCGGGCCCCACGGCCACCGCCGCCGCCCGGCCGTCCGGCCCGACGTGCGGGACCGGCCCGTCCAGCGCCACCGGCCCGTGCCGATGTACGAAGAGCCCTGCGGGCGTACGGAGCTGGACGTGGCCCTCGTCGGTGCGGCCGAGCAGCACCGGGGCGGCCGGTGACCCGGTGGCGGCCACCGGCCCGTACCCGCCGAAGCCCGCCCGGTCCGGGATCAGGCGGCCGAAGCCGTCGATGCCGGTCTCGTCGGCCGTCTCGCCGGTCCGTACGGTCGTCAGGGCGGCCTTCGCCGCCGCGCGGTAGAACAGGTCGATGCTGCCGTCCGCCCCCGGCAGCGCGGCCGGTCCGTCCCCGGGCACCGGCACCCCGGTGATCTGGGTGCGCGCGGTCACCGCATCGCCCGGCGCGTCCTGCGTCCAGTGGTGCACCGCGAACCGGCCCGCCGCGAAGACATGGGCACACCCCTCGGAGTCCACCACGGCGCTCAGCCCGTCCTGGATCTCGCCGCCGCCGATGTCCCGCCACCCGCTCCACCGGCCGTCCGTGTCCCGTACCCGGGTGCTGAGGCCCTGCCCGGCGTTCCGGACGAAGAGGTGCACCCGCCCGTCGGGGGCGGCGACCGCGACCGGGACCCCGATCCGGCGCCCGTCGTCGTGGCTGCGCTCCGGGTTGCCCAGCCCCTGCCAGGCGCGGAAGGCACCGCCGGGGGAGCGCTGTTCCAGTACGACTATCTCGCGTTCGTTGTCCGCGCCGTGGCCGCCGAGCGCCGAGAACCGCAGCCCGAACAGCAGCTGGCGCCCGTCCGGCAGTGCCGCGCTGCCCAGCACCGGTGCGAGCGGGCCGCCGCCGAGGTCGTCCGGCGCGTCCCACACCCCGCTGCCCGGCGCGCTCTCGCGCCGCCGCACCGCCCGCAGGCCCAGCACCGCGTAGCCGACGAGCCGGCCGTCCGGTTCGGCGGCGACGACGGGGCGGGGGCCCGGGTAGCGGTAGTGGGTGGAGCGCACCCAGCCCTTGCGGTTGGTCAGCGGCCGGTTGCCGCCCACGTTGTAGTCCCCGCAGCCCGCCGGATTGCCGCACCGCCAGTCGGCCGAGCCTCCGTACAGCACCAGGTGCGAGGCCTTCTCGGCCAGCACGGCGGGCGGCAGGTTCTTCGGCCAGTGCCGGTTGTAGTAGCCCCGGAACGCCGTGACGGCGAACCCCGGCACCTCGCCGCCGCTCCGGGTGGCCCGCGCCACCCACCGGATCATCGATGCCCAGGTGAACAGCGCGGTGGCGGTGTGGTCGGGGTGGTCGGAGTAGCCCTGCTGCTCGCTGTCCCGGCGCCGGACGGTCTCGCTGCTGTGCTGGATGTCGGGGTCCGGGTCCATGGTGTGCAGGGCGCTCGGCCGGTACCGCTCGAACAGCCCGACCAGGACGTCGATCAGCCCGTCGTAGGTGTACGAACCCACCTTCTTGAGCGGTGAGCCCTCGGCGACGACGGTCGGCAGGACCAGCCGCCGGTCCTGCCAGAGGCTGGGCAGCCCGAGCCGCCCGTACGTGGTGTGCATGGCGGTGTTGATGAAGATCAGCTCGACCTTGCGGCCCTGGTGGGCGAGGGCGTTGCGCTCGGCGCGGTGGCCGCCGTCCAGCTCGATGACGGACTTCTGCCACGGGGTGAACGGGCCGAGGCCGAGCAGGGTCGCGTACGCCTGGCGGAGCCCCTGGTGACGTGAGGAGGAGTACGCGGGCTTGTCGGGCGTGGGCAGCGGGCGGCCCGGGATGTGGTTGATGCCGGTGGCCTCACCGGCCGTCAGGTACACACAGACCAGCGGGGTCCCGGCGTCGAGCGCCTGCTGGGCGTCCGGGTTCATGAAGTACAGGTCGTCGTCCGGGTGGGCGAGGATCTGCATCATCAGCGCCAGGGGCGAGGTGCTGATCGGCAGTCCGGGCATCGGGTCCGCGGCCGGATCGCGGCGGCGGGGCGGCGAGGGCGCCGTACAGGCGGTGAGGGCGGCCAGTCCGGTCGCGCCGACCGCGGCCATCAGGGTGCGTCGCGGCATTCCCGGGCGGGATGCGCGCGAGGCGGGTCTTTCCGTCACACCGTGCTCCGTCCACTTCCCCCGCAGCGGACGGCCGGGCTGCCCTGCGCTGCGTACCGAATCCATGCAGGTCGCGGCAGGTGACGAGCCGCTGCTGCGGGGGGATAGACGGAGATTCCCGGAGGCGGGTTGCCTGGATATCCGATGATGTGACCCGGACAGCTCAACGCACGGGTGTACGCACCATGAACACATCGATCGGGTCCTGGCGCTCCTCGGTGAACCCGTGCCGTTCGTAGAGCGCGCGGGCGGCGCTGCCCTGGAGCACGTCCAGCCGCACGGTCGCGCCCGCCTCGTCGGCCCGCGCGAGCAGCGAGCGGAGCACCGCGGTGCCTGTGCCGCGCCCCTGGAGCGCGGGGGAGAGGTAGAAGTTCTCCAGCCACAGCCCGCCGTCGGCCGGGCGCAGGGTGACGCAGCCGGCGAGCTCGCCGTCCACGACCACCACCGAGGTGTGCTGCGGTACGTAACCGTCCCGCAGCCGCTGCCGTACGCGGTGCTCGTCGTAACGCCCGAGTCGCTCCAGGTCGGGGCGCATCACCACGGCCCTGAGTTCGGCCAGGGCCTCGATGTCCTCGGGCAGGGCGGGGCGCAGGGTCCAGGGCGCGGTGGTACGTGCGGGCATGGCCGGAGTCTGTCAGAGGCTGAATGCTGGGGCCGACTCGGGGCACTGACCGGGCAGGCTCAGGATCTGCGGAGAAGTCCCTCCGGGCCGGTCAGCCAGCGCAGGTGGTCGACCAGCCTGCCCACCGCCCGTGAGTCACGCAGGATGACACCGATCTCGATGTTGCGGCTGAGGCCGCGACCTGTGAGGTTCGCGCTGCCCAGCAGTGCCGTGTGGCGGTCTGCGGCGATGACCTTCGCGTGAAGACTCGTGCGGTCGGTGCCGCCGGCACGGTGCCAGATCCGGACTTGATCTCCGAGCGGACCGAAGGCGCGTGCTGCCGCAGTCGATTCTTCCAGGAGCAGATCGATGCGGACGTTCCGCTCGGAGGCTGCGCGGAGTTCCGTCACGATCTCGGTGATGCCGTAGGCCGCGAAGCTTGCTATGAGCAGGGATTCGCGGGCGGAACGTATGACGTCGACGGCGATGCCGCTCGTCAGGCGGACCGGGACCGCTGGGCTTGTCGGACCGCTCACCACGAGCTCAGCAGGTGGGTCCGTGTTTTCCTCGGCTGCGGCTGCCGTGGCCAGGGAAAGAGCGAGAGCTGACCCGGGCAGTTGAGGTGACTCGTCCCGCCATGCCTTGCGGAGCGTGCTCAACTGGACCGAGAGGCCGGCTGCCGGATGGTTGGCGGACCAGCGGTCGAGCAGTGGGCTGTCCGGTCCCTCAGCCGCGTTGAGGTGATGCAGGAGATCGGCCAGCCGCTCGGCCGGGAGGCGTCGGCCGAGGGCTGCGAGAAGGGCCGGCAGCCGGTCGGTCATGCGAGGAACGCACCGAGATCGCCGGCCAGTGTCTCGACGAGCAGCGCACGGTCCAGGTAGTGATTGCCACGCTCGCACGAGGTCTCGGCGGCGAAGAGGCAGGCATGACAGGCTGCCCCGTGCAGGCGTCCGTGCACCCGGGGGTCGTGTTCCGCGCACATCGGATCGGAGCTGCAGAGCCGGGCTTCTTCGAGGGCCTGGTCGATGACGGGTCCGAGCCGGTCCTTCCCACCCAGAGAGACCAGGCCTCCCAGGGTGCCCTCGCTGTCCGGGGCCGCGGTGTAGAGAAGGATGCCGGCCATGGGGTGCTTGCCGGAGCGTGCGTACACACGCTCCGCGATGCCGGAAGCCCCGTAACCGCACTCCAGGGCGAAGCCGCGGATGAGAACGTGAGCGAACGTATGGAGGAGCACGTATCGGATACCGGGCCACTGGGGCTCAAGTCCGCGTGCGAGACACCAGGTCACGTGTGCGGCTTTCAGTACCTTCTCGCGTGCGACTACTTCCGGGCGCTTTTCCCACTCGCTCAGACGCTCCTCCCGGAATGCAAGGAACACGCCCTCGCCGCGCAGTTCGGCGCAGGGGACCCAGGTCGGCGGTTCCTTGGTGAGGGGAGCGGCCTTGATGGTGGGGTCGTCATCCTGCGGCATCCATTCCGGGGCGTCGATCCGGGTGAATCCTGTGAGTGCCGAAACTTCGCGCAGACGATGAACGAGGATGACCCGTACCCGCCACCGGGCCGCGGTGGCGGGTACCTTCTCGGGCTCTGTGGTGAAGTCAGGCAGCTCGTAGCGATGAGGCGCGGTGAATGCCTCCCATTCGGGCGTCGCCAGGTCGAATCCCTCGTCATCGGGTTCGGGATTGACACCGGGCACAGCGCTGGAGGTGGCAGCCTCCTCGGTGACCGCCTTCCACACCTTGTCCACCCCGTACTCCTCCAGCACCGGCCAGCAGGCTTGTGTGGGCAGCAGCATCCTGGCTGCCTCGGCAGGGATGCCGGACAGCGGGGCGAGGAACTCCCAGTGCTCCCACACCGCCTGTGTCAGCGGTTCGTCGGCACGGGGCAGGCTGAAGACCCTCAGCTGGGAGGCGAACCAGCTGTTGGTGGCTCCGAGGGCGATGGTGCGGACGTTTTCGCCGCATGTGTCGAAGGTCCCCAGATGGGGATGGTGCCCCCGGCACGCGGGGAGCTCCTGCTCGCCCCGCTTGCCCATGGCCTCGGCCATCGAACGGTCGGCCACGTTCGGGCATGAGCACTGGACGAAGATGTTGGCGGCCTCGCCCGTCGTGCCCCGTTCGACCAGACTGAGCGTGCAGTCGTGAGCGGGTGTGCCGCCCCGGTGGACGAAGTACTGCCAGGGGAAGTCGTCCATATGGCCGGCGGGACAGGCGATCAGGAAGCGGGCGGGCACCGCTGTGGGACGACGCCGACCGGTACCGAAACAGGTGTGGACGTAGCGGGTGTTCTCCGGGCGGAAGAAGTGCTCTTCCAGCTCGAAGAGTCCGGAGGAGGCGGGTGACAGCTGGTTGCACTGCTCGCGTGAACAGCGCAGCCAGCGGGGGAAGAGCGCCACCGGGACACCGACTCGGGTCCATTCGCCGAAGGGATCGGAGCTCTCCTGCATCTGTGGCGGAGTCCGCAGCGTGGTCACCTGGGGGCCCAGGCGCCTGCGTACGGCGGCGAGCAAGCGGTCCTCGGTGAGCTGGGTCGCCTGCAGGAGCTCCCAGTGGTCCAGCCCCAGCACCATCGTGGCGCTGCGGAGTTCAGCCAGGTGAACGACCTGGCCACGTCCTCTCTGCTGCGCTATCTGCGAGGCCGTGGTTGGTCACCCTTCAGGGACTACGGCCGTGGGCAGCTCTGGGTGCTGGACGCCCCGGGGGAGTCCGGCGAACCGTACGAGGTGATGGTGCCTCTGGACCGCGGCCCCCGCGACTATGCGGACCGCGTCGCCGATCTGGTGGAGACCCTGTCCGTGGTGGAGGCTCGGCTGCCCGCCGACGTGCTGCGTGAGATGGCGCTCCCTTCCGCCAACTGGCAGTTCCTCCGGCTCACCCCGCCGGGACCGTCCGGAACCGCTCCGTTGGTGGAGCTGGTCCCCGCCCTGGCCGGCCTGAGGGATCTGATGACATCGGCCGCGGCCGCGGTGGCGGCGCCGGAGCCCAGCCGGTGCAGCCTGCCAACAAGCCGCAGCTGGTCAAGGACCATGTCGCCTCGGTGCGGCTGGACCAGACCCGGGTGGGCAGCTATGTCGTCGCCGTGCACACCCCGCTGCCCGAGGCCCCCGCTCAGGCGTTCCTCTTCGACCACGGCTCCCGCGCGGAGCCGTTCGCGAGGAGGGTTACCCGGGGTCTGTACGCGGCGCTGATCTGCGCCAGGGAAGCAGCGGATCTCACCCTTCAGCGCGACGAGCTGGCCGATTTCTCACGGTTCACCCCCGGCGGCCTGTCGGCGAATCTCTGCGAGGCCCTGGTCAAGATCGGCGGTGACGAAGGGCCGGGGTTCTCAGTCGACTTCACCTGGTCGGCGGATCTGCCGGTGGAGCAGGCAACCGAGCGCATCCGGCTCACCTCCCCCAGCTCGCGGCCCTGGACGCCGGGGCCAAGGACCTGTGGGCCCGGCTGGGGCACACGGACATGACATTGCTGGGGTCGGTGGTCCGCCTGCACCGTGAGCTTCCCTACGGGCCGGGCGCGGTCACCATCGCCGGGTACTTCGACGACCGGGACGGCCGCAGGGCGCGCAGGGTCAGGATGTCCCTGGACGAGCGCGACTACGGCAAGGCGGCCGAGGCCCACCGCCGGGGCGACGAGGTCATAGTGCGGGGTGACGTCACGGCCCAGAGCGGGGTCGCGGGGATGGAGAACATAGTTTCGTTCACGGTGCGACATGTATCCGAATGAGACAGCCGGCGCGGCTCGTTCCGTTCTCGTTGTCCGACCTCGCCCGTACGCTGGACCGACAGGGGAGGATCCTCCCCGCCCGGGAGCTCAGAGGATGTCGATGGGGGCGTGCGGCTCTAGGGTGGCGGCGAGGACCAGAGGGGACCGACCATGGCAACCGTGCACGACGTAGCCGCGTACATCCTGGTGAAGGCCGCACCGATGTCGGCCATGAAGCTGCAGAAGCTCTGCTATTTCTCCTACGGCTATCACCTGGCCTGGGAGGACCGCCCGCTGTTTGCCGAGCGTTTCGAGGCGTGGGCCAACGGGCCTGTCGCGCCGGAGCTGTACAGCAAGCACCGTGGCCGCTTCGAGCTGAAGCGCGGGGACATCGAGGGTGACCCGGCGGAGATGGACGACCAGGAGCGGGAATCGGTCGACATCGTGCTGGAGAACATGCGCGTGTACTCCGCACATGAGCTCTCCGAGATGACCCATCGGACCGGCCCGTGGGTCGAAGCCCGCGGCCGGGCCCAGGCGCCGGATCTGGTGCGGAGCAACGAGCCGTTGCTCGATGAGGACATCGCCGACTTCTTCGGCGCGCTGGCCGAGCACGAGGAGCACAACGGCTGATGCCCAAGGGGGGACGGGCCAAGAAGAAGTTGGCGCTCCCGCCCAGCGGGGAGGTGCGAGAGAAGCGGATCGGTGGCGTCCGGTTACTTCTGTCGGGCGCGGCCACTTCGGACGACCGGGTGTGCTGGCGGTTCACACATGTCGACCACGGCGGTCCCTGGGGGTTCGACCAGATGGATTCGGCCACGTTGTGTGAGGTGCTGACCAAGCTCCGGGACTGCGAGACGATGACTCTCGATGAGTTACGCAGGACTGGTGACTTCTTCAAGGAGTACGACCTGCCCGGCGGCCTGTGCAAGGAGGCTGTGGTGCGGCTGACCGCCATCGGCTTCGATGACGCGTTGAAGATCCAGCGTCTGCGGTTCACCGGCACCCAGCGGTTGTACGGATTCCTGACCGGCAACATCTTCCACGTGCTGTGGTGGGATCCCCTCCACGAGGTGTATCCGTCGAAGCTCAAGCACACCTGACTGCTCCGTCCGAGAGAAGCCGCAGATGTTCGAGCCCGAAGTCAGACCGAGGCTTCTCCCGGTCGTCGGCCGTCTCCGCGCTCAGGGAGCTCAGCCACGCCGTGCAGGCGTACCGATTCACCGTCAACGCCCGCAAGACCCGGATCGTGCCACCGGGCGCCCGCCGGTCAGTGCTCGGGCTTCTGGTCGACGGTGACGCCCCGCGCCTTGCTCCCGACTTCAAGTCCCGGGTCCTGGGCCACCTGTACGGCATCGAGAAGTTCGGGCTCCGCGCCCACCAGCAGCACCGTGACTTCGCATCCCTCGCGGGCCTGGTGCACCACGTCGACGGCCTCATCGCCTACGCGCTCGGCACGGAGGCCGCGTGGGCCGAGCCGGTACGAGAGCGGTGGCGATCGATCCTGGACGCGCAGGGCCGGCCGCTCGGCTGAGAGCGGTACCGTGGCGCGGCGTCAGCGTTTGTCGTTGAGGGCGGAGCGGCCGGCGATCGTCAGGCCGCGCTGCGCGGGGCTGCCATGCCGCACCTCCCAGGGCGGGGCTCCCTGGGAGGTGATTCCGGCACATCGGGTGCAGCTACTCCGTTGACGATGTCGCCTTGCCGGACGGATCCGGCCTGTCAGTGAAGATGGTCAGGTGCCACGTGCCGTCCACCCTCACCACGCTGAAGGAGTCCTGTGTTGTCTTGCCGGATTTCTCCTTCGCTGTCAGCTTTGCCGATCCGGCATCCGGCCCCATGTCGAGGTCAATTTGAATCTCCGTGATCGAGAGTCCTCGACCACCCTGTCCGAGGCGAGGAGCCACGTACCGTCGGCGGATCGGGTGAACGTCACCGTGTGCGGAAGGGAGAACTCTTCGTACTCGGGCGCCCCTTCGGCGACTTCTGCGGCTGTGAACGGCATGTAGAGCCGGGTGTCTTCGGTGAGTTGGATGGTGGCGGTGGTTCCCGCCAGCGACGAGTCCGTGACGGTGACGTCCACGACGGCCTTTGTGTAGCCGCCGTCCACCTGCTCGTACCTCTTGCCCTTTGCTGCGAGCTGGGCGAATTCATCCGAGGTGCGATTCGCCATGGCCGGGGTGGCTGAGATGTTCGAGATCCTTGCCCGGGGAGGAGTGGTGGTGACCATGCCTGCGCGCGTCTGCAGATATTCCCCTGCAAGCTGCGACAGCTCGTCGACCTCACTCGTGGACAGCTGGGTCTTCTGAGAGCTGTCCTGGGGTGAGGGCGGGGCTGTTCCTAATGTTCACTCGCAGCCGCGATGGTGATTGCGACGACTATCCATCTCTTGTAGGCGGTTCGCACAGAAGTCCCCCTGATCCGGACGTGACTGGTCAGCTTCCTTCGTACCTGTCGCCCGAGAGGCAGTGCCTGTGGTGGCTGTTCATCGTCTGGTTGTGATCACGGAATGGCTTATTCCTTGAGGGATCTGGGAGACGACCACCAGGCTTTTCCGCCGTTGTGTGGCTGGACGGTTGTCGAGGCCCTGTGCGGTGCGTTTGGCGATGGCTGCGGCGATGTTCTCGCGGGCGGGTCCGGAAGTTGCGGGTGGAGCGGCTGGTGGTTGTCAGGCGGCTGTGTGGAGGTCCGTCCGGCAGTCGCGGCAGTGGCCGGGGTGGCGGGAGCGGAAGGCGCGGTCGCAGTGGTCGCAGTTCTGGAGCGGAATGACGATGACGCCGGGGCGTGCGAGTGCGACGGCGTCCTGGGCTCCCGGCAGCGGTGGTGGCAGGAGTGCCGTGATGCGGTGGCGCAGGAGTTTGGCCGGGCGTTTCAGAGGGCTCGGGAGGTCGGTGGTGAGGGTGCGGCTGATGGTGTCGGGGTGGGCGTCGCGTTCGAGCCAGGTGGCGACGCCGGGGGTGAGGGTGTGGATGTCGTTCTCGGAGAGGACGAGTTGAGGTGCGTGGCGGCGCAGGTCGGCGAGGAGGGCGGTGGCCACGCGCTGGAGTTCCGGCGTGAGCTCCCGCGGCCGGGGGAGCGGCGGAGGCGGCGTCGTGCGCGCGGTGGGGGCCGGGACGAGGACGGGGGTGGGTTGAGGCTGCGGCGCGGGTGCCGGGGGTGGTGCGGGGCGTGGTTCGGGGGCGGCCTCGCGTGGTGGCTGTGGGGTGGGCAGCGGGGCTGCCGGTGTGCTGCGCCTGGTCCGCGGCTGCGGCGCTGCGACGGTGGACGCGTCGGCGCTCGGCTGGTTGTACGAGACGGTGCGGGTGATGATGCGGCCGTCGGCGAGGCGTACGCGGCTGCGGTGGAGGTAGCCGTGGGCTTCGAGCTCGCGCAGGGCGGCGGCGACGCGGGTCTCGCTCTCGGGGAAGCGTTCGGCGAGGCGCTTGATGCCGATCCTGGCTCCGGCGGGCAGCGACTGGATGTGGGCGGCGAGCCCGATCGCGGCGAGGGAGAGTCCGCGGTGCTGGGCGAGGTGGTTGCCGATGACGGTGAAGCCTGCGGCGTGCCGGAAGCTGATGTGGATGACACCGGGTGACGGTGTGGTGTCTCCGGGTACGGGGGACGGGGCGCGCGAGGGCGCGGTAATCTGCGGGGTATCCATCGGGAAGCCTCTTACTTCCTCGGTGGTCAGGCCCCCGGTTGAGACTACGAATCTCGGTCGGGGGCCGTCGCATGTTCTGGAGTTGTCGCGGCGAGCATATGCCAGCCAACCCACATGAAATCCAGCCCAGTTGCCCCATGTCACCCGCGTGAGTGACGGGAGCGGGAGGGGGGCGGGTTTGGGTGGGGAGGGTAATTTCCCCAGGTTCTTTAAAGCTTTATGCGTCGTGGAACGCGGGGACGTGGCTCACCGGGTCGCGGGTTTCCGCGACCCGGTGGAGCGGTCGCGGTACGAGGTCGAGTTCGGCCCAGATCGTCTTGCGCGGGACGGGCCCTACATCGATGCCCCACCGGTCGGCTAGCGCCTCGACGATCAGCAGGCCGCGCCCGCTCTCCGCGTACTGGTCGGGGGTGGACACGACGGGCAGTTGCTCGCCCCGGGTGTCGGTCACCTCGATCCGCAGGAGCTCGTCGCGGTGGGCAGTGAGGCCGAGTCGGAAGTCCCGGCCGGGTACGCGGCCGTGGACGGCGGCGTTGGCGGCCAGCTCGGCGACGATGTGCGCGGCCGGTTCGCAGACGATCCCCCAATCGCCCAGATGCGCCGTGGCCAGGAGCCGGGCGAGCCTGGCGCCCCGCCGGGTGGGGGAGAGCGAGACGGTGAACTGCCGGACGGGAGCGGAATGTTCGGTTCGGGTGATGTGTTGGTTCACGCCGCTCAGCGTGGCCGGGGCGTGCGTACCGTGAACAGCAACGAGCCCCTTGCGTACGGTGATTGTCCCGTGCTTGTCCAGTGCTGTCCCGGCTGTCCGGGGTGACGTGTCGGAGAGACCAGGGGTTGGGTCAAGAACGGCATGCACACCGGAAGTGGGGCACGGATGAGCGTGGATGAGACCGGTACGGAGCCCGGTGACGCCGGGGCGGACGAGCCGGGTTGGGACGTCGATCCCGATGACGAGTCGGGGGCGGCCGTGGTCGCGGCGGTGGGGCGCCAGATCAAGGCGTGGCGGGAGGCGGCGGGGCTGCGGGCCGGCGAGTTCGGGACCGCGATCGGGTACGGGGAGGACCAGGTCTACAAGGTGGAGGGCGGCCGCCGCATCCCTCGCCCGGAGTTCCTGGACAAGGCGGACGAGGTGCTGGGGGCGGGCGGGAAGATCGCCGCGATGAAGCAGGACGTGGCCGAGGTCCGGTACCCGAGGAAGATTCGGGAGCTGGCGAAGATGGAGGAGCGGGCGGTCGAGCTCTCGGCGTACGGGAGCCACAATCTCCACGGTCTGTTGCAGACGGAGGAGTACGCCCGGGCGTTGTTCGGGATGAGGCGGCCCGCCTTCTCGCAGGACGAAGTGGAGAGGCTAGTGGCTGCTCGTGTGGCTCGGCAGTCCATCTTCGACCGCTCTCCCGGCCCGGAGCTCAGCTTTGTCCAGGAAGAGGTGACGCTGAGACGCCACCTTGGGGGCAGAATGGTGTTGCGCCGACAGCTCGAACGCCTCTTGGAGGTAGGGCAGTTGCGTAATGTCGAGATCCAGGTGATGCCGACCGGCCGCGATGATCACGCCGGAATGGGCGGGGAGATGCAGGTGTTGAAGTTCAAGGACGGCTCGGCGGTGGGGCGCTCCGAAGGCGACTTCGGCAGTCGCCCGGTCTCTGACCCGAAGCATCTCCGGATCGTTGAGTTGCGGTGTGGCATCATCCGGGCTCAGGCTCTCACCCCCCGGGAGTCGCTGGCCTTCATCGAGCAAGTGCTGGGAGAGACATGATCAGCGAGACCTCTGCCGGAGGCGCTCCCCGGCTGGAGTGGTTCAAGAGCAGCTACAGCGACAGCAGCAACAGCAATGAATGCGTTGAGGTCGCGACCACCCCAGACGTAGTGCTCGTGCGCGATTCCAAGAACGCGCAGGGGGCCCGGCTCGCTTTCGCATCAGGCGCTTGGGCGGGCTTCGTCTCGTACGCCGCCGGGCGCTGAACCCGCACCCGCACCCTCGCCCCCGCCCTGGGCTGATGCCTGGGCGGGGGCGCGCTGCTGTCAGAAGAACCCGTCCTGGATGCCGTCCTCCGGCTTGGGCTCTGCCTTCGGCTTCGGCGCCCGCTTGGGGGCGGCCTTCTTCTTCGCGCCCGGCACGTGAAGCCCGGCTTCCTGTTCTTCCTTGTAGCGAGCGTGGTTCAGCTCTAGGAGGCGGTCCAAGACTTCAACCTGGGCATCGGGCGAGATGGTGAATCGGGTGCCCTGGCGCGTCTCGTGTATCCCATGGCGCAAGTTAAGGTCGGTCCAGCCGCACGCTTCGGCGACAGCTTCGTCCACTTCTACGTGGGCCTGGCGCACAGCTTCGGCGGAGGCGGAGTGCGCAGCCCCGGCGTGGATGGCGTTGTAGAGCTTCGTCAAGCCAATGGCCTGGCTGGCCATGGCGTCGCGCTGGATCTTCTCGAGAGTGTCACCGGCTGTGGCCAAGCGATTGGTCTCGCGCGGCTTGGGGAAGGTGTCGTAAACGTCTGAAGGCGTGTAGCGGAGGTCGCCTTTCAGGCTGGAGCCGTGTTGCACCGCCCACCAATAGTGCAGCGAGCCCGAGAGTAGGGCTAGCTGGGCAGCCGAGTCGGTGGCAAACACGCCGAGCATGTGCGAGAAGACCTGGGTGGTGGCTTGGCGCACGGGTACTGCCGTCTTGCTCACCAAGGCGATCACGATGACTCGATCCAGGTCGGAGATCGTCCTCACCATGGCGGGGCGCTTCTCGCCGTATTGCCACCAGAAGTCCCGGTACACCTTGCGGTTGTTCGCAAGACGCACCGGCTTGACGTCCCGCTCCACGATCGCGAACACGTCCTCGTATGTTGCCGCCTTCTCCTCCGACCACCCGTGGAAGTTGATCACCCACCGGCTGGCCGAGCAGTCCGGCCGTGAGTTCAGGTCCTCCCCGTTGAGGTACGGGAACAGCACGTCCTTGTTGCGCGGGTCCTTCTCGATCAGCGCCTGGGCCACCTCCGGCTGGAGTACGAACCCCTTTCCCAGGACGTTCGACCCCTGGAACGACTGCCCCGCGTTCGCCGCCAGCCGATACGGCTTCCCGCTCACCCGCGACCGAGGGTCGAGCCCCGGCGTGATCCCCCGCACCTCGTCCCCGTCCAGCACCGGCTGCTCGTCCTTGCCCGCGCTTCCGCCCAGCCACAGCAGCGAGACTTCCAGCGCCGCCGTCCCCGGCCAGGGCTGCGACTTGATCGCCCGGTACACCGTCCACCCGGCAGCCGTCGCCTGGTCCAGCCCGACCTCCCGGGTATCGCCCTGCGCGATCGTGTTCGTCGCGATGATCCCCGTACGCCGCCCCGGCGCCAGCGCCAGGTTCCGCAGCAGGAAGTACGCGCACAGGTCCGCGCTGCCCCGCTGCCCTCCGCCCAGTCGGTTGACCAAGTATTCGCGGTAGTCCGTGCCCAGCGCACCGGTCAGCTTCTGGCCGCCGATGAACGGCGGGTTCCCCACGATCGCGTCGAACCCCGACGCGCCCCCACCCCCATGATCTCCGGGAACTCCAGCGGCCAGTGCAACGGCCGTACCGCAGCCGCCCGTTCACCCGTCAGCCACCGGTCCACCACGCCCCGCGCCTGCTCACCCGCGTACGACGACCCGGGGACCTCCGCGTCCTCCTCCAGCGCCGTAGCCACCAGCCCCGCCACCGACTCCAGCCGGTTCCGGTACGCCCGTTCCTTCGCGCTCTCCTTCGCGTCCCGGAACTGCGCGGCGCCCCGCTTGCCGCCCACCTTCTCCTCGCCCGTCAGGTCGGACGCCTCCTCGTCGGAGATGCCCTCCGCCGCCAGCGCCGCACCCACCACCGCGTCCGCCGCCAGGCGCAACCGCTCCGACAGGGCCTCCGCCTCGCGCAGCTTCTCGGTCTTGGCGTGGACGCTTCGGATGTCGTGGACCGGGGTCGCCTCGATCTCGCGGCGCAGACCCGCGGCCTTCGAGAGCAGGGACTCCGTCACAACCAGGGCACGCGACACCTCCTGGCTCAACTGCCTTGCACCCGACTCCAGATGGAACGCCTTGATCTGCTCCACGTCGATGACGCCGACCAGCGAGTCCCCGCACCGCAGCGCGTGGTCCAGGAACGAGAACGGCCGGCCCTTCGCCAGCGTGACCAGCCACAGCGACAGCTTGGCCAGCTCCACCGCCATCGGGTCCCGGTCCACCCCGTACAGGCAGCGGTCGGCGACCAGACGCCGCGCCACGCGCAGCAGCTCGTCCCGGTCGTCCGCGCCCACATCGCGGCGGACCTCGTCCGGCAGCCCGTCCCGCAACCAGGCGTCCACCACCCGGTCCGAGAGGTAACGGCAGGCGGAGACGAGGAAGGCGCCGGAGCCCATCGCCGGGTCCAGCATCCGCAGCTTCAGCAGCTCTGCGGCGGGCTTTGCCTTCCAGACCCCAGAGGCCGCGCCCTCCGCCGGGCCGGGGGAGAAGCACAGGGGAGCGAGGGTGTGCTCGACGACCTCCTCCGCCAGCTTCTTCGGGGTGTAGTGCGTGCCCGTGTTGCGGCGGTTGCCGGAGCGCACCATGACCATGGAACCGGCCGGGAACACCATCGGTTCGCCGCGCAGATCGTCGTCGACCAGACCCGCGAAGGGTGCGACACGGGCGGCGAGCTCGTCGTCGTTGCCGGCCGAGGCGTGCAGTTCGGCGGTGACCACGCCCGCCTCAGGGCGCTGTTCACGATGCGGAAGTCCAGGCCGAACTTGTCCCGCATCTCGTCCTGCCACTGAAGGGTCAGGCCGGAAGGACAGACGATCAGCATGGTGCGGGCCCGGTGGCGGAGCATGAGCTCCTGCATGACCAGACCGGCCTCGATGGTCTTGCCGAGGCCGACGTCGTCGGCGATCAGCAGATTCGTCCGCGGCATGGACAGGGCCCGCACGACGGGGGCGAGCTGGTAGTCCTGGATCTCGGCCCCGGACCGGAAAGGGGCCTGGAGGGCGGTCTTGTCGGCGGAGGCGATCGCACCCCAGCGGACCGCGTCAAGGAAGGCGTCCAGGCGTGCCGGGGCGTCGATACCGGCGGTGGGTGAGGGGAGCTCGTACTGCTGATGGACGACCGCGCCCTGTTCCAGCTCCCAGACCACCCGGAGCTCTTCGTCGCGCGCGTCGTCCTCGACGGAGACCAGAGACACCAGGTGCGGCGCCGACGCCGCCGCAGTACGGGCGGGATTCTCGGACGAAACCGCGGAGCGGGTGACCTCGGTGACCACCCAGGGACGATTTCGTACGGTGACGAGCTGGCCGTGAGCCGGGGCGGCACCGTTCTCGTCCGTATCGATTCCGGTCCGGTCTGTTCCCACGGCCACGTCCGTCATCGATCGCACTCCCGCTCTCGTCCCCTTAACCCTGCGAGAAGCTCAAAGGGGGAAAAGCGGCGCACAGCGGGGTCGGAGGGATTGGTGGCGGGAAGGGCGCCGTCCAGTCCGTCAGAGGGCGAACGCCGGGTCTCCTGCCGACCGGAGACCGGAAATCTCCACCCGGGTCAGAGAGGCGTCCGGGATGCCGCGCAGAATCTCCGTCCTGATCTCCGCCAGCCGGTGCCCGTCGGGCGGTGTGGCGCCCAGGCCGATCGCGTATCCCACCAGGCCGTCGGCGGTGAGAGGGCGCGGCCAGATGCGGGAGTCCGGGGCACCCGCCCCGGCGAGGGCGGCGGCCAGGGAGAGGAGACGGCCGCGCAGCCGCCCCTCGTCGGGCCCGGGCCGTACGGAGGCGAGAGCCCAGGCAGTGTGCTGCGTGTGCAGCGGCGGCGGGGTGCGGAGCAGGGCGTGCGGTACGGGGCCGGTGTCGTCGGCGGACTCCAGGATCTCCCAGGCGCGGAAGAGTTCCTCGGTGAGGAGGTCGCGGCCGGCCGGGGAGACCTGTGCGGTGCAGGAGCGGACGGGGGCGGTCGGGGTCAGCACGGTGACGGGAAGCCCACCGGTGTCGGGGGCCGTGGCGGGGCCGACCGGGCGCTCCCAGTCCCAGGTGGCCCAGGACGCGAAGAAGTGCCTGAGCAGGGGGAGCGGAGGCAGGTCGCCCGACTCGTGGGCGGTACGGGCCGCGAGCACCGACCAGGCGAGGCCCGGCAGCCCGCCGCACGGTGCGGAGTCCAGGCCGCGCGCCCGCGCCCAGGCCTTCACCTCGCGGGCGAGGCCCACGAACGCCGCCCGGTGCGGGTCCGCCGCCGCGAGCACCGCGTCCGCGTCGCTCACCGCGCTGAGCGCCGTGGCCGCCGCCTCGCCCAGCCCGGCGCGCCCGGCCACCGCCTCGGCCGGGTCGAGCGCCCCCGTCGCCACGGTCACCATGTCCACGTTCAGGCCGCCGAGGGCGAAGCGCAGACCCGGTACGCGGGCGCCGGTCACCTCGCGCAGGCCGACGGCGTCCGGCAGGGCAACGGTCAGCCGCTCCCGTACCCCCGGCAGATCCACCGCGCCCGGCAGCGCCGCGACCAGGTCCACGTCCGCGCCGGGCAGCGCACAGCCCATCCGCCGGGAGCCGGCCAGGTGGACAGCGCCTCCGGGCAGGGCGGCGGCCACCCGGCGCACGACATCGGCCGCGCAGGCCTCCTCCGCAGCGTCCTCCCAAGCCTCCTCCGCCGCGTCCGCGCGGACCTCTTCCGCCGCCCCGGCGGCCAGCTCCACGCGTACCCCGAAGTGGTCCGAGACGTACAGCCCGTCCGGTGCGGGGACATCGCCCAGCAGCACCGCAGAGGCGGGGCGCAGCCGCTCCGAGCGGACCAGGACCCTGTCCAGCCGGGACGCCCGCCCGGACAGGGAGGAGACCGCCGCCAGCGGGTTGACCGACGGGTCGAAGGTGGGCGTCCGGTCGTCCGCGCCGTGCACCCGGCTCCAGGCGTCCGCCATCCCCAAGCGGTCCTGCGGGGTGTCCCCGCCGTCGTTGAAGTCGCCGAGCAGCGCCACATCGCCCTCGACCGCCGCCAACCCCGTTGCCAGATCGGCCAGTTCGGCATCGCGTCGGCCGGCACCGTCGGCCGAGTGGTCGCTGCTGAGATGGGTCACCGCGACCGTGACCGGCCCGTCCGACCCGTCCACCACGACCGCCGCGACCGCCTTGTGCGGGCCGAGTACATGCAGGCCCGCCTCGCGCACCGGCACCCTGCTGAGCAGCAGCAGACCGCAGTCGGCGACGTCCCGGCCCGCCGGATCGGCCCAGAACGTGTAGCCGTCGCGGACCCAGGGCGCCGCCAGCAGCATGGCGAGCAGGGCCGGTTCGGCCTCCTGGAGGGCGATGACATCGGCGTCCGCGGCGCGCAGCGCGTCGAGCAGGAGCGGCCGGCGCCGGGCGGTGTCGATGCGGTCGCTGTCGTAGCGGTCCCAGAGGGTGTTCCAGGTCAGCAGCGTCAGGGGACCGGAGGCCGGCCCGGGCGCCGGAGCGTCCTCGGGCACGGGCGTCCAGGCCGCCTCCGGCGCGGAGAACGCGTGCGGGGTGCGGGAGACGAAGTACGGGGACGGCAGCCGGCGCGGGGCGCGCACCCGCCCGGCCTCCGTCGCGTCGATCCGGTCCACGCCCGAGGACCGGTCCCACACCACCTCGCCGTCCGCCTCGAAGAACAGCACCCGGTGCCAGGGGATGTCCCCGCCGGGCGTGAAGCGGGGCAGCGGCACCCGCTTGGGCACGGTCCCGCGCTGCGCCACGCCCATCACGAAGCGCGCCGGGTCGAACCGGGAGTCCCAGCGGACCCGGTGGTAGATCTCCTCGCTGGTACGCATTCAGGGGCCTTCCGTCCGGATCAGGCCGGGCTCGCGTGTCCCGGTGCCGCGCCTCGCGGCATTGTCGTCACTCGCCATGGCTGCTTCCCCAAGCTCTCCGCTGCGCTCGAGCAGGGGAGACCCCACCGACTCCCTCCCCCGCCTTGCGATCCACGGCACCGGGCCCCGCTCCCTGATCCGGCCTGATCCAGACGGAAGGCCCTACGCCCTGTCCTCCACCGTTCCGCTCGCGCCGATGTACCAGGTGCGGTGGGCCTGGCCGGGGTACGGGGGCACGAATCTGTGCAGCTGCGCGGTCAGCACCTCGGGTGGTACGGGGTGGCTGCGGCACCCGTTGCGGCGGATCAGCTCCGCCTCGTCGACCAGCGCCACGGCATGGGTGAGCAGCGCGTCCCTGCGCCGGGCCACCGCGTGCACCAGGGAGCGCTGGTGGGCGTTGAGCGAGGTGGCGTCCCAGACGACCGTGGTGCCGGCCGCGAGCGCTGCGTCCAGCCGGTCGAGCCCCTCGCGCAGCACGTCCCCGTTGGCCTTCTGGTCGGCGCGCGAGCCCCGGGCCTGGCGCAGGTCGTCGAGCGAGAGGTACGTGTCGGTGCCGGGCAGGGCGCGGGCGAAGGTGCTCTTGCCGCTGCCGGACGGGCCGACCAGCTGGACCAGGCGCGGGAAGTCCCCGGCCCGCCAGCGCCAGGTCGCGGCGACGGCCTCCTCGGCGGTGGTGACCCGGCCCAGGGCGTACGCCTCACGGGCCTGCGCAAGGCAGCGGTCGGCGGTGTCCGGTGCCAGGTCCGCGAACGCCTCCCGCAGCCCGGCCGGTTCGCTCACGTCCTGTGCGTACAGCGCCGACCACTCCACCTGCTCGCGCGCCCCGGCCGTGTCCGCGACCGTGGCGGCCAACGCGTGCAGCAGCGGCAGATCGGCGGCGAACGACATCCGGACCAGCCCGGTGCGGCGTTCCTCGTCCGGGTAAGGGCGGTGCAGCCCGGGGTGCAGTCCGACGAGGTCCGCGACGCGCCGGGCGAGCGGCATCCCGAGCGCGGGGGCCAGCGCGGGCGCGAGCGCGGCGCGGCGGGAGCGGTGCAGCAGCGCGGCGAGCACCCCGGTCAGCCGGTCCTCGCCCGTCCGGCCCGCCGCGTCCAGGGCGTCGCCCATCGCGGCGGCGGCCCCGGCGTCCCCCGCGTCCGCGCCGGTGGCGGCGGCCAGCGCCGCCGCGTCGGCCGGGGCCCCGGACCGTACGGCCCACAGGGCGGCGGCCGGGCCGAGCCCGTTCTCCACGACGGCGGCGTGCATCCAGTGCGTATCGGTCTGTACGTGTCCGGGCCGCACCCACTTGGCCACCAGGCACCGGAAGTCCGCCGCGCCGAAACCGTCCGCGGGCCGCACGACGTAACCCTCCTGCCGGCCGGTGTCGAGCTTCAGCGCCCGCAGCGTCTTCTCGGCGCGGGCGTCGAACACTCCGCGCCAAAGCACCGGCGGCACCGGTATCCCCAGGTCCCGCAGGAACGCCACGGTACGGTCCCAGTCCAGGCAGTGCTCCCCGTCCCAGACGGAGAAGCCGTAGAAGAAGCTCTCCAGCTCCTCGTAGGGGATCGAGTGGCGCGCGAACATGTTCTCGCCGCAGACCCGCCACCCCTCGGGGATCCGCGCCCCGACCCGGCCCTGGAGCGCCTTCACCCAGCCCCGCGAGGGGTGGTGGGCGGAGTCCAGGGAGCGGGCGTGGAGCCCGTCGGCGTAGAGCGTGGTGTTCTCGCCGTCCAGCTTCTCGGTGACGACGACCTCGCGGCCGGTCAGCGCGGCGAGATGGGCGATCCGCACGTCGTCCGAGGTGGCTCCGGGGGACCAGGGCAGATGGGCCGTGCGCGGATAGTGCGTACGCATGATCGATGCCCCTGGTGACGACGGTTTGCCCGGCCGGTCACTGTAGGCACGGCGGTGCGGACCGCTCGACCGAATTACGCCGGGGGCGCCCGGCGCGGCCCCCGCTGCGCGCCCGCGTTTGACCGAGCGACCACGCGGGGTAAGATCCTCGGCCCGATTGGCCAGGCTCACGGCCCGTATGGCACACTGACCAGGTTGCTCGGTTGAGTGTCAATGCTGCGCGCCTCCCGCCGGGAGGACCGGAAGCGAGTCCCACAGTACTCGTCGACCCCTCGGGTCGGACGTACGGGAATCTTCCGGGAAGCGTCAGTGGGGCACCGGCCAGGCACCCGGTGGGTGTTTCGCCCCCGGTCCTGCGGTCCTCGGGCCCGCACCCCCTTGGTTGGGAAATCCTTCGGGAGATCTGCGTAGAGGGGATGCGACACGCCCGACCGCGTGGGTCGGAGGTGGAGTCGTTAGAACTCCCGGGTTCCAGAGCGTTATGAGAGACAGGACTACTAGTAGCCATGGCGGGACAGAAGATCCGCATCCGGCTCAAGGCCTACGACCACGAGGTCATCGACTCCTCGGCGAAGAAGATCGTCGAGACGGTGACCCGCACTGGTGCGTCGGTCGCGGGCCCGGTGCCGCTGCCCACTGAGAAGAACGTGTACTGCGTCATCAAGTCGCCGCACAAGTACAAGGACTCGCGCGAGCACTTCGAGATGCGCACGCACAAGCGCCTCATCGACATCCTCGACCCCACGCCGAAGACGGTTGACTCGCTGATGCGTCTCGACCTGCCGGCGGGCGTCGACATCGAGATCAAGCTCTGAGGTGACGCGCGAGATGGCTAAGAACATTAAGGGCGTCCTGGGCGAGAAGCTCGGCATGACCCAGGTCTGGGACGAGAACAACCGGGTCGTCCCGGTGACCGTCGTCAAGGCCGGGCCCTGCGTCGTCACCCAGGTCCGCACCAACGACAACGACGGCTACGAGGCAGTCCAGATCGCCTTCGGCGAGATCGACCCCCGCAAGGTGAACAAGCCCCTCAAGGGCCACTTCGCCAAGGCCGACGTGACCCCGCGCCGCCACCTGGTGGAGCTCCGCACCCCTGACGCCAGCGAGTACACGCTGGGCCAGGAGGTCACTGCCGAGGTGTTCGAGTCCGGCGTCAAGGTTGACGTCACGGGCAAGAGCAAGGGCAAGGGCTTCGCCGGTGTGATGAAGCGTCACAACTTCAAGGGTGGCAAGGCGTCCCACGGTGCCCACCGTGTGCACCGCATGCCCGGCTCCATCGGTGGCTGTGCCACCCCCGGCCGTGTCTTCAAGGGCATGCGCATGGCGGGTCGCATGGGCAACGAGCGTGTCACCACCCAGAACCTGACCATCCACGCGGTTGACGCGGAGAAGGGTCTGCTCCTCATCAAGGGCGCAGTCCCCGGTCCGAACGGCGGCCTCGTCCTGGTCCGTACCGCGGCCAAGGGGGCTTGAGGTAATGAGCACCATTGACATCCTTTCGCCGGCAGGCGACAAGGCCGGTACCGTCGAGCTCCCCGCGGAGATCTTCGACGCGAAGACCAGCGTTCCGCTGATCCACCAGGTCGTCGTCGCACAGCTGGCAGCTGCCCGTCAGGGCACGCACAAGACCAAGACCCGCGGCGAAGTCCGTGGTGGTGGCCGCAAGCCGTACCGCCAGAAGGGCACCGGCCGCGCGCGCCAGGGTTCGACCCGTGCGCCGCAGTTCGCCGGCGGTGGCGTCGTCCACGGCCCGCAGCCGCGTGACTACTCGCAGCGGACCCCGAAGAAGATGAAGGCCGCCGCCCTGCGTGGTGCCCTCTCCGACCGGGCCCGTCACTCCCGCATCCACGTCGTCACCGGCGTGGTCGACGGTGCAGTCTCCACGAAGGCCGCCAAGACGCTGTTCGGCAAGATCTCGGAGCGCAAGAACCTGCTCCTGGTCGTCGAGCGTGCCGACGAGGCCGCGTGGCTGTCCGCCCGCAACCTGCCCCAGGTGCACATCCTGGAGCCGGGCCAGCTGAACACGTACGACGTGATCGTCTCTGACGACGTGGTCTTCACCCAGGCCGCCCTCGAGTCCTTCGTGTCTGGCCCCCAGACCGCTGAGACCGAAGGGAGCGACGCCTGATGAGCGAGGCGACCGTTACCAGCAAGACCTACTCGGACCCGCGCGACGTTCTCGTCAAGCCGGTCGTTTCCGAGAAGAGCTACGCGCTGCTCGACGAGAACAAGTACACGTTCATCGTCGCGCCCGGCTCCAACAAGACCCAGATCAAGCAGGCCGTGGAAGCGGTCTTCTCGGTCAAGGTCACCGGGGTCAACACGATCAACCGGCAGGGTAAGCGCAAGCGCACCAAGACCGGTTTCGGCAAGCGCGCTGACACCAAGCGCGCCATCGTGACCCTCGCCGAGGGCGACCGTATCGACATCTTCGGCGGCCCGACCTCCTGACGGAGGTCGAGTCGTCCGGAATCGGACGAGGACTGAGAAATGGGTATCCGCAAGTACAAGCCGACGACCCCGGGCCGTCGTGGCTCCAGCGTCGCCGACTTTGTCGAGATCACGCGGTCCACGCCGGAGAAGTCGCTGGTCCGCCCCCTGCACAGCAAGGGCGGCCGTAACAACGCCGGTCGTGTGACCGTTCGCCACCAGGGCGGTGGCCACAAGCGCGCCTACCGAGTGATCGACTTCCGTCGTCACGACAAGGACGGCGTGCCGGCCAAGGTCGCGCACATCGAGTACGACCCCAACCGCACCGCGCGCATCGCGCTCCTGCACTACGCGGACGGCGAGAAGCGCTACATCATCGCGCCGCGTGGCCTGTCGCAGGGCGACCGTGTCGAGAACGGCCCGGCCGCCGACATCAAGCCCGGCAACAACCTGGCGCTGCGCAACATCCCGGTCGGTACGACCATCCACGCCATCGAGCTGCGGCCCGGCGGCGGCGCGAAGTTCGCCCGTTCCGCGGGTGCCTCCGTGCAGCTGCTGGCGAAGGAGGGCACCATGGCCCACCTTCGTATGCCGTCGGGTGAGATCCGCCTGGTCGACGCCCGCTGCCGCGCCACCATCGGCGAGGTCGGCAACGCCGAGCAGTCGAACATCAACTGGGGCAAGGCCGGCCGCATGCGCTGGAAGGGCGTTCGCCCGACCGTCCGCGGTGTCGCGATGAACCCGGTTGACCACCCGCACGGTGGTGGTGAAGGCAAGACCTCCGGTGGTCGCCACCCGGTCTCGCCGTGGGGTCAGAAGGAGGGTCGTACTCGTTCGCCGAAGAAGGCATCGAACAAGTACATCGTCCGCCGCCGCAAGACGAACAAGAAGCGCTAGGAGCGGGTTTAGATGCCGCGCAGTCTCAAGAAGGGGCCCTTCGTCGACGGCCACCTCATCAAGAAGGTGGAAGTTCAGAACGAGGCAGGCACCAAGAACGTCATCAAGACCTGGTCCCGTCGCTCGATGATCGTCCCGGCCATGCTGGGTCACACCATCGCGGTGCACAACGGCAAGATCCACGTCCCGGTGTTCGTCACCGAGTCGATGGTCGGCCACAAGCTCGGCGAGTTCTCGCCGACTCGCACCTTCCGCGGCCACGTCAAGGACGACCGGAAGTCGAAGCGCCGCTAACCGCGGGGTGGAAACGACTATGACTTACACCGAAGGGACAACCATGGAAGCCAGGGCCCAGGCGCGGTACATCCGCGTCACGCCCATGAAGGCCCGCCGCGTGGTGGACCTCATCCGTGGCATGGATGCCACGGAGGCTCAGGCGGTCCTGCGTTTCGCCCCGCAGGCCGCGAGCGTGCCGGTTGGCAAGGTGCTGGACAGCGCCATCGCCAACGCCGCACACAACTACGACCACACCGACGCCTCTTCGCTGGTCATCAGCGAGGCGTACGTGGACGAGGGCCCGACCCTGAAGCGGTTCCGTCCGCGTGCTCAGGGCCGTGCCTACCGGATCCGTAAGCGGACCAGCCACATCACCGTGGTCGTCAGCAGCAAGGAAGGAACCCGGTAATGGGCCAGAAGGTAAACCCGCACGGGTTCCGGCTCGGCATTACCACGGACTTCAAGTCCCGTTGGTACGCCGACAAGCTGTACAAGGACTACGTCAAGGAAGACGTCGCCATTCGTCGCATGATGACGAAGGGCATGGAGCGGGCCGGCATCTCGAAGGTCGAGATCGAGCGCACCCGCGACCGCGTCCGCGTTGACATCCACACCGCCCGCCCGGGCATCGTCATCGGCCGCCGCGGCGCCGAGGCCGACCGCATCCGTGGCGAGCTGGAGAAGCTGACCGGCAAGCAGGTCCAGCTGAACATCCTCGAGGTCAAGAACCCCGAGGTGGACGCTCAGCTGGTGGCCCAGGCCGTCGCCGAGCAGCTCTCCTCCCGCGTCTCCTTCCGTCGGGCCATGCGCAAGAGCATGCAGAGCTCGATGAAGGCCGGCGCCAAGGGCATCAAGATCCAGTGCGGTGGCCGCCTCGGCGGCGCCGAGATGTCCCGCTCGGAGTTCTACCGCGAGGGCCGTGTGCCCCTGCACACGCTCCGCGCGAACGTCGACTACGGCTTCTTCGAGGCCAAGACGACCTTCGGCCGCATCGGCGTGAAGGTCTGGATCTACAAGGGCGACGTCAAGAACATCGCCGAGGTCCGCGCCGAGAACGCCGCTGCCCGCGCAGGCAACCGCCCGGCCCGTGGCGGCGCTGACCGCCCGGCCGGCCGTGGTGGCCGCGGTGGCGAGCGTGGCGGTCGCGGTCGCAAGCCGCAGCAGCAGTCGGCTCAGACCGAGGCCCCCAAGGCCGAGGCTCCCGCCGCTGCCGCTCCGGCTGCCGAGAGCACCGGAACGGAGGCCTGACCGAAATGCTGATCCCCCGTAGGGTCAAGCACCGCAAGCAGCACCACCCGAAGCGCAGCGGTATGTCCAAGGGTGGCACGCAGGTTGCGTTCGGCGAGTACGGCATCCAGGCGCTGACCCCGGCGTACGTGACGAACCGCCAGATCGAGGCAGCTCGTATCGCGATGACCCGCCACATCAAGCGTGGCGGCAAGGTCTGGATCAACATCTACCCGGACCGTCCCCTGACGAAGAAGCCGGCCGAGACCCGCATGGGTTCCGGTAAGGGTTCTCCCGAGTGGTGGATCGCGAACGTCAAGCCGGGTCGCGTGATGTTCGAGCTGTCCTACCCGAACGAGAAGATTGCTCGTGAGGCGCTCACCCGCGCTGCTCACAAGCTTCCGATGAAGTGCCGCATCGTTCGGCGCGAGGCAGGTGAGGCGTGATGTCGGCCGGAACCAAGGCGTCCGAGCTGCGCGAGCTGGGCAACGAGGAGCTGCTCAACAAGCTCCGCGAGGCCAAGGAAGAGCTGTTCAACCTCCGCTTCCAGGCGGCGACCGGGCAGCTCGAGAACCACGGCCGGCTCAAGTCCGTCCGTAAGGACATCGCCCGGATCTACACCCTGATGCGCGAGCGCGAGCTGGGCATCGAGACGGTGGAGAGCGTCTGATGAGCGAGAAGACTGTGACTGAGACGAACACCGACCGCGGTTTCCGCAAGACCCGTGAGGGTCTGGTCGTCAGCGACAAGATGGACAAGACCGTCGTCGTCGCTGTCGAGGACCGTGTCAAGCACGCGCTGTACGGCAAGGTCATCCGCCGTACGAACAAGCTCAAGGCGCACGACGAGCAGAACGCCGCCGGCGTCGGCGACCGCGTCCTCCTGATGGAGACCCGGCCGCTGTCCGCCACGAAGCGGTGGCGCGTCGTCGAGATCCTCGAGAAGGCCAAGTAATTCCTGAGGGGCATTCCCCTCAGGCAAGTTCCGCCAGGCTCGGCGGGGGCTCGTTCCGGTGACGGAGCGGCCCCCGCCGGGAACCGGCAGACGATCAGGAGATAGACGTGATCCAGCAGGAGTCGCGACTTCGCGTCGCCGACAACACGGGTGCGAAGGAAATCCTCACCATCCGTGTTCTCGGTGGTTCGGGTCGCCGCTACGCGGGCATCGGTGACGTCATCGTCGCCACCGTCAAGGACGCGATCCCCGGTGGCAACGTGAAGAAGGGTGACGTCGTCAAGGCCGTCATCGTTCGCACCGTCAAGGAGCGTCGCCGTCAGGATGGCTCGTACATCCGCTTCGACGAGAACGCCGCCGTCATTCTGAAGAACGACGGTGACCCCCGCGGCACCCGCATCTTCGGCCCGGTGGGCCGGGAACTGCGCGAGAAGAAGTTCATGAAGATCATCTCGCTCGCGCCGGAGGTGCTGTAAGCATGAAGATCAAGAAGGGCGACCTGGTTCAGGTCATCACCGGTAAGGACAAGGGCAAGCAGGGCAAGGTCATCGTGGCCTACCCCGCTCAGGACCGCGTCCTCGTCGAGGGTGTCAACCGGGTCAAGAAGCACACCAAGGCCGGTCAGACCGCTCGCGGTTCGCAGACCGGTGGCATCGTCACGACCGAGGCCCCCATCCACGTGAGCAACGTTCAGCTCGTCGTGGAGAAGGACGGCAACAAGGTCGTCACGCGCGTCGGATACCGCTTCGACGACGAAGGCAACAAGATCCGCGTTGCCAAGCGGACGGGTGAGGACATCTGATGGCTACCACCACCACTCCGCGTCTGAAGACGAAGTACCGCGAGGAAATCTCCGGCAAGCTGCGTGAGGAGTTCTCGTACGAGAACGTCATGCAGATCCCCGGTCTGGTCAAGATCGTGGTCAACATGGGTGTGGGCGACGCCGCCCGCGACTCCAAGCTGATCGACGGCGCCGTGCGCGACCTCACCACGATCACCGGTCAGAAGCCGGCCGTGACCAAGGCCCGCAAGTCCATCGCGCAGTTCAAGCTGCGCGAGGGGCAGCCGATCGGCTGCCACGTCACCCTCCGTGGTGACCGCATGTGGGAGTTCCTGGACCGTACGCTGTCGCTCGCGCTGCCGCGTATCCGTGACTTCCGTGGTCTGTCGCCGAAGCAGTTCGACGGCCGTGGCAACTACACGTTCGGTCTCACGGAGCAGGTCATGTTCCACGAGATCGACCAGGACAAGATCGACCGGGTCCGGGGCATGGACATCACCGTGGTCACCACGGCGACCAACGACGACGAGGGTCGTGCCCTCCTTCGTCACCTCGGCTTCCCGTTCAAGGAGAACTGACCGTGGCGAAGAAGGCTCTGATCGCTAAGGCCGCCCGTAAGCCGAAGTTCGGCGTTCGCGGGTACACCCGCTGCCAGCGCTGCGGCCGGCCCCACTCCGTCTACCGCAAGTTCGGCCTGTGCCGCGTGTGCCTTCGTGAGATGGCTCACCGTGGCGAGCTGCCGGGCGTGACCAAGAGCTCCTGGTAATTCTCCTTCGCCCTCCGGGCGTTGGGAATTGACGGAAGCTCTCGGTAAGCATCTGGTCGGCAGGAGCCCGCCCTCACATGCCGTAGGCTTGTGGGGTTGGGCGCCTGCCGCCCAAGACCGACTTACTACGCCGTAGGTCCCCGCACCGCACCCGTCCTGCCTCTGAGTAGGGAGAGGGATGGCGCATACAGGAAACCCCGGCGAGAGAGGCCGAAGGCCAATTCATGACCATGACTGATCCCATCGCAGACATGCTCACGCGTCTGCGTAACGCGAACTCGGCGTACCACGACTCCGTCGTGATGCCGCACAGCAAGATCAAGTCGCACATCGCGGAGATCCTCCAGCAGGAGGGCTTCATCACCGGCTGGAAGGTCGAGGACGCCGAGGTCGGCAAGAACCTCGTCCTCGAGCTGAAGTTCGGCCCGAACCGCGAGCGCTCGATCGCCGGCATCAAGCGAATCTCGAAGCCGGGTCTGCGTGTATACGCAAAGTCCACCAACCTGCCGAAGGTCCTCGGCGGCCTGGGCGTGGCGATCATCTCCACGTCCCACGGTCTCCTGACCGGCCAGCAGGCCAGCAAGAAGGGCGTAGGTGGGGAAGTCCTCGCCTACGTCTGGTAGTCGGGAACGGAGGAATAGCTCATGTCGCGAATCGGCAAGCTCCCCATCCAGGTTCCCGCCGGTGTGGACGTCACCATCGATGGCCGCACGGTCGCGGTGAAGGGGCCCAAGGGCACCCTCTCGCACACCGTCGCGTCGCCGATCGAGGTCACCAAGGGTGAGGACGGCTTCCTCAGCGTCACCCGCCCGAACGACGAGCGTCAGAACAAGGCCCTTCACGGCCTGTCCCGCACGCTGGTGGCGAACATGATCACCGGTGTGACCCAGGGATACACCAAGGCGCTCGAGATCAGTGGTGTCGGTTACCGCGTCCAGGCGAAGGGCTCCAACCTGGAGTTCGCCCTGGGCTACAGCCACCCGATCCTGATCGAGGCCCCGGAGGGCATCACCTTCAAGGTGGAGTCCCCCACGAAGTTCTCCGTCGAGGGCATCGACAAGCAGAAGGTCGGCGAGACCGCGGCCAAGATCCGCAAGCTGCGGAAGCCTGACCCGTACAAGGCCAAGGGCGTCAAGTACGCCGGCGAGGTCATCCGCCGCAAGGTCGGAAAGGCTGGTAAGTAGCCATGGCATACGGCGTGAAGATCGCCAAGGGCGACGCCTACAAGCGTGCCGCCCTCAAGCGTCGCCACATCCGCGTCCGCAAGCACATCTCCGGTTCGCCGGAGCGTCCGCGCTTGGTCGTGACGCGGTCCAACCGCCACATGGTGGCTCAGGTCATCGACGACATCGCGGGCCACACGCTCGCGTCGGCGTCGACCCTGGACGCTTCCATCCGTGGTGGCGAGGGCGACAAGAGCACCCAGGCCAAGCAGGTCGGCGCCCTGGTCGCTGAGCGCGCCAAGGCCGCAGGCGTCGAGGCCGTCGTGTTTGACCGCGGTGGTAACCAGTACGCCGGGCGGATTGCCGCTCTGGCTGACGCCGCCCGTGAAGCCGGTCTGAAGTTCTGAGCCCGGTTCCTACGCACAGCGGACGTAACAGAGAGAGGTAAATCCAATGGCTGGACCCCAGCGCCGCGGAAGCGGTGCCGGTGGCGGCGAGCGGCGGGACCGGAAGGGCCGTGACGGCGGCGCAGCTGCCGCCGAGAAGACCGCGTACGTTGAGCGCGTTGTCGCGATCAACCGCGTCGCCAAGGTTGTGAAGGGTGGTCGTCGCTTCAGCTTCACCGCGCTGGTCGTGGTGGGCGATGGTGACGGCACCGTCGGTGTCGGTTACGGCAAGGCCAAGGAAGTTCCCGCGGCCATCGCCAAGGGTGTCGAGGAAGCCAAGAAGAACTTCTTCAAGGTTCCGCGCATCCAGGGCACCATTCCTCACCCGATCCAGGGCGAGAAGGCTGCGGGCGTCGTCCTGCTGAAGCCTGCTTCCCCCGGTACCGGTGTTATCGCCGGTGGCCCGGTGCGCGCCGTTCTGGAGTGCGCCGGCGTTCACGACATCCTGTCGAAGTCGCTCGGCTCCGACAACGCGATCAACATCGTGCACGCGACCGTGGAGGCCCTCAAGGGCCTGCAGCGTCCCGAGGAGATCGCGGCCCGCCGCGGTCTGCCGCTCGAGGACGTCGCCCCCGCGGCTCTGCTTCGTGCGCGTGCGGGAGCGGGTGCGTAATGGCTCGCCTCAAGATCACGCAGACGAAGTCGTACATCGGCAGCAAGCAGAACCACCGTGACACCCTGCGTTCGCTCGGGCTCAAGCGCCTGAACGACGTGGTCGTCAAGGAGGACCGTCCCGAGTTCCGCGGCATGGCTCACACCGTGCGCCACCTCGTGACGGTTGAGGAGGTCGACTGACATGGCGGAGAACAAGCCGCTGAAGGCCCATGACCTCCGGCCCGCCCCGGGCGCCAAGACCGCCAAGACCCGTGTGGGTCGTGGTGAGGCGTCCAAGGGTAAGACCGCCGGTCGTGGCACCAAGGGCACCAAGGCCCGTTACCAGGTTCCGGAGCGCTTCGAGGGTGGGCAGATGCCCCTCCACATGCGTCTCCCGAAGCTCAAGGGCTTCAAGAACCCGTTCCGCACCGAGTACCAGGTCGTGAACCTGGACAAGCTCGCGACGCTCTACCCCGAGGGTGGAGAGGTCACCGTGGCCGACCTGGTCGCCAAGGGTGCGGTGCGCAACAACCACCTCGTCAAGGTCCTCGGACAGGGCGAGATCTCCGTGGCGCTGCAGGTTTCGGTTGACGCCGTCTCCGGCTCCGCCAAGGAGAAGATTGCCGCCGCCGGCGGCACCGTCACCGAGCTCGTCTGAGACAACTCGATGGCCTGAACATCCGACCGGGGATGCCTCTTATTTGGGGCATCCCCGGTTGGTCGTTCCTAGGGGGGCATGGTCGCCGGTAAGGTGGCGTGCGTTGTTGTGTGGTATCCCTCTGGGCACCCGCCCCGGGGACTTTGACTTTTACGTATTCGTCGATCCTCAAGACCGTCACCTCTACGCTTTGCGCGGGGGTCGCAGGAGGCACCGTGCTCACCGCGTTCGCCCGGGCGTTCAAGACGCCCGACCTGCGCAAGAAGCTGCTCTTCACGCTCGGCATCATCGTGCTCTACCGGCTCGGGGCACACATCCCGGTACCGGGAGTGAGCTACGAGAACGTCCAGACCTGTGTTGATCAGGCCAGCAAGGGCAACAACAGCCTCTTCGGCCTGGTGAACATGTTCAGCGGTGGTGCACTGCTGCAGATCACGATCTTCGCGCTCGGCATCATGCCGTACATCACGGCCAGCATCATTCTTCAGCTGCTGACCGTGGTCATTCCCCGACTCGAGGCGCTCAAGAAGGAGGGGCAGTCCGGTCAGGCGAAGATCACGCAGTACACGCGTTATCTGACCGTCGCGCTCGCCATCCTCCAGGGCACCGGCCTGGTGGCCACCGCCACCAGCGGCGCCCTCTTCAGCGGCTGCCCGGTCGCCGACCAGATCGTCCCGAACCAGTCGATCTTCACGACCATCGTGATGGTCATCACGATGACCGCGGGCACCGCGGCCGTCATGTGGCTCGGTGAGCTCATCACCGACCGCGGCATCGGCAACGGCATGTCGATCCTGATGTTCATCTCGATCGCCGCCAGCTTCCCCGGTGCCCTGTGGGCCATCAAGACCAGCGGCAAGCTGGCCGACGGCTGGATCGAGTTCGGCACCGTCATCCTGATCGGCTTCGTGATGGTGGGCCTCGTCGTCTTCGTCGAGCAGGCCCAGCGCCGTATCCCGGTGCAGTACGCGAAGCGCATGATCGGCCGCAGGTCGTACGGCGGTACGTCGACGTACATCCCGCTGAAGGTCAATCAGGCGGGTGTGATTCCCGTCATCTTCGCTTCTTCGCTGCTCTACATCCCTGCCCTGATCGTCCAGTTCTCCAACTCCACTGCGGGCTGGGCGACATGGATCAAGGACAACTTCGTCAAGGGCGACCACCCGTACTACATCACGGCGTACTTCCTGTTGATCGTTTTCTTCGCCTTCTTCTATGTGGCGATCTCGTTCAACCCCGAGGAAGTCGCCGACAACATGAAGAAGTATGGTGGGTTCATCCCGGGTATCCGGGCTGGTCGACCTACTGCCGAGTACCTGAGCTACGTGCTCAACAGGATCACTTGGCCGGGCTCGCTGTACTTGGGTCTGATCGCTCTTGTGCCGACGATGGCGTTGGCAGGCTTCGGTGGTGCGAACGCCAACTTCCCGTTCGGCGGGACGAGCATCCTGATCATCGTGGGTGTGGGGCTGGAGACCGTGAAGCAGATCGAGAGCCAGCTCCAGCAGCGCAATTACGAAGGGTTCCTCCGCTGATGCGAATCGTCCTCGTCGGGCCGCCCGGTGCCGGCAAGGGAACGCAGGCTGCGTACCTTGCCAAGAACCTGTCGATTCCGCAGATCTCCACGGGCGATCTCTTCCGCGCCAACATCAGCCAGGGCACCGACCTTGGCAAGCAGGCCCGCTCCTTCATGGACGCAGGCAAGTTGGTCCCGGACGAGGTCACCATCGGGATGGCCAAGGACCGCATGTCCCAGCCGGACGCCGAGAACGGCTTCCTGCTGGACGGCTTCCCGCGCAACGTGGGTCAGGCCGAGGCTCTTGACGCCATGCTCAAGGACGAGGGCACCAAGCTCGACGCGGTCCTGGACCTCGAAGTCCCCGAGGACGAGGTGGTCAAGCGCATCGCCGGCCGCCGTATCTGCCGGAACGACGGCTCGCACGTCTTCCACGCGACGTACAACCCGCCGAAGGCCGAGGGCGTCTGCGACGTCTGCGGCGGCGAGCTGTACCAGCGTGACGACGACTCCGAGGAGACGGTGCGCACCCGGCTGGAGGTCTACCACACGCAGACCGAGCCGATCATCGACTACTACCGGGCCCAGAACCTGGTGGTCACCATCTCCGCGCTCGGCAAGGTCACCGATGTGACCGAGCGCGCGATGGAGGCTCTCAAGTCCGACAAGGGCTGAGCGCAGAACCCGCAGTACTTGTGCAGTCGGCCGCGGCGTCCATGGGCGCCGCGGCCGACTGTTTGCGCCGTATCGTTGTGTGCGTACGCCGCAGACATCACCGTTCGATGCAGTCCGATGCAGAGAGGCGCCGTGCAATGGTGCAGATCAAGACCCCCGAGCAGATCGCGAAGATGCGCGAGGCGGGGCTGGTGGTCGCTGCCATTCACGCGGCCACCCGCGAGGCGGCGGTGCCCGGCGCCACCACGCTGGACCTGGACCAGGTCGCCCGCAAGGTGATCGCCGATCACGGTGCGAAGTCGAACTTCCTCGGTTACGGCGGGTTCCCCGCGACCATCTGCACCTCGGTCAACGAGGTCGTCGTCCACGGCATCCCGGACGAGAAGACGGTCCTCAAGGACGGCGACATCATCTCCATCGACGCCGGCGCGATCGTCGACGGCTGGCACGGCGACGCCGCGTACACGGCCTTCGTGGGCACCGGTCACGCTCCGGAGCTGGTCGAGCTCTCCCGGGTGACGGAGGAGTCCATGTGGGCCGGCATCGCCGCGATGAAGGTGAACAACCGCCTCGTCGACATCTCGAAGGCGATCGAGTCCTACATCCGCCGCCAGCCCCGCCCCGCCACCGGCAAGTACGGGATCATCGAGGACTACGGCGGCCACGGCATCGGCACCGAGATGCACATGGACCCGCACCTGCTGAACTACGTCGCCCGCAAGCGCGGCAAGGGCATCAAGCTCGTCCCCGGCGTCTGCCTGGCCATCGAGCCGATGGTCTCGCTCGGTACCGCGCAGACCGAGGTGCTCCAGGACGACTGGACGGTCATCACGACGGACGGCACCTGGTCCTCCCACTGGGAGCACTCGATCGCCCTCACCGAGCAGGGCCCCCTGGTCCTGACCGCCCCCGACTGCGGCCGGGCGAAGCTGGCGCAGTACGGGATCGAGGTAGCGCCGGACCCGCTGGGGTGACGACATGACCGCCGGCCGAAGCCTGTGAGGCGCTCCGGCGCCGAGCCCGCGAGGGCTGCGTGAAGGAGGGGCCGGCATCGAGGTGGCGCCGGACCCTTCCCCGAGGTCTTGAGGACCAGGGGATACCCCATCGGGTGACGACACCCGGGGGATTTGACCCGCTTGTCGAGGTCTAAGGATCTCCCTCGGTGGGCAAACTTGACGGATTCGTCTTTTGGGGTCCGCTGACGTAGACTGACTCGTCGGCTCTCGTGCATCAGTGTGTCCGCATGCTGTGCCGAAAGTCGATCAAGGTAGCCGATTCGAAAGGCGAAGCGTGGCCAAGAAGCAAGGTGCCATCGAAATTGAGGGCACCGTGATCGAGTCCCTCCCGAACGCCATGTTCAAGGTGGAGCTCCAGAACGGTCACAAGGTCCTCGCGCACATCAGCGGCAAGATGCGGATGCACTACATCCGAATCCTTCCGGATGACCGGGTCGTCGTGGAGCTCTCCCCGTACGACCTGACGCGTGGCCGGATCGTCTACCGCTACAAGTAGATCTTGCCTCCACCTCGCTTCCGCGTGGTGACGGCACTGACCCGGAGAACCTGACATCCCATGAAGGTCAAGCCGAGCGTCAAGAAGATCTGCGACAAGTGCAAGGTGATCCGCCGACACGGTCGGGTCATGGTCATCTGCGACAACCTGCGCCACAAGCAGCGCCAGGGCTGACGCACGACCCCCTGCATCTCGCAGCACTTCGCGCGACGCACGTAAAACGTACATACGCAGAGTCCGTCCAAGCTTCGGCTGACGACACCTCCGGTGGGGGCCGGGGACCCGGGCGTACCACCTCTCGTCACGAGAGGTCGGCGATCGGGAGCGGCACTGCGGAAGACCCCCGAATTAACAACTGGAGCCATTGAATGGCACGCGTTTCAGGTGTTGACATCCCGCGCGAAAAGCGCGTGGAGGTTGCCCTCACCTACGTCTTCGGTATCGGGCGCACCCGGTCCAAGGAGATTCTCGCCACCACTGGCGTGAACCCCAACACCCGCGTTCGCGACCTGGCCGAAGAGGACCTGGTCAAGATCCGCGAGTACGTGGACGCCAACCTCCGCACCGAGGGTGACCTCCGTCGCGAGATCCAGGCCGACATCCGCCGCAAGGTCGAGATCGGCTGCTACCAGGGTCTGCGTCACCGCCGCGGCCTGCCGGTCCACGGCCAGCGCACCAGCACGAACGCTCGTACCCGCAAGGGCCCGCGTCGCGCGATCGCCGGTAAGAAGAAGCCGGGCAAGAAGTAGTCCTCAGCGGACGCACTGCGGACGTCCGGGCCACCGGTCATCCGCAGCAACCAGCGGTCTTCGCTGTAGGACCGATCACCTCCCCTCTCCATCTGGAGTCAAGACATGCCCCCCAAGGGTCGTCAGGGCGCAGCCAAGAAGGTGCGTCGCAAGGAAAAGAAGAACGTCGCTCACGGCCACGCGCACATCAAGAGCACGTTCAACAACACGATCGTCTCGATCACGGACCCCTCGGGCAACGTGATCTCCTGGGCCTCCGCCGGCCACGTCGGCTTCAAGGGCTCGCGCAAGTCCACCCCCTTCGCCGCGCAGATGGCCGCCGAGTCGGCCGCCCGCCGCGCGCAGGAGCACGGCATGCGCAAGGTTGACGTCTTCGTCAAGGGTCCGGGCTCCGGCCGCGAGACCGCGATCCGTTCGCTCCAGGCCACCGGCCTGGAGGTCGGCTCGATCCAGGACGTCACCCCCACCCCGCACAACGGATGCCGCCCGCCCAAGCGTCGCCGCGTCTGATTTTTTCGGGCTCTGCTCCAGGCAGTAGCTCGTGGGTCCGGGCGGTACGGCCCCTTCGGGGTCGTGCCGCCCGTACCCTTGTCAGTATCTGGGGGCGTCAAATAGTGGGCGCCCACGACTGAAGGAACGCAACATGCTTATCGCTCAGCGTCCGTCGCTGACCGAAGAGGTCGTTGACGAGTTCCGCTCCCGGTTCGTCATCGAGCCGCTGGAGCCGGGCTTCGGTTACACCCTCGGCAACTCTCTTCGCCGTACGCTCCTCTCCTCGATCCCCGGCGCTGCTGTCACCAGCATCCGGATCGACGGTGTCCTGCACGAGTTCACCACCGTGCCGGGCGTCAAGGAGGACGTCACCGACCTCATCCTCAACATCAAGCAGCTGGTCGTCTCCTCGGAGCACGACGAGCCGGTCGTGATGTACCTGCGCAAGCAGGGCCCCGGCCTGGTCACCGCTGCTGACATCGCCCCGCCGGCCGGTGTCGAGGTCCACAACCCGGACCTGGTCCTGGCCACGCTCAACGGCAAGGGCAAGCTGGAGATGGAGCTGACCGTCGAGCGCGGTCGCGGCTACGTCTCCGCCGTCCAGAACAAGCAGGCGGGCCAGGAGATCGGCCGTATCCCGGTCGACTCCATCTACTCGCCGGTGCTCAAGGTCACGTACAAGGTCGAGGCGACCCGTGTCGAGCAGCGCACCGACTTCGACAAGCTGATCGTCGACGTCGAGACCAAGCAGGCCATGCGTCCGCGTGACGCCATGGCGTCGGCCGGCAAGACCCTGGTCGAGCTGTTCGGCCTGGCGCGCGAGCTCAACATCGACGCCGAGGGCATCGACATGGGCCCGTCCCCGACGGACGCCGCGCTCGCCGCCGATCTGGCGCTGCCGATCGAGGAGCTGGAGCTCACGGTCCGCTCGTACAACTGCCTCAAGCGCGAGGGCATCCACTCCGTGGGTGAGCTCGTGGCCCGTTCCGAGGCCGACCTGCTCGACATCCGCAACTTCGGTGCGAAGTCGATCGACGAGGTCAAGGCGAAGCTGGCCGGTATGGGCCTCGCGCTGAAGGACTCGCCTCCCGGCTTCGACCCGACCGCCGCCGCCGACGCCTTCGGCGCCGACGACGACGCGGACGCCGGTTTCGTGGAGACCGAGCAGTACTGATCCGCCTCCGGCCGGGGCGCCTGGGTTTTCCGGGCGCCCCGGACCGGGGTGAGGCTTTGTCCTCGATCGCCGACGGGCTTGATCTGCCCGTCGGCTCTTGAACTTCCGGGTGGCGTCCGCCGCACGGGAACTGACACCGGTACCTGATACGGCCGGTGCAGCACACAAGGAGAAACACCATGCCGAAGCCCGCCAAGGGTGCCCGTCTGGGCGGCAGCGCCGCGCACGAGAAGCTGCTTCTCAACAACCTCGCGAAGTCGCTGTTCGAGCACGGCCGCATCACCACGACCGAGGCCAAGGCCCGTCGCCTGCGTCCGGTCGCCGAGCGTTTCATCACCAAGGCGAAGAAGGGCGACATCCACAACCGTCGCCTGGTGCTGCAGTCGATCACGGACAAGGGCGTCGTCCACACGCTCTTCACCGAGATCGCCCCGCGGTACGAGAACCGCCCCGGTGGTTACACCCGCATCACCAAGATCGGCAACCGTCGTGGCGACAACGCCCCGATGGCCGTCATCGAGCTGGTCGAGGCGCTGACCGTGGCCCAGCAGGCCACCGGTGAGGCCGAGGCCGCCACGAAGCGTGCGGTCAAGGAAGACGCCCTCAAGAAGGACGAGGCTCCGGCCGAGGCCGTCGAGGACGCCAAGCCGGCCGACGACGCGGAGTCCAAGGACGCCTGAGCGTTCTGAGACCACTGGACGGGCCCGCATCACCCTTCGGGGCGGTGCGGGCCCGTTCCGTATGCATCTGCGTGCACTCGCAGGAAAGGACCCATGGGTGAGTGACGAAGTGGAGCCCGGCTTCGTACGGGTGCGGCTCGATCTGGCGTACGACGGCAAGGACTTCTCGGGCTGGGCGAAGCAGACCTCCAGGCGGACCGTACAGGGCGAGATCGAGGACGCGCTGCGGACCGTGACGCGGTCCTCGCGGACGTACGACCTGACCGTCGCCGGCCGGACCGATGCCGGGGTGCACGCGCGGGGGCAGGTCGCGCACGTCGACCTGCCGGACGAGGTGTGGGCCGAGCACGGTGACAAGCTGCTGCGGCGGATGGCCGGGCGGATGGCGCCGGACGTACGGATCTGGCGGATCGCGCCGGCACCCGAGGGCTTCAACGCGCGGTTCTCGGCGCTGTGGCGTCGTTACGCCTACCGTGTCTCCGACCGGCAAGGCGGGGTGGACCCGTTGTTGCGCGGTCATGTGCTGTGGCACGACCGGTCGTTGGACCTGGACGCCATGAACGAGGCGGCCGCCCTGATGACCGGTGAGCACGACTTCGCCGCGTACTGCAAGAAGCGCGAGGGCGCGACGACCATCCGTACGCTGCAGAAGCTGAGTTGGGTCCGGGACGAGGCGAGCGGGATCCTGACGGCGACCGTGCAGGCGGACGCGTTCTGCCACAACATGGTCCGCGCGCTGATCGGGGCCGCGCTCTTCGTCGGGGACGGACGCCGCCGGCCCGAGTGGCCCGCGCAGGTGCTCGCGGCACGGGTCCGCGACCCCGGCGTGCACGTGGTGCGCCCGCACGGGCTGACGCTGGAGGAAGTGGCTTACCCGGCCGACGAGTTGCTGGCCGTCCGGGCCCGGGAAGCGCGCAATGTGCGGACGCTTCCCGGGGGCGGGTGCTGCTGAGGGCCGTTCCCCGGGACGAGGGAAGGGAGCGGGGTCAGGCGGTCCGTGCGGTCTGGGCGGTGGCCGCTGCCGAGGCCTGGACCTCGCCCCGGTGGTGGATCTGACGGAACGTGAAGTTCGTCAGATCGTCACCGGTGGTGTAGACCTTCTTGTCGGCCGTGGTGACGCTCTTGCCGTTGGTGAACCCGCTGATGGCGAAGTAGGCGTAACGGCCGTAGGAGTTGGCGGTGCGGCGGCAGACCGATCCCGGCGGGCAGAAGGCCGGTACGCCTGCGCCGCTCAGCGTGGCGATGCTGCCGCTCGCCTGCTGGGCCGCCTTCTTGGCCTGGGCCTCCGTCCGGAAGACCGCGAGCCCGACGGTGACGGCGACGCCGTCCTTGCTGTACGTGGCCCGGATGACCTGGTCGCAGCCGTTGTTCACGAGGATCGAGCCGAGCGCGCCCTTCGTGGTCGCGGCGCAGTTCTTCGTCTGCTGCGTCGCGCCCTTGAGGTAGACGCGGTCGCCCATCGTCAGCTTCTTGCCGGGGAAGAACGCGTCGACGGTGATCGGCGCCCGGTCCTTCTTCGCGTCGGAGATGTAGTCCTTCGGGTTCGGCGGGGGGAGCGGTGCCACCGAGGAGAAGGACGGCTCCGGCTCGGCGGTCTCGTGCGGCAGATCGCTCGGCGCGGGCAGCTCGCTCGCGTTCTTGCCGGAGCCGGTGGGGCTGTTGTTCTTGTTGGTCGAGATGACCGCGGTGGCCACGATCGCGCCGATCGCGGCGGTGGCGAGCACGCCGCCGCCGATCAGCAGCCACTTCTTGCGCCGGCCCCGCGCCGCGGACTCGTCGGCCAGCGCTGCCCAGTCCGGAGTCTGTGTGTCCCCGGGCCCCCAGGAGGGCCCCCCTTGCCCAAAGCTCATGCCGCGATCCTAGAGGAGACGTAAACCGGTTGGGCCAGGGCTTCGCGGGCCGTGACAATGCTGTGCATGGGACATCTTGAAGCGGGCCACCTTGAGTACTACCTACCGGACGGGCGGGTGCTGCTCGGCGATGCTTCGTTCCGGGTGGCGGACGGGGCCGTGGTCGCCCTCGTGGGGGCCAACGGGGCCGGCAAGACGACGCTGCTCAGGCTGCTGGCCGGGGAGCTCCAGCCGCACGGCGGCTCCGTCTCGGTGAGCGGCGGGCTCGGGGTGATGCAGCAGTTCGTGGGCTCGGTGCGGGACGAACGCACGGTCCGGGACCTGCTCGTCTCCGTGTCCCAGCCGCGCATCAGGGAGGTGGCCCTGGCGGTCGACAAGGCCGAGGAGCTGATCCTCACCGTCGACGACGAGGCCGCGCAGATGAAGTACGCGCAGGCTCTGAGCGACTGGGCGGAGGCCCGGGGGTACGAGGCCGAGACCGTCTGGGACATGTGCACCATGGCCGCGCTCGGTGTCCCGTACGAGAAGGCGCAGTGGCGCGAGGTGCGCACGCTCTCCGGAGGTGAGCAGAAGCGCCTGGTCCTGGAGGCGCTGCTGCGGGGGCCCGACGAGGTGCTGCTGCTCGACGAGCCGGACAACTATCTCGACGTGCCCGGCAAGCGGTGGCTGGAGGACCGGCTCAAGGAGACCCGCAAGACGGTCCTGTTCGTCTCGCACGACCGCGAGCTGCTGTCCAGGGCCGCCGAGAAGATCGTCAGCGTGGAGCCGAGCCCGGCGGGCAGCGACGTGTGGGTGCACGGCGCCGGCTTCGACACGTACCACCAGGCCCGCAAGGACCGGTTCGCCCGGTTCGAGGAGCTGCTGCGGCGCTGGGAGGAGGAGCACGCCCGGCTGAAGGCGCTGGTCCACCGGCTGCGGCAGCAGGCGGCGATCAGCCCCGACATGGCGTCCCGCTACCGGGCGATGCAGACCCGCTTCAAGAAGTTCGAGGACGCGGGCCCGCCGCCGGAGCCGCCGCGCGAGCAGGACATCAGGATGCGGCTGCGCGGCGGGCGGACCGGGGTGCGCGCGGTGACCTGCAAGAACCTTGAGCTGTCCGGGCTGATGAAGCCGTTCGACCTGGAGATCTTCTACGGGGAACGGGTCGCCGTCCTCGGCTCGAACGGATCGGGCAAGTCGCACTTCCTGCGGCTCCTCGCGGGCGAGCAGGTCGCGCACACCGGGGAGTGGAAGCTGGGGGCCCGGGTCGTGCCGGGCCACTTCGCGCAGACCCACGCCCATCCGGAGCTGCTGGGCAAGACGCTCGTCGAGATCCTGTGGACCGAGCACGCCAAGGACCGCGGCGGGGCGATGTCCGTGCTGCGCCGCTACGAGCTGGAACGCCAGGGCGACCAGCCCTTCGAGAAGCTGTCCGGCGGCCAGCAGGCACGGTTCCAGATCCTTCTCCTGGAGCTGGCCGGCACGACCGCGCTGCTCCTCGACGAGCCGACGGACAACCTGGACCTGGAGTCGGCGGAGGCCCTCCAGGACGGCCTGGAGGCGTACGAGGGAACGGTGCTGGCCGTCACCCACGACCGCTGGTTCGCGAAGTCCTTCGACCGCTATCTGGTGTTCGGCTCGGACGGCGTCGTACGCGAGACGGCGGAGCCGGTGTGGGACGAGCGGCGGGTGGAACGGGCCCGGTGACGCGGTTGCTCCACGGTCCGCACCCCCGCGGGGAACCCGCACCGACCAGCCCGTCCGGCGATTGAGGACGGAACCCCCGGCAGCGGGGCCGGCCAGGCCGGGGAACCCCGCTGCCGCCCGCCCGAGGGCCACGCGTTTTGACCCGTCCGGGGCGGGGCGGGTAGTCTCGTTGCTTGTTATGCGTATTGGCTTCGTCGTTCTCACGCGTAGGGCCCTTACGTAGGTTCTCTGGAGCAGTTACCAGTGGCTCGCATACGGGCAGCGTCCCCGGCATTGTGAGCTCCAGCTGCATGATCGCTTCAGAGGTGCCATGTGTCTGGACCCCATCCACTGAAGAAGCGAAGGCTACGAAGTGCGTACGTACAGCCCCAAGCCCGGCGATGTGACGCGCCAGTGGCACATCATTGACGCGCAGGACATCGTCCTGGGTCGTCTCGCCACCACGGCTGCGAACCTCCTCCGCGGCAAGCACAAGGCGATCTACGCCCCCCACATGGACATGGGCGACTTCGTCATCATCATCAACGCCGAGAAGGTTCACCTCTCCGGCAACAAGAAGACCCAGAAGATGGCGTACCGCCACTCCGGGTTCCCGGGTGGTCTGCGCTCCGTCCGTTACGACGAGCTGCTCGCCAAGAGCCCCGAGAAGGCCGTCGAGAAGGCCATCAAGGGCATGATCCCCAAGAACAGCCTGGGCCGTCAGATGCTCTCGAAGCTCAAGGTCTACGCGGGCGACCAGCACCCGCACGCTGCTCAGCAGCCGGTCCCGTTCGAGATCACCCAGGTCGCGCAGTAGTTCCGGCCTCCCCCTAAGACCAAAAGAAAGATCTGAGGAGAATCGTGGCCGAGACCACTGTTGAGAACCCCGTCGAGGGCACCGAGGGCGAAGAGGTCTTCGCCGAGGTGACCACCTTCGAGTCCGAGGTTCCCGTCGAGGGCGAGTACACCAGCGAGTCGCTGGCGTCCCGCTTCGGCGACCCGCAGCCCGCCGCCGGCCTTGGCCGTCGGAAGAACGCCATTGCCCGCGTCCGGATCGTTCCGGGCACCGGCAAGTGGAAGATCAACGGTCGCACCCTTGAGGACTACTTCCCCAACAAGGTGCACCAGCAGGAAGTCAACGAGCCCTTCAAGGTGCTCGAGCTCGACAACCGCTACGACGTCATCGCCCGCATCTCGGGTGGCGGCGTCTCGGGTCAGGCCGGCGCCCTGCGTCTCGGCGTGGCCCGTGCGCTGAACGAGGCGGACGTGGACAACAACCGCGCCCCGCTGAAGAAGGCCGGCTTCCTCTCCCGTGACGACCGTGCGGTCGAGCGCAAGAAGGCCGGTCTCAAGAAGGCCCGCAAGGCCCCGCAGTACAGCAAGCGCTAATCCGCCTGCTCATCTGCTTTACACGTTCGCCCCGGCGGCACACCTCGTGCTGCCGGGGCGTTCGTTTATCGGCACCTTCGGGCGTATAACGGCATAAGGCGTTCATAGGCTTGTTGCGTTGCTTTGCTTTGGTTGATTTGGTTTTGCGGTTTCGGAGCATCTTCGGAGGACACCAGTGGGACGACTCTTCGGCACGGACGGTGTGCGCGGTGTCGCCAATGCGGATCTGACGGCCGAGCTGGCGCTCGGACTCTCGGTCGCTGCGGCGCATGTTCTCGCCGAGGGGAGCGCCCTCGACGGGACCCGGCCGACAGCCGTGGTGGGCCGTGACCCGCGCGCGTCCGGAGAGTTCCTGGAGGCCGCCGTCGTGGCCGGTCTCGCCAGCGCCGGCGTGGACGTCCTGCGCGTCGGTGTGCTGCCCACCCCGGCGGTGGCGTATCTCACCGGTGCGCTGGGCGCCGACCTCGGCGTGATGCTCTCCGCGAGCCACAACTCGATGCCGGACAACGGTGTCAAGTTCATCGCGCGCGGCGGTCACAAGCTCTCCGACGAGCTGGAGGACCGGATCGAGTCGATCTACCAGCAGCACCGCACCGGTGAGCCGTGGGAGCGTCCGACCGGTGCCGGCGTGGGACGCGTCACCGAGTACGCGGAGGGCTTCGACCGTTACGTGGCGCACCTCGTCGCGGTCCTGCCGAACCGTCTCGACGGGCTGAAGGTCGTGCTCGACGAGGCGCACGGCGCGGCCGCCCGGGTCTCGCCCGAGGCCTTCGCACGGGCCGGCGCCGAGGTGATCACGATCGGTGCGGACCCGAACGGCCTGAACATCAACGACGGCTGCGGCTCCACCCATCTGGAGCCGCTGAAGGCCGCCGTCGTCGAGCACGGCGCCGACTTCGGCATCGCGCACGACGGCGACGCCGACCGCTGCCTGGCCGTGGACTCCACCGGCGAGGAGGTCGACGGCGACCAGATCCTGGCCGTCCTCGCCCTCGCGATGCGCGAGGCCGGACAGCTGCGCAAGGACACCGTGGTCGGCACCGTCATGTCCAACCTCGGCTTCAAGATCGCGATGGAGCGGGAGGGCATCCAGCTCGTCCAGACCGCCGTCGGCGACCGCTACGTACTGGAGTCGATGAAGGCCGAGGGCTACGCGCTGGGCGGCGAGCAGTCCGGCCACGTCATCGTCCTGGACCACGCCACGACCGGCGACGGCACGCTGACCGGCCTGCTGCTGGCGGCCCGGGTCGCCGCCACCGGCCGTACGCTCGCCGATCTGGCCGGGGTCATGCAGCGGCTGCCGCAGCTGCTGATCAACGTCCGCGACGTCGACAAGTCCCGGGTCGGGACCTCCCCGGAGGTCGCCGCCGCGGTGGCCGAGGCCGAGGCCGAGCTGGGCTCCACCGGCCGCGTGCTGCTGCGCCAGTCGGGTACCGAGCCGCTGGTGCGGGTCATGGTCGAGGCGGCCGACATCGAGCAGGCACGGGCGGTCGCCGAGCGGCTGGCCGATGTGGTGAAGTCCGCGCTCGGGTAGTCGGTGGTCCCGGCGCTCATTCGCCGGGCGGGCTCGTGACGAGGCCCGTCCGGCGGCGGTGTGCCGCCCACAGTGCCTTCTGGACCAGCAGGGTCAGCGTCCCCGCGACCACGATCCCGCCGAGATTCGCCAGCAGCTGGGCCGTGGAGCCCCACATCTGGCTGTAGTCGCTGTAGCTGAACGCCACCGCGGCGTTGGCCGCGGCCGGCACGGTCGTCACCGAGATGGCGACTCCGATCAGCGCCCCGGACTTCGCCGAGGTGAGCGAGAGCGTCCCGGCGATCCCGGCCAGGAAGGCCACCACGAAGGACATCGCGTCGGGCTTCCAGATGAACGCCGTGTTGGGGCGGTCGGCCTCGATCATCGAGCGGGTGAACAGCCCGGAGGCGTCCATCAGCCAGGCGAACCCGGCCGTCAGCACCATCGCGACGGCGAAACCGCCGATCAGCGCGTACATCGAACGCAGCGCCAGCCGCGGAGCACGCTGCACCAGGGCCGTGGAGATCCCGGCCAGCGGCCCGAACTCCGGACCGACCGCCATCGCGCCCACGATCAGGATCGCGTTGTCGAGCATCACACCGCAGGCGGCGAGCATCGTGGCGACGGTGAGGAACGCCACGTACGTGACGCTGAACGTCGACTCCTCGTGGGTCGCCTCCGTCAGCTCCTCCCACAGCACCGCGTCCGCGCCCTCGCCCGGCGCGTCCTCCTCGGCCTTGTCGGCGTGGGCGGAGAGCGTCAGATCCATGTTCTCGACGGTGATCGAACCGGACTTGTCGATACCGAGCCGGCGCAGCGCGGAGATCAGCTCGTCACCCGCCTCACGGGCCACGTCGCACAGGACCAGGTCGCCCGCCGGGTTGCGGGCGGCCCCGGCCATCACGACGAGGTGTGTCGTACCGCGGGTGCTCTCCACCAGGTGCAGCACCTCGTCCGTACGGTCGGCGGGGACGATCAGGCGCAGATGCAGCACGCGGCCACTCCCAGGAGGCTCGGGGTATCGGAGGATCAGAGTTTGCGCAGGGACAGCCGCTGGACCTTGTGGTCCGGCCCCTTGCGGAGCACCAGGGTGGCACGGCCCCGGGTGGGCGCGACGTTCTCCACCAGATTGGGCTTGTTGATGGTCCGCCACATCGTCGCCGCGTACTCCATGGCCTCCTCCTCGGAGACCTGGGTGTACTTGCGGAAGTACGAGAAGGGGTTCTGGAACGCCGTCTCCCGCAGCTTCCGGAACCGGTTGAGGTACCAGCTCTCGATGTCCTCGGTGCGCGCGTCCACGTACACGCTGAAGTCGAAGTAGTCGGCGAGACCGACCCTGGTGCGGCCGTCCTTGCCGGGCATCGCGGGCTGGAGCACGTTCAGCCCCTCGACGATCAGGATGTCGGGACGGCGTACGGTGAGCCGCTCGTCCGGCACGATGTCGTAGATCAGGTGCGAGTAGACGGGCGCCGTCACCTCGTCCTTGCCGGCCTTGATGTCGGCGACGAACCGGGTCAGGGCGCGCCGGTCGTACGACTCGGGGAAACCCTTGCGCGACATCAGCCCGCGGGCCCGGAGCTCCTTCATCGGGAGCAGGAACCCGTCCGTGGTCACCAGCTCGACGCGCGGGTGCTCGGGCCAGCGGGCCAGCAGGGCCTGGAGGATGCGCGCGGTGGTGGACTTGCCGACCGCGACACTGCCCGCGACGCCTATGACGAACGGGGTGCCGCGCTGCGCGCCGTGGCCGTTCCCCGCGTCCCCGAGGAAGGTGTTCAGGGCGCCGCGCAGTCCCGAGGTGGCCTGGACGTAGAGGTTGAGGAGCCGGGAGAGCGGCAGGTAGACGTCCCGTACCTCGTCGAGGTCGATGACGTCCCCGAGCCCGCGCAGCCGCTCCACCTCGTCGGCGGTCAGCGGCAGCGGTGTCTTGTCGCGCAGGGCGCTCCACTCGGCGCGGGACAGGTCGACGTACGGCGTCGCCGCGTGCTCGGCGCGTCGCTGGGTGCTCCGTGGCGGCGAAGTGATCACGGGTTCATTGTTGCGGGAGTTCTGCCGCGGTGGAGGGTGGGCTCGGTCACGTAGGGGAGGAAACAGGGGTACCGCCGCCGTCGCTCACGGCCGGGTGCCCCCCAGCCGGCACGAGCGGCGGGGTCTTCGGGCCGGTGTCCGCACCCCCGCGGCGGACACCGGCCCTGTGGCGTCAGGGTTTCTGGCCCTCGGCGTCGACGACGGCGGCCTCGATCCGGGCCTTGCTGGTGAGGATCTGCCCGGCCTTGAACTTGAGCGTCGTGCCGGTGGAGAGCTCGTACGTGTAGTTCTCGGTGACCACGGCACGCAGACCGACGTAGCCGAAGTCGTGCGGGTCCAGGAGGATTTCCCGCTGCTCACGCCTGTCGTCCTCCTTGCGTGTGATGGCGATGGCCTCGCGCCCGGCCGCGTCCTTCACCAGGTGGTCGGTGACGCGGACGCCGGGAATGGTGGCCATGGCGCGGTAGATCCGGGCGAGGGCGGGCGGGGAGACCGGGTACGCCTCGGCCATCAGCCCGATCGCGCGGAAGCTGTGCTGTGCCTTGCCCTCGGGCGGGCTCTCGGCCGTGTGGCCGGTCGGGTAGAAGGCCCGGATCTCCGCCAGCAGCCGCGCAGGGTCGTCGGGCAGCTCGTTGGCCGCCCGGTAGACCTGGCGGGCGGTGCGGTAGTCGTCGTCCTTGCCGTTCTCGGCCGCGGCGGAGTTGTCGTACGGGACCCAGCCGGGCTGGTACGTGACGGGGCTGAGGGACGAGCCGTCGGGGCCGCCCTGCGAGGCCACCTGCGCCGTTCTGGTGTAGATCCACTGGTCGTCGCGCGGCTCCGGCCCGGCCGGCTGCTTCTCCAGCGCGTCGGCGGCCCGGTTCAGCACCTCGGCCGGGCTGTCCAGCCGCAGGGTTCCGGCGGTCGACGCGGGCCCGGAGCGGCTGGGCGCGGCGGCGTCCCCGAGCTGGGTGCCCAGCACCGCCGCCACGGTGATCGCCGCGGCCGCGCCGACCGAGGCGACCCGCCAGTCGGCCCGCAGGCGGCGGACGCGGCGGCCCGAGGCCGCGGCCTCGGTGAGCCGCTGCCGGCCCGGGGCGAGGGCGGCACGGTCGGGAACGGGCACGTCCGCGCGGAGCTCGCGCAGCTGGGTCATTTCGTCCATGACGGGGTCAGCTCCATGGCATCGGGCGTGAACGAGGGGTCCGTGCTGAGGGCCGAGCGGACTCTGCGGCGGGCGCGGTTGAGCCGGGACCGCACGGTGCCGAGCGGGATGCCCAGCGCGTCGGCGACCTCCTGGTAACTGAGGTCGGCCCAGGCGACGAGCAGCAGTGCGTGGCGGTCGCCGGGCGAGAGCGCGGCCAGCGCCGCCGCCAGCGGTGCCTGGGCGGCGATGCGGTCGTCGCAGCGGTCGCTCCAGGACGCGGCCACCGGGTCCTGCCCGGTACGGGCCAGGGCCCGCAGTCCCCGCTCCTCGCTGCGCCGGTGCCTGCCGATGAGGTTCGCCGCGATGCCGTACAGCCAGGGACGGGCGCTGAGCCGGGAACAGTCGAAGCGGCGCCGGGAGCGGAAGGCGATGAGGAAGGTGTCCGCCGTGATGTCGTCCGCCGCGCCCTCCCCGAGGCGGCGGGCGGCATAGCGGTGGATGTCCGGGGCGTGACGGTCGTAGAGCCCGGCGAAGATCTCGGGTTCCTCCAGGGACTGCGCGATGACCTCGGCATCGTCGTCGGGGCTGGCCGGTGGTCCGGTCACATCGGCTCCTGGGGGTTCGTCGGGTGGGCGTGTCACCCCTTGTTCCCCGCAGGTGCCGGAAAGGTTCACAGGGTATGCGGGGCGACCGCCGCGCACGCCACGCCGTCCTCCCCGCCGCCCCGTTCGGCTTCTGCGACGATGCGAAGAAGAGGGGGGAGTGACCACGAAGGGAACGGTATGTGCGGAATCGTCGGTTACGTCGGTGGGCAGTCGGCGCAGGACGTCGTCGTCGCCGGGCTCAAGCGTCTTGAGTACCGGGGCTACGACTCGGCGGGCATCGCCGTCCTCGCGGACGGCGGCCTGGCCGCGACGAAGCGGGCCGGCAAGCTCGTCAATCTGGAGAAGGCGCTGGCCGATGCGCCCCTCCCGGCCGGGAACACCGGCATCGGGCACACCCGCTGGGCCACCCACGGCGCCCCCACCGACGCCAACGCCCACCCGCACCTGGACAACGCGGGCCGGGTCGCCGTCGTGCACAACGGGATCATCGAGAACTTCGCCGCCCTGCGCGCCGAACTCGCCGAGCGCGGCCACGATCTGGCCTCCGAGACCGACACCGAGGTCGTCGCCCATCTGCTCGCCGAGGCGTTCTCCTCCTGCGCCGACCCGGCGGAGGCGATGCGGCAGGTCTGCCGCCGGCTGGAGGGCGCCTTCACCCTCGTCGCCGTGCACGCGGACGCGCCCGGCACGGTGGTCGGCGCCCGGCGCAACTCACCGCTCGTGGTGGGGGTGGGGGACGGCGAGTCGTTCCTGGCCTCCGACGTCGCCGCGTTCATCGCGCACACCCGCTCCGCCATCGAACTGGGCCAGGACCAGGTGGTCGAGCTGCGCCGGGAGGGCGTCACCGTCACCGACTTCGACGGGCGGCCCGCCGAGGTCCGCGAGTACCACGTGGACTGGGACGTCTCCGCCGCCGAGAAGGGCGGCCACGACTACTTCATGCTCAAGGAGATCGCCGAACAGCCCAAGGCCGTCGCCGACACCCTCCTCGGCCGGATCGACGCCGCCGGCTCGCTCCACCTCGACGAGGTCCGCATCCCGCCGCACGAGCTGCGGGAGGTCGACAAGGTCGTCATCGTGGCCTGCGGCACCGCGTTCCACTCCGGGATGATCGCCAAGTACGCCATCGAGCACTGGACCCGCATCCCCTGCGAGACCGAGCTGGCCAGCGAGTTCCGCTACCGCGACCCGATCCTCGACCACCGCACCCTGGTCGTCGCGATCTCGCAGTCCGGCGAGACGATGGACACCCTGATGGCCCTGCGGCACGCCCGCGAACAGGGCGCCAAGGTCCTCGCCATCTGCAACACCAACGGCTCCACCATCCCCCGGGAGTCCGACGCCGTGCTCTACACGCACGCCGGACCCGAGGTCGCCGTCGCCTCCACCAAGGCCTTCCTCACCCAGCTGGTCGCCTGCTACCTCGTCGCCCTGTACCTCGGACAGCTCCGGGGGACCAAGTGGGGCGACGAGATCCGCACCGTCATCCGCCAGCTCTCCGCGATCTCCGGCGCCGTCGAACAGGTCCTGGAGACCATGGAGCCGGTGCGCGAGCTCGCCCGCTCGCTGGCCGGTCACGACACCGTGCTCTTCCTGGGCCGCCATGTCGGCTACCCCGTGGCCCTGGAAGGCGCGTTGAAGCTCAAGGAGCTCGCGTACATGCACGCCGAGGGGTTCGCCGCCGGTGAGCTCAAGCACGGCCCGATCGCGCTCATCGAGGACGGCCTCCCGGTCGTCGTGGTGGTGCCGTCGCCGCGCGGCCGGTCCGTGCTGCACGACAAGATCGTGTCGAACATCCAGGAGATCCGGGCCCGCGGCGCCCGCACCGTCGTCATCGCCGAGGAGGGCGACGAGGCGGTCGTCCCGTACGCCGACCATCTGATCCGCATCCCCATTACGCCTACGCTGCTCCAGCCGCTGGTGTCGGCCGTGCCGCTCCAGGTCTTCGCCTGCGAACTGGCCACGGCCCGCGGCAACGACGTGGACCAGCCGCGCAATCTGGCGAAGTCCGTGACCGTGGAGTAGCGAGGGATGAGGGAACGCGCGTGATCATCGGGGTCGGGATCGACGTGGCCGAGATCGAACGGTTCGACGCGGCGCTGGAGCGTACGCCGCAGATGGCCGAACGGCTCTTCGTGGAACGGGAGTTGCTGCTGCCCAGCGGTGAGCGGCGGGGCATCGCCTCGCTCGCCGCCAGGTTCGCCGCGAAGGAGGCCCTCGCGAAGGCGCTCGGCGCACCCGGTGGACTGCTCTGGACGGACGCCGAGGTGTGGGTCGAGGACAGCGGGCAGCCCCGGCTGCGGGTCCGGGGCACCGTCGCCGCCCGCGCCGCCGAGCTGGGCGTAAGGCACTGGCACGTGTCCCTCAGCCACGACGCGGGGGTGGCGTCGGCCGTGGTGATCGCGGAGGGTTGAGCACATGCGTACCGCCTACAGCGTTCAGACCGTACGGGCCGCCGAACAGGCCCTGATGGCCCGGCTCCCCGAGGGCGCGCTGATGCAGCGCGCCGCCGCCGGACTCGCGGCGGCCTGCTCCGACGTACTGCGGCGGCGCGGCCGGGTGTACGGGTCCCGGGCCGTCCTCCTCGTCGGCAGCGGCGACAACGGCGGCGACGCGCTGTACGCGGGCGCCCGGCTCGCCCGGCGCGGCGCCGGCGTGCGCGCCGTGCTCACCGCGCCCGGCCGCGCCCACGAGGGCGGCCTCGCGGCCCTGCTCGCGGCCGGCGGGCGGATCGCGGACGGCGTGGAGGCGGCGCGGGGCGCGGACGCCTGGAGCGGCCACATCGATCTCGTGGTGGACGGGATCACCGGCATCGGCGGCCGGGGCGGGCTGCGTCCGGACGCAGCCGAACTGGTGCGGGCCTTCGCGGCGACCGGCGCGCCCCTGATCGCCGTCGACCTGCCCAGCGGGGTCGAGGCCGACACCGGCGAGGTGCTCGGCGAGGCGGTGCGCGCCGACGCGACGGTCACCTTCGGCACGTACAAGCCGGGCCTGCTCGTCGACCCTGCCGCCGAACGGGCGGGCGCGCTGCATCTCGTCGACATCGGTCTCGGGCCCGAACTGCCCGAGGTGCCCGAGCTGGAGGTGCTCCAGTACGCGGACGTCGCGGCCCTGCTGCCGGTCCCCGGCGCGGAGAGCGACAAGTACCGGCGCGGGGTCGTCGGCGTCGTCGCCGGGTCCGCGCGCTACCCGGGTGCGGCGGTGCTGGCCGTCTCCGGGGCGCTGCGGGGCGGTGCGGGGGCCGTGCGGTACGTCGGTCCGGGCGCCGGCGCGGTGATCGCCCGCCACCCGGAGACGCTGGTCCACGCGGGGCCGCCGTCGAAGGCGGGGCGGGTGCAGGCGTGGGTCGTCGGACCCGGACTCGGGGACGGCACGGAGGCCGCCGAGGCGGTCCGGGACGTGCTCGCGACGGAAGTCGCGGTGCTGGTGGACGCGGACGGGCTGCGGCTTCTGGACGCCGGTGCCGTACGGGAGCGCACCGCGCCGACCGTCCTCACCCCGCACGCCGGTGAGGCCGCGGCCCTGCTCGGCGTCCCGCGCGAGGAGGTCGAGGCGGGGCGGCTCGCTGCCGTACGGGAGCTGGCCGCCCGCTACCGCGCCACGGTCCTGCTCAAGGGCTCGACGACCCTGGTCGCCACCGGCGACCCGGCCACTCCTGTACGGGTCAATCCGACCGGCACCTCCTGGCTGGCCACGGCGGGCAGCGGCGACGTCCTGTCCGGACTGACCGGCTCCCTGCTCGCCGCGGGCCTCGCCCCGCGCGACGCCGCGTCGGCCGGCGCTCATCTGCACGGGCTCGCCGCCCGCCACGCCTCCGACGGCTCGCCCGTCGCCGCGCAGGACGTCGCCGAGGCGATCCCGGCGGCGTGGCGAGACGTACGGGCCTGAGTGATCCTGGGCCCAGCAGCCACCGACCGCAGCCGACAGGAGGGCCGACCGTGGGCAGCAACAGCGAGGTACGCGTACGCCGGGTGTACGAGCCGAAGGAGGACGCCGACGGCACCCGCGTCCTCGTCGACCGGCTCTGGCCGCGCGGCGAGTCCAAGGAGAGGGCCGCGATCGACAAGTGGCTCAAGGAGATCACCCCGTCGAACGAACTGCGCGACTGGTACCACGAGGACCGCACCGGCACCCGTTACGACGAGTTCGTCGACCGCTACCGCGCCGAACTGGCCGACCCCGTCCACACGGCGGCCGTCCGGGAACTGGTCGAACTCGTCGAGGAGGGCGGCCCGGTGACACTGATCACGGCGGTCAAGGACGTACCTCACAGCCATGTCCCGGTCATCGTCGACCACCTGGAACACGAGCTGCACCACCGCTGAGGGACGGCCGGGCGACCCGCCGCCCGAGGGCTCCGCCGGGCGCCTCTGAGAGACTGGGCGCGATGAACGAGACAGCGTCCTTGAGAGCCCGTGCCGAGATCGACCTCGCCGCATTGCGCGCAAACGTGCGTGTGCTGCGCGCACGGGCGGCGGGCGCGCAACTCATGGCCGTCGTCAAGTCCGACGCGTACGGGCACGGGGCGGTGCCCTGCGCCCGCGCCGCGCTGGAGGCCGGTGCGACCTGGCTGGGCACCGCGACCCCGCAGGAGGCGCTCGCCCTGCGGGCCGCCGGACTCGGCGGCCGGGTGATGTGCTGGCTGTGGACCCCGGGCGGCCCCTGGCGCGAGGCGATCGAGGCCGACATCGACGTGTCGGTGAGCGGGATGTGGGCATTGCGCGAGGTCGTGGCCGCGGCCACCGAGGCGGGCATCCCGGCCCGGATCCAGCTCAAGGCCGACACCGGCCTCGGGCGCAACGGCTGCCAGCCCGCGGACTGGCCGGAGCTCGTCGCCGCCGCCCGCGATGCCGAGGACGCGGGCACCGTACGGATCACCGGCCTGTGGTCCCACTTCGCCTGCGCCGACGAGCCGGGCCACCCCTCCATCGCAGCCCAGCTGGCCCTGTTCCGGGACATGGTGGCGCACGCGGAGAAGGAGGGCGTCGACCCCGAGGTGCGCCACATGGCCAACTCCCCGGCGACGCTGACGATCCCCGAGGCCCACTTCGACCTGGTCCGGACCGGGATCGCGATGTACGGCATCTCGCCCAGCCCCGAGCTGGGCACCCCGGCCGACTTCGGACTGCGCCCCGTCATGACGCTCATCGCCTCGGTCGCCCTGGTCAAGCAGGTGCCGGCCGGTCACGGGATCAGCTACGGCCACCACTACACGACCTCCGCCGAGACCACCCTGGGCCTGGTGCCGGTCGGCTACGCGGACGGCATCCCGCGCCATGCCTCCGGCCGTGCCCCGGTCCTGGTCGGCGGCGTCACCCGGCGGATCGCCGGCCGGGTGGCCATGGACCAGTTCGTCGTCGATCTCGACGGGGACGAGGTCGAGGTCGGCAGCGAGGCGGTGCTCTTCGGCCCGGGGGACCGGGGCGAGCCGAGCGCCGAGGACTGGGCGCAGGCGGCCGACACGATCGCGTACGAGATCGTCACCCGGATCGGCACCCGCGTACCGCGCGTGCATCTGCACGCCACCCCGGCCGAGTCCTGACCGATCAGGCGCCGCTGACCAGGCACGATCGGATCACGACCGGAACAGCCCGGCCCTGACCTGACGGATACGACCGACGAGGAGCGCGGCACGGTGAGCGAGATCGGTGCGGGGGACGCGGTGACGACGGCCGCTACGGCGGTCGGCTGGCGCCGGGCGGGGATCGCCGGAGCCGCCATAGGCGTGATCGCGGCGGGCGCCGCCGCCGGTGTCGCGGTCGAGCGGCTCACCGTCGGCCGGGGCATGCGCAGAAGGGCCAGGCTGGCGCTGGACGCCACCGGACCGTACGGCTCGCTGCGCGGCCTGCCCGGCCGGGCCGCGGCCGACGACGGCACCGAGCTGTACTACGAGGTCGACGAGGTCGAACCGGACGGCGCCGTGGGGACCGACGCGGGTGCCGGGGGCGCCGCCGCCCCCGGCACCCGCCGCCGCAGGCTCTTCGGCCGCAAGGCCCCCGCCCCCGTCACCGTGGTCTTCAGCCACGGCTACTGCCTCAACCAGGACTCCTGGCACTTCCAGCGGGCGGCGCTGCGCGGCCTGGTCCGCACCGTCCACTGGGACCAGCGCAGCCACGGCCGCTCCGAGCGCGGCCGGGCCCATGCGCAGGGCGTGACGGTCGGCATCGACCAGCTCGGCCGCGACCTGAAGGCGGTCATCGACGCGGCGGCCCCCGAAGGCAGGCTGGTGCTGGTCGGGCACTCGATGGGCGGCATGACGATGATGGCCCTCGCCGACCAGTACCCCGCGCTGATCCGGGACCGGGTCGCCGCCGTCGCCCTGGTCGGCACATCGAGCGGGAAGCTGGGCGAGGTCGATTTCGGGCTGCCGGTCGCGGGCGTGAACGCGGTGCGCCGGGTGCTGCCCGGGGTGCTCAGGGCGCTCGGCTCCCAGGCCGAGCTGGTGGAACGGGGCCGCCGGGCGACCGCCGACCTCTTCGCCGGGCTGATCAAGCGGTACTCGTTCGGTTCGCGGGACGTCGATCCGGCGGTGGAGCGGTTCGCCGAGCGGCTCATCGAGTCCACCCCGATCGACGTGGTCGCCGAGTTCTACCCGGCCTTCACCGAACACGACAAGAGCGGCGCACTGCCCGCCTTCCGCGACGTCCCGGTGCTGATCCTGGCGGGCGACAAGGACCTGGTGACGCCCAGCTCGCACAGCGAGACCATCGCGGACCAGCTCCCGGACGCGGAGCTGGTCATCGTCCCGGACGCCGGCCATCTGGTGATGCTGGAGCACCCCGAGACGGTCACGGACCGGCTGGCGGACCTGCTGGTACGCATCGGAGCAGTGCCGGCAACGGCTAACGTTGGCGGACATGGAAGCACCGCACAACAGCCCGGCGACTGAGCTCGTCGAGGACGCCGCGTCCGCCACCGTCACCCTGGGCCTGGCCGTCGAGTCCCCCGAACGGATGCAGGCACTCGGCCGCCGGATCGCCGGGATCCTGCGGCCGGGCGATCTCGTGATGCTCACCGGAGAGCTCGGCGCAGGCAAGACGACGCTGACCAGGGGCCTGGGCGAGGGCCTGGGCGTGCGTGGCGCGGTCACCTCCCCCACCTTCGTGATCGCCCGCGTCCACCCGTCGCTGACCGGCGGCCCGGCACTGGTCCACGTCGACGCGTACCGCCTGGGCGGCGGGCTCGACGAGATGGAGGACCTGGACCTGGACGTGTCGCTGCCGGAGTCGGTGGTGGTCGTGGAGTGGGGCGACGGCAAGGTCGAGGAACTGTCCGAGGACCGGCTCCAGGTGGTGATCGACCGCGCGGTCGGCGACACGGACGACGAACGGCGCGAGGTGACGCTGGTCGGGATCGGCGCGCGCTGGGCGGGACTGCGCGAGGCGATGGGCCACTGAACCGCCGGGGCGGGCGGGTCTCCCGCTGGACGGTCCCTCGCTCACCGCGCCGTCGGCCTTCCGGGCGCTCGTCCGTGTGTGAATCCAGCCGTCCGGAATTCTTTCCGACAAGCCGTCGGTAAATTGTTGCGCGGAGAGCGGCGGTCGTGGTCACATGGACGGGAGACCTGGTTAGGTTCGCCTAACCACGACCTCCACCGGAGCTCCAGGAGGCATCCATGCCGACGCCCGAGCGTGACTCGCAGCCGCGGACGCAGCCGCCGTCCGCCCCGTCGATGAAGGATCTGCTGGCCTCGTGCGCCGCCGCCACGGCGGTGTCCACACCACCGGTCGAGCCGGCCGGGGAAGAGGCGGAGGAGCTGCCGTCCCGGCGCGACGCGGCATAGCGCGTGCGTGTCATGGGGCGGGGGCGGAACGGCGGCGAACCGCTGCGGAACAGCGGCGGGGCCGGCCGCTACGGGACGACGACCACCTTCGTGCTGACCATCGCGAAGTCCCACATGGCGTCCCCGTCGGGCCGGGACATCCGCACGCCACCCGTCTTCAGCGTCGGGTCCGGGCTCTCCATCGAGCCGTCCACCGCCGCGCTGAACCCGACGGCCGCGTCGTCCACCATCGCGAACCGCACCACGTGCTCGATCATCACGCCGTCCGAGCCCTTGGTGGGGGTGCCCTGGCGGGTGCCCACGGTGTAGGTCCCGGGCAGCGGGCTCAGCGCGCTCGGCATGACCTCGAAGGTCCGGGCCACCTTGCCGTCCGCGTCGACGAGCCACACACGACGGTCCTCCAGGGCGTACACGACCCGCTTCCCGGTGCCGGAGCCCTTGGGGAGCGCGGCCGGGCGCGACTTCTCCTTCGGCTTCGCGTGCTCGGTGGCGGTGGCGGAGGGCTTCGGTTTGGGGGCCGCGAGGTTGTCGGGGACGTGCGCCGACGCCTGGAAGGCCAGGACGCCGACGGCGACCAGCGCCGCCGCAGTGAGCCCGGCCACGATTCCCGAGCTGCCCCTAGACACCGTGCGCGCCCCTTTCGCTTCCGTATGTCGTACAAGCGTTTAGCGTTTACGTCGTACCCGCGTGTGCACGGTGACGGTAGCAGCCGGGGCCGGGCGTGCCGGGACGCCGTACGGGGCGCCGTACCCCCGTCGGCGGAGCCGTAGGCTGTTTGCGTGCTCTTGCTCGCCGTGGATACCGCAACCCCCGCCGTCACCGTCGCCCTGCACGACGGGACCTCCGTCGTCGCCGAGTCCGGTCAGGTCGACGCCCGAAGGCACGGGGAGCTGCTGCTGCCCGCCGTCGACCGGGTCCTCGCCGGGGCCGGGGTGAAACTCGACGCCGTGACGGACGTGGTCGTCGGCGTCGGCCCCGGTCCGTACACCGGGCTCCGGGTCGGCCTGGTCACCGCCGCGACCTTCGGCTCCGCCCTCTCCGTGCCGGTGCACGGGCTGTGCACCCTGGACGGTCTCGCGTACGCCGCGGGGCTGACCGGGCTGGAGGGGCCGTTCGCCGTCGCGACGGACGCCCGCCGCAAGGAGGTCTACTGGGCGAGATACGACGACGCGCGCACCCGGGTCACCGGGCCCGCCGTCGACCGGCCCGCCGACATCGCCGGACAGCTCGCCGGACTGCCCGTCGTCGGCGCGGGCGCGGTGCTCTACCCCGAGGCGTTCCCGGACGCCCGGGGGCCCGAGCACGTCAGCGCCGGAGCGCTGGCCGCCCTCGCCGCCGAGCGGCTCGCCGCGGGCGCGGAACTGCTGCCGCCGCAGCCGCTCTACCTCCGCAGGCCCGACGCCCAGGTGCCGAAGAACTACAAGGTGGTCACTCCGAAGTGACGACCACGACTGCCGCTCTGCGCGAGATGCGCTGGTGGGACATCGATCCGGTGCTGGAGCTCGAACACGAGCTGTTCCCGGACGACGCCTGGTCGGCCGGCATGTTCTGGTCCGAGCTGGCGCACTCCCGGGGCTCCCGGGCCACCCGCCGCTACGTCGTCGCCGAGGACCCCGTCACCGGCCGGATCGTCGGCTACGCGGGCCTCGCCGCGGCCGGCGACCTCGCCGACGTACAGACGATCGGCGTCACCCGCGACCACTGGGGCGGCGGCCTCGGCTCGGTGCTCCTGACCGACCTGCTGAAGCACGCCACGGCCTTCGAGTGCGCCGAGGTGCTCCTCGAAGTCCGCGTCGACAACACCCGGGCCCAGAAGCTGTACGAACGCTTCGGCTTCGAACCGATCGGCTTCCGGCGCGGCTACTACCAGCCGGGCAACATCGACGCACTCGTCATGCGCCTCCACGTACAAGAACACGTACAAGAAACAGAGACTGACTGATGGCTGACGAACCGCTCGTACTCGGCATCGAGACCTCCTGCGACGAGACCGGCGTCGGCATCGTCCGGGGCACCACCCTGCTCGCCGACGCCGTCGCTTCCAGCGTCGACACCCACGCCCGCTTCGGCGGCGTCGTCCCGGAGATCGCCTCCCGCGCCCACCTGGAGGCGATGGTCCCCACCATCGAGCGTGCCCTGAAGGACGCCGGGATCAGCGCCCGCGACCTCGACGGCATCGCCGTCACCGCGGGCCCCGGGCTCGCGGGCGCGCTGCTGGTCGGCGTGTCGGCGGCGAAGGCGTACGCGTACGCGCTGAACAAGCCGCTCTACGGGGTGAACCACCTCGCCTCGCACATCTGCGTGGACCAGCTGGAGCACGGCCCGCTGCCCGAGCCGACGATGGCGCTGCTGGTCAGCGGCGGCCACTCCTCGCTGCTGCTCGCGCCGGACATCACCAATGACGTACGGCCGCTCGGCGCGACCATCGACGACGCGGCAGGCGAGGCCTTCGACAAGATCGCCCGGGTGCTGAACCTGGGCTTCCCCGGCGGCCCGGTCATCGACCGGCTGGCGAAGGAGGGTGACCCGGCCGCGATCGCGTTCCCGCGCGGGCTCACCGGTTCGCGCGACCCCGCCTACGACTTCTCCTTCTCGGGTCTGAAGACCTCGGTGGCCCGCTGGATCGAGGCCAAGCGCGCGGCGGGCGAGGAGGTGCCGGTACGGGACGTGGCGGCGTCCTTCCAGGAGGCCGTGGTGGACGTGCTCACCCGCAAGGCCGTCCGGGCCTGCAAGGACGAGGGCGTCGACCACCTGATGATCGGCGGCGGGGTCGCGGCCAACTCGCGGCTGCGGGCGCTGGCCGAGGAGCGGTGCGAGCGGGCCGGCATCCGGCTGCGGGTGCCGCGCCCCGGGCTGTGCACGGACAACGGCGCGATGGTCGCGGCGCTGGGCGCGGAGATGGTCGCCCGGAACCGGCCGGCCTCGGACCTGGAGCTGTCCGCGGACTCCTCGCTGCCGGTGACCGACACCCACGTACCGGGCGCCCAAGCGCACACCCACGATCACGACCACGTCCACGAGATCAGCAAGGACAACCTCTACTCATGACCGTCGCCCTGATGTGGGAGGCCCGTGCCGCCGACGGCCGGGGCGCCGAACTCCTGGAGTGGGCGCGGGCCCGTTCGGCGGAGCTGGCCCGCGAGCCGCTCCGCCGCGAGCTGCTGCGCGCCCCGCAGGACCGGGTCCTGGTCATCACCTGGTGGGAGGGCGCGTACGGCGACGAGCTGCCCGAACTCCCGGAACCGGACGCCGAGCTGATCGCCCGCCCGGTGCACCGCTGGCGTTTCGAGTCGCTGGGGGACGCCGGGGCCGCCACCGGGTGACCTGCCCCCAGTCCCTCAGTCGGAAGCGGCGTCCCGGGGTATCAGTCCCCGGATGATCGCGTCGAGTTCGTCCGCCACGTCGTAGTCGGCGGCGTACGCGCGCCAGTCGTCCTTGATCGCGGCGAGCCGGGGCAGCGTCGCCGCGTCCTGTTCCGTGACCATCTCGGGGAAGTAGCGCCTGCTCGGCGGGGTCTGCGCGCGGCGTTCGGCGGCCCGGCGGAATATCAGGTCGCCGTAGACGTAGCTCCAGATCGTCCGGTACGCGCGTACCGCCCGGGCGGGGGAGAGGCCGCAGGCGAGCGCCGAGTCGATGATCTCCTCGACCATCCACAGCGCGTTCTTGTCGGTCAGCTCGCCCAGCGCCAGGATGTCCAGCACCCACGGGATCCGCTCCAGGATGCCGTGCATGTGCACGGCCACGGCCAGCAGCCGTTCGCGCGGGTCCTCGGGCAGTTCGGGGCGGGGGAAGGCGGCCGCGGTGCCCGACAGGGTGAGCATCAGCAGCTCGTCCTTGTCCTGCACGTAGTGGTAGAGCGCCATCGGCGTGGAGCCGAGCTCCTTCGCCACCCGCCGCATGCTCAGGGCGTCCACGCCCTCTTCCTCGATGATGCGGCGCGCGGTGGCGACCATCGCGTCCGGGTCGAGCCTGCGCGGCCGTCCCACGGATCGTTTCGCAGGAGCCCGGTCCGCCCCCGGCGCCTGCTTCTTCTCTGTCCCTGACACCCCGGCATTGTCTCCCGTCCCGCTGTCCCCACGCCTTTCGGGGTTCCCTGGCGATTAATTTCTATACGCGTATAGTAATGATCCGACCGGTGATCGCGAAGGAAGGGGCGGGTCGTGGACGAACAGTCACGGCACACGCGTTGGCTGCTGGTGGTGGCCCTTGTCGTGCAGTTCATGGTGGCGCTGGACATGTCGGTGGTGAACGTGGCACTGCCGGACATGCGCGGCGACCTCGGCTTCACGCCCCAGGGGCTGCTCTGGGTGGTGAACGCCTACGCGCTGGCCTTCGGCGGGCTGCTGATGCTCGGCGGGCGGCTCGCCGATCTGCTCGGCAGCCGCCGGATCCTGATGGCGGGCCTGGTGCTGTTCGGCGCGGCGAGCCTGGCCGGCGGGTTCGCCCGGTCGCCCGGCACGCTGATCGCCGCGCGGGCGGTGCAGGGCGTCGGCGCCGCGGCGCTCGCCCCGGTCGCCTTCGCGCTGATCGCCCTGGCCTTCCCGGCCGGGCCCGCCCGCTCCCGCGCCCTGGGGCTGTGGGGCATGGCGGGCGCGGCGGGCGGCGCGGTCGGCGTGCTCGCCGGCGGGGTGCTCACCGACGCCGCGGGCTGGCGCGCGGTGATGCTGGTGAACGTGCCGATCGTGGGCTTCGCGCTGGTGGGAGCCGTGCGCGCCGGGCTGCGGGGCGAACGGGCCCGGACCGGCGCCCGGCTCGACGTGCTGGGAGCGCTGCTGGCCACCACGGGTACGACGCTGCTCGTCCTCGGACTGGTACGCACCTCGACCGACTCCTGGGGGTCGCCCCGGACGCTGGGCACGCTCGGCGCCGCCGCGCTGCTGCTGACCGCCTTCGTCGCCGTCGAGCTGCGCACCCGCTCCCCGCTGCTCCGTCCCGGGCTGCTGGCACAGCGGCCGGTCCTGGGCGCGAACCTCATCTGCCTGCTGCTGAGCTCCGGGCAGTTCGCCGCGTTCTACTTCGTCTCGCTCTACATGCAGCAGGTGCTCGACTACGGGCCGACCGCCGCCGGTGTCGCCTTCCTGCCGTTCTCGGTGGGCGTCGTCGTCGGCTCGGTCGTCGCCACCCGTACGGTCGCGGCGCTCGGCACCGGACGGCTGCTGGCGCTCGGCGCCTTCCTGGCCGCGCTCGGCCTCGCCGGATACGCGGCGACCGCGCGGGCCGACGGCGGCTTCCTGCTCTCGATCCTCGGCCCGTCACTGGTCTGCAGCATCGGTGTCGGGATGTGCTTCGTACCGCTCGGCACGGCGGCCACGACCGATGTGGCGCCCGAAGAGACGGGCATGGCCTCCGGGCTGCTGAACAGCGCCCGCCAGGTCGGCGGCTCGCTGGGCCTCGCGGTCCTGGTCACCGTCGCCGCCCGGGTCACCGGCGACGGGCACCGCCCGGCCGACCTGGCGGCCGGGTACTCGGCGGCGTTCTGGGTCTGCGCCGGGCTGCTCGTGGTCGCGGCGCTGGTGGCCCTGGTGCTGCTCCCGAAGGTGTCGGCGAGGGCCCCGGAGACCGCTCCGGTGGCCGGGCCGGAAGATTCTCAGAAGAATTTCCCGGGAGCTGTCGATCCGGCCGGGTCCCGTTCGACGCAAGGGTGAGAGGCGGGGAGAGCCCCCGCCCTCCCGACCCAGGAGTCACCATGCCGCGCTTCATGTCACTGATCCGCATCGACGAGCAGAGCCTTCCCTTCGACGACCCGGACCCCGGGTTCGAGGCGCGCATGGGCGCGCTGTTCGAGGAGATCACCAAGGCCGGCGTCATGCTGGAGACGGCCGGGCTCACCCCGACCTCCCAGGGGACCAGGGTCACCTGGTCCGGCGGGAAGCTCACCCACACCGACGGGCCCTTCACCGAGACCAAGGAGGTCGTCGGCGGCTACGCCATCCTCCAGACCAAGGACAAGGAGGAGGCCCTGGAGTGGACCCGGCGGTTCCTGCGGACCCACCCGGAGAACTGGACCGTGACCTCCGAGGTCCGCCAGATCGACGAGACCACCCTGGGCGCCTGAGACCTGTCCGACCGGCCCGCTTGCCCCGCCCCGGCACGGCTGCTGTGATGAGTGATCATGACGGCAGCAAGTCCAGAGCCGGCGGCCGAAGCGGTCGAGGCGGTCTTCAGGATCGAGTCGGCGCGGATCATCGCAGGTGTCACCCGCATCGTGCGGGACGTGGGCATCGCCGAGGAACTCGCGCAGGACGCCCTGGTGGCCGCACTGGAGCAGTGGCCGGAGTCAGGTGTCCCGGACCGGCCGGGCGCCTGGCTCATGGCCACCGCCAGACACCGCGCGATCGACCTCGTACGCCGCAAGGAGACCTACGCGCGCAAGCTCGCCGAGGTGGGGCGGTCCCTGGAGGACGTGCCGCCGCCCGAGCCGCCGGAAACCGACGACATCGACGACGATCTCCTCCGGCTGATCTTCACCGCCTGCCACCCGGTGCTCTCCACCGAGGCCCGGATCGCCCTCACCCTGCGGCTCCTCGGCGGACTCACCACCGAGGAGATCGCCCGCGCGTTCCTGGCCCCCGAACCGACCGTCGCCCAGCGCATCGTCCGGGCGAAACGGACCCTGGGCCGCGAGGGCATCCCCTTCGAGGTGCCGTACGGACCGGAGCGCGCCGCCCGCCTCGGCTCCGTGCTCGAAGTCATCTACCTGATCTTCAACGAGGGCTACGCGGCGACCGCGGGCGACGACTGGCTGCGCCCGGCGCTCTGCGAGGACGCGCTGCGGCTGGCCCGGGTGCTCGCCGGCCTGATGGCGCGGGAGCCCGAGGTCCACGGACTGGCGGCGCTGCTGGAGCTCCAGGCCTCGCGCACCGCCGCCAGGACCGGTCCGGACGGTGCGCCGGTGCTGCTCGCCGACCAGAACCGGGCCCGCTGGGACCGCCTGCTGATCCGGCGCGGGATCGCGGCCCTGGAGCGGGCCGTGGCGGCGACCGGTCAGGGGGCCGGGCTCGGCCCGTACACCGTGCAGGCCGCGATCGCCGCCTGCCACGCGCGCGCCGTGACGTACCAGGACACCGACTGGACCACCATCGCCGCCCTCTACGACCGCCTCGCCGCGATCGCGCCGTCCCCGGTCGTCGAGCTGAACCGGGCCGTGGCCGTCTCGATGGCGCGGGGCCCGGCCGCCGGACTCGCCCTGGTCGACGCCCTGACCGACGACCCGGCGCTCCGGGACTACCACCTGCTGCCCAGCGTGCGCGGGGACCTGCTGGCCAGGACGGGGCGTACGGACGAGGCGCGGGCGGAGTTCTTACGGGCCGCCGGACTGGCCCGCAACGAACGGGAACGGACGATGCTCCTGGAGCGCGCGGAACATCCGGCCCGCGACGGCCGATGAGTTCCGGCCGACGCACGGGTCCACCTTCCACAGCCTCCCGTACCACCCGACAGGAGCAGACCGTGCAGAAGATCACCACCTTCCTGTGGTTCGACACCCAGGCCGAGGAAGCCGCGAACTACTACGTGTCCGTCTTCGGCGGCGACTCCGAGGTGCTCAGGACGACGTACTACCCCGGGGCCGGGCCGGGGGAGACGGGATCGGTCATGACCGTCCGGTTCCGGCTGGCCGACCAGGAGTACGTCGCGCTCAACGGCGGCCCGCAGTTCCCCTTCACCGAGGCGATCTCGCTCTCCGTGGACTGCGCCACGCAGGAAGAGGTGGACACCCTGTGGGCCGAGTTCACCGCGGACGGCGAGGAGGGGCAGTGCGGCTGGCTCAAGGACAAGTACGGCCTGTCCTGGCAGCTCGTGCCCCGCGGGTTCGAAGAGGCGCTGTCCGACCCGGACCCCGACAAGGCCGCGCGGGCCATGAAGGCGATGACGGGCATGCGGAAGCTGGACATCGAGGCGTTGCGCAACGCGTGAGCAACACCTGAGAAACGCCTTAACCGGCCTGCGGGCACGGTCGGTAGGGTCATGCCCATGTCTCGACGCGCACAGCTGCCGCCACCGCCGCCGCCCGTGGAAATACGCTCCTGGCCCGACCGGGAGGCGCTGCTCGCCGACCGGGCCGCGGTGCTCGGGGCGCTGGTGAAGGCCCATGTCTCGCCGGGGCAGCTGGCGATGCTGTGGCTGTGGGGTGCGATCTGCGCGCTCGGCTGGCTCCTGGTGGGCACGGCGCTCGTCACCTTCGAGGAGTCGTACGACGTCATCAGCGCCGGGGTCGGTGTGATCATCGCCGCCATGGGTGTCTGCTGCATGGTGCCCGCGGTCGTCCTCGTCGTCATCGGCCTGCGCCGGGACCGCAGGATCCGCCGACTGCTCGACGCCTGGGGCGGGTTGGACCGCGATCCGGCAGGTGACGCGGCGCTGCGGATGCCGGGCGCCGGCACCGCCTGGATGCTGATGTCCTCCGTGCTGTGCGGGGTCGGGGCGGTCACGTGCTTCGTGGTCCCGGCGACCGCCACCCCGGGCAGATCCACCTACAGCATGGTCGCCCTGGTCATGGGGCTCGGGCTGATCGGCTGGCTCGTCGGACTCATCGGCCTCGTCAAGGCGTCCGCCCACCGGCGCTGGGTGCGGCGGGTACTGGCCGGGGCGCCCGCCCCGCAGCCGCTGATCTCCGTCGGGGGCGGCGCCCACCGCTGACCGCGGACCTATCCTGACGGGACACATGGGTCACGCCGGGGGAGGGCGACATGGAGTGGTACTGGTGGGTGCTCATCATCTTCTGGACGGGCGGCTTCGGATGGGCCGTCGACAACGTCCGTACGGCGCTGCGCAACCGGCACGACCGCAAGCTGGAACTGCTCGACGCGGCCAAGCAGGAGCGGCTGGCGCTCGAAGCGGCGAACAGGCCGCCGGAGCCGGTCTGCGGCTGCACCCACCATCTCGCCAAGCACGACAAGCAGGGCAAGTGCCATGAGCGGGTCGAGGTGCCGACGGCCTGGGACGAGGCCAAGAAGCCGGTCCGTTTCGAGTCCGGACAGTGCAACTGCCAGCAGTACGTGGGCCCTCAGCCGCTATCGCAGGTGTACGCCGAGGACCTGACCGACCTCGCCTGACGGCCGCCCGTCCGCCCGTCCGGTCAGGCCGGGCGGGCCAGCGGGTGGCCGATCAGCATCGTCGGTGCCCCGGCCACCCGGGTCAGGAAGACCGTCGCGGACTCGGGCCCCTGGAGCTTCATCCTGCGGCGCAGTTCCTCCGGTTCGACCGCCGAGCCGCGCTTCTTGACGGTCAGCACGCCCACCTTCCGCTCCCGCAGCAGCGCCTTCAGCTTCTTCATGTTGAAGGGGAGTTGGTCGGTGATCTCGTACCCGGAGGTGTACGGGGACTCGTACGGCTCGTCGCTCGTGATGTACGCGATCGTCTCGTCGAGCAGCCGGCCCTCGCACCGCTCGACGAGGTCGGCGACCAGATGGGCGCGGATGACGGCGCCGTCCGGCTCGTACAGATAGCGGCCCACCGGGCCGACCGGCGGGGCGGGCGGCGGGGCCGCGGACCACAGGGTGGCCCCGGCCGGGAGCACGGTGGCGCGGTACGAACCGGCCGCGAAGCCCTCGCCGAACCAGAGCACCGCCTCCTTCACGTCGCCGCCGTCCGAGATCCACTCGGCCTCCGCCTGCGCCGGGATCGCCTCGTGCGGGATGCCCGGGGCGATCTTCAGGGCGGCCCGGGGAGCCGCGAGCGCGGCACCGGTCGCCCAGGAGAGCGGCGGCGAGTACGCCTCGGGGTCGAAGATCCGGCCCCGCCCGCCGCGCCGGGCCGGGTCGACGAAGACCGCGTCGTACGACGAGGTGTCGACTCCCGCGACATCGGCGCACCGCACCTCGATCAGACCGTCCAGGCCCAGCGCGGCGGCGTTGGCACGGGCCACCTCCGCGGTCAGCGGGTCGCGGTCGACGGCGAGCACGCGGATGCCCGCCCGCGCGAGCGCGAGCGCGTCGCCGCCGATCCCGCAGCAGAGATCGGCGACGCTGCGCACCCCGCCCGCGGCGAACCGCCGTGCGCGATGGGTGGCCACCGACGTACGGGTCGCCTGCTCGACGCCGTTGGGCGTGAAGAACATCCGGTACGCGTCCTCGGCGCCGAACTTCGCCACCGCCCGCTGCCGCAGTCGCGCCTGGCCCAGTGCCGCCGAGACCAGGGCGGCCGGGTGGGAGCGGCGCAGCCGGGTGGCGGTGGCGAGTTCCTGGGAGGGGTCGTACGACCGCAGTCCGTCCAGGAGCGCGGTGCCCTCGGGGGTGCGCAGGGCCTGGAAGGCGGCGATGGGGCCGGGGGCGTCGGACCGGTCGTCGGCGGCGGACGGGTCGCTGGCGTCGGACGGGTCGTTCGGGGCGAGAGCGTTCACCCGCCCCATTGTGAGCCAGCCGGGTAGAGCGGCGGGCCCGGCGGCGGTGTCGGGCCGGGAGGCCCGTCCAGTGCTGGCAGTATGCGGCGCCATGCAGCTTGTACGACAAAACGAAAAAAACACCATGAAACGGAGCGAGCCGGGCATGCCCCGGTCCGGGCGCGACCGGGGCTCGGGCGCGCACCGGCCCGCCTGCGCCGTCCTGGCCGCACTCCTGGTCGCCGCGGTCGGCTCCGGCTGTGCCTCCGGGGCCGGCGAACAGGCGGGCGACACCGAACACCGGGACCGGCCCCTGGCCGGGAACCCGGAGCCGAACCCTGGTTCGAACCCCGCCGCCGGGCACCCGGGCGGCCCCGGACAGCGGCCCGGCCAGGGCCGCGCACCCGACGGGTCCCATGAGAACGCGCAGCTCGCTCCGGCCGTGCGGGCGGCGCTCGCCAAGAAGTGGGGGCTGGAGAGGACGCCGCTGATCGCACCGCCGCCACCCGCCGTGAAGCCGCGCATCACCACCCGCGAGGGGTTCGAGGTGAAGGGCGGCAACGACTCGCTGCCGCCGGTCTTCACCACCGTCCCGACCAAAGACCGGATCGTCTTCCTGACGATGGACGACGGCTCCGAGAAGGACCCCGAGCTGCTGCAGATGATGGACGAGCTGGACATCCCGTACAGCGCCTTCCTCAGCGACTACGAGGTGAGCGACAACTACGGGTACTTCGGCGAGGCCCAGCGGCTGGGCGTCTCCATCAACAACCACACGCTCAACCACCCCTATCTGCCCGGACTCCCGTACGACGAGCAGGAACGCGAGATCTGCCACCAGCAGGAGATCATCGAGAAGCAGTTCGGCAAGCGGCCCGTCCTCTTCCGCCCGCCGTACGGCAACTACAACGGCGACACCCTCCGCATCGCGCAGTCCTGCGGGATCAAGGCCGTGCCCCTCTGGAACGCCGAGGCGTTCCCGGACCACATGGAGTGGCGCGAGGAGGACCAGGACCTGCACCCGGGCGACATCATCCTCACCCATTTCCGGGGGCGCGGTGAATGGGGCGGCAGCATGGCCGACCTGGTCCGGGCGGTCATGAAGACCGTCACGGACCGGGGATACGCCGTGGCCCGGCTGGAGGACTACGTATGAGAAAGGCGCACCGGCTGCTGGCCGGACTGCTGGCGGCCGGTGCGCTCCTGGCCGCCACCGGCTGCGCCCAGTCGGTGGACCCGATCGAACGGCTGGGCCGCAAGGCCGCCCAGAAGGTGCATCACCCGCAGCGGACGCCCGCGGCGGGCCCGCCCGCGCACGGTGATCACGGCGAGTCGGGGTCGATGGTCGTGATCTCCTGCGGTCAGCTGCCGGAGTCCCGGCACTCGCGGCTGTCGCCGCCACTGAGGCACTGGTGGTCGGTCCGGCCGGGACCGTACGAGGGAGCGGGCGCGGGCGCCGGGTGCGAGCGGCGGTAGTCCTCGTGGCCGGCCTGCACGGTGACCACGCACAGCGCCAGCGCCGCCAGCACCTGGAGCGCGCCCGCCCGGGGCCAGTTGCTGCGGATCAGCACGACGGCGATCAGGCCGATCACCGCGGCGATCGAGCCGAGGACGAGGACGGGCGTCCAGTCCATCGGCGGCGGGCCCGTGGTCTCCGAGCCGTCGAGGTCCGCCCGGGAGAAGGCCGGCTGGATGGTGGCGACCGCGCAGATCAGCCCCTCCAGGAGGGTCAGCAGCAGCCCGAGCACCACATCGAGGCAGCCGTTCACGGTGCGCGATTCGTACGGGCGCCGCCCGGACGCGGGGTCCGGCTGCCGGTACGGAGAAGGGCGGGTCATCTCCCCACGGTCGTACGGAACGGTCCGGTGCGTCCGTACGTTGCCTCCATGTTGTCCGGACTGTTGTCCGGACCGGTGTCCGGAAGTGCCACGCCACGATCGTCTGAATTGGCACTCCGCTTGACCGAGTGCTAATCCCGGTCATAGTCTCGGTGCTGGCACTCACCACTGGAGAGTGCCAGCAGTACTGCGCGACTGGCAGGTCCGGCACCCGCGACGACGGATCGACCTGGTCGCCACCCAAAGACTGTTACCCCGTGAGATCTCCGAAGGGGGAGACCGGATCGTGTCGACCGCCAGCACCAAGGTTGCGATCAAGCCGCTCGAGGACCGCATTGTGGTCCAGCCGCTCGACGCCGAGCAGACCACGGCCTCCGGCCTGGTCATTCCGGACACCGCCAAGGAGAAGCCCCAGGAGGGCGTCGTCCTGGCCGTGGGCCCGGGCCGCTTCGAGAACGGCGAGCGCCTTCCGCTCGACGTCAAGACCGGCGACGTCGTGCTCTACAGCAAGTACGGCGGCACCGAGGTGAAGTACAACGGCGAGGAGTACCTCGTCCTCTCGGCTCGCGACGTGCTCGCGATCGTCGAGAAGTAATTCACCCACGTTTGCTTCTGTTCTGCGCCCCTGGCCCCCGCGAATAACCAGCCGGGTGGTCGGGGGCGCAGTTCGTTCGAGAGGAAAGCTCAGCTCCCATGGCGAAGATCCTGAAGTTCGACGAGGACGCCCGTCGCGCCCTTGAGCGCGGCGTCAACAAGCTTGCCGACACGGTCAAGGTGACGATCGGCCCCAAGGGCCGCAATGTCGTCATCGACAAGAAGTTCGGCGCTCCCACCATCACCAACGACGGTGTCACCATCGCGCGCGAGGTCGAGCTCGACGACCCGTACGAGAACCTCGGTGCCCAGCTGGTGAAGGAGGTGGCGACCAAGACCAACGACGTCGCGGGTGACGGTACGACCACCGCCACCGTGCTGGCCCAGGCGCTCGTCCGCGAGGGTCTGCGCAACGTCGCCGCCGGTGCCTCCCCGGCCGCCCTGAAGAAGGGCATCGACGCCGCGGTCAAGGCCGTGTCCGAGGAGCTCCTCGCGACCGCCCGCCCGATCGAGGACAAGACCGACATCGCCGCCGTGGCCGCGCTCTCCGCGCAGGACCCGCAGGTCGGCGAGCTCATCGCGGACGCGATGGACAAGGTCGGCAAGGACGGTGTCATCACCGTCGAGGAGTCCAACACCTTCGGTCTGGACCTCGACTTCACCGAGGGCATGGCCTTCGACAAGGGCTACCTGTCCCCGTACATGGTGACCGACCAGGAGCGTATGGAGGCCGTCCTCGACGACCCGTACATCCTGATCCACCAGGGCAAGATCGGCTCGATCCAGGAGCTGCTCCCGCTGCTGGAGAAGGTCATCCAGGCCGGTGGCTCCAAGCCGCTGCTGATCATCGCCGAGGACGTCGAGGGCGAGGCGCTGTCGACCCTCGTCGTCAACAAGATCCGTGGCACCTTCAACGCCGTCGCGGTGAAGGCCCCGGGCTTCGGTGACCGCCGCAAGGCCATGCTCGGCGACATCGCCACCCTCACCGGTGCGACCGTCATCGCCGAGGAGGTCGGCCTCAAGCTCGACCAGGCCGGTCTGGACGTGCTGGGCACCGCCCGCCGCGTCACCGTCTCCAAGGACGACACCACGATCGTGGACGGCGGCGGCGAGCCCGGCGACGTCAAGGGCCGGGTCAACCAGATCAAGGCCGAGATCGACGCCACCGACTCCGACTGGGACCGCGAGAAGCTCCAGGAGCGCCTCGCGAAGCTGGCCGGCGGCGTGTGCGTGATCCGCGTCGGTGCCGCCACCGAGGTGGAGCTCAAGGAGAAGAAGCACCGTCTGGAGGACGCCATCTCCGCGACCCGCGCCGCGGTCGAGGAGGGCATCGTCTCCGGTGGTGGCTCCGCCATCGTCCACGCCGTCAAGGTGCTGGACGGCAACCTCGGCAAGACCGGCGACGAGGCCACCGGTGTCGCGGTCGTGCGCCGCGCCGCCGTCGAGCCGCTGCGCTGGATCGCCGAGAACGCGGGCCTCGAGGGCTACGTCATCACCTCGAAGGTCTCCGAGCTCGACAAGGGCCAGGGCTTCAACGCCGCGACCGGCGAGTACGGCGACCTGGTGAAGGCCGGCGTCATCGACCCGGTCAAGGTCACCCGCTCCGCGCTGGAGAACGCCGCGTCCATCGCGTCGCTGCTGCTCACGACCGAGACCCTGGTCGTCGAGAAGCCGGCCGAGGAAGAGGCCGAGGCCGGCCACGGCGGTCACGGCCACTCGCACTGACGCCTGGCCACCGGCTCCCGGCCGCCGAGGGCTCACCGCCCTCGGAAGGCCGAGCAGCCCTCGGAAGGCCGAAGGCAGCAGAAGGCCCCCTGCCCCACCGCTCGACGGTGGGACAGGGGGCCTTCGGGCATTCAGGCCGAGTGGCTCAGGCTCCCGGAGTGCACCGGGTCCGCGAAGGGCAGGCCGGCCGCGAACCGCTCCAGCTCGTCCAGCGCCTGGTCGGCCATCCGGTGCAGCTCGTCGCCCAGCGAACCCGCGACGTGCGGGGTGAGCAGCACGTTCGGCAGGGTGTACAACGGCGAGTCGGCGGACGGGAGTTCGGGGTCCGTCACATCCAGCACCGCCTGGAGCCGCCCGGCCGTCAGCTCGGGCAGCAGCGCGCCCTCGTCGATCAGCGAACCCCGCGCCGTATTGATCAGCGTCGTCGCGTCCGCCATGGCGGCCAGCTGCGTCGCACCGATCAGATGGTGGGTCTCCGGGAGCTGGGGGGCGTGCACCGAGACGACGGAGCTGCTCGCGCACAGCTCGTCGAGCGAGGTGAGCCGTACACCGAGCCGTGCCGCCTCCGGGCCGTCCACGTACGGGTCGTACAGCAGCACGTCCAGGTCGAAGGGGCGCAGCAGCTCGATCACGCGCCGGCCGATCCGGGAGGCGCCGACGATGCCGACGGTACGGCGGTAGTTGCCGGCCCCGTCGAGCTCCCCGAGCCAGTTGTGCTCGGCGCGCAGGCCGCGGTAGCGCTCCGCGGAGTGCAGCACCCGCTTGCCGGCGAACAGGATCGCGGCGAGGGTGAATTCGGCGACCGGCAGGGCGTTGGCCCCGGCCGCCGAGGTGACGGTGATACCGCGTTCCCAGCAGGCGTCGGTGATGTGGTGCTTCACGGAGCCCGCGGCGTGCACGACGGCCCGCAGCCGGGGCGCGCCCGCCAGTACCCCGGCGGTGAGCGGGGTCGCGCCCCAGCAGGTGAACAGCACCTCGGCCTCGGCGAGCGCGGCGGCCGCCTCGGGCGTCGGGTCGGCCAGGTCGTGGGCGACGAAGTGCGGGTCGGTGCGGGTGAGGGCGGCCAGCCGGGTGCGGTGGCGGTCGGCGAGGAGACGGTCGGCGATGCCGGGGCCCATCGCGAGCAGGGCCGTCGGCCGGTTGTCAGTGGCGTGGGGCATGGTGGGACTCGTACTCCTCAGGGCTCGCGGTGAGGTCACTTGACGCTGCCGGCGGTCAGTCCGGCCTTCCAGTGCCGCTGCAGCGAGACGAAGGCGACGATCAGGGGGATGACGGCGAGGAGGGACCCGGTGACGACGAGCGGGTAGAAGCTCGGCTCGCCGTGGGTGTTGGTGTTCCAGGAGTACAGACCGAGGCTCAGCGGGAAGAGCTTGCGGTCCGAGAGCATCACGAGGGGGAGGAAGAAGTTGTTCCAGATCGCGGTGAACTGGAAGAGGAAGACCGTCACGAAGCCCGGCATGACCATGCGCAGTCCGATGGACCAGAAGACGCGCAGCTCGCCGGCCCCGTCGATACGGGCGGCCTCCAGGGCCTCGTTCGGTATGTAGCCGGTGCTGAACACCCGGGCGAGATACACGCCGAACGGGTTGACCAGCACCGGGATCAGCACCGACCAGTAGGTGTTGACCAGGCCGGTCTTGGAGGCCAGGAGGTACATCGGCAGGGCGAGCGCCGTGGTGGGCACCAGCACACCCATCAGCACGAGGGCGAACAGCTTCTCCTTGCCCCGGAATTCGTACTTGTCGAAGGCGTATCCCGCGGCGACGCAGATCAGTGAGCAGACGATCGCCCCGCCGCCCGCGTACATGAGGCTGTTGAGGTACCAGCGGAAGTAGATGCCGTCGCCGTAGGAGGCCAGGTTCGACAGGTTCTCGCCGAGGTTGAAGCCCTCGAAGGAGAAGGCGTTGCCCGCGAGCAGGCCGCCGGTGTCCTTCGTGGCGGCGGTGACCAGCCAGACGAGCGGGAAGAGCATGTAGACGACGGCGAGCAGGAGAAAGCCGTTGACTGCGGTCTTCGACATCCAGCGGCTGCGGGAGGCGGGGGAGTTCATGCTTTCTTGCCCTTCCGGCCGGTGAAGCGGGTGACGACGAAGGACAGCAGCGCGGCCGTGAGCGCCAGCAGGATGGAGGCGGCCGCGGCGAGACCGTAGTCGTTGCGTTCGAAGGCCGCGGTGTACGCGTACATGTTGGGCGTCCAGGTGGAGGTGACGGCGGAGCCGGTCCCCTTGTTGAGGATCAGCGGCTCGGTGAACAGCTGGAGCGAGCCGATGACCGTGAACAGCGCGACCATCACGACGGAGGCGCGGATCAGCGGAACCTTGATGCTGAGCGCGACGCGCCAGGCGCCGGCCCCGTCGACCGTCGCCGCTTCGAGCACGGAGCGGTCGATCGCCTGCAACGCGGCGTAGAAGATCACCATGTTGTAGCCGAGCCACTCCCACAGGGCGATGTTGACGACCGAGGGAAGGGCGCCTTCGGGGGAGAAGAAGTCGAAGCCGATCCCGCCGGACTCCATGGCACTGACCACCGGGCTGAGCTGCGGTGTGTAGAGGTACACCCAGATCAGCGCGGCGATGATGCCGGGCACGGCGTGCGGCAGGAAGAGCGCGAGCTGAAAGAACCGGCGGGCCCGGGCCAGCGTGGAGTCCAGCAGCAGGGCGAGGGCGAGGGCTCCGATGAGCAGCAGCGGAATGTAGAACAGGCAGTATCCGAGGAGTACGCCGAAGCCCTCGCGGAACGCCCGGTCGCCCAGGGCCGCCGTGTAGTTGTCGAGTCCGCTGAAGACGGTCTCGGTGCCGCCGAAGCCCAGGCCGGACTGCTTCTCGGTGAACAGGCTGAGCCAGACCGCGTAACCGATCGGCAGCACCATGGCCACGGTGAACAGTACGAAGAAGGGCCCCAGCAGGATGGCGGCGGCTCTGGTCGTCCGGGCGCGCTTCATCAGCCTGCGTCCTCGACCTTCAGACCGCGCTTCTTCAGCTCGGCGACCGTGGCGTCGTGCCCGGCCTTCACGGCGTCCTTGATGGTGGTGCCACCGCTGGCGACCTTGCCGAACTGGTCCTTCATGGTGGTGTTCGTGGTGCCGGTCGTCGGGCCCCAGCTCCAGTTCTGGCCGATCGACGTCGCGGCGCCCTCGAACACCTGGTAGATGTCCTCGCCGCCGTAGAACCCGGCGTCGAAGGACTTCTTGGCGACCGGGCGCAGGGCGGCCGCGGCCGGGAAGGCGCTCGAAGTGCCGGACTCGATGCGGGCCTTGATGCCTTCCTCGGTGGTCGACATCCAGGTGGCGAACTCGACCGCGGCCTTCGCCTTCTTGCTGGTCTTGGTCACCGCGAAGGTGGAGCCGCCGAGCATGCCGCTGGCGGGCTTGCCGTCCCAGCTGGGCATCGGGGCGACGGCCCACTTGCCGCTCTGCTCGGGCAGCGTGCCCTTGAGGACACCCGCGCCCCAGGCGGCGCCGAGGTAGCCGACGGTGCCGCCGTTCTTGAGGGAGTTGGTCCACTCGGGGCTGAACGAGGCGTTGGAGCGGATCAGGTCGTCGTCGAGCAGACCCTGCCAGTAGTCGGCGACCTTGTTGGTGGCCGCGTCGGCGGTGCTGACCTTCCAGGTGTCGCCCTCGGGCTTGTACCACTGGGCGCCGGCCTGCCAGGCCATCGCCTGGAACGTGGTCGGGTCATCGGGGAAGAAGGTGCCGATCCGGGCCTTCTTGTCGGCCTTCTTGATCTTCTCGGCGGCCTTGCGGAACTCGTCCCAGGTCTTGGGGACCTCGACGCCGTACTTCTCGAAGAGGTCCTTGCGGTAGTAGAAGGACTGCGGCGAGGCGTCGAACGGAACGGCCCAGTTCTTGCCGCCGAGCGTCGTCAGCTCGACCGCCTGCGGCAGCAGCTTCTTGCGGATGTCCTCGGTGAAGTACTGGCCGATGTCCTGGAGCGCGCCCTGACTGACGTACTCCGGAAGCTGCGGGTACTCGATGGAGACCAGGTCGGGGGCGTTGCCCGCCTTCACCGCGTTGGAGATCTTGGCGTAACCGCCCGCGTTGCCGGACGGGATCTCCTCGTACACCACCTTGATGTTCTTGTGCGAGGCGTTGAACGCGTCAACGACCTCCTTGGATCCCTTGGCCCAGCCCCAGAAGGTGATGCTGACGGGCTTGCCGTCGCTTCCGGCGGCGGAGTCGTCGTCACCGCTGCCGCCACAGGCCGTGAGAAGGGCGAGGGCGGTGGCGGTGCCGACAACGGCGAGGGACGTTCTGCTCGGACTGCGGCTCACAGCGAGGCTCCTGAACTGGCGGCGACATTGGCGTTGGCCGTGATCCTTGGACCAGTCGTGACCGAAGTCAAGAGCGAAAGATCGATTGATCGAAAAAAGATCAGATAAGTTGCGTACGGAAGGGTATGAGATATCCTGCGAAATCGGGTGCGAGGGCCGCGGGAGCGCCCGCTCCGGCGCGCCTACGGCAGACGCGCCCCGCACGAGTCCCTGACCCTCAGCTGCGGCAGCAGCGTCAGATGCCGCCGGGGAGCGCCCGTGCTCTGGCCCAGCCGCTCCACCAGCAGCTCCGTCGCATGGCGGCCCACCTCGCGCTTGGGTGGCGCCACCGCCGTGAGCGGGGTGTCCGCGAGGGCCGCCACCTCGTCGTCGTAGGCGATCAGCGCCAGGTCCTCCGGCACCCGCACACCCAGCTCGGCCAGGCGCTGCACCACCTGGATCGCGTCCACGTCGTTGTGGATCAGCGCCGCCGTCGCCACCCCCGACAGGACCGCCTCGCGCAGCGCCCGCACCGCCTCCTCGAAGGCGTCCGGGGCGAGTTCGGCCGGTACGGAATCGATCACGTCCTGCGGTGCGCTCAGCCCGAGCACGGCCAGCGCCTCCGCGTACCCGGACCGCACCGCGACGGCGGTCGGGGAGTCCGCGCGGGCCATCAGCAGCGGCGCCCCGTGCCCGAGCTCCACCAGGTGGCGGACGGCCAACAGCACGCCGTGCGCGTGGTCCGAGCACACCCGGTCCAGGCCGTCCAGCGGGGAGCCCGCGGTGGGCCTGCGTTCCAGCAGCACGGTCGGCACGGGCAGCGAGGCGATCCAGTCGCCGAACGCGGCGGGGTCGCCCGGGTCCTGCCAGCCGGGCGCGATCAGCAGCCCCTCGGCGCCCGCGGAGAGCAGGCCCTCGGTGCGGGCGTGGTCCTCCTGCGGCCGGTAGTCGGAGATCCGCAGGATGAGCCTGGCCCCGGCCCTGGCGGCGGCCTCGTGGGCCCCGCGGATGACCTCGGCGAAGTAGTAGGTCGACGAGGGCGCGAGCATGCCGAGGACCAGCCCGCTGCCCGTGGCGCCGGGCCCGGCGGCGGCGCCCGGGGCGGCGTCCTGCGGCCAGGACACCGATCCGTGGACCCGGTCGAGCAGGCCGCGGCCGGCCAGCTCCTCCACGTCACGGCGCGCCGTGACGGGTGAGACACCCAGCAGCGAGGCCAGGTCCGAGACCCGGGCCGAACCCCGTTCCCGTACCAGCCCGAGCAGGCGGTCATGACGTTCAGCAGCACTCTCGCGCACGGCAGCAGTCCCCTCGCAGTGTGTGGCCCGGCCCCCGGTCCGGCCGGTGCCGGCGGCCGTTGTCCGACCCTAGACCAACGTGATCGAACGATGGGAGTTTCGATCATTCAAACGTGATCCATTGACGTTCGATCAATCCGAGTCCAGGATTCCCGGCGATGCGGACGCGTCCCGTCCCACCCCGACGGTCCACCCCCACCCCGACCGTCCGCCCCGACCCTGACTGTTCGTACGGAGGAATTGTGAGACATCGCCTCACCGCTGCGGCGCTCGCGGCCCTGACCACCGCGGGCGGCCTGACCGTCGCGAGCCAGACCGCCGCGCAGGCCGCGCCCACCGGCCGTACCTTCCACGTCGACTGCGCCGCGGACCCGGCCGGTGCCACCGGCAGCAAGGCACACCCCTGGACCTCGCTCGCCGAGGCCAACGCGCACACCTACGGCCCCGGCGACCGGCTCCTGTTCAAGCGCGGCGCCACCTGCACCGGCACCCTCGCACCCGCCGGCTCCGGCTCCGCCCACGCCCCGTTCACCATCGCCGACTACGGCGGCGGCCCGGCCCGAGCCAGGCTCGACGGCGCGGGCGCCCATGACGTCGTCCTGCTCGCCAACACGCAGTACGTGCACCTCAAGGCGCTGGAGATCACCAACGCCGACAACCCCGGCAGCGAGCGCAACGGCGTCCGCCTCCGCCTCACCGACTACGGCGTCGCCCGCGGCTTCGACATCTCCGGCCTCTACATCCACGATGTGCGCGGCGGCGACTACAAGACGGTCTCCGGCTCCAGCGCGATCCACATCGCGGTCGAGGGAAAGACGAAGGCCAGCTGGTACGACGGTCTGGACATCTCTCACAACCGCATCGAGGACGTCGACCGCGAGGGCATCTACTTCAAGTCGACCTTCTCCAAGCGCGACCTGGTCGGCCAGCAGCAGGACCCGAACGTGTACCCGGGGGAGTGGACGCCCAGCACCGGGGTCCGCATCCACCACAACACGCTCAAGTCCCTGGCCGGCGACGGGATGAAGCTCGACACCACCAGCGGCGCCCGCGTCGACCACAACCGGGTCGACGGCTTCCAGCTCCGCTCGCCCTCCGCCAACGCGGGCATCTGGACCTTCAACACCGACGACACGACCGTCGAGTACAACGAGGTCTCCGGCGGCGGCAACACCCACGACGGCATGTCCTTCGACGCCGACGGCGCCTCCCAGAACACCGTCTTCCAGTACAACTACAGCCACGACAACAAGGGCGGCTTCCTGCTGATCTGCCCGTACAGCGGCGCCAAGACCATCGGTACGGTCGCCCGCTACAACGTCAGCCGCAACGACGGCGCCCGGCTCATCCAGAACTGCTGGGGCCCGATCCTGGGCACCGAGATCTACAACAACACCTTCCACAACAAGGAGCAGATCCCCGGCTACCTCGTCCAGGACGACGCCGGCAGCCCCGCCACCACCCAGCACGAACTGTCCATCCGCAACAACATCTTCGTGAGCGAGGGCACCGGCGGCTACGCCTTCAAGAACCCGACCCCCGGGCTCTCCTTCGACCACAACGCCTTCTACGGCATCGACATGACCCGGCCGAACCCCGGCGGCATCACGGCCGACCCGAAGCTCCGGGCCGACTTCCGGCTCGGCGCCGGCTCGCCCGCCCTCGCCGCCGGAGCCGTCATCGAGAACAACGGCGGCAAGGACTACTTCGGCAACGAACTGAAGCCCGGCGCCCCCAACATCGGCGCCTACGCGGGCCGCGGGGTCCGGTAACCCGCCGCTCACTGAGGACCGTACTTGCGGCCTGTCTTGGAGGTCATCCCTCCGAGCAGGCCGCGCGGCGTCACCTTCACGACCCCCATCAGCGCCTTGTACCGGGGATCGGGGATTGAGACCGACTTTCCGCGCGCCAGGTCCGCCAGGGCCGTCGCCACCAGCTTGTCCGCGTCGAGCCACATCCAGCCCGGGATGTTGCCGGTCCCCATCCCGGCCCGCTGGTGGAACTCCGTCCGTACGAACCCGGGGCACAGCGCCATCAGCCGAACTCCCGTACCGGCCATGTCCTTCGCCGCGCCCTGGGTGAACTGCACGACCCACGCCTTGGACGCGCCGTACGTGCCGCGCGGCACGAACGCGGCCACCGAGGCCACGTTGACCACGCCGCCCCGGCCGCGCTCCCGCATCCCGGCCGCCGCCGCCGAGGTCAGCCGCAGCACCGCCTCGCAATGCACCTTCAGCATCTTCAGCTCATCGGCCATGGGCACGTCCAGATAGTGGCCCTTGTTGCCGAACCCGGCATTGTTGACCAGCAGGTCGACCGGATGGCGACGGTCCGTCAACCGGTCCTCGACCGAGGCGATCCCGTCGTCCTCGGAGAGATCGGCCCTCAGTACCTCCGCCTCGATGCCGTGCCGGTCGTGCAGCTCCGTCGCCTGCTCGCGCAGCCGCTCGGTGTCGCGCGCCACCAGCACCAGGTTGTGCCCGTCCGCCGCGAGCCGCCGCGCGAAGGCGGCACCGATCCCCGCGGTCGCGCCCGTAATCAGTGCAGTCGTCATACGCGGCACGTTAGTGCCTGTCCGGCGCGCGGCGATCAGCCGCCCGCCGTCGGCTTCCCGGCGTACTTCAGAGCGGCGCGCAGCGCCTCGGGATGCAGCGCGTCCCCGGCGGCGAGCAGCTCCGGCAGCAGGTCGCGCCGCGTGGTGGTGGCCAGGAACTCCATCCGCACGGTGACGTCGTGGTCCGGGCGGTGCACGATCTCGACCGGATCCCCGGCCCGGATCTCGCCCGGCTCGATCACCCGCAGATAGGCACCGGGAGCCGCCGCCTGCGTGAACCGCTTGACCCAGCGTTCCGCGCCGACATGACCGGCGAACGTACGGCACGGAATCCGGCCCGACGTCACCTCCAGCACCAGGCCCGCGCCGATCCGCCAGCGCTCGCCGACCCTCGCGCCGCTCACATCGACCCCGCCGGTCGTCAGGTTCTCGCCGAACGCGCCGTTGGCCAGCGGGCGCCCGAGCTCCCGCTCCCATGCGTCGAGCTCCTCGCGGGCGAAGGCGTACACCGCCTGGTCCGATCCTCCGTGATGGCGCAGATCGCACACCGAGTCCCCGGCCAGACCACTGCCGCCGGTGCCTTTGGGCCCGGGGTCGGCGACCCGGACCGGCCCGTCGGCCGGCCGCTTGTCGATGCCGGTCACCCCGCCGGGGGCGTCGGTGCAGGAGGCGGCCTTCGGGCGCCCGGTGTTCACGGTCAGCAGCCGCATCGGCCCGGTCGGTTCCATGGACTTCATACCGAGAACGCTAACCACTCCACCCTCAAAGATGTGCGCCAATTATTCACATTCGATCCAAGAACCGCTTATGGTTGAAGGGTGATCGAAGCCCGTCATCTCCGTGTCCTGCGCGCCGTGGCCGCCACCGGCTCGTTCTCCGCCGCCGCCCGCGAACTGGGCTGCACCCAGCCCGCGGTCAGCCAGCAGATGAAGGCCCTGGAGGCATCGGCGGGCACCACGCTGCTGATCCGTACGGGACGAGAGATGCGGCTCACCCAGGCCGGTGAGGCCCTCGTCCGGCACGCCTCGGGCATCCTCGCCGGTCTCACCGCCGCCGAGGAGGAGGTCGCCGCCATCGCCGGGCTGCGGGCCGGCCGGGTCCGGCTCGTCTCGTTCCCCAGCGGCAGCTCCACCCTGGTCCCGGGCGCCCTCGCCGCGCTGCGCGCCGCCCACCCCGGCACCCGGGTCTCGCTGGTGGAGGCCGAGCCGCCGCGCTCGGTCGAGATGCTGCGCGAGGGCGACTGCGACATCGCGCTGGCGTTCCGCTACGGAGCCTCCGGCGCCGAATGGGAGGACCTGGTGGTGCGCCCGCTGCTCACCGACCGGCTGATCGGCCTGGTCCCCGAGGGGCACCGGCTGTCGCGTTCCGCCACGGTGGGGATCGCCGAGCTCGCCGAGGAGTCCTGGATCGCGGGCTGCCCGCGCTGCCGCCGCCAGCTCGTGGAGGTCTGCGAGGCGTCGGGCTTCACCCCCCGGATCGACTTCGCCACCGACGACTACCCGGCGGTGGTCGGCCTGGTCGGCGCCGGACTCGGGGTCGCCGTACTGCCGGAGCTGGCGATCGAGTCCGTACGCCCCAAGGGCGCGTGCACCGTGACGGTGGAGCCGGCCATCGAGCGCGAGATCGTCGCGCTGACCCTGCCCGACCTGGCCCAGGTCCCGGCGGTGGCCGCCACCCTGGACCAGCTGTCCCTGGCGGCCGCCCGCTGAGGGGCCTGCCTGTACCCCGGCCGCCAGTCGATGGCCGGGTGTTCGGCCCTCCCGGGGCCTGTCCTGCGGACCAGGGTCGGAAGGACCCCGCCGCGGAAACGTTTCTCTTTTTTGTGCGGGCCTGGCGGGATCAGTCGTGCCCCGGGGCGCCCGACGGTGCCGCGGCCGCGATCAGCCGGCTGCGGGCCCGTCCCATGAGCTCCTCGCGTTCGTCCTCGGTGAGTCCGCCCCACACTCCGTAGGGTTCTCGCACCGCCAGGGCGTGCGCCGCGCACTCGGCGCGTACCGGGCATCGCATGCAGACCTCTTTCGCCGAGTTCTCGCGGGCGCTCCGTGCCGCCCCGCGTTCACCCTCCGGGTGGAAGAACAGTGAGCTGTCCACCCCGCGGCAGGCCGCCAGCAGCTGCCAGTCCCAGAGATCGGCGTTGGGTCCGGGAAGGCGGGAGAAATCTGCCATTGCTTGTCCCCTCGAAACCTTGCTGAGTCGGAAACGTCGTTGTCGTCCGTCATCGACCGTGCCCACGACCGTACATCTGCTGTGTAAGTAGATGTAAATATGACTGATTGCGAATCTATCCACAGACACCAGCAAAAGGGAAGAAAACCCGCTAAATGGGGCATACCTTCATGTGAAGGTTCGGTTGACGATCGGATGATCCGCGTCGTTCTCCTCCGTGTGCGGCCCCTCACGTAGAGTGCCGAACTCGGTTCCTCGGCCCGTAACTCTTTCGAGTGACCGTCGTTGAGAAGGCGGAGGCGGTTGACGGAAAAAGCGATCGGGCAGGTGTCCGAGAGTGTCAACCGCACAGGTGACGACTTGTAACAGCCTGGAGGCTCAAGGTGACGCGCATCGGCTTCGGAGGACGGTCATGACATCCGTCCTCGTCTGCGACGACTCCCCGCTTGCCCGAGAAGCGCTTCGTCGCGCGGTCGCGACCGTGCCCGGCGTGGAGCGGGTGACGACGGCGGCCAACGGCGAGGAAGTCCTCCGCCGCTGGGGCGCCGACCGTTCGGATCTGATTCTGATGGACGTACGCATGCCCGGTCTCGGAGGTGTGGAGACGGTCCGGCGGCTGCTCTCCGCCGACCCCGGAGCCAGGATCATCATGCTGACCGTCGCCGAGGACCTGGACGGTGTCGCGCTCGCGGTCGCCGCCGGTGCCCGCGGCTATCTGCACAAGGACGCCTCCCGCGCGGAGCTGCGCGCCACCGTCACCCAGGCGCTGGCCGATCCGACGTGGCGGCTCGCCCCGCGCCGGCTGCGGTCGGCCGAGATGGGTGCGGCGCCGACGCTCACCGCACGTGAGATCCAGGTGCTCGAAGGAATGAGCCACGGCCGTTCGAACGCCGAGATCGGCCGTGAGCTGTTCCTCTCCGAGGACACGGTGAAGACGCATGCCAGGCGTCTGTTCAAGAAGCTCGGCGCCTCGGACCGGGCGCACGCCGTGGCGCTCGGCTTCCGCTGGGGCCTGGTTCGCTGAGGTCCGGCAGTCGATCGATTCCCCGCCCGCGCAGCGGCGGGCGGGGCGACGTGACCGACATGCGCGCGACGGGTTCCGCCCGACCGGTGGAGCCCGTCGCGCCGACGCCATGTGACGCTTCCCGGCCGATGCCGCATCCTTGAGATGTGGAGTTCCTCGGGAACGATTCGGTCGAGCGGAAGGGGAGGGCGCAGGACATGACTTCCGGCGCACCCGCTCATAACGCTTCGGTGCACAACTACGGACGCGGCGGCACGGATGATGCGGCTCCGGGGCACCATGGTCCGATGCGCGACGACGGGACGACGGCGATCGGTGCCCTGGTGCACCGTGCCGTCGAGGGCGACGCGCAGGCCACCCATGATCTGCTGGCCCATGTCCACCCCCTGGCGCTGCGCTACTGCAGGTCGCGGCTGAACCGGCTGCCCGGTGATGCTCGCCACTTCGTGGAGGACCTGGCGCAGGAGGTCTGTGTCGCGGTGCTGATGGCGCTGCCGCGCTACAAGGACACCGGCAGGCCCTTCGAGGCCTTCGTGTTCGCCATCGCGGGCCACAAGGTCGCCGATCTCCAGCGCGCCGCCATGCGGCACCCGGGGTCGACGGCCGTGCCGTCCGACGAGATGCCCGAGCGGCCGGACGATTCGCTCGGGCCCGAGGAGCGGGCCCTGCTCAGCAGCGATGCCGCCTGGGCGAAGAAGCTCCTGGCCAACCTCCCGGAGAACCAGCGCGAGCTGCTGGTCCTGCGGGTCGCCGTCGGGCTCACCGCCGAGGAGACCGGGCAGATGCTGGGCATGTCGCCGGGCGCGGTCCGGGTCGCCCAGCACCGGGCCCTGAGCAGGCTGCGGGCGCTCGCGGAGCAGTGAGCGGATGCGGTCGGTGCCGTCCGCGAGGTTCCGTACGAAGCTACAGAACCTCCAGGTGATCTTGCTCGTGGAATGAGACACCCCCGGAGGCCGTTAGCATGGACATCCGCACCGATTAAGGCCATTTGGGGAAGGTGTCATGACTGCAAACGTCGACGGAGTGCCCGAGAAATTCGCGACGCTCGGGCTGACATACGACGACGTGCTGCTGCTGCCCGGCGCATCCGAGGTGCTGCCGAACGCGGTCGACACCTCGTCCCGTATCTCCCGCAATGTACGCGTGAACATCCCGCTGCTCTCCGCGGCGATGGACAAGGTCACCGAGTCCCGCATGGCCATCGCCATGGCGCGGCAGGGCGGCGTCGGTGTCCTGCACCGCAACCTGTCGATCGAGGACCAGGTCAACCAGGTCGACCTCGTGAAGCGCTCCGAGTCCGGCATGGTGACCGACCCGATCACCGTGCACCCGGACGCGACGCTGGCCGAGGCCGACGCGCTGTGTGCCAAGTTCCGCATCAGCGGCGTCCCGGTGACCGACCCGGCGGGCAAGCTGCTCGGCATCGTCACCAACCGCGACATGGCGTTCGAGTCCGACCGCAGCCGCCAGGTGCGCGAGGTCATGACGCCGATGCCGCTCGTGACCGGCAAGGTCGGCATCTCCGGCGTCGACGCCATGGAGCTGCTGCGCCGCCACAAGATCGAGAAGCTTCCGCTGGTCGACGACGCGGGCGTCCTCAAGGGCCTCATCACGGTCAAGGACTTCGTGAAGGCCGAGCAGTACCCGAACGCGGCGAAGGACGCCGAGGGCCGGCTCCTCGTCGGCGCGGCGGTCGGCGCGAGCCCCGAGGCCCTGGAGCGCGCTCAGGCGCTGGCCGGGGCGGGCGTGGACTTCCTCATCGTCGACACCTCGCACGGACACAACAGCAACGCGCTGAACTGGATGGCGAAGATCAAGTCCAGCGTCGGCGTCGACGTCATCGGCGGCAACGTCGCGACGCGTGACGGCGCGCAGGCCCTGATCGACGCCGGTGTCGACGGCGTGAAGGTCGGCGTGGGCCCCGGCTCCATCTGCACCACGCGCGTGGTCGCCGGTATCGGCGTCCCGCAGGTCACCGCGATCTACGAGGCCGCTCTCGCCGCCCGCGCGGCCGGCGTCCCGGTCATCGGGGACGGCGGTCTGCAGTACTCCGGCGACATCGGCAAGGCGCTCGCCGCCGGTGCCGACACGGTCATGCTGGGCAGCCTCCTCGCGGGCTGCGAGGAGTCTCCCGGCGAGCTCCTCTTCATCAACGGCAAGCAGTTCAAGTCGTACCGCGGCATGGGTTCCCTCGGGGCGATGCAGTCCCGTGGACAGGGCCGCTCGTACTCCAAGGACCGCTACTTCCAGGCCGACGTGGCCTCGGACGACAAACTCGTCCCCGAAGGCATCGAGGGCCAGGTGCCCTACCGCGGCCCGCTGGCCAACGTGCTGCACCAGCTCGTCGGCGGCCTCCGTCAGACGATGGGCTACGTGGGCGCCGCCTCCATCGACGAGATGGAGACCAAGGGCCGCTTCGTCCGCATCACGTCCGCGGGGCTCAAGGAGAGCCACCCGCACGACATCCAGATGACGGTCGAGGCGCCGAACTACAGCCGCAACAAGTAGCCGCCGACGGTGCCAGGGGCGGCCCCGGGACTCCCGGGGCCGCCCCTGGCGCGTATGTCGGGGATACTGGAAGGCGCTGAAACGCAGAGGGAAAGGCCACACACGTGACTGAGATCGAGATCGGGCGCGGCAAGCGCGGCCGCCGGGCGTACGCATTCGACGACATCGCCGTCGTTCCGAGCCGCCGTACCCGCGACCCGAAGGAGGTCTCGATCGCCTGGCAGATCGACGCCTACCGTTTCGAGCTGCCGTTCCTGGCCGCTCCCATGGACTCCGTGGTCTCCCCGCAGACCGCGATCCGCATCGGTGAGCTCGGCGGCCTCGGCGTCCTCAACCTCGAGGGCCTGTGGACCCGGCACGCCGACCCGCAGCCGCTGCTCGACGAGATCGCCGAGATGCCCGTCGAGTCGGCGACCCGCCGCCTCCAGGAGATCTACTCCGCGCCGATCCAGGAGGAGCTGATCGGGCAGCGCATCAAGGAGGTGCGCGACTCCGGTGTCGTCACCGCCGCCGCGCTCTCCCCGCAGCGCACCGCGCAGTTCTCCAAGGCCGTCGTCGACGCGGGCGTGGACATCTTCGTCATCCGCGGTACGACGGTCTCCGCCGAGCACGTCTCGGGTGCCGCCGAGCCGCTCAACCTCAAGCAGTTCATCTACGAGCTGGACGTCCCGGTGATCGTCGGCGGCTGCGCCACGTACACCGCCGCCCTGCACCTGATGCGTACCGGTGCGGCCGGCGTCCTCGTCGGCTTCGGCGGCGGCGCCGCGCACACCACGCGCAACGTCTTCGGCATCCAGGTCCCGATGGCGACCGCGGTCGCCGATGTGGCCGGCGCCCGCCGTGACTACATGGACGAGTCCGGCGGCCGGTACGTGCACGTGATCGCGGACGGCGGCGTCGGCTGGTCCGGCGATCTGCCCAAGGCCATCGCCTGCGGCGCGGACGCCGTGATGATGGGCTCCCCGCTGGCCCGTGCGACGGACGCGCCGGGCCGCGGCCGGCACTGGGGCATGGAGGCCGTCCACGAGGACGTTCCGCGCGGCAAGCTGGTGGACCTGGGCTCGGTCGGTACCACCGAGGAGGTCCTGACCGGTCCTTCGCACACCCCCGACGGCTCGATGAACATCTTCGGCGCGCTGCGCCGGGCGATGGCGACGACGGGGTACAGCGACCTCAAGGAGTTCCAGCGCGTCGAGGTCACGGTGGCGGACTCGCAGCACCGCCGCTGATCGTTCCCGGCATGACGGGAGGGCCCGGACCGCAGCGGCGGTCCGGGCCCTCCCGTATGTGTCCGCGCGACTAGCCGGCGGCCTTCTTGGCGCCGGAGAACGCGGCGACCGCCGCGATGGCGAAGAAGAGGTACGAGATGAAGTCCGAGTCGGCCTTCCACGCCTCGTTCAGCAGGCTGAAGTGGTCGAAGAACAGCTCGGAGACGGTGACCGGGAGCTCCTTGGCCGCGATCATCGCCTCGCCGAGCAGCTGGCCGAAGTAGACGGCGACCAGCGAGAGCAGGGCGCTGACGACCGGCAGCACGGGGTTGCGGCCGCCGACCTTGCCCGACGCGAAGCCGACGACGAAGCCGACACCCACGGCCGCGTAGCCGATCTCGTGCTTGGTGGCGCCGATGATGGCGCCGTAGATGGCCGCGGCGACGACGGCCGCGACGACGGCGGCGGCCAGGCCGAGGCCGATGTTGTTGCGTACCGGGGCCGGCGGGGTGAACGGCGCGCCGCCGAACGGGGCGCCGGGCTGCTGGCCCGCGAACGGGTTGCCGCCGGGCTGGGCGCCGGGCTGCTGGCCCGCGAACGGGTTGCCGCCGGGCTGGGCGTCGTGCGGCTGGTTCGGTGGCACGGGCTGGCTCATGTTGATATCCCCCCTGGGACGGAAGCGCACGACTGTGCGAGAAGTGACGCCGCAGGCTAGCAGCAGCCTGTGACATCTCCTACCGAAATCCTGGGGAGAGATGTTTAAAGCCGGTGTGCGGCCCCCGCCGGGGTCGCTCCCCGGGTGTCCAGGAGGAGCTGGGCCTTCACGGCGAGGCCCTGGAGGTCGTACGTCCGGTGGTGCTGGAGCAGCACCGTGAGGTCGGCGCTGGACGCCGCCTCGTACAGCGAGTCGGCGCGCGGGACCGGGAGCTCGCGTACCCGCCAGTCCAGGACGTGCGGGTCGTGGTAGCCGATCTGGGCACCCATGTCCATCAGCCTGGTCGCGATCTCCCGGGCGGGGGAGCCCTCCTGGTCGGCGAGGTCGGGCTTGTAGGTGACCCCGAGCAGCAGTACCCGGGCGCCGCGGACGGACTTGCCGTGTTCGTTCAGCAGGGTGGCGCAGCGCTGGATCACGTACTGCGGCATCCGGCCGTTGATCTCCTGGGCGAGCGAGACCATCCGCAGGGGGTGGCCGGGGGTGCGGCTGTTGTACGGGAGGTAGCCCGGGTCGACGGGTGCGCCGTGGCCGCCGACGCCGGGGCCGGGGCGGAACGGCTGGAAGCCGAAGGGCTTGGTCTCGGCGCAGCGGATGACGTCCCACAGGTCGACGCCGAGGTCGTGGCAGAGCACCGCCATCTCGTTGACCAGGGCGATGTTGACGTGCCGGAAGTTGGTCTCCAGGACCTTGGTCATCTCGGCCTCGCGCGGTCCGCGCGCCCGGACGACCTTGTCGGTGAGCCGGCCGTAGAAGGCGGCGGCGGATTCGGTGCAGGCGGGGGTGAGACCGCCGATGACCTTGGGGGTGTTGGCGTAGACGTGGGTCCGGTTGCCGGGGTCGAGGCGGCTGGGGGAGCAGGCCAGGTGGAAGTCGCGGCCGGCGCGCAGCCCCGAGCCCTCTTCGAGCAGCGGCAGCAGGTAGTTCTCGGTGGTGCCGGGCGGTACGGCCGATTCGAGCAGCACGGTGGTGTGCGGGCGCAGCCGGGCGGCGAGTGCGCGGGCGGCGTCGCCGACGGCGGTGAGGTCGATGGTGCGGTCGGCGCCGAGGGGGGCGGGCGCGCAGATCACCGCGGTACGGACCCGGCCCAGTTCGGCCGGGTTGGTGGTGGGCCGGAAGCCCCCCGAGAGCATCCGGCGGATCTCCGAGGCGGTGAGCGATCCCTCGACGGGGGTGCGGCCCGCGGAGAGTTCCGTGTAGGCGCGTGGGTCGGTGTCGTAGCCGACGGTCTGCACGCCCGCGGCCACGGCGGCCTGGGCGAGCGGCAGGCCGAGGTGGCCGAGTCCGATGACTGCGAGGTCTGCGGGCATGTGGATGGGCCGTCCTTCCCGTCGGACTATGACCATGAGGGCAGAAAGCGCAACCGCTATGGACAGCGCAATGTCACACTAGGCTTATATATGACCTGTATGTCGCATTGCGCGCTTCTGCCGTCCCGGTGTTGTCCACAGGCGGTGGCCGAAGTCGTGGACGCCGGACAGAATCGAGAGGTGGGCGCGGGCCGCCCCGGCCGTCGAGCCGGGTCGCGTCCCCGTGCCGGACCACCCCGATCTACCCGGGAGGCAGCAGTGAGGACAGCGACACTGGGACCTGCGGAGCGCGCCGAGGCGCTGGCCGCGATGGCCGAGCGCGAACTGGACGTGCTGGTCGTGGGAGCGGGCGTGGTCGGCGCCGGCACGGCGCTGGACGCGGCGACGAGAGGGCTCTCGACCGGGCTGGTCGAGGCCCGCGACTGGGCGTCGGGCACATCGAGCAGGTCGAGCAAGCTGATCCATGGCGGGCTGCGGTATCTGGAGATGCTCGACTTCGCGCTCGTCCGAGAGGCACTGAAGGAGCGCGGGCTGCTCCTGGAGCGGCTGGCCCCGCACCTGGTGAAGCCGGTGCCATTTCTCTACCCGTTGCAGCACAAGGGCTGGGAGCGGTTCTACGCCGGCTCCGGCGTGGCGCTCTACGACGCGATGTCGGTGTCGTCGGGCCACGGCCGCGGCCTGCCCGTGCACCGCCATCTCTCCCGCCGCCACGCCCTGCGCGTCGCCCCGGCACTGAGGAAGGACGCCCTGGTCGGGGCGTTGCAGTACTACGACGCACAGATGGACGACGCCCGCTATGTGGCGACCCTGGTGCGCACCGCCGCCGGTTACGGTGCGCACGTGGCCAACCGTGCGCGGGTGGTCGGCTTCCTCCGCGAGGGCGAGCGGGTCGTCGGCGCCCGGGTGGAGGACGTCGAGGCGGGCGGTGAGTACGAGGTCAGGGCCAAGCAGGTGGTCAACGCGACGGGGGTCTGGACGGACGACACCCAGGCGCTGATAGGGGAGCGCGGACAGTTCCACGTCCGGGCGTCCAAGGGCATTCACCTGGTCGTCCCCAAGGACCGCATCCACTCCTCGACCGGCCTGATCCTGCGGACCGAGAAGTCCGTCCTCTTCGTCATCCCGTGGGGGCGGCACTGGATCATCGGGACCACGGACACCGACTGGGACCTGGACAAGGCACACCCTGCGGCGTCCAGCGCCGACATCGACTACCTGCTCGAACACGTCAATTCGGTCCTGGCCACGCCCCTGAGCCGGGACGACGTCCAGGGCGTGTACGCCGGGCTGCGGCCGCTGCTGGCCGGTGAGTCCGACGCGACCAGCAAGCTCTCGCGCGAGCACACGGTGGCGCATCCGCTGCCGGGCCTCGTGGTGGTGGCGGGCGGCAAGTACACGACGTACCGGGTGATGGCCAAGGACGCCGTGGACGAGGCGGTGCACGGTCTGGACCAGCGGGTGGCGGCCTGCGTCACGGAGGAGATCCCGCTGCTGGGCGCGGAGGGATACCCGGCGATGTGGAACGCCAGGGCGAGGATCGCGGCCCGGTCCGGACTCCATGTCGCCCGGGTGGAGCATCTGCTCAACCGCTACGGCTCTGCGACCGAGCAGATCCTCGAACTGATCCTCGCCGATCCGGTGCTGGGGGAGCCGCTGCCCTCGGCCGACGACTACCTGAAGGCCGAGATCGTCTACGCCGCCTCGCACGAGGGGGCCCGCCATCTCGACGACGTACTGACCCGCCGGACCCGGATCTCCATCGAGACCTTCGACCGGGGCACCCGCAGCGCCCGGCTCTGCGCGGAACTGATGGCACCGGTGCTGGGCTGGGACGAGGGCCAGATCGACCGGGAGGTCGAGCACTACGAGAAGCGGGTGCAGGCGGAGCGGGAGTCGCAGCGCCAGCCGGACGACCTCACGGCGGACGCGGCGCGGCTCGGGGCACCGGACATCGTGCCCATCTAGGAACTCCCTGGATTCTCCGGCCGGTCGCAGAACTCCGCTTCGAGCAGTGCGGGTTCGAGGGTCCGCGCGTCGGCCAGCGTGTCCGTGTCGATGCGGTACGTCAGGGTGTGGAGCCCGTCGCGCGTCGCGGCGGTACGGACGTAACTGCCCGCTATGTGGCCGTTGTGGCCCCAGACGGTGGTGCCGCAGGAGAGCTTCTGCGGATAGATGCCCAGTCCGTAGACGCCGTGCGTGGCCCGGGTGTTCAGCAGGATCGCCAGCTGGGCGGGCGCGAGGAGGCGGCCGCCCAGCAGGGCCGAGTAGAAGCGGTTCAGATCGTCGAGCGTGGAGATCAGCTCGCCGGCCGCGCCCGCCGTGCGGGGGTCCAGCGAGGTGACGTCGCGCAGACCGCCGTCGGCCGGATCGCGGGTGTAGGCACGGCCGTGCGGGGAGGGCAGGGTGGTACGGGAGCCAGGGAGGGAGGTGCCCGTGAGGTGGAGGGGGGTGATGAGGCGGTTGCGGATCTCGGTGGCGTAGCTGTGTCCGGTGACCCGTTGAACGACGAGTCCGAGTACGGCGTAATTGGTGTTGGAGTAGGCGTAGCGGCCGGGGGCGCTCGTCGGACGGTGGGTCAGGGCGACGCGGACCGCCGCGATGGCCGTGAGGGGGTGGGCGGATGGGTCGGCGGTGTAGTCGTGGAGACCGCTGGTGTGGCTGAGCAGGGCGCGCAGGGTGATGCGGCGGCCGTCGTTGCCGTTGCCGCGCACCAGCCCCGGCAGCAGCCGCTCGACCGTGTCCGTCAGCTGGAGCCGTCGTTCCCGGGAGAGTTGGAGCACGACCGTGGCGACGAAGGTCTTGGTGATGCTGCCCGCCCGGAACCGGTCCGCCCGCCGGATTCCGGGGCCTGTCGAGCGATAGGTGTCGTACGGTGCGGTGGAGGCGCGGCGGGCCAGCAGCGCCGCCGTGGGGGCACCGCCCTCGGCGACGAGCCGGGGAAGGTAGGCGGCTGCGGGCGTGAGGTGTGGTTCGCTGGGCAGGGGCACCGTTCCCAGGCCGAGCAGCGCCAGCAGCAACGGGGCGGCGAGCAGTGCCCTGGGTATCGGCATGGCGGGGATTCCCTTCCTCGGGGCACATCATGGCGGGCCCGTGGACCCGGCACCATGACCCGTGCCGGGGTGAGGGACAATGAACGCTCTGCCAGGGCGGGTTGATCGCAGAGGGGACGCATGTCGGAGGCGGAACAGGCACGGGAGCCCCAACGGGACAAGGACGGACGTCTCCTTGCGGGGCGCTACCGGCTCGGGGAGGTGCTCGGCCGGGGCGGTATGGGCACGGTCTGGCGTGCCGTCGACGAGACGCTGGGCCGCACGGTCGCGGTCAAGGAACTGCGGTTCCCCACGGCCATCGACGAGGACGAGAAGCGCCGGCTCATCACGCGCACGCTGCGTGAGGCGAAGGCGATCGCCAGGATCCGCAACAACGGCGCGGTGACGGTCTACGACGTGGTCGACGAGGACGACCGGCCGTGGATCGTGATGGAGCTCATCGAGGGCAAGTCCCTCGCCGAAGCCGTGCGCGAGGACGGTGTCCTGACGCCGAAGCGCGCCGCCGAGGTCGGCCTCGCCATCCTCGACGTGCTGCGCTCGGCGCACCGCGAGGGCATCCTGCACCGCGACGTGAAGCCGTCCAACGTGCTGATCGCCGAGGACGGCCGGGTCGTGCTGACCGACTTCGGTATCGCCCAGGTCGAGGGCGACCCGTCGGTCACCTCCACGGGCATGCTCGTCGGCGCCCCCTCGTACATCTCGCCCGAGCGCGCCCGCGGTCACAAGCCGGGGCCGCCCGCCGACCTCTGGTCGCTCGGCGGACTGCTGTACGCCAGCGTCGAGGGCTCCCCGCCGTACGACAAGGGGTCGGCCATCGCCACCCTGACCGCCGTGATGACCGAGCCGCTCGACCCGCCGAAGAACGCCGGTCCGCTTGAGGAGGTCATCTACGGCCTGCTCGCCAAGGACCCCGAGCAGCGGCTCGACGACGCGGGCGCCCGTGCCCTGCTCAACGATGTGATCCACGCCCCCGAGAAGCCGGACCCGGTGGTGGTGCCGCCCGCCGACGCCACCCAGGTCATGGCGCTGCCCGGGAAGACCGACGAGCCCCGCGCCAAGGCGGCGCCGAAGGCCGCGGAACAGGGCGAGGGCGCGCGGGACCGGCTGCGGGGCGCCCTGCGCTCCGTACGGAACGCGAAGGCGGCACCGGCCGCCGCTGCGGCGACCACCACGCCGCCCCCGCCCTCGGCACCCCCGTCGGTCTCCCCCTCGTCCGCCGGCGCGGGCACCCCCGCCAAGCCCGCGACCGCCCCGGCCTCTGCCGCCGCCGCGGCCGTACCGTCGCCGCGCCCGGCCACGTCCCCGGCCGCCCCGACCCGGGCGTCCATCACGGACGTGGTGCCGCGCCGCACCCTGGCGATCATCGCGGCCGTGATCGTGCTCGCCGTGCTCGGCACGGTCCTCGCGCTCACGCTCGGCGGGGACGACAAGAACAACGCGGGCAACGAAGGCGGCAAGGACGACAAGTCCACCTCCGCCGGGCCCTCGGCGCCGAGCGGCGGCTCCCCGGAGACCGACAGCGGCAGTGGCAGCGGCAAGGACCAGGGCAACGGCCAGGGCCAGGACCAGAACGGCAACCAGGGTCAGGGCGAGGACAAGGGCACGGGCGACGACAAGGGCAGCGGCAAGGGCGACAAGCCGGGCGACGCGCTGCCCGCCGGATTCCGGATGGTCACGAACAAGAAGTTCCACTTCCAGATGGCCATGCCCGAGGACTTCCGCTTCGACACCACGGCGGGCGAGAACTCCGGCGGCATCTACAACGTCAGCGGCGGCTTCCCCCGTATCCAGGTCGACTACACCGATTCGCCCGGCGGCGACGCGGCCGCCGCCTGGAACGCCGCGAAGGCCGCCGTCGCGGCCAGCAGCAACGGCTACCACCATCTCGGCATCAACAAGGTCCAGTACAACGGCTACCCGACCGTCGCCGACTGGCAGTTCGAGCGCACCCAGCGCGGCCAGCGGGTCCATGTACTCAACCGGGGCTTCAAGGTCGACGGCGAGCACGGCTACGCGATCATGATCAGCTGCAGGACCGACGAGTGGGACAGCAAGGAGTGCCGGACGTTGCGCAAGACCGCGTTCGACACGTTCAAGCCCATCGACTGAGCATCCAGGCTTCGGGCGGACATTCGGGCTTCGGCGCCACCGGCTGATCCATGGGCGGAGGGGGCCGGGATGCGCCGACCCGGCCGCGTGTCCGGCACTTGCCACGTATCGTGAGAGCCTGAAGACCGTACGCAGCTGGAACGGTGGGTCAATTGCACGGTGAGTGACCGCAATTGATGGATCGATTCCGGCTTTCGTGGCCGGGGGGACAGCGCGCTCTGGGGAGGCGTCGTGGACGACTACGCGGGTCGGGTGCTTGCCGACCGCTACCGCCTTCCGTTGCCTCCGCACGATGAGTACGAAACGGTCGAGACCCGGGCGTTCGATACCTATAGCGGGCAGGAAGTCCTGGTCCGGCAGGTGCCGTTGCCCGAGGTGGTGGACGCCGAGGTGCTCGACGCCGAGGATCCGGACCCGTGGGCCCGGCGAGCCGCCGGGCGGGCCGTGCGCGTTCCCGCCGACCCGGTGGTCCGGCGCGCCGTGGAGGCGGCGCAGGCGGCGGCCCAGGTGCCCGACCACCCCAGGCTCGACCAGGTCTTCGACGTGTTCGCCGAAGAGGGCTCGCTCTGGATCGTGAGCGAACTCGTCGCGGCCCGCCCGCTCGCCTCGCTCCTCGCGGAACGGCCGCTCAACCCCTTCCGGGCCGCCGAGATCGGCTCCGACGTGCTGACCGCGCTGCGCGTGTTGCACGCCCACGGCTGGACCCACCGGAACATCACCGTCCGCACGGTACTGATCTGCGACGACGGCAGGGTCGTGCTGACCGGCCTCGCGGCCGGGGCGGCGGAGGAGGCGCTCTGCGGGTACGTGACGACACCGCAGCCCGACGAGGACGAGGACGAGGGCGAGAGCCAGGGCGGTTACGGGGACGAGGACGGCTACGGCTACGGGCACGAGGACGAGTTCGCCCGCCCGGCGCTGGGTACGGGCTCCGCGAGCGCCTTCGCGCCGCCTCCGCCCGCCATGCCGCCCCTGCCCGCCGCTCCGGCCGAGGTGCCGGCCTCACGCGGTCCGGCGGCGATCGAGACGGGCCGGGGGGCCGACGCGCCCCACGGCGACGACGCCCCGTACGCGGACGACGACCCGTACGACGACGGCGACGAGGGCGACGACGGTCCCGACGCCCCCCGTGGCGGCGGTCCGGGAGACGCCGCACAGCTGCGGGCCGAGCGCGCCGGGGCGATCGCCGCCTACCGGGAGGGCGCCCGCGCCGCCGCACGCGTCAACGAGGACCGGCGGCACGCCGGTCCGGGCGACGCGGAGGACACCGGAAGCCTGCCGGTCCAGCGTCCCGCACGGCCGGAGGACGGGTACCCGTCCGACCCGGACCACAGCCGTCCGCGTCCGGCCGCCCCCTGGAGCCACGCCACCGACGATCCGGACACCGACGACCCGTACGCCGACGATCCGCACACCAAGGACCTGTACGCGGCGGATCCCTACGACGACGTGGACGACGGCGGCCACGACAACGACGACGGCGAAGACGGCCGGCCGCCCGCGCGGCGGCTGTATCTCACCGGTTCCTGGAGCGACGGCCCCGGTTCCGGCCGCCCCGTCCCCGCCGGGGGCTCGGGCGAGGACGCCCTGCGCGCCGACGCCCGGCGCCACGGCGACTCCCCGGCGCTGCCCGCGCACCGCACGGGTCGGCAGCAGCAGCCGGGGCGCTGGGACGAGGCGTCCGCGAGCGACCGTACGGACTCCGTCTACCGGGGCCCCGCCACCCCGCTCGCCGCCGAGCGCGCCCGGCAGACCCGGATCGCCGTGGTCGGCGCGGTCACCGAGCGCTGGGCGCCCGAGCAGGCCGGCCCCGTCCACGAGAACTGGCGGCTGGCACCGCCGATCGGGCCCGCCACCGACCTCTGGGCGCTGGGCGCGCTGCTCTACCGCGCCGTCCAGGGCCACGCCCCCTACCCCGAGGAGAACGCGGCCGAGCTCGTCCAGATGGTGTGCGGGGAGCCGCCCGCCTTCGCCGAGGAGTGCGGTCCGCTGCGCCCCGTCGTCGAGTCCCTGCTGCGCCAGGACCCCACCGAACGGCCGGACTTCGAGGAGCTGAGCGGCTGGCTGCGCTCCCTCGTGCGGTCGGCGCCCGAGCCCGAGGCCGGTCTGGACGTCGTCCCCCTGCCGTCCGCCGACACGGCCCGGCTCCCCGTCGTACGCCGCCGGGGCGAGCTGGTCCGCAGGCGACGCGGCCGGAGCGCGGCCCACGGCCGTCACCGCCACACCAAGGACAAGCCCGGCCGACAGGACCACCAGGACCGGCACGACCATCACGACAGGCACGACCCGCAGGCCGGGCTGGCCATGCCCAGGGCCGAGCGAGCCCCCCGGGCGCCGCGTGAGCCCAAGGGCCCCAAGGCGCTGCGCACCCCTCCCCGCCCCCAAGAGGGCGGGGGCCGGGCGCCGCGGCGGCTCGGGAGGCTGCTCCTGGTGCTGATCCTGCTGGTCCTCGCCGCGGCCATCGCGTACGCCGTGATGTTCATGCCCAAGTCGGACGAAGAACCGGGCAGCGGCTCCTCGGGCCCGGCCTCCTCGGCATCCGGTTCGCCGGAGCCCGGCACGGGGGAGTCCGGCGGTCAGGAGTCCTCCGGGTCGCCCGGCGCCCAGCAGCCGCAGACCAGCCGCTCCGCCGTAGCGCTCGCCCCCGGCTACACCCTGCGCAAGGACAAGGAGGGCTTCGAGGTCGGTGTGCTCAAGGGCTGGCAGCGCAGCCCCGCCAACGCGGACCGTCAGATCCGCTACGGCAGCGACGGCTTCAGCCTGCTGATCGTCCCGGGCCGCGACACCGTCAAGGCCAACGGCGACGACCCGCTGGCGTACCAGGCGGGCAAGGAGCTGGAGTTGCAGCCGTTCCGCGACTCCAGCTGGTCGGGGTCGAGCGGGCTGCGCCGGATCGACGTCGGGCGACAGGCCATGGCGGAGGGCCAGTTCACCTGGCAGGACGCCTCGGGGCGCGAGGTGTACGCCCGCAACCTCGTGATGATCGTCGAGGGCCGCTACCACGTCATCCAGGTCATCGGCCCGGAGAGCCGACGCGACAAGGTGACCGACATCTACGAACAGGCCATCGCCTCCTACCGCGTGACGCACTGAATCCTCTCCGTACAACTCCCGGGCGCAGGCGGGAGCGACAAGCATCACAGTGCGGTCTCGTGGGCGGTGCGAGGTTCCGTGGCCGTGCGTCCGCTCCGTAATCTGGCAGCCGAGGAACGGGGCGGGGATACGTGGATCGATCACAGGGCACGGACGCGGGACTGTTGCTGGCCGGAAGGTACCGGCTGGGCGAGGTCCTCGGGCGCGGCGGCATGGGCAAGGTCTGGCGGGCCCACGACGAGGTGTTGCACCGCACGGTCGCGGTCAAGGAGCTGACCGCCGGCCAGTACGTCGCGGAGGCCGACCGGATCGTGCTGCACGCCCGCACGCAGAAGGAGGCCCGCGCGGCCGCCCGGATCACGCACCCGGGCGTGGTCACCGTGCACGACGTGATCGAGTACGACAACCGGCCCTGGATCGTCATGCAGTACGTCGACGGGCCGTCCCTCGCCGACGCCGCCAAGGAGTCCGGCGAGATCGAGCCGCGCGAGGCCGCCAGGATCGGCCTCCATGTGCTGAGCGCCCTGCGCGCCGCGCACGGGGCGGGGGTCCTGCACCGTGACGTGAAGCCGGGCAACGTGCTCCTCGCCAAGGACGGCCAGGTGCTGCTCACCGACTTCGGGATCGCCGCCATCGAGGGCGACTCGACCATCACCCGGACCGGTGAACTGGTCGGCTCCATCGACTACCTGGCACCCGAACGGGTACGCGGCGCCGACCCGGGACCGGCCTCCGACCTGTGGTCGCTCGGCGCCACGCTCTACACCGCGGTCGAGGGCCGCTCGCCGTTCCGCCGTACGTCCCCGATCTCCACCATGCAGGCCGTCGTCACCGACGAGCCCCCGCCGCCCGGCCGGGCGGGCCCGCTGGCCCCCGTGATCACCGCGCTGCTCCGCAAGGAGCCGGACGAGCGTCCGTCGGCCGAGGAGACGGAGCGGATGCTGCTGGAGGCCATGGAGGGCCGCAAGCCCGTGGCCGCGCAGGCGTTCGTACCGACGCAGAGCGTCCCCGACGAGGTCCTGCGCTCCCTGGGCCAGGACGGCCCGTCCGGCCCGCCCGCCCCCGGCACCACCCAGCTGCCCCACCCCACCACCGCCGCACCGGCCCCGACGGCCCGGCGCGGCCGCTGGCGCACCGCGGTCCTGGTCATCGCGGCGGCGGCGCTGGTCGGCGGCGGCGCGGGACTCGCCGCGATGAAGTACGGCGACCGGACGGAGGACAACACCGGGCGCGGCGGCACGGGCACGCACGCGCCCGTCGACCCCGGGAAGCCCGGCGCCGACACCGGCACCGACACCAAGGCCCCGCCGTCGGACAAGCCCGACGTACAGGTGAAGGACGTGCCCAACGGCTGGAAGCGGGTGGAGGACCCCGAGGGCTTCAGCCTGACCGTGCCCGAGGGCTGGGAGCGCCGGGCGGACGGCAACCAGATCGACTACACCCCGGACAACGGCGTGCACTACATCCGGATCAGCATCGACCCGGCGCCCGACTTCGACAACCCGTACATGCACATGCTGAGCCTGGAGACGCAGCTCTCCACGCGGCTCCCCGGCTACGAGCGCAAGACCCTGCACTCCAACACCTACCGGGACCGTCCGGGTTCTCTCTGGGAGTTCACCTGGACCGAGACCAAGGACCATCCGGGCCCGCGCCACGCCATCGACCAGATGTACTTCGGCGAGGAGGGCGGCCCGGAGTACGCGCTGTACATGACGGGCCCGGCGGAAGACTGGGACACGACCCGGGCACAGTTCGACACGATGCTGCGCGGCTGGCGCGCGCCGGGGGGCTCCGGCTGAGGCCCCCCGACCCCTTCCCTGACGGAAGGGCTCCTGATCAGGGGCTTTGTTGCCAGTGATCGCTGGCTTGTTTGTGGGGACTGTGAAAACCCGTTACCCACGGGTACCCAAAGTGTGCGGCTGGACGTACTCTCGCCCTCATGACGGACTCGCAGGCCTCCACATCCACCTCCGCAGCCCCGGTCGGCACCAACCCGGTGGCCGCCGCGCCCGCGGGCGTACGCACCGCCGCCGATGTGGTGACTCCCGAGGTGATCGCCCAGCTGACCCGGGGCGTGGCCGGCTCGGGCCGCACGGCCAACCACACCCCCTTCACCGGGGAGAAGCTGGCCGACCTGCCGGAGTCCACCCCCGAGGACGTGGCGGGCGCCTTCGAGCGGGCCCGTGCCGCCCAGCCCGCCTGGGCCGCGACGCCCGTCCGCGCCAGGGCCGCCGTGCTGCTCCGCTTCCACGACCTGGTGCTCAGCCGCCAGGCCGAGGTGCTCGACCTCATCCAGCTGGAGACCGGCAAGGCCCGGCTGCACGCCCACGAGGAGGTGCAGGCCGTCGCCGTCGCGGCCCGCCACTACGGGCGCAGGGCCGGCTCGTACCTGAAGCCGAAGCGGCACACCGGGGTCGTACCGACCCTCACCAAGGTCACCGAGCTGCGCCAGCCGCGCGGCGTCATCGGGCAGATCGCGCCGTGGAACTACCCGCTCGAACTGTCCGTCGGCGACGCGCTGCCCGCGTTCGTCTCCGGCAACGCCGTCGTGATGAAGCCCGACACGGAGACCGCGCTGACCGCGCTGTGGGCCCGTGACCTGCTGATCGAGGCCGGACTGCCCGCCGAGGTCTTCCAGGTCGTCCTCGGCGAGGGCCCCGTCGTCGGCCCCGAGGTCGTCAAGCACGCCGACTACGTCTCGTTCACCGGCTCCACCCGCACCGGCCGCGAGGTCGCGCAGGGCGCGGCGGCCCGGCTCGTCGGCGTCTCGCTGGAGCTCGGCGGCAAGAACGCCATGCTGGTCCTCAAGGACGCCGACGTGGAGAAGGCCGCCGCGGGCGCCGTCCGCGCCTGCTTCTCCTCCGCCGGCCAGCTCTGCATCTCCATCGAGCGGCTGTACGTCCACGAGTCGATCGCCGACGACTTCGTGGCCCGCTTCGCCGCCCGTACGAAGGCCATGCGGCTCGGCAACTCCCTCGCCTACGGCGCGGACATGGGTTCCCTGGTCGGCGAGCGCCAGCTGGAGACCGTCACCCGGCACGTCGCGGAGGCCGTCGAGAAGGGCGCCAAGCTCGTCGCGGGCGGCGTCGCCCGCCCCGACATCGGCCCGCTGTTCTACGAGCCGACCATCCTCGACGGCGTCGAGGCACCGATGGCGGTGTGCAGCGAGGAGACCTTCGGCCCGGTCGTCTCCGTCTACCGCTTCACCGACGAGGACGAGGTCGTCGCCCTCGCCAACGCCACCCCCTACGGCCTGAACTCCAGCGTCTGGACCAAGGACTCCAGGCGCGGCCACCAGGTCGCCGCCCGGCTGCGCACCGGCACAGTCAACATCAACGAGGGGTACGCCCCCGCGTACGGCAGCGTGCAGTCCCCGATGGGCGGCATGAAGGAATCCGGCCTCGGCCGACGGCACGGCTCCGAGGGCATCCTCAAGTACACCGAGGCACAGACCGTCGCCCAGCAGCGGCTGATGCCGCTCGCCCCGTCCTTCGGCATGGACGACGAGAAGTACGCGGCGTTCATGAGCGTCAGCCTCAAGGCGATGAAGGCGTTCCGCCTGCGCTGAACACCGGTGGTACCGCAGCACTTTCCGCCCGTTTCGCACCGAGGAGAGCCATGTCCCAGGACAGCCCTGCCCAGAATCGGCCCGTCGGCCCGGAAACGGCCGACGACGACGCCGCGTACGACTACGACGTGCTCGTCGTCGGCTCGGGCTTCGGCGGTGCGGTGTCGGCGCTGCGGCTGACCGAGAAGGGCTACCGGGTCGGGGTCCTGGAGGCGGGCCGCCGCTTCGCCCGGTCCGAACTGCCCAAGAACTCCTGGGACCTGAAGAACTTCCTGTGGGCTCCGACGCTCGGTCTGTACGGCATCCAGCGCATCCACCTGCTGGGCAACGTCATGGTGCTGGCCGGCGCGGGCGTCGGCGGCGGTTCGCTGAACTACGCCAACACCCTGTACGAGCCGCTCGCGCCGTTCTTCGAGGACCCGCAGTGGAAGGACATCACCGACTGGCGCGAGGAGCTGGGCCCGTACTACGACCAGGCCAAGCGGATGCTGGGGGTCCGGTTCAACCCGACCATGACCCCGTCGGACGTCCACCTGAAGGCGACCGCGCAGGCCATGGGCATCGGCGACACGTTCCACATGGCGCCGGTGGGCGTCTTCTTCGGGGACGGCGAGGACGGCGACGGCACGGCGAAGGCCCGGCCGGGCGGCGAGGTCGCCGACCCGTTCTTCGGCGGGGCGGGGCCCTCCCGCAAGGCCTGCACCGAGTGCGGCGAATGCATGACCGGCTGCCGGCACGGCGCGAAGAACACCCTCAACGAGAACTACCTCCACCTCGCGCAGAAGGCCGGCGCGGTCGTCCACCCGATGACCTCGGTCGTCGCGGTCACCGAGAACTCCACGGGCGGCTACGCGGTCAAGACCCTCCCCACCGACAACCGGAAGAAGGGCAAGGGCCGCACGTTCACCGCCCGCAGGGTCGTCGTCGCCGCGGGCACGTACGGCACCCAGACACTGCTGCACCGGATGAAGGACACCGGCCTGCTGCCCCGGATCTCGTCCCGGCTCGGCGAGCTGACCCGCACCAACTCCGAGGGACTGGTCGGCTCGCAGACCAGCGACCGGCGCTACCGCAAGAAGCACGGGACCGCGCGGGCCGACTTCACCCGCGGTGTCGCCATCACCTCCTCGATCCACCCGGACGAGAACACGCACATCGAGCCGGTCCGCTACGGCAAGGGCTCCAACTCGATGGGCGCGCTGACCATCCTCCAGGTGCCGTACGGTGCGCACCGGGTGCGCAGGTGGCTGCTGGAACTGGTCAAGCACCCCACGCTCGCGGCCCGGTCGCTCTCCAACCGCCGCTGGTCGGAGCGGACCATCATCGGGCTCGTCATGCAGTCGCTCGACAACTCCCTGACGACGTACCGCAAGCCGGGCGGCGTGGGGAAGGGCCTGCTCACCGCCCGGCAGGGGCACGGCGCGCCCAACCCGACCCAGATCGAGGCGGCGACGCGCAGCGCCACGCTGCTCGCCGAGGAGATCAACGGATTCGCGGGTTCGAACGTCGGCGAGCTGATGGGCACCCCGCTCACCGCGCACTTCCTCGGCGGCTGCCCCATCGGCGCCACCGCCGAGGACGGGGTGATCGACCCGTACCACCGGCTCTACGGACACCCCGGCATCTCGGTCGTCGACGGCTCGGCGGTCTCCGCGAACCTCGGCGTCAACCCGTCGCTCACCATCACCGCGCAGGCCGAGCGCGCGATGTCCTTCTGGCCCAACAAGGGCGAGGCGGACCCGCGTCCGGCGCAGGGCGAGGAGTACGAGCGGCTGAGCGCCATCGAGCCGCGGTCACCGGCGGTGCCGAAGGACGCGTTCGGCGCGCTGAAGCTGCCGTTCCTCGGGCTGCCGACCGTCCCGCCGAAGAAGAAGCCGTAGCGGGACGAACAAGCCGCAGCGGGCCGGACAAGCCGCAGCCTAGAGCGCGGGCCCAGGCAGCAGAAAGGGGCTGCACCCCCCTCCGAGTGCAGCCCCTCACGCTCACGGTGACCGGACGCGTCACACGCCGGCGTCACCGTTCCTGCGGCGCCGCACGATGAACATCGCGCCCGCGCCGAGCACCACGGCCGCGCCGCCCGCGGTGGCGAACACCGGCAGCGCGGAGGACGAACCGGTCTCCGCGAGGCTGCCGGACACCTTGCCCGCCGTGTTGTCGGCCGGCTTCGTGGCCGGGACCGGGGCACTGCCACCGGTCTGCGGCACCGAGCCGTCCCCGCCGGACTTCACGATCTTGAACTTGTACGCGACGTCGCTGACGCCCATGCAGTCCTTGTCGCCCACGTACAGACCGGCACCGAGCGTGAAACCGGCGCCGACGGGGGCGGTCGGCTTCACATTGATGCGCAGCGGGATGTCGACCTCGTAGCCCGCGGGGATCTCGTCGGACTGGCCCACGTAACCGACCGCGCGACCGTCCTCGCTGAGCTCCTCCCACTTACCGGTCTCCTGGTCCAGGGCCTGGAGGCTGACCTGCTTCGAGCGGAAGAGGTCGTTGCCCGCCTTGTCGGAGGAGGCGCCCGCGAAGTAGTCGATCTCCTTCACGGCGGACTTCGAGGAGTTGTAGACGTTCATCTTGAACTTGTGCCAGCCGCTGCCCCGGACGATCTGTCCCGGCAGGCCGGTGATGGAGATGTCCAGGTCGGACTTGGCGCACTCCGTCGGCTCCTCCGGGTCCTCGGACTCCGACGGGGTGGCGGAGGCGGACGACGAGGCGCTCGCCGAATCGCTCGGGGTCGCGCCGACTGCCTCGCCCGAGTCCGGAGCGGAGTCCTCGGCGGACTCGGACGCCTCGCCGGGACCGGGCTCGCCGGGCTCCTCCGCAGGGGCGGAGGCGGATTCGGAGGCGGACGGGGCCGGCTCGGTCGCCGGGGAATCGGAGTCGCTGGGCGAGGGCGAGACGGTGGTCTCGGCGGCAGCGGTGCCGTCCGTGGTCTCGGCGAACGCGGCGGTGGAGGCCAGGAGCGTGGCAGGCGCGATGACTGCCGTGGCGGCGGCGAGCGCCAGGGCTCGGCGAAGCTTCATGGTGACCTCAGAAGTCCGGCGTACCGCGATGAGCGATACGGGTATCGGGACGGGCCCGCCGTGCGGCAGCACGAGCGGGGCCGGTGGTTCCGCATGGTTGACCCGTGGTCCGCCGCAATGGTTGTCCGGATACTCACAGAACCTTTATGTGACGCCCCTCACGTCCGGGGGTCGCGCCTGAGGTGGGCGGGTACGGAAACGGCCGGCCCCGGGCGTCCCCGGAGCCGGCCGTTTCCTGGGGTGACCGGGCTGCTGTCCCCTGCCGACCGGTCACGCACGCTGGAGCGCGGTCCCACGGCGTACTTGTGGTACGCCACACGCACCAGCGGAGCCACGCGTGGTTTCTTTCCAGAGCCGCCCCTGGCTGGCACGGACACCGGGACCAACGAAGCCGCGCCGGACCCGGTCACGCGCCGTACGGGTGAGAGTCGGCCCGAACTGGGATACGCCGGAGTACTCCCGGCCCGCGGGGTGTCACGCCCGGCCGCGGCACAGCTCCAGCAGCGTCATGGCGAGGGAGGTGCCGGGCCTGCCGAGCGCGTCCCGGTACGAGCCCAGGACCTCCATCTCGCGGGCGAGGTTGATCCGGCGGCCGCCCGAGGTGATCCGGGCCTCCTGGATGACCGCCGAGACGGCCATCCGCTCCTGGACGAGCCCGATGATCCGGTCGTCGAGGGTGTCGATCCGGGCCCGCGCGTCATCGATCAGCGCGGCGGCCTCCTCGGTGCCCGCGCCGGTCTTCTCGGCGGCGGTCTTCGTGGCGGTGCTCTTCGCAGGGGCGGTGCTCTTCGCGGGGGCGGTGCTGGTCATGGTGACTCCTCGTGGGGTGTGGTCCCCGAGGCCGGCCGGTCCGTAACGCCAAGGCGCCCCGGGCCTTTCGGCCCGGGGCGCCTGGAACGTTGCTTGTCGGTGGGATCAAGCAGCACGACCATGGCAGCCGGCGGGCCGGATGCCATAGGTAAAGACGAAGGTCGTGTGCTGAAGCATGGAACCAGTATGGCCCGGTCGCCGTGGGCGGACCAACACGGCGCCCGGATGCTGAGACACCGGGTCCGGCAGGCGGTGGCCCCGCACCTGAGCACGAGCGGGACGACGGCGGACTCCGCAACCCCGGTAGAATCGACAAAACAGACCCCCGTTTTCGCCCCCCTTCACCGCCGGAAGGCCGCCCGTGCCAGCAGCACCCCCCGCCGCCCCCGACACCACCACCGACGTGGTTCTGGTTGTCGACTTCGGCGCGCAGTACGCCCAGCTCATCGCCCGACGCGTCCGTGAGGCCCGGGTCTACAGCGAGATCGTCCCGTCCACCATGCCGGTGGCCGAGATGCTGGCCAAGAACCCCCGGGCGATCATCCTGTCCGGCGGCCCCTCCTCGGTGTACGCCGAGGGCGCGCCGTCCCTCGACCGTGCGCTGTTCGAGGCCGGGGTCCCGGTCTTCGGCATGTGCTACGGCTTCCAGCTGATGGCCACCACGCTCGGCGGCACCGTCGACGACAACGGTGCCCGTGAGTACGGCCGTACCCCGCTCACCGTCTCCAAGACCGGCTCCACGCTCTTCGAGGGCACGCCCGCCGAGCAGTCGGTCTGGATGTCGCACGGCGACGCCTGCTCCGCCGCCCCCGAGGGCTTCACCGTCACCGCGTCCACCGACGTCGTACCGGTCGCCGCCTTCGAGAACGACGAGAAGAAGCTCTACGGCGTCCAGTACCACCCCGAGGTCCTGCACTCCACGCACGGCCAGCAGGTCCTGGAGCACTTCCTCTACCGGGGCGCCGGCATCGAGCCGACCTGGACCACGACCAATGTGGTCGAGGAGCAGATCGCGCTGATCCGCGAGCAGGTCGGCACCAAGCGCGCCATCTGCGGCCTGTCCGGCGGGGTGGACTCGGCGGTCGCCGCGGCCCTCGTGCAGAAGGCCATCGGCTCCCAGCTGACCTGCGTGTACGTCGACCACGGTCTGATGCGCAAGGGCGAGAGCGAGCAGGTCGAAAAGGACTTCGTGGCCTCCACCGGAGTCCAGCTGAAGGTCGTCGACGCCGAGGAGCGCTTCCTGACCGCGCTGGCCGGGGTCTCCGACCCCGAGCAGAAGCGGAAGATCATCGGCCGCGAGTTCATCCGGGTCTTCGAGCAGGCCCAGGCCGAGATCGTCGCCGAGGGCGCCGCCGACGGCGAGGAAGTCGCCTTCCTCGTCCAGGGCACCCTCTACCCGGACGTCGTCGAGTCCGGCGGCGGCACCGGCACCGCCAACATCAAGTCGCACCACAACGTGGGCGGCCTCCCCGAGGACATCGAGTTCTCGCTCGTCGAGCCGCTGCGCCAGCTGTTCAAGGACGAGGTCCGGATGGTCGGCCAGGAGCTCGGCCTGCCGGAGGAGATCGTCCAGCGCCAGCCGTTCCCCGGCCCCGGCCTCGGCATCCGGATCGTCGGCGAGGTCACCAAGAAGCGGCTCGACCTGCTCCGCGAGGCCGACGCCATCGCCCGCGAGGAGCTGACCGCGGCCGGCCTGGACCGCGACATCTGGCAGTGCCCGGTGGTCCTGCTCGCCGACGTCCGCTCGGTCGGCGTCCAGGGCGACGGCCGCACCTACGGCCACCCGATCGTCCTGCGCCCGGTCTCCTCCGAGGACGCCATGACGGCCGACTGGTCGCGCCTGCCCTACGAGACCCTCGCCCGGATCTCGACCCGCATCACCAACGAGGTGGCCGACGTCAACCGCGTCGTGCTCGACGTGACGAGCAAGCCGCCGGGCACCATCGAGTGGGAGTGACCCCTCCCGCAAGGTCAATGCCGATGCCGTCGCTCATTCGTTTGGGCGGCGGCATCGTCGTATGAGCTGGGTACGCTGGCTGAGGAGACGAGACTCTGCCCCATGGGAGCAATCATGAGTGCCGCACCCGAATATGAGCTGGACGAGAAGTACAACTACCCCGTCCCTCCGCCCGAGGGCTGGACTGCGGACGATCTCGACCGGCTTCCGAATCTGCCGCGGCGCACTGAGTTGATCGACGGGAGTCTCGTCTTCATGAGTCCGCAGACCAGGTTTCACATGCGGACGATGCGCCTGCTGGAGAATTCTCTCCTTGAGCAGGCACCGGACGATCTCGATGTCTTTCGTGAATTCAGCGTCAGGCTGGACAACCGGAACCGCCCGGAGCCGGACGTGCTCGTGGTTCCGCTCGGGGCGGACACCGGTCCCAAGCAGACATCGCTCAGGCCGGAGGACGTCATCCTGGCGGTGGAGGTCGTCTCGGAAGAGTCTGTGGACAGGGACCGGGAGGTCAAGCCCAGGAAGTACGCAGCTGCCGGGGTTGTGCACTTCTGGAGGGTGGAGGCCGGCGGGGACGGTCTGCCCATCGTGTACGTGTATGAGCTCGATCCAGCGCTGAAGGCTTACCTGCCCATGGGCATCCACCACAACAAGCTGAAGCTGGACGTTCCCTTCCCCCTCGAAATCGACCTCACCGCGATCAACGAGCGGCGGCGCTAGGCGGCGCGCGGGGGCGGCCCCACGTCCGGCCGTCCCCCGTACCCCTGGCCACTTGCGGCAACCGGCGGTAACTTCCGATCCCGTACGTCCTGGGAGCCACGAGGAGCCGCCATGTCCGAGCCCACACCCGTACCCGTGGACCAGCTCCACTTCGCGATGCCGCCCGTCCACGAATCCGTGGCCGACGAGCGTGCGTACCGCAAGGAGCGGCTGGCCGGGGCGCTCCGACTGTTCGGGGAGTACGGGTACGAGGACGGGGTCTCCGGGCACATCACCGCGCGGGACCCGGAGTTCTCCGACTGCTTCTGGGTCAACCCCTTCGGGGCCCCGTTCGCCGGGCTCGCGCCGGACGAACTGATCCTGGTCAACGGCGAGGGCCAGGTCGTCGAGGGGCACCACCACGTCAATCAGGCCGCGTTCGCCGTCCACGCGCAGGTGCACCGGGCCCGCCCGGACGTCGTCGCCGTCGCCCACACCCATTCCGTGCACGGGCGGGCCCTGTCCGCGCTCGGCGAGCTCATCGAGCCGATCACCCAGGAATCCTGCGCTTTTTACGAAGACCACGTCCTTTATGACGCGTACACCGGGGTCGTCGTGGACGAGGACGAGGGGCGCCGGATCGCCGCCGCGCTCGGCGGGCACAAGGCGATCGTGCTGCGCAATCACGGGCTGCTGACCGTCGGTGATTCGGTCGACGCGGCCGCCTGGTGGTTCATCGCGCTGGAGCGCTCCTGCCAGGTGCAGCTGGCCGCGCGGGCGGCCGGGAAGCCGGTGCTGATCGAGCACCCGGACGCGCTCGCCACCCGTGAACAGCTGGGCAGCGACCTGGTGGCCTGGATCAACTACCAGCCCCTGTGGCGCCGGATCAGCCGCGCGTTCTGACGATTCGGTCGCACATTCTGGCGATCGCCGCCCAGGGGCCGCCCCGATGCGGTCCGGAGCCCCGCCGTACGGCACAATTCGCAGCAATCACAGCAGAGTTGGCTGTACCGGGGGTTGAAAGGGCGGCGTTCCCAGTGGCGTTGGACGAGGCGAGGGCGGGCAGCACGCACGGGGGCGGCTGCACGTGCGGCGACTGCCCGCACGGGGCGCGCGAGGGCCACCGGCGCGCGGTGGCCGCGTTCCTGGCCAAGCGGGACGAACTCGCCGCCGGGCAGGGGCTGCCGCCCGGGGTCGCGCAGTCCGCCTCGGCGACCCGGCAGTGGGTGTCGGACGAGCTGACCCAGTCCGCCAGGACCGTCGCCGAACGAGGCCGGGAGGCAGGCGAGGCCTGGCTGTACCGGGTCTGGCGGCGCACCCTGATCGCGGTGTGGGGAGGCGTCGCCCTGCTGGTCATCGGCGAGGCCGTCACCGCCATCGGAGCGGGCTGGACCAACGCCCGCACGGCCGGGCTGGTCGCCGGACTCGTCACCGCGGGCCTGCTGACCGGCGCCGCCCATGTCCACCGCGCCCGGGGCGGCCTCCTCGCCCCACTGATCGGCGAGGACCACCGGCTCTCCACCTCCCGGGCGGTCGCCGCCTCCTGGGTCCTGCTCGCGGTCTTCTCCGTACTGGTGCTGGCGCTCCAGTTGGCGGGCGCCTCCGGGCACGACGAGCGGGACGAGTTGATCGAGGGGCTGGACCTGTCCCGGGGCGCAGGGGTGGTGACGGTGCTCGCGCTGGTCTGCGCCGTCGCCGTCGTCGTACGCCGGGTGGTGACCGTACGGACGCTGTCCGGGCGGCTCCAGAAGCTGCGGGCCGTCCGGCCGCGCGCCGCCGATCTGCTCACCGACGACTCCGGGCGGGGCAGCTTCACGGATGTGCAGTACGTGCTGGTGAGCACCGTCGCCGTGCTGTTCGCCGCGGTCCGCCTCGCCCGCCGGCCCGAGCAGCTGCCGGACCTGCCCTGGGGCCTGGCGCTGCTGGTGACCGTCTCGGCGCTCGCCTACTTCGCCGGGAAGTACGCGGAGGGCGGGCGGCCGGTGATCCTCTCGGTGGTCCGGGCCCGCGAGGCCGGGGACCTGGACGCGCCGGTCCGCACCGGCGACGACATCGAGATCCGGGGCGCGGGTTTCGTGCCGCCCGGCGCCGGGACCCCGGAGCGGCTGGCCCGCCTGGTCGTCCGGATCGGCCGGGTCCATGTGCATGTGCCGCTGATCCCGGTCGCCGGAGGCTTCGCCAACCCGACGGACGGCGTGCTCACCGTGCCGGTGCCGGTGGAGGTCGAACCGGGGGTGGTGGAGGTGCAGGTGGTGACCGCCGCCGGGGTGGAGACGAACCGGGTCGAGATCGATGTGACGGACTGACCGCCGGGCCCCGGCCCCTGCCACTGCCGGACCTCGCCACTCCCGGGCCCCATGGCCCCGCGACCGCCCCGGCCGGCGGCGGAATCCGGCCGGAGGACCCACCGGGTGAGCAGCGCGGTTCCCGCCTACGTATCGTCTGGTGACGGGTCTACGGAAGGCGGTGCAGCCACATGCAGGGGTACGGAATGAACGTACGCGGTCTGGGCGAGTCGAGGGGGCTCAAGGACTTGGCGCGGGAGCACGCCCTGCTGCCGCTGCGGATCTTCCTCGGCGTGACCTTCGTCTACGCGGGGCTCGACAAGCTCACGGACAGCGGCTTCTTCCAGGCGAGCGGTGCCGGCTCCATCGGCGAGACCATGCACGCGGTACGCGACTCGTCCGCGATCCCGGCCCTCGTCGACCTCGCGCTGAAGAGCCCCGGCGCCTTCGGGTACGCCATCGCCATCGGCGAACTCCTCGTCGGCCTCGGCACCCTCGTCGGGTTGTGGGCACGGCTCGCCGCGCTCGGCGGGGCGCTGATCTCGCTGAGCCTGTGGCTGACCGTGAGCTGGCAGGTCTCGCCGTACTACTTCGGCAACGACCTGGTCTACCTCATGGCCTGGTTGCCGCTGCTGCTCGGCGGGGCCGCGGCGTTCTCCGCGGACGCCCTTCTCGCGTCGCGGCGGCGACGGATCCGGTAGTTCACCCAGGTCGCGGTTGCGGCCAGCCAGAGGCCGCCGAAGAACAACGGGAAGAAGAACACCCACGGGGCGTCCCAGATCCCCGCGGCGTCCGCCGCGTATCCCGCCGCCAGCGCGAGCATGACGAGGCCCGCCACCGCCCGCCCCGGACGGATCTCATGACGCAGCACGGGTGACCTCCACCTGTCCGATGCCGACTTCGAGAGTGAGCTCCACCGTGCCCGCCGGTCTGCTGCCCGGGGACGGCGGCAGCGTCCGGTGCTCGTTCTGGGACGGCCTGATGTCCACGTCGACCGGCGCCTCGGTGGCCGGGGCCGCGCCGGGCCGGCTGACCGGCAGGGTGATGTCGCCGAGGCTCGCTCGCGCGTCCACCCTCACCGTCACCTCCTTCGGCACGACCACGACCACGCGGCCGGCCCCGACGCCCACCTCGGTCGCGAGGGTCTCGCCCCGAGGCACCTCGATCCCGGTGAGGTCCAGCCGGGCCACCCCGGTGCCCAGCTCGTACCGCGGCTGGACGGCGGCCACCGATGCGGGGCGCCAGCCCTCGCGCACCCACTGGGTCGAGATGTCCTTGGGCAGCGCGGAGGCGCACGCCAGCAGGACCGCCGTGATCATCGACAGCATGACCGTGCCGAACCCGGTCCGCCCCAGGAAAGCGCTGACCAGCATGCCGAGACCGAACACCGCGAGCGCGGCGGCCAGGCCGAACTGCAGGCTCGTACCGAGCGGCTGGGACTCCCAGCTCAGCGAGGTGCCCAGACCGCCCGCGATCAGCGCGAACAGGAACACCACACCGCCGATCGAGGTCGGGCCCCTGGTGCCGGCCTCCCGCCGGGGCGTGCGGAACGGATCCTTCGGCGCGGCACCCGCGGGGCGTGCCGCACGGGGCGGGACCACCGTGTCGGCCGGACCCCACAGATAGCCCGCGCCCACCGGCCCCGTCGTACCGTCCTTGACGATCGGGTCCCGCCACCACGACGGGCTGCCCGGCGTCGGCGGCGCCTTCACCTCGGGGGGCGCGTCCGCCACCGCCTGCGCGGTCGCCGGATGCAGCGGGTCCTCGGGCGCCGCGGTCCTGCGGTGCTGCGTCCACACGGCGAAGCCGACGACCGCGAGCGACAGCATCGCGGAGAACGCCAGCGTGCCGCCGTTGCCCAGCATCGACAGGAAGAGACCGCAGCCGATCAGCGCGAGCAGCACCGCGATCAGCGACGCCCCCTCCACCCGGCCGGACAGCAGCCTGCGCGCCTCGTTCTCCTCCTCGCCGTCCACCGGGACCAGCAGCCAGGCGAAGCCGTAGAAGATCAGCCCGATGCCGCCGGTCACGGACAGCACACCGAGCACGATCCGGAAGATCACCGGGTCGACGTCGCAGTACCGGCCGAGCCCGCCGCACACCCCGGCCACGACCTTGTGCTGCGGACTGCGCCGCAGCAGCGGGGCCGGTTCGGGGGGCGGAGCGACACCGGGGGAGGTGTCCTGGGGAACGGTCATGGCTCCATGGTGACGGGCCGGGAGCCCGTCCGGGACCCGAGCCGACCCTGGCCGATCCCTGATATTGGCCCGCCGCACCCCTGGGGGCCACCCCGGCCCCGGGCTCTCAGGGTCGATTCGGGGGCCGACCCTGATGCCTCCACCCGTACGGACATGTGACGATCGGGGCATGCCAGCCGCCACGACCCGAGCCGCCAGCTCCCGCAACCCCGCTCCGGAGGAGCCGCCGCTGCGCAGGCTGTACCGCAGCGCCGACGGACGGCTGTTGGGCGGCGTCGCGCGCGGTCTCGCCGGGCATCTCGGGCTGCCCGTCGTCTGGGTGCGGTTCGTCTTCCTCGGCCTCTTCTTCGCGGACGGCCTCGGCGCGCTGCTCTACGCCGTGTTCTGGATCGTCGTCCCGCTCGGCGTCGGCGGCGTCGAGGCACCGCGCTCGGTCTTCGAGACCGCCCCGGACGGCAGCCGCCGGCTCCGCAAACCCGACCGGGGCCAGGTCTTCGCCCTGATCGCGCTGCTCTTCGGCGCCATGATCTTCGTCGGCAACGTCGACATGGGCAGCGGGGCCAACCGTTACATCTGGCCCACGCTGCTGATCGGCGCCGGTTCCGTACTGGTGTGGCGGCAGGCCGACAACGCCCGGCGCGCCCGCTGGATGGAGGTCGGCAGCCGCCGCCGGGTGCTGCACCTGGCCCGGGGGCTCGCCGGGGTCGCCCTGGTCGGCCTGGGCCTGGCCGTCTTCATGGTGGTACGCGGCTCCGCGGCCCAGCTCGGCAACGTCATGACCGCGGCCATCGCCGTCCTCACCGGCATCGCGCTGCTGGCCGGCCCCTACCTCGTCCGCATGACCCAGGACCTCTCCGAGGAACGCCTGATGCGCATCCGGGCCCAGGAGCGCGCCGAGGTGGCCGCCCACGTCCACGACTCGGTGCTGCACACCCTCACCCTGATCCAGCGCAACGCGGAGGACGCCGGCGAGGTCCGCAGGCTCGCCCGCGCCCAGGAACGCGAACTGCGCAACTGGCTGTACAACCCCGAGGGCACCGGCAAGGACGAGGACGACGAACCCGAGACCCTCGCCGAGGCGGTCAAGCGCGCCGCCGCCGAGGTCGAGGACAAGCACGGCGTCCCGCTGGAGGTGGTCGTCGTCGGCGACTGCCCGCTGGACGAGAAGCTGGCCGCACAGATGCAGGCCGCGCGCGAGGCGATGGTCAACGCCGCCAAGTACGGTGGCGAGGGCGGCGCCGTGCAGGTCTACGCGGAGGTCGAGGGCCGCACGGTCTTCGTCTCGGTGCGCGACCGGGGTCCGGGATTCGACCTGGACTCCGTACCGGGGGACAGAATGGGCGTACGAGAATCGATCATCGGCCGGATGCAGCGCAACGGCGGTACGGCGCGGCTGCGTTCGGTGCCCGGCGGGGGCACGGAAGTCGAGTTGGAGATGGAGAGGGCGAGCGATGACCAAGACCACTGAGGCGACCGGCGGCCCGGAGCGCCGGGTACGGGTCGTGCTCGTCGACGACCACCGGATGTTCCGCACCGGCGTCCAGGCCGAGATCGGCCGCACCGAGGAGACCGGCGTCGAGGTGGTCGGCGAGGCCGCCGACGTCGACCAGGCGGTAACCGTCATCACGGCGACCCGCCCCGAGGTCGTCCTGCTCGACGTGCACCTGCCCGGCGGCGGGGGCGTCGAGGTGCTGCGCCGCTGCGCCCCGCTGATGGGGGCGGTCGAGAACCCGGTGCGGTTCCTCGCGCTGTCCGTGTCGGACGCCGCCGAGGACGTCATCGGCGTCATCCGCGGCGGCGCCCGCGGCTATGTCACCAAGACCATCACCGGCGCCGACCTGGTCGACTCGGTCTTCCGGGTCCAGGACGGCGACGCGGTCTTCTCGCCCCGGCTGGCCGGCTTCGTCCTCGACGCCTTCGCCTCCACCGACGCGCCGCCGGTCGACGAGGACCTGGACCGCCTCACCCAGCGCGAGCGCGAGGTGCTGCGGCTGATCGCCCGTGGTTATGCCTACAAGGAGATCGCCAAGCAGCTCTTCATCTCGGTGAAGACCGTCGAGTCGCACGTCTCGGCGGTGCTGCGCAAGCTCCAGCTGTCCAACCGCCACGAGCTGACCCGGTGGGCGACGGCCCGACGGCTGGTCTGAGTACGCCGGCGGGCGGCGGCCGCGTCAGGCCGGTTCGAGCGAGATGTTCAGCTTCTCGCCGATCCTGCGGAAGCCGATGCCCGCGTAGATCCGCTCCACATCGGCGTCGCCCGGCTCCAGCCACACCACCCGGCAGCCGCGCTCGAAGGCGGTCGCGGTCAGATGGGCGGAGAGCGCGGCGCCGATGCCGCGGCGGCGGTAGGCGTCGGCCACGGCGAGACCGGCCAGTTCGGTGAGGCCGTCGACCGGGACGGAGCAGCCGCCCGCGCCCGCCGGTACGCCGTCGACCGTGGCGAGGGCGGCGACCCCGCCGTCCCGGGCCGCGGTGCGCAGCCAGTCCGCCACACCGGCCTCGGGTTCGCCGGTGCCGCCGTATCCGTGGTGCTGGACGAGTGCGGCGGCGGCCAGCTCCGTGTCGGTGGCCGGTTCGATGATCGTGAGGGAGTCCACCTGCTTCGGCGTCAGCAGGTCGTCCGGTGCGCAGGCCATGATCGGGGCCCGGTTCTCGACGGTGAACCCGGCGGCGAGCAGCGCGGGTTCGACCGCGGGCGCCGTGCCGGGCAGGAACTCCAGCCGGGGCAGCCGGTCGTGCTCGCGGAACGCCGCGATCAGTGCGTCGAGATCGGCGGGCGTCGGCTCGGCATCCCGGTCGGGTATGGCGTAATTGGCGTACTTGAGCGACCAGTTGGGGTTGTGGCGCACCGTGAACGGCCCGACCCGGAGGTGGTCCGGGGAGCGCTGGGCGAGCGTACGGGCGTGGTTCTGGACCTCGGCGTCCATGGGCATGTGGTGTGGTCCTCCGGCCGGTTGGGCGCCGGCGGGCGGGCCCGCCGGCAGAGACGGGAGCCTATGCCACCCGGGTGGCCCCGGCGAAGGGCATTTGGTCGATCGGCGCGATCCGGACCGGTGACCCGGTGCGCGGGGCGTGGATCATCTGCCCGTTGCCGATGTACAGCCCGACGTGACTGATGCCGGAGTAGAAGAACACCAGGTCGCCCGGGGCGAGTTCGGAGCGCGATACGCGCTGCCCGGCGTTGATCTGGGTGTACGTGGTCCGGGGGAGCGAGACACCGGCGGAGCGCCAGGCGGCCTGGGTGAGCCCGGAGCAGTCGAAGGAGGAGGGGCCGGTGGCGCCCCAGACGTACGGCTTGCCGAGCGCCCCGTACGCGAACGCGACGGCCTCGGCGGCGCGGGCGTTCGGCGCCCGGACGGGGCCGCGCGCTGCGGAGCGGTCGGCGCGGTCGGCGGACCCGTGGCCGGCGTTCTCGTAGGCGGTGCGCTCGGGCGGGGTGAGCCGGTCGAGCAGCCGCTGTGCCTCTGCCAGCTTGGTGGTGATCGTCGCCTTGTGCTTCTTCAGCTCGGCCCGGCGGGAGGTGAGCGTGGCCAGCTCCCCCTCGGCCTGCGAGCGCAGCGTGGCGATCTGGGCGACCTGCCGCCGGACCTTGGTGAGCGCGGCGGCCTGGCGGTCGCCGATGCGGTCCACGTACGACGCCCGTTCCAGGTACTGGTCGGGGTCGGAGGAGAGCGCCAGCTGCACGGAGGTGGAGAGGCCGCCGGCGCGGTATTGCGCCGCGGCGAACGAACCGAGTGCGTCGCGCGAGGCGTTGAGGCGATCGGTCCGGCGGGCGGCCTCGTCGCGCAGGGTGTCGAGGGCGTGCTCGGCGGCGGTCGCCTTCTCCTTCGCGCCGTTGTACTGCTCGGTGGCGACCTCCGCGTCGTGGTACAGCCGGTCCACCTCGGCCTTGACCTGGGCGGGGGTGCGCTGCGGGTCGGCGTGCGCCGGGCCGGGCAGGGCGGCGGCGGTGGCGGCCCCGGTGAGGGCGAGGGTCGCCGCGGTGCGGGCAGCAGGGCCGGTGTACAAGCGCTGCTTGGGTTTTCGATGCGCTGCCACGAGGGCGTGCGTCCTTCCTGACGACTGCCCGCCGGGGGATTACCGGCGGGCCCGCCACAACTCACGGCGGGGCGACCGGTGCACCGTCCGCGTACGGAGCGGAGGTGATCCGGTCGTCTGGTCAGCGACGCTAAACCCGGGGCAAGGGCAGGAGTCGTAATGACGCTTATTGTCCGAATTTGGCGCGGCGCTGTCGTCGAACGATCGGAAAAATTACGCCAGAGTCAGGCAATTAGTACAGATGCGAGTGAAGTGGCCAGGAAGTGGCGAAGGTGTACCTGCCCTCCGGGTGGTGATGTGGCCGGAGCTAGGCTGCGGCCTCATGGACGTACTCATTCATGTCTTCGTCGCCCTGCACATCATCGGTATCGCCTCCCTGCTGGGTGGTTTCCTGACCCAGATGAAGGCGATGGGCGCGGGCACGGCCCGGTTCGTCCCGGCGATGCTGCACGGCGCGCTGACCATGCTGGTCACCGGTGTCGCACTGGTCGGGCTCAACGAGGCCGACGGCAACCACGTCAACAACATCAAGATCGGCGTCAAGATGCTGGTCCTGATCGTCGTCCTCGCGCTCGTCTACATCAAGCGGGACGAGGAGAAGGTCGACAAGGGCGCCTTCGCGGCGGTGGGCGGGCTGACGCTCCTCAACATCTTCATCGCCACCCTCTGGGTCTGATCCCGCCCGCGCGGCGCCGCCCCGGCACCGGGGCGGCGCGGTGCGATTCGCTACGCGGGCCGCACGCTGCCGTAGATCGGCATGTAGTAGATCGACTCCTCGCGCACGTTCGCCCCGGGCTTCGGCGCGTGGATCATCATCCCGTCGCCCTTGTAGATGCCGACGTGGCTGATGTCGTCGTAGAAGAAGACGAGGTCCCCCGGCCGCAGGTCCGCCGTGGCGACCCGGGTGCCGATCTCGACCTGGTCCCACGTGGTGCGCGGGATGTCGACCCCCGCCGCCTTCCACGCGGCCTGGGTGAGCCCGGAGCAGTCGTACGACGCCGGGCCCGTCGCGCCCCAGACGTACGGCTTGCCGATCTGGGCCCTGGCGAAGGCGAGCACCTGCTCCGCCTTGGTGGTGGCGCCGCTGTCCGAGCCGGTTCCGGTGCCCGTCCCGGTACCGCTGCCGCTCCCCGACTCCTTCGCGGCCTCCTCGGCCTTGCGGTCCGCCTCGGCCTGCTGCTTCGCCAGCTCCTGGGCCTTGCGCTCGGCCTCCGCCTCCTTCTTGCGCTCGATCTCCGCGAGCCGCGCCTTCTCCTCGGCGGTGAGCTTCGACAGCAGCGTGCGCGCCTCGCCCAGCTTCGTCCGGACGTCCTGCTTGCTGGTGCGCAGCGTGGCCTGCGTCGTCGTCAGCGTCTCCAGGCTCCGCACCGCCTCGGCGCGCTTCTTGGCCGCCTTGGCCTGCTGCGCACGGAAGTCCGTGATCGCCTTCTGCTGCCGGCTGGTCATCCGGTCCATCAGCTGGCTCTGGTCGAAGTACGACTGCGGGTCGTCGGCCAGGAAGAACGTGGCGCTCGGCGCTATGGAACCGTTGCGGTACTGCGCGGCCGCGTAGGTGCCGAGCGTCCTGCGGGCGTCGTTGAGCTTGTCGGCGCGCTTCGCGACGTCGTCCAGCAGGGCGTCGACCTTGGCGCGCTGGGCGGCGGAGGCTTCCTTCGCCTGGTTGTACTGCTGGGTCGCGGTGCCCGCCTGCCGGTAGAGGTCGTCGACCTTCTTCTGGACGTCCTCGACACTGGGCTTCGGATCGGGCGCGGCCACCGCGCTCTGCGTGGAGAGCAGGGTCACGGACGCCAGGGCCGCCGTGGTGAGACCGATGGCCGGTGCGGAGGTGCGCACCCGGGTGCGCGGCTTGCGATGGGATGCCAAGGCCGGCATCTCCTTCCGTGGACCGCCTACCGGGTTAGCTGTCGGGTTCGGGCGGAACGGAAGGCTGCCCTACGGTCCGAGTGGGGGATAAGGACCGATTCACCCCGGTACTGCGTATGGGTCCCCGGTTCCGAACTCCCGTGGGGGCAGCCCGGATTCGGCGGAGGCGCCCGCTCGGCGTGGTTCGCCTCAAGGGGGTACGGGCCGCCCGGTCGAGCACGCTAGCCAACCCGTGGTGCTGCTGGGAAGGTTGATGTTCGATATGCCCGATACATTTTCGTGACCTTGCCGCGACGGGTGGCGGAGGTCCGGGATTCCTCACGTGGAGTGGGTGATCGGTCCCGCTGCGTGTCCGACGTGTGTCCGCCGTGCCGTGTGCGGTTGGTCATGCGGCCTCCGGGTGTCGGTGCGGCGGCCTAGACTCGACAAGCGATGAGCAGCCTCTTTGACGACAGCTTCCTGGCCGGCCTCCAGCACTCGGAGGAAGAGCCCCCGCCGCCCCCCGAGGACTCCGCACCCGAAGCGGTGCCGGAGGACCTCTTCGCGGGCGTGTTCGACGGGCCCCCGCCGCCCAGGGACGCCTACTACCGCGACGGCGCGCACCGCCCCGTCATCGACTCGGCGGCGCTCCTCGACGGGCTGAACACCGAGCAGCGCGCCGCCGTCGTCCACGCGGGCTCCCCGCTGCTCATCGTCGCCGGGGCCGGCTCGGGCAAGACCCGGGTGCTGACCCACCGGATCGCCCACCTCCTCGCGGAGCGCGGGGTGCACCCCGGCCAGATCCTGGCGATCACCTTCACCAACAAGGCCGCCGGCGAGATGAAGGAGCGCGTCGAGCAGCTCGTCGGACCGCGCGCCAACGCGATGTGGGTCATGACCTTCCACAGCGCGTGCGTACGCATCCTGCGCCGCGAGTCGAAGCGGCTCGGCTTCACGTCGTCGTTCTCGATCTACGACGCCGCCGACTCCAAGCGGCTGATGGCCCTGGTCTGCCGCGATCTCGACCTGGACCCGAAGCGCTTCCCGCCGAAGTCGTTCACCGCCAAGGTCTCCAACCTGAAGAACGAGCTGATCGACGAGGAGACCTTCGCCGGCCAGGCCGCGGACGGCTTCGAGAAGACCCTCGCCCAGGCCTACGCGATGTACCAGTCCCGGCTGCGCGAGGCCAACGCGCTCGACTTCGACGACATCATCATGACGACGGTCCACCTGCTCCAGGCGTTCCCGGACGTCGCCGAGCACTACCGCCGCCGCTTCCGGCACGTCCTGGTCGACGAGTACCAGGACACCAACCACGCCCAGTACACCCTCGTACGCGAGCTGGTCGGCCCGGCGGGCGAGGGCGACGCCCCGGCCGAGCTGTGCGTCGTGGGTGACGCGGACCAGTCGATCTACGCCTTCCGCGGCGCGACCATCCGCAACATCCTCCAGTTCGAGGAGGACTACCCGAACGCGACGACGATCCTCCTGGAGCAGAACTACCGCTCCACGCAGACGATCCTGTCCGCCGCCAACGCGGTCATCGAGCGCAACGAGAGCCGCCGCCCCAAGAACCTCTGGACCAACGCCGGCACGGGCGCCCGGATCACCGGCTACGTCGCCGACACCGAGCACGACGAGGCGCAGTTCGTCGCCGACGAGATCGACCGGCTCACCGACGCCGGCGACGCCAAGGCCGGTGACGTCGCGATCTTCTACCGTACGAACGCGCAGTCCCGCGTCTTCGAAGAGATCTTCATCCGCGTCGGCCTGCCCTACAAGGTCGTCGGCGGCGTGCGCTTCTACGAGCGCAAGGAGGTCCGGGACATCCTGGCCTACCTGCGCGTCCTCGCCAATCCGGAGGACACCGTCCCGCTGCGCCGCATCCTCAACGTGCCCAAGCGCGGCATCGGCGAGCGCGCCGAGGCCATGATCGACGCGCTGTCGATGCGCGAGAAGATCACCTTCCCGCAGGCGCTGCGCCGGGTCGACGAGGCGTACGGCATGGCGGCCCGGTCGGCCAACGCCGTCAAGCGGTTCAACACGCTGATGGAGGAGTTGCGCACGATCGTCGAGTCGGGCGCGGGCCCCGCGGTGGTCCTGGAGGCCGTCCTGGAGCGCACGGGCTATCTCGCCGAGCTCCAGGCGTCCACCGACCCGCAGGACGAGACCCGGATCGAGAACCTTCAGGAACTGGCCGCCGTGGCGCTCGAATTCGAGCAGGAGCGCGGAGCGGCCGGCGAGGAGGGCGCGGACACGGCCGCCGGTGCGGGCACAGCCCCCGGCACGGGCACGCTCGCCGAGTTCCTGGAGAAGGTCGCGCTCGTCGCCGACTCCGACCAGATCCCCGACGAGGACGAGGACGGCTCCGGCGTCATCACGCTGATGACGCTGCACACCGCGAAGGGCCTCGAATTCCCGGTCGTCTTCCTGACCGGCATGGAGGACGGCGTCTTCCCGCACATGCGGGCGCTGGGACAGGTGAAGGAGCTGGAGGAGGAGCGGCGCCTCGCCTACGTCGGCATCACCCGGGCCCGCGAGCGGCTCTACCTGACCCGGGCCGCCATGCGCAGCGCGTGGGGGCAGCCCTCGTACAACCCGCCGTCGCGGTTCCTGGAGGAGATCCCGGACCAGCACCTGGAGTGGAAGCGGACCGGGCCGATGGCGGCACCGGCCGGACCGACGTCGGGGATCACCTCGTCGCTGTCCTCGTCGCGTTCGCGCTCCGGGCCCTCGGGCTTCGCGACCCGGCGTACCTCCGACAAGCCGACGGTCACGCTGGCCGTCGGGGACCGGGTCACGCACGACCAGTTCGGGCTCGGCACGGTCACGGCGGTCGAGGGCATCGGTGACCAGGCGAAGGCCACGGTCGACTTCGGCGACGAACGGCCGAAGAAGCTGCTGCTGCGGTACGCGCCGGTCGAGAAGCTGTAGACGGGGCGAGCGAGTAGAGCGGACGGGCGGGGGTTGCGGCCCCCGCCCCGCCGGGTTCAGGTCTCAGGTCGGGTTGACGCCGTGGCTGCGGAGCCAGGGCAGCGGGTCCACTGCCGCTCCGCCACCGGGGCGCACCTCGAAGTGCAGGTGCGGGCCGGTCGAGTTCCCGGTGTCGCCCGAGTACGCGATGACGTCACCGGCCTTGACCGGGCCCGAGCGGATCTTGGTGGCGCTGAGGTGGCAGTACCAGGTCTCGGTCCCGTCGGCCATGGTGACGATGGCCATGTTCCCGTAGGCGCTGTTCAGCTGGGTGCGCACGGTGCCGTCCGTCGCGGCCATCACGGGCGTGCCCTGCAGGACGGGGAAGTCGATGCCCGTGTGCACGGACATCCAGTTGACGCCCGCCTGGCCGAAGTACGCGCTGAGGCCGTGCCGCTTGACCGGCATGACGAACTTGGGGCGCAGGGCCTCCTTGCGGGCGGCCTCTTCCTCGCGCTTCTTCTTCTCGGCGGCCTGCCGCTCCCGCAGGTCGATGCGCTCCTGGGTGCGGCTGGCGCGGTCGGCGAAGTTCTCCGCGTCGGCGCTGAGGTTGGCGAGCTGGGTGTCCAGCTTGTTGTTGGCGGCGACCGGCTTGACGGAGTCGGGGTCGGCCGCCGCCATCGTGGTGTTGTCGTCCTTCTTGTCCTCGCCGCCCAGCCCGGCGACCGAGGCCGCGGCGATTCCGGCCACGCTCATCACGCAGGCGGAGGGGATGGCGACGGTCAGGAGCGCGGAACGCTTCGCGGGGGAACGCCGCCGGCTGCGGCCGGCGCCGCCGCCGCGGGTTGCGGAGCGGCCGACGGAGCGGCGCGGTTCGGGCACGGCCTCCGCGACGTCCGTGATGGCCGCGACGCTGATGGTGGCCGCGTCATGGACATCGTCCGCTGCGATGTCGTCCTTGTCGGCCGCGATGCCCGCGTCAGTCGTGCTGTCTGCGGCAGTGGCGGCGGCGTAGGGCGCGTACGGGTCGTAGAGGTCGTAGGAGCCCGGGTCGGCGTAGGTCTCGCGGGTTCCGAGCGCCTCATGTGCCGAATGTGCCGACTGCGCCTCGTAGGACACCTGTGCGGTTTCCGTGGTTTGCGCGATTTGCTGCTCGTGCTCGGGCGTGGCGCCGGTGTTCCAGGCGGTGGCGTCGTACACGCCGGAGTCGTAGACGGCCGTTTCGCCCGTGGACCACGGGTCGTTCGTCTGCCAGCCGCTGGTGTCCCACTGGGCCGTGGCGTCCGGGGCGCCGCCCTGTGCCGGGATCCCGGCGAACGTGGCGGTGTCGGTCGCGGTGGCCGTCTCCGTGCCGTAGTCGGCCGCGGGCGTCCAGGTGGCCGTGGTGTCGTACGTCGGCCCCGCCTCGTACTGCTGCTGGGACTGTGCGGGGTACGCGGTGTAGGCCTCGTACGAGGTGGTCGGGTGTGCGCCCGTGTCCCACTGCGTGGAGTCGTACTGGCCGCTGTACCCGGATTGTCCGGCACCGTAGCCGCTGCCGTACGTGCCGTCGTGGCCGCCGGGGAGCGAGCCGAAGAGCGGATCGCTGTCGAAGCTGCCGGTCGCATCACTGTCGTATCCGGCGTACCCGGCGTGGGGGTGCTGGTCGTTCACCAACTTCTCTCTCGCCTCGGCAGCAGGACCTGTGCTCTGGAGTCCGGCAGGGGGATCCCAGGGGAAGCAGTGGCCGCGACTGTACCCGGCGGTACGTGACGCCGACAATCTTCGGCGGGCATGGGCGGCTCAGGAAACGGGCAATCGGCCGTCTTTCGACGGACTGTGCACACAGCCTTGGCCTTTTGTTCGAAACCCGTTCTATTTGTGGGGTCTCTGCCGGCTCCGCGGGCCCGTCCGGCCCCGCCGGTTCACGCGGCTCCTATGGTTCCGGTGGCCTCGGCCGTCGGCTCGCGGGATTCCAGGGCCTGCCGGACGGCGGCGGCGACGGCCGGGTGCACCGGCAGCGCGAGATGGCCGATCCCGGTGACGCGTACGTTCCGCGCGTCCAGATCCGGATGGTCGATGCAGGCCGCCTCGGCCGGGACGATCACCCGGTCGAGCTCGCTCCAGAAGCTCACGAACCGGGTGCGGCAGCCGGGCGCGGGTCTGCGCAGCTCCTCGATCGGCGTGGAGCCCGTGCGCATCTGCCGCACGATGGGATGGGCGCTCGCCAGGGGGGCGACGGCCGTGCCCCCGTGCGGCGTGCCGAGGGTGATCAGCGTACGGACCCGCTGGTCACCGCCGAGTCGCTGTACGTAGTAGCGGGCGATCAGGCCGCCCAGGCTGTGCCCGACGATGTCGACCTCGCGGTGTCCGGTGCGGGCGCAGATCTCCTCGACATGCCGCCCGAGCAGCTCGGCCGCCGTCCGGATGTCGCAGGTCAGCGGTGAGTAGTTGAGTGATTCCAGGTGGCGCCAGCCGTGCCGGGCGAGGCAGCGGCGCAGCAGGACGAAGACCGAACGGTTGTCGATGAAGCCGTGCAGCAGGACGACCGGGGGGTGCTCGTCGCCCTCGGAGGGGAGGACGGAGGCCCCGGCCGGGGCGGGTGCGCTGGGGGGTGCGGCGGCTTCGGGAGGTGCGGTGGCGCCGGGTGGTGTGGTCTGCGGCCCGGCGGGGCGGGGTGCGGCTCGCCGTTCACCCGGGATGCCGGTGGGATAGATGAGTACATGCCCGGCGAGAACCGCCAGCTCCAGTGCGGTGGCCTTCAGCAGCGCGGCTGACAGCTGGACGGTGGGGAGCGGACACGGTCGGCGCAGCAGCGGGGGGAGAAAAGGCAGGTCCTTCATGGCCGACCTCCTGCTTCGGCAGGCGGGGGAGGCGGCTCCGGCCCCGGATGCCCTCTCATGGGGCGCCGTCACGAAGGCGCGGTCGTCCGGTCGGCCGGATCGCTGGACCGGCCGGGCCGGCCGTACCACCGTGCCGCGCGGCTGACGGCGCGGTGGTACGGCGACCTCGTAGCGGCTCCCCTGGCGGCCGGCCCCGCACGGCAGGTCTGCCGCGTGACTACGGGAACGGCGCCCGGTGAACATGTCCCACGTGTGATTTCCCCCTCCCCGTCCACCGCGAAACGGCGGCTTGCGGGATGCTGTAGATAACGTTCGTTCACATCCCCGGCCCTTCAGGCACGGGAGACGCATGTGGAGGCAGTGATGGGTGTGACCGGTCCGATCCGTGTGGTGGTGGCGAAGCCGGGCCTGGACGGCCATGATCGCGGGGCCAAGGTGATCGCGAGGGCGCTGCGCGATGCGGGCATGGAGGTCATCTACACCGGGCTCCACCAGACGCCCGAGCAGATCGTGGACACCGCGATCCAGGAGGATGCCGACGCGATCGGCCTCTCGATCCTCTCCGGTGCGCACAACACTCTCTTCGCCAAGGTGATCGAGCTGTTGAAGGAGCGCGAGGCGGAGGACATCAAGGTCTTCGGCGGCGGCATCATCCCGGAGGCGGACATCGCACCGCTGAAGGACCAGGGCGTCGCGGAGATCTTCACCCCGGGTGCCACGACGACGTCGATCGTCGACTGGGTCAACGCGAACGTCCGCCACCCCGCGGAAGCCTGACCCCCGTCGGTCCCGGGCGTCGCTCTCGGGCCTGCCCTCCGTCCCGGCCCGTCGCGTTCCCGTGTCGCGTCGCGGGGGAGGGGCGGGCCCCGTCCGGCCCGTTCTGCCGTCGGCCCCGTCAGGCCGGGGTCAGCTCCGAGTCCATCGCCGCGCGCAGCCGCAAAGTGGAGACCAGCCGTTGGAAGGCCTCGGACCAGTAGCCGTTCGCGCCCGGTGAGGCGTTCTCCGGTTCGTCCGGGGTGGTGGTGAGGACCTCCAGGCGGTCCGCCTCGGCCGGGTTCAGGCAGCGTTCGGCGAGGCCCATCACGCCGCTGAAGCTCCAGGGGTAGCTGCCCGCGTCCCGGGCGATGTCCAGGGCGTCGACGACCGCGCGGCCCAGCGGCTCGGCCCAGGGTGTCGGGCAGACCCCCAGGAGCTGGAAGGCCTCCGACAGCCCGTGCGCGGCTATGAAGTCGGCCACCCAGCCGGCCCGTTCGGCCGCGGGGAGTATGCCGAGGAGCTTCGACCGTTCGGCGAGCGATGTCGTGCCGGGGCCGTTCGACGGAGGTGCGGAGGGGGCGCCGAGCAGCGCGCGGGCCCACTCGGGATCCCGCTGCCGCACCGTCGCCCGGCACCATGCCGCGTGCAGTTCCTCGGCCCAGCCGTCCGCGACGGGCAGGCCGACGACCTCCCGGGCGGAGCGGCCGGCGAACCGCGCCGGCCAGGTGGCGAGCGGGGTCGCCTCCACCAACTGGCCGAGCCACCACGACCGTTCCCCCCGCCCGGAAGGCGGCGCCGCCACCACGCCGTCACGCTCCATCGCGGCGTCGCATTCGTGCGGTGCCTCCACGGCGATCGAGGCCTCGTCGCCGGTGAGGTCCGGGCTCACGCAGGACAGCGCACGGGCCGCCATCCGGCCGGCGAACGCCGACTCCGGCAGTGCGGAGAGCAGTTCGGCGGCTGTCGAGCGGACATTGCGGCTTCGGTCGGAGAGTGCCTGTTCCAGGAAGGGCTCGTCGACCGCGGACAGTCCGGTGCGCAGTGAGTCCAGGAACATCAGCCGGTCCTCGGCCCGCTCGGTGGCCCAGGTGGTCGCGAGCAGTGCGAGCGCCGCCGAGGGATCGTGTGCACGAACAGCGCCGAGCAGGGCGACCCGCTCGGCGAACAGCCCCTCCTCCCACAGCCGGGTGACCGCTTCCGGCTCCGTCGGGTCGGGCAGTGACGAGCCGCCGGACGAACCGCGCAGCGCGAACTTCCACTCGGGGTTCAGCCCGGCCAGCCAGAGTCCGCGCGGCCCGGCGAAGGCCAGGGCCTGCGGCCGCAGGTCCGTCCGGGCCCTGGCCGCGTCGAGCAGGGCGGGGAGCAGCGCGGCCGGGGCCCGGAAGCCCCGCTGGTTGGCGGTGGCCAGCCACTGCGGGATCAGCTCCGTGAGATCGGGTGCCGTACCGCGACGGCCGCCCGAGCCGCCCGATGCCGACCGGTCCGCCAGCAGTTGGGCGAGCCTGCGCCGGGCGGCCGGGGGCAGCGGCGGCCGCGGGTCGACGGGCGCCGGTGCGGGCCGGGTGGAGGGGGCGGCGGGCAGCAGACCCGCCCTGCGCCGCACGGTGTGGAGCGCTGCCGCGTCCAGCAGCCCGGCAGGGCCGCCGTCTCCCGCCGCCGGGCGGCGGTCGGTGCCGAGCAGCGCCGTGGTGACGAGCTCTTCCCACGGTGCGGGTGTGATGGTGCGAGGCATCGGTCCCTCTTGCATTGATCCCCCTGCGGGTTTCGAGTCCATCGTCAGATGAGCGGCACGGTCCCGGACGCCGCGTCGGCACGACCGATCCCGGAATCGGCTCCGGTTCCGCTTCCGGTTCGGGTTCCGGTTCCGGCTCCCGTACCGTCGTAGGACCCGTCGGAGCCGCTGCATCTGTCCGACCCGTCGGACCCGTCCGACCAGGCCGCGAACGGGTCGAAGCCGCGATGGCCGCATTCGCCGAAGACCGTGACCGGAGAGCCGCCGGAGAGCGCGACGAGCTTCCACAGTCCGGGCCGGGACAGCGCCGCCGGGGCGATGGGCAGAGCCGCATCGCCCGCCGCGTCCACAAGTTGCCAGCCGTCCCCGGACGGCACGGGTATGACGTCGCGCAAGGTCACCGGCCAGGCGTCCAGCCAGGGGTCCTCACGCAGGGCGTCTCCGTACGCGCGCGTCGCGGCCGCTGCCGTGTCGCCCGGTGGCGGTGTGCCGGTCGGCGACGGCACACCGAACTGCCGGCCCAGCTCCGCCCGCAGCCGGCCGGAACCCGGATGGTGTGTCAGCTCGGCGTCGATCGTGACGCCCACCGGCAGTGCCAGGCCGGGGGAGCGCCCGGCCGCTCCGAAGGAGAGCAGCAGTGCCGTGCGGCCCGTCTCCTTCCCGTACAGCCAGATACGGCGGGCGACGATCTTGCCGTCCGGGATGTCGTACTGGGCGAGGACCAGCCAGTGGTCGCGGACCGGCGGGCCCTCGGCGGGGGCCGTCAGCCCCACCCGGGTACGGACCGTGGCCGCCAGCGGCTCCGGCAGCCGGTCGATCCCCAGCCAGGCGCTGTCCAGCAGATGCAGCAGCGCGCACTCCTCCAACAGCCGGGCCGGCCAGCCCGGACCGGATGCCGGTATGGAGCCCAGCTCCCGCACCCGGGCCGCCAGTCCGGGCGCCTGGGCGTCGACCATGCGGGCCGCCGTCTCCTCCCAGAGCCCGTACCCCGGCTGATCGGCCGCCGCCAGCCCCCCGCGCAGCAGATCGGTCAGCCGCTCCTCCAGCTCCTGCGCACCGCCGGTGATCCGCTCGGCCCGGCGCTCGGCCCGCCGCCGGGCGGCCTCCGGGTCCGCCGGGCCCCTGGGCGGGGCGCCATCCGCCGCCGTACGCTGCTCCGCCTTCTCGGCCGACCGTTCACGGCGGCCCGTCAGCCACTCTCCGGCCCAGTCCGGCACCTCGCCCTCGGGCAGGGCCGACTCGCCCGACGCCCAGACCAGCAGCAGGCCCAGCGCGTGCTTGCACGGGAACTTCCGGCTGGGGCAACTGCACTTGTACGCGGGGCCGGCGGTGTCGATCACTGTCAGATACGGCTTGCTCCCGCTCCCCTTGCACTGCCCCCACACCGCACCCGAGCCGTCGCACCCGCCGCCCGACCACGGACCGGCCGCACCGAGCTTGCTCCCGGCCTTGCGTGACGCGTCGTCAGGAGCAAGGGCCAGTACCTGCTCCACCGTCCAGCGCGCCACCGGACCGGCGGTGCGCAAGGGTTCTCCCCCGTGAGATAGCAGCATGGGAACGACGGTAGAGCGCCCCACTGACAATCACCCTGACCTGCTGATTCGTCGTCACGCACGCATCTTGACTTTACTCGCCCTTTGCGATTCGCTGCGATTGACCGAGCCATGGATCCGGGGGGCCAACCGATGAGCCACACCGTTCGCAACACCCGCAACACCCGCAGCGTCCGTAACCTTCGCTCCGTCCGGGCCGCCGCCTGCGCGGCCGTCGTGCTCGGCCTCGGCCTGGGCCTGGCCGGCTGCTACGGGACGGCCGACCAGGTGGACAAGGCCGTGGACGAGGTGGTGGACGAGACGTTCGAGGTCACCTACGAGGTCACCGGCACGGGCGTCGACGAGATCCAGTTCCACGGCGGCGGGGGCAAGGCGATGGAGCCGAAGATCGAGACGGTCAAGTCGCCCACCCTGCCCTGGCGGAAGACCGTCACACTGCGCGGGATCATGCCGCCCGCGGTCATGCCGATCGCCGTCGACGCGAACGGGGCCGACATCTCCTGCTCGATCACGCACAAGGGCAAGGTGATCAAGGAGGCGAAGGGGGAGGGCATGCTCACCGCGGGCGGCTGCGTGGCCGTCTCACCGGTGGCCGGCTGAACCGTCGGCCCGCAACTCTTCGCCCGTAGCCGGGAAATCGGCCCTGACCTGCGGTCGGGGCCGATTGTCAGTGCCATGGTGCACGGTGGGAACCACATCGGGTCGACCGATCCGGAGGGGGATCCATGACCGTGTCCGAAACCACTGCCGCCGTCGACGTACAGGCTCTGCGACCGCATGCCGAGGACGCCTTCGCCCATGAGCTGAAGGCCCTCGCCGCGGCCGACGACCGCCCGCGACCCGCCCGTTGGAACCTTTCCCCGTGGGCCGTCGCCACCTACCTGCTCGGTGGCACCCTGCCGGACGGCACCGTGATCACACCGAAGTACGTGGGCCCGCGCCGCCTCGTCGAGGTCGCCGTGACCACGCTCGCCACCGACCGGGCCCTGCTGCTCCTCGGCGTTCCGGGCACCGCCAAGACCTGGGTCTCGGAGCACCTCGCGGCCGCCGTCAGCGGCGATTCGACACTGCTCGTCCAGGGCACGGCGGGCACCCCGGAAGAAGCGGTCCGCTACGGGTGGAACTACGCGCAGCTGCTCGCGCACGGGCCCAGCCGCGACGCCCTGGTGCCGAGCCCGCTCATGCGCGCCATGTCCGACGGCATGACGGCGCGGATCGAGGAACTCACCCGCATCCCCGCCGATGTGCAGGACTCGCTCATCACGATCCTTTCGGAGAAGACGCTCCCCGTCCCCGAGCTGGGACAGGAGGTCCAGGCGGTCCGCGGTTTCAATGTCATCGCCACCGCCAACGACCGCGACCGGGGCGTCAACGAACTGTCCAGCGCGCTGCGCCGCCGGTTCAACACCGTCGTGCTCCCGCTGCCCGCCACCCCGGACGCCGAGGTCGACATCGTGTCCCGGCGCGTCGACCAGATAGGGCGCTCGCTCGACCTCCCGGCCGCACCGGACGGCATGACCGAGATCCGGCGCGTCGTCACGGTCTTCCGTGAACTGCGCGACGGAGTCACCACCGACGGCCGCACCAAGCTCAAGTCCCCCTCGGGGACGCTGTCGACGGCCGAGGCGATCTCCGTCGTCACCAACGGCCTGGCGCTGGCCGCGCACTTCGGCGACGGGATGCTGCGCCCCGGCGATGTGGCGGCGGGCATCCTCGGCGCGGTCGTCCGTGATCCCGCTGCCGACCGCGTGGTCTGGCAGGAGTATCTGGAGACCGTGGTCCGGGAGCGGGACGGGTGGAAGGACTTCTACCGCGCCTGCCGCGAGGTGTCTGCATGACCGGCGCCGGGCGCTCTGCGGGGCCACTGCTGCTGGGGGTGCGGCACCACGGGCCGGGCTCGGCCAGGGCCGTCCGCGCGGCGCTGGACGCCGCCCGCCCGCGGGCCGTGCTCGTCGAAGGGCCCCCGGAGGCCGACGCACTGCTGCCGCTGGCCGCCGACGAACGGATGCGGCCGCCGGTCGCGCTGCTCGCCCATGCCGTCGACGACCCGGGACAGGCGGCCTTCTGGCCGCTGGCCGCGTTCTCGCCCGAGTGGATCGCGATCCGCTGGGCCCTTGAGCACGGCGTTCCGCTCCGGTTCATCGACCTGCCCGCGGCGAACTCCCTGGCCATGGCGCAGGCCGCGGAGAACGAAGCGGACGAGAACGCCGAGCACGCACCCGATGCCGATGCCGATGGCCGGGCCGCCGCGCCGGCCCCGATCGACCCCATCGGTGTGCTCGCCGAGGCGGCGGGCTACGACGACCCGGAGCGCTGGTGGGAGGACGTCGTCGAACACCGCGCCCAGGACGGCGAAGCCGTCGACCCGCTGGCGCCGTTCGCCGCCCTCGCCGAGGCGATGACCGCACTGCGCGAGGTGTACGGGGACGGCGGCCACCCCCGGGACGCCGTCCGCGAGGCGCACATGCGCATCCAACTGCGCAAGGCGCGCAAGGAGTTCGGCGACGGTGTCGCGGTCGTCTGCGGTGCCTGGCACGTACCCGCGCTCGGTACGGGGACCACGCTCACCGCCGACCGCGCCCTGCTCAAGGGGCTGCCCAAGGTCAAGGCCGAGCTGACCTGGGTGCCCTGGTCGCACCGGCGGCTGGCCCGCCACAGCGGCTACGGCGCGGGCATCGACTCGCCCGGCTGGTACGGACACCTCTTCGACGCCCCGGACCGCCCGATCGAGCGGTGGATGACCAAGGTCGCCGGACTCATGCGCGACGAGGACCGGTTCGTGTCGTCGGCCCATGTCATCGAGGCCGTGCGGCTCGCCGAGACCCTGGCCGCCATGCGCGGGCGCCCGCTCGCCGGACTGAGCGAGACGACCGACGCGGTCCGCGCCGTGATGTGCGAGGGCTCCGATGTGCCGCTCGCGCTCGTCCAGGACCGGCTGATCGTCGGCGAGACCCTCGGCGAAGTGCCGGACACCGCCCCCGCCGTGCCCCTGCAGCGCGACCTCGCCCGCCTGCAGCGCACGCTGAGGCTCAAACCGGAGGCGCAGGAGCGGGAGCTGGAGCTCGACCTGCGCAAGGACAACGACGCGGCCCGCAGCAGACTCCTGCACCGGCTGCGTGTTCTCGCCGTCGGCTGGGGCGAGCCCGCCGCCGGCCGGTCGAGCACCGGCACCTTCCGGGAGAGCTGGCGGCTGCGCTGGGAGCCCGAGCTGTACGTACAGGTCGCGGAGGCCGGTACCTGGGGCACCACCGTGCTCTCCGCGGCCACCGCCAAGGCCGGGGCGCAGGCGGCCTCGGCGACCGCGCTCGCCGAGGTCACGGCGCTCGCCGAGCAGTGCCTCCTGGCCGAACTGCCCGACGCGCTCCCCGTCGTGATGCGGGCCCTCGCCGACCGCGCCGCGCTCGACACGGACGTCGGCCGTCTCGCCGACGCGCTGCCCGCGCTGGCCCGCACCCTGCGCTACGGCGATGTGCGGTCCACGGACACCGCGGCACTCGCCGAGGTCGCGGCCGGGCTCGCCGAGCGGATCTGCGTCGCACTGCCGGCCGCCTGCACCGGGCTCGACGCCGACGGAGCCGCCGAACTGCGCGGCCGGGTGGACGGAGTCCACACCGCGATCGGCCTGCTCACCGGGGCCGCACCGGCCGACGCCGGTACGGGCGCGGAGGGACTGCGCGAACGCTGGACGGCCGTACTGCACAAGCTCGCCGCCCGGGACAGGGTCGCCGGAGTCGTCCGGGGGCGCGCGACCCGCCTGCTGCTCGACGACGGACGGCTCGGGCAGGACGGCGCGGCACGGCTGATGGGGCTGGCCCTCTCGCCCGGCACACCCCCGGCCGACGCCGCGGAGTGGATCGAGGGATTCGTCGGAGGAGCCGCCGGCGGAGGCATGCTGCTCGTCCACGACGAGCGGCTGCTCGGCCTGGTCGACGCCTGGCTCACCGGGGTGCCAGCCGACCGGTTCGCCGATGTGCTGCCACTGCTGCGCCGCACGTTCTCGGCGTACGAAGCGGGCGTACGGCGCACCCTGGGCGAGCTCGTGCGGCGAGGCCCGGCCGCCGGAGGACCGCCGGCCACCGGTACCGGCACGGGCGGCGCGACGGCACCCGGATTCGGCCCGAGGCTGGACGAGGAGCGGGCGGACGCGGTCGAGCCGGTGCTGCGCCTGCTGCTCGGACTGCACAACGATCCGGGTCCGGACGGCGAGGCCCGGTCCGGGCGGGCCGCGAACGCCGAGGAACCGCTGGGGGCAACGGGATGACCACGACCACGACCACGACCACGGGCGAGGCCACGGCCGGCACCACACCGGCCCCGCCGCACCCGGTCGGCCCGCCGCACCCGGCCGGCCCGCCGCACCCGGCCGGCACGGCGCACCCGCCGCACGCGTCGCGCACGCCGCAGTCCGGCCCGGCGAACGACGAGCGGCTGCGCAGGTGGCGGCTGGTCCTGGGCGGGGACAGCGCCGAGAGCACCGGCTGCACCCTCACCGGGCGCGACGCCGCGATGGACGGCGCACTGACCGCGCTCTACGGCGACGGAGGCAAGCAGGGTGGCCGGGGCAGGAACAGCCGCACGGCCGGACTCGGGGCCTCCGCCCCCTCCGTGGCCCGCTGGCTCGGCGACATCCGTACGTACTTCCCGAGCTCCGTCGTCCAGGTCATGCAGCGCGACGCGATCGACCGGCTCGGTCTCTCCGCACTGCTCCTCGAACCGGAGATGCTGGAGGCGGTCGAGGCCGACGTCCATCTCGTGGGCACGCTCCTCTCGCTCAACAAGGCCATGCCCGAGACGACGAAGGAGACCGCGAGAGCGGTCGTGCGCAAGGTCGTCGAGGATCTGGAGAAGCGGCTCGCCGCCCGCACCCGGGCCACGCTCACCGGCGCACTGGACCGCTCGGCCAGGATCGACCGGCCCCGTCACCACGACATCGACTGGGACCGCACCATCCGGGCCAACCTCAAGAACTACCTACCCGAGTACGGCACCGTCGTCCCCGAGCGGCTCATCGGCTACGGGCGGGCCGCCCGGTCCGTGAAGAAGGACGTCATCCTCTGCATCGACCAGTCGGGGTCGATGGCCGCCTCCGTCGTCCACGCCTCCGTCTTCGGCGCGGTGCTCGCCTCCATGCGCACCCTGCGGACGAGGCTCGTCGTCTTCGACACGGCGGTGGTCGACCTCACCGACCAGCTCGACGACCCCGTCGACGTGCTCTTCGGCACCCAGCTCGGCGGCGGCACCGACATCAACCGCGCGCTCGCCTACTGCCAGTCGAGGATCACCCGCCCGGCCGAGACCGTGGTCGTGCTCATCAGCGACCTCTACGAGGGAGGCATACGCAACGAGATGCTGAAGCGGGTCGCCGCGATGAAGGCCTCCGGCGTGCAGTTCGTGGCGCTGCTCGCGCTGTCCGACGAGGGCGCGCCCGCCTACGACCGCGACCACGCGGCGGCGCTCGGGGCCCTGGGCGCACCGGCCTTCGCGTGCACCCCGGACCTCTTCCCGGAGGTGATGGCGGCGGCCGTCGAGAAGCGTCCGCTTCCCGTGCCGGACAAGGAGACCCACCGGTGACACGGTGCCGTGCGGTCCACTCACACACGGCCACCGGCGTGATCTGTGACCGTAATCACCGCTCAGGTGCGATCTCTGATTTAGGGTCCTGCGGACCACGGGGATAACCTGCGAGATGGACATGCCGCGTACCCGGGGTCACCGTGTGCGCCTTCCTGGTGACAGAACAGTCACGTTGCCCCTCGCGGCACGCCCACGCAGAAAACCAACCGCGAGACCATTGATTAAGGGACGGACGCGCGTGGACCTGTTCGAGTACCAGGCGAGGGACCTCTTCGCCAAGCACGGTGTACCGGTGCTGGCCGGTGAAGTCATCGACACGCCTGAGGCAGCCCGCGAGGCGACCGAGCGGCTGGGCGGCAAGTCTGTCGTCAAGGCGCAGGTGAAGGTCGGTGGCCGCGGCAAGGCCGGTGGCGTCAAGCTGGCCGCCACCCCCGACGAGGCGGTCGCCCGCGCGACCGACATCCTCGGCATGGACATCAAGGGCCACACGGTCCACAAGGTGATGATCGCCGAGACCGCGCCGGAGATCCTTGAGGAGTACTACGTCTCGTACCTCCTCGACCGCACCAACCGCACCTTCCTGGCCATGGCCTCGGTGCAGGGCGGCATGGACATCGAGGAGGTCGCGGAGAAGACCCCCGAGGCCCTCGCGAAGGTCCCGGTCAACGCCGTCGACGGCGTCACGATCGAGAAGGCCCGCGAGATCGTCGCCCAGGCGAAGTTCCCGGCCGAGGTCGCCGAGAAGGTCGCCGAGGTCCTGGTGACGCTGTGGGACACCTTCGTCGCCGAGGACGCGCTCCTCGTCGAGGTGAACCCGCTCGCCAAGGTCGCCTCCGGCGACATCATCGCGCTGGACGGCAAGGTGTCTCTCGACGAGAACGCCGACTTCCGTCAGCCCGACCACGAGGCCCTCGAGGACAAGGCCGCAGCCAACCCGCTCGAGGCTGCCGCCAAGGCCAAGAACCTCAACTACGTCAAGCTCGACGGCGAGGTCGGCATCATCGGCAACGGCGCCGGTCTGGTCATGTCGACCCTGGACGTCGTCGCGTACGCCGGTGAGAACCACGGCAACGTGAAGCCCGCCAACTTCCTCGACATCGGTGGCGGCGCCTCCGCCGAGGTCATGGCGAACGGCCTGGAGATCATCCTCGGCGACCCGGACGTCAAGTCCGTCTTCGTCAACGTCTTCGGTGGCATCACCGCCTGCGACGAGGTCGCCAACGGCATCGTCCAGGCGCTCGCGCTGCTCAAGTCCAAGGGCGAGGAAGTCACCAAGCCGCTGGTCGTGCGCCTCGACGGCAACAACGCGGAGCTGGGTCGCAAGATCCTCTCCGACGCCAACCACCCGCTGGTCCAGCGCGTGGACACCATGGACGGCGCGGCCGACAAGGCCGCCGAGCTCGCCGCGGCTGCGAAGTAAGGAAGAGGGACTCAGACCACCATGGCTATCTTCCTCACCAAGGACAGCAAGGTCATCGTCCAGGGCATGACCGGTGCCACGGGCATGAAGCACACCAAGCTCATGCTCGGTGACGGCACCAACATCGTCGGCGGCGTGAACCCGCGCAAGGCCGGCACCTCCGTCGACTTCGACGGCACCGAGGTACCGGTCTTCGGCTCCGTCGCCGAGGCGATGGAGAAGACCGGCGCGAACGTGTCCGTCCTCTTCGTACCGCCGGCCTTCGCCAAGGCCGCCGTCGTCGAGGCGATCGACGCCGAGATCCCCCTCGCGGTCGTCATCACCGAGGGCATCGCCGTCCACGACTCGGCCGCCTTCTGGGCGTACGCGAGCTCGAAGGGCAACAAGACCCGGATCATCGGCCCGAACTGCCCCGGCCTGATCACCCCCGGCCAGTCCAACGCCGGCATCATCCCGGGCGACATCACCAAGCCCGGCCGCATCGGTCTCGTGTCCAAGTCCGGCACGCTGACCTACCAGATGATGTACGAGCTCCGTGACATCGGCTTCTCCTCCGCCGTCGGCATCGGTGGCGACCCGGTCATCGGTACGACGCACATCGACGCCCTCGCGGCGTTCGAGGCCGACCCCGAGACCGACCTGATCGTGATGATCGGCGAGATCGGCGGCGACGCCGAGGAGCGTGCGGCCGACTTCATCAAGGCCAACGTCACCAAGCCGGTCGTCGGTTACGTCGCGGGCTTCACCGCCCCCGAGGGCAAGACCATGGGCCACGCCGGCGCCATCGTCTCCGGCTCCTCCGGCACCGCCCAGGCGAAGAAGGAGGCCCTCGAGGCCGCCGGCGTCAAGGTCGGCAAGACGCCGACCGAGACCGCCAAGCTGGCTCGCGAGATCCTCGGCGCCTGATCGCTTCACCGCGTCGGAGCAGTACCGCAGGACAGCAGCATCGCGTCACCGCACAGACGGCGCGGGTCCGTACCCGATCAAGGGGTACGGACCCGCGCCGTTTCGTGTCTCCTCCGCTCCGCGTCCCCGGGGCTCCTCCGCGCCCCGGAGGGGGTCAGCCCACCCGGGGGACCAGCCGGGCCGGGCCCCGCACGAGCTCGCCGTGGAGCTGCTTCCGCAGCTTCAGGTCCTGCGGCGTCAGCTTCTGCGGACCGCCGCGCGGCGGCACCCCGCCGACCTGCTGGGCGGGTGACTCCGGAGTCTCGTACCGGGTCGGGGCCGTACCCAGCGTGAACAGCGTCAGCCCGATGATCAGCACCGTGAACGAGATGGCCGCCCGGGTCCACAGCTGGGCCTTGCGCTCGCTGTCCGTGCGGATCGTGGCGGACGGGGGCAGCGAGCCGGAGGGCTGGGCCAGGGCGAGCGCGCCGAGCCGCTCGTGCAGCAGCGCCGACTGCTCGGCCGGCGACGAGCCCGCCGCCAGCTCGGGCAGCCGCTCGGCCACCGCGGCGCGGGCGTTCATCAGCCTGCCCGCCGCCGCCGGGGTGCTCGCCTCCGTCTCCGCCGCCGTCTCCGGCAGGTCCAGGCCGACACCGTCGTAGAGCAGCAGGGTGCGGCGGTACGACGGCGGCAGCTTCAGCAGCGCGTCGAGCAGGGCCCGCGGACCGGGTTCGGCCTGCGGCGGGTCGAGCCGGCGGTGGGCGCGGCGCAGCCGGTGCCACGGCGACATGGCGTACTCGTACGCGGCGGCCCGCACCCAGCCGGCCGGGTCCCGGTCCACCGCGACCTCGGGCCAGCGCTCCCAGGCCAGCGCGAAGGCCCGTGCGACGGACTCCCGGGAGAGGTTCCGGCACCCGGTCAGCAGAAACGTCTGGCGGAACAGGGCGTCGGCGGCGTGCGCGTACAAGGCATCGAAGGCCTCGTCGGGGGAGAGGCCGCCGCGGGCCGTCCCGGCTTGGGCCGGTCCGGCGGTTTCGGCCGCGGGAGCCGGTTCGGGCATCACGGATGTGTTGGGCGGATCAGGGGTGGTGCCGGGCTCGGTCGGGGCCATGTCGGTGCTCCCGGTGGCTTCGACGGGGGTCGGCGGACGCGACGGCGGCTTCGTGGACGTCACCGGCTTCGACAGCCTCGCGACCGTCTTCGGTGCCGCCGGGCGGGCCGCACGTTTGACCGCGGCCTTCGGCCGGGTGTTCGGGGCGCCCGGTTTGGTCCGGGCGCTCGGCGGGGTGGCCTGCGGACTCGGCCGGCCACCGCTTATCAGCCTGGCGTACGCCTCGCGTTTCCGCCCCCGGGGCGTGGTGCGGCCGGTCTCCCAGGACCGGACCGTGGCGGGGGTGACGCCCATCGCCGCTGCGACCTGCTCTTCACTCAGTGACTTCGCCTCGCGCAGTCTGCGTCGTTCCTTGGGGGAGGGAAGTGGATGCGCGGAGGCCGAATCGGCCGAGCTCTCTGTCATGTAGGACCCCCGACCGAGCTGCACTGGGTGGAAAAGTACATAAACGCATATTGAGCGACACGGCGGCCATTCGCCTGTTACGAGAAATAAGCGCGTGTCGTTGGGAGCATGGCCGTGTGACCCAAGTGACCGGAAGCAGCCCGTCGTTGTCGGCCGAGCAGGGCCGGTCCGCCGTGCTGGCGTTCGCGCTTCTGCGTGGAGCCGTTGCGGCCGGGCTGGGACTGGGATCCATCGCCGTCCTCGTCCTGGTGCTGTGGATCAGCTCCCCCACCTCCGACAGCAGCCCGGGCGGGGCGCTCCACGCGGCGGCCGGGCTCTGGCTGCTCGCCCATGGCGCGGAGCTGATCAGAGCCGACACGCTCAGCGGGGTGCCCGCTCCGATCGGCCTCGCTCCGCTGCTGCTCGCCGTGGTGCCGGTTTGGCTGGTCCACCGTGCGGCGCGGGACCTCCTGGTGCCGGAGGAGGGGCGCCCGGTCCCCTCGGCGGCGGGGGCGTTCGTCATGGTCGTCACCGGATACCTGCTGGTCGGAGCGGCTGTCGCGTACTACGGGTGGGACGGTCCGCTGTCCGTGCACCCGCCGTCGCTGCTCTTCCCGTCGGCCATCGTGGTGGCGGGCGCGGCGGCGGCCGGGGTCTGGACGGCGGCCGGGCGGCCGGTCGGGCCGCTGCCGTCCTGGGCGCCGGTGAGCCTGCACGAGGCGCTGGCACGTGGCCGGTTCCGGGAGCACGCGGGGACGGCCTGGCGGGCGGCGGCCGCTGGAGTGACGGTGCTGCTCGGCGGCGGGGCGCTGCTCGTCGCGGTGGCGCTGGTGTGGCATGCGCACCCCGCCCAGCAGTCGTTCGTCCAGCTCTCGGGCGACTGGACGGGCCGGGCCTCGGTCTTCCTGCTCGCTCTGGTGCTGGTGCCGAACGCGGCGGTATGGGGTGCGGCGTACGGGCTCGGGCCGGGCTTCGCCCTCGGTACGGCGTCCACGGTCACCCCGCTCGCCTTCTCGGGGCGCCCGGCGCTGCCCGGCTTCCCGTTGCTCGCCGCGCTGCCCGCCGCGGGCCCGGGAACGGTCCTTAACTGGACGGCAGTCGCGGTTCCGGTCGCGGCCGGGGTGACGATCGCCTGGTTCACGGTGCGGCGGGCCGCGCCCCCGCACGCCGCACCGGAGGACGCCTGGAGCCTGCGGGAGACCGCTCTGACGGCCGCCCTGGCCGCGGTGGGGTGCGGGGCCGGTACGGCGGTGCTCGCCGCGGCTGCCGGGGGGCCGCTCGGTACCCGGGCGCTGACGGAGTTCGGGCCGGTGTGGTGGCTCACGGGCGCGGCGGCCCTGCTGTGGACGGCGCTGCTCGGCGTTCCCGGTGCGCTGCTGTTCCGGGCCTGGCGGCTGCGGGAGCGCGGCGCCGGCACGTGGTGGTGGCTCACGGGCGCGGTACGGGGAGGGGCGAAGGCGGGAGCGGAGGAGGGGGAGAAGGGACAGGAGGCCGGGAAGCCGGTGCCGCAAACGGTTCCGGTGCCGGAATCGGTGCCGGTGCAGGGAGGCGAGTCCGACGCCGTGTTTGTAAGCCCTTCCCCGCCCGTCGCAGCGCCGTCGGCGCCCGCGCAGCCCGTCGCCCGCATGTCCGTTCCGGACGCGGACGCGGACGAGGGCTTCGTACCCTACGATTTCCTGCCGACCGACCCCTGGCACGAGCGGACGGCCCGGCCTGGAGAGGCCGGACCGTCCGGAAACACCTGAGACGCCCGGGGCGCGAGTTCCTAGTTCTTGACGCCGAAGAAGGGCTCCAGCGGCTTCGGCAGCAGGTCGTTGCAGGACAGCTGACCGGTCTTGGTCAGGGCGTCGTTCACGCAGGTGTAGTAGTCGCGGTAGACCAGCTGCACGGTGTAGGTCGTCGCGACGATCGACAGCGCGAGCAGCGCCGTCACCAGACCGCTGACCGCGGCCGTGGTCTGCTGCCGGCCACCACCGGGAGCGGCGGGCGTAGCGGGCGCGGAGCCGGCCGCCGGAGCCCGACCGGCAGCGGCGGCACCGGTTGCCCGGTCCGGACCGGATGCCCGAGCCGGGTTCGACGCCCGGCCGGAGCCGTCGGCCGTCGTGGCGGAGGCGCTCCTCGGCTTCGCCCGGAGCGAGCTGATCGCCCAGTACACGGAGAGCGCCCCGAGCAGCAGGGCGACCTCGGGCAGGTCGAAGAGGGCGAAGAAGAAGGCCCACATGCCGCCGAGCAGGGCGTAACGGGCACGGCGCTGGGCGGGGTCGGTCGGGTCCCAGCGCAGCCCGCCCGGGCTGCCCTCGGGTCCGCCCTGGCCGTTCGAACCGCCCTGGCCCCCGGGGCGGCCGCCGAAGCCGCCGCTCTGGCGGCCGGGCTGCCGACTGCTCCACTGGCCGCCCCAGGCAGGCCGGTCCTCGGAGGAGCCGCCCTCGGAGGAGTCGTCCCCGTTGCCGTTGCCGTCCCCGTTTCCGGTGTTCGAGGGGCGGCGGGGCTGCCAGGGCTGGTCGGGCCGGTTCTCGGGCGGCGCGGCGAACGGGTTCTCGTCCGCCTGGCCGGAGGCCCCGGACGCACCGGACGCACCGGAAGAAGAGGAAGAAGAGGAAGAGGAGGAGCCCGTGGGGGACTGGCGTTCTCGCATCAGCAGTGAGGCCCGCTCGGGCAGCGGGTGGCGGAAGGCGGTGCGGCGGCGTCGGTCCGGCATGTGGTGAACGTCTTCCCCATCTCGTCATTTCCGCCCTGTGGACGGTTCGCTGTCCCCTGACGCTACCTCCCGCCCAGGAGCGGCCGAAAGCTGGGAGCGGGGCCCGAACAGCCGATATCCGTCCCCCGGGCCCGCCGCTCCTCCCCGGAGTCCGGCCGGCCGCCGTCCACCCCCGTCCCGTGGGGGTCCTCCGAGGTGCCGGTATCGTTGCTGACGGTCGGCTGGTTCGTAGAGTTCCCCGTATCAAGGGGCTCAGTTCTTTCGTACGACCATACAAATTCAGCGTCGCTCTGCTCCACCATGCGAGAACCACCACGCGAGAAAGGGCCCAGCAGTGGCCTCCCCGCCCCCCTCAGCCGCCCCGGTGCGCCTGGTCGTACTGGTCTCCGGTTCAGGCACGAACCTTCAAGCCCTGCTCGACGCCATCGGTGACGACCCCGAGGGCTTCGGCGCACGGATCGTCGCGGTCGGCGCCGACCGCCCCGGCATCGTCGGTCTGGAACGGGCGGAGCGCGCCGGACTGCCGACCTTCGTGTGCCGGGTCAAGGACCACGCCACCCGTGAGGAATGGGACGCGGCGCTCGCGGCCGCGACGGCCGAGCACCGCCCCGACCTCGTGGTGTCCGCCGGATTCATGAAGATCGTGGGCAAGGAGTTCCTCGCCCGGTTCGGCGGCCGGTTCATCAACACCCACCCCGCCCTGCTTCCCAGCTTTCCCGGTGCCCACGGAGTGCGCGACGCGCTCGCGTACGGCGTGAAGGTCACCGGGTGCACCGTCCACTTCGTCGACGACGGCGTCGACACCGGTCCGATCATCGCGCAGGGCGTGGTCGAGGTGACCGAAGAGGACACGGCGGAGGGCGAAGAGGCCCTCCATGAACGCATCAAGAAAGTCGAGCGCAAGCTGCTCGTCGAGGCCGTGGGGCGGCTCGCCCGTGACGGCTATCGCATTGAGGGACGAAAGGTTCATCTCGGTCATGTCGGTGAATAAGCCCATCCGCCGCGCCCTGGTCAGTGTCTACGACAAGACGGGGCTCGAAGACCTCGCCCGCGGTCTGCACGAGGCCGGTGTCGAGCTGGTCTCCACCGGCTCCACCGCCGGGAGGATCGCCGCCGCCGGAGTGCCGGTCACCAAGGTCGAGGAGCTCACCGGCTTCCCCGAGTGCCTCGACGGCCGCGTCAAGACGCTGCACCCCCGCGTCCACGCCGGCATCCTCGCCGACCTCCGTCTGGACGCCCACCGCGAGCAGCTCGCCGAGCTGGGCGTGGAGCCGTTCGACCTGGTGGTCGTCAACCTCTACCCGTTCAAGGAGACCGTCGCCTCCGGCGCCTCGGCCGACGAGTGCGTGGAGCAGATCGACATCGGCGGCCCGTCCATGGTCCGCGCCGCCGCCAAGAACCACCCGTCCGTGGCCGTCGTCACCAGCCCCGAGCGGTACGCCGACGTCCTCGCCGCGGTCAAGGCGGGCGGCTTCGACCTGACCGCCCGCAAGCGCCTGGCCGCCGAGGCGTTCCAGCACACCGCCGCGTACGACGTGGCCGTGGCCTCCTGGTTCGCCGACGACTACGCCGCCGCCGACGACTCGGGCTTCCCCGACTTCTTCGGTGCGACGTACGAGCGCAAGAACGTCCTGCGCTACGGCGAGAACCCGCACCAGCCCGCCGCGCTCTACACCTCCGGCTCCGGCGGCCTGGCCGAGGCGGAGCAACTGCACGGCAAGGAGATGTCGTACAACAACTACACGGACACCGACGCCGCGCGCCGGGCCGCGTACGACCACGCCGAGCCGTGCGTCGCGATCATCAAGCACGCCAACCCGTGCGGCATCGCGATCGCCGACGACGTCGCCGAGGCGCACCGCAACGCGCACGCCTGTGACCCGCTGTCGGCCTTCGGCGGTGTCATCGCCGTCAACCGTCCGGTGACCGTCGCCATGGCCGAGCAGGTCGCGGAGATCTTCACCGAGGTCATCGTCGCCCCGGCGTACGAGGACGGCGCGGTCGAGGTCCTGGCCCGCAAGAAGAACATCCGCGTGCTGCGCTGCCCCGACGCCCCGACCGCCCCGGTCGAGGTCAAGCCGATCGACGGCGGCGCGCTGCTCCAGGTCACCGACCGCCTCCAGGCCGACGGCGACGACCCGGCCAACTGGACCCTCGCCACCGGCGAGGCCCTGTCCGAGGGCGAGCTGAAGGAGCTCGCCTTCGCGTGGAAGGCCTGCCGCGCGGTCAAGTCCAACGCGATCCTGCTCGCCAAGGACGGCGCCTCGGTCGGCGTCGGCATGGGCCAGGTCAACCGCGTCGACTCCGCGAAGCTGGCCGTCGAGCGGGCGGGCGAGGAGCGGGCGCGCGGCTCGTACGCCGCCTCCGACGCGTTCTTCCCGTTCCCGGACGGGCTGGAGATTCTGACCGCCGCGGGCATCAAGGCCGTGGCCCAGCCCGGTGGTTCGGTCCGTGACGAGCTGGTCGTCGAGGCCGCGAAGAAGGCGGGCGTGACGATGTACTTCACGGGTACGCGCCACTTCTTCCACTGATACGCGTCGCACCCGGGCTGCCCGGGTAAGACGGAAGGCCGCCAACCCCCCGGAATGAGCGGGGGATTGGCGGCCTTCGCCATGCGGTGAGGGTGGTTACACCTTCAGCATGCTCACTTCGTCTTGATGACGATCGTGCTGCCCGCGCGGTCGTGCCAGCCCTGGAGCTTGCCCGAGTTGTCGAAGAAGGGGGAGAGGTAGACCAGCAGCGTGCCGAGACCGCAGAAGAGCGAGCCGACCATCGGGATGATCCAGCGGATGAAGCCCGCACCCAGACCGGGGGCCTGGCCGGTGCTCTCCTTGACGACCTTGACGTTGAGGACCATCTTGCCGAGCGTGGCGCCCCAGATGGAGACCATCAGCCACTCGTAGAGCAGCGCGATCAGCGCGAACACGGCGATGAAGCCGAAGAAGCCCGCGATGACGCCGACGCTGGCGTTGGCCGCGTCGTTCATGCACTGGTTGTAGGACTCGGTGCCGTACGAGTAGCTGCTGCAGTCGTCGATGGACTTCGAGGCGCCCACGAGGCCCGCGACGCCGATCGCCGAGAAGATCATGTAGAGGATGAAGTACGCGACACCGTCCAGCGCACGCGCGCCCAGGCGACGCCCCATCGTGGCGAGTTCGACGGCGCCGAGGCCCGCGACGTTGATGTAGCCGTTGTTGGCCTGGAGGGTGCCGCCCGGCTGCTCGGGCGGGTAGCCGTAGCCCGGCTGACCCTGCGGCTGGCCCGGCTGCTGCGGGTAGCCGTAGCCCGGCTGACCCTGCGGCGGTACGCCCTGAGGTGCCTGCGGGTAGCCGTAACCGGGCTGGCCCTGCGGCGGCTGGCCCGGCTGCTGGCCGTACGGGTTGTTCGGATTCTGGTTCGGGTCGCCGAAACTCATCTGGGCGTTCCTCCAACGTGCGTGCGGGGACGATGCGGCCGCACGGAGGAAAGAAGAGTCAGTGGTCCGCCCCCCGGTACTTCTGCGGCACTGCGGCCATAATCGTTATAAGCGCAATGTAAGTTTGTCCAGCCGTGACGGTGGTTGTTGCGCAAGTGCAACATCGAGCCACCGCCTGCGGCCTGAATTGGTATGCGGGCGGGGTCATCCGCGAGTATGGGGACATGACTGCCCAGATTCTCGATGGCAAGGCCACCGCAGCCGCGATCAAGTCCGATCTCACCGTCCGCGTGGCGGCCCTCAAGGCGCAGGGCATCACCCCTGGCCTGGGAACCCTGCTCGTCGGGGACGACCCGGGCAGCCGGTGGTACGTGAACGGCAAGCACCGCGACTGCGCGCAGGTCGGCATCGCCTCCATCCAGCGCGAACTTCCCGACACCGCCACCCAGGAGGAGATCGAGGACGTCGTACGGGAGCTCAACGCCAACCCCGAGTGCACGGGTTACATCGTGCAGCTGCCCCTCCCCAAGGGGATCGACACCAACCGTGTCCTGGAACTGATGGACCCGGCCAAGGACGCCGACGGCCTCCACCCGATGAACCTCGGCCGCCTCGTACTGAACGAGACGGGCCCGCTGCCCTGCACCCCGCAGGGTGTCGTCCAGCTGCTCCGTCACCACGGCGTGGAGATCAACGGAGCACACGTCGTGGTCGTCGGCCGCGGTGTCACCATCGGCCGTTCCATCCCGCTGCTGCTGACCCGTAAGTCCGAGAACGCCACCGTCACCCAGTGCCACACCGGTACGCGTGACCTCTCCGCCCAGCTCAAGCAGGCCGACATCATCGTCGCCGCCGCCGGGGTGCCGCACATCATCAAGCCCGAGGACGTGAAGCCGGGCGCCGCCGTGCTCGACGTCGGCGTCAGCCGGGACGAGAACGGCAAGATCGTCGGGGACGTCCACCCGGGCGTGGCCGAGGTCGCCGCCTGGCTCTCCCCGAACCCGGGCGGTGTCGGCCCGATGACCCGCGCCCAGCTGCTCGTCAACGTGGTCGAGGCGGCCGAGCGCAACGCGGCCGCGGCCGTCTGAGCCGGCCGACCCGATCCGGAAGGAACCCCATGGGTGCTGGTACGAGTCCGGCCGACCCGTCCGCCTCGGCGGACGGCACGTCCGCGGCGCCGTCCCGCGCGGACACGCCGGGCACGGGTGAGAAGGCGGCGGACGGGGCCGCACCGGACCAGGCCGCGACCCGTGACGGCGACGCTCGTGACGACGCCGCGCGTCCTGACGGCGCCGCTCGTGAAGGTGCGGGCGACGGCGGTACGGGCGACGGCGGTACGGGCACCGGCCCGCGTCCGTCGCGGCGCTTCCCGTCGCTCACCCGGGACACCGCGCGTCCCGAGGGCGGGGGCAGGGCCGCGTCCGGGGACGCGCCCGCCCCGGCCCGTCAGTGGCCGCTGCTCGCCGTGCTCTGCACGGCCGGGATCGGGCTGCTGATCGTGGCCGTCGACCCGTTCGCCGAAGCCTTCCGGGTCGGCACGATACTGATCGGCGCGGCCCTCATCGGGGGTGCCGTGCTGCGGCTCGTGGTGCCGTCGGTGGGCATGCTGGCGGTACGTTCCCGCTTCACCGACCTGGTGACCTACGGGCTGCTCGGTTTCCTCATCGTGATGCTCGCGCTGGTGGCGCAGCCCAAGCCGTGGCTGGACATTCCGTTCCTGGAGCAGGCGGTCCACTTCACCATCCGCTGAGCCCGCGTTCCGTCGCGCTCGCGGGTCCGCCGCGCTCGCGGAGAGAGCGGTGTCCGTCCCCTCCCCCGAGGAGGGACGGACACCGGTACCGGGGCCCGCCGGAACGTGAACGCTCCGGAACGCGGTGACTTGAGCGGCCTTGCCCCGGCCGGGATTCAGCCTGGTCGACGGGGTGAGGCGGTTCAAGAGATGCCTGTCGCCTGTGGCACGGAAGTGACCATTCCGCCACCGTGTGATCGTCCGGCAACGGAGGCCCGGCCCGGGGCTGTGAAGCGGGGGCGTGGAGCGGGGGCGCGCGGCAGCCGGGTGCGAGGTTCCGAATACCTCCGTGCGCCCCGTGACGATGACCCGCCGCCCCTCGTTCGCGCCCGCTCCTGGGTAGCCCGGAACGGAAGAATCACCGGATCCGGGCAAGGGGAAGCAATGCCTCGTTGGAAGGCGCTGTCGGATGAACTCGATCCACAGGTCAGGGAGTTCGCCGGCCAGTTGCGCAGGCTTGTCGACCGCAGGGTTCGAGCATCGCCGCAGTGGCCGACCGCACGGGGTACAGCAGGACCTCGTGGGAGCGGTATCCGAACGGGCGGCTGCTCGCGCCGAAGGGGGCGGTCGTCGCGCTCGCCGAGGCGACGGGCACCAGCCAGGCGCATCTGACGACCATGCGGGAGCCGGCGGAGCGGGCCTGGAGCCGTTCCGGGCCGCGCCAGGACATGACGGTGCTGAGCGTCAGCGGCCCCGGCGCGCGCAGTGCGGGGATACCGCCCCGGAACCCGGTCACGGTCCGCTTCAACGGCGGCCGGGGGTGGCCGGCCGCCGCCGGCCGGAGACGGCCGGTCGTGCTCCTCGCGGGTGTGGTCGGCGCGCTGCTGGTGCTGGCCGCGGTGGTGCTGCTGACCGGGCCGGGGCTCTGAGGGCGGGCCGTACGGGAGCCGCCACCCGGTCGCCACCGGACCGCCGCCTTCGGAGCGACCGGGGCGGGTGACCGGGACGGGTGACCGGGATTCGGCCGGGTGAGCGCTGTGTGACGGGTTGTGTGCGGTGCCACAGGGGGCAGGGCCGCCGGGAGGTTCCGGGTCGGATAGCCTGATCGCTGGATATCTCTTCACATCAAGATTCAGATGGCGAGGGATATCCAGCACCAGGGGCAGGGACCCCCACCGCCAGCTGTCTAACGGAGATCGCCATGACCCGCACTCCCGTGAATGTCACCGTGACCGGCGCAGCCGGCCAGATCGGCTACGCGCTGCTCTTCCGCATCGCCTCCGGCCACCTGCTCGGCCCGGACGTGCCGGTCAACCTGCGCCTCCTGGAGATCACCCCGGCCCTGAAGGCCGCCGAGGGCACCGCCATGGAGCTCGACGACTGCGCCTTCCCGCTGCTGCGCGGCATCGAGATCACCGACGACGCCGACAAGGCGTTCGACGGTGCCAACGTCGCCCTGCTGGTCGGCGCCCGCCCGCGCACCAAGGGCATGGAGCGCGGCGACCTGCTCTCCGCCAACGGCGGCATCTTCAAGCCGCAGGGCAAGGCCATCAACGACAACGCCGCGGACGACATCAAGGTCCTCGTCGTCGGCAACCCGGCCAACACCAACGCGCTCATCGCGCAGGCCTCGGCCCCGGACGTACCGGCCGAGCGCTTCACCGCGATGACCCGCCTGGACCACAACCGGGCGCTGACGCAGCTGGCGAAGAAGACCGGCACCACGGTCTCCGACATCAAGCGCCTGACCATCTGGGGCAACCACTCGGCGACCCAGTACCCGGACATCTTCCACGCGGAGATCGCGGGCAAGAACGCCGCAGAGGTCGTCAACGACGAGGTGTGGCTGGCCGACACCTTCATCCCGACCGTCGCCAAGCGCGGCGCCGCGATCATCGAGGCCCGTGGCGCGTCCTCGGCCGCCTCGGCCGCCAACGCCGCCATCGACCACGTGCACACCTGGGTCAACGGCACCGCCGAGGGCGACTGGACCTCGATGGGCATCCCGTCGGACGGCTCCTACGGCGTCCCCGAGGGCCTCATCTCCTCCTTCCCGGTCACCGTCAAGGACGGCAAGTACGAGATCGTCCAGGACCTGGACATCAACGAGTTCTCCCGCAAGCGCATCGACGCCTCGGTGAAGGAGCTCACCGAGGAGCGCGACGCCGTTCGCGAGCTCGGCCTGATCTGATCCGGTCTGATCCGGTCTGATCGGATCCGTCTGATCCGTACGCCTCTCCAGGCGCACCCCACTGCCCCCGGCCGCACCCGCTGCCGGGGGCGGTGGCGTGTCCGGGCGGCGCCGGCCGGGAACTGACCGCACCATTTCGCGAGTCTGCGCTGTCATGCGCGTGATGATGATCCTTCCGGCACTGACCGAGGCGACCAGCCCGCTGTTCCGCCCCATCAAGTACTCGCTCTTCCCGCCGCTCGGCCTGGCGACCCTCGCCGGGTACCTCGACCCGGACGACGAGGTGACGCTCCTCGACGAGCACGTCGAACGGGTGGACATCGAGGCGCTCGACACCCCCGACCTGCTGGTCGTCCAGCCGTACATCACCTCCGCCCGGCGCGGCTACGAGATCGCCGACCACTTCCGTGCCCGGGGCGTCCACGTGGCCATGGGCGGCCTCCACGTGACCTCGCTCCCGGACGAGGCCGCGGCCCACGCCGACACGATCTTCACCGGGCCGGGCGAGGACACCTGGCCGGTGTTCCTCAAGGAGTTCCGCGACGGGGCGCCGGCCCGTCGGTACGACTCGAAGCTGCGCACGCTGGCCGGGCTGCCGCCCGTGCGGCGCGACCTGATCAAGCGGCAGCTGTATCTCGTACCGAACTCGATCGTCGTCTCGCGCGGCTGCCCGCACCACTGCGACTTCTGCTACAAGGACGCCTTCTTCGAGGGCGGGAAGTCCTTCTACACCCAGGCCGTGGACGACGCGCTCGCCGAGATCGAGCGGCTGCCCGGCAGGCACCTGTACTTCCTCGACGACCATCTGCTCGGCAACCGGCGCTTCGCCGAGGCGCTCTTCGACGGGATGGCCGGCATGGGGCGGCTCTGGCAGGCCGCCGGCACCGTGAAGTCCGTGCTCCAGCCGGATCTGCTGGAGCGTGCCGTGGACGCGGGGCTGCGCAGCCTGTTCGTCGGCTTCGAGACCGTCAACAGCGCGAACCTCGCCGAGCGGCGCAAGGACCAGAACATCGGCAAGGACTACGCGGCCGCCGTCCGCCGGCTCCACGACGCCGGGGTCATGGTCAACGCCAGCTTCGTCTTCGGGCTCGACCACGACGGCCCGGACGTCTTCGACCGTACGGTGGAGTGGGCCGTCGAGCAGGGCATCGAGACGGCCACCTTCCACATCATGACGCCGTATCCCTCCACCGGCCTGTGGAAACAGATGGAGGCCGAGGACCGGATCGTCCACCGGGACTGGGACCTCTACGACACCCGCCATGTCGTCTACCGCCCGAAGGGCATGACGCCGCGCCAGCTGGAGGACGGGTACTGGCGGGCGTACCGCGACTTCTACCGGTGGTCCAACATCTGGCGCGGGGCGGCAGCCCAGCCCGGTACGCACGAACGGCTCAGGCACCTGGCGTACTCGGGCGGCTGGAAGAAGTTCGAGCCGGCCTGGGACGCCCTGATCCGTTCCCGCCGGGTGGTCCGGGCCATGCCGATGCTGGAACGGACCCTGGCGGCCTTCGGCGGCAGACGGCCCTGAGCGCCAAGTTTCGCGAGCGCCCGGCCCTGAGCGCCCAGCCCGGTGAGCGCCCGGCCCCGTGCGCTCAGTGCTTCCGCAGCTCGTCCGCGGTCTCGCGCAGCGCCGCCATGGCCCGGCGCTGCAGCCCGGGGCCGAAGGTGATCCGGGTGGCGCCCAGCTCGCCCAGCCGGCGCGGGGCCGGGCCGTCCGGCCGGGCCAGGGCGTTGAGCGGGGCCGGGACGGCGGCGGCCAGGGCGGGCAGCGTCTCGGGCGGGGCCATGATCGGGTAGACGCAGTCCGCGCCCGCCGCCACGTACAGCAGCGCGCGGCGGACCGTCTCCGCCTCCTGGTCGGTGCCCTCGGGGACGCCCCGGACGTAGGTGTCGACGCGGGCGTTGATGAAGAGCGCGTCGCCCGCCACCGCCCGCATCTGCGCGAGCCGGTCCGCCTGCCGCTGGGCGTCGACGAGGGTGCCGTCGGCCGAGTCCTCCAGATTGCAGCCGACCGCCCCGGTGCCGAGGAGCCGCTCCACCAGCTCCTGCGGGTCCAGTCCGTACCCCGCCTCGATGTCCGCCGAGACGGGCACTGAGGCCGGGACGGCCCGCACGATCCGGGTCACGGCCGCGAACATCTCGTCGGCGGGCGTAGCCCCGTCCTCGTAACCGAGCGAGGCCGCGACCCCGGCGCTCGGGGTGGCGAGCGTCGGGAAGCCGGCCTCGACGAAGACCCGCGCACTCCCCGCGTCCCACGGGCCGGGGACGACCAGTGGGTCGCCGGGGGCGCGGTCGTGATGCAGGGCGCGGAGGACGGATGCGGTCACGCGGGGCTCCTGTGGGTGTGTCGGGGCAGTGGCGGCGGTGCGGGTCGGGGCCTGCGGGGTGTCAGTGCTTGATGTCGCCCGGCTGGTAGTGACCGGGGACCATGCGGGTGGTCACGGCGAAGCGGTTCCAGGCGTTGATCGTCGTGATCGCCGCGACGAGATGGGCGAGCTCCGTCTCGTCGAAGTGCTTCGCTGCCTTCTCCCACACCTCGTCCGGCACGAAACCGTCGGTCAGCACCGTCACGGCCTCGGTCAGCTCGATGGCCGCGATCTCCTTGGGCGTGTAGAAGTGCTGCGACTCCTCCCAGGCGCCGAGCTGGACGATCCGCTGGACGGACTCACCGGCCGCGAGCGCGTCCTTGGTGTGCATGTCCAGGCAGAACGCGCAGTGGTTCAGCTGCGAGGCGCGGATCTTCACCAGTTCCCCGATGACCGGGTCGAGGCCCTTACGGGAAGCCGCGTCCAGCCGGACCATCGCCCTGTAGACATCGGGGGCGAGCCCGGCCCAGTTCTGCAGGCGGGGGGTGTGCTCGGGGTTGAGCTCGGAGGTCGGGTGGCTGTGCTCGTTCGTCGTCATGGGTACGACGTTACGGGGTGGGTGGCGCACGGGTATGGTCCATTCCCATGACGAATTCATGGGCCACTTTCGGTGCCGACCTGCATCTCGACACGACCGGTGCGGCAGGGCTGCGGGCCGGGCTCATGGACGCGCTGCGCGAGGCTGTACGGACGGGGCGCCTGAAGCCCGGCACCCGGCTGCCGTCGTCCCGCAGCCTCGCCATCGACCTGGGCATCGCCCGGAACACCGTTGCCGACGCCTACGCCGAACTGGTCGCCGAGGGCTGGCTCACCGCCCGGCAGGGCTCGGGCACCCGGGTGGCGCAGCGGGCCGAGCCGCGCCGGCCGTCCACCCGGGCCGTACGGGCCCGCGCGGCCCGGTCCCGGCCCGTCCACAACCTGCTGGGCGGCTCGCCCGACCTCTCGACGTTCCCGCGCGCCGACTGGCTCAAGGCGTCCCGGCGCGCCCTGACGGCGGCCCCGAACGACGCGTTCGGGTACGGGGATCCGCGCGGGCGCATCGAACTGCGCACCGTGCTCGCCGGCTATCTGGCACGGGCCCGCGGTGTGTACGCGGACCCGGAGCGGATCATGATCTGCGCCGGCTTCGTGCACGCGCTGAAGCTGATGGGGCCGGTGCTGCGCAAGCGGCGGGTACGGGAAGTGGCCGTCGAGTCGTACGGGCTGGACATCCACCGGAACCTGCTCGCGGACGCCGGGCTGCGGCTGCCCTGCCTGCCGGTCGACCCACTCGGGGCTCGGACCGGCGAGCTGGCCGGGATGCGGGGCGTGGGCGCGGTCCTGATGACACCCGCGCACCAGTTCCCCACAGGTGTGCCGCTCCACCCCGACCGGCGGGCCGAGGCCGTGGACTGGGCGCGCGGCACGGGCGGGCTGATCCTGGAGGACGACTACGACGGCGAGTTCCGGTACGACCGGCAGCCGGTGGGCGCGCTCCAGGGCCTCGACCCCGAACGCGTGGTGCACCTGGGCACCACGAGCAAATCGCTGGCACCTGGGCTGCGGCTGGGCTGGATGGTGCTGCCGGAGGCGCTGGTGGGGGAGGTGTGCGAGGCCAAGGGAGCGAGCGACTGGTCGTCGAGCGCGCTGGACCAGCTGACGCTCGCGGAGTTCATCGGGTCGGGTGCGTACGACCGTCATGTGCGCTCGATGCGGCTGCGCTACCGGCACCGCCGCGACCAGCTTGTCGCGGCACTGGCGGAACGGGCCCCGGGTGTCCGGGTCAGCGGCATCGCGGCCGGGCTGCACGCCGTGCTCGAACTGCCCGAGGGCACCGAGCCGTCGGTGCTCCGGGCGGCGGCCTGGCAGGGACTGGCGCTGGAGGGGATCTCGCGCTTCCGGCACCCGGACGCGGCGCCGGGCCGCGACGCGCTGGTCATCGGCTACGGGACACCCACCGACAGCGCCTGGTCGGGTGCGTTGGACGCGCTCTGCCGGGTGCTGCCCGGGGAGGCCGCCGGGTGACCTCCGGCCGCCCGACGGCCTCCGGGCGACGGGGCGGGATGCCCGGCCGCCGGGAGCTCAGTCGCCGAGCGCCAGCCGGACACCGAAGGCGGCGATGACGGTCCCGGTGATCCGGTCGAGCAGCCGGCGGGCCTGCGGTTTGCGGAGCCAGCCGTGCAGCACGCGGGCGAAGCCGACGAGCACGGCCGACCACACCAGGCCCATCAGGATGTGTACGGAGGTGAGCAGGAGGCCCATCGTGAAGTGGCTGGTGCCGGCCGGGATGAACTGGGGCAGGACGGCGACGTAGAAGGCGCCCATCTTCGGGTTGAGGAGGTTGGTGAGGACCCCCTGCCGCCATCCACCGGCGAACGAGTCCGCGCCGGACAGGAGGTCGGATTCGTCAGTGCCGCCGGCGGGCAGCCCCCGGAAGGTGTCGCGGAGCATGCGCAGGCCCATCCAGACCAGGTACGCCGCGCCGACCCAGCGCAACGTCACATAGGCGAGATGGGAGGCCGTGAAGAGTGCGGTGACCCCGAGGGAGGTGAGCGCGCCCCACAGCAGGGTGCCGGACTGGATTCCGAGGACGACGCCCCAGGCTCTTCTGCGCCGGCCGAGGGCCGAGGTGCGCAGGATCAGAGCGGTGTCGAGTCCGGGAGTGAGAGTGAGAAGCCCTACTACGAGGGCGAAGGACCACAGCGCGGTGCTCATTGCCATGGAAGGCCAGCTTACGTCACCTTTTCGCGGCCCGGCCGGCCGGGCGCCCGGTGCGGGTCACTTCCCGCAGCGGTCCCGCTCGCCCGCGCCCTCTGCCGGACCCGGGGACTGTGCCGGGGCCTCGCCGAAGCGGGCCAGGGCCAGTGCGCCCGCCACCGCCACCACGAAACCGGCGACCGCCACCCACTCCAGGCCCTCGCGGGTGCGGTCGCCGAGCCAGACGACGCCGACCAGCGCCGGGCCGACCGTCTCGCCGAGCACCATGCCGGCCGTCGCCGTCGTCACCGAACCACGCTGCAGGGCCGAGGTGAGCAGCAGGAACGCCGAACCGCCGCCCAGCAGCAGCGCGTACGCGGCCGGGTCGGCGAGCAGCGCCGCCGGGGACACGTCGTCGATCAGCCGGACCGTGACCTCCACCACCCCGAAGCCGCATCCCGCGCCGAGCCCGAGCACGAGCGCCCGCGGCCGCTCCGGCAGGCGGCCGGCCGCCGCGCCGATCAGCAGGATGCCCAGGGCGATCCCCAGCATCGACCAGGCCAGGGCGGCGGAACCGCTCCCGTGGCCCTCGCCGCCGGACGCGAGCCCCAGCATGCCGAGCCCGGCGCAGACGACGCCGACCGCGGTCCACTCGACGCCGCTCAGCCGCACCCCGAGGAGCCGCGCGGCGACCACCGCCGTCACCGCGAGGCTCGCGGCCAGGGCGGCGCCGACCGTGTAGATCGGCAGGGACCGCAGGGCGATGATCTGGAGGACGAAACCGCAGCCGTCCAGGGCGAGTCCGGCGACGTACCGCCACTGGCGCAGGGCGCGCAGCAGCAGCGCCGGATCGACCCCAGCGTCCGACCCCGGCTCGGCGGCGGCCCGCGCGGCGACGGCCTGGAGGACCGAGGCGGTGCCGAAGCAGACGGCGGCGCCGAGTGCGCAGATCATTCCGAAGACCACATAGCGACTCTACTTGTGGAATATGGCGCACCGGCTTCCCGCCGCCATTGGCGGGCATTTAATCTGACGGATGGTCGCATTGGCTTGATTCGTACGACGGGGGAGTCGGAAACATGGCACGCAGGCTGAGGTCGAGCACGGTCGTGCTCGGCGGCATGGGGGTGCTCGCGGCGATGATCACCTCCTGCGGTTCGGAGCCGGACAAGCGGTGCGCCGACCCGCTGACCCGCGACAAGCTGCCGAGCTACGAGTGCAAGAACGGCAAGGGCTCGTACTACTACGGCGGCAGCAGCAAGAACGGCAAGGTGGAAGGCGGCAGTTTCGACAAGTCCGCGGTCGACCGCGGCGGTTTCGGCTGCTCGGGCACCGGCGGCGGCTGAACCGGCATGGAACGTCGCACCGCAACGCCCCGCCCCGACTGGCAGCGGACGGTGGAGGAGCAGGGGATCGTCTTCCCGCTCACCCGCTACCCGGACGGATCGCTGCGCCCGTACTGGGACGAGAGCGCCTACTACGTCTTCTCGCTGCCCGAGGTCGAGGCGCTGGAGGACGTCGTCGAGGAACTGCACACCATGTGCCTGGCCGCCGCCGCGCACATTGTGGAGCGGGACCGGTTCGCCGAACTCGGCATCACCGACCGGCGGTTGACGGATCTGATCGCCCAGTCCTGGCAGCGACGGGACGAACTTCCGTCCCTGTACGGCAGGTTCGACCTGCGCTACGACGGCATCGGCCCGGCGAAGATGCTGGAGTACAACGCGGACACCCCCACCTCCCTGGTGGAGGCCGCGAGCGCCCAGTGGTTCTGGATGGAGGACCGCTTCCCGGGCGCCGACCAGTGGAACTCGCTGCACGAACGGCTCGTCGAGGCCTGGAAGCGGCAGGCACCCCTGCTGCCGCCGGGCCCGCTGCACTTCGCGCACTCCGACGGCGACGAGCTGGGCGAGGACCTGATGACGGTCGCGTATCTGCGGGAGACCGCGGAACAGGCCGGCATCGACACGGAGGCGCTCTCCGTCGAGCAGATCGGCTGGGACCGGCTGAGCGGGCGGTTCGTCGACGAGCGGCTCCGTTTCATCCGGAGCTGCTTCAAGCTGTATCCGTGGGAGTGGCTGGCGACCGACCGGTTCGGCCCGTATGTGCTCGACACCCTCGACAACGGCGGCGGTACGGGCACCACCTGCTGGATCGAGCCCGCCTGGAAGATGCTGCTGTCCAACAAGGCGCTGCTGGCGATCCTCTGGGAGCTCTACCCCGGCCACCCCAACCTGCTGCCCTCCTACCTCGACGGTCCGCGCGAACTCGCGGAGTCGGGCGGCTACGTCGCCAAGCCCCTGCTCGGCCGCGAGGGGGACGGGGTCACGATCCACGAGCCGGGAAGCCCGGCGGTGCCGCGGGACGAGCCGTGCTGCTACCAGGAGCTGGCACCGCTGCCGGACTTCGACGGCAACCGTGTGGTGCTGGGCGCGTGGGTCGTCGAGGACGAGGCGGCCGGGCTCGGCATCCGTGAATCGGCGGGCCTGGTCACGGACGAGTACGCCCGCTTCCTGCCGCACGTCATCCTCCAGGGCCCTGCGGCCCGGCCCTTCAGTCCGGCAGGGGCGCGCCCGCGCGCAGCCAGCCGAGCAGGTCGTCCGTGACCCACTCGCCCTCCGTCGCGACGTCCTCGCAGACCGCGCCCAGGCCGAGCCGGTGGACGGAGGCGCGGTCGCGGCCGTGGCGGCGCATGAGGAGTCCGTCGCCCCCGCTGTCGTCCCCGATCAGCACCCAGCCGGGCGCGTACCGGGGCACTTCGAAGGTCTCGTTGCGTTCCTGGATCAGGTGCGGACCGTAGATGTGCACGCCGTTGTCGAGCAGCACGCCCGGCGTCGACCGCCACAGCCGGGCGACCGCGGGATTGGGCCCGTCCCGCAGCCCGAGCGACCGGGCCGCCAGGACGGCCAGGAACCCGGCGAAGGACTCCGCCACCGGGTACTCGCAGCCGTCCGTACCGTCACGGCACACCACCGGGTACTCCCCGGTCCCGGCCCCGGCCCCGTCCCCGGCCTCGCCCGCCCGGCCGAGGACGAAGTGGTAGCCGTCGCCGTAGTCCGGCTCGACGGCGAAGCAGAGCCGGTCGCCGTCCAGCCGCCACCCGGCGGTGACGGCCTCGTACATGTCGTCGGCGGACCCGGCGGGCCCGACCGTCGCGATGTCCGCGTCCCCGGCCCGGCCGTGGCCGTACTCGGCCAGCCACCACCGGTACGACGGCGGCAGCGGGCCGACGCGTGCCTCGGCCTCGCGGATCAGGGGTTCCGGCGCGGCGCCCGCGCGCCCGCGGCCGAATCCCGGTGATCCTTCGATCAGCTCCCGCAGCAGTGTCAGGTCGGGTCTCACGGTGCGGAGTCTGCCAGGGCGGGCCCGCCGGACGGGCCCGGGGCCAGTCCGGCCGCCCGGAGGCTCAGCCGCGCAGGACGGCGCGGATCTGTTCGAGACCCCAGTCCAGGTCCTCCTTGCTGATCACCAGCGGCGGGGCGATCCGGATCGTCGAGCCATGGGTGTCCTTGACCAGTACCCCGCGCTCCATCAGCTTCTCGGAGATCTCCCGGCCGGTGCCGCGGCCCGGGGCGATGTCGACCCCCGCCCACAGCCCGCGGCCACGCACCTCCTCCACCGCACCGCCGCCCACCAGCAGTCCGAGCTCCCGGTGCAGGTGTTCGCCCAGCTCGGTCGCCCGCTGCTGGAACTCGCCGGTCCGGAGCATCGCGATGACCTCCAGCGCGACCGCGCAGGCGAGCGGATTGCCGCCGAAGGTCGAACCGTGCTCACCGGGCCGGAACACCCCGAGCACCTCCTGCGAGGAGACCACCGCCGACACCGGCACCACACCACCGCCCAGCGCCTTGCCGAGCACGTACATGTCCGGCACCACACCCTCGTGCTCGCAGGCGAAGGTCCGGCCGGTGCGGCCCAGGCCCGACTGGATCTCGTCCGCGATGAACAGCACGTTCCGCTCGCGGGTCAGCGCCCGCACCCCGGGGAGATAGCCGGGCGGCGGCACCAGCACCCCGGCCTCGCCCTGGATCGGCTCCATGAGCACCGCCACGGTGTTCTCGGTCATCGCCTCCCGCAGCGCCGTGAGATCCCCGTACGGCACGATCTCGAACCCCGGCGTGTACGGGCCGAAGTCCTCCCGCGCCTCCGGGTCCGTGGAGAAGCTGATGATCGTGGTCGTCCGGCCGTGGAAGTTGTTCGCGGCGACGATGATCTTCGCCATGCCGTCCGGGACGCCCTTCACCCGGTAACCCCACTTGCGGGCCGTCTTCACCGCCGTCTCCACGGCCTCGGCGCCCGTGTTCATCGGCAGCACCGACTCCATGCCGCACAGCTCGGCGAGCTGCGTGCAGAAGTCGGCGAACCGGTCGTGGTGGAAAGCACGTGAGGTGAGCGTCACCCGCTCCAGCTGCGCCTTGGCCGCGTCGATCAGGCGTCGGTTGCAGTGACCGAAGTTGAGCGCGGAGTAGCCGGCGAGCATGTCGAGGTAGCGGCGGCCCTCGACATCGGTCATCCAGGCCCCGTCCGCCGTGGCGACGACGACGGGCAGCGGATGGTAGTTGTGCGCGCTGTGCGCCTCGGCGGAGGCGATGGCGGTTTCCGTGGTCGACACGGGATCTCCGTTCGTCGTGCGGCGTGGGCGGGGGTGGTGCCCACTTTGTATCGTTGGTCGGATCAGCGGCGAGGAAACCTGTGTTCCCCGGCGCGCCAGGCCGGTCGGGGCCAGTTGCCCGCACCTGAGACAATGAGTTCCATGGCCTCTGAACGCCCCCGTGTGCTCTCCGGGATCCAGCCCACCTCAGGCTCGATCCACCTCGGCAACTACCTCGGCGCGGTCCGCCAGTGGGTGGCGCTGCAGGACACCCACGACGCCTTCTACATGGTTGTGGACCTGCACGCGATCACTGTCCCGCAGGACCCCGCGCGACTGCGCGCGAACACCAGGCTCGCCGCCGCCCAGCTCCTTGCCGCCGGTCTCGACCCGGAGCACTGCACGCTCTTCGTCCAGAGTCATGTCCCCGAGCACGCCCAGCTCGGCTGGGTCATGAACTGCCTCACCGGCTTCGGCGAGGCCTCGCGGATGACGCAGTTCAAGGACAAGTCCGCCAACCAGGGCGCAGACCGGACCACGGTCGGTCTCTTCACGTATCCGATGCTGATGGTGGCCGACATCCTGCTGTACCAGGCCGACCAGGTTCCGGTCGGCGGGGACCAGCGCCAGCACCTGGAGCTGACCCGCGACCTGGCCGAGCGGTTCAACGGCACCTACGGCGAAACGTTCACCGTGCCGAACCCGTACATCCTCAAGGAGACGGCGAAGATCTACGACCTCCAGGACCCGTCGGCGAAGATGAGCAAGTCGGCGGCCACCCCGAAGGGCCTGATCAACCTTCTGGACGAGCCGAAGGTCACCGCCAAGAAGGTGAAGAGCGCGGTCACCGACACGGACACGGTCATCCGCTTCGACCAGGTGGAGAAGCCCGGCGTCAGCAATCTTCTGACCATCTACTCGACACTCACGGGCACCGGTATCGCGGATCTGGAGCAGAAGTACGAGGGCAAGGGCTACGGTGCGCTCAAGACCGACCTCGCCGAGGTCGTGGTCGAGTTCGTCACACCCTTCCGGACCCGCACCCAGGAATACCTGGACGACCCGGAGACGCTGGACTCGATCCTGGCCAAGGGCGCGGAGAAGGCCCGTGCCGTCGCGGCCGAGACCCTGGCCCTGACGTACGACCGGATGGGCTTTCTGCCCGCGAAGCACTGAGTCCAAGGACCCTGGCGGTTTCGCTGCCGCAGGCGTCACACTGGCGACGGGAAGCTGAACCCGGTGGGTGGCCGCAAGCAGGCCACCGACCATCGAGCATTGAGGAGGACGACGTGGGGACCGTAACGCTCGGCGTTTCGATCGCGGTCCCGGAGCCCTACGGCAGCCTGCTCCAGGAGCGGCGCGCGAGCTTCGGGGACCCTGCCGCGTACGGCATTCCCACGCACGTCACCCTTCTCCCGCCGACCGAGGCCGAGGCGGCCGACCTGCCCGCGATCGAGGCGCACCTCGCCCGGATCGCGACGAGCGGCCGCCCCTTCCCGATGCGGCTGTCCGGCACGGGGACCTTCCGTCCCCTCTCGCCGGTCGTCTTCGTCCAGGTCGTCGAGGGCGCCTCGGCCTGCACCTGGCTGCAGAAGCGGGTCCGGGACGCCTCCGGGCCGCTGGTGCGCGAGCTCCAGTTCCCGTACCACCCGCACGTGACCGTGGCGCACGACATCGCCGAGGAGGCGATGGACCGGGCGTACGCCGAGCTCGCCGACTACGAGGCGGCCTGGACCTGCGGTTCCTTCGCGCTGTACGAGCAGGGCTCGGACAGCGTCTGGCGCAAGATCAATGAGTTCCCGTTCGGCGCCGGGGGCGGCGCGCCCGCCGTGCCCGCGCAGGGCAGCTCCTCCTTGGACGAGCCCTCCCTGCACTCCTGACCGTCTCCCGGTGGCTCCGGCTCAGATCGGCAGCCGCCGGAACAGCGGTCGCGGCACGTGCCGCAGCGCCGACATCACCGCTCGGAGCGAGCCCGGCACCCACACGGCCTCCGAGCGCCGCCGCAGCCCCGTCACGATGGCCTCCGCGACCGCGTCCGGCGTCGTGGTGAGGGCCGGCGCCTCCAACGGCGCCGCGGCGAACCGGGCCGAGGCCGACCGCGCCGCGGCGAACCGGGCTCCCACCGGTGACCCGGCAGGCATCGTTTCCGCGACCGGCACCGTCTCCGCCGCCCGCTCCGGTCGTACGACGCCGGGGCGCACGACCATCACATGCACCCCGGTCCCGTGCAGCGCGTCCCCCAGCCCCTGCGTGAACGCGTCCAGGCCCGCCTTGCTGGATCCGTAGATGAAGTCGGCGCGGCGGGCTCGTTCGCCCGCGACCGAGGAGAGCACCACCAGCGAGCCGTGCCCCTGCGCCTGGAGTGCGCCGGCGCACACCAGCCCGGCGGAGACGGCTCCGGTGTAGTTGGTCTGGGCGACCCGGGCCGCGGCGAGCGGCTCCTCCTCGTCACGCCCCTGGTCGCCGGCGATGCCGAAGGCGAGCAGCACCATGTCGATGTCGCCCTCGGCGAAGATCTTGCCGAGGGCACTCTCGTGCGACTCGATGTCCAGGGCGTCGAAGCCCACGGTGCGGACGTCGGCGCCGCGGGCGCGCAGTTCGGCGGCGGCCGCGTCCAGGGCGCGGCCGGGGCGCCCGGCCAGCCGGACCGTACGGGTCCGCAGGGCGATCAGCCGCCGGGCGGTGGCCAGCGCGATCTCCGACGTGCCGCCGAGGACGAGCAGGGACTGCGGGGCTCCGAAGGCGTCCTTCACGGGAACACTCCTTGCGACGTGGGGGAGGGGAAAGAGCGGCGGCGGTGGCGGCGGTGGTCAGAGCGACAGGCGGCGCGACAGGTCCGAGCGGAAGGCCCCGTCCGGGTCCAGCCCGGCGCGCAGCGACCGGAAGTCCGCCAGCCTCGGATACATCGCGGCCAGCAGCTCCGGCCGGAGCCGGGAGTCCTTCGCCAGGCAGACCCGGCCGCCCGCCGCCGCCACCTCCTCGTCCAGCGAGTCCAGGAACCCGGCCAGTCCGGGCAGGGCGGCGGGCAGGCCGAGGGCGAGCGACCAGCCGGGCACCGGGAACGACAGCCAGCCGGGGCCCCCGGCGCCGAACCGTTTGAGCACGGCGTTCGTCGCCGGGAGACGCCGCCGGGCGATCCGGTGCACGATCCGGCGCAGTGTCTCCTCCTGGCCGTGGCCGACGGCGAACTGGTACCGCACGGACCCGGCCCGCCCGTGGACCCGGTGCCGGTGCGGCAGGCCGTCCAGAGGGTGGAAGAACGCGGCGATCCGCTGGAGTTCGCCGATCCGGTACTTGGGCGCGCCGCGGTACCGGAGCTCGCCGAGCAGGGCGGCCGGGGCGCTGCCGAGCAGCGCCTCCGGTACGAGGGCGGGGGCGGCCGGGATCGGACCCGGGCGGAACGAGAGCGGTGTGCGCCGGGCGCGCGCCGGGAGCGCGTACCGGGGCACATGCTCCCCCCGGGTGAGTACGGAGCGCCCGGTGGCCCGGCCGCGGGTGTGGAGGTCGATCCAGGCGGCCGAGTAGCGGTAGCGGTGGTCCCCGGCGACGAGCCGTTCCAGCAGGTCGTCCAGGTCGACGGCGCGTTCGGTGTCGACCGACATCCACGAGCTGGTGACGCGGTGGCAGCGGAGCGTGGCCGAGAGGATCACCCCGGTCAGGCCGAGGCCGCCCGCGGTCGCGTCGAAGAGAGCGGTGCCGGGCCGGACCGTACGGATCTCGCCCCCGGCGGTCAGCAGCTCCAGCTCCTGGACGTGCCGGGAGAAGGAGCCCGCGACGTGCTGGTTGTGACCGTGGATGTCGGCGCCGACCGCGCCCCCCACGGTGACGTAGCGGGTCGTGGGCGTGACGGGGACGAACCAGCCGAGCGGCAGCAGGACTTCCATCAGCCGGTGCAGGCTGACCCCGGCGTCGCAGACCACGATCCCGGCGCCGGCGTCGATGGTGCGGATCCGGTTCAGCGCGGTCATGTCGAGGACGGAGCCGCCCGCGTTCTGGGCCGCGTCGCCGTGCGCCCGGCCGAGGCCCCGGGCGATGGAGCCGCGGGGTCCGCAGCCGCGTACCGTCGCCGCCGCCTCCTCGTACGAACGGGGGCGGAAACGCAGGGCGGTTGACGGGGCGGTGCGGCCCCAGCCGGTCAGGGACACGGTGTCGACGGACATGACGGTGACCGTATCGCCCGGGAAAACCCTTTCGAGGTATTTGTTACAACACTCACCGGTATGGGTGATTGAAGAAGTGTCAGGCCCTGCGGCAACGAGGCCCGGTGCCGGTTTTCCGCGCCCGGGAGGGTAAGCCGTAGGTCATGGACTGGCTGAAGAACCTCCCCGTCATCGGGCCGATCGTCTCCCGGCTGATGGTGACGCACGCCTGGCGCTCCTACGAGACGCTGGAGCGGGTCCATTGGGCCAGGCTCTCCGCCGCGATCACCTTCATCAGCTTCCTGGCGCTCTTCCCGCTGATCGCGGTCGGTGCGGCGATCGGTGCCGCGCTGCTTTCCACCGAGCAGCTCCACAAGATCGAGGACAAGCTGGCCGAGCAGGTGCCGGGCATCTCCGACCAGCTCGGCATCGAAAGCCTGGTGGCCCACGCAGGCACGGTGGGTGTGGTGGCCGGTGCGGTGCTGCTTCTTACCGGCATCGGCTGGATCGGCTCGATGCGGGACTGTCTGCGCGCCGTCTGGGACCTGGACGACGTGGGTCTGGGCAATCCGGTCCTGCGCAAACTCAAGGACGCGGGGCTGCTGCTGGGCCTGGGCGGGGCGGTGCTCGCGACGCTCGCCGTGTCGTCGGCCGGCTCCGTCGCGGTCGGCTGGACGGCGGACCTGTTCGGTATCTCGGACCGCGGCGCCGGTGGTGTGGTGCTCCAGGTGGCCACCCTGGTCGTGGCCGCGCTGGCCGGATTCCTGCTGCTGCTCTATCTGCTGACCCTGCTGCCCGGCGTCGAGCCCCCGCGGCGCGCGCTGCTGGTCGCCGCGGCGATCGGCGCGATCGGCTTCGAACTGCTCAAGCTGCTGCTCGGCAGCTACATGAAGGGCGTGGCGGCGAAGAGCATGTACGGCGCCTTCGGGGTGCCGGTCGCGCTGCTGCTGTGGATCAACCTCTCGGCGAAACTGCTGCTGTTCTGCGCCGCCTGGACGGCGACGCAGAACAGCGGGGACGAGGCGTCCGGGGCCGTCAGCGGCGAGGAAGGCGACGCACCAGGTCCGGCAGCGGCCAGCGCCGGTTGACCAGGAACACCGCGCCGGCCAGCAGCACCAGGGCGCCCCCGGCGATGCCCAGCGCGATCCCGGCGCCCCCGCCCCCGCCGCCGCCCTTGGACGCGGTGGCCTTCGCGGACTGCGCGGGGCCGTTGCGGCCCTCGTCCTCCCCCTGCTCGGCCGCGGGTCCCTTGCCGGACCCGGTGCCGGTGTCGGCGGACTTCGGGGGCACCAGCTCGCCGACCGGGGTCACCTTGCCGCTCGCGTCGAAGCCCCAGTCGAGGAGGCTGGCGGCCTCGTCGTAGACGGCGTGGGGCTTCTCGGACGACGGGTTCATGACGGTGACGAGCAGCACCTTGCCGTCGCGTTCCGCGACACCGGTGAAGGTGTTGCCGGCGTGCGTGGTGTAGCCGTTCTTGACGCCCGCGATGCCCTTGTACGGGTCGACGCCGCCCGCGCCGGTGAGCAGTTTGTTGGTGTTCTGGATGGCGAAGCTCTCGCGCTTCCCGTCCTTCTCCGCGCCGGGGAACTGCGCCTCGGCCGTGGAGCAGTACTCCCGGAAGTCCGCCTTCTGCAGCCCGCTGCGGGCGAACAGCGTCAGGTCGTACGCGCTGGAGACCTGGTCGGGTGCGTCGTACCCGTCGGGCGAGACCACCTTGGTGTCGAGCGCCTGCAACTCCTCGGCGTGCGCCTGCATCGCGTCGACGGTCTTGGGGACGCCGCCGTACATCGAGGAGAGCACATGCACCGCGTCGTTGCCCGAACGCAGGAACACCCCGAGCCACAGATCGTGGACCGTGTAGGTGAGCTTCTCCTTGACGCCGACCAGGCTGCTGCCCTCGCCGAGGTCGGCCAGGTCCTCGTCCTTGACGGTGTACTTCTGGGTCTTGGGCTGGAGCGCGGGCATCACCGTGTCCGCGAAGAGCATCTTCAGGGTGGAGGCGGGAGGCAGCCGCCAGTGCGGGTTGTGCGAGGCGAGGACCTGGCCGCTCTCCGCGTCCGCGACGATCCAGGACCGGCCAGTGAGGTCCTTCGGCAGCACCGGGGCGTCCGGTCCCAGCTGCACCTGCGTACCGGCCCGGCCCAGCAGTTCGCCGCCGACCTTGGACATGCCCGCGGGCGGCTTCGGCTGGTCGTCGGAGGCGTCCTTGCCGACCGCCGATGCCGGGCTGACAACAAAAGTGGACAACAACGCGGCAGAGATGACCGTCATCGCGGTCTTTTTGAGAGCAGGCACGGTCGAAAACGTACATGCAGAAGATATGAAAATGGGTGCGGACGCCTTGACCCGCCGGGCGTACCGCCAGGACAGCCCACCCCGGGCGGCTCCGCCGGAGGGCGGCGGCGATACTGAGTCCATGAAGCTCAGCCGCCCCGTCTCCTGGTTCCTGCTCGCCTTCGGGGTGTGGAGCTGGTTCATCTGGATCACTTTCGTCAAGAACCTGTGGAAGGACGGCAGCGGACTCGCCTTCGACGACGCGGGTGACCCGACTGCGTACTTCTGGGTGCATCTGCTGCTCGCCATCACGTCCTTTCTCCTGGGGACGGCGGTTGGAGTGATCGGGTTCCGTGGCGTCAGGGCCCTGCGCCGCGAACGCGCATAACCGGCCGTACGGCTGGCGGAGGAGGGCAAGTGGCAGTGGCCGGTCTCGTGCTGATGGTGATCGTGGTGCTCACGCTGCTGGCCGGAGTGCACCGCTATCTGTGGCGCCGCTTCGTCGGTGACACCACGGCCGAGGGCAGTGCCCTGCGCAAAGCCGGCACGGTGGCCGCGTACGTGCTGCCGCTGCTCAGCATCGGCGCGCTGGTCTCCGGCCGTGCGGGCGCGCCCTTCTGGCTCCAGAAGGTACTGGCCTGGCCGGGCTATCTGTGGCTGGCCGCCGTGCTGTACCTGACGCTGGCTCTGCTGGTGGGCGAGGCGGTACGGCCGGTTCTGCGCCGGGTGCTGGCGCGCCGGGCGGACCGGGCCGGGCGGCCGGAGGGCACGGACACGGGTACGGGTACGGACGCGGCGTCAGCGGACGGTGCATCCGGCGCGGACCCGGCAAATGACGCAAAAGAATCGGAACTCTCGTCGAGTGCGAGCGCTTCCGGCGCCCCGGGCACCCTCGTCGCCGACGCCCCCGCCCCGCCCCGCACCGACGCCCCCACCCGTCGGCTGTTCGTCGCGCGGGCCGTCGGCGGGGCCGCCGCCGTCGCCGGGCTCGGCACGGTCGGCCACGGCACCTACGGGGTGCTGCGCGGGCCGCGGGTGAAGCGGATCACCGTCCCGCTCGCCAAGCTGCCCCGCTCCGCGCACGGCTTCCGGATCGCCGTCGTCAGCGACATCCACCTCGGCCCGATCCTCGGCCGCGACCACACCCGGCGGATCGTCGACACGATCAACCGGACCCAGCCGGATCTGGTCGCCGTCGTGGGCGATCTCGTCGACGGAACCGTCGCCGACCTCGGGCCGGCCGCCGAGCCGCTCGCCCGGCTGAAGGCCCGGCACGGGAATTACTTCGTCACCGGAAATCATGAGTACTACTCCGGCGCCGCCCAATGGGTCGACCAGGTAAGGGAATTGGGTCTTCATCCACTGGAGAACGCCCGGGTCGAGATCGACGGATTCGATCTTGCGGGCGTCAATGACGTCGCGGGGGAGAGCGAGGGGCAGGGTCCTGATTTCGCCCGTGCGCTCGGCGACCGGGACCGTACCCGCGCCGCCGTCCTGCTGGCCCACCAGCCCGTCGTCATCCATGACGCGGTCGCCCACGGCGTGGATCTCCAGCTCTCCGGACACACCCATGGCGGCCAGCTCTGGCCGGGCAACTTCATCGCGGATCTGGCCAATCCCACCGGCGCCGGGCTCGACCGCTACGGCGACACCCAGCTGTACGTCTCGCGGGGCGCGGGCGCCTGGGGCCCGCCGGTACGGGTCGGCGCACCGTCCGACATCACCGTCGTGGAGCTCGCCTCGCTGCGGGCGTGACTCTCCGTCGACCACAGGTTTTCAGACGTTCAGATGCACCCAAGGTTTCAACTGTCGAACAAAAGGCTATGAATCACAGTTTCGCTCTTCCAGATGTGAAAATCGTGTGATTGGCTGATCGTGGGCATGCGGTGATGTGCGTATCTGAGCGCGGTTGCCGAGGTGGGGCTGGTAAGGGAGAGCACGTCAATGCGGTCGATCCGGCTACGGATTCTCGCGGTTCTCGCGGTTTTGGTCATCGCAGGCGTTGTCGCCTGGCAGTTGCTCCCCTCGGACGAGGCGAAGAAGGACCCCATCGCGGTCGGCACCACGGACGAGGTCACCTCGCTCGACCCGGCCGGTGCGTACGACGCGGGTTCCTGGGCGATGTACAGCAACATCTACCAGTCCCTGCTGACGTTCAAGTCGGGTGCGGTCGTGCCCGAGCCGGACGCCGCCGAGAGCTGCGGTTTCATCGGCCAGAAGCTCCAGACGTACCAGTGCAAGCTCCGTGACGACCTGACGTTCTCCAACGGCCGCAAGATCACGGCCGAGGATGTCAAGTACTCCATCGAGCGCATGATCAGGATAAAGACGGACGTCGGTCCCTGGGTGCTCTTCCCGAGCCTCAAGAACGTGGTGGCGGACGGACGCACCGTCACCTTCAACCTCTCCTCGCGCGACGCGACCTTCCCGCAGAAGCTCGCCACCGGCGCCGGTTCGATCGTCGACCGCGAGTCGTACCCGGCGGACAAGCTCCGCAAGGGCAACACCATCGACGGCTCGGGCCCGTACCTCCTGAAGTCGTACCGGTCGGGCGAGATCGCCGAACTGGTCCCCAACCCCCTCTACAAGGGCGCGCTGAGCAAGACCGGTGTCCCGGTCACCGTGCACTACTACGACAAGTCGGACCAGCTCCTGGCCGCCTGGAACGCCAAGCAGGTCGACGTCACGCACCGCGAACTGCCGCCGGCCACGCTCGCCGAGCTGAACCCCGGCGACCCCGACCTGCGCGTCACCGAGGCGGACAGCGCCGAGATCCGCAATCTCGTCTTCAACGTCCGGCCGGGTTCGCCACTGGCCGACAAGAAGGTCCGGCAGGCCATCGCCTCGCTCATCGACCGCGGGCCGCTGGTGACCGGCGTCTACAAGGGCACGGTCGAGCCGCTCTACTCGCTGATCCCGCAGGGCTACATCGGGCACAGCACGCCGTTCTTCGACGCCTACCCGACGCCCGACCCGGAGCGCGCCAAGCAGCTGATGAAGGACGCCGGAGTGCAGACGCCGGTGAACATCAGCTTCGGCTACCGCGGTGGGGACGAGGCCTACACGAAGGAGACCGCGGAGCTCCGCCACCAGCTGGAGGCCGACGGGCTCTTCAAGGTCACGGTCCACGCCGTCGACTGGCAGAAGTTCCAGAAGGACTACGCGGCCGGTAAGTACGACGCGTACACGGTCGGCTGGCTCCCCGACTACCCGGACCCCGACACCTTCAGCCAGCCGCTGGTCGGCCGAAACAACAGCCTCCACAACGGCTACTCCAGCAAGAAGGTGGACAGCCTCATCGGCTCCACGCTCCAGTACAGCGACCGCGGGCGCACCTCGGCCGACTTCAAGGAGCTGCAGGCGCAGGTCGGCGAGGACGTGCCGCTGGTCCCGCTGTGGCAGAAGAAGGACTACGTCGTCAGCACGACGGACGTCTCCGGTTCGCAGTACCTCTCGGACGGCACCGGCCTCTGGCGGCTCTGGGAACTGAGGCGGATCTGACGGTCCGCAAGGCAGCAAACGGGGCGGTCCGCCGGCGTTCGCCGGCCGGCCGCCCCGTCGTCCTGTGAGGGCTCGTCAGCGCTTGTCGGGGCCTGTCCGGCCCCGGTCCCGGGTCTTCGCGGCGCCGGGCAGGAACTCCTCCAGCACCTCGTGGATCTGCCGCACCAGCGGGCGCAGCACCCGGAACCGGGAGAGGGCGATGGCGCGGGCGCCGATCGGGGCGGAGCGCTCGACCAGGCGGCGGCTGCGTTCGGTGTGCTCCGTGCGGTCGTACACCCAGTACAGCACCAGGCCCATCTGTATCAGCCACATCAACTCCGGCAGGAGTTCGGCCAGTTCGGGGTCGGTCTTGGTGTCGGACCCGGCCAGGCACCGCCGGTGGATGGAGATCGCCGCCTCGCGGGCCGCGACCGACTCCGCCGAGAACGGGCTGAGCGGGCTCTCCGGGTCGGCGGCGTTCTTGAAGAACTGGGCGGCGAAGCGGTGGTACGGCTCCGCCACGTCCAGCCAGGTGAGCAGGACCCCGCGCATGCGCACCGCGAGGTCCTTGTCGCCGTCCAGGACCGGCTGCACGGCCGCCGCGTGCTCCGCCGCGAGCCGGTCGTAGAAGCCCTGGACGAGGTGTTCCTTGTTCGTGAAGTAGTAGTAGGCGTTCCCCACGGAGACGCCGGCCTCCTGGGCGATGGCCCGCATCGTCGTCTTGTCGTAACCGCGTTCCTGGAAGAGCCGGAGCGCCGTTTCGAGGATGAGTGTGCGGGTCTGCTCGCTCTTGGGAGCCTTGACTTCCTTCACGTCCTTCGCTTCCTTCGCCACAGTCCCGAGGGTATCCGTCGCGGTCAGCCCTCGGATCCGGGGACCGTACAGGCACCGTCCCCGCCCTCCCGTCCGCACGGTGCGGCGGTCAGGGACCGGTACTTCGCGGCGGCGAGCACGGTGGCCCGCGCGAACGGGCGGCCCGCCGGAGTGGTCAGCCAGTGGGCCCTGGGCCGGTGCTCGGCCAGCGCCCAGAGGCAGACGATCCACGCGGAGGTCCCGCGGTAGATCTGCCCCCGGTCGCCGATCACCGTGATCTCGTCCAGCGTCCCGGCGTGGTCGAGCCCGGGGAAGCGACGGAGCGCCTCCTCGGAGGCTGCCGGGACGAGGTCGAGCGGGACGAGCTGACGCTGCTTCATCAGCCACTGCCGCAGATGGAGGCAGAGCGAGCACCGGGCGTCGTACAGCACCGTCAGGCGCTCGACGGAGAGCCGCTGCCCGCCGGGCCGGCCCGTCATGGCGCTCAGGCCCTCGGGGCGGGCGCCGCCCACGGGCCGTTGCCCGGTCCCGTCCAGCCCTGCGGGGCCACGGGCGGGGTCTGCTCGCGCTCCATCAGACCGCGGCGGCGGATCTTGTTGAGCACGTAGACATTGCCGAGGTGCATCACACCGAGGACGAGCAGGACGACGCCGAGCTTCACCGACAGTGCCTCGAAGAGTCCGCGGGCGTCGGTGACGGCGTCGGAGTTCCTCAGGTAGAGGGTGACGAAGCCCAGGTTGACCAGGTAGAAGCCGACCACCAGCAGGTGGTTGACGGCATCGGCGAGCTTCTCGTTCCCGTGCAGCACATCGGCGAGGAACACCTTGCCGTTGCGGCTGAGTGTGCGCGCGACCCAGACGGTCAGCGCCACGCTGATCAGCAGATAGATGACGTACGCGACAACAGTGAGGTCCATGCCCCACCCTCCTTTGAACGCGTTCAAAAGCTGTTGTCATGGACTGTAGACCTGTAATTGAACATGTTCAAGCGGGGAGTTCGGCGGCTCGCCCGGGCTTCTCGCCGGGTGTCGCGAAGCGCCGTACGCCCGGCACCGCCGCCGTCCCCAGACAGGCCGCGCCGACCGCCACCGCGGCGACGGCCAGCGGTACTTCGGCGCCCCAGGCCGAGGCCGCGAGCGGGGCCAGGGCGTAGCCGAGCGGCATCGCGCCGAGGGAGAGCAGCCAGTCGTACGAGGTCACCCGGGCCAGCGCGTGCGCCGGTACGGCGGACTGGACCGAGGTCTCCCAGACCGGGCCGAGGAAGCCGAGGCCGGCCTGGGCGACGCCGTACGCGGCGATGGAGAGCGCGACGGGCGCGTGGGCGGCCAGCAGGCCGAGCGGCAGGGCGTACGTGGCGAGCCCCAGGTTGGCCACCAGGATCGGGCGGCGGGGGCGGGCCCGGCCGGCCAGCAGCGAGCCGAGGAGCAGGCCGACCGCGCCGGTCTGGAGCAGGGCGACCCAGACGCCCTTGCCGCCCAGTTCCCGGACGAAGAGCGCCGGGCCGACGGTCATCAGGACGGCCGCCGCGCCGTTCCAGGTGGCGTGCCCGATCAGGCTCGTCCAGTACCAGTCGCGGCTGCGGACCTCGCCCCAGCCCTCCTTGAGGTCGGTGAACAGCGAGCGCCGGGGGATGGGTACGTGCCGGACCTCGACGGCGGACAGCAGCGCGGCGCTCACCGCGAAGCTGGCGCCGTCCAGCACGAAGGCCCAGCCCGGCCCCGCGGTGAGGATCAGCACCCCGGCGAGGGCCGGGCCGCCGAGCCGGGTGGAGCTGTTGACCACCGCCATCAGGGAGTTGGCGCGCAGCAGCCCGGACTCCGCCACGGTGCCGCGGATCAGCGGTGACACGGTCGGCATCGCGAACGCCCCGGCGGCGCCTCCGGCCGCCTCGGCGAGCGCGATCTGCCAGAGCTCGGGGGAGCCGCCGAGCAGCTCCGCGCCGACGAAGAGCTGGGTCGCGCACCGCACGAGATCCGTGGTGAGCGCGACCGTACGGGCGTTGAAGCGGTCGCCCACGACGCCGCCCAGCGGCAGCAGGAGCAGCTTGGGGACCATCGCGCAGCCCAGGACCAGCGCGAGCGCCCCGGTCGAGCCGGTGGCCAGGTAGACGGCCAGCGAGAGGGCGGTGGGGATGACGGCGTCGCCGAGGAGGGAGAGGGTGCGGCCGATGAAGAGCAGGCGGAAGGCGCGCGTGCGCAGAGGATGCGGCATGCGCGGGAATCTATTTCGCTACCGAACTATTCGTCAACGAAATATTTGATACCGAAGGGTAGTTGGAGTCCCGGCGTACGCTTTCCCCATGGAGCGACGCGACTGGACCGACGGACATGTGGAGCGCTGGAAGCCCGTCCTTCCCGGCCTCGATCCCGATGTCGAGGGTGCCGTGACCCGCATGAAGAAACTCTCCGTCCACCTGCGCCGGGTGCGCGAGCAGTCCCTGGTCGACTTCGACCTGGACCGCCAGGAGTTCGACACGCTCCACAAGCTGGCCGGACGCGGCGGCAAGGCGGCCCCCTCCGAGCTCGCCGCCGACCTGGACCTCGCGCCCGCCTCCGTCACCGGCCGGCTGGACGCGCTCGAACGGCGCGGCTTCGTCCGCCGCACTCCCTCCACCACCGACCGCCGACGGGTCGACGTGGAACTCACCGACGCGGGCCGCTCGACCTGGCTGGGCGCGATGGACGTGCTCGGCCACGAGGAGTACCGGCTGCTCGGCGTCCTCGGCAAGGACGAACGCGCGCTGCTCAACGACATGCTGCGGCGCATCATGGTGGTCGCCGAGGACCGGGGCGCCGCCGCCTGGGACTGACGGGCGCTCAGCCGGTCCGCTCCGTCCCGTCGGCTCCGGCGACGAGGTGTCCGGCCAGCTCCGCCCGCAGCTCGTCGGGGCCCTTCGCGAGGATCTGCCCGAGCGCCTCGTTCCACTGCCCGGCCGCCCGCTCCACCGAGGAACGGAAGCCGCGGCGCAGCGGCACGCCCGCGAGCAGCAGCGCGAACGCGGCGACCGGCCGCAGCAGCAGCCGCCCGTGCACGCTCAGCGTGACATCGACGTGCCACAGGCCCTGCTCCGCCGGGCGCGGCCGCAGATACAGACGGGCGATCCCCAGCCGGTGCTTCAGCCGCGCCTCGGCCGGTGCGCGGGCCGCCGGGGGCGCCCCGGGCGCCGACTCGGCCGCCGCCCACCAGGCGGTCAGATCGAGCGACGCTTTGCCCGACAGGCGGTGCAGCGAACCCGAGCCCTCGGGACCCCGGACCCGCCCCGCGATCTCCAGCGCCGCCGGACGGTCCGGGCCGCGCAGCCGCACGGACATCCGCCCGGACAGCTCCGGTGACCGCATCAGCTGCTCGACGGCGATCGCACTGCCGCGCCGCCACTCCCGTATCACCGTCGTCTCCCGCTCCCCGGTGCCGGAGCCGCTGGACTCGTACCGGGCGCCCGGCCGCAGATGGCGGCCCTTGACCAGGGCGAGGCCGGGGACCTTGCGCCCGTCCGGCAGAACGATGTCCCGGCCGCGGGCCCGGGTGGACTCGGCGAGGTTCCAGAGCAGCGGGGCGCAGGTGTGGAGCAGTTCGCGGTCCGGTGCGAGGACGGTGACGGCGTGGCTGAGGCGGGCCATCGCGACCAGCCGTCAGATGCTCATCGCACGGGCCGTGTTGAGCTGGGCCATCACCAGGGGGAAGGTGTTCTGGTCGGCCGCCGGGATCATCGTCGAGTGGTGCCGGCCGCCGCTGGACACCGAGACCTGGACGAAGCCGGTCGTCTGCTTCTCCTTCATCAGCAGGAACAGCAGACCGACCAGGCAGAACAGTGCGAAGACGATCGCGAGCACGATCGCCACCGTCGGGATCTTCTCCTCGGTGCGGGTGAGGTCGGTCGCCGTCCACACCGCGCCCTTGAGCGGCATCGGGCCGGACGGGGTCACGATCTGGTCCTGCATCACGGCGATGTCACCGAACGTCATGACCGGCATCCCGGAGCCGCCCATCGGGGCGCCCGGCTGCTGCGGGAAGCCGTGACCGGGCATGGTCGGCTGGGCCGCGACGCCCTGCGGGTAGCCGTAGCCGGGGCCGGGCTCGACCGCGGAATCGGGCAGCGGCTGCGGGTAGCCGTACGCCGGGGCACCCGGACCGGGCTGCGCCTGGCCGTCCGCGACGGTGGGCGGATTGCCCGGCTGCTGGGGAGCCGGCCCCCACTTGTATGAGTCGTCCGCGTACGGATTCGGATCGCTCAACGTTCCCCGCTCTCGATCAGGCTGTACGCCCCGGGCCTGCTGCGCCGGCGGCGAACCGGTTCCGGTTCCGCACCGACCGTACCGTCAAGCCCCCGGCGGCGCAGCAAGCGGCCCCGTTCCCCGCGGTGTTGCCGCGGGGAACGGGGCCGGATGCGACTGCTGTGCCGGTGGCGGTCAGAAGCGGCGCGTGATCAGCGCCCGCTTGACCTCCTGGATCGCCTTGGTGACCTCGATGCCACGCGGGCAGGCGTCCGTGCAGTTGAAGGTGGTGCGGCAGCGCCACACACCGTCACGGTCGTTGAGGATCTCCAGGCGCTGCTCGCCGCCCTCGTCGCGCGAGTCGAAGATGAAGCGGTGCGCGTTGACGATCGCCGCCGGGCCGAAGTACTGGCCGTCGTTCCAGAACACCGGGCACGAGGATGTGCACGCGGCGCAGAGGATGCACTTGGTGGTGTCGTCGAAGCGCTCGCGGTCCTCGGCGGACTGCAGGCGCTCGCGGGTCGGCTCGTTCCCCTTGGTGATGAGGAAGGGCATGACGTCGCGGTACGCCTGGAAGAACGGGTCCATGTCGACCACGAGGTCCTTGAGGACCGTGAGGCCCTTGATGGCCTCGACCGTGATCGGCTTCTCCGGGTTGACGTCCTTGATCAGCGTCTTGCAGGCGAGCCTGTTCTTGCCGTTGATCCGCATCGCGTCGGAGCCGCAGATGCCGTGCGCGCAGGAGCGGCGGAACGTCAGCGTGCCGTCGAGGTCCCACTTGATCTTGTGAAGGGCGTCGAGCACACGCTCCTTCGGGTCGATCTCGATCTGGAAGTCCTGCCACTGGGCCTCGTCGGAGACCTCGGGGTTGAAGCGGCGGATCCGGAGGGTGACCGTGATGTACGGGGCGGCGGCGGACTCCGCCTCCACCTTGTCCAGAGTCGGGGTTGCCATCAGTACTTACGCTCCATCGGCTGGTAGCGGGTCTGGACGACCGGCTTGTAGTCGAGCCTGATCGACTCGGTGCCGTCGGCCGAGACCTCGCGGTACGCCATGGTGTGGCGCATGAAGTTGACGTCGTCGCGGTTCGGGAAGTCCTCGCGGTAGTGACCGCCGCGGGACTCCTTGCGGGCCAGCGCGGAGGTCGCCATGACCTCGGCCAGGTCGAGCAGGTTGCCCAGCTCGATGGCCTCCAGGAGGTCCGTGTTGAACCGCTTGCCCTTGTCCTGGACGGACACGTTGAGGTAGCGCTCGCGCAGCTCGGCGATCTTGTCGACGGCCGTCTTGATGGTCTGCTCGGTGCGGAACACCATCACATTGGCGTCCATGCACTCCTGCAGCTCCAGACGGAGTGTCGCGACCCGCTCGGTGCCCGTCGAGGAGAGCAGCCGCTCGACCTGCTCCTCGACCATTTGCGCCGGGCTCTCGGGAAGCTCGACGAAGTCGTGCTTGGCGGAGTACTCGGCGGCGGCGATGCCCGAACGGCGCCCGAAGACGTTGATGTCGAGCAGCGAGTTGGTGCCCAGTCGGTTGGCGCCGTGCACGGAGACGCACGCGACCTCGCCGGCGGCATACAGGCCCGGGACGACGGTGGTGTTGTCGGCCAGCACCTCGCCCTCGACGTTGGTGGGGATGCCGCCCATGGCGTAGTGCGCGGTCGGCTGGATCGGGATCGGGTCCGTGTAGGGCTCGATGCCGAGGTACGTACGTGCGAACTCGGTGATGTCCGGGAGCTTGGCGTCCAGCTGCTCCGGCGGGAGGTGCGTGAGGTCGAGGTAGACGTGGTCGCCCTCGGGACCGCAGCCGCGGCCCTCACGGATCTCCGTGTAGATGGAGCGGGACACGACGTCACGGGACGCGAGGTCCTTCATGACCGGCGCGTACTTCTCCATGAAGCGCTCGCCGTCCTTGTTGCGGAGGATGCCGCCCTCACCGCGGGCGCCCTCCGTCAGCAGGATGCCCATGCGCCAGATGCCCGTCGGGTGGAACTGGAAGAACTCCATGTCCTCCAGCGGCAGGCCCCGGCGGTAGCACGCGGCCTGGCCGTCACCGGTCAGGGTGTGCGCGTTGGAGGTCACCTTGAAGAACTTGCCGGTGCCGCCGGAGGCGTAGATGACCGACTTCGCCTGGAAGACGTGGATCTCGCCGGTGGCCAGCTCGTAGGCCACGACACCCGCGGAGTGCTTGACGCCGTCGACCTCGGTGATCAGCTGGTCCAGGACGTAGAACTCGTTGAAGAACTCCACGCCCTCCTTGACGCAGTTCTGGTACAGCGTCTGGAGGATCATGTGGCCGGTGCGGTCCGCGGCGTAGCAGGACCGGCGGACCGGGGCCTCGCCGTGGTTACGGGTGTGACCGCCGAACCGGCGCTGGTCGATCTTGCCCTCGGGCGTGCGGTTGAACGGCAGGCCCATCTTCTCCAGGTCGAGGACGGCGTCGATGGCCTCCTTCGACAGGATCTCGGCGGCGTCCTGGTCGACCAGGTAGTCGCCGCCCTTGATGGTGTCGAAGGTGTGCCACTCCCAGTTGTCCTCCTCCACGTTGGCGAGCGCGGCGGCCATGCCGCCCTGCGCGGCGCCCGTGTGGGAGCGGGTCGGGTACAGCTTCGTGAGCACGGCGGTACGGCTGCGCTTCGTGGACTCGATGGCCGCGCGCATACCGGCGCCGCCGGCGCCGACGATGACGGTGTCGTACTTGTGGATCTGCATGATTTCCTCTGGTCCCTCTGGCCCGGCGCCTAGCGGATGTTCGGGTCGAAGGTGAAGATCACCAGCGTGCCCAGCAGGACGGTGAACACCGTGGCGGTGTACAGCAGCATCTTCAGCCAGAAACGGGTGTTCTCCCGCTCGGCGTAGTCGTTGATGACCGTACGGAGACCATTGGCGCCGTGCAGCATGGCCAGCCACAGCATCCCGAGGTCCCAGAGCTGCCAGAACGGCGAGGCCCAGCGGCCCGCCACGAAGGCGAAGCCGATCTTGGAGACGCCGCCGTCCAGCACCAGCTGGATCAGCAGGTGGCCCAGGACCAGGACGACCAGGACGATGCCCGACAGGCGCATGAAGAGCCAGGCGTACATCTCGAAGTTGGTGCGCGAACCCTTGGGGGTCTTGCCGGTCCGCTTGCGCGGCGGCTCGATGACCGGGGCCGGGTTGTCTACGTCGTACAGGCTGACGCCCTCGACGGAGCCGATCGCGGCGGAGGACTCGGTGGACATTGGCCTCAGCTCCCGAATACTTCGCGTACGGCGTGGCCGAGGACCGGGTACAGCGCCCCGACCATCAGCACGACCCAGATGCCCACGACCGACCAGAGCATCTGCTTCTGGTAGCGCGGGCCCTTGGCCCAGAAGTCCACGGCGACGATCCGGAGACCGTTCAGCGCGTGGAAGAGAATCGCGGCCACCAGGCCGTATTCGAGGAGCGCGACGATCGGCGTCTTGTACGTGGCCACGACGTCGTCGTAGGCCTCGGGGGAGACGCGGACGAGAGCGGTGTCCAGGACGTGTACGAACAGGAAGAAGAAAATGAGGACACCGGTGACTCGATGAGCCACCCAGGACCACATGCCTTCCCGGCCGCGGTACAGCGTTCCAGCCGGCACGGAAGAACCCTCCGGGAGCGGGGATTGGGGCCGGCCGGCTTGCTGTCGGTCTGACCCGGCCGGGTACGGTCCACCGGCCCCGGCCATCGTAGCGACGGTTTGTCGGTTCGTTCGCGCGGGGGCCCGCGGTGTGATCAAAGTGGCAATCAAACAGGCACGGACGGCCTATAAAGAGCTGCTACACGCCTTTACCGAGCCCGTTCCGTTATGAACCTGATACCAGCTCGATGATGCGGCCCCGGGCGAGCCGGCGCATCTCCTCCGCGGTCGCCACCCGCTCCTGGTCGGGCTCGTGGGCCAGCCTGGCCCGGATCCCGGCGAGCACCTGGTCCGGCTGCTCGGCCGGCCCCAGGCCGTCCAGGCAGATCACGAAGACATGCCCGAAGCGCGACTCGTACGCGGCGTGCGCGGCCCGCAGCGCCAGATGGGCGGAGTGCGGCGCGGCGTGGTGCAGCCCGGGGGAGACCTCGGCGGTGAGCGCCTCGGCGAGGTCCGCCGGGGCCAGGTCGTAGCCCGCCTCGTCGGCCGCGGCCAGCAGTGCGTCCAGGTCGGGATAGGGGCGGTGGGCGGCCAGCCGCTGCGCCCAGCGGCGGCTGCCGCAGCACTCCAGCAGGGCGGCCTCGGCCTCGGCGGCCGGCACGGCGTTGAAGCGGTCGAGGCCCGGGACGTGGGTGGGGACCTGCTCGGCGGCGGAATTCTGGACGGGTACGGCCGTACGGGTGGCCGGCTGGCGCAGTTGCTCCGGGAGGCCGGCGGGGGACTCGCTGGACCTGGACAGCGTGGGCTCCTCGGCGGGTCAACGGCATCTGTGACCCTGGGGAGGGAAGGGGGGATGAAACCAGGCAGATGCGTGGGTGAAGGGAGAGACGAATGTGCCTCAAAGCTAGCGAGGCAGGGCAACGGACGTCCGACAGATGCGCGAACTTCACCCGGACGGGAGAGTTTCGGACCGTCTGACGTGCCGTATTCCAAGGAGAATGCCCGGCTGTCTCCCTTCTTCTGCCTCGTTGTCCGTAAATATCGGAGGTTTCTGACCGATGTCGCCCTCACGTGGCGCTCTCGTGGCCGGTGCGGCCCTCACCGCGGCGGCCGCCGCGACGATCGCCGTCGTCGTCTGGCCGGAAGGCTCCGACAGCGGACTCGCCGGACAGTCCTCGAACGCCCGCACCCCCGCGTCCTCCTCGGCCGCCGCCTCGCCGGCCCCTTCGCCAACCCGGAGCTACCCGCTCTCCACCGCCCCGCGCACCATCCCCGCGGTACGCGAGCACATCGCGGCCCGGGGTCCCGGCTGGCGCCCCGGCCCGGACGCCGGGGTCGTCATCGCCCGCAGCAGCGGGACGCTCGCCGACGAGGGACAGCTGCTGGCCCAGGAGCTGAAGATCCGTTACCGGGGCGACGTCCCCGCCCGGGCGGGCGACGTGGAGCTGGCCCTGGTCCCGGGCAAGGGCGCCCCCGAGTCGTACACCCTCGGCGTCCACGACGGGCGGGTCACCATCAGCGGGCCCGACCAGGCCGGGGTCTTCTACGGGACCCGCACCCTGAAGCAGTCGGTGCGCGCCGACGGTGCGATGCCGGAGGGCGAGGTGCGCGACCGCCCCGACCGGCCGCAGCGCGGACTCAACCTCGACATCGCACGCAAGTACTACACCCCGGCCTGGATCGAGGACCGGCTGCGGGAGATGGCCGACCTCAAGCTCAACCAGCTCGGCCTGCACTTCTCCGACGACCAGGCCTTCCGCATCGAGTCCCGCACCCACCCCGAGGTGGTGTCGCCGCAGCACCTGACCCAGGCGGAAGTGCGGCGGATCGTCGGCCTCGCGTCCCGGCTGCACATCGAGGTCGTCCCGGAGATCGACTCCCCGGGCCATCTCGGCGCGGTGCTGCGGGCCCACCCCGACCTCCAGCTGCGCAATGTGTCGGGCACGCGCTCGCCCGGGTCGCTCGACATCTCCGACCCGGGCTCGGCCAAGCTCGTCGACCAGCTCCTCGGCGAGTTCACCGAGCTGTTTCGCGGCGCGTACTGGCACCTGGGCGCCGACGAGTACCTCGCCCTGATGGCGCGGGACCCGGCCACCTCGTACCCGCAGCTGCAACGCGCCGCCCAGCAGAAGTACGGGGCGGGGGCGAGCATCAAGGACCTGGCGACCGGCTGGCTGAACGACCGCGCGGCGGTGGTGCGCCCGCACGGCAAGCAGCCCAAGGCGTGGAACGACGGCTTCTTCCGCGACGGGACCGTGCACGCCGACAAGGACATCGAGGTCGAGTACTGGACGGGCAAGGAGTACGGCGCCCGGCTGCCCGAGGAGTACCTGCGCGAGGGCCGGCGCGTGGTGAACCTCAACGACGAGTACCTCTATTACGTGCTCGGCCAGCCCAACCAGTTCGTCTACCCGACGGGCGAGCGGATCTACGAGCAGTGGACCCCGCTCGTCCTGCGCGGCACCCGGCCTGTCCCGGCGCGCTACTCCGGTCAGATCCTCGGCGGCCGGTTCGCGGTCTGGGGCGACCTCCCGCAGGCACAGACCCCGGCGCAGGTGGCGCAGGGCATCCGGATGCCGTTGCGCGCGACCGCCCAGAAGCTGTGGGTCCCGGGCAAACCCGCGCTGAGCTGGGAACAGTTCCGGGCGCTGGCCGCACGGATCGACAAGGCGGGCTGAGCGCGATCGCCGTGGCCGGCCGGGCGGGATTCCTCGTGGACAGCCAGGTGGCGGGGGGCTAGGTTCCGCATGCCGCGCGTTCCGGGGAGGAGCGCGCGGATTCGCGCGTTCGCGCTCAGAACCTTGGGGGGTTCCACTTCATGCTCTGCTCCACCTGCCGTCTCAGACCGCCGGTCACCGACGACGGACGCTGTCTGGTCTGTGCCGGTCCGGCCGGTCCGGCAACTGCCCCGATGCCGCCCGCCCCGGCCTTCTTCGCGCCGCAGCAGTACCTGCGCTCGCCCGAGGGGCTCGCGAAGGCCGTCGTCGTGCTGCTGGCGGTCGTCGCGGCGGCGGATCTGCTCGCCGTGGCGGCGGGACTGAACAGCCGCCGTGTGATCGCGGCCGGGCTGGAGAACGACTTCGCGACGTACGACGAGGCGGAGGCGACGCTCGCGGACAATCTGTACGGGACGGCGGGCGTGCTGCAGAGCCTCGTGAGCCTGGCCACCGCGGTCGTCTTCATCATCTGGTTCCGGCGGGTACGGCTCAACGCCGAGGTGTTCGACCCGAGCACGCAGCCGATGCGGCCCGGCTGGGCCGTCGGCGCCTGGTTCGTCCCGATCGCCAACCTGGTGCTGCCGCGCCGGATCGCGGGCGGCATCTGGACCGCGAGCGCCCAGACGAACACCGACGGCAGCTGGCGCACGGTCCCGGCCACCGTGATGAACCTGTGGTGGGGGTTCTGGATCATCTCGCTGGTCGGCTCCCAGTACGCGTCCCGGCGGTACTGGGCGGCCGAGCAGCCGCAGGAGATCCTGGACTCGGCGGGCCTGCTGATGGCCACCGACGCCTTGGACATCGTGGCCGCGGTGTTCGCCATCCTCTTCGTCCGCAAGCTGACCCGGATGCAGGGGGAGCGGGCGGCGCTCGGCGTGTATCCGCTGGGCGTCCCGGGTGCGCCGGGGCGGGCCGACTGGGGTCGCGCCCACTGAGAGATGCAATTCGGCCCCCGCAGTGACGGTTTTGAGCCATTCGGCGCTGAACGCGGTAACAGGAAGCGCCTCGTCCCCGTGTGCGCGCACGGGGGCGTGCCGACGGGAGACGCCGATGAGCCTGCTGGAACTGATCGCCGCCGCCGACGAGCGAGGGCTCGCGGCGAGCGCGGTCGCCTGCCTCGACCGCTGCCTGCCGCAGCCCGCGGACGGAGCGGACCCGGACCCGGATCCGCTCCGTCCGCTCTGGGCGGGCTGCGCGGACGCGGCGGTCTGGCCGTACCGCCTCGCCGAGGCCCGTACGGCACTGGACGCCGCCGCCGACGAGACGGGTGCCGCCCCGCGGATCCGGAAGCTGCTGGGCGAGGCGCCCGCGGACCGGGCGGCGCCGGAACTGCGGGACTGGGCCGACGCGTGCTCCTTGCTGGCCCTGGAGGTCCACCTCGATCCGGACGCGGCGCCGGGCACCACCGCGCAGACGGTGCGGCGCCTCGGCGAGGACGATCCGGACGCGGCGGGACCGTTGCCGGCCGGCGAGCTGCGCCGGCAGATCCGGATCCTGGAGCTGCTGGCCAAGGCCGCTGACGCCCCGTCGGCGGGCGCCGGGCTGCGCCAGGTGCTGGAGGTGTCGGCGGAGGGGCAGCGGGTGCTGCGCGCGGCGGTCTCGCGGCGGGCCCGGGGGCGGGGCTGAGCGGTGGCCCATGCGGGGGAGCCGCGAGGTGCCCGGTGCCGGGAAATACGAGGACGACCGGGGCCGCCACCCCCCACAGGAGAGGCCCCGGTCGTCTTCCGCGGGGCCGTAGGACGACCCCGTACTCCTCTCAGCGCCGTCGCTGCGTTTTCTGTCACACCGCACGTCGTCCGAGGAACGTTGCGGGTTGTACAAGTCATGGACGCGAGCCCCGCCGAGGACGTAGCGTGCTGAGTCGCGCAGGGTGGCGCGGCAGTGATGACCAGCTGCGATTCGGGACAGCAGGGCAGGTTGAGGGAGTGCTGGGGGACGACGCGGAGCTCACTGCCGCGGTACTCGCGGCGCAGGACGGGGACGAGGACGCCTTCCGTACTGTGTACCGCGCTGTGCAGCCGCGGCTGCTGGGCTACATAAGGACACTGGTCGGGGAGCCGGACGCCGAGGACGTGGCGTCCGAGTCCTGGTTGCAGATAGCGCGCGATCTCGACCGGTTCAGCGGCGACGCCGACCGCTTCCGCGGCTGGGCGGCGCGGATAGCCCGCAACCGTGCGCTGGACCATCTGCGGATGCGCGGCAGACGCCCCGCGATCGGCGGCGACGAGTCGGAACTGTCCGAGCGGCCGGCCGAGTCCGACACCGCCGACGAGGCGATGGAGGCCCTGGCCACCGGCCGCACGATGTCGCTCATCGCCCAGCTGCCGCAGGACCAGGCCGAGGCAGTGGTGCTGCGGGTGGTCGTGGGCCTGGACGCGAAGGGCGCCGCGCAGACGCTGGGCAAGCGCCCGGGGGCGGTGCGCACCGCCGCGCACCGGGGCCTGAAGCGGCTGGCCGAGCTGTTGCGCACGGACGGCGACGACGACGGCGACGACGACGACGGGGGCGGCGCCGTCGACGGTGTCCCCGAAGGAGATCCGGCGGACCCGTCCGCCCCGCACCGGAGCACGGCTGCCCGGACGGCGGAACTCGACGCGGTGCCCGCCCAGCGCCCCGCCCGCAACGGTCTGGCGGCGCCGGCCGGTGTGACGCATTCGCGTCCGTGGACGCAGAAGGACATGTGATGGCCGACGAGCGGTACGAATGGCTTGACAAGGACGCCGCGGAGAGATTGCTCCGCGGCGAGCCGGTCGATCCCGTCGGCGGTCGGTCGTGTACGGACGCCGAGAGGCTCGTGGCCGCGCTGGACGCCGCCGCCCGCGCCACCCGCCCGGCCACCGGTGAACTGCCCGGCGAGGCCGCGGCGCTCACCGCCTTCCGCACCGCCTCCCGCTCCGCGCGGGCGAAGACGCGGGCGGACGCGCGGCTCAAGGGTGCCGCGGACGGCCCTCTCGCCGGTGCCGAGGTGCTCGACCCGGTCCGTATCGAGGCCGCCGCCGGCGGCTCCGTCCCCCGCGCCACCGCGTCCGCGGTCTCCGGACGTACCCGCCCCTCGCGCTGGAGCAGGCCCGTCCGCTACGGCCTGGTCGCCTCCCTCGCCGGCTGTGCGCTCGGCGGGGTGGCCGTGGCGGCCGGAACCGGAATGCTCCCCGGACCGTTCGGCGGGCACCCCCTGCCGGCCTCCTCCGTCTCGGCCGAGGCGACGCCCGAGGAGCTCGGCTCCGACGGGCTCACCACGGACGAGACCGCGCAGCCGCCGCCGTCCGCCTCCCCGGGAACGGGCACCTCCCCGTCGCCAACGGACCCTTCGGCCCCGACCGGTGGCCAGGACCGCGGCAGTTCCGGCCGGGCGACGGAGCCGGGCGAGGCCGACAAGCGGAAGCCCGGCGACGCCGCGACCGGCTCCCCGGGCGGCAACCGGAACAGCGAGCAGCCCGAGACCCCCGGGAAGAACAGCTCCGCCGATTGGTACGCCAAGGCGCTCCAGGCCTGCCGCGACTACCGCGACGGCAACCTGAGCGAGAAGCGCAGGCGCAGGCTGGAGGCGCTGGCCAACGGTGCCGAGAACCTGGACCGGTTCTGCGACCGCGTGATCGAGCGGTCCGAGAAGGGCCAGGGCAACCAGGGCGGCGACGGCGGCGACGAGCAGAACGACGAGGGCTCGAACGGGAGCAACGCCTCCGACTCCGCCGCCGGCACCGCCCCGTCGGCCCGGTTCGCCAACGGTGTGCGGCTTCCTTCGACCCCGGTCTCCCTGACGCCTTCGGCCCGTACCTCCGGCGTGCGCGCCGGTTCACAGGGCTGAGCGAGACCGCCCGCGACAGGCTTCTTTCGGCCCGCCACCAACAGGTGTGACGTTTTTCGAGGCCGCGGCGCAGTACTGAGTGAGCCGACTGGTCATCGGCAGCGCACAGAGCCGGGGTTCCCCCCGTACCTACGGCTCAGCGCACATGGCGCGGGCGGGACACGTTCCCCCGGTCCCGCCCGCGCCTCTTCTCCTTCTTCGGCCGGACCGGCCCTACCCGTGGACCACGACCTTGTCGCCGTTCTTCACCTGGGCGAAGAGCGAGGCGATCTTCCCCTCGTCCCGGACGTTGACGCAGCCGTGCGAGGCGCCGTTGTAGCCGCGGGCCGCGAAGTCCGCCGAGTAGTGCACCGCCTGGCCGCCGCTGAAGAACATCGCGTACGGCATGGCCGTGTGATAGATCGACGACACGTGGTGGCGGGATTTCCAGTAGACGGAGAAGGTGCCCTCGCGCGTCGGCGTGTACTGGGAGCCGAAGCGGACGTCCATCGACGACATGACCTTGCCGTCGATCATCCACGACAGGGTCCGGCTGTTCTTGCTGATGCAGAGCACCCGGCCGGTCATGCAGCGCTTGTCCGGCTTGGCGACCTGCCGGGTGGTCGGCGGATTCAGCTCGGCGGTCGTCGGCTCGTGCGTCATGCCGAGCAGCTTCTGCCAGGTGAGGGTGTCCGCCCTGCCCGTACGGGTCAGGCCCCGCTTGCCCTGGAAGGACTGGACCGCGGCGACCGTGACGGTGCCGTAGTAGCCGGTGGGGCTGCGGTCGAAGTGGCCGATCTGCCGCAGCCGGGCCTGCAGTTCCCGTACCTGCTTGCCCTGGGAACCGCTCGCCATGAGCGTCGTGCCCTGCGGGTCGGGCTTCGGCGTGGGCGACGCCGTGGCCGTCGGCGGCGCCGAGGACGGTGAGGCGGTGGGCGAGGACGGCGGCGAGGCGGGCTTGTCGTCGTCGGTGGCCGTGGCCCGCGGCGAGGAGGAGGCCGCCGGTGCGCTGCCGGTGGCCTGCGCCTTGCAGCCGGCCGTCGCGGTGGCGACGGTGAGGACGGCGAGCACCGCCGCTGCCCCCGCCCGGCCCCGTTCCGCGTTCCGTGAGGTGCTCCTGGTGGTGCTGCCTGTCATCTCGGCCCCCTGTGCGTCCGCTGCGTCCGGTGTCCCATTGGACGGATTCCCGCTCTGCCCGGTTGCCAAAGCCCGCGCATGATGGGGGAAGAACGGCGACGAGCACGGCGGGCAGGGGCTGTGAGCAAGGTCCCAGCGCCTGCCCCTCCAACGGTCTCGCGCCGACCGCTACAGTCCGTCGCGGGAATCGTTGTTACCAGCAAGTAGCTTTACTGGGCAGCTTCAGCGGGAGGCACAGCAGATGACGCGCGAGTCGGAGTCGGGACTGCCCATCGAACCGGTCTACGGGCCTGACGCACTCCACGGCTGGAACCCCGCCGAGAAGCTGGGGGAGCCGGGCGCCTACCCCTTCACGCGCGGCGTCTACCCCACGATGTACACCGGCCGGCCGTGGACGATGCGCCAGTACGCGGGTTTCGGCACGGCCACGGAATCCAACGCCCGCTACAAGCAGCTGATCGCCAACGGGACGACGGGCCTGTCCGTCGCCTTCGACCTGCCCACCCAGATGGGCCACGACTCGGACGCGGCGATCGCGTCCGGCGAGGTCGGCAAGGTCGGGGTCGCGATCGACTCGATCGACGACATGCGGGTCCTGTTCGACGGGATCCCGTTGGACCGGGTCTCCACGTCCATGACGATCAACGCCCCGGCCGCGCTGCTCCTGCTGCTCTACCAACTGGTCGGCGAGGAGCAGGGCGTCCCGGCGGAGAAGCTCACCGGCACCATCCAGAACGATGTCCTCAAGGAGTACATCGCGCGCGGCACGTACATCTTCCCGCCCGGCCCCTCGCTGCGGCTGATCGCCGACGTCTTCAAGTACTGCCGGGCCGAGATCCCGAAGTGGAACACCATCTCGATCTCCGGCTACCACATGGCCGAGGCCGGGGCCTCGCCCGCGCAGGAGATCGCCTTCACCCTCGCCGACGGCATCGAGTACGTACGTACCGCCGTCGCGGCCGGCATGGACGTCGACGACTTCGCGCCCCGCCTCTCCTTCTTCTTCGTCGCCCGCACCACGATCCTCGAAGAGGTCTCCAAGTTCCGCGCCGCCCGCCGGATCTGGGCCAGGGTGATGAGGGAGGAGTTCGGCGCCGAGAACCCGAAGTCGCTGATGCTGCGCTTCCACACCCAGACCGCGGGCGTCCAGCTCACCGCCCAGCAGCCCGAGGTCAACCTGGTCCGCGTCGCCGTCCAGGGCCTGGCCGCGGTCCTCGGCGGAACCCAGTCGCTGCACACCAACTCCTTCGACGAGGCGATCGCCCTCCCCACCGACAAGTCCGCCCGGCTGGCCCTGCGCACCCAGCAGGTCCTGGCGTACGAGACGGACGTCACCGCGACCGTCGACCCGTTCGCCGGGTCGTACGTCGTCGAGACGATGACCGACGAGGTCGAGGCCGCCGCCCTGGAGCTGATGGCCAAGGTCGAGGACATGGGCGGCGCGGTCAGCGCGATCGAGCGCGGCTTCCAGAAGAGCGAGATCGAGCGCTCCGCGTACCGCATCGCCCTGGAGACCGACAGCGCGGAGCGCGTGGTGGTCGGGGTGAACCGCTTCCAGCTCGACGAGGAGGAGCCGTACGAGCCGCTCCGCGTCGACCCCGCGATCGAGGCCGAGCAGGCGGCCCGCCTGGCGGGGCTGCGCGCCGGGCGCGACCAGGACGCGGTGGACACCGCGCTGGCCCGGCTGCGGAAGGTGGCCGAGGGCACGGACAACGTCCTGTACCCGATGAGGGACGCGCTCAGGGCGCGGGCGACGGTGGGCGAGGTGTGCGACGCGCTGCGCGAGGTGTGGGGGAGGTATGCGCCGTCGGACGCGTTCTGAGGGGGCGGGTACCCGTGCGGGTGATCTCTCGCTGAATGTCCGCGACCCTGGATAAGCTCATGGACAGTGGCCCCCGAAAGGAGGATGCCGTGGCCGTAATACAGCACGAGGAGCAGGTGCACGTGCAGGAACAGCCGGAGCTGACGCTCGGCGAGGCAGCCGACCAGCTCGCACGCTCGCTGCCTGGGCATCGCGTGGAGATTCTCCAGGGGAGGCTCACTGTGACACCACCGGCGGACGTATCGCACGCTCTGGCTCTGTCCTGGCTGGGTGAGGAGTTCGGGGCGCGGGCGCGCACCGTGGGGCTCAGACTCGTCCAGGGCGTCGGGCTGTGGTTGCCCTCCGGGCCGGAGGACTACGCGATTCCCGACCTGTCGGTCGTCGAGGCCGACATCAAGGACGCCCATGTCATGAAGAACTGCTACGCCGCCCACGTCTTCCGCATGGTCGTGGAGGTGACGTCGGCCAACTGGGCGGACGACCTCGGCCCCAAGGTCGAGGACTACGCCCAGGCGGGCATTCCGGTCTACGTGGTGGCCGACCGCAAGCACGACCAGGTGCTGCTCTGCACCGATCCCCGGGGCGGCGAGTACAAGAACAAGGCGCACCACAAGCGCGGGACCTCGTTCACCGTGCCTGACGTGGTCGGAGTCGAGATGAAACTCTCCGTCGACCGCCTCCTCGACGGCGACGAGGACTGACCCCTCGCCTTCCCGAACCCCCTGGACAGAGTGTCGTACTCGCGTGCGACACTCCGTTTCATGCTGGGTGTCACCGATCTTCCGACCTATCTCGCCGGCCTGGTGCTGATCGTCCTGCTGCCGGGGCCGAATTCGCTGTACGTGCTCTCCGTCGCCGCCCGGCGCGGGGTGCGGACCGGGTATGTGGCGGCGGCCGGGGTGTGGACCGGGGACACCGTCCTGATGACGCTGTCCGCGCTCGGGGCCTCGTCGCTGCTGCAGACGACGCCGGTGCTCTTCGCCGTCGTCAAGTTCGCCGGTGCGGGCTATCTGACCTGGCTGGCGATCGGCATGCTGCGGGCCGCGGTGACCATGTGGCGCGAGCGGCACCGGCGGATGGCCGAGCTGACCGAGGAGGACGCGGGGCCCGCGGCCGCGGCGGCGATGGAGCGGCCGTACCGGCGGGCGCTGGTGGTCAGCCTCTTCAACCCGAAGGCGATCCTGTTCCTGATTTCGTTCTTCGTGCAGTTCGTCGACCCGCACTACGCCTACCCGGCGCTCTCCTTCCTTGTGCTGGGCACCCTGCTGCAGATCGCCAGCTTCCTCTATCTGTCGATGCTGATATTCGGCGGCACCCGGCTGTCCGCCGCGTTCCGCCGCCGCAAGCGGCTGTCGGCCGGGGCCACTTCGGCGGCCGGTCTGCTCTTCCTGGGGTTCGCGGCGAAGCTCTCGCTCAGCAGCGTGTGACGCCCCCGCTCAGCAGGGGGTGACCGGGGCGAGTCCGAACCGGGGCACGTGCCGCGCCAGCTCCGAGGCGTCCTCGCCCGCCCAGCCGATGTAGCCGTCGGGGCGGACCAGGAACAGGCCCTTGCCGTACGCCTCGCAGGCGCCCGTGCGGTGCACGAGTACCTGACCGCCGTCGCCGTCGAACGCCGGGAGCCCGGTGTCCGTGCCGACCGCCAGCAGCGTGAAGTGCGGGCCCCGGAAGACGTCGAAGAGGCGGCGGCCCCCGGTCGTCGGGCCGTCCGGCGCGCGGTCGCCGGAGTGCAGGGCGCCGGCCCGGCCCACCGACAGCGGGCCCTCGTGGTAGCCGAGGCCGAGCTGCTGGGCCGCCGCGCCGCGTTCCTGTTCGCCCCGGTGGATCCGGGTGGACAGGCCGAGCATGTAGGCGGCGACCGGACGGCGCTCCTGCTCGTAGCTGTCGAGCAGGGAGACGGGCGCACCGTGCCGCAGCACCTGGCCGAGCTTCCAGCCCAGGTTGTACGCGTCCTGCACGCTGGTGTTGAGGCCCTGGCCGCCCGCGGGGGAGTGCACGTGCGCGGCGTCGCCCGCCAGGTAGACCCGGCCGTCGCGGAACCGGTCGGCCAGCGCGGCACGCGGCCGGAAGTCGGACGACCAGCGGACCTCGGTGATGTCCCCGGCCGTCAGATGCGTACGGGCGGCGACCAGTGCGCGCACCCGTCCGGGGACGTGTCGGGCTCGCCCTCCTTGAGTACAGCGGCGCCAAATTCACCGGGACCGACCACGCCGACGGCCTCGAATCCCATCTGCGGACGATGGTCGACGCCGGATACGAGCTGTGGCAGGCCGTCCGGGCGGGCACCACCGCGTATGCGTACACCATGGGCTTCGTCACCGAGGAGCAGGGCGTGCGGCCGATGCCGGACGAGCGGCGCGAGGGCTACGACGTCGACGAGCGGGCCGCACGCCTGGCCGCGTACCCGCTCGCCGCCGCGGCCGGTGCCGAGATCTTCGCCAACTACGACGAACGCTTCGAGGACGGGCTGCGGCTGATCGTCGCGGGCGTCGAGGCGCGGTACGGGGTGCGCTGAGAAGGCCCGTACCAGCGCGGTCGGTGCGAGGTTTCCTGTACCGACAGGGTGAGTTCATCCGGTGGCCGTTCAGCTTTCTTAGCGTGAAGCGGAACCGAACACGCGCGCCGGGCATCCGCCCCCCCGACGGGGCGGGGCCCCGGTGCGCTCCGGTGACCGCACGACCGCACACGCCCCCTCCCCCCACGGGCACAGACGCTTGGAGCGCCATGAGAGAAGCCCGCACCCGTTGGCCACGGCAACGTGACGCGGCCCCGCCCGGGAGCGCCGCCTCGCCGCTCGCCTCCGTCACCCCGACCGACGTGGACGTGTGCCTGCGGGCCTGTGCCGCGCACAGCACCAAGCTGGTGGCGGGGCTCGACCGGCGGCGTACGGCACTCGCCGAGGCGCTGCGCCACCTGCTGGCCGTGCACGCCGCGACGCAGCCCGTGGCCTCCGCGGGCACCGCGTCCTCGATCCCGCTGATGCGGCGGGGCGGCAAGGCGGGTGCGGGCTCCGCCCCGGCCCTCGCCGACGAGCTGCTCGACCCGCTGCTCGCGGTCGGCAACAAGGCGCTGGACTGCGGTTACGAGGACGAGCTGAAGCTCTCGGTGCTCATCGGCGACACCGTGCTGACCCAGCGCAAGGGCTCCCGGGCCGGCTGGCGGCTGCGGGCCAGGACGCTGGAGGCGATGGGCGCGGAGACCGCGGCCATCGAGGCGTACGAGCGCTACCTCTCGTTCACCGAGGACGACGGCTTCGGCGTCGCGGCCAAGGTTGTCGGGCTGCGGGCGGGCGCGCGGCTCCAGGACGAGCTGCTGCGGAGGCTGGAGCGCGACTGCCCCGCCGCCGCCGAGCACGCCGCCCGCCCCGTCACCGAGTCCTGGGCCGAGGGCCTGGCCCTCCAGGCACGCGGCGACTGGCGCCGGGCCGAGCCCCTGCTGGTCGGCGCCCTGCTCGCCCAGGAACGCACCGGGGCCCCGGTGACCGAGATCCAGGAGGCCACCTCCCAGTACCTCGCACTGGCCATGGAGGCGGCCGGAACGGACCCCGCCGCCGTGGCCGGGCTCACCGGGATCGTCGCCCTCTACGCCGAACAGCGCCGCAGCCGGATGCGCGGCCCGGTCGCGGACCCCACCTTCGGCGGTGTCGAGTGGACCACGGTCGGCGAGTTCCGCAACCGGATCGCGGGCAAGTCCATCTGTCTGATAGCCAACTCCCAGCGCGTCGGCAGTAGTTCGATGGGCACCGAGATCGACGGCTACGACCTGGTCGTACGGTTCAACTCGTACCGGATCGACCCGGCGGCGACCGGCCGGCGCACCGACATCCACGCCACCATCCACAAGCACGGGTTCAACTGGGACCAGAAGGTGCACACCCGGCTGGTCTTCGGCGGGGTCTCCGGCGACTGGAAGCACTCCCTGCGCAACCGCCTCGTCCCGGGCGCCCAGCAGTACCTGGGCGACGAGTCGCTGCGCTGGCCGCTGCGCGACATCGGGCGGGTCGGCGCCGACGTCTGGCCGGCCATCCCCACCACCGGCTTCAACATGCTGTGGCTCCTGGACCACCTGGACGTCAGCAGCCGGCTCGACCTGATCGGCTTCGACTTCTACGAGAGCGGCGCCTACCGGCTGCCCGGCGCGATGCGGATGCCCATCACCTCCGTGCACGAGTACACCAGCGAAAAGGCGTGGGTCATGGAACGCGCCCAGAGCGTCACCGACATGAGGATCCGCCTGCGATGACGACGACGACCGCCACGCCTTCTTCCACCACGCCCCCGTCCGCCACCGCCCCGTCCGCGACGGCCCTCCCCGCCTCGCCCGCGCCCGCCAACCCGCTCACCGGCAAGCGCCGGGTCGCCTTCGCGAGCTTCGTCGACGAGAACTACCTGCCCGGCTTCCTCGCCCTGCTGCGCAGCCTGGCCCTGTCCAACCCGAACGTCTGCGAGGACTTCCTCGTCCTGCACGACGGACTGCGCCCCGCCTCCGTCGCACAGATCCGGGCCCTGCACCCGCGCATCGACTTCCGCCGCGTCGACGCCGGGCACTACGACTCGTACGCCAAGGGCGACCAGGACAACTACCTGGTCCGCAAGGCCTACTTCATCCTCGACGTCTTCCGGGTCCGCGACTACGACACCGTGATCACCCTGGACACCGACATGGTCGTCCTCGGCGATCTCGGTGAACTGCTCGAACTGCGCGACGGACTGGCCGCCGTACCGCAGTTCTTCTACGGGCAGCACAAGCTCAACAGCGGACTGCTGGTGATCCAGCGCGAGTATCTGAGCGACGCGTTCTGCGCGCGGATCGACGAGGTCGGGCAGGCCGGTACGTACGAGCTCGACAAGCACGACCAGGGCATCCTCAACGCCGTGCTCGACGGCGAATTCGTCCAGCTCGACGCCCGCTACAACTTCGTCAAGCGGCGTCTCTCCGGCGACCTCCCGGTGCCCGACTCCACCGCGATCCTGCACTTCACCGGGCGGCACAAGCCCTGGCAGGGCGGCGAGGCCGGATACCGCGAGGCCGAGGACCGCTGGCACGAATTCGAGCTGTCCGACGCCGAGTTCCACGCCGCGTACCTGGCCCTGCCCGGTGCCAAGCACCACGATCTGCTGGTCCACTACGGCACCCCGCACGTGGCGCGCACCGGCTCCCCGGAGGACGCCCGCAAGGTCGCCGCCGCCCACATCGCGGCGGGCGAGTACCAGGAGGCGGCCGATCTGCTGGGCCGGGTCCGGATCCCCGTCGACGAGTCCTGGCCGCACGAGGTCCTCGGCCACGCCCTGATGAGCGTCTCCCGCTACGAGGAGGCCCGCGCCCGGCTGCTGCTCGCCACCGCCTCGCCCAACCGGGCCGCCACCGCCTTCGCCCGCCTCGCCCAGATCGCCTGGATCCACGGCGACGACGACGCGGCGGCCGAGTACGCACTCAAGGGCCTCGCGGTCGACCCCACCCACCGGGCCAACCGGCTGATGCACAAGCGCACCACCGACCTGACCCCGCCCGTGGAGGGGCCCGCCGCCGGCCAGCTCGCCCATGTCGCCTTCTACATGGAGCGCCAGGGCAACGCCGGGGACAAGCTGCTGCCGGAGAGCGTACGGCTGGCCTTCGGCCGGGACACCGGCCCGCGGCGGTGGCACTCGATCCACGCCCACCGGCTCTTCGACGAGGCCGCGCTGGAACGGGTCAACGAACGCCGCGGCCTGGTCATCGGCGGCGGCGGCCTCTTCATCCCGGACACCGCGCCCAACGGCAACAGCGGCTGGCAGTGGAACGTCCCCGACGAACTGCTCGACCGGATCGACGTACCCGTCATGGTCTACGCGGTCGGCTTCAACGCCTTCGACGGGCAGGCGTACGGGCACGGGCGGGAGAGGTTCCTCTCCAGCCTGCGAAAGCTCGTCGAACGGGCCTCGTTCTTCGGGCTGCGCAACCACGGCTCCATCGAGAAGGTCCGCGAACTGCTGCCCGCCTCGCTCCACGACAAGGTGCGCTTCCAGCCCTGCCCGACCACGGTCACCAGGCAGCTGGTGGACGGCTGGACGGACCCGGAGCGGCGCGAGGACACCGTGCTCGTCAACGCCGCGTACGACCGTTCCGGGCTCCGCTTCGGGCACGACTACGGGCACTTCCTGGCCGAGATGGCGACCGCGGTGCGGGAGCTCGGCAAGCGGGCCGAGGTGCGGTGCGTCGCCCACTCGCTGGACGACGAGCGGATCGCCTTCGACCTGCGGCGCGAACACGGCATCGCGCTGCCGGTGATCCCGATGTACGACTTCGACAACGACGCGATCCGGGACACCTACGCCCGGACCAGGCTGGTCATCGGGATGCGCGGGCACGCGGGGATGATCCCGTTCGGCTGCGGTACGCCGATCATCAGCCTGATCTCGCACCCGAAGATGGCGTACTTCCTCGCCGACATCGACCGCCCGGAGTGGGGCATCTCGGTCCACGACCGGCACCTCGGGGCCCGGCTCGCCGAGCGGGCGGCCGGACTGCTCGACGACCACGCGGCGAGCGTCGCCGATGTGCACGGCCGGCAGCGGGAACTCTGGAAGGTCACCGAGGCCAACGCGGCGGACCTGCGGGTGATCCAGGGCGGCGTGCCGGTCTGAGGGCGCCATGGGTACGGGGCGGGGCGCCGGATCAGGCGTCCCGCCCCGTACCCGGCGCGGGGGAGGGGCTCGGCGCCTTGCCCCGCCCCGTACCCGGCGCGCCTACCCCCGCACCACCCGGCGCCGCACCGACCGCGCCACCCGGCGCACCACCGCGTTGCGCGGCAGGAACGCGAGCTGTGCCGGCACCGCCCCGGGCAGCGCCAGCGAGGTCAGCCGCTTCCGCTTGAAGTACCGCCAGGTGGAGGCGGACAGGTGGGCGGCCAGATACCGCTCGGCGGCCGGCCGCAGCCCCGGGTAGATCCTCGGCTGCATCGCGAAGCCGACCGCGGTGACCAGCCCGGTCAGGTCGGCCGCGTCCACCGCGTCCGCCGCCTCCGCGCCCCGCGCCGTCCCCGCCCGCTCGACGGCCGCCCGGTCCGTGACCTCCGGCAGCAGCGCGTCCACCAGCGTGACCGGGACGCGGTTGCTGTTCTCGTACGGGGCGAGCCGGTCCAGCAGCATCCCGGTGCCGACCCGGGCCACCGGCAGCCCGTAGAACCGCGAAGCGGTGAACAGCGCCGTCGAGAAGCAGCCGACGACCAGGGCCGGCCGCATCCGCTGGTAGAGCACCTCGGCGAGGACCGGCGCGGTGAGCACTCCGTCGTCCAGCACCGTCAGTTCCGCGCCCAGCTTCTCCGCCTCCTCGCCCATCGCCCTCGACCACTGCGCCGGGGCCGTGGGATGCGGCTTGAAGACGATGCGGGTGTGGCCGAGCTCGACCGCGCCGCGCATCATCCGCAGGTGCAGCTCCTCCTCCTCGGCCGCGCTGATCAGCCCGAGCGCCGACAGGTACTGGCCGAGCAGCAGCGCGGGCGCCTCCACGGCCGGAATCCCGTCCTGGGCCTCGGGCGCGTCCGCCAGCTCACCGAGCACCTTGAGGAACACCTCGCCCGGCACGATCTGCGGCGCCACCCCGAACTCCGTGAGCAGCAGCGGCTTCAGCCCCGGCACCAGATCGAGGTGGAGCAGCCGGCGCACCCGGGTACCGACCAGCGGGTCGATCTTGTTGCGGGTGGGGCCGTAACTCATCAGCCCGTCCGCGTACACATCGAGCGGCGCGCCGGTGAAGATCTGCGCGACGGCCATCGCGGGGTTGACCTGGATCGACTCGACCGCGAGCTCGATGTCGTCGTCGCCGAGCTCCCAGGCGAGGCGCAGATGGCGCTCCCACAGGGGTACGTCGTCGGGGCGCGGCGCCCAGCCGCCCGGGTGGAAGGGGGCGATCGTCGTGTTCCACGACACCACGTCGTCGAACCGGCCGCGCAGCGCGTCGAAGCCGGGCATCGTGTCGAGGGAGGCCGTCGTCTCCGGCACGGCCGCGTTGTTCGAGACGAGCAGGATGCGGCGGTCCGCGTCGGGGAAGCAGCCCGCGTCGAGCGCGGCGGCGAGGGTGGCGGCGCCGTAGAGCGTGGAGGCGAGGAAGATCTGCGTGGTGCGGGTCCGGGCGGTGTTCACGCGGCCGACACCTCCTTGGCGCCCGCGGCGGCCGGACGGCGGCGCAGCCGGCGCAGCACGGTGGCGCGCTGCGCGTCCATCGAGTCCAGGGCGTCGTCGAGCACCTGCTGCGGCATTCGCCTGAGCGCGGCCGCACTCATGGACTTCAGGGTGCGGGCCACGGCGGGTTCGAACCTTTCGATCGAGCTCATGTGGTGAAAAATGATCGCGCAATAGGTACGGACCGCTTTCGGCAGCAGTACCTGTGCGTCGCGGTCCTCCGCGGTTTCCCGAATGACCTGGTCGAACGAGCGAATGAAATCGAGCTGGCGTACGTCGCCGATCTGCGTGAGCGAAGAAGCGACACCGCGCCGGTAGAAAATTCCGAGAATCCCCAGCACCGCGAAGGAATCGGCCTCACGGTGCAGCCGCCAGATCCACGGGCGGTCCTCAGCGGTGCGCAGGCCGTCCGTGAAATGCAGCAGCCCGCGGTCCAGCAACCGCCGGTGGTACAGCCCGGCCCAGGCGTACGGATAGTCGACCGAGGTGGACCGCTCGGCGGGCAGGATCGCGTCCCGCGGGTCCAGTACCTCGCCGCGCCTGCCGTGCGGGACGCGGTGCACGCTGCGGTTGCGGCCCTCGACCTGGACATGGTCGGTACGGACGAAGTCGCAGCCCAACACCTCGGTACGGGCCACGAGTTCGGCGTAGTACCCGGGGGCGAGCCAGTCGTCGCCGTCCAGGAACGCGAGGTACTCGCCGCGTGCGGCGTCCAGGCCGGTGTTGCGGGCGGTGGCCAGTCCGCCGTTCTGCTTGTGTCTGCGTACGACCACCCCCGGAATCTCGTCCTCGGCGCGGCGCAGTATCTCCGCGGTCCCGTCGGTCGAACAGTCGTCGACGAGGATGAATTCGAAGTCCTCGCGGGCGTTCGCCCGCAGGCTTCTCAAGGTGTCGGGGGCGTATGTCTGCACGTTGTAGAACGGCACGATGACCGAGAGCTTAACCACCCGTCTCACGCTAGGCGTGAGCCCGTCATTTGCCTTGGCGCCGGGAGGGACGGCGAGTGAACGGCGAATGTCGGAATGATGAACCGGGCCGAATCATGGGCGATTGCGTCCCCTTTGTGGAGGCGATTCGCCAAGCGTCGGCGGGCTGTTAACCAGCTGTTGCCGTCACGTTGGGCCGCGAATCGAAATGCCTTCCTAAGTTCTGGGACGTGCCCCCACGTACCGAAAAGACGACCGCCCTCCGGGTAGCCGTACTCGCCGACTCCGACACCCGGTGGAAATGGGGCGCGCTCACCGCGCGCCGCCTCACCGCCGGGGCGTCCGGGGCGTCGGCGCAGCGCGTCGAGATCAGCGGACTGCTGCTGCGCGGCCGGGCCACCCCGACCCCGCGCCAGCTCGCCGAGGTCGGCGACGTCGGTATCGAGGCCGGCCGGGTCCACGAGGTGACGGCCGTCGAATTCCTGCACACCGTGCGGGACGAGGGGTACGACGTCGTCGTGCTCGCCCTCGTCGGCGGAGCCGTCCAGGCGATGCTGCACGGACTCGCCGCACTGCGGCTGCCCGCCAGGCCCGTCGTCGTCACCGGCTACGTCGGCGTCGTCTACGAGAAGCTCGCCGACGGGCTGCTGCTGCGGCACGGCGCGGACATCGTCCTTGCCAACTCCCGCCACGACGCGGAGCGTTTCCGCGCGGTGTACGAGGGAGTGGGCGCCGACGCCTCGGCGGTCACCGAGGCCGCGCTGCCGTTCCTCGGCGGCGAGCCGCACCGCCCGCAGGAGGGCCGCGACACCGTCGTCTTCGCCGCCCAGCCCTCCGTGCCGGCCTCCCGCGACGACCGCATGTACCTGCTGCGCAGGCTCGTCGAGCACGCCAGGCTGCACCCGGACCGCGAGGTGCTGCTGAAGCTGCGCTCCAAGCCCGGCGAGCACACCACGCACATCGAGGAGCTCCCGTACCAGCGGCTCGCCGAGAAGCTGCCCGGCGGACTGCCGCCCAACTTCCGTCTGGTGTACGGGCACATGGGCGAGGTCCTGGACCGCACCGACCTGCTGGTCACGGTCTCCTCGACCGCCGCGCTGGAGTCCCTGCACCGGCGTGTCCCGACCGCGGTCCTCACCGACCTCGGCGTCCGCGAGGCGCTGGGCAACCACCACTTCATCGGCTCCGGCCTGCTCACCTCCTGGGACCACCTGGACGGCGGCTTCCGCCCGGAGCCCGACCCGCGGTGGCTGGCGGGCCAGGGCGTCGCCGCCGACGGCACGTACGCCACCGCCTACGACCACGCCCGCGCCCGCGTCGACGCGCTGCTCGCCGCGGCCCGGCTGCCCGACCTCGCCCCGTACTACACACCCGCCACCGCCCCCGGCTACCTCCCCGGCATCCTCGCCCGCCACCACCTCGCCGCCGACGGACACCCGCTGCCGGGCGCCGAACGGCCCCGCGAGACCGGTGGAGTGCGCGGCGCGGTCCGCGAGGCGGTCCGGGAGGCGGCGCGCGGCGCGTACCGGCAGGGCGTCCAGCGGGTCGCCCCGGTGATCCGACGGATGGGCGAGCTGTGAACACCACTTCAGGAGCAGAGATGACCCCGACCCCCACCGTGCTCGCCGTGATCCCCGCCCGCGGCGGATCCAAGGGCGTACCGGCCAAGAACCTCGCCCAGGTCGGCGGCGTACCGCTGATCGCCCGCGCCGTACGCGCCTGCCTGGCCTCCCGCGAGGTCACCGACGTCGTCGTGACGACCGACGACGCGGCCATCGCGGACGCGGCCCGCGCCGCCGGTGACACGCTCGGCGCCGCCGAGCGGCTGCACATCGTCCAGCGCCCCGCGGCCATCGCCGGGGACAGGTCGAGCAGCGAGGACGCGGTGCTGCACGCCCTGGACGCCTACGAGGCGATGCGCGAGCGGACCGTCGACGTGGTGCTGCTGGTCCAGTGCACCAGCCCCTTCGTGCTGCGGGAGGACATCGACGGCGTCGCCGCCGCGGTCGCCCGGGACGGCGCCGACACGGCGGTCACCGTCGCCCCCTTCCACGGCTTCCTCTGGCGCGACGGCAGCGCGATCGAGGAGGACAACTACGGCGTCAACCACGACAAGTCCGTACGGCAGATGCGCCAGGACCGCCCCGAGGACCTCCTGGAAACGGGCACCGCGTACGCCATGGACGTGGCGGGCTTCCGTACCCACCGCCACCGCTTCTTCGGCCACACCGCCCTGGTGCGCACCGACGCCGCACGGGTCCTGGAGGTCGACGACCCGCACGACCTGGCCCGCGCCCGCGCCCTCGCACCGCTGCTCGACCCCGCGCCGCTGCCCACCCTCGACGACATCGACGCGGTCGTCCTCGACTTCGACGGCACGCAGACCGACGACCGGGTCCTCATCGACGCCGACGGACGTGAGATCGTCGCCGTCCACCGCGGCGACGGCCTGGGCATCGCCGCCCTGCGCAAGGCCGGACTGCCGCTGCTGATCCTCTCCAGCGAGCAGAACCCGGTAGTCGCCGCCCGCGCCCACAAGCTGCGCATCCCCGTCCTGCACGGCATCGACCGCAAGGACCGGGCGCTCAAGCAGTGGTGCGACGAACAGTCCATCGCTCCCGAACGTGTCCTGTACGTCGGCAACGACGTCAACGACCTGCCGTGCTTCGCACTCGCCGGCTGGCCCGTCGCCGTCGCCAGTGCCCACGACTCGGTACGGGCGGCCGCACGCGCCGTCACGACCACCCCCGGCGGCTTCGGCGCCATCCGCGAGATCGCGGCCTGGCTGCTCGGCCCCACCCTCACGACTTCCACTGCCCAGTCCCCCAAGTAACCCCCGGGTCCCCCAAACCCGTTCTAGCTAAGGAAACACACCTCATGAGCACCTCCCGTCTGCGCACCCTCGGCACCCGCACCGCCGGCCCCGGCAACCCCGTCTACGTCACCGGCGAGATCGGCATCAACCACAACGGCGACCTCGACAACGCCCTTGCCCTGATCGACGTGGCCGCCGAAGCCGGCTGCGACGCCGTCAAGTTCCAGAAGCGCACCCCGGAGATCTGCACCCCGCGCGACCAGTGGGACATCGAGCGCGACACCCCCTGGGGCCGGATGACGTACATCGACTACCGCCACCGCGTCGAGTTCGGCGAGGCCGAGTACCAGGCCATCTCCGAGCACTGCGCCAAGCGCGGCATCGACTGGTTCGCCTCCCCGTGGGACACCGAGGCCGTCGCCTTCCTGGAGAAGTTCGACGTCCCCGCCCACAAGGTCGCCTCCGCCTCCCTCACCGACGACGAGCTGCTGCGCGCCCTGCGCGCCACCGGCCGCACGGTCATCCTCTCCACCGGCATGTCGACCCCGCGCCAGATCCGCCACGCGGTCGAGGTCCTCGGCTCGGACAACATCCTGCTCTGCCACGCCACTTCGACGTACCCGGCCAAGGCCGAGGAGCTGAACCTCCGGGTCATCAACACCCTCCAGCAGGAGTACCCCAACGTCCCGATCGGCTACAGCGGCCACGAGACCGGCCTCCAGACCACGCTGGCCGCCGTCGCCCTCGGCGCAGCGTTCGTCGAGCGCCACATCACCCTGGACCGCGCCATGTGGGGCTCCGACCAGGCCGCCTCCGTCGAGCCGCAGGGCCTGACCCGCCTGGTCCGCGACATCCGCACCATCGAGGCCTCGCTCGGCGACGGCGTCAAGAAGGTGTACGAGTCCGAGCTCGGCCCGATGAAGAAGCTCCGCCGGGTCGCGGGCGTCGTCGCCCAGAGCACCGAGGCGGCCCCGGCCGCCGAGCCGGTCGCGGTCTGACGGGCCGACCGGTGAACCTCGCCTTCGTCGAGAGCCCGGTCCAGCTCCTGAACGTCCTGGAGTGGGCCTACGCAGAGGGAGGCGGCGACCGGGTCCTCACGGACATCACGGTCGTCGTCCTCCCCCCGGTCGACCCGATGTCGCGCGGTCAGCTGCGCCGGATGGCGGAGCTGGCCCGCGACGAGGGCATCAACGTCCGCTGGCAGGAGGCGCGCGGCGGCGCGGGCGCGCCCCTCAAGAGCCTGCGCGACCTGTCCGGACTCGTCCGCAGGGCGCAGCACATCGTCATCGGCGACCCGTTCTCCCGGTACGTACAACTCCTGCTCACCATGGTGCGGGCCCGCCGCCTCACCGTGGTCGACGACGGCACGGCCACCATGGAGTTCGTCGCCCAACTGGCGCGCGGCGAACGCCTGGTGCGCTGGCACCGCAAGGGCAGCTCGGGCCCCCGCGAACTGGTCCTGGCCCCGGTCACGGCCCGCGCCCGCAGCCGTTTCACCCCGTCCGCCACCCGCACGGTCGAGGTCTTCACGGCCATGCCGGTCGAGGCTCCGCCCGGCGTGAGCGTCACCTCCAACACCTTCGCCTGGACCCGCGCCCGCTTCGGCCCGCCGCTGCTCACCAAGGGCGCCGACCTGGTCGGCACCTCGCTGGTCGAGACGGGCGTGGTCGACCGGGACCAGTACCTGGAGGCCGTCGCGGCCCTGTCCCGCACCCACGGCGCGACCCGCTACTTCGCCCACCGCCGCGAGTCCACCGAGAAGCTCCACGCCCTGGAGGCCGCCACCGGCCTGGAGATCGTCCGCCCCGACCTCCCCCTGGAACTCATCGCCCGCCGCGGCCCCATCGGCCGCACGGTCCTCAGCTTCCCCTCCACGGTCGTCCACACCCTCCCCCTGGCCCTGGCCGGCACCGAGGTGAAGGTCGCGGTCTGCGACATCGCCCCGGAATGGCTCCGCGACACCGCGTCCCCACGCGCCCAGGGCTTCCTGAGCGGCGTCACGGAAACCGCCCGCGACGTCCAGCGCCTGGCGCCCTGGCGGGCGACGGCGGTGACGGAGGCGTAGGAAGCATCGGGCGGGCACCTCTCGGCCCCGCCCGCCGAACGCCCGGGGCAACGAAGGGCGCAGATCCGTCAGACGGGCATGACCTGCACGTCGTAGGAGGGCATCCACTTGTCGCGGGTCAGGATCGTCATTCCCTCGGTCTGGGCCTGTGCGATCAGTGGCCGGTCGAACGGATCGTGGTGATGTGCGGGCAGTCCGCCCGCCCGCACGCCGTGTCCCGTGGTGATCGGAAGCGGGGTGAACTGGCTGTCCCGTCCCGTTCGGCCAGGTCCTCGGGACCTTCGGGCTTTCCCAGGGACTGCTTGATCGCGATCTCCCACGGGGTGACCGCACCGACGAGGACCGAGGGCTCCGTGTCCAGCAGGTGCTTGATGTCGGTGAGCTCGGCGGAGTCGTCGAGCCGCCACAGGACGACATGTGGTTACTCCGTGATCCCGGGGCATGCGCCGACGGCGGCCGGCTCCTGCCTGCCGGGGAATGGCGGTCGATGCCGATGCCGATGCCGGTAGGCAGGCCTGCGGTGCGTCATGGATCACCCTGACCCGTAAGTGGCGTACCCCCAGGGTTTGTTGGGGGAAGGTCCCGATGGCGGTCAGGGTCGGCCGGGCGCGAGCATCAACGCATGACAACGATGAGGACGGCGACGGAGCGGCATGGTGGGGCGGCCGGTACGCAGGGCACGGCCGGGGTGACGGCCGCAACGGCCCTTCTTGCGGGGCCCGCCCTGATGGCGGGGTACGGGGTGGTGCGGCTGGCCGGGCGATCCGTCGGCGACTACGGGCCCGGGGTGTGGTGGACGGTGGCACATCTGTTGTTCCTGGCCGGGGTGCTCGCCTTCGTGCCGGTCTTCCTGGGGCTGCGGGGGCCGGCCGGGGAGCGCGGGGGCGGGCGGGTCGCCTGTGAGGTGGCCGCCTGGACCGGGCTGCTCGGTGCGGCGGCGGTGGTGGTGCAGGCGGTGATCGACCTGGGGGTCGGCTTCGTCGCGGCGGACAAAGAGGCCATGAGCGAGATGTTCGACCGGGTGCAGGGCGTGCCCGGTGTGATGCCGTTGGTCTACACCGTGGTGCCGATGCTGTTCTGGCTCGGGCTGCTGGCCCTCGTCACCCTGCTCGCCTTCCTCCGCCGTGAGCTGGTCCGGGCATGGGCGCCTGTGCTGGTGCTGGCGGGGACGGTGGTGATGGCCGTGAGTCTGGATCTGCTGCCGGTCGGGGCCCTGTTCCTCGGGGTGGCGCTGACGCCGGTGCGCCGGGGGCTGTCCGGCTGATGGAGGCCGGTGGTCCGTCGCGGCCGCCGATCATGGCGCAAAAGGGGGCGAGTGTACCCACCCGGCCGTCACCTCACACGCCACGACGCAGTCATTTATTCGTCTATGTGGCTGAACTTTTCTTGTTTCATGGTCAGTTGAAGGGGGAAGGGCCTTACCCTTCACCAGGTGAACCAGTTGATGTCCCGCGATTCCGATGCCCAGCCGCCCGGCGACGAGGCGCTGCCCGGCACCCTGCCCGAGGACCTGCGTGCCGAGCTGATCGCCTTCCGGCGCGACCTGCACATGCACCCCGAGCTGGGCAACCAGGAGTTCCGTACCACCGCGGCCATCCAGGCCCGGCTGGAGAAGGCGGGACTGGAACCCCGGGTGCTCGACACGGGGACGGGGCTCATCTGCGACGTGGGCACGCGGGACGGCTCCACCGCGCCGATGCTCGCCCTGCGCGCGGACATCGACGCACTGCCCATCCCGGACACCAAGACCGGCGTCCCGTACCGCTCCACCGTCCCCGACCGGGCGCACGCCTGCGGGCACGACATCCACACCACCTCGGTCCTCGGCGCCGGGCTGGTGCTCGCCGAGCTCGACCGGCGGGGGCTGCTCCCGAACCCCGTACGGCTGATCTTCCAGCCGGCCGAGGAGGTACTGCCCGGCGGGGCGCCCGACACGATCCTGTCCGGGGCGATGGAGGGCGTCGGGCGGATCATCGGGGTGCACTGCGACCCGAAGGTGGACGTGGGGCGGATCGGGCTCCGGGTCGGGGCGATCACCTCGGCCTGCGACCGGCTGGAGGTGTCGCTCGACGGTCCGGGCGGCCACACCGCCCGCCCGCACCTGACCACCGACCTGGTCACCGCCGCCGCCAAGGTCGCCACCGAGGTGCCCGCGCTGCTGGCCCGCCGGGTCGACGCGCGGGCCGGGCTCGCCGTCACCTGGGGGCGGCTGGAGTCCGGTCACGCCTGCAACGTGATCCCGCAGCACGCCGAACTGTCGGGCACCGTCCGCTGCCTGGAGCTGGCCGCCTGGCGGGAGGCCCCCGACCTGGTGCACGCCGCCATCGACGAGGTGGCCGGGATGCACGGCGCCAAGACGGTGATCGACTACGTCCGGGGCGTCCCGCCCGTCGTGAACGACGCCGCCGTGATCGATCTGCTCGCCACGGCGATGACCGCGCGCCGTGGATCGTATGCGATCGAGGACACCGAACAGAGCCTGGGCGGCGAGGACTTCTCCTGGTACCTGGAACACGTCCCCGGCGCCATGGCCCGGCTCGGGGTCCGCACGCCCGGCGACACTGCCCGGCTCGACCTGCATCGGGGTGATTTCGACGCCGATGAGGAGGCGATCACGGTCGCCGTGGAGCTGTTCACTGCCTCCGCGTTGCTCGACCGCAACCATCCGTAACCGGAGACGTCACCACTGGTTCGCGACGATCCGATAACGGCTTCCGTACAGGGCTTTATCTGACATCTACGCGCGTTACGATCGCGGCGAAACCAGCGCCGGAAGAGGCGCTTCGGTCAGGTTTGAAGGAGCCTTCCCTTGCGCCGGGTATCCAAGATCACCGCTGCGTGTACCGTCACTGCGGCCCTCGCGTTCACCGCCACCGCGTGCGGTGAGTCGTCCACCGAGAGCTCCGGCTCCGACAAGGGCAAGATGAAGATCGGCATGGCCTACGACGTGGGCGGCCGTGGTGACAACTCGTTCAACGACTCCGCCGCGCGTGGCCTGGACAAGGCCAAGTCCGAGTTCGGTGCCGAGACCAAGGAGCTCACCGCCAAGACCGGTGAGACCCCCGCCGACCGTGAGCAGCGCCTGGAGTCGCTCGCCGAGGGCGGCTACAACCCGGTCGTCGCGGTCGGCTTCGCGTACAAGGACGCGGTCGACAAGATCGCCGCCAAGTACCCGAAGGTGAACTTCGGCCTGGTCGACTCGGTCGCCAGCGCGAAGAACGTCGACAGCATCGTCTTCACCGAGGAGCAGGGCTCCTACCTCGCCGGTGTCGCCGCCGCGCTGAAGTCGAAGGACGGCCAGGTCGGCTTCATCGGCGGTGTGGACCTTCCGCTGATCAAGAAGTTCGCCGCGGGCTTCCAGCAGGGCGTCATGGAGACGAACCCGAAGGCCAAGGTGCAGATCCAGTACCTGTCCACCGGTTCGGACCTGTCCGGCTTCGGCAGCCCCGACAAGGGCTCGTACGCCGCCAAGGGCATGCTCGACAAGGGTGCCGACGTCATCTTCGCCGCCGCGGGCGGCTCGGGTGCCGGTTCGATCGAGGCCGTCGCGGGCAAGAAGGGCGCCTGGTCCATCGGCGTCGACTCCGACCAGGCCCTCGACCCGTCGCTGTCGAAGTACAAGGACACGATCATGACCTCGGTCGTGAAGAACGTCGACGGCGGTGTCTACGACCTGGTCAAGTCCGTCAAGGACGGCAAGCCGCTGACCGGCACGCAGACGTACACCCTGGCCAAGGACGGCGTCAGCCTGACCACCACGGGTGACCACATCAAGGACATCCAGGCCAAGCTCGACGAGGCGAAGAAGAAGATCGCCGACGGCACCATCAAGGTCAAGACCACGACCTGATCCACCGTCGATCGGGGCCCGGGTGAGCCGCTTCGGCTCACTCGGGCCCCGATTTCACGTACCGGCCCGGCCGACTTGCCGTAGCCGTACGCACACGGTCCGCCACCTGTCATCAGGTGGCCAACGATTCGGTGGCGCTACGCGCGTAGCGTCCGCCCGGCGCGATACCTTTCACGCTCCCACCGCCTCCGCCCTCCGCTCCTGCCAAGGAGAGTGCGCCATCAACGCGTCCAGCAGTCCCCATGCCGTGGAGCTCCGCGGCATCACCAAGCGGTTCCCCGGGGTCGTGGCCAACCACGACATCGACATCACCGTGCGCCGCGGCACCGTCCACGCCCTCGTCGGCGAGAACGGTGCCGGCAAGTCCACTCTGATGAAGATCCTTTACGGCATGCAGAAGCCGGACGAGGGCACCATCGCGGTGGACGGCGAGCAGGTCTCGTTCCACAACCCCGGTGATGCCATCGCGCGCGGCATCGGCATGGTGCACCAGCACTTCATGCTCGCCGACTACCTCACCGTCCTGGAGAACGTCGTCCTCGGCTCGGAGAAGCTGTACGGGATCGGCGACCGGGCCCGCGCGAAGATCAAGGAGATCTCCGACTCGTACGGTCTCGGGGTCCGCCCGGACGCCATGGTCGAGGACCTCGGGGTCGCCGACCGGCAGCGCGTGGAGATCCTCAAGGTCCTCTACCGCGGCGCCCGCACCCTGATCCTCGACGAGCCCACCGCCGTCCTGGTGCCGCAGGAGGTCGACGCGCTCTTCGACAACCTGCGCGAGCTCAAGGCCGAGGGTCTGACCGTCATCTTCATCTCGCACAAGCTGGGCGAGGTCCTCTCGGTCGCCGACGAGATCACCGTCATCCGGCGCGGTACGACGGTGGGCACCGCCGATCCGAAGAGCACCACGACCAAGCAGCTCGCCGAGCTCATGGTCGGCAGCGAACTCCCCTCGCCCGAGACCCGCGAGTCGACCGTCACCGACGTGCCGATGCTGACCGTCGACGGGCTGCGGCTGAGCGCCACCGACCCGGACGGCGTGGTGCGTTCGGTCCTCGACGGGATCGGCTTCACCATCCACAAGGGCGAGGTCCTCGGGATCGCGGGCGTCGAGGGCAACGGCCAGTCCGAACTCGTCGACGCCATCATGGGCATGCGCCAGCTCGACGCCGGAGTGCTCACCCTCGACGGCGCCGACATCTCCCGCACGCCGACCCGCAAGCGCCGCGAGGACGGCATGGGCGTCATCCCCGAGGACCGCCACCGGCACGGACTGCTGCTGGAGGCCCCCCTCTGGGAGAACCGCATCCTCGGTCACGTCACCGAACGCCCCAACAGCAAGGGCGCGTTCCTCGACCTCAAGGGCGCCCGCGCCGACACCGAGCGGATCGTGCGCGAGTACGACGTGCGCACCCCCGGCATCGACGTCACCGCCGCCTCGCTCTCCGGCGGCAACCAGCAGAAGCTGATCGTCGGCCGCGAGATGAGCCACGCCCCCAAGCTCCTGATCGCCGCGCACCCGACCCGGGGTGTGGACGTCGGCGCGCAGGCGCAGATCTGGGACCAGATCCGCGAGGCGCGCCGCGAAGGTCTCGCGGTGTTGCTGATCTCCGCCGACCTGGACGAGCTGATCGGCCTCTCCGACACTCTGCGCGTCATGTACCGCGGCCGGCTGGTGGCGGACGCCGACCCGGCGACCATCACCCCGGAGGAGCTCGGCTCGGCGATGACGGGCGCGGCCACCGGCCACCTGGAAGCCCCGGACGAGTCACCGGCACCCGAGGACACGGCCGCCGACGGCGCGGACAGCGCCGACAGTACTGACAGCTCCGACGGCGCCGACAGCACCGACACCGACCCCCGGGACGGGGGAGAGGACCGATGAAGAAGATCGACAAGGAGCGGCTGCTCCTGGGGATCGCGGCCCCCGTACTCGCGATCGTGGTCGCCTTCCTGGTGACCGCACTCGTGCTGGCCGCCACCGGCAAGGAGCCGTTCAGCGCCTTCGGCATCATGTTCGACTACGGGATGAAGTCGGACAGCCAGGTCTACATCCTCAACAAGGCGACGACGTACTACCTCGCGGGTCTCGCGGTGGCCGTCGGCTTCCGGATGAACCTCTTCAACATCGGCGTCGACGGCCAGTACCGCCTGGCCGCCTTTTTCGCCGCCGCGGTCGGCGGCGCGCTGACCCTGCCCGGCGCCCTGCAGATCCCGCTGATCATCCTCACGGCGATGATCGTCGGCGCGATGTGGGCCGGCATCGCCGGTGTCCTCAAGGTCACCCGGGGCGTCAGCGAGGTCGTTTCGACGATCATGCTGAACGCCATCGCGACCGCGATCATCGGCTATCTCCTCCAGCAGGGCCGCCTCGGCCACCTCGACGAGGCCGGCACGAAGATCTCCACCAAGCCGATCCCGGAGTCCTCGCACTTCTTCGAGTTCCCGACCACCCCGTCGCCCGTCTGGGGCTTCATCGTGGTCGCGGTCGTCGCGGGCGTCGCCTACTGGTTCACGCTCTCGCGCACCCGCTTCGGCTTCGACCTGCGCACCGTCGGCCAGTCCGGCTCCGCGGCCGAGGCCAGCGGTGTCGACGTCAAGAAGATGGTCATCACCTCGATGCTGATCTCCGGCGCCGTCGCCGGTCTGATCGGCATGCCGACCCTCCTCAACGACAGCTTCGAGTACAGCGGCGACTTCCCGGTCGGCATCGGCTTCACCGGTATCGCCATCGCCCTCCTCGGCCGCAACCACCCCATCGGCATCGCGCTCGGCGCGCTGCTCTGGGGCTTCCTGGAGCGCGGCACCGGCAAGCTCGAATTCGAGGGCTACGACAAGGAGATCGTCGGCGTGATCCAGGGCGTCATCGTCCTGTGCGTCGTCATCGCCTACGAAGTCGTCCGCCGCTACGGACTCAAGCGCCAGCAGAGCAAGGTCGGCGCGGAACTCGCCGCACAGGCCGCCGCCCGTAACAACGACCAGCAGGAGGTGTCGGCGTGAGCGCCACGGCGACTTCCACCCCGCCCCCCGCGGCCCCCAAGGTCGCCGGCGGCAAGGGCGGCCGCACCCGCCTCTCCTTCCCCGTCGTCCTGCTGATCATCGCGGGCGTGCTGCTCGCGCTGTCCGCCGTGCGCGCCATCACCGGCGCCGAGGACGTCACCTCCGCCGGCCAGATCAGCGCGGCGCTCGCCATGGCCGTACCGATCGGCCTCGCCGGTCTCGGCGGCCTCTGGGCCGAGCGGGCCGGCGTGGTCAACATCGGCCTCGAAGGCATGATGATCCTGGGCACCTTCTTCGGCGCCTGGGCCGGCTGGCAGACCAACCCGTGGCTCGGCGTACTGGCCGGGGTCGTCGGCGGCATGCTCGGCGGACTGCTGCACGCGGTCGCGACTGTCACCTTCGGCGTCGACCACATCATCTCCGGTATCGCCATCAACATCCTGGCGCTCGGCTTCACCACCTACTTCGCCAAGCTCTGGTTCAACTCGGGCGAGGCGGCGGCCAAGGGCGGCAGCCCGAAGCAGTCCCCACCGGCCGACGAGATCACCTCGGTGACGATCCCGGGCCTCTCCGACTGGCTGCACTCCATCGAGAAGCACCACTGGTTCTTCGTCTCCGACCTGGCCGGCGTCATCGGCGGCCTGGTCACCAACGTTTCGCTGCTGACGATCCTGGCCATCATCCTGTTCGTGCTCACGTTCTTCGTGCTCTGGAAGACCTCGTTCGGGCTGCGGCTGCGCTCCTGCGGCGAGAACCCGGTCGCCGCCGAGTCGCTCGGCGTGAACGTCTACACGTACAAGTACATCGCGGTGATCATCTCCGGCGGCATGGCCGGCCTCGGCGGTGCCTTCCTCTCGCTGGTCACCTCGCACATCTACAACGAGGGCCAGACCGGCGGCCGCGGCTACATCGGTCTCGCCGCGATGATCTTCGGCAACTGGCGGCCCGGCGGGCTCGCCATGGGCGCCGGGCTGTTCGGCTTCGCCGACGCGCTCCAGCTGCGCAACGGCGGCGAGTCCGTCCACGCGCTGCTCCTGCTGCTCGTCGTCGTGCTGGCCGCGCTCGCCGCCTGGAAGCTCTACCGCAAGAGCTTCGTCCAGGGCGTGGTCAGCGCGGTCATCGCCGCCGCGGTGCTGGTCTGGTACCTCGGTACGGACACCGTGCCCACCGAGTTCGTGAGCGCCACCCCGTACATCGTCACGCTGCTCGTCCTCTCGCTCTCCGCCCAGCGGCTGCGGATGCCGAAGGCGGACGGCATGCGCTACCGCAAGGGCCAGGGCAAGTGACGGCCGCCGCGGAGGTCGACTGGGCGGCGCTGCGGAGCGCCGCACGGTCCGTGATGACCCGCGCGTACGTCCCGTACTCGCACTACCCGGTCGGCGCCGCGGCGCGCGTGGACGACGGCCGTACGGTCTCCGGCTGCAACGTCGAGAACGCCTCGTACGGCATCGGGCTGTGCGCCGAGTGCGGACTGGTCTCCCAGCTGCACGCCACCGGCGGCGGCCGGCTGACCCACTTCACCTGTGTGGACGGGGCGGGCGAGATCCTGGTGCCGTGCGGCAGGTGCAGGCAGCTGCTGTACGAGTTCGGCGGCCCCGAGCTCGTCCTGGAGACGCCGGACGGGCTGCGCACGCTCGACGAGATGCTGCCGCAGGCGTTCGGCCCGGACCATCTGAAGTAGAACTCCGGTGGCCCTCCCGCACGTCGGGAGGGCCACCCCCGTTTCCACCCTCTATGCGCGTAGAGTTACTCAGGACTCCTGCGTACGCACCGGCCGGAAGGAATTCCAGGACATGGACGCCATCTCCGTCATCCGCACCAAGCGGGACCGAGGCGAGCTGACCCCCGAGCAGATCGACTGGGTCATCGACGCGTACACCCGCGGCGAGGTCGCCGACGAGCAGATGTCCGCGCTGGCCATGGCGATCCTGCTGAACGGGATGAACCGCACGGAGATCGCCCGCTGGACCGCCGCCATGATCGCCTCCGGCGAGCGCATGGACTTCGCGTCGCTCTCCCGCCCCACCACCGACAAGCACTCCACCGGAGGCGTCGGCGACAAGATCACCCTGCCGCTCGCCCCGCTGGTCGCCGCCTGCGGCGCCGCCGTGCCGCAGCTCAGCGGCCGGGGCCTCGGCCACACCGGCGGCACGCTCGACAAGCTGGAGTCCATCCCCGGCTGGCGCGCCCACCTCTCCAACGAGGAGATGCTGAACGTCCTCGACACCACCGGCGCGGTGATCTGCGCCGCCGGTGACGGGCTCGCCCCCGCCGACAAGAAGCTGTACGCGCTCCGCGATGTCACCGGCACCGTCGAGGCCATCCCGCTGATCGCCAGCTCCATCATGTCCAAGAAGATCGCCGAGGGCACCGGCGCGCTCGTCCTGGACGTCAAGGTCGGCTCCGGCGCCTTCATGAAGACCATCGAGGACGCCCGCGAACTGGCCTCCACCATGGTCGCCCTGGGCACCGACAGCGGAGTGCGCACGGTCGCCCTGCTCACCGACATGGCCACCCCGCTGGGCCTGACCGCGGGCAACGCCCTGGAGGTCCGCGAATCGGTCGAGGTGCTGGCCGGCGGCGGCCCCAAGGACGTCGTCGACCTCACCCTCGCCCTGGCCCGCGAAATGCTGGACGCGGCCGGGCTCAAGGACGCCGACCCGGAGAAGGCCCTCGCCGACGGCTCCGCGATGGACGTCTGGCGCCGGATGATCTCCGCCCAGGGCGGCGACCCCGACGCCACGCTCCCGGTCGCCCGCGAGCAGCACGTCGTCACGGCCCCCTCCACCGGCGTACTGACCCGCCTGGACGCCTACGACATCGGCGTCGCCGCCTGGCGCCTCGGCGCGGGCCGGGCCCGCAAGGAGGACCCGGTCCAGGCCGGCGCGGGCGTCGAACTGCACGCCAAGCCGGGCGACACGGTGACGGCAGGCCAGCCCCTGCTGACGCTGCACACCGACACCCCCGAGAAGTTCGACTACGCCCTGAAGGCCCTGCCCGACGCGTACGACATCGCCCCGTCCGGCACGACGTTCACCGCCACCCCGGTGGTGCGGGAACGTATCGCCTGACCTGCGGTTTCCTGATCTTCCCGGTCAGTTGACCGACTTCTCGGTGCCGGTCTCCCCGGAGAACGCGAGCGGCCCGCCGGGGCGGAGGAATCCGTCCCGGCGGGCCGCCGTCGTGCGGTCGGGGTGGGGCTACGCGCTCACTTGCCGAAGTAGGCGTTGTAGATCGACACCGACGACTTGTTGCCCTTCTTGTCCGTGACGTTCGCCCGGTAGGAGATGGACTTCCCCTTCGCCGGGTTCTTCACGGAGATCTTGCCCGCCTTGACCGTGGACTTCTTCCAGGTCTTGCCGGCGTCGTAACTGACATACACCGTCAGCGACTTGAGGTTCTTGCCGGCGGCCGCACCCTGCACCGTGACGGGCACGGAAGCGGTCCGGCCGGCCGTGACCCTGCTGTCCGCGGTGACGTTGGGCGTGAACCGCACCGTGGAGATGGGCAGCATGGCCGGGCCCGAGGTCCGCTTGGAGCGGAAGGTCCAGCTCGCGTCGATCCGGGTGGAGACCGGGGAGAGGGCGGCGCTGCGCCGCATCGAGGTCGTCAGCCGGTAGTCGGCGGCGGCGGACGACACGGTGAAGGGGGCCAGGCCCGTCAGCGGGTCGTCGTTCTGGGCGAGCTTCTTGCCGTTGCGGTACAGGACCGTCTTGGCCGAACTGTAGGCGGACCCGCCGAAGTTGCCGGCTCCGTCGGCCACCAGCGGCAGCATGCCGACGATGTAGTTGCCGTCGCGGAGGATGCCGTACTCGGAGTTGACCGCGGGGCCGAACACCGCGGTGTTGACCTTCTTCGTGTAGGACTTGCCCGCCTTGAAGCCCTGCGGGGCGCCGAGGGAGTAACTCGCCTCGGTCACCGGGTAGCCGTCCTCGTCGACTCCGCCGTCCTGGTCGAAGTCGAAGCTCCACTTCACCTTGTCGGCGGTGGAGACGTAGGAGGTGACCGTGCCGGGGATCTTGTGGAGGGACCAGGCCCCCCAGCCGCCGTCCGAGCCGGGCAGCGAGCCCGAGGCGGAGACCTCACCGCTCTTGCCCTTGGCGGGCGAGCCGAGGGAGAGGCCGACCTTGGCCAGTTGGCCGGTGGTGTACTTCCGCTCGAAACCGGTGGCCGCCCGGGTCACCGGACCGCCGGCCGCGATGTCGTACCGGGTCGAGGTCCCCTTGGTCCAGCTGCTGATCCAGTGCTGGGAGAGCGAACCGTCGGTCACGGCCGGGCCGAAGTGCGCGGTGCGGAAGTTCTTGTACGTGTCGAGGATCCAGCCGTAGGTGTAGCCGGTGTCCTCGGTCGAGAGCTGGAGGTCGGGCGCGGCCAGCAGGGACTCCGTCCCGGTGGCGGGCACGGTGATGTTCACCGGCTTCGCCTTGCGCGCGTCGAGCGTCACGGTGAGGTTCTTGGTGACGTCCAGCTTCGGCTGCGACAACCAGTCGGTGCCCTTGGAGTAGTCCTCCGGGTCGACGGTGACGGCACCGTTCAGCGTGTAACCGCCCCGGGGGACACGGACCTTGGCCATGCCGTCGGTGACCGTCGGCGAGAGCCACTGGCCGAGCGCCGTTCCCGAGAGGCCGAAGAGGTCGGCCTCGGCGAACTCGGCGGGCTTGCCGTCACGCCCGATCGTCCGGACCGTGAGGTCGTACGACTCGATCTCGCGCTCGACCGCGGCCGCGGTGCGGACGCTCTGGCCGCCGCCGGTCCCGACGACATACGCGGAGTAGGTGCCGTCGGCCGTACCGCCGAGCTTGGTGTTCACGGTCAGCGGCACGTCCGCGGTGCCGCCTGCGGGGACGGTCACCTTGTCGGCCCCGAGGCCGAAGAAGCCGGCCGGGACGGGCTTGCCCCCCGGGCCGGTGGCCGTGACCGCGAGGTCGAGGGTGACATCGGTCGTGCCGAGGTTGCGGTACGTCACCGTCTTTGTGACCGGGGTGTCGTCGGTGTGCGGCCACTGCTGCACCCCGAAGCTCAACGACACCGGGTCGGCGACGACGGTCTGGGCGATCGCCCGGTCGACCGCGATCCGGCCCGTGCCCTGCTCGAACGGCGAGTACGCGCCCGGCTTCGTCGAGGCGGTCAGCGCGCCCTTGAGCTCGGCGTACTTCCACTCCGGGTGCTGCTGCTTGAGGAGCGCCGCGGCGCCCGCGACATGCGGGGTCGCCATCGACGTACCGGAGATCGTCAGATAGCCGGGCGGGTTCTGCCCGACCTCCTGGTCGATGGCGGAGCCGGGTGCGGCCGCCGCCGTGATATCCACGCCGGGGGCGGTGACATCGGGCTTGATCGCCCCGTCGCCGACGCGCGGACCACGGCTGGAGAAGTCGGCCAGCTTGTCCTTGTCGTCGACCGCGCCGACGGTCAGCGCGGCGTCCGCGCTGCCCGGGGAGCCGACCGTACCGGCCGCGTCGCCCTCGTTGCCCGCCGCGATGGCGAACAGGACACCCTTGTCGGCCGACAGCTTGTTGACCGCCGCTTCCAGCGGGTCCACCTCGGGGGTGTCGCTGCCGCCGAGGCTCAGGTTGATGACATCGGCGCCCTGCGCGACCGCCCACTCCATGCCGGCCAGGATGCCGGAGTCGTCACCGAAGCCGTTGTCGTCGAGCACCTTGCCTTCCAGCAGCTTGGCGTCCGGGGCCACGCCCTTGAACTTGCCGCCCGATTTGGCGCCGGTGCCGGCCGCGATCGACGAGACATGGGTGCCGTGGCCGACCCGGTCCTTGGCGTCGGGCGAGGCGGTGAAGTTCTTCGTGTCGAGGATCTGGCCCGCGAGGTCGGGGTGGGTGGCGTCCACACCGGTGTCCAGGACGGCGATCTTGACGCCCTTGCCGGTGTAACCGGCCTTCCAGGCGGCCGGGGTGCCGATCTGCGGGACGCTCTTGTCGAGGCTCGCCCGGCGTACGCCGTTCAGCCAGACCCGGTCGATCCCCGCGGCGGTGGTGCGCTGGGCGCCGCGCGAGTCCTTGCTGGTGAGCGCCTGCCAGATGTCCTGGGCGTCGCGCTGCGGGGTGATCACCGACTGGGCGTTCAGCGTCTTCAGGGTCCGGTCGACCCGGGTGGAACCGGCCGCGCGGACCTCCGCCTTCGCGTCGGCGGCCTTCGCGCCCCGGTAGGAGACGATCAGCTTCAGGCCCGACTTCTGGGCCCGGCGGTTCTCCGCGCGGCTGAGCTCGGTGACGTCGAACAGCCTGCGGTCCAGCTTCCCGGAGCTGATCAGGCGGTGCGCGTCGGCGGGGACGAGCAGGGTGTGCCCGTCGACTATCTGCCGCTGCACGGGTATGTGCTCGCGCCCTTCGGCGGCCCGGAAACCCATGACCCGGCCCTTGGCGTCCACCGTGACGACGTCACCGGTGATCAGCGTCAGCCGGTTCTGGGCCGGGGGCCACTGGGTCCTGGCCCCGGTGCCGGACGGCTGGGCGGCGTCGGGCTGTGCGACGGCCGGGCTGGTCATCCCGGCCGCGAGTGCCACGGCGGCTGCCGCGGCGATGGTCGAAACACACGCGTTTCTCACGTGTTTGCGCAACTCTCCCCCTGGAGAATCGGGCGGCCCGCGAGAGGGCCGCTGGTCAGTCGGCGCGACGGGGACGCCGCACCGGCCGGTTCACGTACCTAGAGGGGGAATTGAACGGACGGGTTCACAGGAGGCCCACAAATAAATGGAGTTGACGGAAGATCACCGGTCGGAGGCCACCGGAGGACGCCGGAGGTGATCGGAGGCAGACGAGGGGCGATGCGGGCCACGCCTGGCCGCGCACGGCGTCCCGGGCCGCGGCGTCCGCCGGGAAACACGTATCCGGGCAGCGATGAGTTTCGGCCGCCGGGCCGGTCTCCCTGATGTGGAAGCCATGACCCCGATCGTTCTCGTCGTCACCGGCCGCGTCACCAGGGACGTGGTGCCGGGACTCTGCGCCGAGCTGGAGGCGCTGCTGTACGGCCCCGACGGCGCCGCCCGTGACCCGGGCGCCGGGGTGGACTGCGACGTGGGCGGGGTCGTACGTGCGGATCTGGCCCTGGTCGAGGCGATAGCCCGGCTGGGGCTCGTCGCACGCCGGGCGGGCGGCCGAAGGCTGCGGCTGCGCAATGTGCCGCCCGAGCTGCGGAGTCTGCTGGACCTGGTCGGGCTGGCCGATGTGGTGGACCTGGAGTGCGCGACGGGGCCGGGGGAGGGCGGGGGCTGAACGGTACGGGCCGCCCGCCCCGCCCCCGCCCGTTCAGTCCGTGATCCTGGCCGCGTCGCAGACCACCACCCGGAGCCGGGTGGTCGCGCCGTCGACTGGGGCAGTCGATGCCGTGAGGAGCGCGGCAGGGGTGGCGGTGGGCCGCGGCGACGAGACGCCGGCAAGGTCGTCGCAGACGGACTCGGGCTGCGGCCCCGGCTCACGGCCCGGCCCGGAGGGCCGGGCCGTACCGGGCTCGGGGCCGCCGGTGGCGGACGGCTCGCCCATCCACTGGGCCACCCCCCAGCCACCGGCTGCCAGTACCACCCAGCCGGCCACCAGCCCGTTCCGCATGCCGCGTCTCACGCCCGGCCTCACACCGCCGCGTCGTCGTCGAGATGGTCCGGCAGTCCGAAGAGCGGGAACCAGCGCGGCGTGTCCAGGAAGCAGTGCATCCCGGTGATGGCCCCGTCCGAGATGTCGATGACCTGCACCGCCCACGGCACGAACCCGGGCCCGTCCGGATTCGGCTTGTAGTGCGCGAACGCCGGGGTGCCGTTCGCCGACGTCGCCACCAGGCGGGAGCCGGCACAGCCCGCGCCGATGGAGAGCATAAAGCCGGTGATGTCGTCGTGCCCCTGGAGCCAGAGGTCGAACGGCGGCATGGTCATCACGGCGTCCTCATGGAGCAGCGCCGTCAGCGCCGCCATGTCGTAGCCCTCGAAGGCCGCCACGTACCGCTCAAGGAGCTTGCGCTGCTCCTCGTCGAGCGGATTCGCGGCATCGGCGGGCCTGCCCTCGTGTTCGGTGAGGGTGGCCCGTGCCCGCTGGAGGGCGCTGTTGACCGAGGCGACCGAGGTGTCGAGCAGCTCGGCGACCTCGCTCGCCTTCCAGGCCAGCACCTCGCGCAGGATCAGCACGGCACGCTGTTTGGGCGGCAGATGCTGGAGCGCGGCGACGAACGCGAGGCGCACCGACTCCCGCGCCACGGCGGCCTCCGCCGGGTCGGCCACCGTCGGCAGCATGCGCCCGTCCGGCATCGGCTCCAGCCAGGTGTTCTCCGGCAGGGGGTTGAGCGCCGCCTGGGCGAGCGGTGTCGGGCCCGTCAGATCGACCGGGCGGGCCCGCTTCTTGCCCGCGTTCAGCATGTCCAGGCAGACGTTGGTGGCGATGCGGTACAGCCAGGACCGCAGCGAGGAACGACCCTCGAACTTGTCGAAGTTGCGCCAGGCACGCACCAGCGTGTCCTGTACCGCGTCCTCCGCCTCGAAGGCCGAGCCGAGCATCCGGTAGCAGTAACCGGTCAGCTCGACCCGGTGTCCCTCCAGACGGCTGTCGACGTCCGTCGTCGTTGTCAGATCACTCATCTGCCCACCCCTGTTGCGCTGTGACACCGCTCACCCGGCACTCCGGAAGCTACCGCAGGCCACTGACAGCGGGGGTGTGAAGTACCGAAGCCGCCCTGTTCCGGGTCACGTTCCGGGCTTGCGTCCGTACACGTATACGTCGTCGCCGTTCTTCAGCAGTTTCCAGTACGACTTGGCGTCGGCGGTACGCATGTTGACGCAGCCGTGCGACCCCGGCGGGTTCCACATCTTCACGCCGACCGCGTGGAACGCCTGACCCCCGTCGAAGAACTGGGAGTACGGCATCGACACGTGGTAGATCGACGAGACGTGGTCGATGTGGCGCCAGTAGATCTTCTTCGACCCGGTGCGGGTCTCGTACCCGTTGCGTCCGGTCCGCACCGGCACGGGGCCGAACTTCAGCTTGCTGCCGTCCTGGATCCAGCTCAGCTGCCGGGTCAGGTCCACGCACGCGATGCGCCCCTTGTTGGTGGGGCACTTCTTGTCCTTGTTCGGATTCTTGCCGGCCGCCTTCTGCGCGGTGAGCGTCTTCATCGTGCGCCAGGTGACCGGACCCGCGTACCCGATGGTGGGGGTGACCCCGTAGGTGCTCTGGAACGACCTGATCGCCTTGCAGTCGGCCGCCGACTGCTTGCCGTCGACCGGCCGCTTCAGGTACTTCTCGACCTGCTTCTGGTACGGCCCGGTGGACGTCGTGCAGGACGCCGCCTGCGCCGACCCGCCGGTGGCCAGCACCAGTGCCGGTACCGCGGTCAGGCCCGCGGCCGACAGTGCGAGCCCGCGCCGCAGCCGGACTCCCCGTATGTTCCCCGCGACTCCCATGTACGCCAACTCCCCTTCGCGCGCCGTGAGGTGTTTCCGCCTTCTAGACGCGCGTCGGGGAGTCGATGGTTGTGCGCCGTATGTCTCAGTTCTGTACGGAGGCCATGCCCCGGTGCCGCACGGAGGTCACCGGCACCGTCCGGCGCCGCTCGGCGCGGGCTGCCCGCGTCCCGTACAGGGTGATCGAGACGACGCCGAGGACCGCGAGCAGTCCCAGCGAGACGGTCCCGGCCCAGCCCCCGGCGTGGAAGGCGACCGCGCCGAGCGTGCCGCCCGCGCTGGAGCCCAGGTAGTACGCGGACTGGTAGAGCGCCGACGCCTGGGCGCGGCCCTTCGTCGCGGTCCGGCTCACGGACGAGGAGGCGACCGCGTGCCCGGCGAAGAAGCCCGCCGTGATCAGGACCAGGCCGAGGAGCACGGCGGCCAGCTGGTCGGCGAGCGAGAGCAGCAGACCGGCGGCCGTGGTGGAGACGGCCAGGTACAGCGCGCCCCGGCGGCCGAGCCGGGCGACCAGCTGGCCGGCCGCGGCGGAGGAGACTGTACCGACGAGGTAGACCAGGAAGATCGAGCCGACGACGCCCTGCGGGAGGTTGAACGGCGCCTCCACCAGGCGGTAGCCGATCACCGTGTAGACCGCGCCGAACACCGTCATGAACAGCGCGCCGATCGCGTACAGCCGGCGCAGCAGCGGATCGGCGAGGTGCCCGCCGACGGTCTTCGCGAGGGCCTTCGGGTTCAGCGTCCCGGGGGTGAAGTTCCGGGCCCGGGGGATCATGAAGTGGAAGACCACCGCGCAGACCACGGCCAGCAGGCCGACCGCGCCGAGCGCCGCGCGCCAGCCCCACAGCTGGGCGATCCAGCCGGTGAGGATGCGGCCGCTCATGCCGCCGATGCTGTTGCCGGCCACGAACAGTCCGATCGCGGCGACCAGTGCCTTCGGCCGCACCTCCTCGGCCAGGTACGCCATCGCGGAGGCGGGCAGCCCGGCCAGTGCCGCGCCCTGGACGGCGCGCAGCGCGATCAGCCAGCCCAGCGAGGGGGCGAAGGGGACGAGCAGTCCGACCAGTACGGCGACCGTCAGCGAGGCGGTCATCATCTGCCGCCGTCCGAACCGCTCGGAGAGCGCGCTCATCGGCAGTACGCACAGTGCCAGTGCGCCGGTCGCCGCGGAGACCGTCCAGCTGGCCTGTCCGGCCGTGGCGCCGAAGGAGGCGGAGACGGCGGGCAGCAGGGCCTGCGTGGAGTAGAGGAGTGCGAAGGTCGCGACACCTGCGGCGAAGAGCGCGAAGCTCATCCGGCGGTAGCCGGGGCGGCCCGGTTCGAGACGGTCCGTCGCGGCGGAGTCGGTGGTGGCGACACGGGCGGCGACGGGGGACGGCTGGGGCGAGGCGGCCACGGTGAGGGTGGACGCCTCGGTACTGGCAGGAGGCATGTATCGAACGTAGGCCCCTCACCTTTCATGCGTCCAATGCACAAAACAGCGATAATCAATCCCATGGCGCATCAGCACAGCTCACAGCCTCGGCTGTCACCGAGCAGTTACGAAGAAGACATTCGCGCGATCCTCGCGCCGCGCCTCGCCTACTTCGAGGCGGTGGCCCGCCACGAGCACGTCACGCGCGCCGCGCAGGAGCTCGGCGTCCCGCAGTCGACGCTCTCGCGGGCGATGGTCAGGCTCGAACAGGACCTGGGAGTCGCCCTGTTCGCCCGCAAGGGCCGTACCGTCTCGCTCACCCCGGCGGGCCGCACCTTCCTCGGCTCCGCGGAGCGGGCCCTCGCCGAGGTCGAGAAGGCCGCCGACTCGGTACGGGCCGACGCCGACCCGGCCACCGGCAAGGTCGCCTTCGGCTTCCTCCACACCATGGGCTCGGAGACCGTCCCCGCCCTCCTGCGCGCCTTCCGCGCCGACCACCCCCGGGTCCGCTTCCAGCTCGTGCAGAACTACGGCGAGGCGATGATCGAACGGCTGCGGGCCGGCGGCCTCGACCTCTGCCTCACCTCACCCGTCCCGGACGCCCCCGACCTGGTCGCCCGCCGCCTGGACGAACAGCGGCTGCGCCTCGTCGTCCCCGAGGACCACCGCCTCGCCACCCGACGCCGCATCCGCCTCGCGGAGGCCGCCGACGAGAAGTTCGTCACCCTCGAACCGGGTTACGGCCTGCGGCGGATCACCGACGACCTGTGCGCCGAGGCGGGCTTCACGCCCCGGGTCGCCTTCGAGGGCGAGGAGGCGGAGACCCTGCGCGGCCTGGTCGCGGCCGGGCTCGGCGTGGCCCTGCTGCCGCCGCCCGCGGTGGCCCGCCCCGGCGTCGTCGAACTGACCGTCACGGCCCCCAGGGCGGCCCGTGAGATCGGCGTCGCCTGGCTGGACGGCCACCCGGACACCCCGCCGGTCGCCGCCTTCAAACGCTTCCTGCTGTCGAGGCGGGGGCACCTGCTGCCGGACTGACGCGGACTGGCGCGGACCGACCCGGACGCCCCGGAGCCGTGCCACGATCGATTTCGGCCGGTACGGAGCGCCTTACCTGCGCATCCCGTGCCGTCCGGTACCTGAGCATCCAAACGAGGGAGAGCACATGAAGCGCGTCATGCGCGGCCTGACGGGCGCCGCCGCCACCGCGGTCCTCGTAGGCGGCCTGATCGTCGCCCTGCCGGGCGCGGCGAGCGCCAACGACTACGGCTACACGTGCAAGAACTGGAAGACCGGCAGCTCCACCTGGACCGCCTCCTGCGCCGTGACGCGCGGCAAGGCCCGTACGGTGACGGAGTGCTCCAACAGGACGATCCACGGCGCCTGGGTCGGCAAGGGCCACTGGAAGTTCGGCGGCGACTGCGGCAAGTACGCGCTGCGGGCCTACGACGTCCAGTGGAAGAAGGCCTGACCTCTTTAGCCCGGCTCCCGCCGTGGTCCCGGCGGACCGCGGCGGGAGTCGCGCCCGGAGACGGCGGGCACTGCCGGCCCCGCCCGGAGACGGCGGGCGCCTCGCGCGCCTGCCGCCCCGCGCCCCGGAGGAGGCGGACACCTCACGCGCCCACCTGTCGGACCGTCAACTCCCTCAGCCCCGCAGCGACTTCCCGAATCCGGCCGCCAGCGGCATCCGCAGCCCCAGCGGCGGTGGCGCCGCCAGCGCGTCGGCGACCGGCCGCGCGTACGCCCGGCCGAACAGCGAACCGCACACGAAGTCGGCTGCCAGGGCCGTCACTTCGGCCCGGTGCTGGCGCAGTCCGTGGCCGTCGGAGTGGACCTCGAAGCGGCAGGTGTCGCGGTTGGTCTTCTTGGCCCGCTCGGCCAGGCGGAAGGACAGCTCGGGGTCGGTACGGGCGTCGTTGGTGCCGTGGACGAGCAGCACCTGGCGGCCGAGCAGGTGCTTCACCGGCTCCGCCCCGTCCGCTCCGTCCGCCCCGTCCTCGGGCAGCCAGGGGGCCATCGCCAGCACGGAGTCGACCGCCGCGTGGCCGCCCGCCCGGAGTGCGGCCCGGCCGCCCATGCCGTGGCCGGCCAGGCAGACCGGGACGTCGCCGTAGCGCCGTACGACCTCGTCCACCGCCCACTCGGCGTCCGCCGCGAGCTGCGCGTCCGTGGCGTTCCAGCCCCGGCAGCGATAGCGCACGACATGCGCGGCGAGCCCGTCGTCCTGCCCGGCGCGGGCCAGGGCGCGGGCCAGCGGGAGCTGGAGTGCGTAGGAGAGAGGTGAGGGGCGGCGGTGCGAATCGGCCTCGCCGTCCGGGAGCAGCAGAACAACGCCGCTGACCGCGGTTGGAGCTCCGGCCGCCCTGACGGCCCGTCCCAGCCTTGCGTCGGGCAGGGGGAGTGCGCGCTGTGCCATGACAGAACAGTGTCAGAAGGACAGGTGTACTCCACCCGTATTCGCGGTCACTGTTACGCATCGGCGAGCGACAATCTACGCGCGTAGGGGCTAGAGTGCGCAAATGATGAGCCCGACCCTTCATGTGCCCGGCCAGGATCAGATCCGGCGTGCACCCAAGGTGCTTCTGCACGACCATCTCGACGGCGGCCTGCGCCCGGGGACGATCGTCGACCTCGCCCTGGCGAGCGGATACGAGGGACTTCCCGAGACCGAGCCCGACAAGCTCGGCATCTGGTTCCGGGAGGCGGCCGACTCCGGTTCGCTGGAGCGCTACCTGGAGACGTTCGCGCACACCTGCGCCGTCATGCAGACCCGCGAGGCGCTGGTCCGGGTGGCCGCCGAATGCGCCGAGGACCTGGCCGCGGACGGTGTCGTCTACGCCGAGGTGCGGTACGCCCCCGAGCAGCACCTGGAGGCCGGACTGACTCTCGAAGAGGTCGTCGAGGCGGTCAACGAGGGCTTCCGCGAGGGCGAGCAGCGCGCCCGCCAGGACGGGCACCGCATCCGCGTGGGCGCCCTCCTCACCGCGATGCGGCACGCCGCGCGCTCCCTGGAGATCGCCGAACTCGCCAACCGCTACCGCGACCAGGGCGTCGCCGGCTTCGACATCGCGGGCGCGGAGGCGGGCTTCCCGCCCACCCGGCACCTCGACGCGTTCGAGTACCTCAAGCGCGAGAACAACCACTTCACCATCCACGCGGGCGAGGCCTTCGGTCTGCCGTCGATCTGGCAGGCGCTCCAGTGGTGCGGTGCGGACCGGCTCGGGCACGGGGTCCGCATCATCGACGACATCGAGGTCACCGACGACGGCGGTGTGAAGCTCGGCCGCCTCGCCTCCTACGTACGGGACAAGCGCATCCCGCTGGAGCTGTGCCCGACGTCGAACCTCCAGACCGGCGCCGCCGCCTCGTACGCCGAGCACCCCATCGGGCTGCTGCGGAAGCTGCATTTCCGGGCCACCGTGAACACGGACAACCGGCTGATGAGCGGTACGAGCATGAGCCACGAATTCGAGAAGCTGACCGAGACCTTCGGATACACGCTCGACGACATGCAGTGGTTCACCGTCAATGCAATGAAGTCGGCATTCATTCCTTTTGATGAGCGTCTGGCGATGATCAATGATGTGATCAAGCCCGGATACGCCGAGCTGAAGTCCGAATGGCTCTTCGAGCAGACCGCTGCGACCAGCGTTTCTTCCTCTTCTGCGGGCTGATCGACGTCATCGCGGAGAAGGGTCGGGGCGCCGAACTCCCGGCCTTTCCCGGTGTGTCGGCATGTTTGCGGGAAGGGCGGTGGGCTGGCTACTTTTCGGAGCCCCCCACATTCCTATCCCCAAGGATGAATTTCACATGAAGCAGTCTGCTGTCAGGACTCTCGGCGTCGCCGCTCTCGGCGCCGCCTTCGCCGCCGCCGCTGCGGGCACCGCCTCCGCCGCCGTGCTGCCGACCGACGCCGCGGGCACCGCTCTGCCGGTCGCGAGCGCGGCGCTGGGAACGGCGACGCAGAGCCTGCCGGTGCAGGAGACGGCCACCAAGCTGCTCGGCACCGGTCAGCAGAAGCTCGTCGGCGAGGTCACCACCCCGGCCAAGGGCCTGCTCGGCGGCATGCCCGCGGGCGGCCTGCGGACCGGCGGCCTGTCGGCCAACGGTCTCCCGCTCGGCGGCTGATCCCCGCACACACGCCCGTGGGGCGGACACCCGGACCGGGTGTCCGCCCCACGGGCGTATGCGTACGAGGTCACCAGGCGGCGGCCGACGACGTCTTCTCGGACGGGAACAGCAGCCACAGCGCCAGGTAGAGCAGGAACTGCGGCCCCGGCAGCAGGCAGGAGACCAGGAAGATGACGCGCATGGTCCCCGCGGAGGTGCCGAAGCGCCGTGCCAGCGCTGCGCACACTCCGCCGATCATGCGTCCGTCACGGGGGCGGGCAAGTGCGGCCATGGTGGGCTCCTTCGCGAACCGTTGCTGGGGAGCAGCTCCGTCGTGCTCCCGATAGCTCCATGGTGGCCCGTCGAACAGGGGCAAAGCGTCGCTCTACGGGGCGATCCCGACCCTTGGAATCGTCGGGGTCGAACCCTGGCCCGCCTCGTCTCTCGGGTGGGGTACCACCCCGACCCGCTCCTGCTTCCGGCGGCGCAGCCGCGCCCGGCACATGGGTACGACGAGCAGATGGGCGAGGGCCACGCCGATGGTGTTCAGCAACAGCGAGTCGACGTCGACGACCTGACCGGGCACTCCGGTCTGGGCCAGTTCGATGGTCGTCGAGATCAGCGCACCCGCCGCGACTGTACGGGCCAGCGAGGCCCACGGGGAGACGGTGAGCCGGCCCCCGGCCATCGGCAGCAGCACACCCAGCGGGGCGAGCAGCAGCAGCCCCTCACCGATCCGACGGGCGGCCTCGACCGGGCCGAGGGACAGGTCGGCTCTGATGCCGGCGAAGGGTCGGAGATTCGAGGCGCCCATCCACGGCACATCGAGCGGGCGCAGGGTCAGCCACCCGACGAGCAGCAGATGCGCGATGAGGAGAGTGACCCCGGCCGCGCGGAAGCGGATGACGGCTGTACCGTCCGAACCTTGACGCACGCCCCCCAAGACGCCACGAACGGCAGGATCGGTTCCGCCGCCCCGGAATCCGGCCCGTCCGGCGCCGCGGAGCGGACCGCCGGGCGCCCAGGCCCCGTACGTGCCGGGCGCTCAGGCCCCCGTACGTGCCGGGCGCTCAGGCCCCCGTACCCAACCCGAGCGTCGGTACCGCCTTGGGGCGCGCCTTCATCTCCGAGGTGCACAGGTACCCGCGCGGCGGATAGTTCCCGGGCCCGCCCAGTACCACGGTGCCCTCCGGGGCGAGCGAGTCGCTCTCCGCGTACGTGCACACGATCTGCGCCAGCGCCTCGGACCGCAGGTCCTCCGGCTGCTCGCTGAGCCGCAGCGTGCCCGACCGGTCGCCGCTGCGGGCCCCGCCGACCCGCAGGGTCTTCGGGACGGTCGTGGAGTACCCGGCCCGCCGTTCGGCGGCGGGCGGCTTCAGCAGCAGCTCGTCCAGGAGCGCCTGCGCGATCCGGACCCGGTCCGAACCGGTCTCGTCGACCTGGACCGCACGGTCCACCGTGACCAGCTGCGAGGAGCAGACCAGATAGATCTGTACGGGGATGCCCTTGAGGGCCTGCGTCGTGACGTCCTCCGCGGACATCGTGCACGGCACCTGCGACGGCGCGGCCCCGGCGTCCACCGGCACGGTGGTGGACCTGATCCCGCAGCCCGCGGCCAGCAGGGCCCCGACCACGGCCCCGGCCAGTGCCACGGCCGTGCGGCGCGCCCGGCGGTTGCCACCACCCGCCGCGCCACCCATCACGCTGTCCGTCACGTCGCGTCGCCCTCCTCGTCCCGGTCCCCGGCGTCGTGCCCACCGTCGGAACGGGTGAGCGGCTCGGCATCGCGCGGCAGCCGCAGTACGAACACCGCGCCGTCGCCGTCCGGCGAGTTCGCCGCCGTGATGTCACCGCCGTGGATGTGCGCGTTCTCCATGGCGATCGACAGCCCGAGACCGCTGCCCTCGGAACGCGGGCGCGAGGCGCTGGCCTTGTAGAACCGGTCGAAGACGTGCGGCAGCACGTCCTCGGGGATGCCGGGGCCGTGGTCCCGGACCTCGATGACGAGCTGGTCGCCCTCGGTCCGCACCGCGACCCGTACCGGCGAACCGCCGTGCTTGAGCGCGTTGCCGATCAGATTGGCCAGGATCACATCGAGCCGGCGCGGGTCGAGGCGGACCATCATGCCGCGCTCGGCGTCCAGATCCACCGCGTCCAGCCAGGCACGGGCGTCGATGCAGGCGGTGACCTGGTCGGCGACGTCCACGGTGTCGAGGACGAGCCGGGCCGTACCCGCGTCGAAGCGGGTGACCTCCATCAGGTTCTCCACCAGGTCGTTCAGGCGCCGGGTCTCGCTCACCACCAGGCGTACCGCGGGCGCGATCATCGGGTCGAGGCTGTCCGCCTCGTCCTCCAGCACCTCGGTGACGGCGGTCAGCGCGGTGAGCGGGGTGCGCAGCTCGTGCGACATGTCGGCGACGAACCGCCGGCTCGCCTCGTCCCGCGCGCTCATGTCCGCGACCCGCTTCTCCAGCGAACTCGCGGTCCGGTTGAACGTACGGGAGAGATCGGCCAGTTCGTCCGTGCCGGACACCACGAGCCGGGTGTCGAGCTTGCCCTCGCCGAGCTTGCGGGCGGCGTCGCCGAGCCGCTGCACGGGCCGCAGCACGGTCGTCGCCGCGGCCTGCGCGAGCAGCGCCGAACCGATCAGCGCGAGCCCGGTGGCGATGCCCAGCGACCAGGCCAGCGAGTTGAGGTCCTGCCGTTCCTGGTCGAGCGACTTCAGCATGTAGCCGGTCGGGCCGCCACCGATGATCTTCGTACCGCCCACCAGGTACGGCGTGCCGCGGATACTGGTCCGCTGCCAGAACAGGTGGTACTCGTACTTGTTGCCCGCCTCCACCGGCTGCTTCTTGTTGACCGCCTTCTGCAGCGACAGCGGGACGTTGTCGAGTGTGAAGTTGTCCAGGTCGGAGTTGCCGACGATCGGCTTGCCGGTGTCGCGCTCGTCGACCAGCAGCACGCTGTAGCCGGGCGAACTGCTCGCCATCTGCACCGCGGCGTTCTGCAGATCGTCCCTGGTGGGGTGGAGCGGCAGCGAGGCCGCCCGGCCCTGCATCTCCTGGCGGAAGTCCCCGAGCGCGGAGTCCTGGGTGCGGGTCAGCACGGCCTCGCGGTTCAGCCAGTACGCGATCCCCGACGCGGACACCGCGGCGGTCAGCGCCACCAGGGCGAACACCACGACGAGCCGCAGCCGCAGGCTGGTCCAGCGAAGCCCGGTGAGCAGGCTCCGTTTGACGGCGTTGCTCACTGAGGCGAGTCCAGCCGGTAGCCCACACCCCGGACGGTACGGATCAGGGTCGGCGAGGACGGCACGTCCTCCACCTTGGCCCGCAGCCGCTGCACACACGCGTCCACCAGCCGGGAGTCACCGAGGTAGTCGTGCTCCCAGACCAGCCGCAGCAGCTGCTGCCGCGACAGGGCCTGGCCCGGCCGGCGGCTCAGCTCCAGCAGGAGCCGCAGCTCGGTCGGCGTGAGCTGCAGATCCTCGCCGTTCTTGGTCACGGTCATCGCGGAACGGTCGATCACCACGCTCCCGAACGACGCGGAGTCGGTGGACTCGCGCTCGCCGCGGCGCAGCACCGCGCGGATCCGGGCGTCGAGCACCCGGCCCTGCACGGGTTTCACCACGTAGTCGTCGGCACCGGACTCCAGCCCGACCACGACGTCGATGTCGTCGCTGCGCGCGGTCAGCAGAATGATCGGCAGCTGGTCGGTGCGCCGGATCCTTCGGCACACCTCGAAGCCGTCGATCCCGGGCAGCATCACATCCAGCACGATCAGGTCCGGCCGCTGCTCACGCAGCAGTTTCAGGCCGTCCTCTCCCGTCGCCGCAGTGGCCACACGGTGGCCCTGGCGCGACAGCGAGAGTTCGAGGGCCGTGCGGATGGCGTCGTCGTCCTCGATCAGCAACAGGAAAGGCACGCTGGTCATTCTGACCCATGGTGGCGCCCCAGTTCGACAGTTGGGGTCGACTCATACATCCCGCGCGCCCCGGACGCACGGCCGGCGGGCCCTGTGACAGGCCTGTGACAGTCGGCGGACAGCGCCATGAAACTGCCCCGGCAAGCTCTTGGACACAAGGAACGGACGGACTCCACCGATGGGGGGCGCGAGATGAACGCAACTCACAGCACCACCGCAAGCGCAGTTGTCACGCGTCTCCACGACGTCGGCCGGAGTATCGAGAAGTCCGGCGCCGGGAACGGGCGGGGGTGCGTTCGTGGCGCCGGGCGTCAGCACCTGTCGTACATGACGGTGGTTGACGCGCCTGTGGGGGGCAACGGGGGAAACAACGGGGGCAGCGCGTACGGGGAGGTCACGGGGGAGCGGAAGGCCCCGGCGCAGGGCGAGGACGCCGAAGCGGCGTTCACGGCCTACGTCCGGGAGCGCCGCGCCTCCCTGTACGCAACCGCCTACCACCTGACCGGCGACCGGTTCGAGGCCGAGGACCTGCTGCAGAGCGCCCTCTTCTCGACGTACCGGGCATGGGACCGGATCAGCGACAAGGCGGCGGTCGGCGGCTATCTGCGCCGCACCATGACCAACCTGCACATCAGCGCCTGGCGCAGGCGCAAGCTCAACGAGTACCCGACCGAGGAGCTGCCGGAGACGGCGGGCGACACGGACGCGATGCGCGGCACGGAACTGCGCGCCGTGCTCTGGCAGGCGCTGGCGCGGCTGCCGGAACTCCAGCGCACGATGCTGGTCCTGCGTTACTACGAGGGCCGCACCGACCCGGAGATCGCGGCCATCCTCGACATCAGTGTCGGCACGGTGAAGTCCAGCATCTGGCGGTCGCTCCGCCGGCTGCGCGAGGACGAGGTCCTCAGCTTCGGCCGTGACGAGGAGGAGTCCTTCGGCGAGCTGGTGGCCTGAGGCGAGGGGGAACACGGGGGACAACGGGGCCGCTGCTTCGGGGGAGGCGGCGGAGTACGGGGGAAGTGCTGCGGGGTCGGATGGGCCGGGGGGTCCTGTCCGGCCCCGTTCGCGTGCGCGGAACGGGGAGGCCCGCTATGCCGTCCCGCGTGCGGCCGGCGCGCGGCGGCACCGGCCCGCTGCCGCCGCGGCCAGGCGGCCCAGGGCCTCTTCCTTGCCGCAGGGGTGGGCGCCCAGGGCCGTCTGGCGGGCCACGATCCGGCGCTCCGCGCGCATCAGCCGCCAGCCGCGCCGCAGCAGGAACAGCACCGACTTGCGGCCCTCGCGCAGGTCCCGCAGCAGGCGGCGGCGGAACGTCGTCGTCGGGCGGCCGCGCAGGCACAGGGCGTCGGCCAGTACGCCGAGTTCCTGGCACCGTTCGACTATGTCCGCGGCGAAGATCCCCTCGGCCACGAACAGCGGCGTGCGCTCGATGTGGAAGGCCTCCCGGTCGACCCGGGAACTGGTGGCGATGTCGTAGACCGGGACGTGGGTGCGGCCGGTGCGGCACAGCTCCGTGATCGCTGTGACCGCCGCGTCGGCGTCCCAGGACTGTGCGGAGTCCCAGTCGATGTCCGTACTGCCGGGAACGAGCGGCAGCGTGGGGTCGTCGCCCTCCTTGTAGAAGTCGTCCAGGCGCAGCACCGGCAGGTCGGTGCGGGCGGCGAGGGAGGACTTGCCGGAGCCGGAAGGGCCCGCGAGCAGTACGACGCGGGTCGGGATCGGTTGGGAATTCACAGGATACGAGTGTGAGGCATTGACCCGCGCAGGGGATCCCCCGGTGCCCTTGTTGGTATCGAGCATCACACCTCAACTACTCTACGCACTCAGATGGTTACTCGATCGTCTCGATCAGGTGGGAATTCCATGGCACGTCACGCACTTTCCAAGTCCCGTCGCCGCGCCCTGCTGAGGGCAGGTCTGACCGTCACCGCGGTGGGTGCCGCGCTCGGTGCGGGGGGTGCGGCGGCCCAGGCGGCGCCGCTGCCCCACGTGCCGGTGGTGGGAGCCGACACCGGCCTCGGCGCGGCCGGGGAGGCCGCGAGCGGCACGGTGACCGGGGCGCTCGGTCACTCGCTCGGCAACGGCGTCGCCCCGGTGACGCATCTGCGGCTCGACCCGCTGGCCGGCACGGGCACGGACCCGCTGGACAACGTGGTGGGGACGCAGGTCGCCGACTTCAAGCCGCTCTCCACGGCCGCCGTCACGGACCCGCTGACCAGCGGTGGCGCGCTGAAGGACCTGCCGGCGGTCGGGCCGGTGGCGCAGACGCTGCACGGCGGCTGAGCAGCCGGGAGCGGCCTGTTCCTCCGGGGTGCCGGAGGAACAGGCCGTTGCCGTGCGGGGAGCCGGTCAGTACGAGGAGCCCGAGACGCCCAGGGCGCCCGTCGGGTGCCAGACCGTCTTGGTCTCCAGGAAGGCCGTCAGGCGGTGGGTGCCCGGATCGGCCGTCCAGTCCGTGGCGCCGCCACCGTCTCCGTCCACAGGCTGTGGACGGAGAACCCGCTTCAGATTGTCGGCCGCTGCGATCTCCAGCTCCTTCGCGAGGGCCGTGTCGGCGCCCGTGAGGTCGATGGCGTTGACGTCCTGGTGGGAGGCGAGCGGTGTCGCGATCTCCGCCGTCCTGCCGGACAGGATGTTCACCACGCCGCCCGGCAGGTCGGAGGTGGCCAGCACCTCGCCCAGGGACAGGGCCGGGAGGGGGGAGGTGGTGGAGGCGATGACGACGGCTGTGTTGCCGGTCGCGATCACGGGGGCGATCACCGAGACCAGGCCCAGGAACGAGGACTCCTGGGGGGCCAGGACCGTGACCACGCCGGTCGGTTCGGGGGTGGACAGGTTGAAGAACGGGCCCGCGACCGGGTTCGCCCCGCCCACGACCTGGCCGATCTTGTCGGTCCAGCCCGCGTACCAGACCCAGCGGTCGATCGCCGCGTCGACGACGGCCGCCGCCTTGGACTTCGACAGGCCCTCCGCGTCCGCCACTTCCCGTACGAACTGGTCCTTGCGGCCCTCGAGCATCTCCGCGACGCGGTAGAGGATCTGGCCGCGGTTGTACGCGGTCGCCCCCGACCAGCCGCCGAACGCCTTGCGGGCGGCCACGACCGCGTCGCGCGCGTCCTTGCGGGAGGACTGGGGGGCGTTCGCCAGCCACTTGCCCTTCGAGTCCGTCACCTCGTACACCCGGCCGCTCTCGGAGCGGGGGAACTTGCCCCCGACGTACAGCTTGTAGGTCTTGAAGACGCTCAGACGGTTATCGGACATCGAGGTACGCCTCCAGGCCGTGACGGCCGCCTTCGCGGCCGAAGCCCGACTCCTTGTAGCCGCCGAAGGGCGAGGTCGGGTCGAACTTGTTGAACGTGTTGGCCCAGACGACGCCCGCCCGGAGCTTGTTCGCCACCGCGAGGATGCGGGAGCCCTTCTCCGTCCAGATGCCGGCCGAGAGGCCGTACTGGCTGTTGTTGGCCTTGGCGACCGCCTCGTCGGGCGTACGGAAGGTCAGCACCGACAGCACCGGGCCGAAGATCTCGTCGCGGGCGATGGTGTGCGCCTGGGTGACGTTGGTGAACAGCGTCGGGGCGAACCAGTAACCGGCGGAGGGGAGTTCGCAGGGGGCGCTCCAGCGCTCCGCACCCTCCGCCTCGCCCGTCTCGGTGAGCGCGGTGATCCGGGCGAGCTGCTCCGCGGAGTTGATCGCGCCGATGTCGGTGTTCTTGTCCAGCGGGTCGCCGAGCCGGAGCGTGGACAGCCGGCGCTTCAGCGCGTCCAGCACCTCGTCCTGGACGGACTCCTGGACCAGGAGCCGGGAGCCCGCGCAGCAGACCTGGCCCTGGTTGAAGAAGATGCCGGTGACGATGCCCTCGACGGCCTGGTCGATCGGGGCGTCGTCGAAGACGATGTTGGCGCCCTTGCCGCCCAGTTCGAGGGTGACCTTCTTGTCCGTGCCGGCGACCTGGCGGGCGATGGCCTTGCCGACCGCGGTCGAGCCGGTGAAGGCGACCTTGTTCACGTCCTCGTGCGCGACGAGGGCGGCGCCCGCGTCCCCGTAGCCGGGAAGGATGTTCACGACACCCTTGGGCAGGCCCGCCTGGCGGCAGATGTCCGCGAAGAACAGCGCGGAGAGCGGGGTCGTCTCGGCGGGCTTGAGGACCACCGTGTTGCCGGTGGCGAGCGCCGGGGCGATCTTCCAGGCCAGCATCAGGAGGGGGAAGTTCCAGGGGATGACCTGGCCCGCGACGCCGAGGGGGGCCGGGTTCGGGCCGTACCCCGCGTGGTCGAGCTTGTCGGCCCAGCCCGCGTAGTAGAAGAAGTGCGCGGCGACGAGGGGGAGATCGGCGTCCCTCGTCTCCTTGATCGGCTTGCCGTTGTCCAGGGTCTCCAGGACGGCGAGCTCGCGGCTGCGCTCCTGGATGATCCGGGCGATCCGGAAGAGGTACTTGGCGCGCTCGGAGCCGGGCAGCGCCGACCACTTCTCGAACGCCTTGCGGGCCGCCTTCACGGCCCGGTCGACGTCGGCCGCACCGGCCTGCGCGACCTCGGAGAGCACCTCCTCGGTGCTCGGCGAGACGGTCTTGAAGACCTTGCCGTCGGCCGCCTCGGCGAACTCGCCGTCGATGAACAGCCCGTACGAGGGCGCGATGTCGACGACCGCGCGCGACTCGGGGGCGGGGGCGTACTCGAATGCAGATGCCATGGGGATCAGTCCACCGTCACGTAATCGGGGCCGGAGTAACGGCCGGTGCTGAGCTTCTGGCGCTGCATCAGCAGGTCGTTCAGCAGGCTGGAGGCGCCGAAGCGGAACCAGTGGTTGTCCAGCCAGTCCTCGCCCGCCGTCTCGTTCACCAGCACCAGGAACTTGACCGCGTCCTTGGACGTGCGGATGCCGCCGGCCGGCTTCACACCGATCTGTACGCCGGTCTGCGCGCGGAAGTCGCGCACGGCCTCCAGCATCAGCAGGGTGTTGGCGGGCGTGGCGTTCGTGCCGACCTTGCCGGTCGAGGTCTTGATGAAGTCGGCGCCCGCCAGCATGCCGAGCCAGGAGGCGCGGCGGATGTTGTCGTACGTGGACAGCTCGCCGGTCTCGAAGATCACCTTCAGCCGGGCGTCGGGGCCGTCGGCCCGCGCGCACTCCGCCTTCACGGCGAGGATCTCCTCGTACACCTTCAGGTAGCGGCCGGAGAGGAAGGCGCCCCGGTCGATCACCATGTCGATCTCGTCGGCCCCGGCGGCCACGGCGTCGCGGACGTCGGCGAGCTTCACGTCGAGCGCGGCGCGGCCGGCCGGGAAGGCCGTCGCCACGGAGGCCACCTTCACGCCGGAGCCGGCCAGCGCGGCGACGGCGGTCGCCGCCATGTCGGGGTAGACGCAGACCGCCGCGGTGCGCGGGGTCGTGCGGTCGGTCGGGTCGGGGTTGACGGCCTTGGCGGCGAGGGCCCGGACCTTGCCGGGGGTGTCCGCGCCTTCCAGCGTCGTCAGGTCGATCATCGAGATGGCCAGGTCGATGGCGTACGCCTTGGCCGTCGTCTTGATCGAACGGGTGCCGAGGGACGCGGCGCGCGCTTCGAGGCCGACGGCGTCGACGCCGGGCAGCCCGTGCAGGAAGCGGCGCAGCGCACTGTCGGACGCGGTCGCGTCGCTGAATGCGGGAGCTGTGGTGGGCATGGTCACCAGAGGAGCATATCTACGCGCGTAGCGGCCTGTACAGGGGGCCCGCCTCTCCGCGCGGGGCGCGGCCTGGCGGCGGCCGCCCCGGCGCTCCTTGCGCCCGTCAGGCAGAATCGGGCCCATGACGAGCCCCACACCACCCGCCGAGCCGGTCTACGCCGACCGGACCTTCCGCTCGCCCGCCGGGATCGTCGGGGGTGTTCTGCTGCTCCTGCTCATCTGCTGGATCGGCGGGGACGCCCTGATCCGGGGGGACGGCCGGGTGCCGTGGCTGGCGCTGGCGGGGATGCTGACCGCGGTGCCGCTGGTCGTCGCCTTCACGCTGCGGCCGGTCGTGCTCGCCAACGAGCAGCGCATCCGGATCCGTAACCCGTTCCGGACGATCGGCATGCCGTGGACCGAGGTCGCGGATCTGCGGGCCGGGTACTCCTGCGAGCTGTTCACCGAGGGCGGCGCCAAGTACCAGCTCTGGGCGGTGCCGGTATCGCTGCGACAGCGGAAGAAGGCGGCCCGGCAGCAGTCCCGGCGGTCGCTGGACGACCCGTACGACCGTACGTCCGTGCACGCCGATGTCCGCGACACCAAGGCCCGGATGGCGTCGGCCGACCAGACCATGGTGGACCTGCGCGAGCTCGCGGAGCGGGCGAGGGCGGGCGGTGCGGGCGCCGCTGCGGGGTCCGCGGAGCCGTCGTCGGTGTCCGTGCGCTGGGCGTACGAGGTGATCGCACCGGCGGTGGTGGGCGCGGTACTGCTCGTGGTGCTGTTCGCGACCGGCTGAGGGCGGCCCGGCCGGATCCGACGAAGCCCGCACCGGGTTGCCGGTGCGGGCTTCCTCCATGCTCAGGGGCCTACTTGACGTCGACGTAGTCCCCGGCGGCGGTCGCTCCGCCCGTCGTGGACGTCTCGCCGAAGGTCCAGCGCCAGTAGCCGTCCGAGGCCGCCTTGACCGTGGTCTTCAGGTTGCCCGTGGAGTTCGCCTTGACGATCTTCACCGTGGAGTAGGCGCTGGTGCCCGCCTTGCGGAACTGCAGCTTCGCCGCCTTGCCGCTGTAACCGGCGTAGGCGTGCTTCACCCAGTCGGCGCGGGTGAGCCGGCCGGTCACGGTGATCGTCCTGCCCTTGGCCACCGGCTCGGGCGAGGCGTTGACGGTCGCCCGCGCCGCGCGCTTGACCTGCGCCGTGCCGAGGGCGGGCAGGTACTCCTGGGTCTTCGGCTGGCCGTTGGAGCCCCAGATGCGTGCGGCCGCGCCGACCTTCCAGGTCGTGGCGTCGTTGTTCGAGTCCAGGGTGTAGCGCGGCTCGATGTACAGCTCGCCCTTGCAGTCGGCGGCGCGCGAGCCGTCCTCGTAACAGGTCATGCTGCTCAAGTAGATGCCGCCCTGGTCGGCACCCTTGCTCGCCGTGGTGTCGTGGTACAGGTACGGACTGGCCTCCACGTCGGAGAGCGAGTGGCCCGCGGACCACGTGACGTGGAAGCTGATGCCGGGGAGCTTCTCCTCGGTGGTGCCCACGACGATGGGTCTGCCCGAGTTCACGACCATCCTCGACACCGTGATCCCGGTGTCGGCGGCTTCCGCGGCCGGGGCGGTGAACGCCGCAAGGGCGAGCGCTCCCGCGAGGGCGGCCACGGTGCCGGTTCTGCCTGTGCGCATGCACGGCCTCTCACTGGTAGGTATGCGAGTCGCCGCAGAGTACCGCCCCGGCACCGGGCGGAACGCCCCCGTGCACGCCGGGCGCACTGGGGGCAACTTCCGTGTGAAGGCCGACCGCTGCGGCGGTTTCCGGTCCCGGCGGTCAGGCCCCTCTCCATACGTTGCGCGCGCCGCTCGACTTCCGAAGCGGGCAGCGGGGTGGGGACGAGATGACGGACGACGGCGGTTCCGGCAGCACACCCGCCCTGCTGCTGTGCTGCTCGCCCCTGCTCGCCGCGGCGGCCACGGTCCTCGGCCTCGCGCCGGCCGCCCGCGCCGAGGACTCGCTGGGCCGGCTGGCGCTGCCGGTCGCATCGGGGAGGACCGCCGACAACCCGACCTTCCCCGGGTGGCCGCCGACGGCGCCTGCCCCGCCGAGAACGCGCAGCAGGTCTCACTGGCCGGGTCTCCCTGCACATGCCCGCCCTGGAGGTCACCGCCCTCATCGGCCCGTCGGGCTGCGGCAAGTCGACGTTCCTGCGCATCCTCAACCGGACGCACGAACTGATCGGCTCCGCCTCACTGGCCGGCCGGGTCCTGCTGGACGGCGAGGGCATCTACGACCGGGGCCGCCGCATCACCGATGTTCCACTCCCCGCAGGACGGCCGGACCGCCGACTACGTGAACGGCCGCTTCGGATGACGCCCGCGGGGGCCCGCCGCGCTCACCGCTGCGCACCTGCCGGCGCGTGAGTGAGGGCGGCGGCTCCCGCTCAGATCCCGGCCGCGGCCGCCAGATCGCGCTTGATCCCGTCGAGCAGCTCGGCCCCCCTGGCCCGCGCGGCCGGCAGCTCGTCCGCCGAACCGACCGGCACCACGACCTCCAGGTAGCACTTGAGCTTCGGCTCGGTGCCGCTCGGGCGGACGATCACCCGGGCGCCCCGGAGCTGGTAGCGGAGCCCGTCCGTGGGCGGCAGCTCGGCCGTGCCCCGCGCCAGGTCCTCGGCCGAGATGACGGCGAGGCCCGCCAGCGCGGTCGGAGGCTGCTCGCGCAGCCGCGCCATGGCGTCGGAGATGACCGACAGGTCCTTCACCCGGACCGACAACTGGTCGGTGGCGTGCAGCCCGTGGACGAGCGCCAGGTCGTCCAGGAGATCGAGCAGCGTACGCCCCTGCTCCTTGAGCACGGAGGCGAGCTCGGCGACGAGCAGCGCGGCCGTGATGCCGTCCTTGTCGCGCACTCCCTCGGGGTCGACGCAGTAGCCGAGCGCCTCCTCGTACCCGTAGCGCAGTCCGTCCACCCGGGCGATCCACTTGAAGCCGGTCAGCGTCTCCTCGTGGCCGAGCCCCGCCTTCTGGGCGATCCGGCCGAGCAGCGAGGACGACACGATCGACTCGGCGAAGACGCCGCTCACGCCCCGGTCCACCAGATGGGCGGCGAGCAGCGCCCCGACCTCGTCGCCGCGCAGCATCCGCCAGCCGCCCTCGGTGGCGGGGTCCGGGACGGCGACGGCACAGCGGTCGGCGTCCGGGTCGTTGGCGATGACGATGTCGGGCCCGGTGCGGCGCGCGGTCGCGAAGGCGAGGTCCATCGCGCCGGGCTCCTCCGGATTGGGGAACGCGACGGTGGGGAACGCCGGGTCGGGCTCGGCCTGTTCGGCGACGAGCACCGGTGCGGGGAACCCGGCCCGGTCGAAGGCGGCGGTCAGCACGGACGTACCGACCCCGTGCATCGCGGTGTACACGACCCGGGCGGTACGCGGCGAACCCGCGGCGAGCACCGCGTCCGTGCGGGCCAGGTAGGCGGCCAGGACCTCCTCGCCGAGGGTCTCCCAGCCCTCGTCGGGGCGGGGCACGCGGTCGAGCGGGCCGACCGCGGCGATCTCGGCGGCGATCTCGCCGTCCGCCGGGGGGACGATCTGCGAGCCGTCGCCGAGATAGACCTTGTAGCCGTTGTCGCGCGGCGGGTTGTGGCTGGCGGTCACCTCGACGCCCGCGACGGCGCCCAGGTGCCTTATGGCGTACGCCAGCACGGGGGTGGGGAGCGGGCGGGGGAGCACGGCCGCCCGCAGGCCCGCGCCGGTCATCACGGCCGCGGTGTCGCGGGCGAAGTCGGCGGACTTGTACCGGGCGTCGTACCCGATGACGACGAGCCCGCCGCCCTGCCCCTGCGCCTTGAGATAGGCGGCGAGCCCGGCCGCGGCGCGGATGACGACACAACGGTTCATCCGCATCGGCCCGGCCCCCAGCTCACCGCGGAGCCCGGCGGTGCCGAACTGCAGGGTGCCGGCGAACCGTGCGGCGAGCTCGTCGGCACTCCCGGATTCGATGAGCGCGGCGAGCTCGTCGCGGGTCTCGGGATCGGGGTCCTCCGCGAGCCACGCCCTGGCCTGCGCGATGAGGTCCTGCTGCACGGTGTCCGCCTTCCTGCGGGTGCTTCGTGGGTGGGTGCGCGGATCCGGCCGCGGCCGGATCAGATGCGTTCGAGGACCCGGGCCAGCAGCGCGCCCATGCGCGTGGCGGAGTCCCGGCCCGCCTGGAGCACCTCTTCGTGGTTGAGCGGCTCCCCGCTCAGCCCCGCCGCGAGGTTGGTGACCAGCGAGATGCCCAGCACCTCGGCGCCCGCCTCGCGGGCGGCGATGGCCTCCAGCACGGTGGACATGCCGACCAGGTCGCCGCCCATCACACGGACCATGTTGATCTCGGCCGGCGTCTCGTAGTGCGGGCCGGGGAACTGCACGTACACACCCTCTTCGAGGGTCTCGTCGACCTCCTTGCACAGCGCGCGCAGCCGCGGCGAGTACAGGTCGGTCAGATCGACGAAGTTGGCGCCGACGATGGGGGAGGCCGCCGTCAGGTTGATGTGGTCGCTGATCAGCACCGGCTGACCGGGGCGCATGCCCTCGCGCAGACCGCCGCAGCCGTTCGTCAGAACGACGGTCCCGCACCCTGCCGCGACGGCGGTACGGACCCCGTGCGCGACGGCGGCGACGCCCCGGCCCTCGTAGAAGTGCGTACGGCCGAGGAAGACCAGGACCCGCTTCTCACCGATCCGGTACGAGCGGATCGTCCCGCCGTGCCCCTGCACGGCGGGCGCCGGGAAACCGGGCAGCTCGGTCACCGGGAACTCGGCCTCCGGAGCGCCGAGCGCATCGCCCGCGGGCGCCCAGCCGGAACCCATCACGAGCGCGACGTCGTGGGTCTCGGCGCCGGTCAGCTCGCGCAGGCGGGCGGCGGCGTCGGCGGCGGCCGCGTACGGGTCGCCCTGGATGTAGTCCGGAATAACTGATGCGTTCACGCGGATGAGGGTAGCCGGTGATTCCCTACGCGCGTAGATGCCCTTGTGCAGAGTCTGTACACGCTTGCTCGTACATTCACACAAAAGCGCTGGCCGGACCGGTCAGCAGGGGCGCTTGCGAAGTTCCATCACATAGTCGTGCGGCGCGCCCGCGGACTCGGCGGCATCGGCGATCTCGCCCAGGTAGCGGGCGGACGGCAGCCCGCCCTCGTAGCCGTTCAGCACATACATCCAGGCCGGCTCCTCGCCGTCCAGGGTGTGCACCCGCACCCGCATCCGCCGGTAGATGTCGAGGCCGACACCCTCCCACCGGTCCATGGAGTCCTCGTCCATCGGCGCCAGGTCGTACAGCGCCACGAAGACCTGGGAACGGGGCGCCTCCACCACGGTGGCCAGCGCGCCCTCCCAGCCCATCTGCTCCCCGCCGAAGGTCAGCCGCCAGCCGTTGAGCCAGCCCGTGCCGCGCAGCGGGGAATGCGGTGCGCGGCGCGTCATCAGCCGCGCGTCGAGGTTGCCGGCGTACGCGGCGTAGAGCGACATGGGTTCGAGGGTACGGGAGGTGACGGCGGGAACGTCGATTCCGGTGCGGAAGACCACTCGCCGGGTTCCGCTTCCCGCCCCCGGGCCCCGGCGCGCACGCCCCGGCGCACGTATGGAGGGCCCCGGGGCGAAGCACCTTGGCGCGTGCGGGACAATGAAGTACGTACTGCATTCCCCCGGGGCGCTCCCCCGGACCCCCGGCCGGGGCAGCAGACGGCCGCGGGATGACATACGCGAGGCGGACTTTTCGTGACCCGGATCGTGATCATCGGCGGCGGACCCGGCGGCTACGAGGCGGCACTGGTGGGCGCCCAGCTCGGCGCGGAGGTGACCGTCGTCGACTGCGACGGCCTCGGCGGCGCGTCCGTCCTCACCGACTGCGTGCCCTCGAAGACCCTGATCGCGACGGCGGAGGTGATGACCACCTTCGACTCCTCGTACGAGGAACTGGGCATCATCGTCGCGGACGACACCCCGCACGTCGAGCAGGCCGCCCGCGTGGTCGGCGTCGACCTCGGCAAGGTCAACCGACGGGTGAAGCGCCTGGCGCTCGCCCAGTCCCACGACATCACCGCCTCCGTCACCCGGGCCGGCGCCCGCGTGATGCGCGGCCGGGGCCGCCTTGAGGGCCTCCAGGCCGCCGACGGCTCCCGCAAGGTCGTCGTGACCGCCGCCGACGGCACCGAGGAGACGCTCACCGCCGACGCCGTGCTGATCGCCACCGGCGGCCACCCCCGGGAGATCCCGGACGCGCTCCCCGACGGCGAGCGCATCCTGAACTGGACCCAGGTCTACGACCTCGACGAGCTGCCCGAGGAGCTCATCGTGGTCGGCTCCGGCGTGACCGGCGCCGAGTTCGCGGGCGCCTACCAGGCGCTCGGCTCGCGCGTCACTCTCGTCTCGTCCCGCGACCGGGTGCTGCCGGGCGAGGACCCGGACGCCGCCGCCGTGCTGGAGGACGTCTTCCGGCGCCGCGGCATGAACGTCATGGCCCGCTCCCGCGCCCAGGCCGCCAAGCGCGTCGGCGACCGGGTGGAGGTCACCCTCGCCGACGGCCGGGTCATCTCCGGTTCGCACTGCCTCATGGCGGTCGGCGCCATCCCCAACAGTGCGGGGATGGGCCTGGAGGAGGCCGGGGTCCGGCTCAAGGAGTCCGGCCACATCTGGACCGACAAGGTCTCCCGCACCAGCGCGCCGGGCGTGTACGCGGCCGGTGACGTCACCGGGATCTTCGCCCTCGCCTCGGTCGCCGCCATGCAGGGCCGGATCGCGATGTACCACTTCCTCGGTGACGCGGTGGCCCCGCTGGACCTGAAGACGGTCTCCTCGAACGTCTTCACCGACCCCGAGATCGCCACCGTCGGCTACACCCAGGCCGACGTCGACGCGGGCAAGATCGACGCCCGGGTGGTCAAGCTGCCGCTGCTGCGCAACCCGCGCGCGAAGATGCAGGGAATCCGCGACGGATTCGTCAAGATCTTCTGTCGGCCCGGCACCGGAATCGTGGTCGGCGGCTGTGTCGTCGCGCCGCGCGCGAGCGAACTCATCCATCCCATCTCGATCGCGGTCGACAACAATTTGACGGTAGAACAGATCGCAAACGCTTTCACCGTGTATCCGTCCCTGTCGGGTTCGATCGCGGAAGTGGCCAGGCAGTTGCACACCCGTAAGAGCACGGGCGAGGCGTAAGCGCCTTCGAGGACGCTGCATTCCCTGACGTCTCCCGGCATCTCCCGGCAACTCGGGTGCTCCGGTGATCGCCGTCCGGTCAGTACAGAACAACAACGGGGCCGCCTATATCACTTGGCGGCCCCTTGTATGTACAACTTCCGTTATTCGGCGCAAACTGCTGAAAACACTCGGGCGTCACGTTACTGTCAGTTTTGTGTTCGCTGCAGAACGTCGTCAGTTGATCCTCGAAATGGTGCGTGCCAACGGGGCGGTATCGCTCCGTGAGCTCGCCCGCGTCGTCCAGACCTCCGAAGTGACCGTACGGCGGGACGTGCGGGCACTGGAGGCAGAAGGACTCCTCGACCGCCGGCACGGCGGTGCGGTACTGCCGGGCGGTTTCACACGGGACTCCGGCATTCCGCAGAAATCCCATCTCGCCACCGCGGAGAAGACGGCCATCGCCGACCTGGCCGCCGGTCTCGTGGAGGAGGGCGAGGCCATCGTCGTCGGTGCCGGTACGACCACGCAGGAGCTGGCCCGCCGGCTCGCGCGGATTCCTGGCCTGACCGTCGTCACCAACTCCCTGCTGGTCGCACAGGCGTTGGCCCATGCCAACCGGGTGGAGGTGGTGATGACCGGCGGTACGCTGCGCGGTTCCAACTACGCCCTGGTGGGCAGCGGTGCCGAGCAGTCCCTCCAGGGGCTGCGGGTCTCTCGCGCGTTCCTCTCCGGGAGCGGGCTCACCGCGGAGCGCGGCCTGTCCACCTCCAACATGCTCTCCGCGAGCGTGGACAGGGCGCTGGTACAGGCCGCCGCCGAGGTGGTGGTCCTGGCGGACCACACCAAGCTCGGCTCCGACACCATGTTCCAGACGGTGCCGACCGACATCATCACCCGCCTGGTGACGGACGAACCCCCCGGCCACGACGACCGCGCCGCCACCGAACTGCAGGCCCTCGCCGACCAGGGGGTCCAGATCGCGGTGGCCGGTTCGGGCGGCGGCCCCGCATCGGCCGAGCCCCTCCCGCACGGCCGCCAGGGCCGCCGCGACATGCCCCTGCCCGGACAGCGCCGGACTCACGGGGGCGGGCCCGGGGGGCCGGGCCCGCAGCAGCTGCGGAGCGCGACGGTGATGGCGGAGCAGGGGGACCGGGCGAGGGTGGCGGACCTGCGGCGCCGATAGGGCCTCTCGTTTGGATCATGCCGGGCTCGCGTGCCCCGGTGCCGCACCTCGCCGCGTTGTCGTCGGTCGTCGACGCCCCTTCCCCAAGCTCTCGGCTCCGCTCGAGCAGGGGAGACCACATCCGGCTCCCTCCTCCCCCTTGCGATGCACGGCACCGGACCCCGCTCCCTGATCCGGCCTGATCCAAACGAAAGACCCTAGGCCCGCCGCGCGCGGCGGAGCCGCATATCGGTGACGCCGGGAAGGGGCGGGCAGGGGAACAGCCCCGCGCAGCGGACCACACGGCCTGCACGCCCCCCGCTCAACCCTCCTCCGCGCGCGCCCCCTTCAGTCCCTGCAAGGTCAGCATCAGCAACCGCTCCGCCAACTCCGGGTCTTCCGGCGACTGTTCGGCAGCCAGCGCGATCGCGTTCGTCAGCTGCAGAAGGTCGTCGATCGACACCTCCGGCCGCACGGCCCCGCTCGCCTGCGCCCGCCCCAGCAGCACTGTTCCCGCTTCGCGCAACGGCACATTGCACTGTGCCAGGGCAGAAGTGTCGTCCCGCGACGTCGACATGAGCGCCTGTGCGAGCCCCCGGTACTCACCCGCGTGGGTGATGATCGCGCTCAGCCACTCGACCAGGGCCCGGCACGGCTGCTCCGCCCCCGCGAGTTCACGGGAACGGGTGATCAGGGACGTCACCGCCTCCTGGAAGACCGCGTTCATCAGCGCGTGCCGGTTCGGGAAGTGCCGGTACAGCGTGCCGATCCCCACGCCCGCGCGCCGCGCGATGTCCTCCAGGGACGCGTCTGTGCCGTGCTCCGCGAAGGCGGTCCGCGCCTCGCTCAGCAGCCGGTCGTAGTTCCGGCGCGCGTCGGCCCGCATGGGCCGGGGCGGCGTCTGTGCCGTACTGATCGTCATGGCGCGGTCGTCCCTTCTTCCGCCTCGGGTCCAGGATGCCACCACGCGTCCGAGGGAGTGACCGCACGACCGGGTCCCCCGGGAAGACGTACGTCTTCCCGGGGGACCCGGTCGTGCGGAACAACGCGTCGATCAGTCCTTGATCTCACAGATCACGGCGCCGGAGGAGACCGAGCTGCCGACCTCGGCGGCGAGGCCCTTGATGGTGCCGGAGCGGTGCGCGTTGAGCGGCTGCTCCATCTTCATGGCCTCCAGGACGACGATCAGGTCGCCCTCCTGGACCTCCTGGCCCTCTTCGACGGCGATCTTGACGATGGTGCCCTGCATCGGGGACGCCAGGGTGTCGCCGGAGACCGCGGAGCCGGACTTCTTGGCGGCGCGGCGCTTCGGCTTGGCGCCCGCGGCGAGTCCGGTGCGGGCCAGGCTCATGCCGAGCGAGGAGGGCAGGGAGACCTCCAGGCGCTTGCCGCCGACCTCGACCACGACCGTCTCGCGGCCGGCCTCCTCCTCGGCCTCCGTGGCGGCCGTTGCGGTGAAGGGCTTGATGTCGTTGACGAACTCGGTCTCGATCCAGCGGGTGTGGACCTGGAACGGTTCGCTGGTGAAGGCCGGGTCGGTGACGACCGCGCGGTGGAACGGGATGGCGGTGGCCATGCCCTCCACGTTGAACTCGGCCAGCGCACGGGCCGCGCGCTGCAGCGCCTGCTCACGGGTCGCACCGGTCACGATGAGCTTCGCCAGCAGCGAGTCCCAGGCCGGGCCGATGACCGAGCCGGACTCCACGCCCGCGTCGAGGCGGACACCGGGGCCGGTCGGCGGGGCGAAGGCGGTGACGGTGCCCGGGGCGGGCAGGAAGCCGCGGCCGGGGTCCTCGCCGTTGATCCGGAACTCGAAGGAGTGCCCGCGCACGGCCGGGTCGTCGTAGCCCAGCTCCTCGCCGTCGGCGATGCGGAACATCTCGCGTACGAGGTCGAGGCCGCTGACCTCCTCGGTCACCGGGTGCTCGACCTGGAGGCGGGTGTTGACCTCCAGGAAGGAGATCGTCCCGTCCGTGCCGACGAGGAACTCCACCGTGCCGGCGCCGACGTAGCCGGCCTCCTTCAGGATGGCCTTGGACGCCGCGTACAGCTCCGCGTTCTGCGCATCGGACAGAAACGGTGCCGGGGCCTCCTCGACCAGCTTCTGGTGGCGGCGCTGGAGCGAGCAGTCACGGGTGGAGACCACGACCACGTTGCCGTGGCTGTCGGCCAGGCACTGCGTCTCGACGTGGCGCGGCCGGTCGAGGTAGCGCTCCACGAAGCACTCGCCCCGGCCGAACGCCGCGACGGCCTCACGGACCGCGGAGTCGTACAGCTCCGGGATCTCCTCCAGCGTGCGGGCCACCTTCAGCCCGCGACCGCCGCCACCGAAGGCGGCCTTGATCGCGATCGGCAGCCCGTGCTCCTCGGCGAACGCCACGACCTCGGCGGAACCCTCGACCGGGTCGGGCGTGCCGGCCACCAGCGGAGCCCCGGCGCGCTGCGCGATGTGCCGGGCGGCGACCTTGTCGCCGAGGTCCCGGATCGCCTGCGGCGGCGGGCCGATCCAGGTCAGGCCGGCATCCAGCACGGCCTGCGCGAATTCGGCGTTCTCCGACAGGAAGCCGTAGCCCGGGTGGATCGCGTCGGCACCGGAGTCCTTGGCAGCCTGGAGCACCTTGGCCATGTCCAGGTAGCTGGCGGCCGGGGTGTCACCGCCCAGAGCGAATGCCTCGTCGGCCGCACGCACATGCAGAGCGTCGCGGTCCGGGTCTGCGTAGACGGCCACGCTCCCGATCCCGGCATCCCGGCATGCCCGAGCAACACGGACAGCAATTTCGCCACGGTTGGCGATGAGCACCTTGCGCACGATGGCTCCCTCCTTGAAACAAGCTGAGTTTAGGGACTACCGACACGGCCCTACGACCCGTCCCCAATGGTGAGCTTGCCCACACGGAGTGTGATTCGAGGCTTGCTCAAGTCGCGAAATCCCTTGTGGCACCACGGTACGCCGGGTTTCATAACCGCACAGTAGCCACGAGGTGTGGTCCAGGTCTCTGTTCGGGCGAGCTGTGACCCCGCGCGTTTCTTTGTCGAGTCCCCACTAATGGGCGAACGATTCTTTGCCCGACGCGCCCGGGGCCGCAACAGCGGGGTGCGGGACGAGTGCGCCCACGTGCGCCACGAGCGCGGGGCGGAAGCGGAGATCGCCGGGCCCTTGTCCGGAGCGTTACCGGTTAGTAGGGTCCGCGCTATCTCACGTACTGCAGGTAACAGGGGGTGAACACCGTGGTGCGCAGACCGGTGGCGTTCGTGGCCGCGATCGTGCTGTTCGCGGAGGCCGTGGGCATCGTGCTCATCAACGGCATCCTGGCGACGGTCGTCAAGAACCAGGACATGTCACTGGCCGGGATGGACCCCGCCGTCATGTCGAACGGCACCTGGGCGATGGGCGGCGTCTTCGGCCTGTACCTGCTGCTGTGCGGGCTGTTCCTGCTGCTGGCCGGCGCCCGCGACCGGGCCCCCGGCCGGTTCGCCCGCATCGTCCTGATCATCTGCGCCGTGGTGCACGCGGTGCTGGGCGCGCTGACGGTCGGGCTGATCGGCTGGGCCGCGTTCGCGATCATGATGGTGGTGCTCGGGCTGATAGTGCTCACACTGGTGGCGTACGGCACCCGGTCCGAGGAGCCCGCCGACGACGACGCCGGAGCGGGCGCTCCGGCCGCCGTCTGACCGGTCCGGCCCGAGCCGGATCCGAGTCGGGTCCGACTCGTTCCCGAGCCGGACCCGTCACGCGTCAGACCCAGAGTTCGGTGACGGAGATCCCCAGCTCGCCCAGCAGCCGGCGCAGCAGCGGCAGCGAGAGCCCGATGACATTGCCGTGGTCGCCCTCGATGGCGTCGACGAACGGTGCCGAGCGGCCGTCCAGGGTGAAGGCGCCCGCGACGTGGAGCGGCTCGCCGGTGGCCACGTAGGCGGCGATCTCGGCGTCCGTCGGTTCGCCGAAGCGGACGGTCGTGGAGGCGGTCGCCGAGGCGGTACGTCCGGTCGCGGTGTCGATCACGCTGTGGCCGGTCTGCAGCACGCCGGCCCGGCCGCGCATGGACTTCCAGCGGGCGATGGCCTCCTCGGCGTCGGCCGGCTTGCCGAGCGCCTCGCCGTCGAGTTCGAGCACCGAGTCGCAGCCGATGACCAGGGCGCCCGCCGCCTCCGCCCGGCCCGCCACCGCCGCCGCCTTGGCCTCGGCGAGCACCAGCGCCAGCTCGGCCGGGGTCGGGGCGCTCAGCGCGTCCTCGTCCACCCCGCTGACGATCACCTCGGGCGCGAAGCCGGCCTGCCTCAGCAGACCGAGACGGGCGGGGGAGGCGGAGGCGAGCACGAGACGGCGCTGATCAGTCATACGGGCCATCGTAGAAGAGCCGCACCGGCCCCGGCCCCGTACGGCGGCCTCCGCGGACCGGCCCCGGACCCGCCCGTCAGCGCATCCCGATCGCGAACATCGCGACCACCATCGCGAGAGCGAGAACCAGCCAAGCGCGACGCATCATGTCCTGGGCGTCGCGCAGTTCCTTCGGAGGCTTGTTCTCGGGGTCGGACCACAGCATGGAAACGATCCTGCTGCCGTGGCGGACGGTGCGCCTGAGTACGGGTACTCAGCCGCCGTGGTGCGTACGGACCAGATCGCGCCCGGACGCACCGGAGGCCCGGACCCAAAGGGGCCCGGACCTCCGGAAACGTGCGCGAAGGGCTGCTCCCGCGCCTACCCGGGCCAGTACGTCCGGGCCCAGGCCCGGGGCCCCGGCAGATGGCGTGTGCGCCGGGCGATGCGCCCCGGGTCGGACCACTGGCCGGGCAGCGCCGACCCGGTGGCCGGACCGCCGGCCGACTCGTCGGGCGACGTCGTCGCGGCGGCGCGCGCCCGCACCACCGCCAGTGCGGCTGCCAGTTCCTCCGGGGTCGGGTTGCCCCGTACGACCTTGATCATGGCCAGGACCCTTTCTAGAGGGGGATGTTGCCGTGCTTCTTCGGGGGCAGCGACTCCCGCTTGGTACGCAGCTGGCGCAGCCCCTTCACGATGTGGGCGCGGGTGTCGGACGGCATGATCACCGCGTCGACGTAACCGCGCTCGGCCGCCACGTAGGGGTTGAGCAGGGTGTCCTCGTAGTCGGCGATCAGTTCGGCGCGGGTGGCGTCCTGGTCCTCGGCGGCCGCGATGGTGCGGCGGTGCAGGATGTTCACCGCACCCTGCGCGCCCATCACCGCGATCTGGGCGGTCGGCCAGGCGAGGTTGATGTCGGCGCCGAGGTGCTTGGAGCCCATGACGTCGTACGCGCCGCCGAACGCCTTGCGGGTGATCACCGTGATCAGCGGGACGGTCGCCTCGGCGTAGGCGTAGATCAGCTTGGCACCGCGGCGGATGATGCCGCCGTACTCCTGGTCGACGCCGGGCAGGAAGCCCGGGACGTCGACGAAGGTCAGCACGGGCACGTTGAAGGCGTCACACGTGCGGACGAAGCGTGCGGCCTTCTCGCTCGCGTTGATGTCCAGGCAACCGGCGAACTGCATCGGCTGGTTGGCGACGATGCCGACGGGGTAGCCCTCGACGCGCCCGAAGCCGGTGACGATGTTCGGCGCGAACAGGGCCTGCGTCTCCAGGAACTCGCCGTCGTCCAGCACGTGCTCGATGGCGGTGTGCATGTCGTACGGCTGGTTCGCCGAGTCCGGGATGAGGGTGTCGAGCTCGCGGTCCTCGTCCGTGGTGGCGAGGTCTGCCGCCTCGGGGAAGGCGGGCGCCTCGGACAGGTTGTTCGAAGGGAGGTACGACAGCAGCGACTTGACGTACTCGATGGCGTCCTTCTCGTCGCCCGCCATGTGGTGCGCCACCCCGGAGGTGGTGTTGTGGGTGCGGGCGCCGCCGAGCTCCTCGAAGCCGACGTCCTCACCGGTGACCGTCTTGATGACGTCGGGGCCGGTGATGAACATGTGCGAGGTCTGGTCGACCATGATCGTGAAGTCGGTGATCGCGGGGGAGTAGACCGCGCCGCCCGCGCACGGTCCGACGATCAGCGAGATCTGCGGCACGACACCCGAGGCGTGCACATTGCGGCGGAAGATCTCGGCGAACAGACCGAGTGCGGCCACGCCCTCCTGGATCCGGGCGCCACCGCCGTCGTTGATGCCGATGACCGGGCAGCCGGTCTTCAGCGCGAAGTCCATCACCTTGACGATTTTCTCACCGTAGACCTCGCCGAGCGAGCCGCCGAAGATGGTGAAGTCCTGCGAGTACACGCAGACGGGGCGGCCGTCGACCGTGCCGTAACCGGTGACGACGCCGTCCCCGTAAGGGCGGTTCTTCTCGATGCCGAAGTTGGTCGAGCGGTGCCGGGCGAATTCGTCGAGCTCCACGAAGGAACCCTCGTCGAGCAGCAGTTCGACCCGTTCCCGCGCGGTCAACTTGCCCTTTGCGTGCTGCTTCTCCACCGCGCGCGCGGAGCCCGCGTGCGCGGCCTCGTCGATGCGGCGCTGCAGGTCCGCGATCTTGCCCGCGGTGGTGTGGATGTCGGTCTCTTCCGGCTCGGACATCGGGTGGCGGCTCCCTGCCTGGTCACGGGGACGACTGTGCTGCTGAACAGGTACTGAAACACCTACTGATCCGTAGCGTATCGGCGCGGATACGGTTCGGCAGTGCGTCGTTTGCCACACCTAGTCTGGCTTGCATGACACCTTCGGATGCGTCACAGAGCCGTTGGTCGGACCTGGACCGACCGCCCCTGAACGTCCCCGCGCTGCGCCGCGGACTGCTGCGGCCGGGCGGGCTGTGGACCTCGCTCGACGTCGTGGAGACGATCGGGTCCACCAACTCCGAGCTCGCCCGGCGAGCGGCGACCGGGCTCGACGAAGGCACCGTGCTGGTCGCCGAGGAGCAGACCGCCGGCCGCGGCCGCCTCGATCGCACCTGGACGGCTCCGGCCCGTTCGGGCCTGTTCTTCTCCGTCTACCTGAAGCCGGGCGACGTCCCCGCCGAACGGTGGGGCTGGCTGCCGCTGCTCACCGGCGTCGCCGCGGCGACCGGCCTGGCGAAGTCCGCGGGCGTCGACACGGCCCTGAAGTGGCCCAACGACGTCCTGGTCACGGTGGAGGGCGTGGAGCGCAAGGCGGGCGGCATCCTGGCCGAGCGCGCCGGGGACGGCGTCGTCGTCGGCATGGGCCTCAACGTCTCCCTGCGCGCCGATGAGCTGCCCGCACCCACGGCCGGCTCGCTGGCCCTGGCCGGTGCCGTGTCCACCGACCGCGAGACGCTGCTGCGGGGCGTGCTGCGCTCGCTGGAGCACTGGTACGGCCAGTGGCGCGCGGCGGACGGCGACGCGGCGGCGAGCGGCCTCCAGTCGGCGTACGCGGCGGGCTGCGCGACGCTGGGCCGGACGGTACGGGCCCAGCTGCCCGGCGACCGCATCGTCGTGGCCGAGGCCGTGGCGATCGACGGCGACGGCCGCCTGATCCTGTCCACCGAGGACGGCCTCCAGGAACCGGTATCGGCCGGCGACATCGTCCACCTGCGGGGTGTGGGGGGCGGTCTGGTCTGAGGCGGAGGCGAAGGGTCGGTCCGGCTCACCCAGGAAGCGTTCCGGGAGGCGTCAGGGCTTGAAAACCATGCCCTCCTGGAAACCACCCACCGGCCGCAACCACCCACGCCCCCCGGCTCACCCAGGAAGCGTTCCGGGAGGCGTCGTGGCTTGAAATCCGCGCCCTCGTGGAAACCACCCACCGGCCGCAACCACCCACGCCCCCCGGCTCACCCAGGAACATTCCCGGACGCCATAGGGGCGTGAGCTTCGGCACACCTGCCGTATCGTTGAGGCGATCCACCGACAGATCGGCAGGGCAGTGCGCAGGGAACGGGCAGGAGGCGGCTGGTGACCGTCGACGACACGACCTCCGGTGCGGGCACGCAGCCCCCGTCGGAACCCTCGGTCCACGCGACACCGCATCACGAAGTCGACCATACGGCGGAACCGACCGACGACCCCCTCGCGATCCGGCTGGAACAGCTGATCCTGGGCGCCGACCGTCGTTACACGCCGTTCCAGGCGGCCCGTACCGCCGGTGTCTCGATGGATCTGGCCTCCCGGTTCTGGCGGGCCATGGGCTTCGCCGACATCGGGCAGGCCAAGGCGCTCACCGAGGCCGATGTGCTGGCGCTGCGCCGGCTCGCCGGTCTCGTCGAGGCGGGGCTGCTCAGCGAGCCGATGGCGATCCAGGTGGCCCGGTCCACCGGGCAGACCACCGCCCGGCTGGCGGAGTGGCAGATCGATTCCTTCCTGGAGGGGCTGACCGAGCCGCCCGAGCCCGGAATGACCCGTACCGAGGTCACGTACCCGCTGGTCGAGCTGCTGCTTCCGGAGCTCCAGGAGTTCCTGGTCTACGTGTGGCGGCGCCAGTTGGCCGCCGCCACCGGGCGGGTCGTCCAGGCCGCCGACGACGAGGAGATGGTCGACCGCCGCCTGGCCGTCGGCTTCGCCGACCTCGTCGGGTTCACCCGGCTGACCCGGCGGCTGGAGGAGGAGGAGCTCGGCGAGCTGGTCGAGGCCTTCGAGACCACCTCGGCGGACCTGGTGGCCGCCCACGGCGGCCGCCTCATCAAGACCCTCGGCGACGAGGTCCTCTTCGCCGCCGACGACGCGGGCACCGCGGCCGAGATCGCGTTGCGCCTGATCGAGGCGATGACCCAGGACGAGACCATGCCGGCGCTGCGCGTGGGCATCGCCTTCGGCACGGTCACCACCCGGATGGGCGATGTCTTCGGCACGACGGTGAACCTCGCCAGCCGGCTGACGTCGATAGCGCCGAAGGACGCCGTGCTGGTGGACGGGGCGTTCGCGGAGGAGCTGACCCGTACCGGCGACGCCCCGGCCTCCGAGGCGCAGGCGGCCCAGGAGGCCGCGGTGGCCGAGAAGGAGCGCCAGGAAGGCGTGGAGCCGGCCGTCGTGCCCAAGTACCGCTACGGGCTCCAGCCGATGTGGCAGCGCCCGGTGCGCGGGCTCGGCGTGGTGGAGCCCTGGCTGCTGGCCCGCCGCGGCTCTTCCTGAGCCCGGCGCCTCGCGGGGCCGGGAAGCCGGGCCGGCCTCACCCCTGACCACTGGCCGGGCCGCGCCATAGGATCCCTCCGGTAACGATCGTTAACCGGAGGGGTGCAGTCATGACCGTCACGTCCGAGCAGCGGTTCGGGGAGTTCGTCGCCGTACGGGTCCACGAGGGGCAGGAACACGTCGCCGAGCTGGTGCTCGACCGGCCCAAGGCGATGAACGCGGTGTCCACCGACATGGCCCGCTCGATCGCCGCCGCCTGCGCCGCGCTCGCCGTCGACCCCGGCGTACGGGTCACCGTCCTCACCTCCAGCCACGAGCGGGCCTTCTGCGTGGGCGCCGACCTGAAGGAACGGAACTCCTTCACCGACGCCGAACTGCTGCGCCAGCGCCCGACCGCCCGCGCCGCGTACACCGGTGTGCTCGAACTGCCGATGCCGACCATCGCCGCCGTGCACGGCTTCGCGCTCGGCGGCGGGTTCGAGCTGGCCCTGTCCTGCGACCTGATCGTCGCCGACCGCACGGCCGTGGTCGGCCTGCCCGAGGTGTCGGTCGGTGTCATCCCGGGCGGCGGCGGTACGCAGTTGCTGCCGCGACGGATCGGCGCGGCGCGCGCCGCCGAGCTGGTCTTCACGGCCCGGCGGTTGGAGGCGGCCGAGGCGCTCGGCCAGGGGCTGGTCGACGAGCTGGTGGAGGCCGGGCAGGACCGGGCGGCCGCACTGGCGCTCGCGGGCAGGATCGCCGCCAACTCCCCGGTGGGGCTGCGGGCCGCGAAGCGGGCGCTGCGGCTGGGGCACGGCCTCGATCTGAGGGCCGGTCTCGAAGTCGAGGACGCCGCCTGGCGGTCGGTGGCCTTCTCCGGCGACCGGGCCGAGGGCGTGGCCGCGTTCAACGAGAAGCGCAAGCCGAACTGGCCCGGCGAGTGACGCCGCATGACTTTATGCAACTGAATAGACACGCAGTGAAGGTGGTCGGTACTCGAAACTGATCAAATCACCACAAAACTACATAAGCTGTAGCGATGGGTGGTGATGATGCACGGCTGCGGGCCGTGGTTTCGCTTGCGCAGACGATGGCGGCGGCACACACCCCGCGGGGGTCGTGGCGAGCGGCTGCGCTGGGGGCGTGCGAGGCGCTGGGCGGCAGTTTCGCCGCGCTCTCCGTGTGGGAGCGCGGGCGCGGGCAGCTGCGCGTGCTGGTGAACGCGGGCGAACGGGCCGAGGGGGAGGAGGAGTTCCCCGAGGCGGAGGCGTATCCGGTGCACCAGTTCCCGGAGATCACCGAGTTCCTGCACGAACGGTGGGCCGGGGGTGGTGAACCGGACGCCTGGGTGGAGACCGCCGACGGCACGGCGGACGCGGGCGCCGGGGTGCGGGAGTACGGGAGCGGGTACGGCCGGGAGCGGGTGGCCGCGCTGCGCCGGCGCGGGCGCGGCTGCTGCGTGATCGCGCCGATCGTGCTGCACGGGCGGGCCTGGGGCGAGCTGTACGTGGCCCGCCCGGTGGGGGCGCCGGTGTTCGGGCGGGAGGACGCGGACTTCGCGACCGTGCTGGCCGCGGTCGTCGCCGCGGGGATCTCCCAGGCCGAACGGCTCGAAGAGGTGCGCAAGCTCGCCTTCACCGATCCGCTCACCGGTCTGGCCAACCGCCGCGCCGTCGATGTGCGGCTCGACGAGGCGGTGGAGCGGCACCGGGCGGACGGGGCGGTGGTCAGTCTGGTCGTCTGCGACCTCAACGGGCTGAAGCAGGTCAACGACACCCATGGCCACGCGGTCGGCGATCGCCTGCTGGAACGTTTCGGCTCGGTGTTGTCCCGCTGCGGCGCCATGCTGCCCGGCGCGCTCGCGGCGCGGCTCGGCGGCGATGAGTTCTGTCTGCTCACGCTGGGCCCGGAGGTCGACGACGTGGTCCGGGTGGCCACCGAACTCTGCGAACGCGCGGCCGAGTTGGAGCTCGGGGACGGGGTGGCGTGCGGGATCGCGTCGACCGGTGATCCGATCGGCCCGGTGGTGTCGGCGCGGCGGCTGTTCCGGCTGGCGGACGCGGCCCAGTACCGGGCGAAGGCGGCCCGTTCGGTCAAGCCGGTGGTGGCGGGGCGGGACGGCGAGGTGCTCCGGCTGGCCGACGCGCCGCCCAGGTCCCCGCACGACCGCCGCCACCTGCGCGGCAGCCGGCCCTGAGCGCCGCACCGGCCGGTAAGGGGTCAATCGCGCAACCACTGGTGACATGAAGAGATTCAGTCCGTACGCTTTTGAATATGGATATGCGCAAAGTGGTGGTGGAGACGTCCGGTACCACCGCTCAGGACGTCATCGCCGTGGCCCGCGGCAACGCCCGCGTCGAGCTCTCCGCAGCCGCCGTCGACGCGCTCGCCGCCGCCCGCGAGATCGTGGACGCGCTCGCCGCCAAGCCCGAGCCGGTTTACGGCGTCTCCACCGGGTTCGGGGCGCTGGCCAGCCGGCACATCGGCCAGGATCTCCGCGCCCAGCTCCAGCGCAACATCGTCCGCTCGCACGCCGCCGGCATGGGCCCGCGCGTCGAGCGCGAGGTCGTCCGCGCGCTGATGTTCCTGCGGCTGAAGACGGTCGCCTCCGGGCACACCGGCGTACGCCCCGAGGTCGCGCAGACCATGGCCGACGTCCTCAACGCGGGCATCACGCCCGTCGTCCACGAGTACGGCTCGCTCGGCTGCTCCGGCGACCTGGCCCCGCTCTCCCACTGCGCCCTGACGCTGATGGGCGAGGGCGACGCGGAGGGCCCCGACGGCACCGTGCGCCCCGCCGGCGAACTGCTCGCCGCCCACGGCATCACCCCGGTCGAGCTGCGCGAGAAGGAGGGCCTCGCCCTCCTCAACGGCACCGACGGCATGCTCGGGATGCTCGTCATGGCCCTGGCCGACCTGAAGATCCTCTACACCTCCGCCGACATCACGGCCGCGCTCTCCCTGGAGGCGCTGCTCGGCACGGACAAGGTGCTCGCCCCGGAGCTGCACGCCATCCGCCCGCACCCCGGCCAGGGCGTCAGCGCCGACAACATGCTGCGGGTCCTCGCAGGCTCCGGCCTAACCGGCCACCATCAGGACGACGCGCCCCGCGTGCAGGACGCCTACTCGGTGCGCTGCGCCCCGCAGGTCAACGGCGCGGGACGGGACACCCTCGACTACGCCGGGATCGTCGCCGCCCGCGAGCTGGCCTCCGCCGTCGACAACCCCGTCGTCCTTCCCGATGGCCGGGTCGAGTCCAACGGCAACTTCCACGGCGCCCCCGTCGCGTACGTACTCGACTTCCTGGCGATCGTCGCGGCCGACCTCGGCTCCATCACCGAGCGCCGCACCGACCGGCTGCTGGACAAGAACCGCTCGCACGGGCTGCCGCCGTTCCTCGCCGACGACGCCGGGGTGGACTCGGGCCTGATGATCGCCCAGTACACCCAGGCCGCCCTGGTCAGCGAGATGAAGCGGCTCGCCGTGCCCGCCTCGGCCGACTCGATCCCGTCCTCCGCGATGCAGGAGGACCACGTCTCCATGGGCTGGTCGGCCGCGCGCAAGCTCCGTACCGCCGTCGACGACCTCGCCCGGATCGTCGCCGTGGAGCTGTACGCGGCGACCCGCGCCATCGAACTGCGCGCCGCCGGGGGCCTCACCCCCGCGCCCGCCTCGCAGGCCGTCATCGAGGCGCTGCGGGCCGCGGGCGTCGAGGGCCCGGGACCGGACCGCTTCCTGTCGCCGGACCTGGCCGCGGCGGACGCGTTCGTACGCGCGGGGAAGCTGGTCGCGGCGGTCGAGCCGGTGACCGGCCCGCTGCACTAGTCCGTCAGGCGGGCCGGGTTTCGGTGCGGCGTGCCGAGTGGGAGACGAACGCCGCGCCGATGCCCAGGAACGCCACTCCGCCGATCAGATACGGGGTGGTGTCGATGCCGGTCCCGGTGTCGGCCAGCCTCGGAGCGGCCGCGGTGTCCCCGGCGGAGGTGGCGGTCGGTCCGCTCCGGTTGCCCGACGGAGCGGCCGGTCCGTCCGTCGCGTTGGCGGACGGTACGAACCAGAGGGCGGCCAGCAGTATGCCCGCGGCGGTGGCGGTCAGGAGCGGGCGGCGAGCGACGACCACGGAATCGATCCCCTTGTCACGGCCGTGAGTTAGTCATGTCCGCCGATGCTAATGAAAGCAGCGGGTCGCGGGAAAGCCGGAAGCGCGAGGAGCTTACGCTCCGGCACATGAGCACTTCTGAGACATCACAGTTTGTTCGGCTTCGAGTCGAAATGGTGCTGGAGATCACCGACCCCGCCGCCCTCAGCGGCACCGCTTTGGAGTCGATCGCCGCCGAGTACGGGGAGCCGGGCGGGGAGCCGGCCGAGGAACGCATGCACGCCGAGGCCGCCGTACGGGAGGACGGCGCGGAGGCCCTCGCCTCCCTCGTCGACCCGTTCGACCTGGTCGGCGAGGTACCCGGGGTCGAGCTCGCGCAGGCCTCCTGGAGCAGCGAGACCATCGACTACGACCCCGACGACCCGGACGCCTGGGACCTCGACGAGGAGGACGGCGAAGAGGAGTACGAGGAGGACGGCGTGGGGAGCGGTGGCGGCGTCCCGCACAATGGGTGAGGACGACGACGGTCACGTCGCCGCGAGCGGCGGGACCAGCAGCTGGTGAACACCGGCCCCGGACCGTTTTCGTACGCGGTCCGGGGCCGTTTCGTTCGCCGGCCGCTCCTACGGGACCGGCGTCGGGAACCACCGCAACCGCGGACGCGTCGATGAGTGTTGTTCCCCACATCTTTCGTGGATGTGGAACGGAGGACCCTTTCCATGGGTTCTAGGACCAATGACGGGTTCCGCCGGTCGACGGCGGCTCCGCTCGGGGTTTATGGGGATTCGGCAACGATGGAGAAGCGTGTGATGACGGACAGCAAGCGGCGCAGGGGCCTGATGGCCGCGTCCGCACTGCTCGGCGGCGTTCTGGTGCTCACCGCCTGCAACGACACGAGCGGCAGCAGCGCCGAGAGCTCGAAGAAGTCGCAGGCGGCCGAGGTCGACAAGGCCGCGGCCCAGGACGCCTCGGAAGCTCAGATAGCGATCTCGCCGAAGAACGGCGCGACCAACGCGAGCATCAACAACGACGCCAAGGTCGCCGTCACCAAGGGCACGCTCTCCGAGGTCACCATGACCACGGCGGCCGGGGACGCCGTCAAGGGCACGCTCTCCGCCGACGGCAAGAGCTGGAAGCCGGACGTCCAGCTGGAGCGCTCGACCACGTACAAGATCAGCGCGACGGCGAAGGACTCCAAGGGCCGCGAGGCGCACGAGAACTCCTCCTTCACCACCGTCTCGCCCGCCAACAGCTTCATCGGGAACTTCACCCCCGAGGACGGCTCCACCGTCGGTGTCGGCATGCCGGTCTCGATCAACTTCAACAAGGCGATCACGGACAAGAAGGCCGTCCAGGACGGCATCACCGTGACGTCCAGCAGCGGCCAGGAAGTCGTCGGCCACTGGTTCAACTCGCAGCGTCTCGACCTGCGTCCGGAGAACTACTGGCAGGGCGGCTCCACCGTCACGCTGAAGCTGGCGCTGGACGGCGTCGAGGGCGCGGACGGCGTCTTCGGCGTCCAGCAGAAGACGGTCACCTTCAAGGTCGGCCGCAACCAGGTCTCGACGGTCGACGCCAACACCAAGACGATGACCGTCACCCAGGACGGCAAGACGATCAAGACCATCCCGATCTCTTCCGGCTCCTCCGAGAACCCCACGTACAACGGGCAGATGGTGATCTCCGAGAAGTTCAAGGAGACCCGGATGAACGGTGCGACGGTCGGCTTCACCGACGACGACGGCAAGGGCGAGTACGACATCAAGGACGTGCCGCACGCCATGCGGCTGTCCACCTCGGGCACCTTCATCCACGGCAACTACTGGGGCGCGCGGTCGATCTTCGGCAGCGCCAACACCAGCCACGGCTGCGTCGGCCTCGCCGACGTGAAGGGCGCGGGCGACGCCAACCAGCCCGCCGCCTGGTTCTACAACAACTCCATCGTCGGCGACGTGGTCATCGTCAAGAACTCCCCGGACAAGACCATCACCCCCGACAACGGCCTCAACGGCTGGAACATGAGCTGGGCGGAGTGGACGGCGGGCTCCGCGGCCTGACCCGGCCCGCGCGCCCATCCCCGGCGCGGCCCGAACCCCGCATGGAGGCGGCGGCACCCGGATCCCCTCGGATCCGCGGTGCCGCCGCCTCCTGCGTCGGCTGCTCGCCGACGAGCCCACCGGCAACCTCGACGAGTCGATGCGGGACGAGGTCATGGAGGTGCTGGAGACCATGTGGAAGGAGCACGGCCTGACCTTCGTCATGGTCACGCACGACAGTGCCATCGCCCGGCGGGCACCCAGGCTCGCGAACATCCGCAAGGGCAAGGTCACCATCACGGAGAACGCGGCGGCCTGACCGGGCAAGGGACTTGAGGAGGGGGCCGGCGCCCGTGGGCAGGTGCCGGGCATGCGGGCCCGGTCTCAGCGGTGGGCCCGGGCGTCCACGGTGGCGGCCCGGTGGGCGGCGAGGTCGCTGCGGCGGACCTGGCGCAGGCCCAGCGGATCGGCGCGCAGCTCACCGTTCCCGCCGTTCCAGAGGGTGGTGCGGGGCAGCACACCGGGGCCCGAGAGGAGCGAGCGCAGCCCGTACCAGGGTTGCAGCGGCAGCCAGCAGAGCCCGTACAGCCAGCGCAGCAGCAGCGGCCAGGGCCCCGGCCGTCCGGCGTCGGGCAGTCTTACCACCCGTATCCCCATGATCAGCTTGCCCGCGCCGGCTCCGGTGAGCGCGGTGAGGACCACATGGTTGAGGAACGAGAACACGAGCGCCGGGCCGAGCAGCAGGCCGGCCGCCTCGGCGGAATCGGCCCTGTGCACGTACGGCCGGGCCAGGATGCCGACGGTGACCAGGCACAGGTAGCAGTCGAGGCCGACGGCGAGGTAGCGGCGCATGTCGCCCACCCGTGGCGGTAAGCACGCCGTGCGCGGCGCGGTCCGGTACCCCGGCGAGGGCGGGAGGGCCGGGCGAGCTGCCGGCAACGGTGATCCGGCGAGGTTCCGGGTACGTCTCGCCACCCGTGGAATTGTCATGACGGCATCATGTCTGATGAGCCGTCACCATGCCCCCGGGAACCGCGCGTACGCCGCCCGGCGGCCCGCATTAGTCTCACTGCCATGACCACCGCCATCACCGCCATGATCACCGCAGTCGTCGGGGTGCTCGGCACCCTCCTCGCACCGGTGTTCGCGCAGCGGCTGACCGTGCGCCAGCGCACCGAGGAGACCCGACTGGCGGACGAGCGGCGGAAGTTCGAGGAGCGGCGTACCCAGTACACGGCCATGAACCGGGCCTCCCGGCAGTTCCACACCCTTCTCAAGGACGCCCTGCACCGCATCCGCGACGGCGTCTACACGGAGCAGGAACGCAACCAGCTCGAAGAGGCCCGCCTCGACCACCGCGACCGCTACGCCGAGGCGCAGATGATCGTCCCCGAACGGATACTGCAGGCCTCCCGCGACCTCAACCGGGTGCTCGCCGGCGGTGACGCCGTCGTCAAGCGCCTGGACCGGGGCGTCGCCCGCGACGGCGAGAACGTCGGACAGGCCCTGGAAGACCTGAAGGCGGCCGACCCCTGCCTCGACACGATGTGGCGGCTGATGCGCCAGGACCTGGGCATCACGGACTGACTCCCGGGCCCCGCCCGTGAAGCTCGCCCCGCCCCCTCAGCAGGACCCGAACGGCCACAGCCGGTAGTGCGAATCGAGCCGGTACTCCCCGCCGTGCTCCACCGTCAGCCGCGTCCACTCGCCGTCCTGCCGCAGGCACCCGCCGCCGTCCGCCCGCAGCCACGGCGAGTAGGCGATCCGTACCGTCACCGACCCGGCGGCGGGCATCCGTACCACCAGGGAGGCGTCGTCCCCGCGTACGACGGAGCCCGGAGCGGAGATCAGCGGTACGGACTCGCGCACCCGGTAGATCCGCCATCCGGCGTTTTGCCACACCGGCTCCAGCCAGTCGGCGCCGCGCCGGACGATCTCCGCCTCCGCCTCGGCGGGCCCGTCCGGCCTGCCGCTGTGCAGCACGACCAGGCCCACGCCCCACCGGTCCAGCCAGGCCCGGTACGTCGCCGGGGCCGGCTTCCCCTGGTAGAACAGCCGCCCGCGCTCCACGTCGAGCTGCCGGTTCCAGCCGCGCGCCATGTTCACGTACGGGGCGAGGACCGTCGCCTCGCGGTGGTTGCGGGCCGGCACGACCTCCACCCGGGTCCGCCCGGCGCCCAGCCGGCGCAGCTCGGCGACCACGCCGTCGGTGTGTGCCGCCCAGGCGGGCACGGAGCCGGAGACCCGCAGGTCGTCATCGGTCTTGCCGGCCAGCCAGGCCGAGTTGTACACCAGCATCCCGGCCAGCAGCACGGCCGCGCCGCCCCGCGTCCACCCGGGGCCCCTCGTCAGGACGGCCGCCAGCGCCGCCAGCAGCACGGGCGGACCGGCCAGCCCCACCAGCCGCTCCACGTTCGTCCCGATGGGCGAGGCGATCAGGAAGGTCAGCACGACGCCGACCGCGTACACCGCGGCCGCGAACCGGACCACCCGCCAGCCGCCCTCGCGCGGCGCCGCCGGCCACAGCACCGCACAGGCCGCCAACGGCATCCACAACCTGCCCGCCGCCATGGGCTGTTCACCCGTGAACGGGAAGAGCAGCGTCGTCGCGGCCACCACCACGAACGGCGGCACGGCGAGCCCGGCCGCCCGCCGCCACTGCCGGTCCAGCCCGTACGCCGCGCCCGCCACCACCAGGAACAGCCCCGCCACCGGACTCGCCGCCGTGGCCAGCGCCGCGCAGCCCGCCGCGATGCCCGTGCGGCGGCGCCGTACGTACACCAGCGCGACCAGCCCGATCGCGACGCCCAGCGCGAACGTGGTGCGCCCGGACGCGACATTGCACCAGAGCGTCAGCGAACCCAGCACCGCGACCGCGCCCGGCCACCGCACCCCGCTCCGTACACAGAGCCGCCCCAGCGCCCACGACCCGCAGAGCCCGGCGGCGACGGTCACCGTCCGCACCCCGGACACCGCCATGAGCGGCGGCGTCAGCAGGCTGTAGTTGGCGGTGTGCATCCCTCCGTACCAGGAGAGGTTGTACGCGGACCCCGGATGCCGGGAGGCGAAGCCGGCCCAGGCGAGCTGCGCCGCCAGATCACCGCCGCCGGTGGCCAGCACCAGCGCCCAGAGCAGGTACAGCGGCACGACGACGAGCACCGCGATCCCAGGCACCCACCACAGCGCCGGATCCTCGGCGGTACCGGCGGAGGCCGGCCCGTCCTCCGGCCGGCCCTCCCGGGCGAGTTTTGCTACGCGCGGTCCGGTGCGCTCGGTGATCCCCACCCGGCAAACCCTAGTAAAACAATCCGGACCGGGCCGCAGCCTCCGCGTTGCCAGGGTCCGTGGTGTAGCCGGCTACACCACGGACCCGGGGGGCCGGCCCCTCGTGGCGGCCGCCTCCCGCCAACAGAATGGAGACATCACCCGGCGACACGGCATCACCCCGGTCACCCACACGGAGGAACCCCATGAAGGCACTGCTGTGGCTCGCGCTCTGCGCCGCGCTCGCCGCGAACGTCGCGCTCAACCTGATGGAGAACAACGCTCTCCACATCGTGCTGAGCGTGGTCTCGGGGCTGGTCGTCATCGCCTCCGGAGCGGGGTTGTGGATGCTGCGACGCGAGGCGCGCGCGTAGAGGCCGTCCCCCCCCTGCTCGGGTCCCCTTGAAAGAGCCACCGGGGCGGCTGGGACAATGGGTGGGCCACAACGGTTCAGTACGTCGCTTTCGTGAGCCGCAGAGCGTGCGAAGTCTGGGCGACGCCCTCAATGGGGAGGGGGACCGCCGGCGCCCCCGGGACGGGGGGCGTCTTCGCGCGCATGCCCACCGACGGAAGGTCTTGACCTGATGCAGGCCACCCCTGATTCCGTAACCCCGCACGCCACCGAGAACAGCATCATCGAGCCGCTGTACGCCGAGATCCTCCGGCGCAACCAGGGCGAGAAGGAATTCCACCAGGCGGTACGGGAGGTCCTGGAGACCCTCGGCCCGGTCCTCGCGAAGCGACCGGAGTTCGTGGACGCCAGGATCATCGAGCGCGTCTGCGAGCCCGAGCGCCAGCTGATCTTCCGGGTGCCGTGGTCGGACGACTCCGGTGACATCCACGTCAACCGCGGCTTCCGGGTCGAGTTCAGCAGCTCGCTGGGTCCGTACAAGGGCGGGCTGCGCTTCCACCCCTCGGTCAACCTCGGCATCGTGAAGTTCCTCGGCTTCGAGCAGATCTTCAAGAACGCGCTCACCGGCATGCCCATCGGCGGCGGCAAGGGCGGCGCGGACTTCGACCCCAAGGGCCGCTCGGACGCCGAGATCATGCGGTTCTGCCAGTCGTTCATGACCGAACTCCACCGCCACCTCGGTGAGTACACCGATGTCCCCGCCGGTGACATCGGCGTCGGCGGACGCGAGATCGGCTATCTGTTCGGCCAGTACAAGCGGATCACCAACCGCTACGAGTCCGGCGTCCTCACCGGAAAGGGCCTCGGCTGGGGCGGCGCCCAGGCGCGCACCGAGGCGACCGGCTACGGCTGTGTCATGTTCACCGCCGAGATGCTGCGCAGCCGGGGCGAGTCCCTCGACGGCCAGCGCATCGTCGTCTCCGGCTCGGGCAACGTCGCGATCTACGCGATCGAGAAGGCCCAGCAGCTCGGCGCGACCGTGGTGACCTGCTCCGACTCCACCGGCTACGTCGTGGACGAGAAGGGCATCGACCTCGCCCTCCTGAAGGAGATCAAGGAGGCCGGCCGGGGCCGCGTCTCGGAGTACGCGGAACGCCGCGGCGAGCACGTCAAGTACGTCCCCGGCACGGGCGTCTGGAACGTTCCCTGCGACGTGGCCCTGCCCTGCGCCACCCAGAACGAGCTCCACGAGGCCGACGCGGTGGCCCTGGTGCGCAACGGCGTGAAGGCGGTCGCCGAGGGCGCCAACATGCCCACCACGCCGGAGGCCGTACGCGTCCTCCAGGAGGCCGGAGTGGCCTTCGCCCCCGGCAAGGCCGCCAACGCGGGCGGCGTGGCCACCAGCGCCCTGGAGATGCAGCAGAACGCCTCGCGCGACTCCTGGACCTTCTCCCACACCGAGGAGCGCCTCGCGGAGATCATGCGCCACATCCACGACTCCTGCTACACCACCGCGGAGCGCTACGGCAGCCCCGGCAACTACGTGGTCGGCGCCAACATCGCCGGCTTCGAACTGGTCGCGGACGCGATGCTGGCCCAGGGCCTGATCTGATCCGGCACCCCTGACACATGACCGTGGCCCGGCTGCTCCGCGCGGAGCAGCCGGGCCACGGCCGTGTGGGGACAGCCGGCCGACGAAGCCGATGCGGCTCGGACCACTACCACTGACGGACATTGCTCGGCGGACATTGCTCGGCCCCATCGACGCATTCGGTGCCTGGGCCTTCGAGTACGGCGACGAGATCATGGCCGCCCAGGGCCGAAACAGCGCCTGGACCCCGCAGGCCCGGCGCCTGACGCCGCCGCAACGTCAGCCGGCCGCGCCGCCGTTCAGACGTCGCCGGAAGGTCTCCGCCACCCCCGTGTTCACGACCACCACCACCCCGAAGAACACCGCGGCCACCGAATGCCCCACGGCATGCACCGCGTACACACCACCACCGAGCACCACCGCCTTGACCAGCAGAACCCCTGCGAGCGGCGGCCGGAAACGCGCACGAGGCGCGGCGAACATCCCCCATATCAGGGCGGCGACAGCGGGCGCCCCGATCCCCAGCAGCAACCGGGCAGCCACACCGTCCCCGGTGACGAAACCCCACCAGGCCAGAGCGGCCAATGCCGCCACCTCGACGACGAACGCGAGCAGTTCATTGGCCATGAGCCAGGCCGGACCGGTCGGTGTGGCAGCAGTGCCGCGCCCTTCGCTCGTCATCAACGGGAACTCCTCTTCGCACGGTGGTCGACCGGGGTGGCCCGACCCCGCAGTCCAGCAAGGAGGCGAAGATCCTGTCAAAGCCGTCGGCGTGCCGTCGAGTCGAGTCGGATCGAACCCTGAGCCGGCCTGGGACGGGGGATGTCCGCCGAGCAGACCGGACCGCTCAGACGCCGGGTGGGCCGACTCGGGTGTAGGTATCGCCGATACTGGTGCCACCCGGGGTGACGACCCTGACGGTGACCGCGCCCAGCACGCCGGGCGGCGCCGTGGTCGTCAACTGGGTGTCGGAGACCACGGTGAAGCCGGCTGGCACACTTCCGAACAGCACTGCGGTGGCATACGTCAGTCCGGAGCCTGTGACGGTCACCGTGTTCCCGCCTGCCGACGGTCCCTGGTCGGGTACCAGACCGGCGAGCACCGGGACGCCCAGATACAGGTAGGTGACGGCGTTGCTCGTGCCGCCGGGCGTGGTGACGCTGACCGGTACGGTGCCGCTGACACCGGGCGGCACCGTCGCTCTGATCTCCGTGGCCGAGAGAATGGCGGAGGGGGCGGACGCCGTCGAGCCGAAGCGAACCGTCGTGGCCTGGAGGAGATTCGCCCCGGTCAACGTCACGGCGTTGTTGCCGCCCACCTGACCGGAGCTGGGGGCGACGCTGTTGAGGACCGGTGCGCCGAGGTAGTAGTAGGGGACGGCTTGAGTGCTGGTACCGCCGGGCGTGGTGACCGTGACGGCGACCGGCCCCGGGCCGCCGGTGGGGACCACCGCGGTCAGCTGGGTCGCCGAGACGAAGGTGAACGCAATCGCCGTGTTCACGCCGAAACGAACAGAGGTCGTACCGGTGAAGCCGGTTCCGGACAGGGTGACGGTGTTCTGGCCCGCGAGCGGTCCCTGGGCAGGAGCCACACTGCCCAGAACCGGAGCGGCGACATACGCGTAGGAGATACCGGCGCTGGTGCCGCCCGGGGTGGTGATCGTGACACTCAGCGGGCCGGCGGGAGCGGCGGGGGCGATCGCGGTGAGCTGTGTGTCGGAGACGGTGATGAACGCGGCGGCCGTGGTGCCGAAACGGACCGAGGTGGCGCCGGTGAAGCCGGTCCCGGTCATCGTGACCGTGTTCCCGCCTTCGACCGGCCCCTGGGTGGGGGTGAGGGAGCTGATCGTGGGCGTCGCGACCGTTACGGCCGCCGCCGGGAATGGACTGCTCGTCGTGATCGCGTGGGCCGCCGCGGCCGTCGACGGCTGCGCAGCGTGGGGCATTGAGTTGTCGGAGTGCTCCACTGCCGTTCTCCTGTCAGGGTGGTGTGAGCGGGGTGTTGGACAGGACGTCATGGACGGGGGGTGTTGTGGGCGGGACGGGACGAGGGGACCGGAATATGAGGGCCGGGCGCCGCCCGGACCTCCTGGCCGGGCGCCGCCCGGACCTCCTGGCCGGGCGGCGCGAGCGAGTGGTGCCGAGTGGGTACCCGCCCGGCCGGGCGCGGAGCGCGCCGACCGGGGCGGGCATCATGCACCGGAAGCGGTACCGGCGCCGGGCGCTGTTCCGCGCCGACGGCCGGTGCCACAGCCGTGGCGGATCAGATACCGGGGCCCGCCACATAGGTGAAGGCGCCGACGTCCGTGGCCGTGCCCGCGGGGTTGGAGAGACCCACGTCGACCGCACCGACGGTACCGGCCGGGGTGACGGCGGACACCGTCGTCGCGTCGATGACCGAGAACGGTGCCGGCACCGAGTCGAACGTGACCTGACTCGTCGAGGTCAGGTTGGTGCCCGTGATCGTCACCGCCGTTCCGCCGGACGTCGGTCCGGAGGCCGGAGTGATCCCGGTGATGGTCGGGACGTCGATGTACGTGTACGACAGACCGTTGTTGGACCCTCCGGCGGTTGTCACACTGACCCCCACCGGCCCGGCTGCCGCACCCGCGGGCACGACGACACTGATCCGGCTGTCCGACAGCACCGTCGGCGTGGCGGTATTGGCGCCGAAGGACACCCCTGTGGCGGTGGACAGGCCGGTGCCGCTGATGACGACGGTGTTGCCGCCTGCGGTGGGGCCCGAGCTCACGCTCAGACCGGACTTGAACGGGGCGCCGACGTAGAAGAACGGGATCGGATTGCTGGTTCCGCCCGGGGTGGTCACCGTCACGCCGACCGAGCCGGAACCGGACGGGGAGACAGCGGTGACCTGGGTGGACGAGACGTTGGTGACACCGGTGGCCGGCTTGGTGCCGAAGAGCACCGCGGTGGTGCCCGTGAGGTTGGTTCCCGTGATGGTGACGGTGGTACCGCCACCGGTGGAGCCCTGGTTGGGACTGATTGGCATGATCGTCCTCCGTGTTCCTTGAACTTACCTCTCGAATCCGGAAGTTGACTTCGAGACGGGCCCGGATCAGGGCCCATGGCCGCGGCTTGGACCACCGGGACGCTGTCCGGCCCCGGCCGTCCGCGCTCACCTCCCGCTCGGCCGGTCCCGGGGACGCCGCTGGGCGAGCCCGGGGAACCTTCCGAAGGGCGCCTGTTGGCGGGGAAGGCTCCGTCATCGGCCGTCCGCCGAACAGGGCACTCGGAGCCGTGACGAGCCGAGTCGCAAGCCGGCCGGCCCCGCAGGCCGTGGCCGGCCGGCTGCTCTCGTGGTCCCGATGACGAGGTGTTCGGTGTGCGCGTATGGTTCGCGCACCGCTCACTTGCAGAGGCCGGGGGCTGCCGCACCAGTCCCTGCTGCTGTTCGGCAGGGACGACTGGTCGGATCCATGTCCTCTACAGGGGCGCCCATCGCGGCCATCCGGAGCAAAAGATGCCGAGGCCCGTCATACGTGGGCGGTCGGCGAACAGAACGGTTCCGCGCTCCCCCGGAGAGGGATGGGCGGCCCACCGGTTTGGTTACGCAAGTGACCCATACAACTGGAATATGACACAAGTGTTGTGACGGGCAGTCACCTGAACGGACGAGCGTACGGAGGGCGGGTGCATCAGTACGCCGGGGGTACCCGAACCCGCCGCCTCTCTCACTGCGCGCCCCACCCGAAACCAGCATGCGCCTGGCGTGTACGCGGGCTGGATCGTTACGGGGTTGCTTCGGGCGGGATGGTGGGCTGCGGCCGGGGGAGCGTGTCCGGCTGCGGTGGTGCTGTCCAACTGGTGAGGGGTTGGAGGGAGCGGGCGGTTTCGGAGCCCGGTTCGACGTTGCGGACGCACAGGGGTTCGCCGACGGGATCGGCGAGCCGGCGGCGGTGTCAGACCCTGCGGACAGCGTCCTCGCTGCCCGGTCACCGCCCCGTCGAAGGAGTCCTCGTGAGCGACGCGTCCTCTCCCGTCCCTGAACTGAACTTGCTCAAGGAGTTCCAGGACAGCCTCGAAGGGCAGTTCTTCGCGCCGGGCTTCGAGCTGTTCAAGTACGACAAGGGCCTGGACTGGTTCTGCGGCGACGCACCCGACGCATACCTGGACCGGCTGATCCCGTTCGCGTACGCGACGCACTCCGGCTCGTACTGCGCCCTGTGGCGCTGCGACGACCGCACCGACCTCGCCACCCTGCCCGTCATCTTCTTCGGTGACGAGGGTGACCTCTGCACAGAGGCCTGCAACCTGCGCGAACTCTTCCGTCTGCTCGCCGCCGAGCCGGACGACCCCGAGGTCCGCGCCCGTCTCGCCTCCCCACGCCAGAGGTATCACGCGTGGCTGCAACGCAACTTCGGGCTCACGCCGCCCGACGGCACGGAGGACGTCGACGGGGAGGTCCTGGCCGAGTACACCCGGCGGTTCGCGCTCTGGGTCTCGGAGTTCGCCTCTGAGGACCTTCTCGGAGATGTGCTCAGCGCACTCGACCTGGACGTACCCACGCCATAGCCGCCGCCCGGCTCACCCCTCCGCCGGAGCCACCCCGATCGGGCACGAGACCCCCGTGCCGCCGATGCCGCAGTAGCCCGCCGGGTTCTTGTCGAGGTACTGCTGGTGATATCCCTCCGCGGGCCAGAACGTGCGGCCCTCCGCCGGGAGGATCTCCGTGGTGATCGTGGAGTGACCGGCGGCCGTGAGGACCTTCTGGTAGGCCTCGCGGGAGGCTGCCACCGCCGCCTCCTGGGCGGGGGAGTGGGTGTAGATCGCCGAGCGGTACTGGGTGCCCACGTCGTTGCCCTGGCGGAAGCCCTGGGTCGGGTCGTGGGACTCCCAGAAGAGCTTCAGGAGCTCGGCGTACGAGACGATCTCCGGGTCGAAGACGACGCGGACCGCCTCCGTGTGGCCGGTCAGGCCCGAGCAGACCTCTTCGTACGCGGGGTTCTCGGTGTAGCCGCCCTGGTAGCCGACGAGCGTCGTCCAGACACCCTCCGTCTGCCAGAACTTGCGCTCGGCGCCCCAGAAGCAGCCCAGCGCGAAGTCCGCGACCTCCAGGCCCTCCGGGTACGGGCCCACCAGGGGGTTGCCGAGGACCGTGTGGTGGGTGGGGACGGTGAATTCGGGGGTGGGGCGGCCCTTCAGGGCCTCCTCCGGGGTGGGGAGCTGCGGGGTGCGGCGTTGCAGGAACATGCGGGGGCTCCTCCTGGGGTGAGTGTGCAGTGCGTACAACGCGGTGGGGGCGCCATGGATTCCGCCCGCCCGGCCGTACGTGCGGTCAGTGCGGCAGCGTCGCCGGGGTGCCGCCATTCGCCTCGTACCCGGCCACCGCCAGCGCCCGGTAGACCGCGTACTCGGCGGCCGGGTCGGGGCCCTGTGTCCAGGGCAGTGCGCCGACGTGGCCGTCGATGTGGACGAGCTGGGCCATCGCCTCCGACCAGCGCTCCATCCGGACCAGGAAGAGGACCAGGAGATGGCGTACGTGGGCGAGCATCGGGTCGTCGGGGCGGGCCGCGTGCACCGCGAACAGGGCGCCCTCGACCGCCTTGGTCACCACCGCGCCGCGGTAGAAGCCCTGCACCAGATTGACCTCGGGCAGGTGCTCGTACACCGCGAAGAGCGGCAGAGCGGCCAGCAGCGAGCCCTGCGGGGCGCGGGCGGCGGCCGCGGTGGCGAAGCGGTCGGCCTCCTCGCGCGAACCGTGCCACTTCTCGCACCAGAAGTGCAGTGCGGCGATGTGCGCGCCCATGTGGGCCGGGGCGCGGTCCATCACCTTCGCCCAGAGCTGGTCGAACTCCTCGTGGGAGTAGCCGAGTCCGCGGGAGACGGCCAGTTCGGTGAGGTACGGAACGGGGTCGCCGGGCGCCAGCAGCGCCGCTTCGCCGCAGACCGTACGGGCCTCCTCCAGAATGATCCGGAAGTCGTCCGTCCCCGCGGTCGACGAGCGCCACGCCTGCTGCACCAGGAACTCCGCGTGCACCGCCGCGCCGCCCGCGTCCTTCGGCGCCTCGGCCCGCCATGTGCGCAGCCACGCACCACCGACCCCGGGCTGCTGCGCCAGCTCCAGCGAGGCGGCCCCGGCGAAGGCCTGCACCCGCTGCCACCGCACCTCGCCCTCCTTGGGCGTACCGGCCAGCAGCTGCGAGGCCGCCCGCCAGTCCTGGGAACGCTGCACGACGTCGAGCACGTCCAGGAGGTCCTGGTCCGGGCCCGGCAGCCGGATGTCCAGCTCCTCCTGGCGCACGAAGCCGTACGCGTCCGGGTCCGCGGCGTCCGGGGAACCCGGCGCGGCCAGGCGGATCCCGCCCCGGCGGCGCAGCACGAAGGGGCCGACGACGGCCGCGAGCATGCACAGGGCGATCAGGAACCAGAGAATCTCCATGCACCCATTGTCACCGGACGGCCCGGTAGTCCGGTGGGCGCCCTCGTGACGAACTACGCTCGGGCCCCATGAGCGACCAGCACAGCTTCGAGACCCTCGCGATCCACGCGGGAAACACCGCCGATCCCCTCACCGGCGCCGTAGTTCCGCCCATCTACCAGGTGTCCACGTACAAGCAGGACGGCGTGGGCGGACTCCGCGGCGGCTACGAGTACAGCCGCAGCGCCAACCCGACCCGTACCGCCCTGGAGGAGAACCTCGCGGCCCTGGAGGGCGGCCGCCGCGGGCTCGCCTTCGCCTCCGGCCTCGCCGCCGAGGACTGCCTGCTCCGTACGCTGCTGACCCCCGGCGACCACGTGGTCATCCCGAACGACGCCTACGGCGGCACGTTCCGGCTGTTCGCGAAGGTCGTCTCGCGGTGGGGCGTCGAGTTCTCCGTCGCCGACACCTCGGACGTGGCGGCGGTGCGGGCGGCGATCACCCCGCGCACCAAGGCGATCTGGGTGGAGACCCCGTCCAACCCGCTGCTCGGCATCACCGACATCGCCGCGATCGCCGGTGTGGCCCGTGCCGCGGGCGCGCGCCTGGTCGTCGACAACACCTTCGCCAGCCCCTACCTCCAGCAGCCCCTGGCCCTGGGCGCCGATGTGGTGGTGCACTCCACCACGAAGTACATGGGCGGCCACTCCGACGTCGTCGGCGGCGCGCTGATCGTCAACGACCCGGAGCTCGCCGAGGAGTTGGCGTACCACCAGAACGCGATGGGCGCGGTCGCCGGACCGTTCGACGCCTGGCTGGTGCTGCGCGGCATCAAGACCCTCGCGGTCCGCATGGACCGGCACTGCGAGAACGCCACCAAGGTCACCGACCTGCTCACCCGGCACCCCAAGGTGACCCAGGTCCTCTACCCGGGGCTGCCCGAGCACCCCGGCCACGAGATCGCCGCCAAGCAGATGAAGGCGTTCGGCGGCATGGTGTCCTTCCGCGTCGAGGGCGGCGAGGAGGCGGCGGTCCAGGTCTGCAACCGGGCGAAGCTGTTCACCCTCGGTGAGTCGCTGGGCGGCGTCGAGTCGCTCGTGGAGCACCCGGGCCGCATGACGCACGCCTCGGCGGCGGGCTCCCCGCTGGAGGTGCCGGCCGACCTCGTCCGCGTCTCCGTCGGCATCGAGAACGCCGACGACCTGCTGGCCGACCTCACGCAGGCGCTCGGCTAGAGCCGGCCGGCCGGGGGATCCGGTCGGTCGGAAGATCCGGGCGGGCTCGAACGCTTCGAGTCCGCCCGGCCGTCCGGGGCCTCGTCAGGCGTTGACCTGCTCGTCCTCCAGCATCGCCCGGATCTGTTCGCGCAGTTCCGGGCTGTCGGTGTGTTCGTGGACGGAGACCGCGTGTTCCGTCGCGGCCCGTACGACTTCCTCCTCCTCACCGGAGATGGTGAGCGAGCAGTGCGACACACTCGGATGCTTGCGGCAGTCGGCGATCTTCCTGGTCATGGCAGCCTCCCGGGGACCATCGCGCAGGACCGCGATCCCCCGCATTCCAGGATAGTTCGGCAGCCAGGACCGCCTACCAGCCCTCCAGGGGCGTCGTCTCGGCCGGTGGTACCTGCCAGGGGTGTACCGCCATCGCCCAGACCGTGAAGGCCACCACCGCGGCGCACGCCAGCACCAGCATCAGCCGGCGGACGAACAGCCGTCGGCGCAGCATCCGGCCGCCGCGCTGCGACGCCCGCCGCGCCAGATCGGCGGGCACCTGCGGATGCGGGCCGTCCAGCATGCGCCGGACCTCGTCCTCCCGGTCGCCGCTGCGGCTCACCGCGCGACCCCCAGCGGGCCCGCCGGGCGCCGCGCCGTGGGACGGCGGGTGCCGCGCATCGTGGCCACCGAGCGGTTGCAGAGCGCCCGTACCCGGTCCACCGGAAGGCCGAGCAGCGCCGCGGTCTGCTCCTCCGCGACCCCCTCGTACAGCCGCAGTACGAGGACGAGGCGCTCCTGCGGTGTCAGCGGGTCCAGCAGACCGCCGCGCGGCCGGTGATGGTGCCAGACCTCTTCGGCGAACCGGACGGCGAGCTCGCGCCGGGTGCGGTCGTACGGGTCCTCGCCGCGCAGCCGGTCCCACTGCGCGTACGTGCACGCCAGCGCGGCCGTCAGCAGCCGCTGGGCCCGGGGATTGGCTCCCGGCGGCCGCATGGGCTCGGCCGTGAGCAGCGTGGCGGTGTGCAGCAGGCGGCCGGCCGCGCCCGCGACGAAGGTCTCGAACTCCTGGGCGCGGCGCCGCTCCCGGCCCGTCTGGCGCTCTCGCACAGTCCACATCCGAGCCCCTTCGCGGGCTCCTGGTCAAGAGGCGTGCAGCAGGTCGGCCCGGGGCCGGAGCGCCCTCAGCCGGCCGGAGGCGCCTGGTGCGAGGTCTGGCGGGCGGCCAGCGACGCGTTGAACCGGGTGAGCAGTGCGCAGAACGTCTCGCGCTCCTCGGCCGTCCAGCCGTCCGTCACCTGCGTCATGAGCTCGCGGCGGGAGCCGCGGACCTCGTCCAGCCGGGCCTGGCCGCGCGGCGACAGCTGGAGCACGACGGCGCGGCCGTCCTCGGGGTGCGAGGTGCGCTTGACCAGTCCGGTGTCGACGAGCGGGGCGACCTGCCGGGTCACGGTCGAGGAGTCGATCCCCATGCCCGCGGCGAGCGCCTTGACGCCCATCGGCCCTTCCCGGTCCAGCCGGTTGAGCAGGAGATAGGCGGCCCGGTCCATGGAATTGCGTACCTGGCCGACACCGCCGAGGCGGGTCTGCTCGGCACGGCGGGCGAATACCGCGACCTGGTGCTGCAGAGCGTCGAGGACGTGGTCGGAACCCGTGGGTTCGGGGGCGGCGCCCCCGGAAGGAGACGCAGCTGTCGTCATGTCCTGAGGGGGCATGGCCGGGGGCTCTCTTCGTGCGGTGTCGGATGGGTGGGGGACAGAGTACGCGGCCACGGGGCAACGCGTACCAGCGCTGCGCAAACCCGTGGACAACGGCCCAGGAGGGGACGGGACGCGGCGGCCGGTGCCCTGCCGAGCTGCAAGACTTACCGTATGAACTTCCGCGCGACCGGCCACTTTCCCCCGCTGATCCTCGACGACGTCCGCGGGGCGCAGAAGATGCTCTCCGGCGTGGCCAGGATGACCGCCATGGAAGGCAGCCGCCACCTGACCGGCCTGGTGGGCGCGCCGGTCCACCTCAAGTGCGAGAACCTGCAGCGGACCGGCTCGTTCAAACTGCGTGGTGCGTACGTACGCATCGCGGGGCTGTCGCCGGTGGAGCGGGCGGCCGGGGTCGTCGCCGCGAGCGCCGGAAACCATGCGCAGGGTGTCGCACTCGCGTCTGCGCTGCTCGGCGTACGGTCGACGGTCTTCATGCCGGTCGGGGCGCCGCTGCCGAAGGTGGCCGCCACCCGCCAGTACGGGGCCGAGGTCCGGCTGCACGGCCATGTCGTCGACGAGACGCTGGCCGCCGCGCAGGAGTACGCGCAGGAGACCGGTGCGGTCTTCATCCATCCCTTCGACCACCCGGACATCATCGCCGGGCAGGGCACGGTGGGCCTGGAGATCCTCGAACAGTGCCCCGAGGTGCGGACCATCGTCGTGGGGATCGGCGGCGGCGGGCTCGCGGCGGGCATCGCGGTGGCGGTCAAGGCGGTCCGGCCCGATGTGCGGATCGTCGGGGTGCAGGCGGCGGGCGCGGCCTGCTACCCGCCCTCGCTGGCCGCGGGCCATCCGGTGTCGATCGATTCGCCGACCACGATGGCGGACGGCATCAAGGTGGGGCGCCCCGGCGATGTGCCGTTCGAGCTGGTCAGGGAGTTGGTCGACGAGGTCCGTACGGTCTCCGAGGACGAGCTGTCCAGTGCGCTGCTGCTCTGCCTGGAGCGGGCGAAGCTGGTGGTGGAGCCGGCCGGGGCGAGCCCGGTCGCGGCGCTGCTGAGCGATCCGAAGTCGTTCCACGGGCCGGTGGTCGCGCTCCTTTCGGGCGGCAACGTGGACCCGCTGCTGATGCAGCGCATCCTGACCCACGGCATGGTGGCGGCCGGGCGGTACCTGAGCCTGCGGCTGCGGCTGACCGACCGCCCCGGCGCGCTGGCCACGCTGCTGGGCGTGCTCTCGGTGGTCGACGCCAATGTGCTCGACATCGGTCATGTGCGGACCGATCCCCGGCTCGGGCTCACCGAGGTCGAGGTGGAGCTCCAGCTGGAGACGAAGGGTCCGGAGCACTGCGCGGAGGTCTCGGCGGCGCTGCGGGACGCGGGCTATCTGGTGATGGACTGAGAGGGCCGGCCCGCACCTGCGCCGTACCGAACCCTTGTCAGTCGCGATGTATCGCGTTACGTTTGCTGTCGGCGCCGGATTGTCGCGGGCATGCCTGCCTCCATGCGTTCACCGGGCGCGGAAAGACCGTCAAACCTAGGATCTGTTGAGGAAGTCACCCGAACGCACTGGGGGAATCCCGTATGCCAGGCGCCATCCATGCCGAAGGCCTGGTGAAGACCTTCGGCGATGTACGAGCACTCGGCGGTGTCGATCTCGATGTGCCGGAAGGCACCGTCCTCGGACTTCTCGGCCCCAACGGCGCAGGCAAGACGACCGCCGTGCGCGTCCTCACCACACTGCTCAGGCCCGACAGCGGCAGGGCCGTCGTCGCGGGCATCGACGTGCTGAAGAAACCCAACGAGGTACGCAGATCGATCGGCCTCTCCGGCCAGTTCGCCGCGGTCGACGAGTATCTGACCGGCCGTGAGAACCTCCAGATGGTCGGCCGGCTCTACCAGATGACCGCACGGGACGCGAAGGCCAGGGCGGGGGAGCTGCTGGAGCGGTTCAACCTCGCCGACGCCGCCGACCGCACGGCCAAGACGTACTCCGGGGGCATGCGGCGCCGCCTCGACCTGGCCGCGGCGCTCGTCGTCTCCCCGCCGGTCATGTTCATGGACGAGCCGACCACCGGCCTCGACCCGCGCAACCGGCAGCAGCTCTGGGAGGTCATCGAGGAACTTGTCGCGGGTGGCACCACGCTGCTGCTCACCACGCAGTACCTGGAGGAGGCCGACCGTCTCGCCCACGAGATCTGCGTGATCGACCACGGCCTGGTCATCGCCCGGGGCACCTCCGACGAGCTCAAGGCCCGCACCGGCGGCGAGCGCGTCGAGGTGGTGGTCCACCAGCGCGACCAGATCGAGCCGGCCCGCGCCGTCCTCGCCCACCTCGGCAAGGGCGAGGTCGCCGTCGCCGAGCACATGCGCAAGCTGACCGTCCCGGTCCTCGGCGGGGCCAAGCTGCTGGCCGAGGTCATCCGCGACCTCGACGCCCGTGGCGTGGAGATCGACGACATCGGGCTGCGCCGCCCCACCCTCGACGACGTCTTCCTCTCGCTGACCGGCCACACGGCGGGTACGCAGAACGGGGACGGGACCGGCGACGGAAACGGCGACGGGACCGGCGACGGAAACGGCGACGGGACCGGCGACACGACCGGGACCGGGACCGGGGCCGGGGCCGCCGCCGGCCGGCCCGGCGGCTCCCTGGCGGGAACGGAGGCGGTCAAGTGAGCGCGACAACCGGAACGCCCTTGACCTCCGCCGCACCCAGGGCGGGCGGCGGGATCGGGCAGTCGATGCGCGACTCGCTCGTCATCGCCCGCCGCAACCTCATCCGGATGGCCCGGATACCCGAGATGATCATCTTCGGGCTCATCCAGCCGATCATGTTCGTCGTGCTGTTCAGCTACGTCTTCGGCGGCTCGATGATGATCGGCGGCTCCACCAGCCCCGTCGAGTACCGGAACTTCCTGATGGCCGGCATCTTCGCGCAGACCGTGACCTTCGCCACCGCCGGGGCCGGTGCGGGCATCGCCGACGACATGCACAAGGGCCTCATCGACCGGTTCCGCTCGCTGCCCATGGCGCGCGGCGCGGTCCTCACCGGCCGTACGCTCGCCGACCTCGTCCAGACGACGCTGACCCTGCTGGTCCTCGCCGTCGTCGCGCTGCTGGTCGGCTGGCGCACCCACGAGAACATCGGCAAGGTGCTCGGCGGCTTCGCGCTGCTGCTCCTGCTGGGGTACGCCTTCTCCTGGATCGGGGCGCTGATCGGCCTCTCGGTCCGCACCCCCGAGGCGGCCACCTCCGGCGGGCTGATCTGGCTCTTCCCGGTCACGTTCATCTCGAACGCCTTCGTGCCCACCGAGAACATGGCGAGCTGGCTCCAGCCGATCGCCGAATGGAATCCGTTCAGCGCCACCGTCCAGGCGTGCCGGGTGCTCTTCGGCAACCCGGGCGTGTCGCCGTCGGACGCCTGGCCGATGGTGCACCCGGTCTGGGCGTCGCTGATCTGGTCCCTGCTGATCCTGGTGGTCTTCCGCACCCTGGCGGTGCGCAAGTACCGGCAGGTGGCGGTCTGAGCACAGCCGCACACGCCAGGAGCCCCCGGCCCGACGGGCCGGGGGCTCCTGGCATCGGTGTACGGGATCAGCCGGTGTACGGCTTCGCCGCGAGGATCTTCACGGTGGCCGTCTTGCCGTTCGGCAGCTCGTACTCGGCGTCGTCGCCCATCCGCTTGCCGTTCACGCCGGTGCCGAGCGGCGACTGCGGGGAGTACGTCTCGATGTCCGAGCTCGCGTACTCGCGGGAGGCGAGCAGGAAGGTCATCGTGTCGTCCGGGTCGCCGTCGAAGGCGATCGTCACGACCATGCCGGGCTCGACCACGCCGTCGTCGGCAGGTGCCTCGCCGACCTTCGCGTGCTCCAGGAGCTGGGTCAGCTGGCGCACCCGGAGCTCCATCTTGCCCTGCTCCTCCTTGGCGGCGTGATACCCGCCGTTCTCGCGCAGGTCGCCCTCCTCACGGGCCGCCGCGATCTTTACGGCGATTTCCGTGCGCGCGGGACCAGACAGGTACTCCAGCTCGGCCTTGAGCTGGTTGTACGCCTCCTGCGTGAGCCAGGTGACGTTTTCGCTGGTCTGGGTCACAGGGTGCTCCTCGTCGGTACTGGGAATACAAAGCATCGCCCTACCCGTAAGCATGTGCCTTCACGGGTGGGCGAAACCACGAGCCTAACAATTCCGCAGGAAAAGGGGGAGAAGGTAAAACGTCGGGACCGCGTAGACGCAGGTCAGGCCCGGACGCGGCGGTTCAGGACCGGCGTGCGCCGGTCAATGGGAGGCCCCGCCGTCGGTGGTGCAGCCCAGCAGCTCGACGCTGGTGGCCCTGGCCGTCGTACGCAGCGAAACGATCCGGTCGATCCGGTCGGTGCGCTCGTCGAAGCGGAAGTCCTTGCGGGCCACGTCGCTGCCGTCCTCGTGCTGAGCGCGCAGGGTGCAGTAGCCCTTGGCGTCCTTGTCCTTGCGCACTTCGAGGTGGACGTCGACGCGCTGGTCCGAGACGACCTGGCGCTTGATCACCTCGGCGCTGATGCCCTGGCCGGTGATGTAGTCGTAGCCGATCCAGCCGACCACAGCGAGAAGCACGACGCCCAGCACCGAGCCGATGATCTTGAGCTTGCGGTCCGCGAGCTGGTCCGCGGAGCGGCCGTAGCGGTTCTCCGGAAGCGCTTCGCGCACCGCCGTCATGATCGTTCCTCCTGTGCCGGGGATCGAGGAATTTTCCACCCCCCGGTTTCGGTCACTATAGAAGCCTGCCTACATGCCGAATCACTGAGGATCGAGTCTTGACCGAGCAGCTGCGACTGATGGCCGTCCACGCCCACCCCGACGACGAGTCGAGCAAGGGCGCGGCCACCATGGCCAAGTATGTTTCCGAGGGGGTGGACGTGCTGGTGGTGACCTGCACGGGAGGCGAGCGCGGCTCCATCCTCAACCCGAAGCTCCAGGGGGACGCGTACATCGAGGAGAACATCCACGAGGTGCGCAGGAAGGAGATGGACGAGGCCCGGGAGATCCTGGGCGTCGACCAGGAGTGGCTGGGATTCGTCGACTCGGGTCTGCCCGAGGGCGACCCGCTGCCCCCGCTGCCCGAGGGCTGCTTCGCGCTGGAGGACGAGGAGAAGGCCGCCGCGCGGCTCGTCCGCAGCATCCGTGCGTTCCGGCCGCAGGTCATCACGACGTACGACGAGAACGGCGGATACCCGCACCCCGACCACATCATGACCCACAAGATCACGATGATCGCCTTCGACGGTGCGGCGGACGCCGAGAAGTTCCCCGAGTCGGAGTTCGGCCCGGCCTGGCAGCCGCAGAAGCTCTACTACAACCAGGGCTTCAACCGGCCGCGCACGGTGGCGCTGCACGAGGCGCTGCTGGCCCGTGGCCTGGAGTCGCCGTACGGCGACTGGCTGAAGCGCTGGAAGGAGTTCGAGCGCGACGAGCGCACGCTGACCACGCACGTTCCGTGCGCGGACTTCTTCGAGATCCGTGACAAGGCGCTGATCGCGCACGCCACGCAGATCGATCCGGACGGCGGCTGGTTCCGCGTCCCGATGGACATCCAGAAGGAGGTCTGGCCCACCGAGGAGTACGAGCTGGCGAAGTCTCTCGTCGATACATCCCTCCCCGAGAGCGACCTCTTCGCGGGCATCCGCGACAATGCCTGATATGTACGCGACCCAGGCACTGACCGACCTCGTTCCGCTTGCTGAAGAGCTCGACAAGAACAAGGTGACCCCAGGCGTTCTCGGCTTCATCGTCTTCGCGGCGCTCGCCGTGGGCGTGTGGCTGCTGATGAAGTCCATGAACCGGCACATGGGCAAGGTCGACTTCGAGGAGGCCCCGGATCCGGACGCCGAGGCCGACGCCCCCGTGGCGGCCGGTTCCGCGAAGCGGAAGTAGCCGGAAGCGGCAGGCGGGGGCGGTTCCGGAGTTCCGGAGCCGCCCCGGGCACGAATCCGGCCGGTCGGTGACCGGCCGGATTCAGGGCTGTCCTCGGCCCGCGGCTGCCCTCAGCCGCCGGACGGGCCGTACGCGGCCGGCACCGGTACGCCCATGACCTCCCGGGCATGGCGTGTCGGCGTCATGCCCAGGCGCCACGCCTGCCACCCGTCCTCCAGGTCCACGCCGCGGTTCAGCACCACCGTGAACGCCGCCGCGCAGTCCTCCAGCTTGCCGTCGCGCGCCGGGTGGCCGGCCCGCACCAGCTCGGCCAGCTCCTCCTGGGCCACCGCCGTGCCCACCTCGCTGCCGCCCGGTGACGCGTAGGGCAGCAGCGTGCAGCGCAGGAAGCGGGCCCAGTCCGCGCCCCGCGCGTCGCCGTACGAGTCGAACAGCTCCACCGCCTCGCCGCACAGCTCCAGCGCCTGCGGGGAACGGTTGTTGCCCGCGTCGATCAGCGCCAGCTCCAGGCACGTCCACGCCTCGCCATGGGCGACCCCGATGCGCCGGAAGTCGGCGCGGGCGTCCATCAGGAGCTGGCGGGCGAAGCCGGAGTTGCGCAGGTTCCCGGTCTGGGCCGCCCGCTGGTCACGGGTGACCCGGCCCGAGTGGTGGCGGGCGCACGCCAGCCCGTACACGTCCCGCATCCGGGAGAACATCGTGCGGGCCCGCTCCAGCTGCCGCACCGCCCGGTCCGTGTCGCCGTTCTCCTCCAGGGCCTGGCCCAGGTAGAACAGCGTCCACGCCTCGCCGCGCGCGTCCTCGTTGTCCCGGTGCCGCTCCAGCGCCCGGTTCAGCTGCTCCACCGCCGGGGCAGGGTCGCCGTCCAGGAGCCGGGCACGGGCCAGCTGGGTCAGCGCCCACGCCTCGCCCCGCTCGTCACGGGTACTGCCGTACAGGTCCAGGGCCGTGCGCAGCGCCTCCTCGGCCCGCTCCACGTCGCCCATCCGCAGCAGGGTCTGGCCGAGCTGGAACCGCGTCCACGCCTCGCCGTGCAGCGACTCGCCCTCCCGGTGCAGGGTCAGCGCCGTGTCCAGCAGGGACAGCGCCTCCGCGAGCCGGGCCCGGTCGCGTTCGACGGCCGCCAGGGCGTGCATCGACCAGGCCCGGTCCTCCGCCTGCTCCTCGGAGGACTGCAGCTCGATCGCCTCGCGCAGCCGCGCCGACGCCTCGGTCAGATTGCCCTGGTGGTGCAGGGTGATGCCGAGCGAGCAGAGCGCCAGCGCGGTACCCGCCTCGTTCTGCGCCTCGCGGTAGAGGCCGACCACCGACGACAGGGTGGTGCGGGCCTTGTCCAGCTCGCCGAGTTGCCGGGCCGCGATGCCGGTGCGCCACTGCACGGACCGCTCCAGCAGCCCCTTGTCCACCGCCTGCGTCAACTCGCTGATCTCGCCCAGCCGGTAGAGGTCGCCGCGCAGCAGGCAGTAGTCGCACAGCGCGCCCAGCAGGTCCAGCACGGCGGCCTGGTCGACGCCCTCGGCGTGCCGCAGCGCGGAGGTGATGAAGCTCGACTCGTCGTCCAGCCAGCGCAGCGCCGAGTCCAGCGAACCGAAGCCGTGCGAGCCGAACTGACCGGCCCGGGTGGACATCTTGCCGTCCACCATCCGGATCACCGCACCGGCCAGGTCCGCGTAGTTGCGGATCAGCCGCTCCTGCGCGGCGGTACGGTCCGCCTCCTCCTCCTCGTCCCGCAGCCGGTCCAGTGCGAAGCCCCGTACGAGGTCGTGCAGCCGGTAGCGCGAGCCCCGGACATGGGTCAGCAGCCCGGCCCCGGCCAGCGCCTTCAGCAGCCGCTCGGCCTCCTGCTCGTCGGCGGACAGCAGGGCCGCCGCCGCGGCCGCCCCCAGGCTCGCCCGCCCGGCCAGCGCGAGCCGGCGCAGCAGCCGCCGTGCCTGCTCGGACTGGTCGGTGTAGCGCAGCCACAGCGCCCGCTCGACCGGGGTGACCGGACCGTACCCGGCGAGAGAGGCGGCGAGGTCGTCGCGGGTGCGGGTCCCGAGCGAGGAGCCCGCGATGCGCAGGGCGAGCGGCAGCCCGCCGCACAGCTCGGCGACGGTGTCCGTCGCCCGGGAGTCGTACGGCCCCTCCTCCCGGGTCTCGGCCGCCTCGCGCAGCAGCTCCTCCGCACCGGCCGCGTCGAGTGCGCCGACCGGCAGCTGATGGACCCGGGCCGGGACGTCGTCCGGCAGCCGGAGGGGCTCGCGGGCGGTGACCAGGACGAGGCTGTCGGAACGCTCGGGGATCAGGGTGCGCACCTGCGCCGCGTCGCCCGCGTCGTCGAGGACGACCGTCACGGGGGTGCCGGTCAGATGCTGGTGGTACAGCTCGCTCAGCCGCCGCACCTGCTGCTCGGCCGACGCCCGGCCCCGGGCCGACGGGTCCGCCCCGCCGCCGGGCGCCGCCCCGTCCCGGAACAGCAGCTGATCACGGGGCGCGCCCAGCCGGTTCAGCAGGTGCAGCAGCGCGTCGCGGGTCGGCAGCGGCGCCTCACCGGCCACGTCGCCGCGCAGATCGACCACGCAGGCGCCGCGGAACAGGTCCTTCAGGCTGTGCGCGGCCCGCACCGCGAGCGTGGTGCGCCCCGAGCCGGGCGTGCCGTGCAGGACGACGACGGTCGGCTTGGTCTCCGTCGACGCGCGGGCCTCCCGCACCCACTGCGCGATCTGCGCCAATTCGGTCCGCCGCCCCGCGAACGGCCCGTCGGAATCGGGCAGATGGCCGAACGACTGCTCCAGGACCGCGCGGGTACGGGCCGCCGCGCTGCGGTCCGTGCGGCGCGGCGACGGAGCGGTCCGCGACTGCGGGGGGACCTTCTTCGCCGGGGTGCGGGACGAGGCGGTGAGCATCCGCTGCTGGTCGATGAAGGGGCGGATGCCCCGTACCTCCAGCGCGGCCAGCCACTGCAGCCGCAACTGTTCGGCACCGCCGGGCTGTCCGAGCGCCCCGGCCCGCCGGTGGGCTGCGGGCCAGTGCGAGGCGGTGACCTTGGCGACGGTGGCGGTGGCCCCCGCGACCGCGACGACGGCGCCCGCGCCGAGGGCCGGCCCCGCCGCCGTACCGAACGCGACATCCGCGCCGACGGCGGCGATCGCGGCGACTCCGGTCACCAGCAGGGGAGTTCCCAGCGTGGCCCGGCTGAACCGCTGCGACAGCGGCCGCGCCCCGGCCTCCGCGGCGTCCAGCGCCTGGAGGTACGCGGCGTACTCGTCGTCCGCCGCGGCCGCCAGCGAATCCAGCGCCGCTCGCCCGCGCGCCGTCAGCGTGGCGGCGTCCGCCCGGCCGCCCGAGCGCCGTACCTCTTCCTCCACGGCGCGCACCAACAGCCCTTCGGCTTCGGCCCGATGGCTGTCCCGCATGTGTGTCCCCCTCCGGATACGACGGTCGGCCCTGCCTCGGCCGGGATCGCCGCCCAGTCTCCTGCTTGCGGCGCGTCGGCGCGAGGGAGTGACGCCCGGCACTGCGTGGCGCCGGCCGGCCAGGTGGCGTCCGAGGCGGAAATGCGGAAGGCTCGCGCGCATGGTTTCGGTAGTGCAGAACGTGGCGATCGACTGTGCGGATGCCTATGGGCTGGCCCGGTTCTGGAGCGGGGCGACCGGCCGTCCGCTGCATCCGGAGGCCGGCCCGGGGGACCGGGAGACTCAGGTGATGCTGGAGCAGGGCCCGGTGCTGTACTTCAACCAGGTGCCCGAGCCCAAGCAGATCAAGAACCGGATCCACCTGTGCCTGCGCCCCGAGACCTCGCGCGAGCAGGAGGTGGAACGGCTGCTGGGCCTCGGCGCCGGCTTCGTCAGCGATCACCGCAATCCCGACGGCTCCGGCTGGGCGGTCCTCGCCGACCCCGAAGGCAACGAGTTCTGCGTCCTGCGCAGCGAGTCCGACCGGGCCGCGACGAGTCCCTGACGCGCGTACGTGCGCCTGCCCGCCGTCCCGGCCCGCGGACGGGGAAGCCGCGTCTGCCCGGCCGGTACGCTTCCGGGGTGACGGAGCACACCGGGCAGGACGGGAGGCGTCCCGCGAACGACGGGCCGAAGGCGGCCGCCCGTAACCGGGCCGCTCTGGTCACCGCCGCCCGGGAGATCTTCGCGGAGCACGGTCTGGAGGCGCCGCTGTCCGCGATCGCGCGCAGGGCCGGGGTCGGGCAGGGCGTTCTCTACCGGCACTTCCCGGACCGGACCGCCGCGGTGGCCGCTGTTCTGGAAGAGAATGTGCGGCAGATCGAGCGGGCGGCCGAGGCCGAGAGCGCGACCTTCGCCGGTGTTCTCGGTGTGCTGACCTGGCATCTGACCGAGTCGGCGGCCTTCATCGGTCTCCTGCACGCCGACCGGGCGGCCAGTCGCTCCGAGATCCGCGCACATGCCCTGGGCCTGTCCGAACGCGTGGAGCGCGCCTTGCGGACACGGCTTCCCGGCGGTCATCGGCTGAGTGCCGCGAACGACCTCGTGCTCGCGTTCGCCATGGTCTCGGCCGCCGTGACCGGCCCCACCCGCGAGGAGCGGGAACACCGGGCGCTGGCCGCCTGGCGGCTGCTCGGCGTCGAGGTGGGGCCGGTACGGGCCTTCGGCGGTTGAGCCGAGGCGGGCGTCAGCCGCCGTTGGACTGCCGGATGCCTTCCGCGAGCGCGTCGAAGGCGTACAGGTATCCCCCGGCGGGGCCGCTGACGGTCATGTACGCCTTGGTCCCGCCGGGCGTGATGGCCACGTTCGTCGCCGACTCCAGACCTTCGGTCCGCGCGGGGAGCTCGACCGTCGCCAGCTGCTCACCGTGCCGGTCGTACACGGCCATTGCCGCCCGGCCGTGCAGCCCCTGGTAGAGGTTGCCGTCCGCGTCCACGGCGATCGAGTCGGTCTGCGCGATTCCGCCGTCCACGCGGATGGCAGTGTGCCGGGACGTCACCTCGCCCTCGTCGTCGAGGCGCAGGTAGGAGATCCGGTTCTCGGTGAGCTCGCTGAACCACAGACCGCGGTGGTCGGCGTCGAACGAGATCCCGTTCGGTGCGGCCAGATCCTCGGCCAGCACGGTGGCCTTCTTTCCCTCGCGGTCGATCCGCACCACACGCCCGTGCGCCTGTCCCTCGGACAGACCGCGTGAGTCGCTGATGTACAGGTTGCCCTTCTGGTCGAAGGCGATGTCGTCGGGGTTCATCCGCGCCCCGTCGACCTCGCCGGAGAAGAAGGTCCGCGGATCGCCGCCGCCGGGGGCCAGGCTCACGACCTCGCCGTGGGCGAAGTCGCTGAGGTAGAGCCGCCCGTCGTACGGGCTGAACTGCGCCGAGGTGTAGGCCCCGCGGCCGTCGGTGTGGACCGCACGGGACGTCTTCTTCCCGACGTCGACGCGCATGACCTTGGGCTTGCCCCCGGGCGCGGTGACATCGACGACGAACAGGCCGCCGTCCTCGCCGAACGTGGGCCCCTCCAGCAAGGTCATCCCGGTCTCGGCGTGCGCCGGGGTCAGTTGCATGACCTTCTGCGCGCGGATGGTCCTGCCCGCGGTCGCCGCCTCCTGCGTCCTGGGATCGCCGCTCCGTGTACCGCATCCGGTGAGGACCAGGGTGCCGATCGTGGCGAGCACGGCAAAGGACCGGGCCGAAAGTCGCTGCATGGGGGATCGCTCTTCCTGTCCGCTGCGGGGGTGCGCAGTCCGGGGATACGCGGCGCGTCAGAGGCGCGAAGGCCACCTGGCCGAATGTCGCCGTACCGCCGGACTCCAACCGGACACCATTGTCCGGTACTTGTTACGGTAGCGGACCGCCGCTCGTCCGGGGCGGTTCCAACGCCAAGGATCGAGGCTCTGTATGACGACCCATCAAGTTCCATCTCCCCATGGGCTCGCCGAGCTGCGACAGCGCTACCGCCTCGAACGTGAGCGGCGCGTCCGGCCCGACGGCGTCGGCCAATACCACGACACCGACGCCGAGTTCGGCTACTACGCCGCCGATCCCTACAAGGTGGAAACGGGCGAGCGCGAGCCGCTCCACGACACCGTGGACGTTGCTGTGATCGGTGGTGGATTCGGCGGCATCCTCGCCGGGGCACATGTGCGGCGCCAGGGCGTGGAACGCGTCCGGATCGTCGAGAAGGGCGGCGACTTCGGGGGCACCTGGTACTGGAACCGCTACCCGGGCGTCCACTGCGACATCGAGTCCCACGTGTACCTGCCGATGCTCGACGAGACCGGCTACGTACCGGAGTGGAAGTACGCCCCCGGCGACGAGATCCGCCGCCACGCGGTGCGGATCGCACGGCAGTCCGGCCTCTACGCGGACGCGCTCTTCTCCACCGCGGTCACCGCTCTGACCTGGGACGAGGCCGCTGAGACGTGGATCGTGGCCACGGACCGCGGTGACACCTTCCGCGCCACGTACGTCATCAATGCCACCGGCACCCTCACCGACCCGAAGCTTCCGGGGATTCCCGGGATCGAGGACTTCAAGGGCCACACGTTCCACACCTCGCGGTGGGACTACTCCTACACCGGCGGCACCCCGGAGGGCGGCATGACCGGCCTCGCGGACAAACGGGTGGGCATCGTCGGCACCGGCGCCACCGGCGTCCAGGTCGTCCCGATGCTGGCCGAGGACGCCGCGCACCTCTACGTCTTCCAGCGCACCCCCTCCACCGTGGACGTACGGGCCAACCGCCGCACCACCGCCCAGGACGTCGGCGCCGACCGCGAGGGCTGGGCCCGGCGACGACGCGCGAACTACCTCCGCATAGTCTCCGGCGAGCACGCCGACGAGGATCTCGTGGCGGACCGGTGGACCGCTTCGGCGGGCCTGCTGGAGAAGCTCCAGCCGAGCTTTCGGCGCCAGGGCGACCGAAGGGCTTTCGAAGCCGCCTACGAGGCCGCCGACGCCGCCAAGATGGACGAGCTCCGCGCCCGAGTCGAACAGACCGTGACCGACCCGGAGACGGCACAGAAGCTCAAGCCCTGGTACCGCTACGCCTGCAAACGCCCCACCTTCTCCGACCTCTACTACCCGGCGTTCAACCGCGACAACGTCACCCTGGTCGACACCGCCGACACCCACGGCATCGAGCGCGTCACCGAACACGGCGTCACGGTCGGCGCCACCACGTACGGACTCGACTGCCTGATCTTCGCCACCGGATTCAACGTCGGGACCTCCGGAATCCACTCGGGCAAGCTCCCCGTCCACGGCCGGGGCGGCGTCCGGCTACTGGACAGGTGGGCGCAGCGGGGCCCGCGCACGCTCCACGGCTTCACCAGCAACGGCTTCCCGAACCTGATCCAGATGGGCTCCCTCCAGAACGCCAGCAGCGTCAACTTCACCCACATCCTGGACGAGCAGGCCCTCCACGCCGCCGCCCTCGTCGCAGCCGCCGAAGCCGAGGGCGCCCTCATCGAACCGTCCCCCGAGACCGAGGACGCCTGGACAGCCGTCCTGGCCGAGGGTGCCCCCGACCACGAGCCGTTCCACGCCGAGTGCACCCCCGGCTACTACAACCGCGAGGGAAGAGGCCGGCCCAACGGCCCGACCGCCTACCCGCACGGAGCCGTCGCCTTCCACGAACTCCTGGAGCGGTGGCGCGACGAGTCAATGGGCGAAGTCCTCCGCGCCAGGACCGGGCGCCTCTAGGGTCTTCCGTCCGGATCGGGCCGGATCGGGCCGGGCCGATCCAGGTCGGAGGGCGCCCAGCGGCAGGGCACGCCTGCTGACTGCACAGCGGAGTTCGACTCGCACCGTGCGGCCGGAGGGGTCGTGCGCGTGCCTGGCGAGGCTTGGTGCTACCGCTCCGTACGACGCAGGAACTGCCAGCCCAGTACGGCCAGGGCGAGCGTCTGCCCGAGAGAAGCGAGCAGGAGCAGGGGCTGAACGACGGGAGAGCACCAGAACGCGGTCGTGCAGACCATGGGCAGGACCAGGTACGTGAACAGGTCCACCGCGGTCTGCAGCCGCTTGCGCACGGTGCGGCCCGCAACGTTGCGGTGGTAGATCTCCCAGCCGAACACTGCGCCGTGGGTGGCGGTGAGTTCCCCCAGGCGCGGTCCCAGCCGGTCGCGGACGTAGCAGCCGATCGCCGAGATCTTCTCGTCGTTGACCAGGTAGGTCCAGCCCAGGATCAGACAGATCGCGGGGACGGAGAGCAGCAGTCGGGACTGTCCGCTCTGGGCGGTGATTGCCACGACCGCAGTGGCTGCGGCGAGCGTGAAGTAGAGCAGGTTGTCGCGGAACCCTATGCGGTTCTTCTGTTCCTCCTTGAGACAGTCGTACTCGGCCAGAAGGATCTTGCTCTCGGTGACGTCATCCGTGGAGGTCACAGGCGCTCCTATGATCGAGCTCTGGTTCAGCCGGCGATCTGGAAGGGCGCCAGGCTGTCGGGGCCGTGCCGTTCGATCCAGCCCTTCCCGTCCGCCGCTATCCCCTCCAGGAGGCGGAAGGTGTGGGCGGAGCCGGCCGAGCTGAGGTTGATCTCGGAGATTTCCTGGGAATTCTCGGTCGGCGCCAGTTGATGGGCGTCGGCGTCCTTGACGCGGATCTTCCTGGCCGGTCCGTTGGAGAGGACGAGCTCCAGGTCGTAACCGACGTCGGCGTTCTCCGTCACCTGCACGGAGGTCAGCGCGTCGAACCGGTAGTTGTTCCGCTGCTCGTTCCTGCGCGTTGCGTCGGAGAAGTTGAACTCGGAGCTGATCTCGCGGATGCCGTCCTGGGTGAAAAGGAACAGGCGGAACACATAGTGCGAGTACCGCCATGGGCCGCCTCGTACCCGGCCACGTTTGTAGGAAGGCCCCGGGGCCACCAGGATGGTGTGGGTGATCAGGTCGCGCCAGGTGAGCCGGTGGTGCCGGAGCGCCTCATCGACGAACAGAGTCTTGTCGCAGGTGAGCCAGGTCTCCATCTCCAGTTCGCTGGGGCGCGTCTCGTCCAGCAACGACTGCCAGCGCTGATGGGCGATCTGCCGTGCGGTCAGCTGTTCGAGGTACTCCTGAGTCTCCCGATTCAGCCGGCGCTCTTCACGCTGGACCTCCAGCCATCGGAAAACGGTCTCGTGCCCGGACCAGGCCGCACCGAGCACGGCCAGGAACGCCCACAGAGCCCGCTGTGGGGCGGCACCGGAGACCGCCGTGCCGAACGCGGCCAGAGCCGCCCCGCCGAGAACAGCGAGGGCCGCCATGGTCAGGGCCTTCGTCCTGCCCGGAGTCTGGTCCTGGCGGCGCTGGTCGAACAAGGTGCCGTTGTTGTAGCGATTTCGGGCGTCCTCGGCGAGGTACCGGATCAGCCAGTCGACCCGCTCCACACCGATCCGGCTCTCCCGGTAGAGGTCCGCGATCTCGGCGGCGAGGCTTCTGCGGATCTGAATCGTGTGGGCGAGCCAGGCGTCCGAGGTGAACCCGTGGGGCCTGCGAACACTGAAGTAGTGATCGAACGAATGAATGACGCGCTTGGTGAACTTGTCCTCGGCGGAGGCGGGATCGCGCGGGTGCGAGACGTGGGCCTCGGCCGTGGGGCCCGGCCCGGGCTCCTGGCCCCACCACCGGCCGCCGAAGCGGGCCGCGGTCAGGCCCGCGCCGAGTGCCACTGGTAATTCGGCGATCGCCTGGGCCGGATTCGCGACCAGTGCCATGGCCCAGAGGAGCGCACTGCTGACGACGAACAGGACCGCCCGGACAGGGAGGGCCGCCCTGGCGGCGGCAGCGGTGCTCGGGCGGGGCCGAACGGCCCGCGCCCCTATGGGGGCGGGTGCGAAGTAGGCCCAGACCCGCTGGGCCCGGTCGTTGTCGAAGCGCTCCGCCCTGGCCTGTCCGAGGGTCTCCGCCCACAGGTCGTCCTTCAGCCCTCCGGTGAGTATGACGTCGAGGTGGCGGAGGATCGCGTCGTACTGGCGGAGCGGCAGGTCGTGCAGCTGCTTCAGCACTGGGCCGGTCTCGCTGCCGGTGGTGCTGAGTACCGCCAACAGGTCGAAAGTGACGCGCAGGGCTTCCTTCCACTCGTCCTCGGCGTAGTTCCGCACGAGCCGGGAGGCGTAGCGCAGCCGCTCGACCTCTTCGGTGGTCAGGTCGTGGTGGGTGCGTGCGCTGAGCATGGCGAGCACCCAGTGGAAACGAACCTCCGTGCCGTCGTGCCCGTGGACGATCGCATCAGTGATCATTTCGCGGGCGCGGCTGGGGACGCCGTCCTCCAGGAGCTGTACGCCGACCCGGTACTTCTCCTGCGGCGAGGCGTCCGGGTGGACGAAGTAGATCGTGGAGTCGTGCACGGTCTCGGCCTGGATCCCGATGGTGGAGTTGTACGCGGCCGAGCTGTACGCGGCACCGTCGTCGTGGCTCATGTCAGGTCACCGGCCGCAGTGACCAGGGGAGCCAACGTGGCCACCAGCGCGGGGCACTCCGCGACCAGTCCGCGCAGCCTCTTGAGCGTCATGACCGTCCGCTTCGACGATTCAGGGGTGCGCTCCCCGGCCGACCGGAGCGCGGAGTCCAGATCGGTCAGGGCTTCCCGGTAGCTGTCCTCGTCGAGGAAACCCTCGGTGCGGTGCCACCCCAGCTGATCGCGGAAACCGTTCAGTTCCGTGATCAGGTCCGTCGGGCCGGATGCCTTCGAGGCCCCGCTCATGTGGACACTGCTGCCCGTGGCTGAGCCGGCCATGATGCCGACGGTGCTGTTGTGGACGGTGTTGCTGACGCGCCGGTCGAACCGGTCGGCCGAGCGGGCCCTGTCGTCCTGGGGCATTGCGGCCTCTTCCTGCTCGCCCACCAGTTCCACTGCCAACCGGATGGCGAATGCCGCCGCGTTCGCCGCGGCCCGCGGCTGCCAGTTGCGGTCCTCTGAACTGTTCTTCGTGCCGTCCGCCCGGTCGCTGATCCCCCGGACGATGGCCACCGGCGCTCCGCTGAGATGGCCGGCCTGGGCCACACCGGCCGCCTCCATCTCGATGGCGAGCGCGTCGTTGTAGTGCTGTCGGATCCACTTCGCCTCGGCCGAGATCCTTGAGTTCTGGACGATCTCGCCGGCGGCGATCGCCCCGAAACGCACCTGCGGTCCGTCCTCGTGACTGGGTGTGGGGTCCGCCCAGTCGTCCATACGGGCCAGGTGCGAGGCGAGCTGGCTGATGCCGTGCGGCGCTTCCCACGCCCGAGGACGGGCTTTGAGCCCGTCGTCCTCGCTGGTCCCGCCGTGGTAGGCGTACACGTGTGACGCCATCACCACGTCACCCAGCCTGGTGGCGTCCCACAGGGCGCCGGCGACTCCGACGAACAGCACGGCCACCGGCGAGAACTCCTGGATGGCGCGTTCTGCGATGACCGCGGCGGAATGGTTCCCCTTGTTCGTCAGGCCGAGCGCGACACGGCACGATGTGCCCCGCACGGTGCCCACTTCGAACCGGGTACCGCGCTCATGGCGATGCACCTGAAGATCCGCCAGCCTCTGGCGCACGGACTGATATTCAAGATTGAGGGCGGTGAGAATCACCACCGGGCCGTTCGGCATCTACTCCTCTTCCCCTCTCGTGTTCCCTTCCGTCGCAGATGGCGCGGGTCGGATCAGCGGTGGGAACAGCACGGTGTTCGGACCGGCCCGGTACAGCCGTGCGGGCCGTCCTCCGGTGGTCCTGCGGTCCGTGCCGGCGGGGACGATGAATCCCTTCGCGGCTTGGACCTTCCGATAGAAATTGCGGGTGTCGAGCGGGGTGCCCCAGACGGCCTCGTACACCTGCTGAAGCTCTGCGATGGTGAAGCTCTCCCCGCAGAACGCGGTGGCCAGCGCCGAGAATTCAATCTTGGTGCGCGCGCGTTCGATCCCGTCCGCGGCGATTCGGCGGTGGTCGAAGGCGAGGGCAGCCTCGCCGGACAGGACGGCTTCTGCGGGAATCCACGCGGCATCGGTGGCATCCGTCCCCGCGACAGGGTCGGGCAGCCCCGGTGCGATCGCCAGGTGAGCTACGGAGACGACTCGGCCCCGCGGGTCGCGGCCCGAGCTTCCGTACACCGCCAGCTGTTCGAGGTGCACCCAGCCGGAGGTCAGGGCCGTTTCCTCACTCAGTTCGCGGTGGGCGGCGTCCAGGATCTCCTCGCCATCGTGGTTCAGGAATCCTCCGGGCAGCGCGAGCATGCCCCGGAAGGGATCTTCGCCCCGCTCCACCAGGAGGACGTGCAGACGATTCTCCCGCAGCGTCAGGATCACGAGATCGACCGTCAGTAGGACAGAAGGTGGTGACCATGCGTCATCTTGCATGTTCCGCACGGTACTTCAGTTACTGTCACTTGCACAAGAAGTGGGGTGCTGGGATCGACGCACCACTCGATCCCGTGGTCGTGGCGCGCACGGATGGTCAGCTGGTGGTCGAACATGTCAGCTCGCACCTGCCCGCAGTGCCACGTTCCGGCCCGCGACCGGCCTGGCATGGCATCCGCAGGGTGATGCATCCGGCCCGAAGGCGGGGAGTGTTCCGATCGCCCGCGAACGACGACTATCCGAGCGCCAACGGTCAGATGTCGAAAGCGAGACCTCTCCGTCCTTACAGGACCCCAAGATCGACCGTGATGGAGAAAGGTGCGGTGGCCTTCACTGTGCCGGTGAACATCTCGCCGTCCCTGTAAGCCTTGGTGGCGGGGTCGAGGACGTAGGTGTAGACGATCGGGACACCGGTGGCCGCTTGCTCGACCCGCCAGTAGAAGGGGATGCCGGCCTTGGCGTACTGGTCCACCTTCACAACCCGGTCGGTGGTCTCCGAGCCGGGCGACACGACCTCGACGACCAGGAGAACGTGTTCGGGGCGGGTGGGCGTGAGGTCGATGGTCTCCGCCCGGTAGACGATGACATCTGGGCGGCGATTGGTGAGGGGAACATCCTGCAAGCGGACGTCGAAGTCAGTGTCGGCGTTCCAGTCCGGGCCCGCGGCGGCGTCCAGGGCATTGGCCAGGATGCGGGCCAGTCGATTGTGCCGCTTGGAGGCGCTCGGGCTCACGACGACCATTCCGTCCACGATCTCGATGCCGGCACACTGCTCCTCGGACCAGGAGTCGTACTGCTCCGCGCTGATCTGCGTATGCATCCACGCGGGCGCCACCATCTCGGCGGTCATGGTGCACCTCCTTCGAGGAGCCTCGGCACTTCCGGCGCTGCTGGGCTCAGCCTACTGTCCTGTGCTGCCGGAACGTCCGGTTCGTAAGAGTGCGAGGGCCTGTCCGCCTGCATGGCCCGCCGGGCGGGACGCTCCGGGCCCGCTCGGCGAACCGTCTCAACTGAAGCTCGCCCCAGGCGGGTTGCCATGGGGTGGAGAGGTCGGCGTCCTCCACTCGATGGCGCATGCGTACGGTTCGGCCAAGCGAGGCAGGGCCCGCGCGGGCCTCACCGGCGGGGTCGGGCATTGTGAGAGGCTGGGATCATGAACCGGTTGGCTGGTGCGACCTCGCCTTATCTGCTGCAACACGCTGAGAATCCGGTCGACTGGTGGCCCTGGGAGCCGGACGCGTTCGAAGAAGCCCGGCGGCGCGACGTCCCGGTGTTCTTGAGCGTCGGTTACAGCGCCTGCCACTGGTGTCACGTCATGGCGCACGAGTCCTTCGAGGACGACGACGCCGCCGCGTACATGAACGAGCACTTCGTGTCCGTCAAGGTGGACCGCGAGGAGCGGCCCGATGTGGACGCCGTCTACATGGAGGCCGTGCAGGCCGCCACGGGGCAGGGCGGCTGGCCCATGTCCGTGTTCATGACGCCGGACGGCGAGCCGTTCTACTTCGGCACCTACTTCCCGCCCGAGGCCCGCCACGGCATGCCGTCCTTCCGGCAGGTGCTCGAAGGCGTGCACAGCGCCTGGACCGGCCGGCGCGCGGAGGTCGGGGAGGTCGCCGAGAAGATCACCCGCGATCTGGCGGGTCGGCAGCTGGACCACGGGGCCGGCGGGGTCCCCGGCGAGGCGGAGCTCGCGCGGGCGCTGCTGGGCGTCAGCCGGGAGTACGACCCGGAGAGCGGCTGGCTCGGCTCCGGTGACACCAGGTTCCCGCCGAGCATGGTGATCGAGTTCCTGCTGCGGCACCACGCCCGGACGGAGTCCGAGGGGGCGCTGGAGATGGCCGAGGGGCTGTGCGCGGCCATGGCCCGGTCGAGCCTCTTCGACCAGCTGGGCGGGGGCTTCCACCGGTACGTGCTGCGCCAGCGGTCCGGGGGCGCGCTGGTGCCGCACTTCGAGAAGATGCTCTACGACAACGCGCTGCTCTGCCGGGTCTACGCGCACCTGTGGCGGGCCACCGGCTCGGAGCAGGCCCGCCGGATCGCCCTGGAGACCGCCGACTTCATGGTGGGCGAACTGCGCACCGCCGAGGGCGGTTTCGCCTCCGCGCTCGACGCGGACAGCGAGGACGGCGAGGGCGGCGACGGGCGGCACGTCGAGGGCGCGTACTACGTGTGGACGCCCGAGCAGTTGCGGGAGGCGCTGGGGGAGGAGGACGCGGCCTTCGCCGCGGAGTACTTCGGGGTGACGGAGGAGGGCACGTTCGAGGAGGGATCCTCGGTGCTCCAGCTCGCGCCGGAGGGCGCCGGGGCGGACCCGGACCGGGTCGCCCGGGTGCGGGCCGCGCTGCTGGCCGCCCGTGAGACGCGCCCGCGCCCCGGCCGGGACGACAAGGTGGTCGCCGCCTGGAACGGTCTGGCGATCGCCGCGCTCGCCGAGACGGGGGCGTACTTCGGCCGGCCCGACCTCGTCGAGCGCGCCACCGAGGCCGCCGACCTGCTGGTACGGGTGCACATGGGCGCCGTCGCCCGGCTGGACCGTACTTCGAAGGACGGGCGGTCCGGCGGGCACGCAGGGGTCCTGGAGGACTACGGCGACGTGGCGGAGGGCTTCCTCGCGCTGGCCTCGGTCACCGGCGAGGGTGTCTGGCTGGAGTTCGCCGGCTTCCTGCTCGACATCGTGCTCCAGCACTTCACCGGCGAGGGCGGCCAGCTGTACGACGCGGCGGACGACGCCGAGCAGCTCATCCGCCGCCCGCAGGACCCCACCGACAACGCGACCCCGGCCGGCTGGACGGCGGCGGCCGGGGCGCTGCTCTCGTACGCCGCGCACACCGGTTCCGAGGCCCATCGCACCGCCGCGGAGGGCGCGCTCGGCGTGATCAAGGCGCTCGGGCCGCGGGCTCCCCGGTTCACCGGCTGGGGGCTCGCGGTCGCGGAGGCCCTGCTCGACGGGCCGCGCGAGGTCGCCGTCGCCGGACCGGTCGGCGGCGAGCTGCACCGTACGGCGCTGCTCGGCACGGCGCCGGGCGCGGTGGTGGCGGCCGGGGAGACGGGCGGGGCCGAGTTCCCGCTGCTGGCGGACCGGCCGATGGTGGGCGGGGCACCGACGGCGTACGTGTGCAGGCACTTCGTGTGCGATGCGCCGACGACGGACGCGGGAGAGCTGGCGCGGAGCCTCGGGGGCCGCTGAGGACCGGCGGGCGGCCGGGGCCGGTTTCCGGGCCCCGGCCGCCACAGCCGCAGGCCGTCCTCCGTACCGGTCACAGCCGCAGGCCGTCCTCCAGGGTGTCCAGGGCCTGGCCGATCAGCGCCACGAGGTCGTCCTCCTGGCCGCGCTCGCCCCAGTACAGCGTCACCTCGCGCAGCGTGCCCAGCACCGCCGCGACGAACACCCGGACCGCCAGGTCGCCGGGGGCGCGGCCGCTGCGGGCGGCGAGCGCGCCGGCCAGCACCTCGGCGGTGCCCGACATGCTCTCCGCCATCCGGACCCGGATCGCCGGCACCTCCACCATCAGCCGGGTGCGCTGCCGGAGCTCCTCCTCCCCGGTCGCCAGGAACGCCGCGAGCGTCCCGGTCAGGACGTGCCGGAGCGACTCCAGCGGCGGCTCACCGGCCGGGCGGCGGCGCAGGGCGGCCTCCAGGACCCGGTCGTACTCGTCGGTGAGGACGATGTCCTCCTTGGCCGGGAAGTACCGGAAGACGGTGCTGGGCGACACGTCGGCCGCCGCCGCGATCTGCTCCACCGTCGTCGCGTCGTACCCCTGCTCGGCGATCAGCCGGTACGCGGCCTGCCGGATCGCGATCCGGGTCCTGAGCTTCTTCCGCTCGCGCAGCCCCAACTGCGGCCCCGGAGCGGAAACGGAACGGGTACGGGAGGTGGCGGCCATGGCCGCCATTGTCCGGCATCGGCGGGGCGCCTGCACCGGTCAGGACGCCGCTCAGTGGTGGTTGTAGGCCACCAGCGAGATGCCGACGTAGTGCACCACGAAGGCCGCCAGGGTCAGCGAGTGGAACACCTCGTGGAAGCCGAACCAGCGCGGCGAGGGGTTGGGGCGCTTGATGCCGTAGATGATGCCGCCGGCGCTGTAGAGCAGCCCGCCGACGACGACCAGCACCAGCACGGCGATCCCGCCGGTGCGCATGAAGTCCGGCAGGAAGAAGACCGCGGCCCAGCCCATCGCCAGGTAGCAGGGCGTGTAGAGCCAGCGCGGCGCGCCGACCCAGAACACCCGGAAGGCGATCCCCGCGGCGGCGGCCGCCCAGACCGCCCACAGCAGCGGCGTCCCGGTGGACTCGGGGAGCAGCAGCAGGGTCAGCGGGGTGTACGTGCCCGCGATGATCAGGAAGATGTTGGCGTGGTCGAGCCGGCGGAGCACCGCCTCGCCGCGCGGGCCCCAGGTGCCCCGGTGGTAGAGCGCGCTCACACCGAACAGCAGGCACGCGGTCAGGGTGTAGATGCCGCAGGCGATCCGGCCGACGGGGCTGTCCGTGAACGCGATCAGCACCACCCCCGCGACGATCACGGCGGGGAACATTCCGGCGTGCAGCCAGCCGCGCAGCCGCGGCTTCACCGGGACGGGGTCGGACTCGGCTGGTTCCAGCCCGGCGGGCGCGGGCGCGGCGGCGGCAGCAGTCATTCCCGCATCGTACCTACGCGACCGTAGGTAACCGATACGAGTGGCAATGCTCACGTGTGCACCCCCCTGGACATATGGGCGAAACGGTCGGATGATCAAATGAGTGCGGTCGGCACCGGATGAGCGCCAACGGGATTCGAAGGGGTAGAAGCATCCGGGTCGCAGCCCCCACGGGGCAACTACCAAACAGACACCCTCATCAAGGAGCGATCGTGGCGCGCGACATCGCGGCTCCCCTCACCGTCCCCACCGATCACCAGGAGCTCGTCTCCTGGGTGAACGAGATCGCAGCGATAACCGAGCCGGACCGGGTGGTCTGGTGCGACGGCTCCGAGGCCGAGTACGAGCGCCTGTGCGGGGAGCTCGTGGCCAAGGGCACGTTCACCAAGCTCGACGAGACCAAGCGCCCGAACTCGTACTACGCCGCGTCCGACCCGAGCGACGTCGCCCGCGTCGAGGACCGCACGTTCATCTGCTCCGAGAAGGAGGAGGACGCCGGCCCGACGAACCACTGGAAGGCCCCCGCCGAGATGCGGGAGATCTTCACGGGCGAGAAGGGCGTCTTCCGCGGCTCGATGCGCGGTCGCACGATGTACGTCGTCCCGTTCTGCATGGGCCCCGTGGGCTCCCCGCTCTCCGCGATCGGCGTCGAGATCACCGACTCCGCGTACGTCGCCGTCTCGATGCGCACCATGACGCGCATGGGACAGGCCGTCCTGGACGAGCTCGGCACCGACGGCTTCTTCGTCAAGGCCGTCCACACGCTGGGCGCACCCCTGGAGGAGGGCCAGGAGGACGTTCCGTGGCCGTGCAACTCCACCAAGTACATCTCGCACTTCCCCGAGGACCGCGAGATCTGGTCCTACGGCTCCGGCTACGGCGGCAACGCCCTGCTCGGCAAGAAGTGCTACGCGCTGCGCATCGCCTCCGTCATGGCGCGTGACGAGGGCTGGCTCGCCGAGCACATGCTGATCCTCAAGCTCACCCCGCCGCAGGGCGAGGCTGAGGCCCCCAAGTACATTGCGGCGGCCTTCCCGTCCGCCTGCGGCAAGACCAACCTCGCCATGCTGGAGCCGACGATCCCCGGCTGGACCGTGGAGACCATCGGCGACGACATCGCCTGGATGCGCTTCGGCGAGGACGGCCAGCTGTACGCGATCAACCCGGAGGCGGGCTTCTTCGGTGTCGCGCCCGGCACCGGCGAGCACACCAACGCCAACGCCATGAAGACGATGTGGGGCAACTCCGTCTTCACCAACGTCGCGCTCACCGACGACGGCGACGTGTGGTGGGAGGGCATGACGGAGACCGCTCCGGCCCACCTCACCGACTGGAAGGGCAACGACTGGACGCCCGCGTCCGACACCCCGGCCGCCCACCCCAACGCCCGCTTCACCGTCCCGGCGGGCCAGTGCCCGATCATCGCGCCCGAGTGGGAGGACCCGAAGGGCGTGCCGATCTCGGCGATCCTCTTCGGCGGCCGCCGCGCCTCGGCCGTCCCGCTGGTCACCGAGTCCTTCACCTGGCAGCACGGCGTCTTCCTCGGCGCCAACGTGGCCTCCGAGAAGACCGCCGCCGCCGAGGGCAAGGTCGGCGAGCTGCGCCGCGACCCGTTCGCCATGCTGCCGTTCTGCGGCTACAACATGGGCGACTACATGAACCACTGGGTCAAGGTCGGTGCCGACAAGGACCAGTCCAAGCTCCCGAAGATCTACTACGTGAACTGGTTCCGCAAGAACGACGCGGGCAAGTTCGTGTGGCCCGGCTTCGGCGAGAACAGCCGCGTCCTGAAGTGGATCGTCGAGCGCCTCGACGGCAAGGCCGAGGGCGTCGAGTCCCCGATCGGCATCCTGCCGGCCAAGGGCTCCCTCGACACCGACGGCCTGGACCTCTCCGAGTCCGACCTGGACTTCCTGCTCAGCGTCGACAAGGAGGTCTGGCGCGAGGAGGCGGCGCTGGTCCCCGAGCACCTCAACACCTTCGGCGACCACACGCCGAAGGAGCTGTGGGACGAGTACCGCGCGCTGGTCGAGCGCCTGGGCTGATGCCCCCGGGCGCACCCCGGGAGGGGTGCGCCCCGCACACCCCCGCGGCCGGGCCTCGGACGTCCGCCCTGACCTGTGGGGTCAACAGCCCGCCGCGGTCCGGCCCCCGGAATCCCCTCACGATTCCGGGGGCCGCCCCTTTTCGTGTTCTTCCTGTCCTCCTGCGCCTTTCGTGGGGAACCACCGGGCATCGCCTTGATATTGCGCACGGCTCCTTCACAAGATTCGATGTTCCTTCACATGTCTCCGGCTTGGTCGGCCGGGGGCCAACAGAGCCTGTGGGGGACTCAGTTGAGAAGGAATCAGCACCGCATACGCATCGCGGCGACGCTCGCCGCGCTGACGCTCGGCACCGCGGGGCTCACCGCCGTCGCGCCGTCCGCCGCCCTCGCGGCCGACGGTCCGGTGGCCGGTGACACCGTGGCCAAGCTGCCGATCTCGTCGTACTCGGCCATGGTCGTCGACTCGGCGCACGAGCGGGTCTACATCACCGACGACCGCCGGGACCGGGTGGCGAACCAGGTCCATGTCTACAACTTCCAGGGCCAGAAGGTCGGCTCGCTGCCCACCGGCACCGCACCGTCCGGGATGGCCCTGAGCGCCGACGGCGGCACGCTCTACGTCTCGCAGTCCTCGGGCATCCTCGTGTTCGACACCGTGACGCAGCAGCGCACCGGCTTCACGTTCACCGCGTACGACGTGGGCTGCCCGCGCGATGTCGCCTTCGCGGGCGGCAGGGAGTGGCACACCGAGACGCCGTACTACTCCGAGTGCGAGACTCACACGACCTGGCTGTACGGCACGAGCGGGAACCAGGCCACGAACACCGGATGGAACGGCGCGGGCCGGCTGCGGCTGACCAGCGGCCCCGAGGCCCCGGACCGCATCGTGATGGCACAGACCCGCAGCCCCGGTGCGGCCGACCCGTTCCTCACCACGCTCGACGCGAGCGGCGACACGCTCGTGCGCGGCCCGGAGCGCCGGTTCGCGGACGCCGAGGGCCGGGGCGCGCTCGACGTGCGGGACACGGCGCAGTCGCCCGACGGGCGGCGGATCGCCGTCGCCGACGCCGCGTACGGCACCCGGCTGCTGGACGCCGCCGACCTGTCCGACGCGCCGGCCGGGTACCAGCCGCTGCCCGAGGGGGCCGTGGCGTCCGCCGTGGCCTTCAGCGGCGACGGCACCTACATAGCCAGGGGCGCCGCCGCGACCGGGAGCACGGTCGACCTGCTCGTGCAGCCGGCCGACCCGGCGGCCGGTACGGCTCCGCTGGAGTTCGCCTTCGAGGGCGCGCTCGACGGGGACCGGATCGCGCCGCGCGGGCTCGGCTGGTCGAAGGACGGCTCGCGGCTGTTCGCCGTCACCACCAACGCCTACGGCAACGAGTACTGGCTGCACGTCATCCAGCCCCCGGCCGCCCAGTACGACTCCCGGTTCACCGGCTCGCTCTCCACCACTCCGGGGCGGCCGGTCGTCGGCGAACCGGTCGGGATCAGGGGCCGGCTGGAGCTGGACGGGCCCGCGCCCGCCGAGCCGGTCAGGGTGTCGGCGGTACGGCATGACGCGAACGGCGACCGCAAGCTCGCTCCCGTCGAGGTCGACGCGGACGGATCGTTCACCGTTCTCGACGTACCGTCGCTGGTCGGCGACGCCACCTACACCGTCTCGTTCACCGGTGACGTCACCCACCGTCCGGCCGAGGACACCACGCTCGCCGTCACGGTCGACAAGGCCCCGACCACCATCGCTCTCACCGCCCCGGCGGAGGCGACAAAGAGCGCCGGGCTGACGATCACCGGCACCCTGACCGGCCAGGGGCGGCCGCTGCCCGCCGGGATCACCCTGTCCGTGGTGCGCACCGACCGGAAGGGCACCGGCACGCTGACCTCGGCCGCCGTCGCCGCCGACGGCACGTTCACCATCAACGACCTGCCCCGCGCCACCGGCGAGGTGACGTACACGGTGAGCTACGCCGGCGACGCTCTGCACACGGACTCGACGGCGTCGGGGACGGTGCGCGTCCGGCGGTAGTCGGGCGGCTTCCCGTCGGACGGGCCGGTCTTCCGGCCCGCCCGACGGGGCCCAGAAAGCGCCCCGCATCCGACGACCCGCCGGTGGCCGGTTACGGGCACGCGAGCTGGCGGCGACGGGGTAGTTGCTGCGAACCACCCGCGGCGGGACGTGCACCGCGCCGCAGGGCGCACGCACGCGTGCCGTGCCCGGACGATCCCGGGCACGGCACACTTCAGAGGGATCCCAACGAGGTCAGGACTCCTTCTTGCTCTTCGAGAGTCCCTTCTCGATTGCGTCCGCCGCCGTCCTGTTGAGGTCGAGGCTGTTCAGCAGCTGGTCCAGCGTGTCCCGGTAGCTGGACTGCTGGCTCCCGTTCAGCGGCTGCTCGTTCACGCGCGGCGGCGCGCCGGCGCCGGCCAGGGTCGCGTGGGGCACCTGCATGTTGGCCGGCACCCACGTCGCGTCGCCGCAATCGAGCGTCTGAGGTTCGCCCCCCTGCAGTCTGCATGTGAGTGAGAAGACATCTCCGTCGGTGTCGACCACCTGGAACCTGACGATGTTGTTGTGCTCGGTGACCGTGATGCCACAGGGGTTGGGCGGGTAGCCGTTAGTGGTGAGGGGCGTCCACGCGTACGGCGGGACCGTGTTGAAGTCAACAACACCCCCGAACGCCGACCCGTCGGGGGCCAGCACCGCCTTGACCTCCCGCTCGGCGTCGGTCTGGAAGGAGTCGATGGAGACGCACGGCCCGGTCGCGCCGGTGGCTCCCGTGGCGCCGGTCGCACCGGTGGCTCCCGTGGCGCCGGTCGCGCCGGTGTGGCCGGTCGCGCCGGTGGCTCCCGTGGCGCCGGTGGCGCCGGTCGGCCCCGTGGGGCCGGTGGCTCCGTTCTCGCCGTTCTCACCCGTGGCGCCGGTCGGCCCCGTGGGTCCGGTCGGTCCCGTTGCTCCGGTGGCGCCGTTCTCGCCGTTTTCACCCGTGGCGCCGGTCGGTCCGGTGGGGCCGGTGGGGCCGGTGGCTCCGGTGGCTCCGTTCTCGCCGTTTTCACCCGTGGCGCCGGTCGCACCCGTGGCGCCGGTCGCACCCGTGGCACCGGTCGCACCCGTGGCGCCGGTCGGTCCCTTCGGCCCCGTCGGCCCGGTGGGCCCGGTGGGCCCGCGCTTGCCCTTCTCCTCCTTGCACTTGTCCCTGTCGTGCTTGTTCTTGTGGTTGTCGCAGCACTCGTCCTTGTCGTGCTTGTTCTTCTGCTCCTTGCACTTGTCACCGCCCATAAGCGCAGGCCGGTTCGTCGCGCTCGGAGAGAAGTTCTGGGCGGCCGCCACCACAGGACTGGAGAAGCCCAGCACGACGAGGCTCAGCGTTGCCATCGCACCGCCGGCCAGCCACCTGCGACCGCGGGGCACCGGGCCAAGACGTGAGGGGGTCCTGTTCTCAGGACTCATGAGTTTGCTCCTTGGGGAACCGAATGGAGTGGTCTTGACGAGGCATGCAGAGCCTCTGACGCAACACTCGGGTGCATGTGCAAGAAAGTGGGCGAGGCACACCAGGCGTTCAGGCGATCGGCAGAACGAGGGAGGGGCCGAAAGAGAATGAGCCCGGAAGAGTTGGGCCATGCAGCCCCGTAGCGGGTTTAGTTCCGAGTGAGTGTCGGTGCGGCCGACACCCAGACGGATGGATACGCTCTGCATGCTTCATCAGTTCCCACTTTCCAAATCGAGGCTCGAATGTCCGTCAGGGATTTTCAAGGAAAGATGAATTTCTTCACCAGGGCCAGGAAGCGCGTGGCCAAGGTGGCGGCGGTCGCGCTCGCCGTAACCGCGACGTGTTCAGGGCTGACATGGGCGGCGGTCTCCCTGACGGGAAACAGCGTCGATGCGAAGGCGCCGGCCGCTTGCTCATACAACCTCACCAATGGTGCAAAGCCCGTGGGAATTCCCACTTTCAATGCATCGGCCGCTGCTCGGCCATACACGGCAGAAATCGTGACCAACCGGGGAACCGTCACCTTCGAGGCCCTGACCGACAAGGCGCCCTGCACCACCAACTCCTTCTCCTTCCTGGCGCGGAAGGGGTACTACGACGGCAGCGCGTGTCACCGCGTCACGACCCGAGGGATTTACGTACTGGACTGCGGTGACCCCGAGGGGAAAGGCGCGGCAGATCCGGGATATTTCTTCCAGGATGAAAATCTGGACGGAGCCGAATACTCGGCCGGCACCTTGGCGATGTCCAAGGCGGCTCCCGGCAGGAACGGCAGTCAGTTCTTCATCAGTTACGCCGATCCTGATGTCTCCATGTCGTCCGAGTGGACTCCCTTTGGGAAAGTCGTGAGCGGATTGGATGTACTGAAGGAGATCGCCAGCAACGGGACTCAGGACGGATCCTCCGACGGAAGGCCGAAGAAGGCTGTCGTCATCAAGTCGGTAACGGTGCGACAGGCATCGGTCAATGCCCCTCGCGAGAAGCGCGGGTGACTCCACCACGCCCCAGGTGTGCCGCTATTCGGAGTATTCAGCGCGCGCACATGGCGGCTCAGGGCCAGGCCTTGAAGGCTGCTGGCATCTTGAGGTCCTCAGGGTCAGTTTTCCGGAAGGAATAAGTCATGCAAGCCCCACCCACCGACAGTGCCACGCTCCCGGTGCAACAAAAATCAACTGTGGACGAAGGGCCGGTGGTCGAGCCGTCCAGGGGGAGCCGCTCCGACAGCCCGTGGTGGATCTGGGCCCTGGCGGGAGCACTGTTCTTCACGTACGCGACGTTGTCCCTGCGTATCCATCAGCGCATGCTCTCCCACAGTTTCGACCTGGGAATCTTCGAACAGGTCGTCCGCTCCTACGCGCATGGGCACCTGCCCGTCTCCGAGATCAAGGGACCGGACTTTCCCATCCTGGGAGACCACTTCTCTCCCATTCTGATCCTGGTGGTACCTGTCTACTGGCTGTGGCCTTCGGCGATGGCCCTGCTCGTGGTGCAGGCGGCGCTGATCGCCGCGAGCGTTCTGCCCCTGACTCTCTGGGCGCGCCGAGCGCTGGGCTCCCCCGCCGCCGCGGTCATCGGGGTCTGCTACGGCCTCTCCTGGGGTCTCGCGAGCGGGGTCGGCTCCGACTTCCATGAATGGGCCTTCGCCGTCCCCCTTCTCGCGTGCTCACTCACCGCTCTCGCGACGGGCCGGATGCGTGCCGCGGTCTGCTGGGCTCTGCCCCTGCTGCTGGTGAAGGAGGACCTCGGGCTCACCGTGGTCGTGATCGGCCTCGTCGTCGCCTGGCGTGGCGACCGCAAGCTCGGGATCACGACCGCCGCAGTCGGCCTGGCCGCGGCACTGCTGGCGACGATGGTCATTCTGCCGGCCTTCAGTCCGAGCGGGTCCTACGACTACTGGGGCTTCCTGAACGGCTCGGAAGGCAGTGAGGGCGGGCTGACGCATCTGCTGTACAGGAGCACGATCGGTCTCATCACCCCCGAGGCCAAGATCTCGACGCTCCTGCTCGTGCTGGCCCCGACCCTGTTCCTGGCCCTGCGGTCCCCGTTGATGTGGATCGCGGTGCCGACCCTGATGTGGCGGGCTGCCTCAGAGCTCAGCACCCACTGGGGCACCGTCTACCACTATTCGCTCACTCTGATGCCGATCGTCTTCGCGGCCTTCATCGACGCCTTGATCCGACGGAACCCGAGCAGGAACAGCCTGCGCCGATACCTCGCCGGCTCCGCTGCGATCACGCTCCTGGTCCTTCCGCAGTATCCGTTCTGGCAGCTGGTCCAGCCGGCCAGCTGGCGGGACGATCCCCGCATCGCTGTCGCCCACCGTCTGATGGACCGGATCCCTGACGGCGCCACGGTGCAGGCATCCAATGAGCTCGTGCCCCAGCTCACGAACCGTACGAGTGCCAGCCTCTACGGCTGGCCCGACAGCCGTCCCAATCCTCAGTGGATCATGGTGGACACCAAGGTGCCGTTCAGTCAGCGGTGGCCGCTGAACATCCTTCAGGAACAGCAGGCCCTGGGCGCTGCGCGGGCACAGGGGTATCTCACCGTGAGTAATGAACAGGGCTTCGTACTGCTCAAGCGTCCGAGCTGACGTCGCATCGTCGGTCTTCTACCTCACCGAGTCGGAGGTGACCCGTGAAATCAACGGTCTGCCTGAACATGATCGTCAAGAACGAGGCCCCGGTCATCAGACGCTGCCTCGAATCCGTGCGCCCTTTGATCGACACGTGGGTCATCCTGGACACGGGATCGACCGACGGCACCCAGGACGTCATCCGTGACGTCTTCAGTGATCTGCCCGGCGCCCTGCACGAAAGTCCTTGGAAGGGATACGACGGGAGCCGCAGCGAGGCGATCGACCTGGCGCGCGCCGAAGCGGACTATCTGCTGTTCATCGACGCCGACGACGAGATGGAGGTGGAGCCCGGCTTCCGTATGCCGGAGCTGACCCACGACGCCTACCGAGTCGCACTGCACGACGGACCCATCACCCACTGGCGCCCCGCTCTGGTCTCGACCCGGTTGCCCTGGCGCTATGTCGGCGTCCTGCACGAGTACATCGACTGCGGAACGCCGTACACCCTCGGGACATTCAACGGCGCCAACATCCTCTCGGTGGGCGGCGGCGCACGCCTGAGAGGAGAAGGAGTGCGGAAGAAGTACCTGCGCGACGCCAAGGTCCTTCAACAGGGTCTGATCAAGGAACCCGACAACTCCCGCTACGTCTTCTACCTCGCCCAGAGCTGGCGGGATGCCGGAGAGCCGAAGAAGTCACTGGCCGCCTACGACCGCCGCGCAGGGATGGGCGGTTTCGCGGAGGAAGTCTTCTGTTCCCACCTCTACGCCGCACGGCTTGCGGCAGAGCTCGGCAAGCGGCCGGCCGAGGTGATCGACCGCTACCTCCGCGCGCATGAAAGCCGTCCTTCTCGCGCCGAAGCGCTCGGTGAACTCGCGCGCTACTGCCGCACGAACGGCCGGCGCTGGCCACTTGCGCACATGTTCGCGCAGCAAGCAGCACAGATCCCGTACCCGGAAGACATTCTGTTCGTCGAGTTCGAGTGGTACGACTGGTGCTCGCTCGACGAACTCGCCGTAGCCGCTTACTGGACCGGAAACTATGAGGAGTCGGAGCGCTGCAGCCAACGCCTCCTCAAGAGCGGCAAGGTGCCTCCCGAGCACCACGACCGCGTGGTCGGCAACCTCGAATTCGCCCGGCAGAAGCTGGGTTCGAGGGAACTCGTGAACGCCTGACCGGGGCCGGAGCAGGGCCTGAACGGGGCCGGACCCGGGGTCGCGCGGGCGGTCGTGTGCGGCAATTGGGTGGCACCCGGCCCACGCGCCTCGACGGCACGTGGGCCGGGGCCGTCAGTGGGCGCCGACCAGTCGCGTCGAGGCGGCGGAGGCGGCGGCGAGCGCCGCGGTGTGGGCGTCCATCCGCTCGGCCGCGAGGATCGCGACGGCCGTGTCGGCGCGGGACGCGGCCACCACCAGTGCCCGGCCCGCGAGGGCGTGGGCGCGGCGGTGCAGTGCCGGTGCGGGTGCGTCGGTGCGGCCGGCGTGCCGGGCGGGCGGCGCGCCGCGCAGCCTGGCGACCTGCACGGCGATGCGGTCGCCCGCCTCGCCGATGCCCAGCTCGTCGGTGACCGCGAGGAGCGCGGCCAGGTGCCCGGCGAGCTGGATGTCCAGCTCTTCCTCGCGGGAGCGGTGCGGGAAGTCGTCGGCGTGGTCGGCCGGTGTGTGGACCGATTTGGTGCGGATCGGTTCGTACATGGATGGCCTCCTGGTGTTGCAGTGGGACCATCCTACCTTGGATTAAGTCTAAAGTTGTCTGCGGTCGATTCCTGGCTCCCGCGGAATCCTCGGCGGAGCACCCGGGGCCGGCCGCTACGGCTGGCCGTAGCCGTCCAGGAAGTGCGCGATCCGGGTCACCGCGTCCGTCAGGTCCTCGGTCGAGGGCAGCGTCACCACCCGGAAGTGATCGGGTTCGGGCCAGTTGAACCCGGTGCCGTGCACGACCATGATCTTCTCGGCCCGCAGCAGATCGAGCACCATCTGCCGGTCGTCCTTGATCTTGTAGACCTTGGGATCGAGGCGCGGGAAGAGATACAGCGCCCCCTTGGGCTTCACGCAGGTCACGCCCGGGATCTGCGTCAGCAGGTCGTACGCCGCATCGCGCTGCTCCAGGATCCGCCCGCCCGGCAGCACCAGGTCGTCGATCGACTGCCGGCCGCCCAGCGCGGTGGCCACGGCGTGCTGCGAGGGCATGTTGGCGCACAGCCGCATGTTGGCGAGGATCGTCAGCCCCTCGATGTACGAGGAGGCGTGCGCCTTCGGACCGCAGACCGCCAGCCATCCGGACCTGTATCCGGCCACCCGGTAGTTCTTGGAGAGCCCGTTGAAGGTGAGCACCATCAGATCGGGCGCGATCGTCGCGGTCGGGGTGTGGGTCGCCCCGTCGTACAGGATCCGGTCGTAGATCTCGTCGGAGCAGACGACCAGGTTGTGGCGCCGGGCGATCTCCGTCAGCCCGCGCAGCATCTCGTCGTCGTACACCGCACCCGTCGGATTGTTCGGGTTGATGATCACGAGGGCCTTGGTCCGGTCGGTGATCCGCCGCTCGATGTCGGCGAGGTCCGGCATCCAGTCGGACTGCTCGTCGCACCGGTAGTGCACGGCCGTGCCGCCGGCCAGCGAGACCGAAGCGGTCCACAGCGGATAGTCCGGAGCCGGTACGAGGACCTCGTCGCCGTCGTCGAGCAGCGCCTGCATCGACATCTGGATCAGCTCGGAGACACCGTTGCCCAGATAGATGTCCTCGACGTCGAGGTCGATCCCCTTGGTCTGGTAGTGCTGCATCACCGCCCGCCGCGCGGACAGCAGCCCCTTCGCGTCGCCGTAGCCGTGCGCCCCGGAGAGGTTGCGCAGTATGTCTTCGAGGATCTCGGGCGGGCACTCGAACCCGAACGCGGCAGGGTTGCCGGTGTTCAGCTTGAGGATGCGGTGACCGGCTGCTTCCAGCCGCATCGCCTCCTCCAGCACGGGGCCCCGGATTTCGTAACAGACGTTGGCGAGCTTCGTGGACTGGATGACCTGCATGTCTGGGAGCTTACGACCGCGCCCCGCGCCCTGCCCGGCCTTTCCTTCCCGGTTGCCCCACCCGGGTATTTCCCCCGCACCGCTCCGTCTTCCATAGCCATGCGCCCACCGTCCGTGACCGTGGGAACGCCGGGCGGAGCCGGGGGCGGGGCTTCGAATGCGGTGGAATCCGGGCGTGACGGACGCGGACGGGTGAGATGCGCCACGACGTTCGCCTTCCCCTCCCCTCTCCCTCCTACTCCGGCAGCCGGGTGCCCGGGGGCAGGTGGACGCCGAAGTCGGCCGCCAGTACGCGCAGCACCTCGTCGCCGTCCGCGAGTTCGCGTTCCTCGCGGGTGCCGCCCGGCGCGGTGACCGTGAGGGTGCGGCCGGTCAGTGAGAGGTGGGTGTCCGGGGTGGTGCGCTGGGCGTACACGCGGTGCGAGAACGGGGAGCGCGGGTTGGTCGCGATGTGCCAGTTGATCACCTCGTAGTCCGGCGCCTCGAAGGGTTCCAGCGTGAAGGCGTACTGGGACTCCCACGCCCCGTCGGCGCTGTACGCCTGGAGCTCCCACCGCGCCAGCGGCCCGTCGTGCGGGGTGTTCACGAGCCGGTGGCGGCGCGGGGCGTCGTGCAGCTCGGCTCCGGCGACCAGCGGGATCGGCTCCAGCAGCGCGCCGGGGGAGCCGAAGCCGACATCCGCCAGGTACGGCGTCGCCTCGCCCGGCACCTCGGCCAGCATCAGCATGTGCGTGCGCGGCCGGATCTCCCCGGGCCCGGCCCCCACCACGACCCGGGCGCACAGCAGGGTGATCCTGAAGCCGAGCGCGGTCAGCGCGGCGGCGAGCAGCGTGTTGTGCTCATAGCAGTACCCGCCGCGCCCACCGCGTACGAGCTTGGCCTCCAGGTCGGCGAGGGCCAGCGAGGGCGCGCTGCCGAGGACCGGGTCCAGGTTCTCGAAGGGGATGCCCAGCGCATGGGCCCGGTGCACGGAGCGCAGCACGCCGGCGGTGGGCCGACGCTCCCCGGTCCAGCCGATGCGGGCGAGGTAGGCGTCGAGGTCGGGCAGGCGGTCGCGGTCGGAAGTCATGACCCCGACGGTACGCAGTGGGGGCGGACGGTCGCCTCCGGCCCGGGACGGAGGCGACCTGGTCCCAGGGACCTCGGTCCCCGGGACTCCGGTCGCCGGGGACCGGGCGCCTCCTCCGTACCTCAGATGTGGCTCAACTCGGGTGAGAGGGCCACTCTCTTCGGAAACCATGACCACATGATCGGAAACGGGAAGCAGGATCTGGCCGTGGTCGTGGTGCGCGACGCGGAAGCCATCGCTGAGGTGCTCCGGCAGGCGCTGGAGACCGCCGGCGCGGAAGAACGCCCCGGCCTGGAGCGAGCCCTCGCCGTGGTCGCCGACGCGGCCGGCGTACCGGACGCGGAGCTGCGGGGCCGCTGGGCGGGGCGCCGGATCAGGGCGGGCGGACACCAGGGCCCGCTCGACGCGGTCGCGGCGGTCAAGGCGCTCCGCAAGGCCGAGCCGGGTCTGAGCCTGCGCCAGGCGGTGCAGCTTTCGAGGGAGGCGGCCGCGACGGAGGCCGCGTAGCCGCGCTGTCAGCGGGCGAGCAGGTCGACCACGCCCGTCGTGCCCTCGTGACCGTGGCCCTGGGCCAGGCGGCGCTCCATCAGGGACAGGTACGGAGTCAGCAACTCCGTGCTGACGCCCTGCTCCTCGGCGGTGCGCAGCAGCGTCGGGCTGCCCGCGACCTGCATGGCGAGGTTGGACACCACTCCCCGCGTGTAGTCGCCGTCGGCCAGCTGGGAGGCCATCAGGTGCACCGAGGGCACCATGGCGACCAGCCAGTCGGCGAGCAGCCGGGCGAACTCCGTCGGCTCGATGTCCTCCTTGCGGACCAGGGCGAACGCGTGCGCGACCCCGCCGAACATCCCGTTCATGGCGCTCAGCAGCGCCACGTCGTGCAGTGCGGCGGAGCCGGCGTCCGCACCGACGTAGGAGGTCCCGGTGGGTACGGCCAGCGTGTCGCGGTGGGCGTCGAAGAGGGCACGTGAGCCGCTGTAGAAGATGTAGCCGCCGGAGTCGGGGACGCCGATCATCGGCGGGACCGCCATGATCCCGCCGTCCACGAAACGGGCGCCCCGCTCGTGCGCCCACGCGGCGCGGGAGCGGGCCAGGGCCGGGGTGGAGGTGGTGAGGTTGACCAGGTCCTTGCCGGTCAGGTCGATACCGTCCAGGGTCTCGTCGACCGAGGCGTCGTCGAGCAGGCAGAGGACGACGAGGCCGCTCGCCGCGACCGCCTCCGCGACGCTTCCGACGACGCGCGCGCCGAGGGCGGCGAGCGACTCGGCCCGGCCGGGGCTGCGGTTCCAGACGGTGAGCGGGTGGCCGGCGTCGAGCCAGGTGCGGGCGAGTGCGGTGCCCATGGCACCGAGGCCGAGGAGGGTGAGCGGAGTCTTCTCAAATGCGTCGGAATTCATGGCAATTAGGCTGGCCGGGGAGCCGGGGGTGATCAAGTACGCACTTCGTTGTGGGTGGTTACCGCCGGGTGAGTGAGCAGGTGGGAGGGGTGGAGCGTGGGCACGGTTCGGAGGCCGGGGTCGTACGTGTGCGGGATCGACGCCGCGATGGACGTGATCGGCGGCAAGTGGAAGGTGCTGATCCTCTGGGCGCTCGGCGAGCGCACGTGCCGGTTCGGCGAACTGCGCAGAATGGTGCCCGGGATCACGGAGAAGGTGCTCGCGTCGCATCTGCGGGAGCTGGAGGAGGACGGCATCGTGCACCGCGAGGCGCACGACGAGGTGCCGCCGCGCGTCGAGTACTCGCTGACCCCGCTGGGCGCCGGGCTCAACGAGGCGCTGCGACCGCTCGGCGCCTGGGGCAGGGAGCACATCCTCACGGACGCCGGGCGGCCGCCGGTCTGACGGGGGCGCCGGCCCTGTGGGCGGCCACCCGACCGTAACGGGCACAGGATGTCGGGCCCGCGGTGGTGCGCGGTTCCTAACGTGAGTGTCCGTAAGGGAAGGAGTCCGGGGTGCTGGAGAAGCTGAACCAGGCCATGGAGTACATCGAGTGCCGTCTCGGTCAGGAGATCGAGGCGGCCGAGCTGGCCCGGATCGCCATGACGTCGGAGTACCACTTCCGGCGGATGTTCTCCGCGCTGGCCGGGATGCCGCTGTCGGAGTACGTGCGACGCAGGCGGCTGACGCTCGCGGGCGCCGAAGTGCTCGGCGGGGAGCGGACGTTGCTGGAGGTCGCCGTGCGCCACGGCTACTCCTCGGGCGAGGCGTTCGCGCGGGCGTTCCGTGCCATGCACGGTGTCGGTCCGGGCGAGGCCCGGCGGACCGGTGCGGTTCTGCGGTCCCAGCCCCGGATGTCCTTCCGTCTCGTGGTCGAAGGGAGCAGCAGCATGGAGTACCGGATCGTGGCGAAGGACGAGTTCCGGGTGGCGGGCAGGAAGGCGCGGGTCCCCCTGGTGCACGAGGGGGTCAACCCGGCCATCGCCGAGTTCGTCCGGGGCATCGACAAGGAGACCGTGGCGCGCATCGCGGCCCTGTCCGACCAGCAGCCGGAGGGCATCGTCCAGGTCAGCGACAACCTCGACCAGAGTCGTGCCGAAGGGACCGAACTCGACTACTACCACGCAGTGGTGACGAACAGCCAGGAACTTCCCGAGGGTCTGGATGTACTGGTGGTCCCGGCGGGCGCCTGGGCCGTCTTCGAGAACACCGGGCCCTTCCCCCAGGCGCTCCAGTACCTGTGGCGGGACGTGTTCACCCAGTGGTTCCCGTCCAATCCGTACCGGAGCAGGCCGGGGCCCGAGATCCTGCGCGTCCGGCTCTCGGAGGACGGTGCCCGGGGCGAGGCGGAGCTCTGGATCCCGGTGGAGCCGGCCACCGTCTGAGGCCGACGGCTTGAAACCGCCCCTTGTGGGGACCCCTTCAGTGCGCCAACATGCGCATGTCAAATCCGAAGGAGACTTCGGTGGGCGGGGGCCAACAGGACCCTGCCCAGGTCACTTGAGGGGACCCCCACATGAAGAAGCCTCTCGTCGGTGCGCTGTTCGCTGTCCTGCTCCTCGGGGCAGGTGTCGCGCCCGCAACCGCTGCAACCGGCCACGACGCGTCGTCGCCCGCCGCGGTCAAGGAGAAGGTCAGGCCCAAGGCGGTCAACTTCGCCGGGACCGTGGCGCTCAGCAACTGTTCCGGCTCCGTCGTCCGCACCCCGAACTCCCAGCCGGGCGATCCCGCGCTGGTGCTCTCCAACGGGCACTGCATGGAGACCGGATTCCCGGGGCCCGGTGAGGTCGTGTTCGGCCAGCCGTCCACCCGCAGCTTCACCCTGCTGAACGCCTCGGGCAGCGGCGTCGGAACCCTGCGCGCCAGCAAGATCGCGTACGGGACGATGACGGACACCGACATATCGGTGTACCAGCTCACCCGCACCTACGCCCAGATCGAGAGCACCTACGGCATCAAGGCGCTGGAGCTCAACACCGCGCACCCGGTCCAGGGCACCGCGATCACCGTCGTGTCCGGCTACTGGAAGCGCACGTACGCCTGCAACGTCGACGGCTTCGTCTACCGCCTCAAGGAAGGGGAGTGGACCTGGAAGGACTCGGTCCGCTACACCTCCGCCTGCCAGACCATCGGCGGCACGTCGGGCTCCCCGGTGATCGACAACGCGACCGGCAAGGTCGTCGCCGTCAACAACACCGGCAACGAGGACGGCCAGGAGTGCACGGACAACAACCCGTGCGAGGTCGACGAGAACGGCAACGTGACGGTGCGCGAGGGCATCAACTACGCCCAGGAGACGTACGGCATCGTGCCGTGCATCGGCGCCGGCAGCCAGTTCGACCTCAACCGTGCGGGGTGTGCCCTGCCCAAGCCGTGACCGTGTGAGTCATGTCGCCGCCGCGACTCCCGCCACCGGGTGTCGCGGCGGCGACGCGCGCGTTCACGGCTTCGCCGCGCGTCCGATCGCCGCCTCGATCCCGTCGAGCAGCACCCCGAGTCCGACGTCGAACGTCTCCCTCGCCTCGCGCTCCAGGTACGGCACCGACTCCCCGCCGGGAGCGGAGGCGGGCGCAGGCGGCTGCGGGGTGGAAGCGGTCTCCATCGCGACCAGGCTCGGGTAGCGCTCCGCGAAGTCGGGCGCCACCTCGCCCAGCAGCGCCGAGCGGGCGAACCACCACTCCTCGTCCGGCTCGCCCGTCGCCGCCGCGGCCTGCCGCGCCTCGGCGACCGTCCCGGCGCAGCCGCGCACGAAGTGGGAGAGTGTGCCGACCAGCCGCCGCAGCAGGTGCGCTTCGAGCCCGGTCGCGTCCAGCAGCCGCACGAGCGTGTCCAGCCCCGCGTACTCGTGCGGGCCGAGCACCGGGCGGGCCTGGGAGACCTGGAGCACCCAGGGGTGGCGGAGGTGGAATTCGAGCCTGTCCCGCGCCCAGGCGGTCAGCCCCGCACGCCAGTCGCCGTTCTCCTCGTACTCCGCGGGCAGTTCGGCGTGGACCGCGTCGTACATCAGGTCCAGCAGCTCGCTCTTGCCGGGGACGTAGGTGTAGAGCGCCATCGCGGTGCGGCCGAGCCGCTCGCCCACCGCGCGCATCGACAGCGCGGCCATGCCGTCCTCGTCCGCGACGGCGATCGCGGCGGTCACGATCGCATCGACGCTCAGCCCCGGCCTGGGGCCGGGACCGGGACGCCGGCCCTGCTCCTTTGACCCGTCGGCGCGCCACAGCAGGGACATCGAACGGCGGGCGTCGCCCTGTCCGGCAAAGACCACCACTTGCGACTCCTTACGCCGTAAAGTAACTTCGCCAGGTAATTCCTTACGGCGTAAACTATCAGTCGGAGAGGGCGGAACCGCCATGGGGCAGGCGTTGACCGTGTCGTACGTACGGGTCGTCGGCGTGGAGCGGATCACTCCGCGTACGGCGCGCGTCACCTTCACCGGGGACGCGCTGGCGGGGCTCATGGAGGACCGGCCCGACCAGCAGATGAAGCTCTGCTTCCCGAGGGAGGGGCAAGGAGTGCCCCGGCTGCCGGAGCCGGAGGCCGACGACACGTACGGCATGCGGTGGTACGAGGCGTATATCGCGATCCCCGAGCCCGAGCGGCCGCTGCTGCGGAGCTTCACCGTTCGCGCGTACGACCGTGGACGTGACGTGATGACGGTCGACTTCGTGCTGCACGGCGACGACGGGCCCGCCGCCCGCTGGGGCCGGGACGCGCGAGCGGGCGATGTGCTCGGCATGGTCGGCCCGTCGTCGCTGTACGCCCGGCCGCTGCCCGCCGCCGACTGGCTGCTGCTGGCCGGCGACGAGTCGGCGCTCCCCGCGATCGCGACCCTGCTGGAGTCACTGCCCGCCGGGGCGCGGGCGCTCGTCTGCGCCGAGGTCGCCGACGCGACGGAGGAGCGGCCGCTCGACTCGGCCGGCGAGGTGAGCGTCCACTGGGTGCACCGGGACGGGGGCGGGTCGCTGGCGGACGCGGTGCGGGCGGCGCCACTGCCCGCCGGGACCGGGGCCGCGTGGCTGGCCGGTGAGGCGGGGGCGGTACGGGCCCTGCGCCGTCACCTGATCGAGGAGCGCGGGTTGCACCGGGCGGCCGTGCAGTTCAGCGGCTACTGGCGGCGCAGCCTCACCCAGGACGACGCCCCGACCGAGGAGGACCTGGCCTGGGCGAAGGAGCAGGCGGGGGAGTGAGCGCGGGGGAGCGGGGGCCGAGGGGCGAGGACGGGGTGGCGGGGGCCGGACGCGCTACCCGGCGGCGCGCCCTGTTCCCCGGACGGCCCGGCCCGCCAGGGTCTGGGTGCGGCGGCCGTCCTCGATGACGAAGCGGCCGTCGATCAGCACGTGCGGGATGCCGACCGGCAGGGTGCGCGGCTCCTCGAACGTGGAGCCCGCCGCCACCGTCGCCGGATCGAAGAGCACCAGGTCGGCGCGGTAGCCCTCGCGGACGTACCCCCGGTCGGCCAGGCGCAGCCGCCGGGCCGGGCGCGAGGTGAGGTGGGCGACGCACTCCTCCAGCGAGAGGATGCCCAACTCCCGTACGTACCGGCCGAGATACTGCGGGAACGTACCGTAGGCGCGCGGGTGCGGCTTGTCGCCCTGGAGGATGCCGTCGCTGCCCCCGGTGTGCACCCGGTGGCGCATGATCTGCCGCACGTTCTCCTCGTGGCCCACGTGCTGGAGGATCGTCGGGCCGAGCCGGTCCTCGACGAGCAGCCGGCGCGCGGTCGTCCAGGGCGCCTCGCCGCGCAGTCGCGCGGACTCGGCCACCGTACGGCCCACATGGTCGGCGAGGGCGGGGGCGCCGACCCCCGAGATCTCGATGGTGTCCCACTCGATCGGCACGCCGTGGCAGCCGTCCGAGCCCAGCACCTCCAGGTGGTGCCGGATGCGTTCCGCCGTGGCGTCGTCGGCGAGGCGGGCGAGCACCGACTCGGGCCCGCCCTCGCTCGCCCAGCTCGGCAGCATCGCGACGAGGGTCGTGGAGCCGGGGGTGTACGGGTAGGTGTCGAGGGAGATGTCGGCGCCCGCGTCCAGGGCGTCGTCGAGCAGGGCGATCAGCTCGGGCGCCCGGCCCTTGTTCACACCGAAGTTCATGGTGGCGTGGGCGAGATGGAGGGCGCAGCCCGCGTTCCTGGTGAGCTGCACCATCTCCTCGTACGCGCCGAGCGCGCCCGCTCCGTACGAGCGGTGGTGCGGGCAGTAGTAGCCGCCGTACTGGGCCACCACCCGGCACAGTTCGGTGAGTTCGGCGTCGTTCGCGTACATGCCGGGGGTGTACGTGAGGCCGGAGGACATGCCGACCGCGCCTTCCGCCATGCCCTGGGCGACGAGTTCCTTCATCCGGGTCAGTTCGGCATCGGTGGCGGGGCGGTCCTCCCAGCCCACCGCGTGCATCCGGACCGTGCCCTGCGGGACGAGGTAGGCGGCGTTGACGGCGATGCCCCGGCCGTCGAAGTTGCGGTCCAGCCGGTCCAGGTACTCGCCGACCGTGCGCCAGTCGAAGTCGATGCTCGTGTCCTCGGGCGCACAGCCGTTCCAGCCGGCGATGGTGGAGCGGACCTCGGCGAGCGTCCGGTCGTCGACCGGGGCGTACGACAGGCCGTCCTGGCCGAGGACTTCGAGCGTGACGCCCTGCGCGGCCTTGGCGCTGTGGTCCGGGTCGCGGAGCAGCGCGAGATCGCTGTGCGCGTGCATGTCGATGAAGCCCGGCGAGAGGACGAGCCCGTCGGCGTCGAGCGTGCGGCGGGCACAGGGGCGCGGGCCGGGGGAGCCCTCGGGGTGGATCCCGGCGATCCGGCCGTCGGCGATGGCCACATCGGCGCGGTGGCCGGGGGCGCCGGTGCCGTCGACGACGTGGGCGTTACGGATGACCAGGTCCATGGGGGCTCCAGTTCAAGCCCCTCCGGCGAACGGGGGAGCGCTTCAGCTCCTCCGTTCGCCGAGGAGCATTTCAAGCCTCTCCGGAGATCGAGGAGCGGGGGTCCGGGGGCGGAGCCCCCGGTTACGGGAAGGGGCGGGGCAGGGGAACAGCCCCCGCAGGGCAGCTCCCCTCCCACAGCTGTCAGATGCAGGTGTCAGAAGAACGTGCGGATGTAGTCCGTGACCGTGCCGTCCGCCGCGACCAGCGGAATCAACTGCCACTTGTCGAAGCTGGTGCACGGATGCGACAGGCCCATCCCCACCCAGTCACCGACCTCCAGCTCCGCACCCGGCTCCGTACGCACCCATGCGTGCTGGTCCGACAGCCCGGTGACCGAGATGCCCGTCGCGGGCCGGACCGAGCCGTCCCGGCCGGACCGCACGACCTGCGCCTCGGGCAGGTCGAGGTCGTACGCCGCGTCCCGCTTGCCCGCGTTGAGGAACGCCTGCTCGTCCGACGGGCGCGACACGACCTGCGCCCACAGCCGGAAGGCGGGCTGCAGCTCCCCCTCCTCCGGCACCCGGTTGAACGGGGTCAGGTGGCGGTAGTGGCCGTCGTCGTGCGAGACGTACGCCCCCGAGCGCAGCAGCTTCAGCACCGGCGCCGACAGCTCCGGGATCTGTGCGAACACTTCCGCCACCGCGTCGAACCAGGCGCTGCCGCCCGCGCTGATCACGATCTCCTCGGCGGACGCGAAGCGCCCCGCGCGGTCGAAGTCGACGGCCAGCGCGACGAGCCGGTCCAGCCAGTCCCGTACCCGCTCGGCGGACGCCTTTGGCACCTCACCCTCATAACCGGCCACGCCCACCAGGCGCAGGGTCCCGGTCGCCGCCACCGCGTCGGCCACCGCCGCGCACTCGGCCTCGGTGCGGACCCCGGTGCGCGCGCCCTCGCCCGCGCCCAGCTCCACCACGACGTCGACGGGGCGGGAGGCGCCCGCCGCGCGCAGCGCCTCGTCCATCAGCTCCACGCCGCGCACCGAGTCGACGTAGCAGATGAGACGGAACTCCGGGTCGGAGTCCAGCTCGGCGGCGAGCCAGCGCAGCGCCGAGGCGTCGACGAGCTCGTTGGCGAGGAAGATCCGCCGGATCCCGTACGCCCGGTAGACCCGCGCCTGGTGCGGCACGGCGGCGGTGATGCCCCAGGCGCCGTACTCCAGCTGGCGGGCGAAGAGCTGCGGGGACATGGATGTCTTGCCGTGCGGGGCGAAGGCGAGCCCGTGGCGCTCCGCGTACGTCTCCAGGAGAGCGAGGTTGTGCTCGACCGACTCGGCGGACAGGGCGAGCACCGGGGTGGTGAAGCCGCCCGTGAAGAGGTTGCGCCGCTCGGCGGCGAGGGCGCCGACGGTCAGGCCCTCCGCGTCGGGCGGGAGCGCCTTGAAGCGGTGGTCGACCAGCTCGTCGGCGAGTCCGGACACAGGACGGTCGGCGCCCAAGGGGGCCTCCTCGATCGAAGTCGTCGTTGCATCATGTGCAACACTCATTGCGTATATCGCTTAACGCTGTCTAACATCCGAGCCGACGCCGGGTCAATGGCGTGCACCCCCGCCGCGCCCCGAACCCGCATCACCGAACCCGCGAGGAGCCCCGAGTGTCCGGAACCCCGGCCAGGACCGCCGACGCCGCCACGGCCGCCGAAGTCGTGTGCCTCGGCGAATCCATGGTGACGTTCCTGCCGTCGCAGCCCGGACGCCTCGCCGACGTACCCTCCTTCGGTCGCGGCATCGGCGGCGCCGAGTCCAACGTCGCCTGCGCGCTGGCCGCCGCCGGGCACCGGACGGCCTGGGTCAGCCGGGTCGGCGCGGACGGCTTCGGCGACCACCTCGTCGAGGCGATCGCCGGCTACGGGGTCGACACCTCCGGCGTGCGGCGCGATCCCTCGCGGCCCACCGGGATCTACTTCCGCACCGCGACCGACCGGGCCACCGACGTGCACGAGGTCGCCTACTACCGGGCCGGCTCCGCCGCCTCCGCGATGTCGCCCCGGAACATCCCGTACGTGACACTGCCCACGACCCGGGTCCTGCACCTGTCCGGCATCACCGCGGCGCTCTCCGCCGACTGCCTGGCCCTGCTCCACGACCTGACCGAGCCCCGCCCCGGCCGCCCGCTGATCTCCTTCGACGTCAACCACCGGCCCGGCCTGTGGCGCGACGCCGACGCGTCCCCCGAGGTGCTCCTCGACCTTGCCCGCCGCAGCGACCTGGTCTTCGTCGGCGAGGACGAGGCGGCTCAGGCGTGGGGCGTGACCGGCGCGGAGGCGATCCGCGCGGCCCTGCCGGAACCGGCGACGCTGGTCGTGAAGCGGGGCGCGGAGGGCGCGACGGTCTTCTCGGGCACCGGCGATGTCGCGGAAGCCGGTGAGGTCACCACCGTCCCCGCCCTGCGCGTGGACGTCGTCGCCCCCGTCGGCGCGGGCGACGCCTTCGCCGCCGGGTTCCTCTCCGCCACCCTGCGCGACCTCCCCGTACGCGACCGCGTCCGGCACGGCCACCTCATGGCCGCCGCCGTCCTCACCGTCCCCGGCGACCTCACCGCCCCGCCGGCCCGCGCGCACGCCGACTCCCTTGCCGCACTGGACGACGAGGCCTGGGGGAGACTTCGTCTCGGCCCCGGGTGGACGGGGGACGACCAGGAGGTACGTACGACATGAGTCAGACCGTCGACCGGGCGCTGAGCATCCTGCCGCTGCTCGCCCAGGGACCCGCCGACCTCGGCCAGGTCGCCGAGCGGCTCGGCGTCCACAAGTCCACGGCGCTGCGCCTGCTCCGTACGCTCCACGAGCACGGCCTCGTCTACCGCCAGCAGGACCAGCGCTACCGCCTCGGCGCCCGTCTCTTCGCCCTCGCGCAGGAGGCCGTCGAGAACCTCGACGTACGGGAGATCGCCCACCCCCACCTCGTCGAACTCAACGAGAGCTGCGGTCACACCGTGCATCTCGCGGTGTACGAGGAGCAGGAGGTCCTCTACATCGACAAGGTCGAGAGCCGCTACCCGGTCAGGATGTACTCGCGGATCGGCAAGCCCGTCGCGATCACCGTCGCCGCCGTCGCGAAGCTGCTCCTGGCCGACCTCACCGAGCCCGAGCGGCGCGCCATCGCCGAGAAGCTCGACTACCCCATGTACACGTCCCGTTCGACCCCGAACGCCGGTGCCTTCCTCAAGGAGCTCGCCGTCGTCCGCGAACAGGGCTGGGCCACCGACCTCGGCGGCCACGAGGAGTCCATCAACTGCGTCGGCGCCCCCATCCGGGGGGCGGACGGGCGGGTCGTCGCCGCGATGTCGGTCTCCGCGCCCAATGTCGTCGTCACGGCCGAGGAACTCCTCACTCTGCTCCCGCTGGTGCGCCGCACCGCCGACTCCATCAGCCGGGAGTACTCCGGCACCACCCGACCCAAGAAAGCCTGAACAGCCATGACCGAGAAGATCGCCCTCACCCCGAGCACCCACACCACGCCCCCCGCGAAGTTCTCGCACGGGGTGAAGAAGGGGAACATCCTCCAGGTCGCCGGCCAGGTCGGCTTCCTGCCCGCAGTCGAGGGCCAGGCCCCGACCCCCGCCGGTCCGACGCTGCGCGAGCAGACCCTCCAGACCTTCGCCAACGTCAAGGCGATCCTGGAGGAGGGCGGCGCGAGCTGGGACGACGTGATGATGATGCGCGTCTACCTCACGGACGTGGACCACTTCGCCGAGATGAACGAGATCTACAACGCCTACTTCGGCGAGCAGAACCTCAAGGCCGCCCCCGCCGCCCGCACGACCGTCTACGTCGGCCTCCCCAAGGGCCTCCTGATCGAGATCGACGCGCTCGCGGTCCTCGGCTGAGCAGGCTGAGCCGTCTGAACCAGCTGAACCACCTGAGCCCACCGAACCGGCCGAACCAGCTGATCCACTTGCCGCAACCGCACCACCGCTCTGCCACGCACGGCACGGCGCCCCACCCCATGGGGGCGCCGTGCCGCGCTCCCCCACACCCAAAATCCGTCGCCCCCAACGGAGTCACGCATGCTGCTCGCCGCAACCCCACCACCGGCCGAGACACCGCCCCACACCGGCGGAATCCTCCCGCTCATCGACGGCACCGCCGGTCTGCTGACCGTCGCCGTCCTCGGGATCGCGCTCCTCCTCTTCCTGATCATCAAGGTCAGGCTGCAGCCGTTCGTCGCGTTGCTCGCCGTGTCCATAGCCGTCGGCCTGGGCGCCGGACTCTCCGTCACCGAGCTCTTCGGTACGGTCCAGAGGTCCGCCGCCGTCTCCGTCATCGAATCCGGCATGGGCGGCATCCTCGGTCATGTGGCGATCATCATCGGCCTCGGTACGATGCTCGGCTCGATCCTCGAAGTCTCCGGCGGTGCCGAGGTGTTGAGCACCCGTCTGCTGAACTTCTTCGGCGAGAAGCGCGCCCCGCTCGCCATGGGCCTCACCGGCCTCGTCTTCGGCATCCCGATCTTCTTCGACGTCGGCATCTTCGTCCTCGCGCCGATCGTGTACGCCACCGCCAAGCGCTCCGGCAAGTCGATCCTGCTCTATGCCATGCCGCTGCTGGCGGGCCTCTCGATGACCCACGCCTTCCTGCCGCCGCACCCCGGCCCGGTCGCCGCCGCCGGACTCTTCCACGTCTCCCTCGGCTGGGTCATCCTGATGGGCGCCGTCGTCGGCGTCCCGTCCGTCCTCGCCGCCTGGGGCTACGCCGCCTGGATCGGGAAGCGGATCTTCGTCGCGGTCCCGCAGGACATGGTCGAGGCCGCCGAGGAGGCCAAGGCGGCGGTCGTCGCCGAGCAGCGGGCCGCCGGGGTCACCCCGCGCGAGGAGCCGGTCGCGCTCTCCACCGTACTCACGATCATCGGCACCCCGCTGGTGCTGATCCTCGCCGCGACGTTCTCCTCCATCGCGCTGGGCGCCTCCACCGCGCGCTCGGTCATCGAGTTCTTCGGCAACCCCTTCGTCGCCCTGACTATCGCGCTGGTGCTGGCGTACTACCTGCTGGGCATCCGTCGCGGCTGGTCCCGCAAGTCCCTGGAATCGGTGTCCACCTCATCGCTGAAGCCGGTCGGCAACATCCTGCTGGTGGTCGGCGCGGGAGGTGTGTTCGGCGCCGTCCTCAAGGCCAGCGGCATCGCGGACGCAATCGCCAAGACCTTCAACGACGTCGGCCTGCCGGTCATCCTGCTCGCCTGGCTGATCTCCGTGGTCCTGCGCGTCGCCCAGGGCTCGGCGACCGTCGCCATCGTCACCACCGCCGGCATCGTCGTCCCCCTGGTCGAGGGCCAGGACCTCTCGCAGGCCCACCTGGCCCTGATCATCATGGCGATCTCGGCCGGCTCGATCTTCGCCTCGCACGTGAACGACGGCGGCTTCTGGATGGTGTCGAAGTACTTCGGCATCTCCGAACGCGACACCCTGAAGTCCTGGACGGTCCTGGAGACCGTCCTGTCGGTCGCGGGATTCGCGGTGGCGGCACTGCTGAGCCTGGTGATCTAGGCTCTTCCATTCGGCTCGGACCGGCTCAGGCCTGGCTGACGCAGATGATGTTCTTGCCCTTGTCCACCTTCCAGTACCAGTAACGCTGCCCGCTGTTCGCCGGACAGATCTGGCCGCTGTACGACTTGGGTGCCCGGTAGTAGCCGGTGATCTGTGCGATCGACTGGCCCGCGACGGGCACCTTGTCGGCGTTGCAGCTCCAGACCACGAGCAGACGGGCGTTGCCGTTGCCGTCCAGGTCGGCGGGGAAGCACTGGCCCTTGCGGAACTGACGGGTCAGACACAGCGTCGTGTTCATGTCGTCCTTCGCGGCGTGGTACCAGGTGCCACTGCCGTTCTCCGAAGGGCAGGGGTCGGGGGTGCCGCCGGTCGAGTAGGCGCGGGTGACATGGACGTACGCGTTGGCGGAGTCACAGGCGACCCGCTGCGGCACCGCGGAGCTCCAGTTCCCGTACCCGTCGTCGTAGACGTTGAGGCACTGGCCGCTGGTCACGTACTGGAAGGCCCGGTCGACGGCATCGGCGGTCGGGGTGGGGGTGGGCGTGGGCGTCGGGGTCCGCGCCGCGTTGGTGCCGTAGGTGCTGCCGCTGGTGCTCTCCGTGCCGGACGTCTCCCAGGGCCGGTAGATCAGGAGCACCAGGACGATGAACAGTACGAGCAGCCAACCCGCGGAGGGGGACGACTTCTTCGGCGGTGTTGTGCCGTGCCCGGTCAGGCCGCCGAGGCGCAGATGATGCTCCGGCCGTTGTTCACCTGCCAGTACCAGAACCGCTGCCCGCTCCCGGCCGGGCAGGTCCACTTGGTGCCGGCCGAGGGCGCCCGGTAGTACCCGGTTATTCGCAGGATCGACTGGCCTGCCTGGGGGACGGTCGACGAGTTGCAGGACAGCACCACCGTCAGATCGGCGCTGACGGAACTCTGGACCTGCGCGGGGAAGCACTGGCCCACCTGGTACACCCGGTCGAGGCAGAGCGTGCGCTCGATCCCGTCCTCACCGGACTTGTGCCACCAGGTGAAGCCCTGCCCCGTGTCGCAGGAGCTGGACTCCCCGGACTGCGAGGTGACGCGGTTGACATGCATATAGGCGTTCCAGGCCCGGCAGTTGACCCGGACCGGGGTCGTGGCGCTCATCTTGCCGTGCCCGTCGCTGTACACGTTGAGACAGTCACCGGCGCGCACGGCGCGGAACGCCAGGTCGGTGGCGTCGGGTGTGGGGGTGGGCGTGGGGGTCGGTGTGGGTGTCGGGGTCGGTGACGGGTCGTCGTCGGTGCTGCCCGAATCGTCCGAGGTACCCCCGGAGTCGTCGCTGCTGTCGTTGTCGTCGGTGCCGGTGGTCTCGTCGTCGGAGTGGGTGTCGAGACCGTTGCCGGACGTGACGGCACCGGAAGCGGTGGTGCCGGCGGAGGACCCGCCGCTGCCGCTCGCCTTCCCCGAGGTTTCCCAGGGCTGCCAGAACACCAGGGCGACGACGACGGCGATGGCGATCAGCCAGCCCCAGTTCGATGAGCTGCCCGAGGCGGCGCCCGGCGGGCGCGTCGTGCCCCCGGCGGGCGAGGCGTTGGCGGACGCGGCCGCCCGCGCACGCGCGGCACGGATCGCCTGCTGGGCACGGGCGGCCTCCTCCGCGCGCTCCCTCTCGGCCCGCTCCCGCCTGGCACGGTCCTGCGCCGCCGCTTCCCGCCTGGCCCGCTCCTGCGCGGCCCGCCGCTGCTCGGCACGGGCGGCCTCCGCGCGTTCGCGCTCGACGCGCCGCGCCTCCTGCCGGGCGGCTCCCGCGCGTTCGCGCTCCGCCCGCTCCTGCTCGGCGCGCTCGGCCTGTTCGCGCTCCGCCTGCTCCCGCTCGGCCTGCTCCGCCCGCTGCCGCTCCGCCAGTTCCGCGAGGGCCGCCAGCTCCTGCCGGGTACGGTCGCGGCGGGCCCGGTCGCGGGCGGCGCGGGCCCTGCGCTCCTCCGTGTAGACCATCGTCGGGCGGGGCGGCGGCACCACGTCCGTACGTCCGTCGGCGTTCGGCGCCGCCGGGGCCGCGCCGCGGCCGTTGGCGAGTTCGATGCCCTGGGTCGCGTACGCGCCGATCAGTTCCGTCCACCGCGGTGGCAGCCAGCGGGTACCGCTGTGTGTGGCGGGCATTCCGGCCTGGTCGCGGCGGAAGCGGGCGAGTAGTTCGGCGGGTGTGGGGCGTCGGGCGGGGTCTGTGGCGAGGCAGGGGCGGATGGTGGGGACGAGTTCTTTGGGCAGTCCGTCGAGGTCGAGTTCGCCGCGTTGGACGCGGGCGAGGAGTCGGAGGGTGTCGCCGTCGGCGGCGTAGGGCGGTCGTCCGGTGGCGAGCATGAAGAGGGTCGCGCCGAGGGAGTACACGTCCGAGGCCGCTGTGGATGCCTCGCCGCGTGCTTGTTCGGGGGAGGTGAAGGCGATGGTGCCCAGGGTCAGGCTGGTGCGGGTGAGGTCGGCGGCGTGGGAGATGCCGAAGTCGATGACCCGGGGGCCCTCCAGCGGCAGCAGCACGTTCTGCGGCTTCACATCACGGTGGACGATGCCCACCCCGTGCAGGGTGACGAGCGCCTCCGCGGTCCCTGCGGCGATCCACCGCACCGCCGACGCGGGCAGCACGCCGCAGCTGCCGACGAGTTCGGAGAGCGGCGGCGCGGCGATGTAGTCGATGGCCATCCACGGCCGCTCGGCCTCCGGGTCCGCGTCCCGTACCCGCGCCGTGTACGCGCTGTCGACCCGCTGCGCGAGCGACACCTCGCGGGCGAACCGCCGCCGGTCGGTCTCGCTGACGTTCCCCTCGGCCAGCAGCGTCTTCACGGCGACGAGCCCCCGGCCGCCGCGCTCACCGCTGCGGGCCAGATAGATCCGCCCCATGCCGCCGGACGCCAGCCGTCCGATCAGCCGGTACGGTCCGAGCGCCGCCGGATCGTCCGCGCCCAGTGCCTGCACCCGCGCCCCGGCCATGTCCCGCCCCCTGTCGCATCACCGTCGAGCCCGTCGAGCCCAACAACGGTGCCATGTACGCGTCCGAACAGCCATGGAATGCGGAAAGTCCCGGCACTCTGTTGCCGGTCCGGGACAGGCTTGGGACGGCCCCGGGAACGGCCCCGGCCCCGGAACGTGCAGCAGCGCCGCCGGGGGAGCGGCGGCGCTGCTGGTCACTGATGCCGGCCGGTGGTTGTGGCAGGCCGTGCACGCGTGGATGTCACCTGCCGGCTACGGCAGGCCGTGCACGTGCGGGCCCACCGCGTTCGACCAGGCGTTGCCCGACGCGGCGTCCCAGTTGGTCGACCAGGTCATCGCCCCGCGCAGTCCCGGGTAGGTCTTCGAGGGCTTGAAGGAACCGCAGCCGGTGCCCTTGGCCAGGCAGTCCAGCGCCGCGTTCACGACCGAGGGCGCCACGTAACCGCTGCCCGCGCCCCTCGTGGAGGCCGGCACACCGAGGCCGACCTGGGACGGGTCGAGGCCGCCCTCCAGCTGGATGCAGGCGAGCGCGGTGAGGAAGTCCACCGAACCCTGCGAGTAGACCTTGCCGTCGCAGCCCAGCATCGAACCGCTGTTGTAGTACTGCGTGTTGACGACGGTCAGGATGTCCTTGATGCCGAGCGCCGTCTTGAAGTACTCACCGGACGTGGACTGCATGTCGATGGTCTGCGGCGCCATCGTGATGACGAGGCCCGAGCCCGCCTTCTGAGACAGTGAGCGCAGCGCCTTCGTCATGTACGTGGAGTTGAGGCCGTTCTCCAGGTCGATGTCGACGCCGTTGAAGCCGTACTCCTGGATGAGGGTGTGGACCGAGTTCGCGAAGTTGGTCGCGGAGGCGTCGCTGTTGACCGAGATGGAGCCCTTCTCGCCGCCGACCGAGATGATGACGTTCTTCCCGGCCGCCTGCTTCGCCTTGATATCGGCCTTGAACTGGTCGACGGTGTAGCCGTTCAGGCCCGCCGTGTCCAGGTTGAAGGTGACGGCGCCCGGCGTGCTCGTGGCGTCGGCGAAGGAGACCGCGATGATGTCGTAGTTCGCGGGCACGTCGCTGAGCTTCTGCACGGTCGCGCCGTTGTTGAAGTTCTGCCAGTAGCCGGTCACCGCGTGCTTGGGCACGGAGGTGCCGGGGTTGGGGTTGCCGCCGCCCTCCTTGGCCGTACGGCCGCTGACCGTCGCGGACTTGACGGACTCACCGGCCGCGTTGGTGGCGGTCACCGCGAACTGGTACGCGGTGTCGGCGGCCAGCCCCGTGACCGTCGCCGAGTTCCCGGTGGTCGTGGTGGCCTTCGCGCCGTCCCGGTAGACGGTGTAGCCGGTCGCGCCGGAGACCGCGTTCCAGGACAGGGCCACGGAGGAGGAGGTGGCCGTGCCGACCGCCAGGCCGGCCGGGGCGGACGGGATGGTCGGCTCCGGGTCGGTGCCGCCCCCGCCGTCGGGGCCGTTGACCGACACGTCGTCCACCAGATAGGCGGCCTGCCCGTACCAGCCGTGCGTGTAGACCTGGACCGAGGTGGTGCCGGGACCGGTCTTGAAGCTGGTGGTGAGCTGCGTCCAGTCGCCGGAGCCGGGGGACCAGGTCGACACGTCGGTGGTCCCGGTGCCGCTCGCGCCGAGGTACGCGTACCCGCCCTGCACCCAGGAGCTGAGCGTGTACGTCGAGTCGGGCTTCACGGCCACGGTCTGGGTGCACCGCGCGTTGTCCTGGCCGGCCGGGGTGGCCTTGAGGGCCGCGGCACCACCGTGCACGGGGGAGGAGACGGTGGTGCCGCTGCCGCCGGAACAGGTCCAGTTGGCGAGCCCGGATTCGAAGCCGGCGTTCTTGGCGACGTTGATATCGGCGGCCTGGGCGTTTCCGGCGAGGCCCGTGGCGGTCAGCGCACCGGCCGCGAGGACGGCCGCGGCGGCGCCGACGAGGGGACGGCTGTAACGTCTGCGGATTCTGTGGCCGTTGGCGGGGGAAGGTTCCACTTGCAGCCTCCGTGGGGGAGTCGGGGGTGCCTGCCGGGGTGCTCGGCGAGGAGCCGGCGGGGTGGACCGGCGGTACTCGGATCGTCCGGCGGGTGACGGGCAGAAGAAGGGGATGTGGAGTTGAGGAACGGTGGCCACCGCTGGCCGACAAAGCTGGTCCAGACCAATCGAGTTGTCAAGACCTCTGGCAACGGGACCTGCGGCGACCCCGTCCGTCCGGCCGGTGCCGAACCGGTCCGCCAGGGGCTCGCGAGCGCCTCCGCTTGGGCTCCGAACCGGCCTCGGCTTCCCTGTGAATTGACGTTTTGTTGACCTCGTCGGACCGTGTCGCGCCCCGTGCGGGTGAAGTGCCGCAAGTGCTCGGACAGTGACCGTCCGGTCTTCGCGGGGGCGGGTGCGGCAGGTTCCGCATCCGCGCTGACGTGCGGCGATGAATTCGGGGTCGGGGTAGCCGGAAGGTGTATCGGTAACCCTCCGCAGTTGTACAGAAGTTGACGATTTTCGATTTGGTCCGATTTAGCACCGGGGCGTTACGCGGGCGCCTCGCACACGTTGTCGGACTGGCCTCCGAAAAGTGTTCTCTGCCAGGTAAGACGTGGATAAAGTGCTGAGGCAGAACCGCGGAGCAGGAGCGATTGCGGCCGACGTCATGACCGGCGTCCGGCCGGAGCCGAAACGGGGAACAGCGTGCCGACCGCAATAGCAGTGACCAGTGCTGACTTGGTACTACCTCCGACCGATCAGCAGACGCCGACAGCCGCCCTGTTGCAGGCTCCGGATGCCCAGGCTCTGGAGATGGCCATCGGTGACATGCACGTGCTGCTCGAACAGCACGGGTACGTCGTCGCCGTCTATCCGACCGGCATCTCGCCCGCCCACGAGCGTCGGCTCTACTCCGTCCGCTCGGTCCTGGAGAGCGATCGCATCGCCCTGGTGAAGACGGACCTGCCGCCGCTCGGTGTGGCCGTACTCGTGAGGCAGCTGCGCCAGTTGTCCATCTGTGACTTCAGCCCCGGAGTGGTAGCCTCCGCCGCCCGGCTGCTGGCGCACTACATCCACGCGGGCGCGCTGCTCCACTCCGTCACCAAGTTCGACCGGGTCCCGGTCGACCTCAGGACCCATGCCAAGTCCTGGGTGCCCGGCTCGCAGTTCGCCGTGGTCGCGGGACCCGAACCACAGCTCGTCAAGGTCGGTCCGAAGGCGGAACTCCCGACCGGCCCCGAATTCGCCACTCATCTGATGACCGCCAAGGGGCAGTCCCAGTCCGAGTGGGTGAAGGAGGCCCTCGCGCCCGCGTGGAAGGTCCAGTCCATTCACGAGGCCGCACTTCCGTCCGGTTCCCCCGCATGGTGGGGAACCGGGAAGCTGGTGGAATTCGCCGCCTATCTGCCAGACATCTCCGTCCTGTACCAACTGGTGGCCTCGGTGCGCCGGGAGAACTGCCACTGGTGCGGAATGGAACTCATCGGTGACCGCTGCGGGTTCTGCTCCTCCCCGCTACCCGCAGCGGAGAACCGTAAGCACCCAGCCGGTGTCCTCAGCCATGGAGCGCTCGCACCACCGCAGTCCTAGAACGACCGCAGTCCTGGTACCACCGCAGTCCCAGCGCTTCCGCTTTCCTCCGTAGACGCCCTTCCGTCCGCTGCCCCACGCATCCGAATTGAACGAGGTTGTCCGGCCTATGAACTCCCGTCAGCGCCGCGGCGTGATACTCCTGCTTTTGTCGGTTCTGTGCGCCTTCGGCGCCTTCGCCGGCGTGCTCTCGGTGATCAGCGACGTCAATTCCAAGGTCGGGCCGGAGGTCTCGGCCTACCAGCTGAAGTCCGATGTAGCCCCCTATACCGCCCTGTCCTCCGGACAGTTCGAGAAGATCTCGATGCCCAAGCGCTGGCTCTCCTCCAACGCGGTGACGGACCTCTCCGAGGTCAACGGCAAGATCGCCGTCACCCAGCTGCGCAAGGGCTCGCTGCTCCAGTCCGACATGATGCAGCGCCGGCCCGAGCTGCAGCCCGGGGAGCAGGAGATCGCCATCATGATCGACGCCGCGACGGGGGTCGCGGGCAAGATCACCCCCGGTGCCACCGTCAACATTTACGCCACTTTCGAAGGCGAGAACGATGGCGCCCCGTCCCAGTCGAAGGTCATCGTGTCCAACGCCAAGGTGCTGGACGTCGGCAAGCTGACCGCCCTGGAGCCCAGCAACGACGGCAAGTCCAACATGGGCACCGAGGCCGTCCCGATCACTTTCGCGCTCAACACGCTCGACACCCAGCGCATCGCCTACGCCGAGTCCTTCGCGGCGCACGTACGCCTCGCGCTCCTCGCCTCCGGCAGCGACAGCACCATCCGTCCGGGCGACCGCACCTACACGCTCGACAAGGACAAGTGAGGATCGAATGACCACGAGGATCCTCCCGGCCGTCGGTGACGTCGACGCGGCCAGATCCGTCACCACCCTGCTCAGCCAGCTCCCCGAGGCGGAGCCGGCCACTCCGGTCAGCGATTCGACCCAGCTCATCGACACTCTCGCCCGCCTTGCGGGCGAGTCGCTCGACGATCTGCCCGAGGTCGTGCTGGTCCACGAGCGGATCGGTCCGGTGCCGGCACTGGAACTGATCCGGGAGGTCTCCCTGCGCTTCCCCGCCATCGGGGTCGTGCTGATTACCGCCGATGTCACCCCCGGTCTGTTCTCGTCCGCGATGGAGTCGGGTGCACGTGGTGTCGTCACCCTCCCCCTCAGCTACGAGGAATTGGCCAACAGGGTTCAATCCGCGGCCCAGTGGTCCGTCGGAGTCCGCCGCCACCTGACCTCCGGGACCGATGTCTTCACCGGTCCCGGCGGTACGGTCATCACCGTCAGCGGTGCCAAGGGCGGTGTGGGCGCCACTGTCACCGCCGTGCAGATCGCCCTGGCGGCGCAGGCATCCGGGCGCAACGTGGCCCTGGTCGACCTGGACCTCCAGACCGGCGACATCGGCTCGTACCTCGATGTGCAGTTTCGGCGTTCCATCGTCGACCTGTCGACGATCACCGACATATCGCCGCGCGTCCTGTCCGACGCCGTGTTCAGCCACAGCACCGGCCTGGCGCTGCTGCTGGCCCCCAGCGAGGGCGAGAGCGCCGAGGAGGTCAGTGACCGTTCGGCCCGGCAGATCGTCAGCGCCCTGCGCTCGCGCTACGAGGTCGTGGTGATCGACTGCGGCAGCCAGCTCCAGGGGGCCAGCGCGGCGGCCATCGAGATGGCCGACACGGCGCTGCTGGTCACCACACCCGATGTGATCGCGGTGCGCGGTGCGAAGCGGGTCGTACGGATGTGGGACCGGCTCCAGATCCGCAAGGCCGAGGAGACGGTCACTCTTGTCAACCGCTTCATCCGCAACACCGAGATCCAGCCGCAGCTGATCGAGAAGATCACCGGGACCACGACGGCCAACACCGCGGTCCCGGCGAACTTCAAGGAACTCCAGGCCGTCGTCGATGCGGGCCGGCTGCACGAACTCGACTCCAAGAGCACGGTCAAACAGGCCCTCTGGGCCCTTGCGGGCGAGCTCGGCATCGTCAAGGTTCCTGAGAAGGCGGAAAAGAGCGGCGCGAAGGCCATCGCGAAGTTCAAGAACGACCGAGGCTCGATCGGCCGCCGGCGCGACCGCGACGGCGACTCCCGGAACCGGAAGACGACCTAGGGGGCAAGTTGACCAATGGCACTTACCGAGACGAGAGACACGGAGATACGGGGAAGGCGTTGCGGTGACGTTTCCCCGGTGCGGGGCGGGATGCGCACCCGTCTCCTCGGCCGGGGACGCGACCGCGGCCAGACCGCGATCGAGTTCCTGGGCGTCACACCGCTGATCATCCTGCTGCTGATCGCGCTCTGGCAGTGCGCGCTGATCGGCTACACGTTCTCCCTGGCGGGGAACTCGGCGGACCAGGCGGCACACAAGGGCGCCATCGCGCAGGGTACGCGCGGACAGGCGTGCCGGGACGCGGCCAAGGAGGACCTGCCGAAGGTCTGGCGCGAGTCGATGAAGCGGACGAAGTGCGAAAGCTCGGGCGCGCTGTACAAGGCCACGGTGAAGCTTCGGGTTCCGGTCCTGGTACCCGGAGTACTCAACTGGCCGATGACGATCGAGGGCAACGCCGCGTCGCCGCTGGAGGCCGAGCGATGAGCATGCGCGTACACACACCGGGCCGGAAGGCCGCCGCGACCCGCCGGGACCGTGGCCAGGTCGCCATCGAGTACATGGGCTTCATTCCGCTGCTGCTCCTGGTGGGCCTCTTCGCGATTCAGCTGGGGGTCGCCGCGTACGCCGCCAACCAGGCGGGCACCGGTGCCCGTGCGGCCGCGCGTACCGCCACCCAGGACGTGCCGCGCGGGGACTCGGAGCGGGCGGGGCGCGACGCGATGAGCGACTGGCTCGGCAGCTACAAGAACTCGAAGTTCAGTAGCGACGACGGGACCGGCGAAGTGACGTACACCACTCGCGTGAGGATCCCCTCCGTTGTGCCCGGAATCGACGACTGGGGTTGGGCCAGTCGCAGTTCCACCATGCCGCGAGGGTGAGCAGGGCCCGCATTGCACAACTGGAGCACCACGAGCAAGTCTGAGCGAGGAGTTACGCAATGAGTCTGCGGGCACGCATGACCGCCCCCGAGAAGAACGGCGGGGCGCGGGAGGACAGCCACATGGTGGCCACCTACCGCGCCAAGCTGCTCGAAGAGATCGACCTGGCCGAGATGTCGTCGCTCGCCGCCGCAGACCGGCGAGCGCGGCTGGAGCGTGTGCTCAGCCACATCATCAGCCGCGAAGGGCCGGTCCTCTCGACCGTCGAACGCACCCAGCTGATCCGCAGGGTCGTCGACGAGGCCCTCGGGCTCGGCATTCTGGAACCGCTCCTTGAAGACGCGTCCATCACCGAAATCATGGTGAACGGACCGGACCAGATCTTCGTCGAGCGCAGCGGCAAGGTCGAGAAGCTGCCCATGCGATTCAGTTCGCACGAGCAGCTGATGCAGACCATCGAACGCATCGTGTCGACGGTCAACCGCCGCGTCGACGAGTCAAACCCCATGGTTGACGCGCGTCTACCCAGTGGTGAGCGTGTCAACGTCATCATCCCGCCCCTGTCGCTGACTGGTGCGACGCTCACCATCCGACGGTTCCCCAGAGCCTTCACGCTCCAGGAAATGATCAATGTCGGCTCGCTCGACGAGCAGATGCTGATCCTGCTGTCCGGACTTGTCCAGGCCAAGCTCAACATCATCGTTTCCGGCGCCACCGGCACCGGGAAGACGACGCTCCTCAACGCGCTCTCCGGCCTCATCCCCGACAGGGAGCGCATTGTCACCATCGAGGACTCCGCCGAGCTCCAGCTCCAGCAGAGCCACGTCATCCGGCTGGAGTCCCGGCCGGCGAACGTGGAGGGGAAGGGCCAGATCTCCATCCGTGACCTGGTCCGTAACTCCCTGCGTATGCGCCCCGACCGCATCGTCGTCGGTGAGGTCCGTGGTGGCGAATCGCTCGACATGCTCCAGGCGATGTCGACCGGTCACGACGGCTCGCTCGCCACGGTTCACGCCAACAACGCCGAGGACGCGCTCATGCGTCTGCAGACTCTGGCCTCGATGTCCGAGATCGAGATCCCGTTCGAGGCACTGCACGACCAGATCAACAGCGCTGTCGATGTCATCGTCCAGCTCACCAGGCACGCCGACGGTTCGCGCAAGATCACCGAGATCGCCGTCCTCGACTCGCACGGTCGCGACCCCTATCGCATCGTGTCCGTCGCCCGGTTCAACGCACAGCCGATGGACGCCGAAGGGCGGATCAACGGCGAATTCCAGTACCTCCCGATTCCGCGCAAGATCGCCGAGCGCCTCTACATGGCCAGCCAGCCCATCCCGCAGGCCTTCGGGGTTGCCGATTCCGCCGAACAGCTCGCCACCCGAGAGGCCAACTAGGTACCGTGCCATGACGAATCTCCCTTTTCTCACCATCGGCGTCACGCTGCTCGCCGGCGTCACGGGCGTCGCGGGCCTGCACGCCTACTCCGGTGGCAAGGCCGACCGGGATGCCCTGGTAGACCGTCTTTCGCACACCGGTCATATTCCGGAGGCCGGCCGACGCCGTCGATTCCGGTCGCTGGACAGCCGACTGCGGAGGACCGGCCTGGGCCGGAAGCTCGAACTGAAACTGGCTGCCACGGGCCTCGAGATCACTCCGGGCGAGTTCTTCGTCTATGCGGTCGTCGCCCTGGCCGGGCTCTGGATGATCGCTTCGTCCATGCTCGCCAGCTTCTTCGGACCGGTCGCAGCCCTCATCGGCCTCTGGGGCACCAACGCCTTCCTGAACTGGCAACGGACCAAGCGCACCGAGCACTTCATCAACCAGCTTCCCGAGCTCGCCCGCATCCTCGCCAACGCCACCCAGGCCGGCCTCGCGCTGCGTACGTCCATCGGTATGGCGGCCGACGAACTGGAGGACCCGGCGGGCGAGGAACTGGCCCGGGTCGCCCGTCGCCTCGCCGTCGGTGAATCCCTCGAGGACGCGATGAGCGAACTCACCGACCGCCTGCCCTCCCGCGAACTCGTTGTCCTCGTCACCACTCTCGTCCTGTCCAACCGGGCCGGCGGTACGGTCGTCAGCTCGCTGCGCAACCTCACCGAGACGCTGGAGGAGCGCAAGGAGACCCGACGCGAGGTCAAGACCCAACTCTCCCAGGTGACGGTCACGGCCTATGCCGTTCCCGCTTTCGGCCTGGGGGCCATGCTCCTGATGAACGCGGTCATGCCCGGCGCCCTCGACCGTATGACCGGTGCACTCATCGGCCAGGTCGCGGTGATCGTCTCCCTTGCCCTGTACGCGATCGGATTCCTCGTGATCCGACGCCTGTCCAAGATCGATGTCTGATGGGCGGCGCGCACATGGATCTGCTGTTGGCGGGCGTCATAGGACTCGCGGTCTTCGGAGCCATCGCGGGTGTCCGCATGTACCGGGCCGATGCGAAGCTCCCCGGTGACCTCGCGATCGCTCTGGAAGTCGGCTCGACCCGTACCAGTGCGGTCGGCTCCGGTATCGACCGTCTCGGCATGCGCTGGGCCCCCGCGGTCCTGCGGATGATGGGCGCCAAGGCCGTCAACAAGAAGCGCCGCCAGATCGACATGGCGGGCAACCCGGGCGGTCTGACCATCGACCGCTACGCTGCCCGCCGAGCGGTCTACGGCGGACTCGGTCTGCTCGGCGCTTTCTCAATGATCATCCGCGGGCAGATCTTCCTCTCCCTGGTACTGATCGCGTTCGGACTGTTCTGGGTCGAGGTCGGCATCTGGTCCGCGGTCCGCATCCGCCGTGACCACATCGACCGGACGCTTCCGGACTTCCTCGACGTGCTCGCCGTCGTGGTCTCCGCCGGCCTCGGCTTCCGGCAGGCCCTGGCCCGGGTCGCCGACAAGTACGAGGGGCCCTGGGCGGACGAGCTCCGTATCACCCTGCGCCAGATGGACATGGGTGTCAGCCGCCGTGAGGCGTTCGAGCAGTTGCGCAAGCGCAATGACTCGGAGCAGGTCGCGATGTTCGTGACCACGCTCCAGCAGGGCGAGGAGCTCGGTGCGCCGATCGTCGAGACCCTGATTCAGATCGCCAACGACATGCGGCGCACCGACGCCCAGAACGCCCGCCGGAAGGCGGCCAGGGCCGTTCCCAAGGCGACCTTCGCGGTCACCACGTTCCTTCTCCCTGGAACGCTGGTCATGCTGACGGTCGGATTCGTCTACGGGGTCAACGTCGACTTCAGCACCCTCATGGGCGGATGACGTGAACCAGGCGGACGGTGGGCAGAACCGCCGTGGGGAGGTGACAGGCTCATGGCGTTTCAACTCGGCAGCATCCAGACCGGACTGAATGCGCAGGTACGTCAGGCGATCGCCGATCCCGGCTCACGCCCGGCGTTCGCGATCCAGCTCAACGCGCTCCAGGCGATGTGCCGCCAGGTCTTCGGATTCCGGCTCGCCATGATCGCCATGGCCACACCGTTCGCCATCGATCACGCTGCCTCGGGCCTGGCTACATGGCTGATCGGCTCGGCCATCCTCGTCACCTTCATGGGCAGCTACGTCCTGTTCCGCGACTGGGAACGCTTCGGTCCGGTTCTGCTGCGCCACCCCTGGCTGCTCGGCATCGACGCCTTCTTCGGCGCCCTGCTGCTGATCACCGCCTCACCGGAATCCACTCTCGCCTACGTCACCGTGTGTACCCCGATGCTGGCCGGGCTGGTGCACGGCTGGCGGGGCGCCGCGATCTTCGCGGCACTCCAGACGGCGATCGTCCTCGGTGTGTACGGGACCGATCCGAGACTGGAAGCCGCCAACGCAACGGCGTTCCTCCTTCCGGGCTTCTGTGTGATAGCCGGAGCGGTGGGAGTCACGCTGCGGAACCTTCTTCTCCGCTTCGGTACCGCCAGCCAGGCGCTCACCGAGACCAAGGCGCGGCTCGCTGTCAGCGAGGCGGTGGAGGGCGAACGCGCGCGCCTCGCCCGGGAAATGCACGACTCGGTGGCCAAGACCCTGCACGGTCTGGCACTGGCGGCCGACGGACTGGCGGTGTCCTCCGACCGGATGGACCCACTCACCGTCAAGCACCAGGCCGAGCTGGTCGCCCGCGCTGCCCGCCGGGCCGCCGCCGAATCCCGTGAACTGCTCTCCGACCTCCGCCGCGAGTCCGGACTGGACGGAGGCGTGGACGTGACACGCGAGCTCCGGGCCCGTGCAGAGGACTTCACCCGACGCCACGGCCTCACCGCCACCTTCCGGCTGCTCAACGACGCCCCGATCCCGCACGTCCCCCAGGTCGTCGCCCGCCAACTGCTCACCATCGCCTCCGAGGCGATGGAGAACGCCCACCGCCACGCACAACCCACCTACCTCGTCGTACTCGCAGGCGTGAAGGGCGACGTCCTGCGCGTCAGCGTGTACGACGACGGGCGCGGCCTGCCCCCGGGCACGACGCTCGACGACCTCCGTCACGCCGGGCACTTCGGCCTGGTCGGAATGGTCGAGCGTGCCGCTTCCATCGGCGCCCGCATCCGTATCGGAAAGGGAAAGGCGACCAAGGGCACCGAGGTCCGCCTGGAACTCCCGATCGCAGCTCTCCTCGCCACTGCCGGCGCGGAGCAGCCCGACTGAACCGCTCCGTTTTCACCCTCACCCCCCATAGACCCTTGAGAGGAGGTCGCAGATGCCGGACGACGTCTCCCGTGTGTCGGGCCAGAACTGGGCCGCTCAGAACCACGCGTCCCAGCACACGTCCTCGCACGTCACCCCGCTCAACTCGGAGCCCAGCTCCAACGCGTTCCCCGTCCCTCAGCAGTCCGCGGCATCCGGGCCCATGCCTCCCTTCCCCGCAGCGGCGCCCATGGCCGTTCCCAACGCCCTGCGGGTCGTCGTCGCCGACGACAACCCCGTGGTCCGGGCCGGCCTCGGCGTCCTGCTCTCCGGCCGCGACGACATCGAGGTCGTCGCGGAGGCCGCGGACGGCCGCCAGGCCTACGACATGGCCGTCCAGCACCGTCCGGACGTCGTCCTGCTGGACGTCCGGATGCCCGGCGTCGACGGCATCTCCGCGCTGCCGCACCTCGCACAGGTTGCGCCCGTCATGATGCTGACCTACAGCCGCGAGAACGAGATCGTCCACGAGGCACTGCGCCTGGGCGCGAGCGGCTATCTGGTCCACGGCGAGTTCACGGCCGACCAACTGGTGCAGGCCGTGCGCGACACGAAGGACGGCCGTGCCCATTTCACCGCCACCGCGGCCAACGCCCTCCTCGCCCACATGCGTCAGGGCCCGGGGGCACAGTCACGACCGCTTCCGGAAGGGCTCGGCACGGCTCTGACCACGGGGGTTCCCTACCAGGGGCCCGGCTACGACGGACACCCCCCGAGTTCCGTTCAGCAACACGGTGCGCCTGCACACGCGCCCAAGCCCGAACCGTCTCCACCTGCGCCGCGCCCCGTCCGGTCATCACAGGGTCTTTCGCATCTGCAACCAGTTGTGGCACAGTCTTCCATGGCCGAGGAGCCGGGCGCGAAGCCCAACAGGCCACAGTACGGGCTGAGTTCACGGGAGGTGGAGGTCATGGAGCTGATCGCGTCCGGCATGAGCAATCAGCAGATCGCTGCCACCTGCTTCATCAGCGAGAAGACGGTCAAGAACCACATCAACCGCATCTTCACCAAGCTGCACAGCGCGAGTCGCAGCGAGGCCATCGCCCGCTGGCTCGGCACGGCCCCCTCCACGGGCAGTGGGGTTCGCGAGGTCGGTGGTCGCCGTGGCTGAGCGCGAGAGTTCGAACGGGAGTGTGGCCACGACGGGACATGGGCCCTTCCGGTGCGCATCGAGGGAAGAGGCCCAACTGATGCTTTGGGCCCGGGAATGGGCCCTGGGACCCTCCGGCGAGCGTGGCGCGTCGCCGTATGTTTCTCATGTCGCCAGCGGCACCGGCCAGGAGGAAGCCGGTACCGCAGGCGGCACCCAAGAAACGTGCGAGTCGGCCGGCTACCGGTCGGCCGAACCCGGAGGGGAACACCATGTCGGACATCACCCTGAAGACCGCCGTTCGGATCAACGGCTGGGCCAACACCGCTGTGAGCCGCATCCAGAAGCGCTACGAGAACATGGACCGCGGCCAGACGGCGTTCGAGTACCTGGGCATCATCCTGGTGGTCGTGGCGATCATCGGCGCGATCGCGGCCTCGGGTATCGGTGGCTCGATCTCGGGCAAGATCTCCAAGCTGGTGGACCAGATCAAGGCCGGCTAATGACCGCGAAACTTCGCGGCGAGGCAGGGCAGGCTTTCCCCATCTACGTTGTGATGGTGGCGGGTCTGCTCTTCCTCGCGTTTGCCTTCTTTACCGTCGGCAAGGCCTCGGCCTTGCGCAATGGGGCCCAGGGGGCAGCGGATGCTGCCGCACTCGCTGCCGCCCAGGAATCCCGCGAGCTGTTCGAGGCTCCGTTCCTCGCTTCACTTCCCGAGAGCATGTTGGACATGTTCCTGCAGGTGCACCCGGTTCTGGGTTGTCCTGCGGCCCACGCAATGGCCGCAGAGAACGACGCGAAGCTCACCCCGCCCGGATGCGTCGCTACGCCCGGCGGCGAGCGGGACAAGATCAGGGTTGATGTCAAGACCCTCAAGCCCGTGGGTGCGTCTGTGGTTCCTGGCATGAAGCGGAAGTTTGCCAAGGGACACGCCACTGCTGTCATCGAGTGGCGCTGCCCCAGGTGGAGGTCCGTCGACTACAACGACGATACCGTCCAGGACATGTACTTCTTCTCGTGCAGGGGAGGAGAGATGCTCGCAATCAGTCCGAGCAGCCCCCCGCCCTGGGAGCAGGTGAGCAAGATTCTCTTTGACGTGCACCTGGTCGACAGTTGACAGTGAACGACGAGTAAAGGAATCAGAAGCGATGAGCATTCGGCGCTCCATCAAGTCCCGGAGGGTAGTGGCAGCCGTCTCGATGACGGCGGCACTGGCCCTGGCCGTCACCGGCTGCGGTGCCGAGGACGGCGGAGGGACAAAGGACACCGGTTCGCCGTCTTCCCCCACGTCCCCGAAGTCCTCCGACGAGGACAAGGGAACGAAGCAGGAGGACACCGCAGCCGGGGAGAACGTGGACCCGAATGTGAAGCTCGCCGAGGCCAAGGGCGAAAAGGACATGCTCTTGGTCGTCAATCAGGTGGAGAGGGACTCCGGTGGGTTCGTCACGGTCCAGGGTGAGCTGAAGAATCAGGGTGACGTCGCCGTCAACCCGTCCGTATGGGCCGGAAACGAAAACGCGATCGTCACCAACAACCTCAACTCCGTCGGTGGCGCGACACTCGTGGACAAGGCGGGCAAGAAGCGCTACTACATCCTTCGGGACACTGACGGGCGCTGCCTCTGCACGACGGGGATGTCTGCGGTTCAGCCCGGAAAGTCGGTGCCGGTATTCATGCAGTTCCCGGCGCCGCCGGCCGCGACTACCGAGGTCGACTTCAATCTGCCGACCTTCGCCACCACGTCGCTGAAGATTTCTGGGTGACTGGCGATATGACATACACCTACATGAGGCGTGGCCCGATTCAACTGGCAGGCATGGCCATTGCGACAGCCGTGCTGCTGGCCGGGACGTCTTTCATGGGCGCCTCGGCAGCTCGGGCCGATGACGGACCGAGCGTGCCGCCTGGCACCGAGGCGTCCGAGACTCCACCTGTCACTGTGGACGGCAAGGATCCCGACCTGAAGATGGTCGACGGCGCCACGCTCGCCCCTGCCCGGGTCCTCGACATCATCCAGGTCGTCGAGGACATGGGCGGCGAGGAGCGGCGCGAGGACAGCAACGCGAACGTCAAGTTCGCGCTCCAGGCCGAAGTCCTCTTCGGCAAGGACAGCGCCAAGCTGAGCGCCGCGGCCAACTCCCGTATCGCGGCCATCGCCGCCGAGATCAAGAAGCAGAACGCCACCAAGGTGCGCGTCTTCGGCTTCACCGACAACCTCGGCTCGTCGGCCCACGGCGACGTGCTGTCCAAGCAGCGCGCCAACGCCGTGCAGTCGGTGCTGGTGAAGGATCTCGGTTCGACCGTCACCTTCGAGATTCGTGGCTACGGCGAGCAGTACCCGATCGCCGACAACAGCACGGAAGAGGGCCGGAAGAAGAACCGGCGCGTGGAGGTCTCCTTCCCGCGCGGCACGTCTTCCTGAGGAACCGCGCCACAGAAGGGGCCCGTGCACCGCGATCGCATCGCGGTGCACGGGCCTTTCGGCTGTGCTCGGTGCTCTCCTGACGATCACTCACAACATGTTCGACGCACCATTAAAGTAAGGGCCATGGGGCAGCAAGGTGAGCTGGTCGATGGTCGATTCCGACTGATCAGGGCCATCGGAAAGGGCGGCATGGGCCGCGTCTGGCTCGCTCACGACGAGGAACTCGACCGGGAGGTCGCCCTCAAGGAGATCCTTTACGGGTTCGCCGACGGCGAGGAGGAACGAAGCCGTCAGGTGGAGCGCTTTCGGCGGGAGGCCAAGGCGCTGGCCCGGCTCAGCCGGCATCCCGGCATCGTCACTGTGTTCGACATCCTTTCGCGGATCGACCCGCCGGCGATCGTCATGGAGCACGTGGAGGGGCCGTCTCTCAGGGAGCTGCTCGACGACGAGGGCCGGCTGCCGGTGCGCCGGGTGGCGGAGATCGGGCTGGCCGTTCTGGATTCCCTGGCAGAGGCGCATCGGCACAACGTCGTGCACCGCGACCTGAAGCCGGCCAACATCCTGCTCTCCGGCCAAAGGGTGTTCATCGCGGACTTCGGGATCGCGCTCATCTCTGACGCGACAACCATGACCAGGGACGGGGGCGCTCCCGTGACCCTGCAATACGCCTCCCCGGAACAGCTTCAGAGCGCCCGTGGCGACGCGGCCTCCGATCTCTGGTCGCTCGGCGCGACGCTGTACGAGATGGTCGAAGGGCGGCCGCCGTTCCGAGGGGACACCTACGCCACGTTGATTGCGGCGATCTGTGGCAGGGAGCCCGAGCAGATGCGTTGGGCAGGTGATCTCGCACCCCTTCTCCTGCGTCTGCTCGTCAAAGAGCCTGATGGGCGGGCAACGGTCGAAGAGGTAGCGGATGCGCTTTCCGCGATCGTCAATGGTCCGGTGGCCGACTTCGAGGAGGGCCTCGGTACGCGAACAGCACCTTCGCCCGCGCCCTTCGACCAGATGACGACGCGCACAGGCCCCGTGGCGGCGGGCCGGGCAGGGGTGCCTCGCCCTGCCGCGCCCGCCCCTGTCCCGGCAAGCCGTCGCGTTGAGGCCGTTGTGACGGAAGCTGTGGCGGCCGAGACCACCGTGCCGCCCCCTGCCGGTCCCGGCACGATGTCCTCCGCAGAACCTGCCGCTGCCACCCCGGATCCTCCGGTGCTGATTCAGGGCCTGCCGGTGGCCAGGCTGGTTCCCGCGCTGCTCGATCTGTGGAACTCGGGACACAGGGACGCGGCGCATCGGTCCCTTGTCCAAGCAGCGAAGATGCTCTCGGCGATGGACGTGATCGAGACGGCCCAAGGGCTTCGCGAGGATGAACGTCCGGCGATGGCACGGGACTTGCTCCGATATGCCGGACGCTACCAGTCTCCCGCAAGCCTCGCGGCACTCGTGACGGCTCTCCGCTCAGCCGGACGTGACAGTGACGCGGACGAGGTCTTGAAGGCGGCGGGCAGTGGTCGACCGGCTGGAGAGGTTCCGCTCGTCGTTGCCGCGCTCCGATCTCGGCTCAATCTGAGTGCCGGAAGATACAAGATGCATCCTGACCACGATGCGGCCCTGGTGATGGGAGCGGTGGCGGTGCGACAGAGCCCTCCCCGGGCCGCACGCGTAAGGCAACCGGACGGTGAGGGCTCCACATACCGGTTCACTGTGCCCGAGGCCCGTCAGCTCGTTGCCGAGGACTTGTCCCCCAGGGTGGTGACCGATCTGCGGCCAGGCACGCCGTACCTCGCGGTCGGGCAGCGTGGGCAGGCGCTGGTCGTGCAGCTGGACGATGGTCGACGTGGGCTCTTGTGGGACACGAAGAGTGTTCAACGCGTGGGCGACGGCTCCGACCGCTCACCGAGCGTTCCGTCTTCGCGTGCCAAAGGGGAGCGGCGCGGTGCTTCGGCGAAGGACAGCCCGTCCGGGGACGGGCAGGAGGTGGGGCAGCCGGACAGCGGGTTCTCGGCATTCTGGTTCGCCGTGCCTGAGCCCCGTCAGCTTGTCGCGGAGGACCTGTCCCCGCGAGTGGAGGCCGAGCTGTTGCCAGGGGCTTGGTATCTCGCGGTCGGTCAGCGCGGGCAGGCCCTGATCGCGCAGACGGCGGACGGTCGGCGCGGCCTCCTCTGGGACACGACACGAATTCAACGCGGCGACACTTGATCGAGGCCCGGCACGGCGAGCGCATCGCGGTGCCGGGCCCTGCCGTCCTCCAGCTACAGCAGGTGGTCGGCCTTGCCGGCCTTGATGTCGCGGATCATCTGCTGGAGCGCTTCGCGGCTGTCGACGAGGTAACGATCCTCCTCGCCCCGGATGGCGATGAATCCGTTGCCTTCTGCGTCCGTACCGATCCTGAAGCAGTTGTTCCCCTCGCCGCAGTACGGCTCTTCCCAGTCGATCTCGGGCATGCTGAACTCCTCAGAGTTGGCGGGAGATGGCGCGAATGAAGTCCCGGGACTCGGCGGAAGACAGCGAGGCTTCCTCCATCCAGTCCAGGTGTGCGCGGTATTTGGTCAGCTGCGCATCCGCGTGCATGAACTCGGGGCCGTGAGCTGAATCGAGTTGCACGGTGTCGAGTTGAGGCACGACACCGTGGGCATAGAGGAGTGCGTGCCCGGCACCGGGGAACGCGCCCTGGTCCACTGGGATCACCCGTACATCGATGTGATCGCGTTCTGACATTTCGCACAGGTGCAGCAACTGCTCGCGCGTGACGCTCCGGCCGCCGAACTGCATGCGGAGGGCGGCTTCGTGGACGTAGCCCGCGTAGTCGATGGGGGCTTCGCGGTCGAGTACCTGCTGACGTTCCATGCGGTGTGCGACCCGCAGTTCGATCTCCAGGCGTGACAGCTCGGGCAGAACGGCACCGAACACCGCGCGGGCGTATCCGTTGGTGTGGAGCAGGCCGGGGAGATGCACGGTCTGCGCCGTACGGATGCGCGTTGCGTGCCATTCAAGTTCGGCAATGTCCAGCAGACCGGATGGGAGTGTGCCTCTGTACTGCTCCCACCATCCGCGTTCGCGCTGCTCAGCCATCTCGGCGAGCGCGTCGACGTAAAGGGATTCGGCGCAGGCGTAGTTGCAGGCCAAGGTCCGCACCCGAGCGGGCGAAATCGGGCGGACCCCGCCCTCCATGTTGGAGATCTTCGTCCGGTCGATGCCCAGTAGTCCGGCCGCGTACGAGGTAGTTGCTTCGGCTGCGCTGCGCATCTTGCGCAGCTCGGCGCCGAGTCGCCTCTGGCGCTCTGTCGGGGTGGAACTGCTTGGCATAGGCCCTCTCTTCCACGGACTGTGGGAACAGTCTGCCGCTGCACGGGACGCCCAGTCCAACACGTTGGAGGCAATTGCCTCTAACTCGGCGGCACGTGTGCCAATGCTGCGCTACGTTAGGTTACGCACCGCTCACGCAGCGCCGACGAGCCGGAAGTGCATCACGCGGTCCTGCCCGCAACCTCCTGCCCTGGGAGGGGCGGTCCCGCGTCAGGGAGACAGGCCACTGCTCGTCCACAACACAACAACGTGAGCCACTCGTGCGCGCCCACGCGAAAGAGAGACACCGCCAACTCACCACCCGCACCAGGGGAGTCCGTCATGCACGTATCCACCTTCACCGCGCTCTGCCCGGCCGTCACCGCCGAGACGGGCCCGCAGGCCACCCCGTACCCCCGCCTCGCCCTCCGCTCCGACCCTTCGCAGGCTCATCCCCGGCCCCATCTGCGTTCCAAGGGTCATTCCGGGCGCGGGCTCTCGTTGAGTTTCACGCTCCCCGGTGACACCCGTAGCGCGTTCATCGGCCGGACCGTGGTGGCCGCCGCCCTGGAGGCGCACGGGCTTACCCCGTATGTCTGGCCGGCCACGCACATCGTGGACGAACTCGTTGCCGTCACCGTACGGATGAGTCCGGGCAAGGACCTCTACGTATCACTGCGCCACCGCGAGGATGCCGTACGTCTCCTTGTCTGGGACCAGCACCCGCACCACGCCGCCCCGGACACGGCCACCCTCTGCGAGACCCGCCGCCGGCGGGCGCTCTGGATGCTGGCGGCCGTTGTGGACGACTGGGGCGGCGAGTGGGGCGCCACCGAGGCCAACCCGCCCCAGCACGGCATCAAATCCTGGGTGCAGCTGCCCCGTTGAGCTGTGGATCCGGTACGCGACAGTGGTCGATGGCGGCCGCGGCGGCGACTTGGCAGCCAGAAGCGAGCTCTGCGAGGCGCCGCCCATCGCTGTGCAGTCCGCCTCGCGGAGGCGGCCAGGAGCGGGATATCCGACGGGTCCGCGCTGCGCGGGCCGCAGGCGGAGTTCTTCGACGCGGCGTACGACGACATGTGGCCCGGCCATCGACGGACCGGGCCCGCATAGCTTCCGCGAGCCGATGCGGAGAACTGCAGGTGCTCCAGGTCGTCATCCACGCAGGCGCCCGGCGGCCGGCTCCGAGCTGCCAGACGCCGGTGCTCGGCGATATTCGACCTCGGAGAGGTACTCGCTCATTGCGTCACGGTTGCGGACGAGTACGTCGATCCGCTCGGTGAGCCGGTTCCGTTCGGTGGCCAGCAGGGCCAGCATCTCCGGTGTCGCGTCGGGGAAATGGATCGATCGGGGTTTGTCCAGGCACGGAAGGATCTGCTTGATGATGCGCGTGGGGAGCCCCGCATCCAGCAGGCCACGGATCTGGTTGACCCGGTCCACGTAGCGGTCGTCGTACTCCCGATACCCGTTCGCTCCCCGGTCCGGGACAATCAGCCCCTGCTCCTCGTAGTAGCGAAGTAGCCGGCGGGACGCGCCCGTCAGTCGCGACAATTCACCGATTCTCACAGCCGCCGAAGCTACCTGGCGCACCTCGGCTTGACCATCACACCTATGTGAAGGTTTCAGGATTCGGTCCATGACCACCACGTCTTCCGACGCACAGCCTCGTGCGCGACAGGCCGGCCTGCCCTGGTCGGCTCTGTTGGCACTGGGGACTGCCGTCTTCATCACGAGCTTGACCGAGACTCTCCCCGCCGGTGTTCTGCCTCAGATGTCGGCCTCGCTGGAGGTCAGTTCGGGCGCTACCGGCCAGGCCGTCACCGTCTATGCGGCCGGTACGGCGTTGACCGCGATCCCGCTGGCCACGGCGACAGCGGCTGTTCCACGGAAACCACTGCTGCTCGGCGCCATGGCCGTCTTCCTGGTGGCCAACACGCTGACGGCGGCCGCACCGGGATACGCCGTCCTGCTCGTGGGCCGGTTCCTCGCCGGTGTGGCCGCGGGTCTGGCGTGGGCGATCCTCGCCGGGTACGCCCGTCGCATCGCACCCGCCGGCTTGGAAGGGCGAGCCATCGCGGTGGCGATGACCGGGATCCCTGTGGCGTTGTCCCTGGGAGTTCCGGCCGGCACGCTGATCGGTGAACAGGTGGGATGGCGGGCGGCGTTCGGAGCTGTCTCCCTGGCCACTCTCGTCGTCATCGGCTGGATCAGTGTGTCCGTCCCCGGCGTGGGGCGACGCGCCGATGAGAAGGCCGGAGCACCGGCGTCGGCGAAGTCGTCCCTGCGGCAGACCCTGGCGGTGCCCGGTGTCGTGGCGATCATGGTCACGGTCACGACGTTCGTTCTCGGGCACACGATCATCTACGCCTACATAGCTCCCTACCTCGCGCACGCCGGGCTCGGGTCGGCGACGGACGCGGTTCTCCTTGCTTTCGGCGTCGCATGCCTGGTGAGCATTTGGTACGTCGGACGCCATGTCGACCGTCGGCCGCGGACTCTGATGGTCACCGCCGCGGTGCTGTTCACTCTCGCCACCGCAGCCCTCGCAGCCGCAGCCCTCGCCGTCACAGCCACACACCTGATCGTCTGGGGCGCCGCTGTGCTTTGGGGCCTGGGGTGGGGCGGTGTTCCGACCCTGCTGCAAACCGCGGCCGGACAAGCCGGAATGCGGCACAGCCCCGCTGCCGCCGACACCGCGCAAGCCGTCCTCGTCACCCTCTGGAACGCCGCGATGGCCCTTGGCGGCATCATCGGCGGTCTCCTGCTGCAGAGCTCGGGCGTCACTGCGGTCGCCGTGTCGGCCGCCGCCCTCGGGGCAGTCAGCCTGCTCATCGTCGCCGGGGCCCGACACCACGCATTCCCCGCTCGGGCCACGCGATGACAGGCGGTGGGCGCCGGGCGGCGGTGTCAGCGGATGACGTCGAAGACGTTCTTCTGCAGGCCGTTGGAGTACGCCTCGTGCTCGACGAGCTTCAGCTTCTGGGTGTCCTTGTCCGTGCTGCTGAACAAGCGCTTGCCCGCGCCGAGGAGCAGGGGGAAGACGAGGAGGTGGTAGCGGTCGATCAGGCCGGCGTCCGAGAGGTTCTGGTTGAGGGTGGCGCTGCCGTGGATGATGATCGGGCCGCCCTCGGTCTCCTTCAGCGCGGCGACGTCGTCGAGCGAGCGCAGGATCGTGGTCTCGCCCCAGCCGGAGACCAGGTCGCTCTCGGTGAGGGTGGTGGAGACGACGTACTTCGGCATCGCCTTGTAGTCGGCGAAGTCCGCCATGTCCGGCCAGACCGGGCTGAACGCCTCGTAGCTGACCCGGCCCATCATCATCGCGGCGGCTTCCTGCTGCTCCCGGCCCTTGATCTCGAACGCCTCCGGGACGAACTCCATGTCCTTGAACGTCCACCCCGAGTTCCGGTAGCCGGGCTCGCCGCCCGGGGCCTCCACGACGCCGTCGAGCGAGACGAAGGCGGTGCTGATCAGGGTGCGCATCTGAGGACTCCTCGTTTCACGTGGGTGGTGCGGCAGCGGGATGCGCCGCACCGAACTATTGCTCACTTGACTGCAGACTGCAGACTGCGGATCCACGGGAAACTCATCGGTCCTCGTCGATCGTTTGTGCGGGTGGCTCATCCGTGTTGGCGCAGGTACGCCTCCAGCTCGGCGGCCCCGGACAGCATCGCGCGCCCTCGGGCCGACAGCCGGGCGTGCCAGTCGCGCAGAGTGGCCTCCAGCGGCTCCGGCCCGCCCGCCGCACGCACCTGGTCGATCAGCGGGGCGATCTGCTCCAACAGGTAGCCGCCCCGCCTGAGCTGGTGGGCCATGCGGGCATCCCGTACATCGGCCTCGTCGTAGACGCGGTAACCGGTCCGTGGGTCGCGGCGCGGGTGCACAAGTCCGGCGCGCTCCCACTTGCGCAGCGTCGCGGGCCGGACGCCGAGCTTCCCTGCCAGCGGCCCGATGAAGGTCTCGCCGGAATCGCATCCGGGTGCCGCATCCGGGGCGGGCGCCGCCGCGGGGTCCAGGTCGCGGAGGGCGCGTTCCACGGCCCGGAGGGTCTGCCGGTCCTCCAGGAGCTGGGCGTGGCTCTCGTCGACGAGGTGCAACGCCTCATCGGCCGAGCCCTCGTTCACCGCCCGCATGATCGCCGACGCCGTGGGGTGGCCGTGGCCGGGGACCAGGGCGAGGAACGCGCGCAGGGCCCCCGCGTGCAGCGAGGTGTAGGTGCGGTAGCCGTGGGGTGTGCGACCGGCGGCGGGAAGGATGCCGGCCTCCTCGTAGTTCCTGACCGCCTGCGTGGACAGACCGTGCACGCGCGCCAGGTCGACCGGCCGGAGCCGATCACCGGTTTCACCGGTTTGAAGGTTTTGCCCCATTGCCCTGCCGATATCGCGGGAAAGTTTCAACCGAAGGTTCAACGATAGCGTTGAAGGCATGGCTACCGACATCAAGGACACCGCCCATGCCGTCGATGCTGCCGCCGTCATGAGGCTGCTCCCGGCCCGGCCCCGGGTGCTCGCCCTGGGCGAGCCCACCCACGGCGAGGACTCCCTGCTCGACCTGCGCAACGAGCTCTTCCGGCAGCTCGTCGAGGAGGAGGGCTACCGCACGATCACGATCGAGAGCGACTGCATCGCGGGCCTGGTCGTGGACGAGTACGTCACCTCGGGCACGGGCACTCTCGACGAGGTCATGGAGCACGGCTTCAGCCACGGCTGGGGCGCCTCCGTGGCCAACCGCGAGCTCGTGCGCTGGATGCGCGCACACAACGACGGCCGGCCCGAGTCCGAGCGGGTCCGCTTCGCCGGCTTCGACGGCCCGCTGGAGATCACCGCCGCCGCGAGCCCCCGGCAGGCACTCACCGCGCTCCACGGCTACCTCGCGGACCGAGTGGAGGCGGACCTGCTCCCCTGCACCGCGCAGACGCTCGACCGCCTGCTCGGCGCCGACGACCGGTGGACCGAGCCCGCCGCGATGAGGGACCCGTCCCGGTCCGTGGGGCAGTCGGACGGGACCGGTCGACTGCGGCTGCTCGCCGACGAGCTGGTGGCACTGCTCGACGCGCAGACGCCGCACCTGATCACGGCGGATCCGCGGGAGGACCAGGACCGGGCGCGGCTGTACGGGCGGACCGCGATCGGCCTGCTGCGCTACCACCACTGGATGGCCGACACCTCACCGGCCCGCCTGACCCGGCTGGTGGGCCTGCGGGACCAGATGATGGCCCACAACCTCCTCGCCCTCGCCGAGCGGGGCCCCGTGCTCGTCCACGCCCACAACTCCCACCTCCAGCGGGAGAAGAGCACGATGCGGATGGGTGGGGAGCGGCTGGAGTGGTGGGGCGCCGGTGCACTGGTTAGCGCCGGGCTCGGCGAGGAGTACGCCTTCGTGGCCACGGCCCTCGGCACGATCCGGCACCAGGGCGTGGACACCCCGCCACCGGAAACCGTCGAAGGACTCCTCTACGCACTCCCGGAGGACCGCTGCGTCATCGACGCCGGCCGGCTGGCCACCGCCCTCGGGGACACGCGGCCCGGCCCCCGCGTATCCCCCTGGTTCGGCTACGCCCCGTTCGACCCGGCCCACCTGGCGGGCATCGACGGCATCGTGTTCGTCAAGGACGTCCCACAGGTCCAGTGAGGGGTCGGGTCGGCCATTCCGCCCGATCAGCTGCGAAGTGCCGTGCGGCTACGGTCAGTTGATGGCAGCCGGAACGTTGACGGCATCCGGGGCGTCGGTGGCAGCCGGGGCCGGGGCCGGGGCCGAGGACGGGGCCTTGCCGCAGAACTCCGCCTCGATCACATCGACGTAGGTGTCCCCGTCCCACAACCAGTCACCGTTGATGTTGAACGTCAGCTGGTGCTTCCCGTCCATCGTGCCGACCATCGCGGACAGGGAACCGTTCGTACGGCCGCTCTTGCCCACCACCTTCACACCGCAGGACAGCTCCGCGAACTCGACGCCGAGTCCGTACCCGGTCCCGTTGCCCAGCGGCACCTCGTCGAGCATCTCCTTCATCTGCGCCGGCGGCAGCAACTCACCTTCCATCAGCGAGCGTTGGAAGCGGTTGAGGTCGCCGGCGGTGGAGATGATGTCGCCGGACGCGCCCAGCCAGGTCATGTTCTGCGTGGTGGCGTCGTGGATCTCCGCGTCGGGGGTCTCCTGGTGGAAGCGGGAGTAGGCGACGGGGTGCGGGTCCGGCATCTGCGGTTCCGTGCCGGGGAACGACGTCCCGCGCAGCTTCAGCGGCCGGATGATGCGGCGGGTGGCCTCCTGCGCGTACGAACGGCCCGTCGCCTTCTCGATGACCATCCCGGCTATGACGTAGTTGGTGTTCGAGTACAGCGGCGCCTTCTGCGGGTCGGGGACCGGCGGGTACTTCAGCGCGACCGCCACCAGTTCCTCGGGCGTATGGGTGTCGTACCGGTGTTCCGGGAAGCCGGGACCGGCGGCGTCGTGCACGAACGCGGGGTCCGAGGTGTGGTCGGCGATGCCGCTGGTGTGGTTGAGGAGACTGCGCAGGGTGATCCGGCTTCCGTCGTACCCATTGCCCCGCACCAGGCCGGGCAGCCAGTGCTCGACCGAGTCGTCGAGGCTCAGCTTCTGCTCGGCCTCCAGTTGGAGCAGGACGGTCGCGACGAACGTCTTGGTGATGCTGGCCCCGCGGAAGTGGTCGCCGGGAGAGCGTTCGCGGCCGGTCGCGGTGTCGGCGTGTCCGGCCGATCCGTACCAACTTCCTCTGCTGTCACGTGCCATGGCGGCGACGCCGGGCAGTTCGCCCTGCTCGACCACAGCGCGCAACGCGGCACGGGTCGCCTCGTGGCCGCGCGGCGACTGTGTCTCGTGCGCGGCTGCGATGGGCGCGGGGGCCGCTTGTGCGGAAGGGCCGAATGCGGCCGTTCCCGCGATCGCGGCCACCGCCAGGGCGAGCGAGGAGATACGTGCGGTTCGTTGCCTCATGCGTCTTGCCTCCAGGTCACCGAGGGAGCGCGGTGCCGCCCCCTCGGTGCCACTGACGCGCAACGCAGGCCTCAGGGTTGATCGTTGGGGTTGTGTGCCGGGGTCACTGCTTGGGAGCCCTGGCCGTGACCAGCAGGCCGGCGAGCACGCTCGCCAGCAGAGTGAGGCCGACAGTCCACCAGAGGACCGCGGAGTACCCGCTCTCCATCGCGTTGGCGATCTGATCGCTTGCGCTGATCGAGATGCCGGCCTCGGCCGCCTCGGCCGCAGCGGGGGGAACGCCCGACGCGTTGCTCAGCCGATCGGAGGTCACCGAGACGAGGACGCCGGTGAACAGGGGCACGGCGGCCCAGCCGCCAAGATTCTGGGCCGCGAGGACCATCGCCGAGGTCCCGCCGGAATCCTGCGCGGCGACTCCGCCGGTCACGGTGGTGAACAGCGGCGTGAGGGCCAGTCCGGCACCGAAGCCGATGAGCAGTGTGCCCGGCAGCACCTGGCCGGTGTACGAGCTGCCCGCATCGATTTCGATGGAGGTCAGGAGCGCCAGGCCGACCGCCGTCAGCAGCAGTCCCGGCACGATCAGGTTGCGGGGCGCCAGCCGGTGGCACAGACGGGCTGCGACCTGGGTGGCGGCGAGGACGGCCGCGCCGGCCATGGGCAGCAGGGCCGCACCGCTGCCGGCCGGGGAGTATCCGAGGACGGTCTGGAGGTACCTGCTCACGATCAGGAACGTGACGAACAGGATCAGGCCGAGGAAGAACAGGGCGAGGAGAGAGCCCCCACGGTTACGGTCCCTGAGCACGTGCGCCGGGACGAGCGGGTTGAGCGAAGTGGTCTGCTGCCATGCGAAGGCCAGTAGCAGGAGGACGCCACTAGTGAGGAGGATCAGGGTCAGGAAGGTGGTCCAGCCCGTCGCCTGGGCCCTGTCGAAGCCGAAGGCGAGGGCGATGAGCGCGACGGAGCCGATCGCCAGCCCCGGTGCGTCGAGACGGGCAGGGGCGCGGACCGGGTGGGGGTCGTGCACCAGGGGGGCCGCGCCGACCGCGATGACCAGGGCGAGCCCGGCGGCGGCGTACATGCACATGCGCCATGCCAGGGTGTCGACCAGCGTGGCGCTCGCGAACACGCCGAACGCCAGGCCGCCACCGGCGACCGCGGCGTAGACACCGAAGGCCCTGCCGCGTTCCTTCGGGTCGCTGAATCCGGCGGAGACCAGGGCCAGCGCGGACGACGAGAGCAGCGCGGCGGACATGCCCTGAAGCGCGCTGGCGAGGATGAGCAGGGTGGAAGAGGGGGCCAGGCCGCCGACCACGAAGGCCACGGCGAAACCGGCCGAGCCGATGATGAACACCCGTTTGCGGCCCAGGAGATCGCAGAGGTGGCCGCCGAGCAGCAACAGCAGGCCGAAGGCCAGCGTGTAGGCGGTGGAGAACAGGCTCAAATCATCGGTGGAGGCGTGCAGTTCGGCGTAGATGGACGGCAGCGCGGTGCTCGTGATCGACGTGCCGATCAGCACCAGGAGCTGAGCCAGCGCGGCCATTCCCAGCCCCCACCACCGCATGGGGTGCGGAGCCGGAGCGCCTGCCGGGACGGGGGTCGTCGGCAGGCCGCCGGGCGCCTTGCTCAGTGACGGCCCGAACCCCGGTGACGGGTGGCGGTCCGCCGGTGCCGTCGGGGCGTACGCGGGATGCGGGGGGAGCGGCTGGGGCCGGTCGGCGTACTGCGGCTGGGCCGGGACGCGCGGGTCCGGCCGCGGGGTCCTCGTCTCCGGGGCGAAGTCCAGCAACTGTGCGGCATGACGCCCGAGTTGGGCGAGCACCGAGCCCGGCAGCCATTCGCCGCCCTGGTCATCGGATGTGCGGGCGACCACGTCGGCGGGGGTGGGTCGCTGCGCCGGGTCCTTGTGCAGACAGGCGCGTACGAGGTCGACGAGTGAGTCCGGTACGCCGGTCAGGTCCGCTTCCTCCTCCGCGATGCGGAACAGGTGCGCGTTCAGACCGGTCTCCGTGGCGCCGAAGAGGAGGCGGCCGGTGGCGGCGTAGACCAGGACCGCACCCAGGCAGAACACATCGCTGGCCGCGGTGAGTTCGAGGCCGCGCACCTGCTCGGGCGACATGAAGCCGGGGGAGCCGATCAGCATTCCGGTGCGGGTGTGCAGGCTGTCCCCGGCGAGGCTGTCCATGGCCCGCGCGATCCCGAAGTCGATCACACGCGGCCCGTCCACCGTCACCAGCACGTTGGACGGCTTCAGATCGCGGTGGATCAGGCCCGCGCCGTGCACCGACTCCAGGGCCGTGGCCAGGCGGTTGGCGAGGGTGCGGACCGAGTGCTCGGGCAGCGGTCCGAAGTCCTTGGCAATCACGGTGGTCAGATCGGGCCCGGGGATGTACTGGGTCGCCACCCAGGGCACCTGGGCCTCGGTGTCGGCGTCGAGCACGGCCGCCGTCCAGGTCCCGCCCACCCGTCGGGCGGCGGCCACCTCACGCGTGAACCGCTTGCGGAATTCGGGGTGCTGGGAGTGTTCGGCCTGCACCACCTTCACGGCCACGGTCCGTCCGGCTTCGGAACGTCCGAGGTACACCAGGCCCATGCCGCCCGCACCCAGCCGGGCTATCAGACGGTAGGGGCCGATGTGCTGGGGATCTTCGGCGGTCAACTGTTCCACGGCAGCAAGATAGTTGAGGTATCCAAGCCGTGGTGCCAGGTTGCCGTGAACGATCGGTGTACGTGTACGTGTACGTGCATGTGGCCGCGTACGTCTACGTCTGCGTGCGCGCGGCGCGTGTACGCAGTACGCGGCACGGGGCTCAGTCGGGAGACGGCATGAGCGGCGGGCCGTCGGACTCCGCCGCCGAGGCGATCTTGCGCAGCAGGACCACCAACTGTTCCCGCTCCGCCTCGCTCAGCGGGGCCAGGAGCGCGCGCTCCGTCTCCATCTGCTCGCCGATCGTGGACGACCAGGCGTCGGCCCCCTTCTCGGTCAGTACGACGAGCAGGCTCCGGCGGTCCTCCGGCGAGGGCTGACGGGTCACGTAGCCGGACTTCGCCAGGCGGTCGAGCCGGTTCGTCAGCGTCGCCGGATGGGTGCCCAGACCCTCGGCCAGCTGTGTCGGCGACATCCGGTACGGCTTGCCGGCGGAGCGCAGCCGCCAGAGGATCTCGTACTCCCACATCTTCAACTTGCGCTGCGAGAGCCCGGCTTCCTTGCGGCCCTGGAGGTACTGCACCAGCGTCTGCATCCGGGTGACGGCACCCTCGACGAGCGGGTCCAGGTCGGGGACCTCCCGCCGCCATCGGGTGATGTGCCGGTCGATCGAGTCGGCGCCGCGGGCCGAATCGCGCGTGGTCTGCATGGCTCCAGCATAGAAGCGATGATCCCGATTCAGATATTTTGAAATCGTAGTAAGCTCCGGTCTCCGCTCCTGGCTCCCGAGGCCGTCACGACGGTCCGCGCGGTTGGCCCGGACGCAAACGTCGTCTCATTTGGTGGGGGCCTGATGGGGATCGTCGAGCAGTTGGTGCCGGACGAATTGTGGGAGCTGTTCCAGCGGGTGGTGCCAGGGGCGCCCTCGCGGCCGCAGGGCGGTGGGCGGCGCCGGCACGGTGACCGTGAGGTGCTGGCCGCGATCGTGTTCGTGGTCACGTCGGGCTGTACGTGGCATCAACTGCCCACGGCCTCGTTCGGCCCGTCGGGGGCGACCGCCCATCGGCGCTTCTGCGAGTGGGCGCGGGCCGGTGTGTGGGCAGAGCTCCAGCGATTGGTGCTGGAACGGCCGGGCTCCCGCGACGAGTCGGAGTGGTCCCGTATCGCGATCTACTCGGTGAACCTGCGGGCCCGGGGCAGAGGGCTCTGACGGGCGGGCCCGGCCACTGCCTCCGGCCGGGGCGGGAAAGTGGTGAGGATTCGGTTGATCGCCCCATTTCCGTCATGGGCTCGCTTTTCGCTGCCGTAGCACCACCAAATGAGATGTCTTCTCGCTGTTTCGATTATGTTCAGGCGTTTCCAGAAAGGTTCCAGCCCCCTTTCCGGGTCCTTGAAAGCTCGGCGCTGGAAGGTGAATCCAAAAGCTTGACAGTGCGTTGCCGTGCATGGTGATGTACCTCGCAACGAAACGCCGGGTGGTGCTCCACAGGGGATACCAGAGAGAAACTTTGCGGATTGAACCTCACCTGATGGTTCTCCGTGCAGGCTGCTTTAGCGCCTGTAGTTTCCCTTTATTCTCCCTTTGCTGCCGCCTGCCCGAGGTGGTGTTTCCGGCCTGCCTTCGGATTGCCGATACGCAGGTGAACAGAGCATGCGGGCCATTCGGTCCGCGTGCACGTCGAAACGGCTGCGAACCAGCGGGGAGAAGACATGCGGAAGAGGCTCGGAGGGGCGGTCGTGGGTGCCGCGCTCATGACGATGATCGGCTTGTCGGGAACAGCGCACGCGGATGACGGCGAGTGCCTGAGTGCGACCGGGGGCAAGGTCTGCTTCTACCACTACGGCGACTACTTCACGGTGTACGACACCGCCAAGGACAGTGCCCACCCGGAGGCGCCCTGGTGGCTGCAGGGCGGGCGCATGGACACGTGCAAGAACCTTGAGGGCTACCAGTCCCAGGTGACGTGCAACTACGACTTCCCCGAGCACCAGCTCATCGCGTTCAACCTGCAGATCTGGGACGGGAACAAGATGCTCCGGAACACCCCCTCCCACCGGACATGCACGTCGGAGGCGGGCGGCTTCTGCAGCTGACGGGCCTGCTCGCAGACGTCACCGGCATCGATCCGAGGGGAAGAAATGAAACTGCGCAGGACCATGGCCGCGACCGGCCTGGCACTGGCCACCCTGACCACACTGGCCGTCGGCGCGTCGCCGGCCAGTGCCGCGGACGTCGTCACGTGCGGAGAGGTGCGCGTCGCCGATCCCACGGACGGGTGGCGGGTAAAGCTGGCCGGCACCGGCTGCTTCCACAGCTACGGCGACAAGTTCACGCTCACCGATGAGAACTCGGATTCGTACCACGTCGAGATCTGGTGGCAGACGGGGTACGGCAGGACCGGCATCTGCCGGAACATCGACAAGGCCGGATCCACCGTCACATGTAATTACGACATGCGCGAAGGCGAGAAGCTCATGTTTGAGGTGCATGCGATGAATGACGGAGTTTCCATCATGGCTGGAGAGCGGAAGAACGTCACCATCTGATGGTGCGCTCCAGCGCAACAGAGTTCGGGCGGGAGGCAGGAAAAGATGAACCGGCAATACAGAATTGCCCTGACGCTGGCGGCGGCCGGGTCGGCCATCGGGCTTTCGGTGACAGCTGCGTACGCTGCGCCCAGTGCGGGGTGGCAGGAACCGACGAAGGTCAGTAATGGGTACGGTCACGCATCGTTCAAGACGGACGGTGATGTCCTCACCACGTGCGACGACAAGACCGACGGCAAGAAGGTCCGGGCGAGCGTGCAGAAGTGGTACGCGTCCACGGGTTCCTGGCAGGCCGTGGGCGCGAATGACGCACCCGCTTCCGCCTGTGACTCCAAGGTCGTCGATGTGGAGCCCGACAGTTCGCTCTGCCGGATTCACATCTGGGCCGAGGACGGCGGCGTGAAGGTTTCCGGGAGCGACAGATACGGCCCGGAATTCAACGCCACGCCGTGATCGCAACGCGATACTGCACGGCGTGATCGCGCGGCGATATTGTCCCCCGATATCGCACGGCGATCGACGTTGTGCGTCGTGATCGGCCGTCGGCTTCGGCCGGCGGCCGGTCCGCGGCACCGATGCAGGATGCAGGATGAAATGCGACGGCCCGGCCGCGACGGTCCCCGCTCGACATGCCGATGGGTGCCGCCTCGCGTAGCGTGACAGTCCCCGGCCGCGACGGCGCCGCAGTCCCGCGCCCGAGCCCCCTCGGCCTTCGGAGGGCGGACATGAAGCTCGGTCTGCACTACTGGAACTACTCGACACCGGCCGACCCGGCGCTCATCGCGCCCACGCTCGCGGAGTCGGTGCGGGTCGCCGAACAGGCCGGGATCGCGTCGTTCAGCGTGATGGACCACTACTTCCAGATGGAGACGGGGCGGAGCGTCGCCGACGAACCGATGCTGGAGGGGTACACCACCCTCGGCTACGTGGCGGCGGTGAGCGAGCGGATGACGCTCGGCCTGATGGTCACGGGGGTCATGTACCGGCACCCCGGCCTGCTGGCGAAGATCGTCACCAGCCTCGACGTGCTGTCGGGCGGCAGGGCGAGGCTGGGCATCGGTGCCTCCTGGTACGAGCGCGAGCAGTACGGGCTCGGCGTGCCGGTGGTTCCGGTCGCCGAGCGGTTCGAACGGCTGGAGGAGACGCTCCGCATCTGCCTCCAGATGTGGAGCGACGACAACGGCCCGTTCCGAGGCCGTCATTACCGGCTCGCCGAGACGCTCTGCGTGCCCGAGCCGATCGGCGGGCACCCGCCGATCATGATCGGCGGCGGGGGCGAGAAGAAGACCCTGCTCCTGGTCGCCCGCTACGGGGACGCGTGCAACCTCTTCGCCACCGACCAGGAGGAAGTGGCCCACAAGCTCGATGTGCTGCGGGCGCACTGCGAAGCGGAGGACCGCGACTACGACGCCATCACGAAGACCGTGATGTACGGCGGGCCGGTGCTGGAGAAACCGGCCGCGTTCCTCGCCGACGCGGAGGCGTACGCGGACCTGGGCATCAGCGAGATCCAGGTGCTGCCCGACCGGGACCCGGTCAGCTTCACCCACCAGATCGCGGAGCGCATCGCACCCGCCGTCGCCGGGATCGGATAGCCGGCAGCGGGGGCGACGCGCTCCCACGTCGAAGCAGGGCGGGTCTACACGCCGGTGGTGCCGTCGACGATCTCCCGGATCACGTCGAGGTGGCCGTTGTGCCGGGCGGTCTCCTCGATCAGATGCATGACGACCCAGCGCAGATCGGGGTGCCTGCCGTCGCGCCGCGGCTGCTTGGCCGGTGTGTCCAGGTCGGTGGAGGCCACCAACTCGCTGTAGCGGGTGGTCCGTTCCTCGTAAAGCGAAAGCACATCGGCGAGTGGCATGTCCACCGCGATGCGCATTTCGCGGTCGGGGTCCTCGTCGGTCCACGGACCCTCGTCCGGACCACCGAGGAAGGCCACCTCGAACCAGTAGTACTCCACCCAGCTCAGGTGGTTGATCAGCCCGGCGATCGTCATCAGGGGCGATCCGGGCAGCGGGGCTCTGCGGGCGTCCTCCGGCGAGACGCCCTCGCACTTCGCGCGTGCGGTGGCGCGGACGTAGTCGAGGAAGGTGGCCAACTGGGTGCGCTCGTCCCATGCGGGAGGCGAATCGGTGCGTGTCATCGCCGTACACGATGTGCGACGGGTCGTCCCCTGTCCACCGCATTGTCCAATGGGGCCCGCTCCTGGGTCCGTGGGCCCACGCCCGGGCGATCCGGCCTCATTACGCTCGTGCACGACCGACTGTGAGCCAACCGGCCGGCGCCCGCGACGAGCGCCTGTCCGGCGTGCCCGCAGACATCCGGAACTGCACGCTCTACTCGTCTCTACTCGTTTCAACTTGTCTCCGACTGTCTCTGCCCATCTCCATCTGTCTCCATCTCTGTCTCCACCGGGCGCCCGCATCTCCTCCGAAGCGTGGTGTCCACACATTCATGAGGTGATGTGTCGATGAGTGACGGTTTCTTCTACTCGTACCACCTCGGCTGGAGCCGCCCGGACTCCGAGTCGCTCTTCAATGATCTCGACGCGGCGGGGCTGCGGCTCAGCCACCCGGTCACCCGGCGGGTGACACTGCTCGGCCCGGGGCCCGGCCCGCACGGCACTCCGTCGTGGGTGACCAGGGAGCAACTCGTGCTCCTCGCCGGACTCCAGCGGCTCGACAGTGTCGACTTCGTGCTGTGGGTGGACAGCGGGACCGAAGTGCCCGCCCGCATCCGCCGGATGAGGGACGGAGTGGTCGCGCTGGAATTCGGGTTCGGCCGGCTGACCCGGGACGAACAGGAGGTGGCCGCGAGGGCGATCAGGGAGGCGATAGGGCGGGCTTCCGTGCTCTGCATCGGCTTCGTCGTCGACCGCGAGGGTGCCTCCGTGGCGACGGACTGGAGCGGCGTCGTCATCAACGGCACCACGTTCTTCGACAGTTGGCCCGACACACTGGCCGTTCGGCACGAGATAGCCGCGATGCAGCCGCAGCTCGCCGGGGTGGCGTCGTTCGACCAGTCGCCCTGGATGCTCTTCGGGAGCGAGGTCCCCGTCCGGTAGCGGCGCCCCGCCGGGTAACGGTTCCCCGTCCGGTAACGACTCCCCGTCCAGTAGCGCCGACTTTGAGCCTTGCATTGGGTCCTGAGGCCCATGCCCCGATGGGTGCCGGTGTGGTCGGATGCGTGGAGTGGCTGAACTGTGGCCGTACACCGGCAAGGTGGGGGACTCGTCGTGTCTGGCATAGGCGGATTTGCGGTTTCGGGTGGCGGTGGCGGGGGCGTCGCCGTGGGCCGGCAGGGCAGGCAGTCCCTGCCGCGCCCGTTGCAGGCGGTGCTGATCCTCGTACGGCTCCTCTTCGCCGCCGCGGCTCTGGGCGGCATCGGTGTGCTGACGGTGGCGTCGGCGGTCGACGAGGTCGACGGCCAGCTCCTCGGGCTGCTGCTGTACGCGGCGCTGCCGAGCGTGACCGCCTTCGTGCTCTCGCTGTACGCGCGCACCGGTGGCGTCTGGATCTGGCGCGGACTGCTGGCCGTACACGTCTGGCTCACCTTCGGCGCACTGGCGAACCTCGGCGGGGACGGCGGTGGGCGCGCTGTCACCCAGCTGGTGATGCCGGTCGCCGTCATCGTCCTGCTGTTCCGGCCGAGTTCGCGCGAATGGTTCGACCTGCCACTCGAACAGCGCTTGCCGCACCGGCGGTTCAGCATCGCGCGCATGATCAAGTGGCGTCGGGACGACGCCGGTCAGACCGCGATGGAATACCTGGGCATGATCCTGGTGGTCGTGGCCCTCATCGGCGGGCTCGTCGTCACCGGCATCGCCGCCCAGCTGACCGGCGGGATGCAGGACGCGATCTGCCGGCTCACCGGGAGCGCCTGCCCCGCGCCCGGCAGCAATGTGGAGGCGGGTCCGGGCAAGGACTCCGGCGGTACGGCCGCTTCCGGCGGCACGGACTCGGGCGGCACGGACTCGGGCGGATCGGTGGCCACGGGCGGCACGGACTCCGGCGGCTCGGGCCCGGCGGGCTCCGACTCCGGCTCCGGTTCCGGTGGGTCGGACGTGGCCGGGGGATCCAATGCGGCCGGTGGGACCGATGCCTCCGGCGGAACCGGCTCGGCAGGCAGCGCGGGCAACGACTCCGGCGCCTCCGGCGCATCCGGAAGCTCCGCGGGCTCCAGCGGGGGTGACCCCGCCATCCAGGTCGACGACGGTGGCGACGACGTGGACACCACCGGGGAGCCGAACGGCGGCGACGATGACCAGGACGACTCCGGCGACGGCGACGACGGGAAGTCCGACGAGAGCTGCACCTCGGGCGTCGGGGCGTTCTTCTCCTGCGCCGCCCACCAGACCGGCGGCTTCTTCAAGGGCCTGATCGGCGACGGCCTGTGGGGCGACATCACCGGCACGATCGGCACGATCTTCCACCCGGTCGATGCGTGGAACGGCCTGATGGACTACGGCAAGAGCCTCGGCGACAAGTGGAGCCAGGACTCCAAGGACGCCGGGGGCAAGTGGGACGACGGCGACTACCTCGGCGCGATCTGGGACTGGACCAAGGCGTCCGGCGGCACCGGCCTCAAGGTCCTCGACGACATGTTCATCGGCGACGAAGTCCGTGACATGTGGAAGAACGGCGACGAGGGCCAGGCGATCGGCACCGGCCTCTGGAACATCGGCTCGCTGTTCATCCCGGGCTACGGCGAGGCCAAGCTCATCGGCAAGTTCGGAAAGCTGGGCAAGCTCGGGAAACTCGGCAAGCTCGGCGAAGTCGCCCAGAAGGCCGAGAAGGCCGCGAACAAGGCGAAGAAGGCCGCCAAGGCGGGCGATGTCGACGCCGCGGAGAGGGCCGCGCAGGAAGCACAGCGGCACGCCGACGACGCCGCCGAGAAGGCCGGCCTCAAGGGCTGCACCGTCGGGATGGGCGGTCGCGTCCGGGTCCCGTACGGCAGTGGTGCGGGCGTCGGACTGTCCGGCTCGGGCACCGGCACCATCGCCGCGCCGCCCATCTCGGTACCCGTCGGGTTCCTCGCGAAGGACTGCGGCGACGTCGACCCGGAGGACAAGGCCGCCGCCGACGAGGCCCAGCGACTGGCCGACGAGGCGAAGAAGGCCGCCGATGCTGCCAAGCGCAGGAAGAACCTGGAAGCCGCCCAGAACGAACCGAAGCCGGCCTGGTACAAGGACCTCAAGGACCCGCCGGCCGGGTCCAAGGACGGCGGCGACGGCAACTGGGAGAAGATCAAGCCCGGCGTCTGGAACTACCCGACCGAGATGGGCGCCCGCTATCAGGAGCAGATCTCCAAGGTGGGCCGCGGCACCGAGTACCGGATGCCGCTGGACAAACTCACGGGGAAGCCGGTCGATTTCGACGGCTGGGACGCCTCGCGGGGCACTTACCTGGAGGCGAAGTACGGGTACACGGGTAAGAAGTACTACAACGCCGACACCGGGGAACTCGCGCCGGATCTCGCCAACCGCTGGGCCGACCAGGCAACCCGGCAACTGGATGCCGCACGGGGCAAGCCGGTGGAATGGCACCTGTCCGATCCCGACGTCGCCGATGCGGCCCGGAAGATGTTCCGGGACCGGAAAATCGACGTTATCGTGATCAACACGCCGGGAGATGTCGTCGGCTGAACGAGGGCGCCGGGCGCAATTCCGAAGGCTGAGGGAGAGTTCCGTGCTTGATGTCGTTGTCAGCGGTTCTTGGGGTGTCCGGCAAGAGAGCGTCCAGGACATCGGCAGACGATGGGCCCAGACCCTCGCCGCGCTCAAGGCAGTGGACGGCGCCACATTCGGCGACTGGCACGACGCCGGGCGCGGCGACGCGTCCGATCCCGTGGTGCTGCCGTCGGGGGACCCGGTGTCGGAAAAGGTGCTGGTCGACTACATCGAGCGCAAGAACACAGGGCCCGATCTCGATGTGGTCGGCTACACGACTTCCCTCTGGGCGCACAATCCCGGGAAAGTACGTGTCACCACGGCAATTCACGCGGGCGGGTCGTCGCCGTACGTCACGAATTCGATCTCGCTCGGTTTCCGCTCGCGCGAGCTGGACGAATCGACCGAGGTGATCCGGCGGGCGCCCGAAATTCTGCGCATCATCGCGGAGGCCTGGGACATCGACACCGGTGAGGTGTACAACGATTCCCAGTACGACGCGGTGGCAGCGCAGTTCGAGTTGAAGAATTCCCATCCCCGGTGTGGCCGGGCGGTCTATCTCTCCGCCGGGCGGGCGGCACCGGCGCCCGAGGGCCTCGACGGCGCGTACACCCGTACCGCGGCAGGCGGCCTGGTCATCGATCTCACCCGGGGCGGTGCGACCGTGCCGGACAACGAGACGATCATCGAGGCCAACAGGGAACTGCGGGCGGCCGGGTCGCTGACCCCGCTCCCGGTGCCGATCGACCGCGACAAGTTCTGACGGCTGCCGCCCCGGCGCGGACGGGCCCCGGCCCCACCGCCCCGGCCCCAACGCCCCGGCGCGGACGGGCCCCGGCCCCAACGCCCCGGCGGCACCCGCCGGGCCGGCAGCCCTCAGAGCCATCCCCGCATCGCCGCGAACCCCAGCAGCAGCCCCACCGCGAACGCCCCGGGCACGAGCGTGAACGCCGCGGGCATCAGCACCGGACCCCAGGCCCCCGGCCCGGCCACCGTGGCGCTCCCCGCCGGGTCGGCCGGGTCGTAACTGACCCGGACCGGCGCCCCGACCTCGAAGCCGAACGGGCCCGGGGCATGGTCGGTGAACTCGATGTCGCGGCCTTCGCGGGTGCGGAACGCGAAGACGTACTCGGTGGCGTAACCACGCTCCGAGCCCGGCCCCCGGTCGACCGTCCGGCGGTCCGAGCACCGGCCCTCGGCGCGTTCGCCGTGCCGCACCAGCCGCAGCACCCGGTTCAGCCTCAGCGCGGAACGGAGTGCGAACGCGCCCAGGAGCAGGCCGAACAGCAGCAGGAACGTGGCCGTGCCACCGGGCAGGATCTGCATGAACGAGCGCTCCCGGTCCGCTACTTGACCGTGATCGAGTCGACGAACGCGTCGAGTTCCTTCGAGCTCAGCGAACCCTTCACCGCGTTGATCCGGACCGCGAACGGCACGTCCTTCGAATCGACGCCCGCCACCACGACCCCCGTCATCCGGGTGCCCTGCGCCGGCGTCCGGTCCTCGCCGCTCGACGTGAACTCGTAGTCGATCCGGCGCGCCTCACGGGCGCTCTCCGCACCCGCGAGCCGCACCTCCTCGGTCCCCTTGCGGGTCGCCCCGAGACCGATGCCGGCGCCCGCCGCGGACGCCGCCTCGGCGGCGCTGTCCACGCCCGTGGCGAAGTCGAGCTGGACCGAGACCATGCCGGTGCGCAGCCCGCCCTCCTCCTTGAGCGCGACGGCCGCGTTGGTCTTCGCCCGGTCGGCCGCGGGCTGCTCCTTGTAGCCCTTGTCCCCGGGGTAGCCGACGGAGAGGCTCTTGGTGTCGAGCTTGTCCCAGCCCTGCGGGAGCGCGGCGCTCTCCCCGCCGCAGCCGGTGAGCAGGGCGAGGCCGATGGCGGCGGCCGCGGTCGCGCCGATGGTCCGGTACGTCTTCTTGGTCGTCGTCATCGCCTATCGCCTCTTCGTCGTGCCGGTTGGTGCTCGCCGTACCGGTGCTTCCCGTACCGCTACTTCGCGCAGTAGCTGTACGGAAGGTACGAGCGCTTGTCGCCCTGCGGAGCGCCGAGGAACTCCGCGTCCGTCAGTGTCTCCTTCTTGTGCTCGTCGGAGATGGAGAATCCCAGACTCATGCCGAGCGAGACCTCGAAGCCGAACTCCTGGGCGTCCGTCTGGCCGTTGTACTTCATCTTGCTGGACAGGCCGTCCTCGTACATCAGCTGGTCGAAGGGGTCGGTTCCGGTGGGCTTCTGCTCCAGCGAATGATCGCCGAACATGTACTCGAACGGGGCGGTGTTGTTGCCGGAGCCGTCCAGCCACTGCTCGGCGATGGCGCGCTTGTCCTCGGTGGCCTTGTCGGTGTCCTTGCCGAAGACGATCGAGTTCGTCTGGACCTCGATGCCCGTTTCGCCGGAGGAGTCCGAGCCGCTGACCTTGCCGCCGCGCTTGTCCTTGCCCTTCTCGCCGTTGTCGCCGCTGATGTCGCCCTTGTTGGAGGTCGAGCCGTTCTCGATGGTCTGGGTCATGTCGATCCGGACGATCTTGCCGGTCTTCTGGTCGCGGGTGACGGTGACCGCCCCGGTCCGGTTGTCCTTCGCGGAGGCCGCGCCGCCCAGCGGGCCGGCCGAACCGCTGACCTTGCCCTCCAGTTCGAGCTTGGCGGTGTACGTGTACGACTCGTTGCCGTTGACGTCGTCCTTGGTGATGGTCACCTCGGGGGAGAACTTCGCCTTGCCGCCGAGCTTCGCGCCGAGCTTGGACTCGTCGCCCGCGCTGATGGAGAGGCCGCCGTCCGCGTACGCGTTGAGGCCGATGGTCGAGTACGAGATCTTCTTGTCGCCGATCTTGCTCTCGACATCCTTCTTCTTGTCGGCCCACTTCATTCCGGAGTACCAGCCGCCGCCGTAGCCGCCGCTGTACTTGGTCGAGGTCTCCCACATCTTCATCTCTTCGATGTCGTCCCTCATCTTCTGGGCCTCCTCCTCGCTCTTGAAGACCCAGGTGTCACCGTTGGTGATCTTGATGCCGCCGCCGACGTCCACATCGGCCTTGCCGAGCTTGCCGAGCTTGACGCCGGGGGTGCTGGCGGTGGCTCCGGCCGAGGCGGCGTCCGTGAACGTCATGTAGACCAGTTTGTCGTTCTCGTCGACCTTGCCGTCCTCGTTCACATCGGTCTTGGCCTGGCTGACCTTCTGCTGGAAGCCGTACTCGTTGCCCCACTCGAACCAGCCGATCTTGACCTTGTCGCCGACGGTGTCGGAGATGCTGGAGACCTGGCACATCTTGGGCTCGTAGTCGGCGTCCGTCTTCGGCTTGGCGGTGGTGTCCCCGCCGCCGGTGGAACAGCCGCCACCGCCGCCGCCCATGGAGCTGATCGCGCAGCGGATGCGCTCACCGATCTGCCCGCCGACGCCGGCCATGGCCATCGCGCCGATCAGCGTCACGACGAGGACGACCACCCCGAGGTACTCCATGGCGGTGGCACCGCCGTCCCGCCAGGAGTACGGCTGGTACGGGGCGGGCTCCGGCCGGTCCGCGCGGTCGTCCAGGAGCCGGTCTACGGCCAGCCCCGCCGCCGCGCCGGTCGCCAGCGAGACGAGCGGCATCAACGTGCCCTCGACGTCCACGAGATGCCAGGACACGGCCAGCCCGTAGACGAGCGCGGCCAGCGGGACGGTGAGCGAGGCGAGGAACGTCAGCAGGCGGGACTCGCGGTACTCGTCGGGCAGGACGCGCGCGGAGGCCAGGACCGTGAGGACGGTCGTGATGACGGCGGGTACGTGGATCAGGGCCAGGCGCCAGCCGAATCCGGCCAACCGCTCGTCGCTGGCCAGCAGCTCGACGAGTCCGCGCGAGACCAGATACCCGGCGGCGATGTAGACCAGCGCGCCGGCGGCCCAGCTACGGGTCAGCGCGAAGAACACGCCCCCGCTCGCACCGGATCCGCCACCCCCGCTCCCCGGCGGTATGTGGCCCGCGCCTCCGCTTCCCCAGCCCCCGCCACCAGTCACGGTTCTTCCTCTCCGACGCCCACTTGCCATGCCTGTGCCCGCAGTTCACATTCGGGTCGACGTGAGCGTACGGGTGTACGAGCCGGGTGACCTGGGCCCTTGGCCCCAAAGTCGGGCCCAACGGCCGATGCCCCGCCCCGCCGCGAGGAGCGGAGGGACGGGGCATCGAGGGAGAGGTGGAGGGGGCGAGAGGGGAGAGCTGCGGGCGGGTCAGTCCAGGTCGTCCGCGAACGTTCCCGCGCGCTCGGCGACCTCCGGTCTGCGGACCCGCAGTACGGCGAAGCCGACGATGCCCACGACCAGCGCGCCGACGAACACGTACGGCAGTACGTTCAGCGGCCAGGCCGGAACCGGCCACAGGTTGCGGTAGAAGACGTAGATCATCGCGGCGGCACCGATCAGCCCCAGGCCCCAGGTGACGATCAGGCCGCGGGCCCCGATCCGGCGCACGAACAGCGGAGCGGCCAGACACACCAGGGTGTAGCTGAGCATGTAGCCGAAGACGCCGATGGTGTCGATGTACGACGTCGCGTTCAGCGGCGCGGTACCGGCGCCGACCACGAGCACCGCGGGGACGACGACGAACGGGGTGATGGTCCAGATCGCGGCGGACGGGGTGCGGTGGCGAGGGTGGGCGACGCCGAGCCGGGCCGGCATCACACCCTCCTTCGCCATGCCGAAGAGCAGCCGGGCGGCGACGGTGATGCAGGCCATCACCACGGCCACGAACGACGCCGCGAAGCCCGCGTGCAGGAAGAACTTCAGGAAGCCGAGACCGGACATCTCCGCCAGCTCGTCCATCGGGTCGGAGCTCTTGCCCAGCGCGTCCGCCCCGCCGAACCCGGCGACCTGCGCGTACGTGGCGAACATGTACAGCACACCGGCCAGCACCGCACTGCCCATCACCGAGCGGGGGATCGCCTTGTACGGGTCGGTGGCCTCGGCGCCCAGCGAAGCGGCGCCCTCGAAGCCGACGAAGCCGAGCACGCCCAGCACCACGGCGAAGACGATGCCGTCGAGGGTGGAGCCGCTGAGGCTCAGCTGCTCGGTGTCGATGATGTTCCCGCTCTTGAAGAAGGCGGGGAGCAGGACGACCACGATCAGGACGATCGACACGACCTCCAGCACCGAGGCGACCCGGGCGGCCGTCCGCACACTGGCGATCGTCAGCCGCATCGCCACGGCGGCCAGCAGCACGTCCAGCAGGATCTGACCGGTGATCCCGGTGAAGAGCCCGATCCCGATCTGGTCGAGGGCGCGCGCCGTGTAGTAACCGGCCCCGGCCAGCGAACCCGAGCCGATGCACACCGCCCCGATGAGCAGCGCCCACCCGGTCACGAAGGAGCCGGGCGCCCCGAGCGAGAGCCGGGAGAAGGCGTAAAGCGAACCGACCCCGGCGCGCCTGCGGGCGAAGACGCAGATGCAGTACGCGATGGCGAGCACGGCCGCCATGGCCAGGAAGAAGGAGAACCAGGCGCCGTTGCCCGCGGACGCCGCCATGCTGGCGGGGGCGAAGGCGATGACGGCGCTGGGCGCGACGTTGGCGACGCTCTGCGCGCCGACCTCGAAGGTGGAGACGGAGCGGTGGGCCAGGCCGTCGGCCGGCTTCGCGGCGGTGGACTGCTTTCCGGCGGTGCTCATGTCCGGTCCTCCATCATCAGCAGCTGGCGCAGGGCGTGGCCGGCGGCGAGGTCGGCCAGCGCGTCGCCCGCCTCGTCCAGCGGACGCCGTGCCGAGATCATCGATTCCACGTCGAGCTCGCCCGACACCACGAGGTCCACCAGTGCCGGGATGTCCCGGGCGGCGTCGACGGAGCCGTAGTTGGAGCCGAGGATGCGCTGGTCGGCCTCGGCGAGCGCAAGCGGGTCGAAGCGTGCGGTGCGGCCGGTCGGCGGGAGGCCGACGATGACGGCGGCGCCGCCCTGGCCGAGCGCCGCGATGGACTGCTCGGTGGTCTCGATCTTGCCGATGGCGTCGAACACGTAGTCCAGGCCCTCCGGGACCAGGGCGCGCAGTGCCTCGACGACGTCGCCCTGGCGGGCGTCGACCGTGTCCGTGGCGCCGAGCCTGCGGGCCAGCTCCAGCTTCTCCGGGACGACGTCGACGGCGACGATGCGGCCGGCCTTCGCCAGCCTGGCGCCCTGTACGCAGGACAGGCCCACGCCGCCGCAGCCGATGACGGCGACGGTGGCGCCGGCCTCGACGCCCGCCGTGTTGCGGACCGCGCCGACACCGGTGGCGATGGCGCAGCCGACCAGGGCGATGACGTCGAGGGGCGCGTCCTCGCGCACCTTGATCGCGCCGGAGGCGGGCACCACGACGCGCTCGGCGAACGAGGAGACACCCAGGTAGTGGTGGGCCGGCTCGCCGTCGACCGAGAGCCGGCTGGTGCCGTCGTACAGCACCCCGCCGGGCGCCACGACCTCGGCGACCAGGCTGCACGCGGCGGGCCGTCCGGCGAGGCAGAAGCGGCAGGTGCCGCAGGAGGGGACCCAGGAGAGCACGACGTGGTCGCCGACCTCCAGCCCGGTGACGCCCGCGCCGAGCGCGGTGACCACGCCGGAGCCCTCGTGCCCCATCACGACCGGGGTGGGGTGGTCCCACTCGCCGCGCAGGACATGGAGGTCGGAGTGGCAGACGCCGGCCGCGGTCACGGCGACCTCGACCTCACCCGGGCCGGGCGGGTCCAGGGTGATGTCGGCGACGGCCACCTGCTGGCCCGGGGAGCGCAGGACGACGCCGCGCACGGTGCGCGCGGTGCTCTCTTGGAAGGACGGGGAGCTCATCGGCTTACTCCTCGGGTGGTGCGGAAGGGGCGGGGGGAGCGCGGCACGGCCGGCGCTCGGAGGCGGACGGCACAGCGGCCCGCCAGGACGCCTTGTTTAGCGCCATTAAACTTTCGTCAAGTTTTACAGCACTAAACTCGATGGGTAAAGACCCTTCCGGCAACCCTTGTGACCTGCGCGTTCCCCCGGCCACCGAACGTGACGTCCCCGACAGGTAGCGTGTCCGCCATGTCCGAAGCCCCTGACAGTCACATGTCCACGATCGGCCCGAGGCTGCGTGAGCTCCGCCTGGCGCAGGGCCTGACACTCGCCCAGGTAGCGGAAGCGGCCGGCGTGACCAAGGGCTTCGTGAGCCTTGCCGAGCGCGGCAAGACCTCGGTCTCCGTCCCGACCCTGATCCGTATCTGCGAGGCCCTGGGCACCGGCATCGCCACGCTCTTCGACTATCCGGACCAGGACGTCGTCAAGGGCGGCGTGGGCGCCAAGCTGGAGATGGGCGGCCACGGCATCGAGGAGTTCCTCCTGACGCCCGCCGAGGAACGGCACGTCCAGGTCATGCGGACGATCCTGCGGCCCGGCGGCGGCTCCGGCGGTGCGTACAGCCTGGAGGCCGAGACGGTCTTCGCGTACATGGTCCGCGGCACGCTGCGGCTGAGCGTGGACGGTGAGCCCAGGCTCCTGGAGGCCGGTGACTCGACGACGTTCTCGGCGCGGGCCGCGCACGCCTGGGACAACCCCGGCGAGGAGGAGGCCGAGGTCCTCTGGTCGATCGCCCCGGCCCTGCCGCTGTCCCGCACGAAGCTCCGGCCGTAGCGCGCCCGGCCGCCTACTTCCTGCTTCCTGCTTCCTGCTTCCGGCCGCAGTTCACTTCCGGTCGGTCCCGCTCTGCACGATCGTCACCCGGACCCCCGGCCGGATCCCCCACTTCTCCATCGCCCCCGCCTCCGCCTCGACCACATGCCGGGCCCGCAGCCGGGGCAGGCCCAGCCGGCCGGGCTTCATCGTGTGGACCGCCACGACCTTGAACTTCCGGTCCAGGTAAGCCACATCGATGGTGAACCGCATCCGGAAGCTGTGCACACTCCCGCACGGGGTGATCAGGAGAGCGCCGTCGATCCCGTCCTGCCCGAGCAGTCCGCGGCTCCGGGCCCGGTACGAGGCCGCGATCCGCAGCGGGATCTCCTCGCCCTGTCCACCCTGTGCGTCGGTGACCGTCAACGTGCCGTTGCCATTGCGCCATTGAGCCATGGCCATGAAGGTAGCGCCAGGTGACCGCCGCTGGGTCCGGAACGGTACGCAGTGGGCCCCAGGACCCATGACCGGTGCCCGGCGCCCGCTTAGGGTCGCTCCGTGGACGCCATGCTGACAGTGCTCGCCGCATTCTGGGGCGCAGCGGCCGGACTGCTGGTCCCGCGCGCCGCCTACCGGTTCTCCGTCGAACCGGAGGACCCCTGGCGCGACGCCTGCCCCGAGGGCCACGCCCTGACCGGGGCCGCCCGCGGCTGGCTCGGCTCCACCCGGTGCGCCCGGTGCGCGGCCGTGCCGGTACCCGCCGCCGCGGGCGCCGAGCGGGGAGAGCCGGACGGTGGGCCGGACCGCACGCCGCCCGCCACGCGTTACGCCCCCGGCGTCCTCGTCCCCGTCGTCACCGCGCTGTCCTGCGCCGTCCTCGCGGCGGCCACCGGGCTCCGCCCCGAACTGGCCGTCTGGCTGCTGATGGCACCCGTCGCCGTACTCCTGGCGACCATCGACCGCCGCGTCCACCGGCTGCCCGACCGGCTGACGCTGCCCGCCGCCGGGGCCGTCGCCGTACTCCTCGGCGCCGCCGCCCTTCTCCCCGAGCACGCCGGATCCTGGCTGTCCGCCCTGCTCGGCGGCGCCGCGCTCGGCGGCTTCTACTTCCTGCTCTTCCTCATCAACCCGAACGGAATGGGCTTCGGGGACGTCAAGCTCGCCCTCTCGCTGGGCATGGCCCTCGGCTGGTACGGCTGGGCCGTGGTGTTCGCCGGAGGCTTCGCCGGGTTCCTGCTCGGAGCGGTGTACGGGTTCGGGCTGATGGTCATGAAGAAGGCCGGGCGCAAGACCGGCATCCCGTTCGGCCCCTTCATGATCACGGGCGCGCTGCTGGGCATACTGCTCGGCGCCCTGGCCGCCTGACCTGGCAGTCTGGCCCCACCGCCCCCTGCCCCGTCGTCCGGCCCCGCCGCAATCCGGTCGCGCCGCCCGGCACCCGGCTGACACCATTCCCGTATGTCCGGAGCACCCGAAGAGACGCCGTCCGAAGCAGAGCGCGCACGATTCGAAGCCCTCGTCGCGGAGGCGGCCACCGTCTCCGTGGACGGCTGGGACTTCTCCTGGCTCGACGGCCGGGCCACCGAAGAGCGCCCCTCCTGGGGCTACGCCCGTGCCATGGCGGACCGGATGGGGCGGGCCACAGCCGCGCTCGACATCCAGACCGGCGGCGGCGAGGTCCTCGCCTCCGTACCGAAGCTGCCGCCGCTCACCGTCGCCACCGAGTCCTGGCCGCCGAACATCGCCCGCGCCACCGCGCTCCTGCACCCGCTCGGCGCGGCCGTGGTCGCCGACGCGGACGAGCCGCCGCTGCCGTTCGGCGACAACGCCTTCGACCTGGTGGTCAGCCGGCACCCGGTCACCACCTGGTGGGCGGAGATCGCGCGGGTGCTCGTCCCCGGCGGCACGTACTTCTCCCAACAGGTCGGCCCGGCCAGCGTCTTCGAGCTCGTCGAGTACTTCCTCGGCCCGCAGCCGCCCGAGGTGCGCGGCGCCCGCGACCCCGAGCAGGCGCGCGCGGCCGCAGAGGCGGCCGGGCTGGAGGTCGTCGATCTGCGGGCGGAACGACTGCGTACCGAATTCCTCGACATCGGCGCCGTCGTCTACTTCCTGCGCAAGGTGATCTGGATGGTGCCGGGCTTCACCGTCGAGGAGTACCGGCCGCGCCTGGCCGAACTGCACCGACTGATCGAGAAAGAGGGGCCGTTCGTCGCCCACACCACCCGATTCCTGATCGAGGCCCGCAAACCGGACCGGCCCTGACCGGGCAGTACCCGCCACGCACGGCCGGATGATGCGACCCTGGGCGGTGAACTCCCGGGGAAGGATCTGGCACATGAGGGTGGGGAACGAAGGAGAAGCGCCGCGGGTCCCGCGGCAGGGGCGGGCCGACTGGCTCAGGGGCGAGCGGATCATCGCGGTGGTCGGGGTGTTCTACCGGCCGGAAGGACGGCTGGGGGAGCCGGAGGCCGTCGAATTCCTGCTGGCCGACGGCCAGTCGGTGCTCCTGACCTGTGCGTCCGACTGGACGCTGCGCGTCGGTCCTGGTGCCTGGCCGCGGCTGCCCGACTGGTGCGTACCGTCGGGGCAGTGGGAGTTCGCCACCGTGTCGAACCTGCCGGAGCCGCCCGACGGCGGCTGGACGGTCACCCGCACCGAGGAACGCGGGGACGAGAACGGGCAGGTGCGCGAGGTCGTCATCCGCTGCGAGGGCGGCAGCTTCGTGGTCATCGGCGGCGACACCGTGGCGATCCGCTTCACCCGGGGCCACCGGGGCGCACCGGCCGCCACCTGAGCACGCCCCGCATCCGCCGTACGGTCTGCCCCTGCCGCCGCCTGAGCCCCCCGCATCCGCCGTACGCGTTGCGCCCCCGCCGCCCCTGAGCATCCCCGTGCACCCGCCCTACGCGTGCGCTCCCGCCGCACCCTGAGCGTCCCCCGCGCGCCCGCCTACGCATCCACCCCCGCCGCCCCTGAGCGTCCCCCGCGCGCCCGCCCTACGCGTGCGCCCCCACCGTCACCTTGCCCACCGTCAGCTCCGCGTGCCCCTCCAGCACCGCCCCCAACCGCGCCACCTCCGCCTCCAGCTCCCGCAGCTGCCCGGCCGTCAGGGGTGCCAGCGGTTCCACGGTCACCGCGATCCGGCGGCCCGAACGCCGCTGGTGCCACACCCCGGCGGCCGTGCCGTCGACCAGCAGCACCGGGAAGTTCCCCGCCTGGCCGCCCGCCAGCGCACGCGTGTACGCCGCGCCCGGGAAGAGCTGCTCGCGCGGCTGGGACGCGATGAGGAAGCCGTCGAAGTAGGGGAGCAGCCGCACCCCGCGGACCGGCTCCGCCGAGAAGTCGGTGTCACCCGCCACCACCCAGGCCGGGCCGCCCTCGTACGTCACCTGCTCGATCTCCCCGCGCGCGGCCGTTCCCGCGAACAGCTCCCCGGCCCAACCGGAAGGCGCCGAGAGCCACTTCGCGAAGTGCGCGGGCGTCGCGGGCCCGTACGCGTGCAGATAGCGGCGTACGAGACCGGCGAGCGCCCCGGGCCCGTCGAGCGGTACGACGCCGGGGCGGGTGTAGGTGACCTTGCGGCCGCGATCCGGCGCGAAGCACAGCACCCCGCGGTGGCCCGCCAGATGCATCACCTGCCGCCAGCGCGGCCACATGCCCTGGAACGCGGGCATCACGGGATCCCCCGCCCACGCCCCGGCCCGCTCCACCACCGCGTCGGACAGCTCGTCGACGGTCAGCTCGGCCCCGGTCAGCGCGTCCTCGATCGCGGCGAGCACCGTCCCGACCTGCTCCGGGGTCATCCGGGCATCCTTGGCGAAGGGATTGCGCCCGGTCGGCAGCGCGGACAACGCACCTGTCCACATGGAGAGTTCGGTCATCGGCAGCAGATGGACGGTGCCCCGCGGCCCGAACGTCTTGACCAGCGTGCGGTCCTTCCACAGCGCGGCGCGCACATCGGTACGGGTCACGTCCGTGGTCCGCATCCCGACGGAGAGCTCGGCGGCCGAGAGCACCTGGGCATGCGCGGCCGGCAGCGTGGCGACCACTTCGGCGGGGGCGAGGCGGCCGGGGGACGCGAGCCCCTGGCGTGCCATCCGGCGGGCATTCGCGGCGGTCCAGGTCACGTTTGCGGTTCGGCTCGTCATGACGGTGAAGCTATCGGCCCATCAGGTCAGGTCCTGTCCCATACTCGGCCCATGACCTCTGCGAGACGTACGGCCCGGATACTCGCCGCAGCGGCGGCGCTCGCCATGCTCCCCGCCCTCGCCGGCTGCGGCACCGAGCGGGCCGGGTCCGGGGCGGCGGCCGAGGGGACCCCACCCCGCGCGGCCCCGCTCGACGGCAGCGACGATCCCGTCGACGGCAGCGACGCCTCGAAATACCGGGAGAACCACGCCTTCCAGTCCACCGCCGAGCTGTCCCCGGCCGACCGGACCCGGGGCGATGCCGAGGTGGAGAAGGTCAAGGCCGGCCTGGCCGGGATCGCGGAGGGCCGCAGGACCACCGAGCCCCGGATCAGGGCGGCCCTCACCGGTCTGGGCTACAGCTCCGGAGCCATCACCACCGGCACCTTCGGCCCGCACCGCACCACCTTCCTGCTCGACCTCGGCACCATCTGCGTCGAGGGCGCGCTGGACGGCATGGTCAACGGCCTGGTCACGGCCGAGGCGCACGGCAGATACCTCGAAGGAACCGGCTGTGTGAAGCCGGTCGGCGGGCACTGAGACGTCAACCCGGTGATGCGCGCAACGGAGTCCGGTGAATCCGGAGAGTGATTGTGGAGTGGCGTGGCGCCCACCATCACTTACGAAGGGTTATGGTGGAAACCCCCCCTCGGGCCGGTCCGTATCCCCCCCCCACGGACCGGCCCGTTTTTTGTCGGGCCGAGGCGCCGGGCTCGTACCGCCCCGCGGTACCGCCCGCCCCGTGAGCCTCGTCAGCCCCGTCCGGCCCAGATGTTGGTGCCCTCGGTGTCCACGGCGAAGGCGTCGATCTCCTTCAACTCCTCGTCGGTCAGCGGCTGTCCGGCGAGCGCCGCGACGTTCTCCTCCAGCTGCTTCACGCTCGACGCGCCGATCAGCGCGGACGTCATCCGGCTGTCGCGCAGCACCCAGCACAGCGCCAGCTGGGCGAGCGACTGACCGCGACGCCGGGCGATGTCGTTCAACCCGTTCAGCCGACGCACCACCTCGTCCGAGAGCAGACCGGGATCCAGGGACTTGCCCTGGGTGGCACGGGAGCCCGCCGGGATGCCCGCCAGGTACTTCCCGGTGAGCAGACCCTGCGCGAGCGGCACGAAGGAGATGCAGCCCATGCCGGCCGTCTCCAGGGTGTCGAGCAGGTCGTCGTCCTCGATCCAGCGGTTGATCATCGAGTAGGACGGCTGGTGGATCAGCGCCGGTACACCCATCTCCTTGAGCAGCCCGGCGGCCTCGGCGGTCTGCTCCGCGTTGTACGAGGACACCCCCACGTACAGCGCCTTGCCCTGCTGGACGGCGGAGGCCAGGGCCCCCATCGTCTCCTCCAGCGGGGTCTCCGGGTCGAAGCGGTGGGAGTAGAAGATGTCGACGTAATCCAGCCCCATCCGCTTCAGCGAGGCGTCGAGCGACGACAGCAGGTACTTGCGGGAACCCCATTCGCCGTAGGGGCCGGGGTGCATCTCGTAACCGGCCTTGGTGGAGATGATCAGCTCGTCCCGGTACGGGGCGAAGTCCTGCTGGAACAGCTTGCCGAAGTTGAGCTCGGCGGAGCCGGGCGGCGGTCCGTAGTTGTTGGCCAGGTCGAAGTGGGTCACACCGAGATCGAAGGCGCGGCGCAGGATCGCCCGCTGGGAGTCCAGCGTGCGGTCGTCGCCGAAGTTGTGCCAGAGGCCGAGGGAGACGGCGGGAAGCTTGAGACCGCTGCGGCCGGTGCGGCGGTACTCCATGGAGTCGTATCGCGAACCGGCGGCTTGGTAGTGGAGAGGAGAATCAGTCACGTTTCTCTCCTTATCACGGACTTGTGACAGGCCGGGTTGGGCCGGTACGCCGCCTGCGCAGTAATGTGGCGGCTTCGGGGACTGCTACGGCACGGCGGGGCGACGGACTCTGTGGACCTGTGCGGCGATCCCCAGGGGGGACGACCCCGGACCCCGGGCAGAGGGGGGCGGGCGGGGCCCGCACGGAACCGAGAGGTGGACTCAGTGAACTTGCGCGACCTGGTGTACGGGCTCTACGCGCGCCGGGTGGAGGCCCGCCTCGACCACACCCAGGTGCCCAAGCACATCGGTGTCATCCTCGACGGCAACCGGCGCTGGGCGAAGGCGTCCGGCGGCACGGCCGCGCAGGGGCACCAGGCCGGCGCGGACAAGATCAAGGAACTTCTCGGCTGGTGCAGCGAGACGGATGTGGAAGTCGTCACGCTCTGGCTGCTCTCCACGGACAACTTCGACCGGCCCGATTCCGAGCTGAAGCCGCTCCTCGGGATCATCGAGAACACCGTGCGCGACCTCGCGGCCGACGGCCGCTGGCGGGTCCACCACGTCGGCACGCTCGACCTGCTGCCCGCCCACACCCAGACGGTGCTCAAGGAGGCCGAGCAGGCCACGGTCGGCGTCGACGGAATACTGGTCAATGTCGCCGTCGGCTACGGCGGACGCCAGGAGATCGCCGACGCGGTCCGCTCGCTGCTGCTGGACCACTCCGCCAAGGGGACCTCGTTCGAGGACCTGGCGGAGATCGTCTCCACCGACATGATCTCCGAGCACCTCTACACCCGGGGCCAGCCCGACCCGGACCTCGTGATCCGCACCAGCGGCGAGCAGCGGCTGTCCGGCTTCATGCTCTGGCAGACCGCGCACTCCGAGTACTACTTCTGCGAGGTCTTCTGGCCGGCCTTCCGCAAGGTCGACTTCCTCCGCGCACTGCGCGACTACGCGGCCCGCGGCCGCCGCTTCGGCGGCTGACTCCCGAAGGCTCCCGACGGGTCCGGCGATCATTCCCGGCCCGTCCCGGCGACCGCTCCCGGCCCGTCCGGCGTCCGAGGAAGCAGCCGCGCGGGCGGTGCGCCCGGACCCATGTGCCCCGGGGCACAAATCCCAGCTCACCCGCCTGCCCCGGGCGGCATGGCTTCGCGTGTTCGAGGGAATACCCCTGACAGGTCGACGTCCGGTCAGAAACCAGGCGGACGTCGTGTCCAAGTGAGCGGCATGGAGTCCGCTCGCCCGGGAGGCCCTTTGCACACGAAGGACCGTACGACCAACGCGGCCGACGCGGAGGGCCGGTATCCGGCCCGTGCTTCGGGGCCCGAACCCGGTCCGTCCTCTCCCATTGGGATGCTCCGCGACGCCGTCGCACCCCAACCTCGTCCGAGGGGGTACGTCCTTCCGTGGTGACCAGCACAAAGCGCCGCATGTCCGACAGGCGCACCTACGTTCTCGACACCAGCGTCCTGCTGGCCGATCCCAACGCCATGGCCCGGTTCGACGAGCACGAAGTGGTGCTCCCGATCGTCGTGGTCACGGAACTGGAGGCCAAACGGCACCATCCGGAACTCGGCTACTTCGCCCGGCAGGCCCTGCGCCTGCTGGACGACTTCCGGGTCCGCTACGGCCGGCTGGACGCCCCGATCCCGCTCGGGGATCTGGGCGGGACGCTGCGCGTCGAACTCAACCATTCCGACCCCGGCGTACTGCCAGCCGGCTACCGGTTGGGGGACAACGACTCACGGATCCTCGCGGTCGCGCGCAACCTCCAGGCCGAGGGGTACGACGTCACCGTCGTCTCCAAGGACCTGCCCCTGCGCATCAAGGCGTCCTCGGTCGGCCTCCTCGCCGAGGAGTACCGCGCCGAACTCGCCATCACCGACTCCGGCTGGACCGGCATGTCGGAGGTCCCGCTCTCCGGCGAGCAGGTCGACCTGCTCTACGGGGAGGAGACGCTGTACGTCCCCGAGGCCGCCGAACTTCCCGTGCACACCGGACTGGTCCTCCAGTCCGAGCGCGGCAAGGCGCTCGGCCGGGTCACCGCCGAGGGCAATGTGCGCCTGGTCCGCGGCGACCGGGAGGCCTTCGGCATCCACGGCCGCAGCGCCGAACAGCGCATCGCCCTCGATCTGCTCCTCGACCAGGACGTCGGCATCGTGTCGCTGGGCGGCCGGGCCGGCACCGGAAAGTCGGCGCTGGCGCTCTGCGCCGGTCTCGAAGCCGTCCTGGAGCGCAGGCAGCACCAGAAGGTGATGGTCTTCCGCCCGCTGTACGCGGTCGGCGGGCAGGAACTGGGCTATCTCCCCGGCACCGAGGCCGAGAAGATGAGCCCCTGGGCGCAGGCCGTCTTCGACACGCTCTCGGCGGTGGCCGGGCGCGAGGTCATCGAAGAGGTGCTGGGGCGCGGGATGCTGGAGATCCTGCCGCTCACCCACATCCGGGGCCGTTCGCTCCACGACGCCTTCGTGATCGTCGACGAGGCGCAGTCGCTCGAACGGAACGTACTGCTGACCGTGCTGTCCCGGATCGGGGCGAATTCCCGGGTGGTGCTCACGCATGACGTGGCTCAGCGGGACAACCTCAGGGTCGGCCGGTACGACGGAGTCGTCGCCGTGGTCGAGAAGCTGAAGGGCCATCCGCTCTTCGCGCACGTCACCCTCAGCCGCTCCGAGCGCTCGCAGATCGCCGCGCTGGTGACCGAAATGCTGGAGGAAGGCCAGATCTGATACAGGATGCGACAGTTGGTGCCGCCCGGCGGGCGAAGCAGCTTAGCCGGGCGGCACCGTGCTGCGGCACCATTTCCGAAAATCACTTGCTCCAAACGAGGTGTGAGCTTTCACACGCAACAGAGAATTGCTTCCCGGTGCGCCGTTCCGGCAGAGTCTTGCTTCCGTCAGGCCCCGCATACGGCACACCCGCACCTCCACAGGTGCTACGCACTACACAACTCAACAAACGCCGTCCGTATGCCGCCCGCGAGCACCACGCGGCGCTTCCTCCGGGGAGTCGCCCACCGGGCCCGTGCCTCCCGTGACCCAAGCAGTAGGGAGGCCAGCGCCAGGGGCACGATTGCGTCCGCGAGGTCACCTAAGCGGGCGATGCTGGAAGGACACCGTGTGAGCCGGATCTCGGTCCGGGGGTTCGCCGTGGCATCTGCCACTGCCGTGACCACCGTTGGCGCCGTCGTAGGCGTTGCATCGGGCAGCACCCCTGCTGTCGACGACAACAACTTCGAGGCGACCGCAGCCGACACCACGCTGCTCGCAGACATCCCCGCGGGCCAGCAGGCCCAGGTGCAGACCGCCTCGCTGACACAGCAGGCCGACGCCCAGGCCTCCGCGGCCGACGCAGCCGCGAAGAAGTCCGTGGAGGAAGCGGCCCGCATCCAGGCCGCCAAGGACGCCAAGTCGAAGAAGGCGGCGGCCGAGGACAGGCTGGAGAAGGAGCGCCAGGAGAAGAAGGACCGCGCCGAGCGCGCCAGCCGCTCCTCGATCCGCAGCGCCTCCGCCTTCGCCACGCAGAGCTCGTACACCGTCGCCGAGGTCCAGGCGATGGCCCGTCAGATGGTTCCTGGCGACCAGTTCCAGTGCTTCAGCAACATCGTGAACCACGAGTCGACCTGGAACTACCGGGCGAGCAACCCGTCTTCCGGTGCCTACGGCCTCGTCCAGGCGCTGCCCGGCTCCAAGATGGCGTCCGCCGGTGCCGACTGGCAGACCAACCCGGCCACCCAGATCAAGTGGGGCCTCAACTACATGGACAGCCGCTACGGCAGCCCGTGTGGTGCCTGGTCGTTCTGGCAGGCCAACCACTGGTACTAGGACCTGAACCTCCCGAGGTTCGCGTTCCTCTCGTGCGAAGCCCCTCACCGTTCTACGGTGGGGGGCTTCGCGCGTGTACGGTCGGTCCGAACCGTCCAGTGGGGGAGCGGTGGGGAGAGTAAACGGGGGAAGAGGAACGATCATGTCGAAACTACCGGGCTGGCTCGGCCGGCTGGGCGCCGAACTGACCGAGCTGGGCGACCGGCTGGAGCAGCGCCGGGACGAGGCCGTGGGCCAGGGGGCCGGGCGGGCCGAGCTGCCGGGGTCCGCCGGGGACGTGACCGCCTCCGCCGTGCCCGCCGCGGACGTTCCGGCCGAAGCGGCACGGGACGCGGACGACCGCGTCCCGCCACCGCCCTCGTACGCCCCTTCCGTCGCCGCCCGGCCCGATCCGGTCGCGGCGATCCCCTGGGGGATGCGCGTCGCGGCCGAGGCGGGCTGGCGGCTGCTCGTCCTGGCGGGCACCCTCTGGGTGCTGATGAAGGTCATCAGCGCCGTGCAGCTGGTGGTTCTGGCGTTCGTCGCCGCACTGCTCGTCACCGCGATGCTCCAGCCGACCGTCGCCCGGCTGCGCCGCCACGGGCTGCCGCGCGGTCTGGCCACCGCCGTCACGGCGATCCTGGGCTTCGTCGTCATGGGCCTGGTCGGCTGGTTCGTGGTCTGGCAGGTCATGGACAACCTCGACACCCTCTCCGACCGGGTGCGGGACGGTATCGACGAGTTGAAGCGCTGGCTGCTCGACAGCCCCTTCCACGTCACCGAGCAGCAGATCAACGACATCGCGAAGAACCTCAGCGACACCATCGGCACCAACACCGAGCAGATCACCTCCGCGGGACTGGAGGGCGTCACCGTGATGGTGGAGGTCCTCACCGGGATACTGCTGGCGATGTTCTCGACGCTCTTCCTGCTGTACGACGGAAGGCGCATCTGGCACTGGGTGCTGAAGCTGGTGCCGGCCCAGGCCCGGCCGGGGGTCGCGGGCGCCGGGCCGCGCGCCTGGCGGACGCTGACCTCCTATGTGCGGGGCACCGTCATAGTGGCGCTGATCGACGCGATCTTCATCGGGCTCGGGATCTTCTTCCTCGACGTGCCGATGGCGGTGCCGCTGGCCGTCTTCATCTTCCTCTTCGCCTTCATCCCGCTGGTCGGTGCGGTGGTCTCCGGGGCGCTGGCGGTGGTCGTCGCGCTGGTCACCGAGGGCGTGTTCACCGCCCTGATGGTGCTGGCGGTGGTGCTCGCCGTCCAGCAGATCGAGGGCCATGTGCTCCAGCCGTTCATCCTGGGGCGCGCGGTGCGGGTGCATCCGCTCGCCGTCGTCCTCTCGGTCGCCGCGGGCGGCATGATCGCGGGCATCGGCGGTGCGGTCGTCGCGGTGCCGCTGGTCGCGGTCACCAACACGGTGGTCGGCTATCTGCGGACGTACGGGCAGGAACAGGCGCTGAGATACGCGCCGTCCCCGCGCGGGGCGACCGCGGTCGACGTCGCTCCGACCCCCGCACCGGGCTCGCGGCCCGAGGGCACCGGCCACGCCGACGACGAGGACGGCGACGGCGGCGGCACGAAGAACGGGCCCGGCAAGTAGGGCCTGCCGCGGACGCGGGACGCACAAGCACAAGAGAGAAGGGCCCCGGGACGGTCGGTCGTCCACGGGGCCCTTCTCGTACAGGGGGTACTGCTGGTCCTACTCGGCGAGCACGGCCTCGGCATCGAGGGTCACGCCCACCGCCTGGATCACCGAGGCGATCTTGACGGCTTCCTGAATGGTCTCACGGTCCACGCCGGCCTTGCGCAGCACCTGCTCGTGGGAGTCCAGGCACTGGCCGCAGCCGTTGATCGCGGAGACGGCGAGCGACCACAGCTCGAAGTCGATCTTCTCCACGCCGGGCTTGCCGATGACGTTCATCCGCAGACCCGCACGGAGCGTCCCGTACTCGGGGTCCGACAGCAGGTGCCGGGTCCGGTAGAAGACGTTGTTCATCGCCATGATGGCGGCGGCCGACTTCGCGGCGGTGTACGCCTCCGCGGAGAGGTTGGCCTTCGCCTCCGGCTCCAGCTCGCGCAGCACCTTCGGCGAGCGCGAGGCGATCGCGCAGGCGAGGACGGTGCCCCACAGCTGCTGCTGCGGGAGCTCGCTGTTGCCGATGACCGAGCCGAGGTTCAGCTTCAGATCCTTGGCGAAGTCCGGAACGGCGGCCTTCAGTTCGTCGAGTGCCATGTCGCTGTCAGCTCACTCGCCCGAGAGGAGGGCGACCGGGTCGAGGGTGTTCTCGCCCTTGGTCCAGTTGCACGGGCACAGCTCGTCGGTCTGCAGGGCGTCCAGGACCCGCAGGACCTCCTTGGGGTTACGGCCCACGGAACCGGCGGTCACCATCGTGAACTGGATCTCGTTGTTCTGGTCGACGATGAAGACGGCGCGCTGGGCGAAGCCGTCCTCGCCCTCGATGCCGAGGTCACGCATGAGCTCGTGCTTCGAGTCGGCCATCATCGGGAACGGCAGGTCGGTCAGGTCCGGGTGGTCCTTGCGCCAGGCGTGGTGCACGAACTCGGAGTCACCGGAGAAGCCGAGGATCTGGGCGTCACGGTCGGCGAACTCGTCGTTCAGCTTGCCGAAGGCGGCGATCTCGGTGGGGCACACGAAGGTGAAGTCCTTCGGCCACGCGAAGACGATCTTCCACTTGCCCTCGTAGGTCTTGTGGTTGATCTGCTCGAACTCCTTGCCGCTCTCCAGCGAGACACAAGCAGTCAGGTCGAACTCGGGGAACTTGTCACCGACAGTGAGCACGCGCTCTCCTTGTAGCGTTGGAATTCCCTTTTAGGGGATTTCCTGAGGGTTGGACAAGGTCCACCTTGGCACAGAGTGCATTGATCGCGGAAATAGCTACACTCGGCCTTGATGATCGGAGGTGCCTATCAGTGGCTCAGGTGAATCAGGGCAGTAGGCCCAAACAGCCCAGCCTGTCGCAGCTGCGTGCCTTCGTGGCCGTCGCGGAATATCTGCACTTCAGGGACGCTGCGGCAGCAATCGGGATGAGTCAGCCGGCGCTGTCCGGAGCCGTGTCGGCGCTGGAGGAGGCACTGGGTGTCCAGCTCATCGAGCGTACGACGCGCAAGGTCCTGCTCTCGCCGGCCGGGGAGCGGCTCGCGGTGCGGGCCCGTGCGGTGCTGGAGGCCGTCGGCGAGCTGATGGAGGAGGCCGAGGCGGTCCGGGCGCCGTTCACCGGCGTGCTCAGGCTCGGAGTGATCCCGACCGTCGCCCCGTACCTGCTGCCGACGGTGCTGCGGCTGGTCCATGAGCGCTACCCGGAGCTCGACCTCCAGGTGCACGAGGAGCAGACCTCCTCGCTACTGGAGGGGCTGGCCGCGGGAAGGCTCGATCTGCTGCTGCTCGCCGTTCCGCTCGGGGTGCCGGGCGTCACCGAACTTCCGCTCTTCGAGGAGGACTTCGTCCTGGTGATGGAGCAGGACCACTGGCTGGGCGGGCGCGCCGACATTCCGCGCGAGGCGCTGCGCGAGCTGCCGCTGCTGCTGCTCGACGAGGGGCACTGCCTGCGCGACCAGGCCCTGGACATCTGCCGGGAGGCGGGCCGCACGGAGGGGGCGCCGGTCACCACGACCGCGGCCGGGCTCTCCACGCTGGTCCAGCTGGTGGCCGGCGGGCTCGGGGTGACGCTGCTGCCGCGGACCGCGGTGACGGTCGAGACCGGCCGCAACGAGGCCCTGATCACCGGGTACTTCGCGGAGCCGGCACCGTCGAGGCGGGTGGCGCTGGGGATGCGGACCGGGGCGGCGCGGCACGAGGAGTTCGAGGAGTTCGCGGCGGCGCTGCGGGAGGCGATGCGGGGGCTGCCGGTACGGGTGACGGGAGGGCCTTAGCCCTTGGGGCGAGTCAGGCGCGGGGTGCCGCCTCTGAATGGACCGTGTCCTCGCGGCTCGTCACTCCGTGCATGGCGGTCTCCGACCGGCCCGCGCGGGAGGTCGCTTGTATCCGTTGCCACGCTTTCGAAGGTTTTCCGCCCGGGTGGCCGGACGAGGGTCGACTGAGCCCGAGCAGAGGGTACGCCCCTGTGAGTAGCGGCACAGTGCCGGGAGGCCTCGGAAGCCATGGTGATCGCCCCGGACGGTCCGTAATCGGCAATACTTCAAGCCAATTTACCTATACAAAACCTCTGAAATTTGAGTGACTGTACGTCACTTAACGTACTGAACACTAAGATCTGCGACTGCAACCTCAAATGAGCGCGACGGACTCATGGGGGAGCCCGGGGAAGCCTGCCCGGATGGCATCCGGGGCACTGGGGGAGAGGGGCCAGGCATGGCGTGGGATGAATGGGAACAACTCAAAGCCGATGCGGCGCAGCGCCACACTACGCACATGGAGATAAATGGAGAGTGGTGACGGCCCACTCCCGTTCTGGCTGTCGGGCCAAGGGCCAACTCCCGCGCATTCTGGTTATTTCGACGTGGACAGGAACCCGTCAGCGGCAGACAATCTCGCTTTGATCGTCGCCGGACATTCAGACTTGATTACTGAAGAGGCCCCGCGGTGAAGTACGTATCCAATCGCATCGCCGTCCTTGTGCTTGCCATGGCTTTCGTAACTGGCTGCGGGAGTGGCAGCAATAATTCCCCTGCTTCCCAAAGGAGTTCCAGCGTGAATATGCAGCAGGCTGCGGACAAGGCCGACAGCCTCATCGGCGACACGCTGTCTTCTGTGCGCCCTCCCCTGGAGTGGACGCACGGTCAATCCGACAGCGGAATGTGCACCGGCGCTCCGGAACTCGGCGATGTCACGCGCCGTGCTGTGGTCATGACTCAGGTCTCCGAGGAACGCAGGGGTTCGCTTCTCGGAATCATCGAGCGGGCATGGAAGAAGTCGGGCTACACAATTACCAAGGTCAGGCCCGACGAGGAGTTCCCTGCCATCTTTGCCGATGCCGGCGACGGTGTATTGAGGATGGGGTTGGTCGTCGGGTACAAGGGGCAGTTCTTCCTGGATGTCCAAACGGCCTGCGTGGACAAGTCGAAGGTGGCGCAGCCCTCCACTCCGGGGAAGGGCACTGACTACCGCGGGAAGGAAGTGCCCACTCCCAACGTGCACTCCGACTTCTGGTCGTCCGACAAGCCGGTCGCTTCTGGTTCTCCGAGCTGAGGCCGACGGTACTGCCTTCGGTAAGTCCGGTACGAGCGCCGACCAGCGCCGGCTCAAGGCGAGGGGGCGCGGCTCCCGAGGAACCGCGCCCCCTCGCCGCCTCGCACAGGTCACTCCGTGCGCAGGCCCTCCGGGCGCATCAGGCGCCACAGCGAGGGCAGGGACACCAGCGTGACCAGCAGGATCAGTGCCGCACCCGCGCCGGTCATCGGCACGAACAGCCACCAGTCGGTGATCTTCTTGTCGAGCATGGTGATCAGCGCCGCGCCCAGGCCGAGCCCGCCCGCCACGGCGACCGTCAGCCCGATGACCACGGGTACGGCGGTCTGCCACAGCACCGACCAGGCGAGGGTGGAGCGCCGGGTGCCGAAGGCGACCAGGACCGACAGCAGGCGCTTGCGTTCGCGCAGCTGCTCCAGCTGGGAGACCAGCATCGCGGCGGCGATCAGCAGCAGCGTCGCGGTCGCGCCGACCTGGAGGCCGCGCTGCACACTGGCGTACTTCTCGTCACGGGTCTTCGACGTGAGGGACGCGACCCGCATCGCGGGGTCGATCCGGGCCGCCGTGTTCCGTACGTACTCCGCGGCGTCCTCGACGCTCTCGTCGATCCGGATCTGCGTCTGGGTCGTCGCGCCCGGCAGCTTGCTCGGGTCGAGGGCGCCGATGGTGGCCATGATGCCCCAGGAGTCCTCGCCCAGCGGATCGTGGCGGGCCTGGACCGTCCGGGAGTCGGTGGGCAGGGTCCACCGCATCGGCTTCTGGCCGTAGCCCGAGCCGATCAGGACCTCCTTGCCCTTGCGGGCCGTCGCATCGACCCAGTCGGACATCTCCTTGTCGTTCCTGGGGTGGGCCACGAAGGTGTCGCCGTCCGTGCAGGAGCCGATCCGGGCGAGTTCGCGCAGGGTCGCGCAGTCGCCGACGATGAGACTGGTGGTCGGCTGCACGTCGGACTTCGTGTACTTGCCGGGCCGGGTGGCGTACGTCTCGACCTTCCCGATGACGGCGTCCACGCCCTTGGTGGCCTTGAACTCCTCGATGGTCCGGGTGGCCGCCCCGGGTTCGACCTTCTCGGAGTACGTGTAGAACTGGGCCCGCGACGGGTCCTGCCCGGTCACCGTGCTGAACTCGTCGCCCACCGCGGCGAACAGCATCTGCAGTGCCACCGCTCCCGCGACGGCGACCGTGATGCCGCTGACCGCGCGGGAGGCGGCCCCGCTGCTCAGCTGGAGCCTGCGGGTGGCGAGCTGCCAGGGCACCGGGCCGCCGTGCAGCCGGTTCACGCACGCCTCGACCAGCCAGGGCAGCAGCAGCGCGAGCCCGACCAGGACCAGCACGGCACCGCCCGCGATCGGATACGGGTTGACCGGGGTGAACTCGTCGACCTTGCCGGTCAGTCCGAGCACCGCCAGACCCGCGACCGGCATCGGCAGCCGCCACCAGAGCCGGCGCCCGCGGTTGCCGCCGCCCCGTACGACGCCGAGCGGTTCGATCACCACCGAGCGCATCGCGACCAGCGTGACCAGCACCGCCGCCACCGGGACGGAGACGACGACCAGCGCCGTCAGCACGGGGTCGGGCACCAGGTCGGACGGGAAGACGCTGACGTTCCACACCTCGATGTGACCGACGAATCGGCGCCCCACCAGGAAGAGCACCGCCCCGGTCAGCACGCCGAGGAGCGCCCCGAACAGGGCCTCGCCGGCCGCGATCCGCCGGGTCATCCGGATGTCCGTACCCACCAGCCGCAGCGCGGCGAGCCGGCGGTCACGGCGGTCGCCGCCGAACCGCACCGCCGTCGCGATGAAGATCGCGACCGGCACCAGCAGCACCACGCAGATCATGATGATCAGCACGATGAGGACGGGCGGCATCTCCTCGCCCTGCCCCGGATCGCCGTAACCGGCGATCCGGTGGCCGCCGTCGGCGGGGGTCAGGGTGTCGCTGCCCGCGTAGTAGACCAGGTCGCCCGGCGAGACCAGGCCGGAGTCGGCGATCGTGCCGGTGATCCGGTACGGCAGCCGCTCCTTGAGGAGGCTGCCCTCCGAGGAGTCCAGCAGTTCCTTCAGCGCGGGGGAGACCACCATCTCGTCGGCACCGGGGAAGCGTGCGACGCCCGGCGGGACGACCGGGTGCGTACCGTCCGCGCGCATCAGCCAGCCCTCGACGGTGCGGCTGCGGTACTCGGTCTCCGAGTTGATCCGCAGCACCGAGGCGTCGGTCTTTTTGGCCTGCGCGTCGGGCCCGCCGGGAACGGAGCTCTCGGCGCGGGCCTCGCTGCGCGCGGAACGCTCCTGGAGCAGATGCGGTGCGGAGGCGGCGGTCAGCAGCAGTGCCACCCCGAGGCCGACGCCGACGGCGGTCAGCAGGGTGCGGGTCCAGCCCTCGCGCCCGCCGCCGGAGGCGAAGCGGATGCCGAGGCCGAGGTCGCGGAACCAGGCGGCGACGCCGGTGGGCGAGGTGGGCGCCGGCGGTGCCGCGGCCGGCGCGTCCTTCCGGTCGAGCAGCGTCATACGGCGTGCTCCAGGTCACGGGTCCGGCCGTCGCGCACGGTGACGTCGCGGTCGGAGTACGCGGCTACCCGGGCCTCGTGGGTCACCAGGACCACGGCGACGTTGGTCGACCGGGCCGCCTCGGTGAGCAGCTCCATGACCCGTTCGCCGTTGAGGGAGTCCAGGGCGCCGGTCGGTTCGTCGGCGAAGATCACCTTGGGCGAGGCGGCCAGCGCGCGGGCCACGGCGACGCGCTGTCCCTGCCCGCCGGAGATCTCGCCGGGACGCTTGGCGCCGACGCCCTCGACCTCCAGGCGCTCCAGCCAGTGGCGGGCGGTGAGCTCGGCGTCCTTGCGCCTGGCGCCGTTGAGCCGGATCGGCAGGGCGACGTTCTCCACGCAGGTCAGCTCCGGGACGAGCTGGCCGAACTGGAAGACGAAGCCGAACTCGGTGCGGCGCAGGGCGCTGCGTTGGGCGTCCGACATCGCGGAGAGCTCGCGGCCCGCGTAGGTGATCGTGCCCCGGTCGGGGGTGACGATGCCGGCGAGGCAGTGCAGCAGGGTCGACTTGCCGGAGCCGGAGGGGCCCATCACGGCGACGACCTCGCCGGGGTGGATGGAGAACGACGCGCCGTCGAGCGCGGGCGTCCGGCCGTACGCCTTGTGCAGGCCGTCGGCGCTGAGCAGGGAGCCGGCGGGGATCACGCGGACACCTCCGCGGCGAGCCGGTCGAGCCGGGCGGCGGTCAGTTCCAGCCAGCGCAGATCGGCTTCGAGGTGGAAGAGGGCGTGGTCGCAGATCAGCTGATCGGCGAGGTCGCCCTTGCGCTTGCGGTCGGTGAGTATGCGCATCAGGCGCAGATGCTCGGTGCGCTGGGTGTCCAGCAGGGCCTCGGCGCTGCGACCGGTGAGCAGGGCCAGGACGACCTTGGTGTAGAGCGTCGACTGGAGGTACGGCTCGGGCTTCTCCGGTTGCGCGAGCCAGGAGCTGACATCGGTGATCCCGGCCTCGGTGATGGCGTACCGCTTGCGCTCCGGGCCGCCGCCGCTCTCGACGCCGTCGACCTCGACGAGGCCGTTCTTGAGCAGCCGGGACATGGTCGAGTAGACCTGGCCGTAGTGCAGGGGGCGGTCTTGACCGAACTTCTCGTCGAACGTCCGCTTGAGGTCGTAGCCGTGGCGGGGGCCGGACTCCAGGAGTCCGAGCAGGGTGTGACCGATTGACATGCCGAGCACTGTACACGGCGTGTATACCTCTGGTGTATACCGGGGTTCCACTCCTGGAACCCCGGCTTCCGGAACCCCGGGGCTCAGGCGCCGGGCGGGCCCGGAGCATCCTTCGGGGGTCGCCCACGGCGGGGGATCGGCCGTGCCGTGCCCGGCAGGCGGCCCGCCTCCGCCAGCGCCCTGCGCAGCAGGAACTCGATCTGGGCGTTCGCGCTGCGCAGTTCGTCCGAGGCCCAGCGGGCCAGCGCGTCATGCACCGCGGGATCCAGCCGCAGCAGCATCTGTTTGCGCTGCGGCGGGGTCCTGCGGGCCGGCGGGGTCTGTTCGGTCACTGGTAAAGAGTGCCCGTGTTCAGGACCGGCTGGGCCGCGCGGTCACCGCACAGCACCACCATCAGATTGCTGACCATGGCCGCCTTGCGCTCCGAGTCGAGCTCGACGATGTCCTGCTCGGCGATCCGGGTGAGCGCCATCTCGACCATGCCGACCGCACCCTCGACGATCTGCTGCCGGGCCGCGACCACCGCGCCGGCCTGCTGGCGCTGGAGCATCGCGGAGGCGATCTCGGGGGCGTACGCGAGGTGGCTGAAGCGCGACTCGATGATCCGTACGCCGGCGGCCTGGACCCGGGCGGTGAGCTCCACGGCCAGCTTCTCGGTGATCTCCTCCGCGTTGCCGCGCAGCGAGAGGCCGCCCTCGTCGTGGGCGTCGTACGGGTACTCGATCGCGATGTGCCGGACGGCCGCCTCGGTCTGGGTGGCGACGAACTCCAGGAAGTCGTCGACCTCGAAGAGCGCCTGCGCGGTGTCCTCGACCTTCCAGACGACGATCGCGGCGAGCTCGATCGGGTTGCCGTAGGCGTCGTTGACCTTCAGGACCGCGGTCTCGTGGTTACGGACCCGGGTGGAGATCTTCCGGCTGCTGGTGAGCGGGTTGATCCAGCGGAGCCCGTCGGCGCGGATCGTGCCGACGTACCGGCCGAAGAGCTGGATCACCCGGGCCTCGCCCGGTGCGACCATCTTCACACCCGTCATGCAGAAGAACGAGACGATGACGAGCAGCACCCCGAAGATGCAGACCGGGACGCCCAGGCCGTTGTTGCCGTTCGAGCCGACGACGCCGCCGACGATGGCGAGACCGATACCGGCGATCACGCCGACCACGGTCAGCAGCAGGCCGAGACCGCCGGGAATGCTGTGCGCCGTGACCTCTCTCACCTGCGGTTCGGGCATCTGGGGCGTGTCGGGAGCGAGGTCGGTGGCAAGGGCGGTCGTGGTGTGCGGATTGTCGTGATCAGTCATGGGATCCCCCGTTTCGAAAGGCCGGCTCGGTGCTAGCAATGTGATTACACATTACCTGTGCTCGCAACCTTGGGCACCCTTCATGAGTCGGTTCCCTTAAGAACGGGTGCTGATTGTCACGTCCGCAAAAGACCGCATCGCTCGCTTTTTGTCCTGGCCGACGGTGTTAGCTGGTTCGGCTGAGCGGATCTGGTCGAGCAGAGAAACGGGAGCAACACAGCGATGGGTCGAGCGGATGCGCGACGAGCCCAGCGGCGCGGAGCGCGGCGGGCCGCGAAGAGCGGCGGCATACGCAGACTCTTCACCTGGAAGAAGATGCTGGGCGCCTTCTTCGGATTCTGCCTGCTGATCATGGGCGCCTTCGTCGCCCTCTACATGTACGTGGACATCCCGAAGGCCAACGCCCTGGCCGAGCGGCAGAGCAACGTCTACCAGTACAGCGACGGGTCACTGCTGACCCGGACCGGCTCGGACGGGGTCAACCGTCAGATCGTGGATCTGGCCGAGGTGCCCCTGAAGGTGCAGCACACCTTCGTCGCCGCCGAGAACAAGTCCTTCTACGACGACCAGGGCGTCGACCTGAAGGGCACCGCGCGCGGGCTCCTCAACACCCTCAGCGGCAAGGGCAAGCAGGGTGGCTCGACCATCACCCAGCAGTACGTGAAGAACTACTACCTGACGCAGGACCCGACGATCAGCCGGAAGCTCAAGGAACTGGTGATCTCGCTCAAGGTCGACAGCAAGAAGAGCAAGGAATACATCCTCGCCGGGTACATCAACACCGCGTACTACGGGCGCGGCGCGAGCGGCATCCAGGCCGCCGCGCAGGCCTACTACGGGGTCGACGCCAAGGACCTCACCGTCTCCCAGGGTGCCTACCTGGCCTCGGTGCTCCAGGCGCCCAGCCAGTACGACTGGCAGACCGCGAGCGAGACCGGCAAGAAGCTGGTCAAGGAGCGCTGGGGCTACACCCTCGACAACATGGTCGAGATGCACTGGCTCGACAAGGCCGAGCGCGACAAGCTCGAGTTCCCGGTCCCGGGCAAGGCCAAGCCCGCCAAGGGCATGGAGGGCCAGACCGGTTACCTCGTCGAGGCGGCCAACAACGAGCTGGAGAAGCAGGGCATCACCGCGGAGATGCGGCAGGCCGGCGGCTGGACCTTCACGCTCAACATCGACAAGAAGCGGCAGAAGCAGCTGGAGCAGTCCGTCGACCGCCAGCTGGAGTCCAAGCTGGACCGCAAGGGCAACAAGGTCGACGCGACCGTCCAGGCGGGCGCCACCTCCGTCGACCCGAAGACCGGCGCCGTCGTCGCGATGTACGGCGGGGCGGGCTACACCCAGCACTACTTCTCCAACGCCACCCGCCGGGACTACCAGCCGGCCTCCACCTTCAAGCCGCTGGTGTTCGCCTCCGCGCTGGAGAACGGGTCGAAGACCCAGGACGGCGACCTGATCGGCGTCAACACCCGCTACGACGGCACCAGCAAGCGGCCCGTGGTGGGCAGCGACACCCCGTTCGCCCCGGAGAACGAGGACAACCAGAGTTACGGCAGCGTCACCGTGCAGAAGGCGATGAACGCGTCGATCAACTCGGTCTTCGCGCAGATGGTCGTCGACGTCGGCCCGCCCGCGGTGAAGAAGACCGCGCTGGCCCTCGGCGTACCGGACAAGAACTTCCCTGAGCGCCCCGCCATCACGCTCGGCACCATGAACGCCTCGACGTGGGACATGGCGGGCGCGTACGCCACGCTCGACAACCACGGCAAGAAGGTCACCCCGTTCATCGTGAAGTCGGCCAAGCACCGTGAGCGGACGGTCGAGCCGGTCGAGGGCGTCGGCAGCCAGGTGATCAGCCGCAAGTCCGCCGACACCGTGACCTCCGTGCTGACCGGCGTGGTGGACAGCGGCTCCGGCCGGGCGGCCAACACCTCGGCGTACGAGGCGGCGGGCAAGACGGGTACGTCGGAGAACAACAAGTCGGCCTGGTTCGCCGGCTACACCCCCGAGCTCACCACCGTCGTCGCGCTCTTCGGTGAATCGCCCAAGGAGGGCGGCGGCCAGGTCAGCCTGACCGGCACGGCCAACTCCGGCCGGGCCAACGGCGGTGGCTTCCCGGCGCAGATCTGGGCGGACTACACGCTCGGCGCGCTGGGCGGCGGCTCCAGTGCCCAGTTCGACCTGGAGGACGTCGAGCGCGGACAGTCCACCGTCCCGTCCTCGCCTTCGACGACCCCCTCGCAGACGGCGAGCACCGACACGACCGCGTCGCAGTCGCCGGACGTGCCCTCGCAGAGCGCGAGCAAGTCGCCCGACGTGCCGCCGACCCAGTCGCCGGACGTGCCGCCGCCGACCCAGTCCCCGGACGTGCCGCCGCCGACCCAGTCCCCGGAGCCGCCGGGCAGCGGCGGGGTCCCCGGCAAGCCGGCCGACGGCAACGAGAACAACATCGTCAACAATGCTCCTCCCGCCCGATGAGCGCCTGAGCCGACGATGAACACATGAGTCAGGGGCGGTGCCGGCCGGCACCGCCCCTGACCCCTTTCCCGTGGGTCAGCCGCCGTTGACCTTCTTGGCGATCCGGTCGCCGAGGTCCTTGTCCACGTTGCGCCAGTACTGCAGCGCGCGCTCCAGGACCGGGGCGCTCACACCGTCCAGCAGATGGCCGGAAATGTTCCCTACCAGCCGCTCGCGGGCCGCGTCGTCGAGCACCTTGCGCACCATGGTGCCCGCCTGGCCCCAGTCGTCGTCCTCGCTGTGCAGCTTGTACGCCTCGTGGACCATCTCGCCCGCCGTCGCCCAGCCCGCCGGGTCGCCGTAGCGCGCGGTGTCCGCCGCCGGGCCGCCGTAGGAGTTCGGTGCGTAGACCGCTCCCGTACGGCTCGGCTCGTACCGCATCGGGCCGTCCTTCGCGTACGAGTTCCGGCCGAACCGCGGACGGTTCGGGGGCAGCTGCGCGTAGTTCGGGCCGATCCTGTACCGGTGGGTGTCCGGGTACGAGAAGAGCCGGCCGAGCAGCATCTTGTCGGGCGACGGACCGATGCCGGGCACCAGGTTCGACGGCTCGAAGGACGCCTGCTCGATGTGGACGAAGAAGTCCTCCGGGTTCTCGTTCAGCGTCATCCGGCCGACTTCGATCTCCGGGTAGTCGCCGTGCGGCCACACCTTCGTGAGGTCGAACGGGTTGAACCGGTAGTCCGGTGCGTCGTCGAACGGCATGACCTGGATGTACAGCGTCCAGCTCGGGTGGTCACCGCGCTTGATCGCCTCGAACAGGTCGCGGCGGTGGACGTCGCCGTCCACACCGGCCATCCGGTCGGCCTCGTCCTGCGTGTAGAAGTCGATGCCCTGGTCGGTCTTGAAGCGGTACTTCACCCAGAACCGCTCGCCGCCCGCGTTGACCCACATGTAGGTGTGCGAGCTGTAGCCGTTCATATGGCGGTACGTCTTCGGGATGCCCCGGTCGCCCATCAGCCACGTCACCATGTGCGCGGACTCGGGGGACAGGGTCCAGAAGTCCCACTGCATGTCGTGGTCGCGCACCGCGCTGTCCGGGCGGCGCTTCTGCGAGCGGATGAAGTCCTGGAACTTCATGGGGTCACGCACGAAGAAGATCGGCGTGTTGTTGCCGACCATGTCGTAGTTGCCCTGCTCGGTGTAGAACTTCAGGGCGAATCCACGAGGGTCCCGCCAGGTGTCGGGGGAACCCTGCTCCCCGGCGACCGTGGAGAAGCGGGCGAGCATGGCGGTCTGCTTGCCCGGCTGGAACAGGTCGGCCTTGGTGAACTGGCTGACGTCGTTGGTCACCTTGAAGGTGCCGTACGCGCCGGAACCCTTGGCGTGAACCACTCGTTCGGGGACCCGTTCGCGGTTGAACTGGGCCATCTTCTCGATGAGGTAGTGGTCCTGGAGCAGAATCGGTCCGTCGGATCCGACAGTGAGCGAGTGTTCATCGCTCTCCACCGGGATTCCGGCGTTGTTCGTGGTGTACGGGGTGTTCTTGGTCTTCGATTCCTCGGACACGAGCGTCCTCCCGTCGGTGGGGGTTTCGGTCAGGCCGTCTCGTTCACGACTGAAGTCAAACCCGCCGACAGGAGGTCGGCAACATTTCGCTACCCTGCGTACAGGGCTCTGCCCCGCGCCCGTTCCATGCCCTTGTGCCGCTCCTTCGCCGGCCCGGCTACTGGCCCCGGGACGGCATCTCGAACCAGACCACCTTGCCGGTCGAGAGGCGTGTCGCCCCCCACCGCCTGGCCAGCCGGTTCACCAGGAACAGGCCGCGCCCGCCCTCGTCCATGTCACGCGCCCGGCGCTGCCGGGGCAGCTGCGGGGAGTCGTCGCCGACCTCGCAGCGCAGCACGTCGGTGCGCAGCAGCCGCAGCGTCACCGGCCGCTCCGCGTAACGCACCGCATTGGTCACCACCTCGCTGATCAGCAGCTCCACCGAGTCGGAGAGATCGTCGAGGCCCCAGCGGCTGAGCGCGCGGCGGGCCAGCCTGCGGGCCCGGCCCGGCGCCGTCTCCTCCGGTTCGAGGTGCCAGTACGCGACATCGCTCGGCGCGATCCCGTCGAACCGGGCGGCGAGCAGCGCGATGTCGTCGTCCCGGTCGCCCGGACCGAGCATGTCCAGCACGTCGTCGCAGAGCGCCTCCAGCGGCGGCGAGTGGTCCGGGCCGGTCAGCCGGGCGGTGGCGGCGAGCCGTTCGCGCAGCTGCTCGATCCCGGTCCAGACGTCCCGCAGCCGGGACTCCACCAGGCCGTCGGTGTACAGCAGCAGCGTGCCTCCCGCGGGCGCGTCCAGCTCGACGGCCTCGAAGTCCACCCCGCCGACGCCGATCGGGGCGCCCGGCGGCACCCGCAGCACCTCCGCACGGCCGCCCAGATGGAGCAGGACGGGCGGCGGATGCCCGGCGTTGGCGATCGTGATCCGGTGCGCGACCGGGTCGTACACCGCGTACAGGCAGGTCGCCATGCGGTCGCTGCCGAGCCGCTGGGCCTGCTCGTCGAGGTGGTGCAGCACCTCCTGCGGCGGCAGGTCGAGCTGGGCCAGGGTCTGCGCGGTGGTGCGCAGCTGGCCCATGATCGCCGCGGACGTCATGGAGTGGCCCATGACATCGCCGACGACCAGGGCGACCCGGCTGCCGGGCAGCGGGATCGCGTCGTACCAGTCGCCGCCGACCCGGGCCGTCTCGGCGGCCGGGAGATAGCGGGAGGCGAGCCGGACGCCGGTCGGCTGCGGCAGCGAGTCGGGCAGCATGGTGCGCTGGAGCTCGTCGGCGATGTACGCCTCGCGCCCGTACAGCACGGCCTTGTCGATGCCGAGCGCGGTGTGCGTCGCCAGCTGGGCCGCGACCAGCAGGTCGTTGGACTCGAAGGGCGGCCGCTCCGTGCCGCGCAGGAAGACGGCGGCGCCGATCACCCGCCGCCGGCCGCGCAGCGGGGCGAGAATCGCGCGGTGTCCGGTGGGTACGGTCCGGCCGGCGCCGAGCAGCTCGGGCAGCGCGGCACGGGCCGCCGCCGAGTCCCCGAAGACCGGCCGCACCCCGCGCAGCACCTCGGCCAGCGCGCCGCCGGAGCGGACCTCGCACAGCTCGGCCGCCGGCGTCAGGTCGCCGTGCGGATCGATGACGGGCAGCCGCAGCCGCTCGGTCTCCGACGAGCTGTCCGTCTCCTCCTCGCTCAGCCGCAGCCGGTCGGACCGGCGCAGCCGCAGCACGAAGGGGGAGACCGGCCGCTCGTCACCGACCGGGAGCGGGTCGCGGAGGTAGACCAGTATGGCGTCGGAGAACGTCGGCACACTGGCCCGGCACAGGCCCAGCACGATCTCGTCCAGGTCTATGCCGCGGGCGATCCGCCGGGTGGCGGCCCCGACGAAACGCAGCCGGTCGCCCTCACGACGGGCCGCGGCCTGTGGATCGAGTCCTGCGGGGCCGGTCGCGGGGCCGGCTGCCGACCCCGGAGCCGCGGCCGGGCCGGGGATCGCGGCGGTGGCAGGGGAGGCGGCCGGCGCGGCGTCCTGCTGCCGCGGCCGGGTGCGTTCCTGCGACCGGGCGGCGAGAGGCTGCCGGCCTTCGTGGGAGGTGGGGTGCTCCGTCACGCGTGGGGTTCCGTCCGTCCGGGCCGGTTGTATGAGGCAATCACCTCGTGGGGCGTTACTGTGCCCCGGCAAGAGCGGCGATAACAACGGCTGTCACCGGATGCCCCGGAACGAGGGGCTGAAACCGGATGCTTGCGGGGTTGGCCGGTGACAACGTTTCCGGCGACGGGGCGGGCAACAGCGAGCACGTCTCCACCCCCTCGTAGTGGTTCATACGATTCATACGACTGATGTGGCTCATACAGCTCATGCAGTACGCGGTGCTCGTGCGGTGACTTGTGGTCAGGTCCGGTGCCGCGCCTCCCGGTTGGGGTGGAGCGGCACTCCGGAGGACGATCCTACGTTTGTCCCCCTGGGGTGCATCAAGGGTCTCACGACGGCGTATACGAGGGGGTGCGGTCCCAGTCATCCGGAAGCGCGGGAACCCGCCATTGTGGATCGGGCCGCCAGTCCTCCCAGCCGTCCCGGAACGGAGCGCCCCACTCCTCGATCAGCCCGACGGCGGCCCGGCCCGCCTCCCGCACCCGCCGCGCGGTCCGCGGGGCCATCAGGCCGGCCCGCTGCGCCATGGCGAACTCGTCCTCGTCGCGCCAGACCCAGCTGCGGTCCGGGTACACGGAGATGTCGAGAAAGTGATCCTCGGAGTCGACGCCGCCCTGCCAGCGGGTGTGCGGTTCCTCCAGATTCACGTACCAGCTGCGGAACTGCCAGACCGGCTCCCAGAACAGCCAGACCGACCACGGCTCACCGGGCCGGGCCAGCTTCAGCACGCCGTTTCCCAGCCAGGGGGAGCGGGCGGTGGTGCGCGGGGCGGTGTAGCGGGTGGCGAGCGGCTCGGCGTGCACGTCCCTGCCGTTCGCCAGCACCGGCTTCACGCACTCGGTGCCCGGTGCCACCCACACCGCGAGCAGTTCGTCGGTGTCCTGGACGACGGTGACGGGGCGGCAGATGTGGAACGGGTCCGGGGCCCGCTCCGGCGCCCCGGACCCCGCCGGCGCGCCGTTGCGGCGGTAGCGCCACAGGATCTGATCACCCGGCGCCCAGTGCTCGATGTCTCCGGTACCTGCCATGGACGGATCTTAGAGGGACCAGAAACCCCGCAGCTGCGACGCAGGTCACGGGTGGGTCATGCGCAGCACGTCGAGCGCCTCGTCGAGCTGTTCCACGGTGAGGTCGCCCCGCTCGACGTAGCCCGAGTCCAGTACGACCTCGCGAATGGTCCGGCGCTGCGCGAGGGACTTCTTGGCGACCTTCGCGGCCTCCTCGTAGCCGATGTACTTGTTCAGCGGGGTGACGACGGACGGCGAGGACTCGGCGTACTCCCTGGCCCGCTCCACGTTGGCGGTGATGCCGTCGACCGTGCGGTCGGCGAGCAGCCGGGAGGCGTTGGCCAGCAGCCGTACCGACTCCAGCAGGTTCTTCGCGATGACCGGGAGCATCACGTTCAGCTCGAAGTTGCCCGCCGCGCCCGCCACGGCGACCGTCGTGTCGTTCCCCGTCACCTGGGCGGCCACCATCAGTACGGCCTCTGGGATGACCGGATTCACCTTTCCGGGCATGATCGACGAGCCCGGCTGGAGGTCGGGGAGGTTGATCTCTGCCAGGCCGGTGCGCGGCCCGGACGCCATCCAGCGCAGATCGTTGGAGATCTTGGTGAGCGAGACGGCGATGGTACGGAGCTGGCCCGAGGTCTCCACGAGTCCGTCCCGCGCGCCCTGCGCCTCGAAGTGGTCCCGGGCCTCCGCGAGCGGCAGCCCGGTGGCGGAGGCGACCTCGGCGATGACGGCGGCGGAGAAGCCGGGCGGCGTGTTGATGCCGGTGCCCACGGCCGTGCCGCCCAGCGGCAGTTCGGCGAGGCGGGGGAGCGAGGCGCGCAGCCGTTCGATGCCGTACCTGACCTGTGCCGCGTAGCCGCCGAACTCCTGGCCGAGGGTGACGGGGGTGGCGTCCATCAGATGCGTACGCCCCGACTTCACGACCGCCGCGAACTCGGCGGCCTTGCGCTCCAGGGAGGTCGCCAGCCGGTCCAGGGCGGGGATCAGGTCGCCGGTGACGGCCGCCGTCGCGGCGATGTGGATGGAGGACGGGAAGACGTCGTTGGACGACTGCGAGGCGTTGACGTGATCGTTCGGATGGACCTCGCGGCCCAGCCTTTCGGTGGCGAGGGTGGCCAGCACCTCGTTGGTGTTCATGTTGGACGAGGTGCCCGACCCGGTCTGGAAGACATCGACCGGGAACTGGTCGTCCCAGCGCCCCTCGACGACCTCGGCGGCGGCCTCCTGGATGGCCGCGGCGACGTCCGGGTCGAGCACCTTCAGCTCGGCGTTCACCTTGGCCGCGGCCGCCTTGATCCTGGCCAGGGCCTCGATGTGGGCCCGCTCCAAGCGCTGGCCGGAGACCGGGAAGTTCTCCACCGCGCGCTGCGTCTGGGCCCGCCACTTGGCCTCGGCGGGCACTCTCACCTCGCCCATCGAATCGTGTTCGATGCGGAAATTTCCACCGCTCGCGGGGGTCCGCTCGCCGGCCTGTGACTCGTCCATCTCGTTCAACCTCCTGAAAAAGTTGAGCACTTGTCTTGTTCTTTCTATTCCCAAGACGCCTACCGGCCAGTAAATACCGGGGGTAACCACAACCCGGGGAGGCGCAATGAGGCGCATGAGGCACAGATTCCGCTGTACGGTCGCGGCCGCCGCGGCCATGGCGGCGGCGGTCGGCGGCATGACCGTAGCCGCCGGACCGGCCGGCGCGACGGACCGGTCAGGTTCCAGCACCATCGCATCCACCCCCCTGTCGCCCGAGCTGGAGGCCATCCGCGCGGCGGAGGCCACCAAGCTGTACGGCGACCCGGCCGAGCGCCCGCTCGCGGACCGCAAGACCGGGCTGATCTCGCTCGGCGACAGCGAGATCTCGGGCGAGGGCGTCGGCACGTACGAGGCCGGCACCAACGGCCCCGACAACTGGTGCCACCGCTCGCCCGACTCCGCCATCCACCGCACCGGCATCCCGGCGGACGTCACGTACAACGTCGCCTGCTCCGGCGCGTACACCGGCAACATCGTGATCGGCGGCTCGAAGCAGTACGCCGACGAGCTGGTGCAGAGCGACAACCTCGCCGTCAAGGCCCGCAACACCCGCATCAAGATGATCCTGCTGGTGGCGGGTGCCAACGACGACCTCCAGTTCGGCCCGGTCATGACGGACTGCGTCGAGCGCTGGGTGTTCTCCCAGGGCACCTGCCAGCCCAAGTACGAGGGCGGCTGGCAGGCGCGCGTCGACGGACTCGTCCCCAAGGTCGAGAAGACGGTGCGCGACCTGAAGACCGTCATGACCAGCGCCGGGTACACCGACAACGACTACAAGCTCGTGGTCATGGGCTACCCGAGCCCCATCGGCCCGGACTTCTACGACAACCCGAGCTTCCCCGGGAAGCTTCCCGGCGGCTGCGCCGGGTACGACTCCGACGCGGCCTGGGGCCGCAACGTGGCCGTCCCCGCCTTCGAGCGCGGCATGCGCAGGGTCGCCGACGACACCGGTGCCGTCTACCTCGACAACTCCCGGCTCTTCCACGGCCACGAGGTCTGCAGTGAGTCCACCTGGGCCCGCGGTCTCTACATCGACCTCGGGCACTTCCCGCCGGACTCCAACTCGACGCGGCAGTCCTACCACCCGAACGCGAGCGGCCACGGCGCCTTCGCGTCCTGCCTGACCCAGATCTACAACTCCAACCTGCGTCAGGCGAGCTGCGCCGACCCGGCGAGCACCGGAAAGCCGGTCCTGCAGGCCGGTGTGTGGGACGACGCCTTCAAGCCCCTGAAGAACGAGGCGACTGGCACCTGTGTGGACGTCCCGGGCTCGGTGACCCGTAACAACACGAAGATCGGCGGCTGGGACTGCCACGGCGGCCGCAACCAGGGCTGGTGGTACGACTCCAGCACGAAGAACCTCCACACGGAGCTGAGCCACGACCGGTGCCTGGACATACCGGGCGCCGACTACAAGGCGGGCGCCACGGCCATCCTGTACAACTGCTCGGGCGCGGCCAACCAGCAGTTCGTGAAGCAGTCGGGCACCTTGCGCCCGGCGGCCTCGACCGGACTGTGCCTGACGCTGGCGGCGGCGAAGGACCCGCTGAAGCTCCAGGCATGCGACGGCAGTGCGCAGCAGCGGTTCGTGTAGCTGTCACCGTTCTACGAGTGCGTGAAGAAGGGGCGGGGCGGCCGGTGCCGCTCCGCCCCTTCGGGCCGTCCGGCGCGGATCAGCCGGACGTCATGAACGCGCCGAGCGCGGCCGCCAGACGGCCGGGGTCCTCGGCCCCGCACAGCTCGCGCGCCGAGTGCATGGACAGCCCCGGCACCCCCACGTCGACCGTCTCCACGCCCAGCCGGGCCGCGGTGAGCGGGCCGATCGACGTACCGCACGGCATCGCGTTGTTGGAGACGAACGGCTGCCACGGCACACCCGCCCGCTCGCACGCCGCCGCGAACACCGCCATGCCGGTGCTGTCGGTGGCGTACCGCTGGTTGACGTTGACCTTGAGCGCGGGCCCGCCGTTGGGCAGCGGACGGTGGTCCGGGTCGTGCCGCTCCGCGTAGTTGGGGTGCACCGCGTGGGCCATGTCGGCGGAGACGCAGAACGCCCCGGACAGGGCCCGCGACCAGTCCTCCGGGCTGCCGCCGCGGGCGGTGACCGAGCGGCTCAGGACCCGCTCCAGCAGCGGACCCTGCGCACCCGTCGCCGAACCGCTGCCGACCTCCTCGTGGTCGAAGGCGGCCAGGACGGGGATGTACGCCGGCTCGTCGGCAGCGGTCGCCGCGGCCGCCAGGGCCGTGACGCCCGCGTGCACCGAGACCAGGTTGTCCAGCCGCGCCGACACCACGAACTCCCGGTCCGCGCCCAGGTATCCGGGCGGCTGGACGTCATGGAGCATCAGGTCCCAGCCGAGCACCTCGTCCGGCTCCGCCTCGGCGGCCGCCGCGACCCTGCGCAGCAGTGCACCCTCCGCGCGTGGTCCGAGCGCCCAGACCGGAGCGACATGGAGCTGCGGGTCGAGCGCGAGCGCCTCGTTGACCGTACGGTCCAGGTGGATGGCCAACTGGGGTACCCGCAGCAGGGGTTCGTCGATCCGTACGAGCCGGGACCCGACACCGCCGCCCGGGGTGCGCACCGCGAGCCGCCCGGAGATGCCGAGGTCGCGGTCGAGCCAGGTGTTCAGCGGAACGCCGCCGTAGATCTCCACGCCGATCTGCTGCCAGCCCGCCGACGAGGTGTCGGGGGCCGGCTTGACCCGCAGGTTCGGGGAGTCGGTGTGGGCGCCGACGATCCGGAACGGGGTGTGCGCCGGAGCCCCCTCGGGGACGTACCAGGCGATCAGCGCACCGGCGCGGGCGACGAAGGTGCCCCCGGTCGTGCCCGTCCAGTCGTCGGTGCCCCGCAGTTCACGGAAGCCCGCCTTCTCCAGGCGCTCGGCGGCACCGGCCACCACGTGGTACGGGGAAGGGCTCGCGCTGATGAAGGACAGCAGGTCGTCGGTGTGGCTGCGGTGGGTAAGCGGCGTCATCGGGCGTCCGCCTTTCCGGAGTTCGACGGTGAGGGTGGAGGGACCCGCGCCGGGCCGCTGGGTGCGGCGCGGTGCGGGCGGTGTGCGAGGAGCAGCCGGTCCCCGGGCACCCGGGCGATCCGGCGGGGGCGCCGGTCCTCGGGGGCGGGTTTACCGGGGCCGGCCGAGTGGTGCGGGAACGTCCGACAACCCACCAAAGCGGGCCGGTACGGCGCAAGTCCGCAGCGCGGCCCGCTGCGTGAAAGCGGCGGTGTCCGACCGTCCGCGGCGGCGGCGGTCCCCGGCGCGGGCGGGGACGTGCCGGGGCAGGCACCGGGAGCGTGCGGGACACCACGGCGGTCGCCCGGCCCCTCACCGAGCCCCCCGAGAATGGCTGAATAACGTCGTACGGGAATCTCATCGCTCCGGACCGGCGCGGTCGGCGCCGGAACGGGGTGCGGGGACGGCGGCCCGCCCGCGCGCCCCGGACACCCTGATCAGGAACACCACGGCGACCACGATGGCCGCCCCGTGCGACCAGCCGACGACGGCCAGCGGGCTGAACCTGTCGAGGGCCGCGGCGACCAGGATCATGCCGACGCCGAACCCGAGGTTCTCCAGGGTCGCGGAGAGCCCGAAGGCGTGAGCGCGCAGACCGGCGGGGAGCGTCTGCAGATGGGAGGTGTACGAGACCTCCGTCAGCCCGTCGGCCGCCCCCGCCGCCAGCGCGACCACGACGGTCGCGGCCCATGGGAACCCGGCGAACGCCAGGATGAACGCCCCGGACATCAGACAGGTGCCGTACCCGAAGCCCGGCGCCCCCACCGTGCGCCCGGTACGTCTGACGTACCGCTGGATCACCTGCTGCGCGACGACGTTCCCCACCGCCCACAGACACCAGAACGCGCTGACGAACACGGCCGGGTGGCCGGCGTCGAGCGCGGCGGAGTGGACCGGCAGCGCGGCGTTGTGGGAGGACGAGCCGAAGGCGTCGACACTCCGCAGCACCACCATCAGACCGAGACCCGGCGCGGCCGCCGACGCGAGCAACGCGCCCGGCCGCCGCCACCTCCCCGGCCTCCCCCGGCCGCCGGTCCGCTCCTTCTTGCCGTCCCCGCCGGAATCCCCCTCCGATTCCGGCCGGGCGGTCTTTCCCCGGCCCCCGCCCGGGATCGGCAGCAGCGCCACCGTGACGGCGCAGATCACGAAGGTGGCCATGTCCACCACGAAAGCAGCGGTGTAACCGACCAGCGAGACCACCACGCCCGCGGAGGCGAAACCGGCCACCATCGCCAGTGAACGCCCTGTAATGGAAAGGGAGTTCGCCCAGGACCGCCGGTCGTCGCCGACCATCTCGGGAATCGAACTGCGCAGCGACACCATGAAAAGCGTTCCGCAGCCGCCGACCACCACGGAAACCGCCATCAGGGAGGCCGTCCGCATCCCTTCGGGCGCGAGGACCAGCAGCAGCATCACCGCGGCCTGCGCCACATTCGTCCACAGCATGACGCGCTTGGCGGCGAACCGGTCGAGCAGACCACCGGCGATCAGCCCGGCGACAAAGCCGGACGCCAGGCGTGCGGCCATGAACAGGCCCATCGTGAGCGCCCGCCCCGTCGTCTCGTAGACGAACAGATTGAGCGCCACCATGTTCAGGAAGGTGCCGTAGGAGGACAGGGAGTACCCGGCGACGAGGAACCGGTAGCGGCGCTCCCCGCGCGCGGGGAGCGCCCCCTCGCCGTCCGGTGCGGGGTCCGGCCGGTCCTCCACCTGTTCGATGTCGCGCGTCACCCGGCCCATACTCACCGAGCGGTCGCGTTCACCCCCGACCGCGCGATTGCATGAATGTAATCTGCATGCTTGTGAAGGACGACCATTCCGGCCCACGGGCGTGTGATTGCCGCGAATCGTCGCCGGACCGCGTCTGCGACTCGGCCCTCGCTGCCTATCGGCGAGCGCTCACGGACGGAAGCCTTCCGGCAGGCGACGTGCCCGGTTGCCTGAGCGCCCTGCATCTGATGGTGGCGGACCGCCACGCGCCGGGACGGCTCGTCCCCGTACCACCCGAGACCGCCTCGTTCGACGTGCTCGGACCCATCGAGGCGGCGATCGCCCGGCAGCGCCGCACCCTGCGTTCGGCCCGCGCCGCGCTGACCGTGTTCGAGGGCCTGTACGCCGACGCGCACCGGCTCGAACCGTCCGCGCTCACCCGGCTCTCCGGCGAGGCCGTCATCGGCAAGGCGCTCGAAGCGGGCGTCGCGGGCTGCCGCGAGGAGGTCCGCACCGCCCACCCGGGCGGCGGCCGCCCCGTGCACGCGCTGGAGGAGTCGCTGCCCAGGGACATCCGCAATCTGCGGCGGGGCATCCGGCAGCGGACCATCTACCAGCACACGGTCCGCTCGGACCGCACGACGCTCGCCTACATCGAGCAGGTGACGACCGAGGGCGCCGAGGTCAGAACGCTCGCCGAGGTCGCCGACCGGATCATCGTCTTCGACCGGAACCTCGCGTTCATCCCGTTCTCCGACGAACCGCACAGCGCCCTGCGCATCCAGCACCCGTCCCTGGTCCGCTTCCTGGCCCGGCACTTCGACGAGGCCTGGGCCCGTTCGGTCCCGGTCCGCCCCGAACGGGTGCCGCTGCGCACGCCCGTCGTCACCTTTGACCTGCAACGGACCATCCTGCAGGCGGTCGTGGGCGGCGAGACGGACGAGTCGATCGCCCGCCGGCTCGGCATGAGCCGCCGCAGCGTCGCGGAGCACGTACGGAAGGTCTCCGAGCAGCTGGGCAGCAACAGCCGGGCCCAACTCGGCTATCTGGTCGCGACATCGGGCCTGCTGGAGGCATGAGCACGGCCCCGCGGAACGCTCCGCGGGGCCGTGGTGCTTCGTACCGACGGGTCAGGCGAGACCCGGGCCCCGCACCGGAATGCTGGTGAACGTGGGTGCCGGGGCGGGCTCGGTGAAGAAGTCGTTGCCCTTGTCGTCGACGACGATGAACGCGGGGAAGTCCTCGACCTCGATCCGCCAGACCGCTTCCATGCCGAGCTCCTCGTACTCGACGACCTCGACCTTCTTGATGCAGTCCTGCGCGAGGCGGGCCGCCGGACCACCGATCGAGCCGAGGTAGAAACCGCCGTGCGCGTCGCACGCGTCGGTGACCTGCTTGGACCGGTTGCCCTTGGCGAGCATCACCTTCGAGCCGCCCGCCGCCTGGAACTGCGCGACATAGCTGTCCATGCGGCCGGCCGTCGTCGGGCCGAAGGAGCCGGAGGCGTACCCCTCGGGCGTCTTCGCCGGGCCCGCGTAGTAGACCGGGTGGTCCTTCAGGTACTGCGGCATCTCCTCGCCCGCGTCCAGCCGCTCCTTGATCTTGGCGTGCGCGATGTCGCGGGCCACGACCAGCGGGCCGGTCAGCGAGAGCCGGGTCTTGACCGGGTACTTGGTCAGCTCGGCGAGGACGTCGTCCATCGGGCGGTTGAGGTCGATCTTCACGACGTCACCCGCCTCGTCGAGGTGCTCGTCGGTGGTGTCCGGCAGGAAGCGGGCCGGGTCCTTCTCCAGCTGCTCCAGGAAGACGCCCTCGGCGGTGATCTTCGCGGTGGCCTGGCGGTCCGCCGAGCAGGACACGGCGATCGCCACGGGCAGCGAGGCGCCGTGCCGGGGGAGGCGGACGACACGCACGTCGTGGCAGAAGTACTTGCCGCCGAACTGGGCGCCGATGCCGATCTTCTGCGTCAGCTCGAAGACCTTCTCCTCCAGCTCCTTGTCCCGGAAGCCGTGGCCGGTGGGGGAGCCTTCGGCGGGCAGCTCGTCCAGGTAGTGCGCGGAGGCGTACTTCGCGGTCTTGAGCGCGAACTCGGCCGACGTACCGCCGACGACGATCGCCAGGTGGTACGGCGGGCAGGCGGCCGTGCCCAGCGAACGGATCTTCTCCTCCAGGAACTTCATCATGGAGGCCTCGTTCAGCACGGCCTTCGTCTCCTGGAAGAGGAACGACTTGTTGGCCGAGCCGCCGCCCTTCGCCATGAAGAGGAACTTGTACGCGCCGCCGTCGGTGGCGTACAGCTCGATCTGGGCGGGGAGGTTCGAGCCGGTGTTCTTCTCCTCCCACATGGTGAGCGGAGCCATCTGCGAATAGCGCAGGTTGAGCTTGGTGTAGGCGTCGAAGATGCCGTGCGACAGCGCCTCCTCGTCACCGCCCTCGGTGAGGACGTTCTGCCCGCGCTTGCCCATGACGATCGCGGTGCCGGTGTCCTGGCACATCGGCAGCACGCCCGCCGCCGCGATGTTCGCGTTCTTCAGCAGGTCGAGCGCGACGAACTTGTCGTTGGACGACGCCTCGGGGTCGTCCACGATCCGCCGCAGCTGCGCCAGGTGGGCGGGGCGCAGATAGTGCGAGATGTCGTGCATGGCCTCGGCGGCCAGGGTGCGCAGCGCCTCCGGCGCGACCTTGAGGAACGTACGACCGTCGGCCTCGAAGGTGGAGACACCCTCGGAGGTCACCAGACGGTACGGCGTGGTGTCCTCTCCCAGGGGGAGCAGATCGGAGTACGCAAACTCTGGCATTACGGCCATTCCTCACTCGGCAGACGGCGGCTGACCTCCCTCGGGCAGCGCACCCACCAGGGTAGAACGCCACAGGAGTGCCGAAGCTGTGAGGTAAGGCTCAGTTCGGCCACTCCTGGGCGGCCGTTCCTGGGCGGGGTACGACACGGCGGGGGCGGGGCGGGGGCTAGTCGCGATCTATCGCGTTTGGGTACGCTGGGCCGGTGGACCTCGAAAAGCAGCCCCAGCAGCCAGTGGCCCCGGTGGAGCCGGCCGGCATCCGCGCCTCCGACGCGGACCGGGACCGGATCGCGGACATCCTGCGGGAAGCCATGGCCGAGGGCCGGCTCACCGCCGACGAGCACGCCGAGCGGGTCGACGCGGTCTACCGCGCCAAGACCGTCGGCGAGCTGGAACCGCTGGTACGGGACCTGCCCGCCCCGGTGGGCGCCGCCCGCACTGCCGCCGCTCCCGGCGTCCACGGTCACGAGAGCCCCACGGGTCCCGCCGACAACCTGGTGGCGATCTTCAGCAGCTCGACCCGCAAGGGCCGCTGGCGGGTCGGCAGCCGTACGAACGCCTTCGCGCTCTTCGGCAGCGTGGAGGTCGATCTGACCGAGGCGCTTTTCGGTCAGAGACTCACGGTCATCAACGCGACTTCCATCTTCGGGAGTGTCGACGTCAAGGTCCCCGAGAACATCTCGCTGCGCGGTAGCGGCACGGGCGTCTTCGGCAATTTCGAAGTCGCCACACTGGAATCCGCTGACCCCGAAGCGCCGGTGGTCGTGGTGAACGGCTATTCCGTGTTCGGCAGCGTGGAGGCGAAGCCCAAGCGCGGGAAGTTCATCGCGGATCTCCAGGACCGGCTGCGTAAATACCTCGGATAGCTCCTGCCGGAACTCATCCGGGAACTCCCTCGATTCTCCTTCGAAAACAAGCCAAATTCCCGGTCGACCGCTATTTCGCAGCCCGGAACCGAGTGCCACTCAGTGCATAGGCGTGCGCACAGCGGGTAGGGAATGCTGCATCGTCTCTCGCTCGCGAAGCCGTCGTCAGGAGTAGACCGTGCTGCAACTGCCGCATCAGCCCCTGCAGGTCGCCGCCGTCCCTCCCCAGCGCGCCCCCGCGCGGGAGGACCAGGCCGGCCCCTGGCATTCGGAGGCGGTGTGCCGCCGGGACGAAGCCGGGCTGTTCTTCGCCCCGTCGAAGGAGCCGACTGCTGCCAGACTCGCGCGCGAGGAGTCCGCGAAGCGGGTCTGCGCGCGCTGCCCGGTGATGATCGAATGCCAGGAACACGCGCTCATACAGCCGGAGCCGTACGGGGTGTGGGGCGGCCTCACCGCCGCCGAGCGCCGTGTGGTGCTCGCCCGTCGCAGACGTCGCGAGATGGAGCGCAAGGCCTCGGCCGTGTCCTCCGGTGCGACGGGCCGGATCGCGGCGGCGGGCTGACCGGCCCGGACCCGGCCGGTCCGGCCCGTACGCATCCGCGTCCGCATCGGTATCCGTATCCGTGTCCGCTCTGTGCGGTTCTGAGCCCGAACGCCGCATGCCGCACGCATCCGTACGCTTCCGTGTCCGCGCGCACCACGCGAAGAGGCGCCCCCACCGCACATGGGGGGCGCCTCTTCGCGTGGTGTCTCCGGAGACCTCGCACTGTCTTCCGGAGATCTCCGGGACCGGGTCTACTTCGCGCGGTCGAAGTCGATCGCGCTGTAGGCGCGCAGCTTCGAGAGCCGGTGCGTGGAGTCGATCTTCCGGATGGTGCCGGACTTGGACCGCATGACGATCGACTCGGTGGTCGCCGTCTCCGCGCGGTAGCGCACGCCGCGCATCAGCTCGCCGTCCGTGATGCCGGTCGCGACGAAGAACACGTTGTCGCCGCTGACCAGGTCGTCGGTGGACAGCACCCGGTCCAGGTCGTGCCCGGCGTCCAGCGCGCGCTGGCGCTCGGCCTCGTCCTTGGGCCAGAGCTTGCCCTGGATGACGCCGCCGAGGCACTTTATGGCGCAGGCCGAGATGATGCCCTCGGGGGTGCCGCCGACGCCCATCAGCAGGTCGACGCCGGTCCCCTCGCGGGCGGCCATGATGGAGCCGGCGACATCGCCGTCGGAGATGAACTTGATCCGTGCGCCGGTCTCGCGGATCTCCTTCACGATGCCCTCGTGACGCGGGCGGTCGAGCACGACGACGGTGACGTCCTCGGGGGCGGAGTTCTTCGCCTTCGCGACCCGGCGGATGTTCACCGAGACGGGGGCGTTGATGTCTACGAAGTCGGCGGCCTCGGGGCCGGTGACCAGCTTGTCCATGTAGAAGACGGCCGACGGGTCGAACATGGTGCCGCGGTCCGCGGCGGCCAGTACGGCGATCGCGTTCGGCATGCCCTTGGCGTTCAGGGTCGTGCCGTCGATCGGGTCCACGGCGATGTCGACCTCGGGGCCGGTGCCGTCGCCGACGCGTTCGCCGTTGAACAGCATGGGGGCCTCGTCCTTCTCACCCTCGCCGATGACGACGACGCCGTTCATCGAGACGGTGGAGACGAGGGTCCGCATGGCCTTCACGGCGGCGCCGTCGGCGCCGATCTTGTCGCCGCGGCCCACCCAGCGCCCCGCCGCCATGGCGGCGGCCTCGGTGACCCGGACCAGCTCCAGGGCGAGGTTGCGGTCGGGGGCCTCGGGGGAGACCTCGAGCTGAGACGGCAGATGATGCTCGGACATCGGAGCGCACCTTTCTGTACGGCGACGACCGGAAGAGGGTGCTGCGACTCTATCGTCAGGTCGACAAAATGAGCAGACCGGGTCACTTATGAGCAGCTGCCCCCGGGTCGGACCCGTCGGGGCTAATGCGACCATGGACCCGTGGCTAGCAAGCGAGGCAAGCAGACGGTGCGGGACATGTTCCTGTCGATGGCGGTCATCTCCGCCGCGGCAGGGGTTGTTTACATCTTCGTTCCGCACGACGAGAACGCCAACCCGGTCAAGGCGGTCGACTACCGGGTGGAGCTCCTGACGGCCCGCCGCGCGGCGCCGTACCCCGTGGCCGCCCCGGACGGACTGACCGAGAAGTGGAAGCCGACCTCGGTCAGCTACGACCGCAAGGCGGGCAACAGCTGGCACCTGGGCTTCCTCGACCCGGAGGGCAAGTACGTCGCGGTGGAGCAGTCCACGTCCCCGGCGAAGAAGTACGTCACCGAGGTCAGCCAGGACGCCAGGAACACCGGGCGTACACAGCAGGTCGCGGGCGAGACCTGGCAGCACTGGGAGGGCTCGAAGTACGACGCCCTGGTACGCCACGACAAGGGTTCGACCACCGTGGTGACGGGTTCCGCCTCGCCGGAGCGGCTGGCGGAGATGGCCGCCGCACTCAAGACGTCCTGACGCCGCCGCGCGTACGGCGTACGGAAGAAGGCCCTGGAGCACTCGGTGCTCCAGGGCCTTCTTCCGTACGGCTGTGACGCCGGGGTGACCGGGGTGACGGTCCGGCGCGGGGGCCGGACTCAGACGGTCTTGACGACCTCGTCGTAGGCGAGACGCGGCAGACGCGGGAACCAGGCGTCCTCGCCCGGCTTGCCGATGTTGACGACCATCAGCAGGCTGTGGTCGCCGTCCAGGAACTCCTTCTCGATGCCCGCGGCGTCGTAGCCGGTCATCGGGCCCGCGGCCAGGCCGGCGGCGCGGACGCCGATGATGAAGTACGCGGCCTGCAGCGCGCCGTTCAGCGCGGCGGCCGACTCGCGGACCGGGCGCTCGGAGAAGAACGCGTCCTTGGCCTGCGGGAAGTGCGGCAGCAGGGCGGGGAGCTCCTCGTGGAACTCGTTGTCGGTGGCCAGGATCGCGACCAGCGGGGCGGTCGAGGTCTTCGGCTGGTTGCCCTCGGCCATGTGCTTCACGAGACGCGCGCGGGCGTCGTCGGAGCGGACCAGGGTGACGCGCAGCGGCGACTGGTTGAACGCGGTCGGCCCGTACTTGACCAGGTCGTAGATCGCCTGGACCTGCTCCTCGGTCACCGGCTCGTCGGTGAAGGTGTTGGCGGTGCGGGCCTCACGGAAGAGGAGATCCTGGGCGGCGGGGTCAAGAGCGAGGGACATCGTGCGTATTGCCTTCCGGACGTTCAGATGGATCGACTGACTAGGATCACGGTAGCCCGAAAGTAGGTTAACTTTCAACTAAAACTGGGTGAGGTGATCCGTTCCACAGCGCTCCACCGGCCCCGCGGCAGCCTCGGGCAGCCGCAGCGCTCCGCCCGGCCCCGCGGCAGTCCTGGACTGCCTCAGCCGTTGTCGGCCGTTGCCGCGCCGCCGTTCTCCTGGCCGTCGGCCGGACCCGCGAGGGCCGCGTCCAGCCGGGCGCGCGCGCCCTCCAGCCAGTGCCGGCACACCTTCGCCAGCTCCTCGCCCCGCTCCCAGAGCGCGAGGGACTCCTCCAGCGTCGTACCGCCGGCCTCCAGGCGGCGCACCACCTCGATCAGCTCGTCGCGGGCCTGCTCGTAGCCGAGCGTGCCCGTGGCACCCGCCGCCGTAGTCGCGTCGTCCGTCATGCGCTTCACCCTACGTTCCGGCCCGCCAGGGGCCCGTGACCTCGTACGTCCATGATTTCGACCCGGTCCTCGACCTCGACCCGGTCCACGATTTCGACCGCGTCCGTGATCTCGACCCCGTTCACCAGCTCACTCGCTCACCCGCACCGCGAACTCGCCCCCCGAAACCCGCGCCCGGAGCATCTCGCCCGGCGCCCCCGCGTCCGCCGGATCCCGCACGACGTGGCCGTCGGCCCGCTGCAGCACCGCGTAACCGCGCTCCAGCGTCGCCGCGGGCGACAGCGCGACCACCCGCGCCCGGGTGTGGGCGAGCTCCGAGTCCGCCCGGTCCAGCAGATGCCCCAGCACCCGTCGGCTCCGCCCGACCAGCGCGTCGATCTCTGCCGCGCGCTCGTCCACCATCCGCTGGGGGCGCTCCATCGACGGCCGGCCCAGGGCGTGCGCCAGTCCGCGCTCCTCCCGGTCCAGCAGCCCCCGTACCGTCCGCAGCGCGCGGTCACGCAGCTGCCGCACCCGGTCCAGCTCCTCGCCCACGTCCGGCACGATCTTCTTCGCCGCGTCGGTCGGCGTGGAGGCGCGGAGGTCCGCGACCAGGTCGAGCAGCGGGGAGTCCGGCTCATGACCGATAGCCGACACCACCGGCGTACGGCACGCGGCCACCGTGCGGATCAGCTGCTCGTCCGAGAACGGCAGCAGGTCCTCCACGCTGCCGCCGCCCCGCGCCACGACGATCACGTCCACGTCCGGCAGATCGTCCAGCTCCTTCACCGCCTGGACCACCTGATTCACCGCGTGCACACCCTGCACCGCCGCGTTGCGCACCTCGAAGCGGACCGCGGGCCACCGCCGCCGGGCGTTCTCCAGCACATCGCGCTCGGCCGCCGACGCCCGTCCGCAGACCAGCCCGATCAGCTGCGGCAGGAACGGCAGCGGCTTCTTCCGGTCGAGCGCGAAGAGCCCCTCCGAGGCCAGCGACTTCTTCAGCTGTTCCAGGCGGACCAGCAGCTCACCGATGCCGACCGGCCGTATCTCCGTGGCCCGCAGGGACAGCTGGCCGCGCGGCGCGTACCACTCCGGCTTGGCCAGGACGACGACCCGCGCCCCCTCCGTCACCACATCAGCGATCCGGTCGAAGACCTGCCGGAAGCACGTCACGCTCACCGAGATGTCCTGCGACGGGTCGCGCAGCGTCAGGAACACCACCCCGGCACCCGGCCGCCGGGACAGCTGCGTGATCTGCCCCTCGACCCAGACCGCCCCGAGCCGGTCGATCCAGCCGCCGATGAGCCGCGACACATCACCTACGGGCAGCGGAGCTTCCGCGGACGTCTGGAGAGCCATGCGAGCGAGCGTATCCGCCCCCACCGACAATCGGGCGCCCACGACAGGACCGCCGGGTCCCAGGGAGTGTCAGGACCGCCAGGGCTCAGGAGCGTCGGATCACGCCCTCACCCCGTCACCCGGCCGCCCCGGGCCGTACGCCGCGCCCCCACTGCAACGCCAGCACCACCAGCCCCACCGCGAACCAGCACACCCCCACCACCTGAGCGCTCGGGGTCGCCTCCACGATCACCGCGATCAGCACCCCCGCGCCCACCACCGGCACCAGCACATGCCGCCACCAGCTCGGCGGTCCCGCCATCCGGCGTACGGCGAACCAGCCGACCACCGACGCGTGCAGCAGCACGAAGGCCGTCAGCGCACCGATGTCGACGACCGACACCAGACGGTCGAGGCCGTCGGCGCGCCGGGCCGCCCACACCGCGGCGATCAGCGTCACCGTCGCGGCCAGCAGGATCGCGACCCGCGGCACCCCGGACCCCGGGTCGACCTTGGCGAGCACCGAGGGCAGCCGCCGCTCCCTGGCCATCGCGAAGAGCAGCCGTCCCGCGGCCGCCTGCCCCGCCAGGGCCGCGAACGCCGCCCCGATCGCCTTGCTGACGGCCACCAGATCGTGCAGCCAGCCGCCGACCGCCGAGTCCACCGTGTCGTAGAAGGCCGACCCCTGCGCGACCGAATCGGCGGCCAGCTCCGCCGACGTCAGCGGTTCGAGCAGCGCTGCCAGATACGCCTGCGCCACGAACAGCACACCCGCCAGCACCAGACAGAACAGCAGCGCCCGCGCCACCTTCGCCGAGCCCCCGGTCACCTCCTCCGCGAACGTGGCGATCGCGTCGAAGCCCAGATACGACAGCACCGCCACCGACACCGCCCCCAGCACCGCCGAGGCGGAGAAGCCCGAATCACCGGTGAGCGGAGTCAGCCAGCCGCGCTGCGCCCCGTCCCGTACGAGCACCACCACCGCCGACACCAGGAACACCAGCAGCACCACGATCTCCATCGCCAGCACCGCGAAGCCGACCCGGGCGGCGGCCCGCACACCCCAGAGGTTGAGGAGCGTGGTGACGACGACGGCGAGCGCCGTCCACACCCACCGCGACACAGACGGCACCAGCGCATTCAGCGCGATCCCGGAGAAGAGATAGGCGACCGCCGGGATCAGCAGATAGTCGAGCATCGCCATCCACCCGGCAACGAACCCCGGCCCTTCCCCGAGCCCCTTGCGCGCGTACGCGAAGACCGAACCGGCCAGCGGGGCGACCCGCACCATCTGGGCGTAGCTGAACGCCGTGAACGCCATCACCACCGTCGCCGCGACGTAGACCAGCGCGACGGCACCGTCGGACTTCGCGTCCAGCGTGCCGAACACCCCGACGGGGGCCATCGGCGCGATGAACAGGAGCCCGTAGACCACCAGGTCCCGGAACCCGAGCGTCCGCCGCAGCCTCCCGCTTTCCTGATGCGCCCCTGCCACCCCAGTAGTCCCGCCGCTGCCGGTGTCCGGCATGAGCCCTCCCAGAGTCGCGAACGGTTTCAGCCCGTCAGGTCCTGCCAGTCCCGCCAGTCTCGCCACCGGGCTGATCTTCCGCGCGTTCGACTCGGCCTTACGATGGTTCGCATGACTGCTACGACACCTCGCCGCGTCCTGCTCGCCGCTCCCCGTGGCTACTGCGCGGGGGTGGACCGTGCCGTGATCGCCGTGGAGAAGGCCCTGGAGCAGTACGGCTCCCCGGTGTACGTGCGCCACGAGATCGTTCACAACAAGTACGTCGTACAGACCCTGGAGAAGAAGGGCGCGATCTTCGTCGAGGAGACGGCGGAGGTCCCCGAGGGCTCGATCGTGATGTTCTCCGCGCACGGCGTCGCACCGACCGTGCACGAGGAGGCGGCCGAGCGGAAGCTGGCCACGATCGACGCGACCTGCCCCCTGGTCACCAAGGTCCACAAGGAAGCCGTCCGCTTCGCGCAGGACGACTTCGACATCCTCCTGATCGGCCACGAGGGCCACGAGGAGGTCATCGGCACCTCCGGCGAGGCCCCCGACCACATCACGCTGGTCGACGGCCCCGAGGACGTCGCCGGTGTCGAGGTGCGCGACCCGTCGAAGGTCGTCTGGCTCTCTCAGACCACGCTCTCCGTCGACGAGACGATGGAGACGGTCGGCGCGCTCAAGGAGAAGTTCCCGCTCCTGATCTCGCCGCCCAGCGACGACATCTGCTACGCCACGCAGAACCGCCAGATCGCGGTGAAGCAGATGGGCGCGGACGCCGACCTCGTGATCGTCGTCGGCTCGAAGAACTCCTCCAACTCGGTCCGCCTGGTCGAGGTCGCCCTCGGCGCCGGTGCGAATGACGCCCATCTGGTCGACTTCGCCGAGGAGATCGACGAGGCCTGGCTGGAAGGTGTCTCCACGGTCGGCGTCACCTCCGGGGCGTCGGTCCCCGAGGTGCTGGTCGACGGCGTCCTGGCCTGGCTGTCCGAGCGCGGTTTCGAGGACGTGGAGATCGTGAAGGCGGCCGAGGAGTCCATCACCTTCTCGCTGCCCAAGGAACTCCGCCGCGACCTGCGCGCCGAGGCCGCCGCCCTCTCGGAGAAGTGACACCCGGCTTACGCTGTCCGGCTTTCGGGAAGTGGGCCGGGCGGCCTGCCCGTACCGTGGACTGCATGCAGATCTTCGGCGTGGACATCGGCGGATCCGGGATCAAGGGCGCTCCCGTGGACCTGGACCGCGGAGACCTGGCGCAGGAGCGCCACAAAGTACTGACACCGCACCCGGCCACGCCCAAGGACGTGGTCGAGTGCGTGGCCGAGGTCGTCGGCCATTTCGACTGGTCGGGTCCGGTGGGCGTCACCTTCCCGGGCGTGGTCACCGGCGGGGTCACCCGTACCGCGGCCAATGTCGACAAGGGCTGGATCGACACGGACGCCCGCGGACTGCTCGGGGACCGGCTCGGCCTCCCCGTCACCGTGCTGAACGACGCGGACGCGGCCGGTGTCGCGGAGATGACGTTCGGCGCGGGCCGGGGCCGCAAGGGAACCGTGATCGTCCTGACGCTCGGTACGGGGATCGGCAGCGCCCTCTTCATCGACGGCCGGCTCGTGCCCAACACCGAGCTGGGCCACCTGGAGCTGAACGGCCACGACGCGGAGAAGCACGCCTCCACCAAGGCCAAGGAGGACGAGGACCTGAGCTGGCACCACTGGGCGCACCGGGTGCAGAAATACCTGGCCCATGTGGAGATGCTGTTCTCGCCCGAGCTCTTCATCATCGGCGGCGGGGTCAGCCGCAAGGCCGACAAGTTCCTGCCTCTGATCGAGCACGTACGGGCCGAGATGGTGCCCGCGGAGCTCCAGAACAACGCCGGCATCGTCGGCGCGGCGATGGCGGCCAGGGGCGACTAGAGCCCCGCGCGCCGCTCGCCGCTCACCGCCGCGGGCGGCGCGGTCCCCGCGAGGAGGGCCGGGCCGTCTGCGCGGCGAGCAGCATGCGGCGCTGCCGCTGACGCATCAGCCGTACCTTCCGCACGGTCGCGATGAGCCCGGCGATGAGCGTTCCGCCGTACAGCCACCCGGCGTGCACGGCGAGCGCGGTGACGACCGCCATGGTCTGGCCGCCGAAGCCGCCCGTGCCACCGGCGATCGGGACGACGCCGATGGCGAACGCGATCGGCACGATGATCGGCGCGGTCACCAGGTCCGCGGGCCGCACCCACAGCGCGGTCAGCGCGCATACCGGGAGGAACAGCACACCGAACACCACCGACGAACCGTCGAGGACCAGCAGGTCGAGACAGGCCAGTACGAACATGGTGGCAGCGGCGAAGAGCCCGGCCCCGATCCCGGTCAGCCGGGGGTTCGGCAGCCTGCGCAGCGCGAGGACGACGGGCGGCACCGGACGCGTACGGCCCTCCGGCGCGCTCACCACCCGGTAGACGGTCGCGGTCTCCTCGATGGTGCCCTGCGGGGACAGCGGGGCCTGGCGAGACTGCCTGCGCTGCGGGGGACGTGTCCTGTGCTGCTCCACCGGGACAACGTAGGTCGCCGGGCAGCAGTAATCAGGTACGGGACACGCCCTTTGCGCGACCTAGGGGATGAGTTCGATGCCACACGGCCGAACGGGAACCGAATCGGCACCCGACCGGACCCGTGGGGACCCGGTTGCCCCCGCCCGTAAACTGGAGAATCGGCCCACCCGGTCCGCGGTCCCCCTCCACCCACCTCACTCCTCAGGAAGTCGCCAACGTGTCGCTCACGATCGGAATCGTCGGCCTGCCGAATGTCGGCAAGTCGACCCTGTTCAACGCCCTGACCAAGAACGACGTGCTGGCGGCCAACTACCCGTTCGCCACGATCGAGCCGAACGTCGGCGTCGTCGGCGTCCCGGACGCCCGGCTGAACAAGCTGGCGGAGATCTTCGGCTCCCAGCGGCTGCTCCCCGCGACGGTCGACTTCGTCGACATCGCCGGCATCGTCCGCGGCGCCTCGGAGGGTGAGGGCCTGGGCAACAAGTTCCTCGCGAACATCCGCGAGTCCGACGCGATCTGCCAGGTCATCCGCGCCTTCAAGGACGAGAACGTCGTCCACGTCGACGGCAAGGTCTCGCCCAAGGACGACATCGAGACGATCAACACCGAGTTGATCCTCGCCGACCTCCAGTCCGTCGAGAAGGCCGTCCCGCGCCTCACCAAGGAGTCCCGCCTCCAGAAGGAGAAGGTCGCGGTCCTCGCCGCGGTCGAGGAGGCCCAGAAGATCCTGGAGTCGGGCCAGACCCTCTTCGCCGCGGGCATCACCGCCGGCACCGAGAAGGGCAAGCTCCTCCACGAGCTGCACCTCCTGACCACCAAGCCCTTCCTCTACGTCTTCAACGTCGACGAGGACGAGCTGGTCGACGAGGACTTCAAGAACGAACAGCGCGCCCTGGTCGCCCCTGCCGAGGCGATCTTCCTCAACGCCAAGATCGAGTCCGAGCTGATCGAGCTCGACGACGACGAGGCCCTGGAGCTCCTCCAGTCCATGGGCCAGGAAGAGCCCGGCCTGGCCACCCTCGGCCGCGTCGGCTTCGACACCCTGGGCCTCCAGACCTACCTCACGGCGGGCCCGAAGGAAGCCCGGGCCTGGACGATCAAGAAGGGCGCCACGGCCCCCGAGGCGGCCGGTGTGATCCACACCGACTTCCAGAAGGGCTTCATCAAGGCGGAGATCGTCTCCTTCGAGGACCTGGTCGAAACCGGCTCCGTCGCCGAGGCCCGCGCCAAGGGCAAGGCCCGCATGGAGGGCAAGGACTACGTGATGCAGGACGGGGACGTGGTGGAGTTCCGCTTCAACGTCTGATTGGACGTGAACAACGGCCTGACCTGCGAGAAGACAGGTCAGGCCGTTGTGCTGCCCGCAGCAGTCCGCAGAACCTGAAGCGGCTACGTGTAGCAGACCGTTGAGCGGTGTCTGACGTGTACGACCCACACCCCCAGCTCCCCGCCGCCGATGGTGTAGACGACGCGCTGCCGATTGGGTGGCTGATTCCGGGACAGGGCTCCGGGAGCAGTTCCTTCCATTACCTCTTGTACCTCTTGCCGTTCGTGAGGTCGCGGTCGTGATCGTGTTGGCGTCGCCATACGCGTCGATCTTCCACCACCGAGGCGGGGGCCTACGCCGTCAGCTTTCCCAGTCGACGGATACCACGGCCCCGTCGCGGGCCACCTTGACGGCGAGGAGTTCGTCACTGGTCGCAGCGTCGATCGTGTAGTCCATGACGATCCGGGCCTCGTCCTCGCCGATCGGGTGCCACAGCCCGATCCGAACGGGGTGCATGGCTGCAGCGAACGCGTCGACGCTGATCGTTTCGCCGTTCGCTTCCCGGGTGAGGCGCTTGATCACCTCGATGTCGTCGAGTTCGTCGGCGTGGTGGTCGATGAAGTAGCGATCCTGCTGCAGGTTCTTACGGATCGCCGCGCGAGCCGCAATGTCCAGGGTCGGCAGGCGGCCCAGGTGCGTCGCGAACGCATCCAGTTCTCCCGCATCCAGCCCGGAGCCGGGATCGGCCCACAGTCGGATTTCGACCTCGCTGCTTCCCAGCGCGGCTGCGCCTTCCCAGATGACTTCCGTCTCGTCCACCGGTGGAACCTCAAGGTGCCCGAAGTAAGGGTGATCGATGCTCTTCATGTGGCCTGTCATTCCGATGGGCGTGTAGGGCTTGAGGAGTAGTGAACGTTCCTGTTCTCAGGTTACGGCCGTGATCATTCCTTGCGGGTACCGGTTCTGTCGGTACAGCGCCTCCGCTGGCGCCCGCCCGTACGCGATCCGCACGCGCGCGGCCTGCTCGAAACGACACCCCTGAGTGCACGCCGATGCGCAGACTGTTATCACGTCTCGGGGCTCAGTCGACACGTCTGCCGAGGGCCATGAAGGCAATCACTAACCTCTATGTTGCTAACATTGTTGTTAGTTCTGTGGGTGGAGGTCGGTCAGGCGTGGTGGATTTTGTAGGACGTCGCCAGGAGCTGGCGACGTTGGAGCGGGAGCTGCAGAAGGTGGCGGCAGGGGTCGGCGGGGAGCGGCCCGGTCGGTGCGTGATGTTGCGTGGGCGGCGCCGGGTGGGCAAGTCGCGGCTGGTCGAGCGGTTTGCGGAGCGCTCCGGAGCCCCCTTCTTGTTCTTCGCTGCGACTGGTGCATCCCCCGGGGATGATCTGGCGCGGCTGGCCAGGGACGCCCAGGTGTCGACGCTGCCACTGGCGGGGCTGGTGGCTGCCGCACGGCCGGAGAACTGGGACGCCGCGTTCGATGTGCTGGCCGCGGCGCTGCCTGCCGACCGGGCGAGCGTTCTGATCATCGACGAAGTGCCGTACCTGATGGATGCCGACGGCGCCTTTGAGGGGATGCTGCAACGGGCCTGGGACCGGGTGCTGGAGACCAAGCCGGTGCTGCTGGTCCTCATCGGCTCCGATCTGTCGATGATGGAGGCGCTGAACAGCTACGGACGCCCCTTCCACCAGCGCGGCCGGGAGATGGTGCTGGGACCGCTCAACCCCGCCGAGGTGGGGCAGATGCTCGGGCTGGATCCGGCGGAAGCCTTCGACGCCGCACTGGTCACCGGCGGGCTGCCGCTGATCTGCGCGGAGTGGCCGCGCGGCGCAGGACTGTGGGACTTCCTCGGCGAGGCGCTGAGTGATCCGGTCTCGGCCCTGCTGGTGTCGGCCGAACGCTCGCTGGCCGCCGAATTCCCCCCGCAGGTACAGGCACGCAAGGTGCTGGCGGCCATCGGGAGTGGCGAACGGACCTTCACCAATATCGCCCGTGCCGCCGGCGGGATCGGGGCCACGCCGCTGCAGCGAGCTCTGGAGCTGCTTACGGACAAACGGATCGTCGCCGGCGAGCTGCCTGTATCGCTGCGCCCGTCGAAGGACCGCCGCTACCGGGTGACAGATCCGTACCTGCGGTTCTGGCTGCACCTGCTCGGCCCGTCGATGGAGGAGATCGAGCGGGGGCGGGGCGATCTGACCTTGGCGCGCATCCGGGAGAACTGGACCAGCTGGCGTGGTCGGGCCGTCGAGCCTCTTGTCCGTGAGGCGCTGGCGCGGACACTGCCCGACGACCGGTTGCCCGCTGCCCCCGCAGTGGGCGGCTACTGGACCCGAACCAACGACGTCGAGATCGATATCGTCGGGGCGGACCGAGCCCCCATCGCCAAGGAGTTGCTCTTCGTCGGCTCCATCAAGTGGCTGGAGCAGTCGCCCTTCGACCGGCATGACTTGGCCGCTCTGCATCGGCACCGGGCTGCCCTCACCGACGAACCTGTTCCCGTCGTGGCGGTTTCGCGTAGTGGAGTCGACTGTCCGGGGCTCGACGCCACCTACGGCCCCGGCGATTTGCTGACCGTCTGGCCGCTGTGAGTGGCGGATGTCAGGTGAGGTAGGGGAGCCGGTGAGGCCTCGGTCGCTTACCGGCGCTGTTGTGCAGCGTTGGCGGTCCTGAGCCTCCTCGTGCCCAGGTCCCGGGACAGGAAAGGCTCCCCCGCCGCGATGTGCGGTGAAGGGGGAGCCTCGGAGGACCGGCCGTCTACCGGATCAGCTGCTGTCCTCGTCGTCCTCGTCCTGTGCGCGAGGTGCGTCGGGCCGGTGCGGGCTGTGCGAGGTGTCCCAGAAGTAGGGAGGCGCCATGTCGTCCTCGCTCGTCTCCTGCCGGTCTTGGTTCCGTTCGCCTGCGCCGCTCTCCGCGGACCCCGGCGTGAACGCATCCGCGTCGGCATCCGTGTCCGCGGCCGCGTCGGTGAACGGCGCGCCCTCGGGGGCTCGGAAGCGCGGCGACCAGGGCCCGGTGGTGTCCCCCTCGCTCGGAGGCTCACCCTCCGGCCCCTCGTCGGGCGCCGGGAGAAGGGTCTGCCTGATCTCCTCGGCGGCCTCGTCCAGCCCGGCCGCCTCCAGGCTCCGCACCACACGGTGCACGAACACCGTGTACTCATCCATGTCCGGCTTCAGGCCCACCGCCGCCAGCAGCAGGAGCAGCCGATCCGAAATCCCCACTTCCTCCTCGCGGTCGAACGTCCCTCCTCCCTGGGTGTGCCCGTCCCACAGCGGACCTCCGACGGTTGCTTCGGTCCGCGCGTACACGGGCGGGACGAGCAGGTGCCGGAAGATCTCGGGCACCTCCTCGTTCTTGGCCGCCGCCGAGATCTGGGCGAGAGGACCGATCATGTCGACTGCCTTCTCGATGTCGTCCTCGTGACGGGCCAGCCACCACACCACGGCGCTGCCCGTGCTCTTGAGCACGTCGTCACCGAGGTAGCCCCGCTTGTTGCGCTCGTGCTGACGCTCGTACTCCCAGAGCTCCTCGTCCTTGCGAAGGTCGTTCAATTTCCGCAGGCGCTCGCGGTCGGCGGGGGCGAGGGTCAGTGTCACATCGGCTGCCAGGGCCTTCACCCGTCCGCTCCGGTCCGGGAGCGGGGCGCCCAGCTCCCCTTCCAGGAGATACCGTGCGAAGCTCGCCCGGCCGGGCTTCTCGTGGCGGACGACCTGCAGGGCCCGGCTGACGACCGAGGAAACGGCGAGGGCTGGGGAGGCGCCGTCGGACCAGTCGGCGTGGTCGGGGACCGGCCTCCACCACACGGTGGCGGAGAAGAGGAAGTCGTAGCCGTCCGTTGCGCTCGGCAGCGCCGCGTCGACCACCCGAGTCTCCTGGTACGGCTGCTCCGTCGGCGCCGCGGGCGGCTCAGCTTCCTCGGGCTCGTACGGATCGGCCGACGCGCGGCCACCGCTGAGGACCGTCATCACGAGCAGCAGGGAACCCGAGGATGTGACCATGGACATGAAGCCCCACAGCCACGCCGACCAGTGCAGGAGGTTTCCGAGCACAGCCGGTGCGAGGCCGCAGAGAGCGACGAACAGCAGGCTGGGAAAGCGATGTTTCATCGTGCCTCTTCCGTGGTCCGTGGTCCGGCGCCCGCACGCTTCGCACTCTCCGTGCGGACGGACTGCGCGTTGTCGATGTGCTGCCAGAAGAGGGCGGCGACGGCCGCCCGGGACGGGTGGTGCCTGGGCCCCGCCCAGCCGCAGGCGATGGCGTAGAGGCGGTGCAGAGCGGCCGTGCGGCCGTGTGTCGCCCCGACCATCACGCCCAGCGCCATTTTCCGCGTACTGTCGCCCGCCGCGGCGTTCAGCCAACTGCTCACCAGCAGGTTCCAGAGCTCCGTCGGTGGCTGGGAGAAAACCGTCTCCCAGCCCAGGAACAGGTCCGGCCACGGCGGCGGCTCCGGTGCCCGGTCGCTCCTCAACAGTTCAGCGAGCAGCTGGAGATGGAGCTCTGCCCCGCGCGGCTCCCGACGCGTCCGGTCCCGCAGGCGGTCGATCAGTAGCCGGTAGGGCCGACGGTCGCGGCCGGCGAGGTCGAGAAGTACTTCCCGGGCCCCGCGTGCCGCCTCCCCCTTCCGCACGGCGAGGTAATGGAGCCGCACCATCGCCTGATCCGGGTGCGTCGCGCCGAGGCTCTGGAGGCAGGCAGCGGTCAGGACGCGAACGAGACCGTCCGACAAGGGGCCGGACCTCGCGCACTCGTACATCCGTCTGCGGAACCATCCCCCGAACCTCTCGTGGCTGAGACCGAGTTCGAGGGCCGCCACCGCTCGTGGGTCGCAGGACGCCCCGGTCGCGTGGTCCGCCCAGCGGACCACAAGGTCGAAGAGGTGGTCGGGCCGCCCGACGGCCAGGGACCGCTCGCCGAAGCGGACGACGACGTTCACCCGGTCGTCGGTGGTCAGACCGCGGAGCCCGGCGGCATGGCCGATCCAATTCCTGAGGTCGTCGCGCGTCCCGGGGAAGTTCGCCCAGAAGTACGTCCGTACCGCGTCGGCGTAGGCCAGCCGCCCGAAGTGGAGCCGCCCTTCCAGGTCCCGCTCGATCCCGAGCGTCGCCAATCGCTCCCCGAAATCCGTCCGTGCGAGCTCGGTTGTCGTCTCTTCCTCGTGCCTCACCGTCCTCATCAAGCCGTGCCACGCCTCGTAGACGGTGTCGGCGCGGGCCTCCTCGAACACTGCCGCCGCAAGCAGCAGGGCCCGCTCGGGCGCGGTGCGGACCGTGGCCACCTGCCGGCCCACCTCACCGGCGCGGTCGGTCACCGCGTGCATCGCTTGGTCGAGCCATCCCGCGAAATCGACGCCGAACCGGCCGCTGTCGCGAGCAGACCTCACCAGCCCCGCGAGCCGCGCCAGTTCCCGCATGGGGGAGCGTTCGCACAGGCGCTGGAGGTCGTAGCTCCCCAAATCCGTGGAGTGGAAGGCCATCCGGTCCATACGGAGGTACCGGGTGACGACGGCGATCCCCCGAGGGCGCCCCAGCGTCACCGTGTGCGGTTCGAGCTCCGGCGCGTGGGCGTGCTCCATGCCCGACGGCAGGACGACCACCATGTGGGCCCCCGCCTCCTGGACCTGTGACCGGCGCACGACCAGGAGGCGCTGGGCCTTGGCATACGCCTCCTGGTCGGCGATCGCGGAGAGGTCGAGGAGGAAGCGGTCCCCCTCGCCGGGGGCGAGAATGGCCTCGTCCTTGTCCGTGGCGGGAAGCTCCTCGAACCGGTCCTCCTCCTGCTCCTCTTCAGCGCCTGCGTCCTCACCGAGCTCGTGCAGCAGCATGATCGCTGCGGCGCGCCGGCCGCTGCCGGGCGCAGCCTCCAGCAGCACCACCGATCCGGGCTTCTCCAGGCAGCCGGCGGCGATGCGATAGCCCACCGGCCGAACGAACCGGTCGGCCAGGCGCACCCGGTCCTCTCGGACGATCCGGAGGGACTCGACCCCTTTGCGGATCATCCAATCCGCGCCGCCGTAGAAGACGTACTGGGGCCCTACGCCATTGTTCACCGGGCCACGCGGATCGTTGACGGTGACGCGGTCCTGCTCGGTCATCGTCCGTCGTCCGAGCGCCGACGCTCGCGCTCGAAGCGTTGGTGGACCGTGCCGCTGTTGTCGCCCGCGGTGAACTGGACCCCGGTGTTGTCGCCCTCGAAGTGGGGAGCGTTGTACTGGTGCCCCCACCGGTGTTCACGGGCCCCTGCGGTTCGTTGACGAAGGTGCCGGACAGATCTCCGTTGAGGTTTCCGATGCCGCGCACGCGCTGTTCGACGTCGCGCGTCCGCATCCTGGTGTGCCTGGCATCCTTGGCCGACTTCTTGCGGGACTTCGCCTCCGCCCGCTCCCGCGCCGCACGGGCGTCGCGGTCCACCGCACCCAGCTCGGGCAGGAGCCGGGCGAGGGTGTCGCCGAGCGCCGTCAGGTCCGATTCGGCGTTGCGGTGGTCGAACCGCCTGTACTGGCAGTCCGCCAGCTCCAGCAGATCGTCCGGAAGGACGGAGCGGTCGATCCTCGTGGCCTTTCCGACGAGCACGGGGATCACCAGGACCCCGCGGTCGAGCGCGGTCTGGATCTCGCGACGGGTCCAGTCCTGCTCGGCTTCGAGGGCGGGGCGGCCGTCGGCCCCCCGCACTTCTGCCCAGCGCGGGCCGATCACGGCGAGGAGAGCCTCGCACTCCTCCACCGCCCTGACCAGTTCCACCGGGAAACGGCGTCCGGGCTCGATCGAGTTGCTGGCGAAGAAGATCCGCTCGTCGCCGAACCGACGGGCGAGTTCCCGAGCGATCATGGTCGCTGCGGACTCCTCGTCGCCTGTGCGGTAGTTGACGAAGACGTCGGGCATGAAGGTTCCCTTCGTGAGAGGAAGACGGGTGAACGGGCACGGGGTTGTGGACCGGGGCTCCGGTCCGCCCGGGCCATGAGGTCCCGACCGTGTGGACGGCATGGTGCATCCACGGGAGGGCGTGCGGATGGAGGGGCGCCGCCTGGTGCGTCACTGGTCGCGGGCAGCCCGAAGAAGCCGGGGGCGCGATGCGACGCGTCGAGCGGTGATCAGAGGGTTCCGCCGGGGATCGTGGGATCCGGAGGGCCGGAGGGGCCGGGGAGTCCGGCGAGCCGAGCGGCTCGAGTCTGTGTCAGCCGTGCGCGGGGGCGAGTACGCGTGCCAGCGCGGGCTGCAGATCACGTACGGCGCGGCTGCTGCGGAACCGGGAGAGTTCCCGTGCGAGACGCCGGACGTCGCTGTTCACCGTCGCCGAGGGCACGGCCGGCATCACTCCCAGAAGATCCCCAGCGATCGCGCACGCGTGCTCGACCTCCCCGGAGGCGGCATGGGCCAAGGACCGGCGGAAGCCGTACCGGGCGCGGGTACGCAGCGCGTGCGGCGGGAGGCGGCGGTACTCCCGGTCGAGTACCTCGGCGGCGACCTTGGGGCGGCCGAGGTCGTGCAGGCACCAGCCGGTCGACATCGCCGCCGGATCGCTCACATGGGAGGTGCCGATCACGGGATCAGCGCCATTGCGGGCTTCGTCGCTGGCGAGCAGTTCCCGCGCCCTGTCGAGGCTGCGGAGGCAGTCGACTTCGTTGCCGACGAGCGCGTGCCCCTGGGCCTCCCGCTGGGCCGCGAGTCCCCGGATGCGCGGCGGGAGTTCGCTGCTCTGGGCGCGGCGGGCCAGGGCGACGGTGCCAGCGGCGTCCCCGCCGTACATTGTGACCAGGGCGCGTCGCACCAGTGCGTAGGAACCGAGGTACGGGTCACCCCCGGCGCGCGCCAGTTCGGCGGCCTCGCCCGTCCAGCCGAGTGCCGCGTCGCTGTCCCCGGCCTCCTGGGCCATCCAGCCGGTGAACTCCGCGAACCGCGAGGCGAGCAGGAGCGCAGGGGCCCGAGAAACGGACCGGGCGTCGGCGGCCAGCCCCGCGATCATGCGAGTCTGCGTCTCCAGCAGGGGCAGCAGGACCTTGGGTGCGGTGGACTGACCGAGCTTCCGCAGCTGGTCGAACTGCATGCGGAAGGAGGGCAGGAGGGGGTCGTCGGCGGAGGACAGCGCCTGACTGCCGAGTTTCAGGCCGAGGTCGATCAGCGCTCCCGTACCCGCCGAGAGGACCGCCCGGCGCCCGACGAGCCAGCGGTTCGGACCGGCGGGGGATTCGGCGGTGCCCGAGTCCGAGTCCGTCTCGGGTCGGGTGACCAGGCGCTGCAGCTCGCCGTCCGCGCCGAGGAAGGCGTCGCACCGCCGGGCTAGTTCGGGGGATGCGGAACGCTCCCCGCGCTCGACCTTGCTTATGTGCCCCTTGTCGTAGTTGAGCGCCACGGAGAACTCAGTCAGAGTCAGCCCCGCCTCTACTCGTAAACGGCGAAGTTCCGGGCCAAAACGTAAAGTCGTGCTCATCATCAACCTCCCCTTGAACAGTGACCGCGAGAGCCGTCCGCCCTCACGGGAGCCGTCATCCGACGATCACCGATCGACACGAAACCCGACGGTGAACACCTGCTGTGACGGCGTCGTTTCGGTCCGCATCCGAATGTGAGTCTGGCACGACGCGCGCCTGGAGAATCGGGGTTCGGCGGTGTTGCCCGTTGCCTCTTTCGTTCTCCGTTGCTTCCCGTCCGTTTCTTGGAGTGACCGGGGTCGACCGCGATCGGTACGTAGCGATCGAGAACGACAGGATCACGGGCGGGGTCCAGTCGTTCACGAAGTCGCAGCGCTCGTCGATCCAGGTGGGGGCGACGAAGATGTTGTCGCCGGCGGGAGCTTCGGAGGCTTCCAGCAGGGGCCAGGTGCGGGACTCTTCGACCAGGTGCTCCCAGGGCTCAGTCCAGTCGAGTTCCCAGTCCAGGCCAGTGCCGGAGACGCCGTACGTGCGGCTGGCGTCCACCTGCCAGAACTGGGAGTGGAGGATCACTTGGGCGTGGTCGGCCAGGTCGTTGATGGGTGAGGGAGACCTTGTTCGCCCCGCCATCCATGGTGGGCCACCGAAACTGGATGGCGTCGTCCTCCCAGAAGCAGACAGGGTAGGAAGCAGACAGGGCAGATGGCGTACGCGCCGGGCGTCTCGTCCAGGACGAGACGCCCGCAGCAGGGACAGGGGTAGCGGTCGCTCACCTGCGCAGTCTCGTTGCAGGTCCCGCCGGTGTGCCATGGATTTCTCTGCCTCGGCGTACCCAGCCAGTCCGCAGCCAGTCCGCGGGACCCCCATATGCGGCCGTCGGAAGCCAACGCATGCCAACGCGGAAATCCCAGGTCAGAGCCCTGGACGGGGCTCCGCCGCAGGTCGGGATCAGACCGCAGAGATTCCGCTTCAACGTCTGAGCGTCTCCCCAGAGGTGCTGTGACCTGCGACGAAGCGGGTCACAGCACCTTGCTGTCCGCGGCGGTCCGCGCAACTCGGGACCGCAGCTCGACGCTGTCGCCATCAGTTCGTCCGGGTGCCTCCGTTTCGCAGTGGCAGGACGGCGAAGACCGGCACGTCGTTCTCGGTCGTCTCCTCGCTGGGGAACCCGAGGGCAAGGTAGCTGCCGACGGAAACGGCGTGAGGATCGGGATACGTAACCTTGCCCAGGGCTTTGGAGTCCTTGGGATTCAGTGATTCACGTTTTGTTGCTGATCCGTCTGCCGCAGCCAGGGAGTATATGGCGGTCGGACTCGGTGTCTCGTATGCCAGGACCTTCACGCCCGACTTGTCGGCTGTCAGCAGTCGCCCTGAATAGTCGTTGGGGAGCTTCCTTGCCCACAGCTGCTTACCAGTATCCATGTTCACGGCTACGACACCGGTGTCCATTGCCGAAGGCATTGGTTCCAGGAGGTAAAGGGTGTTATTGAACATGCGAATTTCGCTGCCCAAGCTATTGGCTGAGATCATGTTCGAAATGACGGTCAATTCCACTGGAGTGAGTCTGGTCGAGTCGGCGCGCAAGGTGTAGAGGTGGTCGCCGTCGATGTCCGCACTGCAGCCGATCAGCAAGTGGTCGGCGCCCGCGACCAGGAAGTTCATGGTCCGCACTTTTGCCAGTGCGGTGACCGAACCTGATTCGCCGCCTTTCGGGTCGCAGCTCGGAAATGCCGACACTGCAGAAGCCGAGGAGCGAGATTTTCCATCGAAAGCAAGCAGCTTGACTCGGGTGTAGTTGTCACACATGCCGAATGCGTATATCTTGCCGTTGAATTCCTGCGCCTTGCCGGTCAGTATGCACCCATTGGCCATTGGCGTGTCGCCATAATCCGTCGACCAGTTGACGGTGCCGCCGTGTACGGCAACGCTGATCAAGTCGGTTTCAGTGTCGGATTCGTGCCTGAATGGTGCGGTCACTATGCCATCACCGATGGATAGGGATTCGTTGATGTCCCCACCCATGGTGCCGGGTGTACCGCTGGCTACGCCTGTGACGGCTTTGGTCCAATTGGGTGTGCCGGAGGAGAGGGAGATCGTTTGCAGGTGATCGCATTGCGATCCGTGATCCGGGTCGCTTGTGCCGTAGACAAAGGCGCCTATGCCTTCGGAGCTGCGACGGCTCATATTGCACAATGAGCTGCCTTTTGGGGGCAGCCAGGACCAGAGCTTCGCCCGGGTGGCAGGGTCGTACGCGGTCAGTTCGGTCGAGGTCCCGAGCACCACGCTCGAGGGCGTGCTCCACAGGCCGACGTAGTCACCTGCCGCACCCTTCGTCAACGACCAGAAGGAACCCGGCGACCATGAAGGGCTCGACTGGTTGCTCCGAGGACCGGAGTCGGGTGGCTGGTTGGCGATGCCGATACCGACCGCGGCCAGCAGCGAGAGCACGCCGACCAGAGCCGCGACCCTGCGGTCGACGGCCGCGACAGGCCGGCGGAACCGCCGACGGGACCAACGGCGATGCCGGGCAGGTGGCCTGTCGACCTCAACGTCTTCGTGTGGTCGCGCCAAAGCCCGGTGCAGGTGTACCAACAGGTTCTCGGAGGTGGGTCGAGCCGCCGGATCCGTTGCGAGGCACGCGGAGATCGACTCCCGCAGGAGGTCGTCGGAGACCCCGCTCAGGTCCGGCTCGGAGTGCGCCGCGGGGTGGCCGGGTTCGTTCGTCCCGCCGCGGCCGTGCGGACCCCGGCCCGTCGCCAGGAAGTGGAGGACCGCGCCGAGTGCGTAGATGTCCGAGGCCTCGGACGCGGCCTCGCCCAGCAGCCGCTCCGGTGAGGTGTAGCCGGGGTCGGCCATCAGCCGGATCGTGTCCGCGTCCAGCGCTCGGGTGACCCCGAAGTCGATCAGCCGTGGGCCGTCCTTCAGTACCAGAATGGTGGACGGTCTGAGGTCGCCGTGGATCATTCGGGCGCGGTGTACGGCGCCGAGTGCCTCGGCCAGTGCTGCCGCGAGCCGCCGCACGGAGTGCGCCGACGGCGGTCCTTCAGCGGCGATCACCTTGTCCAATGAGGGGGCGGCGAGGTAAATGACCGCAATCCAGGGCGCCGTCGCTTCGGTGTCGGAGCCGACGACGGGCACGGTGAAAGCCCCGCTCACGCGCTGAGCGGCCGCGACCTCACGCCGGAGCCTGGCGCGGAATTCTGGATCGCGTGCCACCTCGGCACGGATGACCTTGACGGCTACTCGGCGTCCGCCCGGAGAATGTGCCAGGTACAACCGGCCTGTCGCATCCGCACCCAGTCTGCTGAGCATCCGATAAGGCCCTAGCCGTACCGGATCCCCCGCGACAAGCGGCTGTTCTTCGCCGAGCCCGGTTTCCCTCATTACCCCGCCCGTCAGAACAAGGAGTCGTCTTCACCACGTCGCCACGGAACTGTCATGGAACAGTGAGCGGCCGCTCCGCCGCCGTGCGACCGGCGGCCCGGGGGAGAGTACCGGAGAGAGCCGTGGGGGACGTTTTTCGACAGGATCTCCGAGCTGGGCCGCAGATTCCGAGTTCGTGTGATGATGGTTCAACAGCGGCCGCCCGAGAAGCGGTTGACGGAGGAGTCGATGTGCGGGAGCTCGTCTACTTGTCGGAACAGAAGCTCGAGTACATGTTCACGGGCTCGGGCCGGGGCAACTCGATGCCGAGTATTGGGGCAACGGTAGGCGTGCCCGGAGTCACGGTGACAATGGCCACCGCATCGCCGACAGCCGCGTCGGACAGCACTGCGGATATGGCCCGCAAACTCGATGAAGTGATTCGGTTCCTCGGACGGGATCACCGTCCCGTCGACTTCTCCGCCCCAGGAGTCCGAGCGGGCCAGTGGGTCTTGTTCGACCTGCCGATGGGATGGGGCACGGGCCCGGAAGCCACTGGAACCACCTCGGGCGGCATCGCTCTGTTCGTCGGGACGGCGTCGAACGGTGCCGAGGGATCGGACAGTGTCACCGATCTGCTGCTGTGCGGTACGGCCGGCCACCTCCGCCACCGTGCCCAGGCCGCCTCGCGCCCGGGTTCCGACACGGACTCGGTGTATCAGTACCTGGCCGACCTGGAGGCGAGCGCGAGCGTGGAGAACGGACCTGAGGGTGATTCCCGGGCTGACCGCGCACCGTCCGGGCGCGACCTGGACGAGGACGTCGTGCGCAACGCCTTCGACGTCATGTCCGAACGCCGGCCATCCTCGCAGCGCGGCCGACTGCGAGGTCACGCACGGGTATTGCTCATCGCCGACCGTGAAGGCCGGTCGCCGCGCCTCGTCGTCGCGACGCCGCTGTATGTCGAGAATCCGCCCCCACGCCTTCCGGCCCGGTGGTTTCGACCCTGGCGTCGTCGCGACGTCCGTACGGGTGCGTAGGGCGGGCGTGCCGTGCTTCCACTGACACCTGAGGATCCGACGTTGATCGGGTCCTACCAACTCCTGAAAGTACTCGGGGAGGGCGGTATGGGCAGGGTGTACCTGGCCAGATCGCCCGGCTTCCGCCTGGTCGCCCTGAAGGTCATCCACCGGGAATACGCGACCGACCCCGGCTTCCGCGAGAGATTCAGACGCGAGGCCGCGGCTGCCAGGAGCGTCAGCGAGTTCTACACCACCCCGGTGATCGAGGCCGATCCCGACGCCGAGCAGCCGTGGCTGGCCACCGTCTACCTCCCCGCCCCTTCCCTGGAAGAGTTCGTCGACCGGTTCGGACCCATGAAGGAACCTGCGGTGCGAGCCCTGGGTGCCGGGCTTGCCGAAGCGCTTTCGGCGATTCATCAGGCCGGGCTCGTTCACCGCGATCTGCATCCCGCCAACGTGCTGCTGACGCGCGAGGGCCCTCAGATCATCGACTTCGGGATCAGCAGGGCGCAGGAAGTGACACGGGTGACCCGCACCGGCGCGATGATCGGCACGCCGGGGTACATGTCCCCCGAGCAGATCGTCCGGGAGCGTTCGTCCGAGCCGGCCGCCCGGGAGCCCGGGGCCGGACATCCCGGCGATGTCTTCTCACTCGGCTGCGTGCTCGCCTTCGCGGCTACCGGCTCGGGCCCGTTCGGTACCGGCAATGCCAGGGCTCGCCTGCGCCGCGCGGTATACGAGGAGCCGAGTCTGGAGCACCTGCCGGGCTCACTCCGTCCGATCGTCGCGGCCTGTCTGGACAAGAACCCCGCCCGCCGTCCTGGCGTGGCCGACCTGCTGAAGCAGCTCTCGCCCGTCAGTCCGCACACCCTGCTGAACGCGCGGCTGCGGGGCGAACTCGACGAGCGTGAGCGACGGGCGGACCTGATCAGCAGAGGTCCCGTCCACCCCGAGCCAGGGGAAAGGGAGGGGGAGAGCCCGGCGGGGAAGGAAGCCGCGGGACGCGGGGTCCATTCGCGCGGTCCGTCGTCGTGGCTGCGCGGGCGCGGTCGCCTCGTCGGGATTCTGGTCGGAGCAGTGTCCCTGCTGACCGTCGTCGGTATCGTCCTCGCGTACACGCCGTCCGGTTCGGACCCCGGCCCCGGGCCCGGCTCAGGCGAATCGGCGGCTCCTGAGGCAAAGCCGAACTCCCCTTGGTCGCTGACTGTCAGTCAGGCCGACATTCTCAGGGGCATGTGGAGCACCCCCTCACGCGTGGTGCTCGGCACACTTTCTGGTCTGACGGCGTACAACCCGGATACTGGCGCGAAGCTATGGTCCTGGAAACCGCCCGGCGGCGGCGTTCTGTGCAACATGAGCCACACCACGTCCGACGGGATCGGCGCCATCACCTATGGCGCCTTCAACAACACCGCCGGTATCGAGGAGTGCGATCGTCTGCAGACGATCTCCGCATCCTCCGGGGCCCTCAACTGGCCCGAGGCGATCAGCCTGGAGGGCCGCGGTTCGACAGGAATCCCGAACCTGGCCGGTGGCGAATCCCTCTCCATCGGCGGGGGAGTGGTGAGCGCGCCCTTCGCCGGAGCCGCTGACCTGATCAGCGTGTCCGTCCACACCGGCAAGGTCGGATGGTCCACGGGATCCACGGAATCCGGCATCAAAGCGATGGTCGACGGGTGCTCGCTGAGTGGCCTGGCGCAGGTGCTCAAGGGCACCGTCTACGCGCTCGGCCAATGCGACGACGGCCAGGGCGAGCTCCTTGCGTTCCGCAAGGGCTCGACGCCCTCGGTCCAACGGGTCGCGTCACTTCCCGGCTGCGCCGGTGTTTCCAACACCACCCTCTCGGGGTTCATGACCGCGAACGAGGATTACCTCCTTGTCGGCTGCGGTGGGGGCCATCCGTCCAGCAGGGTGTACACGCTGGCGGCCGGCTCGACCGTCCCGAAGGCCGTGGACCTGACAGGTGTGGCCGTCACCAGCCTGGGAGCTCTCTACAGTGGCGACCTGCCGCCGGTGAACGTCCTCATGGCCGACAGCACGTTGTACTTGGTGAAAGGACAGAACGTTCCCCTCGGGGGAACGCAGGACGGTGTCGTCGCGGTGGACATGGCGACGGGTGAACAGCGGTGGGCGAGGAAAGTGACCGGGACCTCCTCGGTGCGGCTGCTCGCGGCGACGGGTTCGGGTGTCTCCGTCCTGGGGCGGGGGACGGGGACACCCGCGCTCTACACCCTTACCGCGGCGAACGGTGAGGCGACCAAGAAATACGCACTGAACACTTCGCAGGCCGACACCTTCAACAACCCCTACGATTCCCAGATCCCGTATGCCGTGGCCACGCACGCGCACGTGGCCATCGGAATTCCCTGGGCCGTCAAACCGGACCAGACGGTCCTGGTCGTCCTGCCGACGACGCCTTCGGTCGATGTTCTGTGATGCGCGGTCTGCCCGGACGACGTCCGAGTGGCACGGAGGCACCGTGCGCGACGGTCAGCGCAGGGACTTGAGCACATCACGGGCGACAGCGGTCAAGGCGGCTTCCGCCTCCCTTCGGGCAACCGGCGTTTCGCCGACGCCCGGGCCCTCGCGTGTTCCGGAGTAGCTGACGGTGAACTCGGCGTTGCCGGATCGGGCGACGAGCTCGGCGTCCGCCCGATCCGAAGCTGTCGAGATGCCGTAGTAGAGATGGGCCTCGTCCCCGACTCCCGTCAGCGGATGCGAAGCCTTGAGGGTGAGGAGATCGCCGTCATACATGTCTGCGGCGTTGCTTTTATTCATTCTGTACTTGTCCCGCACGAGGGTGAACATGTGCGCGGTGCTGTCCTTTTCCGAGCTGTACGTGTCCAGCACACCGGAACCTATGGAGAGATCGACGCCGATACTCACATAGCCGTTCGCCCCCGAGGAAGCGTCGCTACTCCACTCGGGCCGCCTCGTGGTCAGTCCGGGGACCGTCGGCTTGTCGAACGGCGAGGGCGTGCATGTGGCCCCGGGCGCGTAAGCGTCGATCGTCGCCGGTTTCAGCAGCGAGCATCCATCGGGCGCGTCGGTGAAGACCCGACCGGAAGTCGTCCGGGAACCCTTGGCGGTGTCGCTCTTGCCCGAGCCGTTCAGGACGATGGCAATGGCGATCCCGCACGCCACTGTCGCCACACCGCAGCCGACCAGCCAACGCAGCCTCTTGCGCCGGGCGGAGAGGCGAGAACCGGTCGGCGTCGCACCCGGCTGGTCTTCGTCCTGCGGCGGTTGTGAGAGTCCCGGCCACCATGGAGGCGGACCCGACGGGCGGCCTGCAGGCTGCGACAACGCAGGAGTAGCCGGTTGCTTCGTTTCATCCCCCGGGGTCTTCGGTGACGTGTCACCCATCCCAAGCTTCTCTCTGCTCATCGAAGTGCCCCACCATAACGGGGCGTGTGCGGGGGCGGAACCTACCTTCCCGCCCGCCCTGACGACGGCCGGTGGATGCGAAGTCGGGTGGCGTCCCACCGTGCTGGATCGGTAGATGTATCGATGGCTACGAGCGCGTCCAGCACCGGCGACGGAAACACGGGGATGCTTCCGAAGGTATTCCGTTCCACGGCGTCAGGGGCGAAGCGGCTCTGACCGAGCAATAGCGCGGGGTCCACGAGCCGCGCGGCTGCCTCGCGTCAGACGGTCGCACGACCTCCTGTCTCGTCTCGACGAAGCCAGCCATCCACATGCCGCCTGCCCGCGCGGAGCGGATCGGATGAGACCCGTGGGTCAGAATTCGCGTACTCCGAGGGAACGTTTCGCGCGGACAGGTCCTCAACAGGGCGACGGAATCCCTTGCCGACGTAGGAGGACCCATGCCGAACCGGCCTGCCATTCCCGCCCCGACCCGTGCCGCCGTGCTCGTCGCCTCGGTGCTCACCCTGGACGCTGGGCTCCACCTGTACTGGACGACGGGCGCCACATGGCCCGCGGCCGACGACAGGAGCCTGTCCTACGCGGTTCTCGGTACGGATGTGCCGTTCACACCACCGATCCTGTTTCCTCTTGTCGCCCTGCTCCTCACTGCCGCCGCCTTCGTCCTCGCCCGCACTCGCCGGCCCCGCACTCCGCTGTTCCGCGTCGGTACCCTGGCCGTGACCGCGGGGCTCGTGCTGCGCGCCGTGGCGGGGGTCTACTGGCTGTTCGCCAAGGAGACCGGCACTGCCTTCTACTGGCTCAACCTCGTTCTCTACACCCCGCTGTGTGCCGTCCTGGCCGTCGCCGCTCTGCGGGTGGCGCGGTGGAAGGATGCGGCCCGTGCCCGATGAACGATCCGATGACCTGACGGTCCGGCTCGTGCGAGCCGCCCAGCGTGGCGACACCCTCGCCATGGCCGAACTCCTGGACGTGCTCGCCCCGTACGTCGGCCGCGTCTGCGCGCCCATAGCCCTGGGCCAGGGCGCGGACGCCGCGCAGGAGGCCCTGGTGGCCGTCTTCAAGTCGCTGCGCACGCTGAAGGACCCTGCCGCCCTGCACGGCTGGGTCCGTGCCATCGCGGTACGGGAGGCGATCCGTACCGCGCACCGCGCCGCCCGCACCGTACCGGCAGATCTCAGCGCGCTCCCGGCCCGCGGCGACCCTCAACTCTCCGCCGACATCAGGGACGTACTGGACCGGCTCTCTCCCGAGCACCGCGCGGTGCTGATGCTGCGTGACGTCGAGGGCCTGGACGAGCGCACCGCCGCCGCCCTGCTCGGCGTGCGCACGGGCACCGTCAAGTCGCGGCTGCACCGGGCCCGCGACACCTTCCGGAAGGCGTGGACGTCGTGAACGAACCCTGGCCCATCACCGACCTCGACCCCGTGCGCCGCCTGCATGTCTTGGCCGGCGGTATTCGCGGCGCCCACGTGACCGAGGCGCACATGGACGCGCCCTTCGAACGGGTCTGGGCCCTGCTGGGCGATCTGGAGGGCGCCTTCGGGCAGGTCGTGCCAGACATGGAACGGCTGCGCGTCGTCTGTCGGCAGGGCGAGCGTGTGGAGGCGCTGGCGCACAGCAGGTACGGGATGCGGGCACGGCTGCGCGGTGTGCAGCGGCCCGGCTGGTGCTGGTTGCAGAGTCGGTTCCTGCTGCTCGGCGTGGCGGCGGCGCCAGAAGGCCGGGGCACTCGGGTGGCGTTCACCGGTGGCGTGCGCCTGCCGGCCCAAGCCGCCCTGATCCCCCTGGGCGTACGTCGTGAGGGCAGCCGCAGCGTTCAGCGCCTGACGGCCCTGCTCTGACGGGAAGGCACTGGCTCCGGGCGCCCGGAGCCGGACAACCGGCTCGACCTCGCCGGCGTCGAGTTCGGAGCAGGGGTACCGCACCCGCATGGCGCGAAAGGGGGTCGCCGGTCGCGTCGGCTTCCTGGACAATACGACCGTTCAAGGCGGCAGGGGCTGGGCCCGCAGTGTTCGCCAGTGGCTGCACCGCCGGGGCCGGCAGCGAGGTCGGGGGAGCGGATGGCAGTGCCTGAGCAGAACGAGGGCCGCGAGGGGCAGGGTGTGTTCGGTCCGCCGCTGAGCGGGCCGTGGGGGGCGGGCCAGGGCGTGCCCGTTCCGCCGCCCGGGGCGTTCGGTCCCCCCGGCGGGGCGCCGCCGTTGCCGCCGTATCCGCCTGGCCCGCCCGGTGGGGGCCAGGGGCCGCGGCGTCCGGCGGGCAGGCGTGCGGTGTTGATTCCTACCGCGGTTGTGGGTGTTCTCGTACTCGCGCTCGTTGCGGGGGTCGCCCTCCTCGGTGGCGGTGATCCCCGCCGTCCGGCGGCCGACGGCAAGCGAGAGGCGAAGGCCGACTCCCGGCTGCTCGCGCCCTACCGCCTCGCGCTGGCCGACCTCGTCACCGTCCCGGGACTTCGCTACAAGGACGACTCGCCGGGCGGTCTGATGGAGCGCGAGGTCACCGTCACCTCCGCCGGAAGCCGCTTCGGCAGTACCGGGTTCGGCCGTGAGGAGCTCGACCGTGAGTTCCTGAGCATCGGAGGGAAGACGTTCGTCCGATGGCGGCTGGACCCTGCGGCGAAGGACGGTGAGAAGAAGCCGAGCAGGTGGGACGCCGGAGCGGGCCGGGACGAGGGGATCACCGACGAACTGGCCGAGCACCGGCCGGCGCCGCCGGAACTCGCCGCGTCGTTGCTGCAGGCCCTGGCCGATCTCGAGACCGACCCCGGCAGCGACGGATACGCCTCCCAGCGGCGCGACGTCGGCGGTGTCCCCGCCCAGGCGCTCGAAACTGCTGCCGGGCGCATGGTCATCACCGCCCACGAGCCCTACCGGCTGCTGCGGTTGGAGCCGCCCGCCGATTCGGCGTCGGGGGGAACGCGGGTCGGTGCGCGGCCGGCGGGTGCCGGTGCCGTGCAGGCCGTGGCCCACGTCGTCACGGCCGGGGCCGGGGCAAGGGCTGAGGGGGATGGGCCGTTCGACGGCAAGGACACCAAGGCGCTGGACCTTGAGCCGGTCACCCCCGAAGAGGCCCCCGCGATGTACGACACCCTGGAGAAGCAGACCAAGGCCCTGAGCCAGGCGGGCGACAGCGGCATTTCGCTGTCCCTGCGGGGCGATGGGTCGGTGAGTTGCAGTTCCGGCGGCTGCACCGCCAGAGGGAACTTCTCGGGGCAGATCACCGCGGACGCCAGGTCGCGTCTGACGGGCGGCCAGGTCACGGCGGTCATGACTTCCAGTTTCACCATCGACGGTCGCTCCGGCGGGAGTTGTACCAGCCCGGCGGCGACGTTCCCGGTCTCCGGGAGCGGTGTGTCCGGCAGTCTCACCTGTTCCAATCCGGGGGGCGGGCGGGACCTTCGCCTCGGTGGAGGGACAGAAGAAGGCCGAGGCCCGCGCCCGTTCGCGCGCCAACGGCGGTCGGCCCGTGCAGTACACGATCCCGTTGCGGGCCAACTCCCTGATCACGGCGCGAGCGCTGGCCACGGTCGAGGTCAAGCGGCTCGTGGAGAAGGTCGGCAAGGAGCGCAAGGGCGCCGGGCCGTGCTCCGCCACGCGTGACTTCCGCTCCGGTCTTCTCGCGCCGGATGCCTCCCCGCGTGGTGAAGTGCAGCAGTTGCGTACGGACGTGGTGCCGCACGTCGACCGCACGGCGGCGGGCAAGAAGGACCCGCTGAACTTCGGGAGCAATTACACTGGCCGGCTCGACCGGTTCGAGATCGGCGGTACGACGGATTTCGAGATCCATGTCTACAAGAACGGCAAGGAAATCGGGATCTTCGGCAGCGACGGATGGTTCGCCAAGCACGGAAAGAGTGCGGATGTGAAGGTGCCCCGCGAAACCTACAACCTCCTGAAGGGGCTGGCGGTGGGAGAGATGAGGCGCGAAGGCCGCATCGGGCCCAAGGGCACGGAGAACATCAAGGGCGACAGCTGGAAGCGCGACCGGATCACCGGCGGCTGCTGATGAAATACGTCCACGTGCGACCACTGCAGGATCTGTACGGATTTCACTTGGACCCGCAGGAATACCTCCGTGTCCTGCCGGAACTTCTGCCCGTCCTTCCCGCCGGTGCGGCGGAGTTCGCCTCGGATCCTGACCACTACGACTTCGGCAGTTCGCGCTGCGTGAAGGATTTGACGTTGGACCGGGTCGACCTCGTCGACGATCACGTATGCGTGTCGCTCGATTTGTCGCTGGGGCCGAACGAATGGAAGCACGAGGGCGGGCTGCGTATCCGGTACTCGGGTGTTCGGGATTTTTGGGTGAGAACCGATGATGACGCCGGGGGTGCTGGAGGGTTCGGGCTCGGGGGAGGGGGTGGATTCGTCGAGTGCGGTGATGAGGTGCCTCGGTTGGGCGATCTTCAACTGGACGAATTGCTCCCGCATCCGCACGGCTTCTCGCACGAGATCGCGTTCACGGAGGGGGCCCTTCTCGTGGTTGGTGCCGACCTCGTCGCGCGATGGGAGCGGCCGGCCTCTCGCCCTGAGATCTGATCTCGCGCGGCGTCCGGTCTGAGATCTGAGAGGGCGTTTGATCTAGGCGAATTGCCCTCTGAGAGGTCGTTTTCTCCCGGTGTTTCATCCCGTAGATTGTGTTTCGTCCTGGAATGTTGGGTCGCGCCAGGACACGGTGGTTTCCCCGGTGAGGCGGCGGGCCATGAGGTCGGTCATGGCGAGGTGGATCATAGCTTCGGAGCGGGTGGGCAGGGCTTCGTAGTCGCGGACCAGGCGGCGGTGAAACATCAGCCATCCGTAGGTTCGCTCGACGGCCCACCGCTTCGGGATGGGGGTGAAGCCCCTGGTCCCGGGCTTGCGTTGGGTGATTTCCATGTCGATACCCAGGGCCGCGGCGTGCTCGACCAGATGCTGGCGGTACCCGCCGTCGACCCAGACCTTTCGGATCGTGGGGTGCTCGGCAGCCACCGTGTCGATCAAGCTGGTGCCGGCGACGGAGTCCTGGACGCTCGCGGCCGTGACCAGGACCGCCAGAAGCAGGCCGAGTGTGTCCGTCACGATGCTTCTCTTCCTGCCGACGATCTTCTTGCCCGCGTCCGTGCCCTGGCTCGTGGCGGGAACGCTTGTGGAGGTTTTCACGCTCTGTGCGTCGATGACGCACGCGGACGGTTCGGCGTTGCGGCCTTCGTGTTCACGCAGCAGGCTCCGCAGCAGCCCGCTGAGATGGGCGAACACGCCGTCCTTTTCCCACTTGGCGAAGTAGCCGTAGACCGTTTCCCAGGGCGGGAAGTCGTGGGGGAGGTAGCGCCACTGCACTCCGGTGCGGTCCACGTAGAGGATGGCGTCCAGGATGGTACGCAGGTCGTGCTCGGGTGGGCGGCCGATGTTCAGGGCCCTGCTGCGGCGCTCGGCCCGCCAGTCGGTCAGGACCGGTTCGATCAACTCCCAGCGGGCATCGGACAGATCACTCGGATACGGGCGGCGTTCAGTCATGCTCTGGGCGTACCGCTCAGTGCAGCCCACGCCCAGGCGTGCGGCACCGACAACGGAAGCAAAGCCAATGCGCCCTCCCACCCTGGGATGAAACAGACCCAAGACATACTCCGCCCCACCCATCACCCCAGAAGAGCACCTTCGAGCCACCCGCCTCAGTGGCCTCAACCGTCCCCCACTCACGCACCGAAAGAATCGCCATCTTTCAAAACGAATTGCAGGAAAACGACCTCTGAGACCGTGTTTGAGATCTCGCGTTGTGGTCGGGTAGCCGGAGACCAGCAATGGTCTCCGGCTACCCGACCACACGCATTCACGAGAGAATCGTCTGGTGACTGTATCTATCGACCGTAGTCGGTCCCTTGAGGAGCTTGAATGTGATCGCTGGCAGGCGCCCCCGCCTGACGCCACCCGTCTCATTGCGACGGCGCACGCCCTGCGGAGTCGGCCGGTCGGGACTCTGACCGTTGAGGACCTGCGCCTGCTGATCGGGCAGGACATTGGGCTGCCGGTGCTTCTTCCGCTCGCGGTGGAGGTGCTTCGTGACAACCCGCTGGCCGAAGGCGACATGTACGAGGGCGACCTGCTGCGCGCGGTCCTGACCAGGAACTCAGCTGTCTGGAGCGCTTATCCGGAACTTGCGAGGCAACTGACCTTCATCGTCGGCGGCCTCTCCGACCTCTCGCCAGACCTGCGGAGCAAGGTCGAGCGGTTCGTAGGCACCGTCCAGAATTCCTGACGCGTTGCAGGTGCCTGTCGTCTACTACGGGGCTGTCCACCGAAGACGCCGTGGTCCTGGCCGTTTGGCCGGGCAACCTCGGGTGAGCCGGCGGACCATGATGCCGATCATCGCCCACCGGATCATGGTCTCGGACCGGGCAGGATCGGCCTCGTAGTCACGGGCAAGCCGCCGGTGCGCGGTCATCCAGGCGAACGTCCGCTCAACGGCCCAGCGCTTGGGCTGGACCTGAAAGCCTCGCTGGTCAGGCGCTTTACGGACGATCTCCAGCTCGCGGCCGAGGATCGAAGTGCTCCAATCGACCAGCCGTCCGGAGACGCCCTGGTCCGCCCAGACCTTCTGGATGCCCGGATGGTCGAGGCGGGTCCAAAGCAGAGGGCGTTTCGTGCCGTCACGATCCTGGACGCTCGCGGCAACCACGTGTACCGCCAGCAGGAGGCCGACCGTGTCGGTGACGATGAACCGCTTGCGGCCTTTGACCTTCTTGCCTGCGTCAAACCCTCTGGTGGAAACGGGGACGGTGTCGGCCGTGCGCACGGACTGCGAGTCGATGAGCCCCGCGCTAGGTTCGACGCTGCGGCCGTCGGCCACTCGGACCTGGTCGCGCAGCGCGTCGTGCAGCCGCTCCACGGTCCCGTCATCGTGCCATCACGTGAAGTACCAGTACACGGTCGGCCAGGGCGCAAAGTCCTTCGGTAGCTGACACCAGGCGCACCCGGTCCGCACGACATAGAAGATCGCGTCTACGATCCGCCGCCGTGGATGCTTCTCCCTCCGCCCACCCTTCGGCCCCACCCTCGCGGCCGGTAGTAGCGGCTCCACCAGAGCCCACTGTTCGTCCGTCAGGTCCGACGGATACCTGCCCCCAGAAGCGCACTCATGACCGCTCGGCAGAACCGTTCCGGCCGGGTGCCGGCCGGGTGAGCGGTACCGCGGTGACGGCTGCCGGTTCCGGGCCCTGGGCGAGGATGCGGGCCTGTAGCGCTTTCAGGGCGCGGCCGGGATCGGTGCCGGGTTCCGCGGCGACCCGGCGGCGGTAGGTGTCGTAGACGGTGAGGGCTTCGGCGCCGCGGTCGGCCCGGAAGAGGGCGAGCATGAGGAGTCGGGTGAAGCCCTCGTTCAGCGGGTGGCGGTGGAGGACGGAGCAGAGGTACGGGACGGCGTTGCGGTGGCGGCCCAGGTCGAGTTCCACTTCGGCGCGGAGTTCCATGTCGGCGGGGAAACGCTCGTCGCGGTAGACGCGTTCGCGGTCGAGGTTCGGGGCCTGCAGGCCTTCCGCGAGGGGGCCGGTCACCAGGATGCGGGCGCCGTCGAGGTGCTGCGCGGCCTCGTCGAGGTGGCCGGTGAGGGCCAGGGTGGTGCCGGTGGCGGCGAGGGGTTCGTGCTCATGGAGGTCGGTGACCGCGTCGCCGGTGTCCCTGTACCGTCTCGGCGCCGCCATCGCCCGCAGGTCCCGACCCGTGATCCGGCTGAGCGTCGCGCCGACCGTGATCGCCCTGGCGCTCGCCGCCGGGACCATGGACCGCCTGGTGCTCAGCCGGTTCGAGTCGCCGGGCTCACAGTCCGTGGACACCCGGGCCGCCGGGCCCCGGCATCGCCGCGTCACACGGCGTCCAGGGCACCGCCTCGGAATATGCGGAGGTCCACCGGACCGTCCCGCAGGATCGCCTGGCGCAGATCCTGGAGTTCGCGGCTCAGGTCCAGGCCCAGCCGGGCGGTCATCTCCGCTCGCGCCGAGGACAGTATGCGCAGCGCGTCCGCGCGGCGGCCGCATTCGTAGAGTGTGGCCGCACGGAAGGCCAGGAGCATCTCGTGTTCCGGGTACTCCTGGGTGAGGCGCGCGAGCTCCGCGGCCAGGGACCAGTAGTTGCGCAGTTTGAACTCCGCTGCCACACGCAGCAGTTGGGCCGAGATGAGCAGTTCGTCGAAAGCGGTGCCGATGCCTTGGCGGGTCCGCTCGGATGCGACGTCCTCCAGTAACGCGCCCCGCCATTCGGCCAGGGCGGCCGAGGCGAGCCGGGAGACCTCCTGCGGCTCGGTGCTCCGCTGGGCCCGGTTGACCAGCTGGGTGAAACGGTGCAGGTCCACCAACTGCGGATCGCCGGTGAGGGTGTACGTCGAGCCGCTCCGTACCAGCCCCACCGATCCGTCGCACCCGCCCCGGCGAAGGCTTGCCCGCAGTCGGCAGACGTCCACATAGAGATCGGTCCGGGACCGCGGCCGTCCCTCCTCGTCCGACAGGAGGTCGATCAACCGGTCCATCGGGAGCGGCCGGCCCATCTCCAGCAGAAGTAAGCCCAGCAGCAGACGCTCGCGGCGTCGACCGATGGCCTTGGGACATCCGTCGACGGTCCATTCAACTTTGCCCAGCACTCGAAAATGCGACCCCGTGGCAAGCATGGCGGCAATCATGCTCAGCCCGTCATGGTCCTGGCAAGGTCTTGGCATCCTCCCGACAGGCCCCACGTATCACACTGCTCACCCGTGCAACCGCGCCAGGGGGTCGAACTTGCCTTACGTCATTGCCGGTCTGGTGCTCGTCGGAGCCGTCGCCCTGCTCAACCTCGTCCTGCTCATGGTCATCCTGCGCCGCTGGCAGGAGCTCGAAGTCGTAAGCCGACGCCGCGACTTCGCAGCCGAAGGGCCACAACCCGGGGACGGACTACCGGACTTCACCGCCATCGCGCTCAGCGGGCGGACCGTGACCCAGGACGGCTTCCGTTCCGGCGAGCTGCTGCTGGGGGTCTTCTCCCACGACTGCCCGTCCTGCACCGACAGCCTCCCCGACTTCGCCGACCGGGCCGACCGGGTCCGGGCAGCGGGCGGGCGGGTCCTGGCCCTGGTGATCGGGGACGAGGCCGGCGGGAGCAGTCTGACCGCCCAACTCGCCGGGACGGCCGACGAGGTGGTACCGGGGCCCGAGGCCTCACCCCTCTTCCGCGCGCTGCGCGTCCCCGCCTTCCCCACGGTCCTCAGTTACCAGGACGGCGTTGTCGTCGCTCCCTCGGCCGCCGGCCGCGAACCGGTACCGGCGACCTCCTGAACCCCGGTGCGGCCGCGGTCCGCGTACCGCCGCCGCACCGTGGAGTACGGCACATCCCATCCACACAGGAAGAGGAGAACCATGCGCACACTCAAGGCCGGTGCGGGCCGTCTGATCGAGCGGATCCTGCCCAAGGCCGTGGCTGAGGCAGGCTGCCCGCCGGACTGCTACACCGAGTGGAGCACCAGCGCCCAGCGATGCCGCCGCTGCTGCTACTCGGGCGCCACGTGCAAGATCACCTGCGGTAGCTGGGACTACTGCTGAACCACCACGGGGCGGGCCGTGCGCGGCCCGCCCCGTGTCCGCCGGCCCAGGACCCATTCCCCCGGAGTCACCCTTGTCCGACCTGCTGCTCGTCTGCCGCCTGACCCTGATCTGCGTGCTGGCCGTGGCCGGCTTCGCCAAGTTGCGCGACCGCCGCCGATTCGCCACGGCACTGGGCGACCTCCCCTACCTGCCGGCCGCCGCCCGGCCGGCCCTCGCCGTCCTGGTGCCCGCGGCCGAGCTCCTCGCCGCCGTGCTCCTCGCCCTGCCCCCGACGCTCACCGCGGGCCTGGCCGTCGCCGCCGCCCTGTGCGCGGGATTCAGCGCCGTCGCCGTCACCACCATGCGGCGCGGCAGCTCCGCCGGCTGCCCCTGCTTCGGCAGCAGGACCACGGTGCCCATGGGCCCCTGGCACGTCGCCCGCAACGTCACACTCACCGTGCTCGCCCTCCTCGGCGGCACCATCGCCCTCACCCAGGGCACGGCCGGCCCGTTCACCGCCCCCGCACTGGTGCTCGCAGGGGCGGTCGCCATTTACCTCACCTTGTTCGCCGTCTTCACCGACGACCTCGCCGCCTTCTTCGCCGCCCGCCCGGCCGACGCCGAAAGGACGATCACGCAGTGAGCCACGCCATCACCGGCCTCGCCCTTCTCGCCGCGGTCACCCTCGTCAACGCCCTCCTCACCGTCGCCGTCACCAAGCGCTGGCGGGCCACTATGGCCGCCCCCGCCCCGGCCGCCACGCCCTCGGGCCCTCCGGCCCTCGCCGTGAGCGAGGGCGAGCGCGCCCCCGCCTTCACCCTGCACACCGCCGGGGGCGAAGTCGGCGAATCCGCCCTGGCAGGCCACCCCGCCCTCATCTGCTTCCTCCGCCCCGACTGCGGGCCCACCCGGGAGAGCCTCCCCGGGATCCGGCGGTGGGCCGAGGCGAACACCCCGTCGGGTGCGCGTCTCGTCGCCGTCGTCAACGGACGGCCCACCGACGCGGGCCCCCTGCTCGAAGCAGTCGGACCGCTCACCGAACTCACCGCCACCGAACCGCCGAACGGCCCCGTCGCCCGCGCCTTCGGCGTACGCCACCATCCGAGCTTCGTCCTCCTCGACGCCGACGGGACCGTCACCGAGACCGGCATCGGCCAGGGGTCCCTGACCGCGCTCGACCTCCTCGACGCATGAGCGGGCAGCCCGCCTCCCGCCCGGCCGAGTTCCTGCGGGGTCTCACCGCGGTACTCGCCCTCACGCTGCGGTCCTGCCCCGGGGCCCTCGCCGTCCGGGTCGCCACCGTCGTCATCGCGGGCACGGCCCCCGTGGCCGCCTCCTGGCTGCTCAAGTACGTGGTCGACAGCCTCGCCGCGGACGGCTTCCGCGCCGCGGACCTCAACCGGGCCGCGGTCGGCATCGGCCTGCTCACCGTCCTGCTCGCCGCCGCCTCGGCCCTCTCCTCCTACGCCGACGGCCGCATCCGCCGCGCCACCTCCACCCGGGCCCAGAGCGACCTGCTCACGGCCGTCAACCGGCTCAGCGGGCTGTCCAGGCTCGAACAGCCCGCCTTCCACGACCGGGTCCAACTCGCCATCCAGAGCGCCCAGGGCGCCGAACGGCTCGTCGGTGCGGTGCTCCAGGGCGCCCAGGGGGGCCTCACCCTGGTGGGCTTCCTGGGAAGCGTCCTGCTCATCAGCCCCACCCTGGCCGCGATACTCGTCGCCGCGGCCGTGCCTGCCCTCTTCGCCCACCTGGCCAACAGCCGCCACCGCGCCGACATGTTCTGGCGCACCAGCAGCCTCGCCCGCCGCCAGATCTTCTACCGGGGGCTCCTCACCGACACCCAGGCGGCGAAGGAGATCCGCCTCTACGGCCTCGGCGACTACTTCGCGCAGCGCCTGCGTACCGATCTCGACAGCATCAACCAGCAGGAGGAACACCTCGACCGCCGCCTCGTCACCTACGAGACGGCCCTCGCCGCCCTCGGCGCGGCCGTCTCCACCGGCGCACTCGTCTGGGGCGTGCACCAGGCCGCCACCCACGTCCTCACCGCCGGTGACGTGTCCCTCCTGGTCGCCGCCCTCGCCGGGCTGCAGACGGCCCTCGTCGGCCTGGTCGGGTCCATCGCCCAGAGCCACCAGACGGCCCTGCTGTTCGGCCACTACCTGCATGTCACCCAGGTCCGCGACGACCTCCCCGCCCCGCCCGCCCCGATCGCCCCACCGCCACTGAGCCGCGGGATCGAACTACGGGACGTCTGGTTCCGCTACGCCGACGACGGACCCTGGATCCTGCGCGGAGTCAGCCTGACCATCGCGCACGGCACCAGCCTGGCCGTCGTCGGACTCAACGGGGCCGGCAAGAGCACCCTCGTCAAACTGCTGTGCCGCCTCTACGATCCGCAGCGCGGCAGCATCCACTGGGACGGCATCGACCTCAAGGACCTCCCCGCGGACCAGCTGCGCAGGCGCGTCAGTGTGGTCTTCCAGGATCCGATGGAGTACGACCTCACCGCCGGGGAGAACATCGGCCTCGGCGACCTCGGCTCCCTCCACGACCACGGACGCATCCACGCCGCCGCCGCCGACGCGGACATCCACACCGCCCTCGCCGGCCTGCCGCAGGGGTACGACACCATGCTCAGCCGGATGTTCTTCCCCGACGACACCGAAGAGACCAACTCCGGCGTGCAGTTGTCGGGCGGCCAGTGGCAACGCCTCGCGCTCGCACGGGCCCTGATGCGTTCCGAACGGGACCTCATGATCCTCGACGAACCCAGCACCGGCCTCGACGCCGTCGCCGAACGCCACGTCCACGACCGGCTCGCCGCACTGCGCGAGGGCGCGACGAGCATCCTCGTCTCCCACCGCCTCAACACCGTCCGCGCCGCGGACACCATCGTCGTCATCGCCGACGGAACCGTGCGCGAGACAGGCACCCACGAGCAGCTCATGACCGCCCGCGGCATGTACGCCGAGCTCTTCACCACACAGGCCGAGGGCTACGAAGAGACCGTCCGATGAGCGCCGCGGTCCCGGTGCTCCTCGCCCTCGGGGCACTCCTCGTCCTCGCCGCTGCCCTGTGGCTGGCGCGTCGGCGGCTGCTGGCCGTGACCGTCCGCGGGTACAGCATGTCGCCGACGCTCATGCCCGGCGACCGGCTCCTGGTGCTCCGCGGCACCCGCCGCGTCGCCACGGGCCGGGTGGCCGTCGTCGTCGCACCCCACCCCGAGCACGGCTGGCACGGCCCCGCGGACACCACGCCCGACTCGTGGTACGTCAAACGCGTCGTCGCCGTCGCCGGAGAGCCCGTACCGCACTGGGCCGTCCGGTGCCCCGGTACGCACGTGCCGCCGGGCATGCTCGTCCTCCTGGGGGAGAAGCCGGGCTCACGGGACTCCAAGCAGTGCGGCTACTGCCCCGAGGACAAGGTCGTCGGGGCGGTTCTGCTCCGTCTGCGGGCCGCCGCGGCTCCCGGTGCGCCTTCTTCGCTGCCCTCGTCGGGCGGGTGAGGGCTCATGGCCCGGGGCGGGGCCCCCGGGCGCGGTCGGCGTGCGGTGAACGCCGGTGTGCGCTCAGCCCCTTGGCGGCGGCCTGGGTGATGTTGCGGGCCATGCCGCCGAAGACCACGGCGTGGAAGGGGGAGACGGACCACCAGTAGGCGTGGCCCAGCAGGCCGTGCGGGTGGAACAGCGCCCGTTGCCGGTAGCGGGTGCGGCCGTCGGAGCCGGTCTCGGCGTACATCTCCAGCCAGGCGAGGCCCGGCAGCCTCATCTCCGCGCGCAGCCGAAGCAGCCGTCCGGGCTCGATCTCCTCGACCCGCCAGAAGTCCAGCGAGTCCCCGACGCGCAGGTGCTCGGCGTCGCGTCGTCCACGGCGCAGCCCCACCCCGCCGACGAACCGGTCCAGCCACCCCCTGACCGCCCAGGCGAGCGGAAAGGAGTACCAGCCGTTGTCGCCGCCGATTCCCTCGATCACCCGCCACAGGGCCGTCCGGTCCGCGTCGACCGGCAGCTGCCGTTCGTCCTGGTAGAGGCTGCCCCCGGCCCAGTCCGGGTCCGTGGGCAGCGGATCGCTGGGCGCTCCCGGCAGGGCCGCGGAGGACCAGCGGGTGGCGACCTGGGCCTCACGCACCCGGCGCAGTGCCAGCGCCAGTGCCTCGTCGAACGGCAGCGGCAGGCCCGGCGGGTCGGGCACGTAGCGGGCGATGTCGTGCTCCTGGCAGACGACCTCATGACGCAGTGACTCCGTCAACGGCCGGGCCAGGGAGGCGGGCACCGGGGTGACGAGACCGACCCAGTGGCTGGACAGCCGCGGCGTGAGCACCGGAACCGGAACGATGAGCCGCCGGGGCAGTGCGGCGACGGCGGCGTAGCGGCACATCATCTCCCGGTACGTGAGGACGTCGGGCCCGCCGATGTCGAACGCCCGGTCGACGTCGTCCGGCATGGTGGCCGAGCCGACGAGATAGCGCAGCACATCGCGTACCCCGATGGGCTGGGTACGGGTGTGCACCCAGCTGGGGGTGACCATGACCGGCAGCCGCTCGGTCAGATACCGCAGCATCTCGAAGGACGCCGATCCCGAACCGATGACGACCGCCGCCCGCAGCACGGTGGCGGGCACCGGTGCGTCGAGGAAGATCCGGCCGACCTCGGCCCGGGAGCGCAGATGCGGGGAGAGCGACCCGGTCGGTACGCCCGGTGGGGTGAGCCCGCCCAGATAGACGATCCGCCGTACGCCGGCCGCGTGTGCCTGCTCGGCGAAGACGCGGGCCGCCCGGCGGTCGGTGTCCTCGAAGGAGGAACCGGTGCCGAGGGCGTGCACCAGGTAGTACGCCACGTCGATCCCCTGCATGGCCGCGGCCACCGAGCCCGCGTCCGTCACGTCGCCCCGCACCGTCTCGGCGTCCCCCGCCCAGGGATGGTCACGGAGCTTGCGGGGGGTGCGGGCCAGGCACCGCACCCGGTGGCCCGCTCGCAGCAGTTCCGGGACCAGACGCCCGCCGATGTACCCGGACGCCCCGGTGACCAGGCAGTGCAACCGTTCCGCGTCCCCGTCGCGCTGTCCGTCCGTGCCCACGACCGTGCCTCCATCCGTTCGCCCCGACCGTCCCCGATATCGACCGATCATGGATGAAATCTGCATGCCGGAGGCCCACTTCGCTGCGTGTCGCCGTGCTCGCCTGACTGCACTAACCCGGCGCGCGCGGCGGGCCGGGCGCCGCGAGGCTGTGGGCATACGCGCTCCCGCCGGCATGCCGGCGAAAGACGAAGAAGGTTTTCTCCCGTGCGTCTGCACCGAATGCGTCTGTACCGAATAGCGCTGTGGGTCACCGTTCCGATGGCGCTTCCCCTCCTCGTGGCACCCGCCGGAGTGACGAAGGCCCGAGCCGTTCGCGACACGGCTCCGGAAGGGGCCCCGTCCGTGTGGCGGCCCGGAACGACCGCTGGGCCGGTCGCCGGCATCGGGCGCCCGTTCCCGGCTCTCGGGGCGGCTTCGATGGTGCCGCCCCGCCTGGTGCCCCGGCCGGCCATCGTGTCGCGTGCGCAGTGGCGGGCCGACGAGACCAGGCGCGACCGCCATGCGCACTACGCGGCAGGGGTCAGGGCGGTCTTCATCCATCACACCGACACCCCCAACGGCTACGACTGCGCCGACGTCCCCCGTACCCTGCGCAATCTGTACACGGGCCAGACCCGTGACCGGAGTTGGGGCGACCTCGGCTACAACTTCCTCGTCGACAAGTGCGGCACCATCTACGAAGGCCGCGCCGGCGGTGCGGACCGCCCCGTCGTCGGCTCCCACACCCTCGGGTTCAACCAGGGCACCACGGGGATCGCGGCCATCGGCACCTTCGGGCCGGGGACGCAGGTACCGGCGGCCATGGAGCACGCGATCGCGGCCCTCGCGGCCTGGAAGCTCGGCCTGGGCGGCGTCGACGCCGCAGGCAAGGTGCGGCTCACCTCCACCAACGGCAAGAGCCGTTACGCCAAGGGCACTTCGGCCGAGTTCGACGCCATCTCCGCTCACCGCGACGGCTTCGCCACCAACTGTCCCGGCCAGGCGCTGCTCGCGCGGCTCCCCGCCATCCGCACCCTTGCCGCGAGCCTCCAGGGCAGGTCGTCGCCGCTCCCGCCCCCCGGAATCCGTTTCGCCGCGAGCCTGAGCAGCCCTCGCCACGACGGCGCCCGCTGAGTACGTCGCCGGTGCCGCCGACACGCACGCGGCGCCGGACCCGGCCGGTCCGCTTCCCGCGGGCCATTCCTCCTCCCGCAGGCCGTTCCGCCGGGCGGGGCCGGATGGCATGATCGGCAGCGCTGCGCCGCACCGTGTGCGGCATGCCGATGTCGACCAGGGGGAAACATGGAACGCCGTCCGGCCGCGAGATCCGGCTTCAACTGGTGGCTGCCCAGCGTGTACGCGGCGGCCGTCGTCCTCACCGGGGCCCTCGGCTCGGGCCGGGCGACGGGCATCGTCGCGGCGGTGGGCGGTGTGCTGCTCGGCCTCCACTACGGCTTCGGCAGCAGGCTCCGCGCCCGAGGCTGACCCCCGTACAGCCTCGCGGTCATGGCTGGGTCACCCTCAACTCCCGTACACCTGCGGGCTTCTGCGGGTCCTCGGACTCCACCGTCAGCCGTACCGACCTGGCCACCGCGCCCGCCCGGTACGGCTGCCAGTGCGTGCCGTCGGAAGACGTCTCCAGGCGGTACGAGAACGGTCGTACGTCCGCCCACTCCGGTACGGCCGATGTCACCGCGCCCGCCCGCCCCAGGTCCACCGTCAGCGCGCCCTTCGCGCCGTCCGGGGACCAGGCGGTGGCCGGACTGCCGTCCACCGCGGCCGCCGCGTACAGACCGGGGGATTCCGATGTCGCCGTCACCGGGCGGCAGCGGGCCGCGTCGGTGGTCGCGGCGAGGTCCGGGCGGCGGGTGGGGAGAGTGAGCGTGCCGCTCAGTGTGCGGGGGCCGGCGGGGGAGTCGACGGTGAAGGGGTCGCCGGAGATCAGCCGGACCATCGTCGTCCGGGGGCCGATCGCCAGGTCGTACGTACGGCCCCGGTAGCGCAGGCCCGTCAGCGTGACACCGCTGCCCAGCTGCGGCGGCAGCATCGGATCCAGACGCACCCCGTCCTCCCGCAGCCGCAGCCCCGTCAGGCCGTGCGTGAAGACCTGGAGGAACCCGCCCTTCCCGGTGAGGAAGTCCTCGGCGGGGAAGCCCGACAGCGGGTCCTGGGCGCCCGCCTTCGTGCCCCGGGCCTCGCTGAACAGGGCGTACGGACCGCGCGTGAACGGGCGTACGGCGCGCTGGAGATAGGTGTACGTCGCACAGCCGGGCTCCCCGATCGTGGCCGCGTCGATGGCGTGGACCGAGTCGGTCATGGCCGGGCCGTCCGGGTCGGTGCGCGCCGCGTAGTAGTCGAGCGTGGCGGCGGCGGCGCCCGGCTCCATCGGCCACTCCAGCGGGTAGATCAGCAGCACCGTGTCGGCCTGCTTGATCGTCGACCCGTTGTACCCCGCGTACTGGAGGAAGAGCCCCCGCGCCGGGTCGTACGGGATGCGCAGGCCGTCCGCCACCCGCTTCCACCGGACCGGTGCGGTGCGGCCGAGCAGTTGCGCCGCGCGGGTGGCGTTGCGCAGGGCGGTGGCGGCGACCGCGTTGGTGAAGACCCCGTCGGTGACGCCGTTGCTGTACTCGTCGGGGCCCGCGACCTCCTTCACCGAGTAGCTGCCGTCGTCGTCGGCGGTGGCCCGCGAAGCCCAGAAGTCGGCGATCCCGGCGAGCAGCGGCCAGCCGTGCCCGGCCAGCCAGTCGCGGTCCCCGGTCGCCAGGTAGTACTGCCAGACGGCCAGTGACACATCGCCCTGCAGGTGGTTCTGGGTGATGCAGTGCGGGGGGTTCCAGCTCTGGCACTCGGACCACAGCTCGCCCCTGCTCGCGCTCGTCCACGGGTAGAACAGGCCCTGGAACCCCAGCTTCCGGGCGTTGGCGCGGGCCGCGCCACGGGTGCGGTAGCGGTACTCGACGACCGGGCGGGCCAGCTCGGGGCGGGTGGCGAGCAGCCCCGGGTACATCCAGGTCTCGGCGTCCCAGAACACCATGCCGGCGTAGTTGTCGCTGGTCAGACCGGCCGGCGCGATGCTGTCGCGGGACCCGGCCCGGGTGGAGGCCAGCAGTCCGTACTGTGCCGTCCGCAGCCATTTCTGGAGGTCGGGACTGCCCGGTACGGAGATGTCGGCCGCCCAGGCCCGCCGCCAGGCCGCCGCGTTCGCCGTGAGCACCCCGGACCAGCCGCGCCGCGCCGCGCGCCGGGCGGCGTCGCGGGCGGCGGTGCGCGGGGCGGCGGAGGTGAGCGCGGTGTCGACGCCGACGTACTTCTCGAAGGTGTACGTACGCCCCGCGCGCACCCGGTGCGTGCTCCGCGCCGCAACCGGCGCTCCGGCCCCCGGCCCGCGGGTGCGCAGCATCTGGACGATCGCGCCCGCGGTCCCGGTGCCGAGGGTGCGGAACGTACCGTCGGGGGCGAGGGCGATCCGGCGCGCGCCCCTCGGGTCGAGCCGGCCGGTGACGGTCGCGGTGCCGTTCCAGTGCGGCTTCATGCGCAGTCGTACGGCGCCCGTGTGCACATCGGACCGGTCGGCGAGCACTTCGTACGTCAGGTCGGTCGCGCGGCCGTCGGCCGCGGTCCACCGCAGCGATGTACGCACCAGTCCGCAGCGCAGGAAGAGCGTCTGGCGGTAGTGCGAGATCCGGCCGGGAGGCGTGTCGGATCCGTAGGTCTCGTCGCCGACGCGCACGTCGACACCGGTCCAGCTCGGCAGTGCGGCGACCACCTCGCGGCCGGCGGCGAGATCCTTGTCGCGCCCGAACAGGCCGGAGACGAACGCGCCGTCGTAGCGCGGGGTGAACAGCGGCCAGCCGGTCTTCTCGTTCGACGCCGCGTATCCGGCGCCCGCCGCGGGCACCCGGTGGCCCAGGTATCCGTTGCCGGTGTAGGGGTCGTAGCCGTCCGCCTCGCCGAACCGGGTGGAAGTCGGCGCCCAGGCGGGATCGGTGTCCCGGCCGCAGGCGGTGGCCGCCGCGGAGGGAGGCGCCGCCGTGGCGGGAGGCGCCGCGTACGGGACGGGAGCCGCCGGCGCGATCAGTGCGCCCGCGACCAGGGCCGTGAGGGACGTGAGGAGAACGAGGCGCGAGAGGCTCACCGTACGAAGGTAGGGAAGCGCGCGCCGCGCGGCGGTGCGCGGCACGCGGGGTGAACGGCTGACGGGGCGGCGGGCGCCGGTGCCGCGACGGACCGGTCCGTTCCCGCCCTGCCCGGCTGCCCGGCCCGCCGGGCCCGCCCGGCCGTCCGCCCCGTCGGGCCGCCCGGCGGGTCCGCTTCGTCAGCCCGCGAGGCCGGTCTTGAGGCCCGCGCCGCACAGCGGAACGACGACGCTCCGGTCGGTCCAGTCGCCGACCGCGGCCCAGCAGGCGACGCCCGTCGTCTCCACGTAGAGGCCGCGTGCCGCCAGGTCCAGCTGCGCGGCACGGATCTGATCCTCGGTCACCGTGAGGAAGGTGCCGCCCGATTCCCTGACCGCGGCCAGGATGGCCCGTGCGCGCGGCGGACGCGGGATGGCGATGCCCTCGGCGAGGGTGGCGGCGGGGGCGCCGGGCAGGCCGGCGGGGAGCAGGCCGTCGGCGCCCGCGCGGAAGGCGGTGGCCAGCGGCGAGACGGCTTCGGCCTGTACGGCGATCAGCGCCGGTCGCCGGTCGATCAGCCCCCGGGCGTGGAGCTCGGCGGTGGCCAGGGCCGCGCCGAGGAGAAGGGTGCCGTTGCCGACGGGCACGGCGATGGCGTCCGGGAGACGGCCGCCGAGGTCCTCCCACAGCTCGTACACGTACGTCTTCGTGCCGTGCAGGAAGTACGGGTTGAAGACGTGCGAGGCGTAGAAGGTGCCGGGGACGTCGGCGGCGGTACGGGCGGCGGCCGCGGTGGCCTCGCGGTCACCGGGAACGATCTCCAGGCGGGCGCCGTGGGCCCGGATCTGCTCGGTCTTCTTCGGGGACGTGCCCTCGGGGACGTACACCGTGCAGGGGAGCGCGGCGCGGGCGCAGTACGCGGCGACCGCCGTCCCGGCGTTGCCGCTGCTGTCCGCGACGACGCGTTCGGGCGACAGCCTGCGGGCCAGCTCGGCGAGCATCACCGCGCCGCGGTCCTTGAAGGAGAGCGTCGGCATCAGGAAATCGAGCTTGGCCGAGACCGTGCCGGTGAGCGGCACGAGCGGGGTGCGGCCCTCGCCGAGCGTGGTCGTGGGCGAGGAGAGCGGCAGCACCTCTTCGTAACGCCACAGTGAATTGACGCGTCCGGTCAGGGAGTTGACCGAGAACGTGCCGGCGGCTTCGAATTCGAGGTCCCAGGGGCCACGGCAGACCGGGCAGCACCAGGTGAGAGCGGTGGTGTCGACGCGGGTGCCGTCCTGCGGGCAGATGTATGCGGGCATGCCGGTCAGCATGTCAGGCGCGTGGCAGCCCGATGGCGAAGGTATTGCAGAGCCCTGCGCACCCTTGTGCGATTCCCAAGAATCGGTCAATCTTTCGCTGTCGGCAGGGACTTGGGCAGTGCGGTACCAACAACAGATGTTTGTCATGCCCATGCTGTGCACTGTCTCCGTCCGACAGCACGCGCCCCCCACCAGTGCACCTCGATCGAGGAGGACCCCCCACATGTCAGTGACGCGTCACACCCCCCACGCGCGCCGAAGACTCGCCGCGGCGAGTGTCATGGCCGGTGCGGCCCTCGCGCTCTCCGGCGCCGCGGTGTTCCCCGCCTCGGCGTCCGAGCCGGCGCCCGAAGGCCGGATCCAGAACGCGGGTGCCCCGGGCACCATCAGCGGCAGCTACATCGTCACGCTCGACGAATCGGCGGCCGACGCGGGTTCCGCGAAGGGCAGGGCGCTCGCCAAGGAGTACGGCGCCGAGATCAAGAGGACCTACCGCACCGCCGTCAACGGCTACGCGGTGGAGCTCTCGGAGAGCCAGGCGAAGAAGTTCGCCGCCGACCCGGCCGTCGAGTCCGTCGTGCAGAACCGGACCTTCCATGTCACCGGCACCCAGCCCTCGCCGCCCTCCTGGGGCCTCGACCGGATCGACCAGAAGTCCCTGCCGCTGAATCAGAGTTACACCTACCCCGACAACGGGGGCCAGGGTGTCACCGCGTACATCATCGACACCGGTGTGCGGATCACCCACACCGACTTCGGCGGCCGGGCCTCGTACGGCTACGACGCCATCGACGACGACAACACGGCGGACGACGGCTACGGTCACGGCACCCACGTGGCGGGCACCGTCGCCGGGTCGTCGTACGGCGTCGCCAAGAAGGCGAAGATCGTCTCCGTCCGGGTCCTCGACGACAGCGGCTCCGGCACGACCGAGCAGGTCGTCGCGGGCATCGACTGGGTGACGGCGAACGCCGTCAAGCCCGCGGTCGCCAACATGAGCCTGGGCGGCGGGGTGGACTCGGTGCTCGACGCCGCCGTACGCAAGTCCATCGCGTCCGGCGTCACGTACGCCGTCGCCGCGGGCAACGAGTCGACCGACGCCTCCACGAAGTCCCCGGCACGGGTCACCGAGGCCATCACGGTCGGCTCCACCACCAGCACCGACGCCCGCTCCAGCTTCTCCAACTACGGCAGCGTGCTGGACATCTTCGGCCCCGGCTCGTCGATCACCTCGGCCTGGAACACCGGAGACACCGCCACCAACACGATCTCCGGTACGTCGATGGCGACGCCGCACGTCGCGGGTGCCGCGGCCCTCTACCTGGCCGACCACCCGAGCGACAGCCCGGCACAGGTCTCCGCCGGACTGGTCGCCGCGGCCAGCACCGGAGTGGTGACCAGCCCCGGTACGGGCTCGCCGAACCGGCTGCTGAACGTCGGCAGCGGCACCACCACGCCGCCGGGCAAGAAGTTCGAGAGCACGACGAGCTACACCATCGCCGACAACTCCACCGTCGAGTCGCCGATCACCGTCACCGGTGTCACCGGCAACGCGCCGGCCACGCTGAGCGTGCCCGTGAACATCACGCACACCTACAGCGGCGACCTGAAGATCGACCTCGTCGCGCCCGACGGTTCGGTCTACAACCTGAAGGCCTTCGGGACCGGTGGCAGCGCGGACAACGTGATCACCACCTACTCCGTGAACGCCTCGTCGGAGGTGGCCAACGGCACCTGGAAGCTGCGGGTCGCCGACAACGCGGCGGCGGACACCGGGAAGATCAACTCCTGGGGTCTGCAGTTCTGACGGCCATTCGGCCCTGACGTCCTGACGCGTCGGACATGTGGGGCGGCTGCTTCGGCAGCCGCCCCACTTCCGTGCGAGAAGGAACGCGGTTGCGGTGAACCGGGGGAGGGGAGGAGGCGTGAGAAGAGCTGAGAACCCTCTGGTGGTCGACGGCCGGATATGCGCAAGGACCTGGCGAATCATCACATCGAGTGAATCTTTGGCCTGTGCTTGCGGTTCACAACCGACGGTTGTCACGCTGTTGCAGACTGTCAACCTGTTGGGAGTGGCCTGTGACTTTCGGTGAGCAGCCCGCGTATCTGCGCGTTGCAAGCGATCTGCGAGAGAAGATCGTCAACGGTTCGCTGCCGCCGCATACGCGCCTGCCTTCGCAGGCCCGTATCCGCGAGGAGTACGGAGTCTCGGACACCGTCGCGCTGGAGGCGCGAAAGGTGCTGATGGCCGAGGGCCTGGTGGAGGGGCGTTCCGGGTCCGGCACCTATGTGCGCGAGCGCCCGGTCCCGCGGCGGATCGCCCGCTCCGGCTACCGGTCCGCGGCCGGCGCCAGTCCGTTCCGCCAGGAGCAGACGGCGGAGGGGGTGCACGGGACGTGGGAGTCCCGCAGCGAACAGGAGGGCGCGAGCGCCGAGATCGCCGAGCGTCTGGGCATCGAGCCGGGCGACCGGGTGATGCGTACGAGGTACACCTTCCGCGAGGCCGGGGAGCCGATGATGCTCTCCACCTCCTGGGAGCCGCTCGCCGTGACGGGGCGTACGCCGGTGATGCTGCCGGAGGAGGGCCCGTTGGGCGGCTGCGGGGTGGTCGAGCGGATGGCCGCGATCGATGTCGTCGTGGACAACGTGGCCGAGCAGGTCGGCGCGCGTCCGGGGCTGGCGGAGGAGCTCCTGGCGCTCGGCGGTGTGCCCGGACACGTGGTGATGGTGATCGAGCGGACGTACTACGCGTCGGGCCGCCCGGTCGAGACGGCGGACGTGGTGGTGCCCGCCGATCGCTACCGGGTCGCCTACCACCTTCCGGTCAGGTGACCGGTGGGCGGAGATCGCCGTCCGTCGTCGGTGACGACACGTTAACGCCCGGACGGTTCCCGTAACCGACGGGCAATCACCGGCTGCATAAGGTTGTCATGTACCGCTCCTACCGTCCGGTCCGTACCCGCACACCGGACGACGGACGGGAAGTCACCGATGACGGACACAGCCACACCGAAGACAGCCGGGGCCGACATCCCGGCCGGGGCCGACGTCCCGGCCGGGACCGGCTCCCCGGCCCCGGCCCGCAGCTACGCGAAGCTCGCCGCCGACGAGAGCCGCGAGGACTACTCCCTCCGCTACGCGCCGCACTCCTTCCGGCGCTGGTCGCCGGCCACGGTGGCGGGCACCGCACTCGGCGGGATCGCCTACCTCGCCGACTTCGCGATCGGCGCCTCGATCGTCTTCACCTACGGCTTCACCAGCGGACTCGCCTCGATCCTCGCCGCCGCGACGATCATCTTCCTCACCGGCGTACCGATCGCGCGGGCCTGTGCGAAGTACGGCCTGGACATGGACCTGGTCACCCGCGGCGCGGGCTTCGGATACTTCGGCTCGACGCTCACCTCGCTGATCTACGCGTCCTTCACCTTCATCTTCTTCGCCCTCGAAGGCTCGATCATGGCGCAGGCCATGCACCAGGCCGTCGGGCTCCCGGTCGAGGCCGGCTATCTGCTCACCACGCTCATCGTCATCCCGATCGTCTTCCGGGGCATGGGGGCGCTCGCCAAGGTGCAGGCGTGGACCCAGCCGGTCTGGATCATCGGCATGGTGCTGCCGTTCGTCGTGCTCGCCTTCGAAGCCCCCGACGCCTGGGGCGCGTTCGGCTCCTTCGGTGGCACGGAGGGCGCGGGGTCCGGGTTCTCCTGGATCGGCTTCGGGCTGGGCACGGGCGTCGCGCTCTCGCTCATCGCCCAGATCGGTGAGCAGGCCGACTACCTGCGCTTCATGCCGGCGCGGACGGAGGCCAACAAGCGGCGCTGGAACCTCGCGGTGCTCGCCGCGGGGCCGGGCTGGGTCGTCATCGGGGCCGCGAAGCAGATCGGCGGCGCGCTGCTCGCCTTCGTCGCGCTGGAGGCCGTCGGCAGGACGCACGCGCTGGAGCCGATCGCACCGCAGATCGAGGCGCTGCGGCCCTGGCTCGGCTCGTTCGCGCTGCCCGCGGCGGCGGTCTTCGTGATCGTCTCGCAGATCAAGATCAATGTGACCAACGCCTACAGCGGTTCGCTGTCCTGGTCGAACTTCTTCTCCCGGATCACCCACCGGCATCCGGGCCGGGTCTGGTACATCTTCCTCAACCTCGCCATCGCGCTCACGCTGATGGAGATGAACATGTTCGCCGCCCTCAACAAGCTGCTGGGCTTCTACTCGAACGTGGGCATCGCCTGGATCGCCGCCGTCGCCACCGACCTGGTCGTCAACAAGCGGATCGGGCTGAGCCCGCGGTACATCGAGTTCAAACGGGCCTATCTGTACGCGGTGAACCCGGCCGGATTCGGTGCGATGGTGATTGCCTCGACCGTCTCGATCCTGGCCTTCTTCGGGTTCTTCGGCCGTTACGCCGAAGCCTTCTCGACCTTCATCGCGGCCGGACTGGCGTCGACGCTCTGCCCGTTGATCGCCTGGGCGACGAAAGGGAAGTACTACCTGGCGCGGCCCAACCCGGTGAACGGTCCGGGCGCCGAGGTCGCGGACATCACCGCCACCCACACCTGCGCGGTCTGCGAGACCGCCTACGAGCTGCCGGACATCGCCGACTGCCCCGTGCGGTCCGGGCCGATCTGTTCGCTGTGCTGCTCGCTGGACGCGGAGTGCGGGGACGTCTGCCGCAAGCAGCCGTCGGCCGGTCCCGTCCTGATGCCGGTGCCGACGGTGCGCGCGGCGGCGCCGGAGGCGGGATAGCACGCGAGGGCGGCGGCGGGGGCCACCGGCGCAAGGGGAGCATCCAGCCGGGTGCGCCCCTTCTTGCTGACCGAATCGGTATCTCTTTGTGTAAATGCGTATCCGTTGAGTGAAGGTCAGGCGTACGCTCGGGCATATGCGTACTGCGGTTTCCTGGGGATCTTTACTGACATGCACGCCGTTCGAGGGAGGGGCGCAATGCTCGGAAGGGACACGATGAGCGACAGCGGTGCCGTGCTCCCGTGGCTGGTGATAAGGCAGGACGACAACGGCAATCGCTATCGCGTCGGCAGGTATGCCACGCAGGGCGAGGCCCAGAAGATCGCCGACAAGCTCGATGAGCATGGCCACAAGCAGCTCTACTGGGTGGAGCGCGCGGAGCAGAGCGCCCGGCCCTAGGGCGGGCGCGACGAGTGCGGCGGGGCGGGGGATCGCGCTCCGGCGCATGACCGTGCCCGCGTTCACGCGCCCGTCGCCGGAGGATCTAGGGTCCTGTCCGACGGGGTTGCGCGAGAGCGAAGGCGGAGCGATGTCGGTCCTGATCGACACGGTGGCATGGGTGCGGGTGGAGAACGGCAGGATTCTCTGCGCGCGACCACGGGGGAAGGACGTCTTCTACATCCCCGGTGGCAAGCGGGAGGGTCAGGAGACCGACCTGCAGACCCTGCTGCGCGAGGTCGAGGAGGAGCTGGCCGTGGCCATCCTGCCCGCGACCGTGTCCCACATGGGTACGTACGAGGCGCAGGCGCACGGTCATCCGGACGGGGTGGTCGTGCGCATGAGCTGTTACGCCGGCGAGTATCAGGGGACGCTGACGGTCAGCAGCGAGATCGAGGAGATGGCGTGGTTCTCCTACGCCGACCGGCCGCTCGTCCCGCCGGTCGACCAGCTGCTCTTCGACGACCTCAAGGCCTCGGGCGCGCTGGCCTGAACAGGGCGGAGCCGGCAGCGGAGTTGGCCCGTACGGCCGGGCACCCGGCGCCGGTGGGCGGGGGTGCCGGAGGCGGTTGACCGAGGCAGACGCCAAGGCGGCAGCGCGCGCCTGTCGCCTTGTGCGCCCCTTCTCCCCGGGGCATCCCTTCGTGCGCGCGGCCGTACACCCGTACGCCCCACGTGTCGGTCCCGGCGATAGTTCACCCCAAATATCGGGTATGTGCTGAATAGCCCTTGTAAACAGGGCGCTCTCCGCTGCTGGTCTTGGGAAGTGATCGGCGTGATCGACAGTGAAGGCGACTGCGCCGAGTGGACCTTTCCGGCTGAGCCGGGCGCCGTGCGATCCGCACGGCATGCGGTCCATGGGGCGTTGACCGCCTGGGGGCTCGATGCCGCCGTCGGGGATTTGACAGTTCTGCTGGTCAGCGAGTTGGTCACCAACTCGATGCGCTATACATCGGGGCCCATCGGCGTACGCCTGGTGCGCCCTCATCCCAATGGGGACGCCCCCTCCGCCCGTCCGGGACTGCTCGTGGAAGTCTCCGATCCGCTTCCGGATCCGCCCACCGAACGTATGGCGGGACCGGAGGACGAAGGGGGCAGGGGACTGCAGCTGGTGGCGTGTTCCGCCCGCCGCTGGGGGACCCGGCGGGGAAAGACCGGCAAGACCGTGTGGTTCGAGCTGGCCCTGCCTGGTTAGGAGTGGGGTGGGACGGACAGCGATCACCAGGGTCGGTCAGAACCTGGCTGAAAGGGACTGAGACCGTGCTGTGATCGTGAACGCCGTGTCGGTTGGGGCCGGAGTACTGAATACTGCGGTCATGACCGGTCCGGTGTGTGAGCTGGAGGGGACGGTCGCGTGAGCGAAATACCTGGGACAGCGGGCGACATCGTGTGGCAGAGCAGCCCGCCTGGCTCGATCTACGACTACATCAGGGTCGCCTCGTTCTCGATCGGCCCCGATGGCCTGATCGAGCAGTGGAGCCGCCGGGCCGCCGGCCTCTTCGGCATTGCCGCGGACAGGGCGGTCGGCATGGACCCGGTCGAGGCCTTCATGCCCGCCGAACTGCGCACGGACGGCCGCCGCAGAGTCGGCGAGATCCTCGACGGCCGGGAGTGGACGGGCCTCGTCCCCTTCCGGATACCGGGCGAGGAGGCCGTGCACGGGCTCGCCGAGATCTATGTGATGCCGAGTGAGACGGAGAGCGGGGAACGGGCCGCGCTCTGCATCGTCGTGGACGTCCGGGCACTGCGTCACATCGAGACGGACCTTGCCGCGTCCCAGGCGATATTCGGCCAATCACCCTTCGGTTTCGTGCTGTTCGGTACGGACCTCTCGGTGATCCGCGCCAACCAGCGCTTCGCCACCGTCTTCGGCGGCCGGGCCGAGGACCACCGCGGCCGCACGGTCGACGACTATCTCTCCGGGACAGAAGCCGACCGGCTCACCGTCACCATCCAGCGCGTACTGGAGACCGGAACGTCCGTCACCGATCTCCAGATCGTCGGCACCGCCCCCGGCACCGGCAGCCGCCACTGGTCGATGAACCTCTACCGCGTGCACAGCGGGTCCGGCCGCCCCATCGGCGTCGCCGGACTGGCCACCGATGTCACCCGCAGACACATCGCCGCCCGCGAGGCCGCCAGCGCCCGCCGCAACCTCGCCCTGCTCAACGAGGCCAGCGCCCGGATCGGCAACTCCCTCGACCTGGAGACCACCGCCCGCGAACTCCTCGACGTCGCCGTCCCCGGCTTCTGCGACCTCGCCTCCGTCGACCTCTACCAGGGGCTGCTCACCGGCGACGACGCACCGCCCGGCAGCTGGGATTCGCTCCGTCAGGAATCCGTCGGCGGCTCCGCCGAACTGCGCCGCGTCGCCCTGGCCAGCGCGGTGGCGGACGTCCTGCCCGACACCGCCGCGGAGACCGGCTCGCCCGAGCTCGGCTCCGTACACCGCTTCCCGTTCAACTCGCCGTGCGCCATCGCCCTGCGCACCGGCCACGTCGAGGACGTGCCCGGCGACGACCGGGGCTTCGTCCAGTCCACACTCGCCGTGCCGATGGTCGCCCACGACACGGTGGTCGGTCTCGTGCAGTTCTCCCGCACCAAGGGCAGCGAACCCTTCGGCGAGCGGGACCGGGCCCTGGCCACCGAACTCGCCGCCCGCGCCGCGGTCTGCATCGACAACGCCCGCCTCTACCGGCGCGAGCACGAACGCGCCCTGATCCTCCAGCGCAGCCTCCTGCCGCCCGGCGACCCGGTGGCCGCCGGCCTCGACATCGCCTGCCGCTACCTGCCCGGCAACACGGCCACCGAGGTCGGCGGCGACTGGTTCGACGTGATCGAGCTCCCCGGCCACCGCACCGCCCTCGTCGTCGGCGACGTCATGGGCCGCGGACTGCGGGCCGCCGTCGCCATGGGCGAACTGCGCACCGCCGTACGGACCCTGGCCCTGCTGGACCTGGAACCCGCCGAGGTGCTCTCCGCACTCGACGAGGTCGCCCGCGGACTCGGCACCCCCGGCGGCGCCGGCACGTCCGGCGGCTCCCAGTGGCCCTCGCGGGCCGCCCACAAGTCCCGGGAGGCGGACCTCTCCGAGATCTACCTGGCGACCTGCGTGTACGCGGTCTACGACCCGGTCACCCGGCGCTGCACCTTCGCCAACGCGGGCCACCTCCCGCCCGCCGTGGTCGAACCGGGCGAGGCCGCCCTGCTGCTCGACGTGCCGCCCGGCATGCCGCTCGGCGTCGGCGGCGAACCCTTCGAGGAGGTCGAGGTCGAACTGAAGGAGGGCTCGCTGCTCGCCCTCTACACGGACGGACTCGTCGAGTCCCGCGACCACCCGCTCGACGAAGGCCTCGAAGCCCTGCGCACCGCGCTCGTCGAGCCGGAACGGCCGATCGAGGACGTCTGCGACCATGTGCTGAGCACCCTGGACACCGGGCACGGCGAGGACGACATCGCCCTGCTGGTGGCCCGTATCCAGGGACTGCCGGCCGACGCGGTCGGCGACTGGCGGCTGCCCCGCGAACCCCGCTCCGTGGGCCGGGCCCGCGAACTGGCCCGCGACCGGCTGCTCGACTGGGGCCTGGACGACCTGGTGGACACCACCGAACTGCTGGTCAGCGAGCTGGTCACCAACGCCCTGCGGTACGGGGAGGGCGAGACAAGGCTCAGGCTGCTGCGCGATCGCACCCTGGTCTGCGAGGTGTGGGACGCCGGACTCGTCCAGCCCCGGCGGCGGCGGGCCCGCGACACCGACGAGGGCGGGCGCGGGCTCCAGCTGGTCGGGCTGCTGAGCGTGGCCTGGGGGTCCAGGCGGACCCCGCGCGGCAAGACCGTCTGGTTCGAGCTGGCCCTGCCCGACGGGGCGCCGGCCGCCGAGCTCTCCGTGGAGCAGCTGCTGAGCATGTACTGACCCGGCTGCCGGGCGGGCCCCGGGCCGACAGGTCTCAGGCCGACTTCAGCGCGGCCAGCCGGGCATCGATCTCGGCGCTGTCGCCCAGGCCGTCCAGCTGCTCGAACTGGGCGTCCAGCGACGAGGCGGCCAGCTCCTGCTTGCCCAGCGCCTTCGCCTCCTCGCGCCGCACCTTGTCCTCGAACCGGCTGAGCTCACTGGTCGGGTCGAGGACATCGATGCTCTTGACGGAGTCCATCATCCGGTTCTGCGCCTCGGCGGACTTGGCACGGGCCACCAGCTCGTCCCGCTTGGCCTTCAGCTCCGACAGCTTGGTCCTCATCTGGTCCAGGCCGGACTTCAGCCTGTCCACCACCTCGGTCTGCGCGGCGATGACCGGCTCCGCCGTCCCCGCTTCCTTCTCCGACCGGAGCTGACGGCCGAGCGCCACCTTGGCCAGGTTGTCGAACTTGTCCGCCTCCGCCCCGGACCCGGCCGCCCGCAGCTCGTCGGCCTTGCGGCTCGCGGCGAGCGCCTTGCCGCCCCACTCCTTCGCCGCGTCCACATCCTCCTGGTGGTCCTGTTCCATCAGCCGCAGATTGCCGATGGTCGTGGCGACCGCCTGCTCGGCCTCCGAGATGTTGGCCGTGTACTCGCGGATCAGCTGGTCCAGCATCTTCTGCGGGTCCTCCGCCTGATCGAGCAGCGCGTTGATGTTGGCCTTCGCCAGCTGGGTGACGCGGCCGAGAATGGTCTGCTTGGTCATGGAACTCTCCTTGTGCGCGTGGGTCTCTCCCGGGATCCCCGCGGTGGGTCTCTCCGGGGATCCCGGTGGATGAAGCGAATCTGCGGATGAAGCCTCGGGGCGGGCCCCGCGGCCGGCTCAGAAACGGCCGCCGCCTCCGCGCCGGCCCCGGGTGCCCCCGCCGCCGAAGCTGCCCGGCCCGGCGGCCCCGCCGTGCCCCCCGCCGCCGAACCCCCCGCCGTGGACGCCGCCGCCGCGCCCGCCCCCGCCGCCCAGGAGGCCGCCGAGGATGATGCCGCCGAGCACCGCGCCGCCGACCCCGCCGCCCGTTCCCCGCGCACCGCCCGGACCGTTCCGGTTCCCGTACGCGCGCACATCCTGTTCGGCCAGGCTCCGGGCCTGCCCGGCCAGCGAATCCGCCTGCTGCGCCTCGGACAGCGCCCCCTGCGGATCCTTCGCCCCGGCCAGCTCGCGCGACCGGTCGAGACGCCGCTGGGCCTCCGCCAGCCGGGTCCGGGCCTGGCTGCCCACAGCTCCCCGGTTCGTGGTGATGAAGTCGGCCGCCGCCGCGATCGCCGAACGCGCCGTGAGCACCGCCCCGTCCAGCAGTGAGAGGGCCCGCCGGTCGCCCTGATCCCGTTCGCGGACACCGGCCAGCGCCGCGTCGAGCGCCGCGTCCGCCTCCTCCACCCTGCGCAGCGCGTCGATCGGGTCGTACGGCCCGGCCGACATCCGGGCCCGCACATCGCCGAGCACCGACTTCGCGCGGGCGATCCGGCCCCGCAGATCGGCGGTCGGCGCACCGTCCCCGGCGCCTTCGAGCAGCCCGCCCGCATCGGCCAGATCGGTCTCCGTCTCGGTGAGGGCGGCGGGCAGCCGCCCCGCCGCCTCCGTGAGTTCCCGGCTCCGCCGCTCCACCGCGTCGACGAGGGTGGTCGCCTGGTCGACGGCGCCCTCGGTGGCCCGGATGTACACCGCCGCCGCCGAGTTGTTGGTGCTGTCCACCGACTGACGGCCCCGGTTGAGGCTCGACGTGGCGAAGACGAGCCGGTCCTTGGCCTGCTCGATGTCGCCGGCGACGGCGGCGAAGGCCGACTCCGCGTACTCCTCGCGCATCGTGTTCAGGGTGGCCTCGGCCGCGGCGACCCGTCCGGCGAGCGCCCGGAACGCGGCCTCGGCCGTGGCCAGGGCCTGCGGGGCGTCGCGTTCCAGGGCGCGCAGCCGGTCGAAGTCCTCGGACACGGCGTCCAGCCGGGCGCCCGCGTCCGCGCAGCGGCCGATGATCTCGTCCAGCATCCGGCGCCTGGTCGCCTCGTCCTCGGGAATGGCGTCGTCCAGGCGCTGACGCAGCCGGAACGCCGCCGTCAGCTCGCCCTTCGCATGGCCGACGGCCTTCGTGAACGGGGCCGCCGCCTCCTCGCCGAACTGGGCGGTGGCGAAACCCAGTTCCTCCTCGCTGGTGCGGACCGCGTCGTCGGTGTCCACCAGCGCCTCCTTCGCGCGAGCGTCCAGCTCAGGCAGCGGCTCCGGCGGCTGCGGCGCCCCGTCCGGTCCGGCGGAGGCGGGGCCCCAGCCCTTCGCGCCGGGCGTGGTGCGGGTCGTGGTGCGGCGCCTGCGCCGGGTGTACGCGTAGCCGGCCAGCGCCGCCGCCCCGCCGACGACGACCCCCGGGAGGATCAGGTCAGCGGTGTTCGTCCCGACGGATTCACCGGTTCCGGGGTCGGCGGCACCGGGGGTGATGGCCGGGGTGGGCACGGGCTTTCCGGCCAGTACGGCGGAGTACCCGTTTGCCGCGCCGATCGCCGCGCCGGCCCAGTCGTGCTCCCTGAGCGCGGGCTCGATCGCGGTGCTCGCCACGTCCTGGAGCTGGGCGTCGGTGAGGCGGGAGCCCTGTTCGACGGTGTACGCGTACTGCCGGTCGTGGGTGGCGACGGCGAGCAGGACGTCGTCGCGGCCGAGGCCGTTGCGGTCGGCCGTGGCATCTGCCCAGTTCTGCGCGGACCGCCCGGAGAAGTCCCGTACGTACACGACGAAGAGCTGTACGCGGCGGTCCGCGTACAGCCGGTCGAGTGCGGCCCGCACCTGGTCCCTGCGGTCCCCGAGCGCCCCCACCTTGTCGGTGATCTGACCGTCCCGGGACAGCGTGACGGGATCGTCGGCGCGGGCGGTCGGAGCTGCGGGAAGGGCCGGTACTGCGGAAAAAGCCGGTACTGCGGGAAGGGCCGGCCAGCACACCGCCATCAGCGCGGTGAGCAGGGCCCGGCCCGGTATGGATATCCGGGTACGGCTCACGGGCGGCGTCACATTTGTGAGGCTATGTCCACCCTCTGTCACCCGCGACCCGGCGACCGGGCCCGCCATCGGTGTCCGGGCGGTGCGTCATGATGCCCTACTACAGCGACGGCACACCGACACGCAGGGGGATACGGACGTGCTCACGGGGATCAAACGCGGGGCCGGGCGGATACGCGAACGGGCGGCCCGGTTCCGCTGGACCTGGCCCAGAAGGATCGCGCTGGGGGTGGTCCTGGCGATCGTGGTGCCGGTCCTCACCGCGGGCATCGCCCTGCGGCTCAACTACTCCGGCGACCCGGGCGACAACACCCGCACCCGGGGCCGCGACGCCATCTGGCTCGGCCACGCCTGGGTCGACGGGCGCAAGGACGACGCCGACCTCGCCGCGTTCGCCGACCGGATCGAGGGGACGGGGATCAAGGACCTGTACGTCCACGCCGGGCCGCTGGAGCACGACGGCACCCTGCCCGCCGACCGCTACCCCCGGGCCCGGTGGCTGATCGACGCCGTGCACCGCACCCTGCCCGGCATCCGGGTCCAGGCCTGGCTCGGCGACGTGCTGGCCACCGAGGGGCCCGACGGGCTGCGTCTGGAGCGGGCCGCGTCCCGTACCGCCGTGGTCGCCTCGGCCCGGCAGATCCTGGACGCCGGGTTCGACGGCGTCCACTTCGACCTGGAGCCGCTGCACTCCGGCGACCGCCACTACCTCTCGCTCCTGGACGACCTGCGCGCGCTCACGAGGCCGCGCAGGGCACAGCTGTCGGTCGCCGCCCACCAGATCGACCCGCTGCCCTCGGCGCACCGGGTGATCGGCGTGGTCAGCGGCGGCAGCCAGAAGTGGTGGTCGCAGAAGTTCTTCGGCCAGGTCGCGCGCCGGGTCGACCAGATCGCCGTCATGTCGTACGACACCTGGATGCCCCTGGAGGGGCTGTTCGGCGGCTATGTCGCCCAGCAGACGGCGCTCGCCCTCGAAGTGACGCCGAAGGACACCGATCTGCTGATGGGAGTGCCGTTCTTCCACGAGGACGACCTCGGACACCACGAGTCGGCCGAGACGGTCGCGGCCGCGGTCCGGGGCACCAGGCTGGGCCTGGGGCGCACCGACCGCGGCCGCGAACGGTTCGGGGTCGCGCTCTACGTCGACTTCGCCGCGCGGGAGGGCGACTGGTCGGCGTACCGCGCGGGCTGGAACTGAACGGACCCGAGTCGAGCGGATCCGATTCGAGCGACGGCGTACCGGGCCGGGGCCGGGCCCCGAGCTCTCCGCCCCGGACCGGTACGCCGCCACGTTTCGAGGCGGTTCAGCTGGCCGAGACGCCAGGACGGCTCAGATGGAGAACCGCTCCTTGGCGAGCAGCGGCCGCACCTTGGACTGGAACCCGCCGGTGCGGAACGGCCGTTGCAGCAGGCCGGGGCGGATCGCCTGGGCCAGCGCCGCGGCGATCATGCCCTGGTCGAGCGCGAGCAGGTAGTCGCTGACCCGGCCGGTGCCGACGTTGACGGAGTCCCGGAAGCCGTACCCGGCGTGGTAGGCGCCGAAGTCGCGATCGAGCGCACGCAGGTTGGCGATCGCCTCGTCCGGTGCGTAGGGCAGCGCGAGGAAGGAGGCGTGCGGGGTGACCACACCGTTGGTGAACGCCGAGGCGGGCGGCAGCGGTTCGCCGTCCTTGGTGTACGTGCGGTCGGTGTTGGAGGCGTAGCCGTCGATCTGCATGCCGATCGCGTCGACGCCGTACTCCTGGTAGCCGCCCTCGGGGATGTTGGCGGGGGAGAAGCCCCAGTACCCGTACCCCGCCTCCTCCGTCCCGTGCTCGATCTGGCTGCGGACGTAGCGGCGGTGGTTGAGGCCCCAGGACCTCGGCGACCACTCGGCCTCCGGCACGAACAGCGGCACCATCAGCGCCTCGAACATCGACCCGCCCCAGGTGGGCACGATCTTGCGGCCGCGATGGGTGTAGTGCCCCTGCCAGACCCGTACGCCGTCCATGGCGACGTAACTGCCCTGCGGGTACTGCTCCTGCCCGTGCTCGGGCAGCATCGTGCGCAGCAGGTGCCAGTAGTGGTCGGCGGGCAGCGAGCCGTCCGCGATGCCCAGGTAACTGGCCATCCGGGGCTCGGTGTTGAGCGCGCCGTAGTGGTGGCCGGTGGGCTCCTCGGTGTCGGTCCAGAACCCGCCGCGCAGCTGGCCGGGGCCGGCGACCGGGTCGGCCGGGTCGTACGGCGTGTAGTAGTACGACCAGTCGGCGGTGGCCAGGATGCGGGCGATACGCGGGCGCAGCGCGGGCGCGGCGTCGGCGGCGATACGCAGTCCGGTGACCAGCCAGGCGTTGTCGACGGAGGAGAGGAACGGGCGGACCGGGTCACCGGTGCCGGGCCACTCGGCGAGCACCGAACCGTCGTGCGCGTCGTACCAGTTGAGCCAGAAGCCGTGGTGGCGCTCCAGCTTCTCGACGGCCCGCACGGTGTGCTCCAGCCGTCGGCGCATCGTGTCGTCGTCGATCACCCCGAGCCCGGCGGCGGCCACCGTCGACCAGAGGCCGCAGCCGATGTTGGTGGGGGAGGTCTGACGCGACTGGACGGGGGCACCGGGCTTGCTGACATCGATCTTGTCGACGGCGAGACCGAAGTCGGTCGTCATGGCCTCGATCGACCGGTACGTGTCGCGGAACCAGCGCAGCAGCAGCGGTGCGTGCGAGCCGCGCACTGGCCGGTCGGCGGCGCCCGCCGGGGACGCGGCCACGGCTCCCAGCGACAGGGCGGCGGCCCCTGTTCCCGCTGCGGTGAGAAACGTACGACGGTTCATCAGAACCCCTCGAAGAAGAGCCACCGACTGTGGGCGGTGGGCGGATTTCGTTCGTCGGTCATGATTTGCGGGCGCGGGGCGCCGTGCCTCGTACGGCACCGGCGTGCGCCGCCGCTCGTGAGCAGGGCAGGACACGAGCGGCGCCGTACGCGGGCACAGGGCCCGAAAGGCCCTGCTGTACGGGAACCGGCGTCCGTCAGGTGCCGCCGGTTCCCGTACGGGCGGGAGCCGTCAGGTGGCTCCCGGTCGGGGGGAGCCGACATCGGTCGGCTCGTGAGCCGAGGCAGGTCGGCTCGGGTGGCCGCCGTCAGTCGGCGATACGCGGCAGGGCGCGGGTGCGGCCCATCTCGCCCAGCCAGACGGCGGACGGCTTGGGCAGCCGCTCGAAGGTCTCCGGGTCCCAGCCGATCAGGCCGAAGGTGGGCTTGTAGGAGCCCCACTCGTAGTTGTCGAGCGCGCTCCAGGCCAGGTAGCCCTGGATGTTCAGGCCGTCCTGGATCGCGGAGGCGACCTCGTTCAGGGCGCCGGTGTAGTAGTCGACGCGGCGGCTGTCGTCGTCGGTGGCGATGCCGTTCTCGGTGACGATCAGCGGGATGCCGTTGCCCAGGACCTCGGCGGTGTGGCGCAGCGCGTAGCCGACGGCGGACGGGTAGTACTCCCACTGCGTGAGGGTGCGCTCGGCGCCCTCGGCGGTGGGTATCGGGCCGTCGGTGCCGATCTTGGTGCGGGTGTAGGACTGCACACCGATCCAGTCGTCGCCGCGGGCGGCCTCGATGAAGACGTCCTCGCGGGGGTGACGGTAGGCCGCGGTGACCTCCTCGGCGCCGGGCAGGGCCTGGTAGACCTGGTTGGCGATGGTCCAGCCGACCTGGATGTCCGGGTTGATCGCCCGGACCTCCTTGACGGCCGCGTGGTGCGCGGCGATGACGGCCTCGGTGGTCTCGTCGTCGGGGGTCGGCAGCCCGGCCGGCGGGAAGCTGTTGTCGCCCCGCTTGGCCTGGCCGGCCATGACGGCGATCATGTTCGGCTCGTTGATGGTGCAGACGTGGCTGACGCCCTCGGCGATCACGGGTGCACAGGCCGCGACGTAACGCGCGAAGAGCTCGGTCGCGCCTTCGGCGGTCCAGCCGCCGCGCGCCTCGAACCACTGCGGCACGGTGAAGTGGTGGAGGGTGATCATGGGGCGCAGGCCGCGCTCGATGGCGCCCTCGACCATGCGGCGGTAGTGGGCGAGTTCGGCCCGGGAGAACCGGCCCTCGGCCGGCTCGATGCGCGCCCACTCGATGGAGAACCGGTAGTCGGTGAAGCCCAGACCGGCCAGCACGTCCATGTCCTCGTGCCAGCGGTGGTAGCTGTCGCAGGCGTCCAGGCTGGGCTCCTGGATGTGGGTGCCCGCGGCGTGCTCCTTGACCCACCAGTCGCTGTTGGTGTTGTTGCCCTCGATCTGGTGGGCGGCCGTGGAGGCGCCCCACAGGAAGTTTTCGGGGAACGGGACCTGGGTGTGCGTCATCGCAAACTGTCTCTCTGGTGATGAAGGGGTGTGGCCGACGGGGTGTGGGGCCGTGGCCTCGTACGTTTCGGTGGGGCTGCCGGGGCCGGCCCTACTTCATGCCGGCGGTGGCGATGCCCTGGGTGAAGTGCCGCTGGAGCGCGATGAACAGGATCACGACGGGCAGGACGACCAGCAGGGAGCCGGCCATCAGCATGCCGTTGGAGCCGCCCGCCTTGTTGGGGTCGGTGGCGAAGGTGGCCAGGGCGACCGGCAGGGTGTACTTGTCGGGGTCGTTGGTCGCGATGAGCGGCCAGACGAAGTTGTTCCAGGAGCCCAGGAACGTGAAGATCGAGAGCGTCGCCAGTGCGGGCTTCACCAGCGGCATCACGATGCGCCAGAAGATGTACCACTCACCGGCGCCGTCCATCCGGGCCGCTTCCAGCAGCTCGTCCGGGATCGACTGCATGAACTGCCGCATCAGGAAGACCCCGAAGGCCCCGGCGGCGAACGGCAGCACCAGACCGGCGTACGAGTCGATCAGATGCAACTTGCTCATCAGCACGAACAGCGGCAGCAGCATCAGGTTGCCGGGCACCATCAGGGCGCCGAGAACCAGGCCGAAGATCTTGTTGCGGCCGGCGAAGTTCAGCTTGGCCAGGGCGTACCCGAGCATCGAGCAGAACACCAGGTTCGAGGCGGTGACCAGCATCGCCACGATCACCGAGTTCATGAAGTACAGCGGCAGATCCAGCTTGTCGAGCAGGTCCCGGAAGTTCTCCAGGGTCCACTCGGTCGGGATCCACACGGGCGGGCTGGCCGTCAGTTCCTGCGGCGTCTTGAAGGCCGAGAGGGCCATCCACAGGAACGGCGCCGACATGATCAGCAGGCCGACCGACAGCAGGACGTAGACGAGGACGCGCTTCGGGTTGCGGGCCTTCTTCACCCTGGACGGCGGTGTGTTGCCGGGCTGCTTCGACGGCGCCGTCGAGACGGCGCCCGGTGCACTGGTGGCGCTCATTTCGTGTTGTCCTTCAGCAGTCGGAGCTGGAGCACCGTGATGCCCATGATCACCACGAAGAGGACATACGCCATGGCGCTCGCATAGCCCATGTGGAAGAAGTTGAAGCCCTCGCGGTACATGTTCAGCGAGACGGTGAGCGTGGAGTCCGAGGGACCGCCCTGGGTCATCACGAACGGCTCCTCGAAGACGTTGAGGTAACCGATGGTCGTGATCACCGTGGCGTAGAGCAGCGTGGGCCGCAGCAGTGGCACGGTGATGCCCTTGAACTCCTGCCAGGCACCGGCGCCGTCCAGCCGCGCCGCCTCCCGCACCTCGGTGGGGATGGCCTGCAGACCGGCGATGAAGAGCACCATGACCGTGCCGAGGTTGCGCCAGACCGCCATCGCGATCATCGACGGCATGGCGAGCGTCTCGGAGCCCAGGAAGTCGGGCGAGGTGAGGCCCACTTCGGAGAAGAGCCCCGCGACGAGCCCGTCGCTCGGGTCGAGCACGAACCGCCAGACCACGGCCACCGCGACGATGGTGGTGACCACCGGGGTGTAGAAGCCGACGCGGAAGAAGGTCCGCGCCCGGTCGATGCCGTTGTTCAGCAGTACGGCGACGACCAGACCGAGGAAGATCGTCAGTGGTACGCCGACCACCACGAAGTACGCCGTGTTGAACAGCGACTTGAGGAACTTCTCGTCGCTGAACAGGTTGACGTAGTTCTCGAAGCCGATGAAGTTCGCGTCCAGCGGGTGCGTGACAGTGCGCAGCCCGAAGTCGGTGAAGCTCATCGCCAGTGTGGCGAGGATCGGGAACGCCATGAAGACGAGGAAGAGGACGAGGAAGGGGGTGGAGAACAGCCAGCCGGCCAGGTTCTGCACGCCCATCGACTTACTTCCGCCCCGGCGACCCGCGGGCCCGGTGGCCGGGGACCCGGAGGCCCCCGGCCCGGCCTGCGCCTTGGCCGACTCCGCGGCCTTTGCGGTCATGGTGCGCATGACTCCTACTTCGTCCGGCCTTCGATTACTTCAGAAGGCCTTCGATTTGGGACTGGGCCGTCTTGAGCGCGTCCTCGGCGGACGCCTTGCCCTGGGTGACCTTGGCGATGGCCTGGTCGACCTTGTCGGTGATCTCCGTCCAGTTGGACAGCGAGGGGGACGACTTGGCGGTGTCCATCTGCTTCTTGAACACCTGGAGGTCGGTGTCGTCGGCGAGGTCGCCGGAGGTCCACGCGGAGGTGTTGGCCGGCAGGTCCTTGGTGCGCTTGTACCAGTCGGCCTGGCCCTTGGTGTCCGTCAGGTACTTGATGAACTCGGTGGCGGCGGCCTTGTGCTCGCTGTCCTTGGAGATCACCAGGGACGAACCGCCGGCCATGGAGGCGGAGGTCTTGTCGGCGGGCACGTTGGCCACCGCCCACTTGCCCTTGATCTGCGGCTGGCCCTCGTTCAGCAGGGTGACGTGCCAGGGGCCGCCGAAGAACATCGGGACGCGGCCGTTGCCGAAGTCCTTCACGACGTCGTAGCCGGGCTGCACGGACTTGTTGGAGAGCCCCTTGTCGAAGTACGAGCCGTACTCCTTGAGCGCCTTGACGGCCTCGGGGCTGTCGATGACGGCCTCGCCCTTGTCGTTGACGATCTCGCCGCCGGCCGAGTACAGGAAGGAGTAGAAGTTCTGCACCGTGTCCAGGCCGCTGGGCTGGATGGACAGGCCCCACTTGGTCCCGGCCTTCTTCTGGTAGGCCGAGGCGAGGTCCTGCATCTCCTTCCAGTTGCTCGGAGCCTTGGTGACGCCGGCCTTCTCGGCCAGGTCGGTGCGGTAGTAGAGGACGCGGGTGTCGACGTACCACGGCACGCCGTACGCCTGGCCGTCCACCTCGCCCTGCTTCCAGCCGGACGGGAAGAAGTCCTTCTCGTCGAAGGTCTTGGTGTCGACCGGCTCCAGCACACCGAGCTCGGCGAACTCGCCCATGTAGCTGCCGCCCATCTGCGCCACGTCCGGCAGGGTGCCGGCGGCGGCCGCGGAGACCAGCTTCTGGTGGGCGACGTCCCAGCCGACCGGGGTCACCTTGACGGTGATGTTCGGGTTGGCCTTCTCGTAGACCTTGGCCACATCCGCGAGCTTCTCGCCCTCGGCCCCCATGGCCCAGACGGTGAGCGTCTGCTTCTTGTCCGCGGCGACGTCGTCGCCGGAGCTGCCGCAAGCGGTCAGGCCGAACGTGAGCGCGCCGGCGACAGCGATACCGATCGAGGCGTTTCTGGCGGTGCGGGGCATGGAGGGCTCCTCCTTGAGCAATCCTGATGTATGCGCTGCCTGTAAGCGCATACATCACTCTGCGGCAGACGTTCGGGAATCCGCAAGAGGGTGCTAGGTCACACTCGTGCAACGTGCTGGACATCTGAATGTTCAACTTGCACGGTAAGTATGCCAATTGCGAAATTGGGTATGGTGTGACCGATTTCGCTCGCTGCCCGGATGGTGATCAAGGACTGTGTCGCCGGGGCGGGCCCGTTACGGTCGTGTTCATGGCTTCGTTCGAACATGACTTCCCCTTCGATCCGGCATACGGCTACACGCTCCAGGACCTGCTGCGCGTCCCCGCTCCCGCCGCTCCGGACGATTTCGACGCCTTCTGGCGCGACCGCTACCAGGAGGCCCGCAAGGTCGCCACGGAGCCGGAGCTCGGCCCGGTGGAGGAGGAGCGCGACGGGGTACGGATCCACGGCGTGACGTTCACCTCGGTGGGCGGGGTGCGGATCGGCGGCTGGGTGGCGCTGCCGGCCGAGGGGGCCGCGGAGTACGGATTCGTCATCGGACACGGCTACGGCGGCCGGGACCGGCCGGGCCCCGACGTGCCGCTGCCGCTGCCCCGGGCCGCGGCGATCCTGCCGTGCGTACGGGGCATGGCGACGCGCGGTGAGCACCCGGGCATCCCGGGCGTGTCCAGCGCGCACGTGCTGCACGGCATCGCCTCGCGCGGCACGTATGTCATCGGCGACTGCGTGGCGGACCTGTGGTGCGCGGCCTCCGCGCTGCACGAACTGGTGCCGGAGCTGGCGCCGGAGGAGGGCGGCCCCGGCCTCGGCTACCTCGGGGAGAGCTTCGGCGGCGGGCTGGGCGCACTCGCGCTGCCCTGGGACGACCGCTTCGGGGCCGCGCAGCTGACGGTGCCGACCTTCGGCAACCACCCCTTGCGGCTCACCCTGCAGTGCATCGGCAGTGGCGAGTCGGTGCGGGCCCACCACCAGGGCCACCCCGAGGTCACCGAGGTGCTGCCGTACTTCGACGCCGCCACGGCCGCGACGCGGCTGGAGACGCCCACCCTGGTGGCCGCGGCGCTCTTCGACCCCTCGGTGCCGCCGCCGGGGCAGTTCGCCGTGCACAACGCGCTGGCCGGCGAGCACGAGCTGCATGTGCTGGACGCGGGGCACTTCGAGTACGAGGGCACGGCGGCCGAGGTGGCGGAGCTCCGGGCGGCCCGGCAGCGGTTCTTCGGGGAGCGGCTGGGCCGGGCCCGATAGCCGGTACGGGGGCCGGCCCCTGTCAGCCGCAGCCGCAGCTGGCGCGGCGGATCGGCGACACCGGGAGCATCAGCGACACCGGCTCGCTGCTGCTGTCGCCCAGCCGCTGGACCAGCAACTCGACCGCCTGCTCGCCGAGTTGACGGATCGGCTGGCGTACGGTCGTCAGTGGAGGCCGGACGATCCGGCTCAGCGGAATCCCGTCGAAGCCGGTCACCGCGATGTCCTCGGGCACCCGCACCCCGCGCCGCTCCAGCGCCCGCAGCGCGCCCACCGCCATCTGGTCGTTGGCGAAGAGCACCCCCTGCGGCCGTTCGCCGTCACGGTCCAGCAGCGCCTCCGCCGCCCGTGCGCCCTCGGCCTGCGTCATCATCTCGGCCCGCAGATCGGGCGCGTCCGGCACCGGCAGCCCGGCATCGCGGCACGCCTGCTGGAATCCGAGGAACCGCGCCTCGGCGTCCGGCGACCCGACCTCGCCGCCGACGAAGGCGAGCCTGCGCAGCCCGTGGTCCTCGATCAGGTGGCGGGCCAGTTCGCGCTCGCCGTCGGCGTTCGCGACGACGATGTGGTCGAGATGGTCGATCTCGCGGGGGCCGGCGATCATCACCACCGGAAGCCGGCGCGATATCACTTCGAGGTCCTCGGTCGGCACGGTCTGTGCCAGCACGGCGAAGCCGTCGACCCGTCCCGCGACCTTCGCGACGAGGCTCTCCGGCCCGCCCTCCAGCGAGGCGGCGATCAGCAGCGCGTAACCGTGCCGCCGCGCCGCCCGCTCCATGCCGCGGATGATCTGGTCGGAGTAGAGCATCACCGCGTCGTCGGCGTCGCTGTCCGCCTCCGCGTCGGCCTCGGCGTCCGGGTCGGCGTAGTCGGGGAAGCAGAGGCCCAGCACCCCGGTGGTCCGGCTGGCCAGGCCGCGGGCGTTCCCGCTGGGTACGTATCCGAGCTGGCGGGCGGCTTCGAGGACCCGCTCACGGGTCTGGGCGCGTACCGAATCGGGGGTGCGGTAGACCCGCGAGACCGTGGCAATGGAGACGCCCGACCGCTCGGCGACGTCGTACACCGTGGGGGCGCTCACTCGACCGACCGTCCGCTTCTTGTTCCGTACCGAAGCACCTGCTGTTGCATGTACCGACCCTCTTCTGAAAGCGCATTCACCCTAGATCGCGGGCCGTGCGACGGGCAAGACCATCCAGAAGAACGACAGGTAACCTTGCAAGATTGCCTGTGCATTGTTTAGGTTGAGGGCATGCCGGAACCGACTGGAACCACCCCCGCCGGGCGTCGCGCCGCCCCGTCCGCCGAGCTGGACGCCGAGCAGTTGGCGACGGGGCTCACCGCCGTGGTCGGCCGGTTGGTGCGGCGGCTGCGCAGTATGTCCGCGGGAGATCGGCTCACACCGACGCAGCGCTCGGTGCTCGCCAGGCTGGACCTCGACGGGCCGGCCACCACGGCCGCGCTGGCCCGCGCGGAGTACGTGCGTCCGCAGTCCATGCGGCTGACTCTCGGCGCGCTGGAGAGCCAGGGGCTCGTCGAGCGGGCACCCGATCCGGCGGACGGCCGCAAGTCGGTGATGTCGCTCACGGAGTCCGGGGCCGCGACGCTCGCCGAGGCCCGGGCCGCCAAGCACGACTGGCTCGCCAGGGCCATGGCGGCCGAACTCGACGGTGCCGAGCGCCGCACCGTGGCCGAGGCCGTCGAGCTGATCGACCGGCTGACCGGGCACTGACGGCCGGCACCGGCCGCGACCGGCACGCCCCCGCACCCGTACCCATCGGAACCGAACGGTTCGCCCACACCACCCAGGAGCACCACCATGACCGCCACCACCCTGGACCCGAGGACCGCCCTGGTCGTCGTCGATCTCCAGAAGGGCATCCTCGCCCTGGACACCGCCCACCCCGCCGCCGGTGTCGTCGCCAACTCCGCCGCCCTCGCCGACGCCTTCCGCGCCAAGGGCCTCCCGGTCGTCCTGGTCCACGTCGTCGACGGTGCCCCCGGCCGCAACGAGACCCCCATGGCGTCCGGCGGACAGCTGCCCGCCGACTGGGCGGACATCGTGCCCGAGCTCGGCCCGAACGAGGGCGACATCGTGGTGACCAAGCGCACCTGGGGCGCCTTCCACGGGACCGACCTCGACCTCCGGCTGCGCCGAGCAGGCGTCACGCAGATCGTCCTCACCGGCATCGCGACCAGCATCGGCGTCGAATCCACCGCCCGCGCGGCCCACGAGCACGGCTACAACGTCACGATCGCCACGGACGCGGTCACCGACATGGACGCCGAAGCCCACCGCAACAGCGTCGGGAGGATCTTCCCGCGCCTGGGAGAGACGGACACGACGGAGGCGATCATCGAGCTGCTCGGCTGATCACCGCGGCCGGTCGTTCCCCCGATTCCCCGGGGGGCCGGCCGGTTTCTCGTTTCCCGGGGTCCGGCCGGCCCCCGTGCGGAGCGGCGGCCGGGGCGCTCCGCCGCACGGGTGAGGTTTCGGGCCTTCGCGCCGTGTCTGCGCCGCCTCCCGCGCGAGGGCGCCTTCAGTGGGTGGACGTATCAGTGTGATCAACTGCATATGCCACCAGAAACGCACAATCTGGCACACCCGCGGATGGGTGGGTCGGGCCGGCCCCGGAGGTATCAGCCATGTCCCACGTCGGCGTCCCGAGGGGGACGGCCCGAAAGCGCCGCTCCCTCGCGCTCCTCACGACAGGTGTGCTGACGCTCCCCGTGCTGGCCGGCTGCAGTTCCGGCGACAGCGGCGCGAGCGGTGCGACGGCCCCCCAGGACATCGCGGTCGCCGCCCGGAACCTGGTCGCCGAGGGCGGGACGGTCAACTGGGCCGTCGACGCCCTGCCCACCACCCTCAACGCCTTCCAGGCGGATGCCGACAGCACCACCACCCGGATCACCGGCGCGCTGCTGCCGACGCTCTTCCCGCTCGACGCCAAGGGCAGGCCGCAGCTGAACCCGGACTATCTGGAGTCCGCGAAGGTGGTCGAGAGCGAGCCCAGGCAGGTGGTGCTCTATCGGCTCAACCAGCAGGCGGTGTGGAGTGACGGCCGGGAGATCGGGGCCTCCGACTTCGTGGCCCAGTGGCGGGCGCTGAGCGGCAAGGACACGGCGTTCTGGACCGCCCGCAACGCCGGGTACGAACGCATCGAGAAGATCGAGCGGGGCGCCGACGACCTGGAGGTACGGGTCACCTTCGCCAAGCCGTACGCGGACTGGCGCTCGCTGTTCTCCCCGCTCTACCCGAAGGACGTGACCGGTTCCCCGGACGCCTTCAACGACGGGGCCCGGACCGCCCTCAAGGCCACCGCGGGACCGTTCCGGCTGCGCGGTGTGGACAAGAAGACCGGCGAGGTGACGCTGGTCCGCAACCCGCGCTGGTGGGGGAGCCCGGCCAAGCTCGACTCGCTGGTCTTCCGGGCCGTGGCCCCGCAGAACCGGACCGAGGCCCTGGCCGCGGGCAAGGTCGACGTGGCCGACATCGACGCGGCGGCGGCCCACCGGATCGCGCAGGCGGCCGGTGGCAAGGGCGCCGACGGGAAGCCGCTCGCCCAGGGGCCCGGCGCCCAGGGCCCAGGTGCCCAGGAGGGCCCGGCCGCGGCCCTGCGCTCCTGGGCCGTCGTGCACGGCTCGGACGCCAAGGCGGCGGCCGCAGCCTTGGCCGCCAGGGAGAAGAACCGGGCCGCCGCCGAGGCGTACGCCACCGAGCAGGCCGGGCTGCGCGCCTACGCGGTGCGCAAGTCGCTGGAGCCCGCCTACACCCAGCTCGCGCTGAACGGCGAGTCCGGACCGCTCGCCGACGACCGGGTGCGGCGGGCGGTGGCCCGCGCGCTGAACCGTCAGGAGCTCGTCGACACCGTGCTGGGGCCGCTCGGCCTGCCCGCGCAGCCGCTCGGCAGCCACCTGGCGCTCGCCGGGCAGCCGGCGTACAAGGACAGCAGCGACGCACTCGGCGGCCAGGACACCGAGGAGGCACAGGCGCTGCTGGCCGACGCGGGCTGGACGCCGGAGGGCGCGGTCAAGAAGTCGGACGGCACCAAGGCGGGCAGCGAGGCGGGGAAGAAGGCGGCCGGGAAGAAGGACGCGGAGAAGAAGGACGCGGAGAAGAAGGACGCGGAGAAGAAGGAAGCGGAGAAGAAGGGCGCGGAGAAGAAGGACGCGGAGAAGCAGGGGACGAAGGCGGGCGCCGCGGACGGCAAGGCAGGCGACGGCGCAGGCAGGCGCGAGCCCGATGCCGACGACGGCCTCCACATCGTCGGCGACGACAACGAGCCCGGCGACGGCGACCCGGCGGGCGGCGCCACCCACGTACTCGCGCCCGCCCCCGCCGCCGCGTTCCACAGCTCCGCGCTGCTGCGCCAGGCCGGCTACCTCTCCGGGTCCGGAACGTCCGAGGACGTCCCCTCCAGGGTCGCCGCCCAGGACAAGCGGCCGGGCGGTGCCGCCGGCGCGTACGCCCCCGCGGGCACCGCGGCACCCGCCCGGGTGCCCGACGGGCGCCGCGGTCCGCTCGGCAAGGACGGCGTGCCGCTGACCCTGCGCTTCGTCCTGCCGTCCGGTCCCGGGTCGGAGCCGCTGCGCAGCGTCGGGGACAAGATCTCGGCGATGCTCGAAGCGGTCGGCATCCGTACGGAGATCACCAAGGTCCCCGACGAGAGCTACTTCAAGGACCACGTCGCCTCCGGCGACTACGACCTGGCCCTGTACTCCTGGCCCGCGACCGCCTACCCGGCCACCGACGACCGCCCGATCTTCGCCAAGCCGGTGCCCGCCACCGACGGCTCGCTGCTGGTCGAGCAGAACTACACCCGTGTCGGCACCGACCACATCGACCAGCTCTTCGACCAGGCGCTCTCGGAGCTGGACGAAGGCACCGCCCAGGACCTGATGAAGCAGGCCGACGCCCGGATCTGGGCCGCCGCCGGATCGATTCCGCTCTACCAGCGCCCGCAGCTGGTGGCGACGGACAGGAAGCTGGCGAACGTCGGCGCCTTCGGCTTCGGGGCGCCCCACTACCAGGACATCGGTTTCAAGAAGCCGCAGGCCGCCGGAGCCCCGGCGAACAAGAAGAAGTAGCAGGTCAGGAGAGGATCCGAAGCTCAGAACTGGCTCAAATCCCTTGCCCGCCGGCCTGCCCGGCGGGCAAGGTCGTCGCTACCCGTCGACCCGGGCGGCCGCTCTGTCCCCCCACCTCTGAGACCCCCCACCCCGGAGCCCCTACTCCGGCCTCTCGGAGATTCCGCTTCGGAGCCCCACCTCCGAAGCCGCGCAAGTCCCGCGTCCGCCTCCGCCGTCTCCGCCTGCAGGGCCGTGGTCATGACACCCGGTGAAATCCTCCGGAAGAACCGGCCGCGCGGGCGCGAACGCGAGGCGGACGCGGGCTTTCGCCTGCGGAGCCGTACGCGTTCCCACTCGGTGCGTCTGCCGTCCGCACCTGCCCGGGGGACCGGGCGCGGGCCCTTCCCGGGGCCGGTAAAACTCGCCCGGGAAGCCGCGGCGGCGCCAGCCCCGTACCATTGGACGAGCCGTGGCGTGTCCGCCCGGCGGGCGTACGAGGACTTGAGACCGACTTAGACGCCTGATCCCACGATCCGAGAGAAGCGCAAGCCACCCATGCCCACGCGCCACGACATCCGTAACGTAGCCATCGTCGCCCACGTCGACCACGGCAAGACCACGCTGGTCGACGCCATGCTCAGGCAGGCCGGCGCCTTCGCCGCGCACGCCGCCGAGAACCTCGACGAACGCATGATGGACTCGAACGACCTGGAGCGTGAGAAGGGCATCACGATCCTCGCCAAGAACACGGCGGTGAAGTATCACCCCAAGGACGGCGGGGACCCGATCACGATCAACATCATCGACACCCCCGGCCACGCCGACTTCGGTGGCGAGGTCGAGCGCGGTCTGTCGATGGTGGACGCGGTGGTGCTCCTGGTCGACGCCTCCGAGGGCCCGCTCCCGCAGACCCGCTTCGTGCTGCGCAAGGCGCTCTCCGCGAAGATGCCGGTCATCCTCTGCATCAACAAGACCGACCGCCCGGACTCCCGGATCGCCGAGGTCGTCGACGAGACGTACGACCTCTTCCTGGACCTGGACGCGGACGAGGACCAGATCGAGTTCCCGATCGTCTACGCCTGCGCCCGTGACGGCGTCGCCTCGCTGACCAAGCCGGAGGACGGCACCGTCCCGGCGGACAGCGACAACCTGGAGCCGTTCTTCTCCACGATCCTGGCGCACGTCCCGGCCCCGGAGTACGACGAGGAAGCCCCCCTCCAGGCCCACGTCACCAACCTGGACGCCGACAACTTCCTCGGCCGTATCGCGCTCTGCCGCGTCGAGCAGGGCGAGCTGCGCAAGGGCCAGACCGTCACCTGGATCAAGCGCGACGGCACGATGTCCAACGTCCGCATCACCGAGCTCCTGATGACCGAGGCGCTCACCCGCAAGCCGGCCGAGGTGGCGGGCCCCGGTGACATCTGCGCCATCGCCGGTATCCCGGACATCATGATCGGCGAGACCCTGGCCGACCCCGAGAACCCGATCGCGCTGCCGCTGATCACGGTCGACGAGCCGGCCATCTCGATGACCATCGGCACCAACACCTCGCCGCTGGTCGGCAAGGGCGGCAAGGGCCACAAGGTCACCGCCCGCCAGGTGAAGGACCGCCTCGACCGCGAGCTGATCGGTAACGTCTCGCTCCGCGTCCTGGACACCGAGCGCCCCGACGCCTGGGAGGTCCAGGGCCGCGGTGAGCTCGCGCTGGCCATCCTCGTCGAGCAGATGCGCCGTGAGGGCTTCGAGCTCACGGTCGGCAAGCCGGAGGTCGTCACCAAGCAGGTCGACGGCAAGACCCACGAGCCGATCGAGCGCATGACGATCGACTCCCCCGAGGAGCACCTCGGCGCGATCACCCAGCTGATGGCGACCCGCAAGGGCCGCATGGAGACGATGACGAACCACGGTTCGGGCTGGGTCCGCATGGAGTGGATCGTTCCGTCCCGCGGCCTCATCGGCTTCCGTACGGAGTTCCTGACGCAGACCCGCGGCACGGGCATCGCGCACTCCATCTTCGAGGGCCACGAGCCGTGGTTCGGCGAGCTCCGCACCCGTCACAACGGCTCGCTGGTCGCCGACCGCGCGGGCTCCGTGACGCCGTTCGCCATGGTCAACCTCCAGGAGCGCGGTGTCATCTTCACCGAGGCCGGCACCGAGGTCTACGAGGGCATGATCGTCGGCGAGAACTCGCGCGCCGACGACATGGACGTGAACATCACCAAGGAGAAGAAGCTCACCAACATGCGTGCGGCTTCCGCCGACACCACGGAGAACGTGGTGCCGGCCCGCAAGCTCTCGCTGGAGCAGTCCCTGGAGTTCTGCCGCGAGGACGAGTGCATCGAGGTGACCCCGGAGACGGTCCGTATCCGCAAGGTCGTCCTCGACCAGAAGGAGCGCGGCCGCGCCGCGTCGCGCGCCAAGCGCTGATCCGACACCGGCGCCGGGCGCGCCGGTAGGTACAACGGGGCCCGGCCTTCCGTCAGTTGACGGGGGGCCGGGCCCTGTTGTGCGATGGCCCGACGGGGCGCCGGGGCGTATCCGTGTGCATCAGCAACCAGTTGGAACCGGAAAGGTACTTCCGGGTAGACCCATCACGCCCTTGTCCAGTGGTTTTCTTCGGCCATCCGTCCGCATATCGATCGTCGCTCTCCGAAAGCTGCGTTAACGGTCCGTTTCGAGCGTGTCTGTCTGGGATCCCTTTGTCCGGATTTCGGTCATTCGCGATTCCTTGATGTTGTCAAAACGAGACCCCTTAAGTGTGGTTTACAGCCCGGACGTACTTAATAGTTGGCTCCATTGAGCTCGGGTCAATGGGTCACGCACTGTGGGGAGTGCCGACTCACGAGCACACTAGGGGCACTGAAACGATCACCGTCAGGGGTGTCGGTGTATCAACTCCAGTGCCCTTCTTGTAGTCAAAAGTGGACTCATGAGGAGGAAACCCATGCGTGGTGCCAAGAGCGCCAAGTGGGTCGCGGGAGCGGCCATCATCGCCCTGGCCGCGACCGCCTGTGGTGGTAGCGACAGCGGTAACGACGACAGCATGAGCTCGGGCAAGGCGGACCCGAACGGGATCCTGACCGCCCAGCTGAGCGAGCCGCAGAACCCGCTGCAGCCGGCGAACGCCAAGGAGAGCCAGGGCAGCCGTGTCCTGCGCACGATCTTCTCCGGCCTGGTCGACTACGAGCCCGGCACCGGCAAGCTCGAGTACATCAACGCCGAGTCCGTGACGCCCAACGCGGACTCGTCCGTGTGGACCGTCAAGCTCAAGCCGGGCTGGAAGTTCCACGACGGCACCACGGTCACCTCCAAGTCCTTCGTGGACTCCTGGAACTGGTCGGCCAACGTCAAGAACAACCAGACCAACTCCAGCTGGTTCCAGGACATCAAGGGCTACGAGGACGTCCACCCCGCGAAGGGTGCTCCGAAGGCCGACAAGATGTCCGGTCTGAAGATCGTCGACGAGAACACCTTCACGATCAGCCTGACCGGCCCGGTCTCGTACTTCGCGTACAAGCTCGGCTACGACGTCTGGGCGCCGCTGCCCGAGTCCTTCTTCAAGGACCCGGCCGCCGCCGGCCAGAAGCCGATCGGCAACGGCCCCTACAAGTTCGTCTCGTGGGACCACAAGAAGCTGATCAAGGTCCGGAAGTTCGACGACTACCAGGGCCCGAACAAGGCCAAGAACGGTGGCATCGACTTCAAGAACTACACCACCGCCGACGCCGCCTACTCGGACCTGCGGTCGAACAACCTCGACTGGATCGAGGCCATCCCGGTCACCTCGCTGACCAGCTACAAGCAGGACCTCGGCGACCGCGCCATCGACGCCGAGTACTCCGCGATCCAGTCGATCGTCCCGGCGTTCTACACCAAGCAGTTCAAGGACATCAACCCCAAGGTCATCCAGGGTCTGTCCATGGCCATCGACCGTGACACGATCACCAAGACCGTGCTGCACGGCACCCGTACCCCGGCCGACTCGTTCGTCGCCCGCGGTGTGCTCGGCTACAAGGCCGGCGCCCTCGGTGACGTCACGAAGTACGACCCGGCCCAGGCGAAGAAGCTCATCCAGGAGGGTGGCGGCGTCCCGGGCAACAAGATCTCGATCCAGTTCAACGCCGACCAGTCCCACAAGCCGTGGGTCGACGCGGTCTGCAACAGCATCCGCAAGGCCGTCAACGTCGAGTGCGTCGGTGACTCCAAGCCGGACTTCCAGGCGGACCTGAACGCCCGCGACAACAAGCAGGTCAAGTCCATGTACCGCGGTGGCTGGGTGCTCGACTACCCGGTCAACTCGAACTTCATGCGCGACCTGTACGGCACCACCGCCGCCGGTAACACCTCGGGCTACTCCAACAAGGAGTTCGACGAGCTCGCGTCGAAGGCCGACAAGGCGAAGACGCTCGACGAGACCGTCAAGATGTACCAGGACGCCGAGCAGCTCCTGAAGAACGACATGCCGGCCATCCCGCTGTGGTTCTACAAGAACAACTCGGGCCAGTCGGTCAACGTCTTCGGCAAGATTCCTTACGGCCAGGACGGTGACCCGATCTTCACCGACGTCCAGGTGAAGGCCAAGAAGTAACCATCGGGATCCGAAGGCCGGTTTCGCCGTCCCTCTCCTGGGACGGCGGAACCGGCCCGTAGGCGTAGGCCCCCTGGGCTCTCCCCCCACACCCCCGCGGCGGAGACCACTCTGAGTAGGCCATCGCCGACCCCTCACGGCATGGAGGCATGATGGGGCGTTACGTCGCAAGGCGACTGCTCCAGATGATCCCGGTATTCATCGGGACCACTCTGATTATTTTCCTCATGGTCCACATCCTTCCCGGTGACCCAATCCGGGCGATGTGGGGAGACAAGGCGGCAGACCCCGCACAGGTCGCGTCGCTGCGCCATGAGTTCGGACTCGACCAGCCCCTGTGGAAGCAGTACGTCGACTACATGGGCAATCTCTTCCAGGGCGACTTCGGCAAGACCTTCGGTGGCCGCGAAGTCATCGACGAGATGTCCGAGTCCTTCCCGGTGACGCTGCGGCTGACCGCCGTGGCGATGCTCATCGAGATCATCGTCGGCATCGGGCTCGGCGCCTGGGCGGGTCTGCGGGCCGGCAAGGCCGCCGACACCGGCGTGCTGATCTTCACCCTGATCGTCATCTCGATCCCGGTGTTCGTGCTCGGCTTCCTCGCCCGCTTCGTCCTCGCGGACCAGCTCGGCTGGGTGGCACCGAACGTCCAGGACTCCACGGACTACGCGCAGTTGTTCCTGCCGGGCTTCGTGCTTGCCATGCTCTCCATGGCGTACGTGGCACGGCTGACCCGCACCACCTTCGCGGAGAACCTGCGCGCCGACTACATGCGTACCGCCATGGCCAAGGGCCTGCCGCGACGTCGCATCGTCGGTGTCCACCTGCTGCGCAACTCGCTGATCCCGGTCGTCACCTTCCTCGGCACGGACGTCGGCGGCTTCATCGGCGGCGCGGTCGTGACCGAGGGCATCTTCAACGTCCAGGGTGTCGGAAACCTGCTCTTCAAGGCGCTGCAGCAGCGCGAGGGCTCGACGATCGTCGGCGTTGTCACGGTCTTCGTCCTCGTCATCCTTGTGATCAACCTGCTCGTCGACCTGCTGTACGCGGTCCTGGACCCGAGGATCCGGTATGCCTGACGTCACCGAGACCAAGACCGAAGCGGCGGTGGACGCGGCTGCCGCTCCCGCGGCTGCGGACGGCAAGGGCAAGACCCAGGACAAGCCGCGCAGCCTCTGGGGCGACGCCTGGTTCGACCTGCGCCACCGCCCGATGTTCTGGATCTCCTCGATCCTCCTGCTGCTCCTGCTGATCGTCGCCGCGTTCCCCGGGCTGTTCACCGGCGCGGACCCGCGCGACGGCGACCTGACCAACCACTTCCTGACCAAGCCGGAGCTGGGGCACTTCTTCCAGCCCGACTGGTTCGGTTACGACGGTCAGGGACGCTCGATCTACGCGCGTGTCATCTACGGCACCCGCGCCTCGATCATGGTCGGCGTCGGCGTCACCGCCGCGGTCACCGTGGTCGGCGGCCTGCTGGGCATGCTCGCCGGTTACTTCGGCGGCTGGCTCGACTCGATCATCTCCCGGGTCACCGACATCTTCTTCGGCATCCCGTTCCTGCTCGGTGCGATGGTCGTCCTGAACGCCTTCACCGACCGCAAGGTGTACGTGGTGATCCTGGCCCTGGCCTTCCTGGGCTGGACCTCGATCTGCCGTGTGATGCGTGCCTCGGTGATCACCGCCAAGCAGGCGGACTACGTGACGGCGGCGCGCGCGCTCGGCGCCGGCACCCCGCGGATTCTCTTCCGGCACGTCCTTCCGAACGCGCTCGCCCCGACGATCGTCGTGGCCACCATCGCGCTCGGCGGGTACATCTCGGCCGAGGCGACGCTCTCGTTCCTCGGACTCGGGCTCGGGGAACCGACGATCTCGTGGGGCATCGACATCGCCCAGGGCAGCCAGGACATCCGGGACAACCCGCATGCGCTGCTGTTCCCGGCAGGAATGCTCAGCCTCACGGTCTTCGCGTTCATCATGCTCGGCGACGCGGTCCGCGACGCCCTCGACCCGAAGCTGCGCTGAGGAGGGCGTACGACGTGACCATCATGGACAAGACAGCAGACATCCCGGCGCCCCGCTCCGGCGGGCCGGACGACGCCCGACTCCTCGAAGTGCGCGACCTGCACGTGGAGTTCCACACGCGTGACGGTGTCGCCAAGGCCGTCAACGGTGTGAACTACAGCGTCGACTCGGGCGAGACCCTGGCCGTACTCGGTGAGTCCGGTTCCGGCAAGTCCGTGACCGCTCAGGCGATCATGGGCATTCTCGACATGCCGCCCGGCAAGATCCCGCAGGGCCAGATCCTGTACCGCGGCCAGGACATGCTCACCATGAGCTACGAGGAGCGGCGGAAGATCCGTGGCCAGAAGATCGCGATGATCTTCCAGGACGCGCTCTCCTCGCTCAACCCCGTGCTCTCGGTCGGCTACCAGCTCGGCGAGATGTTCCGGGTCCACCAGGGACTCTCCAAGAAGCAGGCCAAGCTCAAGGCCATCGAGCTGATGGAGCGGGTCAAGATCCCCGCCGCCAAGCAGCGGGTCAACGACTACCCGCACCAGTTCTCCGGCGGTATGCGCCAGCGCATCATGATCGCCATGGCACTGGCGCTGGAGCCGGACCTGATCATCGCGGACGAGCCGACCACCGCGCTCGACGTGACGGTTCAGGCCCAGGTCATGGACCTGCTCAAGGAGCTCCAGACGGAGTTCAACATGGGCCTGATCCTGATCACCCACGACCTCGGCGTGGTCGCCGACGTCGCGGACAAGATCGCGGTCATGTACGCGGGCCGGATCGTCGAGACGGCACCGGTGCACGAGCTGTACAAGCGGCCCGCGCACCCGTACACCCGCGGTCTGCTCGACTCGATCCCGCGGCTCGACCAGAAGGGCCAGGAGCTCTACGCGATCAAGGGCCTGCCGCCCAACCTGCTCAAGATCCCGTCCGGCTGCGCCTTCAACCCCCGCTGCCCCAAGGCGGAGGACATCTGCCGCACGGAGATCCCGGCCTTGGTGCCGGTCTCCGAGCAGGACGGCAGCGAACTGCCCGGACGCGGCAGCGCCTGCCACTTCTGGAAGGAGACGATCCATGGCTGAGCTCGACAAGACGGACGGTTCCATGGACGCCACCCCGAACGTCACCGAGGTCAAGGCGGTCGACGCCGTCGACGAATCGGCGGCGGTCGCGGCCATCGAAGCTCCGGTGGACCGCGGTGAGCCGATCCTCCAGGTGCGCAATCTGGTCAAGCACTTCCCGCTGAGCCAGGGCATCCTGTTCAAGCGCCAGGTCGGCGCGGTCAAGGCCGTGGACGGGGTCTCCTTCGACCTCTACCAGGGCGAGACGCTCGGCATCGTCGGCGAGTCGGGCTGTGGCAAGTCCACGGTCGCCCGGCTGCTGATGGCGCTGGAGACGGCCACGTCCGGCGAGGTCTTCTACAAGGGCCAGGACATCACCCGGCTGTCCGGCCGCGCGCTGAAGGCCGTGCGCCGGAACATCCAGATGGTGTTCCAGGACCCGTACACCTCGCTGAACCCGCGCATGACGGTCGGCGACATCATCGGCGAGCCCTTCGACATCCACCCCGAGGTGGCCCCGAAGGGCGACCGGAGGGCCAAGGTCCAGGAGCTGCTGGACGTCGTCGGCCTCAACCCGGAGTACATCAACCGCTACCCGCACCAGTTCTCCGGCGGCCAGCGCCAGCGCATCGGCATCGCCCGCGGCCTCGCGCTCAACCCGGAGATCATCATCTGCGACGAGCCGGTCTCCGCGCTCGACGTGTCGGTGCAGGCGCAGGTCATCAACCTGATGGAGAAGCTCCAGGACGAGTTCAACCTGTCCTACGTCTTCATCGCGCACGACCTGTCGATCGTCCGGCACATCTCCGACCGGGTCGGCGTGATGTACCTCGGCAAGATGGCCGAGATCGGCACGGACACCGAGATCTACGACCACCCGACGCACCCCTACACCCAGGCGCTGCTGTCGGCGGTCCCGGTCCCGGACCCCGAGGCCCGTGAGCGCGGCGAGCGGATCATCCTCACCGGTGACGTCCCGTCGCCGGCGAACCCGCCGTCGGGCTGCCGCTTCCGTACCCGGTGCTGGAAGGTCCAGGACAAGTGCTCCACGGAGCTGCCCCTGCTGGCCGTTCCCGAGCGCTTCAAGGGCTCGGACAGCCCCGCGGCACACGAGTCGGCCTGCCACTTCGCCGAGGAGAAGGACATCGTCGGCGCGGCTTCGTAGCACGGCCCGAAGGAGCTTCGTAGTACGGCCGGAATAACGCGAAAGCGCCCGGAACCCGCCGGTTCCGGGCGCTTTCGCGTCGTGCCCGGCAGGCGTACCGTCATCCTCCGCTGTTCATGACGGTACGTGCCCGACGGCCCCGACTACTTGTACTGGATGCCCCACAGGTTGCTGCTCTTCTTGACCGGGGCGACGTTGTTGGGCTTCTTCCAGTTCGTGACCTTCTTGCAGCCGCCGCCGGGCTTCGGCTCCAGGTGGGACTTCGTGACACTGAAGCCCTTGGCCTCGTGGTACATCATCAGGCGGCCGCGGGTCTTGCCCTTCTTCTTCTCAACCTTCGCCGAGTAGGTCCAGGTGTCCGACTTGGACCAGGTCTTGCCGATGGCGACGCTGAACGAGGTGGACGCCTTCGCGAAGATGACACCCGCCTCGGCGCCGACGGTCGCCGTGCCGGTGGCGGTCCAGGACCCCGTCTTGTTCTTGGCGTAGCTGATGGTCACGCCGGGCTTCGCCCAGTCGCTGTGCACCTGGGTGGCGCGCCAGACGGTCTTCTTGTCCCCGATGGAGTAGATCGGGGTGTCGTCGCACTTCGTCCCCGCCGAGGCGGGTGCCGCCGATCCGGCCACGACGCCGGCGCCGAGCAGAGCGCCGGTGACGACGGTACTGATGACACGCTTCACGCAGGTCCTCCTGATTTGGGGCCTTGTTGTGCGGTACGCGTCATACGCTATGGGTCAACTTCGGTGTGAGATAAGTGACTTGAGGGACTATTGAGGTTCTTTATGAGGAAGTGCGGATTCCGTGGGTTCTCGTGATTCCCTCCCGGTGGTGGGAGCACGAAGGCGCCCGGAACCGATCGGTTCCGGGCGCCCTTTCCCATGTACCCGGGAACCGGGCTCGCAGGTGGCTCGGGTCGATGGGCTCACGTGCTCGGCTCCGTGGGACCGGGGCGCCCCGCGTCCGGGGACCGGTCGGATCCCTGTCGGCGAGGCGCCCCGGGGCCGGGGCGGGGGTGTCAGCCCCCGGCCTTCGGGTCTTCGGTGACCTTGTCCTTGGTGAGCTTCGGCCCGGACGCGGCGTCACGGGCCTTCGGGACGACCGAGAGGGTCTGGGTGTCCTCGGGGTAGTGGCAGGCCGTCAGATGGCCTTCCCGGCTGCCCTCCACCCGCACCAGCGGCGGGGCCTCGCTCGCGCACTTGTCCGTCGCCTTCCAGCAGCGCGTGCGGAAGCGGCAGCCCGACGGCGGGTTGACCGGGGAGGGCACGTCGCCGGTGAGCAGGATGCGCTCGCGGGACGGGGCGTCGTCGGCGGTCGCCTCGGGCACGGCCGAGAGCAGCGCCCTGGTGTACGGGTGGCGCGGGTTGCCGTACAGGTCCGCGCGGTCGGCGATCTCCACGATCCGGCCGAGGTACATGACCGCCACGCGCTGCGAGAAGTGGCGCACGATGGCCAGGTCGTGGGCGATGAACAGGAACGCGATGCCGAGTTCCTTCTGCAGCTCCTGCAGCAGGTTCACCACCTGGGCCTGGATCGACACGTCCAGCGCCGAGACCGGCTCGTCGGCCACGATCAGCTTCGGGTCCAGGGCGAGCGCGCGGGCCACCCCGATGCGCTGGCGCTGGCCGCCGGAGAACTCGTGCGGGAAGCGGTTGTAGTGCTCCGGGTTGAGCCCGACGATCTCCAGCAGCTCCCGGGCGCGCGCCTCGCGGCCGCCCGCCGGGTCGATGTCGTTGATCTCCATCGGCGCGGTGATGATCTTGCCGACGGTCTGCCGCGGGTTCAGCGAGGCGTACGGGTCCTGGAAGATCATCTGGATCTCGGAGCGGACCGGGGCCAGCTGCTTGCGCGAGGCATGGGTGATGTCCTGCCCGCGGTAGGAGATCCGGCCGGCCGTCGGCTCAAGGAGCCGGGTGATCAGCCGGCCCGTGGTCGACTTGCCGCAGCCGGACTCACCGACCAGGCCCAGGCTCTCGCCCTCGCCGATGCTGAAGTCCAGCCCGTCGACGGCCTGGACCGCACCCACCGTCCGCCGGATCGGGAAGCCCGCCTTGATCGGGAAGTGCTTGGTGAGTCCGGAGACGTCCAGGAGAGGATCTTTGCTGCTCATTGGTGGGGAAGTCCCGTCTCTTGTACGTCAGTTGGGCCGGGTGCCGGCGAAGTCCGCGAAGAACTCGGCGCGCTGCTCCGCGGTGAGGTGGCAGGCGGCGCCGCGCCCGGCGGTGAGCTCCAGCGGCGGCTGGTCGGTCGCGCAGCGCTTGCCGCCGACCTGCTCGGTGAACGTGCACCGGGGGTGGAAGCGGCAGCCGGTCGGCGGGTTGAGAAGGCTCGGCGGGGAGCCGGGGATCGGCGACAGCGGTACGTCGACCGGTCCTTCGAGACTCGGCATGGAACCCAGCAGGCCCCAGGTGTACGGGTGCTGGGGCGCCCTCAGCACCTCCTTCTTCGTACCGCGCTCCACGCAGCGCCCGCCGTACATCACCAGCACGTCGTCCGCGATGTCGGCGATGACACCGAGGTCGTGGGTGATGAAGACGATCGAGGTGCCGGTCTCCTGCTGGAGGTCCTTCAGCAGGTCCATGATCTGGGCCTGCACGGTGACGTCCAGCGCGGTGGTCGGCTCGTCCGCGATCAGCAGTTCCGGGTCGCAGACCAGCGCCATGGCGATCATGGCGCGCTGGCGCATGCCACCGGAGAACTGGTGCGGATAGTCGTCCACCCGCATGTCGGGCTGCGGGATGCCCACCTTGGTGAGCATCTCCACGGCCCGCGCCCTGGCTTCGCGCTTGGAGGCCCCGGTGTGCTTGCGGTAGGCCTCACCGATCTGCTTGCCGATGGTGTGGTACGGCGAGAGCGACGCCAGGGCGTCCTGGAAGATCATGGCCATCTTGTTGCCGCGCAGCCGTTCCAGCTGCCGCTCCGAGGCGGCGAGCAGGTCCTGTCCGTCGAGCAGGATCTCGCCGTCGATCTCGGTGTGGTCGGGGTTGTGCAGGCCCAGGATCGTCAGGTTGGTGACGGACTTCCCGGAGCCGGACTCACCGACGATGCCGAGGGTCTTGCCCTTCTCCACGTCGAAGGAGAGGCCGTCGACGGCCTTGACGACGCCGTCCTCGGTCGAGAAGTGGACGTGCAGATCCCTGACGGAGAGGAGTGGCTGCTGATCGGTGCTCGTCACGGGGACGCTCCAGGAGGATGTTGCGGGAGAAGAGGTGGGCCGGAACGGGGGGCGGTCAGGCGAGCCGGATCCGTGGGTCGATGAGGCCGTACACGGCGTCCACGACGATATTGGCGAAGACGATCGCGCCCGCCGCGACGATGGTGACGCCGAGCAGCATGGGCAGGTCGCTGGTGTCGACGGAGCGGATGGAGAGCTGGCCGAGCCCCTGGAGGCTGAAGGTCTGCTCGGTGATGATGGCGCCGCCGATCAGGGTGCCCAGGTCGATGCCGAAGATCGTGACGATCGGACCCATGGCCCCGCGCCAGGCGAAGCGGAAGAAGACCGAGCGGCGGGACAGCCCCTTGGCGCGCGCGGTGCGGACGTAGTCCTCACTGAGCTGTTCCACCAGTTGGGAGCGGGTCATACGGGTGTAGTTGGCGGTGAAGATGATCGACAGCACCAGCCAGGGGAGCAGCAGGCCGCCGGCCCACTTGCCGGGGTTCTCGGTGAACGGTGTGTACGAGGGCTGTTCGAGCAGGCCCATCTGCTGCACCAGGAGGAACATCGCGATGTAGCCGACGAAGTAGATCTGCAGCGAGGAGCCGAGCAGCGAGGCGGAGCTGGCGATCTTGTCGAGCGCCTTGCCCTGCTTGACCGCGGCGAGCATGCCCGCGCCGACACCGAAGACGAGGAAGAAGAAGGCCGCGCCCAGCGAGAGCGAGAGGGTCAGCGGCAGCCGGTCCATGATCGTGCCGAACACCGGCTGGCGGTTGGTGAACGAGTAGCCGAGGCAGGGCGCCGGGCAGTGGCCGTAGTTGCCGTAGTCGCGCCCGACGAAGATGCCGGACAGCCAGTTCCAGTACTGGACGGGCATCGGGTCGGCGATACCCAGGTTCTGCTTGATCTGCGTGATGAGCTCGGGCGTACAGACCTTGCCGCAGGCCAGGCGGGCGGGGTCACGGGGTATCGCGTAGAAGAGGTAGAAGGTGATGGCGCTGATGATCAACAGAATGACGAGAGCGCCGGTCACGCGGCGGAGAAGAAATCGAAACATGGGGTCGTGACTTTCCGGGTGCGGCGCCGTCGCCGAGGGGCGGAGAGCGGGTGAATGACCGGGACCGGGGACGGCCTGCCGGTCCGGCAGGCCGTCCCCTCGGGATCACGCCTTGGCGTAGAGCTTGGTGATCGCGATGCCGTTGTTTCCGCCGTCGTAGACCACGCCGCCGACCTTGGAGCCGTACAGCCAGTTGCGGATCGGCCAGTAGTCCGGCACGCACGCGGCCAGCTCCATGATCTGCCGGTCGATCGCGCCCCAGGCCTTGTTGGCCTCTTCCGTGTCGGTGATCTTGGCCGCCGCGTCGATGGCCTTGTTGACGCCCGCGTCGTTCAGCTGGGGCCAGTTGGACGCGCCGTCGGCGATCACCCGGCCGTCGAAGGTCGGCTGGAGGGCCGTGTAGCCGCCCGGCCAGTCGGCGGACCAGCCGGCCGCGAACATGTCGTAGTGGTTGTCGATCTGGGCGATCTGGCTGTAGAAGGTGGTCTTGTCGACCTGCTTCGTCACCACGTCGAAGCCCGCCTTGGTGAGCGCGTTCTTGATGGCGACCGCCTGCTTGACCGCGTTGTCGGACTGCTGGAAGGCGATGATGATCTTCTGGCCTTCCTTGCCGGCGTCCTTCAGCAGTTGCTTGGCCTTGTCCGGGTCACCGGCGGGCTTCTTCTTCTTGCCGTAGAGGTCGAAGTCGATGTGGCCCGGGGTGAGCGGGCTGATGATCGTGGTGGCGATCTCGGAGGAGGAGGCGCCGCCGCGGATCAGCTGGGTCTGCTGCGCGGGCCAGGCGTAGTTGAGCGCCTGACGGACCTTCACGTCGGGGATCCGCTTGGTGTTGATCGCGTAGTAGTACGTCGCCGCGTCGAGATGCGTCATGATGCGCTTCTTCAGCGCCGGGTCACCGAGGGCCTTCTGGATGCGCTCGGCCGCGACCTCGTTGAAGATCGACACCGTGTGCTGGTCGTTGCCCTGGTCCGCCATGTAACGGTCCGTGGACGCCAGCCACTGGAAGCCGAACTGCAGCTGGAACTTGTCCGGGTACGCGTTGCGGATCGGGTCCGTCTTCGGGTCCCAGTGCGGGTTGCGCGACAGCGACATCGACTTGCCGATCTGACGGGCGTCGATCTTGTACGGGCCGCAGGAGAACGGCTTCTTGTCGTAGTCCTCCTTGTTGTCGTGCTTCTTCGGCACCAAGGAGAAGGAACGCATGCCCAGCGTGAAGTTGAAGTCGGCGCGGGCCTCCTTGAGATGGAAGGTGACGGTCTTGCCGTCGATCTCGATGGAGTCCAGGTGCTTGCCCTCGTAGGGGCCCTTGTACTTCTCGCCGCCGACGAGCCACTGCTGCGGGTAACGCGGGCCGAACGTCACGAACTTGGCGAAGAGCCGCTCGAAGGTGTGGCGGACATCCTCCATCGTGATGTCCGAGCCGTCCTCCCACTTCCCGCCGTCCTTCAGGGTGAAGGACCAGGTCTTGCCGCCGTCCTTGGTGGTGCCGGCGTCGGTGGCGAGGTCGCCCACGAGGGTGGTGGTGCCGTCGTCGGCCACCTTGTAGCCGACCAGGCCGCGCATGAACAGCGGGGTGAGGAGGCTCTCGTACGACGACCAGATCTGTGCCGGGTCCAGGTGGTCGCAGTCCATCGTCTCCATCGTGTAGAGCGTGCCGCCCTTGACCGCGCCCGGGACCTCGGGGGCGGGGCCGGTGGAGTCGGCCTTGGTGCCGACCAGGATCTCGGCGCCCTTGCTGCCGGTGACCTTCTTGGGGCCGTCGCCGCTCCCCTTGCCGCCGCCCGCGTCACCGCTGCTGCATGCGCTCAGGACGGTGGAGCTAGCGGCCGCCACACCGGTGGCGATGAGGAAGTTTCTGCGGGAGAAAGACATGCGTATCGGTCCTTGAGGTCGGTGGACGAAGCAGGAACGGCAGGCCGGACCACGGGGGCCGGGCTGTGCGGAACGAAGGCTCAGCCCTTGGACTTCGGGTCGAGCGCGTCGCGTACGGAGTCGCCGAGCAGGTTGAAGGCGAGCACGAACATGATCATCGAGATGCCCGGGAAGAGCATGAAGGTGATGTCGTCCGTGTAGAACGACGCCCCGCGCTGGATCATCACGCCCCAGTCGGGAGTCGGGTCGATGATGCCGACACCGAGGAAGGCCAGACCCGCCTCGGCCGTCACGAAGGCCGGCAGGGCGAGGGTGGACTGGATCAGGATCGGAGTCCAGAGGTTCGGCAGCAGTTCCTTGAAGATGATCCGGGCGGGCGAGGCCCCGGTCACCTTCGCGGCCTCGATGAACTCCCGTTCGCGCAGGGCCAGCACCTGGCCGCGCAGCAGACGGGCCATCGAGGCCCAGCCGAAGCCGGTGAGGGCGAGGATCAGACAGATGGCCCGCAGCGACGTCGGGATCTCGTCGTCCGGCGAGACGAACAGCCCGTAGACGACCGGCATGAAGGCGATGAAGAAGAGCGTCGACGGGAACGACAGCAGGATGTCGATGACCCGGCCGATGAAGTAGTCCGTCTTGCCGCCCAGGTAACCGGCGGTGATGCCGATGGCCACGCCGATGAGCGTGACGAGAATGGTGGCCGCCGCCGCGAGGAGCAGCGAGGTGCGGATCCCGTACAGCAGGAACGTGAAGACGTCCCGGCCCAGCTGGGGCTCGATGCCGAACCAGAAGTCGCCGCTGATACCGCCGTTGGGCAGGGCCGGATAGCCGAAGCCGTTGAGCAGTTCAGGGTTGTCCTGGCCGTACGTCGTGTACGGATCCTTGCCGTAGAGCTTGGCGATCAGTGGTGCGCAGATGGCCAACAGGAAGAAGGCAATGACCACATAGGCCGAAATCACGCCGGTGCGGTCGCGCTTGAAGCGCCGCCAGGCCAGCTTTCCCGGTGAGCGCCCTTCGGCGCCCTTGGGTGTCGAAGCGCCCGGTATCTGCGACTTCGCGTCCACCGCTTCAACTGTCTTGGCTGCGTTCGTGGTTGGACTTGTCATGGTGCTCCTGGCCCGGAGGGTCGAAGGACTCCGCAGGGCAACACCTACGGGCTACCCGGACTTTTTCAACGCAATTCATGCAGGGTCAATGAATGTCCGACGCCCTTGGCACGCTCTTTTGAAATTTGACCAATTCATGACCTGAATTAGGGGGTGTCTTTGGTTCCGCTTGGCTATAGCGAAGATGCATTCGCGACTTAACGGGTGAAGTCCGGCAATGAATCCGATATGCGGGCGCGGATGTCTCGGAATTCGTACGGCCGGTCGCCCGGGTTCGCGGTCGATGCGCATTCGATGCGTGGTCGTTATCGCTCCGCCGTCTGCCGGGGGTCACGGCCGGAGCTCCTCCGGTCGTGAGGTGCCACTCGGGTGGGCTCCGGCGCGCCCGAATGGGTGGAGTAAATGTGCGTGATGTCCGTGATGCGGTGATATTTGACCCTAAGTGAGACGGAGCACTACGAGGAGGCACTCCATGCGCGGAGCCACACAGGCCAGGTGGGCCGCATGCGCGGTCGTCGTCGCCCTGGCGGCGACGGCATGTGGCGGCGGGGGCAGCAGCAGTGGCGGCGGTGGGGCGAACGGAATCGTGAGCTCTTCGTGGGGTGACCCGCAGAACCCGCTGGAACCCGCGAACACCAACGAGGTGCAGGGCGGCAAGGTCCTCGACATGGTCTTCCGCGGGCTCAAGCGGTACGACCCGAAGACCGGCGCGGCCGACAACATGCTCGCCGAGAAGATCGACACCAAGGACAACCAGAACTTCACGATCACCCTGAAGGACGGCTGGACCTTCAGCAACGGCGAGAAGATCACCTCCAAGTCGTTCGTCGACGCCTGGAACTACGGCGCCCTGCTGAAGAACAATCAGAAGAACGCCTACTTCTTCGGCTACATCGACGGCTACAAGGACGTCCACCCGGACACCGGCAGCTCCACCGCGAACACGCTCTCCGGCCTCAAGGTCGTCGACGACAAGACGTTCACCGTCAAGCTGTCGCAGAAGTTCTCCCTCTGGCCGGACACCCTCGGCTACCCGGCCTTCGCCCCGCTGCCCAAGGCGTTCTACACCGACCACGCCGCCTGGGTGGCCAAGCCGATCGGCAACGGGCCGTACACCGTCGACAAGTACACCAAGGGCTCCTCGATGAGCCTGCGCAAGTGGGACAAGTACCCCGGAGCCGACAAGGCGCAGAACGGCGGCATCGACCTCAAGGTCTACACCGACAACAACACCGCCTACACGGACCTGACGGCCGGCAACCTCGACCTCGTCGACGACGTGCCCGCCTCGCAGCTGAAGAACGTCAAGGCGGACCTCGGCGACCGGTACATCAACACCCCGGCCGGCATCATCCAGACCCTCGCCTTCCCCTTCTACGACAAGAAGTGGGACACCCCGAACGGCGCCAAGGTCCGGCAGGGCCTGTCGATGGCGATCAACCGCGCGCAGATCACCGATCAGATCTTCCAGAAGACCCGCACCCCCGCCTCCGACTGGACCTCCCCGGTCCTCGGCGTGGACGGCGGCTTCAAGGAGGGGCTGTGCGGCGCGCCCTGCGAGTACAACGCGGCGAACGCCAAGAAGCTGATCCAGGAAGGCGGCGGCATCCCCGGCGGCCAGCTCAAGATCTCGTACAACGGCGACACCGGCTCCCACAAGGAGTGGGTCGACGCCGTCTGCAACAGCATCAACAAGGTGATGGGCAACAACAAGGCCTGCGTCGGCGCCCCGGTCGGCACCTTCGCAGACTTCCGCAACCAGGTCACCCAGCAGAAGCTGACCGGTGCCTGGCGGGCCGGCTGGCAGATGGACTACCCGCTCATCCAGAACTTCCTCCAGCCCCTGTACTACACCGACGCCTCGTCCAACGACGGCAAGTGGAGCAACAAGGAGTTCGACGGGCTCGTCGACAAGGCCAACGCCGAGTCCGACCGGGCCAGGGCCGTCTCCACCTTCCAGGACGCGGAGAAGGTCCTGGTCGCCCAGATGCCCGTCATCCCGCTCTGGTACCAGAACGGCAGCGCCGGCTACTCGGACCGGATCTCCAACGTGTCGCTGAACCAGTTCAGCGTCCCGGTCTACGAGCAGATCAAGGTCAAGTGACCCGTTGAGGCCGGGTGGCCGGTGCGCTCCTGGCGCCGGCCTCCCGGCCTGCCCGTCCCCCCGACGCGTCACTCCCGAGCCCCTGACCCCCGCGACCCCCGGAGCCCCGCATGGGACGTTATGTGATCCGGCGGCTGCTGCAGATGATCCCGGTCTTCTTCGGCACGACGCTGTTGATCTTCCTCATGGTGAACGTGATGGGCGACCCCATCGCGGGTCTCTGCGGCGACCGCGCGTGCGACCCCGCGACCGAGGCCCAGCTCCGCGCGGAGTTCGGCCTCGACAAGCCCGTCTGGCAGCAATACCTCACCTACATGGGCAATGTCTTCACCGGCGACTTCGGCACCGCGTTCAACGGGCAGAAGGTCACCGAGCTGATGGCCACCGCCTTCCCCATCACGATCCGGCTCACCGTCGTCGCGATCGTCTTCGAGATCGTCATCGGCATCAGCCTCGGCGTCGTCACCGGCCTGCGCCGCGGCCGCCCCGTCGACACCACCGTGCTCATCCTGACCCTGGTCGTCATCTCCATCCCGACCTTCGTCACCGGCCTGCTGCTCCAGCTCCTCCTCGGAGTCGAGTGGGGCATCATCAAACCCTCCGTCTCGCCGGAGGCCCCCTTCAACGAGCTGCTCGTGCCCGGCCTCGTCCTCGCCTCGGTCTCCCTGGCGTACGTCACCCGGCTCACCCGGACCTCCATCGCGGAGAACGCCCGCGCCGACTACGTCCGTACCGCCGTCGCCAAGGGCCTGCCCAGGCGCCGCGTCGTCATCCGGCACCTGCTGCGCAACTCACTGATCCCGGTCGTCACCTTCATCGGCACCGACGTGGGCGCGCTGATGGGCGGGGCGATCGTCACGGAGCGGATCTTCAACATCCACGGCGTCGGTTTCCAGCTCTACCAGGGCATCCTGCGCCAGAACTCCCAGACCGTCGTCGGCTTCGTCACCATCCTCGTCCTCGTCTTCCTGGCGGCGAACCTGATCGTCGACCTGCTGTACGCCGTACTCGACCCGAGGATCCGCTATGCCTGAGCAGACACCGGACGAGTCGATCTCACCGGCCGGAGCGGGAGGCGTGATGGACCTCGCCCTGGAGGAGGGCACGACCCTCGAAAAGACACCCGGCGGCCCCGAGGGCACCGGCCCGGCCGAGAAGCCGCGCAGCCTGTGGTCCGACGCCTGGCGGGACCTGCGCCGCAACCCGGTCTTCATCATCTCCGCCCTGATCATCCTCTTCCTGGTGATCATCTCGATCTGGCCGTCGCTGATCGCCGACCAGGACCCTCTCAACTGTGACCTGGCCAAGGCCCAGCAGGGCTCCCAGCCCGGACACCCCTTCGGCTTCGACGGACAGGGCTGCGACGTGTACACCCGTACCGTCTACGGGGCCAGGAACTCGGTGACCGTCGGCGTCTGCGCCACCCTCGGCGTCACCCTGCTCGGCGGTGTCCTCGGCGGCCTGGCCGGGTTCTTCGGCGGCTGGTGGGACTCGATCCTCTCCCGCCTCACCGACGTCTTCTTCGGCATCCCCGTGGTCCTCGGCGGCCTGGTCTTCCTCTCCGTGGTCACCAGCTCCACCGTCTGGCCGGTGATCGGCTTCATCGTGCTGCTGGGCTGGCCGCAGATCGCCCGCATCGCCCGCGGCTCCGTGATCACCGCCAAACAGAACGACTACGTACAGGCGGCACGGGCGCTCGGCGCCTCCAACTCGCGGATGCTGCTGCGCCACATCACCCCGAACGCCATCGCGCCGGTCATCGTCGTCGCGACCATCGCGCTCGGTACGTACATCTCACTGGAGGCGACCCTCTCGTTCCTCGGCGTCGGCCTGAAACCGCCGGCCGTCTCCTGGGGCATCGACATCTCCGCCGCCTCCCAGTACATCCGCAACGCCCCGCACATGCTGCTCTGGCCCGCCGGAGCCCTGGCGGTCACCGTGCTCGCCTTCATCATGCTCGGCGACGCGGTGCGCGACGCCCTCGACCCCAAGCTGCGCTGAGGAGTCCGCTGCCATGTTGCTCGAAGTGCGCGATCTGCACGTGGAGTTCCACACCCGCGACGGAGTGGCCAAGGCCGTCAACGGGGTCGACTACTCGGTGGCCGAGGGCGAGACGCTGGCAGTCCTCGGCGAGTCCGGCTCCGGCAAGTCGGTCACCGCCCAGGCCATCATGGGCATCCTCGACATGCCCCCGGGAAAGATCAGCGGCGGCGAGATCCTCTTCAAGGACCGCGACCTGCTGAAGATGAAGAAGGAGGAACGCCGGAAGATCCGCGGCCAGGAGATGGCCATGATCTTCCAGGACGCGCTCTCCTCCCTCAACCCCGTGCTCAGCGTCGGGGAGCAGCTCGGCGAGATGTTCGTCGTGCACCGGGGGATGTCCCACAAGGACGCGAAGCTGAAGGCCGTGGAACTGATGGACCGGGTCCGCATCCCGGCGGCGAAGGAACGCGTCGGGAACTTCCCGCACCAGTTCTCCGGCGGCATGCGCCAGCGCATCATGATCGCCATGGCGATGGCGCTGGAACCGTCGCTGATCATCGCGGACGAACCCACCACCGCCCTCGACGTGACCGTCCAGGCCCAGGTGATGGACCTGCTCGCCGAGCTCCAGCGCGAGCTGAACATGGGCCTGATCCTGATCACCCACGACCTGGGCGTGGTCGCGGACGTCGCCGACAAGATCGCCGTCATGTACGCGGGCCGGATCGTCGAGTCCGCCCCGGTCCACGAGATCTACCGGGCGCCCGCCCACCCGTACACCAAGGGCCTGCTCCGGTCGATCCCGCGCCTGGACCAGAAGGGCCGGGAGCTGTACGCGATCAAGGGCCTGCCGCCCAACCTGCTGCACATCCCGCCCGGCTGCGCCTTCAACCCGCGCTGCCCGATGGCCCAGGAGATCTGCCGGGGCGAGGTGCCGCCGCTGTTCGAGGTGGCCGAGCACCGCGAGAGCGCCTGCTACTTCTGGAAGGAGACGCTCGATGCACGCTGAAGCGCGCGAAGGCGGCGAACCGATCCTGGAGGTCCGCGATCTGGTCAAGTACTACCCGCTGACCCAGGGCATCCTGATCAAGAAGCAGATCGGCGCCGTCAAGGCGGTCGACGGGGTCTCCTTCGACCTCGCGGCCGGCGAGACGCTCGGCATCGTGGGGGAGTCCGGCTGCGGCAAGTCGACCGTGGCGAAGATGCTGGTCCATCTGGAACAGCCGACGGCCGGCGCGATCAAGTACAAGGGCGAGGACATCACCAAGCTGTCCGGCCGTGCCCTGAAGGCCGTGCGCCGCAACATCCAGATGGTGTTCCAGGACCCGTACACCTCGCTGAACCCGCGCATGACGGTCGGCGACATCATCGGGGAGCCGTACGAGATCCACCCCGAGGTGGCCCCGAAGGGGGAGCGGCGCCGCAAGGTGCAGGACCTGCTGGACGTCGTCGGCCTCAACCCGGAGTACATCAACCGCTACCCGCACCAGTTCTCCGGCGGCCAGCGCCAGCGCATCGGTATCGCCCGCGGCCTCGCGCTGAACCCCGAGATCATCGTCGCCGACGAACCCGTCTCCGCCCTCGACGTCTCCGTGCAGGCGCAGGTCGTCAACCTGCTGGACCGGCTCCAGGCGGAGTTCGGGCTCGCCTACGTCTTCATCGCGCACGACCTGTCGATCGTCCGGCACATCTCCGACCGGGTCGGCGTGATGTACCTGGGCCGGATCGTCGAGATCGGCTCCGACGAGCAGATCTACGACCATCCCACGCACCCGTACACCCAGGCGCTGCTGTCCGCCGTCCCGGTGCCGGACCCGGCTGCCCGGGAGCACCGGGAGCGGATCATCCTGCACGGCGACGTCCCCTCGCCCGCCAACCCGCCCTCCGGCTGCCGCTTCCGCACCCGGTGCTGGAAGGCGCAGGAGCGGTGCGAACTGGAGGTGCCGCTGCTGGCGGTCCCGGCCGTCTTCCGGCTGGCGGACACCCCGGCCGGGCACGACTCGGCCTGCCACTTCGCGGAGGAGAAGCAGGTGGTGCCGCCGGAGGGGCTGCTGGAGACGCCGGGGGAGGTGGCGGAGGAGACGCCGGGGGAGACAGCGGAGGAGGACGGTCCGCCGGAGGGTTCGAAGGGTGCGGACGGTGTGGAGGGTTCGGACGGTTCGGACGGGGAGAACGGGGCGGCTCCGTCCGGGTCCGCCCGGGGCGGCTGACGCGGGCGCGTTAACGCGTGGGCAACCCGGGCGTCTCACGTCCGATATACGGACCGGACAGCATGTCCGGGTACGGCCGTGCGGGTGCCGTGTACCGGCCGGGAGGCCTTCAAGTCCTCCCGGCCGGTTGCCCGTTGACGCACCACGCCGACGAACCCCTTGTCCGGCGGGCGGGGACGGTGAAGTATCGCTCGGGTGATACTCACTCGGGGGGCAAGGGTCACAGGTGCCGTTCTCTGCGCCGTGCTCGCGTTGATCGTCGCGGGCTGGGTCGTACGGGACGTCAGGGCGGCCGACGGCATCGAGCGGTTGTGGCACTACTGGGCCGGCTATCGCGACGCGCAGATAACGCTGAACCCGGCCACTTCGCCGTACGACGTGGTGCTGTTCGCGGTGTACGTCGCCGCGGCCGTCGCGTCCCTGCGGTCCTCGGTGGCCGCCGCCACGCTGGTCGCCACCGGTGTGCTCACGATCGTGGTACGGCTGCCCGGACTCTGGAACATCGGCGAGCCCCGGATGGACGGCCGGTTCGTCGACGACCTGCGCACCCGCGCCCTGCTCTGCGCCTTCGCGTCGCTCGCGGCGGGCATCGCGCTGATCATCACCGCGGCGGCCGGCCGCCGGTGCCCGGCGGCCGGCCGCCGGGCACCGCACGACTTCTCCGAAGACGCCCCGGCCCGGCCCGGACAGGGCGCGGGGGTGATCGCCTTCCTCTGCCTCGGCGCGGCGGGAGCGGTCACGATCGCCTGGGAGATCCGTCAGGCGGTGCGGATCCCGTACATCTACCCCGACTGGTTCCTGGGCGGGGACAAGATCTTCCAGGGACTGACCGACCCGCCGCCCGGCTGGTTCACGGCCGTCCTGGCGCTGCTCTGCCTGTTCGCCGGGGTGAGCGGGCTGCCGCGCGCCGTGCACGCGCGCCCGTTCGGCCTGATCGCCGCCGCGCTGCTGCTGGGCGGCGGCGGGGTGGGCGTGGCCCGGTCGGTGCACGAAGAGCTGCTGGAGCACTTCGCCGATCTGCCGGTCGAGGCCCAGCTCACCGTGGCGACCGGGTTCTTCGAGGTGTTCGTCGGCGTCGTGGTGCTGCTGGCGCTGGCCCGGCCGGGCCCGGCCGCACCCCCGCCGCTGCCCGACCAGGGCTACGGGCAGGGGTACGGCTATCCGCGCCCCGGCGTCTTCGGGCCGCCGCCCCCGTCCCAGCCGCCGCCCGGCTGGTGACGGGGAGGGCGACGGCTCAGAGGCTGCCGGGTGACCGCCCGATCAGAGGTCACCCGACAGGCTCTCAGCCGAGCAGCCCCAACGACCGCTTCAGGAAGTCGACCTGGAGCAGCAGCAGATTCTCCGCCACCTGCTCCTGCGGGGTCATGTGCGTCACCCCGCTGAGCGGCAGCACCTCGTGCGGGCGTCCGGCCGAGAGCAGCGCCGACGAGAACCTGAGCGAGTGCGCGACCACCACGTTGTCGTCCGCGAGGCCGTGGACGATCATCATCGGCCGCACCTGCTCGGCGGCCTCCGAGAGCCCCTCGTCGGTGATCACCGAGTTGTGCGCGTACACCTCGGGCTGCTTCGCCGGGTCGCCGAGATAACGCTCGGTGTAGTGGGTGTCGTACAGCCGCTGGTCGGTCACCGGGGCGCCGACCACCGCCGCGTGGAAGACGTCGGGCCGGCGGGTCACGGCCAGGGCGGCCAGATATCCGCCGAACGACCAGCCGCGGATCGCGACCTTGCCGAGGTCCAGCGGGAACCGGTCCGCGAGGGCGTGCAGGGCCTCGACCTGGTCGTCCATGGAGAGCGCCAGGTTGTTCTTGACCGACTTCTCCCAGCCGGGCGAACGACCCGGTGTGCCCCGGCCGTCCGCGACCACGACCGCGAAGCCCTGGTTCGCGAACCACTGCGACGTCAGATGCGGATTGTGCGCGGCGACCACCCGGCGGCCGTGCGGTCCGCCGTACGGATCCATCAGTACCGGAAGCGGACCGTCCGACTCCTTGTACCCCTCGGGGAGCAGCACGGCGCACGGAATTCGCCGTGCGCCCCCCTCGGTGAGGTGGACCCGGGCGGAGAGGACCGGCTCCTGCGCATGGCTCGTCACGGTCGCGATCCGCTTGCCGTCCCGGACCACCTCGACCAGGGCCCCCGGCCGGTCCAGGGAGTGGGTGACCAGCACCGTCACCCCGCCCGCGCGGACCGCCGAGTGCACCCCGGCCCCTTCGGACACTCGTTCCACGCCCAGTTCGTTGACCCGGTAGACATGGGTCTCGCCGAGCTCCGGCTCGGCCGCCTCCTCACCGGCCGTGGCCGAGATCAGGATGTCCGACTCGCCGATGTCCAGCACCGCCTGGAGCTGCAACTGCGCTCCGGTCAGCAGCCGGTCGCCGACCGCGAGCACCCGCGCCCCGCCCTCGTCCGCGATCCGCACGAGTCGGCCGTCCGGCGCCCAGGCGGGCACCCCGGGAAAGATTTCCAGCCAAACCGGGTCCTCGTCGGCATGCACCGTCCGCGTCGAACCGGTCTCCGGGTCCACCGCGAGGAAGAGATGACTCTGCTGGTCGCGGGACTGCACCAGCAGCAGCGGCGCCCCCTGCGACGACCAGTGCACCTGCGCCAGATAGGGGTGGCGCGCCCGGTCCCAGACCACTTCGGTGCGGGCGCCGTCCAGGCCCAGCACGAAGAGCCGCACGTCGGCGTTGGGCGTCCCGGCCGCCGGGTAGGCGACCTCGGCGGGCCTGAGGTCCGGGTGCGCGGGGTCCGCGATCCACCACCGCTGCACGGGGGCGTTGTCGACCCGGGCGACCAGCAGCCGGTCCGAATCCGGCGACCACCAGAAGCCGCGCGAGCGCTGCATCTCCTCGGCCGCGATGAACTCCGCGAGACCGTACGAGACATCGTCCCCGTCCGGCTCGGCGAGCGCCCGGTCGCCGTCGCCCTCCGCGCCCACGACCCGCAGTGCACCCTTGGACACATATGCGATGTGTCGTCCGTCCGGTGACGGCCGGGGGTCGATCACCGGGCCCGGCACCGGCAGCGCGCGGGCCGTACCCGCCCGCAGTTCGGCGACGTACACCTTCCCGGAGAGCGCGAAGGCGGCCAACTCGGCCGCCGCGTCGACCGCGTAGCCGACGATCCCCGACGACCCCTCTCGGCTGCGCTCGCGCCGGGCCCGCTCCTGCGCCGACAGCCGCTCCGCCGAACCCCCCAGCAGGGCCTGGGGATCGGCGACCACGCGCTCCCGGGGCGCTCCGTCCTTCGGCAGGTCGAGGACCCACAACCGGCCCGAACGGTCCGTCCCGGAGCCCGAGCGCAGGAAGATCACCCGCTCCCCGTCGGGTGAAACGGTGAACGACCGAGGGGCGCCGAGGGTGAACCGCATCGTCCTGGCGTGCTGACGGGGAAAGGAGATCTTCTGCGAAGTCATGCATCGAACCTAGTCCCCGACCGCCCGGTCGTGCGCCCCTCGTGCTGCTGTGCCCCGATCAATGCGTTACGACGGATAGTTATGATCCGTAGCGCTCGGTGGGTATGAACCTGCTGGCTCCATGTGTGCTGCCCGTCCCGACCGTACTGATGGAGGTGAACCGCCGTGGCACTCTCGATTTCGGCGGTGGTGCTGCTGGCGATCGTCGTCTTCCTGCTGATCCGGAAATCCGGACTGAAGGGCGGACATGCGGTGGTCTGCGCACTGCTCGGTTTCTATCTCGCCAGCTCGTCGATCGCGCCGAGCATCTCGAACCTGACCACGAATGTGGCGGGCATGATCGGAAGCCTCAAGTTCTGAGGCCCGGCCCGTCGGCGGTCGGTGCGCGGTGGTCGGTGTGCGGGGTGCGGTGGTGACGCGGGCGGTGATCGGTGCGCCCGGCTCGTAGGGTGGTCCCCATGACGGACCATCCCGCCCGGCGTCTCCTCCTGGTGCACGCGCACCCCGACGACGAGTCGATCAACAACGGCGCCACCATGGCCAAGTACGCGGCCGAGGGTGCCCAGGTCACCCTGGTGACCTGCACGCTCGGCGAGGAGGGCGAGGTCATCCCGCCCTCGCTCGCCCATCTCGCGGCCGACCGGGACGACACCCTGGGCCCGTACCGCCGGGGCGAGCTCGACGCGGCGATGAAGGAGCTGGGGGTCACCGACCACCGGCTCCTGGGCGGGCCCGGACGCTTCCGCGACTCCGGAATGATGGGCGCCGAGCAGAACCACCGCCCCGGCGCCTTCTGGGCCGCCGACGTGGACGAAGCCGCCGGGCACCTGGTGGAGGTGATCCGCTCGGTGCGCCCGCAGGTCCTGGTCACCTACGACCCCGACGGCGGCTACGGACACCCCGACCACATCCAGGCCCACCGCGTCGCGATGCGCGCAGCCGAGCTCGCCGCCGATCCCGGGTACCGCACCGGGTCCGACGCCCCGCACACCATCGCCAAGATCTACTGGAACCGGGTGCCCCGCACGGTCGCCGAGGAGGGCTTCGCCCGCCTCCGGGAGACGGCGCCGGACGCCTTCCCCTCCATCGCCGCCATCGATGACGTACCGGGCGTGGTCGACGACGCCAGGATCACCGCGCAGATCGACGGAACGGCCCACGCCGCCGCCAAGAGCACCGCGATGCGGGCCCACGCCACCCAGATCTCCGTGGACGGTCCCTTCTTCGCCCTCTCCAACGACCTCGGCCAGCCCCTCTTCACCACCGAGTACTACGAGTTGGTGCGCGGCGATTCCGGAGCCCCCCGGGGGGCCCGGGAGGACGACCTGTTCGCGGGCGTGGCGGGAGCGGAGCGATGAGCGGCGGCAAGCAGCGCGCACCGCGCCCCTCGAACGCCGCCGGGGGCGGCGCGCCCACCGGCCTCGCCGCGCCCCTCAACCCCGGGCGGATCGCCGCCTATGCGGGCCTCGCAGTGCTGGGCGCGCTCGTGGGGCTCGCCGGGGCACTCGTCCAAGCCGCCTGGTTCCCCGCCGGATTGCTGCTCGCGCTGCTGGCCGCCGCCGGGCTCTTCCACGGCGGACGCCTCCTCTTCGGCACCCAGCTCGGCGCCCTGGCGCCCGCCGCGGGATGGCTGATTTCGATCGTCGTTCTGCTGGGTGGACGCCCGGAAGGCGACTATGTCTTCGGCGATGAACTGGGCCTGACTCTTTTCATGCTGGGCGGGATGGCTGTCGCTGTGATCTGTGCCACCATGTCGCGGTCGCCCCAACAGGGCGCCGACAGTGGCCGACCTGGCAAGTAATGTGCCACGTCCGATCCCGTAATGCCCCTTGTCCGTCCGGTGTCCGCACGGCCGTTTCCCCCGGTCGCGGGGTGTGCGCCGGCGGCGCCCAGTATGGTGGTTCGCGCGCCGAGCCGTCCCCTGGCCTGCGGCATGGGGGAAGTACGGGCGGCGGAGCCAATCGGGAGAACCTGCTTTGAGTCGTGAAACTGACAGTTCGTCCTCCGGGCCCCAGGGGCGCGGAGGAGCCGCGTACCCCTCGGGGACGCCGCCGTACGGATCCCGCCAGTATCCGTCGCTGCACCCCTCGCAGGATGCCCCGGCGGGGGCCCCGGAGCCTGCGGACCCGTCCCAGTCCGAGGAGCCGAGGACCGAGACGACCCTGACGACGCGTATCCGGATCAACATTCCGGGCTCGCGTCCCATCCCGCCCGTCGTCATGCGCACGCCCGTGGGCGACACCGACAACCCCGACGCCGAGCGCACCGGCAGCATTCCGCGCCCCGGTTCGCCCGCGGCGGACGGTGCGCCGGGCGCGTCCGACGCCCCGTCGGCTGCCGAGGCCCGGACCGATTCCGCGAGCGCGGAACCGGCTGCCGACAAGCCGGCCAGGGAGAAGAGCGGCAGCGACTGGTTCGCCCCGCGCAAGGCCCCCACGAACACCTCGGTCGCCGGTGGCGGTGCGCCCGGCGGCGGTACGGCAGGTGGCGGTACGGCCGGTGGCGTCGGAGACGCTGGAGGTGCCGCACCCACGCCGCCCCGTGCCGATCTGCCGTACTTCTCGGACGGTCCGCAGCGCGGCGGCGACCAGGGCGCCCCTCGCCCCGACGACTTCGGGACCGGTGGCCCCGCGTCCGGCGGCTCGCGTCCGACGCCGAACCTCGGCGTGCGTACCCCCGGCCCCGCCGGACCCACCACGGGCCCGGTCACCGGTACTTCGTCCCTCACGCCGAACCTCGGCGGACCGGGCGGCCAGGGCCCCATGGGCTCCGGCCCGACGGGCTCCGGTTCCGGCCCCGACGGCCCGCCGCGGATGTCCGACGACACCGCGGTGCTGACGCCGCAGTTCGCGGCCCCGGCCCCGGCCCCGGCCGCCTCCGGTCCCGGCGGCAACGTCTCCGGGGACACGCTCACCAGCGGCATCCCCGTCGTTCCGCCGGAGTTCCGGGCGCCGTCCCTGTTCCCGGGCACGCCCGGTGCGGACGGCTCCGGAACGGCGCCCCGCGGCCCGGCCGACCCGATGGGCACCGGACCGGCCGGACCCGGCGGTCCCGCCGCCGCGTCGCCGGCTCCCGCCCCGCGTCCCGAACCGGCGCCCGCGCCCGCGAAGAAGCAGGGCCGCTCCAAGCTGGTCCTCCTCGGCGCCGGTGTCGTCGTGCTGCTCGGTGTCGCCTACGGCGCCGGGCTGCTGATGAACCACTCCGACGTGCCCAAGGGCACCACCGTCCTCGGCGTCGACATCGGCGGCGGCACGAAGGAAGAGGGCGTCACCAAGCTGGACGCCGCCCTCGGCAAGCGTGCCGCGACCCCGCTCCAGCTCTCGGTGGACGGCAGGAAGACCGAGCTCGCACCGGACAAGGCCGGGCTCGCCCTGGACAGCCAGGAGACCGTGCGCTCGGCGGCGGGCAGCGACTACAACCCGGTCTCCGTCATCGGCTCGCTCTTCGGCGGCAAGCGCGCCGTCGACCCGGTGATCCCGGTCGACAAGGAGAAGCTCGGCGTCGCACTGACGGACCTGGCGGGCGTCTCGGGCTCGGCCAACGACGGCACGATCAAGTTCGAGCCGGGCAAGGCCGTCGCCGTACCCGGGAAGTCGGGCAAGACGCTGGACGTCAACCAGTCGATGACCTCGGTGCGCGACGCGTACCGCGCCCAGGTGCAGACCGGCCGGACGAAGGTCGTCCAACTGCCCGTCACCACCAGCGAACCCACCATCACCCAGGCCGAACTGGACCGGGCGATGAAGGAGTTCGCGAAGCCTGCGATGTCCGGCCTGATCACCATCAAGGCCGGCGCCAAGCAGATCCAGTTCGGCCCGGCCAGGTCGCTGCCGCAGATCCTCTCGATGGTGCCGGTCGAGGGCAAGCTGGTCCCGCACTACGACAAGAAGGCCATCGACACCCTCTGCGACGGCGTCTTCGACGGCATCATGATCACCAAGGGCGACGGCAAGAAGCACCAGCTCAGCGCGGACGACGTGGCACACGCCATGCAGAGCGCACTGCTCGGCAAGACCCCTGCCGAGCGGACCGTGGTCATCGACCTCGGCGGCAACGGCTGACCGCAGGACCCGGCGCACCGCACCGCACGCCCGCCCCCGACCGGACCCCCGGCCGGGGGCGGCGCCGTATCCGGACGATGCCCCGGACCGCGCCGGCGGCCGCGGAGTCATGCGCACCGCATGACATCTGTCATCCCGTTTCCACGACCGGCGGCCCTGCCGCGGCCACCCCCTCCTCGGCCACGCTTGACGCATGACAACGACAACCGCCGAGGCCACCGGGGCGAAGACCGCCGCGGTCCGCTTCGATCAGGTCAGCAAGGCGTACGGAGCGGTACGCGCCGTCGACGGGCTCACCCTCGACCTGCACCCCGGCGAGACCGTGGCGCTCCTCGGCCCCAACGGCGCCGGGAAGTCCTCCACCCTGGATCTGCTGCTGGGCCTGCGCACCGCCGACGCCGGTTCGGTCCGGGTGTTCGACACGACCCCGCAGAACGCCATCGCCGCGGGCCGGGTCGGCGCGATGCTCCAGACCGGCGGCCTGATGGAGGACGTCACGGTCAAGGAACTGGTCGGCCTCGCCTGCGACCTGCACCCCAAGCCGTTCCCGGTGGCGGAGGTGCTGTCCCGCGCCGGTATCGCGCAGATCGCCGACCGAATGGTCAACAAGCTCTCCGGCGGCCAGGAACAGCGCGTCCGTTTCGCGCTCGCCACCGCCGGCGCCAACGACCTGATCGTCCTCGACGAGCCGACCACCGGCATGGACGTCACCGCCCGGCAGGCCTTCTGGGCCACCATGCGCGAACAGGCCGGGCAGGGCCGTACCGTCCTGTTCGCCACCCACTACCTCGAAGAGGCCGACGCGATCGCCGACCGCGTCCTCGTCCTCCACAAGGGCCGGCTCCTCGCCGACGGCACCGCCGCCGAGATCAAGGCGAAGGCCGGGGCCCGCCGGATCTCCTTCGAGCTGGAGGGCCCGGTCGACGAGGCGGCCCTGCGCGGCCTGCCGTTCCTCGCCGCGCTCGACATCACCGGCAACCGGGTCCGGATCCAGTCGCACGACGCCGACGCGACCGTCCACGCCGTGTACGGACTCGGCCTCTACCCGCGCGAACTCGAAGTCGCCGGACTCGGCCTGGAGCAGGCCTTCGTCGCCATCACCGAGGCCGAGGAGGCCAGGACCGCATGAATACCCTGATCAGGCTCGAAGTCACCCGCACCCTGCGGAACAAGAAGTTCATGTTCTTCTCGGTCATCTACCCCTCGGTGATCTATCTCCTCATCTCGGGCACCCAGAACACCACCGACCGGATCCCGCACACCGAGCTCACCTTCCAGGCCTTCTTCATGGTCTCGATGGCCTCCTTCGGGGCGCTGACCGCCGTCCTCATGGGCAACAGCGAACGCATCGCCAAGGAGCGCGAGAGGGGCTGGGTCCGCCAGTTGCGGCTGACCGCGCTGCCCAGCCGCGGCTACATCCTGGCGAAGATCGCCAGCGCGGCGACGGTCACCCTGCCCTGCATCGTCGTGGTCTTCCTGGTCGCCGCCGCCGTCAAGCACGTACGGGTCGAGACCTGGCAGTGGTTCGCGCTGGCCGGGGTCATCTGGGCCGGTTCGCTGGTCTTCGCGGCGCTCGGCGTCGCCATCGGCTACCTCGCCAGCGGGGACGCGGTCCGCCCGCTCACCATGATCATCTACTTCGGGCTCTCCATCCTCGGCGGCCTGTGGATGCCCAGCGCGACCTTCCCGCAGTGGCTCCAGAACATTTCCGAGTGGCTTCCCACGCACGCGTACGCTTCTCTCGGCCAGGCGATCGAGATGGGCGGTTCGCCGCACGCCAAGGACGTCGCCATCCTCTGTGCCTACTTCCTGGTCTTCGCGGGCGGCGCGGCCTGGCTCTACCGGAAGGACACCCTGAAGGCGTGAACGACGACGAGACGTCCGTGGGCGTCGGGCGCCCGCCCACGAACCGCAAGCAGGTCTGGATCAAGCTGCTCTGGATCGGTATCTGGCTCGCGTTCATGGGCGCCCCGGTCACGGATCTGACCGGGGGCAACCACACCCCGTGGGCGACGGCGCTCGGCGCGCTCGGCCTGGTGACCTTCGTCGGGGCCTATCTGGTCCTGGTCGTCCGCCACACGTCCAAGCCGCTGGACAGCCGTCTCGTGCACTCCGCGATCGCCTTCCTCGGCGCCCTGTCCGTCGTCCTCACCCTGACGCTCGGCACCTCGTGGCTGGTCCTCTTCGTGTACGTCGCGGTCTCCGTCGGTGCCACCCTGCCGCTGCGGACGGCCCGTTGGCTGATCCCCGCCGTCACGGGGGTCATGGTCCTCATGGGCCTGGCCGGCGGCCACCCCCGCGAGGTCATCACCGCCCTGGCCTTTCCCGCACTGCTGGGCGGGTTCTCGATGACGGGGGTGAGGCAGCTGATCCGTACGACGATCGAGCTGCGCGAGGCCCGCGCCACCGTCGCCCAGCTCGCCGCCAACGAGGAACGGCTCAGGCTCGCCCGCGATCTGCACGATCTGCTCGGCCACTCGCTCTCCCTGATCACGCTCAAGAGCGAGCTGGCCGGCCGGATGCTCCCCGACCACCCGGAACAGGCCGCCGCCCAGGTCGCGGACATCGAGCAGGTCAGCCGCCAGGCGCTGATCGACGTACGCGGAGCGGTCACCGGCTACCGCCGCCCGACCCTCCCCGGCGAACTCGCTGGCGCCCGCACCGCACTCGCCGCCGCGGGCATCACCGCCGACGTCCCGGCCGAGTCCCCCGAGGGCCTCCCCGAGAAGCCGGAGGAGGTGCTCGCCTGGGCGCTGCGGGAGGCCGTCACCAACGTCGTACGCCACAGCGGGGCCCGCCACTGCACGGTCACCCTCGCCCCGCGCCAGACCCTGGACGGCAGACTCCTCGAACTCACCGTCCGCGACGACGGAGTCGGCCCCTCGGGCAGCAAGCCCGGCAACGGCCTCACCGGCATCGGCGAACGCCTCGCCACGGTCGACGGCACGCTGCGGACCTCGGCCGGCGACGCCGTCTCCGCTTCCGGCAAAGGCTTCACCCTGACCTTGAGTGTTCCGCTCGATTCCGGCCTAGGATCCACGGAATGAGCATGATCAGACTTCTCCTGGCCGAGGACCAGTCCATGGTGCGCGAGGCCCTCGCGGCACTCCTCGGCCTGGAGCCCGACATCGAGGTGGTGGCCCAGGTCGCCCGCGGCGACGAGGTACTGGCCGCCGCCCGCGAGCACGACATCGACGTGGCGCTCCTGGACATCGAGATGCCGGGCATGACGGGCATCGAGGCGGCGGCGGTCCTGCAGCGCGAACTCCCGGCCGTGAAGGTCGTCGTCGTCACCACCTTCGGCCGCCCCGGCTACCTGCGCCGGGCCATGGAATCGGGCGCCGACGCCTTCCTGGTGAAGGACGCCCCGGCCTCCCAGCTCGCCGCGGCGGTACGGAAGGTGCTCGCCGGTGAACGCGTCATCGACCCCACCCTCGCGGCAGCGGCCCTCGCCGACGGGGCGAGCCCCCTCACCGACCGCGAACGCGACGTACTGCGCACGGCGGCCGACGGCTCCACCAACGCGGAGATCGCCGCAGCTCTCCACCTCTCGCAGGGAACGGTCCGCAACTACCTCTCCATGGCCATCCAGAAAATGGCGGCCCGCAACCGCGCGGAGGCCGTCCGCATCGCGCGCGAGAAGGGCTGGCTTTAGCGCGTCACGACCATGAGACGCCACGCATCGTCAGTCGGCCTCCGGGTAATGACAGTTGAGCGGAGCCGTGGCAGTCGGTACGAGAACACGGCGGCCAGGGTGGTGAGTTCGCTATGGTGGAACGGCCGCGGGGCACGGGGAGTCATGAGGAGTGGGTGGATGAGGGGACGGGATCTGCTGGTCGCCTGCGTCGCGCTGACGACCGTGTGCGGCGCGCTCTCCGCGTGCTCGTCCGACCCGGAGCCGCCCGGGCCACGGCCCTCCGGCATCGCGGACATCAAGCCGTGCGACTTCTTCACGGCGGACGAACTCGACGAGTACCGGCTCCATGACGCCAAGCCGCTCACCGCGTCGGGCGACTGCATGTGGGAGGGCACGAAGTTCTTCGAGGACGCGAGCACCGTCCTGATCCTCACGCTCCGGAACCGGTCCGCCGACAAGGAGTTGGAAGCCCTCGGCTCCTCCTCCGGGGAGAAGATCGCCGAACGGCAGGCCGTCAACGGCCGCCGGGTCTGGCGGAACACAACACCCGGCAAAGACGTCAGCTGCGCACTGCTCTTCGAGATCGACGGCACCTCGTCCGCCGAGCTGAAGCTCTCGGAGTTCCTGGGTGTCTCCGACGCCGAACCCACCCAGCAGGACCTCTGCAAGGGCCTCGACGAACTCGCCCCACGGGTCGAGGAGAAGCTGCCTGCCGTCCGCACCTGACGGAGATCCCGCGTGCGTGGGGTCGCTTCGCCCCGTTCACCACTCTCCGCCGCAGCGCTCCTGCTTCCGCCTGATCCGCGCCTCGATCACGTAGGTCTCCTCGGGCGTCGCGTCGCACCCTGCACCGCCTGCGTCCCCGTACGTCAAGGGCGACCGACTGGCGTGCCGGTGTGCGGGGGCACCGTCGCCCCCGCACACCCTTCCGCGCAGCCCGTCAGCCCGTCAGTCCGCCAGTCCGCCAGTCCGCCAGTGCGTCAGTGCGTCAGCGTCTGGCTGAAGCGGGACGGGCCGGTCGGGGCGCCGATCGTGGCCGCGCCGAACGAGACGGAACCCTTTGCGATGACGCCGGAGGCATCCGTAGCGAAGATCCACAGGGCGCCCCTGCCGCTGTTCTCCGTCGGGGCGCCGACCACCATCTCCGTACGGCCCTTGCCGTCGTAGTCGCCCAGCGAGAGGGCCTGGCCGAACTGGTCGCCCGCCTCGGCCACCCCCGGAACCCCGGCCGTGTACTGGCCGAACTCCTTGGAGCCCGCACCGCTCACGCCGTTCGGGCCGCCCTTGAGCACCAGGACCCGGCCGGCGTCGGCGATGCCCTTGATCTTCTCGTTCGGCAGGCCCACGGCGATGTCGGGGTAGCCGTCGCCGTTCGTGTCGCCCAGCGCCAGGCTGTAGCCCATCCGGTCGTGGTACTCGGCCGTGCCCGAGACGCCTTCGGTGTCCTGGTTGATCCAGACGGGCTTGCGGCCGGTGCTCTGCCCCTGTGGGCCGCCGTACGAGATGAAGAGCGCGCCGCCCTTCTTCACCGGGGTGTCCTCGTTCGCCCACTCGTCGCCGCGCCCGATGACGATGTCCCCGTGGCCGTCCTTGTCCAGGTCGGCGATGCCCACGGCGTTACCACCGACGCCCGCACCGTCCGCGTCCTTGATCTCGACCGGGGCGGCGAGACCGGTGCGGCCGCCCTTCAGCAGGTACGTGTGCTGCTGCCACGGGTCGCCCGGACCGAAGCCGAGGATCACCAGATCGCCCACTCCGTCGCCGGTCACGTCACCCACCGCGATCTCCGAGGTGTCGAGGACGTCCGTGCCGTCGACCGTGAAGGAGCTGACCCTGCTCCACTGGCCGGTGCGGCTGACCGGGCCGTGCAGGACGTGGCCGCCGCGCCGCACGTCGCCCACCGCGATGTCGGGGACGCCGTCACCGTCCACGTCGCCCACATCGAGGTCGCCGGTGGCGTCCTTCTGCTCGCCGGGGACGGGCTTCAGGATCGTGACGTTCTTCGAAAGGCCGGATGCGCCACCCCAGTTGACGGCCAGCACCGTGCCCTTGTCGCCGTCCGTCGACATCCCCCAGAGGCGGCCGACGAGATCCGCGTAACCGTCGTTGTCCAGATCGGCGCTGCGCAGGTTCGTGCCGTAGCGCGCGTCCCCAGGGTTGCTGATGCCCGAGCGGTCCGGCCAGGTCAGCACCTGCTTGCGGGCGGAGGACAGGCCGCCGGGGCCGCCGAAGAGGACGCTCACGGCGCCCGCACCCTCCGAGCCGCCGACGGTGGCCATGGGGGCACCCACGGCCACGTCCGGGTAGCCGTCGCCGTTGAAGTCGTCGCGCAGCCGCTTGCTGCTCGGCGCGCTCGCCGCCTGGGCGGGCGGCTGTGCCGCCGGGGCGGACGACCGCGCGGCGGCGTGGCCGACGGGAGCGGCCACGGCTCCGGCGACCACGGCGATTCCGGTTGCGATCGCCAGCCGGTGGCGTTGGGAAAGGACGGGCACGTCGATCAACTCCGGTGCTCGGTGCGTGAGTCGGGGCAGTACGGAATCATCTTCCGTACTGCCCCGTACGACCTCGCGGCCCGGCGGATGGTTGTGCCGCACCGCCGACGAGCGCCGGTGGTCAGCCCTTCTCGAAGGTGTCCAGGTGGGCGAAGGCCACCACATTGGCCTCGTAGTCCTTCGCGGTCTTGTTGTACGCGCCGCCACAGGTGATCAGGCGGAGCTGGGCGGAGTCGGTGTCGGCGTAGACCCGGTCGTCCGGGAACTTCGCCTTGCTGAACTGCTCGACGGAGTCGACCTTGAAGGTGGCCACCGAGCCGTCGGCGCGGGTGATGTCGACCTTGGCGCCGGGCTTGAGGTACTGGAGCTGGAGGAAGACGGCCGGGCCGGTCATCGTGTCGACGTGGCCCGCCACGATCGCGGCTCCGCGCTCGCCGGGGGTGATGCCGTCCTTGTACCAGCCGACCAGGTTGTTGTCGTTGGGGGGCGGCGCGTTCAGCTGGCCGGTGGGGCCGAGGGACAGGTCGGTGAACGGCGCGTCGACGCCGATGGTCGCGATCCGCAGCCGCTTCGGGACGGAAGCCGACATCGCCGGGCCGACGGTGGCCTTGGACGAGGTGACGGGGTCGGGCGCGGCATGGGAGCCGAGGACTTCGGGGACCTCGGGAACGGCGGGCGCGACGGCTGCGGGCGGGGCCGGCGGCTTGTCGTCGACCGAGGTGCCGAAGGAGTTGTAGATGAGGACCATGCCGAGCCCGGCTGTCACGGCGGGCCACATCAGGGCGCGGCCCAGTGTGGTTGGGGGGGCAGTCCGGGTGGGGGTGGAGCCGGTCGACTGCGGGGCGGCCATGGGACGTGCCTTTCGGTCGTGCGGTGTCGAGGAGGAGAGCGGGGAGGGGGAGGGGGCGGAGGGGAGCGCGGGCCGGGTTTATCCGGGGCTTATCAGGGGGGAAAAGAAGGCGCCGCGGCCGCCGCCCCGAAGGGCAGCGACCGCGACAACCGAACTACCGGCTGGAGGGTTGGCCCGGTCAGGCCATCGCGCCACCGGTCGACTGGCGACGGCGCAGCTTGTACGCACCGACGCCGACACCGCCGAGCAGCAGCGCCGAGCCGGCGGCCAGGCCGCCACCGGTCATCGCCATGCCGCCACCACCGGCGTGGACGCCGCCACGGGGCCGGTCGCCGCCGCGACCGCCGTAGCCGCCCTCGTCGCCGCCACGGCCGCCGTAGCCGCCGCCGCGGCCACCTTCGTCGCCGCCGCGGCCGCCGCCGCGGCCACCCTCATCGCCGCCACGGCCGCCCTCGTCGCCGCCGCGGCCACCTTCGTCGCCGCCACGGCCGCCGCCACGGCCGCCTTCGTCGTCACTGGCGATCACGGAGGCCATGAAGCCGCCGCCGGCGTGGACGCCGCCACGGGGGCTGTCGCCGCCACGGCCGCCGCCGCGGCCACCCTCGTCGCCGCCGCGACCGCCGTAGCCGCCGCCGCGGCCACCCTCGTCGCCGCCACGGCCGCCGCCGCGACCGCCCTCGTCGCCGCCGCGACCGCCCTCGTCGCCGCCGCGACCGCCGCCACGGCCGCCCTCGTCGCCGCCGCGGCCACCTTCGTCGCCGCCACGGCCGCCGCCGCGACCGCCCTCGTCGTCACTGGCGATCACGGAGGCCATGAAGCCGCCGCCGGCGTGGACGCCGCCACGGGGGCTGTCGCCGCCGCGGCCGCCGCCGCGGCCACCCTCGTCGCCGCCGCGACCGCCGTAGCCGCCGCCGCGACCGCCCTCGTCGCCGCCACGGCCGCCGCCACGGCCGCCCTCGTCGCCGCCGCGGCCACCCTCATCTCCACCGCGGCCTCCACCGCGGCCTCCCTCGTCGCCGCCGCGGCCCTCACCGCGGTCGGACTTTCCTTGGTCGTCGCCGCGCGAGGACGAGTAACCGTTGTCTTGGCCCGAGTCGCCCGACGCGGCCATGGCGTAGGCGGACGGGCCGGTGATGGCGAGGACCGCTGTGACAGCGGCCGTAGCGAACAGTGTGCGGGCAGAGCGCATCTGAACACATTCCTTCCGGCGCAACTGCGAAGAGTGACTGGGTGTCGACTCATTGTGGCGCAGTGGCGACGTGATCCACCGTCAGCCGGAATTCGAATTCGCGCCAATGCAAAACGCCGCATTGGGGCTACGCCGTGGGCTCTTCGGGTGGCGTTTGGCCGATAATCACCCGTTGGACTGCACGCAGCGGCGCGTGAGGTTTGGGCGACGGGGTCCCACTCGTTTGCCGACCTGGAGCCGTCCGCCGCCCGCCCCTCGAACTTCCTCGAATTGCCGTCAACAGCGCCTGTGAGCAGTTGAGTTGAAAAATGACACGAGCGGTGTGCCGGTCCGGACGATGCGGCCTTTGCGGCCTGCTGGGTTGCCGTGCGTGCGCCTTTGGGTCCGCGTCGGTGACGGACCCGAATCCGGCGACGCGCCGTCACATCGACCTGCTTGCCTTCGAGTGTTAAATCGGTTGTCCAGAGTCCGGATCCCCTGCTGTACTCACCCACGGAATTCGATCGACGAAGGAGCGAGTCATGCGAGGAACTCACATGTTCATTCGGACGGGAATTGTCACCGATCTTGAGGACATGGAGTTTCGTGCACACGTTGAATCTGGGAATCCTGGCGCATGTCGACGCCGGTAAGACGAGCCTGACCGAGCGGCTGCTCCACACCGCCGGCGTCATCGACGAGATCGGCAGCGTCGACAAGGGCAGCACCCGGACCGATTCCCTGGCGCTCGAACGGCAACGCGGCATCACGATCAAGTCCGCCGTCGTCTCGTTCGCCGTCGACGGCACCACGGTCAATCTGATCGACACCCCCGGGCACCCGGATTTCATCGCCGAGGTGGAACGGGTGCTGAGCGTGCTCGACGGCGCCGTGCTGGTCGTCTCCGCGGTGGAGGGCGTACAGGCGCAGACCCGCGTACTGATGCGGACGCTGCGACGCCTGCGCATTCCCACGCTCATCTTCGTGAACAAGGTCGACCGCGGCGGCGCGCGGTGCGACTCCGTCCTGCGGGACATCTCCGAGAAGCTCACCCCGGCCGTCGTCGCCATGGGGTCGGTCGACGCTCCCGGCGGCCGCGACGCCCGCTGCACGCCGTACACCCACGCCGACGCCGGCTTCACCGACCGGCTGACCGAGCTGCTCGCCGATCAGGACGACGCGCTTTTGGCCGCGTACGTCGAGAACGCCGCGGCGCTCCCGTACGACAGGCTCCGCGAGGAACTGTCGACGCAGACCGGGCGGGCGGCGGTGCATCCGGTGTACTTCGGCTCGGCGATCACCGGGGCCGGGGTGGAAGCCCTGATCCACGGGGTCACGGAGCTGCTCCCGGCGAGCCGGGGCGATGCCGACGGGCCGGTCTCGGGCACCGTCTTCAAGGTGGAGCGCGGACCGGGCGGCGAGAAGTCGGCGTACGTCCGGATGTTCTCCGGCACGGTGAGGATCCGCGACCGGCTGCCGTTCGGACGGGGCGACGGGCGCGCCGAGGGCAGGGTGACCGGGATCAGCGTCTTCGACCAGGGCTCGGCCGTCCGAGGGGCGGCGGTCCCGGCAGGCCGGATCGCGAAGCTCCAGGGGCTCGACGGCATCCGGATCGGCGACCCTGTCGGCGAACCGGACGCGGCCCCGCCGGGCCGGTGGTTCGCCCCGCCGACGCTGGAATCGGTGGTGGTCCCCAGCCCTCCGGCGAGCCGGGGCGAACTGCTCTTCGCGCTCGCGCAACTCGCCGAACAGGACCCGCTGATCGATCTGCGGCAGGACGACATCCGTGAAGAGGTGTCCGTCTCGCTCTACGGCGAAGTGCAGAAGGAGGTCGTCCAGGCGACGCTGGCCGACGAATACGGAATCGGCGTCGCCTTCCGCGAGACCACGACGATTTGCCTGGAACGGCCGAAGGGCAGCGGAGCGGCGTACGAGATCATCGATCAGGGCGGGAATCCGTTTCTGGCGACCGTCGGTCTGAGGGTCGACCCCGCCCCGGTCGGCAGCGGTATCGCCTACCGGCTGGAGGTGGAGCTCGGATCGATGCCCTTCTCCCTGATGAGGGCGGTGGAGGAGACCGTGGGGGAGACCCTGCGGCAGGGCATCCACGGCTGGCAGGTCACCGACTGCGTCGTCACCATGACGCATTCCGGTTACTGGCCCCGCCAGAGCCATTCCCACGCCGTTTTCGACAAGAGCATGTCGAGCACCGCGGGGGACTTCCGGAATCTGACCCCGCTGGTCCTGATGAGCGCTCTGATGGAGGCCGGCACCACGGTGCACGAGCCGATCCACCGGTTCCGTCTGGAACTCCCGGCGGAGCTGCTCGGCCCGGTCCTGCCCGTACTCGCCCAGCTGCGCGCCGTCCCGGGGACACCGGCCGTGCACGGTTCCCTCTGTGTGCTGGAGGGCGAGATCCCGGCGGCCCGCGTCCATGAACTCCAGCAGCAGTTGCCGGCCCTGACGCGTGGCGAAGGGGTCCTGGAGTCCGAGTTCGCCTCCTACCGGGCGGTCGCCGGCACGGCCCCGGACCGGCCGCGCACCGACCGCGACCCGCTCAACCGCAAGGAGTACCTGCTGCGCACGGCACGCAGGGTCGCCTGAGGGCCGGTCCGCAGGGCTACAGGGCGACGGGGCACGCGGCGGTCCCACGCCGCCCCGTCGCCCTGCGGGCCGCCCTCAGTTCAGCAGCGACCGGGCGGCCCGCGCCCGGCGGCGGATCGCCTCCGCGGCCGCGGGCTCCACCTCGTCGACCACGTCCGCGTACTCCTCCATCTCCGCCGCCCCGCGCAGGAACTGCCCGCTCTGCACGAGCAGCTGGGCGCGCTCGTAGCGCAGCCTGGCGGGGTGCGAGGGGAGCAGCAGCGACAGGTCCACCGCCCACAGCGCCACGTCCGTGCGCTCCGGACGGGCCGCCGCCCAGGCCCTGATGTTGTTCAGGATCCGCAGCACGATCTCCAGCGGCCGGGCGGGCACCAGCATCGACTCCTCCAGCGGCTCCCCGGTGGCACCGGCCACCAGTAGCTCCGCGTCCTGCCCGGTCATCGGCCGGCCGCCGTCGAACGGATCGGCCAGCACCCGCTCGGCCGGATCGCCGAACCCGACGACGAAATGACCGGGCAGCGCCACCCCGTACACCGGGGCGCCCGCCCGCCGCGCGACCTCGATCCACACCACCGACAGCAGGATCGGCAGCCCGCGACGCCTGCGCAGCACCTCGTGCAGCAGCGACGACTCCAGCCGCTGGTAGTCCGCCGACGAGCCCGCGAAGCCGTACCGTTCCCCGAGCAGCTCGGCCAGCGCCGAGGCCCACGCCCGGCCGCCCCGCACCCCGTACGGAAGCCGGCCCGCCAGCTCGTCCAGCTCGATCTGCGCCGCGTCGATCCCGTTCACGTCCAGCGCCGGATCGGCCACCGCGCCCAGCAGCAGGCAGAGCAGCGCGAGGTCCGGCCGTTCGGCCCGCGCCTCCTCGGCGAACCGGCGGCGCAGCTCGTCCAGGTCCGGGCGCCCGGCGGGTTCAGGGTTCATCGGGTCCGTCCGTCCCCGTCACGCCGACCGGAAGTGGTGGTAGAGGTGGTGGACCGCGAACCCCATGCCCTCGTACATCGCCCGCGCCCCCTCGTTGTCCGTCTCCACCTGGAGCCAGGCCGCGGAGGCGCCCTCCTCCAGGGCCCTGCGGGCGAGCGCGGTCATCACGGCGGAGGCGAGCCCCCGGCGCCGGTGCGCCGGATCGACCTCGACGGCCATGAAGCCGGCCCAGCGCCCGTCCACCACGCACCGCCCGATCGCGGCGGGCGCCGCGCCCTCCTCGTCGCCGGGCACCGAGGCGAACCACACCGAGGGGCCACCGCGCAGCACCGCCAGGACGTGCGGCCCCGGGGTCTCGAAGCGCTGGTAGCGGGAGAGCCAGGTCTCGTCGAGGTCCCGGCTCAGCCGCACCCGGGACACGTCCGCGTCCAGATCGCCGACCGGGGCGAGCCCGGCGGTGCGTACCTCCGCCGTCACCTCGCGGTGCCAGCCGCGCTCCTCCAGCTCCGCGCAGAGCAGCTCCTGGGTGCCCTCGGCGCCGGTCGAGGTCTGGATGTACGCGGGCAGTTCCCGTTCCCCGTACCACTGCCGGACGTGCCCGAGCGCCTCGTCGAGCGGGATGCCCGGATCGCCGAGCGGCAGCACGGAGTTGGCGCGCCGGGTGAACCCCCGCGCGGCGCGCAGCCGCCAGTCGCCGAGCGGTTCGCTCTCCACCGGCTGCCAGGCACGGGCGAGGACGGGCGCGAGCTCTTCGAAGGAGGCCGCCGGACCGCGCCGCCGGGCCGGAGCGGCGGGCACGACCTTGCCCGCCACCAGAACCGATTCCGGGATGCGGACCGATTCACCGCTCTTCGGTGTGATCGAGAGCACACCGTCGTCCCACGATGTGAGAACCCCTACGGTGTCGGTGAACGTCGCTCCTTGTGGGGCCGTCTCGCACACACGCCGGACTGATACCCGTTTGCCCACGTCAGCCGGTGTGATTCGGACCTTGAGCTGTCCGCCGATGGTGAATTCCACAGCTCTGTACGCCCCTCCTGTTCGGTTCGTGCCCCGGAACGGAGATACTAGGTGCGGGCATCGACGACGCCGCGCTCCCGCGCGAGAGCCAACGCCCTACCGAGGAGGAACGACAGCGTGACCTACGTCATCGCGCAGCCTTGTGTCGACGTAAAGGACAAGGCCTGCATCGAAGAGTGCCCCGTCGACTGCATCTACGAGGGCCAGCGGTCCTTGTACATCCACCCGGACGAATGCGTCGACTGTGGAGCCTGTGAGCCGGTGTGCCCGGTCGAGGCGATCTTCTACGAGGACGACACCCCGGAGGAGTGGAAGGACTACTACAAGGCGAACGTCGAGTTCTTCGACGACCTCGGGTCGCCCGGTGGTGCCTCCAAGCTGGGCCTTATCGAGCGCGACCACGCGTTCATCGCCGCGCTGCCGCCGCAGAACCAGTAGCCGGCGGCCAGCACGTACGCCGCCCCGGTCCCGTACGGCTCGTCACCGTGCGGGACCGAGGTGTTTCCACGCCCGGGTGACGAGCGGCCCGAGACCCCTCGCGTGTCCCGCGTGACCCCCGTACGAGAAAGCAGAGTTCCGTGTCCGCAGTCTCCTCCCGCCTCCCGGTCTTCCCCTGGGACAAGCTCGCGCCCTACAAGTCGACGGCCGGGGCCCACCCCGACGGCATCGTGGACCTGTCCGTCGGCACGCCCGTCGACCCGGTGCCCGAGCTGGTCAGGCAGGCGCTCGTCGCCGCCGCGGACAGCCCCGGCTATCCGACGGTGTGGGGGACCACCGAGCTGCGTGACGCGATCACCGGGTGGGTGGAGCGGCGGCTCGGCGCGGTCGGGGTGACGCACCACAACGTCCTGCCGGTCGTCGGCTCCAAGGAGCTGGTGGCCTGGCTGCCGACCCAGCTCGGTCTCGGCGCGGGCGACAAGGTGGCCTACCCGCGCCTCGCCTACCCGACGTACGAGGTGGGCGCCCGGCTCTGCGGCGCCGAGCCCGTGGTCTACGACGACCCGACGGAGCTGGACCCGGCCGGGCTCAAGCTGCTCTGGCTCAACTCGCCGTCCAACCCGACCGGCCGCGTCCTGGCCAAGGACGAGCTGATCCGGATCGTCGCCTGGGCCCGCGAGCACGACGTGCTGGTCTTCAGCGACGAGTGCTACCTGGAGCTGGGCTGGGAGGCCGAACCGGTCTCCGTGCTGCACCCGGACGTCTGCGGCGGTACGTACGAGGGCATCGTCGCCGTCCACTCGCTCTCCAAGCGCTCCAACCTGGCCGGCTACCGCGCGGCCTTCATCGCGGGCGACGCGGCGGTCCTCGGCGAGCTGCTGCTGATCCGCAAGCACGGCGGCATGATGACGCCGGCCCCGGTCCAGGCGGCGACGGTCGTGGCGCTCGGCGACGACGAGCACGTGGCCGAGCAGCGGACCCGGTACGCGCAGCGGCGCGCGGCCCTGCGCACCGCGCTGGAGGCGCACGGCTTCCGGATCGAGCACAGCGAGGCGAGCCTCTACCTGTGGGCGACGCGCGACGAGCCGTGCTGGGAGACCGTGGCGTACCTGGCGGAGCTCGGCATCCTGGTGGCGCCGGGCGACTTCTACGGACCGGCCGGCGACCACTTCGTACGGGTGGCGTTCACGGCGACGGACGAGCGGGTGGCGGCCGCGGTCAAGCGGCTGGGCTGAGACACCGGCGGCATGCACGCGAGGGGCCTCGGGAGTGCGCGCTTCCGAGGCCCCTCGCGTATGTGATGTGCCGGCCGGCGGCCGGTGCGGGTCAGCCGCCGATCGGCAGGCCCTGGGTGGGCAGGCCGCCCTTGGTCGCGGTACCGGCGGCCTCGCCGACGAGCCGGCCCGCGCTGCCCGCGGCGCCGCCCGCGGCCTTCTGCACGGCGGGGGTGGTCTCGGCACCGGCCTTGCCCACGGTCCTGGTCGCGGCCGGGAGGGTTGTCCCGACGATCCTCCCGCCGGTGTCGCCCGCCACCTGGGCGCCCTGCTGGGAGGCGCCGTCGACCGTCTTGCCGAGACCGGCGCCGTCGACGGTGGTCAGACCGCCGAGCTCCGGGGCCTGCGGGAGCTCCGCGGCACCCGCGGCTCCGGCCGCACCGACCACGGGAGCGGTACCCGCGGCGATCAGCAGCGCGGCACGGGCGATCCGGCGGGTCAGGGGGAGGGACATGATGCTCCTTCGACAGGATGAGAAATGGGTCTGTCCGTTGATCGGACGCAATGACAACCGTCGGAAGGGCAGGGGAGGTTGCGGTGGGCCGAGGTAAAGAGTCGGTAATGCGTCACATGATCTGCAATGGAGGAATCCGGGCAAACACAGCATTCCCGGGAGGTCCGGTAACCCTCACTTCTCTTCTGCGGGAAGGGGACTGAGGCGTAGGGAGGGGATTGCGGGAGGTGTTGTCCGAGGGGGTGTCCGGAGGGGTTCGGACGACACCTCCGGGTGGTCGTGCGAACTAGCGAGCGAGCTTGATCCGCACCTCGGTGGTGCCCGATTCCTTACGCTCCGTCCGCCAGCCCGACCCGGCCTCCCACACCTGGCCCGCGTACGAGACCTCGCCCAGGCGGAGCGCCTCGGACTGCGCGACCGCCCAGTGCGCCAGCTCCCAGCCGCGCCGGGCCGAGCCGTCCTCCTCGGACGCCCGGGGCGCCGGCACCGGCACCGATACCGTGCTCGTCGCCGCCGCGCCGGCGGCGCCCCCGCCGTCCTCGGGAGCCGTCCGCGCCGCGGGCAGCACGTCCTTGCCGAAGGCGCGCACCAGCTCCGCCCGCACCTTCGCCGCGTCGGCGCTCGCCGCCGTCGCCCGCGGCGGCGCGCAGTTCAGCGCGGCGGGGGTACGACCGGTCAGCGCGGCCGCCAGCAGGGCCGCGTCCGGCTCGTGCTTCGCGTACGCCTGCGGGAAACCGCTGCGCTGGACCCGCTGCGCGGCGACCGTCAGCGGCAGCCGCGAGTAACCGGGGACCTCGGCGAGATGCCGGTAGAACTGCCCGGCGGAGTAGACCGGGTCCAGGATCTGCTCCTCGGTGCCCCAGCCCTGCGAGGGACGCTGCTGGAACAGCCCCAGTGAATCCCGGTCACCGTGCTCGATGTTGCGCAGCCCGGACTCCTGGAGCGCGGTCGCCAGCGCGATCGTCACGGCGCGCTCCGGCATCCCGCGCGAGGTGCCGACCGCGGAGATCGTCGCGGCGTTGACCGCCTGCTCCGGGCTCATCCGGTACGTACGGCCCTTGCCGTCCGAGCCGTCCGCGGACCGCACGACGCATCCTTCGACGACCTGGCTGCCGGTTATGTACTGAACGGTCAGATAGCCGCCGAGCGCGGCGAGCACGACAAGGGCCGCCGCGATGCGCAAGGGGCGGCTGCGGCCGGTGTGTCGGCGGGCGGGGGAGACGGTCCGGGGCACGGGCCCACCGTACTGGAGTGCCCGACCGGGGCCGAGGGCCCAGTCCCTTAGGGTCGGTGCCATGCCCGAAACCACACTTGACCTCACCCTGGACGGCCCGGAGCTCACCGCCCGGCTCGTCGACTTCCCGTCGGTCAGCGGTCAGGAGAAGGACCTCGCCGACGCGATCGAGACGGCGCTGCGCACGCTCCCGCACCTGACCGTCGACCGGTACGGAAACAACGTCGTGGCCAGGACGAACCTGGGCCGCGCCGAGCGGGTGGTGCTCGCCGGGCACATCGACACCGTCCCGATCGCCGACAACGTGCCGTCCCGGCTCGACGAGAACGGGGTGCTGTGGGGCTGCGGCACCACCGACATGAAGTCGGGCGTCGCCGTCCAGCTGCGGATCGCCGCGACCGTGCCCGAGCCCAACCGCGACCTGACCTTCGTCTTCTACGACAACGAGGAGGTCGCCGCGCACCTCAACGGGCTCGGCCACATCGCCGACGCCCACCCCGACTGGCTGGCGGGCGACTTCGCGATCCTGCTGGAGGGCACCGACGCCGAGGTCGAGGGCGGCTGCCAGGGCACCCTGCGGGTCTTCCTCCGTACGGAGGGGGAGCGGGCCCACTCCGCGCGAGGCTGGATGGGGTCCAACGCCATCCACTCCGCCGCCCCGATCCTGGCCCGCCTCGCCGCGTACGAACCGCGCCGCCCGGTCATCGAGGGCCTCGAATACCGCGAGGGCCTGAACGCGGTACGGATCGAGGGGGGCGTCGCCAACAACGTCATCCCGGACGCCTGCACCGTCGTGGTCAATTTCCGGTACGCGCCCGACCGGACCGCCGAGGAGGCGCTGGCCCACGTCCACGAGGTCTTCGCGGACTGCGGCGTCGCCGAATTCGTCGTGGACGACCACTCGGGCGCGGCCATGCCCGGCCTCTCGCACCCGGCGGCCAAGGCGTTCATGGCGGCGGTGGGCGGCACCGCCCGGCCCAAGTTCGGCTGGACGGACGTCTCCCGCTTCGGTTCCCTCGGCGTCCCCGCGGTGAACTACGGACCGGGCGACCCGCTCTTCGCCCACAAGCGGGACGAGCACGTGGTGGTCGAGCGGATCACCCGGTGCGAGGAGCGGCTCCGCTCCTGGCTCACCTCCTGACCCATGGCATTCCCCTCTCCGTAACCTCCGTCGATCTACCCTGACCTGACAACGAATGGTCATCGGCAGATGGCCGTCGATCGTCGTCGGAGGGAGCAGGTCATGGGCAACCCCGAGGGAGCACACGTACCCGAGGAGCAGCGGGTCGGGCCGGTACTTCGCCGCAGGGAACAGGTGCAGCCCGGTACCACCGACCAGCGGCTGCTGGACACCGAGGGCGACTCCGAGTGGGTGCACACCGATCCCTGGCGGGTGATGCGCATCCAGTCGGAGTTCGTCGAGGGATTCGGCGCGCTGGCCGAGCTGCCGAGCGCGATCAGCGTCTTCGGTTCGGCCCGCACCCCGGCCGGCGGGCCCGACTACGAGGCGGGCGTACGGATCGGCAAGGCCCTGGTGGAGGCCGGCTTCGCGGTGATCACCGGAGGCGGGCCGGGCGCGATGGAGGCGGCGAACAAGGGGGCGCGGGAGGCGAAGGGCGTCTCGGTCGGACTCGGCATCGAGCTGCCCTTCGAGTCCGGGCTCAACCCGCACGTCGACATCGGCGTGAACTTCCGCTACTTCTTCGTCCGCAAGACGATGTTCGTGAAGTACGCGCAGGGCTTCGTCGTACTGCCCGGCGGGCTCGGCACCCTGGACGAACTCTTCGAGGCGCTCACCCTCGTCCAGACGGGCAAGGTCACCCGCTTCCCGATCGTGCTGTTCGGCACCGCGTACTGGAGCGGTCTCGTGGACTGGCTGCGGGACACGGTGGTGGCGCAGGGCAAGGCGTCCGAGCACGACCTGCTGCTGTTCCACGTCACCGACGACGTGGACGAGGCGGTCAACCTCGTGACGAAGGAAGTCGGCCGGTAAGGGACGGTCCGGGGTGCGGGGCCCGTCGCGGGGCCCCGCACCGCCCCGCTCAGGCCAGTCCGCGCCGTGCCACGGCCGGCTCCCGGTGCCCCGCGATCGACGCCACCATGTCCAGCACCTGCCGGGTCTCCGCCACCTCGTGCACCCGGTACACCTGCGCCCCCAGCCACGCCGATACGGCCGTGGTCGCCAGCGTCCCGATGACCCGCTCCTTCACCGGACGGTCGAGCGTCTCGCCGACGAAGTCCTTGTTGGACAGCGAGACGAGCACCGGCCAGCCGGTCTGCGTCATCTCACCGAGCCGCCGCGTCGCCTCCAGGGAGTGCCGGGTGTTCTTCCCGAAGTCATGACCGGGGTCGATCATGATCCCGTCGGGCCGCACCCCGAGCTCCACCGCCCGCTCGGCCAGCCCCACCGTCACCCGCAGGATGTCCGCCATCACGTCCTCGTACGCGATCCGGTGCGGCCGGGTCCGCGGCTCGGCGCCGCCCGCGTGCGTGCACACCAGACCGGCGCCGTACCGCGCGGCGACCTCCGCGAGCTTCGGGTCGACGCCGCCCCACGCGTCGTTCAGCACATCGGCGCCGGCCTCGCAGACCGCCTCGCCCACGTCGTGGCGCCAGGTGTCGACGCTGATCACCACGTCCGGATGGCGGCGGCGCACCTCCGCGACGAACCCCACCGTGCGGCGCGCCTCCTCCTCGGCGGTCACCTCCTCGCCCGGTCCCGCCTTCACGCCCCCGATGTCGACGATCGCCGCACCCTCCGCGATCGCCTGCTCGACCCGGGCGAGCGCCGGTTCGTCACGGAAGGTCGCCCCCTGGTCGTAGAAGGAGTCCGGGGTACGGTTCACGATCGCCATGATCACCGGCTCGTGCGCGCCGAATTCGCGCCGTCCCAGCCTGAGCGCACCGCTTCGCATACCGCGTTTCTCCTTTGCCGGATCGCCATGTGAGTCACCTGCGACCCTAAGGGCTGTCCCGGCCCTGTCCGGGCGGCCACCGGTTGTCGGTGGCGCATGGCACGATCGGACCCGGACAGGTTTCCGCTCTTGGGGAGATGCGCGTGTTCTGGTTCTTGCTGGCGACGATGGTCGTGGTCGTGGCCGCGGTCACCCTAGCGGTGGTCGGTGGGGGGAAGAGCGCCGTCCTGCAGGACGTGGCTCCCGAGCAACTGACCGACCCGCTGCCCGAGACGAGACCGGTCGGCCGCGCGGACGTCGACGCGCTGCGCCTGCCGGTGGCCGTGCGGGGCTACCGCATGGCGGACGTCGATGTCGCGCTCAGCCGGCTCGGCGCCGAGCTCGCCGAGCGGGATGCGCGGATCGCGGAGCTGGAGTCGGCGCTGGCCGGTGCCCAGGCGACCGCGGTCGGCGGCCCCGATCTGATCAAGCCGCCGAAGGAACAGCCGTCACAGGCGCGGGAGCTGCCCGAGGACCGCCCGAGGGCGCCGTGGGAGGCGCCCGGCCCGGACCCGCGGCGGACCGGGCACCCCGGAGAGGAGCCCCAGGAATGAGCGGCGTCGAAGCGGCCCCGGACGGCGGCCTGCGCTGCCCGTGGGGGCTCTCCACCGAGGACTACCTCGCGTACCACGACACCGAATGGGGCCGCCCCGTCCACGGCGACGACGCCCTCTTCGAACGGCTCTGCCTGGAGGCCTTCCAGTCGGGCCTGTCCTGGCTGACGATCCTGCGCCGCCGGGAGGGCTTCCGCTCCGCCTTCGCCGGGTTCAAGATCCCCGCCGTCGCGGAGTTCACCGACGCCGACAAGGAGCGCCTCCTCGCCGACGCCGGCATCATCCGCAACCGCGCGAAGATCGAGGCGACCCTCGCCAACGCCAAGGTGCTGGCGGGCTGGGCGGACGGCGAGCTGGACGAGGTGATCTGGTCCCACGCCCCCGACCCGGCCGGCCGCCCGGTACCGCGCACCACCGAGGACATCCCGGCGGTCACCCCGGAGTCCACCGCACTGGCCAAGGACCTCAAGAAGCGCGGCCTGCGCTTCGTCGGGCCCACCACGGCCTACGCGCTGATGCAGGCGTGCGGCCTGGTCGACGACCACCTGGCCGACTGCGTGGCGCGCCGTACGGGGGCGTAGCCCGGGAGCTACCGGCCGAGGTACTTCGGCCGCTCCTTGTTCAGGAACGCCTGCACCGCGATCGTGTGGTCCTCGGACGCGCCCGCCCGGGTCTGGAGCTCGTCCTCCTTCTCCAGCGCCTCGCCCAGCGAGTGACCGGCGCCGTACGCCAGGGACTCCTTGAGCGCGGCGTACGCCACCGTGGGGCCGGACGCCAGGGTGCGGGCCACGGCGGCGGCCTCGGCGGCCAGGTCGGCGGCGGGCACCAGCTTGTTCACGATGCCCAGCTCATGGGCGTCCTGTGCGGAGATCGAGCGCGGGAAGAGCAGCAGATCGGCGGCGCGGCTCTGCCCGATCAGGCGCGGCAGCGTCCACGAGACGCCCGAGTCGGCGGTGAGGGCCACGCCGGCGAAGGAGGTGTTGAACGAGGCGGTGTCGGCGACCACCCGGTAGTCGCAGGCGAGCGCGAAGCCGAAACCGGCACCGGCGGCGACGCCGTTCACCCCGGCGACGACCGGCTTGGGCATCTCGGTGATGGCCCGCACGATCGGGTTGTAGTGCTCCTGCACGGTGCTCAGCGCGTTGCCGCTGCCCGACTCGCGGGTGCTTTCGAGCGTGGCCACGTGCTCCTTCAGATCCTGGCCGACGCAGAACGCCCGCCCGGTCGCGGTGAGCAGCACGGCGCGTACGGCGGTGTCGGCCGCCGCGGACCGCAGCGCGTCCCGGAGCGCCACCTTGGCCGCGGTGTTCATGGCGTTCATCGCGTCGGGACGGTTGATCGTGATCGTCGCGAGTCCGTCGCTCACTTCGTAGAGCACGCTGTCCGCCATGTGGTCGGCCATTTCGTTGTCCCCTTCGCACCTCGGGCAATGCCTGTCCAGGCAAGCATGGCCGACTCGGACGGGAGCCGATATGTGACCTGCGTCTAACAATTGCGCTCCGATGCGGGGGTGCGGGTGGCGGAGTATCGCAGGCCGATCGCCGAATTGGGTGGTTTTGAGAGAGCGCGTTGCGCAAGCGATGCAGACCGATGTTGGTCATTGGGGTCTGTGATGCGGGATAATGGCCTGGAAGCAATGTGTTCGATGCCGGTGACACAGCGCCTGTCATGGGGCCGCCGGTTGCGATGAGCTGGTTTCAGGAAGGGGAACGAGCATGGCGGCCATGAAGCCGCGGACGGGCGACGGCCCGCTCGAGGTGACAAAGGAGGGGCGGGGCATCGTCATGCGCGTTCCGCTCGAAGGCGGCGGTCGGCTTGTCGTGGAGCTGACTCCGGACGAGGCCGATGCACTCGGCGATGCCCTCAAGAAGGTCGTCGGCTGAGCAGAGGCGCCCACACTTCAGCACTGCCCCGGCACGGAGTCCGTGCCGGGGCAGTGCTGCGTCCATGACCGTTCACGACTGTTCGCGGCCCTCCGCGACCGTTCACGGCCCGGATGGCCGGACAGTCCGGCGCGGCCTTGCGGGCCTCAGCCCCTGCGCACCGCGCACAGCAGCCCGTCGCCCACCGGCAGCAGCGTCGACAGCAGCTCCTGGCTCTCCCGCACCGCGCGCAGCAGCTCCCGCAGCCGCAGCACCTCCGCGGGCTGGGCCGCGGAATCGACGGTACGGCCGTCCGCGAAGACGCCCTCGAAGCAGACCAGGCCGCCGGGGCGCAGCAGGCGCAACGATTCAGCGAGGCAGTCCAGGCTCTCCAGCCGGTCGCCGTCGCAGAACACGAGGTCGTATCCGCCGTCCGCGAGCCGGGGCAGTACGTCCAGGGCGCGGCCGGGAATGAAGCGGGCACGGTTGGCGGCGAACCCGGCGGCCCGGAAGGCCTCGCGGGCGAACTGCTGGCGCTCGGGCTCCGGGTCGACCGTGGTCAGCACGCCGTCGGGCCGCATTCCGTGCAGCAGATAGAGACCGGACACGCCGGTCCCGGTACCGATTTCGGCCACCGCTTTCGCGTCCGTCGTGGCAGCGAGCAGGCGCAGCGCGGCGCCGGTACCTGGCGACACCGAGCGGAGCCCCGCCTCCCGGGCCCGGTCCCGGGCCCAGTGCAGTGCTTCGTCCTCGGCGACAAAGGCGTCGGCGAACGCCCAGCTCGTCTGCCGGTTGGCGGTAATGACCCTCTCCTGTCCCCGTAGTTGGCGCAACGGTGACTGTATCCGCTGCACCCGGGAACCCGCAGATGGGACCGGGCGTTATGGAGAGGCAGGGGAGAGCCTGTGGAATCGGCCCGCGGATCGGGTCCGGGAGCCACGGGCCGGCGGTTCCCGGGGCGATCCCCGGCCCCAGCAGGAAAAAGGCTTATCCGGAGCTAACGGGCGAGGTGGCTATGGTAGGGACTCCACTGGACACCACCAGAGCCGATAGGGGAGGTGCGGCTGCGCCTGTGGATCGGGGAGGAGTGCTGCGGCGCTTTCTCAGGTCGGCGGGTGAGCCGAAATCCGTGACCTACATTGCTGACCGTTCTTCCAACGACTCCGCACCGACCGCGACCTTCGCCTCAGACGCGGACTCCCAGGCGTGGACGCCACCCTCATGGGAAGAGATCGTCAGCACGCACAGCGGCCGGGTCTATCGCCTGGCCTACCGTCTGACGGGCAACCAGCACGATGCCGAGGACCTCACCCAGGAGGTCTTCGTCCGGGTGTTCCGGTCGCTGTCGACCTACACACCGGGCACCTTCGAGGGCTGGCTGCACCGCATCACGACCAACCTGTTCCTGGACATGGTCCGTCGTAAGCAGCGGATCCGCTTCGACTCCCTCGGCGACGACGCCGCCGAGCGGCTGCCGAGCCGTGAGCCGTCCCCGCAGCAGGTCTTCAACGACACCCACTTCGACGCGGACGTCCAGCAGGCGCTGGACACCCTCGCGCCCGAATTCCGTGCCGCCGTCGTGCTCTGCGACATCGAGGGTCTTTCGTACGAGGAGATCGCCGCGACGCTGGGCGTGAAGCTCGGCACCGTGCGCAGCCGCATCCACCGCGGCCGTTCGCACCTGCGCAAGGCCCTGAAGCACCGCTCGCCCGAGGCCCGTGCCGAGCAGCGCTCGCTGGCGGGCGCGATCCTGGCAGGGGAGGGCGGAACGGCGTGAGTGGCACAGGTCCGACCCCCGCGGAACAACACCTGGGGGACCGCCTCGCCGCGCTTGTCGACGGCGAGCTGAAACACGACGCCCGTGAGCGGGTGCTCGCCCACCTCGCGACCTGCGCCAAGTGCAAGGCCGAGGCCGCGGCGCAGCGTCGCCTGAAGAGTGTCTTCGCCCAGTCCGCCCCGCCGTCGCCGTCCGAGGGCTTCCTCGCCCGGCTGCAGGGCCTTCCCGGGGGGCCGGGGGGTGACGACGACGGCCCGGACAGACCATTCGGCGGCTCCGGGCGCTTCGGCGACGGGCTCTTCCCCGTGATCCAGCCGTCCGGCAGCCGCCCGGACTCGCCGGGGAGCCGGCCGCTCGGCGGCTTCGGCTTCCTCCCGACCCCGCACGGCTCGACGGCCGTACTGCCGGGCGGGTCCTCCCGTTCCGGTTTCCGGATCCATGAGGCGGGCCGGGAGGGCGAGCGGTCGCCCTGGCGCGGCCGGAGATTCGCCTTCGCGGCGGCGAGCGCCGTCTCACTGGCGGCCATCGCCCTCGGCGGTGCCCTGCCCACCGGTGCGGGCCCCAGCCCCGCGGCCCGGGCCACGGGCGGCGGAAACGCGGTGACCCCGCTCGACGTGCCTTCGCGCGGTGAGGGCGGCAGCCCGGCCGGCCGCCGCTCCACCGGCGGCCACGGCACGCTCGCCACGCGGGGATCGGGCGAGCGCTCGATCGCCGTCGCCCCGTCGACCGCGGCGAGCGTCGCACCGGCGGTGCCCTCCGCCACTCCCGTGGGGCTCTCCACCGCGAGCCTCGCAGGGAACCCCTATGCCACACCCGTCCTGACCAATATGTCCGCGCCGCCGCTGATACGACCGACCGGCACCACCCCGCTCTTCGCCCAGGTGTTCGGGCGGCTTGCCGCGCAGTCCCCGGTGCCCTCCGTGCCACCGTCCGGGACGCAGTCGTCACCACCGCCCTGGGCGCAGTCGTCGGCCTCGGCCCTCCCCACCCCCGACGATCTTGGTCTGCCGCTTTCCGTCCGGCGCTGACCGGGGTCTGCGCAAGCATTCGCAAACCTGGTTGAATTCCGGGAGCAGTTCCGGGAGGGACGCCCCTGCCGGGGCGTGCAGAGGTCAGTTGCGGCAGTTGCGGGGAGAGCATGGAAGACGGGAAGTCCACCGGGCCGAAGGCGAAGTGGTGGAGCCGGCCGACGCCGGGACGCACCCCCCGCACAGCGCCGGAGGAGCCGTCCCCCGTAGCGGACGCGGCGCCCACGGCCGACCCGGCGGACGCGGCTCCGGCGACGGACGCGACGCAGGCGGCGCAAACGACGGAAGCGACGGCTGAGATCGGCACGACGGAGCCCGCGACGCACACGGCCGATGTCCCGGCCCCGGCCCCGGCTCCCGAGGTACCGGCCGCGCGGCCCGCGACGCCGCTGCACCAGCCCGACGAGTACAGCACCCCGCCCTACGGCGGACCCGGCCCCTGGGCTCCCGCACCACCCGTGCAGCGGCCGGTACCGACCCCGGCGCACGGCACCCCCGTACCCCCGCAGTACGCGGGGACGAACGGCGCGGGCATCCCCACGTCGCCCATCCCCGCACCGTCGGCCCCAGCCTCACCCGCCCCCGCCGGCTTCACGCCCCCGCCGCCCCACACACCTCAGCAGCCCCAGCCGCACGGGGCGTCGACGCAGTGGCTCCAGTACGACCCCTGGGGCGCGCCCAGGCAGCCGCTCACCCACCCGGGCCCGCCGCTCGGGGCCGACACCGGCCGCAAGAAGAACCGGCGCGGCTCGCTCCTGATCGGCGCGGTACTGCTCGCGCTGGTGGCGGGCGGCATCGGCGGCGGCATCGGGGCCTACATGGAGCGCAACGGCGGCCTCACCCAGGTCGAGCTCCCGCAGGCAGGACGCAGCAGCGGCGGCCGCGCCCCGGACAGCGTCGCGGGCATCGCCGCCAGCGCACTGCCCAGCGTGGTCACCCTCCACGTCAGCGGCTCCGCCGAGTCCGGCACCGGCACCGGCTTCGTCCTCGACGGCTCCGGCCACATCCTCACCAACAACCACGTCGTCGCCCCGGCCGGCCAGGCAGGCGAGATCACCGTCACGTTCAGCGGTGGCGAGACCGCGCGCGCCGAGGTCGTCGGCAAGGACAGCGGCTACGACCTGGCCGTGGTCAAGGTCACCGGGGTCTCCGGCCTCAAGCCGCTGCCGCTGGGCAACTCCGACAACGTGCAGGTCGGCGACCCCGTGGTGGCGATCGGCGCACCCTTCGACCTGTCCAACACCGTGACCTCCGGCATCATCAGCGCCAAGGACCGGCCGATCACCGCGGGCGGCGAGAAGGGCGACGGCAGCGACATCAGCTACGTCGACGCGCTGCAGACCGACGCGCCGATCAACCCCGGCAACTCCGGCGGTCCGCTGGTCGACACCGACGCCCATGTCATAGGCATCAACAGCGCCATCCGGGCCGCCGACAGCGGTGCGTCCGAGGAGGGCGGGCAGGCGGGCTCCATCGGCCTCGGCTTCGCCATCCCGATCAACCAGGGCAAGCGGGTCGCCGAGGAGCTGATCAACACCGGCAGGGCCACCCACCCGGTGATCGGTGTCACCCTCGACATGAAGTACGCCGGGGACGGCGCCAGGGTCGGGGAGAAGGGCGCGGCCGGAAAGTCCGCGGTGACGCCGGGCGGGCCCGGGGCCAAGGCCGGGATCAGGCCCGGGGACGTCATCACCGAGGTCGGTGGCAGGCGGGTGCACAGCGGCGAGGAACTCATCGTGAAGATCCGCGCGCACCGTCCGGGCGACCGTCTGGACCTCAAGCTGACCCGCGGTGGTAAAGACCTGTCCATCTCTTTGACGCTCGGCTCCGCAAGCGGCACGTGACGGCTCCGGCACGCTACCGCGCGGACAGTTCCGACGGGTACCGTGGGCCGGGTCCGGACCTCGACCGACATGGTCTCGGAGAACACGAAGGGCAACAGGGTGTTCAATGACATAGGCGCACTCGAGCTGGTGACGCTCGCGGTTCTGGGCGTGCTGATCTTCGGCCCGGACAAGCTGCCAAAGGTTATCCAGGACGCCTCGCGCTTCATCCGCAAGATCCGTGAGTTCTCGGAGAGCGCCAAGGAGGACATCCGTACGGAGCTCGGCCCGGAGTTCAAGGACTTCGAGTTCGAGGACCTCAACCCCAAGACGTTCGTCCGCAAGCAGCTCATGGACGGCAAGGACGACCTGGGGCTGAAGGAGATCCGCGAGAGCTTCGACCTCCGCAAGGATCTTGCCGAGGTCACCGACGCGGTGAACGGCCGGGAGAGCAAGGAAGAGGAGTCCGAGGACTCCCGGAGCAGCGTGTCGAGCGGCGCCGCGATCACCGCCGCCAATGGTTCCGCCGGTGCTCCGGACCTGCTCAAGAAGCGTGACCAGCCCGCAAAGGACGACCGGCCGCCGTTCGACGCCGACGCCACCTGACCCCCCGCCAATCCAGGCTCGCCCGGAGGCTATGGCTATTCTCCATCTGTCCGGTTGTGAGTACGCCCGTTGGGGGGCGGGCCGCTCCGGACCCAACGGATCGAGGAGGCGGCCGGGCAGATGGAGACGACAAGTCGGGTGGGCGCGGAAGACGTGCCGAGCACAGGCACGGCAGAGGGGATGCCGGCGGCCCGGCGTACTGTCGACGGCTATCTGGCGGCCACGTTCCCCTGGTACGGACTGGACGAGGCCTTCACCGGCCCGCGCCGGCTGATGCAGGTGGGCACCGCGGCGGACGGCACGGTGCAGCACGGTTCCATCGGTCATGGTGACGAGCCGTCGGTCCGGGCCGACGCCGGTGCCGAGAAGCAACGGTTCGCCGTCGTCGTGTCGATGGCCAGCAGCCCGGTGCGGCACAGCGGCGACGGCACGGGGGTGCTGGACGCGACCACGGTGTCCTCCGCGGCCTGGCTGGCCGGGTCCGGTCTGCTCGCCTGTACCTGGCCGTCGCAGATGGACCACGCGCTGCGCGACGACTGGCTGGACCAGCAGACGGAGACGGCGTTCGAACTCGCCGACGACCTGGACGGCCCCGCGTGGTCGGTGCTGTCACTGCCGGTGGACGGGGTCCCCGTCCCGTTCCACTACCGCGAGTCCGAGTTCGGCTGGGTGCTGGCGGGATCGGCGCCCGGCGGGGTGCACATCGGCGCGTACGGGCGTGGGATGAGCGCGTACGGGCTGGGCTTCTCGGTGATCGGCGACATCACGGCGTACGCGTAGCACGGGGACACAGGCGCGAAAGTGCGTGGCGGTGACCGGCCCGGGCCGGTCACCGCCCGCCGTTTCAGAACTTGTTGCGCGGGGTGATGCCCAGCGACATGCCCGACAGGCCGCGCTGACGGCCGCCCAGCTTGTCCGCGATGGTGCGCAGCGCCTTGCCGGCCGGGGAGTCGGGGTCGGACAGGACGACCGGCTTGCCCTCGTCGCCGCCCTCGCGCAGCCGCACGTCGATCGGGATGGAGCCGAGCACCGGCACCTCCGCGCCGACCGTCTTCGTCAGGCCCTCGGCGACCTTCGCGCCACCGCCGGTACCGAACACGTCGACCATCTCGTCGCAGTGCGGGCACGGCATGCCCGACATGTTCTCGACGACACCGACGATCTTCTGGTGGGTCTGCACGGCGATCGAACCGGCCCGCTCGGCGACCTCGGCCGCCGCCTGCTGCGGGGTCGTGACGACCAGGATCTCGGCGTTCGGCACGAGCTGAGCCACCGAGATCGCGATGTCGCCGGTGCCCGGCGGCAGGTCGAGCAGCAGGACGTCGAGGTCGCCCCAGTACACGTCGGCGAGGAACTGCTGGAGCGCGCGGTGCAGCATCGGCCCGCGCCACACCACCGGGGCGTTGCCCGGGGTGAACATCCCGATGGAGATGACCTTCACGCCGTGCGAGGACGGCGGCATGATCATGTTCTCGACCTGGGTCGGCTTGCCGTCCGCGCCGAGCATCCGCGGCACGCTGTGCCCGTAGATGTCCGCGTCCACGACGCCGACCTTGAGGCCGTCGGCCGCCATCGCCGCCGCCAGGTTCACCGTCACCGACGACTTGCCGACGCCGCCCTTGCCGGACGCGACCGCGTAGACCCGGGTCAGCGAGCCGGGCTTGGCGAACGGCACCTCGCGCTCCGCCGTGCCGCCGCGCAGCGAGGACGCGAGCTCCTTGCGCTGCTCGTCGCTCATCACGTCCAGCGTGACGTCGACCCGCGAGACGCCCTCGACGCGGGCGACCGCGTCCGTCACGTTCTTGGTGATCGTCTCGCGCATGGGGCAGCCTGAGACCGTGAGATAGACCGTGACAGCGACCGCACCGTCAGCATCGATCTCGACCGATTTCACCATGCCGAGCTCGGTGATCGGGCGGTGGATCTCCGGGTCGTTCACTGTCGCCAGTGCTTCAAGCACCGCGTCTTCCGTAGCCATACGGACGATGTTACGGCGCCTGCCGCTACGCGTGAGTAGCCCCCGTCAGCGGTCTTCGTCACTCTCGGCCGGGAACAGGGCCCGCCGGTCGTCCAGGTCCCTCACGAGGTCCTCCAGTTCGGAGCGGATCCAGTCGCGGGTGGCGACCTCGCCGAGCCCCATCCGCAGCGACGCGATCTCCCGGGTGAGGTACTCGGTGTCCGCGATGGAGCGCTCGTTCTGCTTGCGGTCCTGCTCGTGGGTGACCCGGTCGCGGTCGTCCTGCCGGTTCTGCGCGAGCAGGATCAGCGGCGCCGCGTACGAGGCCTGGAGCGACAGCATCAGGGTCAGGAAGATGAACGGGTACGGGTCGAACCGCAGGTACACGGGCGCGAAGACGTTCCACACCAGCCAGACGATGATGACCAGCGTCATCCAGACGATGAACCGTCCGGTGCCCAGGAAGCGGGCGATCCGCTCGGAGAACCGGCCGAACGCCTCGGGGTCGTAGTCGGGCAGCATCCGGCGGCGCGGGTCCTTCGGCTGGTCCAGCCGGGAACGGGGCGGGCGCACGATGCCCGAGGCCCCCACCGGCGCGGCCTTCGAACGGTCCTCAGCGGCCATCGGCCACCCCCTCCGAGCCGTGGAAATCCGTCTCCCGCCAGTCCTCGGGCAGCAGGTGGTCGAGCACGTCGTCGACCGTCACCGCGCCGAGCAGCGACCCGCTCTCGTCCACGACGGGCACCGAGACCAGGTTGTACGCGGCCAGATAGCTCGTCACGGCCGGCAGCGGGGTGTCCGGCGTGAGGGGGACGAGATCGCTGTCGACGATCGAGCTGACCAGGGCGTACGGAGGGTCCCGCAGCAGCCGCTGGAAGTGCACGGTGCCCAGGTACTTGCCGGTCGGCGTCTCGTCGGGCGACCGGCACACGTACACCTGGGCGGCGAGTGCCGGGGACAGGTCCGCCTGCCGGACCCGGGCGAGCGCGTCGGCGACCGTCGCGTCCGGCCGCAGGATGATCGGCTCGGTGGTCATCAGCCCGCCCGCGGTCCGCTCCTCGTACGACATCAGGCGCCGCACATCGGCCGCGTCGTCCGGCCGCATCAGCGTCAGCAGCCGCTCCTTGTCCTCCTCGGGCAGCTCGGACAGCAGGTCGGCCGCGTCGTCCGGGTCCATCGCCTCCAGGACGTCTGCGGCGCGTTCCTCCTGGAGCTTGCCGATGATCTCCACCTGGTCGTCCTCGGGCAGCTCCTCCAGGACGTCGGCGAGCCGGTCGTCGTCGAGCGCGGCGGCGACCTCGGCCCGCCGCTTCGGCGACAGATGGTGCAACGCGTTGGCCACGTCCGTGGGGCGCAGCCGCTCGAAGGTGGCGACCAGGGTCTCGGCGCCCTGCCCGACCTCTTCCAGCGAGAACCCGCTGACCGCCGACCACTCGACCGTCAGGGTCTCGCCCTTGCGGCGCAGCGCCCCGCCCTTGCCCTTGCGCACGAAGTACTTGTCGATCTCCCAGTCGCGGCGGGCCGGGAGCTGCTGGATGGAGACGTCGAGGACGGTGACCTCCTCGCCGGTCTCCACCAGGCGGACCCGCCGGTCCAGGAACTCGCCGAGCACCAGGCGTTCCGTGGGCCGCTGTTCGAAGCGCCGCATGTTGACCACGCCGGTGGTGATGACCTGGCCGGACTCGATCCCGGTGACCCGGGTCATCGGGAGGAAGATCCGGCGGCGGCTGAGCACTTCGACGACGAGCCCGAGCAGCCGGGGCGGCCTGCCGCCGACCCGGAGCATCGCGACCAGGTCGCGGACGCGGCCCACCTGGTCGCCGTTGGGGTCGAAGACCGGGACACCGGCGAGGTGGGAGACGAACACCCGGGGGGCGCCTGCCACCATGGTGCGCCTCCTTCTTCCGTGTACGACTTCGTCGGCTGGTCCGTTTGGCAGTCAATCAACCGTTATGACGGGATCAGGCTAGCCCGTACCGCTCCGGGTTGCCCCGGTGGAGCCGTCCGTACGGCTCGCTGCCGGACGGCGTGTACGGCACAGGTACGCTGCCGTCTGTCACCCCCGCGATGCAGATGAGAGGCAGTGCGCCCGTGACCTCTTCCGTTCCGCCTGTCCGGGCCCGACGCCGGGCCGCTCTCGCAGCTCTGCTCTGTGCGGGGCTGGCCACCGCCCTCACGGCGTGCGGCGAGGATCCGGACCAGGGGACCAATGGCGTCGGCAAGCTGAGCGCCACGGAGATCGAGAAGAAGGCACAGAGCGCGGCGGACTCCGCCGACGCGGTGCGCCTCGCCGGGACGCTGGTCAGCAAGGGCGGCACGTACAAGCTCAACATGCAGCTCAAGGAGAGGGGCGGCACCGGCTCCGTCGTCTCGAAGGACAGCACCTTCGAACTGCTGCGGATCGGTGACGAGCTCTATCTGAAGGCGGACTCCGGGTTCTGGAACCACGAGGAGGAGTCCGGCACCGACAGCGCCGCGGGCGGCGCCGCCGCGGACAAGCTCCAGAACAAGTACGTGAAGGTGCCCGAGGACGACCCCACGTACAAGCAGCTGCGCGGCTTCACGGACAAGGAGACCCTGCTCGACGGGATGCTCACGCTGCACGGCACCCTCAACAAGGGGGACCGCGAGGAGGTCGGCGCGACCCGGACCGTCCAGATCATGGGCGGCAAGGGTGAGGGCGGCACGCTCGACGTGTCCCTGGAGGGCAAGGCGTATCCGCTGCGCTTCGCGCGCGGCGGTGGCGGGGGCACCGTCACCCTCTCGGACTGGGGCAAGGACTTCGACCTCCAGGCCCCGCCGCAGGTGGACACGGTCGACTACGGGAAGCAACTGCCCAAGACCTCGTCCTGAGCGCGGACCGGGGCCGCCCGGCGGCCCCGGACCGGCTGCCTTGCCCCGGCCCGGTCAGCCCTTCTTCGCGCGCCCCTGCTTCAGCAGCCGCGGCAGCCCCGCGGGCACCGGCCGTCGCGTGGTCGCGGACGTCGGCAGCGGCGCCGCAGCCAGTGAGCCGTCCGGCAGCTCGGTACGGAACTCGCCGGGAGTCAGCCGCAGCACCCGGCACTCGCGCGCCCACCGCTCCGGCATTTGCTCGGCGTCCGGTGCGTTCAGCCGCTTGCCCTTGAGCTCGGCGACCGCTGCCTCCCACTCCTCGGAGTGCGGGGCCAGCTCCGTCACGGCGGCCGTCCAGGCGATCAGCCGGCCGCCCTTGTCCTTGCTGCGCACGGTCACCTCGGCGGCGGACCCGTCGGCGAGCCCGGCCGGCAGCGGCTGCTCGCCGGGGCCGTCCCCGACCAGGTGCGCCGCGCCCTCGTGCCATACGTGCCACAGCGCCCGTGCGGGCCCGGTGCCCCGTACCCAGATCAGGCCCGACTTCTTGGTGGCCTCCTCGACGAGGGCCCGGCCCAGTGGCGCATCAGGTGCAGCAGCAGTCATGCCCGAACTCTATGGGAGGCGCACAAGGGCCGGGATCAGAGCCAGCCGTTGCGCTTGAGCGTGCGGTGGATGGAGAAGCAGACCACCCCGATGACGCCCAGCACCATCGGGTAGCCGTACCGCCAGCCCAGCTCGGGCATGTGCTTGAAGTTCATGCCGTAGACGCCGCAGATCATCGTCGGTACGGCGACGATGGCCGCCCAGGACGTGATCTTGCGCATGTCCTCGTTCTGCGCGACGGTCGCCTGCGCCAGGTTGGCCTGGAGGATCGAGTTCAGCAGCTCGTCGAAGCCGACGACCTCCTCGTGCACCCGCGCCAAGTGGTCGGCGACATCACGGAAGTACTTCTGGATGTCGGGATCGATCAGCCGCATGGGCCGCTCGCTCAACAGCTGCATCGGCCGCAGCAGAGGCGACACGGCACGCTTGAACTCCAGGACCTCACGCTTCAGTTGGTAGATCCGGCCCGCCTCCGAGCCGCGCGAACTGCCCTTCGCCGGGGTGGAGAAGACCTCGATCTCCACCTCGTCGATGTCGTCCTGGACGGCGCCGGCCACCGCGATGTAGCCGTCGACGACATGGTCGGCGATGGAGTGCAGCACCGCGGACGGGCCCTTGGCGAGCAGCTCGGGGTCGTCCTGCAGCCGGTGCCGCAGCGCGCGCAGCGAGCCGTGGCCGCCGTGCCGCACGGTGATGACGAAGTCCCGGCCGGTGAAGCACATCACCTCGCCGGTCTCGACCACCTCGCTGGTGGCGGTGAGTTCGGTGTGCTCGACGTAGTGGATGGTCTTGAAGACGGTGAAGAGCGTGTCGTCGTACCGCTCCAGCTTCGGTCGCTGATGGGCGTGGACGGCGTCCTCGACGGCCAGCGGGTGCAGCCCGAACTCCCGGGCGATACCGGCGAATTCCTCCTCGGTCGGCTCGTGCAGGCCGATCCAGGCGAAACCGCCCTCCTCCCGCACCTGGAGCATCGCCTCGTGCGGCGTGCGGCAGGTGCCGCTCTCCAGGCGCCGGCCGTCGCGGTAGACCGCGCAGTCGACGACCGCGCTGGAGGCGGAGGGGTCACGGGTGGTGTCGTAGGCGTTGTGCAGGGCGGTGCTCTTGCGCAGGGAGGGGCGCACGACGGCACGCAGGTCACGGATCATCGACATGGCTGGCTCCTTCACGGAGGGCCGTCGTCGGGCACGTGGAACAGCCCGGAATGGGGACGTGTGCTCACGTCCGCAAAGCGGGCGGCACCGCGGCGGCGCGATGACGGCGTTCGCTACAGACAGGCAAAGAAAGGAGTGCTCTTCCGTCGTGCGCAAAGCCATGGGCCTCGGCCGGGAGGCTCGGGAGGCTTCAGATCACCGAGAGAGGTGGAGGGCGGAAGAGCGGTTGGTACTGCACGATCGACTTCGATCCATTGCAGCCCCACCTCCTCCAGCCGGTCCCCCTTGGGGGATGACGTGTCGTCGGGGCTGAGAGCGACGCTTCTGCGTGCTGCCCCGACCAGCGGCCAAGACTATCAGCCGACTGACGGCCAATCCCTTACTTTGCCCGTTCCATACGCGTCCTATGCTCGCGGGATGGGAGAAATTCTTGCTCTGGTCGAAGCCCGGCTGCGGACGGCCCTCGGTGAACCGGACGCGCGCGCGGCGGTGACGTTCCTCGGTACGGACCGGATCGAGGTGCTCCGCTTCGTCGACGGCGATGTGGTGCGCTATGCCACGCTCGGCATGTCCGCGCAGCCGATGGCCGATCCGACCGCGGTCCTGGCGGACCCGGTGAAAGGGCCGCGCGCCGAACTGGTCCTCTCCGTGCGTGCAGGGCTCGCCGACACCGACAAGGTGCTCCGCCCGCTCGCCGTGCTCGCCGCCTCCCCGCAGGTCGAGGGGGTGATCGTGGCGCCGGGTGCCTCGCTGGAGGTCGGCGAACCGCTGTGGCCCGGGGCGCCGTTCAGCTCGGTGCTGGTCGCGGAGCCGGGCGGCCTGGTGGAGGACCTTGAGCTGGACGCGCCCATGGACCCGGTGCGGTTCCTGCCGCTGCTGCCGATGACGCACAACGAGGCCGCGTGGAAGCGGGTCAGGGGTGCGCAGGAGCTCCAGGAGCGGTGGCTCTCCAACGGTACGGATCTGCGCGATCCGCTGCGGGGCTCCGTACCCCTGGACTGACCCGCCGGACCGGCCGGACCGGTCCGCGCCACCGCAGGCACGGGAAAGCCCCGCCGCGCGGCCAGGAGGGGGAGCCGCGGGCGGGGCGGTGCGGGGGTGGGGAGGTCAGTCGGCGAAGACCGTGACGCTGTCCTCGGTCGCGTGGACCGGCTCCAGCTCGGCCGCCTCGTGGGTCAGCGCCGACCGCCGGATCCAGACGACGACCGCACCGACCACGGCCGTGACCGCGGCGACCACGAACGGGATGTGGATGTTGCTCCACTCCTCGATCTTCGGCGCGAGGTACGGGGCGGCTGCCGCGGCGAACCAGCGGACGAAGTTGTAGCCGGCGCTCGCCACCGGGCGCGGGGCGTCGGAGACACCGAGCGCCAGCTCCGTGTAGACGGTGTTGTTCATGCCGATGAAGGCGCCGGAGACGATCGTGCAGACGATGGCGGTGGTGTGGTTGCCGTAGCCCAGGACCAGGAGGTCGGCGGCGAGCAGCACCAGCGAGGCGCCGAGCACCTTCAGTGAGCCGAAGCGCTCCTGGAGCCGCGGGGCGACCAGCACCGAGAAGACCGCGAGCAGCAGGCCCCAGGCGAAGAACACCGCGCCCGACTTGTACGGCGTCATGTTCAGCACGAACGGGGTGAACGCCAGGATCGTGAAGAACGAGTAGTTGTAGAAGAACGCCGAGGTCGCCACCGAGGCCAGCCCGCCGTGGCCGAGCGCCTTGACCGGGTCGAGGAGCGAGGTCTTCCTGGCAGGCCTGGGCTGTTCCTTCAGGAACGCCGTGATGCAGATGAAGCCGATGGCCATCAGCGCGGCCGTGCCGAAGAACGGGTAGCGCCAGCTGGCGTCGCCGAGCAGGGCGCCGACCAGTGGCCCGCAGGCCATGCCGAGGCCGAGAGCCGACTCGTAGAGCAGGATCGCCGCCGAGCTGCCGCCGGCCGCGGCGCCGACGATCACGGCCAGCGCGGTCGACACGAAGAGCGCGTTGCCCAGCCCCCAGCCGGCCCGGAAGCCGACGAGCTCGCCGACGGACGACGAGGTGCCGGAGAGCGCGGCGAAGACGACGACGAGCGCGAGGCCGGCCAGCAGCGTCTTGCGGCCGCCGATCCGGCTCGACACGAAGCCGGTGACGAGCATCGCCACGGCGGTGATCAGGAAGTACGAGGTGAAGAGCAGCGACACCTGGCTCGGCGTCGCCTCCAGGCCCTTGGCGATGGACGGCAGAATCGGGTCCACCAGGCCGATTCCCATGAACGCGACGACAGAGGCGCCCGCCGTGGCCCAGACGGCCTTCGGCTGGCGCAGGATGCTGCCCGCGCCCTGATCGAACGGATCCTCTCCCTGCATGGGTCTTCTCGCTCTCCGCTAGATAGTTGCGATATACATAGAATAAGTTAGGGAGGCTAATGAGTGCAAGTTACATCTATTTCCGCAGGTGAAGCCGCACCGCGGACGGGTGATCTTCCTTGACGCGGCGACGGTCGTGGAGGACCGTTGGTCGCTATGAGGGGCGAAGCCAGTTGCCCGAAGTGCGGAGGCCGGGTCAGGGCGCCCGGTCTGTTCGCCGACACCTGGCAGTGTGCCGTGCACGGCAGTGTGCAACCGCTCCAGCCGGTCGTCCCGCCCAGCGTCGAAGCGCTGGGAGCGGTGGTGCGCCGGGCCAAGGTCCCGGTGTGGATGCCCTGGCCACTCCCGGTGGGCTGGCTGTTCACCGGAGTGGCGAGCGCGGGCGACGACCGCAGCGGTGGCCGGGCCACCGTTGTCGCCTGCTCCGGCCCGGGTCCCGTCGGCGGTATCGGTGAGCTGCTGCTCGTCACCGAGGACCTGGGCGTCGGGCTGGGCGCGCGCTACGCGGGGATCGACGGCCCCGACCCCGGCCCGTATCTGGACGTCGGCGGCCCGCCGGACGTCAAGATGCTCGCGGCCGGACGTCCCACCCCGCTGTGGAACGTCAAGGGCGCCCCCGCGGACCGGGCGGTCTTCGCGGGCGAGGCGCGCGGGCTCTGGCTCTGGGCGATCGTCTGGCCCGAGCAGTCGGGGCTCCTGATGTACGACGAGCTGGTGCTCGCCGATCTGCGCGAGGCCGGGGGCGAGATGGAACTCGTACCCTGCGGGGCGCTCACCCCGCGCCTGCTCGACTGAGGGCCCCTGGAGAGGGGCCGGGCGCCGGACGAAGGGCGGTTATCCTAGAACGTCCCCTTGTCCGGCCCCGAGCACTGGAGTACGCGTCGTGCGCATCGACCTGCACACCCACTCCACCGCATCGGACGGCACGGACACCCCCGCGGAGCTGGTGGCGAACGCCGCCGCAGCGGGCCTGGACGTCGTCGCGCTCACCGACCACGACACCGTGCGCGGCCACGCCGCGGCGGTCGCCGCACTTCCCGAGGGGCTCACCCTCGTCACCGGCGCCGAGCTCTCCTGCCGGATCGACGGCGTGGGCCTTCACATGCTGGCGTACCTCTTCGACCCCGACGAGCCCGAGTTCGCCCGCGAACGCGAACTCGTACGGGACGACCGGGTGCCGCGCGCCCGCACCATGGTGCGCAAGCTCCAGGAGCTCGGCGTACCCGTCGAGTGGGAGCAGGTCGCCAGGATCGCCGGGGACGGATCGGTCGGCCGGCCGCACATCGCCACCGCGCTCGTCGAACTCGGCGTCGTCGGGACCGTCTCCGACGCCTTCACGCCCGAATGGCTCGCCGACGGAGGACGCGCCTACGCCGAGAAGCACGAACTCGACCCCTTCGACGCGATACGGCTGGTCAAGGCCGCCGGAGGCGTCACCGTCTTCGCGCACCCGGCCGCCGTCAAGCGTGGCGAAGTGGTGCCCGAGTCCTCGATCGCGCTCCTCGCCGCCGCGGGGCTCGACGGCATCGAGGTCGACCACATGGACCACGACGAGCCGACCCGGGCCAGACTGCGCGGTCTTGCCGGCGATCTGGGGCTGCTGACGACCGGGTCCAGCGACTACCACGGCAGTCGCAAGACCGTCGGGCTCGGTGAGTACACCACCGACCCCGAGATCTACGGCGAGATCACCCGGCGCGCCACGGGAGCCTTCCCGGTGCCGGGCGCCGGCGGGCGGGGCCCCGCGTAACGACGCACGCGTCGGGGCCGGAGCACGGGCCCGTACACGTACCGCCGTCCCCCCACCTTCACGTTCCACTTCCTCGCACCTGGCCGTAGGGCCGCCGTCATGGCTTCGGGGTGCGCTCCTTCAGGCCGTTTCTCTCTTCTCGCAAGGCTCACTGTGTTCGACGTCGCTGTCTTCGGATCCCTTTTTCTCACGCTTTTTGTGATTATGGATCCCCCCGGGATCACCCCGATCTTCCTCGCGCTCACCGCGGGCCGCCCCGCCAAGATGCAGCGCAGGATGGCGTTGCAGGCGGTCGCCGTCGCCTTCGGCGTGATCGCCGTCTTCGGCGTGCTCGGTCAGCAGATCCTCGACTACCTGCATGTCTCCGTACCCGCCCTGATGATCGCGGGCGGACTGCTCCTGCTGCTGATCGCACTCGATCTGCTCACCGGCAAGACCGACGAGCCGACGCAGACCAAGGACGTCAATGTGGCGCTCGTACCGCTGGGCATGCCGCTGCTCGCCGGGCCCGGCGCGATCGTGTCGGTGATCCTGGCGGTGCAGCACGCCGACAGCGTGGGCAGCCAGATCTCGGTCTGGTCGGCGATCGTCGCCATGCACATCGTGCTCTGGCTGACCATGCGTTACTCGCTGCTGATCATCCGGGTCATCAAGGACGGCGGCGTCGTGCTGGTGACCAGGCTCGCCGGAATGATGCTCTCCGCCATCGCCGTACAGCAGATCATCAACGGCGTCACCCAGGTCATCCAGAACGCCTGACGGCTCCCCGGACACCACAACGCCCCCGTACGGACCTTCCGTACGGGGGCGCCACGTCTTTGTGCGTCGGCGTGCGTTACGAAGCCGAGGTTTCGGCCGGGCGGATGTAGATGCGCTGGCCCACGGCTGCGGCCTGCTGCACGATCCGGTTGACGGAGGCGGCGTCCACGACGGTGCTGTCCACGGCGGTACCGTCGACATCGTCGAGTCGCATGATCTCGAAGCGCATAGGGCTTCCCTTCGTCTGATCCTCCTGATGGAGAACTACTGGGAGGACGGGTGTCCCGTCCGCAAGGATGAGAGCACCGGACATCACTGTCCTGCGCTCCACGGGAGGTATAACGGCTTGCTGTCTACAAACATTCCCTACGCTAAGGAAATTTTTTGGATGTCTAAGTATCAGCAGGTCATCGAGCACGCACGGGCGACGAGGTCCACGACGAGGCCCGAATGAACGAGGCAGAGATCCGCGAGCGCCTGGACCGCACCAACGAGCTTCTCCAGCGCATGCTTGCCGAGGTGTCGAAGACCCCCTCGACCCACGCGATCTTCGTGGACGCCGGCTATGTGTACGCCGCGGCCGGACTGCTCGTCACCGGCACCGAGGACCGCCGCTCCTTCGACCTCGACGCGGAAGGACTGATCGAGGCCTTCATCGACAAGGCCCGCACGATCTTCGCGGACAGCAGGCTGCTGCGCGTGTACTGGTACGACGGAGCCAGGCGGCGCATCCACACCACCGAGCAGCAGTCCATCGCCGAACTCCCCGACGTCAAGGTCCGGCTCGGCAACCTCAACGCCAACAACCAGCAGAAGGGCGTCGACTCACTCATCCGCACCGACCTCGAATCGCTCGCCCGGCACCGCGCCATCAGCGACGCGGCCCTGGTCGGCGGCGACGAGGACCTGGTCTCCGCGGTGGAGGCGGCGCAGGGGTACGGGGCCCGGGTGCACCTGTGGGGCATCGAGGCGGGGGAGGGGCGCAACCAGGCCGAACCACTGCTCTGGGAGGTCGACAGCCAGCGCACCTTCGACCTGGACTTCTGCCGCCCGTACGTCACCAGACGCCCCGTCACCACGTACGAGGACGACACCCCCGCACCCGCGCGCGAGGACGTCCGCTTCGTCGGCGCGCAGATCGCCGCGGCCTGGCTGGCAGCCCGGGGCCGCGAGTCCCTCGCCGACCTGCTGCCCGGACACCCGTATCTGCCGGGCTCCGTCGACCAGGACCTGCTGGTCGAGGCCGAGCGGCTGCTCCAGCACTCGCTGCGCGGCCACGCACATCTGCGGCGGGCACTGCGCGACGGCTTCTGGCAGCACCTCCAGTCGCAGTACTGAGCGGCCCGCCGCCCCGCCTACAGACTGTCCCAGAACGCGGCGAGCGCGGCCGCCGTCTGTTCCGGGCGGTCCGTGTTGGGGGAGTGCTCGGCCCCCGCGATCCGGGTGCGGTCCGCGCCGAGCCGTCGCGCCATCTCGTCGAGCAGCGGCACCGGCCAGGTGTCGTCGCGCTCGCCGGAGAGCACATGGACCGGCAGCGGCAGGGCGGCGAGTTCGGCCACCCGGTCCGGCTCGGTCACCAGCTGACGGCCGGTGGCGATCAGCTGGGCGGGCCGGTGGCGCAGCCAGCGCCGGCGCAGCGCCTCGCCGTTCACCGTGGCCGCTTCCTCCGGCGGGTCGAGGGCGCGCATCGCGTCCCACACCCGGGCCATGCTCAGCGTCGCGAGCGCGTCGCTGAGCACCTTCACCTTGAGCTGCTGGGCCTCGACGACCTCGGCGGGCCCCGACGACATGAGCGTCAGCGAGCGGAACGGCGAGGCGTCGAGCAGCACGGCGGCGCGGGCGATCTGCCCGCCGAGCGAGTGCCCCAGCAGATGCACGGTGCCCGCGCCCCCGTCGCCGAGCGCGGTGGCCTGCGCGAGCACATCGTGGGCCAACTCGCGCTGCGTGTAATCCTCCTGACGGTCCGTCCCGTCGCTCTCGTACTGGCCGCGGCCGTCCACGGCGACGATCCGGTACCCGGCGGACGAGAGTGGCTCCAGGAGCGCCATGAAGTCCTCCTTGCTGCCCATGTATCCGGGCAGCAGGAGGGCGGTGCCGCGCACGGCACCGGGCGGCGAGGCGTCCAGCACGGCGAAGCCGCCGCGCGAGGTGCGCAGCTGGTGGGCGTGGGCGCAGGGGGGCGGGGTGAAGGTGTGCGGCCGGCTCATGGGACGAGGGTAGGGCCTGTCCGGCGGCTCAGGGTGGGACAGGCCCGTGGTCGGGCCCGGCCCGGGGGCGGTGCGGAGGTGCGCGAACGCCGGACGGGCCCGAGGATGTCCTCGGGCCCGTCCGGCGTCGGTCGGCTGCTGCTCAGCCTTCGGTCTTGGCGGCGGCCGCGCGCGGCGCCCGGCGCCTGCGCGGCTTCGCCTCGCCCTCCTCGGCGGCCGGGGCCTCGGCCACGGTCTCCGTCTTCGGCTTGGCGGCCGCACGGGTGCGGCGGCGCGGCTTGGTCTCGGCCACGGGCTCGGAGATCGGGGCGATCTGGAAGTCGACCTCGTCCTCGGCCGGCTTGACGACACGGGGGCGGCGACGCGGCTTGGTCACCGTCTTCGTCTCGGCCACCGGCTCGGAGAACGGGGCGATCTGGAAGTCGACCTCGTCCTCGGCCGGCTTGACCACGCGGGCGCGGCGGCGGCGCGGCTTGGTCTCGGCCACGGGCTCGGCCTCGACCGGGGTGGCCTTGGCAGCCTTGGCGGCCTTCGGCTCCACCACGACCTCGACCACGGCCTCCACCGTGCTCACCACGGCCTCGGCAGCGGCCTCCGCGGCACCGACCCGGGTACGGCGACGGCGGCGCGGCGTACGCGGCTCCGCCGGGGCGTCGCCGGCCTCGGCGGACGGGGCCGGCACCGCGGCGGTGGACGCCGTGTCGGAGACGGCGGAGCCGCCCCGGGTGCGACGTCGCTGACGCGGCGTGCGCGGTGCGCGCTCCTCGCGGACGGCGGGCGCCGAAGCCGCGGCGGACTTGCGGCCGCGGCCGCCCGTCTCGCCGAGGTCCTCGATCTCCTCGGCCCGCAGACCCGCCCGGGTCCGCTCGGCGCGCGGCAGGACACCCTTGGTGCCGGCCGGGATGTCGAGCTCCTCGAAGAGGTGCGGCGAGGTGGAGTAGGTCTCGACCGGGTCGTTGAACTTCAGGTCGAGCGCCTTGTTGATCAGCTGCCAGCGCGGGATGTCGTCCCAGTCGACCAGCGTGATCGCGATGCCCTTGGCGCCCGCGCGGCCGGTCCGGCCGATGCGGTGCAGGTAGGTCTTCTCGTCCTCCGGCGACTGGTAGTTGATGACGTGGGTCACACCCTCGACATCGATACCGCGCGCCGCGACGTCGGTGCAGACGAGCACGTCCACCTTGCCGTTGCGGAACGCGCGCAGCGCCTGCTCGCGGGCGCCCTGGCCGAGGTCGCCGTGGACCGCGCCGGACGCGAAGCCGCGCTTCTCCAGCTGCTCGGCGATGTCGGCGGCCGTGCGCTTGGTGCGGCAGAAGATCATCGCGAGCCCGCGGCCGTTGGCCTGCAGGATGCGGGAGACCATCTCCGGCTTGTCCATCGAGTGGGCCCGGAAGACGTGCTGCGAGATGTTCGCGACGGTCGCGCCCTCGTCGTCGGGCGAGGTGGCGCGGATGTGCGTCGGCTGCGACATGTAGCGACGCGCGAGACCGATGACGGCGCCCGGCATGGTCGCCGAGAACAGCATCGTCTGGCGCTTCGCCGGAAGCATCGTGATGATCTTCTCGACGTCGGGCAGGAAGCCCAGGTCGAGCATCTCGTCGGCCTCGTCGAGCACCAGCGCCCGGACGTGCGAGAGGTCGAGCTTGCGCTGCCCGGCCAGGTCGAGCAGGCGGCCCGGGGTGCCGACGATCACGTCGACGCCCTTCTTCAGGGCCTCGACCTGCGGCTCGTACGCGCGGCCGCCGTAGATCGCGAGGACGCGGACGTTGCGCACCTTGCCGGCGGTCAGCAGGTCGTTGGTCACCTGCTGGCAGAGCTCACGGGTGGGGACGACGACGAGCGCCTGCGGCGCCTCGGTCAGCTCCTCGGGCGCGGCCCGGCCGGCCTCGACGTCCGCGGGGACGGTGACGCGCTCCAGCAGCGGCAGACCGAAACCGAGGGTCTTGCCCGTGCCGGTCTTGGCCTGGCCGATGACATCGGAGCCGGAGAGCGCGACGGGGAGCGTCATCTCCTGGATGGGGAACGGGGACACAATGCCGACGGCCTCAAGGGCCTCGGCCGTCTCGGGAAGAATCCCGAGTTCACGAAACGTAGTCAGGGTGCTGCCTCTTCTGTGAGACGCGGTCCGAGGCGAACGCTGGGGGTCGTACCGTGCCGGGGTTGGTCATCCGGCCGTGGATGGGCCGGGTGGCGCGGGACCACTGCCGTCGCTCGAGCGCTCGTGCCGCTGAGGGGGCCCCTCATCTGCGGTCGTACGTGTCGTACGACCCGCGTGGAGGGCTGTCGGGTCGGAGCCGATCGGGCCACCGACCGGGCATCCTCATTCGTTTTCACCATTTTCACGCCACCGGCACGTCCAAAATACTCAGTAGGCGCAATACCACTGTACCTCGGATTTGTGCATGTGTGTTGGGCGAATTCATCGGAACGGTGTGATGTCACTGGCCGGCCAGGCCCCTCCGTCCCCCGCCGGGCGGGCTATTCTGCGCTTCATGGAGACGCCTGACAACGCCACTGAAACCTCCGAACCCACCGGAATCGCCGCCCAGGACTGGGCCACGGCGTCCGCGGAGCCGCAGTACCGGGCAGCGGTCGTGGACCTGCTGGGAGCACTCGCTTACGGGGAGCTGGCGGCCTTCGAGCGGCTCGCCGAGGACGCCAAACTCGCGCCGACGCTGGCCGACAAGGCGGAGCTGGCAAAGATGGCCTCCGCCGAATTCCATCACTTCGAGCGGCTCACCGACCGGCTGACCGCGATCGACGTGGAGCCGACCGGCGCGATGGAACCCTTCGCCAAGGCTCTCGACGACTTCCACCGCCAGACCGCGCCGTCGGACTGGCTGGAGGGCCTGGTCAAGGCGTACGTCGGCGACTCGATCGCCAGTGACTTCTACCGGGAGGTCGCGGTCCGCCTCGACTCGGACACCCGCTCCCTCGTCCTCGCCGTGCTCGACGACACCGGGCACGGGAACTTCGCCGTCGAGAAGGTGCGCGCCGCGATCGAGGCGGACCCGCGTGTCGGCGGCCGGCTCGCGCTCTGGGCGCGCCGGCTGATGGGCGAGGCGCTCTCCCAGGCGCAGCGGGTGGTGGCCGACCGCGACGCGCTGTCGACGATGCTCGTCGGTGGCGTGGCCGACGGCTTCGACCTGGCGGAGGTCGGCCGGATGTTCTCGCGGATCACCGAGGCGCACACCAAGCGGATGGCGGCGCTGGGACTGGCCGCGTAACCGGATCATCGGGGGCCGGCCCGCCGGGCCGGCCGTCAGGCCGCCGCTGATCGGCTCAGCCGGCTGCTGCTCCGCGGCCGGATCAGCAGCGAGAGCGTCACGGCCCCGACCAGCGCCGCGCCGACCAGCGTGGCCACGACATGGCCCGGACCCAGCACCGAGTGCATGAGATATGCGCCGAACAGGGCTCCCAGGGCGCCGGTGGTGAGGACGGCACGGCGGGACGGGAGCCGGTCCGGCAGGAAGCGGAGCGCCAGCCAGGCGAGGGCGAGTCCGAGCACTGCGGAGCCGAGCGGTTCCAGGATCACAGGTGATCACCTCGCGAGTTGCGGGGCGGGTAAATCGGTCGTTAGCGGTCCTACCCGTGGGCCGCGGAACGCAACCCTCCTGGGCACAGGCTTCACACGGAGAACGCCGGCACCGGCGGGAACGGGCGGCGGCCCGGTGGGAAGTAGTCCCACCGGGCCGCCGCCACGGTCACTGCTGAGAGCGTGCTGGACTACAGCGCGCCGAACCCCACGCGCCGCGTGCTGGGCTCGCCGATCTCCACGTAAGCGATCCGGTCGGCCGGCACCAGGACCTTGCGGCCCTTCTCGTCCGTGAGGCTGAGCAGCTGCGCCTTACCGGTGAGCGCCTCGGCGACCGTGCTCTCGACCTCTTCGGCGGAAAGCCCGCTCTCCAGAACGATCTCCCGGGGCGTGTGCTGCACCCCGATCTTGACCTCCACGGCTATGTCCCTCCGACGGTCAGTCCCTGCGCGGTGAGCCGCGCCGTACCCAGCACACATTAGCCCGCTGAGGGGGGCCGCCAGTGGCCGGTGGGCAACGCCCGCAGCGAACACGGGCGCGGCCGCGCCGGGCGGCCCGCGTCAGTGCTGATCGATGCCGTGCAGCGGGAAGCCCGCGATGCCCCGCCAGGCCAGCGACGTGAGCAGCTGGACCGCGGTGTCGCGCGGAATGGCCGACCGGCTGGAGAGCCAGTAGCGGGCCACCACCTGGGAGACACCGCCCAGGCCGACCGCGAGCAGCATCGATTCGTCCTTGGACAGCCCCGTGTCACCGGCGATGACGTCGGAGATCGCCTCCGCGCACTGCAGCGAGACCCGGTCGACGCGCTCGCGCACCGCCGGCTCGTTGGTCAGGTCGGACTCGAAGACCAGCCGGAAGGCGCCGCCCTCGTCCTCGACGTACGCGAAGTACGCGTCCATCGTCGCGGCGACACGCAGCTTGTTGTCGGTGGTCGACGCCAGCGCCGTACGGACCGCCTGGAGAAGCGATTCGCAGTGCTGGTCGAGAAGGGCCAGATAGAGCTCCAGCTTGCCCGGGAAGTGCTGGTAGAGCACCGGCTTGCTGACCCCGGCCCGCTCGGCGATGTCGTCCATCGCGGCGGAGTGGTAGCCCTGCGCCACGAAGACTTCCTGCGCGGCGCCCAGCAGCTGATTGCGTCGGGCGCGGCGAGGCAGGCGAGTGCCTCGCGGGCGCGCCGCCTCGGTCTGCTCGATGGCTGTCACGCCGCCTCCCAAATTTGTGATCGGACACAGCTTTTCCGTGCACGCTGCGCCGTACAGCCATCGTACTTTTGGGTAACCCGGGTACGCGCGGCGCGGACGCAGAATTTCATGGACCGGACGGCTGCGGTAGCCACAGATTCCTCGGCCACTGGGACAAATCAGGTTGTATCAGCGGTATTCGTCCTCATCCTGTGCGACGAAGCGGGCCTGCTCCGCCGCATCCGCCTCGTTGGCACTGTCCCGGTCGATCTCCGTGAGCGGTTCGTCGCGCCGCTGCTGAAGATCGGCCTGCTGCTCGGCGGCGTCGGCCCGGGGCGTCTCCTGGTCCGGTTCGTCCGGCTGGATCTCCTCGAAGGTCTCCGGGTCGCTGGGGTCGACCGTCATGGTGACTCCCTTCCTTGCTTCGAGCGTAGGAGCTACCCCGGCGGGCCGCTACGCGGTCTGTGACCGCGAACACACGAATCGGGGTGTGATCGTCTCGTAACATTGCCGCATGTCTTCGACCGAGCTGCCTGGCGTCCGTGCCGTCGCCGCCGCGGCGTCTCCCACGCTGGGCACCGTCGGGGTCGCGCAGGGGGAGGAACTGCGCTCCGTCGCGCTCCCCGGGCTGACGCTGACCGTCCGGTCCCGGCCTCCGCAGCGGGCCGGACTGCCGCCCGCGCTCTATGTGCACGGGCTCGGCGGCTCCTCGCAGAACTGGTCGGCGCTGATGCCGCTGCTCCAGGACGTGGTGGACGGCGAGGCCGTCGATCTGCCCGGCTTCGGCGACTCCCCGCCGCCGGACGACGGGAACTACTCGGTCGCCGGGCACGCCCGCGCCGTGATCCGGTTCCTCGACGCCGGGGAGCGCGGGCCGGTCCACCTGTTCGGCAATTCGCTCGGCGGCGCCGTGGCCACCCGGGTCGCCGCGGTCCGTCCCGACCTGGTGCGCACCCTCACCCTCGTCTCGCCCGCGCTCCCCGAGATCCGGGTGCAGCGGTCCGCCATGCCGACGGGGCTGCTCGCGGTGCCCGGTGTGGCCGGCCTGTTCGCCCGGCTGACCAGGGAGTGGTCCGCGGAGGACCGTACCCGTGGCGTGATGGCGCTCTGTTACGGCGATCCGGGGCGGGTCTCCGAGGCGGGCTTCCGCGCGGCGGTGGCCGAAACGGAGCGCCGGATGGAACTGCCGTACTTCTGGGACGCGATGGCGCGCTCGGCACGTGGCATTGTCGATGCGTACACGCTCGGCGGTCAGCACGGACTGTGGCGCCAGGCCGAGCGGGTGCTCGCACCGACCCAGCTCGTGTACGGCGGACGGGACCAGTTGGTCTCGTACCGGATGGCGCGCAGGGCGGCCGCGGCCTTCCGCGATTCACGGCTGCTGACGCTGCCCGACGCGGGGCACGTGGCGATGATGGAGTACCCGGAGGTGGTCGCCCAGGCCTTCCGGGAACTGCTCGAAGAACGCGGCGGGAGCTGATCCGGGGCGTGGGACGACATAGTCGAAAGGGCCCCAAACCCTCGGGGTCCGACAGCGAGGCCGCCGCCGCGACCGCGGGCGGCGACCGCGAGGGCGTCCGGCCGCCGGGCCCCGGCACCGGCCGGCGCCGCAGGTCCGCCGACGCGCCGTCCGGCTCCGACGGGCACGCCCCGTTCCAGCAGGCCGGGCACGTCCGCGGCGGCCACCCCGAGCAGCGCGAACCCGGCGGCGGCTGGGGGACCGGGCCCCAGCCCCGGTTCCGGGCCGAGGACCCCCGGACCGAGGGGCGGCAGGCTTCGGCCCAGCCGCAGGCGGCGCCCCGGCAGCAGCCGCAGACCGGCACCCGGCCGCTGATACCGGGACCGCGGCGCGAGTTCGTCGAAGCGTTCGACGCGCCGCCCGCGCCGCCCGCACCGCGCGGGCCCTCCGTCCCGCCGGCCCGCCCTGCCGATCCGTACGCCTCGGTCGGCGAGTGGGACGAGCGACCGCCCGGCGCCGCCGTCGATCCGGCCGTCGGCAAGGAGAGCAAGGACGGCAAGGGCTCCAAGGGGCGCACCTTCACCGGGATCGCGGCCGCCGCGGTGACCACCGTGCTCGCGGTGGTCGTGGCCGGGCAGGTCGCCCAGGACGGCGGCGGGACCACCGCCGCGCAGCCCGCGGGCGTCGACCGGGCCGGCCTCGACGGCACCTCCCGCTCGGACGACCGGGCGACCCCGGAGCCGGTGCGGGTCAAGCCGCTCACGTACGAGCAGAAGATGGCCAAGGCCTATCCGCTCGCGCCGGAGCTGACGGCGTCCGGAAAGTTCGAGACGGTTCCGGGGAAGGCGAAGGCTCCCGGTCGGGGGCACAAGTACCAGTACCGGATCGACGTGGAGAAGGGCCTCGGTCTCGACGCCGAACTCTTCGCCAGGGCCGTCCAGGAGACGCTCAACGACGACCGCAGCTGGGCGCACGACGGGGCGATGACCTTCGAGCGGATCTCCTCCGGCGATCCCGACTTCGTCATCACCCTGGCCAGCCCCGGGACCACCGGCGAGTGGTGCGAGAAGTCCGGTCTGGACACCACGGAGGACAACGTCAGTTGCGACTCCGCGGCGACCGAGCGCGTGATGATCAACGCCTACCGCTGGGCACAGGGGTCGTCGACCTTCGGACCGGACAAACTCTTCGCCTACCGCCAGATGCTGATCAACCATGAGGTCGGCCACCGGCTGGGCCACAACCATGTGAGTTGCGGCACGGCCGGAACCCTCGCTCCGGTGATGCAGCAGCAGACCAAGTCGCTGAACATCGACGGGATCAAGTGCCGCCCCAACGCCTGGGTGTATCCGACCAGTTGATCCGGAAAGGGGTGGGTCCGCGAGTGCGACGGGCCCGCCCCTTCGGCATGCCGGGCACCGTGGCCGTAAGCGGAACCGGTGCCCGCCTGCCCGCACCCCGTCCGCATGGTGAGATCACTGTCTCAATTCACGTTGACATCCCCTGGGCGGTGATCCATATTTCTCGGCATGTCACACGGCCCCGTCCTCCCCGATCGCGCAGCCATAGAGCTGGCGCTCATCGGTGTGACCGGGCACAGTGTCGCCGACATCGACTGTTGCTGACGCCTGCCCGAGCGCGCGTCCGCCCGCCGTCCGAGCCCTTAACGGGCCGGGCCGCCACGCATGACCGCCGCGCCCGGCGCAATCCCTCCGCAGGCGCGGCGGTTCGTTGTCACCGGTCGGCTTCTCCGGTCGTCGACCGGCTGTGTGCACTCGCTCTCGTCGCTGCCTGCGCGGAACCCTTACGTCCCGTTTTGCTCAGGCAGTACATCCGAGAGGTCATCTTCCGATGCGTCAACCGTCCGTCATATCGCGCCGCGTGGCCGCGGCCACCGCAGTACTCGTCGTGGCGGCGGGTGCCGCGGCCTGCGGACCCAAGGACAACAAGGGCGGCGACGGCAGCTCCGGTGCGGCGGGCAAGCCGCAGAAGGGCGGCACGCTCACCGTCCTCAACAGCAAGCCGCAGGAGGACTTCGACCCCGCGCGGCTCTACACCTCCGGCGGCGGCAACGTCCCGTCCCTGGTCTTCCGTACGCTCACCACCCGCAACCGGGAGGACGGCGCCGCCGGCGCGAAGGTCGTCCCCGACCTCGCGACCGACCTGGGTACGCCCAGCAAGAACGCCACCGTGTGGACGTACACCCTCAAGGACGGCCTGAAGTACGAGGACGGCACCGCGATCACCAGTGCCGACATCAAGTACGGCATCGAGCGCTCCTTCGCCGCCGAGCTCTCCGGCGGCGCGCCCTACCTGCGCGACTGGCTGATCGGCGGCGCCGACTACCAGGGCCCGTACAAGGACAGGAAGGGCCTCGACTCGATCGAGACGCCCGACGCGAAGACGATCGTCTTCCACCTCAACAAGCCGGAGGGCGAATTCCCCTTCCTGGCCACGCAGACCCAGACGACCCCGGTGCCCAGGGCCAAGGACACGGGCACCAAGTACGAGGAGCACCCGATCTCCTCGGGCCCGTACAAGGTCGTCAAGAACGAGGGTGACGGCGAGCGCCTGGTCCTGGAGCGCAACCCGCACTGGTCGGTGGCGACCGACGAGGAGCGCAAGGCATACCCCGACCGGATCGACGTGCGCTCCGGGCTCGACTCCGCCGTCATCAACCAGCGCCTGTCCGCCTCGCAGGGCGCCGACGCCGCCGCCGTCACCACCGACACCAACCTGGGCCCGGCCGAACTCGCCAAGGTCACCGGCGACAAGAAGCTCGCCGCCCGCGTCGGCACCGGCCACTTCGGTTACACCAACTACATCGCGTTCAACCCGAAGGTGAAGCCGTTCGACAACCCGAAGGTGCGTCAGGCGATCTCGTACGCCGTCGACCGCTCCTCCGTGGTCAACGCGGCCGGCGGCTCCTCGCTCGCCGAGCCCGCCACCACCTTCCTGCCCGACCAGGCGGCCTTCGGCTACACGCCGTACGACCACTTCCCGGCCGGTAAGAACGGCAACGCGGCCAAGGCCAAGGAACTGCTGAAGGAGGCCGGCTACCCCAAGGGGCTGACCGTCACCCTCACGCACTCCAACGACAAGGACTTCGCGACGAGCCCGGAGATCGCCACCGCGCTCCAGGAGGCGCTGAAGAAGGCCGGAATCACCGTCAAGCTCCAGGGCCTGGAGTCCAACGACTACTCCGACACCGTCTACAACGTGAAGAGCGAGCCCGGCTTCTTCCTCGGCGGCTGGGGCGCGGACTGGCCGTCCGGCGGCCCGTTCTTCGCGCCGATCTTCGACGGGCGCCAGATCGTCAAGTCGGGCTACAACTTCAACTCCGGCCAGCTGAACGACTCCGCGGTCAACAAGGAGATCGACGAGATCAACAAGCTGACCGACCTGGACGCCGCCGCGAAGCGCTGGGGCGCGCTCGACAAGAAGGTCGGTGAGCAGGCGCTGACCGTGCCGCTGTTCCACCCGGTCTACAAGCGCCTGTACGGCGAGGCCGTCAAGAACGTCGTGATCAGCGACTGGACCGGCGTGCTCGACATCTCGCAGGTCGCGGTCAAGTAGTCATGGCAGAGGCAACTCTGGTCGAGGAGGCGGGGACCGCGAAGGTCCCCGCCTCCGGGGCCAATCCGTTCTGGCGGCGGCTGCGCGCCCGGCGCGCGGCCCTCGTGGCGGCCGCGATCGTCGCCCTGCTGGTCCTGGTGGCGCTCGCCGCACCGCTGCTCGCGGGCATCGAGGGCCAGGACCCCACCACGTACCATCCCGACCTCGTCGACTCCGCCACCGGCGGGGTGCCGGTCGGCTCCTTCGGCGGGATCAGCGCCGAGCACTGGCTCGGCGTCGAACCGCTCACCGGACGCGACCTGTTCGCCCGCGTCGTGTACGGGGCCCGGGTCTCGCTCGGTGTCGCGCTCGCCGCGACCCTGCTCCAGGTGCTCATCGGCGTCTCCATCGGGCTCGCGGCGGGGCTCGGCAACCGCTTCGTCGACCAGGCGCTCAGCCGGGTCACCGACGTCGTGGTCGCGCTGCCCGTCATGGTGATCGCGCTCGGCGCGCTCGCCGTCGTACCCGCGAGCTTCCCCCGCCCGGTCCTGATCGCCGTGATCATCGGCCTGGTCGGCTGGTCCGGGACCTCGAAGATCGTGCGCGCCCAGACGCTCTCGCTGAAATCGCGCGACCACGTCGCCGCCGCCCGGCTCAGCGGCTGGGGCTCCTGGCAGATCGCCAGGCGCGAACTGCTGCCCGCACTGGCCGCGCCCGTCATCACCTACGCGGTGCTGCTCTTCCCGTCGAACATCGTCGTCGAGGCGGCCCTGTCCTTCCTCGGCGTGGGCATCAAGCCGCCCACGCCGTCCTGGGGACAGATGCTCAGCGACGCCGACACCTGGTACCAGGCGGCGCCCACCTATCTGCTGATCCCCGCCCTGCTGCTCTTCGTCACCGTGCTGGCGCTGACCGTCCTCGGCGAGGGCGTACGCACCGCGCTCGACCCGCGCGCCGAGTCCCGGCTGCGGATCGGCACCGGACGGAAGAAGGAGGCCGACGCGTGAAGTGGTTCCTGCTCAGACGGATCGGCGGAGCACTCTTCGTGCTGCTAGCCCTCAGCGTCGTCGTCTACGCCGCCTTCTACGTCGCCCCCGGCAATGTCGCGCAGATCGCCTGCGGTCCGCGCTGCTCGCCCGCGCAGGTGGCGCAGGTCAGCGAACAGCTGCACCTGGGCGACCCGTTGTACCTGCAGTACGCGCACTTCCTCCAGGGGCTCTTCACCGGCCGCGACTACTCGACCGGCACCGGCGTGCTGCACTGCCAGGCGCCCTGCCTGGGGCTCTCGTACCAGAGCGACCAGCAGGTCACCGAGCTGATCCTGACCAAGCTCCCGGCCACCGCCTCGCTCGCCGTCGGCGCCTTCGTGCTGTGGATGCTGCTCGGCGTCGGCACCGGACTGCTCTCGGTGTGGCGGCGCGGCCGGCTGACCGAGCGCGTCCTGACCTGGATCACCCTGGCGGGCATGGCGACCCCGGTCTTCGTCATCGGACTGCTGCTGATCATCGTCCTGGTCACGGCGCTCCAGATCCTGCCGTTCCCGGACTACGTACCGCTCACCGAAGACCCGGAGCAGTGGGCCTGGAACCTGCTGCTGCCCTGGATCTCCCTGGCCCTGGTGTCCGCGGCCCCGTACGCCCGGATGACCCGGGCCTCAATGCTGGAGACCCTGGCCGAGGACCATGTGCGCACCTTCAGGGCGTACGGGGTCGGCGAACGGGCGCTCGTGGGACGGCACGCGCTGCGCGGTGCGCTGGCGCCGGTGATCGCGCTCGGCGCACTCGACATCGGCTCGATGTTCGGTGGCGCCGTCCTCACCGAATCGCTCTTCGGGATTCCGGGGGTCGGCCGTGAACTCGTCGACGCCGTGAAGCACGTGGACCTTCCGGTGGTCGTCGGGCTGGTGCTCGTCACCGGATTCTTCGTGGTCCTCGCCAATGCCGTCGCCGACATTCTCCAGGCGATGGCCGACCGACGGGTGGTACTGGCATGAGCCTGGTCGAAGTCTCCGATCTCTCGATCTCGTTCGGCGACGTACGAGCCGTGGACGGGCTGTCGTTCTCGCTGGAGGCCGGCGGCGCGCTCGGAGTCGTGGGGGAGTCCGGCTCCGGCAAGAGCGCCTCGGCGTACGCGCTGCTCGGACTGCACCGCGGGACCGGTGCGAAGGTCGGCGGCTCGATCCGGGTCGCCGGGGTGGACGTGACGGCGGCGGACGACGCGGAACTGCGGGCCCTGCGGGGCGCGAAGGCCGCGATGGTCTTCCAGGACCCGCTGTCCTCGTTGGACCCGTACTACGCGGTGGGCGACCAGATCGCCGAGGTGTACCGGGTGCACAACCGGGCCTCCCGCCGGGCGGCGCGGGCGCGGGCGGTGGAGGTGCTGGACCGGGTCGGGATCCCCGACGCGGTACGGCGCTCCCGGTCGAGGCCGCACGAGTTCTCCGGTGGGATGCGGCAGCGGGCGCTGATCGCGATGGCCCTGGCCTGCGAGCCCCAGCTGCTCATCGCCGACGAGCCGACGACCGCCCTGGACGTCACCGTCCAGGCCCAGATCCTCGACCTGCTCCACGACCTGCGCCGCGAGACGGGCATGGGGCTGCTGCTGGTCACGCACGACGTGGGCGTGGCGGCGGAGTCGGTCGACGAGGTGCTGGTCATGCAGTCGGGCCGGGCGGTGGAACGCGGACCGGTGGGCGAGGTGCTCGTGGCACCGCGCGAGCCGTACACGAAGGCGCTGCTGGCGGCGGTGCCCCGGGTGACGGAGGCGCGCGACCGGTCCGGCGCGGCGGCGGACGACGGCGAGGTGCTCGTCGAGGCCGACGGCGTCCGGCAGGTGTTCGGCAGGGGAAAGACCGCGCTCGCCGCCGTCGACGGGGTCTCCCTCACCGTCCGGCGCGGCGAGACCCTCGGCATCGTCGGGGAGAGCGGCAGCGGCAAGACCACCCTCGGGCGGATGCTCGTCGGACTGCTGGAGCCCACCTCGGGGCGGCTCACCCGCGACGCCCGGGTGCAGATGGTCTTCCAGGACCCCGTCTCCTCCCTCAACCCGCGCCGCTCGGTCGGCGAATCGGTCGCCGACCCGCTGCGGGCCCGTGGGCAGCGCGACGAGGCCGCGATCAGGGCGCGGGTGCGGGACCTGCTGACCCGGGTCGGACTCGACCCGGACAGCTACGACCGCTACCCGCACGAGTTCAGCGGCGGGCAGCGCCAGCGCGTCGGTATCGCACGGGCACTGGCCGCCGAGCCGGAGCTGATCGTCTGCGACGAGGCGGTCTCCGCGCTCGACGTGACGACCCAGGCCCAGGTGACCGCCCTGCTCGCGGAACTCCAGCGGGAACTGGGACTCGCCCTGGTCTTCATCGCCCACGACCTCGCCGTCGTACGGCAGGTCAGCGACCGGGTCGCCGTCATGCGGCAGGGCCGGATCGTCGAGGAGGGCGCGGTGGACCAGGTGTACGGGAACCCGCGGGACCCGTACACCAAGCAGCTGCTGGCGGCCGTTCCCGCGCTCGATCCGGCGCTCGCGACGGTGCGCCGCGCGGCTCGCAAGGAGCTGGCCGCCGCCTGACCCTGAGTGACCGCTCGCTCCCATAGCGCGACAGAACGCTACTGGGGCGGGAAAGTTACGACGGTTCACCCCTTTCGGTGGTGCGACGGACAACCGTCCGTCGCACCACCGGCGTATCCGCTTACGGTCGTCCCGCTGTGAGCCGCCATTCCAACGGCGGCCGCCCACAAGGGAGATCGGGGGTGTGCTCGTGCGGATCGGACTCCTCACCGACGGTGGTTACCCGTATGCCGGCGGTGAGTCCGGACTCTGGTGCGACCGTCTGGTGCGTGGCCTCACGCAGCACGAGTTCGATCTCTTCGCGCTCAGCCGCTCCGCCGAAGAGGAGGAGCGCGGCTGGGTCCCGCTCCCGGCGCAGGTCGGCCGGGTACGGACGGCACCGCTCTGGACGGCCGACGCGGACGTACGGGGCACCAGGGCCCCCAGGGGGCTGCTCGCCCGGATGGTGACCGGCGGCGGCGCCCGACCGTACGGACGGCGCGAACGGCGGCGCTTCGAGGCGCACTTCGCGGCGCTCGTGGCCTCGGTCTGCGCGGCGGACGCGGGGGGCGGCGAGGACGGTGCCGCGGGTACGGGTGAACCGGGCGGCGAAGGGCGTATGTCCCTTGCGGACGCGCAGTTCACGGACGGCCTGTACGGACTCGCCGAACTGGCCCGCGAACACGGCGGACTCACCGCGGCCCTCCGCTCCGAAACCGCCGTGCGGGTACTCGAAGCGGCCTGCCGCGCCCCGGGCACCGGGCGCACCGTCCAGACCGCCACCGTCCCCGACCTCCTCGCCTTCGCCCGGGAACTCGACCGGGTGCTCCGCCCCCTCTCGCTCGACTGGTACGACGAGGAGGGCCTCGGCGCGGTCGACCTCTGTCACGCGACGTCCGGTGGCGCCGGCGCACTGCCAGGACTGCTGGCCAAACGCTTCTTCGGGGTGCCGCTGCTGGTCACCGAGCACGGCGTGCGGCTGCGGGCGCACTACCTCGCGGCGACCGACACCACGCTGAACGCGCCGGTGCGCGCCCTGCTCGCCAACCTGCACGGGCGGCTGGCCACCGAGGTGTACCGGCAGGCCGCGATCGTCACCCCGGGCAACACCCACGCCCGCCGCTGGCAGGAGCGGTGCGGCGCCGAGCGGGAGAAGCTGCGCACCGTCCACCCCGGCATGGAGTCCGACCGCTTCACGGCGCTGGGGGAGAGCGGCGACAGCGGCCCCGGCGACACCCTGGTCTGGGTCGGGCCGATCGAGCCCGCCAAGGACCTGATCGCGCTGCTGCACGCCTTCGCGGAGGTACGGAAGGCCGAGCCGGACGCCCGGCTGAGGATCATCGGCGCCCCGGCCCGGGGTGCGGAGGGCGCGGAAGGCACGGAGGGCGGGGCCTATCTCGCGCACTGCCGGGCGCTCGCCGCCCAGCTGTTCCCCGACGAGGCCACGGACGCGCACGCCATCGGGGACAACCCGGTCTCCTTCGAGGACCTCGGCGGGGCCGAGGTGCCCGAGCTGACTGACGCCTACGCGGCGGGCGGGGTCGTCGTCCTGTCCAGCGTGATGGAGGGCTTTCCGACCGGTCTCGTCGAGGCGATGTTCTGCGGCCGGGCCACGGTGTCGACGGATGTCGGCGCGGTCGTCGAGGTCATCGGCGGTACCGGGCTCGTGGTGCCCCCGCGCAACCCCCGGGCGCTGGCCGACGCCTGTATCGCGCTGCTGCGGGACCCCGAGCGCCGTGCACGGCTCGGAGCGGCGGCGCGCGCCCGCGCGCTCGAACTCTTCACCGTCGACCAGAACCTCGCGGCATTCCGCGGCATCTACCTGGAGCTGATCTCGCACGCCCCGGTGCGCAGGGAGGCCGAGGCGGTGGACGCCGACGGCGAACCGCGCCCGTTCGCCACCCCGCCGGAGGCGCGGGTCCCGGGTCCGTGGACGGCCTCGGGCGCCGCCCCGGCCGGCCGCACGCCCAGCTGGGCCGCCGGGCCCCGGACCGTCTGCGCGGGAGCTCGGGGAGCGGGTGGCGGCGATGCGTGAACAGGAGCAGGGACAGGAGCCGGCCGGGCCGGGACGCGGCGGACCGCAGGCCGGCGCGGCCGGCGACAATCACGGAGGAATCACCATGGGCCGCCCGACCGAGGGGTCCGACGCACCCGCCGCACCGACCACCGGCGGAAGCTGGGACCTCCGCTCCCGGGCCCTGGTCTCCGAGCCGTCCCTGGCCGGGGACGCGGGCGAGGGCGCGGGCGGGGATACGGAGCCGGAATCGGAATCGGATCCAGCGGGGCCGATGGGGACGGCCGGCCCGGCGGCGGCGCCGGGGCCCGGCGTGCTTGCGGTGCCGGCCGAGCCTGTGGGGCTTTCCGAGCCTGCGGTGTCATCCGAGTCTGCGGCGCTCGCGGGGACCCCCGGGACTCCCGCAGCTTCCGATCCCCCCGCACCTTCCGAGGCCCCTGCGGCCCCGGAGATCTCCGCGACCCCCGCCGCCACCGGTGACCCCCGCCCCGCCCGCGCCCCCGAGATCGCGCGCCCTGTGCCCGCGCGTCGGCTCAACGCCTCGCGCCGTGGCCCCGCCGACCCCGTGAAATCGCTGATGCACCGCCACCGCGAGCTGTGCGAACGGGCCGTCGATCCGCTGGAGGTCGCCGCCGGGCTCGAAGCCCATGGCGTCACCGACCGCGCCGCCGCCCGCTACCGGCACCGCGATGTCTTCTCGCTCGCCGAGGAGCTGTTCGCACGGGTGCCCGGCGTGGCGGCACAGGCCACGACCGGCCCCGACGCGCCGGAGCGCGACATCGCGACGCGCGCCGCCTGGTCGCTCCGCGCGCTGCTGCCGGGCGCCGCCTGCATCGCGACCGTCGGGGCACTCGGACTCACCGAGGGGGCGCTCGACGGCCGGGCCCGGCTCGCGATCGCCCTCGCCGGGGCGCTCCTCGCGCTCACCGTGCTCGCGCTCAGCCTGCGCAGCGGCCCCCTGCACGCCGAAGGCCGCTCCTCGGGCACGGCCAACGTGTACGGCTGCTGGCTCCTCGGCTACGTCATGTACGGCGAACCGCTGCTCGACCAGGTGCTCAGCGGTGGCCCCGAAGGTCCCTGGGAGGTCACCCCCGCGCCGCTGCTGGGCCTGGCCCTCGCCCTCGCCCCGGCCACCTGGTGCGCCCACCTCTTCGCCGTACACGCGCACCGCCGGCTCATCGGCAGCCGTGCGCTGGAGGAGTTCGCCGCGGGTGTGCGCCCCCTGCTGTTCGGGGCCGTCGCACTCCATCTCTGCGCCGTCGCCGGTCTGCTGTACCTAGCGCACCTCGCGTACGGGGGCGGCGGGGCGTTCGTCGGGGCGGCCGCTCTCGGGGTGCTGCTCCTGCTGGCCCGGCTGCTGACCGTGCACGGGTTCCCCGAGCTCGCCGCCGGCGGACTCGCCTTCGCCTGCGTGGTCGAGGTGCTGGCTCCCGCGCTGGTCCTGGCCGGGCGGCTGCCCCATCTGCACTTCCTCGCCCGCCCCGTCGACCTCCTCGTCATGACGTCCGGCACCGGATCCGTACCGGCCATCGCGTGCGGAGGAGCAGCGCTCGGACTGCTGATCGCCGCCACCGTCGTCCTCTCCCGGGCGTCCGCCCACAGCACCGCCACAACCACCGGCCGACCGGTCGACGAAGGCCCGGCCGCCGCGTAACCACAGCCGCACCACTGCCATTGCACGCCCCGCGGAGCCGACGCCGCGGGTCATCGCCCCACAACCGCACCTCACTTCTCAAGGAGACACCGGACATGACCCCCCAATCCCCTTCACCGGCAGCTCGCCGTCGGCGCCGAGGGGGCGCGCGATGAGGGTGCTGCTGCTCGGAGCCAACGGATTCCTCGGCCGGTTCGTGGCCGACCGCCTGCTTGCCGACCCCGCCGTGCACCTCACGGCGCTCGGCCGCGGCGACGACGCCGACGTACGGTTCGACCTCGCCAGCGGGAGCCCCGGCGCGCTGACCCGTTTCCTGGACGCCGTCCACCCCGGAGTGGTCGTCAACTGCGCGGGCGCCACCCGCGGCGGCGCCCGCGATCTCACCCGCCACAACACCGTCGCCGTCGCCACGGTCTGCGAGGCGATGCGGCGCAGCGGCTGCACGGCCCGGCTCGTCCAGGTCGGGTGCTCCTCGGAGTACGGGCCCTCGCAGCCCGGCTCGTCCACCGCCGAGGACGCGATCCCGCGCCCCGGCGGCCCGTACGGCGTCAGCAAGCTCGCCGCCACCGAACTCGTCCTCGGCTCCGGCCTCGACGCGGTGGTGCTGCGGGTCTTCTCCCCGGTCGGTCCGGGCACCCCGGCCGGTTCCCCGCTCGGCAGGCTCGCCGAGGCGATGCGCCGGGCCATGCAGTCCGGCGACGGCGAGCTGAAGCTCAGCGGCCTCGGCGTGCAGCGCGACTTCGTGGACGTACGCGATGTCGCCCGCGCCGTGCACGCCGCCTCGCTCTCCGCCGCCCAGGGCGTCGTCAACATCGGCACCGGCCGCGCCGTGCGCCTGCGGGACGCGGCCGCCGTCCTCGCCAGGGTCGCCGGGTACGCGGGCGCACTCCACGAGCTCGACGCGCCCCCGCCCCGGCTGCCCATCGGTGCCCCGCGCACCTCGACCGAGTCGGTCATCGAGCACCTCTCGGCGACCCCGTCCCCCTATCCGGACGGCTGCGGCGCCTGGCAGCAGGCCGATGTCCGCACCGCCCGGGACCGGCTCGGCTGGCGCCCCAGGATCAACCTGGAGGAGTCCCTCGCCGACATCTGGATGGAGGCGGCGTGCCGTATCTGACCAGTACCGGAACGGCCCGCCGGACCGGCGGCGCCGAGCAGCTCGGCTTCGGCGTGCCCGGCTACGCGCACCCGCTGCTCGCACCGGCCGAGTGGGCCGAACTGGCCCGCCCCGGAACCCCGCTGCACTGGGCCGTCCTCAACATCGACGACGGCCCCGGCGCCCGCCCCGATCCGCACTGCCTGGAGGCCGCGGGCCGGCTCCGCAACGCGCGCGAGCGGGCCGTGCACGGCGACGATCCGCGCGACTCGGTCCGTGCGTCGGGCGGCCGGCTGCTCGGCCATCTCGATCTGGCCTTCGGCAGCCGCCCCTTCGGGGAACTGATCGCCGACGCGCAGTCGTTCCTCGACTGGTACCGCGTCGACGGCTTCTATCTCGGCCGCTGCCCGGCGGGGCGCGCCGAGCTCCCGGCGGTGCGCCGTCTCACCAGCACACTCGCCACGCTCCTGGAACACGGCGACCCGCCGTACGGGGAGGGGAGCGGGCCACTGGTGCTCGGGCTGGGCACCCATCCCCACCCCGGCTACGCGGAGGCCGCCGACCAGCTGGTCACCTTCTGCGGACCGTGGACGGACTACCGCTGGTCGCAGGTGGCGGAGTGGACCGCCTCCTATCCGCCGGAGCGGTTCGCGCACTTCGTCCACGGCGTTCCGCGCACCCACCTCGACGAGGCCATGCGCATCGCCCGCTGGCAGGGCGCGGGCACGATCTTCTTCACGGACCGAGACGGCCAACAGGGGCAAACCGATCCATTCGCGGCGCTGCCCAGGTACTGGGACGAAATCGTCTCGCGGATCGGACCTGGTATCTCGGAATGAGAAGGAGCGTGGCAGTGTTACGGCAAGAACAACCGTACGTAGATGAAGTACGTAGAATCCGACCACCTGCATTGTTGAGGTTCCTGTGTCGCTGCCACCCCTGGTCGAGCCAGCTGCTGAGCTCACCGTCGACGAGGTCCGCAGGTACTCCCGCCACCTGATCATCCCGGATGTCGGGATGGACGGACAGAAGCGGCTGAAGAACGCGAAGGTGCTCTGTGTCGGCGCCGGCGGTCTCGGCTCGCCGGCCCTGATGTACCTGGCCGCGGCCGGTGTCGGAACGCTCGGCATCGTGGAGTTCGACGAGGTCGACGAGTCGAACCTGCAGCGCCAGATCATCCACAGTCAGTCCGACATCGGGCGCTCCAAGGCCGAGTCCGCCAAGGACTCGGTGCTGGGCATCAACCCGTACGTGAACGTGGTCCTTCACGAGGAGCGGCTCGAAGCCGACAACGTGATGGACATCTTCGCCCGGTACGACCTGATCGTGGACGGCACGGACAACTTCGCCACCCGCTATCTGGTCAACGACGCGGCCGTACTGCTGAACAAGCCGTACATCTGGGGCTCGATCTACCGGTTCGACGGCCAGGCGTCCGTCTTCTGGTCCGAGCACGGCCCCTGCTACCGCTGCCTCTACCCGGAGCCGCCCCCGCCGGGCATGGTCCCCTCCTGCGCCGAGGGCGGCGTGCTCGGGGTGCTCTGCGCGTCCATCGGTTCCATCCAGGTCAACGAGGCCATCAAGCTGCTCGCCGGCATCGGCGACCCGCTGGTCGGCCGGCTGATGATCTACGACGCCCTGGAGATGCAGTACCGCCAGGTCAAGGTCCGCAAGGACCCCGACTGCGCGGTCTGCGGCGAGAACCCCACCGTCACCGAGCTCATCGACTACGAGGCCTTCTGCGGCGTCGTGTCCGAGGAGGCCCAGGAGGCGGCGCTCGGCTCCACGATCACTCCCAAGCAGCTCAAGGAGTGGATCGACGCGGACGAGAAGATCGAGATCATCGACGTCCGTGAGCCGAACGAGTTCGAGATCGTCTCGATCCCGGGCGCGAAGCTGATCCCGAAGAACGAGTTCCTGATGGGCAACGCCCTCCAGGACCTCCCGCAGGACAAGCGCATCGTCCTGCACTGCAAGACGGGCGTCCGCAGCGCCGAGGTCCTAGCGGTCCTCAAGTCGGCGGGCTTCGCCGACGCGGTGCACGTGGGCGGCGGCGTGATCGGCTGGGTCAACCAGATCGAGCCCGAGAAGCCGGTGTACTAGGCACTGGTACGAACGCGTCGAAGGGGCCGGTCCGCAGCTGCGGACCGGCCCCTTCGACGTGCTCCGGATCGGTGCTACGAGCAGGTCTTCCCGTCGTCCGGGACCCTCCCGTCGAGGAAGTACGCGTCCACCGTCGACGTCACGCAGGAGTTCTGGCCGTACGCGCCATGCCCCTCGCCCTTGTTGGTGAGCAGGATGCCCACTCCCTTGCCCAGCTCGTCCGCCATCTTCCGGGCACCCTCGTACGGCGTCGCCGGGTCACCGGTCGTGCCGACGACCAGCACCGGACCGGCGCCCGGGGCGCTCGTCTCCGGGTTGTCGTGCTCGCCCTCCACCGGCCACTGCGCGCACCAGCCGGCCGTGTCCCACGCCAGGAACGGGCCGAACACCGGGGACAGCTTCCGGAACTCCGGCAGCAGCGCCCTGGCCTCGGCCGCCGTGGGCCGGAGCTTGCTGTCCGCGCAGGAGATGGCGCGCTGCGAGTGGTTCTGGGTGTCGTAGTGGCCCTTCTCGTCACGGCCGTTGTACGAGTCGGCCAGCTGGAGCAGCATGTTGCCGGTGCCGCTCTTCTCGGCCTCGTCCAGCGCCTGCGTCAGGAACGGCCAGTTGCTCTTGGCGTAGAGCGGCGTGACGATGCCGGTGATGGCCAGCGACTCGTTGAGCTCGCGGCCCGAACGGGTCGGCAGCGGCTTCCGGTCGATCCGCTCCAGCAGCTTCGCGATCCGCTGCGTGCCCGCCTTCGGGTCCTGGCCGCGGTCCTTGAGGTAGTTCTCCAGCGCCCGCTGGAAGCCGGTCGCCTGGTTGCGGGCGTGCCCGATCGTGTCCGCGGTCGGGTCGACGACGGCGTCCAGCACGGTGCGCCCGACGTTCGAGGGGAAGAGGTGCGCGTAGGTGCCGCCGAGCTCGGTGCCGTACGACATCCCGAAGTACGTGAGCTTCTTGTCGCCGAGCACCGCACGGATCAGGTCCATGTCCCGGGCGGCGTTCGTCGTACCGACGTACGGCAGGACCTTGCCGGAGCGGCGCTCGCAGCCGGCGCCGAAGTCCGCGCCGTCCTTCATGAACGCCGTCTCCTCGGCCGCCGTGTCCGGGGTCATGTCGACCTTCCGGTACGCGGTCTCCTGCTCCTTGTCGGTGCGGCAGCTCACCCCTTCGCTGCCGGCCACGCCGCGCGGGTCGAAACCCACCAGGTCGTACCGGGAGTTGAGGTTCTCGTACGAGCCGGCGGCGCGCGGCAGTATCGAGACGCCCGAACCGCCGGGGCCACCGAAGTTGAAGAGCATCGAGCCGAGGCGCCGGCCGTTGTTCTGGGCCTTCTTGCGGATCAGCGCGATCCCGATCGTCTCGCCGTCGGGCTTCGCGTAGTCCAGCGGTACTCGGACCGTCGAGCAGCGCCAGTCGGATCCGGGGGCGCTCTCGCCCGCGCGGGCCTCGCAGCCCTTCCAGTCCAGCCGCTGGGAGGTGAGGGCGGCGGGCAGCCGGGGGGTGCCCGGCTGCCCGTCCGAAGCGGTGGACGGCCGACCGGCCGAGGACGCGGGATCGCGGTCCGTCCGGTCGGCCGGCTTGTCGTCCGTACCCCCGCCGCAGCCCGCGAGCAGACCTGTCAGCAGAAGTGCGGCGCCGGCCAGAGCCCCGGCGCGTGCGTGTGCGACCACGTGTGCGTCCTCCCCGATGTTGCCTGTACTCGCGGCGTACAGATGTGCCCGTACCTGCGACGTACAGAAAGTCCGCCCATGCTAGGTGTTGCCCGGCGGGGACGCGCCGTTACTTGCAGACGGTCCCGGCGGCCGGAACCTTTCCGTCCAGCAGGTAGCCGCCCACTTCCTTCTGCACGCAGGCGTTGCCGCTGTTGTACGCGCCGTGCCCCTGGCCCTTGTACGTCATCTCCACACCGACGCCCTCGCCCAGCGCGTCGGCCATCGCCTTCGCGCCCCCGTACGGCGTCGCCGGGTCGCCGGTGTTGCCGATGACGAGGATGGGGGCCGCGCCCGGGGCGCTGACGTCCGGGGTGTTCCAGGCGCCCGGTACCGGCCATCCGGTGCAGGACAGCAGGGACCAGCCCAGATAGTTGCCGAAGATCTTCGAAGCGGACCGGAACTCGGGGAGCTTGGCCTCGGTCTGGTCCGCGGTGAACCGCTGCTTGGAGTCGGCGCAGTTGATGGCGGTGTTGGCGGCCGTCGAGTTGTCGTACTGGCCGTTCTGGGAACGGCCGTTCAGCGAGTCGGCGAGGGCGAGCAGCAGCGCGCCGTCGCCGCCGTCGGCCTCGTCGATCCCCTGCTCCAGCAGCGGCCAGGTCTGCTTGGAGTAGAGGGCGGCCGCGATCCCGGTCGTCGCCAGGGTCTCCGTCAGCTGACGCGAGCCGAGCCCCGGGACCGGCTTCTTCTCCAGGCCCGTGAGGAGGCCGGAGATCCCCTGCTCGACCTCCTGCGAGGTGGCGCCGGGAAGCTTGCACGCCTCGCCGCGGTCGACGCAGTCCTGGGTGAAGTTGTTCAGCGCGAGCTGGAAGCCCCGGGCCTGGCCGAGGGAGGACTGCTCGGAGTCCTGTGTCGGGTCGACCACCGCGTCCAGCACCGACCTGCCTACGTTCTTCGGGAACAAGTGGGCGTAGACGCCGCCCAGTTCGGTGCCGTACGAGATGCCGAAGTAGTACAGCTTCTTGTCGCCGAGCACCTTGCGCATCAGATCCATGTCGCGGGCGGCGTCGGTGGTTCCGACGTACGGAAGCTGCTTGCCGGAGTTCTCCTCGCAGGCCGCCGCGAAGGTCTTGGTGCTCTTGACGAGGGTGTTCACCTCCGCCGGGGTGTCCGGGGTGCCGTCGATCTCGAAACGGGCGTCGAGCTGCTTGTCGGTCTCGCACTCCACCCCGTCGCTGCGGCCCACGCCGCGCGGGTCGAAGCTGACCAGGTCGTAGCCGGCGCGGAGCTTGTCGTAATCGGTACCGAAGGCGGGCAGGGTGGCGACACCGGAGGCGCCGGGGCCGCCGAAGTTGAAGATGAGGGAACCGATCCGCTTGTCCGGGTTCTTGGCCCTGGCCCGGATCAGGGCCAGCTCGATCGTCGAGCCCTCGGGCTTCGCGTAGTCGAGCGGGGCCCTCATGAACGAGCACTCCCAGGGGGTGCCGCCGGGCAGCGGGGTCGGCGGCTGCCCGCCGCCCTGCGCGGCGGACGGGGCGGGGCAGGGCTTCCACGTCAGCTGCTGGGAGGCGAGGTCGCCGGAGCTGCTCGCGTCGGCGGCGTTCGCCGCGAGCGGCGAGCTCTGCGGCCCGTCCGGGCCTTCCTTGTCGCCGCTCTTCGAGCAGGCGGTGATGGGCAGAAGCACGGTCACGGCGGCGGCCAGTGCGGCGGCACGCAGGGCAGGGGAGGTCCTCATGGCCCCATGGTGCGGCGGGAACCGGGTCGCTGCACGGAGCACCGGTCCAAGCGGGTGGCGGGCAGCCGGGCCGTCCCCCGACTGGCCTTGCGGGTGGCCCGAGCCGTCCCCCGAGCAGCCTTGCAGGTGGCCCCGGCCGTCCGCTTGCGGGCCGCCCCGACCCGTCCCCGGACCGGCCTTGCGGGTGGCCCGAGCCCTCCCCCGACCGGCCGTGCGGGTCGTCCCGCACGGCGGCTGAGGAGGTGTCAGAGCTCGCCCTTGCGGGTCAGATGGTTGAAGCAGAGCCAGCCGGGAAGCACCGGCAGCCACAGCGTCAGCAGCCGGAACAGCAGCACGGCGGGTGCCGCGACCTCCTTCGGCAGGCCGACCGCGATCAGACCCAGCGTCAGCGCACCCTCGACCGCACCCATGCCGCCCGGTGTGGGCGCCGCCGACCCCAGAGCGTTGCCCGCGAGGAAGACCACCGCGATGCTGGCGTAGCTGAGGTGCGGCACGTCCGGACCGCTGAACGCCCGAACCGAGGCGTCCAGGCACATCACGAACATGCCGGTCAGCAACAGCATCCCGCCGATGCCGGTCAGCAGCTTCTGCGGCCGCTGCACCACGTCGAGCATGCGCGGCACGACCCCGGCGAACAGCGAGCGCACCCGCGTCACCACGAACTTCCGCAGGAACGGGACCGCCGTCACCACCAGCACCAGCACGGCTACGGTCAGCAGCCCGGCGATCACCGTCCTGGACGGGGTGAGCGAGGACGGCGTCCGCTCGGTGCCGGTCAGATAGCCGAAGGCCGCCAGCAGCAGGATGTGGCAGCCGAGGCCGAACAGCTGCGAGGCGCCGACGCTCGCCACGGCGAGCCCGGGACGTACCCCGGCCCGCTGGAGGAAGCGGGTGTTCAGCGCCACACCGCCGACCGCGGCCGGGGCGACGATCTTCACGAAGGAGCCGGCGACCTGGGCCAGCACCGTCTTGCCGAACGGCACCCGCTCGGGCACGAAACCCAGCAGGCTCATCGCCGCAGCCACGTAACTGAGGGCCGAGAAGCCGACCGCGGCCGCCACCCAGCCCCACTCCGCCTGCTCGACGACCGCGCCGAAATCGGCCTGGGTGACCTGCGAGATGAGGAAGTACGCGGCGATCGCACCGGCGATGCAGCTGAGCAGGGTGCGGGCCTTGATGCGTTCCAGCCGCACCGGCTCGACCGGGGCCTGCGGCCGGATCAGCAGCACCTGCTGCCGCATCTGGGAGAGCAGGTCCTCCTCGCGGGCCCCGTCCAGGGCGTCGTCCAGGGCGCGCTTCTCGGCCTGCTTCTGGTTGCGCAGCGCCTTGCGGTCGGCCTTGCGGTCGGCGCCGGCCGCCCCGTGTTCGTGGGCCCTGGCCCGCTTGGCCGCGTCCGACGCCTCCAGCACCGCCTCGCGCTCCCGTTGCGAGCGCTCCCGGGCGAGCCGGCGCAGCGCCGCCCGGGTGGAGCGGCTCAGTGCGATCGGCTGGAGCAGCGGCAGACAGTCGGCGACGACGTCGGGACCGAGCACCTCCAGCGCACCGGCGACGGCCCGCTCGGCACCCACCCGCAGACCCGTCGTGGTCAGCAGCTGGGCGACGTCCATCCGCAGCACCAGATCACCGGCCGCGATCTCGCCGCCGCGCAGATCGGTGACGAACACCTTGCCGGAACGATCCACCAGGATGGCGTCGCCGGTGAGCCTGCGGTGCGCGATCCGCCGCGACTGGAGCGCCTTCACCTGACGCCAGGATCCGTGCAGCAGCTCGTCGGTGATCTCCGAGTCCTCCAGCGCGTCCAGCGAACGGCCGCCGATGTGCTCGTACACCAGCATCACGGCGTCGGGTCCGAGCTCGGACGTGGCGATCAGCTTGGGCGCGTTGGCCCCGGCGGCGATCGCCGCGTAGGCGAGCAGCGCCTCCTGCTCCAGGGCCTGGCGCAGCGACTGGATGGAGCGGCGCTGGGTGATGCCGCGCAGGGTGAGCCGGCGCCACACCCGGTAGAAGAAGCCCTGGGCCTGCTGCTCGCGGTCGACGACCGTGACGTCGAGCGGTGGCCCGTCCTCCAGGGAGACCAGATAGCGGCGCCCCCGGTCGCTCTGGTCGCCCGAGTCCGGGGTGTCGTCGGCGCGCATCGCGCTGACCGGGCGGAAGCCGACATGGCGCAGACCGGCCATCAGGTGCTGACCGGTCGGCCGTACGTTCGGCGAGCCGACCGCGTACAGCGTGCCGTACGCGACGGTCCAGCCGATCAGCACGGTGAGGATGATCGAGAACGGGGTCGTGTAGCCGCCGACCAGCATCGCGAACGCGTCGAGCAGCAGCACCACCCACAGCACGACCCGCCAGCGCGGCCGTCTCGCCATGCCGACCGCCGTCATGTACGCGATTACCGGGGCGAGATAGCCGTGTACGGGATCGGTGAGCGCGTCACCGGGCTGTGGCTGGGTCAGCGCGTCCTGGATGGTGCCGGGGGCCGAGTTGGCGACCCAGAGGTCGGTGGCGAGCGTCACGCCGTGCGCCAGTACGGCGGCGAGCACCCCGTCGGCGATCCGCAGCCCGTCGCGTTTGATCAGCCGTTCGATGGCGAAGGCGACCGGGACGAGCAGCACGGCGATGCTGGAGACGAGACCGGCCGTCTTGATCAGGACGTCGGGCGCCTGACCGGTGCCCTTGTTGATGTCCTGTTCGAGACCGGTGGTCGTGCCGTGGGCGAACGCGGCGATCGAGAGCAGGACGACGATCGCCAGGACCCCGATGAGGAGCCGCATCAGATCGGAGGGGCGGTGCACACGGGCGGGGAGCAGCGGTTCGTCGCCGGAGACGCGTTCGGCCTGCTCCTCCGCGGCGGACGAGAGCGTCGAGCCGGTCAGATGTCCGGGGAGCTCCGCCTGCTCGGCGCCGGGCTTTCCGGGCCCGGAGACGGGCTTCGCGGGATCGGACACCGGCTTTCCGGGCTCGGTGCCGGGCTTCGCGGCGGGTGCGCGGGAAGCGTCCGGCCGCGGCTCGGCGTCAGGGGCGTCCGCCGCCTTCGGTGGCTGCACGCCCTGCTCCTTCGTCGCCTCTGATTGGTCTTCGTGTTCTCGTATCACCGGTCACCGCCCGCACGATGGTGGCACGGCCCGACGACGCAGGGGGGCATCAGGGTGCACTGCACGGACATGGGTACGGGCACGCGAACGGACATGGGAAGCGCAAGATACGCCCCTTCGCTTCCGCCCGCAGGCCCTGTGACCGGACGCACACGGACCGGGCCGGGATGTCGGTGGCGTACGGCAGGATGGGTCGGATGAGCCAACACCGCACGAGCGGCGACGGGGCGGGCGACGACGGGACGGGCGACGACCGCACGAGCCACGCACTGCCGGATTACGTGGAGCGCGTGCTCGACGTCGCCGAGCTGATCCCGCCCGGCCGCGTCATGACGTACGGCGATGTCGCCGAGTGGCTGGACGAGGGCGGGCCGCGCCAGGTCGGCCGGGCCATGTCGCTTTACGGGTCCGCGGTGCCGTGGTGGCGCGTGGTCCGCGCCGACGGGGCACTCCTCCCCGGCCACGAGCTGCGGGCGCTGGACCACTACCGCGCGGAGGGCACCCCGCTGCGGGAGGCGTCGCGAGGCGCGGAGGGCCACCTGCCGCGCCTCGACATGAAGCGGGCGCGGTGGGACGGCGTCACCGCGGACGGGGGCGCGGACCGGGACAAGGGCGGAGGTGCTCACACCTGACAGCTTCCGCCATCCGGCGGCACAGCGGGCGGCGCCGGGGCCGTACGACGTACCCGACTTCCGGGAAGTGACCCAGGGTGCACAGGCAGTGATCGAGAGTGCCCGAAATGTGACCGACGGCAAGGCCTGTGGCATGTGACGCGACGGGACCGTGGCCACGCGGAGTGACGAGCGGAGTGGCAAGCGGAGTGACGCGGGGAGTGACGAAGAGCACGGCCGGACGCCGGACCGGGCTCGCGACGGCGTCCGCGCCCCGGCACTCGACGGCGTCCGCGCCCCGGAACGTGATGAGGCACGCAGCGCACTCGTCCCGCACAGCGCCCCTGCTGGCGTAGCTTCGTAAGTTCGCGGCGCGCACCGCACCCTAGGCACGCACCGCACGCATCGCACGCACCGCACCCTCGGCACCCTCGGCATCAGCACACCCACCAGGACCGGCGAACCACGTGAGCTCCTCCTCCTTCACCCGGCACAGTCCGCACCGCCAGACACGGCAGCGGGCCGGAGGCGCGTACCGGCTGGTGCGCACGCCGCCGGGCTCCGTGGACCCTCCTCTCCTGGACGCGGCACAGCGCGCGGTGGTTGATCACCCCGGCGGCCCGCTCCTGGTGCTCGCCGGACCCGGCACCGGCAAGACGACCACACTCGTCGAGGCGGTCGCCGCACGCATCGCACGGGGCGGCGACCCGGCCCGCGTCCTGGTGCTCACCTTCAGCCGCAAGGCCGCCGTGGAGCTGCGCGACCGGATGGCCGCCCGGCTGGGCGCCGCGCGCGGCCCGCAGGCCACCACGTTCCACTCCTTCTGTTACGCGCTGGTCCGCGCCCACCAGGACGCCGACCTCTTCGCCGAACCGATGCGGCTGCTCTCCGGGCCGGAGCAGGACGTCACCGTCCGCGACCTGCTCGCCGGCCAGCTCGAACTGGAGCGGGACGGCTTCGCGCACATCCGCTGGCCCGACGAGCTGCGGGCCTGCCTGACCACCCGTGGCTTCGCCGACGAGGTACGAGCGGTGCTGGCCCGCAGCCGCGAGCTGGGCCTGGGGCCGGACGCGCTGGCCGCCTTCGCCCGCCGCACCGGCCGCCCCGACTGGGGGGCCGCCGCAGACTTCCTCGCCGAATACCTGGACGTGCTGGACGCGCAGGGGGTGCTGGACTACGCGGAGCTGGTGCACCGGGCCGTGCTGCTCGCGGAGCGCCCCGAGGTGTCGGCGCTGCTCGCGGGGGAGTACGACGCGGTGTTCGTCGACGAGTACCAGGACACGGACCCGGCGCAGGTACGGCTGCTGCACGCGCTGGCCGGCAACCGGGGGAGCGCCCCGGGCGCGGGGGGCGGCCGGGACCTGATCGCCTTCGGCGACCCGGACCAGTCGATCTACGCGTTCCGGGGCGCCGACGTGAACGGCATCCTCGACTTCCCGGAGACGTTCCGGCGGGCGGACGGCGCCCCGGCCCCGGTCGGCGTGCTCACCACCTCGCGGCGTTCCGGCGGGAAGCTGCTGGCCGCCACCCGGCTGCTCACCCGCCGGATGCCGCTGACCCGGCTGCCCGCAGCGAAGGTCCGCGCCCACCGCGAGCTCACCGCGGTCCGCGAGGGCGGCAGCGTGGAGGCGTACACCTACCCGACCGCCTCCACCGAGCTGGAGAACATCGCCGATCTGCTGCGCCGGGCACATCTGGAGGACGGCGTCCCGTGGAACGAGATGGCGGTGCTCGTACGGGCCGGCGGCCGCACCCTCCCGTCGCTGCGCAGGGCCCTCACGTCGGCGGGCGTGCCGTTGGAGGTCGACGGGGACGACCTTCCCCTGCGCCACGAACCGGCGGTGGCCCCGCTCCTGACAGCCCTGCGCGCGGTCGCCACGGCGGCCCTGCGCGGGAGTGCGCCGGGCGCGGAGGAGGCTTCGCCTGCGGAGGGTGCGGAGGGTGCGGAGGGTGCGGAGGGCGCGGAGGGCGCGGCCGACGCTCCGGCGGCGGAGGGCGCGACGGCGGAAGACCCAGCGGCGGAGACGTCCTCCTGGCTGGACACCGAGACCGCCCTGACCCTCCTCGCCTCCCCCCTCGGCTCCATGGACGCGGCCGACCTGCGCCGACTGGGCCGGGCCCTGCGCGACGAGGAGCGGGCCGCAGGGAACCGCGTACCGGCGCCCTCCGGCGACCTGCTGGCCCGAGCGCTCGCCGAGCCCGAGCGGCTCGTCGCGCACGATCCGGCGTACGCCCGCGGCGCCCAGCGCCTCGGCGCGCTGCTGCGCAAGGCGCGCGAGCTCCTCGAAGGCGGCGGCACCGCCGAGGAGGCCCTGTGGACACTGTGGTCCGGCACCCCGTGGCCGGGCCGGCTGGAGCGCGCCGCGCTGCGCGGCGGCGCGGGCGGCCGCAACGCCGACCGTGACCTCGACGCCGTCTGCGCGCTCTTCGACACCGCGGCCCGCGCCGAGGAACGCACCGGCGGGCGCGGGGCACTCAACTTCCTGGAGGAGGTCGACGCCCAGGACATCGCCGCCGACACCCTGTCCAGGCGCACGGTGCGCCCCGACGCCGTACGGCTGATGACCGCGCACCGCTCCAAGGGCCTGGAGTGGCGCCTCGTCGTCGTCGCGGGCGTGCAGGAGGGGCTCTGGCCGGACCTGCGCCGCCGGGGTTCGCTGCTGGAGGCGGACCGGATCGGCCGCGACGGCCTGGCCGAACCGCTCACCCCCGGCGCCCTCCTCGCCGAGGAACGCCGGCTCTTCTACGTCGCGGCGACCCGCGCCCGCGAACGGCTCGTCGTCACCGCGGTGAAGGCACCCGCCGACGACGGCGACCAGCCGTCCCGCTTCCTCACCGAGCTCGGCGCCGAGCCGCGCGACGTCACCGGCCGGCCGCGCCGCCCGCTCGCCGTCGCCGCGCTGGTCGCCGAACTCCGCGCCACCACCGTCGACCCCGAAGCCTCCGACGCCCTTCGCGAGGAGGCCGCCCGCCGTCTCGCCCGCCTCGCCGCCCTCACCGACGACGAGGGCCAGCCGCTCGTACCCGCGGCCCATCCCTACCGCTGGTGGGGCCTGTACGAACCGACCCGCTCCGCCGTCCCGCTCCGCGACCGGGACCAGCCCGTGGCCCTCTCCGGCAGCGCGCTCGACCAGCTCGCCAACACCTGCGCGCTCCAGTGGTTCCTCGGCCGCGAGGTGAAGGCGGACGCCCCGGCGACGGCGGCGCAGGGCTTCGGCAACGTGGTCCACGTACTCGCCGACGAGGTGGCCTCCGGGCGTACCCCCGCCGATCTCGCCGTCCTCATGGAGCGGCTGGACTCGGTCTGGGACGGGCTCGTCTTCGACGCCCCCTGGAAGTCCCGGCAGGAGAAGGAACAGGCACGGGCCGCCCTCGAACGCTTCCTGCGCTGGCACGTCATGGACCGCACCGGCCGCACCCCCGCCGCGAGCGAGCACGATTTCGACGTGACGCTGGGGGCGGGGGAGTACGAGGTGCGCATCCGGGGCTCCATGGACCGCGTCGAACAGGACGCCGAGGGCCGGGCCTACGTCGTCGACTTCAAGACCGGCAAGCAGTCCCCGACCAAGGACGAGGTGGCCCGCCACCCCCAGCTCGCCGTGTACCAGCTGGCCGTCCGGGAAGGCGCGGTCGACGAGGTCTTCGACGGCAGGCGCCCCGAGCCCGGCGGCGCCGAACTCGTACAGCTGCGCCAGCCCGCCCCCAAGAAGGAGGGCGGTGACGCACTGCCCAAGGTGCAGGCGCAGGAACCGCTCGCCGGTGAATGGGTCTCCGACCTGCTGGCCACCGCCGCCGGCCGGGTCCTGGACGAACGCTTCACCCCCACGACCGGCCAGCACTGCACGCACTGCGCCTTCCGGGCCTCGTGCAGCGCCCAGCCGGAGGGCCGCCACGTCCTGGAGTGAGCAAGCGAGCGGGGGCGGGGGTTCTTCGGCGCCGCCGGTTGTCAGCGCGTCCGGTTAGCCTTTCTGGGGTGTCCTCACGTATCACCGATCCCGAGCAGCTCAAGGAGCTCCTCGGGATCCCGTTCACCCCGGAGCAGACGGCCTGCATCACCGCGCCGCCCGCCCCGCAGGTGATCGTGGCCGGAGCCGGGTCGGGGAAGACCACGGTGATGGCGGCCCGCGTGGTGTGGCTGGTGGGCACGGGCCAGGTCGCCCCGGAGCAGGTCCTCGGGCTGACGTTCACCAACAAGGCGGCCGGTGAGCTCGCCGAGCGCGTCCGCAAGGCCCTGATCGCGGCCGGGGTCACCGATCCCGACGCCATCGACCCGGACAACCCCCCGGGCGAGCCCAGCATCTCCACGTACCACGCGTTCGCCGGCCGGCTCCTCACCGAGCACGGGCTGCGCATCGGACTCGAACCCACCACCCGCCTCCTCGCCGACGCCACCCGCTACCAGCTCGCCGCCCGCGTGCTGCGCGAGGCCCCCGGCCCCTACCCGGCCCTGACCAGGTCGTTCCCCACCCTCGTCAGCGACCTGCTGGCACTCGACGCCGAGCTCGCCGAACACCTCGTACGCCCCGAACAGCTCGCCGAGTACGACACCGGCCTCCTGCGCACGCTCGAATCGGCCCGGCTGAGCAACGCCGAGCTGCGCAAGATCCCCGAGACCGCCGAGGCCCGCCGCGAGCTGCTCCAGCTGACCCGGCGCTACCGCGAGGCCAAGAAGAGCCGCGACCTCCTCGACTTCGGCGACCAGATCGCGCTCTCCGCCGAGCTGGCCCTCACCCGCCCCGAGGTCGGCGCGATCCTGCGCGACGAGTTCCGCGTCGTGCTGCTCGACGAGTACCAGGACACCTCCGTCGCCCAGCGCCTGCTGCTCTCCGCCCTCTTCGGCAGCGGCCCGGAGGAAAGGACCGGGCACGCCGTCACCGCCGTCGGCGACCCCTGCCAGGCGATCTACGGCTGGCGCGGCGCCTCCGTAGCCAACCTCGACGACTTCCCGCTCCACTTCCCGCACGCCGACGGCGCCCCCGCGACCCGCTACTCCCTCAGCGAGAACCGCCGCAGCGGCGGCAGGCTCCTGCACCTCGCCAACGGCCTCGCCGCACCCCTGCGCGCCATGCACGAGGGCGTCGAGGCACTGCGTCCCGCACCCGGTGCCGAGCGCGACGGCATCGTCCGCTGCGCGCTGCTGCGTACCCACGCCGAGGAGATCGGCTGGCTCGCCGACTCGATCGCCCACCTGGTGCGGACCGACAAGGCACCCGGCGAGATCGCCGTCCTGTGCCGCACCGCGGGCGACTTCCCGGAGATCCAGGCCGCGCTGGTGGCCCGCGACATCCCGGTCGAGGTCGTCGGCCTGTCCGGGCTGCTGCACCTGCCCGAGGTCGCCGACCTCGTCGCGGTCTGCGAGGTGCTCCAGGACCCCGGGGCCAACGCCTCCCTGGTCCGGCTGCTTACCGGCCCCCGCTGGCGGATCGGCCCCCGCGACCTGGCCCTGCTCGGCCGCCGGGCCCGGCTCCTGGTCCACCGCGCGGCCCACGGCGACGACGAGGACTTCGACCCCGACCGGCGGCTCGCCGAGGCCGTCGAGGGCATCGACCCGGCCGAGGTGATCTCGCTCGCCGACGCACTGGACACCTTCCTCGAATCGGGCGGCGAGGAGGACGACGGGCTGCCGTTCTCCACCGAGGCCCGCATCCGTTTCGCCCGCCTCGCCGCCGAACTGCGCGACCTGCGCCGCTCGCTGGCCGACCCGCTGATGGACGTGCTGCACAGGGTCCTCGCCACCACCGGCCTGGAGGTCGAGCTCTCCGCGTCGCCGCAGGCCCTGGCCGCCCGCCGCCGCGAGACCCTCGCCAATTTCCTCGACGTCGCGGCCCGCTTCGCAGCCGTCGACGGCGACGCCACCCTCCTCGCCTTCCTCGGCTTCCTGCGCACCGCCGTCCAGTACGAGAAGGGCCTGGACAACGCCCTGCCCGGCGGCGAGAACACCGTCAAGGTCCTCACCGCCCACAAGTCCAAGGGCCTGGAGTGGGACGTCGTCGCCGTGCCCGGCCTGGTCGCCGGCCAGTTCCCCAGCGGCCAGTCCCGTGACGCCTGGACCGCCCAGTCGAAGGTCCTCCCGCACGCCCTGCGCGGGGACCGGGCGACCCTCCCCGACGTCCCCTCCTGGGACGCCAAGGGGCTCAAGGCGTTCAAGGAGGAGATGAAGGAGCACCAGCACACCGAGGAGCTCCGCCTGGGGTACGTCACCTTCACCAGACCCCGCACCCTGCTGCTCGGCTCCGGCCACTGGTGGGGCCCGTCCCAGAAGAAGCCGCGCGGCCCTTCCGGCTTCCTGCACGCGCTGTACGAGCACTGCGCGGCCGGACACGGCGAGATCGAGATCTGGGCCGACGAACCGGCCGAGGACGAGGAGAACCCGGCGCTCGACGGGCGGTCCGCCGACCAGGCGTGGCCGCTCCCTCTCGACGACACCGCGCTGACCCGTCGCAGGGCCGCCGCGGACACGGTGATGGCACACCTGGAGGCCCTGGCCACGGCAGGGGGCGTACCGGACGCGTACGAGGCGCCGTCCGTTGCCCCCGAGCCGTACGACGAGCCTTTCGACGACGGGTACGACGACGAGGCGTTCCCCGACGAAACCGACGACTGGGACGCACTGTCCACGGAGCGCCCCTCGGCCCCGGTGCCGCCCGCCCCCGCACCGCACATCCCCGCGGCCCGTACCCCCGAGCCCACCGGGGAGCTCCACCCCGGGGAGCGCCACCCCGAGCCGGCCGGAGAGCACCACCCGGAGGAACACCACCCCGGGACGCACCGTCTCACCCCCGAGGAAGCCCGCACCCTCGCCTCCTGGGACCGCGACCTCGACGCCCTCGCCGGTGAGCTGCGCCGCGCCCGCGCCACCGTGCGCGACGTCCTCGTACCCGCGTCGCTCTCCGCCACCCAGCTGCTGCGGCTGGCCGACGACCCCGACGGCTTCGCCCAGGAGCTGGCCCGCCCGATGCCGCGGCCACCGCAGCCGGCGGCCCGCCGGGGCACCCGTTTCCACGCCTGGGTGGAGTCCCGCTTCGAGGAGCTGCCGCTGCCCATGCTCGGCCCCGACGAGCTGCCCGGCGGCGACGAGAGCGACGCCGAGATCGCCGACGAGCGCGACCTCGCCGCACTCAAGGAGGCCTTCGAGCGCACCCCGTACGCCCGCCGCACCCCGTACCGCGTCGAGACGCCGTTCCAGATCACCCTGGCCGGCCGGATCGTCCGGGGCCGCATCGACGCGGTGTACCGCACCGGGGACACCTACGAGATCGTCGACTGGAAGACCACCCGCACCAACACCGCCGATCCCCTCCAGCTCGCGATCTACCGCCTGGCCTGGGCGGAACTGCACGACCTGCCGCTCACCGATGTCACCGCCACGTTCCTGTACGTGCGCAGCGGCGAGACCGTCCACCCCACCCGCCTCCCGGGCCGGGCGGAGCTGGAGCGGATCCTGCTGGACGAGAGTCCTTAGCCCCCGGCCTCAACCCCGGTCGATCAGCAGCTGGGCGCGGGCGGTCGTGAACAGCCGCTGCTGCATGGCGAGCTTCTCCGGACGGGCGGCGGTGTCGAAGAGCAGCTGGTAGACCTGGCCCGCCCTGCCCGCCCTGCCCGCGACGAAGACTTCGACAGGCTTGCGGGCTTCGCTCTGGCCCGCCCAGTGGTAGTCGATCTCCAGCCAGAGGGCGCCGCGGCCGTTCTGCCGGGTGGTGTGCGAGACGGCCTTGAGATCGGCCATCGACGACTTGGCCGTGTCCCGGTACCAGGCGAGCTGCCCGGCGGAGGCCGCCTGGGCGGTCGCTCCGTACGACGTGTCCCGTTTGACGCTCATGTCATGGGCGCCGTCCGGGGAGTTCCAGTTGCTCTGGATGCTGTTCCGCCTGTTCCGGGTTCAGCCGCCCGGCAGGGCGAAGACGACGGTGAGGCCGCCTTCGCCGACACGGTGCCAGCCCTTGGGCACGGCCGGCGGAGCAGGCTGCGACGGCGGAGAAGGCTGTGACGGAGGGGATGCCTGTGACGACCCCGAGGGCGTGGCGTCGGGGCCGACGGTTGCGTCCGGGGCGCCGGCATTGCCGGCGTTGGTCCGACCGACCGAGGAGCCGCCGACGAGCGGGACCCCGAACACCGCCAGCAGCAGACCGACGACGGCGGTGATCGCCGAGACCCACGCCGCAATTTCCCCGGTCCGCCGGCTCGGCGGCGTTCCCTCACCTGAAGCGCTCAACTCCCTCTCTACCCCTCTCGCGGCCGGGCACCGGGCGCTGCCCGGCGGAGCCATTCAACTGGAGGAGGAACAGTGCCGGCAGGCATCCGGCCACAGCGGGTGCGACGGCACCCTGCAGCGCGGGGGCGAGGCCCCCGTACCGCGGGCGGGAAGACGCCCCTGGGCGAGGCACTAGGCTCAAGGCCATGAGCGACACCCCGGACAGCGCCGTCCGTACGTACACCGAGCAGCACCGCACAGCCTTCCTGGACGACCTCGCCGCCTGGCTGCGCATCCCGTCCGTTTCCGCCCAGCCGGAGCACGACGGAGACGTACGGCGCAGCGCCGAGTGGCTGTCCGCCAAGCTCAAGGAGACCGGCTTCCCGGTCACCGAGATCTGGGAGACGCCCGGCGCCCCCGCGGTCTACGCCCACTGGCCGTCCGAGGACCCGGACGCCCCGACCGTCCTCGTCTACGGTCACCACGACGTGCAGCCCGCCGCCCGCGAGGACGGCTGGGACACCGACCCGTTCGAGCCGGTGATCCGCGACGGCCGCATGTACGGGCGGGGCGCCGCCGACGACAAGGGGCAGGTGTTCTTCCACACCCTCGGCGTCCGGGCCCATCTCGCCGCCACCGGCCGCACCGCCCCCGCCGTCAACCTCAAGCTCCTGATCGAGGGGGAGGAGGAGTCCGGCTCGCCGAACTTCCGTGCCCTGGTCGAGGAGCGGGCCGAGCGGCTCGCCGCCGACGCGGTGATCGTCTCCGACACCGGCATGTGGGACGAGTCGACCCCCACGGTCTGCACCGGCATGCGCGGCCTCGCCGAGTGCGAGATCGAGCTGTACGGCCCCGAGCAGGACATCCACTCCGGTTCGTTCGGCGGCGCGGTCCCCAACCCGGCGACCGCCGTCGCCCGGCTCGTCGCGGCGCTGCACGACGCGGACGGCCGGGTCGCGATCCCCGGTTTCTACGACGGTGTGGCAGAACTCACCGAGACCGAGCGCGCGCTCTTCGCGGAGCTGCCCTTCGACGAGGCCACCTGGCTGCGCACCGCCAAATCCCGCGCGGCGTCGGGCGAGGCCGGCTACTCCACGCTCGAACGCATCTGGGCCCGCCCCACCGCCGAGGTCAACGGCATCGGCGGCGGCTACCAGGGCGCCGGAAGCAAGACCATCATCCCGTCCTCCGCCCTCGTGAAGCTCAGCTTCCGGCTGGTCGCGGGCCAGGACCCCGACCGCATCCAGCAGGTGGTCCGGGCCTGGGCCGAAGCCCGGGTCCCGGCCGGTGTCCGGCACCGGATCACCTTCGCCCCGGCCACCCGCCCCTGCCTGACGCCGCTGGATCACCCCGCCCTGCAGGCCGTGGCCCGCGCCATGGGACGGGCCTTCGGCCAGAAGATCCTCTTCACCCGCGAAGGGGGCTCGGGACCCGCCGCCGACCTCCAGGACGTGCTCGGCGCGCCCGTCCTCTTCCTGGGCATCTCCGTACCGTCCGACGGCTGGCACGCCCCCAACGAGAAGGTCGAGCTCGGCCTTCTGTTCAAGGGTGTGGAGACGACCGCGCACCTCTGGGGCGAGCTGGCCGCCGCACTCCGCTGAATCCTCTGAACACCCGATCCATCCCGGGGGAGTAGGAAGCACCTGTGAGCACCTTCGACAACGCCACCGCAGACCGGCCCATCGGTCTCACTGCGCCCAGCGGCATCGACCGCGCCGCGCACCACCGCCTCGACGAGGCATGGCTGTCCGCCGCGTGGAGCCACCCGACCACCCGCGTGTTCGTCGTCTCCGGCGGCCAGGTGCTGATCGACGACACCGCCGACGGCGGTACGGAGATCGTCATGACCCCGGCCTTCGAGGCCCCGGTCACCGAGACCCACCGCTACTTCCTCGGCACCGACGAGGACGGCGTCAGCTACTTCGCGCTCCAGAAGGACTCCCTGCCCGGCCGCATGGACCAGCCGGCCCGCCCGGCCGGCCTGCGCGAGGCCGGTCTGCTGCTCGGCCCGCGCGACGCGGGCCTGATGGTGCACGCGGTGGCCCTGGAGAACTGGCAGCGCCTGCACCGCTTCTGCTCCCGCTGCGGCGAACGCACGGTCATCGCGGCGGCCGGCCACATCCGCCGCTGCCCGGCCTGCGGCGCCGAGCACTACCCGCGTACGGACCCGGCGGTGATCATGCTGGTGACCGATGACCAGGACCGCGCACTGCTGGGCCGCCAGGTGCACTGGCCCGAGGGCCGCTTCTCGACGCTCGCGGGATTCGTCGAGCCGGGGGAGTCGATCGAGCAGTCGGTGGCGCGCGAGGTGTTCGAGGAGGCGGGGGTCACGGTCGGAGAGGTCGAGTACATCGCCAGCCAGCCCTGGCCGTTCCCGTCGAGCCTGATGCTCGGTTTCATGGCACGGGCCACCTCGTCCGAGATCAATGTGGACGGCGAGGAGATCGAGGAGGCCCGCTGGTTCTCCCGCGAGGACCTGAAGGCCGCCTTCGAATCGGGCGAGATCCTGCCCCCGTTCGGCATCTCGATCGCGGCGCGCCTGATCGAACTCTGGTACGGCAAGCCGCTCCCGAAGCCGGGCAGCGTCGGCTGATCCCGGATTCGAACGAGAACGCCCCCTCCGGTGCCGGACCGGAGGGGGCGTCCCCGCACGGCGGGAGAGGCGGGATCAGACGGCGAGCGCCTGCTTCACCTGAGCCAGGGACGGGTTCGTCATGACGGCCTCGGCACCCGTGGAACCGACCACGAGGACGGTGGGAACGGTCTGGTTGCCCCCGTTGGCCTTCTCGACAAAGGCCGCGGACTGCGGGTCCTGCTCGATGTTGATCTCGGTGTACGCGATGCCCTCACGGTCCATCTGGCCCTTGAGCCGGCGGCAGTAGCCGCACCACGTGGTGCTGTACATCGTCACAGTGCCCGACATGTCTTGGCGCTCCTCTGTCTCGTCTGTCTCATCCGTCTCATCCGTCATGTCCCTCATGCGGAGAAGCTGGACCGTGCGTCACCGCACGGAAGGGGAACGTACGCGAGGCAACCACCATTCCCGCAGCCGGGCCGTGGAGGCCACGCGACCGGACGGGCCGTATCGGCCAGGGCGCATGGGCCGGGGCTGCGGCAGTCGGACCGCACCGGACCAGCCGGACCGCACCGGACCAGCCGGACCGCACCGGACCAGCCGGACCGCACCGGACCAGTCGGACCGTATTAGTACGACGGATACAGCTCCCCTGTGGACAACCTCCGCGTCCGCCTCTCCCGACCTGGCAGCATGGCGGGGTGACATCAGCAACGCATTCCTCCCTCTTCCCGCAGGTCCCCGAGTCGGCCGACGCCGTGCTCGACGGCCTGGACCCCGAGCAGCGCGAGGTCGCCACGGCCCTGCACGGCCCGGTGTGTGTGCTGGCCGGAGCCGGTACGGGCAAGACGCGTGCGATCACCCATCGCATCGCCTACGGGGTGCGCGCCGGGATACTTCAGCCGACGAGTGTGCTTGCCGTCACGTTCACCAACAGAGCCGCCGGCGAGATGCGCGGACGGCTGCGCCAGCTCGGCGCGGGAGGAGTCCAGGCCCGGACGTTCCACTCCGCCGCCCTGCGTCAGCTCCAGTACTTCTGGCCGAAAGCGGTCGGTGGCGACCTGCCCCGGCTGCTGGAGCGGAAGGTCCAGCTGGTCGCCGAGGCCGCGGCCCGCTGCCGCATCCGGCTCGACCGCAACGAGCTGCGGGACGTCACCAGCGAGATCGAGTGGTCCAAGGTCACCCAGACCGTGCCCGGCGACTACCCGGCCGTGGTCGCGAAGACCCAGCGCGACGCCCCGCGCGATCCGGCCGAGATCTCCCAGATCTACGCGACGTACGAGGAGCTGAAGCGCGACCGCTCGGTGATCGACTTCGAGGACGTGCTGCTTCTCACCGTCGCCATCCTCCAGGACCGCCACGACATCGCCGACCACGTCCGCCGCCAGTACCAGCACTTCGTCGTCGACGAGTACCAGGACGTCAGCCCGCTGCAGCAGCGGCTGCTGGACCTCTGGCTCGGCGACCGGGACACCCTGTGCGTCGTCGGCGACGCCAGCCAGACGATCTACTCCTTCACCGGAGCCACCCCCGACCACCTGCTGAACTTCCGTACCCGCCACCCCAACGCGACGGTGGTCAAGCTGGTCCGGGACTACCGCTCCACCCCCCAGGTCGTCCATCTGGCCAACGGACTGCTCAGCCAGGCCCGCGGCCGTGCCGCCGAGCACCGGCTCGAACTGGTCTCGCAGCGCGATCCCGGCGCCGAGCCCGCCTACACGGAGTACGCGGACGAGCCCTCGGAGGCCGAGGGCACCGCGCGCCGGATCCGCGATCTGATCGCCGCGGGAGTCCCGGCCGGCGAGATCGCCGTGCTCTACCGGGTCAACTCCCAGTCCGAGGTCTACGAGCAGGCCCTGGCGGACGCGGGCGTGCCGTACCAGCTGCGGGGCGCGGAGCGGTTCTTCGAACGGGCGGAGGTGCGGGAGGCCGGAGTCGCCCTGCGTGGCGCCGCCCGCGCCGGGGGCAACGACTCCCTGCTCGACGACGCGGAGGGGCTGCCCGCCGAAGTGCGCGCGGTCCTCTCCATCAAGGGATGGACCCAGGAGCCCCCCGCGGGTTCGGGAGCCGTGCGCGACCGCTGGGAGTCGCTGGCAGCCCTGGTCCGGCTTGCCGAGGACTTCGAACAGGCCAGGCCGGGTGCCACCCTCTCCGACCTGGTGGCGGAGCTCGACGAGCGGGCCGCCGCCCAGCACGCCCCCACGGTCCAGGGGGTCACCCTCGCCTCGCTCCACTCCGCGAAGGGCCTTGAGTGGGACGCCGTGTTCCTGGTCGGCCTGACCGAGGGCATGATGCCGATCACCTACGCCAAGACCGACGAGCAGATCGAGGAGGAGCGCAGGCTGCTGTACGTCGGAGTCACCCGGGCCCGCCTCCACCTCTCGCTGTCGTGGTCGCTCTCCCGCTCGCCCGGCGGACGCGCCGGACGGCGCCCGAGCCGGTTCCTCAACGGCCTGCGTCCGGGCTCGGCGCCGCTCGGCACGCGCGGTACGGCCGGTGGCGGCGGGATCGAGCGGGGCCCGGCGGGACCGGTCGCCAAGCGCAGCCGTCGCGGCCCCGCCCGGTGCCGGGTCTGCGGCAAGACCCTCACCGACGCCGGCGAGATGAAACTGATGCGCTGTGAGGACTGCCCCTCCGACATGGACGAGGCGCTGTACGAGCGGCTGCGCGACTGGCGGGCGGTCAGGGCGAAGGAGATCGGTCAGCCCGCGTTCTGCGTGTTCACGGACAAGACACTGATGGCGATCGCCGAGGCCGTACCGGGCAGCGAGGGCGAACTGGCGGTGATCTCCGGCGTCGGCGCGCGGAAGCTGGGCCGGTTCGGGACCGCCGTCCTGGCCATTTGCGCAGGTGAGACGGTAGAGGAAGTGCTCGGGGAAGCGGCTGGCGAGAGGTGAGAAAAACTCGTCGAAAAAATAGTTTGCGCCTGCCCCAGTCATCACCATAGGTTCTTAACCACGGGAACAGCGACTTCTCTGAAGCCGTGGCCCTGTGCTGTACTTATCCGAATACGTAGGACCGGCCCGCCGGTCCGCCCGAGACGCCGAGAGGAGGCGATTGAAGTGATCAGCATCATCGAGACCAACAAAATGACCGATCTTTCGGTCGTCTCCGCCTGCTCGCTCGGCCTCGCCTGCTCTTCCGAGTCCTCGCTCCGTGGCACCGGTCTGTCCGGCATTTCTGTCGCCCGTCCGCTGTCCCCTGCGAGCCTCCCCGTGCGGGAGCGCAATGAGCGACCGGCTCAGGCACCGGCAGCAGCAGTAGCGAAGGGACAGGCCCAGGCCTATGCCTTTGCGGCCGTCGGTGCGGGAGCGGAATCCGGCGCCAAGAAGCAGACGATGCACCACCACACGATGTGGGCCTTCCGTGGGCCTGAACCCTGGAGTGATCCAGCCTGATTCACCATCAGGCCGGCGCCTTCAGGGCCGCGGAACCCCACTCGGGATCCGCGGCCCTTTTGTTTTGTCCGAACGGACGAGACAGCGCGAAGGAGCCTCGGGACAAGCAGCACCCGGTACCAGCCGCCACCCGGCCAACCAGGCCGGAACGACCAGACGAGGACACCACCCACCGTGCAACTCGAAGCGCACGCCCCGTCCGTACCGCCTTCCGAAACGATCCCGCCGCCCGGCCTCACGGAGGACTCCACCTTGTTCCCCCTCACCACGCTCACCGCGCTCGACGACGCCATCGAGAACCTCGGCGTGCCCGTCCCGTGCCGCTCCTATGACCCGGAGGTCTTCTTCGCGGAGTCGCCCGCCGACGTCGAGTACGCCAAGTCCCTCTGCCGCACCTGCCCGCTCGTCGAGGCCTGCCTCGCCGGCGCCAAGGAGCGCCGCGAGCCGTGGGGCGTCTGGGGCGGTGAGCTCTTCATCCAGGGCGTCGTCGTCGCTCGCAAGCGGCCGCGTGGCCGTCCGCGCAAGAACCCGGTCGCGGCGTGATCGCCGGACTGGGGGTCACGGCCCCCAAGCCCATGAAGCGCATCGGAACCATCGACCGTCCCCACACCCACGATCCCCGAAATCAGGCAGCAATGTCCGTCCCCACCAACGAGCCCGTCGGCTCCGCAACACCGAACGTCACGATCATCGGCGCGAACGACTCGCGTCAGAACAGGACCCGCGAAATGCAACTCATCCCAGAAGCTCTGGCTCGTGCTCATATGCACGACCGCATGAGGGAGGCCGATACGGAGCGCCAGGCGGTACGCCTGGTCAACGCGCGCCGTATGCAGCGCCGGGCCGAGCGCGCTTCGATGCGCGCCCGCCGCGCGCTGGCCATGGCCGTCATGCACTAGTCGGGCCGCACACCAGCAACACCGCTGCCGGGCAACCGCTCTGCCCGGCAGCGACCAGTACCCACAGTCAGTACCCCTTCCGCGGGGCCGGTCCGCAACGGACCGGCCCCGCGGTCGTGCTGCGGTGGTCCTGCCGTGCTGCGGTGCTGTGTGGTGCCGCGCGGCACGGCGGCGACAGAGTTATCGTCACGAGGTGGACGAGGAGACTCATCACCGGATTCAGCGACCCGCGCAGAACGAGAGCGACGCCGCAGTCGTCACCTGTGCCCTGTGCGATACCTCCGCCGACGGTGACACCGCACCGCCGACCTGGATCTGCTCGGTGGAGAACGGCAGGCGCCAGTACTTCTGCGACGAGTGCGCCCGCACCAACATCAGGGCGATCGAGAGCCGGCTGGACTCGGCCTGGTGGTGATCCGCCAGACGGCCACGCATTCACCGCCGGCAAGGCCCCCACCAGCGGCAACACAGTCGGCCGCGGCGTCCCGGCCTACGCCCCCAAGGGCGCGTCGCCCGCCAACTCGTGCACCTCGGTCTGCTGCACCGTGGCCTCCTGCGCCTCGGGTTCCTGCACCTCGGTCTCCTCCTCGTACTCCAGGAGGAAACCCGGCAGCCAGGATTCGAGCTCGTCGCGCAGCCGCACCGTCGCACCCAGCTGGCACAGGACCCCGATCGTGCTCAACGTCACCCGGTGTATCAGCAGATAGGCGGGCGGCAGATTCAGCTGCTTGCCGAGCTGATGAGCGGGGGAGCGGGGATCCGCGATCCGCGCCGCCTGATTGCGCATCCAGCTCCGGGTGAACGTGAACTCCTCCACCTGAGCCGGCTCGATGATCGGGAGGAGATAGTCGAGCACCGCGTCCGGGTCGAGGTCGATCGTGTCCTTGACGAACCCCTCCTCGCGCAACAGCTCGTACACCGACTCCGCCTCGCCCGCCAGCGTCAGCCGCAAGGAGTCCCCGATGGTCTGCGGCAGACCGCCCGGAAGCCGGTCCACCGTCCCGAAGTCCAGCACTCCGAGCCGCCACTGCCCGTCCTCGCCGGTCCCCTCGTCCGGGGGCAGCAGCCGGAAGTTTCCCGGATGCGGGTCCGCGTGCAGCAGACCGGTGCGCGCGGGCCCCGAGAAGAGGAAGCGGGCCAGCAACTGGCCCGCCCGGTCCCGCTGCTCCGGAGTACCCTCCGCGATCACGTCGGACAGCGGAACACCGTCCATCCACTCCGTCACCAGCACCTGGTCCGACTGGTGCACCACACCGGGGATCACGACATCCGGGTCGCCCGCGAACTCCTCGGCGTGGTCCTGCTGCGACCGCGCCTCCTGCTCGTAGTCCAGTTCTTCCGAGACCCGGTCACGCAGCTCCGTGATGAGCGGTTTGATGTCCATCCCGGGAACCAACGGGCCGAGCAGGCGGGCGAATCGGCTGAGTTGGGTCAGATCCGAGAGCAGCGCCTGACCGGCGCCCGGATACTGCACCTTCACCGCGACGTTCCGCCCGTCGTGCCACACCGCCCGGTGCACCTGGCCGATCGAGGCGGCGGCCGACGGCTTGTCCTCGAATTCGAGGAACAACTCCCGCCAGTCCTCTCCGAGCCGCTCCTCCAGCACCGCGTGGACGGTATCGCTGGGCATGGGCGGCGCGGCTTCCTGGAGCTTGGTGAGTGCCGCCCGGTACGGTCCGGCGACCTCCTCGGGCAGCGCCGACTCGAAGACGGACAGGGCCTGTCCGAGTTTCATCGCCCCGCCCTTCAACTCGCCCAGAACCTTGAACAACTGGTCCGCGGTGCGTTGCTGCACCTCCCGGGCGACCAGCTCCGCCGATCTCCCGCCGATCCGCTTGCCCAGACCCCACGTCGCACGGCCGGCGAAGCCCAGAGGCAGGGCGGCCAACTTGGCGGTACGGGTGACCGCTTTCCGGGGTAGATCAGACATGAGCCCCTCCAAATCCCAGACTGCCGTACCGCGTGCGGCGGTTACCCGGCCATTGTGTCCTGCATTGCTTCGGTCCCGGAGGAGCCCTCCCGGTCAGTGTGCCCAGCCGCTCCACAGGAGCAGCCGAGGTGTGCGCCCAGCCGCTCGGCCCGCCAGTCCAACAGCGGCAGCGCGGCCTCCCAGCGGGTCCCCGTGCTCGCGGGCAGTTCCCCGTCCAGGAAGGACAGCGCGTGGGCGGCCGCGAGCCCCGCGACCGCCGTCGCCAGCCCCAGGTCACAGGCCTGAACGGCGGTGCGCCGCCCGGACTGCCACTGGGACAGCATCCTGGTCCAGTCCGCATCCCGGTCCGCGCGGTCCAGCGCCAGGCACCCGGCGCAGGCCGTACCCCCGGGCAGGACCAGGGGCCCGACGACCCCCGTCGCCTCCAGCACTCCGGCGTAGAGATGAGGAGTCCCCGAAGCGATCCACGGCTCGGCCGTACGGGGGTCGGGGACGTATACCGAGAAGCCGTCGCGAGGGGCAACCACGATCAGCGACAGCCCCGGCTCGCCACCGGCCGGGGACCCCGCCGTCTCCGCCGTCCGGGGAGCCGGACCCGAGGCGGATCTGCGCACCAACTGCCGGGCGGCGGTGTCCCTGCGCTCCCCGACGGACGCCGGCGGAAGCCCGCCGGGCGACACGTCGCACGGCTCGGTGTGCCCGCCGTCCAGGACCTCCACCCGGCCGACCCCCGACCCGGACAGCACCGCCGCGATCGCGGCGCCGACCCGCCCGGCACCCCGCACCTGGACCCGCATCGCCCGACGGGCCGCCAGCCGCCGCATCCCACCACCCGGTTCGGGATGGACGACGGAGAGCGACGCCAGATCGGGGCGGTGCCGGTCCAGGGCTCCGGGCCGGTTCCGTAACGCATCGGCCTCCGGGCCGGCGGCGCGTACATCGTCGATCAACCCCGCGTTCGCCAGTCGGCGCACCAAGGTGTCCACTTGATGGTCCGAAAGGTCCAGCGTGCGGGCCTCCTCGCGCAGCAGTGGCAGGCCACGTGTTCCGTCGAGCAGTTCCAGAAAACTTCCCGTGGCGATATCCAGCGGGCCGAACTTCACGGCATGGGCGTGAGTCACGCCGAATTGCACGGTGCCCCGGCCGCGCCATGCGCGGCGCAGTGCGGGCTTCAACATCGGATGCACGGCTACCCCCGGTCTGTGTTCCCTGATCCCTGTGCGCGGGCCGCTGCACGGGATCTTCGCGAGATCCGTTCACAGAATGCAGGCAGGCGTCGAAGCGTGCGGAAAGTTATCCACAGGCGTGGGGTATTAGTCGTTCAAATGGTGCACGCCGTGGAGTGGATCAAGTGTGAGTGGAGTGGATCAAGTGTGAACCGCCCCGGAGGCGGGACTTCCCGCACCGTCACCGGGTAACGTCGTGGCGTGCCCGCCGACCCGTCACCCGGAATCGCCGGGGAGACCCCCACGCGCAGCGCCGGAACCCAGCAGCGCAGCGCGGCGGACCGTCCGCCCCGCGCCTCGGCAACGAGCGCGGTCGAGGTCCGCAGGAGCAATCGCCGCAGCAGAACGGTCTCCGCGTACCGGGAGGGCGACCGCACGATCGTGCTCATCCCGGCCCGGATGTCGGAGGCCGAGGAGCGGCGCTGGGTGGGCGTGATGCTCGACAAGCTCGCGGCGCAGGAGAGCAGACGCGTCTTCGGTGACAGCGAACTCGCCGAGCGGGCCGAGCGGTTGTCCGCCCAGTACTTCGAGGGCCGGGCCAGGCCCGTTTCGGTGCGGTGGGTGACCAATCAGAACACCCGCTGGGGTTCCTGCACCCCGGCGGAGGGCAGCATCCGTCTGTCGCACCGCTTGCAGGGCATGCCCGAGTACGTCGTCGACTACGTACTGGTCCACGAGCTGGCCCATCTGCTGGTGCCCGGTCATGGTCCGCGCTTCTGGCGGCTGCTGGAGGCGTATCCCCGTACCGAGCGGGCACGCGGTTACCTGGAGGGCGTGGTGGCGGCCGACCGGCTGCCCCATCTGCCCGCCGCACGTGGTGAGTGACGTCCACCGATTCTGTACCGGGTGTGTACCGACTTAGCCCGATGCCGGACTTTGCGGTTAGCCTGGCGCGACGCATTCACATTCGGGATGGGGGACGGTCGTTACGCATGGCCAGGGAATTCCAACGCGGCCACAAGGCCAAGATCAGCGATCTCACGCCGGGGACGGATCTGTACGTAGGTGTGCAGATCGCCGGTCAGGGACTGACCTTTGACATCAGCTGCTTCGGCCTCGATGCCAATGAGCAGCTCTCCGACGACCGGTATTTCATCTTCTTCAATCAGCCTAAATCACCCGAGGAGTCCATTCAGCTCCTCGGTGCCCAGGCCGGCGACACCGAGTCGTTCCGCGTCACCCTGGACCGCATTCCGGCGAACATCCACAAGCTCTCGTTCACCGCGACGGTCGACGGGGCCGGACAGATGTCCCAGATCGGCCCCGGATACATCCGGATCGTCGCGGGTGGCGAGGAAGTCGTCAGGTACGCCTTCAGCGGTTCGGAGTTCACCACCGAGCGTGCGGTGATGCTGGGCGACTTCTATCTGAAGGACGTCTGGCGGTTCGCCGCGGTCGGCCAGGGCTTCGACGGCGGCCTCGAAGCGCTGCTGAAGAACTTCGGCGGCGAGGTCGCCGAGGAGGAGCCCGCCGCGCCTCAGCCGCAGGCGGCGGCACCGTCGTTCGCCCCGCCCGCCCAGGCTGCCGCACCGGCCCCCGCCCCGTCCTTCGGAGCCCCGTCCGCGCCCCAGGCAGCCCCGCCGGCCCCGTCCTTCGGCGCCCCGCCGGCCCCCACACCGCAGCAGCAGATGCACACCGCGCCGACCATGGCGGCGCCGCTGGCACCGCAGGGCGGCACGGTGCCGCCGCCCGCCCCCGCCCCCGCTCCGTACGGGCAGCCGCCCCAGCAGCCGCAGTTCGGCCAGATCCCCGGCCAGGTGCCCCCCGCCGCCCCGTTCGGCCAGCAGCCCCCTGCCCCGTTCGGCCAGCAGGCCCCGGCCCCGTACGGGCAGCAGCCGCCAGGAATGCAGCCGCCCGGTATGCCCCAGGGCGTGCCGCAAGGCGTTCCGCAGGCCGGTGCCGGTCTCCAGGCTGCGCTCCAGCCGTACAAGGAGGCGCCCACCGGTCAGCGCTGGACCCCGCAGAACCAGCAGCTCATGCGGGTCGACCTCACCATGGGCGGTACGCCCGTGCTCGCTCGCCAGGGCAGCATGGTGATGTACCAGGGCAAGGTCGACTTCAGCTACAAGGGCGCCGGTTTCGCCGGCCGCATGGTGGGCAACGCCACCGGCCAGGAAATGCAGCTGATGCGCTGTACCGGCCGCGGCCAGGTCTTCCTCGCCGAGGACGGCTCCCATCTGCACGCCATCGAGCTCCAGGGCGACGGCATCTGCGTCTCGGCGGAGAACGTCCTCGCCTTCGACGAGTCGCTGCAGCACGAGGTCCGCAGGATCGAGGGCCACGGCATCCCCGGCGGCGCCCTGTTCACCATGCAGTTCCAGGGCACCGGCACGGTCATCGTCAAGACCCACGGCGTCCCCGTCGTCCTGCCCGTGACGCCGACCACCTTCGCCGACTGCAACGCCGTCGTGGCCTGGTCGGCAGCGTCCCAGGTGATCATCTCCAGCCAGGTCCGGCTGCGCCGCAACGCGTACCCGGGACACAGCGGGGAGACCGTGAACCTCCAGTTCCGGGGCGCTCCCGGCAACTTCATCGTCGTCCAGCCCTACGAGGTCTGAGGGAGCCCGTCATGAACCAGCAGCTCGCGGGCTACGCCCCGACCCCCGTCACGGCCCGTATGGAGAACCACGGCCGCACGATGCTCAAGGTCGCCATGGCCACCGGCCAGGACCTCTACGCACGTACCGGCTCGATGGTCGCGTACGAGGGCTTCATCCAGTACGAACCCAACCCGCCCGCCGTCCGCCAGATCGCCTCCCAGTGGATCACCGGCGAGGGCGCACCGATCATGAAGTGCTCCGGCGACGGGCTGCTCTACCTCGCCGACTACGGCGCCGATGTGATCGTCATCAACCTCAACAACGACTCCCTCTCGGTGAACGGCACCAATGTCCTCGCCTTCGACGGTCATCTCACCTGGGGCGTGGAGCGGGTCAAGGGCCTCGCCAAGTTCGCCGGCCAGGGCCTGTGGAACGTCTGCATCTCGGGCACCGGCTGGGTCGCCATCACCTCGCGCGGCACACCGATCGTGGTCGACTGCGGACGCGGCGAGGACGAGACCTACGTCGACCCGGACGCCCTCGTGGCGTGGTCCCCGAACCTCAAGGTGAAGGGCAAGCGCAGCTTCAAGGCCTCCTCGCTCATCGGGCGGGGCAGCGGCGAGGCGTATCAGATGGCGTTCTCCGGCCAGGGCATCGTCGTCGTACAGCCGAGCGAGGACAGTACCGACCGCCTGCGGATCCAGAACTGACGGGGGAGGAGAACACAGCATGCAGAGTCCGCTTTTCAGCTACACGGAACAGCAGTCCCAGGACCGGTACACCATCCAGAACCCGCAGCTCCTGCGGGTCTCGCTGACCGGCCACGACGACGTCCTCGCCCGCAAGGGCGCCATGGTCGCGTACCAGGGTCTGATGGAGTTCGACGGCGAGTACCAGTCGCACGGACAGCGCCGCGCCCGCGCGAACACCGGTGAGGGCCTCGACCTGATGCGCTGCTCCGGGCAGGGCACCGTCTACCTCGCCAACCTCGCGCAGTACATCCACGTCGTGGACGTCGACCACGACGGCATCACGGTGGACAGCGCCTATGTCCTGGCGCTGGACTCCTCGCTGCACACCGAGGTCATCGCGGTGGACAGCCAGTACGGCATCTCGGGGACCGGGAAGTATCAGCTCAACATCTCCGGCACCGGCAAGGTCGCTCTGATGACCTCGGGCCAGCCGCTGATGATGCAGGTCACGCCGGACAAGTACGTGAACGCCGACGCCGACGCGATCGTCGCCTGGTCCAGCTCGCTGCGGGTGCAGATGCAGGCCCAGACGCACTCCTCGGGCGTCTGGCGGCGGCGCGGCAACACCGGCGAGGGCTGGGAGCTCAGCTTCCTCGGCCAGGGCTTCGCCCTGGTGCAGCCGAGCGAGGTGCTGCCCCCGCAGAACCACGAGATCGGCCAGGGCATCCGGGCCCAGTACGGCATGGGCCAGCAGGGCGCCCACGGTCAGAACCAGAACAACTCCTGGAACTGAGCCACCGCGCACCGGCACGCGCGACACGGGTGAGGGGCGGCCTCCGCGGAGACCGCCCCTCACCCGTGCGGCAGGCGGTGCCTACCGGCGCCGCTCCAGCTCGGCGCGGGTCCGCTCCATCAGCCTTACGACCGATGCGTCGGCCACCGACGCGACCTCGTCGTAGGGGAACCAGCGCAGGTCCAGCGACTCCTCGCTGATCTGCTCCGTCGCGCCCGAGGGCGCCAGCGCCGCGTACTGCACGTCCAGGTGCCAGTGGCAGGGCGCGGGGATCGGGTGGCGGTCCAGCGTGACCGGGCCGCCCGCGAGCAGGGTCAGGCCGGTGATGCCGGACTCCTCGGTCGCCTCCCGCAGCGCCGCCGCGGCGAGCGACACGTCCTGCGGCTCGCAGTGTCCGCCCACCTGGAGCCACATCCGCAGCTTGCGGTGGAGGGTGAGCAGCACCCGGCCGCGCTCCGGGTCGACGACCAGCGCGCTGGCCGTCAGATGGCCCGCCTCGCAGGCCTTCCACATGCCGTCGGGGTGCTCTGCCAGATGGTCGAGATAGCTCCGGCGCAGCTCACCCTGGACCGGATCCGGGTTCTCGTACCCCTTCAGTACGAGAACGGCGTCGTCATGCAGGCTCACTGGTCGGTGTCGCCCTTGCTATCGCCCTTGCTGTCGTCCTCACGGCTCTCGGTCCCACCGGTGCCGGGCGCGTCCTTGCCGTCCGCGGTGGGGCTCTGCGGGCCCTTCGCGGCCTCGCCGAGCATCTTGTCCAGCTCGGAGAAGTCCAGCTGCTCGTGGTGCACGAAGCCGTCCGGATCGTCCAGGTCCTGGGCCGTGGGCAGCATGTCGGGGTGCGCCCACAGGGCGTCGCGCCCGTCCAGACCGCGTGCGTCGGTGAGCGAGGCCCACAGGCGCGAGGCGTCACGCAGCCGCCGCGGACGCAGCTGCAGACCGATGAGCGTGGCGAACGTCTGCTCGGCGGGGCCGCCGGAGGCGCGGCGCCTGCGCATCGTCTCGCGCAGCGCGTCCGCCGAGGTCAGACGGGATTTCGCAGCCTCGTGGACCACCGCGTCCACCCAGCCCTCCACCAGCGCGAGAGCCGTCTCCAGACGGGCCAGGGCGGCCTTCTGCTCCGGTGTGTCCTCCGGCTGGAACATGCCCTGCTGAAGGGCGTCCTGGAGCTGCTCGGGCTGCGACGGGTCGAACTGGCCGACCACGTCCTCCAGCTTGCTGGTGTCGACCTTGATGCCGCGCGCGTACCCCTCGACGGCGCCGAACAGATGCGAGCGCAGCCACGGGACGTGGGCGAAGAGGCGCTGGTGCGCGGCCTCGCGCAGGGCGAGATACAGCCGAACCTCGTCCTGCGGCACGCTGAGGTCCTTGCCGAACCGCTCCACGTTCAGCGGCAGCAGGGCGGCCTTGCCCGCCGGGCCCAGCGGCAGGCCGATGTCGGTCGAACCGACCACCTCGCCCGCCAGCACGCCGACGGCCTGCCCGATCTGCTGGCCGAACATGGCGCCGCCCATCGACCGCATCATGCCGATCAGCGGGCCGGCCATCGCCTGCATCTCCTCGGGCAGCACGTCGCCCATCGCGAGACCGACGCGCTCCGCCACCGGGTCGACCAGCTTCTGCCAGGCCGGAAGGGACGCCTCCACCCACTCCGCACGGCTCCACGCCACGGTCGACACCGAACCGGAGGGCAGCGACGTCACACCGTCCAGCCAGAGGTCGGCCAGGCGCAGCGCCTCGTCCACCGCGGACCGCTCGGTCGGGCCGACGCTGGCGTCCTTCGTGCCGTCCGGTGTGCCCTGCGAGACCGTCTGGCGGGCGATCTGCTTGGCCATGTCCCAGTTCACGGGACCGCCCTCGTAGCTCAGCATCTGGCCGAGCTGCTGGAAGGCGGCGCCCAGGTCATTGGGGTTCATCGAGCCGAACATCGCCGCGAACGGGTTGTCCCCGCCCGCGCCGGGGCCGAAGCCGAACGGGTTCGCCGGCCCGCCCGAGCCCTGCCCACCTCCGGTGGGGTCCTTCTTCTTGCCCTCGTCGCCGTTCTCCGGCTCCTCCGGCGGAAGGCCGAATCCGAATGGGGTGTCACTCACGGGTTTCCTCGGCTCGTAGGGCCGCCGGCTCGAACCGACGGCGACTGCCCGACATCACCATCCAGCGTAGACACCAAAACCCCGCGCAGGGCCTCAGTGCTCCGCCGGCTCCCGGCCTGCGGCAGGATGGACGCCACCTGGTACGCACGCGTCATTCGGGTACGTACTGAAGACAACCGCTGGAGACGCCCGGTGAGTTCCCCAGATCCTCAGGTTCGCGCAGCGCGAAACCTGCCCGCCCCCTCGACCGAGAACAAACCAGAAAAGAGCCGCTCAAGGAACCGTGGCCCCGTCGTCGCGGTCACCGGAGCGGCGAGCGGCGTGGGCGAGCTGCTCACCGCACGCCTCGCGGCCTCCGAGGAGATCAAGCAGGTCATCGCCATCGATGAACGCCGCGGAGAGGTCTCCGAGGCGACCTGGCACATCCTCGACGTACGCGACCCCGCCATCGCGGAGAAGCTGCGCGGCGCAGATGTCGTGGTGCATCTCGCACTCGATCTCGACCTGGAGACCGACCCCGCCGCCCGCACCGCCTACAACGTGCGCGGCACCCAGACCGTGCTGACGGCCGCCGCCGCCGTCGGCGTGCACCGGGTCGTGCTGTGCACGTCGGCCATGGTCTACGGGGCGCTGCCCGACAACGACGTCCCGCTCGCCGAGGACGCCGAGCTGCGCGCCACGGCCGAGGCCACCGGCGTCGGCGATCTCCTGGAGATCGAACGGCTCGGCCGTCGCGCGCCGCGTGCCCACCCCGGACTCAACGTGACCGTGGTCCGGCCCACCGTCCTGGTCGGCGGTACGGACACCGCGCTGACCCGCTACTTCGAGTCGCCGCGCCTCCTGGTCGTCGCGGGATCGCGTCCGACCTGGCAGTTCTGTCATGTCGACGACCTGGTCACGGCCCTGGAATACGCCGCCCTGGAGAAGATCGACGGCGAGTTCGCGGTCGGCTGCGACGGCTGGCTGGAGCAGGAGGAGGTCGAGGAGCTCAGCGGCGTCCGCCGGATGGAGCTGCCCTCCGCCGTGGCCCTGGGTGCCGCCGCCCGGCTGCACCGAATCGGCCTCACCCCGTCGCCGGCGGGTGATCTGGCGTACACGATGCACCCCTGGGTGGTCAGTGTGAGCCGGCTGCACGACGTGGGATGGCGCCCCGGCTGGACCAACGAGGAGGTGCTCGCCGCCCTCCTCGAAGAGGTCGAGGGCAGGCACACCGTCGCCGGACGCCGGCTCGGCCGCAAGGACGCCACCGCCGCGGGTGCCGCCGGTGCGACCGTGGCACTGCTCGGCACCGCCGCCCTGGTCCGCCGCGCCCGCAAGGCCCGCCGCCGTATCTGAGGGCCGCCCGGCGGGAGCCCGTCCGAGCGGTGCCTTCTGTAGAAGGCTCCAAGGCCGGGGGCGGCCCGCCGGTGGAAAGCGCTATTCCGGCTTGTCGGCGCCGTACGGCACCATGGGCCCATGGCTCCCACCTACGACCACCCCGGCGAGCGGACGGCGGACGACCCCGTCCGGCTGCTGGAGATCCGCGACACCCCGCTCTCGGTCGACGAGGTCTTCCGGGCCGTCGGGGACGACGCCGCGGGCGGCACGGCGCTGTTCGTCGGCACGGTGCGCAACCACGACGGCGGTCAGGACGTCGGCGCGCTCGGGTACTCCTGCCACCCCTCGGCGCAGGACGAGATGCGCCGGGTGGCCGAGAAGGTCGTCGCGAACTTCCCGGTCCGGGCGCTGGCCGCGGTCCACCGGGTGGGTGACCTCCAAGTGGGGGATCTCGCGGTGGTCGTCGCCGTCTCCTGCCCGCACCGTGCCGAGGCGTTCGCGGCCTGCAGGCAGCTGATCGACGACCTCAAGCACGAGGTCCCGATCTGGAAGCACCAGCGTTTCTCGGACGGCACCGAGGAATGGGTCGGAGCCTGCTGAGCGCAAGTCGGCCAGGAGGCCGTCCGGACCGATTTGCGTAACCCCACCCCTGCCGTGAGCGTTGGTTGTCCAGACGGTTAATCTGCTGATCGGTCAGTTGCGGTCGCTCATGGGGTAGGGAGGTCGTAATGGCAGCACTTGCCTGGTTGCTGATTCCGCTTTTCGCTGCGCTCGGCGCTGCGATATGGGGAAGCTGGGCCGCCCGTAATCGAACGACCGGCGATGTCTCCGAACTCGCCGGCTATGCCAGGTTCCGTGAGGCGATGGAAAAGCCGCACTCCGGTTCCGATGTCGCCTGACAACTTCTCGCGCGTACGCAGTTGCCAATCCGTATCGCGGCTCCGACTGCCGACGCCCTCCGGCGCAGCCCGCGCCCGGCTCCCCGCCCCGTACGGACCGGCCCCGACGGTGCACTGACAGACCCTTCCCGTACTGTCGTTCCATGCCACGCCGCACCGCGACGATGCTCGCCTCCACCCTGATCCTCATCGCGCTGCTCTGCGCAGGCGTGCTGATCAAAGTGCCGTATTCGGAGATGTCTCCCGGGCCGACGGTGAACACCCTCGGCGAGGTCGACGGCGAACCCGTCCTGCAGATTTCCGGGCACAAGACGTACCCGACGTCCGGCAACCTCAATATGACGACGGTCAGAGTCACCGGTGCCGACTACAACATGAATCTCGTCGAGTCCGTCTACGGCTGGCTGGCCCACGACAGCGTGGTCGTACCGCACGACACGCTCTACCCCGACGGCAAGACCGAGCAGGAGTCGACGCAGGAGAACGCCGAGGAGTTCAGCCAGTCCCAGGAGAGCGCCAAGGTCGCCGCGCTGACCGAGCTGAAGATCCCGGTGGCGTCGCGCGTCGTGGTCTCCACGGTCGTCAAGGGCAGCCCCGCCCAGGGCAAGCTGCACGCGGGCGACGTGATCAAGCAGGTCGACGGCGCGCCCGTCGAGCAGCCCGAGGACGTCGCGAAGCTCGTCACCCGCCACGACCCCGGCGAGAAGGTCACCTTCACGATCATCCCGGCCCGGACGGCACAGGCGGCCGAGAAGGCGGGCAAGGAGCCCGAGGGCAGCCGGAAGATCGTCATCACCACCGCGAAGGCACCCAAGGAGGACCGCGCGATCGTCGGCATCCAGGCCGGGACGGACCACACGTTCCCCTTCCGGATCGACATCAAGCTCGCCGATGTCGGCGGCCCGAGCGCCGGTCTGATGTTCTCGCTGGGCATCATCGACAAGCTGACGCCCGGCAAGCTCACGGGCGGCAAGTTCATCGCGGGCACCGGCACGATCGACGACAAGGGCAAGGTCGGCCCGATCGGCGGCATCAACATGAAGCTGGTCGGCGCGCGCAACGCCGGCGCCAGGTACTTCCTGACGCCGGACGAGAACTGCAAGGCCGCCGCCTCCGACATCCCGAGCGGACTCACGCTGGTGAGGGTGAAGACGATCGACGACGCGAAGAAGTCGCTGGAGAAGATCAAGGCGGGGGACACGGCCGGGCTGCCGAGCTGCTCGGCAGGCTGACCGCGCCCCCCGCGGGGGAGACGCGATCAGGGCCGCTCGGTCAGGCCTCGAAGGTCGCGGCCAGGGCGTCGGCAAGGCCGGGCACCAGACCGGCGCCGGTCCGCACCTCGCTCGGGGTGTCCTTCGCACGCAGCCGTACGGCCGACTCACGCGTACCGTCCCGCAGGACCGCCACGGTCATCCGTACCTCCTGGCGCTCCGGGTGCTTGGCGACCCACTTGGTCAGCTGCGCGTCGCTCAGCCCCTCGGGCACGGAGGACTCGGCGGACGGCGGGAGCATCAGCCGCTCCACCGTCATCGCGCATCCGATCACCGCGTCGGGCCAGGCGATCGTGGCGAGGAACTCGTCCAGGGCGGTGCCCGGCGGCAGCTCGTCCTGCTCGATGGGGGTCAGGGAGGAAGTCGGGGATTCGGCGCTGTCCAGCCCGAGCTGGGCGGCGAGACCAGGCTCCTGGACCCGCAGCTTGGCGGTGTCGACCAGGGCGAAGAGCCGGGCCGGCTGGTCCCAGCCGAGGCCGGAGATGTACTCGTCGATTTCGAGCACGGCGACGGTGAGCGGGCTGGCGGCCATCGGAGGGCCTGAGGGAGAAACGTTGGGCATGGTCAATATCCTGCCTCCTTCCGCCCCGGGAACGGGAACTAGGTAAAGCCTCAGTAAGTTGCATAGGTGGGCTCTACGATCGCTGGGCCCGCTTCACACGACCCGCGAACTTCGAGGTGCGCACGTTGGCTTTCCAGATGCCGGACCGCGGCGGAGGCCCGACCGGGCCACGGATCAGAGTCGGCCGCCCGTCCCGGCGTGCCCGTACCCTGCTCATGACATTGGGCGTCCTGGCGGTTCTCGCCATGGCGTTCGTCATGTTCGCCGGGTTCTGGACTGACTGGCTGTGGTACCGGTCGGTCGATTATTCGTCCGTCTTCACCACCACCCTGTGGACCAAGATCGGGCTGTTCCTTGTTTTCGGACTGCTGATGGCTGTCGCCGTCGGCCTGAACATCTGGCTCGCGCACCGGCTCCGGCCGCCGCTGAGCGCGATGTCCCTGGAACAGCAGAGCCTGGACCGCTACCGGATGAGTCTCGCCCCGCACAAGAAGTGGGTGCTGCTCGCGATCACCGCGCTCGTCGGTCTGATCGCCGGAGCATCCGCCTCCGGCCAGTGGCGTACCTGGCTGATGTATGTGAACGGCGTCGCGTTCGGGCAGAAGGACCCCCAGTTCCATCTGGACGTGTCCTTCTACGCCTTCGATCTGCCCTGGTACCGCTTCCTGCTGGGCTTCGGCTTCGCGGCCACGGTGCTCTCGCTGATCGCCGCCGCGATGACCCACTATCTGTACGGCGGGCTGCGCATCACCAGCCCCGGAGCGCGGGCGACCGGCGCGGCCACCGGCCATCTGTCGGTGCTGCTCGGCGTCTTCGTCTCGCTGAAGGCCGTGGCGTACTGGCTCGACCGGTACGGCCTGGCCGTGAAGTCCAGCGACTTCAAGGCCACGGACAACTGGACGGGGCTGCGGTACGTCGACGCCAACGCCTATCTGCCGGCGAAGACCATCCTGTTCTGCATCGCCGCGATCTGCGCCGTGCTGTTCTTCGCGACGCTCTGGCGCCGTACCTGGCAGCTCCCGGTGATCGGCTTCGGCCTGATGGTGCTCTCGGCGATCCTGATCGGCGGGCTGTACCCGGCGATCGTGCAGAAGTTCCAGGTCCAGCCGAACGAGCAGGCCAAGGAAGCCCCGTTCATCCGGAAGAACATCGAAGCGACGCGTGACGCCTACGACATCGACGACGCGCAGGTCGACGACTACTCCGGCAAGAGCACGACGGACGACGACGCCAAGCTTCGCGCCAGCGCGAACGAGGCGGCCAGCTACCGGGTGATGGACCCCAACGTCGTCTCCCCGGCCTTCCAGCAGCTCCAGCAGAAGAGGAACTACTACCAGTTCCCCAAGACGCTGGACGTCGACCGCTACAAGGACGCCGCCGGCAAGGACCAGGACACGGTCATCGGTCTGCGCGAGCTCAACCTCGACGGCATCCCCAAGCGCAACTGGATCAACGACCACTTCACCTACACCCACGGCTACGGCGCCATCGCGGCCCGCGGCACGACGACGGGCAAGAACCCGAAGGGTTCCCCGGACTTCACCGAGTCCGGCCTGCCGACGTCGGGTGATCTCGGCAAGTACGAGCAGCAGATCTACTACGGCGAGAAGACCGAGCAGTACTCCATCGTCGGCGGGCCCCAGAAGGAGCTCGACTACGAGGAGGACGGCGAGAAGACCACCAGCTACAAGGGCGACAGCGGGGTCAGTCTCTCCAACGCGTTCAACCGCGCCGCGTACGCCGTCTCGTTCAGTGAGCCGCAGATCCTCTACTCGGGGGCCATCGGCGAGGGCTCGCGGATTCTCTACAACCGCACGCCCAAGGAGCGCGTCGAGGCGGTCGCCCCGTGGCTGACCATCGACGGCGACGCCTACCCGGCCGTGGTGAACGGCCGCATCCAGTGGGTCGTCGACGCGTACACCACCACCAACGGCTACCCGTACGCCTCCCGTACGACGCTCGGTGACACCACGGCCGACTCGCTGACCACCAACCAGCGTGCGGTCGTCGCCCAGCAGAACCAGGTCAACTACATCCGCAACTCGGTGAAGGCCACCGTCGACGCCTACGACGGCAAGGTCAAGCTCTACGAGTGGGACACCCAGGACCCGGTCCTCAAGACCTGGCGCAAGGCGTTCCCCGGGACGGTGGAGCCCAGGGCGGACATCCCGCAGGAGCTCATGGACCACCTGCGCTACCCGCAGGACCTGTTCAAGGTGCAGCGCGAACTGCTCACCCGCTACCACGTCACGAACCCCGCGCAGTTCTACAGCGGCAGTGACGCGTGGCAGGTCCCGGACGACCCGACCAACAAGGAGTCCGGTGCGGTCCCGCCGTACTACCTGAGCATAAAGATGCCGGACCAGACGGCTCAGAAGTTCTCGCTGACGACGACCTTCACGCCGAAGGGGCGGCCCGACCTCGGGGCGTTCATGGCGGTGGACGCCGATGCGGCCAGCAAGGACTACGGCACGATAAGACTGCTGAGAGTCACCACCACGGTGAAGGGCCCAGGCCAGGTACAGAGCGAGCTCAACGGCAACGACGACGTCGCCGAGTTCGTGAGGAACCTGAAGGGAACCGACTCCGACATCGAGTACGGCAACCTGCTGACCGTGCCGTTGGAGGGGGGCTTCCTCTACATCGAGCCGGTGTACACGCGCGGTGGCACGCAGAACTATCCGCTGCTGCGCAAGGTCGCCGCCTCGTACGGGTCGAAGACCGTCTTCGAGAACAGCCTCGGGGAGGCGCTCAACGCGGTCTTCGGGGTGACGGACTCCGGCACCACCCCGCCGGAAACCACCAGACCCCCGGGCACCACGGAGCCGCCGGCCACCGGTGACGCGGCGCTGAAGAAGGCGATCGCGGATGCGCAGAAGGCCTACTCGGAGGGCGAGGCGGCCCTCAAGGACCAGGACTGGGCCGCCTACGGCAAGGCCCAGGCGGATCTGCAGGACGCGCTCCAGCGTGCGGCGGCCGCCCAGCCCAAGTCGGGCAGCGCGAACAACGCGAGCGGCGGGAACGGCGCGAGCAACGCGAGCAGTGCGGACAAGGCGGATAGGCCGGACAAGGCGGATGGTGCCGACAAGGAAGGCAAACCATCCGGCGCTGACAGTGGTGGCTGAATAACCCGGTAAAGGCTCACCCCCGCGTCGTGGTACGGTTTCACCACAACGACGCGGGGTGGAGCAGCTCGGTAGCTCGCTGGGCTCATAACCCAGAGGTCGCAGGTTCAAATCCTGTCCCCGCTACTGAAAGACCAAGGCCCGGATCCTTTCGAGGATCCGGGCCTTCGTCGTGTCGCGGCGACTTTCTTGCGCAAGGTGCGTGAAGTGCGGTTCGCGGGGCACGAGTTGGCTCCGGACGTGTTTGACTTATCTCTCTGTGGGCATGTCGACAAAACGCTGAAGTGACCTAACTGGCCGCGCTATACCAGGTGTACGCGGGTGGCAGGCGGTGCGCGATGGTATTTATGGGGGACAGGGCAACTCTGTTGGAGACAGGGCGGTTTGTGCAGCGTCGCGTTCATCGGTCAGAGAACGCGGCGAATGCGGCTTTTGGCGTTTCCGCCACGGAGAGCAACGAGACCACTGACACACCTGGGACACCCGAGACACCTGAGATCATCAAGGCGACCGAAACTGCCGAGACTGCGGGGTGTGCCGCGACCGTCGAGAGCACGGAGTTCACAGAGAACACGGGAAGCGCCGTGGGCGACGGGAACACCGGGGCCACGGAGGCCCCCGGCAGCGCCGAGAGCCCGGAGAGCGCCGAGAGCGAGGCGCGGCACCGTCGTGCCGCCGATGCCGGGGACACCGCGTCGATGAGCGTCCTCGGCGCCCTGCTGCTGCGCCGCGGCGACCTGGACGGCGCGGAGCCCTATCTGCGCGGGGCCACCGCGGACGGCGACCGGGCCGCGGCCAACAACCTGGGTGTCCTGCTCCACCAGCGCGGATACATCGACGACGCGGCCGGCTGGTGGCGCATCGCCGCCGTCGCGGGGTCCGCCGCCGCCGCGCACGCGCTGGGCCGCCACTACCGCGAGCGCGGCGACGAGCCCGGCGCCGAGTACTGGCTGAGGCAGTCCGCCGAGCGGGGTCATGCGCTGGGCGCGTACGCCCTGGCCGACCTGCTGGAACACCGCAGCGACGTCGGCGCGGAGCGCTGGCTGCGCGCCGCCGCCGAGCAGGGGCACCGGGAGGCCGCGTACCGCCTCGCGCGCATGCTGGACCGCAACGCCGCCGACGACCCGCACGACGCCTTCGGCCGCCCCGGTCTTGGCCCCGGCGCCGGTGACCGCCCCGGCGCGACCGGCCGGCCCGTGGCACGCAGGGACGACGGCCCGGTCGCGGGTCCGGCGACGGGACGGGTGGGCGAGGCCGAGCAGTGGTACCGGCAGGCCGCCGCGCGCGGCCACCGGCGTGCCGCTCTGCACCTCGGCGCCATCCTCGAACAGCGCGGCGAGCCCAAGGAGGCCGGCCGCTGGTACCTCATCTCCGCGAAGGCGGGCGAGGCGCGCGCAGCCTGCGCGCTCGGCTTCCTGCTGCGTGACGCGGGCGACGAGGAGAGCGCCGCCGTGTGGTGGCTTCGCGCGGCCCAGGACGGCGACGGGAACGCCGCCAACGCCCTGGGCGCCCTGCACGCGGCCCGTGGCGAACAACAGACCGCCGAGCGCTGGTACCGCGCCGCGATGGACGCGGGCGACGTCAACGGTGCCTACAACCTCGGCCTGCTCTGCGCGGCCCAGGACCGTACGCCGCAGGCCGAGCAGTGGTACCGCCGCGCCGCGTACGCGGGCCACCGCGAGGCCGCCAACGCACTGGCCGTGCTCCTGCTCCAGGCGGGCGACGCGACCGGCGCCGAGCCCTGGTTCTCCAAGGCGGCCGAGGCGGGCAGCGTCGACGCGGCGTTCAACCTCGGCATCCTGTACGCCGGGCGCGACGAGGACCGTGCGGCACTGGTCTGGTACGAGCGTGCCGCGGCGGCCGGCCACACCGAGGCCGCCCTCCAGGTCGGCATGGCCCTGCTGCACCAGGGCGAGGAGCAGGAGGCGGAGCGCCATCTGCGCTGTGCGGCGGGCGGCGGCAGCGCGGAGGCCGCCTTCCGGCTGGCCGGGGTGCTGGACTCGCGGCAGCCGCCACCCGGGCCCCCCGCGCTCGGGGAGCCGATGCCGGAGAAGACCGAGTGCGAGGAGTGGTACGAGCGGGCCGCCGAGCAGGGGCACCGCCGCGCCCAGGTACGGGTCGGAATGCTCGCGGCGGCCCGGGGCGACGTGGACAGCGCCGCCCGCTGGTACCGCGAGGCCGCCGAGTCGGGCAGCCGCAACGGCGCCTTCAACCTCGGGCTGCTGCTCGCCCGCGAGGGCAGTGAGCGCGAGGCCGCGCTGTGGTGGAGCCGGGCCGCGAACGACGGGCACGGGCGGGCGGCCCTGCGCCTCGCCCTGCTGGCCGCCCGCCGGGGCGAGCTCACCGAGGGGCAGCGCTGGTGCGCGCGGGCGGTCGAGCTGGGCCCGGCGGAGGTCGCCGAGCGGGCGGCCCGGCTGCGGGAGGCGCTGCACCAGGAGCTGACCGCGTAGGGCAGAAGCCGGCCGGGGCGCCGGGGGTGGGGCACCCCTGGCGCCCCCGGAATCGATTTGCGCTGGTCGGCAGCGGTGACGTACAGTTCTAAACACAACGACGCGGGGTGGAGCAGCTCGGTAGCTCGCTGGGCTCATAACCCAGAGGTCGCAGGTTCAAATCCTGTCCCCGCTACTGAAGACAGAAGGCCGGATCCTTTCAGAGGATCCGGCCTTCTGTGCATGCGCCGTGCGCGGGTCAGAGCTTGTGGCCCACCGCCTCCGAGTACATCGCCCGGTCGACGGCCTTCGACTCCGGCACCGGGGCGCCCTTCGAGACGCCCGAATCGGCGTACGCCTCCTGCAGCCGGTCCGTCGTGCCTTTCCGTATCTCCCAGTCCATCCGCATCGACGGGGTCGACCGCAGCGTGGCCTCGTCGGTCTTCATCAGCTTCGCCAGCTCGGCGACGAACGCGGGATCGGACTTGTAGTCCCCGGCGAAGTAGGTGTTCACCGTCCGGATGTAGGCGCGGAGAAAGGCGACACCCGCGTCCGGGTCCTTGTTCAGCAGTGTCGGGCCGAAGAGCAGACCGCCGAGCGGTTCACCGACGGGCTGGCCGCCCAGGAACGCGTATTTCGTGTCGCCGTCCACCTTGCGCCAGATCGGGTCGAGCAGCCAGGCGGAGTCCACGCCGCCGTTCTGCAGTGCGGTCAGCACATCCGCGGAACCGAGCTGCTGGAAGCTGATCCTGTCGAGGCCGCCGCCGTGCTTCTTCAAGGAGGTGTCCATCGGGTACGCGATGACGGAGCCCTTGCCGATCATGGTGCCGAGCTTCCGGCCCGCCATCTCGACGTGATCGGCGCTCTCGCCGTCCTTGAGGCGCACCCACAGGCCGCTCTTGGAAGTGGGGTCGGGGGAGAAGTTCCCCGCGACCCACTTGATGTCGAAGCCGCCGTTGATGCCGTTCATCACGGCTGCCTCGGGAGCCGCCCACTGGGCGTCCACGTCGCCCTTGGCGAGCAGCGGCAGGGCGTCCGGGGTGGGAAGCACCTTCAATTCGACGTCCAGCCCCTCCTTCGCGAACTCGCCCTTCGCCACCGCGACCTGGAGCGGAGCGACGTACTCCGCGCTCAGGGTGCCGGTGGCGACGGTGATCTTCCGCCGCTTCGCCAGTGGCTGGGCAGCCGGGGCGCCCTTGTCGCAGCGGGCCGCCTTCCGGTCGGGGGCGAGTTCGGCCGGGTCGGTCCAGCTGCCGGCGCCGCAGCCCGCGACGGGCCGGACGGTGCGCGGCGCGGCGGGGCCGTTGCCGCCGGACTCCGGCCGGGCGCAGCCTGCCGCGCCGAGCAGGGATGCCGTGACGAGCACGGCGGTGCGGGTGAAAAGGGTGTGGGTACGCACAGTGCCTCCGTACGAGGAGCGTGGAGAGAGCCGTTCGGGACCGGCAGTCGAGGAGCATGGGGAGCCGTTCGGGACCCGGCCGTCGAGGAGTGCGGGGAGCCGCTCAGGACCGACCGCGGCCGCGGTCGCGCGGGGCCCACGGCGTGAGCAGCCGTCCGGCGACCCGCACCACTTCGGAGAAGACGACACCGAGGACCGCCACACACACGATGCCGACGAACATCACGTCGTTCTGGAACAGCGCCCGGGAGTCGAAGATCAGATGGCCCAGACCGTCGGCCGCGGCGATCTGTTCGGAGGCGACGATGACGAGCACCGCCACTCCTGCCGCGATCCGTGCCCCGACCAGGACCGCGGGCAGCGAGGCGGGAAGCAGCACATGGTGGAACATCTGCCAGGGCGAGGCGCCGAAGACCTGACCGGCGTCACGGTGGCCGACCGGGACGGCTAGCACGGCCGCCATGGTGGAGATCCAGACGAAGAAGAAGACGGTCGCGGCGACCAAGGCGATCTGCGGTCCCTCACCGAGGCCGAACATATTGAGGAAGACCGGCAGCAGGGCCAGTTTCGGCACGACGTACAGGGCGTCGAGCAATGGCTCCAGCGCTGCCCGTACGAGGGAGAGCGAGCCCATCAGCAGGCCGAGGGCGTACCCCGCGACGGTGCCGATCGCATAGCCGCCCAGGACCCGCTTGAGCGTGGCCCACACGTCCGGCCACAGTTCACCGGCGCCCGCCCGGTCCAGGCCGTCCGCCAGGATGGTGGAGGGGGCGGGATAGACCCGGGCGTCGATCCAGGACCGTGCGGCGGCCAGTTGCCAGAGCAGCACGAGGAGCAGCGGTACGGCGACGGCTAGCGCGATCTCCAGGGTGCGGCGCCTGCGGTGGGTGCGTACCGGATGCAGTTCCTGCGGGCCCGGTCTGCGGATCAGGACGCCGTCGTCGGACTTCGTGGCGTTCACGGTGACGGTCATGCCGGGACCGCCTCCCTGCGGACCTCGCCGCGCAGGAGCTCCCACAACTCGCTCTTCAGCGCGGTGAACTCGGGTGCCGACCGGACTTCGCCGGTGCGCGGCCGACCGAACGGCGGGCGGCGCTCGGCGATGATCCGCCCCGGTCTGGCGGACATCACCAGCACCCTGTCCCCGAGCACGATCGCCTCTTCGAGGCTGTGGGTGATGAAGAGGGTGGTGGTGCGGGTGGTCTGGGTGAGGTCGAGCAGCTCGTCCTGGAGGATGGTGCGCAGCTGGGCGTCGAGCGCCGCGAACGGCTCGTCCATCAGCAAGATCTCGGGTTCCACGGCCAGGGCGCGGGCGATCGCGACCCGTTGCCGCATCCCACCGGAGAGGGTGGCCGGATACGCACCAGCGAAGTCGGAGAGCCCCATCCGGGCCAGCCAGTCGCGCGCCCTGGCGTCGGCCTCCTTGCGCGGTACGCGCTGGATGTCGAGGCCGAAGCGGACATTGGCGAGCACGGTCTTCCAGTCGTAGATGCCGTAGTCCTGGAAGATCATCGCCGCCGGGCGGGGCGAGGCCGTACGGATGGACAGCTCGCCGGAGCTGGGGCGGAGCAGTCCGGCGGCGATCCTGAGCAGTGTGGACTTGCCGCAGCCGGACGGGCCGACGATGCAGGTGAACTCGCCCGGTGCGACGGAGAGATCGAGCGGGCCGAGGGCGGGCAGGGCCTTGGCGCCGCGCCCGAACGAGCGGGTGAGCGCGTCGGCGCGGAGTTTGGGACTGACGGTTGCGGTTGCGGGTGGGGTCGGGTGCGGAACTCCCACGGGTCTCTCCTCGCGCGTATCGAGGTGCGGATCCGCCGCGGGGCGGACGTGATCGCCGCAGACGATATGACTACCCGTCAGATTCGGGAAGGGGGTGCGCACGTGCCGATGGCGGGGAGGTGCGTCGTTCCCTGCGGGGATTCACGCGGAAGGCCCCGGTGCGAATGACGCTCGCGCCGGGGCCTTCCGTCGCTCGTTCGGCTCAGCCGGTCGCCGCGCAATTGGGGCAGATGCCTCGGTAGGTGACCTCGACGCCGGACACCGTGAAGCCGAAGCGCTCGTCGCTCGGCAGGTCCGCCATCGGGTCGCCGGCCGGGTGCACGTCGCGGATCGTGCCGCAGCTCGCGCAGACGAGGTGGTGATGGGGGCGGTGTGCGTTCGGGTCGTACCGCTTGGCGCGGCGGTCCGTGGAGACCTCGATGACCTCGCCGAGCGACACCATCTCGCCCAGCGTGTTGTACACGGTGGCGCGGGAGATCTCGGGCAGCTTGACCACGGCCCGCGCGTGGACCTCGTCGGCCGTCAGGTGCACATGGTCCCCGTCGAGGACCTCGGCCACGACGCGCCGCTGCGCAGTCATGCGCCAGCCACGTCCGCGAAGTCGTTCCAACAGGTCACTCATAGAAACAAGCCTAACAGTGAAGGGACCAGGTCCCGAACGGGTGTGACTTTGGATGTTCACTTGACTTGGACTAAGTCCATTGTAGGATCGGCAACGGCATACGCCAAGGGACAGGCTGTGCAGTTCGAGACGAATGTGCAGGAACGACGCAGGAGGCGCACGTGACGCAGGGACCGCTCACCACGGAGGCCGGCGCGCCGGTCGCCGACAACCAGAACAGCCAGACCGCGGGCGTCGGCGGTCCCGTCCTGGTGCAGGACCAGTCGCTGCTGGAGAAGCTCGCGCACTTCAACCGTGAGCGCATTCCGGAGCGCATCGTGCACGCCCGCGGCGCCGGCGCGTACGGCACGTTCACGCTGACCCGCGACGTCTCGCAGTGGACGCGCGCCAAGTTCCTCTCCGAGGTCGGCAAGCAGACCGAGACCTTCCTGCGCTTCTCGACCGTCGCAGGCAACCTCGGCTCGGCCGACGCGGTGCGCGACCCCCGCGGTTTCGCGCTGAAGTTCTACACCGAAGAGGGCAACTACGACCTCGTCGGCAACAACACCCCCGTGTTCTTCATCAAGGACGCCATCAAGTTCCCGGACTTCATCCACACCCAGAAGCGCGACCCGTACACCGGCTCGCAGGAGGCTGACAACGTCTGGGACTTCTGGGGTCTGTCGCCCGAGTCCACCCACCAGGTGACCTGGCTCTTCGGCGACCGCGGCATCCCGGCCACGCTGCGCCACATGAACGGGTACGGCTCGCACACGTTCCAGTGGAACAACGAGGCCGGCGAGGTCTTCTGGGTCAAGTACCACTTCAAGACCGACCAGGGCATCAAGAACCTCACCCAGGCCGAGGCCAACAAGCTCGCCGGTGAGGACCCGGACAGCCACCAGCGCGACCTGCGCGAGGCGATCGAGCGCGGCGACTTCCCGTCCTGGACGGTGCAGGTCCAGATCATGCCGGCGGCCGAGGCGGCCACGTACCGGTTCAACCCCTTCGACCTCACCAAGGTGTGGCCGCACGCGGACTACCCGCCGATCGAGATCGGGAAGCTGGAGCTCAACCGGAACCCGGAGAACATCTTCGCGGAGACCGAGCAGTCGATCTTCAGCCCCGCGCACTTCGTGCCGGGTATCGGTCCGTCCCCCGACAAGATGCTCCAGGGCCGTCTCTTCGCGTACGGCGACGCCCACCGCTACCGCGTCGGCATCAACGCCGACCACCTGCCGGTGAACCGTCCGCACGCCACCGAGGCGCGTACCAACAGCCGGGACGGCTACCTGTACGACGGCCGCCACAAGGGTGCGAAGAACTACGAGCCGAACAGCTTCGGCGGTCCGGCCCAGACCGACCGCCCGCTGTGGGAGCCCACCACCGTCACCGGTGAGGTCGCCACGCACGCGGCCCCGAGCCACGCCGAGGACAACGACTTCGTGCAGGCCGGAAACCTCTACCGGCTCTACTCCGAGGACGAGAAGGCACGGCTGATCGAGAACCTCGCCGGGTTCATCGCCAAGGTCTCGCGCGACGACATCGCCGAGCGCGCGATCAACAACTTCCGCCAGGCGGACGGCGACTTCGGCAAGCGTCTGGAGGCCGCGGTCCAGGCCCTTCGCGGCTGATCCGGGCGGCTGCCGTCGGCGGTGGGCCGGTCTCCTCTTCGGGGAGACCGGCCCACCGGTCGTTCACGCCGGGCTCAGCCGATGAGTTCCGCGTGGTGGTGGCGCCTGATGGGTGCCCAGCAGCGCAGGATGTCGCGGACGGAGACGATGCCCACGGGCCCGTGGCCGTCCAGCACGATCAGGTGGCGGAACCCGCCGTGTGTCATGGCCTCCGCGGCCTCTTCCAGGGTCCAGGTGGGCGAGGCGAAGACCACATCGGTGGTGGTGTGGGTGGCGGCGGTCTCGACGTCCGGATCCTGTCCGGAGCCGATCGCGTTGAGGATGTCGCGTTCGGTGAGGATGCCGAGCCCGCTGTTGTCGTGGTCGAGGACGACCGCGGCCCCGATGCGGCGTACCGACATCAGCCGGGCGGCCTGGCGGAGCGTATGGGCGGGCCCGATGGTGAGGACCAGTGTGCTCATGGCGTCACGGACGAGCATGAAGGGAGCCACCTCCTTGGCGAACGGCCACGTGAGCCGATTCACAAATTCACAAGCGGGGGGACTCTCAGAGTTGCACCGATGCGTGGAAGGAACAAGGGGGGAGTGAAGCACACCGAGGGGCGTGCGGCAGCGCGCGACGCCCCTCGGGAACACGGTCCGGTGATGCGATCCGATGCGATCAGGGCCGGTGGCGCCGGTTCAGCAGCGCCGGCTCGGTAGCGCTGGTATTGAACCGCCCTTCCGGCGGGGTGCGGCATCGCTCCACAATCTGCCGGGGAGAGCTGCGTGGTTGTGGGCGTCATTGGTCGTTGGCGGTCATCGTCGGCCCCCTCGGACGGCCCACGGACGGCCCGGAAGAAAGCGTGACGCCGGTCATCTGCAGGCAGATTTACAGACCGCGCGATCACTCCGCGCTGAGCTGACCGTTCCCGCAGTGCTCCGCTCCGTGCCCCACATGTGCCCCACGATGCGCCCGGATGCGTCGCCCTCGCGTTCGGGCGGAACCTTGTTGTTGCGTGGACTCCCTCGACTTGCCGCGCGTCAACCGGCCTCAGACTGAGGCCGGGATCGGGTGGCGTCCAGGGTCTTTCGTTTGGATCAGGCCCCGCGAGCCCGGCATGATCCAAACGAGAGGCCCCGGGGCGTGTCCGACGGGTCGGCACAGTCCCTGCGACTCTCCCACAGCTACGCTCGCGCGGGTGCGCCCCGCGGCGCGTGGCTGCGGGGCGCCTTGTGGGGATCAGCGGATTAGTCGACCGGCTGCCCGTCGTACATACCGCCCTTACAGGGGTTGCCCGGCTCATTGATCGCGGGCGTTCCGCCGCCCTGCCTGCACTCAGAAGGGGAGACGGAGGATGGGGCACCCTGTGCGGCGGTGGCGGCGGTGGCGGCGCCTGTGAGGCCGAGTCCGGCGAGGGCTGCCGTGGCGATTACGGCGGCGAGGATTCGTCGAATGCGCATTTGGTTTCCCTTTCACGGATTGCCTCGGTTGGGGCACTACCCAGCTTGATCTTCGCCCATGTGGGTGGCACATCATGTTGCGCCATTCAGGTGACATGGCTGTCGGGAGCGGGGCCGCTGACCCGGCCCGCCCAAGGCGGAGGAGTGCCCGCCCTCGCTCCCAGGTACCAAGCGACCATCGAGCGGCGGCGCGCCCGGACTGCTGAGCCGCCGCCTGTATGCCGCGGCTGCTTCGTCCGGCTCCCGGCAATTGGCGTCAGGGAAAGTGTGCAGGTCAAGCCGCAAGCTGCGTCAGTAGCGCTGGTTCAGGTAGCCGAGCAGCTCGTGGTGGAGCAGTCCGTTCGATGCCGCAGCGTTGCCGCCGCCCGGACCGGAGACCCCGTCCAGGCTGGTGAACCTCCCGCCCGCCTCCTGGACGATGATCGCGTTGGCGGCCATGTCCCAGAGCGACAGCTCGGGCTCCGCGCAGATGTCCACCGAACCCTCGGCGACCATCATGTACGGCCAGAAGTCCCCGTACCCGCGCGTGCGCCAGCAGGCCCGGGTCAGGTCCAGGAATCCGTCGAGGCGGCCCTGCTCCTCCCAGCCGCTCAGCGAGGCGTACGCGAACGAGGAGTCCGTGATCCGCTCGACCTTCGACACCTGGATCCGGGTCGCGGAGGTCAGACTCCGGCCGGTGTACGCCCCGGCGCCCTTGGCCGCCCACCAGCGCCGGTTCAGCGCGGGGGCCGACACCACGCCGACCACCGGCTGGAAGCCATCCTCGCCCGCCTCCATCAGCGAGATCAGCGTCGCCCAGACGGGCACGCCGCGCACGTAGTTCTTGGTGCCGTCGATCGGGTCGACGACCCAGCGCCGCGGGCCGGTGCCCTCGATCCCGAATTCCTCGCCCAGAATCGCGTCGCGCGGGCGGGCCCGATGCAGGTGGCCGCGGATCAGTTCCTCGGCGGCCTTGTCGGCCTCGCTCACCGGCGTCATGTCCGGCTTGGTCTCGACCTTGAGGTCGAGGGCCTTGAACCGGTCCATCGTCGCCGCGTCGGCGGCGTCCGCCAGTACATGGGCAAGGCGCAGATCATCGTGGTAATCGGGCATGCGGTCACAGTATCGACCGAAGGTGAACGGGGCCATACGTCCCCGGAGCCGCGCCGACCGTCGACAGCCGCGCGGGCCATTGACAGTCCCGGGGAGCGAGCCGACGCTGGGTCGCGGAGCCCTCGGCGCGGGAGGCGACGATGCCCACAGCGCGGGAAGTACTGCTGGACGCCGCCCTCTCGGCGCTGGCCACCCTGCCCTGGACGTCGGTGCGCATGGTCGACGTGGCAGCCGCCGCGGGCGTCTCCCGGCAGACCCTCCACAACGAGTTCGGCGGCAAGGACGGCCTGGCCCGTGCCCTGGTGCGGGAGGCCGCCGACGGCTATCTGGCCGGGGTCGAGCAGGCGCTGGGATCGGCCGGCGGCACGGCGGACAGACTGGCCGCCACCGCCGCCTGGACCGTCCGGGCCGTACGCGCGAACGCGGTGGTCAAGGCCTTGCTCACCGGCTGCTGGAGTGAGCGGTTACCCCGCCCCGGATCCCTGCCGGCCGGGTACGCGTCCCCGCTGCCCGGCCCGCGCGGCGCCGGTCCCGGACCGCCGGCCCCCACCGAACTGCTCCGCCGGGCCGGTGAACGCGCGGTGGCCGCACTCGACGGGGAAGGGCCACCGCGAGACCGGGAGGAATTGGCCGCGACCTGCGAGATCGTGCTGCGGCTCGCCCTGAGCTACGCACTGGTGCCCGCCCCGCCGGGGGCCGGGGAAGAGCCGGCACCGCTGGTGCGCCACGTGGTGGCGCGGGCGCCGGACGCGGTCAGTGGGACGAGCCCGAGAGTTGGAGACCGATCACCCCGACGATCACCAGGGAGATCGAGACCAGCTTGAGCGTGGAGACCACGTCGTCGAGGAAGACCATGCCGTAGATCGCGGTGCCCGCCGCGCCGATGCCGGTCCACACCGCGTAGGCGGGGCCCACGTCGAGTTTCTTCAGCGACATCGTCAGCAGACCGAAGCTGCCGAGGGCGAAGACACAGAACGCGACGGTCGGCCAGAGCCGGGTGAAGCCGTGCGAGAGTTTCAGACAGACGGCGAAGCCGGTCTCCAGAAGTCCTGCGACCACGACCAGCAGCCACGCCATCGTCAGTGCCCTCCCGCGTCGGTGACCGCCTTGCCATATTGAATACGATTATGCACTTACCGGTGACGGCGGATCGCAAACGTGCCCCGGTCAGTCGCCCTCGCGCCGTTCCCGGGTGGACAGCAGCCGGTGCAGCGAGTCCAGCCGGGCCGGATCGGCGTGGCCGTCCGCGACCCAGGCGGCCAGGGCGCATTCCGGTTCACGGCTGTCGTGGGTGCAGCCGCGCGGGCACTCCTCGGTGCCGGGCTCCAGGTCCGGGAACGCGTGGATCACCCGGGACGGGTCGATGTGGTTGAGCCCGAAGGAGCGCACGCCGGGGGTGTCGATCACCCAGCCCCGGTAGTCGGGCAGCGGCAGCGCCAGCGCCGAGGTGGTGGTGTGCCGGCCGCGCCCGGTGACCGCGTTGACCACTCCCGTCGTACGCCGCCGGTCCTTCGGCACCAGCGCGTTGACCAGCGTGGTCTTGCCGACGCCGGAATGCCCGACGAAGGCGGTGACCCGGTCGTGCAGCTGCTCGCGGACCCGCTCGGCCGCGTCGCCGTTCTCCAGCTCCTCGCGGCTGGTCACGATGAACGGGACGCCCAGCGGCGTGTACGCCTCCAGCAGCTTGTCCGGGGAGGCCAGGTCGGACTTGGTGAGGACCAGCAGCGGCGAGAGCCCACCGTCGTACGCGGCGACCAGGCAGCGGTCGATCATCCGCGGCCGGGGTTCCGGATCGGCCAGGGCGGTGACGATCGCCAGCTGGTCGGCGTTGGCGACGACCACCCGCTCGTACGGATCGTCGTCGTCCGCGGTCCGGCGCAGCACCGAGCGGCGCTCACCGATGCGGACGATGCGGGCGAGGGTGTCCTTGTCGCCGGAGAGATCGCCGACGATGGAGACGGTGTCGCCCACCACGGCGGCCTTCCGGCCCAGCTCACGGGCCTTCATCGCCATGACCGTACGGCCGTCGACGAGGCAGGTGAGGCGGCCCCGGTCGACGGTGAGGACCATGCCCTCCTCGGCGTCCTCGTGCTTCGGGCGGATGTGAGTACGGGGCCGGTTGCCCTTGCGGTTGGGGCGGACCCGGATGTCGTCCTCGTCGGGGTTCTTGCCGTAGCGGCGCATGTCTCAGGCCCCGAGCATTCCGGTCCACATCTGCGGGAAGTCCGGCAGGGTCTTGGCGGTCGTCGCCACGTTCTCGATCTCCACTCCGGGGACGGCAAGGCCGATGATCGACCCCGCGGTCGCCATCCGGTGGTCGTCGTAGGTATGGAACGTACCGCCGCGCAGCGGGCGGGGCCGGATGTGGAGGCCGTCGGCGGTCTCGGTGACATCGCCGCCCAGTTCGTTGATCTCCTTGGTGAGCGCGGCCAGCCGGTCCGTCTCGTGCAGCCGCAGATGGGCGACGCCGCTCAGGGTGGAGGGCGAGTCGGCCAGGGCCGCGACCGCCGCGATGCCCGGGGTGAGCTCGCCGACCTCGCCGAGGTCGACGTCGATGCCGTGGATCCGGCCCGAACCGGTGAAGGTGAGACCGTGCTCGGTCAGCTCGCAGCTGCCGCCCATCGCGGTGAAGATCTCCCGCAGCGCATCGCCCGGCTGGGTGGTGTGCTCGGGCCAGTCGGGGATCGTGACCCGGCCGCCGGTGACCAGCGCGGCCGCGAGGAACGGCTGGGCGTTGGAGAGGTCGGGCTCGATGGTCAGATCACGGCCGAGCAGGGCGGAGGGGGAGACCCGCCAGACGTTCGGCTCGCCGCCCGTCTCCGGCTCGTCGACCTGTGCGCCGACCGCCCGCAGCATGTCGACGGTCATCCGGATGTGCGGCATGGAGGGGAGCCGGGCGCCGGTGTGACGCACCTCCACCCCCTGGTTGAAGCGCGGCGCGGACAGCAGCAGTGCCGAGACGAACTGGGAGGACGAGGAGGCGTCGATCGCCACCGGACCGCCGTCCAGCGCACCGCTGCCGTGCACGGTCATCGGCAGCGAGCCGCGCCCCTCGTCGTCGATCCGGGCGCCGAGCACCCGCAGCCCGTCGATCACGCCGGTCAGCGGGCGCTCGTACGAACGCGGGTCGCCGTCGAAGCGGACCGGGCCGTCGGCGAGGGTGGCGACCGGCGGGAGGAAGCGCATGACCGTACCGGCGTTGCCGACGTCGACCGTGGTCGGGCCGTGCAGCCGGGCCGGGATGACCCGCCAGGCCTCGCCGGAGCCGTCCGGGCCCACGCCCTCCTCGATGCCCACGCCCATCGAGCGCAGCGCCTCGGCCATCAGCAGGGTGTCGCGGGAACGCAGCGGGCGGCGCAGCCAGCCGGGCTCGGCGGCGAGGGCGGCGAGGACCAGCGCGCGGTTGGTGACCGACTTCGATCCGGGCACGGTGACGGTCGCGTCGACCGCCCCGGTCGCATGCGGGGCGGGCCAGAGAGCGGGGTGCACGGAGCTTTCGGTCATGGATCTCACTTTAGACCGACCGGCAATCGGGGGGTGGCGCCGCGGGGCTGGGCACGCACATCTGCGGCGTTGTCGTCGATCAACAACTTCCCCGAGCTCTCGGCTTCGCTCGAGCAGGGGAGACCCCATCGCGTTGCCTCGATCCTCCGCCTTGCAGCTGCACGCACCCAGCCCCGCTCCTTCTCCCACCCCCCGATTGCCGGTCGGTCTCAACGGCCTTCGCCCGACGGCCTCCCGCCCAGCGGGCTCCGCCGAGGCCCCGTATGCCTCACATGCCGAGCAGCCAGCGCCCGCCGCCGATCAGCGAGCAGAGCGACACCGCGTGGAAGAGGAAGAGCCAGAGCGCGGCCGGCACGTCCGTCAGCCGTGACAGCTGGTCCGCGTCCGAGTCCGGCGCACCGCCGTGACGCCGCTTGGACTGGAGCTCGAAGGCCGGCCGCACGCCGCCGAGCAGCAGGAACCAGACCACGGTGTACGCGAACAGCGACTGCCAGGCGGGTGAGGCCAGCCAGGACACCAGCAGGAAGGCCGAGCCGGTGAGGATCACCGTCAGCGCCCCGTACACATTGCGGATCATCACCAGCATCACCGCGAGCAGCGCGGTGGCCACCCACAGCAGCAGCGTGATCCTGCCGTCGACCAGCAGCCACGCGCCGCCCAGGCCCAGCAGCGGCGGGGCGGTGTAGCCGGCGGCCGCGGTGAGGATCATGCCGATCCCGGTCGGCTTGCCGCGGCTGACGGTCAGGCCGCTGGTGTCCGAGTGCAGCCGGATGCCGGACAGCTGCCGGCCGGTGAGCAGCGCGATCAGCCCGTGGCCGCCCTCGTGCGCGATGGTGATCGCATTGCGGGTCAGCCGCCATATCGGGTTCGGTACGACGGCGATCAGTGCGAGCGTGCCGGTGACCACCACCAGCCACTGCTCGGGGGCGGGCTGGGTGCCGAACACGCGGTCCCACAGGTTGCCCAGTTCGGTGCTGTCCATGGTGCGGGCGGCTCCTTGCGGTATCGGCTTGCGGTATCGGCGTCCTGCCGGTGTGCCGGTCGTGGCAGTCTGGCACTCATGTGCGGACGGTATTCAGCGAGTCGGCGGCCCGAGGACCTGACCGGACTCTTCCAGGTCGAGAAGTGGGAGCCGGCCGAGGCCCTGGCGCCCGATTGGAACGTGGCGCCCACCAAGGAGGTCTACGCCGTACTGGAGCGTCCTCTCAAAGACGCAGACGACCAGCGTCCGGTTCGCCAGATGCGCGCGCTGAAATGGGGGCTCGTGCCGTCCTGGGCGAAGTCCCCGGAGGGCGCCGCACGGATGATCAACGCCCGCGCGGAGACCGTCCACGAGAAGCCGTCCTTCCGCCGCCCCTTCGTCTCCCGGCGCTGCATCCTGCCCGCCGACGGCTACTACGAGTGGGTCACCGGCGCGGACGAACGGCAGCTGGAGGAGAAGGAGAAGAAGAAGCGCCCGCGCAAGCAGCCGTACTTCGTGACCCCCGCCGACGGATCGGTCTTCGCGATGGCCGGGCTGTACGAGTTCTGGCGCGACCGGACGCTGCCCGACGACCACCCGATGGCCTGGTGGGCGACGTGCACGGTGATCACGACCGAGGCGGAGACCACCCCGCTCGCCGTCGCCCCCGCGGACGGTCCGGCCACGCTCGCCGACATCCACCCCCGGATGCCGCTGATGCTGACCCCGGACCGCTGGGACGACTGGCTCGACCCCTCGCGCACCGACGTCGAGGAGCTGAAGGCGCTGCTCGCACCGCCGCCGGGCGGGCTGATGCGGGCCTATCCGGTGGCCACGGCCGTCAGCAACGTCCGCAACAACGGGCCCGAACTGCTGGAAGAACTGGCCGCGCCGGAAGTGGGCACCCTCTTCTGAGCTCCCGGCGGGGAGGATGGGGCACGTGAGCACTACAGACACCGGCCGCCGGGCCGAAACGATCGACACCGACGCCGGACCGGCCAGGATCACCTGGTTCCCCGCGACGGGCACCACGAAGGCGGGCCGCGCCCGCCTGGTGCTGGCCCTCGGCCATGGCGCGGGCGGCGGCATCGAGGCCCGCGACCTCCAGGCCCTGGCCGCCGCGCTGCCCGCCCACGGGGTGACCGTGGCCCTGGTGGAGCAGCCGTGGCGGGTCGCCGGGAAGCGGCTGGCGCCCGCCCCGAAGACCCTGGACACCGGGTGGCGGGGGCTGTGGCCCGCGCTCACCGCGCCCGGACTGCCCGTCGTCGCGGGCGGGCGGAGCGCCGGGGCCCGGGTGGCCTGCCGGACCGCCGCGGAGCTCGGCGCCCACGCCGTCCTCGCGCTCAGCTTCCCGCTGCACCCGCCGGGCAAGCCGGAGAAGTCCCGCGCGGACGAGCTGCTCGGCTCCGGAGTGCCCACGTTCGTCGTGCAGGGCGGCCACGACCCGTTCGGGCGGCCCGCCGAATTCCCTCCGGGGGAGTACGAGCTCGCCGAAGTGCCGTACGCCGACCACGGGTTCTCCGTACCGAAGAAGGCCGACCTCGGCCAGGACGAGGCGATGGGGATCCTGACCGCCGCCGTGACCGGCTGGCTGTCGGCCCTCGTGTGACGTACACCCCGGGAATGTTGGGGGAGGGGCCACTGTTGTCGGTGACATCGGTACATCAACGTCGTACGTGGAGAGGGAGTCCGTCGCATGGGTTCGACCATCTGCCCGCGCCGCTCGAACGCCGCTGACCTGGAGTGGACGGTGCTGCACGCGGCCAGGACCACTCCCGATCGGGCCCCGGGCGGATCGGAACGACAGCCCGTATCGAAGCAAGGTCGACTATTCTCCGATTCGAGCGGGTCCGGTTTCGGCTCCGCCACAGCGTTGGAGGAGGTGGGTCCGGTCACTGGGACCGACACAGGGACCGACGACGGCCGCGCACAGGAGACGTCCGCCGAGCGCAACGCGCGCTTCGAGCGGGACGCGCTCGGTTTCCTCGACCAGATGTACTCGGCCGCGCTGCGCATGACGCGCAACCCCGCGGACGCCGAGGACCTGGTCCAGGAGACGTATGCCAAGGCGTACGGCTCCTTCCACCAGTTCCGTGAGGGCACCAACCTCAAGGCGTGGATGTACCGCATCCTCACCAACACGTTCATCAACTCGTACCGCAAGAAGCAGCGCGAACCCCAGCGCAGCGCCGCCGAGGAGATCGAGGACTGGCAGCTGGCGCGCGCCGAGTCGCACATGTCGACCGGTCTGCGATCCGCCGAGTCGCAGGCGCTCGACCACCTGCCCGACTCCGACGTGAAGTCCGCTCTGCAGGCGATCCCCGAAGAGTTCCGCATCGCCGTGTATCTCGCCGATGTCGAGGGCTTTGCCTACAAGGAGATCGCGGACATCATGGGGACTCCCATCGGTACGGTGATGTCCCGACTGCACCGGGGCCGCCGCCAGCTGCGCGGCATGCTGGAGGACTACGCCCGGGAGCGCGGGCTCGTCCCGGCCGGTGCCGGAGAGTCGGACGATCGGAAAGGCTCGGGCTCATGAGCTGCGGAGAGCCGCACGAGACGGACTGCTCGGAAGTCCTCGATCATCTCTACGAGTTCCTCGACCACGAGATGCCCGACAGCGACTGCACCAAGTTCGAGGTGCACTTCGAGGAGTGCTCCCCGTGCCTGGAGAAGTACGGCCTGGAACAGGCCGTCAAGAAGCTGGTGAAGCGTTGCTGCGGCCAGGACGACGTGCCCAGTGATCTGCGGTCCAAGGTGATGGGCCGGATCGATCTGATCCGCTCGGGGCAGGCCGTGCCCGAGCAGGACGTGACGGCGGCCGAGAGCGGACAGCCGACCGCCGCCAAGGAGTGACACCCGGCGGCCGGTGCGTACCGGCCGCCGCCACCGGATCACCCGAATGTGCTAATCGAGCTCATCGACGCTCGACCGGTTCCACAACTCGCTAGCCTGGCGCCTCCATTGACCATGTTGGGGGGCGGGCCGAGCGGGTGAGAGCCACACGCGGGGCGGCGCGCGCGTACATCGCGGTGGTCGTGCTGGGTGCCCTGTGCTGTGTACTTCCCGCGCTGCGGAGCGGTGCCGGGACCCCGTGGGTCACCGTCGCACTGCTCACCGGGCTCTATCTGGCCTGTGAACTCCCCGGGCGCTGCCCCTTCTTCGGCAGCTCCATGCCGATCCGTGCGGGATCGTTCTTCCCTTTGCTGCTTGCCGCCGCCTTCCTGCTGCCGCCCGCCGCGGCCGCCCTCGTCGCCGTGCCCGGATCGCTCGTCGGCCGGGTCGAACAGCCGCCGTTCACCGCACGGCGCGTCTGGCGGGCCGCGCAGCTCGCCGTCACGGTCTGGGCGGCCTCGTCCGTCCACGGACTCTTCGGCGGCACCGTCACGCTCGGCGGCACCGGTACCGGCCCCGGCCGGCTCCCCGACCTGCCCTACGCGATCCTGCCCGCCTGCGCCGCCGCCCTGGCCTTCAGCCTCGTACTGACCTCGCTGGACGGCTCCATCCTGGCCGTGGCCGAGCAGCTGCCCCTGCGGCGGGCCTGGAGCGGGCTGCTGCCGCGCTCGCTGGGACCGCATCTGGTGCACGGACTCGCCGGGCTGATGATGGCGGTCCTGTGGCGCGGTCCGTACGGTCCGTTGTCCGCGCTGATCGTCCTGCTGCCGATGTACATCTCCTGCTGGGTCTTCGCCCAGTACCACCGCGAGCACGCCGCCCACCGCGCCACCATCAGGGCGCTGGTGCAGGCCGTCGACATCAAGGACACCTACACCCGGGGCCACAGCGAGCGGGTCGGGCGGGCCTCCGTCCTCATCGCCCGCGAACTGGGCATGGACCCCGGCCGCCTGGAGGTCGTCCGGTTCGCCGGCATCCTGCACGACGTCGGCAAGCTCGGCGTCCCCACCCGGGTGCTCCGCAAGGACGGTCCGCTCACCCCGGAGGAACGACAGGTGATCGAACTGCACCCGGAGTACGGGCACGAGATCGTCCGCGGCATCGGCTTCCTCGGCGAGGCGCGGGCCGCGATCCTGCACCACCACGAGCGGCTCGACGGCAGCGGCTACCCGTACGGGCTCAGCGGGCGCGAGATCCCGGAGTTCGCCCGGGTCGTCGCGGTGGCGGACGCCTTCGACGCGATGACCTCGACCCGGTCCTACCGGCGGGGCAGGCCCGTGCCGGCCGCGCTGGAGGAGCTGAAGCGGTGTGCGGGCACCCAGTTCGACCCGCAGATGGTCCAGGCGCTGGCGCGCGGGCTCGAACGGCACGGCTGGTCGGCGGTGACGATGGCCGGGACGGCGGACGGGCCGGGGGTCCCCGGGCCCCGGGCCGAGAGCGCGGAGGCCGCCCCGGGCCGCCCCGGGCCGTCCGGCGGGCTCGACCGCGTACCGCCGCCGCAGCCCCCGGCGGACGGGCTCGGTGCGGTGCCCGGACCGCAGTCGCCCGCGGACCGCCGCCGGTGACCCGGGACAGGGCCGGCACCCGGCTGCCCGCCGCCGTCCTCACCGTCCGCGCCGCCGCGGCCCTGCTCGCCGCCGCCGGGCTCGGCCACACCCTCTGGAACGGCGTCCACGAGCCCGGCCACGCCCTCGCCTTCGGGGTGCTCATCGCCGTCGGTGAACTGGCCCGCTGGGGCGCGCTGCCCGGCGAGCGCGAGCCCGCGCCGCTCGGCGCCGCCGGAGCCCTCGCGTACGCCCTGCTGGGCTGCAGCGGCGGCGGACCGACCGAGCACGGCGTCCTCCAGGTGGTTGCCGTGCTCGTCGCGGCGAACCTCGTGGCCTGTGTGCCCCATGTGGCCCGGGGCACGGGGCCCGCACCCGACCGGGTGGCCCGCCGCGTCCTGACCGTCACCTTCGCCGCCGTGTGCTTCCAGCCGCTGTACAACAGCGGGCGCGCCGAGGGCTGGTCCGGCGAGGGCCCGTACTACGTGCTCGTCCTGCTCCTGATCCTCGTCCTGACCGCCCTGTGCGACGCCGTGCTCGCGGCCCTGCTGCTGCGTGCGCGCACCCGCCACCCCTACCCGCCGCTGCTGCGGGACGAGCTGCGCGGCCTTCTCGGCATCGGCTCGGCGGTCTGCGCGACCGGGGTCGTGATGGCGCTCGGGGTGGCCGTCGCCGGGCTGTGGGCGCTGCCCGTCCTGTGCGTACCGCTGCTGCTGACCCATGTCTCGTTCCGCCGGTTCGTCGCCGTGCGCATCACCTACCGGCAGACCATCGCCTCGCTCGCCAGGTCCACCGAGATCGCCGGGTACACCCCGCACGGGCATGCCCGCCGGGTCGCCGTGCTCTGCCGGGCCGTCGGCCGTGAGCTGGGGCTCTCCGGGAGCCGGCTGACCGTGCTGGAGCACGCCGCCCTGATGCACGACATCGGCCAGCTCTCGCTGGTAGACCCGGTCCCGGACGGGGCGACGGCCACCCTGCCCGCCGCCGATCAGCGCCGTATCGCGCTGCTCGGCGGGGCCGTGGTCCGCCAGACCGGGGTGGACCCCGAGGTCGCCGTCGTCGTGGAACGGCAGGCCGACCCCTACCGCGAGCAGCCGTTGTCCGCCAGGATCGTCAGGGCCGTCAACGCATACGACGACCTGTGCGGGGAAAGTCTCATCGGGCCGCTGGGCGCGCTGGAACAACTCAGGCTCGGGACCGCCCACGACTATCAGCCCGAAGTCGTGGAATCACTGGCCAGGGTCCTCGCCCGGGGTGTTCCGGCCCCGGTCCTGCCCGGGTAACCCATGGGTAATGAGCGGGCGTCCGGCCCGGCATGGTTGGATGCGAAGAAGAGCGGAAAACGAGGGTGTCCAGTCGGGACAGGCGGGAATCGTGAGGATCTTCGGGAAGGTACGGCATCGGCCCTCCGCCTCTTGGCGGCAGGCCACGGACCGCGCGTTCACGCTGATCGGCGACGGCCGGTACGAGGACGCGGGCGCGCTGCTGACACGTGCGGCGGACCTGGAACCCTGGCTCTCGGAGTCGTGGTTCAACCTGGCGCTGCTGCACAAGTTCCGGCATGACTGGGAACAGGCGAGAGCCGCCGGCCTGCGGGCCGTCGCGCTGCTCGACAAGGAATCCGGCGCTCCCGACTGGTGGAACGTCGGGATCGCCGCCACCGCGCTGCAGGACTGGCCGCTGGCCCGCCGGGCCTGGCAGGCGTACGGCCTGAAGGTGCCGGGCGCCGGCCAGCACACCTCGGCGGCCAACAGCGAGCCGGTCGGCATGGAGCTGGGCAGCGCCGCGGTACGGCTGTCGCCGGAGGGCGAGGCCGAGGTGGTCTGGGGCCGCAGGCTCGATCCGGCCCGGATGGAGGTGCTCTCCATTCCGCTGCCGTCGTCCGGCCGCCGCTGGGGCGAGGTCGTCCTGCACGACGGGGTGCCGCACGGCGAGCGGGTCACCGCGGCCGGGCCCTCCTACCCGGTCTTCGACGAGATCGAGCTGTGGGCGCCGTCCCCCGTACCGACCTGGGTGGTGCTGCTCGAAGCGGCCACCGAGGAGGACCGGGACGCGCTGGAGCAGCTGGCGTCCGACGCCGGGTTCGCCGCCGAGGACTGGTCGTCCTCCGTACGGCTCCTCTGCCGGGCCTGCTCGGAGAGCCGGATGGAGAGCGACGAGGGCGACGGTGAGCACCTCGACCCGCACGACCACAGCGAGCCGGGCCATCCGGGCCCGCTGGGCCACCGCACCGCCGGTGAGCTGTGGGTGCCCGAGCGGGAGTGCGGGATAGCGGCACCGGCCGGGCTGGTGCGCGGTCTGCTGGACGGCTGGGTGGCGGACAGCCCGGACAGCCGCGAGTGGCGGGATCTCGAAGAAGTCTGCTGACCGGTGCCCGTAGGCTGTACGGGCACCGGGTCGCGGTGCTCGGGTGCCCAAGCCCCGGAACTGTCGGACGGCCTGGTTTCAGGCAGGGCCGGACTTCGGGCCCAGGGCCGGGTTTCAGGTTTTGAGGAAGGCGTACGGCGGACATGGCGCAGCAGGATACGGACGAGCAGATCAGCGTCGACGACGAGGGTTTCGTCGTGGACACCGAGGACTGTGAGGCGCGCGAGGCGGCACATCGCGAGCGCGGCACCTCTCGTCCGATCACGGTCGTGGGCAACCCGGTGCTCCACAAGGAGTGCAAGGACGTCACCGAGTTCGACGACGAGCTGGGCCGGCTGATCGACGACATGTTCGCGAGCCAGCGGACCGCGGAGGGCGTCGGCCTGGCCGCCAACCAGATCGGCGTCGACCTCAAGGTCTTCGTCTACGACTGCCCGGACGACGACGGTGTGCGGCACGTGGGCGCCGTCTGCAACCCGGTGCTCGAAGAGCTGGCGCCCGAGGACCGGATCCTGGACGACTCCAACGAGGGCTGCCTCTCCGTCCCGACGGCGTACGCCTCGCTCGCCCGCCCGGACTACGCGGTGGTCCGCGGACAGGACGCCAAGGGCAACCCGGTCAAGGTCCGGGGCAGCGGCTACTTCGCCCGCTGCCTCCAGCACGAGACGGACCACCTGTACGGCTACCTGTACATCGACCGGCTCTCGAAGCGGGACCGCAAGGACGCGCTGCGGCAGATGGCGGAGAACACGCCGCGCTACGAGGTCGTGCCGAACGACTGAGCGAGCACCCGACCGCCACCGGTGGGCCCGGCCCCTCGCCGTCTCGCGAGATGCCGGGCCCACCGGTTTTCGCACCCGGGCGCGCGTCAACTGCCATTCACCCCTTGGCAGTTGACGCGCGTCGACTCGTCCGACAAGCTCTCTGACCACACTTCCGTCACAGCGGGGAGCCCCACATGCTCAGACGTATCGCACGACTCCTGCTCGGTCTTGTCATGACCATGGCTTTCGCTCTGGGTGGTGCCGTGGTGACCGCCGGCACCGCACAGGCCGACGGCTGCTACACCTGGACCCGCACGATGTCCCCCGGCGCCACCGGCAACGACGTCGTCCAGCTCCAGATCCGGGTGGCCGGCTACCCCGGCTACAACGCCGTACTCGCCATCGACGGCTCCTACGGACCGGCCACCACCGCCGCCGTCAAGCGCTTCCAGGCCGCCTACGGCCTCGCCGCCGACGGCATCGCGGGCCCGGCCACCCAGGCCAAGATCTACGAGCTCCAGGACAACGACTGCACCCCGGCGCATTTCACGTACGCCGAGCTCAACCACTGCAACAGCACCTGGGCCGGTGGTGCCGTCGCTGCGGGAACCGCCAAGGCCAACGCGCTGAGCACCATGTGGAAGCTGGAAGCGCTGCGCCACGCGCTCGGTGACCGCCCCATCACCGTCAACAGCGGCTTCCGCTCCACGTCCTGCAACAGCGCGGTCGGCGGGGCGTCGAACAGCCGTCATCTGTACGGCGACGCGGCCGACCTGGGCGGGATCGCCTTCTGCACCCTGGCCCAGCAGGCCCGCAACCACGGGTTCAACGGGATCCTCGGCCCGGGATACCCGGACCACAACGACCACGTCCATGTGAACCAGGGCCCCAGCCACTTCTGGTCCGCGCCCAACTGCGGCATCTGACACGCGCGTGGGGCCCGCCGGCACCGGCGGGCCCCACCTGTGCGCGGGACGGTCAGGCGGACTCGGCCTTCAGCCGCGTACCGCCCGTCGTCTGGACCGCGGCGCCGTCCGCGGCCCGCCGGGTCAGGGAGAGCTGCGAGATGGCGTTGCGCAGGGTCAGCGCCCCGGCCCCGGGGTCCAGTTGCCAGCGCTGGGTGCGCGCCGCCGCCGAACAAGCGCCGAGCGACAGCTCGGCCCCGACCTCCAGCGGAGCGCCCAGGTACTTCTTGCCGCGCACCGCGTCCAGGCACTGGTCCGTCCCGGCCGCGCGCACCGTGTAGTAGCCGTCGGCGGTCGCCGTCAGCGTCTAGGAGGCCACGCTGCCGCGGACCAGGGACACACCCGAGTCCGCCCCCGGAGCGAGGACCTCGTCCCCGGCGGTCAGCCGGTACGTGCCGTCGGCCAGCGGGGTGCGGTCGGTGTTCGACCAGCCTGGCGCGTGGCCGATCCGCCTGGCCAGCGCCTTGGCTCGGCCGGTTCGCGGTCCATGGGCAGGTGTGGCGAAGAGTTGGACGATTGACCCGACGTCAGACCTGTGACGGGTGATGTATAGGTCAGGCCGCTCCGGCGATCGAGGTCGGGCCACGGAAGGTGCGGCGGTACGCATTGGGTGTGGTGTCCAACGAGCGTACGAACTGGTGGCGCAGGGCGGCAGCGGTCCCGAAACCGGTGCGCCCGGCGATCGTGTCCACCGTTTCATCGGATGTCTCCAGCAGGTGCTGCGCCAACAGCACCCGCTGGCGCAGCAGCCAGCGGTACGGAGTGGTGCCCGTCTCCTGCTGGAAGCGCCGGGCGAAGGTGCGCGGCGACATGTGGGCCTGGGCGGCGAGCTGCTCGACGGTCATCTCCTGGTCGAGGTGGCGCTCCATCCAGACCAGCGTCTCGCCGACGGTGTCGCAGGAGGTGCGGGGCAGCGGCCGCTCGATGTACTGCGCCTGGCCGCCGTCCCGGTGCGGCGGCACCACCATGCGGCGGGCGAGCGCGTTGGCGGCGTCGGGGCCGTACGCCTGCCGGACCAGATGCAGACAGGCGTCGATCCCGGCCGCCGTGCCCGCCGAGGTGATGACCTGGCCCTCGTCCACGTACAGCACATCGGGCTGGACGACGGCCCGGGGGAAGCGGCGGGCCAGCGCCGCCGCGTGGCGCCAGTGGGTGGTGCAGCGGCGCCCGTCCAGCAGTCCGGCCGCGCCGAGCACGTACGCGCCGGAGCAGACGCTCATCACCCTGGCCCCCCGGTCCACGGCCCGGCGCAGCGCGTCGAGGACCTCCTCGGGGTACTCCCGGTCCCGGAAGTTGCTGCCGGCCGGCACGGCGATGAGGTCGGCCTCGTCCAGGCGGTCGAGGCCGTGCGGCGTACTGATGGTGAAGCCGGCGTGGGTCCGCAGCACCGGGCCCTCGGCGGAGACCACGGCGAAGTCGTGGACCGGCAGGCCCTGATCGCTGCGGTCGAGTCCGAAGACCTCGCACAGCACACCCAGTTCGAAGGGGTGGACCTCGTCGAGCAGCAGAACGGCGACATTTTTCAGCATGGCGCCAGTGTGGCAGTAATTCGAGGTTCCATGACAGTCCTGCCACTGCCGCAATGTGCCCGCGCGGACGAGAGTAGAGCCATGAACACATTCCAGAACGTCCTGGGCATAGCCGCACTTATCGCTCTCGTCCTGCTGCCCGCCCTCGCCGGGCTCGCCCGCGAGCGCCGCATCGACCGCGAGCTGCGCGCCGCGGAACGGGCCCGGAGCGACGGACCCCCGCAAACGGCAGGCGCCGCGCGGCCCGTCACGGCTGCGCGGCGCCCCTACCTCAGAAGCTGGGCCAGGATCTAGCCCCGAAAACGGAGCTGAAGAGATCTAGAAGTCGTCGTCGAAGGCGACCGAGCCCTCCACCGCCACCTGATACGCGGACGGCCGGCGCTCGAAGAAGTTCGTCAGCTCCTGCACGCCCTGGAGCTCCATGAACGAGAACGGGTTCTCGGAGCCGTACACCGCCGGGAAGCCCAGCCGGGTGAGCCGCTGGTCGGCGACGCACTCCAGGTACTGCCGCATCGACTCGGTGTTCATGCCGGGCAGCCCGTCACCGCACAGATCGCGGCCGAACTGCAGCTCCGCGGCCACGGCCTCCTTCAGCATGTCGGTGACCTGCTGCTGGAGCTCGTCGTCGAAGAGGTCGGGCTCCTCCTTGCGGACGGTGTCCACGACCTCGAACGCGAAGTTCATGTGCATCGTCTCGTCACGGAACACCCAGTTGGTGCCCGTGGCGAGACCGTGCAGCAGGCCCCGCGAGCGGAACCAGTAGACGTACGCGAACGCGCCGTAGAAGAACAGCCCCTCGATGCACGCCGCGAAGCAGATCAGGTTCAGCAGGAAACGGCGGCGGTCGGCCTTCGTCTCCAGGCGCTCGATCTTCTCGACCGAATCCATCCACTTGAAGCAGAACTGCGCCTTCTCGCGGATCGACGGGATCTCCTCGACCGCGTCGAACGCCGCCGCGCGGTCGTCCGGGTCGGGCAGGTAGGTGTCCAGCAGCGTCAGATAGAACTGGACGTGCACGGCCTCCTCGAAGAGCTGCCGCGACAGATACAGCCGCGCCTCGGGGGAGTTGATGTGCTTGTACAGCGTCAGCACGAGGTTGTTGGAGACGATCGAGTCGCCCGTCGCGAAGAACGCGACCAGCCGGCCGATCATGTGCTGCTCGCCGGGGGACAGCTTGGCGAGGTCGGCGACGTCGGAGTGCAGGTCGACCTCCTCCACCGTCCAGGTGTTCTTGATCGCGTCCCGGTAGCGCTCGTAGAAGTCCGGGTAGCGCATCGGCCGCAGGGTCAGCTCGAAGCCCGGGTCCAGCAGGTTCTTCTCGGAGTTGGTGGAGCTCATTACTGGCAGGCCTCGCAGGACTCGGGGTTTTCGAGGGAGCAGGCGATCGCGTCCGCGTCGGGCGCCGAGGCCTGCTGTACGGGAATGGGGGCGGCGGCCGCCGCCTGGCCGGAGGCGGCACGGGCGATCCGGGTCGCCGGGCGCGAACGCAGGTAGTACGTCGTCTTCAGCCCCTGCTTCCAGGCGTACGCGTACATCGAGGAGAGCTTGCCGATCGTCGGCGTCTCCAGGAACAGGTTCAGCGACTGGCTCTGGTCCAGGAACGGCGTACGGGCCGCCGCCATGTCGATCAGGCCGCGCTGCGGGATCTCCCATGCGGTGCGGTACAGCGCCCGCACCTCCTCGGGGATCCAGGCGAAGCCCTGCACCGAGCCACTGGCCTCGCGCAGCGCCTCACGGGTGCGCGCGTCCCACACCCCGAGCTTCTTCAGCTCGTCCACCAGGTACGCGTTGACCTGAAGGAACTCACCGCTGAGCGTCTCGCGCTTGAAGAGGTTGGAGACCTGCGGCTCGATGCACTCGTAGACGCCCGCGATCGAGGCGATCGTCGCCGTCGGCGCGATGGCGAGCAGCAGCGAGTTGCGCATCCCGCTCTTCGCGACCCGGGCGCGCAGCGCCTCCCACCGCTCGGGCCAGTTCAGCTCGGTGTCGTAGTGGTCGGGGTGCAGCACACCGCGCGCCGCACGCGTCTGCGACCAGGCCGGAAGCGGGCCCGAGCGCTCGGCGAGCTCGCAGGACGACTCGTACGCGGCGAGCATGATCCGCTCGGAGATCTTCGTGGAGAGCGCGCGGGCCTCGGGGGAGTCGAAGGGCAGCCGCAGCTTGAAGAAGACGTCCTGGAGACCCATGGCGCCCAGGCCCACCGGGCGCCACCTGGCGTTGGAGCGGCCGGCCTGCTCGGTCGGGTAGAAGTTGATGTCGACGACCCGGTCCAGGAAGGTCACGGCGGTGCGGACGGTGGCGTCCAGCCGCTCCCAGTCGATGCCACCGTCGGCGACGAACGCGCCGAGGTTGACCGAGCCCAGGTTGCAGACCGCCGTCTCGCCGTCGTCGGTGACTTCGAGGATCTCGGTGCACAGGTTCGACGAGTGGACGACGGTGCCCGGCTCGGCGGTCTGGTTCGCGGTCCGGTTGGAGGCGTCCTTGAACGTCATCCAGCCCTGGCCGGTCTGGGCGAGGGTGCGCATCATCCGGCCGTACAGCTCACGGGCCGGGATCGTCCTGCGGGCCAGGCCCTGGGCCTCGGCGGCCCGGTACGCGGCGTCGAACTCGTCGCCCCACAGGTCGACCAGGCCGGGCACGTCGGCGGGCGAGAACAGCGACCAGTCGCCGTCCGCGTCGACCCGGCGCATGAACTCGTCCGGGATCCAGTGCGCCAGGTTGAGGTTGTGCGTACGCCGCTGGTCCTCACCGGTGTTGTCGCGCAGCTCCAGGAACTCCTCGATGTCCGCGTGCCAGGTCTCCAGGTAGACGGCGGCGGCGCCCTTGCGGCGGCCCCCCTGGTTGACCGCGGCGACGGAGGCGTCGAGCGTCTTCAGGAACGGCACGATGCCGTTGGAGTGCCCGTTGGTGCCCCGGATCAGCGAACCGCGGGAGCGGATGCGGGAGTACGACAGACCGATGCCGCCCGCGTGCTTCGAGAGCCGGGCCACCTGGTGGTAGCGGTCGTAGATCGAGTCGAGCTCGTCCAGCGGGGAGTCCAGCAGATAGCAGGAGGACATCTGCGGGTGCCGGGTGCCGGAGTTGAAGAGCGTGGGGGAGGAGGGCAGGTAGTCGAGCCGGCTCATCAGCCCGTACAGCGCCGCCACTTCGTCCACGGCGCGCTGCGAATCGTCCTCGGCCAGCCCGGCCGCGACCCGCAGCATGAAGTGCTGGGGCGTCTCGACGACCTGGCGGGTGTGCGGGTGGCGCAGCAGATAGCGGCTGTGCAGGGTCCGCAGCCCGAAGTAGCCGAAGCGGTCGTCCGCTCCGTCGGCCAGCGAACGCTCCACCAGCGCGTCGAGGGCGGCCGCGTGACGGGCGACGAACTCGGCGGTCCGGTCCGCGATCAGGCCCTCGCGGTGGCCGACGGCGACCGAGGCGGAGAAGGAGACCGCGCCCTGGCCGGCCGCCTCGTCCGCGATGGCGAGGGTCAGCAGCCGGGCGGCGAGCCGGGAGTAGGAGGGGTCCTCGGAGATCAGCCCCGCGGCGGCCTCGGTGGCCAGCGACCGCAGCTCGGCCTCGTCGGCGCGGGCGCTGCGGCCGCGCAGCGCGGCGGCGGCGACCCGGCCGGGGTCGGTGTCGGGCAGATCGGCGGTCAGTTCGGTCAGGGTCCGCAGCAGTGCGGTTCCCGGTCCGTCCTGTGCGGCGGCCTCGGACTCGGCTGCTGCGGACGCGGCGACTGCCGGATCGGCTGGCGCGATGGTCACGTGGTGCTCTCCCTCGCTCGGCTCGGGGCCGGCGGGGATCGGGGCAGCCCTGCGGGCGCGCAGACCCGGAACAGGGCAGCACTTCGCACGGCGTCCACCGGCCCAACCGCGAGGCCCGGACGTCTGGGCATCCGGTTCGGTCGAGCCGGATGCGCTGCCGGCAGGTCATCGGACTGACTCGGGGGTGCACAAAAGCGCACTGAATACACCGTTGCGGGACAGTTCCGGATTCGCACCGGATTCCCCTGCGGCGACAGCGAGGACGAGCATACATGTGGGGGCTGCCCGAAGAGGCAGCCCCCACATGTTGTGTCGGTCGGCAAATGCCGGGACCACAGGACGCGTTCTGCGGCCCTTTCGGGCAGACGGCGGACGGCCCGTCGCACCCCTTCGGGAAAGGGGCTCGACGGGCCGTCCGCAGGCCGTGGGGCGCGGTCGTCAGTGGCCGCCCGGAGCGCCCGCCGTGGCTGGCGGGAGTTCCGCCTCGACGCCCGGGTCGCCCGCGTCGGCGGTGTAGTCGGCCGGGGAGGTCTCGTCGATCCCGGCAGGTGCCTTCACGGCGTTCAGGACGAAGGTGAGCACCACCGTCACCACCACGTTCAGCACGAACGCGGTGAGGCCGATGTAGCCGATCTCGCCGATTCCGGGGATCTCCTTGGACGAGCCGCCGAAGTGCTTCTGCGTCGGCGAGGCGACCCCGTACGCGGCCACCGTCCCGTACACCATGCCGACCGCCCAGCCGGCGAGCAGCGCCCAGCGGTGGAACCAGCGGGTGAACAGGCCGCCGACCAGGGCGGGCATCGTCTGGAGGATCCAGATGCCGCCGAGCAGCTGGAAGTTGATCGCGACCGTCTTGTCCATGGTGAGGACGAAGGCGAGTGCGCCGACCTTGACCAGCAGCGACACCAGCTTGGAGACCTTGGTCTCCTGCTCCGGGGTCGCGTCCGGCTTCAGGAAGTCCTTGTAGATGTTGCGGGTGAACAGGTTGGCCGCGGCGATCGACATGATCGCGGCGGGCACCAGCGCGCCGATGCCGATGGCGGCGAACGCGACGCCCGCGAACCAGTCCGGGAACATGTTCTCGAACAGCTGCGGGATGGCCAACTGCCCGTTGTCCACCTTGATCCCGGCGGCGATGGCCATGAAGCCGAGCAGCGCCAGCAGGCCCAGCATCAGCGAGTACAGCGGCAGGATCGTGGTGTTGCGCCGGATCACGTTGCGGCTGCGGCTGGAGAGCGTCGCCGTGATCGAGTGCGGATACATGAACAGCGCCAGCGCCGAGCCCAGCGCCAGGGTGGCGTAACCCCATTGGCCCGCCTCGCCCGGCGCGAGCGCGCCGCGCGGTTTGCCGGTGGCCGGGTTGGTCTGCGAGAACGCCTCGCCCGCCTTGGCGAAGATGTCGTCGAAGCCGCCGAGCTTGATCGGGATGTAGATGATCGCCACCGCGATGACCAGGTAGATCAGCCCGTCCTTGACGAAGGCGATCAGCGCGGGTGCCCGCAGCCCGGACGAGTAGGTGTACGCGGCGAGCACCGCGAACGCGATCAGCAGCGGCAGGTCCTTGATGAACCAGTGGGTGTTCTCGCCGCCGCCGACGCCCATCACGTCCAGCACCGCCTGGATGCCGACCAGTTGGAGCGCGATGTACGGCATCGTGGCGAGGATGCCGGTGACGGCGACCGCCAGCGAGAGGCCCTTCGAGCCGAACCGCCCGCGGACGAAGTCCGAGGTGGTGACGTACCCGTGCTTGTGCGATACCGACCACAGCCGCGGCAGGAAGGTGAAGATCAGCGGGTACACGAGGATCGTGTACGGCACGGCGAAGAAGCCCGCCGCGCCCGCCGCGTAGATCGCCGCGGGTACGGCGACGAAGGTGTACGCGGTGTACAGGTCGCCGCCGAGCAGGAACCAGGTGACCCAGGTGCCGAAGGAACGCCCGCCCAGGCCCCATTCGTCGAGGCTGGCCTCGTTCTCGGCCTTGCGCCACCGTGCCGCCAGGAAGCCCATGACCGTGACGGCCACGAAGAAGAAGATGAAGACGCCGAGCGCGACGCCGTTCACGCCGTCCTTCATGCCGACGCACCCCCCTTGCGGGCGCGCTGGTCACGCTGCCACAGCTTGTACGCGATCATCGTGAGCGCGGTGGAGATCAGCACCCAGAGCATCTGGTACCAGTAGAAGAACGGAATACCGATGAAGGTGGGGTCCACCTTCGCGTACGAACTCACCCAGAGCATCGCCACGAACGGCGCGACGAGACAGAGGGCGATGACCACCCGTACCGGTGTGACGGTGGGTGGTTTTCCTTCTGGTTCTGCTGGCATGTGGCGACTCCGTCCCCTCGCTGAGCACCTTGTAATGCGCAGGAAATCTAGGGGAGGCTTCCGGTCACCGTCACCCCCCGTCCGCATTGCGGTCCGGCAACGGTCGGCCGAGTGGGTGTTCATGCTCGAAATACGGCCAAATGTACGACGTTTGGTCCGGACCGGGGTGCGCGAAAGGCCCCCGCGGAGTGATGCGTTCCACGGGGGCCGAACGATGGCGCGGACTCAGTCCGTGGGCCGCTTCAGGCGCGCCACGAACTTGTACCGGTCGCCGCGGTAGACCGAACGCACCCACTCCACCGGTTCGCCCTGTCCGTCGAGCGAGTGCCGGGAGAGCATCAGCATCGGCAGGCCCACGTCCGTACCGAGCAGCCCGGCCTCGCGCGGGGTGGCCAGCGAGGTCTCGATGGTCTCCTCGGCCTCGGCCAGCCGTACGTCGTACACCTCTGCCAGCGCGGTGTAGAGGGAGGTGTACTTCACCAGCGAACGGCGCAGCGCCGGGAAGCGTTTGGCCGAAAGGTGGGTGGTCTCGATCGCCATCGGCTCACCGCTGGCGAGCCGCAGCCGCTCGATCCGCAGCACCCGGCCGCCCGCGCTGATGTCGAGCAGCCCCGCCAGGGTGTCGTCGGCCGTCACGTAGCCGATGTCCAGCAGCTGGGAGGTCGGCTCCAGGCCCTGGGCGCGCATGTCCTCGGTGTACGAGGTGAGTTGCAGGGCCTGCGAGACCTTCGGCTTGGCCACGAAGGTGCCCTTGCCCTGGATGCGCTCCAGCCGGCCCTCGACGACCAGTTCCTGGAGCGCCTGGCGCACCGTGGTGCGCGAGGTGTCGAACTCGGCGGCCAGGGTCCGCTCCGGCGGCACGGGGGTGCCCGGCGGCATGGTGTCCGTCATGTCGAGCAGATGTCGCTTCAGCCGGTAGTACTTCGGGACGCGTGCCGTCCGTGTGGCCGCGCCCGTCTCGTTCTCCGTACTGCCCCCGTCGGCACCCATGGTCCGCCCTCCCGGCGCTTGCGTTGCTGCCGTCACCGGCTCCTCCGTCTGTCGCGGCTCACATGGTGGCACGGTCCGGTCACGGCTGGTCGCCCTCCCTTAGGTGTCGGTCCTATAACGGACGCGAGTGCACTTCTTATACACCCTTGACACCCCTAAAGGTCTAGGCCAAGCTCCCCGTACTGGTCTAAACCATTAAAGACCAGGTCCAGCCCCAGCAGTACTCGTCGAATGTCTTCGCGGTGGGCGGGGTTGCAGTATCCCTGAGGAGGGTTTGGCGTGAAGCGCAAGCTCATCGCGGCGATCGGCGTCGCGGGCATGATGATCGGCCTCGCGGCGTGCGGGTCCGACGACGGCGGCGACAGCGGCAAGAAGGCCGGTCCGGACGCGTACAAGGGCCAGACCCTGACGGTGTGGACGATGTCCGGCTCGAACCCGGACGGGTGGACCAAGAAGGTCACCGAGGAGTTCGAGAAGAAGACCAAGGCCAAACTGAAGATCGAGGTCCAGGACTGGAACGGAATCCAGCAGAAGGTCACCACCGCCCTCTCCGAGTCCAACCCGCCGGACGTCCTGGAGATCGGCAACACCCAGACCCCGGCGTACGCCAAGACCGGCGGCCTCGCCGAGCTCGGTGACCTGAAGAAGGAGATCGGCTCCGCCTGGGCCGACGGCGTCAACCAGCCCTCCGTCTTCGACGGCAAGCAGTACGCCCTGCCGTGGTACGTGGGCAACCGCGTCGTCATGTACAACAAGAAGGTCTTCAAGGACGCCGGCATCGCCGAGACGCCGAAGACCCGCGCCGACCTCTTCAAGGCCTTCGAGGCCATCGAGAAGAAGGGCGACGCCGAGCCGATCTACCTGCCCGGCCAGAACTGGTACTTCTTCGACGGCCTGCTCGTCGGCAAGGACGTCTCGCCGGTCAAGAAGGAAGGCGACAAGTACGTCTCCAACCTGGCCGACCCGAAGGTCGCCGAGGCCATGGACGTCTACAAGCAGTACCAGGCCTTCTCCAAGGCCCCCAAGGACAAGGACGAGGCCACCCCGCAGCAGGCCGAGGTCTTCGCCAAGGGCAAGACCGGCGCCATCATCGCGATGGGCTACGAGGCCGGCACCGCCATCAAGGCCAACCCGAAGATCAAGGACGACATCGGCTTCTTCACCATCCCCGGTGAGACGGCCGACAAGCCCGAGGGCGTCTTCCTCGGCGGCTCGAACCTTGCCGTGGCCGCGGGCAGCAAGAACCAGGACCTGGCCAAGGAGTTCCTGAAGATCGCGCTCTCCGAGCAGAACGACGGTGAGCTGATCAAGGAGGCCGGCTGGTCCCCGAAGAACGACGCCATGCAGAAGTACACCGTCGGCCAGCCCGCCGCCGAGGCCGCCGGTCCGGCCGCCGCCAAGTCCGGTGGCACCACGCCGCTGATCCCGGAGTGGGCGCCGGTCGAGAACCCGCCGAACCCGATCAAGACCTACATGACGCTGGTCCTGCAGGGCAAGTCGCCCGCCGAGGCCGCCAAGCAGGTCGAGGGCGAGCTCAACAAGCGCCTCAGCCAGCAGCAGTAGTCGCAGTAGCGCGTCCCGCGCCGGGGCGGCGGGTCCCGACCCGCCGCCCCGGCTGTACGCACCGTTCCGTGTAGGGCTTTGTTGGAAGAGATGGCGAGCATGGCAGTGCAGACCGAACCCTCGGATGTGGCCAGGACGGCCGCAGTCCGCGGGCAGGACGGGGAACCACCCGTCGGGCAGCACGGGGGCAGCAAGCGGAAGCTGGGCATCGGCGCGGCGCCGTACCTGCTGATGATTCCCGCACTCGCGGTGACGGCGGTCTTCCTCGGGTACCCCCTGGTGAAGAACGCCATGCTGTCGTTCCAGAACCTCAATATGGGACAGCTGATCCAGCATGTCACCGAGTGGAACGGCTTCAAGAACTACCAGGAGATCCTCACCGGAGAGGACTTCTGGAAAGTCACGCTCCGCACGATCGTCTTCACCGGCGTCAACGTCGTCCTGATCATGGTCCTCGGCACCCTGGTCGGACTGCTGCTCGCCCGGCTCGGCAAGAAGATGCGGCTCACCCTGATGGTCGGCCTGGTGCTCGCCTGGGCGATGCCGATCGTGGCCGCGTCCACCGTGTTCCAGTGGCTGTTCGCCTCACGCTTCGGCGTGGTCAACTACGTGCTGGACCAGCTCGGCTGGCACTCGATGGCCGACTACAACTGGACCGGATCGCAGTTTTCCACCTTCTTCGTGGTCACCCTGATGATCGTCTGGCAGTCCATCCCGTTCGTGGCGATCAACCTGTACGCGGCGACCACGACCATCGCCAAGGAGCTCTACGAGGCCGCCTCGCTCGACGGCGCCGGCGTCTGGAAGAGCTTCACCTCGGTGACGTTCCCGTTCCTGCGGCCGTTCCTCTACGCCACGACCTTCCTCGAAGTCATCTGGGTCTTCAAGGCGTTCCCGCAGATCTTCACCATCAGCGAGGGCGGCCCCAACCGCCTCACCGAGACCCTGCCGATCTACGCCTTCGTCGAGGGCGTCGGCAACCAGCACTACGGCATGGGCGCGGCGATCTCGCTGCTGACCATCCTGATCATGCTGGGGCTGACCTCCTACTACCTCCGCATCGTTCTCAAGCAAGAGGAGGACGAGCTGTGAAGCGCTCACTGTTCGGCCGCATCTGGCCCAACGCGACGGCGATCATCCTCTTCGCCGGTCTGGTCTTCCCCGTCTACTGGATGTTCAGCACGGCGTTCAAGCCGACCGGCGACATCATCACCGAGACGCCCGTCTGGTTCCCGACCGACGTCACGTTCGAGCACTTCAAGACGGCGTACCACGCGCCGAACTTCCTGACCCTGGTCGGGAACTCGCTCACCGTCACCCTGCTCGCCGTGGTCTTCTCGCTGATCATCGCGCTCTTCGCGTCGTTCGCGCTGGCCCGGATGCGGTTCAAGGGCCGCAAGGGCATGATCCTGGTCTTCATGATCGCGCAGATGGCGCCGTGGGAAGTCATGGTCATCGCGATCTACATGCTGGTCCGCGACGCGGACATGCTCAACAGCCTGGTCCCGCTGACCCTCTTCTACATGGTGATGGTCCTCCCCTTCACGATCCTGACGCTGCGCGGTTACGTTGCCGCCGTGCCCAAGGAGCTGGAGGAGTCCGCCATGGTCGACGGCTGCACCCGCCCGCAGGCGTTCGTCAAGGTGATCCTGCCGCTGCTCGCCCCCGGCCTGATGGCCACCTCGCTCTTCGGCTTCATCACCGCGTGGAACGAATTCCCGCTGGTCCTCATCCTCAACAAGGACCCCGAGGCCAAGACGCTGCCGCTCTGGCTCTCCCAGTTCCAGAGCCAGTTCGGCGACGACTGGGGTGCCACCATGGCGGCGGCCTCGATCTTCGCCATCCCGATCCTCATCCTGTTCGTCTTCCTGCAGCGCAAGGCCGTCAGCGGCCTCACCGACGGTGCCGTGAAGGGATAACGCCGCCATGACCACCCTGATATCCACCACGGACACCGTCACCCGCGACGCGCTAGCCGTCCTGCAGCCCGGCTTCACCGGCACCACCGCCCCGGACTGGGTGCTGCGCAGGGTCGACGAAGGGCTCGCCTCCGTCGCCCTGTTCGGCCGCAACATCCGGACGCCCGAGCAGGTGACCGCGCTCACCGCCCAGCTCAGGGCCGTCCGCGACGACCTGCTCGTCGCCATCGACGAGGAGGGCGGTGACGTCACCCGCCTCGAAGTGCGCACCGGCTCCTCGTTCCCCGGCAACCTCGCCCTCGGCCACGTCGACGACCTCGCCCTGACCCGCGCGGTCGCCCAGGAGCTCGGCCGCCGGCTCGCCGAATGCGGCGTCAACCTCAACTGGGCGCCCTCCGCGGACGTCAACTCCAACCCGGGCAACCCGATCATCGGCGTACGTTCCTTCGGCGCCGACACCGGACTCGTGGCCCGGCACACCGCCGCGTACATCGAGGGCCTCCAGGCCGCCGGGGTCGCCGCCTGCACCAAGCACTTCCCGGGGCACGGCGACACCGCGATCGACTCGCACCACGCGATGCCGCGCATCGACGTGGACCTGGAGACCCTGCACGCCCGTGAGCTGGTGCCCTTCCGGGCCGCCATCGCGGCGGGCACCAAGTGCGTGATGAGCGCGCACATCCTGCTGCCGGCGCTCGACCCGGACCGCCCCGCCACGGTGAGCCCGCAGATCCTCACCGGCCTGCTGCGCCAGGAGCTGGGCTACGACGGCCTGATCGTCACCGACGCCGTGGAGATGCAGGCCATCGCCGCGACCTACGGCATCGAGCGGGGCTCCGTCCTGGCGATCGCCGCCGGGGCCGACGCGCTGTGCGTCGGCGGCGGCCTGGAGGACGACGGCACGGTGCTGAGACTGCGCGACGCGCTGGTCCGGGCGGTGCGCAGCGGCGAACTCCCCGAGGGGCGGCTCGCGGACGCGGCCGCACGGGTACGCGCCCTCGCGTCCTGGACGCAGGGGGCCAAGGGGACCGGTTCGGGGCCGGGCACGGCAACGCAGGAGGGGACCACGCCCGGCACCGGAATCGGCTCCGACATCGGCCTGGTCGCCGCCCGCCGGGCGGTGCTGGTGACCGGATCCGCCGCCCCGCTCACCGAGCCCGCGTACGTCGCCGCCTTCACCTCCGCCTCGAACATCGCCGTCGGCGACGAGACCCCGTGGGGCGTCGCCGCGGAGCTGGGCCGGCTGCTGCCGGGCACGGAGACCGACACGTACAGCAGCGAGACCGAGGCGCCGGCCGCCGCGGTGCTGCGGGCGGCGGGGGAGCGGCGCATCGTCGTGGTGGTCCGCGACGTCCACCGCCACGCCTGGATGGGCGAGGCGCTCGACGCCCTGGTGGCCGAGCGCCCCGACACGGTCGTCGTCGAGATGGGCGTACCGCAGGCGGCTCCCAGGGGCGCCCTGCACATCGCAACCCATGGCGCGGCCCGGGTCTGCGGCCTCGCGGCGGCGGAGATCGTCGTCAGGGGCGCGGACGGCCGGACGGCCTGAGCGCGGGGCGTGATGCGGGGCCGGGGGCCGCATCACGCCCGGCCGGACAGGCCCTAGCGGCATACGAGAGGGCCGGGGCACCCAGCGTGGGTGCCCCGGCCCTCTCCTGAGCGTCCGGGAGCCTTACAGCCCCTGCCACGGCGGCTTGGCCGCGTAAGTGGCGCGGAAGTAGTCCGCCAGCTTCAGCTTCGACGCGGCGGCCTCGTCGACCACCACCGTCGCGTGCGGGTGCAGCTGGAGCGCCGAGGCGGGCACGACCGCGGCGACCGGCCCCTCCACCGTCTGCGCCACGGCGTCCGCCTTGCCCTCGCCGGTGGCGAGCAGGATCGGGTGACGGGACTCCAGGATGGTGCCGATGCCCTGGGTGATCACGTGGTGCGGCACCTGCGAGATGTCGTTGTCGAAGAAGCGCGCGTTGTCGACCCGGGTCTGCTCGGTGAGCGTCTTGATCCGGGTGCGGGAGGCGAGCGAGGAGCACGGCTCGTTGAAGCCGATGTGCCCGTCGGTGCCGATGCCGAGGAGCTGGAGGTCCACGCCGCCGGCCTCGGCGAGCGCCTTGTCGTACGCCAGGCAGGCCGCCTGGACGTCCTCGGCACTGCCGTCGGGGCCCATGAAGGACGCCTCGGACAGGCCGAGCGGTTCGACGACCTCGCGCAGCACCACCGAGCGGTAGGACTCGGGGTGGCCCGCGGGCAGCCCGACGTACTCGTCGAGCTGGCAGATGCGGGCGCGCGAGGCGTCGACGGCACCGGAGCGGACCTTGGCCGCCAGCGCCTGGTAGACGGGCAGCGGGGTCGAGCCGGTGGCAACGCCGAGAAGTGCGTCGGGCTTGCGGCTCAGCAGGGCGCCGATGGCCTCCGCGATGAGTTCGCCGCCTGCCTTGGCGTTCGGGACGATGACAACTTCCACGCGGGGCCTGCCTATCTGAAGGGTGAAGTCAGGTGGTATAGACCAATCGTGTTCCAATCTAGCAGACCCGGTCGACCCGAGCGCGGCGGACGTACCGTCCCGGCCGCGGCCCGCCGACGGCCGTCCGGGGCCGTCGGCGGCCGGCGCGGGCCGAGAAGATCCTGGCCCGCAGGGACGAGGTCGGGGCCCTGGTGTCGCGCTACCGGTTCGCCGAGATCAGCTGAACGCGGGGAGCGGCCGAAAATGCCGGCCGAACACAGAAAATGGCCCCGGAAACACCCGCGGGCCACGGCGCCGGGACGGGACCCTCAGCCCGTCCGGCACCGCAGCCCGGAGCAAGGCCGGCCGTCATGGCCGGACCGGTCGGCCGGCGGTGTGCGGTGCCCCCGGCCGGGGAGAGGTACCGGCGCGGTCAGGGCAGAGAGCGCGGTACCTCGATCCGCCCTCCTGTGCGGGGAGAGCGGAAGCTCTGTCTTCAGCATTGTGGACTAGACCATTCGCCCGTGTCCATCCATCGGAGTGCCGAAATTTTCCGCACTCCTTACCTTCTTCTTTTTACCTTCTTCCTTGCACGTACCGTCCGGACGTCCGGTTCGGAACCAATGCCCGTCCGCGGGTACGCTCGCACACGTGCCCTCCATGAACGACCTCGTCCGCCAGCACACAGCACTCAGTGACACCGACCTGGAGTGGCTGCACCTGCTGGTCTCGGAGTGGCAGCTGCTCTCCGACCTGTCCTTCGCCGACCTGGTGCTCTGGGTTCCCACCCGCGACGGCACCCGCTATGTGTCGGTGGCGCAGATGCGCCCCAACACCGGCCCCACCTCCTACCAGGACGACATGGTCGGACACCTGGTTCCGCGTGGCCGCCGCCCGCTGCTGGACGCGGCGCTGGACGAGGGCCGGATCGTGCGCGAGGGCGACCCGGAGTGGCGCGAGGAGGTGCCGGTACGGGTCGAGTCGATCCCCGTACGCAGGGAGCAGCGGGTCCTCGGCGTGATCGCCCGCAACACCAACCTGCTCACCGTCCGCACCCCGTCCAGGCTGGAGCTCACCTACCTCCAGTCGGCCTCCGACCTGGCCCAGATGATCGCCGCGGGGTCCTTCCCCTTCCCGGGCCAGCAGGTCGACATGGACGCGTCGCCGCGCGTGGGCGACGGCCTGATCAGGCTCGACGCCGACGGGGTCGTCCAGTACGCCAGCCCCAACGGCCTCTCCGCGTACCACCGCCTCGGCCTCGCCTCCGATCTGGTCGGCCAGCACCTGGGCGGCATCACCGCCGAACTCGCCCCCTCCCGGGGCCCGGTGGACGAGGCCCTGGTCAAACTGGCCAGCGGCTACGCGCCCCGCGAGTTCGAGGTCGAGTGCGCGGGCGGCGTGATCCAGCTCCGGGCGATCCCGCTCAAGCCCAAGGGCGTCCGCATCGGCTCCCTGGTCCTGCTCCGGGACGTCACCGAACTCCGTCGCCGCGAACGCGAGTTGATCACCAAGGACGCCACCATCCGGGAGATCCACCACCGGGTGAAGAACAACCTCCAGACCGTCGCCGCCCTGTTGCGGCTCCAGGCCCGGCGGATGGACTCGGTACGGGGCCGCGAGGCGCTCAACGAGGCGGTACGGCGCGTCGGTTCGATCGCCATCGTCCATGAGACGCTGTCCCAGAATCTGGACGAGCGGGTGGAGTTCGACGAGATCGCCGACCGCGTCATCGCGATGGTCGCCGAGATCTCGCCCGGCAAGGTCACCTGCCGCCGGACGGGTCGCTTCGGCATCCTGGATGCCGAAGTGGCCACCCCGCTGGCGATGGTGCTCACGGAAGTCCTGCAGAACGCCCTGGAGCACGCCTTCACGCTCGCCGAGTCCGGCACGGTGGAGGTGTCCGCGGTGCGCGGCGGTTCCTCCGTCGAGAAGCGGCTGCTGATCACGGTCCAGGACGACGGGTGCGGTCTGCCGGAGGGGTTCGACCCGCAGCGCGCCGGCAATCTGGGGCTCCAGATCGTCAGGACGCTGGTGGAGGGCGAGTTGGGCGGAACCTTCGGCATGGTCCCGGCCCCCGAGCGCGGCACCCAGGTCGTGCTCGACATACCGGTCCGTTCCGAGAAGTGACCCGGCCGGGAAGCGACCCGGCCCGCCCTTCGGGGCGGGCGGTGGCGGCCTGAACGCAGCAGTGAGCCCGGACCGTTGTTCACGGTCCGGGCTCACTGGTCATGCATGCGCTTCGGGGGTACTGCGCGCTGCGACTCGGGGGGCGGGGTTGTGCGTACGCTCTGTACGCGCCGCCTGGCTGAGGCTCGTAGCGGTGGCGTCGGTCAGGCGCTGGCGTTACGCGCCCGGTTGCGAGCGGCGCGGCGCTTCATCGCGCGGCGCTCGTCCTCGCTGAGGCCACCCCAGACGCCGGAGTCCTGGCCGGACTCGAGCGCCCACTGCAGGCACTGCTCCATGACGGGGCAGCGACGGCAGACGGCCTTGGCTTCCTCGATCTGCAGCAGCGCAGGACCGGTGTTGCCGATGGGGAAGAACAGCTCGGGGTCTTCCTCACGACAAACGGCGTTGTGACGCCAGTCCATGGCTGCTACCTCTCCTTGGTATTACATACTGTTGCTTGTGAATGTGAACGCTTTCACGAATCCCCCCGCAGATGACGGGCCGACGCCCAGATGAACTGGTTGTGGTCCTGTGAAGTGAGGAGGGGTTCTGGCTCTCAGTGGAGGCCGGTGTTGCGGGCCGTCCCGATCGCCATGTAGAGATTCGCAAACCTCGGCGGCGGATACAACCCCTTCTGGAAACTTTTTTTTGATTCCTCGGTGTCGACTAGGTCACAGCCGTACTTCTATGGGGTGGAGTCCAGCCCAAACGTTCGAGTTAAAGGACTTTGGTCTCTTCTACTCACACAATCACACGCAGTGCACGGCGTACGCCTGTGAACGTCACACTTGTGCGCACTCCCAGGTGGTCGCCGTCCATCTGGAAGGGCAGTGGAACCTTTGAATGCAAGGTGAAGTCCGTGAGGTCATGAAGTGAAACAGCGTGCTTTCCGGACGGGCCCTTCTCCGGGCTCGAAGTGAGCAGCTGGGTGCCGTACCGGGCGACCGCCGGAGTGGAGAGCCGCTTCAGCCCGAGCACGTCCAGTCCGGTGTCGAAGGTGGCCTTCGGGGACGCATACAGCGGGCGATTGCCCAGGTAGGACCAGGGGGCGGTGTTGGAGATTATGGACAGCGCCAGATCGGTGACCGGCTCCTGCCCCGGGGTCTCCAGGGTCATCACGCCCTTTCTGCGGTGCGGCTCGTCGATGAACTGCCGGACCACCTGGCGCACGTACAGCGCGTGCGTCGAACGCTTGCCTCGTTCGCGCTGCTGTTCGACGCGGCCGACCACGCCCGCGTCGAACCCGAGTCCGGCGCAGAAGGTGAACCAGCGTTTCGGGACCGACTCGTCCTCGGTGCCGGGGGTGCCGGCCGCCAGCCCGAGGCCGACCGTGCGTTCGGTCCGGTTGGCGAGCGCGTCCAGGATCGCCCCGGTCGCCTCCACCGCGTCGTTGGGCAGCCCCAGGGCGCGCGCGAACACATTGGTGGAGCCGCCGGGAACCACCGCGAGGCTCGGCAGGCTGTCCAGATCGGGACCGTTGTGGAGCAGGCCGTTGACGACCTCGTTGACCGTGCCGTCGCCGCCCAGGGCGACCACCAGATCGATGTCGTCGGCGTCCGCGGCCCGTCGCCCCAGGTCCCGGGCGTGACCGCGGTATTCGGTGGTCACGGCCTCCAGCTTCATCTCGCTGGCCAGCGCATGGATGAGCACATCACGGGTCCGCGCACTGGTGGTGGTAGCAGCTGGATTGACCACGAGGAGTGCGCGCATGACCGCCAGACTACCTACCGCGCGGTATCACTCTGAAGTCCTGCCCCATGACCTTCACGCACAGTGACGGCGCAGGGTCGATTCCGACCCCGGCTTCGCTTTCGTGGCGCCGGGATGCCAACCTGCAAGGGTGAGTACTCAGCAGAACACGCCCGACTCGTCGCCCGCACCGAGGCTCGAACCGGCGAAGCCGAGCAGGATCACTCTCGTTGCCGGACTCACCGCCCTGGAAGGGGCGGCGCTCGCCATCGGCGGGATCTACATGCTGGTCATGGGGCTGCTCGGGCGTCCCGAGAGCCCGCAGCAGGCGGAGATGGGCGGGCTGACGCTGATCGCGCTGGCCGTGATCCCGTTGGCCGCCGCCCGTGGTCTGCTGCGGCGGCGCAGCTGGAGCCGCGGTCCCGCGCTCATCACGCAGATCATCGCGCTCCCGGTGGCGTGGACGCTGCTGAGGTCGCAGGGGGTGCTGATCCCGGCCGGGATCGTCCTCGCCGCGGTGACCCTGACGGCGCTCTACCAGCTGGTCAGGCCGACGACGGTCGAGGCGCTCGGCATCCGCCGCCCCGGCACCGCCCCGGAGACCGGCACCACCCCGGAGAACTGAACCGCCCCGCCGGAAGACCTGGCGGGGCGGAACGGCGGCACCGGGCGGCCGCGGGCACGGGAAGGACCACGCCCGCGCGGCCCCGCCCGCTACTCCTCGACGAGCAGCCGTTCGCGCAGCTGCGCCAGCGTGCGGGCCAGCAGCCGCGAGACGTGCATCTGCGAGATGCCGACCTCCTGCGCGATCTGCGACTGGGTCATGTTGCCGAAGAAGCGCAGCAGCAGGATCCGCTTCTCGCGCGGCGGCAGGTCCTCCAGCAGCGGCTTGAGCGACTCCCGGTACTCGACGCCCTCCAGCGCCTCGTCCTCGGAGCCCAGCGTGTCCGCGACCGCGGGGGACTCGTCGTCCGTGTCCGGCACGTCCAGCGAGAGCGTGCTGTACGCGTTGGCCGATTCCAGGCCCTCCAGGACCTCTTCCTCGGAGATGCCCAGCCGCTCCGCCAGCTCGTGGACCGTCGGCGAGCGGCCGTGCTGCTGGGAGAGCTCGGCGGTGGCCGTGGTCAGCGAGAGCCGCAGCTCCTGGAGCCGGCGCGGCACCCGGACCGCCCAGCCCTTGTCACGGAAGTGGCGCTTGATCTCGCCCACGACCGTGGGGGTCGCGTACGTCGAGAACTCGACGCCGCGGTCCGGGTCGAACCGGTCCACCGATTTGATCAGGCCGATGGTGGCGACCTGCGTCAGGTCGTCCAGCGGCTCGCCGCGGTTGCGGAACCGGCGGGCCAGGTGCTCCACGAGCGGCAGATGCATCCGCACCAGCCGATTGCGCAGCTCCGCCTTCTCGGGCGACCCGTCGGGAAGCGCGCGCAGTTCGATGAACAGCGCCCGCGCCCCGCTGCGGTCGTGTGGATCGTGGTGCCCGTGCTCGCTCATCTGGCCTGCCCGCTCCGCCTGCGACTGCTCCACCGCGACCGTACGGCCCGAAGGCCCGTCCGCCCCGTCCACCGGATGGGGCAGGGCCTGCTGCTCCGGGATGCCTGCTGCGCGCACCACCCCTGGTCGCATCGTCTCGTCCCGCACAGGACCGTCCCCGTTCCCGTTGCTCACGCCGGCCCGGGTCCCGCGCCGCGCTGTTTGTAGAGGCTGATGCTGACCGTACGGTCGTCGGCGACCGAGGATTCGACCTTTCCGGCCAGTGCGGAGAGCACCGTCCATGCGAAGGTGTCTCGCTCCGGCGCCCGGCCGTCCGTCGTCGGGGCCGACACGGTCACCTCGAGAGAATCCTCGATGAGCCGGAAGACACAGCTGAGGACGGAGCCCGGCACGGCCTGCTGAAGCAGGATCGCGCAGGCCTCGTCGACCGCGATGCGAAGATCCTCGATCTCGTCGAGAGTGAAGTCCAAGCGCGCTGCGAGACCGGCCGTGGCCGTACGCAGCACCGACAGGTAGGCACCCGCAGCGGGCAGCCGGACCTCTACGAAGTCCTGATTCCCGGGCTCGCCTGCGATCTGGGACACCCTCACCTCCAAGGTGGCACAAACTCTTTCGAGGATCCGGGAAGGGTGCCCCGGAGCCATGTGGTACGTCTTCGGTTCTGGTCCGCGACGCTATCGCGATCCATGATGCCGTGTCGCCAGAGCCCCAGCCCATGGCTGTCACTCATGGTAAGCCCATGAGCACACACAGTGGGTAGGGGTCTGCGGCGGTCAATTACGAACAACCGGCGCCGGTTTGACGTACCCAGACGTCAGACGATCGAACCGTCCTCGAAGCACCATCGCCAGCTCTCGCCGGGTTCGAAGCTCCGCATCACCGGATGGCCGGTCTCCTTGAAGTGTCCCGTGGCGTGCTGGAGGGGTGACGAGTCGCAGCAGCCGACATGGCCGCAGACCAGACAGAGTCGCAGCTGCACGGGGTGGGTGCCCGCGGCGAGGCACCCCGGGCAGGTCGCGCTGAGCGGGGCCGGTTCGGGGCGCGGCAGTACGGACAGGTGAGAGCAGTCACTCATGATTGTCAGGTTACGACGGATGCGTGGCCCGTGAATTGCGGATGCGAGGACCGTGGAATGGACGTATTGCCGCTGGTGGGACTGGTCGCGGCCAGCGCGGCGGTGGCGGGGGCGGCCCGCCGCACCCCCGTGCCGGCCCCGCTGCTGCTCGTCACGGTGGGCCTGATCGCCTCCTACCTGCCCGGGGTGCCCACCTACACCCTGGACGCGCACGTCGTGCTGCCGCTGCTGTTGCCCCCGCTGCTCTACACGGCGGCCGTCGACAGCTCGTACCTCGATCTGCGGGCCAATCTCCGGCCGGTCGCGCTGCTCTCGATCGGCTACGTCCTGTTCGCGACCGTCGCGGTCGGCTGGCTGGCGTACCGCCTGGTGCCCGGCCTGCCGCTGACCGCCGCGCTGGTGCTCGGCGCGGTCGTCGCCCCGCCGGACGCGGTCACGGCCGCCGCGATCGCGCGCCGGGTCGGGCTGCCCGGCCGGGTCACGACGATCCTGCAGGGGGAGTCCCTGGTGAACGACGCCACGGCGATCACCGCCTACAAGGTGGCCATCGCCGCCGCCGTGGGCGAGGGCATGAGCTGGGGCGCGGGGATCGGCGAGTTCTTCCTGGCCGCCGTCGGCGGTGTGGTGGTCGGCCTGGCACTGATGGTGCCGCTGCACTGGCTCCGTACCCATCTCAGGGAATCGCTGCTGCAGAACACGCTGTCGTTGCTGATCCCCTTCGTGGCGTACGCGGCGGCCGAACGCGTGCACGCCTCCGGGGTGCTCGCCGTGGTCGTGGTGGCGCTCTACCTGGGCCACCGG